>NZ_PDUW01000003.1 GCF_003545815.1 Pusillimonas caeni
GCGAGATACGTGAAGACATAAACGGCTCAACGGCCGGGCAGGAAACCTGAGCTTAAGAAAAGCGCATCGACGCTGATTGAGTTCTTAGGCTTGCCCGGCGCGGCTCTCATCATGGAGCGGGGATGGAACCCCAACTGACTCCGGATAGATTCAAGCAAGCCTAATTTACGTCAACACCGTCACGCTTGCAAAATGCGGGCTGACCATAGATTCTTAAGCGGCGCGGGGCGGGGCCGTATTTTGGGCGCCGCTCGCTGCGGCCGGCTTCGCCGGCTGCCCTCGCACCCTATCATTTTTGGGGCGCCCGCAAAACTCGCGCGGCGGACAGTCCCCCGGACTGTCCGCAACCGTCGCGCTCAAACAGTTGCGGGCTTGCCTCCCCAAAAATAACAGGGTACTCGGCTTGCTCGGACGTCGCCCAAAATACGGCCCCGCCCCGCGCCTCACTGTGTCGATGTTTCGAACGATGCAGACATGGCCGCCATCACAGCAAGAACACCGTCGCCAATCCCAGGAAGATGAAGAAGCCCAGCGAATCGGTGAAGAAGGTGAGCAGCACCGATGAGCCCATGGCGGGGTCTTTGCCGACGCGGTCGCGGATGAGGGGGATGAGTACGCCCACCGCGGCGCCGATGAGCATGTTGCCGACCATGGCGGCCATCATCACCATGGCGATGGACCAGGAGCCGGAGATGTACCAGGCGAACACGGCCGCCACGATGCTGCCGCAGACGCCCACCAGCAGGGTGATCATGAGTTCGCGCTTGACGAGCTGCCAGATGTTAGCGCTGTTGACGCGGCCCACGGCCAATGCCCGGATGACGAGGGTCATGGTCTGGTTGCCCGAGTTGCCGCCTATGCCGGCGACGATGGACATCAGGAAGGCCAGGACGACGATGTGGCTGACCGTGCCTTCGAAGCGCGAGGCGACGAAGGCGGCGGTGGAGGCGGTGAACAGGTTGACGAGCAGCCAGGGCGCGCGGTTGCGGAGTGCGTTGAGGGTGGGTGCGAAGATGTCCTCTTCCTGCAGGCCGGCGCGCGACAGGGCCTGTTCTTGCGAGTCTTCCTGGATGACGTCGACGACCTCGGCGATGGTGACCCGGCCGATGAGGCGTCCCTGGTCGTCGGTGACGGGCGCCGAGACGAGGTCGTAGCGCTCGAAGGCGCCGGCGGCGTCGGCGTCGGAGTCCAGGGGGTTGAGGGTGAGGTAGTCGGTGTCCATGACCTGCGAGACTTCCATCTCGGGTTCACTGACCAGCAGCTTGGACAGCGCCAGGGTGCCGCGCAGCCGGTCCTGGCGGTCGACGACGAAGATCTGGTCGGTGTGGTCAGGCAGCTCGTGCAGGCGGCGCAGGTAGCGCAGCACCACCTCGAGCGAGACGTCCTCGCGCACGCGCACCATCTCGAAATCCATGATGGCGCCCACGGTGTCTTCGGGGTAGCCCATGGCTTCGATGAGCTGGGCGCGCTCTTCGTCGGTCAGGCCTTTTTGCACTTCGGCCACGACGTCGGGCGGCAGGTCGGGCACCAGGTCGGCCAGTTCGTCGGTGTCCATGGTGCCGGTGGCGGCGACCAGGTCCTGCAGGTCCATGGACTTGATGAGCGATTCGCGCGCCCAGTCGTCGACTTCGAGCAGGACGTCGGCGTCGTGTTCGGCGTCGACCAGCTGCCAGACCGCCTGGCGCTCATGCTCGGGCAGGGATTCGAGGATGAAGGCGATGTCCGAGGGGTGCAGGTCGTTGACGATGCTGCGGATCTCGCCTTCGTGCTGGCGGTGCAGCATGCCCTCGAGCAGGTTGGATCGTTCGTCGGCTTCGTATTGGCGGCGCGCCAGCGCCTCGACGACCTCTTGCCGCTTCAGAATCGCCTGCAGGCGTTGCAGGGCGAGCTGGGCGTCCTCGGGGTCGAGCCGGCGCGGGATGGTGATGGGACCGTCTTGAGGCCTGACTTGCGGATCCGACATAGGCAACCTTGTTGATGAATCTGGGTCGGGATGGCATCGCTCGCCGGGGGCGGACCCCGGGTGGGGCGATGAGCCTTCGGCGCCGAGGTGGCCCGCTATTGTAACGGAAGCGGGCCGGCCGGCGAGGGGAAGTGAAGGGGAAGAAAGGTCAGTCGACCCCGGGAGGCCGGGCCAGGCGGCGGCGGGCCAGCTCGACCCAGTAGCTGGCCCCGAGGGGGAGGACTTCGTCGTTGAAATCGTAGCTGCTGTTGTGCAGCATGCAGGGACCCAGCCCGTGGCCGCTGCCGCGATGATCGCCGTGTCCGTTGCCTATCCAGACATAGCAGCCGGGTTTCTCCTTGAGCATGAAGGCGAAGTCTTCGGCGCCCATGGACGGCGGCCGCGCGCGCTCGACCTTGTCGGCGCCGACGATGTCCTGCAGCACCTGGGCGCAAAAGGCCGCTTCATCGGCATGGTTGATGGTGGGCGGATAGCGGCGGTGGAAGGCGAAATCGACCGAGCAGTTCATGGCCTGGCAATTGAGCGCGGCGATTTCGCGCATGCGTCTTTCGATGAGGTCGACGGCCCCATCGCTGAAGGTGCGCACCGTGCCGCGCATGACGGCGTCGTCGGGAATGACGTTGTCGGCCGAGCCGCTGTGGATCTGAGTGATGCTGAGCACCGCCGGGTCGAGGGGGTCGACTTCGCGGGTGATGATGGTCTGGAAGGCCTGGGCGAGCTGGACGGCCGCCATGACGGGATCGTGGCCCAGATTGGGCATGGCGGCGTGCGCGCCCTTGCCCCGGATGGTGATTTCGAATGTGTTGCTGGATGCCATGACCGGGCCGTCATGCACGGCGAAGGCGCCGGCGTCGATGCCCGGCCAGTTGTGCATGCCGAATACGGCCTCCATGGGGAACTGCCGGAAGAGGCCGTCATCGATCATTTTTTTTGCGCCGCTGAAGCCTTCTTCGGCAGGCTGGAAAATGACGTAGACCGTGCCGTCGAAGTCGCGGTGCTGCGCCAGATAGCGCGCGGCGGCCAGCAGCATGGCCGTGTGGCCGTCGTGGCCGCAGGCATGCATGACGCCGGCGTGCTTGCTGGCATGGGCGAAGGTGTTGGCCTCTTGCATGGGCAGGGCGTCCATGTCGGCGCGCAGGCCGATGGCGCGCCCGGTTTGCGTCGCCCCATGGATCGCGCCCACGACACCCGTGATGCCCAGGCCTCTGTGCGTGGGTATGCCCCACGACTCGAGAAGGCGGGCGACCAGGTCGGCCGTACGCACCTCTTCGTAGGCGAGCTCGGGGTGGGCGTGGATGTCGCGACGGATGTCGGCCATTTCGGCTTGCCAACCGACGATGGGTTCGACTAATTTCATGAAACCGGATCCTGAAATGCTTGACGATAAACTGTACCTTGATCACAGCGTATCATCAACGTCGGTTCAATAAGACTATCGCCCCGCCGCAAGGGCGAAAGCGAGGAGCAATGCAGAAACCCTGGATCGCGCTTTATCCCGAGGGCGTACCGGCCCAGATCAGCACCGAAGGCTATCGGTCCTTGCCGGACCTGCTCGGGCAGGCCTGCAAGAAGCATGGGCGGCGCCGCGCGGCGGTGTTCATGGGCAGCGACCTGAGCTATGCCGAGCTCGACCGCCATGCCGACGCGGTGGCGGCGTGGGTGCAGGCCCAGGGCCTGCCGGTGGGCAGCCACGTCGCGCTGATGATGCCCAACGTCATGGCCTATCTGCCAATACTGGTGGGGGTATTGCGCGCCGGCATGGTGCTGGTCAACGTCAATCCCATGTACACGGCGCCCGAATTGCGCCATCAGCTCGAAGACGCCGAAGTCGACATGATCTTCATCTTCGAGAGCTTCGCCGCGACGCTGGCCAAGGTCGATCGGCCGGCCCGGCCCGGCAAGGTGGTGCTGGTGTCGGTCGGAGACCTGCTCGGCGTGAAGGGCATGGTATTGAATTTCGCCGCGCGGCATATCAAGCACATGGTTCCCCGGCACGGCCTGGAGGACGCGATTCCGCTTAGGCAGGTGCTCAGGAAGGGAGCGGGGGGCACGTTCCGTGCCCCGGAATTGAGCCTGGACGACGTTGCGCTGCTGCAATATACGGGC
Organism: Pusillimonas caeni; assembly: GCF_003545815.1. Lineage (GTDB taxonomy): Bacteria > Pseudomonadota > Gammaproteobacteria > Burkholderiales > Burkholderiaceae_B > Pusillimonas > Pusillimonas caeni. The sequence goes on from NZ_PDUW01000003.1 coordinate 4,070, forward strand.
GGCACCACGGGCAGGCCCAAGGGAGCCATGCTGACCCACGGCAACCTGGTGGCGAATGTGCTCCAGATGCAGGCGGTGGCGCGTCCGGTGCTGGGCGAGGAGTGCGGAGCCGGCATGGTGATGCTCACCGCCTTGCCGCTGTACCACATCTTTGCCTTTACGGTCTGCGGCCTGTTCGCCATGCATGCCGGCATGTGCAGCGTGCTCATCGCCGATCCGCGCAAGCTCGACACCATACTGGAGGCTTGGCGGCGCGATCCGGTATCGATTTTCCCCGCCGTGAACACGCTGTTCAACGGCCTGCTGAACCGTCCCGAGTTCGAGCAGCTCGATTTCTCGGCGCTGCGCCTGTGCTTCGGCGGCGGGGCGGCGGTGCAGAAGGCCGTGGCCGAAAGATGGCACAGCGTGACCGGCCTGCCGCTGATCGAGGGTTATGGCCTGTCGGAAACTTCGCCGGTGGCCATCGTCAATCCCACCAATGCCACCGAGTATTCGGGCGACATCGGCCTGCCGCTGCCTTCCACCGACGTCGTCATGCTGGACAGCGAGGAGCGCGAAATGCCGTTCGGCGAGGCCGGCGAAGTGTCGATCCGGGGGCCTCAGGTCATGAAAGGCTATTGGAAGATGCCCGACGAAACGCGGGCGTCGTTTTCAGCCCAGGGCTATTTCAAGACCGGCGATATCGGCATCATGAGCCCCGAAGGCCGGGTGCGCATCGTAGACCGCAAGAAAGACATGATTCTGGTGTCCGGCTTCAACGTCTATCCCAACGAGATTGAGCAGGTGGTCATGCAGCACCCCGGGGTGCTGGAGTGCGTGGTGGTCGGCCTGCCCAGCGCCGACAGCGGCGAGATGGTCAAGCTCTTCGTGGTCAAGAAGGATCCGGCCCTGACCGAATCCGAATTGCGCGAATGGTGCGCGCGCCATCTGACCGGCTACAAGCGGCCGCGCGAGATAGAGTTTCGCAGCGAACTGCCCAAGAGCAATACCGGAAAGCTGTTGCGGCGGGTGCTGCGCGACGAAGCCGGTTCTAGCGGGGCTTCAGATGCGGGCTGATCATGGCGTCCAGGGCAGAGGCGATATGCGTATTGCCCGCATACACATAGCCGCCGCGGGGCCAGGGCTCGGCGTGGCGCATGTCGTGGGCGATGCCGCCGGCTTCGCGCACGATCAGGGTGCCGGCCGCCACGTCCCAGGGCGCCAGCCCCATCTCCCAATAGCCGTCGTAGCGTCCGCAGGCGACCCAGGCCAGATCCAGCGCCGCCGAGCCCATGCGGCGCACGCCGCGCGACACCGGCAGGGCCGCATGCAGCATGGGCATGTATTCTTCGGCGAAGGAAAAATCCCTGAAGGGGAAGCCCGTCGCCAGAACCGCTTCGGAAAGGGCCTCGGTCTGGGAGCATGAAAGGCGGTGCTCGTTGAGCCAGGCGCCCACGCCGTGCATGGCGGTGAAGAGTTCTTCGCGATTGGGGTCGTAGACCACGCCGATCACCGGGGTATCGGCCTCGAGCGGCCGGTCGCCGTCGACGTTGGAGCCCGCATGGGCGATGAGTCCGATCGACACCGCATAATGCGGAATGCCGTGCAGGAAGTTGGTGGTGCCGTCCAGAGGGTCGATATACCAGGTGGCGCCGCTGCCGGGCTGGCCGCCGGTTTCTTCGGCTACGATGCCGAATTCGGGTGTGCTTTCGCGCAGTTGCTCGATAATGGCCGCTTCGGCGTCGCGGTCGGCTTGCGAGACCAGGTCGTTGCGGGCCTTTTTGTCGATGACGAGGTCCGAGCGGCGCAGAGAGTGCGCCTGAAGTATGGCGGCTCCGGTACGAGCGGCCGAGATGGCGGCATTGAGATACTCGCTAAGATGAAACTGAGACGAAGGCATACGCAGGCAGGCAAGCAGTCAGTGAAAGACATTAGTGTACGCAACATTGCCGGCAACGTCGCGCGGCGGGCCGCATGCCGCTTCCCGGCGCTTCGCCTCGGTCCGTCCGCAGCGGCCCGCTGCCCGGAGGCCGCATGAGCGGCCGCTACGCTCCCCTTGTGCCGGCGAGCCTAAGCTTCGACGCAACGGGCACGCCTTTCAGCGAACGCCACCAGGACGTCTACCATGCAAGGCAGGGGGCGATGGACCAGGCGCGCCATGTTTTTTTGCGGGGCAATGGCCTGCCGGAACGGTGGCGCGGCAAGGCGTCGTTCACCGTCTGCGAAACAGGCTTCGGGCTGGGCCGCAATTTCCTGGCGCTGTGGCAGGCCTGGCGGGACGATCCGCAGCGTTGCGGCCGCTTGCACATGCTGTCGTTCGAAGCGCATCCGTTTTCGGCGGCCGACCTGGCCATCGCTTCGCGCGGCCTGCCCGCGGGCTTGCACGAGGCGGCCGGCCAGCTCGTCCAGGCCTGGCCGGTCCTGCTGCCCGGCGTGCATCGCCTGGAATTCGAGGGCGGACGCCTTACGCTGACGCTGGTATTCGGACGCATAGAGCACACCGCGCGCGAAGCCCAGGCGGGGGTCGACGCGTTCTTTCTGGACGGCTTTGCCCCGGCCGGGAATCCGGAAATGTGGTCGCCGGCGCTGTTCGGCCAGTTGGTGAGGCTGGCAAGGCCCGGCGCGACCGCGGCCACCTGGTGCGCCAGCGGCGAAGTGCGCCGCGCCTTGCGGGACGCCGGTTTCCTGGTCGGCAAGGCGCCGGGGTTCGGCGGCAAGTGGAATATGATCCGGGCCGTGCTGCGGCCCGGGCTCGGCCGGGGCCTGCTCGCGGCCGGGCCCGGGCCCGTGCTGGTCGTGGGGGCCGGCCCGGCGGGCGCCGGCATGGCCCACGCCCTGGCCGCCAGGGGACGCAAGGTGCTGGTGGCCGATCCGGTGCTGGCCCAGGGCAGGGGAGCCAGCCATCGCGGGCATCTGGCCGCCGCCTTGACGCCGCTGGTGTCGCGCGACGACGACCTGCGCGCGCGCCTGAGCCGTGCCGGGGTATTGCGGGCGCTGCACCGCTGGCAGTCCTTGCCGGAAGCGGCGCGTCCGCGGCGCCTGGGCACCGTCGAGTTGTTGCGGGACGCCGCCCAGGAGGAACAGCGCCGGTTCACGCTCGAAACACTGAGTTTTCCCGAAGAATGGGTCAGGTGGATGGACGCCGGCGAGGTGTCCCGCCGAGCGGGCCTGAGGCTCGAGCGCCCGGGCATATTCTTCGCCGATGGACAGCTCGTGCGTCCCGAGCCGCTGCTCGAGGCCCTGCTCGAACATGCTTGCATCGATTGCCGGGCGACACGCATTCAGCGCTTGCAGCGCGATGGAAGCGGCTGGCTGGCCCGGGGCGAAGACGGCGAAGTATTTTCGGCGGCGACGGTCGTCCTGGCCAACGCCTCCGATGCGGGCGCCTTGCTGTCGACCTGCATGGACCTGAGCCGGCTACCCAAGCTGGAATCCGGCTGGCGCCTGGCCGGCCAGGTCAGCTATTTTCGTTCGGCGGCCGCCGGGCACGATCCGGCGACGGTGCTCAGCGCCGATGGCTATTGGCTGCCGGAAGTGGAAGGGGTGAACGTCGGGGGCAGCACCTACCTGGCCAATGCGCCCGCCAGCGAAGTGACGGATGACGGCCATCATGCCATTGCGGAACAGGTGGCAGGCATGCTGGGTGTCGGCGCCGGCCGGGTAGAGGGATGGCTGGACGAGCGGGCCGGATGGGCCGGCTGGCGGGCTGTGGTGGCCGGCCGTCTGCCAGTGTTCGGGCCGGTTTCCAACATGCCGGGCCTGTGGCTTGCTTGCGCGTATGGCTCGCGAGGCCTGACATGGGCGGCGCTGGCCGGCGACCTGCTGGCCGCCACGCTGGAAGGCGAGCCTTTGCCCCTGGAGCGGTCTTTACAGGCTGCGGTGGCGCCGCGCTGAACGGGCTTGGCGGGGCCTGCGCAGGCCCGCCAAGCAAAGTCATTTTATTTTATAGCGTAAATCCGTCAAAATAATGTCTTTTGAAAGCTTTACAGGCTATTGCCGAGGATTGCGCTGTGCCGCCCAAGTCTGAACTTGCTCACGTGACGCAACTTGACTCTCTGCAGTTCTTGACGGCGAAGTCCACCCATGCGGTGTTCGCCTTCCAGGACTCCGAGTTGCAGCTCGAAATAGAAGCGACCGCTCCCGGCGTATACCGGCTGCGTTGCGCGCCCGCCTCCGTCCTGAACAACGACAAGCCAAGCGCCCGGGCCCGAGCCCATGCGGAAATGCTGCTTGCGCGGCAAGAGCCTGTAAGCGAACTGGCCGTTTCGTCCGTACCCGGCAAACAGGGATGGCGTCTCGAACAGGGCGACCTCACGCTTGAAATCGCTGTTGCGCCGTTGCAGATAGGTCTGTACCGAGGCGACCAGTGCCTGCTGCGCACGGGCGAGCCGGCGCTGCTGCGCGGTGATGCCGAGTCGGCGCCTGCCTGGCGGCTCAGCTTCGAACTCGACGTCGATGATGCCATTTACGGCCTGGGCGAAACCGCCGGCGACCTGGACCGGCGCGGCGAGGGCCTGGTGTCGGACGCGCCGGACGCGCGTGCCTTGCCGCTGGCCTGGAGCCCGCGCGGCTGGGGCGTGTATGTCAACAGTCTCGAGCGGGTCGAGCACGACGTGGCCGCCCATGATCCCGACCTGTACGAGCTGACCTTGCACGCGGCCGTGCTCGATCTTTTCATTTTCGCGGGCGAACCGGGCGAAATCCTCAACCAGTACACCGCGCTGACGGGCCGGGCGGGCCAGCCTTGCCTGTGGCCCATGGGCGTGTGGCTGGATCAGGCCCCGGGGCAGTCCATCGACGAACTGCACGCCGCCGCCCAGGGCATGCGCGCCGGCGAATTCGCCATCGATGCCGTCAGGCTGGCGCAGCCGGCCGCCTACGGGTTCCAGGCCGACAAGCCGGTATTCGAGTGGAACGAGAGCCGGGTGGCTGATCCGCGTGCCATGCTGACCCGGTTCCAGGAATTGAACCTGCAGGTGGCCGCGCCGTCTTTTCCCGGTGTATTGGCCGGCACTCCGCTGTTCGAAGAGTGGGAGGACCGCGGCTGGCTGCTTGCCGACGACTCCGGCGGGGCCTATGTTTTCGCGGGCACCGAAGCCAGCGCAGGCAGGCCTTTCGGCTTGCTGGACCTTACCTACAAAGACGTGTACAAGCTGTGGGCCGAGCGCCAGCGTCAGGTCTTCGATGAAGGCCTGGGGGCGCCCGACTGCAACGCGCAATTCGACATTCCGGACGGCGTGTCCGCCCGGGGCGGCGAAACCGGCGCCCAGCTCAGAACCATTTATCCGCTGCTGGCTCGCCAGGCTTTGTTCGACGCGGTCGCCGGCCACAAGACACCCCAGGAGGGGGTGATCTTCAGCACCGACCTCTTCCCGGCCGTGCAGCGCTACGCCTGGCAGGCGGCGCCCCGCGTGGACAACGACTGGCACGGCCTGGCCCATGCGCTTCGCACCGCGCTGGCGCTGGGCAACAGCGGCGTCACCGCCCAACTGCACAACATAGGCTGCGCTCATACCTCCACCGCCGGCATGAGCGCCGAACTCTACGTGCGCTGGCTGGCCGCCGGCGTGCTTTCAGCCAACTTCAGCTTCCAGGGCCTGCCGCAATTGCTGCCGCAGGGCTTTGACGAGTCCACCCGCGCCCTGGTCAGGCATTGGCTGCAATGGCGCTATCGGCTGATTCCCTATGTGCTGGGCATCATCGAGGATGCCGTGCGCACGGGCCTGCCCGTGCAGCGCTCGATGCCGCTGGCGTTTCCCGGCGACGTGACGGCCCATGTCTGGGACACCCAGTATCTGCTCGGGCCGGCCCTGCTGGTCGCGCCCGTGCTGCAGCCCGGAAACCAGCACAAGGTCTATCTGCCCGCCGGCGAGGCATGGTGGGACCTGAGCACCGGGCAGCGCTACGAAGGAGGCAGCGTGCTTTCCATCGACGTCGAACTCGACGGCTTGCCGATCTTCGGCCGCGAAGGCCACATGCTGTGCCTGGGGCCCGCCGCCCAGCACACCGGCGAGTTCAACTCGGCCCGCATCCTGGACGAAGTCTGGATGTTCGGCATGCCCGAACACAGCCCGGTCGTCATGCGCAACAAGATCCGCGTGATGCAGATGCAGGGCTCCAGCTACATCAAGGGACTCGAAGGCCTGAAGATACTTCCGTCCGAAGGGCTCGAGGTCAAGCGCCGTGGCGCCGAGGTGCGCATCTCGCGTGTCCGCTAAGGCAAACCAGCCCCTTCCTTGACAGGCTTTTAAAAATTGTCAATAATCATGGTCTTTGGTTTTTAGCGGGTTGGTAGCTCAGTTGGTAGAGCACCGGACTTTTAATCCGTTGGTCCCGGGTTCGAGCCCCGGCCAACCCACCAGTATTTCAAGCAAAAACGCCAGCCTTTCGGGCTGGCGTTTTTGCGTTTGTCGCCCTCTGCCGGTCGATGCGAAAAGGATGTCGATTACTATATTCAGGCGGAGCTATAGTTCAAGCAGACCCAACGTTCAAGCAGACCCAACGTTCAGGCAGACCCAACGTTCAGGCAGGCCCAAGGAGAAGGAAATGAAGCGAACTCTTGCTGTCTCGTTTTTCGTCTTGCTCTCGGGGTGTGCCGCTTCGCATCCGGAACTGCCGACGCAGCAAGGTGTCGACCTACAGAGGTACGCAGGCACGTGGTACGAACAGGCCCGCCTGCCCAATCGCTTTCAGGACGATTGCGTGGGCGACATCAGAGCGGACTACGTGCTCCAGGCTGACAAGGCCATCAGCGTCACGAATCAATGCCGGACTGAAGACGGAAGCACAGATGTGGCAGAGGGCGAAGGCAGGCTGTCAAAGTCTGCCTCCCCTCGCGATCCGGCAAAGCTCGAGGTCCGCTTCGCTCCCGAGTGGACGTCTTGGCTGCCCATGGTCTGGGGCGATTACTGGATACTCAGGCTCGATGGCGATTATCAGTACTCGCTCGTGGGAACGCCGGATCGCAAGTACCTATGGGTGCTTTCGCGGGATCAGCGAGCTGACGAGGCCGCAGTAGAGGCGCTGCTGGACTATGCAAATACTCTTGGCTTTCCTGTCGATCAAATTACCCGATCCGGCAAGTGACGTAGATGCGCGCCTTGACGCTGATGGAGCCGGCGCGGAAGTCTTAGGGGCGCGCGGTGGATGCCAACTCCGGTGGGATGGGCTGGCCTTGGCCGGGTTCTTCCGGCTCTGGCGTTTCCCCCGGCACGTCGGTGGGCTCCGGATGAGGCATCGGCTGGCGTGGTTGACCGGGGATTCCCGGGCCGGGCTCGGCTGGCGGTCTACTGGTTTCGGGAATGGACTTGTCTATCGACTTGCCATTCTTGGCTTTGCCATCAGGCACCTTAAGAATATCCCCGTGCGGCGTCAGACTGGGAGAATTCTTGTCGAGCTTGGGTTTCGTCATGGTTCGCTCCTACTGGTGGTTTGGCAGGGTGGCGTGTTCCCGGTCTGGAAGCGTGTCGTCGAAACATACCGCCCTGCTATAAGCCGGCTGGGCGGTCTTGAGAGGTTACGCTGCAACCGGAGAATTGAGCAGTTCTTTCTTGCGCTCGGTCATTGGCGCGAGTATTTCGCGTAGGTCGATTTTTTTTGCGATGGTCTTGGGGAAAAGTTCTTCCTCTTCTTCCTTGACGTGGTGGTCGATGTATTCGCCCAATACCGTCACTTTCGCTTCATAGAGATCGTCCTTCATGGTCATTCCCCGAATTTGGGAAATGAGTTCTTTCGCGCTCGCATGCTCGACCAGCGCTTCGTTGAGCAAGTCTCCGAAGGCCTCCGGGTTCTGCTCTCGGAGGAAGGGATAGAAGATCTCTTCTTCTATCGTCGTATGGACGATAAGCTCCGTACAGACCTCCAACGCGATGTCTTCTTTGGCGGCGTCGCTTTTTTCGGCCTCGAACTCCTTGAACAGCTTTTTGGCTTTCTTGTGATCGTCCAGCAAAAGGCTGAGAACGTCCTTTTGGGCGGCGGGGATCTGTGATTTATTCATGCTGAACTCTCTTGGCAGGTGATTTGGGAAAAGGCCCAATTAACAGGCCGGAGGATTGAGCAATCGTCGTGCCCTCACGCCAGCCTTCAATGAAGAGACCAGCCATTCGTTTTTGGCGTGTTAGTTTGTAACAGTCCTATCTTTATGGCGGGAAGCCGTCCATAGTGGCCGTGGGGATATTTTTCCCTAGTACATTTAGGATCTACATTGAAAACAGAAATCGGTATTGTGAAGTGGTTCAACAACGACAAGGGCTTCGGCTTTATCATGCCCGAGTCCGGTGGCAAGGACCTCTTTGCTCACTACAGTGAAATTCAGGGCACTGGACATAAATCCCTGGAAGAAAACCAACGCGTCTCTTTCGTTGCGGGCATGGGGCAGAAAGGCCCTTGCGCCACACAGATTCAAGTGCTCTGATTTTCCTGCCTGCGTAACCGCAGGCAGGCAGCAGCCTGAAAGGCCGGTCCCTTGAAACATCGGGCCGGCCTTTTCATTGGGCCGGCACCAAGAATGTGTACGTCTTCTCATACAATGGCCAAAGCATCTCTGTAGGGTAGGAACAATGTCCATTCAAACCTTGAGCCGATGTGGCTTCGTTCTGTTTTTTGTCTCGCTCGTTTCCGGCTGTTCGCTGATCGGTTCCGACGCTTCCGATCGGGGCGGCGAGTGCCGCTGGAACCGCAGCAGCTGCATGTACGAGGGCAGGTACGAACCGGGAGAGCGCGACTATGCGGAAGAAGAGGCGGCGCGTTTGAACCGGGCCTCGTCCGTGAGGCTGCGCCGCTGAACCCCGGGCGCTGAATTCGGATCTCGCCCCGGGCGCGGCCCTGGAAACTCGTCTGGCTTAATACGTCTGCAACAAGCGCGTTGGATACTGCGTGCTCCCTGTTGCCATTCTATTGAGCCTCACATGAAAAACATTCGTGTTCTTGATTCCGAAGATCTGCCCACCAATACTTCATCCAACGAGCATTTTCAGGCAGTCGTCGAACGCGCGCGCAGCCGTCGCGGCTTTTTGAAGTCTGGCCTGGGTCTGTCGGCCGCGGTGTTCCTGGCCGGCCCCTTGGCCGCCTGTGGCGGGAGCAGCGGGAGCAGCGGCGATGGCGGTTCAGAAACCCCGCCGGAAACTTCGCTGCTGGGCTTCAAGGCCATTCCGGTTTCCACCGAAGACACGATTGTGGTGGCCGAGGGCTATACCGCCACCCCGTTCGCTCCCTGGGGCACTCCCTTGTTCGCCGGCGATCCGGACTGGAAGGCCGACGGCAGCGACGACGCGGCGGCCCAGGCGCGCCAGGTCGGCGACAACCACGATGGCATTCACTTCTTCCCCATCAGCGGCAGCAGCAGCGAAGGCCTGCTGGTGATGAACCATGAGTACACGACTGCGGGCGGGAGCGGCTATCAGTGGCTGTTCGGCGTGGACGGCACCGAGCCCTGGACGGCCGACAAGGCCCATAAGGCCATCAACGCCCACGGCGTGTCGGTGATCCACATCGTTCGCAATGGCGAGGGCAAGTGGGAGATCAAGCTCGACTCCCACTACAACCGCCGCATCACCGCCTCGACGGAAATGGAGCTGACCGGCCCTGCCGCCGGCCACGATCTGCTCAAGACCACGGACGACCCCACGGGAACCAAGGTGCTGGGCACCTTCAACAATTGCGGCAACGGCTGGACGCCCTGGAACACCTATCTGACCTGTGAAGAAAACTTCAACAACTACTTCGGCACCACCTCGGGCAACGACCAGCGCGACGAGGTGCAAAAACGCTATGGCCTTTCGGCCCAGGGAACGGGCTACCGCTGGGAAGAGTTCGTGGATCGCTTCGACTACGTGAAAGAGCCCAACGAAGCCAACCGCTTCGGCTGGATCGTGGAAATCGACCCCTTCGTCCCCAATTCGGTACCCAAGAAGCGCACGGCGCTGGGTCGCATCAAGCACGAGAACGCCGCCTACCGCCTGACCGGCGACAATCGCATCGTGGTCTACATGGGCGACGACCAGGCGGGCGACTACATCTACAAATTCGTTTCCGACGGCACCTTCAAGGAAGGCGGCGACAATTCGGCCTTGCTCGACTCGGGCAGACTGTATGTCGCGCAATTCGAGGACGGCGCGGCCAGCGGCGACTTCATGGGCACCGGTAAATGGGTGCTGCTGGACAAGAATGAAAACGCCGCGCTGCTGGCGGACAACACCAATTTCCCGACTCAGGCCGACATCCTGATCAAGACGCGCATGGCGGCCGACCTGGTGGGCGCCACCAAGATGGACCGTCCGGAGTGGGTCAGCGTGCATCCGACCAGCGGCGAGGTCTATGTGACTTTGACCAACAACAGCGGCCGGGCCGAGGACGAGACCGACGATGCCAATCCGCGCGCGGCCAACCGCTATGGCCAGATCATCCGCTGGCGCGAAGCCGGTGATGACGCGGCAGCGACGACTTTCGAGTGGGATCTCTTCGTGCTCGCGGGCAACCCCGTCAAGTACACGGACCGCGCCGACCTCAAGTCGGGTTCCGAAAACATCACCGTCGACAATACCTTCAACAGCCCCGACGGGCTGGCGTTCGACCAGGAAGGCAGGCTGTGGATCCAGACCGACGGCAACTACAGCAACGAGGGCGAATACGAGGGTCAGGGCAACAACCAGATGCTGTGCGCCGACCCGGCCAGCAAGGAAATACGCCGCTTCTTCGTGGGGCCCAGGGAATGCGAAGTGACGGGCATCGCCTTCACGCCCGACAGCAAGACCCTCTTCATCAATATCCAGCATCCCGGCGAAGACGGCGACAGCCATTGGCCGGATGGCGGCGCGTCGCTGCCGCGCTCGGCCACCATCGTCATCACGAAGGATGACGGCGGCGTAATCGGGAGCTGATTTCGTCGTCCTCGGATCGCGGCCGGAGTGCGGCAGCGGTCCGAGGGTCGCTTCATGGCTATCGGGGCCGGGTCGTGCGTGCGATCCGGCCCTTTCACCTTTCCGCCCCGAGGTAAAGAACTTGCTGATGGCGATGCTCGCCGCCGGGTACGCTGTTTGCTCACCGCCAGCCATGTGTGTTGTGGTGGAGGTCTGACGTGCCGGACTTTGGAGACATCTTCGCGTTGCAGGAAGGAGTGCTCGCGATGATAGTGCGGGGCACCGCCGTTTATTGGACGGTGCTGATTCTTCTCCGCATAGCGGGGCGGCGGGAAATCGGCGCGCTGGGTACGGCCGACCTGCTGGTGCTGGTATTGGTGGCCGATGCGGTGGGCAATGCGCTTTCCGCGGACTCCCCGTCGGTGGGCGACGGTGTCATCGTGGTCACTACCATAGTCGTTTGGAGCGTGTTGCTGGACCGCGCAGCGTACTATTCGCCTCTTGTGCACCGCCTGCTCGAGCCTAACCGCGTCTGCCTGATACGGGACGGCAGAATCATCCACGCGGGCCTGCGCAGCGAGCATATCGGCCGCGGCGAACTCATGGAGCAGCTTCGGCTCAAGGGCATCGAATCGGTCGCCGACGTCAAGCGCGCCTACCTGGAGCCTAACGGCGAGTTCAGCGTCATAAAGACCGGCGAGGACGTGCCGAAGGAGTCTTCGACCCTGGCCGAACCCGAGTCATGAGCGCCATGGCGGAAGGCCGGGAATGGGGGTACGGGCCAGGCACCCCCTGCGCCTTTCGGGTTAGCGGACGCGAATGGTGCGAGTGGCGACGAGACGCGTGGCTTCGCCCTGAGTGATGCGAATGGTCACCAGCCGGCCGGTCATGCCGTCCGGCAGGGGCGCGCTGCCCTTGACGTACTTGTAATGATCGACGTTGAATTCCACCGGATCCAGAGTGATGGTATTGCTGCGGCCGTTGGGATAGCGGCCTTCGACGACGAAAGTGATGCGGCCTTCGAAGGTGGCCGCCGAGGGATCGTCCTGCATCACCAGTACCTGGTAATTGAGCGTTCCCGATTGGCTGGTCAATTCAGCCGCCCGGATCCCGGGCGAAGTGCCGCGGGGATCTGGGGGAATGTCCTTGACCAGCATCTGGATGTCTTCTTGCAGAGAGTTCACCCGGGTCTGCAGCTGCTCGAGACGGCCGTCCTGGCCCGAGAGCGTGCTTCGCGCCTCTTCGAGGTCGCGGGTCTGCTGAGCCAGTTGGGACTGCAGCCGCTGTTTGTCGATGTTGGCGCTGTTCAGGTCCTGGTGCAGGCGTTCGGACTCTTCAGCGGTAAGGCGTGGCGGGCCGTAGCTTTTCTGCAGAAACAGCAGGCCGCCGGCGCCCAGCACGATGCCGGTCAAGATCAGCACCAGCCAGCGCGGGATGCCGCGACGGCGCCGCGTGCTGCCATAGGCCGTAGGTTGGAAAACGACACGCTTGTTCGAAGAGAATAGGGCCATATTGAGGATTCCGTGATGCAGGCCGTTGAAACCGCAGCGAATAAATGATTCGAAAAATCATAAAGCATAACGCGGAATGTAGCGCGTTGCCGCCGGTTCGAAGAGCCTGGTTGCGCTTTGGAATAAGTCGTAACGCAAGCTCGGGCTATGAAGACAATAGCGTATCCAGCTCGGCAAGACGCTGAGGAGTACCCACGTCCACCCACCGGCCATTGTAATGTTCGCCGCCGATCCGTCCTTGCCGGATGGCCTGATGCAAAAGAGGGGCCAGGCGCGCTGGCTGGCGGGCATCGACCCCCTCGAAAAATTGCGGGCGGTATATGCCGATACCGGTAAAGGTCAGCGTATCGCCTGTGCGCGGCTCGGCCAGCAGCCCGTTTGCCTCGAGCGAGAAGTCTCCGCCGGGATGATGGGGGGGATTGTCGGTAAGCAGCAGCCACGCGTGCAGCGTTCCGGCGTGCAGCGTGGCGGCAACGTCATTGGCCCGAGCGGGGTCCCAGTCGCACCAGACGTCGCCGTTCATGACGAGAAAGGGCTCGCTCCCAAGCAGCGGCAGGGCCCGGGCGATGCCGCCGGCCGTTTCGAGCGCCGCTTCTTCGGGCGAGTAGGCTATCTTCACGCCGTAGCGTCTGCCGTCGCCCAATGTGTTCTCGATCTGCCGGCCCAGCCAGGCGTGATTGATTACGAGCTGGGTGATGCCCGCCCGGGCCAGGCGATGTATATGCCATTCGATCAAAGGCTTGCCGCCCGCCTTGAGCAGGGGCTTGGGCTGGGTGTCGGTGAGCGGCCGCATGCGTTCCCCGCGGCCTGCGGCAAGAATCATGGCCCGCATCAGAATGTGTATCCGTACGAGACCGGCCGGTTCTCGAGGCGGTCGAGCAGCCGCAGCAAGGGGGCGAACACGCCGTAGCGTCCCGCCACTTGCCTGACGTAGCCCTGCATCCGCGGAATGTGGTCGAGGTAATGATTTTTCCCGTCGCGGTAGGACAGCCGGGCGAACACGCCCAGTATGCGCAGATTGCGCTGCAGGCTCATCCATTCGTAGGCGCGATGGAAGTCGGCGAAATCGGCGGGCACGGGAAGGCCCGCCTCGCGGGCCGCTTGCCAATACCGGATGGCCCAGTCCAGTTGCTGGGGTTCTTCCCAGGTGGTGCGCGCATCCATCACCAGGGAGGCGAGGTCGTAGGTGATGGGGCCGGCCAACGCATCCTGGTAGTCGATGACCCCCGGGTTGGGACCCTGACCGGGCCCGTCGCTCACCATGAGATTGGGCGAGTGAAAATCGCGGTGCACCAGCACGATCGGTTGAGTGGAGGCGTCTTTGGCCAGCGCCGAGAATACTTGCTGCAACATGGCCTGCTCGGCGTCGCTGAGCCGGGCCTGGCAGTGTCTTTCCACATACCATTGGGGAAACAGCTGCAGTTCCGCCAGCAGGCGCGCCTCGTCGTAACGTGGCAGCCCGGCGGTATCCGCATGTTGTATCTGCACGAGCGCCGCGATGGCGTCGCGATACAGCTTTTGCAGCGGGGCGTCGGGCAGGCCGGCGACGATGGCCTGATAATAGGTTTGCCCGCCCAGGTCGGAGATGAGCAGAAAGCCCTGGTCGAGGTCTTGCGCATGGATACGCGGGACATTGACGCCCACCTGCCGCAGCTTTTCGCCTACCGAGAGAAAGGGTTGGCAGTCTTCGAGGCGGGGGGGCGCATCCATGGCGATGACGCTGCCGTCCCGGCCTTCGAGCCGGAAATAGCGGCGAAAGCTCGCATCGCTGGAAGCCGGGCGCAGCGTTTCGAGATCGAGGCCCTGTTCGTCGGCGAAAGAAGCAAGCCAGTGTTTCAGTGCGTCAAGGCGAGTGTCGTCGCTGGGGTTCAAGTTGATGCCCTCGGTCGGAGGATGGATAAAAGATCAATTATGCCGCCAATTTCGGGCGGGGGCCGTGCGGCTTCTCTATAATACTTGGCTGCCGGTCATTTCCACGTCGGCAGTTATGCCAAAATATGGTCTGTTTTCAGGGGACAAAGTACTCGTGCGTGTGGTCTGGTGGGCAATCCTTCTCGTGTTCGGCCTTGCGTCGACGGCTCAGGCCCAAACGGCCCCCGCCGCGTCGGCCGAGACGGGTGCGCTGATCGTCTCCCCCAAGCTCCGGCTGCATACCCAGTTGGGCGAGGACGAGATGACGTCCATCCTGGTGGCCGACAAGATGGAGACCGACGAGGACGGCAAGGTGATCCTCACCGGCAACGCCGAGGTGCGGCGCATCGATTCCGTCGTCAAGGGAGACCACATCGACTATCAGCGCGAGACGGGGCAGGTCAATGTGCGGGGCAACGGCCTCATCATGCGCGAAGGCAATATCGTGCGCGGCCCCGAACTCAGCTACAACGTCGATGCCGAAACCGGCGAGGTCAACGATCCCAATTTCTGGCTGGGCGCCGATGGCGGCTCGGGCACGGCCGAAAAAGCCGACATATTCAGCCGCAGTCAGATGCGGCTGAATTCGGCCCGCTATGCGGGCTGCCCCTGCGAGAACCCGCCCTGGTACATCACCTCACCCCGGGTCGATTTCGACTTCGACGAAAACGAGGGTGTGGCGCGCAACGCCGTCTTGTATTTCAAGGGCGTGCCCATATTGGCTTCGCCCTATCTGTCGTTTCCGCTGCGCAAAGAGCGCAAGTCGGGCTTCCTGTTGCCCACCTACGGTGGTTCGAGCAACAGCGGCCTGGAATTCACGCTGCCGTATTACTTCAACCTGGCGCCCAACTATGACCTGACGCTGACGCCGCGCTACATGGCCAAGCGGGGCCTGCAGCTGGGCGCCGAGTTTCGCTATCTGGGGCGTGGCTACAACGGCCAGTTGACGGGCACCTACCTGAACCGCGACAAGCTTACCGAGGATCAGCGCTGGATGTACTGGTGGCAGCATCGCCACAGTCTCGGGGGCGGGTTCAGCGCGTATTTCGATGTGCGCCGTGTGTCGGACGATGATTATTTCCGGGATTTCACAACTTTTGGGTTGAACGAAGCGACTATTGACGCGCTTCCAAGCATCGCGCGACTGAATTGGAGCGGCTCACCTTACTGGCAAGCCTATCTCCAGACGTATACGTATCAGACTTTGCAGGATCGCACGTCGACCTATCGCCGGCCACAGTTCGACAAGCTTCCCGAGTTTTATGTGCGCGGCGCGCGCTACAACTGGGGGGGCTTTGATGTAGCGACTGACAACTATGCGACCAAGTTCTCGATGCCCAAATTCAGGTCGCGCGTCGTGGATATGTTTCCCAGCCAGAACCTCGACAGCCGGCCCACCTTTCCTTATCAGGCGTACGATGGTACGCGCCTGAGTTCCTACAACGCGATTTCCTATCCAATTGTGCGTCCGGGCTGGTATGTGACGCCCAAGGCGGCATTGCATCTGAGCCAGTACACCACTCACTGGAACGGCTTCACCTTGGCGCGCGACCCGATCACCGGCATCGTGCCGGGCACGCCTCGTACTCAGTCTCGCGCCGTGCCCCTGTTGTCGCTCGACTCGGGCATGACCTTCGAGCGCGAGACCACCCTTTTTGGCAACGATTCTATCCAGACACTGGAGCCGCGCGTTTATTACCTATACGTACCGTATCGCGACCAATCGACGTTGCCGGTGTTCGACACCAGTCTTGCCACCTTCAATTTCTCGCAGGCTTTCGACGAGAATCTGTTCAGCGGCGGCTGGGACCGCATCGCCAACGCCAATCAGGTTACCGTGGGTTTGACCACGCGTTGGCTGGACGAAGATACCGGCTTCGAGCGCCTGTCGCTTTCGGCGGCGCAGCGCATCTACTTTGAAGACCAGAAGGTCACCCTGCCGGGAGCCCGACCGCGTACCAACACCAAGTCGGACTACCTGGTGGGCGCAACCGCTGCGCTGACCGATAAGCTCGACGTGCGCTTCGATGCCCAGTTCAACCCCGAGAACCGCGACCGCAACCGCATGTCGGCGGGTTTCAGGTGGCAGCCTCAGCGGCTGGCCATGCTCGCCACCTCCTATCGCTATGAACGAGATCCGAGCCAGATCAGCAATCCATCCATCGTCGACGAGTCCTGGTACGTGGACAGGAGCAGGGAACAAGTCTCCGTATACGGCCAGTGGCCCTTGCACAACAAGTTGTATGCGCTGGGTCGAGTGGACTATTCTTTACAAGAGAAACGATCCACACAGTCGATATTCGGCCTGGAATACAAAGGAGACTGCTGCTGGGCCGCGCGCGTCGTCTATCAACGCTATGCGGTGTCCGAGCAGGATGCCAATACGGCGGTGTTCTTCCAGCTCGAGCTTAGCGGGCTGGGTTCGCTGGGCACCGATCCGATGGGGATGCTGTCACGCACCATCAATGGTTACCAGACGGTCACTCCTCCCATACCTGAAAAAACCACCTTCGAGAGGTACGAATAATGCGTAGTCCGACCATGACGCGCCGGCTCGCGTCTTTGCTGCTCGTGCTGCTGGGCGCCACCGCGTCCGCCGCCGCCCAGCAGACGGCCGCGGGACAGGCTCAGCCGTCCGCCGCGAACGCCCCCGCGCACCAGGCCGTCGACGGCATCGCCGCCGTGGTCAACAAGCAGGTCATCACGCTGCGTCAGGTGGACATCGAAGCCCAGAAGGCGCAGGCCCAGCTCAAGCAGCAGAACATCGCCGTGCCGGACCAGCAGATTCTGCGCCGCCAGGTGCTTCAACGCATGATCACCGACGCGCTGCTGAGCCAGGAGGCCGAACGGCTCAACATCCAGGTGACCGAAGCCGGCGCCCAGCAGGCCGCCGAGGTCATCGCCCAACGCAACCGCATGACGGTGGCGCAGTTGCGCGCTGAAATCGAGCGTTCCGGCGTATCGTGGGCCGACTACCTGAAGGACCTGCGCCACGAAGTCATGGTCGATCAATTGCGCCAGCGCACCGTCGACCGAAACATCCATATTTCCGACGCCGACGTCGACGCCTTCCTGAAAACCCAGAAGCGCTCGGGCCTCAGTTCGTTGGGACAGCAGCGCGGACAGGCTCAGCCGCCCCAGCAGGCCCAGCCCAGCGTGCTGGGGCTGGCGCAGATCCTGGTCGCCGTGCCCGAGGGGGCGCCGGCCGCCGAAGTGCAGCGCTTGCGCGGCAAGGCCGAAGAGCTGCTCGCCCGCCTGCGCGGCGGCGCCGACTTCGCAAGCCTGGCCGCTTCGTCGTCGGATGCTCCCGAAGCCTTGCAAGGCGGCGACCTCGGCGTCCGGCCGCCGGAAGGATGGCCGGACCTCTTCCTGCAGGCCGCGCAGAATGTCCAGACGGGCGGGGTCAGCGACATCATCCAGAGCGGCAATGGCTTCCATATCCTGAAAGTGGTGACGCGCGGCCAAGAGCCGCAGCAGGCGCAGGCGCCGGCGTCCGTGGCGGAGCCGCAGCGGTCCCCCGCGCCCGAGGGGCCGATGATGGTCACGCAGACGCATGCGCGCCACATTCTCATCAAGATCACCCCGGCCATGACCGAAGAGCGCGCTCTCGAGCGCCTGCGGCAACTGAGCCACCGCCTCTCCATGGGCGAAAACTTCGAGGAGCTGGCCAGGCTTTATTCCGAGGACGCTTCGGCGCCCCAGGGAGGCGACCTGGGCTGGCTCACGCCCGGCGAGACCGTGCCCGCCTTCGAACAGGCCATGAACGCCTTGCAGCCGGGCCAGGTCAGCGAACCGGTCCTTACGCAGTTCGGCTGGCATCTCATCCGGGTCGAAGAGCGGCGCGAAAAGGACATGGAAGACGAATACCGCCGCATGCAGGCGCGTCAGGCCCTGTTCCAGCGCCGGGTCGAACCGGCCTTCGAAGACTGGCTCAGCCAGCTGCGTGGCCAGGCCTACATCGACAACCGCCTGGATCCTCAATCCAGCCGGCGCCCGCGCTGATTCGGGCATGGCCCAGCATCAGGCGCGCAAGCGTTTCGGCCAGCATTTTCTGGTCGACGAGGGCGTGATCGACGCCATCGTGCGGGCGATCGCGCCTGCCGCATCGGACCGCGTGGTCGAGATCGGGCCGGGCCTGTCGGCCCTGACCGGCCCCTTGCTGCAGGCCTTGGAGCACCTCACGGTCGTCGAGATCGACCGGGACCTGGCGGCGCGCCTGTTGCGCCAGCATTCCCCCGAACGCCTGACGGTGGTGCAGGCCGACGCGCTGCAGGTCGATTTTGCCCGGCTCGGCAGCGGCCTGCGCATCGTGGGCAATCTGCCCTACAACATTTCCAGTCCCTTGCTGTTTCATCTCATGGACAGCGCCGAACATGTGCTCGACCAGCACTTCATGCTTCAGCGCGAAGTGATCGACCGCATGGTGGCCGAACCCGCCACTTCCGACTACGGACGGCTGTCGGTCATGCTGCAGTCGCGCTACGACATGGTCAAGCTGTTCGACGTGCCCCCCGAGGCCTTCGATCCGCCTCCGCGCGTCGTGTCGGCGGTGGTCAGGATGAAGCCGCTTCCGGCGGAGCGTCCGCGGGCGAAGAACGAGGCTTGTTTCGCCCAGGTCGTGACCAGGTCGTTCGCCCAGCGGCGCAAGATGCTGCGCAGGGGGCTGGGCGACTGGGCCAAACTCATCGACTGGGACGCCGTGGGCGTGTCCGAGACCGCGCGCGCCGAGGAGTTGTCGGTGGGCCAGTTCATCGCTCTGGCCGATCACCTTCATGATGCGGGCGTTTAGCGTTCGTCGACTCCGGAAAGCCGCCGCACGGGACGGCAAAGTCCAGGCAGGCAGGTGGGCGTGGCTCGGAAAGCCGGCTCAGCCAAAGAACCAGTAGCACACGCCGATCGAGGCCAGTACGCCCACCAGGTCCGCCAGCAGGGCGCATCCGACGGCGTGGCGGGCGCGCTGTATGCCGACTGCGCCGAAGTAGACCGCGAGCACGTAGAAGGTGGTTTCAGTGCTGCCCTGCACGGTGGCCGCAAGCAGCGCGGGGAAACTGTCCACCCCGAAGTGCTGCATGGTCTCGATGAGCATGGCCCGGGCGGCGCTGCCCGAAAAGGGTTTGGTCAGCGCAGTGGGCATGGCGTCCACGAAGCGCGTATCCCAGCCCGCGCCGGACACCGCCCAGCGCAACGCGTCGAGCGCGGCGTCCAAGGCGCCGGAGGCGCGCAGCACGCCGATGGCGCACAGCATGGCCACCAGATAAGGCAGAAGGTTCTTGGAGATGTCGAAGCCTTCTTTGGCGCCCTCTATGAAGGCCTCGTAGACGGGCACTTTCTTCAGATAGCCGGCGATGAGAAAGACGGCAATGATGCCGAACAGCGTCAGGTTGCCCATCAAGGACGACAAGGCGCCGATGGCGGTGGCCGAAAGCGTGGCCAGCACTGCCATGAATGTGCCCAGAAGCACGACCGCACCGCCCAGCCAGGCCAGCACGACCGGGTCGTAGAGCCTGAGCCTTTGCATGAAGGCCACGGACAATAAGCCGGCCAGTGTGGAAGCCGAGGTGGCCAGCAGTATGGGCAGGAACACCATGGCAGGGTCGGGCGCACCTTGCTGCGCGCGGTACATGAAGATGGTGACGGGCAGCAGGGTCAGCGAGGACGAATTCAGCACCAGGAACAGGATCTGCGCATTGCTGGCGGTGCGCGGCTCGGTGTTGAGCGTCTGCAGGGAATGCATGGCGCGCAGGCCGATGGGCGTGGCGGCGTTGTCCAGCCCCAGGCCGTTGGCGGCGAAGTTGAGGGTGATCAGGCCGATCGCTTCATGGCCCCGGGGTACGCCGGGCATCAGCCGGGCGAACAGCGGAGACAGGACTCTGGACAGCAGCTGGATGAGGCCCGCCCCTTCGGCGATGCGAAGAAAGCCCAGCCACAGCGTCAGCGTGCCGAACAGCAATATCATCAGCTGGACCGACAGTTCGGCCATGTCGAACAGGCTCAGCACGATACGGGAAAAAACCTCGGGATCGTGGAGGAATATCCATTGGTACAGGCCGGCCAGCAAGGCCACGATGAAGAATGCGAACCAAAGGGTGTTGAGCATGGGCGAGGCCTGCGCTTCAGCGCGTGGTCAAATACCAGGATTGTCGCAGAGTCTCTCGCGCCGGGCACGGTTTACTTCCCGGCGCCGTTCGGTTTCGCGGCCGCCGGGTTGCCGTCCCGCAACGCTGTCGGTGTTTGCCGACGCTAGGGCCTGTGGCGCTAATGAGGGATAATCGAACTTGATCAATTATCGAGGTGGCTCATGGAATGGGATTGGCGGCGCTGGCGCCGCAAATGGCTGACCGAACCCTTGTACCGCATGGCGCAGGGCGCCATGCCGCGCCTGTCGGCCACCGAGCAGGAGGCCATCGAGGCGGGCGACGTCTGGTGGGATGCGCAACTGTTTTCGGGCCGGCCCGACTGGAACCGTTTCCTGGCCACTCCGCCGGCCAAGCTGTCGCCCGATGAACAGGCTTTTCTCGATGGTCCGGTGGCGCGGCTCTGCGCCATGCTCGACGATTGGGACATCTCCTGGAATCGATACGACCTTCCGCCGCAGGTCTGGAGCGTCCTGAAAGAACAGGGCTTTTTCGGCATGATCATCCCGCGCGAGTATGGCGGCCTGGGGTTTTCGGCTTACGCGCATTCCGAGGTGGTGCGGCGGATTTCGGTGCAGTCCGTCACCGCCGCGGTCACCGTCATGGTGCCTAATTCCCTGGGGCCCGGCGAGCTGCTGATGCAGTTCGGCACCCAGGCGCAGCGCGACCACTGGCTGCCCCGGCTGGCAAGGGGCCAGGAGATTCCCAGCTTCGGGCTGACCAGCCCCGAGGCGGGTTCCGATGCCGCGGCCATGACCGACACGGGCGTCATTTGCCGGCACGTGGTCGACGGAGTCGAGCAGATCGGCATTCTGCTCAACTGGCGCAAGCGCTACATCACGCTCAGCCCGGTGGCGACCGTGCTCGGCCTCGCCTTCAAGCTGTACGATCCCGACCACCTCGTCGGAGACAAGACCGATCTGGGCATTTCAGTGGCCCTGGTGCCCACCGACCTGCCCGGCATCACGATAGGCCGGCGCCATCTGCCCGCCATGCAGGCCTTTCAGAACGGGCCCAACGAGGGCAAAGACGTTTTCGTGCCCCTGGATGCGCTGATCGGCGGCATCGACAAGGCGGGGCACGGCTGGGCCATGCTGATGAGCGCGCTGGCCGCCGGGCGCGGCATCTCGCTGCCATCGCTTGCCGCGGCGGCCTGCGTATTCGCCGCCCATACGGCGGGCGCCTACGCGCGCGTGCGCACGCAGTTCGGCGTGCCCATAGGCAAATTCGAAGGCGTGCAGGAGAAGCTGGGCCGCACGGCGGCCAATGCCTATCTGGTCGAAGGCGCGAGGCGCTTTACCTGCTCGGGGCTGGACATGGGCCACAAACCTTCGGTGGTGTCGGCCATCATGAAGCTGCACGCGACCGAGCGCATGCGGCAGTCGGTCAATGACGCCATGGACGTGCATGCCGGCAAGGCGGTCATCGACGGCCCCTCCAACTACCTGGGCGGCTTGTATCGCGCATTGCCCGTGGGCATCACGGTCGAAGGGGCCAACATCGTCACGCGCAACCTCATCGTATTCGGCCAGGGCGCCATCCGGGCCCATCCCTATCTGATGAAAGAGCTGCAGGCCCTGGCCGACAGCGACCAGGAAGCCGGCATGGACGCCTTCGACGGGCTGATCTGGAAGCATATCGGACACAGCGCCGGCACCATGCTGAGGGCAATCGGCCACGCATGGAGCGGCGCGCTTTTCGCCGCCTCGCCCAAGGGCGTGGGCCGCGCAGCGCCGTTCTATCGCCGCATCAACCGCTACGCCGCGGCGTTTTCGGTGCTGTCCGAAATGACGGTATTGAGCCTGGGCGGCTCGCTCAAGCGCCGCGAGATGCTGTCGGCCCGCCTGGGCGACATTCTTGCCGAACTCTATCTCTTGTCGGCCATGCTCAAGCGCTGGCACGACGAAGGGCAGCACGAGGCCGATCTGCCGCTGGTCAAGGTATGCGCGTTCCAGGGGTTTTCGACCATAGAGAAGCGCATCGACGATATTCTGCACAACTATCCATCGCGCTGGCTGGCCGGCTTGTTGCGGCTGATGGTCCTGCCTCCGTTCACCCGGGTGCGGCCGCCTACCGACGCGGCGCTGGCGGGCTGCGCGCAGATTCTCCTCGAACCCAGCGAGGCGCGCATGCGGCTGGTTGGCGAGGTCTGGAGCAACTGCAACGGCCGGGCTGTGGAAGATCTGGAGCAGGCCTTCGATCTGGTCGTGAAGGCGCAGCCTCTCATGGACAGCGTTAGGCACAGCGGCCTCAAGGATTGGCGCGTTGCGCATGCCAAAGGCGCCATCAGCGACCAGCAGGCGCAAGTCCTGGAAGAGGCCGAGAAAGCCGCAGCGCGCGTCATCCAGGTGGATGACTTCGCGGCGGACGAGTTTGCCCGTTCAGGACACTGACCGGCCGGCTGCGCCGGAGCGGAGTCGGGAACCGGTCTGCCGGAACCGGCGGGCAGGCCGCGGCCGTTCCTACGAGCTTGATGAGGGCGTGGATCGACACGGGCCGGCGTGACAAGCGCAGTATATGTCTGTATATTGCGGTTTATTCGTCACACTTTTCCCGACCGGACCATGATTCGACTTCCGATTCTCGTTTTTGGCTTGTTGTTCAGCTTGCAGGCCATGGCCGCCGAACTCACTGTATCGGCGGCCGCCAGCCTGACCAACGCTTTTCGCGAACTGGCTCCCTTATACGAAGCCAAGCATCCCGACACCAAAGTGCAGTTGAACTTTGCCGGTTCGGGCGCCTTGCTGCAGCAAATCGCCAAGGGCGCGCCGGTCGACGTCTTTGCCAGCGCCGATCAGATCACCATGAACCAGGCGCAGGAGCAGGGCCTGATCAAGGCGGATCAGCGCAGCGATTTCGTTTCCAATGCGCTCGTGGTCATTGTGCCCGTGCAAAGCAGCGCGGCGCCGGCTTCGCTCGAGGACATGACCAAGCCGGCCTACGAGCGCATCGCCATCGGCCTGCCGGCCAGCGTACCGGTCGGGCGCTACACCAAGGCCGTGCTCGAAAAGGCCGGGCTCTGGGCGGCCATCGAACCCAAGATGATCGGCGCACAGAACGTGCGCCAGGCGCTGGACTATGTCGCGCGCGGCGAGGTCGACGCCGGCTTCGTCTATGCCACAGACGCGGCCATCATGCCCGACAAGGTCAAAGTGGCGTTCACGGCTCCTACCGAGGCTCCCATCCTGTACCCCATTGCACCTGTGGCCAGCGGCGCCAACCCCGACGCGGCAAAGCGCTTCGTCGATTTCGTTCACACTGATGAAGCCCAGGCCGTGCTGGCCAAGTACGGCTTCGGCAAGCCTTGATGGCCGGACATGGCGGATGCATGGATTCCTTTGGGCCTGACGCTCAAGGTCGCAGGTTGGGCAACCCTGCTCAACCTGATTTTTGGCGTTGTCCTGGGCTATCTGCTGGCGCGCACGCGGTTTCCGGGGCGCGACCTGCTCGACGCCATTCTGACCCTGCCCATGGTCATGCCGCCCACGGTCATGGGCTATTACCTGCTCGTGCTGGTGGGCCGCAACGGTCCCGTCGGCGAGTGGCTGATGTCCACCTTCGGCATCAACCTGATCTTCACCTGGCAGGGGGCGGTGCTGGCCGCCGCCATTGTCGCCTTTCCCCTGACGTTCAAGTCGGCGCGCGCCGCCTTCGAGGTGGTGGATCCGCAATACGAGCAGGCGGCGCGAGTGCTGCGCGTCGGCGAACTGGCGATCTTTTTCCGCGTGACCCTGCCGCTTGCCTGGCGCGGCATTTTGGCGGGCCTGCTGCTGGCCTTCGCCCGCGCGGCCGGCGAATTCGGCGCTACGCTGATGGTGGCGGGCAGCATCCCCGGCAAGACACAAACCCTGTCCATCGCCGTCTACGAGGCGGTGCAGGCAGGGCAGGACGGCCTGGCCAATTTCCTCGTGCTGGTCACGTCGCTGACCTGCATCGTGGTGCTTCTGGCGGCGGGAAGGCTGGTGCCGGGCCGCGTTCCCGGGCGATCGTGAGGATGCATCGATGATCTGGGATGTGGATCTGCGCAAGCGCTTCGTGGGGCGGACCCACGGTTTCGAACTGGACGTACAGTTCCGGAGCGATACGCACAAGCTCGTGCTGTTCGGGCCTTCGGGCGCCGGCAAGAGCCTGACACTGAAAATGATCGCGGGGCTGGAAACGCCCGACGACGGCCATGTCCGCCTGGGCGGCGCAAGCCTGTACGACCGGCGGCGGAAGATCGATCTTTCGCCGCAGCGCCGTGGCCTGGCCTATGTCTTTCAGGACTACGCCCTGTTTCCCCATCTGACCGTCGTCCAGAACATCGCGTTCGGCCTGCATCGCGGCCTGGCCAATCCCCGCCGCGGCCCCCGGCATGAGGCGGTCTCGCGCTGGATCGAGGCCTTTCACCTCGAGTCGGTGGCGAACCAGTATCCGGAACAATTGTCGGGCGGGCAACGCCAGCGGACCGCGCTGGCGCGCGCCCTAGTGGCCGAACCCCGCGCTTTGCTCCTGGACGAGCCCTTTGCCGCCCTGGACCGTTCATTGCGCCGGCGTCTGCGACAGGAATTGAGCGAATTGCTCGACCAGCTGGGCATACCCATGTTGCTGATCACGCACGATGAAGAGGACGTCGTATCGTTGGCGGATGCCGTCATTTGCATCCATGACGGGCGCGCCGGAGAAGAGCAGGAGCCGGCGGCTTTGGCGGCCGCCCAAAGCGCCTAATCCACGCGCGAATCGGCCTGGATCAGTTCGACCTTGTAGCCGTCCGGGTCCTCGACGAAGGCGATGACGGTCTTGCCGTGCTTCATGGGGCCGGCCTCGCGCACCACGCGGCCGCCTTTCTGCTTGATCTTCTCACAGGCTGCATAGGCGTCGTCGACTTCCAGCGCAATGTGGCCATAGCCGGCGCCCAGCTCGTACGACGAGGTGTCCCAATTGTGCGTCAATTCCAGGACGGCGCCTTCGCTTTCGGGCTGGTAGCCCACGAAGGCGAGGGTGAATTTGCCGTCCGGGTAATCTTTGCGCCGCAGCAGCTTCATGCCCAGCACTTCGGTGTAGAAGGCCAATGAGCGCTCCAGGTCGCCGACGCGAAGCATGGTGTGAAGTAAACGCATTTCGTTCTCCTTGATTCAGATCAGTGGCAGGGAAGCCGGGTCGTGCCGGCGCAGCGCATCGCGGGCCGGCTCGAAACCCGGCAGGATGCGGCCGACCTCGCGCCAGAAATCCTTGCTGTGGTTCATCTGGCGCAGGTGCGCGATTTCGTGGACGATGACGTAGTCGATGACGTCGGGCCCGAAGTGGATCAGGCGCCAATTCAGCATGATGCTGCCATCGCTGCTGCATGAGCCCCAGCGCGTGCTGGCCGACGACAGCCGCCAGCGCTTGATGGTGAGGCCGCTGGCCGCCAGGAAGTGATTCATGCGCTGTTCGAACCATTCGGTGGCGCCCGCTTGAAGCCAGGCATGAACGCTGTCGCGCACGCGCAGATGATCGGCATCGCCGGGCAGGGCGAGCAGCAGGCGGTCGCCGTCTTGCGGGGCGAAGCGCTGGCCGCTGAATACATGGGCATGGCCCGGGTGCCCCAGGCCCAGTTCGATGCGCCGGCCGAAATAAGGGACGCGTGCGCCGTCTTTCCAGTGCGTGTCCACCATGGCCAGGTGCTGCTGGCGTTCGTGGCGCCAGCGCAGCTTGTCGAGTATCCAGCGCGTTTTTTCTTGTACCGCGGCGTCGATCTGCGCCAACGTGACCCAGTTGGGCGCAGTCACCTGCAGGCCGTCGTCATTGATGACCAGCCCGATGCTTTTGCGGCGCGATCGGCGCAGCACGAATCCGATGATTTGCTGGCTGGTCTGCACTTCGCGCCAGCGGGCGCCCGAAGGCAGCGAGGGGGGACGGACGGTGGGAATGGGCGCCTCGCTCGGGGCGGCTTTGCGGGGAGGCGCCGGAGGCGGCGCAACGGGTGCGGCATCGCCCGGCTCGAACAGGCTGAGCTGCTTATTCCCGAGCGGCATAGCGTTCCGGGTTGAGCTGGCGCATTTCATTCTCTATCCAGTTCTGAACCTTGCGATTGACCTCTTCGGCATCGAGCCCGGCGGTCTCGATGGGAGGGCCGATGGAGACGGTGATGAGGCCCGGCCTTTTGACAAAGGAATTTCTGGGCCAGCATTCGCCCGCATTGTGCGCGATGGGCACCACCACCACGCCGGTTCGGGTGGCCAGCAGCGCGCCTCCCATTTTATAGCGGCCCGTCCTGCCGGGGGAAACGCGCGTGCCTTCGGGGAACAGCAGGGGCCAGCGGCCTTCGTCGAGGCGCTGCTGGCCGAGCCGCACGACCTGTTCGAAGGCGTCCCGTCCTTTGCTGCGGTCGATGGGGATCATGCGCAGCAGGGCCAGGCCCCAGCCGAAAAACGGAATGCGGTTGAGCTCTTTCTTGTAGACGAAGCAGACTTCGCGCGGCAAATAGGCCGGCAGGAAGAGGGTCTCCCAGGCGGACTGATGCTTGCTCAGCACGACCGCCGGGCAGTCGGGCAGGTTCTCCCAGCCTTTGACGCGCCAGCGCATGCCGGTAATGATGCGGCCCGCCCACATGACCATGCGGGGCCAGCCGACCGTCAGCCGATAGCGCCACTTCAAGGGCAGGGGCGCCCAGATCAGGCACGCGACGGCGTAGGGGATCACCGTGACGATCATGAACAGCAGGAACAGGGCCGAACGCAGCGCCGCCATGGCTAGAGTCCTTCGCGACTGCGCATCGCGGTCTGATAGTCGATTATTCGCATGTCTGGTCGCTTGCCTCGTGCCTGTCTGTAAGCGCTAGGCTTCGAGCCAGCGGTCGACGATCCGGGCCAGGTCGTCGGCCACCTGAGTGCCGGGCGGCAGTTCGCCGCTGTCGCGCGTCTTGAGCCCATTGCCGGTCAATACCAGCCAGGGCGTGCAGCCCGCCTCGGCGGCGGCTTGCAGGTCGCGCAGCGAATCGCCGACTGCCGGCACGTTCTTCAGGCTGACGTCGTAGCGCCGCGCAATGTCCAAATACATGCCCGGCTTGGGCTTGCGGCATTGGCAGTTGTCGTCCGGGCCATGCGGACAGATGAAGATGGAATCCACGTGGCCGCCCAACTGGGCCAGCTCGGTGCGCATCTTGGCATGGATGGCATTGAGCGTTTCCATGTTGAACAGGCCCCGCGCCAGGCCGGACTGGTTGCTGGCGATGACCACCCTCCAGCCTGCCTGGGAAAGGCGGGCGATGGCTTCGAGGCTGCCGGGCAGCGCCACCCATTCGGCCGGATTCTTGACGAAGCTGGGGCTGTCGTGGTTGATGACCCCGTCGCGATCGAGTATGACCAGCTTCACGATGCAAGCCTTGAAAGGTCGGCGACCTGGTTCATGGTGGCGTGCAGCTCCTGCAGCAAGGCGAGCCGGTTGGCCCGTACGGCCGGGTCGTCGGCCATGACCATGACGTCATTGAAGAAGCTGTCGACAGCGGACCTGGCCTGGGCCAGTGTCGCCAGGCTGCCCGTGAAGTCGCCCTGCCGGAACTGTGCCTGCGCGGCCGGCTGGATCTGCGCAATGGCCTGGGCCAGGTCGCGTTCGGCGTCCTCCGTGAACTTGGCCGGATCGACTTCGGCGGAAGCTTCGTCGCTTTTCTTGAGAATGTTGCCGATGCGCTTGTTGGCCGCCGCCAGGCTTTCGGCTTCGGGCCGCCGGGCGAAGCTGGAGCAGGCCTCGATACGGGCGCGCACCTCGTGCAAGGGGGGCTCGGGCGCCAGCACGGCCTCGACGACGTTCTTGTCGTGATCCGTGTTGAGCTGGTTGCGGTAGCGCTCGTAGATGAAGCCTTTGACGGCTTGGGGAGCTTGCGCGTCGATGCCGAACTGCGAGAAGGTGCCGGCAGCGATATCGAGCAGTCCGTCAATGGTCAGGCGCGAGTCGTCCGGCACCGATAAATAACCGCCCGCGCTCAATTGCTCGAAGGCGCTGATGAGGCCCAGCGCCGCGCGGCGCAGCCCATAGGGGTCGCGCTCGCCGGTGGGCACGAGACCGATGCCCCAGATTCCCACCAGGGCTTCGGCGCGCTCGGCGATGAACAGAATGGCGCCGACCAGCGAGGCGGCGTCGACAGCCTGGTCCAGACGGATGCGGTACTGTCCACGCAAGGCCGCGACCACATCGGCGTGTTCGCCATCGGCTTGCGCATAATAGGCCCCCATGATGCCTTGCAGTTCGGGGAATTCGGCCACCATGTTGGTGACCAGATCGGCCTTGGCAAGCAGGGCGGCGCGATCGGCCAGCGCGGCGTCGGCGCCCAGCCGCCCGGCGAGATAGAGTGCGATCTTGCGCACGCGTTCGCTGCGCTGCAGCTGCGAGCCCAGCTTGTTGTGATAGACGCTGTCGGCCAGCGCCGCCACGCGCTCGGCCAGCGGCTGCTTGCGGTCCGTCTCGAAGAAGAACTGGGCATCGGCCAGGCGGGGGCGCACCACCCGCTCGTTGCCCTGGACGATGTTGACGGGGTCGTCCACCCGCATATTGCTGACGATGAGGAAGCGATGCGTGAGCCTGCCGGTGGCGGGATCGAACAGCGGGAAATATTTCTGGTTCAGGCGCATCGTCAGGATCAGGCACTCGGGCGGCACTTCCAGGAAGCGCGGGTCGAATTGCCCGGCATAGACCGTGGGATGCTCAACCAGTGCGGTGACTTCGTCCAGCAGCGCCGCGACCTCGGGGTCGTCGCCCAGCGTCGCGTTCAGGCGCGAGGCGTGCTGGTCGAGCTGCGCCTGGATGTCGTCGCGGCGCCGCAAGAAGGCGGGCACGACCATGCCTTCGTCCTGAAGCAGTGCTTCATACGCAGAGGCCGACGCGATGTCGATGTCCTGGCTGCCCATGAAGCGGTGGCCGGCGGTGCGCCGGCCCGCCTGCAGGCCCAAGGCCCGTACGGGAACGACGTCGCTGCCCCACAGGGCGACCAGTCCATGCGCAGGGCGCACGAACTTGACCGACGTGACGCCGTCGGCCAGCTGGTAGCGCATCACCTTGGGAATCGGCAGGTTGGCGATGGCCGTGTCCAGGGCCTCTTGCAGGCCGTCGGCCAACAGGGCGCCCGCCGCCACGCCCTGGGCATAGAGATAGTCCTGCTTGCCGTCCGATTCGCGTGCGAGATCGGAGGGCTGCAAATGCTGCAGGCCTTTGCTTGCCAATTTCTTGACGAGGGCCGGCGTGGCTGCGCCGTTTTCGCTCAGCCCCACTTTGGCCGGCATGAGTTTTTCGCTGTAGCGCTCTTCGGGTGCCTGGGCCAGCACGGCGTCCAGCAGCACGGCCAGGCGCCGCGGCGTGGCGAAATCGACGGCGCGGCAGCCGGTGCCGAGCAGGCGCTTTTTCTCGAGCACGCCGCGTATGCCTTCCGCAAAGGCCAGGCCCAGCTTCTGCAGCGCCTTGGGAGGAAGCTCTTCGGTCAGCAGTTCGACCAGCAGGGGGCGGGTTTCGGCCTGGCTCATTGCGCGGCCTCCGCGGCAAGCATGGGGAAGCCGAGCCGTTCGCGCGAATCGTAATAGGCCTGGGCGACGCTGCGCGACAGGTTGCGGATGCGGCCGATGTAGGCGGCCCGCTCGGTCACGCTGATGGCGCCGCGGGCGTCCAGCAGGTTGAAGGTGTGGGCGGCCTTGAGCGTTGCCTCGTAGGCAGGAAGCGCAAGAGGCACTTCTATGAGCCGCTTGGCCTCTGCCTCGTAGTCGTTGAAATGGGCGAACAACATGGTGGTTGATGCGTACTCGAAGTTGTAGGTCGACTGCTCGACTTCGTTCTGATGGAAAACGTCGCGATACAGGACGGGACGCCCGTCGCGGCCGGTGGTCCACACCAGGTCATAGACGCTTTCGACGCCTTGGAGATACATGGCCAGGCGCTCCAGGCCATAGGTGATCTCGCCCGTCGCGGGGTTGCAGTCCAGGCCGCCCACCTGCTGGAAGTAGGTGAACTGGGTCACCTCCATGCCGTTGAGCCAGACCTCCCAGCCCAGGCCCCAGGCGCCGAGCGTGGGGTTCTCCCAGTCGTCTTCGACGAAGCGGATGTCATGCTGCGTGGGATCGATGCCCAGGGCGCGCAGCGAGTCGATGTACAGATCGAGGATCTCGGGCGGGGCGGGCTTGAGCACCACCTGGTACTGGTAATAGTGCTGCAGGCGGTTGGGGTTTTCGCCGTAGCGGCCGTCCTTGGGGCGCCGCGAGGGTTGCACATAGGCCGCGCGCCAGGGCTCCGGGCCGATGGACCGCAGGAAGGTCGCCGTGTGAGAGGTGCCGGCGCCCACTTCCATGTCGTAGGGCTGCAAAAGGGCGCAGCCTTGTTGATCCCAGTATTGCTGGAGTTTCAGGATGATTTGCTGAAAGGTGAGCATGAGCAAGAGCCAGTAAAGCGAAAAGCCGCAAAATTTTTCAATTTTAGCGTGGTTCGCGGCGGCGAACCGGCGGCGGTGGGGAACGGCGGCTGCGGACGGGGCCGATGCGCCGATTTTCGTGAAGAGGGCATTGGTCGTATGATACTGGGTTATCGCCAATTTTCTGCTTTGCCGCGCCCGCCCGCGGCCCCATGGAGACCTATCTATGTCGGATCTAGTCAAGACGGACGTCGTCGACGGCGTGCTCGTCATTACGATCAACCGCCCCGAGGCCCGCAACGCCATCAACTACGAAACCGCGCTTGCCATGGCCAAAGAATTCGAGCGGCTCGACGCGGACGACAGCCTGGCGCTGGGCATACTCACCGGCGCAGGCGGCACATTCTCGTCGGGCATGGATCTGAAGGCTTTTGCCGCCACCGGCCAGCGCCCGCTGGTCGAGGGCCGCGGCTTCGGCGGATTGTGCGAGAAAGCGCCCCGCAAGCCCCTCATCGCCGCGGTCGAAGGCTACGCGCTGGCAGGCGGCTGTGAACTCGCCCTGGCCTGCGACATGATCGTCGCGGCCGAGAACGCCAATTTCGGCCTGCCCGAGACCAAGCGCGGGCTGGTGCCCAGCTCGGGCGGCATGCTGCGCCTGCCGCAGCGCATTCCGCATCACATCGCGCTCGAAGTGATTCTGACCGGTGAAATGCTGCCCGCCCAGCGCGCCCATCATTTCGGCCTGGTCAACCGCCTGGTCGAGCCGGGCAAGGCGCTGGAAGGCGCGCTGGCGCTGGGCCGCGTCATCGCCGAGAACGGCCCGCTGGCCGTGCAGGCTGCCAAAGAAATCATTTCGGCCTCGAAAGACTGGCGCCAATCCGATATGTTCGATCTGCAGCGCCCGCGCACCGCGCCCATTTTCGCGTCGGCCGACGCCAAAGAAGGCGCCACGGCTTTCGCCGAGAAGCGCAAGCCCGTCTGGACGGGCAAATAGCAGTCCAATCCTGCGGCCGTGCCGCCCCAGGGCGCGGCGCTTCACATTTGTACGACCTAGACCGTTATGACGACCCTCATCAAAGAAGACGACCTGATCCAATCCGTGGCTGACGCGGTGCAGTTCATCAGCTACTACCATCCCGCCGACTACATCCAGCACCTGGCGCGCGCCTACGAGCGTGAAGAAAGCCCGGCCGCCAAGGACGCCATCGCCCAGATCCTGACCAATTCGCGCATGTGCGCGGAAGGGCGCCGGCCCATCTGCCAGGACACCGGCATCGTCAACGTATTTCTCAAGATAGGCATGAACGTGCGCCTGGACTCCCAGCGCAGCCTGCAAGAGCTCTGTGACGAAGGCGTGCGGCAGGGGTACACCAATCCGGACAACCCGCTGCGCGCGTCGGTGCTGGCCGACCCGCTCTTCACGCGCAAGAACACGCGCGACAACACGCCCTGTATCGTGAACGTCGAGCTCGTCGCCGGCGACACGGTGGACGTGCAGGTGGCGGCCAAGGGCGGCGGTTCCGAGAACAAGACCAAGTTCGTCATGCTCAATCCCAGCGATTCGCTGGTCGACTGGGTGCTCAAGACCGTGCCTCAGATGGGCGCGGGCTGGTGTCCGCCGGGCATGCTGGGCATCGGTGTGGGCGGCACGGCCGAAAAAGCCATGCTGATGGCCAAGCAGGCCCTGATGGACGACATCGACATGTACGAACTGCTGGCTCGAGGCCCCGGCAACAAGCTCGAAGAGCTCCGCATCGAACTGTACGAGAAGGTCAACGCGCTGGGCATAGGCGCCCAGGGCCTGGGCGGGCTCACCACCGTGCTGGACGTCAAGATCAATACCTTCCCTACCCATGCGGCCTCCAAGCCCGTGGCCATGATTCCCAACTGCGCCGCCACCCGCCACGTGCATTTCGTGCTCGATGGCTCCGGTCCCGCGCAGCTGGCGCCGCCCGCGCTGTCCGACTGGCCCGACGTCAATTGGGCGCCCGACTACAACAAGTCGCTGCAGGTGGATCTGAACACGCTCACCAAAGAGCAGGTCGCCAGCTGGAAGCCGGGCCAGACGCTGTTGTTGTCGGGCAAGATGCTCACGGGACGCGACGCCGCCCACAAGCGCATCCAGGAGATGCTCGAGCGGGGCGAACCGCTGCCGGTGGACTTCACCAACCGGGTCATCTACTACGTGGGCCCGGTCGATCCGGTGCGCGAGGAAGTCGTGGGCCCGGCGGGCCCCACCACGGCCACCCGCATGGACAAGTTCACCGACATGATGCTTGAAAAGACCGGCCTGATCTCCATGATAGGCAAGGCCGAGCGAGGTCCCGCGGCCATCGAGTCCATCCGCAAGCACGGCTCGGCCTATCTCATGGCGGTGGGCGGCTCGGCTTACCTGGTGTCCAAGGCGATACGCGGGGCCAAGGTCGTGGCCTTCGAAGACCTGGGCATGGAAGCCATCTACGAATTCGACGTCAAGGACATGCCGGTGACGGTGGCGGTGGACGCCAGCGGCACGTCGGTGCACGAGACCGGGCCCAAGCAATGGGCGGCCCGCATCGCGCAGATTCCGGTCGTTCCCGCCTGAGCGCGGCCCAAGCGACGGATTCAGAACGCCAAGGCGGCCAGGTCTCCATAGACCTGGCCGCCTTGTTCATTCGAGAGCCTTGCGGGTTCAGGGCAGCGCTTGCAGGGGCTGATCGGCGCACGCCTTCAGAAGTTCGGGCAGGCTCTTGCCCTCCAGCTTGATGTCGGGCGCCAGGTCGCACAAGGGGCGCAATACGAACGCCCGCAAGTGCATGCGCGGATGCGGCACGGCCAGGCGCGGCGTGTCGATGCGCTGCGCGCCGTACAGCAGCAGGTCAAGGTCCAGCGTGCGCGGCGCATTGCGATAGGGGCGCTCGCGTCCATGCAGTTGTTCTATGTACTGCAGCACGTCCAGCAGCGCATGCGGCTCGAGGCGGGTGCGCAGCGAGGCGACGGCGTTGACGTAATCGGGGCCGCTCGATTCGATCGGGGCGGTCCGGTATAGGGGGGAAAGCCTCAGTTCGCCGATGCCCTCGGTGCAGGCCAGTTGCTCCGCCGCCTGCAGCAGGCTTTGCCGCGCTTCGCCCAGGTTGGCGCCCAGGCCGACATAGACCGTGACCCACGCTGCATCAGGCTCGGTATCGGGCGTTTCAAAAGGCATGAGCGGGGCGGATCCGGATCGACGTGCGCGGCGTCAGGCCGGCGCGCCGTCGGAGCTCGCGGCGGCCGGCTTGCGGCGGCGACGGCGCTTGCGGGGCTTGCTGGAAGCGGAGCCCGCATTCTGGCGCTGGTATTCGTCGATCATGT
The DNA here is from genome assembly GCF_003545815.1 of Pusillimonas caeni. Classification (GTDB taxonomy): domain Bacteria; phylum Pseudomonadota; class Gammaproteobacteria; order Burkholderiales; family Burkholderiaceae_B; genus Pusillimonas; species Pusillimonas caeni. The sequence continues at coordinate 38,139 of NZ_PDUW01000003.1, forward strand.
GCGCGCGGTCGTTGCTGTCCGCGTTGGCGAGATCCATCCACCACTGCGCCTGCACGCTGTCGACCTCGCGTGCCTCGGCGCGCAGCTGCAGGAAGTCGACCGCGGCGCGAAACCGCTGGTGATCGAGCATGCGCCAGATCGTCCGCGGCGAAGCCCGTTCGAAACGCGGCTGCATGAACCAGATTTCGCGCATGTCGGCCTGGAAGCGGCGCTGGATGGCCAGGGTGCGGGTTTGCCGGTCGATGACGTCGTCGGCGGCCAGCACCAGCGCCTGGACGGGGTGTTCGCCATGGGCCGTGATTTCGGCCCAGCGCTTGTCCACGAGCTTCCAGAGCAGGGCGGCGAACAGGAAGCTGGGGCTGACCGATTTGCCGGAACGGACACGCGCGTCGGTGCGTTCGAGCGCCAGGGAAACGAATTCTTCGCCCTCCGGCGTCTGGAACAGTGTGTCGATCACCGGCAGCATGCCCTGAAGCAGCCCCAGCTCGCGCAGCTGGCGCAGGCAGTTCATGGCATGGCCGCAGGTGAGCAGCTTGAGCATTTCGTCGAACAGGCGCGAGGCGGGCACGTTCTGGATGAGCGGCGCCAGTTTGGCGATGGGCGCCATCGTGGCCGGATCGACGGTGCCGTCGAGCTTGCAGGCAAAGCGTACGGCGCGCAGCATGCGGACGGGGTCTTCGCGGAAGCGGGTGTCGGGGTCGCCGATCATGCGCACCACGCGTTTCTTCAGGTCGGCGACCCCGCGGTGGTAGTCGATGACCACTTCGTTGATGGGGTCGTAGTACAGCGCATTGAGCGTGAAGTCGCGCCGCGCCGCGTCTTGCTCGTGGGTGCCGAACAGATTGTCGCGCAGAATGCGTCCGTGCTCGTCGGTTTCCTGGTCGCCCGCCTCGGCCGGAGCCCGGAAGGTGGAGGTTTCGATGATTTCCTGTCCGAAGACCACGTGCACGAGCTGAAAGCGGCGGCCGATGATGCGGGCGCGCCGGAACAGGGGGCGGATCTGTTCGGGCGTGGCATTGGTGGCGACGTCGAAATCCTTGGGTTCGAGCCCGACGATGAGGTCGCGGACGGCGCCGCCCACGATGTAGGCATCGAAGCCCTTCTGGTGCAGCACTTCGCAGACTTTGATGGCGTGGCGCGAGACGTTGCGCCGATCGATGCCGTGCTTGTCGCGCGTCAGGCGCTCCGGGCCGCGCGCCGGGCTGGAGAACAGACGGCCGACGAAGTTTTTTATTGTCTCTTTCAGCATGGGCGTATTTTAGGACTTTGCGTCCTGCATGTCCTTGAAAATGTCCAGGACCAGCCAGCCGCGTGCCTGCGCCACCTGCCGGAGCGTGGGGCTGGGATTGGCGGCGACGGGATCGGTGACGGCCTCGAGCAGGGGCAGGTCGTTGGTCGAGTCGCTGTAGAAGTAGGAGCGCTCGAACCCGCCCAGGCTGAGTCCCTGCGAAGCCAGCCAGTCGTGCACGCGCGTGACCTTGCCCTCTTTGAAGCTGGGCACGCCCTGGATGACGCCGGTGTAGCGTCCCTCGCGCATCTCGGGCACGGTGGCGATCAGATGGGGGATGTTGAAGGCGCGGGCGATGGGGGCGGTGACGAACTCGTTGGTGGCCGTGACAATGGCGCACAGATCGCCTTGTTCGAGGTGCCGGTCGACGAGGCGGCGCGCTACGGGCAGGATGTTGGGCTCGATGACTTCGCGCATGAACACCTTATGCCATTCGTCCAGGTCGGAGGTCGTGGCGGCGGCCAGCAGGCCCAGCATGAACTCGGCGGCCTCCTGGGCGGTGAGGTTGCCGGCGTTGTAGCGTTCCATCAGTTCGTTGTTCAGCCGCTGGGCTTGCACGGGGTCGCCGGCCCGGCCGGTGCGGGCCAGGAAATCGGCCCATTGATAGTCGCTGTCCAGCGGCAGCAGGGTGTGGTCCAGGTCGAACAGGGCCAGGTTTCTCGGGGTGGTCATACGGTTTTCGTTTCATCGGGCGGCGCATCGGCCGCCAGCAGGTCCTTCAAAAGAGGCAGTGTGATGGCCCTGTGCTTCTCGAGCGAGTAACGGTCGAGTGCATCTATCAGGGCGCTGAGGTGGTTCATGTCGCGGGTGTAGTGGGTAAGCACCCAATTGACGACTTCGGGCGCCAGATGCAGGCCGCGTTCGGCGGCGCGCGCATGCAGCGCCTGGGCGCGGTCGTCGTCGGAAAGCTGCTGCAGGCGGTAGACCAGGTCCCATCCCAGCCGGGTGCGCAGGTCTTCGCGCAGCGGCATGGCCATGGGCGCGCGGTCGCCGGACAGCAGCAGGGCAAAGGCGCTGGAAGCGGCCGCCGCTTCACGCCAGCGATTGTACAGGGTGAACAGGGCGGCCTGGGCCGGGCCGTCGAGCAGGTCGACGCCGTCGATGGCGATCAGGCGAGAGTCGATCTGGTCGCGAGCGGCCAGGCCGGCCAGGATATGCCGGCTTTGGCCGGCATCGATATACAGGGCGTCTTGCGCATCGCTCAGGGCGCGCAGCAGGTGGCTGCGCCCGGAGCCGGGCGAACCCCATAAATAGATGGCTCGCCCCGGCTGCCATTGGCGCAGCGCATCGACGGCTGCCGCGTTGTCGCCGACGATGAAGTTGTCCAGCGTCGGCGGCGGGGGGGGCAGAAGGTCGAGAATGAGTTGTCGGGGCATTGCCGGGGGTAAAAGCGTAAAATGCGCTGGATGATTCAGTTCAACACGCAATTCTTACACATCCCACAGCTTTTCTCATGACTACCAAAAATTCCGCCTCCCTGACATACCGCGATGCCGGAGTGGACATCGACGCCGGCGAGGCGCTCGTCGACCGAATCAAGCCGCTGGCAGCCAAGACCTTACGCGCGGGGGTCATGGCCGGCATAGGCGGATTCGGAGCCTTGTTCGAGGTGCCCAAGCGCTTCGACGAGCCGGTGCTGGTGGCGGGAACCGACGGCGTGGGCACCAAGCTGCGCCTGGCGTTCGAGTGGCAGCGCCACGACACCGTGGGCGTCGACCTGGTGGCCATGAGCGTCAACGACATCCTGGTCCAGGGTGCCGAACCGCTGTTTTTTCTCGATTACTTTGCCTGCGGCAAGCTTTCCGTCGACACGGCGGCCAGCGTGGTGGGCGGCATCGCCCGCGGCTGCGAGTTGGCCGGTTGCGCCCTGATCGGCGGCGAAACGGCCGAAATGCCGGGCATGTATCCGGACGGTGAATACGACCTGGCCGGCTTTGCGGTGGGCGCGGTCGAAAAATCGCTCATCATCGACGGAAAGTCCATTGCCGAAGGCGACGTCGTCCTGGGCCTGGCTTCCAGCGGCGCGCACTCCAACGGTTTTTCACTGCTGCGCAAGATCCTCACGCACGCCAACGCCCGCCCCACGCAGGAGCTGGGCGGCCGGCAACTGGCCGACGTGGTCATGGAACCCACCCGCATCTACGTCAAGCCGGTGCTGGCGGCCTTGAAAGAGCACGGCAAGGCCATCAAGGGCCTGGCCCACATCACCGGCGGGGGGCTGCTCGACAACGTGCCGCGCATTCTCCAGCCCGGCTTGGCCGCCGAGCTTCATCGGGACGCCTGGGAAATGCCCGAACTCTTCCAATGGCTGCAGCAGAACGGCGGCGTGGCCGATGCCGAAATGCACCGCGTGTTCAATTGCGGCATCGGCATGGTCATCGTCGTGCCGGCCGATCGGGCCGACGCCGTCGCGGCAACGCTGGCGCAGCATGGCGAACAAGTCAGCCGCATCGGTCACATCGTGGCCCGTGCGCCGGATGCGCCTCAGACCGTCGTCATCTAGGGCCGTCAACCGGCCCCAGGACCCGTCAACGGGCCCGGAAGTCCTGGCGCCAGATCGGGCCGGCCAGCTGTCTGACCTGGTCGGCCGCATCGCCGGCCAGGCAGTCCACCACCATGCGGTCGGGCTGCGAACGCAGCCAGGTCAGCTGCCGCTTGGCCAGCTGGCGCGTGGCGGCAACGGCTCGCTCGATGGCCTCATCCAGGCTCGTTGCGCCATCCAGATAGTCCCATAGCTGCCGATAGCCCACGCAGCGCACCGAAGGCAGGCCGGCATGCAGGTCGGGCCGGCGGTGCAGCCGGGCGACCTCTTCCACCAGGCCGGCCTGCACCATGGCCATATAGCGCTGGCGTATGCGCTCGTGCAGGGCCAGGCGGTCCGATGGTTCCAGGCTGATCGTCAGGTAGCGCAAGCGCTTGTCGTCTTCTCTTGCGGGGCGCTTGGCCAGCAGCTCGGACATGGGCGTGCCCGTCAGGCGATAGATTTCCACGGCGCGCTGTATGCGCTGGCTGTCGTTGGGCGCGAGACGGGCCGCGGTGCGGGGGTCGACCATGGCCAGCTCGCGATGCAGGGCCGGCCAGCCCTGCTCTCGCGCCTGCGCATCGATCTGCGCCCGCAGCGCCGGATCGGCGCGGGGCAGGTCGTCCAGGCCCTCGCGCAAGGCCTTGTAGTACAGCATGGTGCCGCCGCACAGCAAGGGGATGCGGCCGCGCGCCAGAATCTCGTCGATCAGGCGCAATGCATCGTCGCGGAACGCCGCGGCGGAATAGCTTTCCGCCGGGTCGCGGATGTCGAGCAGATGATGCGGTATGAGCTCGCGCTCTTCCGGCGAGGGCTTGGCCGTGCCGATATCCATGCCCCGATAGATGGTGGCCGAGTCGACGTTGATGATCTCGATGGGCCAGTCGGCGGCCAGTGCAAGCGTAGAGGCGCTTTTGCCCGCGGCCGTGGGGCCCGCGATGCAGACGATGGGGAGGCTCATTGGCCGCGCAGGAAGAGGCGATCGAGTTCGCCCAGCTTCCAGTGTATCCATGTGGGGCGGCCATGATTGCACTGGTCCGCGCGTTCCGTGCGCTCCATCTGCCGCAGCAGACCGTTCATCTCATCGAGCGTCAGGCGGCGGTTGGCACGCACTGAGCCATGGCAGGCCATGGTCGAGAGCAAGGTGTTGCGTTGTTCAGTCAGCAGGGCGGAGCTGCCCACCTGGGCCAGGTCGCGCAGCACGCCGCGGGCGAGGGATTCCACGTCGCCGTTGGCCAGCAGGGCCGGCACGGCCCGCACCATGATGGCGGTCGGCGCAGAAGGGCGCAGTGTCAGGCCCAGTTCGGCCAGGCTGTCCTCGTGCTCTTCGATCAGGCCGAGCTCTTTTTCAGTGGCCGAGAACACGACGGGCACCAGAAGCTCTTGGCGAGGCAGCTCGCGCGCGTCCATGGCGTTCTTCAGCTGCTCGTACACCACCCGCTCGTGCGCGGCGTGCATGTCGACCAGAATCAGTCCGTCGCGATTTTGCGCCAGAATGTAGACGCCGTGCAGCTGGCCCAGGGCCATGCCCAGGGGAAATTCATTGTCGGTTCTTGCTTCGTCGGGCAGAGGGGGCGCCTCCGTGGTCCGGGCGGCCGGCGGCTGCAGAGGCTGGTATAGCGTGCGCCAGTTTTCGCCTTGGCTCTTCGGATAGTCGTTCAGGCGAAACGCGGTCTGCCTGGGCGCAAAAGCATAGCCGCCCGCCGCGGGGGGCGCTTCGCGTCCGGTTGCGGCAAGCGTGCCGCCGAGCGGCTGCGGGGCGGCAGCCTGGCCGCCGGAAGGCTCGCCGCCGAACGGCATGCCTTCGGCCGCACCCCGATCTTCATCCGTTTGCGGCAGCTGGGACGGATGGGAGGCTCCGGCGGCATGGGCCAGCGCCTGGTCTATGGCTTGCGCGACGAAGCGATGGACGGCCCCGCTCTCACGGAAACGGATCTCGTGCTTGGCCGGGTGGACATTGACGTCCACGGTTGCCGGGTCGACCGACAGGAACAGCACATAGGCCGGCTGCCTGTCGCCATGCAGTACGTCGGCGTAGGCTTGCCGTATGGCGTGGGCGACGACGCGGTCGCGCACGTAGCGTCCGTTGACGTACAGATACTGCCTGTCGGCGCGCGGCCGTGCGAAGGCCGGCCGTATCACCATGCCGCGCAGCGCGATCAGGCCCGCTTCGAGCTCGACGTCGAGCGACTGTTCGCAGAACTCGCGGCCGAGCACGTCGAGTATGCGCTGCCGGATGGGGCCCGCGCGCCAATGCTTCTGCGGCTTGTCGTTGTGAAAGAGGCGGAAGGCCACATGAGGATGAGCCAGCGCGATGCGTTCGAGCGCGTCCACGCAATGGCCGTATTCGGTGGCTTCGGCGCGCAGGAATTTGCGCCGCGCCGGAATGTCGTGAAAGATCTGCCGGATGTCCACCGTGGTGCCCACCGGCCCCGCCGCCGCTTCGGGCGCGGGCGAACCGGGCGTCAGTTGCCAGGCATGGTCGTCGAGGGCGGTGCGCGAAATCAGGGTCAGGCGCGCCACCGAGGCGATGGAAGCCAGCGCTTCGCCGCGAAATCCCATCGAGGCCACCGATTCGAGCTCGTCCAGTGAATGTATCTTGCTGGTGGCGTGCCGCGTCAGCGCCAGGCCGAGCTCGTCTTGCGGAATGCCGTAGCCGTCGTCGCTGACGGCGATGCGGCGTATGCCGCCGCCCTCGAGCCGGATCTCGACGCTTTGTGCGCCCGCGTCGATGGCGTTTTCGAGAATCTCTTTAAGGACCGAGGCGGGGCGCTCGATGACTTCGCCGGCCGCGATCTGGCTGACCAGCGGGTCGGGAAGCGGTGTAATGGAGCGGCGTTGTGGCATGGAACGGAACTCTTGGAGTGGCGGCGGGGTCATCCCAGCAGCGCGCCGCCCGCTCGCCAGGCCCCGTAGATCAGCACGGAGAAATACACCACGGTCAGCACCGTGCTGAGATAGCCCAATAGAACGAACAGGCCGTCGCGCTGCAGCATGCCCATGGTCAGCAGCAGAATGGCCACCGCCGGCGCAGTATTGGAAAAGGGGATCAGGCCGAACGGCGCCATGAGCAGCAGCCCGGCAAAAACCAGCACCAGTCCATTGAATCGGGCCATGGGGCCGGAGGTAAGCATCATGATGCGCGGCAGCACCCATGAGTCGAGCCGCGACACGATGGCCACGCCCTTGCGCAGCGCAGGCAGCAGCCGCGCCGTTTCCAGGGGACGGTCGAGGATGCGCTGCGGCAGCCACGGCAGGCGGTTCATGGTGATGGCCACCGCCAGCAGCACGATGGCCGCGCCGAACACCGTGGACACGCCGGGAATGGAGACCGGAATCAGGAAGGGCAGGGTCGCGATGGCGCACAGCACGAGCAGGCCTTGTTCACCGATGGCCATCATGAGCTTGCGCAACGTGATGGTCTCGCCTTCGATACCGTCCACGGCACGGGAAAGCGTTTCGCTCAAGGGGGTGCGGGTGTCGCTGAATTGCATCTGGTGTTCAATGAATGTGCCGGACCTTATGGTAGCAGTTTTCAACCAGAGGCAAAGGCTGACGCGGGGCCCGCGGCCCCGACCGGTCAGGCGCGCCGGGCCAGGCCCGGGCTGGAGGCGAAATAGCCGGTGATGCCCGTCAGCATGGCCCGGGCAATGCGGTCCTGGTGAGACGAACTGCGCAGCAGGCGCTCTTCTTCAGGGTTGCTGATGAAGGCTGTCTCCACCAGGATGGAAGGGATGTCCGGCGCCTTCAGGACGGCAAAGCCGGCCCGCTCCACGCTTTTCTTGTGCAGGCGATTGATCTTGCCGATTTCGGACAGCACATTGCCGCCCACCTTCATCGAGTCATTGATCTGCGCGGTGGTGGAGAGTTCCAGCAGCACCTTGGCCACCTGCTTGTTGTGCGAACCCAGGTTGACGCCGCCGATGAGGTCGGCATTGTTTTCCTTCTGGGCCAGCAGGCGAGCGGTGGTGCTGGTGGCGCCATTCTGCGACAGCGCGTAGATCGACGACCCGCGCGCCGAGGGCTTGATCCACGCATCCGCATGGATGGAAATGAAGAGGTCGGCCTTGACACGCCTTGCCTTCTGCACCCGCACGTGCAGCGGCACGAAGTAATCGTTGTCCCGGGTCAGGTATGCGCGCATATTGGGCTGCGCATCGATCAGTTTCTTCAGGCGCCGGGCGATGCTCAGCACGATGTCTTTTTCGCGCGTGCCGCGCGGGCCTATGGCGCCCGGGTCTTCGCCGCCATGGCCGGGGTCCAGCGCGACCAGCACAGGGCGGGAAGAGGGCGTCGGGGCGGCCATGGCGGGTGGCTCCGGCGGCGCCGTGGGCTTGCTGGCGATGGGAGGGTTGGTGGGCAGCTTCTGGCCCTCCACCGAAGGAACGGGCGCGGTGCTGGGCGGATTCTGGGCCAGATTTTCCAGCACGTCCGCCAGCGGGTCTTCATCCTGGAAGGAGTTGGCGATGGCGACCAGCGGGTCTTGCGCTACCTGGGGGTATAGATCAAGAACCAGCCGGTATTTGTACTCGCCTATGGGCTTCAGGGTGAAGACCTGCGGAGCGATGGGCTGCTTCAGGTCCAGCACCATGCGGACCACGTCCGGCCGGTTCTGCCCGATCCGCACCGATGCGATATAGGGATCGTTGGGGCGGATCTTGGACACCAGATCGTCGAGCTTGCTGCTCATGCTCAGGCCGTCGATGTCGACGACCAGGCGATTGGGGTTTTCGAGCGTGAAGTGTTCGGCCTTGAGCTCGCTGTCCATTTCGAGCGTGACGCGCGTGTACTCGTCGGCGGGCCAGGTACGGACGGCGAGTATGGTTGCGGCCATAGCCAGCCGGGGTACGACCGGCAGCACCAGCAGCGTGGTGGCTGTGGCTAGGACTCGGCGGCGGGCGAGTCCCTTGGCGGAAATTCCTGCGGGGGGAGCACCAGTGAAGTCAGCCATGATTTTCCTTTGTTGCTATAGGCGGTAAGGCGCGCCAGTCGACCGGCGCCCGCGTACTCCAGAGAGATTTCGAGGTCGGGGGGCGATAGCAGCGCGCCAGCCTGTTCCGGCCACTCGATCAACACAACTGCTTGTTTTTGCAGGAGATCTCGGAATCCCGCGTCAATCCACTCCCTGGGATCGCTAAATCTATAAAAATCAAGATGATAGAAGTATAAGTTAGAAACTTTATAGCTTTCAAGCAGGGCGTAGCTGGGACTCTTGATGCGGCCGGTCACGCCGCAGGCCCGAAGCAGGGCTCGCACCAGGTGGGTCTTGCCTGAGCCCAGTTCGCCTTTCAGGTGTACCCGGCCGCCCGCCTGCCCGTATTCGCCCTGCGTGGACAGGAGCGGGGCAAGCTGCTTGGCAAGCAGCTCTGTGCTTTCTTCGTCTTTCAAATAGACGTTAATTTCGGCTAAAGATTGGTTTTCTTTCATGTCGATATTTTTTGAAGTCGGCCGCGCCGCCCGCAGGAAAGAGGCGGGAAGACGATTCGGCGATATTCGGCATTCAATTCGGCATTCATTATCCTTGACTTTAAATTCCATGTTTAAACCGGCGCAGGGAAAGAGAAAAATCTGCCGCAGGCGGCTTGACCATATTTGCGCTCATACAACAACTTGCCCCGCTTGTTCGCTTGACGGCAGGACTATTTCTTGCCCTTGTCGGCATTGCCGTCATTGGTTCTTCCAAAGCATCGGCTTGAACTTCCGATTAATTCATAGTGAAATAATTTGTATGGAAATTAATATGGCGACATATACGCATGATTGTTAGGATCAAAGGGCTTTTGGCAATTATTTAGTTAGAAAGGGAGGTGCTCGGCATATGTTCCAAGGCAATCCGCAGTTCGGATACATGAGCGGCCAAGTCGCTTTTTGGGGGCCCAAGCTTCTGGGTGTCATTGCAATTCTGGTGATCACCTATTTCGTCGCCAAGTCCGTGCGATGGGGGCTGGTCAAGGGCATCAACAAGTTGCCCGTTCTTTCTAAAGACCCGAATAGCCCGCAGCCCAATCTCGCCGATTCGATTGGGACCTTGGGCTACTGGCTGGTCTGGCTCATCGGCCTGCTGGTCGCCGTCCAGCCGCTGGGCCTGACGCAGGCCATGGAGCCGATCAATGCGCTGACCGGCGAAGTCATGGTCTTCCTGCCCAGGGTCATCGGCGCGGGCATCATTCTTTTCGTCGGCGTGCTCATCGCCCGTATTGTCAGAACCATCGTCGAGACCGCCCTGGGCGCCGTGAACTGGCGCAGATGGTGCGAGCGTTTCAACCGCGTGGGGCCGGCCGGGATCGGCGCCGCCGCCGGGCCGGACAGCGCCCCGACGAACTGCGCGGGGCTGATTCGCCTGGCGGGCGCGATCGTATTCGCCCTCATCGTCATCCCGGTAGCCATTTCGGCGCTGCAGACATTGGGTATTTCTTCCATCGTCGAGCCCACCGTCCTGGTGCTGCATACTGTACTGGACGCCATCCCGCGCATTTTCGCGGCCGCGCTGCTTCTGGCCATTGCCTATTTCATCGCGCAATGGGTGCGAAGGCTGCTGGAGCAACTGCTTGCCACCCTGGGGTTCGATAATGCGCTTTCCAGCGTGGCGAGTCTTTCTTCAGGCGCCCGGCCGTCCCGCGTGGCGGGCTGGATCGCACTGGTTGCCATCATGCTGTTCGCCGCCATCGAGGCCGCCAGCCTGCTCGATTTCGGCATCGTGGCCATGATGCTCAGCCAGGCGACCGAACTGGGAGGCCAAGTGATATTCGGCAGCGTGATCGTGGTGGTGGGCGTCGTCATGGCGCGTCTGGTTGCGCGTCTGGTGGGCGACTCGGTGGGCGAAAGCGGCCTGCCTTCGATATTGAAGTACGCCATCATCGCCTTGGCCGTCGCCATGGGCTTGCGCTTTATGGGGCTGGCCAATGAAATCGTGAACCTGGCCTTCGGCCTGATCCTGGGATCGGCGGCCGTCGCCTGCGCCCTGGCCTTCGGCCTGGGCGGCCGCGAAACCGCGCATCAGCTGCTGCAGAACTGGATCGAGCGCGGCAAGGCGCGTTCGCAAGCCAAGGCCGAGGACCAGCGCCCCGGGCGGCCCGAGTAAGCCCGCTAGCGCGTGGCGGCACGCATGTTCGGCAGCACGTGGCGCTGGCCGGACATGCATGCCCACCAGGGCTTGGGGCTCAACTGCCCGCCAGCACCGCCTGCATGACAATATCGTGGAAAGTGTCGGCCGTTTCCCGGACCATCTCGGAATGATTGGGGCGAATCCAGATATAGCTGTAGTAATACATGCCCAGCAGCCCTTTCAGCCGCACCTTCGAGTAGGGCCGGAATGTGCCGGCGGCATGGCCCGCTTTCAATACTTGCGCCCACGCAGACTCGTAAGCGGCGTGAAGCGCCAGCACCTTTTCGCGCCGCTCGGCTGTAAATGACTGTATTTCCCGGAAGCAGACGGTCAGCTCGGCCTTGTGACGGGCGATGATGTCTATCAGGTCGTATCCCAGCTTGCGCAGTTGTGCCTGCGGATCGGACTCTTGCGCGAGCGTTCGCTGCGCCAATGCGCCCAGCTGCGACATATAGCTGCTGCAAATCTCTTCAAGGATTTCTTCCTTGCTTTCGATGTGGTGATACAGCGCCCCCCGGCTCAGGCCCACCGCCTCGCACAAGTCTTGGACGCCGACCGCGTGGTAGCCGCGTTCGGCGAAAAGCCGGGCGGCCGCCCGGATGATGCGCTCTCGGGAAGAGAGCTGGGAAAGAGTCGTGTCGGTCACAGGTAGATGCTTCTGCGCGGTAGCAAGCATTCCGTCTTCGTCAAAAAAATCAATATTTTACCGTCGCTTTGGCGGCGCTCGGAAATTGCCGCTAGAATGTGAAATCATACAGACCGATCGGTCTGTATGGAAGCCAACGAGAAAATGGAGGGTAGACAATGACTGAACATCGAGACTCGGCTGTGCGGTCGGCATCCACACAGTTGAGCGAGCAAGGGGCGCCGGATGCGCCGGTTCCCGAGCGTCGCCGATTTCTGGCCAAGGGGGGCGCCCTGGCGGGAGCCCTGGCTACTTTCGGGCTGTCCGAGCACAGCCTGGCCCAGTCCGGGACGGCCGCCGGCGCCGAGACCGCCAATCTGCCGCCCAACGTGCCGCCGTGGACCAAGCAGTTGGGAGAGCCCACCGCCAGCCCTTACGGCAAGCCCTCCAAATTTGAAACCCGCGCCGTGCGCAATCTGTATCCCGGCCTGACCGAGCCGATGTCCGCCTACAGTACGACGCCGCTGCAGGAACTGGACGGCATCATCACGCCCAACGGCCTGTTCTACGAGCGCCATCATGCCGGCGTGCCGCAAGTGGATCCGGCGCAGCATCGCCTGATGATCCACGGCCTGGTGCAAAAGCCTCTGGTCTTCACCGTTGACGAGCTGCGCCAGTTTCCATCCGAGTCGCACATCTACTTCATGGAGTGCTCGGGCAACCCGTCGTTCCTGCCGCCTTGGGGCAAGACCGCTGCAGAGGTGGCGGGCCTGGTGAGCTGCGCGGAGTGGACCGGCGTGCCGCTGAAGATCGTTCTGCAGGAGGTGGGCGTCGACCCGGCCGCGGAATGGATCATTGCCGAAGGGGCGGACGGCGCGGCCATGACGCGCAGCATACCCATGTCCAAGTGCATGGACGATGTGCTGCTGGTCTACAGCCAGAACGGCGAGCGCCTGCGGCCCGAGCAGGGCTATCCCCTGCGTTTGTTCGTGCCCGGTTACGAAGGCAATACGCACATCAAGTGGCTGCGGCGCCTGCATGTCGTCAAGCAGGCCGGCTACACGCGTGAAGAAACCGCCAAGTACACCGACCTCATGGACGACGGGCGCGCCCGCAAATTCTCTTTCATCATGGAGTGCAAGTCCATCATCACCCATCCGTCCGGCACCCATAAGCTCACCCGCAAGGGCAAGCATGAAATGCGCGGCATCGCCTGGAGCGGACGCGGACGCATCGCGCACGTGGACGTCTCGGTCGATGGAGGCAATACCTGGACCGAGGCGCAACTGCAGCAGCCGGTGTTGAACAAAGCCCTGACGGCCTTCCGCGCGCCTTTCGAATGGAACGGCGAGGAATTGACGCTGATGAGCCGGGCCGTGGACGAAACCGGCTATGTGCAGCCGACGCTCGAACAGCTTACCGCCGTTCGCGGGCAGGTATCGTTCTATCACAATAACTCCATCCAGCCCTGGAAGGTGGATGCGAACGGGGAGGTGACGAATGGTCGCGCTTAAATCAACGGTGCTCGCCGCGCTGGCGGCGATGTCGATGGCCGCGCCCGCCGTGGCGCAGGAAGGCTATGGGCTGGGCACGCCGGCCACTCCTGAACAGATCGCCGGATGGCATATCGACGTCCTGCCCGATGGCGACGGCTTGCCGCCCGGCTCGGGTACGGTCATGCAGGGCAAGCAGGTGTACCAGGCGAACTGCCTGGCCTGTCATGGCGCCGATCTGAAAGGAACCGCCCCTTGGCCGGCCCTGATCGGCGGGCAGGGCAGCCTGGCCACCGCCAAGCCGCTCAAGACGGTGGGCAGCTACTGGCCTTATGCCACGACGCTGTACGACTATATTCGCCGCGCCATGCCTTTCCAGACGCCGCAAAGCCTCAGCAACGACGAGGTTTACAGCGTCACGGCGTACATACTGCACATGAACGGCATACTGGACGAGGACGCCACCCTCGACGCGAAAAGCCTGCCGCAGGTCAAGATGCCCAACCGCGACGGCTTCTATGTCGATGACCGCCCCGACACGCAAAACACCCGTTGCATGAGCGACTGCCTCAAGCAGGACGCGGGCTAGGCCTGAGCGAACCGAGGCGGGCCGCATGGGCCCGCCGAGGCCGTTTCGCGGCGGCGCGGGCGGCGGAGGCCGCCTCGCGCCTGCTATACTTTCGCTGCTTTGCCCCTGTAGTTAAATGGATATAACTTTCCCCTCCTAAGGGAAGATTGTAGGTTCGATTCCTGCCGGGGGCGCCAATAGCCTGTCAACCGGCCTTCTTGCCGAGTCCGCATTGCTTCATCGCTGCCTTGCGCAGCCTCTCGTAGTGAGCCAGGTTGAACGTCGGGTCTTTCACGAAGCCGGATGCCGTTGCATCGGCTGTACAACTACAAAATTCCTCGACGTCCTGCGGCCGGTGGGCCTCCATCACCGACACACAAGAGCTGCGGGTCCATGCATATGCATTTGTGCGACTGACGCATTCGTTGCTGACGGGATGAGTGACCTTCTTGAGGATGGCGTCCACACCGACGCGGGCCTCGCTTTGCAGCAGCTCGACCTTGGCATTTTTTTCAATACAGTCGCAATCGAGCATGGCACTCATGAAAGCATTGCTGCGACATTGCGCCTTCACTTCTTTCGCGCGCTGGCCGGCCTCCGGTTCCGTGAGCAGGGCGACTGGCGCGGGCTTGCCGTCGTCGGTGATTTTTCCGACCCTGGGGTCGCAATACAGCGCATGCTCCCTGCCAGAGGCAGTATCGACGATTCTTATCGGGGACTTCCATTTCAAGCATTCGATGCCTGCAAAATAGCGCGCACGATCCTCCGTCGATTTTTTATATGAGCTCCGCCAGGAGCCGTTCTTCTGCTGGACCTGGACCTCCCAGCCTGCGTCCGCTTCTGCCTTTTGTTCGATCTTTTGCTTGGTTTCTTGCTGTTTCCTCGCGTTGTGCGCCTCCAGCATTTTTTTTGCTGAAGAGCAATCAATAGGCGTGGCTTTCCCGGTGCTTTCTTCTATGATGTTCGCCGCCTCGGGCTCGGGATACAACGAAGGGTAGTCGGAGTGCCTACGGCAATTGGTGGAATATGTTGCTATCGCACTTGCTTCTTGTGAATAACTGCTGGATCTTCCCTCAGAGCCATAAACAATCTTGAATTGGCCGAATGCCGTACCGCTGATCAGCAGGCAAGCCGCGCCCAACAACAAATGATTGTGATTCATGTCGATCTCCTGTGCCCGAGCGTGCAAAAGGTCAAAAACAATCTGCCATGCACGGGCCTGGCTGTATTGAAGGCGGGGCGGATCGTGATTTTTCAGATCATGATCGAGTGCGGTTGAGAATTCCATCAGGCATTTGACCGAGAATTGATCCAGTCTGAATTCTTTAGTGCCGAGGCTTGAGGCCGATTGCATCGCTGCCGCGCCCGCCGTTTCCGCCCGCCGCGTCATTCTTTTTGATGACAAGCTCATGATCCGAGGCTTGCTATGATCATCCCAGCTCATACGGGACAAACGATCATGACCGCTGAAGTGCTCAAATACGAAAAGCAAGAACATATCGCCACGATCACGCTGAATCGGCCCGAGGCGCGCAATGCCTTGACGCCCGAAATGCTGTGCCGCCTTGCCGATGCGCTGAGCGATGCCCGTCTCGACGAGGCGGTGCGCGTCGTCATTTTGACCGGCGCGGGCGACAAGGCTTTCTGCGCCGGCGGCGATCTTGGCTCTACGCTGCCCTTGCTGACGGGCGACCGGCTGCCGCAAGACGATTGGGACGAACGCCTGCTCAATGATCCGGAGGTGATGCCTGTGTCGTCCTTGTGCGACGGGGCCATGAACAAGCCCATCATCGCCGCCGTCAATGGCGTCTGCGTGGCCGCCGGCGCTGAACTGCTGTTGGGCACCGACATCCGCATCGCCTCGCACGAATCCCGTTTTGCCTGGCCCGAGGTGCAAAGGGGGCTGATACCGTTTGCCGGCTCGCTGGCGCGGCTGCCGGCGCAACTGCCTTATTGCCGGGCGATGGAATTGATGCTGACGGGCGAAGCGATCGATGCGCAAAAGGCCTTGCAATGGGGGTTGGTGAACTACGTGGTGCACGGGCCCGAGGTGCTTCCCCTGGCCGAGCGGATCGCGCGGCGCATCGCCGGCAACGCGCCCTTGGCCGCGGCCGAAATCAAGAAGACGGCGGTGGACTCCATCGGTCTGTCCCGGCAAGAGGCGTTCAAGCTCGAGAAGCAGGCTTACCGCAGGGTGATGGCGACCGAAGACGCCCGGGAGGGGCCGCGCGCCTTCATGGAAAAGCGCGCTCCGGTATATCGGGGCAAATAGCAAATCAACGAGCGTTTATATGGCAACTGAAATAGATCTCAATGGAAAAGCGGCCGTCGTCACCGGTGGCGGCCGAGGGCTGGGGCTGGCGGTGTCGAAGGCGCTGGCCAAGGCGGGAGCCGCGGTGGTCGTCAACGACGTGGACGAGCAGGCGGCGCAAGAGGCCGTGGAGGCCATCCACGCCGATGGCGGCAGGGCGGTGGCCGAGGTCGTGGCCATAGGCTCGTCGCAGGCGGCGCAGCGCTGCGTGGACAGGGCTGTGCAGGCCTTCGGTCGCCTGGACATCCTGTGCGCCAACGCGGGCATCCTGCGCGACAAGGTGTTGTGGAACATGACCGACGACGATTTCGACGCCGTCATCGAGACGCATCTGCGCGGCACCTTTACCTGCGCGCGCGCCGCGGTGCGGCGCTTCCGCGAGCAGGGCGAGGGCGGGCGGCTCATCCTGGTCTCGTCCCTGGCGGGGCAGCGCGGCAACTTCGGCCAGACCAATTATGCGGCGGCCAAGGCCGGCATCGCCGCCTTTGCCCGCACCTGGGCGCTGGAGTGCGCCCGCCTGGACGTCACCGTCAATGCCGTGCTGCCCATGGCCTTTACCCAGATGGTGGCCGGCATTCCGGCCATGGCGCCCTATGCCGAATTGTTGGCCCAGGGCAAGGACCTTCCGCCCGAGCTGCGCGCCGGCATGGGCCTGGGCCTGCCGGAAGACGTCGCGCCGCTGTTCGTGTTCCTGGCCTCGCAGGCGGCGCAGGGAATTACCGGGCAGTGCATCGGCCTGGGCGGCGACAAGCTTTCGCTGTGGAGCCATCCGCAAGAAATCCGCTACGCCTACAGTGCGGGCGGCTGGACGGTCGGGCAGATTGCGCAGCTGTGGGACAGTTCGGTGGGCCGGGAGCTGGAAGCCTACGGCATACCCATGCCCGATTAATGCTTGGGCAGCGCCGCCTGAACGGGTTTGGCGCCGAGCAATTGCACGATCGCCGACGGAGCGAGGCTGACGAGATAGCCCCGGCGCCCTCCATTGAGATAAATGACGGGATAGTCGAGCAGGGTTTCTTCCAGCCACACCGGCATCTTCTTGCGCGTCGCAAAGGGCGAAGTGCCGCCCACCAGGTAGCCCGAATGCCGTTGCGCCGTGGCGGGGGCGCAGGGCGACACTTTTTTCGCGCCGATCTGGCGGGCCAGGTTCTTGGTCGACACCTCGCAGTCGCCATGCATCAGCACGACCAGCGGCTGGCCGTTCTCGTCTTCCATGATCAGCGTCTTGGCCACCTGATGCGGGTCCACGCCAAGCTGGCGCGAAGATTCCATGGCGCCGCCATGGTCCACATACTCGTACGGATGTTCGCCGAACTCGATCTTGTGCCGCCGCAGCAATTGCGTGGCGGGTGTTTCCGAAACGTGTTTGTCCTTGGCCATGAGATGTTCCGATTGTCAGCCGCGGGGATGATGCGCGGCGTGCAGCGTCTTCAGCCGTTCGCGCGCGACGTGCGTGTAGATCTGGGTGGTGGAGATGTCCGAATGTCCCAGCAGCATCTGGACCACGCGCAGGTCGGCGCCGTGGTTGAGCAGGTGGGTGGCGAAAGCATGTCGCACCACGTGAGGCGACAGGGGTACGTGGATGTCGGCCTGCAGGGCATATTTGCGTACGATCAGCCAGAACGACTGCCGGGTCATCGGCGCCGCGCGAGCGGTCACGAACAGCGCGTCGCAGCGGCGCGACCCTAACAACGCAGGCCGGGCTTCGGCCAGATAGCGATCTATCCAATGCGCGGCTTCCTGGCCCAGCGGCACCAGCCTGTCCTTGCCGCCCTTGCCCATGTTCACCCGCAGCACGCCTTCGTTCAGGTTGACATCGAGCACGTTCAGGCCCACCAGCTCGGACACCCGCAGCCCGGTGGCGTACAGCGTCTCGAGCATGGCCCGGTCGCGCAGGCCGCGCGGCGCGCGGTCGTCGGGCGCCTGCAGCAGGGCGTCGACCTGCTCTTCGGACAAGGTCTTGGGAAAGCGCGCGGCCTGTTTGGCCGCCTTGAGCGTGAGGCAGGGATCGGCGCCCACCCGGCCCTGGCGCAGGGCCCAAAGATAGTATCGCTTGAGCGCCGCCAGGCGGCGGTTGGCGGTGGTCGCCTTGGAGCTGGCATGCCGGGCGACGAACCAGTCCTGGATGTCGGCCGCTTGCGCGGCGTCGATGTCCTTGCGATGGTTGTCATGCAGCCAGCGCGCAAAGGCGGTCAGGTCGCGCCGGTAGGCGGACAGCGTATTTTCCGCCAATCCGTCCTCGAGCCAGACGGCGTCCAGAAAACTGTCGATCGAGGCAGGTGCAGCAAAATCCACGGCGCGATCCGTAATGCGAAAAAGTGAGGTTCCAGCAGGCAATTTTACTCATACCCCTGCGCATTCCAGCACGGTACACTTCGCAGCATGGAAACCACGCTGCCTTCCCTGACGCTGGCTCGGCTGGCCGAGCCCGAAAGCCCCGATACGCTCGTCCTCACCGTCAACAACCGGTACGCCCGCCGCATATTGGCGAGCCTGTCCAAGGGGCTCGACCAGCAGCGGCGCGTCATGGCGCTGCCCGACATCGTTCCTCTGCGGGCGTGGCTGCAGCAGGCGGGCGACACCCTGTCCTTCGTGCCCGAGGCGGGGCTGGCCTCTCATGTGGTCGACGCTTTCGGCGCGCGCAGCTTATGGCAACGTGTCGTCACCGACATGGAAGCCGAACATGTGCTGCTGGATGCCGGCCAGGCGGCGGCGCTGGCGATCGAGGCCGACCGCATGATGTCCGAATGGCGGCTGTCTGTGCAGCCCGGCGAAGAAACCCTCGATCATCAGCGCTTTCTTTTGTGGCGCGACGAATATCGCCGCCGGCTGCAGTCGCTGGATGCCGAGGACGGCGTGCTGGGTTTCGAGCGCGTATGCGACGCGGTCGAAGCCGGCATGCTGGAATACCGTTACACACGCCTGGTGCTGGCGGGCTTCTCCGAGCTTTCGCCCCTTTTGCAGCGGCTGCTCGATGCGCTCCAAGCTCGAGGCGTCGTCCTTTACCGGCTGGACCTGGATGCCGTCAGGGCCGAGTCGGTCCGGCGCGTCCAGGCGCCCGACCCGGATGCCGAGTGGCGCCTGGCGGCCCAGTGGGCCGGCGACAGGCTGCGCAGCGACCCCCATGGGTGCTATGCCATCGTTGCCGCGCAACTCGAGAGCGACGTCGCGCTGGCCCATCGTGTGCTGCGCGAAGCGCTGCGGGGCGAAGGAGGCGAGCCGGCATTCAGCTACAACGTCGCCGTGGCGCGGCCGCTGGCGCAATGGCCGCTGGTCCGCGCGGCGCTCGCCTGGCTGCGCCTGTTGGCCGACATGGCGCGGCATGGTCGATGCCAGCCCGCCGTGGCGGGCGCGGCGCTGTTGGCGGGGCGCTGCGTTGCCGATGCGGAAGAAACCGACGCGCGCGCGCGCGTCGATGCGTCGCTGCGCGCCGACGCCGTCGTCAGCCTGGCCGTGGGCGAATTCGCGCGGCGCCTGGCTCCGCGGGCGCCGGTGCTGGCCGATGCCTGGGCGGCCTGTTTCGAGCATGTGCTCGCCAACGCGGGCAAGGCGCCCATCGACACCTGGGTCGGGCGCTTCAGGCAATGGCTGCAGATACTCGGTTTTCCGGGCCCCGCGGCGCTGGACAGCCATGCCTATCAAACAGTCGAGGCGCTCGAGCGGCTGCTCGAGCGCCTCGCCCGGCAAACCATCGTCCTGGGCCGCATCGACGTCGGCGCCGCTGTGGCGGCGCTTTCTTCGCTGGCAACGCAGACGCCTTTCCAGCCTCAGCGCGATCCGTCGGCGCGAC
The DNA here is from genome assembly GCF_003545815.1 of Pusillimonas caeni. Taxonomy (GTDB): domain Bacteria; phylum Pseudomonadota; class Gammaproteobacteria; order Burkholderiales; family Burkholderiaceae_B; genus Pusillimonas; species Pusillimonas caeni. Next base: position 57,840 of record NZ_PDUW01000003.1, read on the forward strand.
TGGACGTCCAGGGTTTTCTGGAGGCCGAGGGCGGCCGCTGGGACGGCGTGTGGATACTCGGCCTGACCGACGAGGTCCTGCCTTCCATGCCTCGGCCCAACCCCTTGCTGCCGCTGTCGGCTCTGCGCCGTGCCGACGCGCCGCGCGCCACGCCCGAGCGCGAACTGCACTGGGCTCAGACAATGTTCGACGCGCTGCTGCGCACCGCGCCAAGCGTCTGGGTCAGCCACGCGCGGCAGGAGGGCGAGCGAGAGCTGCGCGCCAGTCCCTTCATTATGTCCATCGACGCCGAAGAGCATGCTTTGCGGCGGCCGGCCGTCCAGCCGGCGCCCATGGAACGCATCGTCGACGATCAAGGCCCGCCCCTGCCGCCCGGCGCGCCCACCAAGGGCGGCATTGCCGTCATCGACACCCAGGCCCGCAATCCCTTGTGGGCCTTCGCCCGCTACCGGCTCGGCGCCGGCCTGATGGGCGACTATGCCGACCTGGCCGACCAGAATGCGCGCGGCCTCTTCCTGCACAGATGCATGGAACTCGCATGCAAGTCCCTGACCGACAGCGACAGCCTGCGCGACCAGCAGCTGGACGGCCGCCTGTCTCAAGTCATCGATACGGCGCTTGATCAGGCCGCCCGCGAGTGCCTGGCGGATTATGGCCGGGTCATGCGCGAACTCGAGCAAGCGCGTGCCAAAGCTCTCTTGCATGACTGGTTCGCGCTCGAACTCGAGCGCGGGCCTTTCACCGTGAGGTCGGTCGAGGAGGCCTTCCTGTGGGCGCGCGGGCCGCTGCAGCTTCGCTTGCGCCTGGACCGCATCGACGAACTGCCCGATGGCAGGCTGGCCGTCATCGACTACAAGACAGGGGGCGGCAAGGTCGACCCGAAATCGGACTGGATGCGCGAACGGCCGGTAGGCCTGCAACTGCCTTTCTACGCGGCGGTGCTCGCCGAGGGCAGCGCGTCGGTGTCGGCCCTGCTGCTGGCCCGGCTGCACGCGCGAGGAATAGAAATCAGGGGCCTTGCGGACGGCGATTGCGGCTTCGGGGGGCCGGCCGCCCTGAGCGAATGGGCGGATTTCCAGCATCTTTCCTGGGACGGCCTCATGGCCCAATGGCGGACGGTGATCGAGCGGCTGGCGGACGAATACGCCCAGGGCCTGGCGACTAACATCATCTTGCGGGCGGACGACCTGGCTTATTGCGAGGTGCTGCCCTTCCTGCGCCTGAACGAGGAGGCCGGTCATGTCGTTTAGGCCGCCGTCCGACGCCGCCGTCCGGCAGGCGGCGCTCGACCCCACGCAGTCCTTCCTGATCCAGGCCCCGGCCGGTTCGGGCAAGACCGAACTGCTCACCGACCGCATACTGGCCTTGCTGGCGACGGTCGACCGGCCGGAGGAAATCCTGGCCATCACTTTTACGCGCAAGGCCGCTTCCGAGATGCACGCCCGCGTGCTGGCCAAGCTGAGGGCGGGCCAGGGGCCCGAACCCGACGAGCCGCACAAGAAGCACAGCTGGCATCTGGCGCGCCAGGCCATGGCACGCAACGAGGCAAAGCAATGGAATCTGCTGGCCTACCCGGCGCGGCTCAGCATACGCACCATCGACTCGTTCAGCTCCTGGCTGGTGCGCGCCACGCCCTGGCTCAGCACGCTGGGCGGCCTGCCGGGGGTTACCGAGCATGCACAGGAGCACTATCGCGAAGCCGCCAAGGCCACCCTGGCCATGGCCGATGACGAAGAGGCCGTGGCCAGGCTGATCGCCCATCTGGACGTCGACATCCGCGCGGCGCAGGAACTGATTGCCGGCATGCTGGCCAGCCGCGATCAATGGCTGCCGGTACTGGGCGAAAGCAGCGATGCGGGCCGCTTGCTGCACAATCTGAGCCAGGCCGTCGAGGCCGACTTGCGCCAGTTGGCGCAGTGCATGCCTCCCGGCTGGTCGCACGCCCTGGCCCAGCCTGTCTCGGCCGCCATCGCCGCCTTGCAGTCCGCCGGCAAGCCATGCGCGTTCGACGCGCTGCTCGACTGGGATGGCGCCGCGCTTACGCCTTCCTTCGCCGAACTGGCCCGCTGGCAGGCCCTGGCCGGCGTGCTGCTCACCCAGACCAACACCCTGCGGCGCACCGTGGACAAGCGCATGGGTTTCGAGGCCAGGACTCCGCACAAAGAGAGCTTCGTGCAATGGCTGTCGGCCTGCGATCCCGACGAGCCATGGATAAGCTGCCTGGCCAGAATCCGCAGCGCCCCGGCGGGTGGCTACGAGCCCGGGCAGCTCGCCATGCTCGGCGACCTCGTCCAGGTGCTGTGGCTGGCCACGGCCCAATTGAAACTGCGTTTCGCCGAGCAGTCCGAAGTCGACTTCATCGAGGTCTCCCAGAGCGCCTTGCACGCCCTGGGCAGCGCCGAGCGTCCTTCCGAACTTCTGCTGAAGCTCGACGCGTCCATACGCCACCTTCTCGTCGACGAATTCCAGGACACCAGCCAATCGCAGATCCGCCTGCTGACCTTGCTGACGGCGGGGTGGGAGCCGGGAGACGGCCGCAGCCTCTTTCTGGTGGGCGACCCCATGCAGTCCATCTACCGCTTTCGCAAGGCCGAGGTCGGCCTGTTTCTGAATGCGCGCGATGAAGGCCTGGGCGAGATCCCCCTCAACGCGCTGCAACTCACGGACAATTTCCGTTCCCAGGCCAATATCGTGCATTGGGTCAATCGCATGTTCGAACCGCTGTTCCCGCGGCAGGCCGATCCGGGCATGGGCGCGATTCCCTATACGCCTTCCATGGCGTACAACGAGGCGCTGGACGAGGTCGGCGTCGAGCTGCATCCGGTTTGGACGCATGCTTCCATCGACGCCGCGTCGGCGACCCGGACGGCCGAGGCCATTGCCGTCGACCTGGCGCGCGATGCCCTGCGGCGGCATGCCGACAGCGAGCACCCCGTCGCCATCCTGGTACGCGCACGCGGCCACCTCGAAGAAGTGGTGCGCCGCCTCACGGCCGAAGGCATCCCGTGTCGCGCCGTCGAGCTATCGCCCCTGAAGTCCCGGCAGGCGGTCAGCGATGCGGTGCAGCTGGCCAGGGCCTTGGCCCATCCGGCCGACCGCCTGGCCTGGCTTTCGGTGTTGCGCTCGCCCTTGTGCGGCGTTACCTTGCACTCCTTGCACGGGCTTTTCGGCACGGACCATCACACCACCGCGCGCGAATTGCTGGGCAGGTGGCGGCGCAACGAATCCGCCGCGCCGGTGGAACCGGAGGAGGCCTGGCGCCTGCGCCATGCTTGCGCTGTGCTGTTGGACGAGGGCAACGCATCCGGAGGCATTCCGTTCACCGCCTGGCTGCAGCACTGCTGGGAACGCCTGGGCGGGCCGCTTGTCTACCCGGGCGCGGGCGACCGGGCCGACGTGGAAAGCCTGTTCCGCCTGATCGAAAGACTGGCGCCCTATGGCGGCCTGGATCCGGCCGAGCTCGAGGCGCGGCTCGAGCAGCTGTATGCCGCGCCCGAGGGCGCGGGCCGGTCGGTCGAGGTGATGACCATACACAAGTCCAAGGGGCTGCAGTTCGAAACGGTCATCCTGATGGGCATGCACCGCCGCCCCCGCGCCGACACCCAGCCGCTGCTTCGCCTGGAGCACAGCGAGGGCCGGCTGCTGCTCGGGCCGATCAAGCATCGGGCCTCGGACACGGCCGATTCGGTGTCGACCTATCTGGCCGAGCGCGAGAAACAGCGGGCCGCCTACGAGGCGGACCGCCTGCTGTATGTCGCGGTGACGCGAGCCTGCCAGGCGCTGCACCTCGTCGGCGAGATCGCGCTCGACGACGACGGCAGCGTCAAAGAGCCTTCGCCGGCCAGCCTGCTCGGGCGTCTCTGGCCCTATCTGCCTCAGCCGCAGCCCCCTGAAATGGCCGAGCTGCTCGCCGACGGGCAGGCTTCGGCGGTACGGCCGCCGGCGCGTCCTTTGCTGCGCATGCAGATCGAAAGCCTGCCCATGCCCGAACCGGCGAAGGCGGCAGGGCAGGCGTCGGCCTGGCAATGGATGCCGGACACGGCGCACGAGGCGGCGATCGGTACGGTGGCCCACGCCTGGCTCGAGCGCCTGGGGCGCGAAGGCCCCGATGGGTGGCCGGCCGAACGCGTACGGCAGAGCCTGCCGGTGTTGCGCAAGCAGCTGGGCCGGGCCGGACTGCCGGCGTCGTCCCTGGACGAGGCGGCGGCCGTGGTGAGCGAGGCGCTGTGCGCCACGCTGTCCAGCGAGCGCGGACAGTGGCTGCTGCGCGCGGCGCGGGCCCATCGTGAATGGTCGCTGCTGGATGTCTCGGGCCGGGTCTCGGTCATCGATCTGGCCATTTCCGATGAACAAGGCTGGCTGGTGGTGGACTACAAGACCGGCATGCCCTGGGAGGGCGAGAGCGCGGAAGCGTTCGCGGCGCGCATGCACCAGCGCCACGGAGCGCAGCTGCAGCGCTATTGCGAGCAGGTCGCCGCGCTGGATGGACGGCCCGCCCGCGCCGCCCTGTACTTTCCCAGGGCCGATATCTGGCTGGAGTACTGAAGGCCGGTGCAACTCCTGTTAAACTCCTACTTGGCGGGCCCCTTCGCATGGTCCGGCGGCAAACCTGGTCAGGTCGGGAACGAAGCAGCCATAGTCGCTCAGGATCAGTGCCGAAGCCAGGCTCGCCGCCCTGTTTCCGGCGGCCGTCCGCCAGTGCCTCAAGCCGTGTCGAATCCGGTACACTTTTCTTTTGCCTTCCGATCGCCTTCTGATACGGGTCTTCCTGCATGACATATCTGGTGCTGGCGCGCAAATGGCGGCCGCGTTCCTTCGATACCCTGGTTGGGCAGGACCACGTGGTCCGCGCGCTGACCCATGCCCTGGCGACCCAGCGCCTGCATCATGCCTGGCTCTTCACGGGCACCCGCGGGGTGGGAAAGACAACGCTCTCGCGCATTCTCGCCAAGTCGCTCAACTGCGAGGACGGCATCACGGCCACGCCTTGCGGCAAGTGCCGCGCCTGCGTCGAGATCGACGCGGGGCGCTTCGTCGACTACCTCGAGCTCGATGCGGCGTCCAACCGCGGCGTGGACGAAATGACCCAGTTGCTCGAACAGGCCGTGTACGCGCCCAGCTCGGGCCGCTTCAAGGTCTACATGATCGACGAAGTCCACATGCTGACGGGGCATGCGTTCAACGCCATGCTCAAGACGCTCGAAGAGCCTCCGGCGCACGTCAAGTTCATCCTGGCCACCACCGACCCGCAAAAAATTCCCGTCACCGTCCTGTCGCGCTGCCTGCAGTTCAATCTCAAGCAAATGACGGCCGAGTCCATCGTGTCGCATCTGCAAGAGGTGCTGGCGCAGGAGGGCATCCCGTTTCAGGCGCCGGCGCTGCGGCTGCTCGCCCAGGCGGCGTCGGGTTCGATGCGCGACGCCCTGTCCCTGACCGACCAGGCCATCGCCTATAGCGCGGGAGACCTCACTGTCGAGGCCATGCAGGGCATGCTGGGCACCATCGATCAACGCTATCTCGCGCGGCTGCTGCACGCCCTGGCGGCCGGCAGCGGGGCCGAGGTGCTGCGGGTAGCCGACGAGCTCGCCACCCGGGGGCTGTCCTATTCGGGCGCCCTGGCCGATCTGGCGATATTGCTGTCCCGCGTGGCCATCCAGCAGCGCATTCCCGGCGCGCTCGATCCGGCCGAGCCCATGGCCGACGCCATTGTCGAGCTGGCCGGCGCGATGCACCCGGATCTCGTCCAGCTGTTCTATTCGGTGGCCGTGCACAGCCGCAACGAACTGGCCTTGGCGCCCGACGAATACGCGGGCTTCGTCATGGCCTGCCTGCGCATGCTGGCGCTTGCGCCCAAGGCGCAGTCCGACGACCCCGGCGGCTCGGGGCGCGCGCCCTCCGGCGGCCACTCCGCCGGCGCGACGCCGCTTGGCGCAAAATCTGCCGGCGAGGCGGTGTCCGCCAGCGCGCCCGCCAGTGCGCCTGTCGGCTCCGCGTCAGCATCCGCCTCGTCTCCTGAAGCTGCACCTTCTGAATCCGTCACGGGATCCGCGTCCGTCACGGGCGCTGCGCAGGCTCCGGTTATCGCTCCTTCGCCCGCGCCCCTATCGGGTGGCGCGCCGACTCCGGCTCCTGCTGATAGCGCGCGTGGCGGACCCGCTCTGCAGGACGGACAGCAGCCTGCCCATGTCCCCGCCGAACCCGAGCCGCGGGCGCCGGCGGCAAGTCCTGCAGCGCCACAGGGTTCGATACAGGACGCTTCGCCGCCGGATATCCAGGCTCCGGCCGAGACAGCGTCTCCAGCGAGCGCGCCGATGGGTGCGGCGCGGGACCGGGCGACGGCCGAAACAGTCCAGCCGGCGCGCGCCGCCGAGGCCGCGGCGCCGTCGCCGCCGGACGATGTCCCCGCCTGGGAAGACATTCCGCCCGATGCCGAAGCTGCGCAATTCGAACCCTACGGCATGGCCGACGATGCGGCGGACGAGTTTCTCGCCGGCGGCGCCGACAGTTCTTTCATGCCTGCTGACGACGATTCGGGGGCGAGCCATGACGCCGCTGTGCAATGGGTGCCCGACACGCCCCTTTTCGAGGCCGAGCGCCCCAGGATCCGTTCGCCGCGCCTCGCGCAGATGACGGCCAAGGCATGGCCCGCCCTGGCGGCGAAACTGCCGGTCACCGGCCTGGCGGCCGAACTGGCGCGCCAGAGCGAATGGCTCGGCGTGCAAGACGACCAGATCCGGCTGCGCGTCGCCGTGCGCACCCTGGCGGCGACGGCGGGCAGGCAGCGCCTGCGCACCGTGCTGTCCGAGCATTTCGGCACGGTCGTGCAGTTGGACGTGGAATTCGGCGCCACGGGCGAGGAAACCGCACACGCCGTGGCGCAGGCCGAAAGGGCGGCGCGACAGAAACAGGCCGAACAGGCCGTGCAGGAAGATCCCTTCGTGCGGGCCCTCATCGACGAATTCGGCGCCCAGCTCATTCCAGGCTCGGTGCGGGCCATGTACGACAACAGGGCCGCATAGCGCCGGCCGGCGCGATTCATTACTCTACACAGGAAATACGCTCATGATGAAAGGACAGATTGCCGGACTGATGCGCCAGGCGCAGCAGATGCAGGAAAACATGAAGAAGGCGCAAGAGGCGCTGGCCGACATCCTCGTCGAGGGCGCTTCGGGCGGCGGGCTGGTCAAGGTCACCATGACCTGCCGCAACGACGTCAAGCGCGTGGCCATCGATCCCACCCTGCTCGAAGAAGACAAGGACATGCTGGAAGACCTCCTCGCGGCCGCGGTCAACGATGCGCTGCGCAAGGCCGAAGCGACGGCGCAGGAAAAGATGTCGTCGGTGACGGCCGGAATGCCCCTGCCTCCGGGAATGAAGCTGCCTTTCTGATCGATGTCCTCCACGCTGCCCGAACCCGAGCCGCTGAAGGCGCTCATCGAGGCCTTGCGCCGCCTGCCGGGCGTCGGTGTGCGTTCGGCGCGCCGCATGGCCTACCACATGCTTCAGCACGATGTGGCAGGGGCCGAGCGCCTGGCCGCGGCCTTGGGCGACGCGGTGCGTGATCTGCGCCATTGCGAGCGCTGCAATGGCTTTTCGGACGAGGCGATATGCCCGGTCTGCGCCAACCCCAAGCGTGACGCTTCCCTGCTGTGCGTGGTCGAGACGCCGGCGGACCAGAACATGATCGAGTCCAGCCACGGATACAAGGGGCTGTACTATGTGTTGATGGGGCGGCTGGCGCCGCTCGAGGGAGTGGGGCCGGCCGAATTGCAGTTCGACCGGCTGATCAAGCGGGCCTGCGACGGCGAGGTGCGCGAGGTGATCCTGGCCACCAACTTCACCGCCGAGGGCGAGACCACGGCCCACTATCTGGCTGAATCATTGCGCTCGCAGGGTTTGGCGGTATCGCGCCTGGCGCGGGGCGTGCCCGCGGGCAGCGAGCTGGAATACGTGGACGCGGGCACCATCGCCTGGGCGCTGATGGAGCGGCGCAGTTCTTGAGTTTTCCAGAAATTGAGTTCCTGAGCCGGCGTAGGGCGGGCCCGTATTTTTGGGCGCCGCTCGCTGCTCTGAGCCCTGTCTTTACACCGTATCAGCCGAAGCCCCCACCCGCACCTGCTCGATGAGGGCGTCGAGCTTGGCCGCGTCCGCCGAGAAGATGCGGATGCCTTCGCCCAGTTTATCGCTGGCCATGGCGTCCATATTGAGCGTGGTGCGGAACAGCACTTCGTCCATCACGATGCGCTCGGGCGGGTTTTGCACCGCGGTGCTCGGGTCGAGCTGGCGGGCGAGCGGTTCGGTGCCGGCTGCCAGTTCGCCCAGCAGTTCGGGACTGATGGTAAGCAGGTCGCAGCCGGCCAGCGCGCGGATCTGGCCGATGTTGCGGAAGCTGGCGCCCATGATTTCGGTGGGAATGCCGTGAGCCTTGTAATAGCGGTAGATGCTGCGCACCGACTGCACGCCGGGGTCGGAGGCGCCCGCGTTGGCGGCTTCGTCCCATTGCCCGCCGGCGGCCTTTTTGTGCCAGTCGTAGATGCGGCCGACGAAAGGCGAGATGAGGCGCACCTTGGCCTGGGCGCAGGCAACGGCCTGGGCCAGTGAAAACAGCAGGGTGAGGTTGCAGGCGATGCCTTCGGCCTGCAGAGCCTTGGCCGCCTGGATGCCTTCCCAGGTAGAGGCGATCTTGATCAGGACGCGTTCGCGCGGGATGCCGGCCAGCCTGTACAGCTCGATGATTTGCCGCGCGCGGATGACTGTGGCCTTGGTATCGAAGGAGAGCCGCGCGTCGACTTCGGTGGAGACGCGGCCGGGCACGATCTTGAGAATTTCGCGGCCGAAGGCCACCAGCAGCCGGTCGACCAGCTCTTGCAGCGGCGCGCCGGGGTGGTCGGTGACCGTGCGCTCCAGCAGGGGCCGGTAGGCGTCCTTCTGTACCGCCTTGAGGATCAGCGAAGGGTTGGTCGTGGCGTCGGTGGGGCGATGCACCTGCATCGCCTCGAAATCGCCGGTGTCGGCGACGACGGTGGTGTATTGGCGCAGGGCTTCGAGTTGATTGGACATGGATGGGGTCTTCTTTCAGCGTTGGGCATCATCCCTGGTCGGGCACCCCTATAGTATAGGTGCAAAGCGCGAAGCGGCGCTGAGGGTCGCCCGCAACTCAAGTATAATTGGAGGGTTTACTTACTGACTTTATAACCGGGGTTTAGCGTTGCTACCGTCACTACTACCCGAGGGGTCTGATTCGACTCCTCCCGCAATTCTGGCCTTGGCGGACGGTACCATCTTCAAGGGCGTCTCCATCGGCGCAGATGGACATACCGTCGCCGAGGTCGTCTTCAACACTTCCATGACGGGCTATCAAGAGATCCTCACCGATCCCAGCTATAGCGGCCAGATCGTCACGCTTACTTATCCGCACATCGGCAATACCGGCATCAATGCCGAAGACGTCGAATCCACGCGCGTCCATGCCGCGGGGCTCGTCGTGCGCGACTGTTCGCTGCGCGTATCGAGTTTTCGCGCCACCATGTCGCTGCCCGCCTACCTGAAGCAGCAGGGCATCGTGGCCATTTCGGGCGTCGACACCCGCAAGCTTACGCGCATTCTGCGCGACAGCGGCGCCCAGGGCGCCTGCATCCTCGTCGGCGAAGACGAGCAGAAGGCGGTCGAACTGGCGCGCGGCTTTCCCGGCATGGCCGGGCAGGACCTGGCCCGCACCGTGTCCATCAAGAGCATAGAGTCCTGGAGCGAGGGCACCTGGAAGCTGGGCTCGGGCTTTGCGCAAATCGGTTCCGGCGAACACCACGTGGTGGCCTACGATTTCGGCATCAAGTCGAATATATTGCGCCTGCTCGCCGACCGCGGCTGCCGCATCACCGTGGTGCCGGCGCAGACGCCGGTCGACGAGGTGCTGGCGCTCCATCCCGACGGCATCTTCCTGTCGAACGGGCCGGGCGACCCCGAGCCCTGCGACTACGCCATCGAAACCGCGCGGGCGGCCATCGAGCGCAAGATTCCCCTGTTCGGCATCTGCCTGGGCCAGCAGATCATCGGCCTGGCCGTGGGCGGCAAGACCGTCAAGATGAAGACCGGCCATCACGGCGCCAATCACCCGGTGCACGAGCTCGACACCGGCCGGGTGTTCATCACCAGCCAGAACCACGGCTTCAACGTCGATGGCGAGTCGCTGCCGGGCAATGCCCGCGTCACGCACGTGTCGCTGTTCGACGGCACCCTGCAGGGCTTCGAGCTGACCGACGCGCCTGCCTTCTGCTTTCAGGGCCACCCCGAGGCCAGCCCGGGCCCGCACGACATCGTCGTGCTCTTCGACAAATTCATCAGCCTCATGGCCCAGAAAAAGTAATTCAGCACCATGCCAAAGCGTACAGACATAAAAAGCATACTCATCATCGGCGCGGGGCCCATCGTCATCGGACAGGCCTGCGAATTCGATTATTCCGGCGCGCAGGCGTGCAAGGCCCTCAAGGCCGAGGGCTACCGTACCGTTCTGGTCAACAGCAATCCGGCCACCATCATGACCGACCCGGAAACGGCCGACGTCACCTATATCGAGCCCATCACCTGGCAGGCCGTAGAAAAAATCATCGAGCGCGAAAAGCCCGATGCCCTGCTGCCGACCATGGGCGGGCAAACCGCGCTCAACTGCGCGCTCGACCTGGCGCGCCACGGCGTGCTCGAAAAGCACGGGGTCGAAATGATCGGCGCCAACGCCACCGCCATCGACAAGGCCGAAGACCGCCAGAAGTTCAAGCAGGCCATGACCGAAATCGGCCTGGAGTCGGCCAAGTCGGGCGTGGCGCACTCCATGGACGAAGCCTGGGCGGTGCAGAAGCGCATCGCCGAAGAAACCCGCTCGGCCGGCTTTCCGGTGGTGATCCGCCCCAGCTTCACGCTGGGCGGCACGGGGGGCGGCATTGCCTACAACCAGGAAGAGTTCGAGGTGATCTGCCGCCGCGGGCTCGAGGCCTCGCCCACCAACGAACTGCTGATCGAAGAGTCTTTGCTGGGCTGGAAAGAATTCGAGATGGAGGTCGTGCGCGACTGCGTCGACAACTGCATCATCGTCTGCTCGATCGAGAACCTGGACCCCATGGGCGTGCATACGGGCGACTCCATCACCGTCGCGCCGGCCCAGACGCTTACCGACAAAGAATATCAAATCATGCGCAACGCCTCGATCGCGGTGCTGCGCGAGATCGGCGTCGACACCGGCGGCTCGAACGTGCAGTTCGCGGTCAACCCGGACAACGGCCGCATGATCGTCATCGAGATGAACCCGCGTGTGTCGCGTTCGTCGGCCCTGGCCTCCAAGGCCACCGGCTTTCCCATTGCCAAGGTGGCGGCGCGCCTGGCGGTGGGCTATACGCTCGATGAGCTCAAGAACGAGATCACCGGGGGGGCCACGCCGGCGTCCTTCGAGCCCACCATCGACTATGTCGTCACCAAGGTGCCGCGCTTCGCCTTCGAGAAATTCCCCCAGGCAGATTCGCGCCTGACCACCCAGATGAAGTCGGTGGGCGAGGTCATGGCCATCGGCCGCAGCTTCCAGGAATCCTTCCAGAAAGCCCTGCGCGGGCTCGAGGTGGGCGTGGACGGCCTCAACCAGAAAACCACCGACCGCGAGAAGCTGCAGGTCGAGCTGGGCGAACCCGGTCCCGAGCGCATCTGGTACGTGGGCGATGCTTTTGCGCAGGGCTTCAGCCTCGAAGAGGTGCACAGCCTCACCCACATCGACCCCTGGTTCCTGGCGCAGATCAAAGAAATCGTCGACATCGAGCTGGCCCTCGAGCAGAAAACGCTGGCCGACCTCGACCGCGACACCGTGTGGCAGCTCAAGCGCCGCGGCTTCTCCGACCGCCGCCTGGCCTTCCTGCTGGACACCTCCGAATCCGAATTCCGCAAGCTGCGCCATGCGCTGGGCGTGCGCCCTGTCTACAAGCGCGTCGACACCTGCGCCGCCGAATTCCCCACCAAGACGGCCTACATGTACTCCACCTACGAGGACGAGTGCGAGGCCGCGCCCACCGACCGCAAGAAAATCGTCGTGCTGGGCGGGGGGCCGAACCGCATCGGGCAGGGCATCGAATTCGACTACTGCTGCGTGCATGCCGCGCTGGCCCTGCGCGAAGATGGTTTCGAAACCATCATGATCAACTGCAACCCCGAGACGGTGTCCACCGACTACGACACGTCCGACCGCCTCTATTTCGAACCGCTCACGCTCGAGGACGTGCTCGAGATCGTGCACAAAGAAAACCCGGCCGGCATGATCGTGCAATACGGCGGACAGACTCCGCTCAAGCTGGCGCGCGCGCTCGAGGCCAATGGCGTGCCCATCATCGGCACCAGCCCCGAGTCCATCGACGTGGCCGAAGACCGCGAGCGCTTCCAGAAGCTGCTCAACAAGCTGGGTCTGCGCCAGCCGCCCAACCGCACCGCGCGCACCGAGGGCGAGGCCATGGCGCATGCCGCCGAAATCGGCTACCCGCTCGTCGTGCGGCCCAGCTATGTGCTGGGCGGCCGCGCCATGGAGATCGTGCACGAGCCCCAGGATCTCGAACGCTATATGCGCGAGGCGGTCAAGGTCAGCAACGATTCGCCCGTGCTGCTGGATCACTTCCTGAATAACGCCACCGAAGTCGACGTCGATTGCATCGCCGACGGCGAAATCGTCTTCATCGGCGGCGTCATGGAACACATCGAACAGGCGGGCGTGCACTCCGGCGACTCGGCATGCAGCCTGCCGCCGTATTCGCTGTCGGACGACACCATTGCCGAGATCGAGCGCCAGACCACGCTGATGGCCCGGGCGCTGAACGTCAAGGGCCTGATGAACGTGCAGTTCGCCATCCAGAACGGCGACGTCTACGTGCTGGAAGTCAACCCCCGCGCTTCGCGCACCGTACCCTTCGTGTCCAAGGCGACCGGCCTTCAGCTGGCCAAGATCGCCGCCCGGGTCATGGCGGGCAGCACGCTCGAATCCCAGGGCGTCGTCAAGCAGGTCGTGCCTCACTACTTCTCGGTCAAGGAAGCGGTCTTCCCCTTTGTGAAATTCCCGGGGGTCGACACCATTCTGGGCCCCGAAATGAAATCCACGGGCGAAGTCATGGGTGTGGGCGAAAGCTTCGGCGAAGCCTTCGTCAAGTCCCAGCTTGCCGCGGGCGTCGCGCTGCCCGAGTCGGGCGTGGCCTTCATCAGCGTGCGCGACCAGGACAAGCCGCGCGCCGTCGAAGTGGCCCGCGGGCTCATCGCCCTGGGCTTCACCGTGGTCGCCACGCGCGGCACGGCGGCGGCCATCGAGGCCGCCGGCCTGGCGGTTCAGGTGGTCAACAAGGTGACCGAAAGCCGGCCTCATATCGTCGACATGATCAAGAACCGGGAAATCTCCCTGGTCATCAATACGGTCGAAGAGCGCCGCAACGCCATCGCCGATTCGCGCCTGATCCGCACCAACGCCCTGCAGTCGCGGCTGACCTTCTTCACCACCATCTCGGGGGCGAGGGCGGCTGTCGAAGGCCTGCAGTATCTGCGCCATGGCGGCGGCCTGAAGGTCTACCCTCTGCAGGAGCTGCACGCCACGCTGCATTGAGCAGCGCGGGCGAGTATCTTCGTTAAGGGAACGGCGGCGCTGCCGCCGTTTTTTTTGCCGCCGGGCCGTCCAAAGGCAAAAAAGCCCCTTTGGGGGGCAGCAAGCAGGCGCAGCCTGCGTGGCGTGGGGGGCCATTTTTTGTCCGGACATCGCCCTTGCGCACCGGACGGGCCTGCGCGTACACTCTTGCCCCAGCGCTGGACCCTCAATCAATAATCAATAAGGCATCGTCAATGTCGCAATCCTATTTCCCCCGCTGGAAGCCGGTACTGAGCAAGGCCGACAACATGGTGGTGCAGCCCGACGAATACTTGTCGGCGCCGCAAAGCCTGGCCATGGGCGCCCAGCACGTCGTCGCCATGTTCGGCTCCACCATCCTGGCGCCGCTGCTGATGGGCTTCGACCCCAATGTCGCCATATTGATGTCGGGCATCGGCACCCTGATCTTCTTTCTCTTCGTCGGGGGGCGGGTGCCCAGCTACCTGGGGTCCAGCTTCGCCTTCATCGGCGGCGTCATCGCGGTCACCGGCTATGCCGGGGCCGGCCCCAATGCCAACATCGGCCTTGCCCTGGGCGCCATCATCATCTGCGGCCTGGTGTACACGCTGATCGGCCTGGTGGTGTGGTGGATGAACGCGCGCTCGGGCGACGGCGCCCAGTGGATAGACCGGCTCATGCCGCCCGTGGTGACCGGCGCCATCGTCGCCGTCATCGGCCTGAACCTGGCGCCCATCGCCGCCAAGGGGGCCATGGGCGGCAGCACCTTCGAAGCGCTCATGGCGCTGCTGACCGTGCTGTGCGTGGGCGGCATCGGCGTCTATGCCCGCGGCACCACCCAGCGCCTGCTGATACTGGTGGGCCTGCTGCTGTCCTGCGTCCTCTACGCCGCGCTGACCAACGGCCTGGGACTGGGCAAGCCGCTGGACTTCAGCGGCGTGGCGGCCGCTCCCTGGCTCGGCCTGCCGCACTTCGCCAGCCCCGTGTTCAATGTCCATGCCATCAGTGTCATCGCCCCGGTGGCCATCATCCTCGTGGCCGAGAACCTGGGCCACATCAAGGCAGTCAGCGCCATGACGGGCCGCAATCTGGACGTCTACCTGGGCCGCGCCTTCGTCGGCGACGGCGTGGCCACCATGGTGTCGGGTGCGGTGGGCGGCACGGGGGTCACCACCTATGCCGAGAACATCGGCGTCATGACGGTTACGCGCATCTATTCCTCGCTGGTCTTCGTGGTGGCGGCCTGCATCGCCATCCTGCTGGGATTCTCGCCCAAGTTCGGGGCGCTGATCCAGCTGATTCCCGGTCCGGTGCTGGGCGGCATGTCGGTCGTAGTGTTCGGCCTCATCGCCGTGGCGGGCGCGCGCATCTGGGTGGTGAACCAGGTCGATTTCAGCGACAACCGTAATCTCATCGTCGCGGCCGTCACCCTGGTGCTGGGAGCCGGCAATTTCTCCATCCAGTTCGGCGCCTTCAAGCTGGACGGCATCGGCACCGCCACCTTCGGCGCCATCATTCTGCATGCCCTCCTGAGCGCGCGCCGCGCGCGCCCCTGAGCCCGGAATAATGGCCGGCAAAGGGGGCTTGCAATTTACGCCGACTTTGCCGACAATAACTCATGCACCCCCGGTTCAGGAGAGCCGGGGTTTTGCTTTAAATCATAAAAACTCGTTGTTTTCATAGTTAAAGAGTCAGCTCAAGAAACCAACATCCTTCTTACTGATTGCCGGTAACGTTCTGTCGCCGGCGCTCTTTACCAGAGGCGCTCCCTCGTTGCGGAGCGTCTTTTTACTTTCATTCAGGAACACCATGGCTGCCATACCATTGACAGCAAGCGGCGCTGAACGCTTGCAACAAGAACTGCATCGCTTGAAAACCGTCGAGCGCCCCGACGTCATCAATGCCATCGCCGAGGCGCGGGCTCAGGGCGACCTGTCCGAAAACGCCGAATACGAGGCCGCGCGCGAACGCCAGGCCTTCGTCGAAGGCCGCATACAGGAACTCGAAGGCACGCTTTCCAATGCCCAAATCATCGATCCCACCGCGCTGGACGTCGACGGCACGGCCGTGTTCGGGGCTACCGTCGAAATCGAAGACCTCGAATCGGGCGAGCGCCTTAGCTACCAGATCGTGGGCGATGCCGAGGCCGACATCCGCGCCAACCGCATTTCCGTCTCCAGTCCCGTGGCCCGTGCGCTCATCGGAAAATCCGAAGGCGACGTGGTCGAAGTCAAGGCGCCGGCCGGCATACGCGAGTACGAAATCGTCGGCATCAGCTATATTTGACCGCCGGCAGCGCGGCCGCGTTCGCAAAGCCAGGCTTTCGGACGTGTAAAATAGCCGGCCGCGGTCGGTATGTTCTGGCATTCATGCCAAGGCCCGGCGGGCACAACGGCCCGGGGCAAAAAAAAGCCCACACGAATGCGTGTAGGGCTTTATTGTTTTAAGGCCGCGCTTGCAACCTATGCCGCCATGGCGGCATAGGTGCAGGCTTATCGCTTGCGGGTATCCGCGGCTTTGCCGCGGCGCACGCCGGCGCGCAGGGTCAGGGCGCTGCCCGCGGCGCGGCGCGGGATGCCGTGGGCCGCAGCGGGGGCTTGCGCCGCACGCCGAGCGCCCGAAGCTGTTTCGGAAGCCGGTTTGCGGGGGCTCTTGCGAGCCGGCTTGGCGCCCGAGGCCGCCTGTTTTTTGGATACATAGGGCTCGGAGGGTTTGCGCTGAGCGCGCGTGGCGTTGCGGGCCTGCGCTTCGGCCTGGGCTTTTTCGGCGTCGGGCCGGTAGACGATCAAGGTCTTGCCCAGGTGATGCACGGCGGCGCACGACAGGGCGTCGCAAATGGTTTCCAGGGTGGCGTCGCGTTCGGCGCGCTCTTGGCCATTGACCCTTATCTTGATGAGCTGATGGGCTTTGAGGTTGAGGTCGATTTCTTTGAGAACGGCCGGAGTCAGGCCCTTGTCGCCGATCATGACGACGGGATGCAGCGGGTGGGCGGCGGCGCGCAGAGCGCTGCGCTCTTGGGATGTAATGTCGAGTTTGGGCATAGTGGAATTGTACGGGAATGGCCAAGAAAAAATTCTCAAAAAACTGGATTCAGCAACACATCAACGATCCGTATGTGAAATTGGCGCAACAGAAGGGTTACCGGGCCCGGGCCGCCTTCAAGCTGCTCGAGATCCTCGAAACGGAAAAGCTGATGAACAAGGGCGACGTCGTCGTCGACCTCGGCTCGGCCCCCGGAAGCTGGTCGCAGGTGGCGCGTGAGCGCCTGGCCGGGCCCGGAGGCGCGGTGCAGGGGCGCATCATTGCGCTGGACATGCTGCCGATGGAGCCCGTCGCCGGGGTCGAATTCATTCAGGGCGACTTTCGCGAAGATGCCGTGCTCGAGCAGTTGAAACAAATTGTTGGGGATTCCCGGGTCGATCTTGTGATTTCGGACATGGCCCCCAACTTGTCAGGTGTGGGGTCGGCCGACTCGGCCCGCATCCAGCACGTATGTGAATTGGCGCTCGACTTTGCCCTGCAGCATCTGCAGCCCGACGGGGCGCTCATCGTGAAGGCGTTTCACGGCAGCGGCTTTTCCCAGATAGTCGAATCTTTCAAACAGAATTTCCGGCGTGTCGTCGAGCGCAAACCCAAGGCTTCGCGCGATAAATCGTCTGAAACATTTTTGGTCGCCCGGGGGGTCAAAACCCGGGAAAATCAAAGCGATGTTCGTTCTGTCGGGTTAGAATGAATCATTCAATTGCCTGATCGGCTGCCATTGACGCGGGGCGGTGAGTCAGGTCGAGGTTACGTAGGAGGTTGGCTTTGAACAACTCGTTTTCCAAGGTTGCCATATGGATGGTGATCGCGCTGGTGCTCTTTACTGTGTTCAAGCAGTTCGACGGCCGTGTCGCATCCACCGAAACGGTAACGTACACCCAGTTCATGTCTGACGCTCAGGCAGGCAAAATCAACAAGGTGGACATCCAGGGCGACACCCTGTATGTCACGCCCGATTCCGGCCGGCCCTACAGCCTGACCTCTCCCGGCGACCTCTGGATGGTTCCCGAACTCGTCAAGGCCGGCGTCGAAGTCTCGGGCAAGGCGCGCGAAGAGCCTTCCTTCCTCACCAGCCTGTTCATTTCGTGGTTCCCGATGCTGCTGCTCATCGGCGTGTGGATCTTCTTCATGCGCCAGATGCAGGGTGGCGGCAAGGGCGGCGCCTTCAGCTTTGGCAAGTCGCGCGCCCGCATGATGGACGAAAACACCAACAACATCACTTTCTCCGACGTGGCCGGCTGCGACGAAGCCAAAGAAGACGTCACCGAACTGGTCGACTTCCTGCGCGACCCCACCAAGTTCCAGCGCCTGGGCGGACGCATCCCGCGCGGCGTGCTGCTGGTCGGCCCTCCGGGCACCGGCAAGACCCTGCTGGCCAAGGCCATCGCCGGCGAGGCCAAAGTGCCTTTCTTCAGCATCTCGGGCTCCGATTTCGTCGAGATGTTCGTCGGCGTGGGCGCGGCCCGCGTACGCGACATGTTCGAAAACGCCAAGAAGCAGGCTCCCTGCATCATCTTCATCGATGAAATCGACGCGGTCGGACGCCAGCGCGGCGCCGGACTGGGCGGCGGCAACGATGAGCGCGAACAGACCCTGAACCAGCTGCTGGTCGAGATGGACGGTTTCGAAACCGGGCAGGGCGTACTCGTCATCGCGGCCACCAACCGCCCCGACGTGCTCGACCCGGCCCTGCTGCGTCCCGGCCGCTTCGACCGCCAGGTGGTCGTCTCGCTGCCCGATATCCGCGGCCGCGAGCAGATCCTCAAAGTGCACATGCGTAAAGTGCCCCTGGCGCCCAACGTCGACCCGCTCATCCTCGCGCGCGGCACGCCCGGCTTTTCGGGCGCCGACCTGGCCAACCTGGTCAACGAGGCCGCGCTGTTCGCGGCGCGCCGCAACGGCCGCACGGTCGACATGAGCGACTTCGAAAAGGCCAAGGACAAAATCATCATGGGTGCCGAGCGCCGCACCCTGGTCATGCCCGAAGAAGAGCGCCGCAACACGGCCTATCACGAATCGGGCCATGCGCTGGTGGCGCGCAGCCTGCCCAAGACCGACCCGGTGCACAAGGTCACCATCATTCCGCGCGGCAGGGCGCTGGGCGTCACCATGCAGTTGCCCGAAGGCGACCGCTACAGCATGGACAAAGAGCGCCTGCTCAACATGATCGCGGTGCTGTTCGGCGGCCGTATCGCCGAAGAGGTCTTCATGAACCAGATGACCACCGGCGCCTCCAACGACTTCGAGCGGGCCACCGCCATCGCGCGCGATATCGTCACCCGCTACGGCATGACCGACTCCCTCGGTCCGGTGGTCTACGCCGAGAACGAAGGCGAGGTCTTCCTCGGGCGCAGCGTCACCAAAACCACGCACGTGTCCGAGTCCACAATGCAGAAGGTCGACCAGGAGATCCGCAAGATCATCGACGAGCAGTACACCGTGGCGCGCAACATCATCGAAGGCAATCGCGACAAGATGGAAGCCATGGCGGCCGCGCTGCTCGAGTGGGAAACCATCGACTCCGACCAGATCGACGACATCATGGAAGGACGCGCTCCGCGTCCGCCCAAGAACTTCGACACGCCCGACTCGCCCACGCCGCCCGCGGGCGCGCCGGCGGTGGGCGGAGGCAGCGGCAGCACCGCCGCCACGCCTGTGTAGAAACGGGTTGCCGTGATACATCCATGAGTGCCAAGCTGCTTTGCGGGCGCTTCGAGTTCCCACTCGAGCGCCCGTTGGTCATGGGAATCCTCAACGTCACCCCCGATTCGTTTTCCGACGGATCGCGCCACTTCGAGACCGACGCCGCCATCGCGCATGGCCTCAAACTCGCCTCCGAAGGCGCCGACATCATCGATATCGGCGCCGAATCGACGCGCCCGGGTGCGGCGCCCGTGGGCCTGCAAGAAGAAATCGACCGCCTGCTGCCGGTGCTGGAAGGGCTGCGCGACTGCGGCGCCGCGCTCTCGGTCGACACCTTCAAGCCCGAAGTGATGCGGGGCGTCCTGGACGCCGGCGCCGACATGATCAACGACATCTACGGGTTTCGCCAGCCCGGCGCCCTCGAGGCCGTCGCCTCGTCGTATTGCGGCCTTTGCATCATGCACATGCAGGGCGAGCCGCGCACCATGCAACAGGCGCCCCGCTACGACGACGTGGTGGGCGAGGTGCGCGAATTCCTGCGCGAGCGCGTCGAGGCCATAAGGACGCTGGGCATGCACCCCATGCGCGTCGTGCTCGATCCCGGCTTCGGCTTCGGCAAGACCGCCGAACACAATTACGAACTCCTGCGCCGCCTGCAGGACCTTTTCTTCGACGATTATCCCTGGCTGGTGGCCTTGTCACGTAAATCGATGATAGGGCACGTCACCGGCCGCGAGCCCGAGCAGCGCCTCGGGGGCAGCATTGCCGGGGCGCTCGCGGGCATTGCCCGCGGCGCCGCCATGGTGCGCGTGCATGATGTGGCGCAAACGGTCGATGCCATCAAGGTTTGGCAAACAGTAGAAAACGGAGTTTCCGGATGAGTCAGCGCAAGTATTTCGGCACCGACGGCGTGCGAGGCGAAGTCGGTGGTGCCACCATCAACCCTGAGTTCGCCCTGCGCCTAGGCTATGCCGCCGGCCAGGTGCTGGCCCGGCAGCACAACCCCATACGCGGCCGGCCCACGGTGGTCATAGGCAAGGACACGCGCATATCGGGCTATATGCTCGAATCGGCGCTCGAGGCGGGCCTGTCGGCCGCCGGTGTGGACGTGCTGCTGGCGGGGCCCGTGCCCACGCCCGCGGTGGCTTATCTCACCCGCGCGCTGCGCCTGGCGGCAGGCGTGGTCATCAGCGCCTCGCACAATCCCTATCAGGACAACGGCATCAAGTTCTTCTCGGCCCAGGGCATGAAGCTGCCCGACGAGGTCGAAGAGCAGATCGAGGCGGCCATCGACCAGCCGCTGGGCTGCGTCGGCTCCGAAGCGCTGGGCCGGGCGCGGCGCATCGACGATGCCTCGGGCCGCTACATCGAATTCTGCAAAAGCACCTTCCCCAACGAACTCGACCTGTCGGGCATGAAGATCGTGGTCGATGCCGCGCATGGCGCTGCCTATCAGATCGCGCCCCACGTCTTCCGCGAACTGGGCGCCGAAGTATTTCCCATCGGCTGCCAGCCCGACGGTTTCAACATCAACGAGGGCGTGGGCGCGCTCCATCCCGAAGCCATGGCCGCAGAGGTCCAGAAGCGCGGCGCCCACATCGGCATTGCGCTCGACGGCGACGCCGACCGCCTGCAGATGGTGGACCAGGTCGGGCGTCTCTACAACGGCGACGAACTCTTGTACGCCATCGTGCGCGATCGCTTGACACAGGGCGAAGTGGCGGGCGTAGTGGGCACGCTGATGACCAACTTCGGCTTCGAGAAGCGCATGAAGGCCATGGGCATAGGCTTCGATCGCGCCAAGGTGGGCGATCGCTACGTGCTCGAAAGCATGCTGCAAAAGGGCTGGCTGTATGGCGGCGAAAGCTCGGGACACTTGCTGTGCCTCGACTGCCACACCACCGGCGACGGCATCATCGCCGCGCTGCAGGTGCTGACCGCGGTGCGCCGCAGCGGCGAAAGCCTCGCCGAGGCGGTGGGCGACCTGAAGATGTACCCGCAGGAAATGGTCAACGTGCCTCTGCAGCCCGGAACCCAATGGGAAACCCATCCCGGCCTGAGCGAGGCGAAAGCGCGCGTCGAACGCGAACTCAACGGTCGCGGCCGTGTGTTGATACGCGCGTCGGGCACCGAGCCCAAGCTGCGTCTCATGGTCGAGGCGGAAGACATGCAGCTCGCGCAAGACGGCGTACGGGAATTGGTTGCAGTCGACTTAACAAAGCGTTAACGTAGACATCAAATACCTGAAACATTCCGCTGCCATAATGGCACAATGTCTGTGGAGTGATATCTATGCTAGAGCTTGCGCGAGTCAACGACGAACCAGAAGTCGGAGCCACCTGGTCAGAGCATTCGACCGGGGGCCTGGTGCTCGGTTTGGCGCGCACCAACGAAGAGCTCGAGGCCATTCAACGCCTGCGTTACGATGTCTTCACCAAAGAAATGAACGCCGTGTTTCCCGACGCGGTCGACGGGCTCGACTCCGACCGCTTCGACCCCTGGTGCGAGCACTTCATGGTCACCGAGGCAGGTAGCGGCCGCGTGGTGGGCACCTACCGCCTGCTCACTCCCGCCAACGCCATCAAGGCGGGCGGCTATTATTCTGAATCCGAGTTCGACATCTCCGCGCTCGACGGCATACGCTCGTCGCTGGCCGAAGTGGGCCGTTCGTGCATCCATGCCGACTACCGCAAGGGGTCGGTCATCATGCTGCTGTGGTCGGGCATCGCGGCCCTCATGCAGCAGGGCGGCTATCAATATGTTCTGGGCTGCGCCAGCGTCAGCCTGCGCGACGACGGCGTCACGGCCGCCGAGGTCTGGCGCGCCGCCAAGAAGAGCATGGCCGCCCACCCCGAAGTGCCCCACGTCACGCCGCGCCACCGCTATCCGGTCGAGCGTCTCAACAGCGAGCTTCCCGCTCGTGTGCCGCCGCTCATCAAGGGCTATCTCGCGCTGGGCGCCTCCATTTGCGGCGAACCCGCCTGGGACCCCGATTTCAACACCGCCGACTTCCCCGTGCTGCTCGACATCGCCCGGGTGGAACCCCGCTATCGCAAGCACTTCGGGCTCGATTAGCGACTGCAGTGCTAAAAGGGCGGGCCATCCCCGCTGACCGGTCGGCCCGAGGAGCGGGCTTCGCACGGCGCTTCCGCCGTGTCGCGAAAGGTTGCGGGGCTTTCACGCACCCGGGTCAGTGCTCGATCAGCTTGAAATTGAAGTCTGTCTTGTTCCATTCGCAGGCTTCGCGTTGCAGCGAGTACTCCGACAAGGCATGGGTGGCCAGCCACGACTTCAGCACCTTGGTCTTGATGGTGCTGTCTTTGATCTCGAGCGACAGCGGCAGCGAGTCGAGGTCTTCGCGACGGCGGCACAGCAGGGTCGCCAGACGCAGGCATAGCAGCGCCTGCCATTGCAGCGGCGTGGCCGGGTAGCCGCCTTTCTTGTTGAGCTTGCCCTGCAGATTGTTGGCAAGCCATGCCAGCACCGCCTGATCGTCGTTCGAAAAGCCCGGCATGTCGGCGTGCTGAAGAATATAGGCGCTGTGCCGATGGTAGTTGGCCTGGGTGATGGACAGCCCCACCTCGTGCAGGCTGGCCGCCCAGCCCAGCGCCTGGGCGACCTCGTCGTCGCCGGCGGCGCCCAGCTGCCCGAACAGCTGCAGGGCGATGGCGCGCACGCGCTCTGCCTGCTTGGTGTCCACGTGATAGCGTTTCTGATACAGCGTCACGGTTTCGTCGCGCTTGTCGTGCTCGGAGTCGCGGCCCAGCAGATCGTACAGCACGCCCACCCGCAGCGCACCTTCTCCGGGCAGCATGACGTCGATCTTCAGCTCTTGAAAGGCCGCCATCATAATGGCCAGCCCGCCCGGAAGCACGGGCGCCCGAGCGGCCTTGATGCCGGGCAGGTTCTGCATGACGACCTTGCCGTCCTTGATGAGCTTGGTCTGCAGCTTTTCCATGCCTTCCAGGGTGATGCCCTTGCGGGACATGCCGCCTTCGGCCAGGATGGCAAGCAAACCTTTGGCGGTGCCCGACGAACCGTAGGCCTGCTTCCAGCCGGTTTTGCGGTATCGGCGCGCGATGCCCTGAAGCTCGCCGCGCGCCGCGATCTGCGCCTGCTCCATGCGTTGGGCCGTGACCCGGCCGTCGGGAAAGTAGCGCCGGCTGAAGCTGACGCAGCCCATGCCGAGCGAAGCCAGGTGCAAGGGGTCGAAGCTTTGGCCCAGAATGACTTCGGTGGAGCCGCCGCCGATGTCGATGACCAGCCGCTTGTCGGACGAGGGCGCCAGTTCGTTGGCCACGCCCGAATAAATGAGGCGGGCTTCTTCGGCGCCCGAGATGACTTCGATGGGAAAACCCAGCGCCGCCTCGGCGCGCGGCAGAATTTCCGCGACGTTGCGTGCGACGCGAAAGGTGTTGGTGGCCACGGCGCGCACGCGATTGGGATGGAAGCCTTCGAGGCGCTCGCCATAGCGCTTGAGCACCGCCAGGGCGCGTTCGACCGCCGCGGCGTTGAGGTTCTGGTGCGCATCCAGCCCGGCGGCCAGCTGGACCGACTCTTTCAGCCTGTCGACGGCGTAGATCTGGGCTTTGCCGTTGTTCTGTTCGACGCGTCCGATGGAGAGCCGAAAGCTGTTCGAGCCGAGGTCGACGGCGGCGAGAAGATAATCCATGATGGCTATGTTGAGACCGGTTCACGAGATTATAAAGACGAAATCATCGTGTTCGCGCCGGGCAGGCGTTTCTCGCTGCTTGCGGCCGTTCGGGCCCGCTGTCATGATAGTGTAAAAAAACTGCAGTAAAACGCCCGGGTATCCAATAACAGGTAAATTCCGCATGTCTTCCGAGTACTCGTCCGCCACGCCCAAGTTGCTCAATCGCGAGCTGTCCCTGCTCAAGTTCAATGAAAGGGTACTGGCCATGGCAGAGTACCCCGACACGCCGCTGCTCGAGCGCCTGCGCTACCTGTGCATCGTCAGCTCCAATCTGGACGAGTTCTTCGAAATACGGATTTCCAGCCTTAAAGAGCAGCTGGCGCAGCACGCCAACATCACCGGCGAGGACGGCTATACGCCGGCCGAGGCGTTCGAACAGGTGCAAGAGGCCACGCACGCGCTCATCGAGCGCCAGCATCATCTGCTGAACCGAGAGGTGCTGCCGCTGATGGCGCTGGAAGGCATCGTCATACTGGATCCGGACGAGTGGGACGAAGCCCAGCGCGCCTGGGCCAAAGCCACGTTCATGCGCGACGTCATGCCCATGCTCACGCCCATAGGGCTGGACCCCGCCCACCCGTTTCCGCGCGTATACAACAAAAGCCTCAATTTCATCGTCGCCCTGTCCGGCATCGATGCGTTCGGACGCAGGGCGTCCATCGCCATCGTGCAGGCGCCCCGGGCCCTGCCGCGGGTCATGCAGGTGCCGTCCGACATCTCCGGCGTCGAACACGGCTACATCATGCTCACCTCTCTCATCAGCGAGTTCGTGGGCGAGTTGTTTCGCGGGCTCGAGGTCAAGGGCTGCTACCAATGGCGGGTCACCCGCAACAGCGACCTCTTCGTCGACGAAGAAGAAATCACCAATCTGCGCTTGGCCTTGCAGGGCGAGCTGTCGCAGCGCAATTTCGGGGCCGCGGTCAGGCTCGAGATCGACCACGAAATGCCCGAGCACCTCGAGCGCTACCTGCAGCAGGAATTCGCCCTGCAGCCCCAGGACACGTATCGCGTCGACGGGCCGGTCAATCTTTCGCGGCTGATGCAGCTGTGCAACGCCATCGACCGCCCCGACCTGCTGTTTCCGGAGTACCGGCCGCGCGTGCCGGCCCCGTTCGACATGGTGGCGGACGACCCCGAGGCGCTGTTCGAGGCCATCGCCGAACGCGACCATCTGCTGCATCATCCCTACCAGTCCTTCGAGCCCGTGCTGGCCTTTCTGGCGGCCGCCGCCAGGGACCCCGCCGTGGTGGCCATCAAGCAGACCATCTACCGCACCGGCGAAGACTCCGAGCTGATGAGCCTGCTGCTGTCGGCGGCCAGGGCGGGCAAAGAGGTCACCGTCATCGTCGAGCTGATGGCGCGCTTCGACGAACAGACCAATATCGGCTGGGCGGCCAAGCTCGAAGAAGTCGGCGCTCACGTCAGCTACGGGGTGGTGGGGCACAAGACCCACGCCAAGATGGCGCTGGTCCTGCGCCGCGAAAACGGCCGCATCCGGCGCTACGGCCACCTGGGCACGGGCAACTACCATTCGCGCACGGCCCGGCTCTATACCGATTTCGGCCTGCTTACGTCGGACCAGACCATATGCGCGGACATGGACAAGGTGTTTTCGCTCTTGACCGGCCTGGGCGAGAAACCTGCGCTGAAGGCCCTGCTGCAGTCGCCGTTCACTCTGCATGACACCATGGTCGCTCTCATACGCCGCGAAGCGGAAGCCGCGGCGGCGGGCAAAAAGGCCCGTGTCATGGCCAAGATGAACTCCCTGCTCGAACCCACCATCATCGAAGAGCTCTACAAGGCGAGCCAGGCGGGCGTGCGCATCGACCTGATCGTCCGGGGAGCCTGCGCCCTCAGGGCGGGCGTGCCGGGGCTGTCGTCGAACATACGCCTGCGCTCCATCGTGGGCAGGTTCCTCGAGCATTCGCGTGTTTTCTATTTCTACGCTGGCGGAGAAGAGCTCGTCTACCTTTCATCGGCCGACTGGATGGACCGCAATTTCTTCAGGCGCGTCGAACTGGGCTCCCCCGTCAATGATCCCGCGTTGAAAAAACGTGTAATAAAAGAAGCCTTCATGTTCGCCTTACGGGATAATCAACTGGCCTGGCGCGCCTTGCCCGACGGCGGCTACGTCAAGGTGCGCGGCCGGGGCAAGCCCTTCAACATCCAGAAGCAGCTCATGCAATAGCGGGAACAGCGCTTGCGGGCCGGCCGCCGGCATGTCATTAACCTGTCATATTCACTGTTTAACATTCAGTCCGTGCAGGTAACCGCCTGTTTATTGACCTGAAAATCAAGAGGATTGTTCGATGTTCAAACGCGTAATATTGCAAGCCGCGGTCGGTATCGCCTTCGGTGCCGCTTCCCTGGCCGCCCAGGCGGTCGACATCACCGGCGCCGGCGCGTCGTTCCCCTATCCCATCTACGCGAAGTGGGCTGCCCAGTACCAGCAGGAAACCGGCAACCGCATCAACTACCAGTCGATCGGCTCGGGCGGCGGCCAGCAGCAGATCATCGCCAAGACGGTCGATTTCGGCGCCTCTGACGACCCCATGAAGGCCGCCGACCTCGAAAAGAACAATCTGTTCCAGTTCCCGGCCATCGTGGGCGGCACGGTGCCCGTGGTCAATATCGACGGCGTCAAGCCCGGCGAGCTGAAGCTGTCCGGCCCCGTCGTGGCCGACATCTTCCTGGCCAAGATCAAGAAGTGGGACGATCCGGCCATCAAGGAAATGAACCCCGACCTGAAGCTGCCCAGCGCCGACATCGTCGTGGTCCACCGCTCCGACGGCTCGGGCACGACCTTCGGCTGGACCAACTACCTGTCCAAGGTGTCGCCCGCCTGGAAGGAAACGGTCGGCGAAGGCAAGGCCGTCAAGTGGCCCACCGGCCAGGGCGGCAAGGGCAACGAGGGCGTCGCCGCCTACGTGCGCCAGCTGAAGAACTCCATCGGCTACGTCGAATACGCCTACGCCAAGCAGAACCAGCTTTCCTGGTCCCAGCTCAAGAACCAGGACGGCAAGTTCGTCCAGCCCACTCAAGAAGCGTTCGCCGCTGCGGCCGCCAACGCCGACTGGAACAGCGCTCCCGGCATGGGCGTGGTGCTGACCAACGAGCCGGGCGCCGAGTCCTGGCCCGTGACGGCGGCTTCTTTCATCCTGGTGCACAAAGAGCAGGCCAAACCCGCCAACGGCAAGGAAGTCCTCTCTTTCTTCGACTGGGCCTTCAAGAATGGCGGCGAGATGGCGGCCGAGCTCGACTACGTGCCGATGCCTGATTCGGTCACCGATCAAATCCGCGCCGCCTGGGCCTCCGACATCAAGGGCGCCGACGGTTCTGCGGTCTGGAAGTAATCGTTACAATCGGGGTCTGGCCCTGGTCGGCCCCTGCAAAGACGATGCCGTGTCCCATGGCATCGTCTTTGTTGTGTAAAAATTGCGTATTCAGCCCTTCCGACGAGGTAATCGCGTGAATCCAATCCAGGCCGCCGCGAACCGCAAGCACGAGCAGTCATGAAGAAAAACCAAAATGCCCTGATGGACGTCATATTCAAGAATATGACGCGAACGTTCGCCTTTCTGGTGTTCATTCTGCTTGCCGCCATCATGATCTCGCTGATCTATGGCAGCCGCGAGTCCATTTCCGAATTCGGGATTTCATTCCTCTGGACCAACGACTGGAACCCGGTAACGCACAATTACGGTGCCCTGGTGCCCATCGTGGGTACCGTGCTGTCGTCCTTCATTGCGCTGTTCATCGCCGTGCCGGTGTCTTTCGGCATCGCGATGTTCCTGACCGAACTATCGCCGATATGGCTGCGGCGCCCGCTGGGAACCGCCATCGAGATGCTGGCGGCCATTCCCTCCATTATTTACGGGATGTGGGGCCTGTTCGTGTTCGTGCCCATATTCCAGCAGTACATACAGCCCTACCTGATCCAGGCTTTTTCGGGCATACCCGTGCTGAGCCAGGTGTTTTCCGGCCCGCCTTTCGGCATAGGCGTGTTCACCGCCGGTCTCATCCTGTCGATCATGGTGATACCTTTCATCACCGCGGTAATGCGCGATGTGTTCGAGCTCGTGCCGCCCATGCTCAAGGAATCTGCGTACGGGCTCGGCGGCACCACGTGGGAAGTCATCTGGAAAGTCGTGCTGCCCTACACCAAGCACGGCGTGATCGGGGGCATCATGCTGGGGCTGGGGCGCGCCCTGGGCGAGACCATGGCGGTCACCTTCGTCATCGGCAACGCGTTCAACCTGCCGACCTCCATCTTCTCGCCCTCCAATTCCATTGCCTCGGCGCTGGCGAACGAGTTCAACGAGGCGGGCGGCATGCAAAAATCGGCGCTGCTCGAGCTGGGCCTGATCCTCTTCCTGATCACGACAGTCGTGCTGGCTTTCTCCAAGGTGCTGTTGCAGCGCCTGGCCAAAAACGAAGGAACCTCGCGGTAGGCGCATCATGTTCACATCCGACTCCATCGTCTCTCTCGACAACAAGGTCTACAAAAAGCGCCAGCGCACCAACCGGCTCATGCTGGGGCTGTCGTTCGCCGCGCTCGTGTTCGGCCTGTTCTGGCTTTTCTGGATCATCCTGACCCTGATCATCAAGGGGGGCGGGGCGCTTTCGTTCTCCCTGCTCACCGAGGCCACACCCCCCCCGGGGCAGATGGGCGGCCTCATGAACGCCATCGTGGGCAGCGTGATGATGGCGGCCGTGGGCACCCTCATCGGCACGCCCATCGGCATCCTGGCCGGAACCTTCCTGGCCGAGTACGGCCGGCGCGGCTGGCTTGCGCCCGCCACGCGCTTCCTGAACGACGTGCTGCTGTCGGCGCCCTCGATCGTGATCGGCCTGTTCATCTACGCCGTGTACGTGGCCCAGGTGGGACACTATTCCGGCTGGGCGGGCTCGTTCGCGCTGGCCATCCTGGTCATCCCGGTCGTCGTGCGCGCCACGGACAACATGCTTTCCCTGGTGCCCAACAGCCTGCGCGAGGCCGCCGCGGCCCTGGGCTGCCCGCAGTGGCGCATCATCACCATGATCTGCTATCGGGCTGCGATGTCGGGCATCATCACCGGCATCCTGCTTGCCGTCGCGCGCATATCGGGCGAGACGGCGCCCCTGCTGTTCACAGCGCTGAACAACCAGTTCATGTCCTGGAACATGAGCGCGCCGATCGCCAACCTTCCTGTCGTGATCTTCCAGTACGCGGCCAGCCCGTTCGAGGACTGGAACCATCTGGCCTGGGCAGGCGCCGTACTGATCACGCTGCTCGTGCTCGGCATCAACATCGCCGCCCGCTCTCTCTTTCGCAAGTAAATAAACAGCGGCGGGCGTCTTTCGCCCGCCCGGGAACCGACCATGAACACCGCTCAGACCAATGAACGCGTCAAGCTTGAAGTCAAGAACCTGAACTTCTACTATGGCAAGTACCAGGCCATCCACAACGTCAACATGTCCATCCGCGAGAACAAGGTCACGGCTTTCATCGGCCCCTCGGGTTGCGGCAAATCGACGCTGCTGCGCACCTTCAACCGCATGTACGAGCTGTACCCCGGCCAGCGCGCCGAGGGCGAGATCAACCTGGACGGCGAGAACCTGCTGACGTCCAAGATGGACATCTCCCTCATCCGGGCCAAGGTGGGCATGGTGTTCCAGAAACCCACGCCTTTCCCCATGAGCATCTACGACAACATCGCCTTCGGCGTGCGCCTGTTCGAAAGGCTCAGCAAGGGCGAGATGGACGAGCGCGTCGAGTGGGCCCTGACCAAGGCGGCGCTGTGGAACGAGGTCAAGGACAAGCTCGGCCAGAGCGGCAACGGCCTGTCGGGCGGGCAGCAGCAGCGCCTGTGCATTGCGCGGGGCGTGGCCATCAAGCCCGAAGTGCTGCTGCTGGACGAGCCCTGCTCGGCCCTGGACCCGATTTCCACCGCCAAGATCGAAGAGCTCATCACCGAACTCAAGACCGACTACACCGTGGTCATCGTGACGCACAACATGCAGCAGGCGGCCCGCTGCTCCGACTACACCGCCTATATGTACCTGGGCGAGCTCATGGAGTTCGGCGAGACCGACAGCATCTTCGTCAAGCCGGCGCGCAAGGAGACCGAAGACTACATCACCGGCCGTTTCGGCTGATCGCCGCGAGGCTTGCGGCCGCGCCGGAACGGCTTGCCATTCATGCTAGAATGGCCGTCTTTATCGGGGCGTAGCGCAGTCTGGTAGCGCATCTGGTTTGGGACCAGAGGGTCGCATGTTCGAATCATGTCGCCCCGACCAATATTCAAGCGGCTTTGCGGGTTTTTTTGCAAGGCGCTAAGTCTTGCTGCGGTAAATCTGCGGTGAATGCCTCCATTCTGGTTTGTCTGATGAGTGCGTGCAGGTCAATTGATTCAAAACTGTCTTGTGGACGTGTGATCAACTCCAGGGCATCGTACACTTCGCGAATTTGAGCGATGGCATAGTGATCTCCCATATCGCCGGAGACATGCCACAGGATTGTGTCCTGAGTGCGTTTTGGGACCCCCGCAGCGCGCAAACGCATGCCGACGGTGTGGCGCAAGTCATGGACTCGCAAATCGCCTAAGCCGGCTTCTGCGACAGAATTTTGCCAGCTTGTGTTATTGATATGCTCGAATGGCTCATATTCGACTTGACCGTCGCCTATTGGCTTGGGCCAGCAGAATACACGAGTTGGATGTAACCCGCGCTGTTCGTCGACTACTTGCTGAGCGACAGAATTACAAAAAACCACTCGCTCATACTTTCGTCCTTTAACGTACCTACGTGGGATTACGAACGCGGATATCGTGAGCTCCGGTCTGATTTCTATGCGGACTTCCCACTTCCAGCGCAGATTGCAAACTACTTTCTCTCGAACCCCTGAGTTGAGCTTGAATAAAACCGCCTTCTTTATGTGCGGCTTCAATTTCGGCATCAATTTATCGTCCTGCTCAGCCCAGCCAAGTGGCCGTGGTGGCCTGCTATCGGATTCATCGACGAACGTGATCTGTGGCGGCCTATCTAGCCAGGTAACCTTGTTCTTGAACTTCCATGTCGTGGAGGCGCGAATGCAGATTGTGCGCACAAGTTCTAAGGTGGCATTGATGGTACGGCCTTTCAGACCTTCGGCACGGCGCGCATCGACAAAATCCTTTAAAGCTTCATCGCAGATTTCATCAAGTGTTAAAGAGCTATGGCTTTCCAGAAGTGGTTTCAGCATCGAAGCATCGTTCACCCATGAGGACTTGTTAGCGGCTGCCTGCTCCTTGATGTAGCGAGCCGCGGCTTTGACTAACAAGACTTTAGGGCGCTGCCCTTTGGTTGTTTGGGCTTGAATTTGTTGCTTCTCCTCTATGAGGAAGTCTTCTGCCTCTTTTTTAGAGCTGAAACCACATTTTCGAATTCGTTGGCCTCGATACAGCGCGTCGACCTCGTATTCTCCCGGGTAGCGCGTGGACGGGTAGATCCCGCTCGTTTTTGAACGTCCCATTTTTGTGTTCCTTTACTGGCACGCTCACTACCGGCTGATAGTTTATAACGATTCCACACTCTGTCGATGTCCTTGCGTTCATAGACGATGGCCGTTCCCGCTCTTATGCCTAGCCCTTTTAACTCGGGCGCTATGTGTTTGTCGAAGAAGTGACGGCGGACACCAAGGTACGCTCTGGTTTCCTCAGTGTTGAAACAACGTTTAATCATGTAGCCCCCGGTCTCCCGAGGCCAGGGGAACCAAACTCCAGGTAACGTGCGGGTTGAATCCACCCACGCAAAGTTCGGTAGGTAGTACGGACATAAAGGACTCCATTCAGGACGCTAGGACGGCAGATGGTGCCGGTTACGTCTCCGGCGTCAGGTGGCGAGTGACCGTCGTTGGGCCCTATCCGCGGCTTGCCAAGCCCAGATTCAGTGGCGCGGAGGCATCTTTTTTATCACTCGTTTGCCAGCGAGTCGCGGACACCTTTTGTTGGCAGAGAATCACGAACTAGCGGGTGGTCTCGTAATGCGCTATTTTTTCGCTCTTGCGTGCTATACGGTTTGGCTTGGCCGGCTGAGAACAGCTCGTGGCACAGCCAAGCGAGACAGATGAAGAAACACGGCAAAACAAACATGGCAATAGTCAGAGCAATAGGGCCCTCAGCAAAATCGAGCAGGCCCCAATTCTGCGCTACCTCGCGCAACCTTTCTCCGAGACTTACATTCATCTAATACTCCATGGATCAATTCAGAGATGAGTGGGCAGCTCGGGCAACGGATCTCCAGAAACTCCATTCCAGGACCACCAGTTGCCCGGGCCATAGGTGCTGTTGTAATGAGCGACCTTATTCCGTTTTCGTGTTTGGTATTCAGGTGTCGACATGCCCCATACTTCCATTGGAAGTGGGGCACCGCGATCTTTCAGCCAGAAGTCCGGAAAGACGGCGTCTTGGCTATCAAAGCGCAACGGCTTCTCGAATCGCCTGCCTTGTGCAACAAGCTCGTCAGCTACGATTACTTCGAAGCCCGAATCGACAGGAATCCAGTCGCGAGTCATCCACATGAGCCCGAGATCCATGACCTCCGCCTGCAGGGCACTGCTAGCCTTGGGCGGGGAAGTCTGAATGATCGCTATCACAGGGTCTTTACCGGCCCACGCGCCAATCTCACGCGCATAGCGCCGTCTTGTGGTGTCCCAAAGCTCGTCGGACATGGTCAAATACGGTATGCCATGAAAGCCCGCTATGGGCAAGGTGGACGCTCCGTCCAGTCCTTCTCGGTGAGTGGTCAAGGGCGCCACGACAATGAGCCGGCGTCTTTCCTGATGAGCGGCAAGAGCCTTGGCATGGTTCAGCTTGGCCTGCTGCCCGCTATCATTGGAAGTTCCGATGAGGAGGTTCTGGGCCAGTTTGATCCGTCCTGCATATACTTTCATCGCCACGGTCATCAGGTGATAATGCACTACACCCAAGTTACGCTTGCCCTTCATTGCTGGCGACCAGGTATTAAGAGCAGCCTCGGTCCATAAATAATGCAAGAGGCCCAGCAAAGTCATACTCGATTGGCTAGAACTCGCTCGTGTCGCTGCCACTGGCAATTTGGGCGTTGCCGCTTCAGCTCCCTCAGGGGCTTTAGTGAGCCGCTGTTGCAACCCGACCTTCAATTTGATCTTGGTATTGCCGTCATCTAACTCTTCGACTACTCCGCGCTTGTAGCTGCCCAGACCTGAGGCGTTCGGATCAGCACCGAAGTAAGCGCAGTTCTCGCTGTGCTCGGGGCCCGTGTCAGGAAAGCGGGCCAGGTGAAAGCTATCTGTGTTCTGGCGGCAGTGAATTGAGAGACGTCGCTCGCCTGTGCCAGGACAGAGACAGCGCACTATCCCCTTTCCATGGGCCATAGTCAGGACTCGCTTCCACGAGAAGGCGTACTGCTCTTCTTGCTGAAATTGAGGGCTGTACTGCTTCACCTGGTCGCCCAATTCTATCTCGACCGTGTAGGTTTTGAAGTCCTTCATTGGCTAGACCCTGGAGAATAATGATTGGGGTGTAGGTTCGGTTAACCGCTACCCTTTTTGGGTATCGAGCTTTGACTGTATTTGAAGACTCACAGTCACCCGGGATCGAGAACTGCTTGGCATTGACTTCCGCGCCCTGGCTTACCTGGCAGATCTCAGCCAGTACGTGTTCTGGAGTCAGGATGGGGAACGGCGCAAGGAATGCAGCAACATAATCCTGTTCTACTTAGCTCTTTCGCACCGTCATTCTGAATTCGTACGGGTTCGCTTTGAGCACGAATTCTTCCCCGTTGCTCACCAGTATGGGCCAACTCCAGTAGTGGCTCGTAACGCTGGGCGGATTGAACGTTACGCCATTCTCTTCGGTCAGCGATTTCGCGGATTGCTCATGGAACTGAGTGGCTTCAGCTACGTCTCCGTTAACCGTGCAGGCGATCTTGTCGGAGTCCGTAGAGGAATCAGGACTGCAAGTGATGGAAAAGCCGAAGCCTGTGGTCAAGGGCGCCGTGGAAAAATGAATATGCTCGCGTTTTTCGTAAGGGCTCGCGACTCCGGCCAGCGCTAGCATCTGTGCTTGGTGTATTGACACGCCTTCCTTGAGCAATTGCGTATGAATCGTGTACTGCTGGGTTACCTGGCCCGGGTGTCCGCCAACTTCCTGGGGCATTGACACGGCTGCACACGCTAGCGAGGACCCAAACAAGCTGCTCGCGACGGCTGCGACGAAGATTACATCTTTAAGAGAATATTTTTTCATGTGGCGTTTAATCCCTAAACTGTTCGGCATCGGAGATGCATATCGCTATGCAAGGAAGGAGGTGCTTCGATCGTGGACGTCAAGTTAGAAAGGATTACCGACGCATGCGTGGAAAGTAGTGAGCCATCCAAGCCGCTGTGATCCAGCGCTGATAGCAACTGAAAGTCGTTAAGCCTGAAACTGCAAAGCAGAACCTGAGTGCTGGCAAGCTTCATAACTTGCGGCAGCGAGAAACCTGCGAGGATGGTCGCCGCGTCTTCCTCCAGCCCCAGCCTATACATGCCCCTTGCGAAGTTGGTACGTAGCATTCGTTGAGCGAGTATCAGGTATGAGAGGTTGAGTTCACGGATGTCTTCTACATCCGGATCTATTTGGTTCATCATGGTCCTTGCTCTTGGCAGTGGACAGGAGCCTTTGACCTGTCACGGTATTTGATCTTGTTCACACAACTGGGTGCCTCGGCTAGCGCTTGAATTAGTTGATGTTTGCTGAAAGCCAACTTCAAATATGCGTGCAATAAGTGCGGTAAGCAGCGAAACAATCGCTCCAACGCCCACCCATATGCCGACGCCGAATGCGAAGAGCGAGATCTTGAAGAGCCTAATAAAGATGCTCTGTATCGGACACTGCTGTGTCTGGAACTTGGTGCGAACTCAATATCGCGTGTGTGACGGCCATAAGTTGGCCAACCACGGGAGCTCCGATCTCGCTTTGGCAAAAGCGAACGGCCTGCCACAATAGGTTCAGACCTATGATGCCGTCCGAAATATTGATCAAACTCGCTACTTTGACCTTGTTGGTGTTCCCATTCAAGCCGAAGGTTGGTTCCGGCTTCATGACCTTCCACAATCTTAGACATGTGTAATGAGATACATCGCACCTATCCTGTTATATCAGACGCTCGATACCAAACCGGCTTTGTTGACTCTGTGGCGACGGGTGTCATAGTCCGTACTCGTTGCGGTCGGGGCCCTTCATGTGATGCCCTAGGCTTTCATGAACCTCTTGCACTATACCTATTTGACCGTGGGAATATCTGATTTCGACTTCTCTTCCGACCAATGAATCCGGCCCAAGGCCCACCAGGCGTGCATCGTCATGGGCGACTCGATATGCAGCACCGATATCCTGAACCAGAGTACCATTCGACGCTTCTACAATAACGCCTCGGTACGTTTGTCCTGGCACACTCTGAAGCTTTTCAAATTCCCCATCTAGATATTGAGCTAGATCGACATGTTCAAGCGGTCTTGATAAAGACGCGTAGTCGAAGTCGGCCGGCAACAGTCTTTGTTCGAAACCAGAAATCGCATGGCTTAAGCGATAATTGTCGATGAGCTCAAAAGCTTCCTCTCTCGGCATGAACTTGTAGTTCATGTCTTCCGCATCTTCGTAATCGAAGCAGGTGTATAGATTGACAAGCGCTTCGCCTGATTCGTCTATAGCTATGATAGAGGCGCCGCGTGTTATTGAAGCCAGAGAATTCGACATGGCTATCACCGCGTTGGGGTGCTCGCTTTTTGCTGCGTAGACCTCTCCTCGATATTCATCAGGTACAGTAAGTTGAAGCCGTTCAGACATGAGCTCTTTTGGGTAAAGGTCGCAAATCAATTGGTAATTGCTATCTACTAAGTCTCGCACTGACGTGCCGCTCCAGTTAGCAACAAGCCGCTCAAAGTGGTCTTCCGGTCCACCGAATGGAGCAATCTCCCTTCCAAGTGGCTCATTCTTGTCCAGCGACTGTTGCGAACTTAGGGAACTAACCGTTGACGGTGAGGATTGCTCCAAGTGGCTAGTGTCTCGGCTTGGCCGGAGCCAAAACTTGGAAATAGTCGCAGCCAGATCTTTGATGCCCATGAGTTTCTCCGTGTCCGAGACGTTCTGCAACTAAACCGACCCGCGATAGCATCATCGTCGTCGGCCTA
This sequence comes from Pusillimonas caeni, assembly GCF_003545815.1. Lineage (GTDB taxonomy): Bacteria > Pseudomonadota > Gammaproteobacteria > Burkholderiales > Burkholderiaceae_B > Pusillimonas > Pusillimonas caeni. The sequence goes on from NZ_PDUW01000003.1 coordinate 94,017, forward strand.
GACTTCTTGGTGTGGCTCAGCGACACCAGCCGCGGTAGCGGGCAACGAAGCGGCCCCAACCGTTGATGGCTCCCGCTTCGTTCAATATGCTGATCGCCTATGCGGCATGCCAGTGCTTAAACCATTTTTGATTCCTAGTGTTTAGCCGCTAAACTTTCGCCGCGAAGCTATAGCAACATGATGGCGTAGTGCATTGGGCTGCCTTAGCGCTCGAAGCCACGATCCATAGTTCGCTGAATATTCAAGTCGTTTTGAGCTGGCTCGGTCACCAAACCAACTCTGCCGTGGGGGTAGGCAACGCGGACGACTTGGCCAGGCAATAGCGACGCAGATGCTGAAAGTGTGCGACGCTCGTGCAAGACGACATCCTTTGATGGAGACGGCAATGCTTGGATCACGTACCGATCAGTGAGACCGAGAATGCGCCCTGTGTAGGCCTGGTTTTCTTGTGCGGCCACAATCCTTGAGTCCGCACCGACATCGTCTCGTGCTAGATCGATTGCTCGTTGTCTGTCGTAATCCACCAGGTTGGCACTAATCAGTCTGGCAAGCTGGGAGGAGTCACCCTGGAAGGCTGCAATGCTTGCCTGGATATTGGCTTCTTTGTCTATGCCTTGCCAACTGATGTGATAACCAGCTTGATGTGAGAGCTGATTGATAAACTCTCGTAGACTTCGGCCGTTTCCTTCCCGAAATGGATGTAGGACATTAAGTTCGCCCAGATAATGGCCCGCTCGTTCGCTAAAATCTGCAGGAGAGAGTCCTTGTAGATGCCTTTCACGAGCCAGTAGCTCAGTGATCTGTGGCGCATAGGACTCAATATGAGCGTGGTGCGCGAATCGAGTACTGCCTTTAGACACATCGACTGTTCGAATTTGTCCGGCCCAGTCATAGACGTCGCTGAACAAGCGATGATGAATTTGCTGGAGGTGCTTTAAGTCAAAGCAACCCTTGACCGGATCGAGGGCGAGCTCGACAGATCGAACTGCGACGAGCGCAGCTTCGACGCGCTCTAGCTCGGCAGCATCCGTGATGTTCAGTCGATTACGCAATATCCCGTGTGTCGCGTCAAAGTACGGATCACTCGGGTGTTCCGAATACTTATTCATGACGTGATAACCGGGTTGTTAGAGGTGCTGGTCAGCCCTTCTCGAAGGCCGTGTGTACTTCCAAAGAGCGGAAGTCGCCGCCGGCAAGACGTTCTTTTATGTGCGCGATTGCTTCAGGCACAGCCAGTTTTCTCTGGCTGACTTGGTGTAAGTCTTTAACAGTGGTGGCGTCCAGCTGCAGACCTTCCAAGCGCTGGTTTGCAATTGCGTTTTCCACAATCTCTGTTGCGTTGAGGGTGGAAGGTGCCTTTTGCATATGCAATCTCCGGATGAGAATCACAATTGCGTGATGGTTCAATTATAAACGGTAAGACAGTCACCGTATGTTGTAGTCCGGAGCGACGGCTCCGACGTCGCGTCGGATCGGCGCCAGCTCACGCCCTGCATCGAAGCCGGCGAAATACGCGTCAGCCTCGACAGTGCCAAGGTTGTACGGGCAAGGGGGGTATTGCGCACCGTCAATTCGTGCTCGCAGGCAATTCAGGACGCCTAGCTTGTACGCCTCGCTGCGCGGGGAACGACCAGGCTCAAACGCCTTGTCAAATACCGCCTGTGCTGTAAGTTCGCTCATGTTCTTGCCCTGAAAAAGTGCCCCGGGTATTTGAGGCTGGGGCCGGACCCCGGCCGTGGCGATTAATAATCTGGGTCGCGGATGCCAGCCATCACAGCAGCTTGGTATTGGCTATATCCTTCTTCGCGCAAATCCAGGTACTTGATCGCGTCCTCTTGGTCGCAGCCGTAGTGGTCCATAATGCCCTGAAGTTGTGATTCCATCCGGAATTGCTCCATGTCATCCTCGCTTCAGTAAGCACCCAACACGGATGCTTGCCAAAGCGGCCTCATCCGAGGCCTTTAAACCTGCCCGCCGAGATACCGCGACGGGGGCAGGGTGCTTTGATCCCCATAACACCGTGCTGATGCTGGTCCCGGCGATGCCGGCCACCAGACAGTGTTAAAGGTGCGGTACTTCCCCGCTGCCAGCACCGCGGTTACGACGCCACCGCGGGCAAATTAGGTGCCCTCACGGGCATGCAGGCGGCCAGGTATGCCTGGCTCCCCAGCATGACAGCAAGACTACTTCCCCTATCCCCAGGGAACATTGCGGTCAACACGGCCTCAGCGGCCTTCTGGATTTCCTCCCTTTTACTTCCAGCCGGGAGGCAATGAATGGGCTGCCGCACCTTGGGCCGTGCAACGGCGGGTGCGGTCTTTATCGCTTCGTTAGATTAAAGAGCGTCAAGCAATCTGAATTGCTTAATCGCAAGTTTAAACCAATGATTTAAAAATAGCAAGCATCGATGAACTAATGTTTTAAAATGTTGGTAGGATTAAGCAATAAACGCCTTGTTTCGTTACATGTGCTTTGTCAAAAAGGATCTTATGACGCAAACGCGAGCTCGTCGCTCCGATCGTTTTGGGTTCTTGTTATGGTGTACCAGGCGAAGATGAGGCTTATGCGACTTGCGTGTCGGGGTCATCACTTTTTCGGGCATTACTTTGAACCCCCAACAAATACGCCGACATGATCAGATCCAACTGATTGATTTGTTCTTGATTAAGACGCAGTACATCTTCGAATCGGGTGATTCGAAATGGCCAACTATTTGATGAGAGCGATGAAACTTCGCTGGGCAGCGTTTTGGCAAGGAAAGTAATAACCTCTGGAGAAAATCCCCAATGCTCAGGGCCTACTACGTCGGAAAAATATTCCCACAGTTTCGGCAGCCTTTCCTTGCCAATTGATCCCGTGCGTACCCAGCCGCGAATTGCTTGAGGCGAAACACCAAACTCGTGGGCGACATCCGTCCTCGACTTGATCTTACCCTTGTCGATTTTTATTTCGATTGCGCGCTCGATAGCGAGTGCGAGGTCTTTGCCGTATAGCACCGCGCAATCTAACCACCAAAGCTGATCTTGAAGCAATTGTTCATTTTTTCGCCCAGAAATTAAATCAATGGTTTAAAATTGCGAAATGAGAGTCGCTTTTTACCCCATTGTATTGGCCTGCACTATCGCCAAGATTCTGTCAGACCCGGATGGAAAGCAGGGTTTGCGCCAGCAGAAAGGACAGGCCGCACTCGCCAGCCTTCTTGGCGTCACAGAAACCACGGTCAACCAATGGTACTGGGGTCGTAAGCCTGTATCTATCACCTATTGCGTTCGAATTGAACAACTAACTCGTCGCATTGTCACTCGCCAGATGCTGCGTTCTAAAGACTGGAAGACGATTTGGCCAGATCTGGAAGCTCCAGACGACGACAGGTCTAACGGCTAACTACATGAGGGGAGAGGCCTTGAAAACACTCGTAGTTGCACAAGGAAAAGGCGGCGTCGGCAAGACGGCTTGCGCTGCACACATTGCTTTTTTCGCCCGGGATGCGGGCTTGCGGGTGCTGATTGTCGATTTGGATACGGGCAACTTGTCTAAGACATTGGCCGATTCAGCCATTGGAATCGCCTCCAGCGAGTTGTTTAGCGAGGGGCCCCCGGCCAGTTTAGCTGCTAAACCGGCCGGGCAAGGCGGTGGGGCGTTGGAGCTCATCAGCGCCGATGCGCTGCTGGCAAACCTCGTTTACTTGTCCCTGGAGGCCGCACTGTCGCGGTTCGTGGCAAACCTTGAGGCGTTAAGCCCGGGCTACGATCTGTGCGTCATCGACACGGCACCGGGCCTGGGCATTGCACTGGCGGCGGCTTTGCATGCGGCCGACGCCGTGATCTCGCCTGTCGAGATGGAGGACTATTCCATCGAGGGTATCAAGTTCATGATGCGCACGATCTTGAATGCGCGTAGCCGCAATCCAAAGCTATCGTTCCTGGGCATCCTGCCCAGCCGCGTCGATCGACGAAATCCGCGCCAGGTCGGCCATCTCGCACAGGTTCAGCATGCCCATGAGGCGTTACTGGTGCCGTTCGTCATTGGGCTGCGCTCGAGCGTGGCAGAAGCATTAGCTCAAGGTGTGCCGGTGTGGACGTTGCGCAAGACGTCGGCACGCGCCGCCGGCGCCGAGATGCGTGCGTTGGGCAGTTATGTCGTTACCAAGATGGGAGTTGCACAATGACCAATCCGAAAAATTTAGCTGCTAAACATTCCGCCGGCCTGGACTTGGCCGGTCTGGGAGATCTGGCCTCCATGCTGGATGCGCCGGTCGGTAGCGCTGGTCAGCCGCAGATGTTTGATGTGGCCAAGATTCGCGAAGATCCCAATAATGTGCGCTCGGAAGACAATCCAGGCTTCGGCCAATTGTCGATGGAGGAGTTGACTGAAAGCGTGAAGGATCGAGGCATTAAGTCTCCACTGTCTTTGAGGTCCGACCCGGATCGACCTGGCTCCTACATCATCAATTATGGGCATCGACGTTTTCGGGCGGCCAAGGGAGCCGGAAAGGACCAGGTGCCCGGTTTTATTGACGAGAACTTTACTAGCTTTGATCAAGTTAAAGAGAACCTGGACCACGAACGTCTGACTGCTCGTGAGTTGGCAAAGTATATCGGGGCGCGATTGGCCGAAGGGATGAGCCAGGCCGAGATCGCAGCAAAACTTCATCGCTCCAAAGCCTTCATTTCGCAACACGTGGCGCTACTGAACTTGCCCGATCCTGTGGCTGAAGCATTCGACGCCGGCCACGTTCAGGATTTGACGGTTGCAAATGAGCTGGCGCGTGCTCATAAAGAGAACCCTGAAATTGTTGAGCGATTGTTGGCTGCGCAAGAGGATTTAGCGGCTAAACCTGTGACGCGTGCCGATGCCAAAGCCCTTCGTAAACCGGCCAAGAAGGCGACACCTAAGGCTAAAGAGCGAAGCGGCGACATGCGACGTATGGAGTTGGCCCTGTCTGATCGTTTGGCTACATCAGTGCAAATCGTACCCGGTCGCCGCGGCGGTCATGTACAGCTGATGATCGACGCGCATAACTGGGATCACTTCAATGATTTGCTCAAGCGGCTGGGTATGGGTGAACTCGTGGAATGAGCATTCTGCATGCGAAACCTTCCGTTGTCGCCCAGAGAGAAAGTCTCAATGGAATGGGGACTGACCACACAATCCGAAGCTGCTAAGAGTGCAGACAGGGCAAAACGATCAAAGTTACAACAAGAGAGAGGAACGTCATGATGAACGGACAGAAGCCACTGTATAAGGAGTGGGGCATTGAATAGGGTCATATTGCACGCCGCCCTGGGCGGAGCGACACTCGGTTCTAGTGTGTCGTTCCTCATAACCATAGCGGCAGGGATGTCCTCGAGTCCCGGTATCGGGATAATTCTCTTTTTCCTAGGGGCCACAACGGGGCTCTTCAATTTATGGCTGGCGTATAAGCTCGAGAAAGTGCGAAGAGTAGTCCTGAAAGAGTGTTGGCTTCAGTCACGGCCACGTAGATTGGAACGTAGGTTACGCAGAACCGAACATTGTGACTAAGGATGAACGATGGGAATACCCTGGCTTACATTAGCCAGCATCTTGCTGGTTACCGCATTGATACTGTTGTCCTGGGTGGATATTCGAACCGGGCTCCTGCCTGATTCGTTGACGCTGCCATTGGGCTGGTTGGGTCTGATCGTCAATTTGGATGGGATGCTCACGCCGTTACGAGAGGCAGTGTTGGGCGCCGTATTCGGATATCTAATTCTTTGGTCCGCAAATCTAACCTATCGACGCATCAAGGGAATTGATGGCATGGGCTATGGTGACTTCAAGCTGATCGCCGCGCTCGGCGCTTGGTTTGGTATCGCCATGCTGCCTTGGATCATCATCGGGGCGTGCATTGCCGGATGCGGCATGGTTGCAGCCCATCGTGCGGCCGGCCGCGCACCTGGGCCGATGCCTTTCGGCCCGTGTATATCAGTCGCAGGTATCACCGCTTTGGCATTCGTGTTTAGCCGCTAAACGCAGCAAGGATAGGTCCATGATTAACTGGTTGAACAGATTCATCGTGCTTGGAATGATAAGCGGGATGGTGGCCATCGGGCTGATGCTGGCGGGTATGCATCGGCCCGTACCTTCTCTGCTGATCATCATGTGCTTGTGCCTCATTGTCGCGGTCTGGATGCGTAGTCGACTTTACCGACCTCTACATCGATATAAGGGGGTCGTGATCCGATACATCCAGGAGGCTCCTGAGGTATGGTCCAGCCATATATGTGGACGAGAAGTGCGGATGATCGGGAAAGCTCTTGGTCGATGGATATTGGTCGTTCTGCATCGGCTTATGCCCTGCATATCCATGGCAAATCCTTCCCAGCCCCTTCGGCTTTTCGAAGAGAGCGACTGTAGGCGGACAATCAATGCGCTGTCGTTTTCGGCGTTCGAACGGATGCTGGACGAACTGGAGCAGCGTTGTGGTGCCGTTATCATCAGCGCAAGCGCCTTGAACTTCGAAGACCGCCAGCCTGGTCGACTGCAAGAGCGCATTGAGGCGGTTCAGCTGAGGCCTGTCTGGACGTACCAAGAGATTTTCCGCACTCTTCATCGAAGTGACACGGTATTTGGACGCCGGATCTTCGGGTGGCCCATCCGAAGCGGGGAAAATCATAGAGCGATCGTACCTGGCATTGTGGTGTGGCGCTCATCAGATTCTCGGCCGGACTTTGTCGCCTTCGATTTAACTGAAGCCGACAAGCGGACCAGTACACACTCCGCATGATCTCTTGGTTGAGTTGGACGGGCTCGCTGTTCGAGTCAGTGTGCCACACCGTTCTCGGATTCAAGGGCTGCGCGCCGGCGTTGCCCGCGCTTGCGGCGTCGCCGGCTTCGGCCCCTGGAATCCTGCGCTGCGCCGTATCTCTGGCGGCAGCGGGCAATCCCGCCCGTTGCTTCAGGAGAGACAGATGCAGTACTCGCTATTCGAACGTTCATACAACTGGCCCGTTGGAACCTTGCTTGTCCAAAGCGCCGCCGGCCTGGAGCTCGCCAGTGCCGACCTGGTGCTGGCCGAGGCGCGCCGGCTTGCAGACTCCATCCCAAAGGGCCCCCTCTTGGAAGTGTTAGCGCAGTGACAAGCTGTTTGTCTCAGGGGCTATCCTTGGCAAAATTGAAATCTAACCCCTAATAAACCGATTGACGATCGGTTTTTGTAGTGGTACTTTAACGCCTCAGTAATTCATTTGGAATCCAGCAAGTTGACTAACGCTGATGTGCCGCCGTTGGGCGACCTAGAGATTGCCGCGCTTGAAGATATCTGGCGTTTTGGTACATCCGACGCCAAAACGGTTTATTCGCGTGTAGGACGATCACGCGCGATTACGCTCAATACAGTGCAGTCTGCGCTGGAGCGTCTGTTTCGCAAGCAGATTCTGCATCGCGAGAAGGTTAGCCATGCATATGAGTATTCGGCCAAGCTTACCCGCCAAGAATTGATTGGCCAGTTGGTTGAGTCCACAGTGCGTCGAGTGGCGGGTCCCCAGTCGGATGTGCTGATATCGGCTTTCGCCGATCTGGCTGCACGCGCGGATGATGACCAGCTTACGCGACTCGAGGAAATGATTGCACGGCGCCGCACCGAATTGGACGAATCGTGATGGCGAGTCAGTGGCCGATACTTCAATTTGCATTGCTGTCGGGATTCGTCCTGGCATTTACGCTCGCCCTCTTGAATGCCGTCTTTGAGCGTCCTTTGCGCTGGTTGCGCAGGGGTAGAACACCCGTTCAGCGAGCTCGAATAGTCTGGTGGATGCTGATAACACCTGCATTGGCCGGGATTGCCTATGCGACCCTGACCATAGCGTTGCCATCGGTGCTTGGCGGCTCGGATCAATTAGCTGCGGTATGCAGTCGGCACGCGAGCTCTTTGTGGCACTTATGCGTATGGCATCCCAGTGAGAACGGGCAAAGCCTGTGGCTGTGGGGAGTGCTGGCATTGGTGGCTGGGTATGGCACTTGGTTGGCGTCGCGGGCGGTGTTGGGCCTTTGGCGTGCACGCCGTACCCTTGCCGCGATGTTGCATTTGAGCTGGAAACCCGGATACCCAGACAAACTGCATGTGCTTGATGCTGATCAGCCCGTGGCGCTGGCATACGGCTTTAGACATGGCAGCATCCTGATTTCGTCCTCATTGACACAGGCGCTCAACCCAACGCAGCTACGCGTCGTACTGGCACACGAACAGGCCCATATTGCTCATCGAGACGTCTTGTACCGCTTGATTTCAGTGATACTGTCCAGCATTCAGTTACCAAGCACTCGCCGCCGATTATTGCGTGATCTAGAACTTGCCCTAGAGCAACGCTGTGACTTTGCTGCGGCCGATGCGGTGGGCTGCCCGATTACCGTGGCCGAAACCATTGTCGCCGTAGAGAAGATATTTCGAAACCATGCTCGTGAACGCGGCTCATTGTCGATGGCTTTCTACTCTGACTTTCTTGCCGAGCGCGTCGAGGCATTGCTTTCGCCCGAACGCAAGTCGGTGTCTCACTTAGGGGTATCCCTTGGATTTGGAGTATTGGCGTTTTGTAGCCTTTCAACTGGCTGGCTGCACGCGTTGACCGAATCACTCATTGCTTTGTTAACCAAGTAGGCGTATGTCGGTATTCGCGGGTTCTTACAGCGAAAAAACCGACTGCAAATCGGTTTTTTTGATGTTTCCACCAAGCGTGGAAGCACTGTCGGCGGACGAATTTGTTTGTTCACCCATTGTATTGGGGCGAGGATTTTCATGAAAGTATTTCATTTAGTGGTGTGGGGCTTCGCCGGCCTATGCGGCACGGCTGTCGCCCAAGATACGAATTCCCTGCGGCTGGAAGAGGCGGTCACGCGTGCACTGTCCGCTAATCCTGCCATCGCGGTACAAACGGCCGAGCTTCAAGCTGTTCGAGCCCGTGCGGATCGCGAGAGCTTGCCAACGCCCTATGTCGTAGGCGGCGAAGTAACAAATTTCGCCGGTACAGGCAGCCTGCGCGGCATGAGTGCTGCGGAAACGACCTTGAGCATCGGCCGGGTCATTGAGCTCGGCGGCAAGCGCGAAGCTCGTGAGGCGCTCGGCAGGGCCGAAATCAAAGAGCAAAGGCACCGGACCGATACGGTACGGATTGATTTGACAAGTCTCACCTCGACGCGCTTTATCAAAGTGTTGGCCAAGCAGCAGGAACTAAAATACGCCGAGGAACGCATTCGGCTGGCCGGCCAAACGCGCCAAGAGGTCGCGGCTAGAGTGGCGTCGGCCCGTAGCCCGAAATCGGACCTCCAGGCTGCTGAAATTGCTCTGGCCGAAGCAGAACTGGATCGCAAGAATGCGATGCAGGAACTTGCCAGTGCCAGAATGGCGTTGGCCGCGAGTTGGGGTGCATCGGCGCCCGACTTCGACACTGTCGCGGGCGATCTGTATTCTTTGCCGCCAGTAGAACCGTTCGAGACACTGGCAGCCCGTCTGTCCATGACCCCCGAACTGCAGGCCGCACGATTGCAAACCGAGACGCTTGCCGCACGCGGCCGCGTTGCCCGGGCCAGTGCCAAACCCGATATTGAAGTCAACCTTGGGGTGCGCCGCCTGGAGGCATACCGTGACCATGCTCTGATGCTGTCGGTCTCGATCCCCCTTGGCAGTGGCACGCGCTCGGGATATGCGGTTGCCGAAGCCAACGCGAAGCTCGCTGCAAATTGGGCGCGCCGCAATGCCGACCGTTTGGAGCGTCATCAGGATTTATTCGAGCGCTACCAAGAACTGATGCAGACGCGCACAGAAGTCGAGTCCCTGCGCAAGAACATGATCCCCGAAGCTGAAGGTGCGCTGGCCGCCACTCGCCGCGGTTTCGAGGCTGGTCGTTTCCCTTTCATTTCACTTGCACAAGCGCAGAGGACATTGTTTGACTTGCGCGAGCGCGCGGGCAAAGCAGCCGGCCGCTATCACCTTTTGCTGGTTGAGGTCGAGCGCCTCACCGCCACCGTTGAGGACCTGACCCCATGAGACGCTTGTTTTCCCTATTTCTTCTCGGCCTGCTGATGTTGGCCGCTTGCAGCCCGGCCGAAAATCGTGTCGATGACGCAGTTGGTGTGCAAGCGAATGAAGACTACGAGCGCGGTCCGCACAATGGCCGGTTGCTGCGTGATGGCAGCTTCGCGCTGGAGGTCACCATCTATGAGACTAATTCGCCTCCGCACTATCGGTTGTATGCCTATCGTGATGGTAACCCGATCGCGCCTGACGAGGTTGTCGCTACGGTTGAGCTTACCCGCCTGGACGGGGAAGTGAACCAATTCACATTCGCGTCCGAGAACGACTATCTGGTAGGCAGTGGGGAAGTGACCGAGCCGCATTCGTTCGATGTCAAAGTGAGTGTTCAGCATGGGAACAGTACGTCTACCTGGTCATACGAATCATACGAAGGGCGTGTCACCATCCCGGCCGCTATTGCAGAAGATGCCGGCATCAAGGTCGAGCCGGTGGGGCCGGCCGTCATCCGCAATGTGGTGAACCTGATGGGCGCCATCGAGTTGGATGCCAACCGCCATGCGGCTGTCAGGGCCCGTTTCCCCGGCATCGTGCGGTCCGTGAGTGTACAGCAGGGCGAACGAGTCCAGCGTGGCCAGACGCTGGCGATAGTCGAAAGTAACGAAAGCCTGCGTTCTTACTCCATTGTTGCACCGTTTGATAGCGTGGTACTGGCTCGCAACACCAACGTCGGCGACGTGGCCGACGCAGGTGTTCTGTTCGAGTTGGCCGACCTGTCGAAGGTATGGGTTGATCTGCGTGCCATCGGTACCGACGCTGACATCCTGAAGACAGGGCAGTCAGTGCTCATTCGCTCGGCCACAGGCACGGGCAAAGCCGAAGCGACGATCGAGAGTCTGTTGCCGGTGGCTGGCGCCGGCCAGAGTGTCATTGCTCGTGCCAGCATTCCAAATCCGGAAGGCCGCTGGCGCCCCGGCACGACCGTCGCGGCCGAGGTAACGGTAGGCTTGCGTGAAGTGCCGCTGGCGGTGAAAGAATCTGGCTTGCAGCGTTTTCGGGACTTTACCGTGGTTTTCGCACAGGTCGGCGAGACCTACGAAGTTCGCATGCTTGAACTCGGCGACCGTGACGGCGAGCGCGCCGAAGTATTGGGTGGAATCAAACCCGGCACGCGCTATGTGACTGAGCAGAGTTTCCTAATTCGCCAGGACATAGAAAAATCCGGCGCAAGCCACGATCACTAAGGACGCGAACATGCTTGAGCGTATCATTCGCGCGTCCATCGCGCACCGCTGGTTCGTCCTTATCTCAGTACTGGCTCTGTCGGCGCTGGGTATCTGGAACTACAATCGTCTGCCGATCGATGCGGTACCGGACATCACCAACGTCCAGGTACAGATCAATACCGAGGCGCCCGGCTATTCGCCATTGGAAGCTGAGCAGCGCGTGACCTTTCCTATCGAGACCGCGCTCGCCGGGCTCGCCAGGCTGGACTACACGCGTTCGGTTTCGCGCTACGGACTTTCGCAAGTGACCGTGGTGTTCGAAGACGGAACCGACATCTACTTCGCCCGGCAGCAAGTCGCTGAACGCTTGCAGCAAGCGACTTCGCAGATTCCGGCCGGTTTGAATCCGACGCTCGGTCCGGTGGCGACCGGCCTGGGCGAAATCTTCATGTATACGCTGGAGCCCGAGCCGGGCTATGAGGACAAATGGACGCCGACCGAGTTACGCACCCTGCAAGACTGGGTGGTGCGGCCGCAGCTTCGAAATCTGCCTGGCGTGACCGAGATCAACACCATTGGTGGTTACGAACGCCAGTTTCACATTACGCCTGACCCGGCCAAGCTGTTAGCTTACGGACTCACTATGAGCGACCTGCTCAGTGCCGTCGAGCGCAACAACGCCAACGTCGGTGCGGGCTATATCGAGCGTTTTGGCGAACAATATCTGATTCGGGTTCCAGGTCAGGTGGCCGATCTTGAAGGGCTGCGCCAGATTGTGGTGGCGACTCATGAAGGCCTGCCGCTACGCGTCGGCGACGTTGCCGACGTAATCGAGGGAAGTAGCCTGCGGACAGGCGCTGCGACCAAGGATGGCGAAGAAGTCGTACTGGGTACGGTATTCATGTTGATCGGCGAGAATAGCCGCGACGTTGCTCAGCGTGCAGCGCAGCGATTGCAGGAGATCGATGCCACGCTACCGGAAGGCGTGCGCGCGCAGGCGGTCTACGATCGGACTGATCTGGTCGAGCGCAGCATCGCCACCGTACAAAAAAACCTTGTGGAAGGGGCGCTGTTGGTCATAGCAGTGCTGTTCCTGCTGCTGGGAAATATCCGAGCCGCACTGATCACCGCCGCCGTGATACCTCTTACCATGCTGCTGACCATCACGGGCATGGTGCAGAACAAGGTCTCCGCCAACCTGATGAGTTTGGGCGCATTGGATTTCGGCCTGATCGTCGATGGCGCCGTGATCATCGTAGAGAACAGCCTGCGCCGCTTCAGCGAACGACAGCGCGAGCTCGGCCGGCTGCTGACCCGCGATGAGCGTTTCGACCTGGCGGCCAAAGCCGGTGCGGAAGTTATCAAGCCCGCACTATTCGGAATGCTCATTATCACGATTGTTTATCTTCCGATCTTCGCGCTGTCGGGCGTGGAGGGGAAGATGTTCCACCCGATGGCACTGACCGTGGTAATAGCACTGACCGCAGCCATGGCTTTGTCGCTGACCTTCGTGCCTGCAGCAATTGCCATGATCATCACAGGAAAGGTGGCCGAGAAGGAAACCAGAGTAATGCGCGGTATTAGCCGCGTTTATGCCCCGTTGCTCAAGCAGGCAATCCGGCTGCGCTTCATTGTGGTCGCAGTGGCGGTAGTGCTGGTGGCCCTTTCGGCCTTGCTTGCGACACGCCTGGGCACTGAATTCATTCCAGATCTGGACGAGGGCGATATTGCCCTGCATGCCCTGCGCATCCCTGGTACGAACGTTACTCAGGCGATCGGCATGCAGCGTCAACTCGAAGATCGGCTCAAAGCATTTCCAGAGGTGGCAGAGGTGTTTTCTAAAATCGGCACGGCCGAGGTTGCCACCGATCCTATGCCGCCTTCGGTGGCTGATACCTTCATCATGCTAAAGGACCGTGCCGACTGGCCCGATCCGCGCAAGCCCAAAGTGGATCTGCTCGCAGAAATGGAAGAGGCGGTCAGCGTTATTCCTGGCAGCAAGTACGAGTTCCTGCAGCCAGTGCAGATGCGCATGAACGAATTGCTGGCCGGCGTTCGAGCTGAGGTGGCGGTGAAGGTTTTTGGCGACGATATGGAGCAACTGGCCGCGGTCGGAGCGCAGATTGCAGATCTGACCAAGAGCATCCCCGGCGCAGCAGACGTGTCGGTCGAGCAGGTTACGGGTCTGCCGCTCATGACGATAAAACCGAACCTCGAGGCCTTGGCCCGTTATGGAATCGCGATCGGCGATCTTCAGCAGACGGTGTCGATCGCTTTAGGCGGCGCGGTCGCCGGACAGATATTTGAAGGCGACCGCCGCTTCGACATCGTAGTGCGGCTGCCCGAATCGCAGCGCCAAGACCCCAAAGCGTTGGCGTCGTTGCCGATTCCGGTGCCGGCCGGCATTGCCGCCGGCATGGGTCAGGCGGCCTACGTGTCGCTAGGCCAACTCGCGTCCATCGAGGTGTCGCCTGGACCCAACCAGATCAGCCGAGAGAACGGCAAGCGTCGGGTAGTGATTACCAGCAATGTACGGGGACGTGACCTGGGTTCTTTTGTGGATGAAATACGCGAACAGGTAGACCGGCAAATTGAACTTCCCGAGGGCTATTGGGTCGAATATGGCGGTACCTTCGAGCAACTCATCTCAGCGGGGCAGCGCCTGTCAGTAGTGGTGCCCGTGGTACTGATTCTGATCTTCTGCCTGCTGTTCATGGCGTTCGGTTCGGGCCGGGATGCAGCGATCATTTTCAGCGGCGTGCCCCTAGCCCTGACAGGGGGAGTCGCCGCCTTGTGGTTGCGTGATATTCCGCTTTCGATCTCGGCTGGCGTGGGTTTCATCGCGCTGTCCGGCGTGGCGGTGCTCAATGGACTGGTAATGGTCAGCTTCATCCGCAAACTGCTCCACGATGGCCTGCCACTGCAAGATGCCGTCGTCAACGGAGCTATGACGCGATTGCGCCCGGTCTTGATGACCGCCTTGGTCGCGAGTCTTGGCTTCATACCTATGGCTCTGAACGTCGGCACAGGCGCAGAAGTACAGCGGCCTCTAGCCACTGTGGTCATCGGCGGAATCATCTCGTCGACGCTGCTTACGCTATTGGTGCTGCCGGCGCTGTATCGTCTCTTTCATCGAAACTCTGAACGCGAAGAGGCAGGGGCAGCATAACCGAGGCGTAGGTTCGCTCTGGCTCCGGTTCTGTCAGTACAAGCAGCAGCCGGAGCCCGCCCTGCGCAGGCATGAAATCCATGAACGAGAAGCCTTTTAAAGGAGTGTCAGGCTTGTATCTCATCTCCAGATGTGGGGCGGCCACAGTACTGCTTGTATTGTCAAAGACCTCGGCAGTCGGCTTGCACGATTCAAGCCTGTGCGTAAAAACCTCATCCCGTCCGACAGGACAGGGCACTTTGTAGGCATCGACAATGCGATTGCCGTGCCTCATACACATGCTTCCCTTTTCGCTTCGCCGATGTCTCTGAGAACTGCCGTTTCGTTATGGTTGCTTGCAGCGATGCTAGTGGGGGCACTGACCGGTGCTTGGCAAGCCGCTTGGGTCACACATGAAGCAGAGCACGCCGGAAATACTGAACTGACAGTTGTGCAATCGAACATCGTTGGCAACGCCCATTCCGGAGATCAGCTACCGGACGCCCAGCATGAGCTGTTGCACGAGATAATGGATCATCATTCCACCGCCATAACGTCTGATACGACAGTGCTTTATTCGCCATCACATTCCCCAATCCCTGTGGCTTTCGATACTCGCGTTCGCACAGTAGCCATCGCGCCATTATTGCGGCCTCCGCGCACGACTTTTCTAGCTTAGTCCATTAAGCAGCAGTGCTTATTGCGTGGCTGTCCTTAGATTCCCAGCGAACAATCGGCAGCATCCATACGCCTGGCTATATCCACGCGTGATGGTGACGCGGTGTTGCTTCCCATATGCGTCAACTGGATGTACGTGTTCCGTTCCTGCTTTTGAAGCAGAGTTCCGGAGTTGTTCGCGCCGCGCTTCAAGACACTGCATTTCTATGGCGGGGAAGGCGCTCATTCTTGTTATGTCTCACCCTGTCATTGTCGATTTGATACCGGCGCCCAACAAGGGCTCTGGGTCGAGGCGCGAAGACAATGAAGATTCTTTATACAAATTTCCACAATAGTCCCGATATTAATGGCCATGTTACGTACATCAGTACGTTGCTGAAAAACTTAAATGGAAGGCATGCTCTATATGTTGCTACTCCAGCTGAAAGCGCCTTATACAGAATTGCTCAAGAAATTGCGGGCACACGAGTGTTTGCAATGCCTTTTCGTTCCAGCATTCACCGAATTCCCCGATATGCAAAAAAGCTGCGGGCCATACTAAAACAAGAGCAAATTGATGTTGTTCACGTGAACGGGTCTACTGACCATAAGGTTGCCCTGGCGGCAAGTAAATTCCTGAAAAATAGGCCAAAAATAATCTTTACAAAACACAATGACGTGCCTATTAAATTCATTGGCTCTTTGCTAAGGGCAAGGCTGGGTACTGACGCGATAATTGCGGTTTGCACACATGTAAAGCACATGCTCAAAGACAGCCAATATAAAGAGATACCTCTATACACCATACCCAATGGTGTTGATACAAGCTACTTTACCCCCGCTTCCGAGGCTGAGATAAAAGAATGCAGGAAAAGAATTTTCGGAGATGCATTTGCACATAAATTTGTCGTTGGCAGCAATGCCGGCACAAGCGATTATAAAAATTGGATGGATATGATTCGGGCCGTCGCCAAACTCGATCCAATGAAACGAAATATGTTTCATGTAGCCGTCGCAGGAGCCCCCATAAAGGACGAGCAGTTGCGAGAAATTGAAAGCTTGTCCATGACAGAAAATTTCACCTATGTTGGGATGCTCGATGACGTCCGGTGCTTTAACCAGGCCATAGATATAGGTTATGTGCTCTCTTCCCGGGTAGAAACCATTTCTTTTGCGTGCAGAGAAATGATGGCTTGCGGGAAGCCCGTCATTGTTACCGACTACTCTGGGTTGCCTGAGAACATAAGTGATAGGAAAGATGGCTGGATAGTGCCCATTCGCTCCCCCGAAGTGGTCTCAAAAATTCTGGCTGGAATTACAGACCAAGAATTCGACTTAAGGGCAATGGGCAAAGAGGCAAGGGAAAAAGCCAGCCAGCATTTCGGAGTGGAGAAATTTGTAGAAGAAACAGAAAGGGCATATACGGCTACAACCGCTACGACGCCATTTACTCTTTAGGATCATCATGCCTTTTGCGTGCCTGCGCCAAAACTTGCTTACTACAGCCTGGTTCCCTAAACTGTTGTCTCGATATCGACTATTGTCCAATAGCGCCGCTGTTTATGCTGATATGCGTCCCCCTTAGAGGCGTCCGCCAGTAGAGACAAAAATTTTCGACATGCATACACATCAGACTTATCCCGCGATCATCAAGCGCCTGCGCCGCGCGGCGGGGCATCTCAATAGCGTCATACAGATGATCGAGGATGGTCGTCCTTGCCTAGAGCTCGCGCAACAACTCCAGGCCGTAGAGAAAGCCGTTCAGAAAGCCAAGAAGACACTGATCCAGGATCATCTGGATCACTGCTTGGACGAAGTCGTTGGCCCGTTGGCACGCGATCAGCGTGAAGCCATGGCGGAGTTCAAGGAAATCACCCGGTACTTATAAAACGTCATTGCGAAGTGGCCGAACTACCGTTCCCGAGAGTTCCATCAGAAGCCTTCCAGTCGTTCGTCTCACACACTACTGAAAAAAGGCGATTTATCTCCTCTTAATCATGGAGGTTCGCGCCTTGAGATAGTTGCTGGCACGCCATTTCAAATCATTTGCGATATCCCCCCAGGGAGGATATTATTTGTACGTGAATCGGCTCGGAGTATGTTTGTCTGGGCGAAAGCGGAGCCCCGCCCAATTCTTTAGATTTAGAGTGATTCGATGCTTGCCGTCCTGAAAAATCGCACCTATCGCCATTTGTTCGCTGCGCAGGTGATAGCGCTTGTGGGAACCGGCTTGATGACCGTCGCGCTTGGCTTGCTGGCGTACGAACTGGCAGGGGCGGATGCCGGGGCGGTTCTTGGTACAGCGCTGGCCATCAAGATGATGGCCTACGTCGGAATCGCCCCGATTGCTCAGGCATTCGCCGAGCGCTTGCCCCGTCGATCACTGCTAGTTGCCCTTGACCTGATTCGGGCGGCAGTAGCCATCTGCCTGCCTTTCGTTACCGAAGTGTGGCAGATCTATCTACTGATCTTCGTGTTGCAAGCGGCTTCCGCGGCATTTACGCCGACCTTCCAGGCGACGATCCCCGACATCCTGCCTGATGAAGAGGAATATACCAATGCGCTGTCTCTGTCCCGATTGGCTTATGACCTTGAAAGCCTGATTTCCCCGATGCTGGCGGCGGCGCTTTTAACCGTCATCAGCTTTCACAACCTGTTTGTCGGCACGGTTTTTGGCTTCCTTGTTTCCGCTGCGCTGGTGGTCAGCGTCACGCTACCTGCGACTTTGCCTGGGCCAGGCCGAAGCATCTGGGAACGCACCACACGGGGCGTTCGCATTTACCTCGCCACGCCACGGCTTCGAGGCCTGTTGGCGATCAGCCTTGCTGTATCGGCAGCGGGCGCAATGGTGATCGTCAATACAGTGGTCATCGTGAAGGCACGCTTTGGCTTAGGCGAAGCGGAAGTTGCCTGGGCGCTGGCGGCATTCGGAGGCGGCTCGATGATCGCCGCGTTTGCGCTGCCCGGCTTACTCAGCAAACTCGCGGACCGGCCGATTATGGTCACTGGCGCGGCGGTATTGGTTATAGGTACTGCCATTGGGGCATTGATTCCGTCTTATGCTCTATTGCTGCCGCTTTGGCTCGTGATTGGTATTGGCTATAGCGCGGCACAAACGCCTTCGGGCCGTCTGCTTCGCCGCTCAGCTCATGCAGAGGATAGACCCGCGATATTTGCCGCGCAGTTTGCACTGTCGCATGCCTGCTGGCTCATCTGCTACCCTTTGGCGGGACGCTTCGGCGCTGCCTTTGGGTTGCAGTCGACCTTTATTGTCATGTCGTTGATCGGTCTTGCCGGCGTAATATTGGCATTGAGGCTATGGCCGGCCGGCGACCCATCCGACGTTGCCCACGATCACCCAGATCTGCCACCTGAGCATCCACACATGCGCGAGTATGCCAGCCGCGACAGACACTATCATCTTCTGATCGTCGACGACCTGCATCACAGATGGCCGCGATTATAAGAGCGTCGGCTCGGCAACCCAAACATGCCGACTGTATGCGCGCGACATATGAAACGCTTGCGCTCTTCTCACTAAGCATATGCGATAGATTTCATGCAATACTGGCTTAGCCGAACATCGGTTCGTGTCATTACCCTGGTTGTCGTAATACTGAGTCTCATGGCGATTTCAGCCAGAGCGATATCGAGTTCGCATGACCCTTTCGCGTTGGCACTCGCAGAAATGCAACGACATGTCGATTTGCCCTTGACTGCATCCGATCACGGGCATACCCATGCGCTCGGCCTCGAAGAAGAAAGGCAAGCAGGTCATCTGCATGGGCATAACTCCTTCGACCACACCCACGAAGTACAGAACCTTCCGCCGGAAATTTCGCAGTCACTCGGATCGCTATCCCGGGTATGGCGTCCTGCACCTTATCCTCCCGCTCCGCAGGCTCGCAACTTCCGCATCGATCGGCCTCCGAAAATCGCTCATTCATCCTAAGAAAAGGGGCTGATACAGTAGCCCCTCCCTATTGTTGAGATTTTGGAGCATTCATGTTTAGACCCTTTCGTTGGGGTCGCTTGAGCTCGCCTGATTCCAGGCGGCAAGTGGCCTCGTTTTGCCTTGTTCTAGTAACCCTTCTGCTGTTTACCAGTACGGCCTTCGCACATGCGGTGGCCGAAGGGGACAAGGGCTACATCCAGGAAATCACTGGAGTCAATTTACTGCCCTTCATCTATCTTGGCGCCAAACACATGGTGACGGGATACGATCACATTCTGTTTTTACTTGGTGTGATCTTCTTCTTGTATCGGATGAAGCATATTGGCCTTTATGTGAGTCTCTTTGCTGTTGGCCATTCGACGACGATGTTGCTTGGAGTTTATTTCAACATTGGAATAAATAGCTTCATCATCGATGCCATCATCGGTCTATCAGTCGTCTACAAGGCACTCGATAACATGGGTGCCTATCAGCGCTGGTTGGGTTTTCAACCCAACACCAAGGCGGCCACGCTGATCTTCGGTTTCTTCCATGGGTTTGGCCTGTCGACCAAAATCATCGAGTACGAAATATCGCCCGATGGCCTGGTTCCAAACCTTCTTGCTTTCAACGTCGGCGTTGAAATCGGACAGTTGATGGCGCTTGGGGTGATTCTTATTGCGATGAGCTATTGGCGGCGCACAGAAAGTTTTTGGCGCCATGCCTACACAGCTAATGTCGTCATGATGAGCGCGGGCTTTGTCCTGATGGGCTATCAAATTACTGGTTACTTTGTTTCGTAAAAGGATTCGCTATGTATAACGCAGACCTACCTACACGTGCCGAATTGCCGACCTCCCGGCAACTGAGGCGATCCACCATTATTGCTGCGGCTTCCGCCGTGCTCATTCTTTTGACCGTTGTTCTGCCGTCTGAGTATGCTTTCGACCCCACCGGCATTGGGCGCGTACTGGGGTTCACCCAGATGGGAGAAATTAAGACGCAGCTTGCCGCCGAGGCTGCTGCTGATGCGGCTGCCGATAAAGCAACCATTTCCCAGCCCCAGATTGCACAGCAAGTGGACAATATCGCGGCTGGCGGGGCTGACGAGGCCGGTACACTTGTTCGGCCGTCTGAGGCATCCGTTTCCAATGCCGAACAGGTGGCCGCTGCCCCGACGAGTGCTTCAACTTCATCGGCAGCTGCTCAGGACGCGCGGAATGATGAAATAAGTATTACTTTGAAACCAGGACAGGGGGCCGAAGTCAAACTGAGTATGCTTGCTGGAGCTAAGGCCAGCTTTTCGTGGACGGCCAACGGTGCGGTAGTCAATTACGATACCCATGGCGATGGCGGTGGCCAGTCCATATCGTACGAAAAGGGCCGCGGAGTGGCCGATGACGAGGGAACGCTCGAAGCGGCGTTCGACGGCAACCATGGCTGGTTTTGGCGAAACCGGACCCAGAAGG
This sequence comes from Pusillimonas caeni, assembly GCF_003545815.1. Lineage (GTDB taxonomy): Bacteria > Pseudomonadota > Gammaproteobacteria > Burkholderiales > Burkholderiaceae_B > Pusillimonas > Pusillimonas caeni. The sequence goes on from NZ_PDUW01000003.1 coordinate 114,439, forward strand.
ACGTCACCGTGACACTGCGCACAAGTGGCGACTACGCTGAACTGAAACGTATGATCTAGACCCTGTGCATTGAGTGAAAAACTGCGGCCCCCCAAACCATCAGATATGATTTGGAGGGCCGCTAGCAGGTTTCGAAAGTGGCGGAATGCGATGTGCCGCGGACGTCAGGTTATCTGGTGGTTTAGCGATTTTGTCGAATTTGCATTTATTGAAGCTTGGTGATAATAACTGAGCACATACTGTGGACGTTGTTTGACCTCAACATAGAGACGGCCAATATACTCGCCCATAACCCCTGCGGCTATGAGTTGAAGTCCGCCTAACAACAGCATCGTAATGATGAGCGTGGGGAATCCTTGCACCGGATCACCCACGATGATCGCTTTCAGCAGAAAATAAAAAGCATACAGGAATGCACTTATTGCACTAATTAAGCCCGTGTACATAGCCAGCTTCAGCGGGGCGGTAGAGAATGAGGTGATTCCGTCCAGCGCATAGTTCCACAACCCCCAGTACTGCCACTTGGTCCTGCCGGCGTGGCGCGCATGACGGTCGTAATCAAGGGTCACTTGCTCAAAACCGATCCAGGCAAACATGCCTTTCATGAAGCGACAGCGCTCGGGCAATGAGTTAAGTGCCGTGACTGCTCTTCGGCTCAGAAGACGAAAATCGCCAACATCGTGCGCAATAGGCACGTCGCTGATACGGTTGATCACCCTATAGAAGGCATGCGATGTAGCCTTCTTTAATAAGGTTTCTCCGTCGCGTTGCCGTCGACGCATGTTCACGACTTCTGCGCCCGCTTGCCATGCTTGAAACATATGAACAATTTGTTCGGGAGGATCTTGCAGATCTGCGTCAATGATTACGACAGCATCGCCGCGCGCCAACTCCAGGCCGGCGCTTATCGCGCGTTCCTTGCCGAAGTTGCGCGTTAACCGCGCCACGCCCACCCTTGAATCGCCTTGACGGAGCGCCTCGAGAATTTGTGGCGTGTCATCCGTGCTGCCGTCGTCGACAAACAGCACTTCGTTCTCGCTGGGCAGATCGGCAAGAGCACGAGCCAGTCGGCGATAGAATAGGGGCAGTACGTCCCGTTCGTTATACACCGGGATGACAATGCTAAGCGTGCAGAATTCAGGCAAAGGCGTGCAGGAAGAGCGGTTTTTCGACATACGGACAGCCTACAGAAACCTGGGATTGTTATTCCGACTCGTCTGATGAGCCAAGGATCACACTCAGTTCTTCGAAGAACTGCTGGCCGCACCTATATATGTTGTTACAGTGTACAAAGGTCAAAATGAAGAAATGGTTAAGAGCCGCAATGGAGGAGGAAAGCGTCTCTTTCGGTTTTGGCTGACGGTGCTACAGTAACTACCGTTCGATGGAGTCCGCGTACTGCTGGTAAATAATTTATATCTTGACGAGCGATGAAGCTTCTCCTTATCGAAGACGATATTCCCATTGGCACCTCACTCCAGCGGGTCCTGCGCAGCGCAGGCTATAACGTGGTGTGGCTGCGCCACGCGAGCGATGCGAAGAAGTTCCTCGCCAGCTACTCCTTTGATCTCTTGTTATTGGATATCATGCTGCCAGGTGAGTCGGGCCTTGACCTGCTGGGGTGGGTGCGTGCCCGCGGCGATGCAACGCCCGTGATTATGCTGACGGCGCGAGATTCGATCAATGATCGTGTGGCAGGCCTGGATGGCGGCGCTGACGACTATGTGCCTAAACCATTCGCTATCGAGGAATTGCTTTCCCGGATTCGCGCTCTCTTGCGCAGGCAATGCAAGCAGCTGACCGCTTCGTGGCAGGTCGGTCCGCTTTCCATCGATACGGCGCGAAGAAAGGTGGCTGTTGACGGCGTGGAGATCAAGCTTACAGCGCGTGAGTATGACATTTTGCTGGCGCTTGCGTTGGATGCGGGCAAGGTGCTTACTCGCGCTCAGATAGAGCGTTCCGCCTCGCTGCTTGAGGGCGCCGACAGCAACGCCATCGATGTCCACATCTACAACCTGCGAAGCAAAATTGGCAGCCATCTCATAGGCACCGTGCGTGGCGTGGGCTATGTGCTAGAGAATGCATGAGCATGAAATATCCATCGCTTCTACGGCGCCTGATATTGTCGCAGGCCGTCGCAATGGCGGCGGCGTGCTTGCTGGTATTTTTCTGGCTTCTTTTTCACTGGTTTGAATTTGAAAAAGGCGACCTTGATCGCAGAATGTTCTACTTCGCAAATACGCTGGCTGAGGCCGCCAGCGTAACGCCGCACAACTCCCAAGAGCTTGTGCGACGCGTCAAGGTGGCTGAGAAGTTGTTCATCGATAGCCAAGAGCTCGTAACGCATGGGGCAGCCAAAAGCTATGCGCCCCTATACCAGGTTTGGGACAAATCAGGCCTGTTGCTATATGAAACCGGGGGAGCCCCTGATCATCCCATGGCGGGGGAGGAGGGGGTTTTTATGGAGAGGAGATGGGCCGGCCGTTCCTGGAGAACCGTAGCTGCCGTCAGTAGCAATTTAGCGGTAAGGGTGCATATCGCTGAGCGGAGTGACCGCCGCGTGGCCACCAGTTTGCCCATGCTGACGGACATCGGGCTTTCGCAAATGTTGATTCTTGCCTGGAGTGCTGTCGTTATGATAGGTACGGCGTATTACGGTTTTCGCCCACTCAAGGCGCTGGCCACGCAAATTGCAAAACGCCAAGCAGGAGATTTTTCATCTGTCCGCCTTACGGGGTTGTATGCCGAAACAGCGCCGATAGTAGAGGAGCTAAATGGGCTTCTGAAGCGTGAAGACACGCTTCTTAACGCCGAGCGGCGCTTCTTGGCCGATGCGGCCCATGAGTTGCGTACCCCTCTTGCCGCCATCACCACTCAGGCGCATTTGTTGATATCAGCGCAAGAGAAGGTGAATCAACGGCAGGAGGCACATAGGCTGCAGCAAAATATCGAACGCGTTTCTCATCTGCTAACTCAATTGCTTGCCATCGCCCATGTCGATGCAGAATCGGCCTTGGTATCACGAGAAACAGTTGATATCGCTAATCTGGCAAGAGAGCGATTGGCTTCGCTTTCGTCTATCGCCCGTAAACGAAGTATTAGTCTGTCTCTTGAAGCGCCCGATACGCTATTTTGGTCGGTGAACCGGGCTGGCTTCATCTCGATTCTGGATAATCTTGTCGACAATGCGATTCGATATAACTCTACAGGGCAACATGTCCAAGTCCGTATCACTGGCTCTGCTCAATCCGAATATATTGATTTGGGCGTTTTCGATGACGGGCCGGGTATCCCCCTGACAGAACGCCAACGCGTATTTGACCGTTTCTATCGCATGCCCGGCACCTGGCAGGAGGGCAGCGGTCTCGGTTTGGCAATAGTGCAAAGAATCGTGTTGTCTCACGGGGCGACGCTTGAGTTTACAGAGGGCTTATCTGAACGCGGCATTGGAATAATTGTGCGTTTCCCCCGGTATTGACTCTTTTCTTGATTTTTTGGCGAATCGGCAGGGCTCCCGCAACCTAACTCGGCGACGTTTCTTTAATGAACAGGAGTGAGGCTCGCGAGACGAGAGAGCGAGCTATGCCATTTCTACGAGATGGGCTTGACCCGCGTGAAGCAGTGGGGCCCACCGTCCAAAAGTCCATTAACCTAGAAGACGCTGTCCATCAGCATTGGATCGGGCGTCAGGATATATGAAGAAGGACATCAGGAGGATGTCCCTGGGTGCTATTGATCACCGACGTTGTCACAAAGCTCGGAAAAAGGCCAATCTGGGAAGTTCTAACGGCGATCTGCTGGACTGCCTGCATATCGTGAACCCAGTTGGGATCTTCGTATACTTGTGAAACGGGGGCCGTCTGTGTTGCGACCCCACTCAGCGTTTCGTCGGTTGGTGAGGTAAAGAACACGAGCTTGCTGGCGCTCTGGGCATTGCCCAAGGCCAATCCAGTGGAAAGAGGTTGTGATGTGTGGCCCTTTTGTAACGCAGGTCTGTGTACATGGATTCCTCTTATGCTCATGAGTCTTTAACGGTTCTGGGTTGCCCGGATATTAGTTTTACGGCTGGCTAAGCCAGTTCTTTTAGGAGCAACCTCTACTAGGAGGGCGGGTGGCGGGATCGCTGATTTGGCGAGTGTGCCACGCCGTTCTCGGGTTCAAGGGCGGCGCGTGACGCTTGCGGCTGGCGCCGTCTTCGACCCTTGAGCCCTGCGCTGCGCCGTGTCTTTGGTGGCAGCGGGCAATCCCGCCCGTCGCTTCAGGAGAGACCGATGCAGTACTCGCTATTCGAACGTTCATTCAGCAGCTGGCCCGTTGGAACCTTGCTTGTCCAAGGCGCTGCGGGCCTGGAACTCGCCAGTGTCGACCTGGTGCTGGCCGAGGCGCGCCGGCTTGCAGACTCCATCCCTAAAGGGCCTCTCTTGGATCAGCCGCGGTTGGTGCGCGAATTCCTAGAGCACAAATTGCATCTTGGCCTGGAGCACGAAGTTTTCGGATTGATACTGCTTAACAATCGCCATGAGCTCATCGAATATCAGGAGCCCTTTCGCGGCACACATAATCAAGCTTCAGTCTACCCGCGAGAGGTTGCCAAAATCGCTCTGGCCACGAACGCGTCCGCATGCGTCATCGCTCACAATCACCCCAGCGGATCGTTGGAACCCAGCCAGGCCGACCGACAGCTGACGATAGCGCTGAAGCACACGTTGGCGCTGGTCGACGTTCGACTAATAGACCACATCCTTGTCGCGGGTGGCAAAAGCCTGTCCTTCGCCGAGCGTGGTCTCCTATAGCGCACACCGTTCTGGGCTGCCGGTCTGGCAGCCTATTTGAGGCGCCATTGAAAACGGGCCGTGTTCTGGCCAACAGTATCTCCAGCCCACCTCTGTGGGCGGTCTTGCTGTCCGGTCATTGTGTCATGCAGTTCTCGGATTCAAGGGCAGCGCACCGGCGGTGCCGGCGCTTGCGGCCGCCAGCCGGCTGCGCCCCTTGAGTCCTGCGCTGCTGCATGTCTGTTCCGGACGCAGGGCAATTCCGCCCTGCAAACACGGAGCATTAACATGACAGTTGCTACAAATCCGATCGTGGTCACCGAGGTAACGGGTCCGGCCCGCATGGACTTTCTTCCCAAGCTCTTTACAGGACAAGCCTTCCTTCTGGGCGAGCATGTCGTATTTGGGTGGATGCGCCAACTATGCCAAGCGTATAACGGTGGCTATTGGCAGTATTTTGAGGCCTCCAATGGCGCGATGTTCATGGCGCCGCAGCGTGACGAAAAAATGCACCTGGCGTGGGCTCAGAACTGGTCCGACGAGCTCGTTAGCGGACAGGCGGCTGGCATCGTTGCCACGCTATTCGGGCTATGCCAACTGGTTGAGGAGTACCGCGACGAAGGTATGGTTGAGCGCTATCATCTGCTGCGTGATTTCGCTGCGACTCATCCTGAGTGGAAGTCTATCTACCGCTTAATCGACTAAGTCGACACAGGGGCCCGTTCGATGTGACGGGCCCATTTTTTTGTTTCGCCGATGGCATGGTCCAGATCGCCCCTGCTAAGAAGCGCAGCTGATCACGGCCGAAGTGCTGGCCAGCAGGATCTCCAGCCCACCACTGTGGGCGGTCTTGCTGTCCGGTCATTGTGTCATGCAGTTCTCGGATTCAAGGGCAGCGCACCGGCGGGGCCGGCGCTTGCGGCCCCCGGCCGGCTTCGCCCCTTGAGTCCTGCGCTGCTGCATGCGGAACCGGAAGCAGGGCAATTCCGCCCCTGCTAACCGGAGATCCACATGGCCACGAAGGCACAAACACGTCGCTTCAACACAACCGCGGGTTCGCACCAGATCCAGATTGTCAAACTCTTAAAAGGCATCGCGCACAAGCGCGGCATGAGCAAAGTCTTTGCAGACTGGATTGAAATGTCGGCCATCGCCTTGGCCCGACTCGACCTGACCCAACGAGATGAGCGAGAGGCTCGCTACCTGCAGATCGTCGGCCAATACGAACGTGAAGACGTTGATGCGCTTGCGCACGCCCTTTCGCACCTTGTGATGGCGTTTGAAGAATGCTTCAGCACGGCCGGAGACGTGGCGTTCGCAGACGTGCTGGGCGCACTCTATATGATGCTGGACTTGGGCAACTCGGACAGCGGGCAGTTTTTCACCCCGTATGAAGTGTCCCGTTTGATGGCGGGCATCAATATGACGGGTGCGAAAGACTTCATCCAAGCCAATGGTCTGGTGCAACTCAAGGAGCCGGCCGCAGGAGCGGGCGGCATGATCGTAGCGGCCGCTCAGGCATTGCATGAAGAGGGCCTGAACTATCAGCAATACTTGCACGCCACGGCCATAGACATCGATACGCGATGCGTGCACATGTGCTTTGTACAGCTTTCTCTGCTACACATTCCGGCCATCGTTCTCCATGGCAATGCCTTGAGCAATGAGACGTGGTCCACCTGGTACACACCGGCGCATATTCTGGGCAGGTGGGGCAGACGGCTCGAAGTCAAGCGTGCCGTCAGGCCGGCACAGTCCCTGATCGAGGCGCCGAAGGCGGCTGCAGAGCATTTGCCGCACGCACCGAGTATTCTCGCAGGCGCCGGACAGATGACCCTGTTCTAAAGGGTGGGCGCTGCCGGGCGACTGCCGGGCAGCGCAATACCAGGTCCCTCTGGGTCGGATATAAGATACTGTTTTAATGTGCAGTATTTTGCTATAGAAACGCCCGTTGCTCTCTATCCCGCCAGCCTGTATGTCCCGTTTTATTCGCTTGGACCTCGACGATACAGGGGCGTTCCTCTGCAATCGCGGGCGGCGGAAGCTGGCTCACTGCTTCTTCGTAGCCTGGCACTTTGGTCAGGATGCCGTTCGATTCGTCATGAGAGACCTTCTTGCTACTGATTACCTGGCCACGCCTTACTTTGCGCATTTCCTCGCGCAATTCCTCATGCAACTGTTTGTTTTCTTGTACGCATGGTTCATCTTTCAGGTGCTCTATGAGATTAAAGCGTATGTCATGGGCATATTGATATTTAACGTCGGCCAAGCTGAAAATAATGGAAGATGCGCGCCAATAAGCCGCGGAGCCGGCTCACGTCATGGAGCAGCCACCAGACGTCCCAGTCCCGCTTTTTTTGGTTCCTTTCTCGGATGCCGATCAACTCATCTCGGGCTAGCGCAGGCGGTTTCATGCTACTGATACTGCAAATATATGCAGTATTTTTAGCAAAAAATCGATGGCGCCGTCAGATCTGGGGTCGTCTCGGCAGTAGCCTTTGTTTAGCGGCTAAACAGAGACGGCTCAGCTCTTGGTCCGTGTATGGCCCGATCGATCATTCAGGGTCTCAGCCGAAAATAGCCGAGGATCTGCTTTTCACTTCGCAAGGCGATTTGTACATGCGAGTTCTTTGTGAACCCTGACTCCGGGTAGAGGTCGCCGCCCTCATGGAAAGCGGCGCGCACAGAATCGTAAGGCGGCAACTCCGCTACTTCGCGTAGCGTGTGCATGTAATTGATCACCGCGCAGTCAAGATGGCGCATCAATTTGTCTGGGCCGACCTTATTCTGCGGCATGGGCGTGCCGGCAATCTCAGACATGTCTTTCATCGACGTGTAGGCTGCCTTCAATTCATCCAAGGCACTTTGATCGTGAAGATTGCAGCATAGGCCCAAATCGATAATCGCACCCAGCACAAAGGGCTTTCTTATCTTGCCTTGTGTGAGTTCCGGGCGCTTGGCTGCCTCTTGGGCGAACTTCAAGGCACGCGTAGGGTTGCTCTCCCAGAAATAGATGCCGGTACCGAGCCAATCATAGTCATTGGCGCTGCTATTGAGCTTGGCCTTGCCGGCCAATATCTTTTCGCCCCAGGTCTTGTCGCAACCATGAAAGCCCAGGACGAAGCTGGGCTGCTTCTTATATGTGGTGTACATGTGCCGCGCGATGAAGTTGGGCGCTTAGCCGCCGTATTTCCTAACCAGCTTGCCCTTCAAAGTGAGAATTCCCGCGCGTCTGAGTAATTCACGGGCTTGTTCAGGGTTGTCCCGTGCGCTGTGCTTCAACTGAATGAGAACTTTGGAGACGTCGGAGTCCGTCAGGCGGCGAACCTGATTGGGCACGCCCTTGCGTGATGATGGCTCATTCTGAAGAGACAACACCCGAGCAGCAGCATTCGAATAATGCTTTGCTTTAGAGGATGAGAGCGTTTTTTTGATCTGTGTCATGTGATGTGATGACGGCCAATGAATTAGTTTCGTCAACGCAACTAGCTTAACACGATCGGTAGTCCAATTGCACTTGCAAGAGCCGCAGGCATCAGTGTTGATGTGGCTGGGTCTGTTGTGACTTCGCTGGTTCCTGCGTGTCCCTTCGGGCCGGGCTCGCGTGCTTCGCATCGAGCCTGCTGCGCAGTCTCGCCCCTACGGGCTTTGATCCCTTGTATCTTTGAGGTGCGTGTTCGGCGGTGCCGTCACGCCTGGACCTGTCAGGGTTCAGGGTTGGCCGTTAGCATGTAGCTCGTCATCCCTCGGTGCCTCTTGAGCCCGTGCGTGAGTCCTGGGCGCATGCTTGCGTCCGATTTCTGAAAGCCCGAACAGTTGCGTGAACGTCGTTCGCATTTGCAAGGAAGGGACACAGAAATCATGGCCAATCAAGTTGCAGTCGGTATCGACATTTCAAAGAGAACTATGGACGTAGCCATTGGACATGAGCAGCAGTCCACGACCGTGTTCAGTAACGATGATGCTGGACATCAAGCGCTGATTACAGCATTGAAGAACTATCAGGTCTCGCTGATCGTGATGGAAGCGACCGGCCAGTATCAATTGGCCTGTGCTTGCGCTCTCCAGGCTGCGGGGTTCGCTGTCGTCGTCATCAACCCGCGGCAGGCCCGGGACTTCGCCAAGGCCATGGGGCGATTGGCTAAAACTGACAGTGTGGATGCCAGGATGCTGGCTGAACTGGCACAGGTGCTAAATCAGCGCCCTGATCGAGATCGTTTCATCAAACCAATGCCCGACCAAGCACAACAGCAGCTGCACGCATTGGTACTTCGACGTCGGCAACTGGTGCGCTTGCTGGTAAGCGAGCGTCAGCGCAAACACATGGCACATGCGGAGGTCGTGCAGGATATTGCGGAACTGATGGATGTGCTGGCAAAACAGCTTGAGATGTTGGATCGAAGGATTGCGGAGCATCTGGTTCAATACCAGTCTGATCTGACTGCATTGCTCAAGAGTGTCAAGGGAGTCGGCCCGGCAACGGCGGCTACGCTGATTTCCGAGCTACCGGAGCTTGGCCATCTCAAGGCCAAGCAGATCTGCGCACTGGTGGGTGTCGCACCGATGAATCGGGACTCTGGCCAGGCTCGCGGTAAACGCATCATTTGTGGCGGGCGGGCCACGGTCAGGAGCGCGTTGTACATGGCTGCTATTGTCGCCATGCGCCACAACGCCGTGATACGGCGTTGTTATGAGCACCTGCTGGCGGCTGGTAAGTCAAAGAAAGTGGCCATCGTGGCTTGCATGCGTAAGCTGCTGGTCATCATGAATGCTATGGTGAAAAGCGGACGACCATGGAGTGACCAGTCGGCACAGGCCTGAAAATAGTGGGTGGTGCTACTGTGCATGGTCAGCCGATCGGCTTCAGATACCCATCACCATGACCCAGCCCGCCAGCCCGGCCAGCAGCACCACGAGCGCTGGCGGCACCCGCCCTACGGTCAGCAGTCCGAACGAGAGCAGCGCCAGTCCAAAGTCAGCCTTGTTGTGGATGGCGCTTGTCCACACCGGGTCGTACAAGGCTGACACCAGAATGCCGACCACGCCGGCGTTGATACCGGCCATGGTCGTCTGGATGCCTGCGCGGTGGCGCAGCCCTTCCCAGAACGGCAGCGCGCCAACGAGCATGAGGAAGGCGGGCAGGAAAATCGTGCCCAGCAGCGCCAGCCCGCCAACCCATCCGTGCAGCGGCCCATTGGCCACCGCGCCGAGATAGGCCGCGAAAGTGAACAGCGGCCCCGGCACGGCCTGCGCCGCGCCATAGCCAGCCAGGAAGTCGGCATTGCTCACGGCGCCGCTGGGCACGACTGTTGCCTGCAGCAGAGGCAGCACGACGTGGCCGCCGCCGAAGACCAGCGCGCCAGAGCGATAAACCCCTTCCACCAGGGCCAGCGTAGACGAGCCGGTGGCCGCCGCCCACAGCGGCAGCCCGGCGAGCGGTACGGCAAACAACAGCAGCGCGGCAACGCCCAGCTTGCGCGAGACTGGGTAGCTGTGGGCCTGGCCGCCGCGCGGTTGCTCGACTTTCAACCCCCACCAGCCCAGCAAGCCCGCCGCCACGATGGCGGCAACCTGCCCCGTGGCCGAAGGCAGGACCATGGTCAGCAGCGCCGCCAGAATAGCCAGGGCAGCACGCGGGCGATCCGGGCACAGCGACTTGGCCATCCCCCAGACGGCTTGCGCCACGACGGCTACGGCCACGATCTTGAGCCCGTGCACCCAGCCGGATTGGGCCAGCCCCTGGTAGTTGTCGATACCCAAGGCGAACAGGATCAGCACGATTGCTGACGGCAAGGTGAACCCTGCCCAGGCCGCCAGCAGCCCCAACCAACCCGCCCGCTCCAAGCCCAGCGCCATACCCACCTGGCTGCTAGCCGGGCCGGGTAGGAATTGGCACAGGGCGACCAAATCGGAATAGCTGCGGTCGTCCAGCCAGCGGCGGCGCTCGACGAACTCCGAGCGGAAGTAGCCCAGGTGCGCGATCGGCCCGCCGAAGGAGGTCAGTCCCAGCTTGAGAAAGGCGCCGAAAACCTCCACGGGCGAGCCGTGTGCTGCAGTGGATTCTTGTTGCACGGTACCGGTTGGATCTGTCATTTGTGCATTGCCTCCCCGGCGAACTCCCGGATGCGGTCCTTGGCCAACGCTAGGCCTTCCCTGCCTTTGGGGGTGATCGTGTAGAGCTTGCGCACGGTTCGTCCCTCACGTTCCTGGTGGGAGACGAGGTAGCCGTCTCGCTTCATCTTGTGCAGCATCGGGTACAGCGTTCCTGGGGAGAGGCGGTAGCCGTGATGAGCCAGCTCATCGATCATCCACTGCCCATAGATCTCCTGCTCGGCCGCGTGGTGCAGTACATGCAAACGGATCAACCCCGACAGCAGGTCGTGGTGCTCCATCGTTCGCGGTATCGGTTGTTTTTTCATTATCGAAAAACGATAACGAAATTCGATAGTTTCGTCAAGCAAAGCCACCTTGAGAAGCAGGCGGGGCTGACCGGGCTCTGTGAGAAATTTGACTTTCAAGACAGTTGCTCACGCCTTCGCGCCTGCCGGCGCTGCGCACTGTCGTTTGCAATGGGCCGTTGGCCCAGTTTGACCCACGCCAGGGCGCGGGTAGGGGCGCTCGCCGCGCGGCCGGATCGACATGCCAATGCCGGGCGCCTCTGATTCCCGTCCTGTCAGCCCGTCGCCCCAAAACGCCGACTGTATCACTGCGGTCCGGCGCTCCAAGGGCTTTCGCGGCATAAACCGGTCGCTGCGCTCCCTATTTATTCCACGGTCCCTTTCCGCTTGTCCCTACGTGACCCAGCACGGCAAGGGCGACGAACTAACAGGACGGGCGGCAACACCGAAGCAGGCAACTGCTGTTGTCGATTCCGAAAACCCACGAAGGGGGCTCGGAATCTTCAGTCCAGGTCAGCAGGAAAAGCCCATTTTTTGAAGCGTTTGTTTAAAGGAGAAAAACATGAATGACCAAATCCCGGCCCATGGCTTTGATAACTACGAGGACGCGTGCGATGCGACGTTGTCGCGGGAGCGGGCAATTGCAGAAGTTGAGCGCCATGCCTTGAATGTGGACGACTTCTTGAGCGAAGTAGGCGACAAGCCTGCCTATACCGGTAAGGAAGTGCTGGACTGGCTCGGGTACTAACCCAGGGCGATAACTGAGCAAATGAACATGACTACTGCACGCGCCTGGGCGATCTTCGACTACTGGTTCAACTGGCACGGCCATTGGGTTTTCGGCACGTCTGACGCCGATAAGGTCCGCGCCGAAGAGGCATGGAAGACGCGGGGTATTTACAGCCTGCCCGACTATCCGGGCCCGCGTCCTGACTGACAACCCCGGCTCATGCCTCGCGGCGCGGGGCATCGGCAGCGGCTGTCGCTGAATCTTTTCTCAACAACCACAAGGAGTTCTCATGGCATCGGTCAACAAAGTCATTCTCGTCGGCAACCTGGGACGCGAGCCGGAAGTGCGCTACAGCCCCGATGGGGCCGCCATCTGCAACGTCTCCATTGCCACTACCTCGCAATGGAAAGACAAGAGCACCGGCGAGCGCCGCGAAGAAACCGAATGGCATCGCGTCGTCTTCTACAACCGCTTGGCTGAAATCGCCGGCGAGTACCTGCGCAAGGGCCGCTCGGTCTACGTGGAAGGACGCATGAAGACGCGCAAGTGGCAAGACAAGAACTCCGGCGAAGACCGCTACAGCACCGAGGTCGTGGCCGATCAGATGCAAATGCTGGGCGGTGATCGTCAGAACAGCGAGGCGGCTGCAGGCGCTTCAGATAAGCCAGCAGGACCCAAAGGTAAGACCCCACGCGCAAAAGGTAAGCAGCAGCCCGCACCCGCTGACCTCGACGACAACAACATTCCCTTTTGATCGATAAAACCTAGCCTCGGCCAACACGGTCGAGGCTCACTCCGAGCAAACGAAACGAGGCCAATATCATGAAGAACGCAGCTACACAACCCGGAACCGTCGTGCGTACCTTGCTGCGAATTGCCGTCGCAGGGCGCGAAGAACGCTTCGTCGCCGATGCAGTGGTCCAGTATTTCGACCGAATCATGAATGCCTCGGGACGCAAGCTCAAATCCTATGGTCTGCGGCCGGTGGTCGCACCTGTTGCGGCCGAACTGGCATTGAACCGCGCTCGCAGCGCTCGCACCTATCACGAGTTCGTTGCCCGCTTGATCGATGACGACGAATACGTGGCGCAGATGGCACTGCGCGCCGTCCAGTTCTACGCCTCGAGCGCGCAAAACGGTGCGGCCCAGGCAGTGCGCCGCAACCTTGCCTATATCCACTGAAATTAAGAAGCCCCTCGTCGGCGGCAACCGACAAGGGGCGAACATCACTACCAACTGTGAAGGAGTATTAGCGATGCAACCCGATCTTACCAAACTCGCTGTCACCGTGCTGCGAGCCCATCTCGAACACCGGCCAATTCGGCTACCAGCTATGACGATGCGCCAGCTTGGCACCTTGTCGAATCTGCTGCGCCAGCTTGAAACCCCCGCTTCGCCCACCCGCCACTAATCAAGGAGGAACAACCATGACCATCACATACATTCCCCTCAGCAAGATCACCCTGTCCAAGGAATACCAGTCCCGTAAAACGGTCAGCGAAGTGGGCATTGTCGAGTTGGCCGAAGAGATTCATGCAGAGGGCCTGCTGCAGAACTTGGTTGTCGTCAAATCAAAGAAGCGGGGTCATTTTGAAGCCGTGGCAGGGGGCCGTCGCTATCGCGCCATGCAACGCATCGTGGCCGATGGACGCTGGCCGAAGGACCATCTTGTACCGGTGCTGGAGGTTCCAGCCAAGAAGGGTCTCGGCAATTCCATCGCGGAGAACGTCTATCGAGAGCCCCTGCATCCTGCGGACGAGTTCGAAGCTTTTGCGGAACTCATTGCGCAGGGCGAATCTGTCGAAGATGTGGCAGCGCGTTTTCGCGTGACGCCCAATATCGTCAAAGGTCGCATGAAGCTTGCCAATGTTGCGCCCGAGTTGCTGCAAGCCTATCGGAACAATGAGCTATCACTGCAGCTATTGATGGCCTTTACGATCACGGACGATCAGGCGCGGCAGATGGAAATCTGGAACCAGATGAATGCCTGGGATCGAAAGAATACGCAGCCATCCGTCGTACGCAAGCAGCTCACGAATCAGGCGGCAACTGCGAATCATCCGTTGGCCCGTTTTGTTGGCCTGGACGCATACGCGGCTGCCGGAGGCCAAACCTACCGCGACCTGTTTGCCGGAGAGAACGATCTGCAGGGCATCTATCTGCAGCACTTCGACATCCTGCAATCGCTGGCCGAGGCGAAGCTACAAGCGGAGATGGACCGAGTCGGCGAGGGCTGGGCCTGGATGCAAGGGGCACTGTCGCAGCAGGACGCACCCTGGGCCGGTTACAGCAACAAATTTGGACGTGTTTACGCGAAGGAGGGGAAGCTCACGAAGGCCCACGCAAAACAAGTCAAGGAGCTGACTGCGCGGATCGACGCGCTCAGCGCCCAGATGGATGCCCTGGTCGATGATGAAGGCGACGAAGACGAATGGCTCAAGCTGGAGGAAGAGCACGACAGCTTGGCCGCGCAGCGCGCTCAAATTCATGAGGCTGCAAAAGCGTGGCCCGATGAAGCCAAACAAATATCTGGCGTCGGCGTTTATGTCTCCCACGATGGAACACTCGACATCACCTATGGCTTGATCCGGCCCGAGGACCGTAAAGCCGCCCAAGAAGCAGCGCAATCGTCCGGTGAGGGCGAGGACGGTGAGGAGCCGGGCATGCGCACCTCCCTGCCTGCACCAATGACGCGGCCCACTCACTCGGAAAGGTTAGTCAGGCAGTTGTCGGCCAATAAAGTTGGCATCGTCGGGGTGGAACTGGCAGGCCGGCCCGACATTGCTCTGGCGGTGCTGGTCGCGCAGCTGGCTCGGTCTTCGTTCGGGACCGGCTACTTTTCGGTGGGGGACTACGGCCTGGGCGTCAATCTGAAGACGGAAGCGATCGATGCCCACGCGCCGGATTTTGCACAGAGCAAGGCCGGGACCGAAATGGCTAAGTACCGTCAACACTGGCTCGACCAGTTGCCCATCGACGAGGACGGTGAATTGAGCGAGGGCGTTTTGCAATGGGCGCTGGAGCAAGACACCGCATCGCTGCTCGAGCTATTGGCTTTCATCTTAGGAACCAGCGTGCAGGGTGTGCGACACACCGAATCGGTCAGGGCAACCACCCTGGACCAATTGGCGGTTGTTATCGGCGTCGACGTTCACCAGTGGTGGGAGCCCACTGCCGATAGTTATCTGGGCCACGTCTCGAAGGGCCAAATCACCACGGTCGTGGCCCAGGCGCTTGGCGATGAAGCTGCTGCCCCGCTCGCGAAGCTCAAGAAGGGCGAGGCCGTATCGCACGCCGAGCAGCTGCTGGCGGGCAAAGGATGGTTGCCCGGGCCGCTGCAGGTTATCACTCCATCGGCTGAAAACTAAGCACCTGCAGGCCGGGTCGGACGACCCGGCCTACCACGACTCAAGGAGACATCATGATCGACATGGAATTCTTGCTGGCCATTGATAAGCTGCCCGAAGTGGGCGTGCGTGTTCTGCGACGGCGAGACGGGGTACTGAGCCTCTTGTCCAGTGCCGAAGACTTGCGCCGACGTGCCGACCTAATCGAGGACCAAGCGTTGCAGGCACAAAATGCACTCAAGGCTCGGGTGGGAAAGCTGTGGACTGACAAGGAAATGGTAGGCATTCTCCGAGGCCAAAGGTCAGAAACATCGGAACGACCCGCCGCCACGGAGCAACGAGAGTAGGTTGCCATGTCCCTAACCATGTTATTGCAAGTTGATATCAGATAAATTATAATGATATCAACGATGTCTTTCTTAAAAGGATGCTTTCATGGCGAACGTCACCGTTAGAAATTTACCCGCTGAGGTGCATCGCGCACTTCGCGTGCGGGCGGCACAACATGGCCGCAGCACCGAGGCGGAGATTCGCGACATTCTTGAAAACGTGGCTCGACCCCCAAAGCGCGTCAAACTCGGCTCTCTGCTGGCGTCCATCGCCCGCGAGGCGGGCGGGCTGACCAATGCCGAGGCCGAACGCATTAACCAACAGCGCGACAAAACGCCCGCCGAGCCGATGAGGTTTGAATGATCGTTCTCGATACTAACGTCATTTCCGAGTTGTGGAAGGCCGAGCCGGATCCGAACGTAATGGCCTGGATGGACGCCCAGGCCATCGAAACCCTTTATCTGTCCGCGATCACCGTGGCCGAACTGCGCTTCGGCCTTGCCGCGATGCCCAAGGGCAAGCGCCGGACAGTTTTTCAGGACCGCATGGAGCAAGTGGTTTTGCCGATCTTTGAGGGCCGCGTACTGGCCTTCGATCTGGACACGTCTAAAACCTATGCAGAGCTGATGGCGAGGGCGAGAGCAGAGGGTAAAGCCATCGGCAATGCAGACGGCTACATAGCCGCCACCGCTGCTACGCATAGGTTGATCGTGGCGACCCGCGACACAAGCCCATTTGAAGCCGCAGGGGTTGAAGTCATTAATCCTTGGGAGGCATCGCTCTAAATATCAGAGGGGTCCATTCAATGACGCTCATTGTTGTCGTCGACCGGAACTCTGGCTCGTCAGAAAAAAAACCGGGTGAGTGCTCCGCAAATCTAGACATTGCACTGCACGGCGCATACTGTCGCCGCCTCTTGCAGCGCGGCCGCACTGAACCCGCTCGGCTCGAAAGCTTGTAGCCGATCCGGATCAGTGCTTCAAGGGCTTTCGCGGCATAAACCAGTCGCGGTGCCCGCTCCCTATTTATTCCACGTCCCTTGACCGCGCTGCCTTCGTCCGCGCCTGCCTGCCCCGTGCAGTGCAATGCGGATCGGCCGCCATTGCTGCACCTTCTCAAGGAGCTGCCATGGGGCGTTACTACTTGGGCGACTGTCGCGCCATACTTCCTACTTTCCCAGACCAATGCATTGACTTTGTGCTGACAGACCCTCCGTACTTGGTGAACTACCAGGATCGAACCGGGCGCAGCATCGCCAACGACCGCGAAGCCGACTGGCTCGCACCAGCGTTCAAGGAAACGTACCGGGTCTTGCGCCGTGACGCATTCTGCGTCTCATTCTATGGATGGAATAGGGTCGATCAGTTTTTCAAGGCCTGGAAGGAGGCAGGCTTTCGCGTCGTGGGCCATCTTGTCTTTGCCAAGACCTATCAGTCCAGCGCAAAGTACGTTCAATATCGGCATGAGTCTGCCTATCTGTTGGCAAAGGGAAAGCCAGCGCTGCCGGTTAACCCGCTGCCCGATCTATTGCCATGGAAATACACCGGCAACAAGTTACACCCCACCCAAAAGCCGGTCGAAAGCCTTGCGCCACTGGTGGAGGCATTCAGCGAACCCGGAGCGATCGTGCTCGACCCCTTCGCTGGGTCCGGTTCAACTTGCGTAGCCGCTCATAAGGCGGGGAGACGCTACATTGGTATCGAACTTGATGCGGGCTACCATGCGGCCGGTCTTGACCGATTGGCAGCCCAGGGGAGGGCATAGGCTATGCAGACCCATCCCTCAGACTCCAGCACACACGATTTAAGTGGAGAACTTGCAAATTATCTACGTGGTTACATAGGGCATGATGCTTCAAGGTTGGGCTTCGTCCTGCAGTATCCCGATTGGCCTGGAGCTGCATTGATTTCCCTGAAGATGCGTGCAACGGCGTTACTTGACCGATTGCCCGATGACCATCTGCATGCTATTGCGACTGGGGTGGTCAGCCTTGCTGACACCGCTCGCGGCCTGGCTCGTTAGCTATTGCCATCGCATGCACAGCCCTCCCCACCAGGCATTCGCCTGGTGGGTCCCCAGTGGTCGACGTCGCCCCTTAAGCGGCCTACCGGCCCCTTAAGGGCAGGCCCACTACGGACCTGAATCCTATCGGATTCCGCCCCTTAAGTGAGCCACACAATACGCACCCTACGGGTGCCGTAAATCATTGTTTTACTGACAGGTTTTCTCAGACATGTGCGACAGCGTGTCGGACAACATGCGAGCTGGCCCGCATAAAGACTATGTCTACATGGATGACAATGGGCTGAATAGGCACTGGGCGCCAAATGGCAAGACTCGTCATGACAGATTCTTTGTTCATTCGCACATAAAAAGATCTATTCGTACAAATACGATAATTGGTCCGCGAAATTGGACAGAAATAAGGCATATGTATATAGTTTTGTTCCAATACCGTACAAGAATGGACGATCCCTATGGACCACCCCAAATTGTTGCTCGAAAGGCTTGAAAATTCACTGGCCGAGTGGGAGGTTTTTGGCCGGCGCGCCCAGCTCGAGGCCATCATGCCCGTGATAGATTTGCTGACCGCACACAAAGTTGGCTGCACGGTGCTGGCCAAACTATTAGCTGAACGTAAGTTCGAGATCAAGGCCGACACCTTGCGCCAGTCTCTGCATCGATGGAGATTGAAGCAGAACCGCCAATCCGATCAGTCGACGCTGGCGGATGCGGGTTCGCGCGTCCCTGACGAGCAGGGCGTCTATTCGCGAAGTGAACCTGGCGTATTACCGGGGGCAAACCTGCCGGCAAAGCCGTTGACCAAAGCGGGCCTGGCGGAAATACGTAACGGACACGTGGACCTTGGCGAAATCGTAAGGTCGGCTCGCAAGAAAAGCAGTTGATAAAGAAAACTGCGATCGGAACGAAATACCATAGACACCGAACAAAATGCATAGGCCTTTTATTCCTCATCAATGGCATCATGGAGGCGGCTCCGGGCAAAAAAAAGGGACGCCGAAGCGTCCCTGTGCCATTGTAGTGCGGCCTTATTTATTCCATTCTCCAACGCCATCCCAGAGGGTGTTCACCGCGGTCTTCATTATCGATGCCGCTCCAGCGTCCGTTTGCGCGAAAAGCACCTCGTACAGCTGAAATTGCATAAGCCCTAATCCGCTAGGCGCCAGATATTGGCCATATGCACGGATAACAGCATGTGCTTCTTCTATTCTCTCAATGTATGGGGCCACGGCCAGGTCATAGTCTTCGCACGTGTCAGGGTCTGGTTCAATTAAAGCGAGGTATTCTAGCGCTCGCTTGAAGTCTTCGAAGTCGGTAGTCATTACATTCTCATGGCATAATCGTTTGTCCCATTAAGAGAGGGCCTTTCGCTGGCTATCTCTTTGCGGAGACGGAGATGATGGGAACTCTGTGCGAGTCCGATATCAAGCGCGGCAGACTTTTCCTCTCGCCTGGACACGGCGAAAGGCAATTTCGTCATATCGTCAGTAAAGATCCGGATGGACTCACGGGCTCGAGAGATGCCGACGTAGAAGACATCGGATTTCGTAGTTCGGGAGAAAGATTCCATATTCAAGATGACGCCTTGTTCAGATAGACCTTGGGCACTATGAGCAGTCGTCGCATAGGCCAAGTCCATGTGGAACGGCCTGGCTTTGTCACCGCCCGTCAGCAGTACTTCTCGCTTTACCTGGCCATCTGCATCGACGCGACCCAGCTTGACCGTGCCGGCCGTGACCGCCAAGACCTCATAACGTTCGCCATTGGCCAGATCCAAGCTCGCATCGTTGCGTGTGATCCGCACCATGTCGCCGGCAGACAGCTCGGTTTGCAGACGCTCATAAACGGATATCCTGGTGGTGCGTGAAGGATTGAACGTCACTTTCTCGCCTGTCTGGAGGTCCACCACCGCGATTCGATTACGCTGGCTGTCGACGTTGACGATGGTGTACTGCCCGTCGTGCCGCAGCCCATTCTTATAGCCGCGTTCCGGCTGTATGATTTGGCCCACTTGGAAGTATCTGGCCGATCGGCGTTGAGCTTGAGTGGTGTCCACGCGGGTGAGCAAAGTGAACTCCAGTCCCTTGCCTTCGAGGCCACGTTGTCGGTGAACGTACTCATTGATTACTCGGCGGGATTCGTTTGTGCCTGTAACAATCAAGGTTTCACGTTGCGACGCCAAAGACAGGCTTGAGAAGGCCTCGGCAACCTGTTCATAGCGTTGTTGGCTGTCCGAGACTTCTGCCACCGCCCCTAGCTTGTCCTGAATCACATGTAGTGCTTCAGAGGATCGACCCCAAGCGGCCAGCTCGACCCCTTTCCGCAACTCCAGATTTGTTTGACGAACGATATCGCCCATCAACGCGGTTTGCATGCCGGCATCCTGCAATTGGTGCATGGGCCGGCCCGCCTCGATCGCCTTGGTCTGTTCCTTGTCCCCCATCATGACGACCCGAGCGCCAGCCTTCTCTGCCTTCTTGAGAATCTGTTCCATCTGGCGGGTGGGAACCACCGCTGCTTCGTCTATGACAAGAACTGTCCTTTCATCCATCTCAAACCGGTTCTGCTTTTGCGTAAGCATGGAGGCCACAGTAATGGCCTCTACTCCAAGTCGACGTAGTTCCTTGACTTGGGAACCGTACGGGGCAACTGACTTGACGGTATAGCCCTTTGACTCTATTTGGGCCTTTACATGCTTGAGCATGAAAGATTTGCCCACACCTGCGAGCCCCTGTACGCCAACGATTCGATTTGTCGACGTGAGAATGAGTTCGGCCGCTGCCAACTGGCCGGTCTTCAGACCGGAATCGGCAAAGGCATTGATTGCGGCTGCTTTGTCAAAGAGTGGAGAAACTTTGCCCCGGCCCTCCCTCTCGATCTGCAGGATTCGTTTCTCGAGCTCGCGTGCATATTGGGTGGTGTAATGCACATCAGTGAGCGCCAGCCCGCCCGTGGCGATCGCGCGCCGTACATCTTGACGTGCCTGCTCCGGCGTTACTCCCTCGCGTACCATGCGCTCGACCCAGGTCTGGCGAGAAAGTACAGCTGCACTTTGATCGCCAACGCTAGACTGATAGAGCGGTGCGCCTTGCACCAGGTGCCCGTCTTGGACCGCGTGCTGAATTGCCCGCTTGACGTCCCAGTAGGTGGCGCCCGTGCCCATGGCGTGGTTCATCGCCGTGCCAATGAGCTTGGCCTCGGTCATGGTCGATTCGCGTTCGGAGATATGTCGAATGGCCCATTTCACACATTGGTCCGCAATACCCGCACGTAAGGCCTGAACCGGATGCCCAGCGTCCGGCGCTTCTTTTTCGTTGCTTGGCCTTGGAGCCGGCCTGCCTCTGCTCGTCGGGGGGAGGCCCGATTCAGGTAGTCGGAAAGGCCTAAGCTCCTTTTCAGCTCCCTGCTTGGCGCGGGTAAAGTCGATACCCATATCCTTGGACTCTTGAGCCCAATGCCGTTGCAGCGCATCGCGTGTAATCGCGGGACGTTTCTCGTTGCGCGTTGCGAGCGTAATCGCTTGTTTGAGCTCACGGCTGGCCGAGCCGCGGGTCTTGCCGATCTTGGCCAGTTCTGACTGAACCGTCATGCCGCGTTTTGAGAAGTGCTCTATCTGCTCGCGGCTGATGTGTGCCAGTTCGAAGTTGTCCTTTTCATAGCGAATGGCGTAGCCGGCGTTCTCTAGGTACGTGGCCATCTCGCATTTATAGATCATATCCAGCAGCATTTTTGAACGAAAGATCTGCTCATTACTGATCGATACCCATGTCCCATCGGCGCGCTGCGTCGCGTTCATGAGGATCGAATGCGTGTGGAGCTGAGGGTCCGCTTCGTCATATTCGGTCGGTCTGGCGGTCTCATGTCTAAATTTGGCGATGATCGCTTTGGCTGTCTGCTCTGAGGTGGATTGGCCATCCTCCTTTTGCCGTCCTCGTATCAATTCCTTTTCCAAGTACTCGAGCGCTTTGGTCACGGCATGGTCATGTGCTTTCAGAATCGTGGCGTCCTTGCCGATGAGGGCTTGCATGCTCACGGACTTGGGCGCGGAGAATGTGACATCAACGCCCGCACGCGCCTTGGCATCCTTGCGTACAGACCGAGAAATGCCCACCTCAGGACCGAAATCGCCACGCATCGCGGCCACGAATTGTGCTTGCGTGACTTCGCCGGTTAACCCTATTTGCTCGGCACCTCGGCCCTGCCATTGCGCTGCACCGCCTTCTTTGCCGTAGTAATCATCTTTTTGGTCGGCGTAGTAGTGGCCGGCCTTGTTGGCGTTACCCCTGTGTAGGGTCTGAAGGGAGATCATTCATACTCCGTAAGGTGGTCGGCTCGCCCGAAGTAGGCCCCTCTGGGCTGATATCGCATGGCGGGGCTTGCGTTTGTCCGCCCGGCCAACTGCTGGTGGACGCTGCTGAGAAGTTCAAGCCGGCCCGCTCCACAAACGCTGCGTTCTTCGAAGCAAACGAGACAGGTATGAGTTTGAACTTTGTGATTGGTCGATCCTCCGCGAAGGCCACATAGCCGGTCAGTTCAGGAAGTGCCTGAATTTGCGATGGCGTGACAACCGCCTCCTTAATAGTCTCCATTTGCTCTGTGGTGCCCGTGTCGCGGCCAGGGTTCCGTGAATCCACATACTTTGGACGAAGTACTTCGTGTTCACCCAGTGCTGTGGACATCTCCTTTGCGGTTTCAGGATCAGTTTTTGAACCTCCAAGGACCACCAAGTTCCTAAAGCTCGCCCTCAATGTCTGCGCCATCTCTTTGCCATAGATGCTTGCTAGCTGGGACACTGATTGCAGACCGGCCACGACCCGAACACCATGTTTTCTGCCTTTAGTCAGCACATCCTCTAATGAGGCGAGCTTCTCGAGTGATGCAAGCTCATCGATAAAGAGCCACCACCTGGCGCGGGGATTCTCTGGCATGGACAGCACGGCCGAGCAGAAAACGTCAACCCAAGCCGATAAGAGGGGTTTCATGGCGGTCTTCATGTCTTCGCGCCAAGTAATGTATAGGCTCCCTTTACCGTTCTCCATCCAATCTCGGATACTGAACTGGCCGGCCGGCATGGAGCGGTGCTCTGAGAGCTTGTTGGACAAGACGAACCGTGCGCTATCGAATGCTCGAGTCGATTCAGAGGCGCCCGAGAAGAGCGCCTCGGCCTCAGTGTCTTTGAGGAAAATCTGTAGGTCTTTGAAGGGCGCTTCGCAGCACCAGTAGATCACCTGTTTGATATCCCAGATGTTGGCCATATGTAGCTTTCGCGATACGGCACGCAGCAATAGGCGGCCGAAGCTATTCCATTCTTCGGCATTGGCATCTGGGCCCAGTGGAACGACTGAGAAGGACAGGCGCTTCCAGTCATAATCGGCACGTACTTCATTGAAGAACATCCATTCTTGCGTACGGGCGTCATAGGGATTGAGCAGGATGTCCTGACGACGCCCGAATTTGCTAAACAGATCTCCATTTGGGTCTACGACGACTGCGCGATCCCGCCGTTTCAGTACTGAGAAAAGGAGTGCCCGAAGAAGTACGGATTTGCCCGAACCTGTCGCGCCATTGAGAAGAAGATGCAGATTCTCGAGCGCCGACGGCATCGGGACGCCTGCGACGTCCACTTGCTGCATTCCCTTTTCTCGGCAACGCCGGACGAGTGTCTTGAAGGGGACTACCTGCGTGCCTCGAATATATTTCTTGTAGCCCGCTCCATCGAATCCCTTTGTTCGTGAAAACTTCTTCAACGATATGCCTAATGCCAATGCAATGAAGAGGCCGGCGACTGGGGCAAGGGTGAGTTCCAGATGAAAAGGGGTGGCCCGCATCCAATGGGCGACATGTAGCCAAGTAGCAGACCTGGGTGCAATTCCACTCAGTACCAAGGCAGTTATGAGCCAGAAGCAAGCCGGAAAGACGAGAAGGGCGAGCTTAGTGATTCGCCTGCGAATATGTGGTGCCATGGGCAGTACTCTCTACTTTGAATAAACAACACAAGGCGCGCAGGGTGCGCCCCGCGATCAGGAAGTCAGGACTACGAGGCAGACCAGGCCCCCCACCAGCGCACCCAGCAGTCCACAAGCACCTGCAACGGCGCCGACGAACCAGGCGTTTCGAGTGCTGGCGTTGAGCAATGTCTTACCTGCACGACGAAGGTCCTGCTCTGAGCTGGCCAGCGCTGCGCATGAAGCCTGCAGCTGCTGTGCCGATTGGCTGCAGGCCTGATTAGCCGCCGTCGCGGCTACTTTCTGTAGAACGGCAGGCATAGACGACAACGTAATGGACGCCGCCTTCAAGTCATTCACCAAGCCATCGTTTGCTTGCTGTAGCCGCTCGATGTCGATGAGCAGTTCGCGGTACAGGAACTCGAGCTTGGATCGAGGCTGCGCTGAAGGCTGAAGCATTTCCCGATCTTGCATACGACACCTAGGCGAAAAGAGCGCTGAACGCGTCGTCCAGTTGACGTTGTACAGGCTTGGCCAGACTGCGCAGCGCGATCATGTCGGTGATTCGTTCGATACTCTCTTCATCGTCCAAGTCCGTTTCCCGTAATTGCTGGCGGTAATCGGTGGCATCCGCCAGTACTGCTTCGATGGTGGTGCGCCGATTGGCCAACAAGTCGAAAAGTTCAGTCTCCAGGATCTGGGCCTGCGGGTTGGCCAGAAACGAGCCAGACACGCGCTCGTAGGCGAATATCGCTTCGAACTCATCCACAGCGCGCACGTCTACACGATTGAACAGCACGCGAATGCGGTTGCGGTCAACGCCTGCAGCGCTAAGGGCTTGGATCGTTTTGATGGTTTCTCGCTGTGCTTTACCAGAGCTGATGACGGGCAGAACGTAGTAGTCGATCTCTGATTGGGCTTGGTCATACTTGACGAGCTCGCCCAGGAAGTCTTCGATGTTCGAGGCGCCCACGTCGATGATGGCCGCCGGTACGACGAGAAGTTTGCGGAATATCTTGCCGAAATGTTCGCCCCGCACCTGGTCCACGTCCAGGCCCAGGTCAGCAGCGCTCTCGTTGGTCGATTCGACCGCGATGATTTCAGCGCCAGGGATGCGCGGGGCAAGCAAGTGGCTGGTGGACACGGTTTTGCCGACCGAGCCGGAAAAGTTCACGAGTGCAACTTTCATGGAAACTCCAAAACAGGTGGGCTCGCACGGCATACTTGCGACGAGCCGAGAGTGAGTGTGTAAAAGACGGTGGCTTCGCATGGCGCAGCAGCGAAGCGGATGATCGCGTTTGCGCTATGGGCGAGGAGCGACTCGCCAGCCGTTCATGATCCCCCGCGTGGAGCGAGAGCAAGGTCGGCGCCGATGGCGCCGGGACGGGTGCTGCATGCTGGTCCAGGCCAGACACGCCGCCAGGCGATCCGCGGGGGGCATAGGCGGGTTGGTACGTGTCGGGCGCTAAAGAATTCGAAAGGCTGCACGTCCTGGGCCCGCTACTGACCCGTTCTTTGGTGGACGTCCGTCATAGGCGGTCGGCGTAGCCGCCTAGGCAAACAGCCGTACTCAGGGGGGCTACCAATCCCCCCAACCGGAGCCGCAGGCTACGGGAAGGGGGACTCTTCCTTGAACAGGCCGTCGCCGCAGGCGACGGGGCGAAGGGAGCGAAGCGACCGGAGGGTAGGGGCGCCCGCAGGGCGCAAAAAAAAGCCCAATGCTTTGAGGCTGGGCGACAGTTATGCACAGGCACTTTCGGGTTTTAAATAAGATTCAAAAGATTTAAAAAGATTTAGGCAGAAAAAAGGCGAAAAAAGCTCTTCAAATCAATGGGTTGGAAGAGGGGGTAGTGGGTAATAGACGGGATTTGGTGGGTAATAGACGGGTTTCGGTGGGTAATAGACGAGTTTCGGTGGGTATTCGACGGAAAGCGGTGGGTAATCGACGGCTGATATCAAGAAAATGAAGATTTATCCACATAAGAAGAGGCCGGACCGTCTATCACACACCCGAATCGGCCTCTCTGCGCAAATACAGAGTCCTGCCGACTGAGCACATTGCCGTCTAATAGCCGCCCAAATTTGCATGGAGGCGTCTGTTCAAGCAGGAGCCGCTTTCCGTCGAATACCCACCGAGGATCTAGGACCCTCTCGTGAATGTATCGGACCGTCGAATACACACCGCAGCGTCGTTCATTCGATATGAACACGAGGATGGACCGTCTTTTACCCACCGTCCCGACGTGTACTTGTGCCACCGTCTAATACCCACCGCTCCGCTAAAAGAGTCGCAGAGCGTAGATGATGTAAGGCTATGCGGGTTCTTTACGCGTCGGCCTCATTGTCTATAGCTTCTGATAACTCCCCTGGGAGCGCATCTCGATTTGTGATGATGAGCATCGGTCCGGACTTGCCTTCGTCCTCGGCTAGGGTGTATTCGGGTAGATCGTTGGCCGAAATCAAACGGCGAAGCATTCGGCTGAACTCTTTGAAGGAGCCGAGACTGCCGCTGCGTTTGTAGATCAGCTTGAACGACCATCTGGCACGGCCGCGGCCGGCGACCCGCCGGGCTAGGCGGTACAGGAATCGGCCCAAGCCTGGCTCGATCAAGAAGTAGTTTGGGTGGACCGTCAGAATCTCAGGATGCTTGGATTCGACGACCTCGCGATAGATCCAATTGGGAACCTCGATCTCAACGCTGGCCACGGTGCCATTTTGCGCATAGGAGGACACTCGATAGTTGCTCAGCAGGCCCTCTCCCTCTACTTCTCGCATCGTGCGCCCGCCGCGCCCTTTGCGAGTGCGCACGATCTTCAACGTCGTATTCTTGAGGCGGTCCAGAGCATTTTCAATCTCTTCGTACTGTCGGCCGCCATCCGATCGCCGGCAGAATTTGAGTATGTCGACGACGGCCGGCCGTACTGTCCTGCCGGGTTTCTCACACAGACCCTCACGATGGCGGTTCATAGCTTCGGTAAGGCACGAGATTGCCATTAGCACAATATCATAGTCCCAAACGGATGCCATGCCGTCTGGCCCTGCTTTGACTTCGACATAACCATCGACCAGGTCATAGCGGATCGTCTCGCCGGCGCGCTTGTCTCGTTTGGAGAGCCTGAAAACTGCCACATCCATCAACGATCGGCTGTCTTTAGTTGCCACATCCCACATCGAGGGCACGAATAGATCTGCTTGTGCGTCGCCTCGGGGCATCTTGCGAAGTGCGCTGGCAGAGGCCTTGCCCTTTGGGATATCGACGTCGGACTCGTCAGACTCGCGCAAATACCGCATCTGAGCCTGCTGCATGGTCTCCCCGGGTAGTGCTTGTGCCTCGATGGCCCTTCGGTGGGCGGCTAAGGCTGTTGATTGAATCTTCTCCAAGGGGGTCGGGGCGTTGCGCATAAGGTATATAGCCTCTTTGGAACGGACACGATCGGCCCGCCTGGAGCCAGCGCAGGCGAGCGGTCGGGGCATATGAAAATGGCATCCCAGCAAGGTGCCGGCATGCCACATGAGAAAGTGTTGGGAGTAAGAGGCGGGCTAAGAGGGCCCGAGTTGCTTAGAGTGGGTACAGCCGTCGAATCCAAGACCATGGTCTTTGCAGAACTCGCGCTTGGCAACTTCCCATGCGCGACAGCGCCATACTTGTCCACCGCCCCACGGATTAGCCAGATCAATCTGGTGGATGATTTCGTTGTCGGTCAGTCCTCGACGCCGCCCAGCTTCGAGCACGTCGAGCATCGCCATGTACGCCTGCCCCACGTCCTCATTCCTCAAGTTCAATTGACGTTTTGTCTTGTTCATTTGCGTTCCAGGCCTCATTACATCGTCACCGCGGCGCGCTGAGGATCAAAGTACACTTCAACTAGCTTGAAATCGGAGTAGTACAGGGCAATATCCAAAGTAGCGCGCAAGTATCCGCGCAATGTCTCGATATCCATCTGTTGGCCCGCTGCCGATTGCTTGATGAGCATTGCCACCCGTTCAAAAGTGTCTCTTGCCGAGTTGGCGTGCGTCGTGGTGATTGAACCGGGATGCCCCGTGTTCAATGCCGACAAGTAGTCCCACGCCTCAGGCCCGCGCAGCTCAGATAGAAAGATTCTGTCGGGCGAACTACGCATGCACGCGGCCACACACTCCAAGGCGCTGGGCTGACCTATGCCTGTTCCGTAGATCAAATGCACACGGTTCGGGTGTCTCGGTAAGTACAGCTCGTGGACGTCCTCGATGGTAATGAGCCGTTCATGGGTGGGTACGAGCTCGATCAGGCTGCGAGCGAATGTGGTCTTCCCCGAGCCGGTCTTCCCACCGATGATGATGTTCTTGCGCAGTTGCACCGCCCGCCTGAGAAACTGCGTGATGGAGCCCGCCTTGAAGAGCTCGATCAGCTCTGCGTCCAGGGGGGCCAATTCGGCTTGATCATTCGTATTGCGCCAGGATTGGAAGGCGCCGCTCTGGGCCAGCTCCTCGAGCGACATCACGACGCTTGAATGTTTCCGAATATTGATCGATATCGTGCCCTCGAGGACCGCCGGCGGCAGCATAACTTGCGCCCGCTCACCGTTTAGCAGCTTGAGCGACATTATGGAAGTGAAGTCCATTCCCTCGTTATAAGAAGCCATCGCGGCAGCAAGGCCTTTCAAGTAGGCGTAATGCAACTGCGGCATGGACACTTCATGCCAGGCGCCACCTTTTCGAAGGAATGCGTGTTGCGGCCGAGGAATAGTGATTTCTCGAACGCTTTCGTCGGCCAGGTAGGGCTCCAGTGGCCTGAGCATAGAACGAAGCGCCACCTCGTTGGGATTGGTCGTTGGAGCATGGCGGGCTGCGCCATCTGTTGAGGCGTTTGCGCCGTTCGAACCAGGCATGGTGATCGGGGCCGCAATGTGTAGAGCTTGTTTAGGCATTTCTATTCACGCAATGAGAGACGTCTAGTCATAGGCAAGCGTACATACCTGGCATGTGATCGCAAGGTGCGCAATCATCGGTCGAGGGCTGGCGCAGGACGGCCCGCTTAATTTTGAATTGTCGAATTCGGGCTTATCCCCCGGGTTATGCACATAAACTGTGAATAACCCAGGGCAGGTCCGCCGGCATCACCGAGAGATCATCACGGTTGAGGCTTGAACCACTTGCAAGTCGTAAACGGAGCTAAAGTCCAGATCTCGGGCTACGAAGATGCCGACACGGCCGCCTTGATTCCGATACAAAGTGGGAGGAATGTTGATCGTGTTGTCCAATACCGTACCGACAGCGTCTCGAGCCGCATCGCTGGATCGATCTAAGCGGATGCTATCTTGGCCTTGGCCGCTGCTTCGATTGCTCAAGTAGCTGCCAAGGTCGTCGATCAAGCTAATCATGATGGCTGCGCTGAAGCGCTCGGCAAAGTGCGAATCAATCTCCCCATCCAAGCCGGCTTCACCCAATGGCCCTGTGGCAGGCGAATCCAGGTGCACCACGACGCCATCGGGCGTCTCCAGACGAGACCACACCACCCCGATGCGCGGCTGGCCATGCGCCAAGACGCTTTGTTGGTACCCAGTGAACTTCGTTCCGGCATCGATCAGTACCACTCGGCCGGTGGCTGAGCGCACGTCGCGTGTGGCATAGCACGTGATCATCCCGGCCTGCGCCGAGACGAAGCGAGTTTGCTGGACACAATCAATCATGGCCCCTTGCGTGAGCAAAAGGTCCCGGTTACGGAGCAAACCGGCCGCGGCTGCACTCAACCGCATGGGACGTAGGCGGTCGGCCATCGGGCCGCTGTCGGAAGCTTCCGGCTGCTGTGCAGATGCGCCCGACGAGCTGCTTGGGGGCCGCTCCGAATCGGACCGCCTGAAACCAGCCTTCAATCGCCGGTCCTCGATAGGATCTATGCCCAGTAATGATTGGGTTTCACCAGGTAGGCTGGGTCGGGCCAGGACCGGCGGCACCTTCGGTTCAACAGGCGGCGGCTCCGGCTCTGTAGGATCGGGGGTCGAGGTCGGTTCCGGGACAGGGCGGCGCAAGTTCAGCTCAGGCAAAACATTCTCGATACGCGGTGTGAGCCTGCCAACGGGCCTGTCATTGGATTCGTCCTTGCTGCTTGTGACCCTGAGAACTAGGACAGTGATAAGCGCTATGCCGATCAATGCCAGAACCGTTAGAAAGCCTTTGGCCCCGGGAGCCATGGGCCTGGCGGCGCCGTCCAGCGACGGACGCCCGTGAGCATCGCTTAATTCATCTTGACTGGCCTCGATCTCTGACACCGCATCGACAACGCCGCGCCGCTTCCTAAACCATTTCATCACTGCGACTCCTTGCGTAGCACCCGCTTGACCTGCGGGGATACTGTGCCCGTCGGCAAGCCACGCGTCTGACTGGGGTTCTCGTTGTAGATCGCGAGCACTTGGTCCCCGAGGCGAACATGCCATTTGGCGGCCACGCGGTGGAGGACCATGGTTTGGGCATCTTCCATGTGACGGTTAACGATCACTTCGTTACCATCAGCATCCACGAAATAGACGGCCGGCAGATCTTGGCCCGGGGCAAACCTCAGCCACGTCTGTGCCCCATCGTCCCAGGCGTTTAGTGGTGCCAGGGAATGGTCTCCGCTCATCGTGTAACCGGTCCAGTTGATTGCTAAACCGGGATGTGCCAGCGCCTGCTCAAGCTGACGCGACTCATTCAACTGAGCCGCTCGAGTAGTGTCAATGTCCGGATATCCCAGGGTAAGCCGAACGACGTCTTTTCCAGCGCCGGCCGGTTGATGCTGCAACAGGAATGAGTAGCTGCGCTTGTCAGTAATGACGATCAAATTCGTATTGGCCTGTGGCGCGGCTGGCTTGATGATGAGATGCTTTCCTGTCTGCTCGAAATGGTATGCGTCCGGATCACCAAACCCGCTCCATACAAACTGTTCGTCGTCAGAGAGCTCAATATGGGTCGCAATGCCGGTTACGGTAGGTATCGCGATCACGTCGCTTGGATCATACTGAGTCGTTCTGATACGCCAGTCCTTGGAAGAAGGCTTAGGGTTATCCAGTGCCATGGCATTGACACTGGCCCCCGCCAGAACGAACGCCCAGAACGCCTTGCGCCATTGAGGCTTTCTCATCGCCCCATCTCCATGGCCCGTTCTGCCTTCCCGGTGTCCAGACTGTACGATTTGGCGTGTTCCATGCCTGCCGGAAGTTCCGACTCCATCCGCGTGACAAGACCTACACCGCCGATGGACGCTTGCGGATAGCGGACGGCCAGATCCTTGTCTCGGTCGGTAACTTCGAAGGCGCAAACCAAGCTTGCCCGCTTATGCACGATGAAATCGCCCGTTTCTTTATCCAACTGCATGACGCAGTTGGGCGTGATACCCACAACTGGGCCCACATACTGGCGATGCGGCTCGGGCTGGCGTAGCTGCTTGTCCTGCTCATAGTGCAAATCAACGGGCCGGCGTTCACGATCCATCCTTACTTCGAAATGTTTGGCCAGTGCCGGGGCGGCCTGAATGGCCGAAGGCAAGCGCAAATTGGCATCTTTGCTCAGATGGTCTTTGCACAGGCGCGCCGCGCCATAGAGATCCCGAGCCGCATACCGCTCAAGGTCCTTGAGCAACGCCACACGTTGCTCATTGGAGAGCTTGTGCGCCTGTTCGAGACGAGCAATCAATTCTTGGTCCTTGGAAGCTGTCATGTTCTTTACCTCTTCTTCGAATATGAAACCGGCGGGAGTAGCACCCAACGAAATAGGCCGACGACGCTGGTGAGCATGAAACCCAGCTGCATGACCAGCAGGCCAAACGTTTGAGTAAACAGCGCGTAGGCGATCCAGCACAGGTTGGACGTCAAAAAGGCCAGGAACCCCCAGCCTGAGTAACGGTGGTGGGCGACCAGCAAAGCCGCGCCGCATAGGCCGAGCAATGCGCCGGACCATTCGAACAGAGTCGCGGCCGTCATCGAAATGCCACCTCTACGTCGGTGTCGTAGCTGAGCACTTGAAATCCGATGGGATTGATGCGACCCGCATCCTCGGTCAGATCGGCGTTCACATAGTCGTAGGCGAGGGTGGCAATGAGATTCTCTTCCTTGGTCACTTGGCCCATGTTGTTCTCTGTCCTGCGGGAGAACCGGACGTTTGCGCTTTGCTTGGGACCTAGCGTGATTGACCGCACGTCGACGCGTACCCGGGTGTGCTGGGCGTAGGTTTTCTGAAGCGCCTGTTCTCCTTGGAATTTTTTGCCATACTCCTTCTGTACTGACGGGGCACTGTAGAGGGCACAGCGATCATGCGTGTTCTGGATCGTGTACCAGTCGTAGCTCTCGCAGGCTAGGACGAACTCATTGATGAACGTCCGGGTGAGGCGATCACCGTAATTTTCCTTCGCATCGGCTAGCCGGGATACGTATTTGATTTCGCCAGTAGCGTCGTTGACTCGAACGACATAGAGCTCGGGAGGTTCCTTCAACGGTGTAATGGCGGCCACAGCTACTGTGGCGCAAATTGTTGTAAATACGGACGCTGCGGCCACCTGCCATGCGCGACGCCGTGATAGTAAGATTTGGGAAAGCAGGTCGCGCTCGACACCTTGCGCACGCGCTAGTTCATCCTCAAGGGAGAGTTTTGGATCGTCTGAAGACATTGCACATCCTGAGCGGAGGACGCAAGCGGCCACCGCATGCTGGCGATAGCCGATGCGGTCAGCGAGCTTGCAGTGGAAAGGAGGAGGTAATGAGGGGCGCTCACCGCGTGAGCCAGATCGGCGTCGCCAAATCAATTATGATCAGCGATGGACGCAGGCGACACCAAACCGAGATTGCGGTAACGGTCCTACATCGTGCTTGGACTTGGACCTAGTGAGGCGCTCTGACGACATGCCATCTGGGGCACTGGAGAGCGTTAGAACAGATTGGAGCTCTACCGAAAGATATTCGGAAGGCTATTGTTTAGCAGCTAAACTATCGGCGTAAGGCTTGATGGGAGATCCGAGTAGTCGAAGTCGATCAGGCGATAGGCGGACAGTGCGATCAGATATCGTAACCACCAAGCTTGGCTTGCCTGCGCCGTTCTTCATTGACGTCATACTTCTTTTTAGAATCTGTGCTCACGGCCATCATCTTGAGCCAGCTGAGCCCGAGCAGCTTCAGTGGCCACCAGATAAAGGGGCGCACGATCCAATTGCCGATAAAGAGGGCCACACGGCTGAACAGGAAGCTCATCTGGGCGTTCTGCAGCTTCTCGGCCAGCTGGGCGGCTTCCGCGTCGGGCTTGCCAAGGTCCAGCAGTTTGGGATTGTCACCCACGCCTACTTTCTCGGCCGGCCAGAAAGGCTTGAAAGGGGAATTGTCCATAGCAACTCCTTTCCGAAAATGTGAATTCGATACTACCTAGCCTATGTGGCTTCATACCAAATGTATCAGAAACTCTGTGCGTTTGTACAGTACTTCTTGCAGCGTTGCCGGAGGCGCAATCAATGGTTCAAATCTTGCCAATAAAGGGCATATCTACGGAGAATCCGCCCGTGACTTTGCCCACAATTACGGACGGCATCTTAAGCAGGAATATCGCTACCGAGGACACTAGGAATATTACCGCCAGAATCTGAAGGATATTAACTTCATCTGCACCAACCATGTAGACCAGTATTGCCTGGATGTGGCTCAGCATACCCATGACGATGCTGAACACGGAAGTGAATAGCATGCCGTAGAAGGCAAAGTACAACGCCTGCTGCAACCAGTATCTGAAGAATTCCTTGGTCGGCTCCCACAGTGCAGCGGCAATGAAGAACGGTCCTACCGTCACGATGAGGGCCATACCCACTTTAGCGACGGTCATTAGGAGAAGCCCGATGACGGTCACGAGGGTATACATTAGGACGATGGCCAGAGATACGAGCGAGAACAAGACGGTACGCCCCATTTCTGTCCAGAAGCTGGGCGCACGTTCTTCAAGTCGAGTGGCCGTCTCCAGGCCGGAATTGTGAAACTCAGACAGGATGTCTCGAGCATCGCCCGGACCGCCCATGATGACCTGCATCAACCCATCCGGTAGCGACAGCATGGCGCCCATGATCTGAGTCTGGTAAAACCCGCCGCTCTCGATTAATCCGACGACGATTAGAACCTTGACTATATTCCCGAGCGCCTGACCAAATGGCGTAGGGATCTGTTGGGTGGCGATGAGATACCCATAGAAGAGTAAGCCAATCGTGACGCCCAACTCAAGGGGTAGCCAGATCGCCGCGGTGATCCGTTCCAAGTTGGTGGCGACACTGTTCAATAACATAGTATTGACCATCTGGTCTAACCATTGGACGATAGCCCCCAAGCTGGTTAGCCTTACGGACGGCGATTCCATATGAATGATCCTGATGAGAGCTTACGCCAGGCCTCTGGCGCCTAAGGCTATTGCTGGCGGCTTTGGCAGCCGATCTATTCGGGCAGCGGCCTTGGTCGACAACTACTTGATGCCTTTTTCGCAATGAAGCGTTATTGCCATGACCGGCTCGTGCGGTGTCGCATCACTATTCGATTAAGGTTCAATGAGATGGCCATGCTGTAGGCGCCAATTGGCAACCAATGAAGCTCCTGCGAGATTGCCAGCATCAAATTCTTCAGATCTGAGGCTGGAACAGCACTAATACCCTCGAAGCCGCTAAAGAAGGCAAACAGTAGGACCAAGCTACAAGCGGCTACTCCGGCTAGCACGATCGTCAAGGCAAATCCCGATAGGGCGGTCCCACGTACAAACTTCCAGCATCGTTGGCCCGATCCTTCGCCAGTAAAGTAGGACCGAAAGATTCTTTCCTTGTCTTTCATGGTCTTCATGTCATTCATGGTTTATGGAATGTGAGGTAATGGAGCGCGAATTGCATCGACACTCAGCGAGCTTTGGCGAGCCAGCTTGGCGGATTGCTGCTCGATAAGGGCTTTCTCAGACTCAAGTTGGCGCGAGAGCAAATCGGCCCGGATTTGATCTGCCTGGATGTTCGCTTGCTCCACCTGCAGCCTGGCCTGAAGATCGGAGATTGCCTTGGGGTCGGTGGCCAAATTGATCTGCTGCTGCAGCTGATCCAGCTGCTGCATCCGGGTCCCAATGCCTTCTTGCGCCTGCTCGAGCAGAGCTTGGCTTCGTAGGCCCAGATCCTCAACACGCCGCGAGAGCGCCTGGCTGTCGGCCGCGTAGTTTCCGGTGAGCCGTTCTTCGTTCCGGATGCGATCAACCGAATGCTGAATGGACCCCACAGAACTTTCCCCGCGCCTGAGCACACCGCGCACATCGGCCGGAATCGAATTGCGGATGGCGGGGTTGTTCAAGATGTCGCCCAGATTACGAGCCCCGGTGATGGCCTCGTACTGGCGGTGGGCGCTCTCCAGCTGAGCCTTGAGTGTTGCGATCTGCTCAAGATACTTCGCCAGTGACTCGGCGTGCTGTGCGGCTCGGGCGGCGATGCTCGCACCGTCGTTCACTGGAATCTGTCCATAAGCTGGCCAGGCGAGCGCCAGCAGGGTAGCGGCCGCCAATCGGCGAGGCGACTGAAGGGTGATGGTCATGGGATGCTCCTTTGGCTAGGATTTGCCTAGCTGGGCGACTTTTTGACAATAGACAGGAACCCAATCTTGAGGATTGGGGCCAACCTCCTTGCGGGCGGCCTCGGCAAGCGCCGAGACGTCCTCTGAGCCAGAGAACACGAGCAGCGAGTCGGGACACGTGGACAGGTCCAGGGAGGCGGTCACGAGACTATGACCTTGCTTAATCACAAACTTTCGGCTGAATTCGCCAAGGCCCCTGATCAGTTCGAATTCAGCTGGTGATAGCTTGAACCCCTCGACGTATTCGTCCTTGCTGGCCTTCGGATTAGGCAGGTAGATCGTGGTCGCTGACTGCTGCACCAGGGATTTGCCCACAGGATTTGCAAGAATGGCTTCGGGCTCTTGGGTTGCGAAGATGAAAATGCCGTTCTGCTTACGAATGGTACGAGACTTGTTTTGAGCAAGATCCTGAAAGTATGGGACTTTGAGCGGGTGCTGGACTTCATCGAACACATAGGCGAATCGCCTACCGTCAATCATGCCTTCTGTACGGTAGATCAGGTACGTGAGCGCAGCATCGCGAACAGGACCTTCCTCGAGGAACTCGGTCAGATCAAACCCGAACAAGTCGTGCCTGGTAAGGTCCAGCTCATCGGTCGGATTGTCAAACAACCACCCATTTTCATGGCCCTGACACCAGCGCTGTAGGCGTTCACGTAGGCTCAAGTCACCATCCTGGCCGGGGACGTTGGGAAGAAATCCGAGCAGCGCAGAAAGCCGGCGATCGGCCCGATCGACGAACTGCGTCAGCTGATCGATGGCTTGGGCGATGGTGCGTTGGTCGCGCAAGGACGTCTCTGTGTCGCCTTCACGCGCCAATTGAGTCGTTTGGCGCCGCATGAACGCAAGATTGCGCTCGTTCGGCTCCAATTGCAGATAGTTCCAGCCGGTCGGTACGCCAAGCTCCAACACAAAATATTTGCCGTCCATGGCTTCAACGGTGACTTGCAATCCGCGGTCTTTGTCAAAGACCGCACCGGTATAGCCCAACTTGCGGGCCTGGGTAAGGCAGTGTCCGAGCAGTACTGTCTTACCCGTACCCGAGGCGCCGACGATCATCGTGTTACCAAGCCGGCGCTTGCCTGTTTCGTCTACTTCGTCCAATGAACTGTGGAAGTTCATGAAGTAGGGCGTTCCACTATTTGTCTTGAGCATGGTGACCGCTGGCCCCCATGGGTTGCCGGCGGGCTTGCCAAACAGGTAGTTGTGAAATCCCGAGAAACTAAGAAAGCACTCAGACGTGATTGCGGCCGGCCTGGGTCGCCAGTGCCAGTTGCAGGGAAGCTGCGCGCGCCACGCGGCAATTGATGCCCGATCGACAACTTGGCCAATGATGCCGGCGTCACTTAAAACGCCGATGGCATCTGCGCAATGCCGCATTGTTTGATCACCGTCATCGCCAAAGACCATCATCGTGCAGTGATGCTCGCCCATGACAAACTTGCCCGCAGCGAGTTGGTCCAACGCAACGTCAAGTTCTGCGATCTGACTTCGGGAGTCGTCCGCGGCGTCCACGAGCCATTTGCGTTGTTTGGCGAGGGCAGCGCGACCATCGGCCCGAGACATCGCAGAGAACGAGTGGGTCAGAATGAACTCGAACGGCAATGTAAGCAGGGAATTCAAATGACCCGGAGCGAGCTCATTGGTGTACTCGCGTATCTCGACCGTCGCAAATCGGCGTGATTGCGTCGTGCCCCGCAACTCACCCTGCGGGCCGTGCGTTGCAAAGAAGGGCCGGCTGCGCGGCAGATAGTCACACAGTCGAGCAGGCAAAACCGGAACAGGCGACACCGAGCCGTTGACGAGGAAGGCCAGAAACTCGGCGGCTTCGGAGAATCGCGTTCCTTTGCGTTCGACAATGGACAATAGCTCGGCATCATAACGGCGCAGGGTCGTTGCGAGTTTCCGGTTGATATCGTTCAACTGGTCAATGGCGTGGCGCTGCCACATCAGAACGTCGTCCCGGGTACGCCTTTCCATGCGACTGAAGAGCTTCATGGATGAGTCAACCATCATCCGCACGCTGGCCGTGAGATAGAGCTCATTGACCATGGGCGGCTCACCTTGAAATACTTGGCGGTAAGCCTTGTCGTGTTGTGCCGAGAACCAATCTGGATACTGGCTCTCGGGATACTCCCGAGCACGACGCCGAACCAGGTGACTGTAGATACCAAAGCCACTGGGCAGGCCGCGAAGAAGGTTGTTGAGCTCATCCCTCCAGCGGGCCAGTTCAGATTCGGATATCCCCTCGAAAGTACGGCCGCCGATGCGCCAGGCGGATAAGTATTCCAGGGCTTTCGTACTAATAATCGTCGGCGTTACATGTTGGGAGTAGGGAATATGCTTGGACACGCTGGGCTCCCAGACGGGCCGCCGCAGTTCAGCTGGATGGTTCATGCGATTTATGAGTCCTCATTACGACACCACGCCCGGCGCCGCTGATAGGGCGTTGGCGTGAAAGAGATGGCGTTCCAGTAGTGCTTGTTGCGTGCGAATAGCTTCGTGCGAACCCAAAGCTCTAGAACCCAGAATGCACGGTCATCGTTGCGGCTGATGATGGCCATAATGGGGTACAGGACGGCGACCAGGCCAAGCCAATAGAAATTGAACATGGCCAACCATCCGACACCCACAACCATGAAGATGAAAGCCCTGACAGGGACTCCGCCTTTGACCGTGGCTACACGAGTGGCACCCTTGAAAAGGGGCACATGGTTTGGGTCAATCGTCCGTTCTTTGGCCGGCGGAGTCGGCTGGCCTTGTGGAGTGGCGGCCCTTTTCATGTGAAGAAGAGCTTAATGATCGCACCCACCAACACGCCGGCAAAGAAGACGCCGCCGCCCCACTGAATCAGCGTGTCTTTTCGGATTACATCGGCTGAGTAGAAGGCTCCCATGACGAGCCCAGCGATTGTGCAGAGAATTGGGATGATCAGCCAAAGCCATTCCCTGAACCGCTCGAGTACGCTTGTTCCCTGCTCGAGGCCGCCCAAGGACTGAGCCAGGCCAACTGCGGGTGTCATAAGCAGCGCACACGCGCACAGCAACACGGCACAAATGTGAAGGACTTTCAAGTGATGACGGTATGCTCTCGGAGGAGAGTCGAACTGTTTGAGCATGAGAACCTCATAGGCGAACGCCGGCCACCGATCGCAACCGGTACCGACGAGATTTAGATAAAAGGAAGAAAAAGGGCCAGGTGAGAGAGTTCGCCCGACAGGATTGCGTGGTGCTAAGGACGGCCGCGATAGACGATGGAACCGACCTGCGCGCGCGCCTGAAAGGGGTCAGTGAACTGACCTACGCCTTGCGCCTTGAAGGCACTACGCTGGGTGCGGTTAAAGGCGCTTTGTGAGCTTTGGGCCGGTGTGGGCTCTTCCGCGTTGTCCAGTTTGCGTGGAGTGTCGTCAGATTGTTCCGTGACCTTGCCTCTATGTCCCCGGCTGGGCTTGGCAAGCGCCGGAACAGTAACTTTCGGGGCTGAGCCGACTCCCGCCACTACCTTGTCCACATAGCCGTTGGTGAAGCCATTCTGGTAGTTGCCGGTGTTGTAGCAACTGAGCGCGGCATAGAGGGCTTTCTCTGCCGCGAGCTTCTTGCTGGCGCCGTTGTAACAGTTGACAAGCACTCTTTGTGCGGCCTGCAAGTTGGTACAAGGGTCAAAGACGTTCTCGGGCGTAATTCCAAGCCACTCCCAGTTGGCACTGTTGATCTGTCCGTAGCCGGCATCAAAGTTTTTACCCTGCTCGAGCAGCTTTTTGACGGTTTGAACCGCTTCTTCCCGCGTCTTTGACTTGATGCTGCGATGGGGCTTTTCGTTCACACCGATAGCCAGGGGGTTAAAGGCGGACTCATGGCGTACGATCGCCACCATGGTCGTGGTGTGTACCTCGGGGGCACATACTTTGGCTAGTTCAATGAAGTCAATCATGGTCCGCTCACCTACCAGCTGGAGTGGTTGTATCCATATCGCTCGGCCTCAAGCTGTCGCCGTTCAAGCTCGGCTTCGTACTTCACTCGCTCTGCTTCGTAGTCCTCTGGCGTTACCCAGTAACCACCGTCCTCATATGTGCCTAAGTAGACGGGGGCCGTGTCAACGAGATCCGTGTACTCATGTTGTACGTATGCCCCGCAGTACGAGGGCTTCTTGTTGCTCGTACGCACCCAGCCCCGTCCATATCCATCCGTGTACCAATTGCCCAGTACTCGATTCAAAGATGCGGCATCGCACCTTCCTGCGCCCTTTGATATCGCATCGGCCAATGAAGCCATTTGAGGCGTCTGCGAGGCGGTAGGGCATTGACGTAAGAAATCAAAGCGTGCAGCGATGGTGTCAGAAAGATATCTTTCGCTTATTCCATAGTAGTAAGACAGTGCAGGATTGCAGGCCGCCGTGGCGGGGCCAGCGCTCGAGGACAGGCAAAGAAGGGCTTCGCATGCGAGTCGTACGGTTCCAGTGAACAGAGTGGAGTCCGCCTCTTGTGCTTGAGCTGTAGTTGGCGCTGTACTGCTAAGAGCAGCCAGAATTAGGCCGATCGCCCACAGCGATCGTCCGCGTGAATGAATCAACATGTTTGATTCCTTGGAAAGAGAAGCAGGACGCGCTTGAACGGAAAGCTCGGTCGGATTTAACGATAGTTGAGCGGTATCGCGTTACACCTGTAGAGTGCTTGAGCTCTCCTCAGCGTTCGATGAGAGCTACCATCGACAGTAGTCGGAAGGTGGGCAGCGGGTAATAGTGTCGACTGCAACCCAAGTTGCCCCGATACAAACGAGGTTGTATCCATACAATTGTTCCCTGACTTCACAGACCGTTCCTGAAGGGGAAGCGGGGCAGCTCTTGTAAGGGGCGGAGCGTGCGGGGCAGGAGGCCATATCAACCAGCCTGGAGCTACCCCCTGGTTTTGACCACCGGCCTGATTGACAAGAGACTAAGAGTCCAACACTTGTGCGTGCAACAAGCCCGTTGGGACTACAGGCTGCACCCTCGGTGACAACGCCGTTCAATTGCAGGTGCTCTCTGGCCGTCAGGCGGTTCCCGGTCATATTGCCGGTGGCAGTGATTGTTCCGCCCGCGCTCATATTGCCTGAGGCAGTAATGTGGCCCGACGCGCTAACGCTGCTTGACGTGCTGATATTGCCGTTTGCCACTATGCTGCCTGAAGCACGGAAGGTTCCCGTTTGATCTATGCTGGCTACTTCGGAGGAGAATCCATTATTAACCCAGCGGAATTTGCCATTGATATTCTGTAGCCACATGGCCTGCCCGTTCGCGCCTGTGAACTGCATCCTTTGGCCTTGCCCCGCTACCCAAAACATCGCTGCGCTTTGGGTCCAGACGCCACCTTGGCAAGACATAGGATTCCCTGCGCTATCGCGGGCTACGGTTCCGGCCGGAGAACAGGCAGTGCCCTGGCTTACTACTCGGGTTAGGCGTGTTTCACCTGTTTGAACTACAGAAGCGTTATTCACAGCGTTGTTATTCATATCAATCGCGGTTGCCATCCGATTGACTTCAGGGCGTCCGGCTACAGCGCCTCGATGTAAATAATCGTCTACCGTGCCTGCTTCGCTGTAGAAGAGACCGACGGCGAGATGCCCGGCTCCGGGAGATCCTCCAAAACCGGCGAGCGGAGCTTCCCAGCCACCGGCGTTCCCAATGGCCACGCTCGGCGAGCTTGAACGAATTGAACCGCCTGATGGAATCCTTCCGGCGATTCGAAGCAGTTCACCGTCGTCGATCGCCCGCCCTCCTTCCGTGACCACCATAGGTTCCAGGACGTTGCGTACATTAGCGCCAGAGCCTTGACGCACGTAACGCACGCGTACCGAATAGGACTGACCGTAAGGATTCCGTTGTGTGAGCTGAGGGCTCAAGTATCCTGTGCTGATCAACGTCGACAAGGGTATGGACGTAGCTGCGCCATTAAGGGGTAATGACGAGGTGAGCGTTGCATAATTGTCCTTCACATACTGGGCGGCGGCCAATGCAACCTTATCCATGTGCGAAGCGGTCTCATTGACCTGAGGAGTTGCCCGGTATTGCCTTAGCGCCGGCCCGAGCCCCTGGTGAAGTAGGACGATAATGGCCAGGGCCGCCAGCATGGACGGCAAGCCAAATCCAGATTCGCACCGGCGCGATTTGTCGGCAGAAAAGAATATTTCCGTCAATCTAGTTGATAGTCGCATGTTCTGCACCGCTTAAAGTGGGCTACCTCGACGAAAGGGTCGAACGCCAGTACCTTGCCTTCTGCATCTGAATATCATCCTGAAGGGCAGCGAAGTTGCCTTCGCGGATCTTCCCTATGGCGCCCAGACAGGATTGATCGTCTCGATCCAAAACCAAGCAGTCCGAGCTAAAGCGGGGGATATGGCGGTCGCTGGAGTCGGTCACGTAAGTTTTGGTAAGGTGGACGATGCCAGCGATTGACATCGCTAGCCTGGAGCTAGCTTCTGTGCCGCTTGCCCCTCGCGCACGGAGGTAAGAGTGATATTTGTCGAGTGCTTCGGGGACTGACGAAGCGTGCATGGTGACCAAGACGGGCATATCGGTATTGGCGACATCAAGGGCTTCAACTGCTGTGTCTGCATTTCGAATCTCACCTACGAGGATGAGATCCGCCCGTGATCGACGTACAAGTTGCAGTGCTGCCTGATACCCACCGAGTCTGCGCGAGATCGGGATCGAAACAATGCGGCCCGACCCGGCGCGGCCGGCCATCTGGACTTCCGCCGTCGGATCTTCCATGGCGACCCCTGTACCTCCTCGTTCCGAGACCCGATGAGCAAAGAGGCTTGATGCAGTCGTGGTCTTGCCTGTGCCAAAGCCGCCTGTGATAAGGATCAACCCATGCAGCTTTGGGCGCAGGCAGAAGGCCACGAACTGACCTGGCACGGGAAGCTTCT
This sequence comes from Pusillimonas caeni, assembly GCF_003545815.1. Classification (GTDB taxonomy): domain Bacteria; phylum Pseudomonadota; class Gammaproteobacteria; order Burkholderiales; family Burkholderiaceae_B; genus Pusillimonas; species Pusillimonas caeni. Next base: position 156,458 of record NZ_PDUW01000003.1, read on the forward strand.
GTATGGGGCGTACCTGGGCATCGATACGCGACAAAAACCAGACGGGTCCAACGTCTTGTTGCATGGCGGTGACCCGGAAGCGCATCCCTTCGTGAACGAGCGTGAACTCGGCATCAGCGGCCGAGGCGTCGCGACACATGGCACGCAGCCTCTGCACATCGGCCGGACAGTCTGTTTCCACGTCATAGAGGCAAGTCTGTTCCGGCCCTTCAACCTTGATGTCGCAGAAGTCGGGCCCCAACACAATGTCTACGAACTCCCGTTGTGAAAGACGCCCCATGTTCATTAGTAGGCCACGAAACTTAGGTCACTGGCACCTGCGTTACTGCAGGAAGGTACCGGTTCGGCGAACTCTCCGGTCGCCATCGCCGCCGTAACAAATCGGTCGCATGCCGAGGTCGGGACGCCGTTGTAAGCGATCTGCAGCTCACTTGCCGTTCCCGTCACAACGACGGTGCCGTTCCAACCGTTGCGCACAGTGCCGCCGGGATCTGCACCAGTCATAGATCCGAACGCTTGCATCCTTTGCAAAGCGGCATTGTTGACACTGGCATAGGAGCCTCCTGACTTGAGAGATTTGGAGGCGGAAGCAATCATCATTAGATTGTTGGTTTCGATCTGAACGGAAGTCCCCGATTTCATGTACTTGAAATATCCCCAGAGCGCGAGCGAGATCGCGGCAACGATGATAAGTCCGAACATCACAGAGGAAACGGACATTCCCCGTTCACGCTGCTTGCCGCCACGGGTGGGTCCGAGAAAGTGGCAAAGAAGCTTACGTTCAATAGACTGAAGTTGGTTCATGCTTTTACCTATTTGATTGAATTGAAAATTAGTTCGATGATGCTCAGAGCAAGCCAGAGCACCCAAAGAGCTACCCAGATAAGACCTATTCCAGTCGCCCGTTTGGCATACTTGTCAATCTGCGTGGCAGTGTCGTCCAGCCAGTTCTGGGAGTACTCGATTAGCGCTTCCGGCGCGCCAGAAAGCGAGTCGATGCTCTCAATGACAGGTAGCGCCTCCCAATCGGGGAAGTTGTGTCCGGCATTGCGAAGGGATCGGCCCAGTCCGTACCCTTGGCGAATCCCCAGCATCGCTGCTGATATCCGAGTCCGTAGCCACGGGTTAGCGTTCCTTGCCAGAGTACTGAGCGCAGTCTGAATAGGCACACCACTTCTTTGAAGCACTGCGAACGTATAGAGAAAGAGGGCGCCATGGATTCGTCTGTATAAGGACCAAGGTGGGTATCGATCGGCCTTGATCCTCCACGTTCCTTTCCATTGGCTTAGCGAATAAAGGATCGTCAAGACCGCGATTACCAGCATTGCAGCGCCGAGATACCAATAGTTCGCCACCGCCATAGCCAACCAGACAAGAATCTGAGTACGCGTCGAGAACTGGGATAGGGTCCAGATGTCCATGCCAGGTAGGAACGAACTGCCGATGAAATGAAGCATCCCAAAAACGACGAACGTCATGAATACAGGGTAAGCAGAAGCCATCATGGCCTTTGTCCACATCCCACTTTGCTGGCGAGTGAATCGGCCCAGCATCATGAAAGCTTCATCCGGTTTTCCGGAAGTTTCTCCCGCTAGCAGAATGGCGCGTTCGGCCGGCGGAAGCCATTCGTGTAGCGCGTCTGCCAATGACAAGTTCCGCCCTTGCATCCCGCTCTGCGCTACCGCGGCTATAACCGGCTGAAAGGGCTTTGACTTTCCGCCAAGCAGCGCATAGATCCGGTTGCCCAGTCGATGCCATATCGACTGGTAACCTTGATATGTGTCATACAGCTTCTGCAGTGCGTCGAGCTTACGGGCACCGGCGCGATGATAGAGGTACATCGCTCGGTAAAAATCCATTCGGTGATGCCGTTTGAAAGAGCTTCTTTTGGTGCGCCATTTGAACAGGCGAATCGTACTGTCCATAATGATTACTCCAGAAGGTGCGAGTCTGCGTTTAGAGGCAGAACCATGCGCTCAGCATCTGTTGGCGAGATCTGTCCTGCGTTGATCTTTTCGATCATGTGTGTCGCCTTCGTCAGCCCGCCACGTTCTCGTACCCAAAGACGGCGCATAGAGCCCTCACCATGATTTCGGTACTCAGTAAGTAGTGCCCGATCGGTGGTCAGGACTTCTGCGCAAATGGTGCGCTCTCTGAGCGCGCCACGATAACAATGATCGCAGCCAGGCCCGCGCAGGCGCACTGTGTCCGGCGTGCAGTGTGTCTCGATCCGTTCGCGTAAGCCGTTAGAGAGTGAGCTTCGACCCTTCGGATATGGAATCGAGCAATGCGGACATACCTGCGGAACGAGGCTCTGGTTGGCAAAGAGCCGAAAGATCTCAGGATCGCTCAGGTAACCCATCTCGATGCCCGCCTCTTGAAGACGAGTGGGTACTAACGTGGCCGTGCTGGCATGGAGCATTCCCCACGTCAAATGGTTCGTCAGCGCTGACTTGAGTGCTGCGTCCATGGTTTCGCGCAATCTAAGTTCTCCGGCAACTATCCAGTCAGGGTTCCAACGCATTAGCGTGTCAAACCCTGCAATCCATGCTTCACCTTCTGCTTTGCGATCCAGACCTTTGCGGAGCACTGCCTTTTGCACCGTCCCAGGAATGCGGATTTCCGGAGGGTCTTCGAGCGTAATGACCTTCCGTGCACAGTTGTCTCGCTCCTGTAGATAGCCAATGAAATTGGCTAAAGAAGTTGATTTTCCTGAGCCCGTGGGGCCGGATATGAGCGCAATGCCATAGGAGAAGTTCGTGAATTCAAGAAACTGGGCTTCGTGCTCGGCTCTATATCCTAAGTTCACCAGTGATCGAGGCTCTCCAAAGTCGTAATGAAGGCGCATCGTCATGAAAGGCCGCTCTTCATCGGTTGGTCCAGTTGAGACACGAATCCGGTGTAATCCCAGGCCCTCGATGTGCTTACGTGCGATCCGACCGCCCTGATCTCGGTTGTAGTCGTACGCGGGGTCCGAAGTCGCTTCGCACATCGAGTCATAGACCGTGCGGATCAATTGTTTAGCGCGTTCCGGCTTTATCGAAAACCGTCTTTCAATGTCGCCAACAATTCGGTACTGAACCTCTGCCGACTCTTCGTAGACTTCAATGAAGATATCGCTCGCACGCTCCTTCACCGCCTCTACGATCATCGCTACAGCTTGAGACTCTTCATTGGTCCGGCTGCCGGCGCTAAGCGAGACGGACCCAACTTCGGCCGATTCTGTGTAGAGTCGCTGAATTTCAGTGTAGGGGACGGAGCGTATCTCCTTATAAGGAATGATCCTTCCCTCGGACAGCTCGGCGCGTCGATCCAATGCTGCGATGTAGCTGCGAACGAGGACATCGGCCCGCGCACCTTCAGCCAGGAAGAGGATGCCATCTTCGGTCAGGGCAGCTTTTGACTGGACCGCGGGCGATCCTTCGAAATCATGCCCTTTGATGCCTGTGACTATCCTCGTTCTTGCTTCAACCGCGGCCGGCTCGGAAAGCTCTATGGGTACAACAGAGGGTTGTGAGGGTAGGTCAGTTATTGACGGCTCGTGTCTTGATTGGATTTGTGGATCTTGAGGCAGTGCGCTCATGTCATCTCACATTGGAGCTGAGTGGCCCGCCGTAAGGACGTCGGGGTGGGATGTAACGGCGGAGTCGGGCACCGGCAATTCCTTTGGCCTTGCAGAGGGAGTTGTAGGGGAGAGGTCTATCAAGCGCCCGTTGTGCTTGAGTTGTATGCCTCCCTCCGTGATATGGGCGACTTCTAACCCTCCTGGCAACGGTTCACCTCGTCCAGCAATCATTGACGTGCCATCTTGAAAGACAAACTTCGCAAGCCAGCCGCTGGCAGTAGCACGGCGCCAAGCGACATTCGGCAGCGCAAAGGAGTCGATTGCGCGCGTCTTCGAAGACGCGCTTTCGAACTTAGCCAGCTCTGCGTGCTGCTTAGCTCTGGCGACCTGGGCCTTGTACAAAATTTCTTCTTGCATGATGGCATCCAGGTGCCCGACCGTGAGGGGGCCTTGAATCGGGACATCGATGTCTGTTCCATCATCGGCATGTGCCTGCATCGTCAGTCCGACTGCGCAGGCCAGCATCAAGAGGTGTAGCCCTCTATTGACCGTATATTTCACCTTTTAGACTCCATTTGAGTTGCCCTTGAGCGTCGAAGTCGAGCTCAATTTCTTGTAAGCGCAGGCCGTCAGGATTGATTCCTTCCAGTAGTTGTGTGGGGTTTCTTGGCACGCCATCGATCGTCCATCGCGCCGTTTTCCAGTCTGGTCGCAGTTCCTGTTGTCCAGAGGAAACAGGAGGTGGTTGATACCCTGGCGCGAATGCCGAATTGGTCGAGGTCACCTCGAATGGCACCAGTTGCGATTGCCACCAGCTCATAAAATGGCGGGTACGGTTGTCCATCTGGTCAAGGCCTTCATCACCGCCTGGAGACATGACCACCGGCCATTCAATGGTTCCTAGGTCGCCGTCGCTGGAGAACTGAACATTTAGGGCCTCTCGCCACGCACGAGCCGTGCTGGCGAAGCCCAAGACAGTTCGTCCCTCTGTTCGTGCGTAAGTTGCGCTCGTGGAGTAGGCGCTGCACTGTGCATTAAGTAGGACCCAACCGTCCAATGTGACGGGCACTTTGCTTATGGATCGAGTACATACCTGGGAGAAGGTCTCCAAACTCGGCTGACTCGTCCAGGGGCGTAGGAGCGAAAGGTCGTGCAAATTCTGTCCGGACTGCTGACGTAAATGCTCAAGCTCCTTAGCCTGTTTTGCGGCCAGCTCGCTGGCAAGTTTTCGCTGATGCCTATCCCACAGCAGCCACGCGGATATCACTAGCGCCGCAAGCACCGCCCATACGGCCCAAGTCCTGACGCTAGATTGGGAGAAAGTGGGTCGCTGCCTAAGCCGATGGCGCCGTTTAACACCGGCTAGCAGGTCTTCCAGGTCGATCGGCTCACCGCCAGGCCACAGAGTGTCCGGCGCATACACCTGAAGTTCGCCCTGCGATGATCGTGAATTCGACAATTCCTGAATCTTGTCAATGGCCTCTTGAGGCTCGCAGACACGATCCATGCCCGGCACGATAACCTCGTCGACGCAAGACGTTAAGGCATACCGGCCGTCGGGTAACTCGAATGCGGCGACAAAGTTGGCGCCCAACATGTCCGCCGCGACGGCCGCCAGGGAGACGGTACCCTTTCGGGCGCGGCCACCTCGACGGATGAAAGCTGCCTGCACCACGTTTTCATGTCGGCGCAAATGCACGACATCCAGCGCCACGCCAGTGCGCTCAAGTTCGTTACGGGCTATCTTGCGGGCTTCATCTTTGTAGTTGTGGCCGCTCGGAAGAACCTGCCAGTCTAAGCCGCTCACGAACGTGCGCCGGCGCCCTACTTTGATAGGGGTTACCCCTTTAACGGTTTTGAATATTAAGACGGTTGTAGCCATCGGTGGACCTGTCCTTATGGCCCTTGATGGACCAAGCCTAGACGATCAGAACGACTGCCTGATCTGGAATGGACGCCGGAAGCGTCATGGTAGATGTGGACCCTGGCGAAACTAGCCTGCCATTTCGTGCGATTCCTGCCAAGGCTGGCACGCCTCGTCCCAATAACGTGGACAGGTCTGCCAAGGGTTGATCGGGTACGAAATAGACGTACCCACGGCCGGACTGAGCCAGGGCGCGTATTCTGCGATCGGGTTTTAGCCAGGATGGCAATCCCAAACTCGCCAAGGCAATTTGTCCGCTCGCCCCAGGCGTGGCCTTCAAATAGGCTGCCAGCGCGTTACGCACTGCTAACATGTCGCTGCCCATTGCCCTAGCGCTCGACACCGTGATGTCATGCCGGATTTGGCGGCTTGTGTCAAAGGCCGGCTCGACGAGCAATACAGAGAACGTCAAAACCAACAACATCAACGGCATATCACGCTACCTCGAGATCGCCTTGGCCCTCCAGAAGGCGGGCCAGGAACTGTTTGAAGCCTTCGGTACGCACCATTCCGTGATCACCGCTTCTCCTCATGATCTGTGGGGAAATAATGATCACTATGACCCGCCGCTCCTTCGCGCGCATTCCGGAACCAGTCGGTATCCAGGCAGAAACATCGCCGACGCCCTGCTTGGCTGCCGTTTCGCTGGCTTCCTGGAAGTCGCTAATGACCAGCGATTGGCCGCTGCGCATGCCTACTCGCTGCAGGAACACCTGCCTGTCTACGGACGCCGCGAACACTGGCCGATCTTCGTCGCCCGGCACCTGTTCGATTAACGCCGGCGGACTCATGTTCAAGGCGAACTGCAAAGTGAGTTCCTGTTCATGAATGTATGGAAGGATATCCATTGCGAAGCCGGTCATGACGCTGCACATTTCGCTCGCCTCGGTGGCGCCGACTTGAGCCGTATTCGTTTGGCTACGGCCACATACGTATTGACGTTCATTGGTCAAGTGAATCGGCGTCGGTTGTAGGTGCTGAGTAATGACGCCGCGCTGGCGCATGATCGACACTGAACCTTGCTTGGATAGCGCATTGAGAATAGCTTGGGTGCCTGCGAACTGGCCGGCGCGGCCCGTGGCTGTATCAAGAATCCCAAATCCAGCACTGGCTGCGCCTTCCACTGAAGGAATGGCGTTCATGAAACCAATACCGTAATTGCCCGATACCGACTGCCACACTAGATTCCAGTTGATACCCAGGCTGTCGGAGTTCGTCAGAACAACTGATGCGACCGTCACATACAGCATTGCCTGACGGCTCATGCGTGAGTTGATCTCTTCTATGTATTGTCCGATCCGGTCTAGCACGTCTGGTGTGTCGGTTACGGTGAGTGTGCCAATTGATGTGGACAAAGCCATTTGGCCGATTCCTGGCGTGAGCATCGCCTCCACTGCCCGTTGTACGTCATTGGCGAATCGAGATTTGATACTGAGTACCGTCTTCTGCGCCGACTCGCTGGTTGTCTCATTCGCGCTAGACCCTGAACCGGAGCCGCCCGATGAACCGGTCGAAAGAGTGGCTCCGCTGGTTACGTTGCTTTGGTAATCCAGCTCGGAGGACAAAGCGATCGGATATGTGCGGGTATCCAAATAGTGGATGACAACGGCGCCAGATCTATAGGACCATGACAAGCCAAGTTGAGACGTCACCACGTCCAGCAGGCCGGACAGCGGCTTGCCAAGCCAGCGAATGGGCTGAATCTTTTTTTCGCCGCTGGTGGAGTACGCGAAATTGCGGGCAGACGGCGGCACGCTCGGTTGAGGAGGCACAGTCGGAATAGCTGGCACCATGGCAGGCGTACCGCCTGCCACTTGGGGTGCATTCACCGCGCCTCCCGCCATCGCCGCCCAGGCGTCCTGACTGATGGTCACAGGGAGTCGGCAATCAGCTGTAATAATCTGAGCGAAGTCCGACAAGGCGAGGGGCGTATCAGCAATAAGTTTGATGCTGCAATCGTGCGAACTTGGAAGCTTGATGCTCTTCGGTTTGACCGTCTCGATCTTCTTGGTTGATATCCAAGGCTCATTCGCTACTTGGATGGGGCTGCGGCCTTCACGTTGCGCCTGAGCTTGATCGACAGCGATTCGAAATGCTTCCTCTGCTACTTCGGGGGCTTGGTCGATTCGCTCATAGGCTGCGCAGCCGGTAAGTAGCGTGAGGCAGAGCAATGCGAGGTGACTAGGCAGCCTGACACTCAGCCATGTCGGGTTAATTCTCATGAAGTTCAATCCTTTGTATTTTTGATCAGCAGCACCTTGTTGGAATAGGCAACTGCATAGAATTCGTAACCTGCTCGGCGATAGGCGGTCAGAATTCGTTCGGCCGCCGCAAGGAAGTCGCTGGCCTCTATGGAGAATGGCGCCTCGATTACGAAGTCAAGTTTGGCATCCCATCGAATCGTCCAATCTTCACGCGCTGCCCACTCACGCAGTAAATCGCTGAGCGCGCTACCTTTGGTCGCCGCCCACGTTCTGAGTGTGGCCTCAGTCATTTCCTCGGAGTGCAACGCGACTTCAACCGTCGACTCTCGACCGGGCCCTTGAGCCGGCTGCAGGGTACCGAGTGTTGAGTTAGGGCTCGGAGTATCATTTGGTGCCACCGGCGACGGTTCGTTCGATGCCTTCGGTTCCGATTGTGATGGCGCCATCATGTCAGCAGCGGACAGTAGGGGCGCTGTCACATCAAATTCGTCTCCCATTTGCACGAAAGAATCGGGGACGGCGAAGGTCAGTGCTTCTTCACTACCAGGCAAAACCGCGAATGCTTCATCGGCAGAGGTGATTTTGTGCTGAATTGCATCCGCCTCATCGATGGGAGGCCAATGGAAATGCCATCGGTATTTGTCGGAGGTTATGGCTATCGACGTACCCATCTGATATGGCAGCGTGATCGGCCAGAAGAAGGTGGCCGCCTGCTCGTTCCCTGTTTGTACCGTTGATCTATCCGAATTCGTGGGCTGTTTTCTTGCCAAGACTCTGGAGGTGGTTTTCTCCTCCTCCACAGCAATGGGGGCCGCTACGGTATCCTCAACGAGTTGTGTAGGGTGATTATCCAGTTCGGATAGAGGCATCCGGATCGAATCTTGCCGTGGCCAGGCATGAGGAAAAGGCGGCGCCCGATTCACGGGGACTCGGTGCCCCTCATCGGGTTTTGGGGGCTGCTTTGGCGTGAAACCGCAGCCCGCGATAAGACAGGCCGCCGCTAGTGCGGGGGCCGCTATGTGGAAACGCATGAACTTACTCCGAGGCGCCGCCGTCATAGCGGGCTATTTCGACGATAGGCCTGAGACGGCTATGGGGAATCGTTGGCAGCGGCACTCCAAGGGGAGTGGCCCAGCCGTTGCAGTTCCGTCTGAGCACTACGCAGTTGCCCAGGGCTGCAGGCTTGCCTTAATAAAAGCAAAATCTCCAGCAGGATCGGTAAAAGTCCCGCATCTGGGCCAGCCGGCGACAGGTTGTCCAAAAGCGTCAATCTCAGTTGAGCTATTTGGTCGGCGACGTACTCATCACTGGTGCTAGCCAGTCGAAGACGTAAGTACTCTGATGGCGACACGCCCAACGCTGCGGCTGCGCGGACATATTCCTGTCGCTCAACTTCGGACACCCGAATGGATAGCCGTTCGTTCAACAATGTTCGCATTACGATCACGGAGTAATGGCGCAGCGGATCGGAGAGCAGTTCGCTTATATTGATCATTTCTTGTGGAAATGTACTTGGCAAATCTGCTAGGCCGAACAATTACTGCGGGGAGTTTGCGGTGGATGGTCCCAACATAACAGTGCAGAACAGTACTAAAAGGGTAGTGAGTCAGTGCAAAAAAGTATTAAAAATCAATCACCTGTATTTGCCTGTCTGGTTTGGGACCAGAGGGTCGCATGTTCGAATCATGTCGCCCCGACCAATATTCAAGCGGCTTTGCGGGTTTACACTGCAAAGCCGCTTTTGTTTTGGGGTTATCTGGATCACGGGCCTTGCCCGGCTCGTGACCTGATCTCGGCACGGGGACGTGCCGCGACACTACGGCTGAATTCAATAAAAATTACTTGTCGTTTCAGGAGGAGCTCGTCTTGGCCAGCCATATTTCCAAATTGCTTTTCGCGGTATCTTCCGCCCTTTTTATGCAGGCCGGAGCCTACGCCTCCGCCGACCTGATCCTATTGAACGGCAAGGTATTCACCGCCAACGCCGATGAACCGCAGGTTTCCGCCCTGGCCATCAAGGACGGCAAGATCCTGGCGGTGGGTGGAAATGAACAGATGGAAGCCATGGGGGGCGAGCGCACCATGCGGATAGACCTTGCGGGCAAAAGAGTGATGCCGGGCTTGGTTGATGCGCATGCCCATGTGGTGTTCGGCGGCCTCCAATTGATATCCACCTCTTTGGAAGATGAAGAACTGCCTGTCAAAGAGCTTGAATTCTACGTGGTCGAACTGCTCGACCAGGGCGATGCCCTACAGGGAGACATCATATTCGTGCAGGGCATGCATTCCAGCTACTGGTCGCAGATTGCCGAATTGAATCGCGTCTTCAATTCCGGCCGGTGGACGCAGCGTCCCATTGTATTCTTGGGCAGCGATTTCCACACGGCCTGGATTAATCAACCGATGCGCCGGCGCGCAGGCATCGATGCGCATTATGTCGAAAGCCTGGCATCCGACCAGAAGCATACGATAGGTGTGGGCGTGGACGGCATGCCCAACGGCCTGGTCATCGATGCAGGCTGGGACCGGGTGAGCCGGGCGATGCCCAAGCTGCCCGGCGAAGTGCTGGAGACCGCCGCCGTGCAGGCCGTCAGGCATTTGAACAGCCTGGGCATTACCGCCTGGATGGATCCGGCGGCCAATGCCGCGCCGGGCGAGGGGCTGTTTGCCATCGCGGCCGAAAGCGACAAAGTGGGCGTGCTGCCAGCCTATAAAGCCTTGGCCGAGCGGGGCGAACTGACCGCGCACGTCGCCGCGCTGCTGGTGGCGCCTCCGAAAGGGACGCCTCAAGACCTGGATGCTTTGGCGGCGGTGCAAAAGCAGTTTGCCGGTGTGGCCAACCTGAGCTTTCCGGGCATCAAGATCTTCGCCGATGGGGTACTGGAGTATCCTGCCCAGAGCGCGGCCATGCTCCATGCCTATCACGGTAAGGAAGACGCCGGGCATCTGCTGATCGATCCGCGCTCTTTCGGTGATCTGGTCAGCGCGGCGGACGAGCGCGGGTGGATAGTGCACATCCATGCTATCGGAGATCGGGCCGTCAGAGAGTCCTTGAACGGCATCGCCAAGGCCCGAAGCGACAGACAGAGTCGGGTGCCCCATTCGATCACGCATATTCACGTGGCCAACCCGGCCGACTTCAAGCGCTTCAAAGAGTTGAACGTGGCGGCGGTGATGCAATTGCTGTGGGCCACGGCCGATCATTACACGGTGGACCTGATACAGCCCTATATCGATCCGGACGCCTACCGATATCAATATCCGGCGCGCTCGCTGCTGCAGGCGGGGGCCGAGATCGCGGGGGCAAGCGATTGGCCCATCTCGCCTCCCAATCCCTGGGAGGCGATTCATCAAGCCATCAGCCGTGCGGGACCCCTGGGCGTGCTCAACGAAGCGGAACGCATGCCGCGCGAACAATTGTTTTATGCATACACGCGTAATGCCGCAAGGGCAGCGGGGCTGGAGGCCGTGACCGGTACGCTTGAAATCGGCAAGAGCGCTGACTTCATCATTTTGGATCGCGACGTGTTCTCTATCGAAGCGGACGAAATCGCCGATACCCGGGTGCTGTCCACTTTCTTTGCCGGTTCAGAGGTATATGCGCCCTAGCGGGCATGCATTAGGGCGCACACACGTGAATTGGGGTAACTACCTAGAAGCTTTGCTTCCAAGTTTTAAATACTATTGAGCTCATCCGAAGGTTCGTTGCACAAGAAGCAAAGCACAGAAAAAAGCAGGGCGGGGGTGTTCGCAGGCTATCCCGCCCAGACAACCCCCCACGGAGACAGCCCATGCGCATTCACCGCCTTCTGCTTTCTGCATTGATCGTATGTTGTTCCAGCAGCGCCTTGGCCGACACCGCAATCAGGTTTGCGCTCGACTGGCGTTTCGAGGGGCCCGCGGCGCCTTATTTCGTCGCCATCGACAAGGGCTATTACAAGGACGAAGGGCTGGACGTCACCATCGACGCGGGCGCAAGCTCGGTCGAGCCCATCAACCGCGTGGCCACGGCCACCTACCAGATGGGCTTCGCCGACATCAACTCGCTCATCAAGTATCGCGACAACCCCAAGAACCCGCCGGTACGGGCGGTGATGATGGTCTACGACACCCCCGCATTCTCCATCGTCACCCTGAAGGACAAGGGCATTACCAAACCGAAGGATCTCGAAGGCAAGGTTCTGGGCGCGCCTGCTCCCGATGGCGCTTACGCCCAATGGCCCATTTTTGTCGACGCCAACGGCATCGACGCCTCCAAGGTGCGCATCGAGAACATCGGTTTCCCCGTGCGCGAGCCCATGCTGGCGCAGGGCAGGGTGGACGCCATCACCGGTTTCTGGTTCTCGTCCTTCATGAACCTCAAGGCCAACGGCGTCAAGGACGAAGACATCGTCGTCCTGCTGCTGCGCGATTACGGTGTCGACCTGTACGGCAACGCCATACTTGCCAACCCGGAATTCATGCAGAACCATCCCGAGGCGGTCAAGGGCTTCGTGCGCGCCACCATCAAGGGCATACAAGACACCATCAAGGACCCCGAGTCGGCCATCGACTCCCTCATGAAGCGCAATGCCATCGCCAATCGCGACGTCGAACTGCAGCGCCTGAAAATGTCGCTCGAGCGCAATTTCGTCACCGACGACGTCAAGAAAAACGGCCTGGGCGATGTCGACATGCAGCGTCTGGAAAAATCCATAGAGCAGATCGGCCTGACCTTCGACTACACCAACAAGCCCAAGGCGGGCGACATATTCACGGCCGAATTCCTGCCCGCGCGCGAAGAACGCCTGGTCGACTGAATCCATTATCGAAGGGGGGCGCATGGCCGAAGCCTTGGTCGAGCTCGAAAACATTTCGATGGCGTACGGCGACGGCGACACCGCCGTGCGCGCCATCGAGGATGTGACGCTGTCCATCCGCAAGGGCGAGTTCATCGCCGTCGTAGGTCCCTCGGGCTGCGGCAAAAGCTCGCTGATGAAGCTCATATCGGGCCTGCACCCGCCGCTTTCCGGCAGCCTTACGGTCGAAGGCAAGCCGGTGAAGGGGCCGCTCAAATCGGTGGGCATGGCTTTTCAGGCCAGCAATCTGCTGCCCTGGCGCAATTGCGTCGACAACATCCTGCTGCCTCTGGAAATCGTCCAGCCCTATCGAAAAAACATCTCGTCCCAGCGCGCGCAATATAAAGAGAAGGCGGTGCGGCTGCTGAATTCGGTCGGGCTGACCGGCTTTACCGAAAAATTTCCCTGGGAGCTTTCGGGCGGCATGCAGCAGCGCGCGTCGATCTGCCGGGCGCTCATCCACGAGCCCGAAATCCTGATGCTGGACGAGCCCTTCGGGGCGCTCGACGCCTTCACCCGCGAAGAGCTCTGGTGCGCGCTGCGCGACATACAGCAAGAGCGCCAGGTCACGGTAATGCTGGTCACCCACGATCTGCGCGAGGCGGTCTTTCTGGCCGACACGGTCTACGTCATGTCCAATCGGCCGGGCAGGGTGGTCAAGAAGTGTCCGGTCGATCTGCCGCGCCCGCGTGAACTCGAGGTGACCTACAGCCAGGAATTCCAGGACATCGTCTACGAACTGCGATCCATGATCGGAGGAAAACACTAAATGCGTCGAGCCGATCTGTTCGTCAACATCATTCCTCCGCTGCTCTTCACCGTCGTGCTCTTTGTCTTGTGGGAAATCGTCTGCAGGGCTTTTTCCATACCCTTGACCATTCTGCCCGCGCCCTCGGACATCTTCGCAGCCCTGTGGCAGTATCGCGCGCCCATCATCGACAACTCGTGGGTCACGCTGTGGACGACATTGGTCGGCTTTCTGATGGCCACGGTGGGCGGGCTGCTGCTGGGCATTGCGGTCGGCTGGCACAGAAGCCTCTATACGGCCTTGTATCCGGTGCTGGTCGGCTTCAACTCCGTTCCCAAGGTCGCCGTGGTGCCCATTCTCATCCTGTGGTTCGGCCTGGGCGAAATCCCCGCCATCATCACGGCCTTTCTCATCTCTTTCTTCCCCATCGTGGTCAACGTGGCGACGGGCCTGGCCACCACCAGTCCCGAGCTCGAAGATGTTTTGCGCGCCTTGGGCGCATCCAAGCTCGACATCATGCGCAAGGTCAGCATACCGGGTTCGCTGCCTTACTTTTTCGGCTCCCTGAAGGTGGCCATCACCCTGGCCTTCGTCGGGGCGGTGGTGTCAGAGACGGTGGGCGCGAACAAGGGCATCGGCAAGCTCATGCTGGACGCTCAGGCGGCCTTTCAGGTGCAGATCGTCTTTGCCGGCCTGCTGGTGCTCGCTTTCCTGGGCATTGTCTTGTATGCCGCCACCGCCCTGGTCGAGAAGCGCTTTACGGGCTGGGCCTTCCGGGGCCAGAATCGCTGACCTGCGCAGCCGCTCGATATTCATAGCCGCTTGGCCGCTGAAAGCGCCGCCCAGCGCCTTGCCGCCTCTGGGAAGGTGCAGGGCGGCGCCCGGAGATCCCTGCGGTTTCTCGACTGCGTGCTCTGGATTCGCCAGACCTGCCGGTCCGGCAAAGAAGGAGTGGAAATGGATCGAAGCAGGCTGGAAATTTTTCTCTTTCTATTATTATATAATTGATTAATTAATATATAATACAGTCACTGGCTATGGAAAACGAGCCGCGAGTACAGGACGAATACAGGGGAACATTCATGGCGAAATCATTGAAAATCGGCATTATCGGCGGCGGCATCGGGGGAGTGGCATTGGCCGCCGCGCTGAACCAGCGCGGCATCCAGGCGCATCTGTTCGAACGCGCGGCCGAATTCGGCGAAGTGGGCGCGGGCATACAAATGACACCCAATGCCGTCAAGGTCATCAAGGCGCTGGGAGGCGAAAGCGAGTTGGACAAAGTCGGCTTCCTGCCCGAGGCCCTGGTGGGCCGCGACTGGGACACCGCCGAGGAAAAATTCCGCATTCCGCTGAAGGCGGACTGCCCGCGCCTGTATGGCGCCAATTTTTATCACGTGCATCGCGCCGACCTGCACGAATTGCTGGCGGGCATGATCGGCGATACGAAAGTGACGTTCGGGGCGCAATGCACGGGCGTCGAACAGAACGAGCAGGGCGCCGTGGCGCACTTCGCCGACGGTTCGCGCTTCGAGGGCGATCTCATTGTGGGCGCCGACGGCGTGCGCTCGGTCGTGCGCCATGATCTGTTCGGCGCGGACGACCCGCAATTCACCGGACACATGTGCTATCGCGCCGTCGTGCCGTTCGACGAGCGCCCCGACTTCGTGCCGCCGGAGGCGGCCTTCTGGCTTGGGCCCAAAAGCCATGTCGTCACCTACTATGTCAACGGCGGCAAGGCGGTCAACATCGTGGCGGTGCACGAGACCGAAAAATGGGTGGAAGAATCCTGGAACACCCTTAGCTCCCGCGAAGCCCTGCTCGGCGACTTCCCGGGCTGGCACAGCTATATTCAGCAGCTGTTCGAACGCGTGACCGAAGTCTACCGCTGGGGCCTGTTCGACCGCGATCCGATGCAGACCTGGACCAAGGGCCGCATCACGCTCATGGGCGACGCCGCGCATCCGATGCTGCCTTTCCTGTCGCAGGGCGCGGCCATGGCCATCGAGGACGCCTACGTGCTGGCCAAGGCCCTGGACGGCCTGCCGGGCCAATTGGACAAGGCCCTGGCCCAGTACGAAGCCGAGCGCCTGCCGCGCACCAGCCGGGTGCAGCTCGAGGCGCGTGAGCGTGGCAAGACGTATCACCTCTCCTCGAAAGAGGAGCAGGCCAAGCGAGACGCCGAATATCGCGAACAGCAGAAAAAAGATCCCCATGCGGGCGGCATCAAGGCGAACTGGGTCTACGCGTACAATGCTACCGACTTCACTCCTGTTCCTTAGGCAATGACTCAAATCAGACGGCGTTCGGAAATATCCGCCCGGGCGGCGGGCCGCCGCCCCGGTCGTCCGGAGGGCGGCGGAACGGGCGACAACACGTCCGAGCGCATCCTGGATGCGGCCGAAGAAGTATTCGCCGAGGTCGGATACTCCGGCGCGACGCTGCGCATGGTCGCCGCCCGCGCCGACGTCACCCAGGCCCTGATCAATTATTACTTCGGCAGCAAGTACGGCCTTTACGAAGCGGTGTTCATACGCCGGGGCCGGGTAATTTCCGAGGGGCGCATGAAGCTTCTCGAAGAGTTGAAGCAGCGCGACGACGTTTCTGTGCGCGACGTCGTCAAGGCGTTTCTGGCGCCCACCATCGCCCTGCGCGATACGCCGGGGGGCAGGCTGTTTTTGCGGCTGCAGGCCAGGCTGCACACCGAGCCGGCCGAGATCTCATACAAGCTGCGCGGCGAGGCCTACGATGCTTCGACGCGCGCCTACGTGCAGATGATGGCCAAGGTGTGCCCCCAGCTCTCGGCCAAAGAGGTCAACTGGCGCATGGCGCTCATGATCGGCGCCTACATGTATGCGTTTTCGGATACGCACCGCCTCGAACAACTGGCCCCGGACGTGTGCGACGTCAACGATACGGAAGAGGTCTTCGAGCAGATCACGGCCTTCGTTACGGCGGGCATTGCCGCGCCGCCGGGTTCCGGCGCCCGCTGAGGCCCTCAGGCCGCTTTGGCGGACCTGCGCTGCAGATGAGGCAGCGAATAAGCGCCGTGGCGATATGACCAGGACGGCCAAAGCGCATGCGCCAGGGCTTCCCGCGCCAGCGATTCGTCCAGCGCCTGCGGCTCGTACTGGTCTGGCGCCAGATAGCGGAATTGCCGCGCCTCTTTGTGCGGCTCCAGCACGACCAGCCGGTCGCCCTTCAGATACCCATAGTTTTCGCTGTACTGCATCATGGCGCGGCCGCCGCCCTCGCCGGTCAGGTCGTGCCCGATCATGGGATGTTCGGTGTCCAGCCCGGCCACTGAAAGCAGGGTGGGCGCCAGGTCGATCTGGCTGATGAGGCGATCGTCGCGCCGCGCGGCAACGTCGGCGCCCACGATGAGCGCCGGAATGTGGAAATGCCGCAGCGGCACCAGACTTGCGCCGCCGACCCGGGAATCGTGGTCGGCCACCACCAGGAACACCGTGTCCTGCCAATAGGCGCTGCGGCGCGCCTGTTCGAAGAACCGGCCCATGGCCCAATCGGCGTAGCGCACCGTGTTCTCGACGGTGGCCGGGTCGCCGATGGGGTCGATGCGGCCCGAGGGGTACTCCCAGGGGGAATGGTTGCTGACCGAGAAAGCCAGCGTGAGCGTGGGCTGCGCCGGCGGAGCGCTGAGCATCTCGTGCAGGCGGTCGAACATGTCTTCGTCCGAAGCGCCCCAGGTGCCGACGAACTTGGGCGCCTGGAAGGTGGGGCGGTCGTACAGGTCGTTGAAGCCGTTGCCCAGAAAGAAGCTCTTCATGTTGTCGAAGTGCGCCTCTCCGCCGTAGATGAAGCGGGAGCGGTAGCCATGCGTGCCGAGCAGCTGCGCCAGGGTGAAGAAATTGCTTTGGGCGCCCGGCAGCCGCAGCGCCGCGTCGGCGATGGTGGGGGGAAACCCGGCGGTCACGGCTTCCAGGCCGCGCACCGAGCGTGTTCCGGTCGCGTAGGCGCGGGTGAAGTTCCAGCCTGTCCGGGCCAGGGCATCGAGCTGCGGCGTCAGGTCCGACCCGCCCAGATTGCCGACATACTGCGCGCCCAGGCTTTCCTGCACGATGAGGACGATGTTGAGCGGCCGGGGGCGTGGCTGCCGGGACGATTGCCGATGGAGCGTGGGCAGTTCGCCGCCGTAGGGCTGGATGCCCGCGCTTTTGCATACGGTGGCGTGCATTTCGGCGGCGTCCATGTCGCCGTAGACGTCGGCGGCGGAGCGCTCGTTCTTCATGCTGTACACCGCGTAGCAGACGTTATAGAACGAGTTGAGCGGAAGGGTGTTGAGCATGCTGTCGCCGCAGTAGGCGACCGTCGAGGGGTTCATGGGGCGATGGCCCAGCGTGCCGCGTATGGCCAGAAAGCTGACGGCCAGGACGGCCAGAGATACCAGCAGCGCCTGCCACCAGGGCATGGCCCAGTCGGGGCGCACATCCTGAAACATCTCGTGGCCCATCCAGGCGAACGCCGCGATGCCCGCCGCGGCGGCGACGAGCAGACCCTTGTAGCCCTTCCACAGCATGCCGAAGACCTCTTGCGGATGGCGCAGGTATTCGATGTAGAGCCGGTTGGGACGCGTGTCGTACTCGGTGATGAACTGCGGTGTGGAAAGCTCCAGCAGGACGAGCAGCAGCCAGGCGAGCTCGAACCACCATCCCGTGGCGGCCACCGCCATCGGCATGTGGCCCAGCCACGGGGCGAGCAGGGCGGGAATGCCGGCGAAGATGGCGATCTGGTGCGCATCGATGCGCAGCCCGCCCCGAAGCACGGGCAGGAGTCCGCCCGCCCGCTCGACCCGACGCCATTGCCATGCTGCGAGCAGGCAGCGGCTCAACGTCAAAAGACACAGGCTCGAGACCATGAAAACGAGGACGAGTTGGCGCATGATTCGTAGGGCGGGCGAGGGCCGCCGGTTGGGCGCGCACCCGCGTGGACATGCCGCGGGCGCCTGGCGTCGGTGGTGGTGAGACTGCCACGGACATTGAAAAGGATGGCGTAATATATAACAATGCGACGGAAAAAGCGCGATTGATGATACTTTCAGGCCTAGATCGATGACCAAAAACACGCGTCGCTCACCCGGCTTTCCGGCATCCGAAAGCTACGATTTCTCCGAGCAGGTGGGGCACCTGCTGCGCCGCGCCTATCAGCGGCATACGGCGCTTTTCCAGCAGATCATTCCCGACACCCAGCTTACCGCGGCGCAATTCGTCGTGCTGTGCGCCGTGAGAGACAGCGGCGCCTGTTCGCTCAGCCACATCGTCAAGCAGACGGCCATCGACCAGGCCACCATACGTGGAGTCATAGACCGGCTCAAGGCGCGAAAGTTCGTTTCCGTGCGTCACGACGAAATGGACCGCCGCAAGGTGCTGGTCAGCCTCACCGAGGCGGGCGAGCGCCTGGTCGAGTCCATGGTGCCGTTCGCGTTCGAGATCACCGAAAAGACCTTCAACGGATTTAATCCGGCCGAGCGGATGGCCCTGCTCTATCTGCTCAACAAGATGTGCGCGGCCGATGTCGATGAAGAAGAGTGACGGGGGCGGTTGGTCCGCACAGGGCCAGAACCCTGAATTTATCGCGTATACGCTTAAAAATCGCGACTGTTGCCCCGCGTCGACGCCGATCTGGGCTGGCCTCGTTCATTTTGTTTCATATCGCTTTGTTGTATTTTTCGCAGTTTCAAGCGGGTGAGCGGTGAGGGAATCCACAATTGAATAAAGGGTTTATCCCTATGAGTACAACCTTTTGTTCAAAAAATTACATGTGTACACTTCAATCGATGCACCTAACCCTTCAATGTCGCGCGACCTCCGGCCCTGTCCGGAATCGTGCATTGAATAAGGAATTTCCATGAAAGGCTCGAGAGTTTGTTCAATACTGATGGCCGCAATAGTGGGTGTTTCACTATCCATGTCGGCCTCGGCGCAAGAAACGCTCAAGATCGGGGAGATCAACAGCTACAAGACACAGCCTGCATTCCTGGGCCCCTACAAGAACGGCATGGACCTGGCCATCGAGGAAATCAACAAAGAGGGCGGAATCGACGGCAAGAAGGTCGAGCTCGTCATCCGCGACGACAACTCGAATACGGGCGATGCGGTCCGCGCGGTCGAAGACCTGCTGGCGCGCGACAAGGTCGACGTGCTGACCGGCACCTTCCTGTCCCACATCGGTCTGGCCGTCACCGACTATGCCAAGCACAAGAAAGTGTTCTTCCTGGCCAGCGAGCCGCTCACCGACAAGATCGTCTGGGAAGACGGCAACCGCTACACGTTCAGGCTGCGCGCTTCCACCTATATGCAGGTGGCCATGCTGGTGCCTGAGGCGGTAAAGATGAACAAAAAGCGCTGGGCCCTGGTGTATCCCAACTACGAGTATGGCCAGTCCGCCGTGGCAACCTTCAAGAAGCTGCTCAAAGAGGCCCAGCCCGACGTCGAGTTCGTCGCCGAACAGGCCACGCCGCTGGGCAAGGTCGACGCCGCCAACGTCATCCAGGCGCTTGCCGACGCCAAGCCCGACGCCATGTTCAACGTGCTGTTCGCCGCCGACCTGGCCAAGCTGGTGCGCGCCGGAACCCAGCGCAACTTCTTCAAAGACCTTTCGGTGGTCAGCCTGCTGACCGGCGAGCCCGAGTACCTCGATCCGCTGGGCAATGAAACCCCCGAAGGCTGGGTGGTCACCGGCTATCCCTGGTACGCCATCGATACACCCGAGCACAAGAAGTTCCTTGATGCCTATCAGGCCAAGTTCAACGACTATCCGCGCCTGGGCACCATCGTGGGCTACAGCGCGATCAAGTCGCTGGCGGCCGGCATCAAGAAGGCTGGCGGCTCCACCGACACCGAGGACATGATCAAGGCCTTCAAGGGTCTCGAGGTCGAGACGCCCTTCGGCCAGATCGTCTACCGCCCCATCGACCATCAGTCGACCATGGGCGCCTACGTGGGCAAACTGGCCAAAAAAGACGGCAAGGGCATCATGACCGACATACGCTATATCGACGGTGCGGACGTCCAGCCTTCCGACGAAGAAATCAAGAAGATGCGCCCGGCCGATTGACCACGCAAGAGCGCGCCGCCTCGCGGCGCGCTTCTTCGACCACGAGGTATGAAGAAAAATGGATTTGTCGGGTTTGATCGTCCAGCTCCTGAACGGGCTGGCTGAAGCGTCATCGCTGTTCCTGGTTGCCGCGGGCCTGTCGCTGATCTTCGGCGTCACGCGCATCGTCAACTTCGCGCACGGCTCGCTCTACATGCTGGGCCTTTATGTCGCCTACACGCTGGTTCAATCCATCGGCCAGACGCCGCTGGGTTTCTGGGCCGGGCTCATTGCCGCGGCCCTGCTGATCGGCGCCCTGGGCGCCGCCATCGAAATCATCTTGTTGCGGCGCATCTATCGCGCGCCGGAGCTGTTCCAGTTGCTGGCCACCTTTGCGCTGGTGCTCATATTCAACGACGCCGCGCTGTGGCTGTGGGGGCCCGAAGACCTCCTGGGTCCGCTGGCGCCCGGGTTGAACGGCTCCTTCCAGATCCTGGGCCGCTACTTCCCGTGGTACGACCTGGTGCTGATCTTCATCGGGCCGGTCGTGTTGGGCCTGCTGTGGCTGCTGCTGACCCGTACCCGCTGGGGGACGCTGGTGCGCGCCGCCACGCAAGACCGCGAGATGCTGGGAGCGCTGGGCGTGAACCAGGCCTGGCTGTTCACGGGCGTGTTCGCCCTGGGCGCCTTCCTTGCGGGCCTTGGCGGGGCGGTGCAGATCCCCCGCGTTCCCGCCAACCTTACCCTGGACATCAGCGTCATCGGCGACGCCTTCGTCATCGTGGTGGTGGGAGGCATGGGCTCCATTCCCGGCGCCTATATCGCAGCGCTGATCATCGCCGAGCTCAAGGCGCTCTGCATCGCCCTGGGCACGGTCTCCTTCGCGGGTGTCAGCTTCGCCTTTCCCAAGCTCACTTTGGTGGTTGAATTCATCTTCATGGCCATCGTGCTGGTGTTCCGGCCGTGGGGTCTGTTCGGTCGGCCGCAGGGCCACAGCCGCAATTCGGCGCCCATCGAGGCGCCGCTGAGGCGCTCGACTACGCCGTTCAAGGTGTTCATCGCGGCGGTGATCGCCGTGCTGATCGCCATTCCTCTGTTGTCCGAGTGGTTCCCGTATGCGCCGGTGCTGATGCTGGACATCATTATTGCCGCCTTGTTCGCCCTCAGCCTGCACTTTATGATGGGTCCCGGCGGCATGAATTCGTTCGGCCATGCCGCTTATTACGGCTTGGGCGCCTACGGAGCCGCCCTGCTGCTCAAAGAGGCCGCTTTCTCGATGGGCTGGGCCATTGCAACGGCACCGCTCATCGCCGGGGTAGGCGCGCTCGTATTCGGCTGGTTCTGCATCCGGCTGTCGGGCGTCTATCTGGCCATGCTCACCCTGGCCTTCGCCCAGATCGTCTGGTCCATCGTTTTCCAGTGGGACGACTTCACCGGCGGCTCGAACGGACTCATCGGCATCTGGCCGCCCGCGTGGCTCGAAGGCGACACGTACTACTATTTCGCACTGGCCATCGTGCTGGCCGCAGCCCTGTTGCTGCGTCGCATACTGTTCTCGCCCTTCGGCTACGCCATGCGTTCATGCCGCGACTCCACCCTGCGGGCCGACGCGGTCGGCATCGACGTCAAGCGCGTGCAGTGGATCACCTTCGTGATAGCGGGCGTTTTTGCCGGCCTGGCCGGCGCACTGTTCGTGTTTTCCAAAGGCAGCGCGGCGCCTGAAGTCATTTCCATCAGCAAGTCGGTCGACGCCCTGGTCATGGTGTTGCTCGGCGGCGTGCAGACCCTGATCGGACCGGTCGTGGGCGCGGCTACCTTCAAAGTGCTGCAGGACTACTTCCTGGGCGCCACGCAATACTGGCACGCCATGTTCGGCGGGGTCATATTGTTACTTGTGCTGGCCTTCCCGCAAGGCATCGCGGGCTTCTTCAAGCAGCTGTTCGAGAACGGGGACGCCCGTCGCCTGAAGGTCAAGGAGAAAGCGGCATGAGCCTGCTCGAAGTCAGAAACCTTTCCAAGAAGTTCGGCGGCAACGTCGCCGTGGACGATATCAGCTTCGACCTTCACGAAGGCGAGCTGCTTGCCCTGATAGGCCCCAACGGCGCGGGCAAGACCACCACCTTCAATATGGTCAACGGCCAGTTGAACGCCACGGCGGGTTCGGTGCGTCTGCAAGACACCGAGCTGATCGGCCTGGCGCCGCGCAAGATCGCGCATATGGGCGTGGGCCGCACTTTCCAGATCGCCGCGACCTTCGCCTCGCTGACCGTGGTCGAAAACGTGCAAATGGCGCTGCTGTCGCATCACCGCAAGGTGTATTCCTTTCTCAGCGTGGCGGCCGATCAGTACCGCGACGAGGCCCTGGGCTTGCTCGGGCAGGTCGGCATGGAGACCCAGGCCGACCGCCCCTGCAGCGAACTGGCCTATGGCGACGTCAAGCGGGTCGAGCTGGCCATGGGCCTGGCCAACAACCCCAAGCTGCTGCTTATGGACGAGCCCACCGCCGGCATGGCGCCCAAAGAGCGCAACGAGCTCATGGCGCTGACCAAGAAGCTGGTGGTCGAACGCAACATGGCCGTGCTGTTCACCGAGCACAGCATGGACGTGGTGTTCGCCTACGCCGACCGCATGATCGTCCTGGCCCGGGGCAAGCTCATCGCCGAAGGCAACGCCGACCATATCCGCAACCATCCCAAGGTGCAGGAAGTCTACTTCGGCACCGGCAAGACATTCGAAAAGAACCAGAACGCGCAGGCAACGACATGAACCAGACAGCCACCGACACCGGCCAGCCCTTGCTCGAGGTATCCGGCCTGAACGCCTGGTACGGCGCCGCTCACATCCTCTTCGACGTCAGCCTGAACGTGAAGCGGGGCGAAGTGGTGGCGCTGATGGGCCGCAACGGCGCCGGCAAGTCGACGACGTTCAAGTCCATCATGGGCCTGATGGCCAAGTGGAAGGGCGAAGTCACCTTCATGGGCAAGCGCATTACCGGCCAGCAGCCGTACGAGATAGCGCGCGCGGGCCTGGGCTTCGTGCCCGAAGACCGCCGCGTCTTCACCGACCTGACGGTCACTGAGAACCTCGAGGTGGGCCGCCAGCCGGCGCGCAAATGGCCGGACGGCTCCGCGGCGCCAACCTGGACTCCCGAGGCTTTGTACCAGCTGTTTCCCAACCTGGGCGCCATGCAGGACCGCCCCGGCGGCCACATGAGCGGCGGCGAACAGCAGATGCTGACCGTGGCCCGCACGCTCATGGGCAACCCTTTCCTGGTGCTGCTGGACGAACCCTCCGAAGGCGTGGCGCCGGTCATCGTCGAGCAGATGGCCAATATGATCATCGCGCTGAAAGAGCAGGGCGTCAGCATCCTGCTGTCCGAGCAGAACGTGCACTTCGCCGAACTGGTGTCCGATCGGGTCTATGTACTCGAGAAGGGTCAGATACGCTATAGCGGATCGATGGACGAGCTTGCCGCGAACGAGGAAGTGCGTCGGGCTTATTTGACGGTGTAGGGGCAGCTGACACGCGTGGGTGTTTCCTACTGCGTTTTTTCGGCTAAGTTTTCTCGTAGGGATGTCGGAGCCCGAAATGGCGGCGTCTTGAGCCTCTCTGACGATTTCATCTTTCTTATGACCGGGGCGGGGCGGTGTACGGGGTAACGGGCCGCACCATGCGGTCCCGCTACGCGGCACTCCCCGAATTTTTCTGTTCCGGCCGGGCGGCGGGAGAACTCGACCTCGCCGCTGCGCGGCTCGGGACTCAGACAGGCTCTCGCCGACTGCCCCCCGTCCGAAACAGAAAAATTCGGCGCATGCTGAACGGCCCGTTACCCCGTACACCACCCCACCCCTACCGATGGGGTGTAATGAGCCGCCCAATACACGAGACTGTGAGCCTGGCCGGGTAGCACTACCTAAAATGTGCGTTCGGCATGCGCCGGGTGCTGACGAAGGGAAGGCGGGGGCAGTCGGTGAAAACTGTTTGAATCCCGAGGAGCGTAGCGACGAGGTTGAGTTTTTTCACCGCCCGCCTGGACGAGGCAGACCCGGGAAGTCCGGCGAAGCCGGACCGCATGACGCGCACATTTTAGGTAGTGCTACCCGGCCAGGCGGGTTAAAGATTCAATACGGCCATCAAATCAGCAACCGTCAGCCCTCCGCCCCTTCTCGCAGCGAGCGAATCTTCTCCGGCAGACCTTCCCAGGCCGGTTTGTCCGGCGCAAACCGCATCCGCAGATACTCGAGCAGCGTTTCCAGCTGCTCGTCGTTCATGCTGTCGCCGAAGCCCGGCATATAGCCCAGCTCCGCCATGGCCGGATTGTCGATGCCGTGCAGCAGGATCTGGATGGCGTTGTCCGGACTGTCGCTGTGCAGATTGGTGTTCAGCGCCAGCGAGGGCCGGGCGCCGAACAGCGGCGGGCCTTCGCGCGCATCGTGGCAGACCGCGCAGGCGCCCTGGAACAGGTTTTCACCCGCCAGCGACAGCACCCTTTGATCGTTGCGGCTCTGCTCTTCCAGATGGGCCGCCTGCAGCGCCGGGCTGACTCCGGCAGACGGCGCGGGCGCCAGAGTGCCCAGGTAGTGGGCAATGGCGCGCACATCCTGGTCGGGCAGCTCGGCCATGCTTTGTATGACGGGCGCCATCGGGCCCGACGCCACGCCATGCAAAGACGAGTAGCCCGTGCGCAGATAGCCGTACAGCTCCTCCTCGGTCCAGGGAATGGGCGCCTTTGAAAGCGCATTCAATGCCGGAGCCTCCCAGCCCTCGGCAAAGCCGCCCGCCAGGAAATTCTGCTCGCCCGACTTCTCGGCCCCCAGCGCATTGCGCGGAGAATGGCAGGCCGCGCAGTGGCCCATGCCCTGCACCAGGTAGGCGCCGCGATTCCACAGCGCGGTTTGCGATGGATCGGGCTGATAGGTTTCGTTCTTGTGAAAGAGCAGATTCCATCCCGCCAGCAGCGGCCGCATGCTGTACGGAAAAGACAATTGCGTCGGCTCGACCCGGTTCGTCACGGGCTCCTGCGTCATCAGGTAGGCGTACAGCGACTGCATGTCCGCGTCCGACATCTTTGCAAATGCCGTGTACGGAAAGGCCGGATACAGGTGGCGGCCGTCGCGGTGTATGCCCTCGCGCATGGCGCGCTCGAAGGCGGCGTACGACCATGCGCCTATGCCCGTCTCTTTATCGGGCGTGATGTTGGTGGTGTAGATCTTTCCGAATGGCGTTTCCAGCGCCAAGCCGCCCGCGTTGGGCACGCCGCCCTCGGCGGTGTGGCAGACCATGCAGTCGCCGGCCGCCGCGACGAGGCGGCCGCGCTCGATCGCCGCCGCCGAATAGATGGAGGTGTCGATGTTTGCCACCGGCGCGACGGCGGGCCTCCAGGGCATGGCCGCGACCAGCAGGCTGCCGGCCGCCGCGGCCATGCCGCCCAATAGACCGTAAGCCGCCTTCCTGGAGCGGCCGCCACTCCCGGCAAGCGACAATTGCCGCTTGAGTTCGCCGGCGTCGAAGGGCGGCTGGCGAAGGCGTATGCCGGTGGCATCGTGAATGGCGTTGGCGATGGCCGCCGCCGCGGGCAGTTCAGCGTCGCGGCTCCAGGCCAGCCCCACGGGGCCCTGTTCGACGAGCTGCACCTGGGTGGCGGAGCGGGCAAGCGGAAAATCGGTTTCCGGAGAGGCGCCCCAACTATCGTGGCTCGAGGCATCCCGCAGCCAGCGCGTCGCGGCCTTGCGCACGTCTTCTTCGATGCGCGGCGCAGGTGAAGCCTGCAAGGCGCCGGTATTGTGGCCGACGGTCAGTCCTGTGAGATCGATGGCGCCCGTGGCGGGGTCTACGCGGATGTCGGCCACCCAGGCGGACCACACTTCCTGGGGCGGCTGCCGGGTCTGATCGATGACATGGGCATAGGCGAAGCCCCGGCCCTCGTAGGAATGCTTGCGGCGGGCCTGCGACCATTTTGCGCGCGTCGCCACCGAAGCAATCAGCTCGCGGCCCGTCGCATCGTCGATCGCGTCGAGCCGGGCCTGGACCGGATCGTGGCCGCGCAATGCACAGGCTTCGTCGAAGAAGGATTCTTGCGCGAATACCTGTGCGGCGGCGGGCAGGCCCAGCATGCCCGCCTGCGGGCGAGCATCGCTCGAGGCCGGCAGGTGGCGCGCCTGTGGGGCGCAGTCGGCCATGCACACGACATGCTCGGGCCGATGCTGGATTTCAAAGCCGCACAGCAGGGCCGCGATCGAAGGGCGGCGGCCCGGATGCAGATCGGAGGAAACGATGAGCTCGCTTACTGGCAGAGGCGAGCCGCTGCCGCCGGCGGAGTCCCGCGATGCGCCGGCCGGGGCGGGCGTTCCCGACACACTGACGCTTATGGGCTGCGCATTCAACGCATCCGGATCTTGCTGCACCCGTACTGGCCGCCCGCAGGAGCGGGAAAGCAGGGCGGCGTCCGCAGCGACGTCGTAGCCTTCGGTATCGATCTGGCCGTTCGCGATGATGCGCACCGCCTCTTGCGGCAGTCCGCACAATTGGGACAGCTCGCGGCGCAGCGCATCGCTGTGGCGGGTGCAGGTCCACACGACCAGGGCGTCGCCGGAATACTGGGCGATGGCCCACGCCGGAGCCTGTTGCTGCGGGGCGGGCCAGAAGTAGGTTCGAGAAAGCCCGCCTTCGCTTTGCGATGGCGCAGCGGTTTCCCGGCCCGTGGCCGAACCCGCGGTGTCGGCGGCCGAAATTCCCGGCGCCGTGACCGGCACCGCCCAGCCCGGCTGAAGCCGTGTCCGGGCTTGCCGCGCTTGCCCGGGCTGCGAGGCGATGATGCCGATAAAATCCTGGCGCACCACGACGTCGACCACGCCCGGCGTGCCGCGGGCCGCTTCGGCGTCGAGATGGCTGAGGCGGGCGCCTGTATAGTTCGAGCCGTCCCAGGCGATGTCCGTCGGACGCAGGGTGACGGCATGCAGCAGTTCGCCCGCGGAGGGCGGAGCGATGCTGGAGGAGCCGGCATGGGAGGGCGCGCCCTGCGCGGGCCTGTGCACCGGGGCCGTCATGACCGGGCTTGTGCGGCCTGAAGCGCCGACGCCATGATTTCAACGTGGGTGCCGCAACGGCACAGATTGAACTTGAGCTCGTTGCGGATCTGTTGCTCGGTCGGATGCGGATTGCGGTTGAGCAATGCCTGCAGCGTCATGATCATGCCGTTGAGGCAATAGCCGCATTGCGCGCCCTGCTGTTCGATGAAGGCCCGCTGAATGGGAGCGAGCCGGTCCAGCGTGCCCAGGCCCTCGAGCGTGGTGACCTCGTGGCCCGCCACGCCCTTGACCGGTATGACGCAGGAGCGCGCGGCGACGCCGTCCACCAGCACCGTACAGGCGCCGCACTCGCCCAGGCCGCAACCGAACTTGGGGCCGTTCAGCTGCAGGTCGTTGCGCAGCACATAGAGGAGAGGCGTGTCGGCTTCGACCTCGATCTGATGCGTTTGCCCGTTGACGACGAGGGTTTGTCTCTCTGTGCGGCGGTTCATGCTCTTCTTCAAGTATGCGCGAGTGCGCTCACGAGTGGATGGACGATTAAAGTGTATGCGTGTTAATTTTTTAGGTAAAGCGGTTTTGAGAATTGGGACGCAGAGTATGAGATTAACGTGCGGCCCGAAAATAAGGGTGAGAGAATAGAGTTTTGTTGTAGTGGATTACCCTTATTGCTCTGCATGGATCGCGCTCGGCAACTTTATTTCCCGGCCTATTTGCAGTATGGTGAAAGTTCAATGTATACGTTGAATTGCTTCATCAGCGACGCGCCCTGCGCCGCCTCTCGGCCAATATAAAGGTGTGCACTATGTCGTTCGCTCGGCCCAAAGAACAGCTCCAGGCCCTTTTCGGCCGCCCCGACACTTTGCTGGTAACACGCTCGCCGGGAAAGTCGCCCAAGCCGCCTCCCCGCCAGCCCGGCATCGCATCCGACTATCTTCAGCCCTACGACGACATTTTCATCGCCATGCTGCCCGATGGATCGGTTCAAGCGT
Organism: Pusillimonas caeni; assembly: GCF_003545815.1. Lineage (GTDB taxonomy): Bacteria > Pseudomonadota > Gammaproteobacteria > Burkholderiales > Burkholderiaceae_B > Pusillimonas > Pusillimonas caeni. The sequence continues at coordinate 184,807 of NZ_PDUW01000003.1, forward strand.
TCAATGGCCATGTCGACCTCGGAACCGGTGTGCGCACTGCGCTGGCCCAGGTCGTGGCCGAAGAGCTCGACATCGATTTCGGCTGCGTGGACATGGTTCTGGGCCATACGTCGGCCACGCCGAACCAGGGGCCCACCATCGCCAGCGCCACGCTGCAGATATCGGCCGTGCCGCTGCGCCAGGCGGCGGCCCGGGCCCGGCATTATCTGGTGGCCAAGGCAGCGGAGCAATGGGGCGTGGACGTCGGGTCGTTATCCGTCTCGAATGGTCTCATCAGCGCGCCCGACGGACGCTCGGCCCCATACCGGTCTTTGCTGAAAGGCGAGCAGATCAGGCTGGAGCACGACGCCCAGACGCCCACCAAGCCCGCTTCCCGCTACACGCTCATCGGCCAATCCATTCCCCGGGTCGACATCCCGGCCAAGGCCACGGGCCGGCTCGTTTTCGTGCACGACGTCCGGGTTCCGGGCATGTGGCACGCCCGGGTAGTGCGGCCGCCCTACGTGGGCCGCGACAGCGGCGACTTCGTCGGCAAAAGCCTGATCTCCATCGACGAATCGTCGGTCGCGCATATTGCGCCCGGGATACGCGTGGTCGCCATCGGCGATTTCGTCGCCGTGGCGGCACAGCGCGAAGAGCACGCCATCAAGGCCGCCAAGGCGCTGAAGGTGACATGGCAGCCGCCGCCCGACCTGGTCGACCTGTCCGACCTCGACGCCGCACTGCGCAGCCAACCCTATCAAGAGCGCCTGCTGCTCGAGCAAGAGCAGGTCGGCGCCGAAACCCCGGCCGGCGCATTGCTGGAACGCAGCTACGTCTGGCCCTACCAGATGCACGCCTCGGTGGGCCCCTCCTGTTCGGTGGCCGATTATCAAGAAGGGCATGTGCGCGTCTGGTCCGGAAGCCAGAATCCGCACATGCTGCGGGTCGAACTCGGCCGCCTGCTCGAACTCGACGAAGGCGAGGTCGAAATCATCCGCATGGAGGCCTCGGGCTGCTATGGCCGCAACTGCGCCGACGACGTCTGCGCCGACGCCGCCCTGGTATCGCGCGCCATCGGCAGGCCCGTGCGGGTGCAGCTGAGCCGCGAACAAGAGCATGGCTGGGAGCCCAAAGGCTCGGCCCAGCTCATCGACGTGGTCGGCGGCCTGGACGAGCGCGGCGAACTGCGCTCTTACGACTTCACTACGCGCTATCCGTCCAACGACGCGCCCACCCTGGCCCTGCTGCTTACGGGGGCCACCAGCGCCGAGCCGCGCGTGCTCGAGATGGGCGACCGCACCGCCGTGCCGCCGTACGCCTATCCCAATATGCGCATCGCCTGCCACGACATGGCCGCCATCGTGCGGTCGGCTTGGCTGCGGGGCGTCTCGGCACTACCCAATTCCTTCGCGCACGACTCTTTCATCGACGAGCTCGCCGCCGAGGCGGGGCAGGACTCCGTCGACTTCCGGGTGCGTAACTTGAAAGACGAGCGGGCGCGCGACGTCATCCTCGCAACGGCACGCCATGCGGGCTGGCAAGCCGGCCGGCAGGGCTCGCGCGGCCGTCCCGATGCCGAAGGCATGCTGCATGGGCGCGGCGTCGCCTATGCCCGATACACGCACAGCCGCTTCCCGGGTTTCGGCGCTTCCTGGAATGCCTGGGTCATCGATCTTTCAGTCAATGCCGCGACGGGGCGGGTCACCGTCACTCGCGTCGTGGTAGGCCAGGATACCGGCATGATCGTCAATCCCGACGGCGTGCGGCATCAGATCCGGGGCAACATCATCCAGATGCTCAGCCGCACGCTGAAGGAAGAGGTGGCCTTCAATAAGCGCGGCGTCGTCGACCTGGAGTGGGGCGCCTACCCCATTATTTCGTTCACCGACATCCCGCCCATCGAGGTGGTGCTGGTCGACCGCCAGGACGAACCGCCCATGGGGGCGGGTGAGTCGTCGTCGGTGCCGGCACCCGCCGCCATCGCCAATGCGCTGTTCGATGCGACGGGCCAGCGGTTCCGCACCGCGCCGTTCACACCCGACAAGATACTGCGGGCGCTTGAAAAGGCCGGCGCCGCCGAAGCGCTGGCCTGAGTCGCCGAGACGTGTCCGGGCGCGGCACGCTGCGCTCCGGAGGCGCCGCAGCGCGGGCCGCGCAACAGCGCCGGCTCAAGGCACCAGGGCCAGTCCCACGCGCACCTGTCCCGAGCTCTTCTGGTTGTAGCCCATCAGCGTCTCGCCGTAGCCCTTGAAGTACTGAACGTGCAGATAGCCGTTCATGTCCAGGAAGGTGCGGCGCAGGGGCCAGGCGGCTTCGAACTGCATGGCGTTGCGCCCCTCGGTGCCCTGGCGGTACAGGCCGGTAAGGACCAGGCCATTGTCCTGCGCCCAGCGCAGCTTCCAGTCCACATGCCCTGCGTAGTGGGCGTAGTCGTCATTGTCTGGCTTGCCGAAATAGGCCTTGACGCGGGGCGCGAACGCCAGGGTGCTGCCGCCGCTGAAGCGATACCGGAATTCAGGCTGTATGAACAAATCGTTGACCGAGCGCGAGTCGGCGCCGCTCTTGCCGTTGGACTTGTGCTCCACGCCGGTGGCCAGGCCTACGTAGAAGGGACTGTGCTCGGCGGGGCTCCAGACGCGCTCTTTGTGCCAGAACAGACTGGGGTTGTAGGTAACGTCGACGAAGGGTTTGGAGTCGCCGTCCAGATCCCACAGCGCCAGCTGGGTATAGCCCAGATAAAGATGATTGAAAAAGCCCGGCCGGGCCGGATCTTTGGGCGTGGCCAGGCGGTACTTGAAGCTGAGCTGGAAGCGCGCATTGGTGCCGCCCTTTTGCCCTACGTCGAAGTAGATCGGTTCGTAGGTCGAGATGGCATTGCGGAAATTCTCGAACGCCGCCGAGCTCGAATCCGCGGCCGCCATCGTGGTCGGCGCGGCGGGGCGGGGGCCTTGTTCGGCATTGGCGCCCGCGGCCGCTACCACACTGTCGGGCAGCGGCGGGTCCTGGGTCGAGCCGGGGGGCGCTGCGCCGGCATCCACGACCGGGGTAAACGCGGGCGTGCCCGCCACCTGGCTTTCCTGCAAGGGGCTGGTGTCCAGCGCCAGCAGCACCGATTCGCCCTCGATGTTAAGAGCCTGCAAGCCCCTGGCTTCTGTGGGCACGACCGCCTTCCACGAAAACGCCGCAAAATTGTTGATCGGCAGCTCGACCTGCTGGGCCGGCGTGTCCAGGTAGGCGAGGCTGCGTATGACCTTTCCTTGTTCGTTGCGCCATTGCAGCACCAGGTTCTGAGGCGGGGTCCAGCTCAGCGCATTGTCAGTGTCGTTGAACAGCATGCCCTTGATGCGCACCGTTTCACCGGGCGACGCCTGTGTGGCGTCGAGCTGATAGCTCATGCCGGCCGAGGCGACGCCGGTGTACAGGCCGCTTGCCAGCGCCAGGGCGAGCAGGGGAGTCGCGATGCGAAGGCGGGTGGAAGAGGAGCGATTACCGCGGCGCGCCGCGCCGGGCCGTTTTATAGAGGGTTGTGTCATGGCGTGCAGGTTATTCAGTATTCTGTTGCCGGAAACTTTAGCACCTGCCCGCCGGAGCGTCGCTACCGCTTGTAAATATTTTATCTTTCACCCGTCCGCGCCTAGGTATGAGGCGTATTGCAGTGTTGTTTTTCAAGTTTTCCGCCGGCACGGTAAAATGCGGGGCGCCCTTCGCACGCGTCAGTAGCTCAGTTGGATAGAGCACGGGCCTTCTAAGCCTGAGGTCGGGGGTTCGAGACCCTCCTGACGCGCCATTTTTCTGCAATACATTCAGATATTGCATGCCCCCTCATATCGATCTTTGATCGAAGCCGACGCCTCGTCAGAATCGCTCGGATGAAGGCTGTTTGCGCGGCCCGGAAGCGGGGCCGATTCTCTATCTTAAGTTTCGTCCCGCGCCAGCAAATGGCGCACAGAAAATGAAAGCTGTTCGGCTGATCGGCAATCATGGCCGTCCATTGCCGCCTGCCGGGGCCATGTCTCGTCTTCGTGCGGCAGCCTATGCAGACGGGCAACAGCCTCTCGCTTCAGTAGGGTCCCAATATTGAATATCGGCTCGAAGCCGGGCTCGCCCAATGCGGTGGCCGCGTATTGCATCGATGAGATTTCCAGTGCGGGAACTGTGTCGTTCATCCAGGGTTGTGTCGCTCGTGAGGTGATGTATTGGGGTTTGCGCGAGGTGCGAAAATCTTGACCAGATACTTAATATATTATCTAATTATCTAACATATTAACCATCACGAGAAGAGGGTGAGATGAGACAAACTTGGCGCGCGCTTTGCGCATCTACCGCTACCGCTGTGCTTGCGGCGTTTGCCGTGGGTGCCCAGGCGGAAACTGTCAATGTGGGCGTTACCGTGCCCACTACCGGCCCGGCTGCCATTCTGGGAATCGGCGCCCGTAATGCTATAAGTCTTTTTCCCAAGCAGGTTGCGGGTTTCGATGTCAATTTCAAAGTGCTTGACGATGCCAGCGACACCACCACATCAGTCAAGAATGCCAATCAGTTCTTGAGTGAAGGGGTCGATCTGATCGTCGGCTCTTCCACTTCGCCGCAATCGCTGGCCATCATTGAAGCCATTGCCGGAAGAGAAACCCCCTTGATCGCCCTGGGCGCTTCGTCCCGATTGGTCCAGCCCATGGACGACAAGCGAAAATGGGTGTTCAAGACCGCGGCCAACGACTCGCTGATGGCGCAGGCCATCATCGAACACATGGCGGGCCACAACATCAAGACGTTGGGGTTCATAGGTTTTGCCGATGCATACGGCGACAGCTGGCTCAATGAAATTACGCCGCTGGCCAAAAAACACGGCATCGACCTGCGCGTGGCTGAACGCTTCCACTCCAAGGACAATAGCGTTACCGGCCAGGTATTGCGCCTTATCGCCGCCAACGTCGACGCCATTCTGGTGGCGAGCTCGGGAACGCCCGCCGCGCTGCCCCATGCCACCCTGACGGAGCGGGGCTACAAAGGTTTGGTGTATCAGACCCATGGCGCGGCCAACGAAGACTTCCTGCGTGTGGGGGGCAAGGCCTTGAACGGCGGCTTCCTGCCGGTCGGTCCCAACCTGGTCTGGGAACAACTGCCCGACGACTACCCCACCAAAGCGGCGAGCGCCAAGTTCGTGCCCATGTACGAAGCCAAATTTGGTGAAAAATCGCGTTCGAACTTCGCGGCGCAGGCTTATGACGTGCTGCTGCTTCTCGAGCGCGCTCTGCCCGAGGCGGCGAAAACGGCCAAGCCGGGCACCAAAGAGTTTCGCATCGCCTTGCGCGATGCCCTCGAGAACACAAGCGATTTGCGCGCCAACGCGGGTGTTTTCAACATGACGCCCGACGATCACTCGGGTTTGGACGCCCGCGCTCGTGTCATGGTCAAGATTCAGGACGGTGAATGGGTGCTGGATAAAGCAGATAAATAATCTGCAGGGGCCGGCGCCTAAGCGCCGGCTTTTTCAGCATGTCGCCCGGAGCGGATGCGGATCCGTTTTTGGGGCTTGATTTCTTCAAGCGGGCCGGGCAGCGAAATCAGTTGGTCCAGCAGGGCGTAGGCGTTCAAAAGGCCGTCTCGCCCTAATTGCTTTTCGAGAGTACCGTATTGCAACTCGATAGAGCGGCTGATGTGGTCAACCAGGTCGCGGCTGTGATCGGTAAGGCCGACGAACACTTTGCGTTGGTCAATGGCAAGCCGGTGGCGCACGATGAGGTCGTTGCGCTCCATGCGGTCCAGCACCCCGCTGAGGCTGGGGGCCAAAATGCATGACTCTACGGCGATGCGGCCGGTCTCCAGTTCGCCCCATTCGTTCAATACGCGGATTACGCGCCATTGCTGTTCGGTCAGGCCATGGTCCTTGAGACATTTGCGAAAGTAGCGCATGACGGATTCTCGCGCCCGAAGCAGAAGCATGGGTAGATTGCGGTGCTGAAATTTGTTGCTCATGGATTCCGGCAAGGACGGGGTGGTGTGGATGAGGGCGTAAGCGCCGATTATACTGGGGAGAATACTTAATATATTTTCTAATTAATTAATCTATTAACTTATTGAGTGTGGCGTGAGCTTCCCGATCAGGTAAAAGATATTCATAAAAAATAATTTAAAACAAAGTGTTGGGATTGTTTTTCTTGCGGCCATCAAGTTGAAAAGACAAGGTTTTGTACCCTATTGAGGGTATGGAAATCCTGCCGCTGCTCGATATACTTTTTATGTGCGGTATTGAAACGGCAAGCTTTGGCCCGCCGAGGCCAATGGAGCATGGGACGCGCTGCGTACAGACCTACCATAAAAGTACAAGCCGATCAGAACTAGGAGACAAGCATGTTCTTGAAAAACACTTGGTATGTGGCCGCCTGGTCGCATGAAATAAACAATGAGGCCTTGCTCGGGCGTACCATTATCGGCACGCCGGTGGTGTTCTGGCGCGATGCCGACGGCGAAGTGGTGGCCTTCCCCGATCGCTGTCCTCATCGCGGGGCGCCCTTGTCGAAGGGCCGCGTCGAAGGCGATACGCTACGCTGCATGTATCACGGAATGACCTTCAATGGCCAGGGCACCTGTACCTATGTTCCGGGTGGCCAGGAACGCATTCCCCCTGCAGCCCATCTGCATCGCTTCCCAGTGGTGGAGCGTAACAAGTGGGCCTGGATCTGGATGGGCGAGGCCGACAAGGCCGATCCCTCGCTTATTCCCGACACCTATTGGCTCGACAGCCCAGAGTGGCGCTACAAGCCCGACTACATGCACTACGGCGTCAACTATCTGCTCATTGCCGACAACCTGCTGGATTTTTCCCACTTGGCTTTCGTGCACGAAAAAACACTGGGCGGCAGCGCGGGGTACGCCGATGTGCGGCCCGAGATCGAAAGACTGCACAATGGCTTGCGAGTCAGCCGCTGGTACATGGATTCGCCTCCCGCCCCTTTCGTCAAGAATCTGGTGGGCTGGACCGATAACGTCGACCGCTGGAACATGTACGACTTTGTCGTGCCCGGGGTGTTCCTGATGGATTCGGGCAGCGCCCCGGTGGGCACCGGGGCGCGCGAAGGCAATCGCAGCCAGGCGGTGCAATTTCGCAGCGCCCAGGCCATTACGCCCGAAACCGAGCACAGCACGCATTATTTCTTCTCCCAGGCGCACAACTTCTCGATTGACGACCCGAGCGTGACCGAGACGCTGCACGCCGGCTTGCTGGCGGGCTTCAAAGAAGACTGGGACATGATTCACGCGCAAGCGGCCAGCCTTGCCCTCGACCCCGATTTCAAGATGATGCCCTTGAATGTGGACAATGCCTTGGGAAACTTCAGGGCCTTGATGAAAAAGCTTGTTTCGTCCGAACAAGCCTTATCCCGCGCGGCCTGACAGGGCAAGTACAGTAGGAGCAACCGACATGACTCTTCCATCTTCCCCCGTATTGCAGGCGCTTAAAAAAAGCGCCTCGTCCATGGCCAACCGCAATACGCCTTTTGTCCATAACGAATGGTACGTGGCCGCATTTGCGCAGGAGGTCAGCCGCGAATTCCTGCCGCGCATCCTGCTTGGAAAGCGCGTGGTGCTGTTTCGCACTGAAACGGGCCAGGCGGTGGCCTTGTCCGACCGCTGCGCCCACCGGGCCTACCCTTTGTCACTGGGCAAGCTCGACGGCGATACCATTGTGTGCGGCTACCATGGCTTCCGGTTCAATACAGAGGGAAATTGCATCGAGGTACCGTCGTCGTCCAAGTGTCCGAAAGACCTGGGAGTGGCGCGCTACAAGGTGGCGGAGCGCGGCCCGCTGGTGTGGATCTGGATGGGCGACCCCGAGCAGGCCGACGAGTCGCGCCTGCCCGAGCATGAATGGCTGTGTGATGAATCGGCGTGGGCCACGTCAAGCGGTTATTTCAACCTGCAGTCCAACTACGTCAGCATGCATGAGAACCTGCTCGACCTGACCCATCTGTCTTTTCTGCATGCCGCTACTTTCGGCACCCCCGATTATGCGCGCGCCGAATTCAGGTCTGAAATCGGCCCGGGCTATTTTGCGCTGCATCGCGACGTGGTCCCCACCACGCTGCCGGCGCTATGGGCCAAGCCCACGGGGCTCGAGGGCTGCGCCACCGCTGCGCGCATCGTAAAGTCCGAGTTCAAGTCTCCGGCATTTCACCAGGTCAATGTCTCGTTCTACGACAGCAAGCTGCCCGAGCAAGACCGACAGGTGTCGCGCATCAAGACGGCTCACATCCTGACACCGCAAACCCGTTCCAGCTGTCATTACTTCATTGTGCATGGTCGCGACTTCGGCTTGGACGACGACACCATCACCGGCTTCATGCACGAGCACCTGTTCAAGGCTTTCCAGGAAGACGTGGACGGCATGGCGGCGCTCGAGCAGGTCTGGGACACCACCGATCCCGACGATATGTATGAGATCTCGGTGGCGTCCGACGGCCCGTCGGTGGCCATGCGACGTTATCTCAAGCAGCGGGCCGATGCCGAAGCCGCCGCGCGCGCTGCGCCGGATGCTTCCGTGCAAGCTGCGTCTACGGCCGGCCTGCCCCGCCACAAGGCCGAAACCGCCTGATGCCGAGTCTGGAAACGGCTGCGTCCTATCAGGCGATTGCACGGCTGATCACCGCGATCGGCCGCGACGATTTTGGCGCCGCCGCATTCGATCTGGTCAGCCAGGAAATCCAGGCCGACCATATTGTGGTGCAGTTCGTAGAAGGCCATCGCATCAGCGGGCTGTTTACCGAGGGCAAGGTGTTGGCGCGCATTGCCGATGCCGTCAATCGACGCTATCTAGAGCGCTATCACATGCTCGATCGCAGCCTATCGTCATTTCGAGACTTGGGCGAGGGTCCTCCGGTCGTGACGCGCTTTGATCCCAAGTTGAACGAATCGCCCACCTACAGTACTTATTTTTTTGAGAGAACGGGCTTGTGCGACAAGCTTTCGATCGTGAGCAATCGTGGCGGCAGCATGGTGTGCTGCAATTTATACCGCCTCGAGGCTTCGGGTCCGTTTGACGAGCACAATGTAGAGCGCGCCGCGCAAGTGGCGCCCGTGCTCATGGCCGCCTTGTGGCGGCATGCGGGCGAAGCCGGCAAGGTCAATCTGCCCAGCATGAGGGTAAGCACCGAGCCCGGAGAGGCCGAGCGCCGGTCCTTGGCGGCCTTGTCACAGCGCGAGTTCGAAATCTGCCGGCGGTTGCTGGCCGGGGCCAGCACCGAAGGTGTAGCGCTTGACCTTGGAATCAGTCCGCATACCGTGCGTACGTTGCGCAAGCGCCTGTACAAGAAACTTCAGGTCAACTCGCTTGGCGATCTCTTCGCCCGCTATCTGGGCGCGATGTCGGCGGTGTCCAGCGGAGAGCGCTGAGCCAGCCTTGGTCAAGGCGCCGTTCGGCATTCAACTTGCCTCCGGAGGCAAGCTGAATGCCTACAATCCACCTATGGCCAAGTACTTGAGCTCCAGGTAGTCGTCCAAGCCGTGGCGCGAGCCTTCGCGGCCCAGGCCGGAGTTCTTGATGCCCCCGAAGGGAGCGACTTCGGTGGAGATCAGGCCGGTGTTGATGCCCACCATGCCGTATTCAAGGGCCTCTGAAGCCCGCCAGATACGCGCCATGTCGCGGCTATACAGATAGGCGGCCAAGCCGAACTCGGTGTCGTTGGCCATGGCTATAGCCTGACGTTCGTCCTGGAACTTGAAGACCGGAGCCACCGGGCCGAATATTTCTTGCCGGGCCACCTCCATTTCGGACGTGACGCCCGTGAGCACGGTGGGTTCAAACCACAAACCGCCCAGCGCGTGGCGCTTGCCTCCGATGGCGACGCGCCCGCCTTTTTCCTGGACATCGCCGATCAGGCGCTCTACTTTGCTGACGGCGGCCTCGTTGATGAGAGGGCCCTGCGCCACGCCTTCTTCCATACCGTCTCCGACCCGCAGCGCGGCGACGGTATGGGCCAGTTTTTCCACGAATTCGTCATGGACGCCTGCCTGGACCAAGAACCGGTTGCTGCAGACGCAGGTCTGCCCCGTGTTGCGGTACTTGGAGGCGATGGCGCCTTCGACCGCCGCGTCCACGTCGGCGTCATCGAAGACGATGAAGGGGGCATTGCCGCCCAATTCGAGAGACAGCTTCTTGATGGTCGGCGCGCATTGAGCCATCAGCAGTCGGCCCACTTCCGTAGAGCCCGTGAACGAAAGCTTGCGAACGATCGGGCTGGAGGTGAGTGCGCCGCCGATCGCCGCAGGATCGCCGGTGACGACGTTGAAAACGCCGGCCGGGATGCCCGCCCGTTCGGCCAGCGCGGCCAGGGCCAGCGCGGAAAGCGGGGTGAGCTCGGCCGGCTTGACCACGATGGTGCAGCCCGCGGCCAATGCGGGCGCGGCCTTGCGGGTGATCATGGCCGAGGGAAAGTTCCAGGGCGTAATGGCCGCGCACACGCCGACCGGCTGTTTGATGGCCAGCAGCCGCCGGTCGTGGAAGGGCGAAGGGATGACTTCGCCATAGGCGCGCTTGCCCTCTTCGGCGAACCATTCGATGAAAGAGGCGGCATAGGCGATTTCGGCGCGCGACTCGGCAAGGGGCTTGCCTTGCTCCAGGGTCATGAGGCGGGCAAGGTCTTCCTGGTGCCGCATCAAGAGCTGGAACCATTTCTGCAGGATGCGGGCGCGCTCGGCGGCGGTTTTCTGCTTCCAGCCGGGCAGGGCCAGTTCGGCGGCCCGGATGGCGCGGCGGGTCTCTGCGGCGCCAGAGAGAGGGACCTGGGCGATCAGTGCGCCCGTGGCGGGATTGAACACGTCGAGCAGGGCGCCGTTGTCAGCGCCCGACCATTGCCCGTCTATATAGCAAAGCTGGCGCAGCAGGCCCTTGTCGTCGAGGCCGAGGGCGTTGTTCGCCATGGTATCAATACCCCGCGCTCACGGCGCCGCCGCCCGATCGGGGGCGGAGACTGTCGAGCAGCTTTATCGCGGCGCTGCGCAACAGGCCCGTGTCGGCGCCCATGGCCAAGAAGCTTGCGCCGCTGTCCTGGAACGAGGCGGCCTGCGTCGCGTCGGCGCAGAAAATTCCGGCGGCCTTGCCGCTGGCCGAAATGCGCGCCAGCGCGTCGGCAATGGCGGCCTTGACCTCGGGATGAGAGATTTGTCCCAGATGCCCCAGTGACGCAGCCAGATCGGAAGGACCGATGAACACGGCATCGACGCCTTCGACTGCCGCGATCTCGTCCAGGTTCTCGAGCGCGGTGCGGGACTCTATCTGCACGATCAGGCAGAGATTGTCCGAGACCTGGGTGAAGTAATCGGAGATTGCATTCCAGCGGGAGCCCCGCTCGAGCCCGGTGCCGACTCCGCGTATGCCCTTGGGAGGATAATGCATCGACGCGACGACCGCCCGGGCCTGTTCGGCGGTGTCGACCATGGGCACGAGCAGTGTCTGGACGCCTGTTCCCAGCAATTGCTTGATCAGCGCCGGATCATGGCTGGCCGGGCGTACGAGGCATTGCACGGGGTGGGGCGCCATGGCCTGCAGCTGCGCCTGGACGCTGCGCGTGTCGTTCAGTCCGTGTTCGGCGTCGATCAGCAGGAAGTCGTAGCCGCAAGTGGCCAGGATTTCCGCGCTGATCGGATTGGCCAGGCCCATGAAAAGGCCGAACTGAGTGCGGCGCTGCGCAAGCGCCTGCTTGAACATATTGGGGGGCATGTGCATGGAGGTTCCTGCAGGAATTAGGGCTTGCTAGATGAAACGGAAGGAGATCTGGCCCAGTTTGCCGTAGTCGGCCTGGAAGACGTCGCCCCGTGAACCCGTGACCGGGCGCGTGAAAGAGCCGCCAAGCACTACATCGCCGGCATCGAGGCGCTCGCCGTACGGAGCAATTTTATTGGCCAGCCAGGCACATCCTCTAGCAGGGTGGCCGAGCACTCCAGCGGCCAGACCGGTCTCTTCGATGACGCCGTTACGATAAAGCATGGCGCCGACCCACCGTAGATCGATACTGTCCGGCTTGACCGGCAGGCCGCCGACGACAATGCCTGCATTGGCCGCGAAGTCGGATATTGTGTCGAAGACCTTGCGGGGAGCCTTCGTATCGCGATCGAATTGTTCGATGCGCGCATCGATGATTTCGAGCGCCGGCGTCACGTACTCCGTGGCGGACAGCACATCGAAAATAGTGACGCCGGGCCCTTCCAGCGGTTTTCCTAGAATGAAGGCCAGCTCCACTTCGATGCGGGGTGCGATGAAGCGGTCGAAGGGAATGTCGGCGCCTTGTTCGAAGAACATGTCGTCCATCAGTGGGGCGTAGTCGGGCTCATCGATTTGCGAAGACTGCTGCATGGCGCGCGAGGTCAGGCCGATCTTGCGCCCCTTCACGACCCGGCCCTCTGCCAGCTTGAGCTTGACCCATTCGCGCTGGATCGCGTAACCGTCTTCAATCGTCATCTCGGGGTGGGCCTGCGAGAAATGACGTAGCTGGACGCGTTCTTTCTCGGCCTGGTGGAGCTGGGCGGCAAGGTTTTTGATAGTGCTTTCTGGGAGCATAGTCATGATGGGTGGAGGTTGATCGGAAGGGTCACTGCCTATGGCGAGCTTATGCACGGAAGCGGCCGTGCAGGTTGTTGTGTTTCCAGGTGCCCGTTTCGCTGAACTCGGCGATTTCCAGCGACAGGGCCAGGCCGGTCTGCTCATAGATTGAGGCGAAGTGTTCTTTCATGACGGCAAAGAGCGCATCCCCCGTTGCCGTTTTGGTCGGTTCGCTGCGTCCAGCGGCAATTTTGAGCGTGGCGTGGACAAAAGCCGCGTCCAGGCTTCCATCGCCCACGCAATAGTCGTGCGCGCACAAGGCCCGGGCGCGGACGCCGCCGATCGGATAGACGGTCTGGCCGTCAGCCCGCTGCTCAATGAGACAGCGCGCAAGCTTCTCGCACAAAAGCTTGAATTCACCTTTGTCGCGCAAGTTGGCGGAATACTCCAGGGTCAGGTGGGGCATGGCGGCCTCAGGCGGTGGTTGTAAGGGGGGTGACCGGAAAAACGGCGTTGATCTGGCCGGTGCCCGAGCTGCCGAAATAAGGGGTGATGATTTCCACGCCCTGGTCGTAGCGGCGGCCGCCCAGCAGCCCAAGCAGCATGGCGGTGTCGTGCATGCCGCCTTCTCCCCAGCACTTTTCGTTATACATGGGCAGCATATCGAGGAACGTGCCCCAGTCGCCGTTCTTCCACATATCGACGACTGAATGATCGACCGCTTCCAGGAAGGGGTCGAAAACCTTGTGCATGTATTCGGGCGCCGTGCCATTGTTGGCGAAATGATGGGACAGCGAGCCGCTGGCGAACACTGCGACGGTGCCATCGTAGCGCTCTTCGATGGCCCTGCGCACGGCCAGCCCGAATTTTGCGCTTTCTTCAAGATCGTGCCAGGCGCACCAGCCCGACACGCTTACCACCTTGAAATGCTGGTCGCCGTTCATGTAGCGCATGGGCACCAAAGTGCCATATTCCAGGCCCAGGGTGGTTTCGCTATGGGCCCGGCTGGCGACGCCCATCTCGTTGGCGACGTCGGCGATGAGGCGCCCCAGCTCGGGGTTGCCGGGGTATTCATAAGACATGTTCTTGATGAAGTGCGGCAGCTCGTTGCTGGTATAGACGCCCTGGAACCGAGGCGCGCAGTTGATGTGATATTCGGAGTTGACCAGCCAGTGCACGTCGAAGACCACGATGGTGTCCACGCCCAGCTCGCGGCAGCGGCGGCCGATTTCGTGGTGCCCGTCGATGGCGGCCTGGCGGCAGCCCTTGTGGGGGCCGTCGAGCTCTGACAGGTACATCGATGGGACGTGGGTGATTTTTGCTGCCAAGGCCAGTTTGCCCATGGTGTGTGTCTCCGTTCTGAACTGCGTGCTTGCTGCAAGGGGCCTGGGGCTTGTTAACAAGACCCTAGACGCCCCAGCGCGGAATGGGGTGGCTGCCATACGATACGCAGACATTCTTGGCTTCGGCAAATACTTCGAAGCTGTAGTGGTTGCCCTCGCGCCCTGTGCCCGAGGCCTTTACCCCGCCGAAAGGCTGGCGCAGGTCGCGCACGTTCTGGCTGTTGATGAAGACCATGCCGGCCTCCACCCCCTTGCCCATGCGCAGCGCACGCCCCGTGCTTTCGGTCCACACATAAGAAGAAAGGCCATATTGTGTGTCGTTGGCGATGCGAAGCGCGTCTTCTTCGGTGGCGAAGGGGATGAGGCAGGGAACCGGCCCGAAGATTTCGTCTTGCGCGATCTGCATGCGGTTGTCCACGTCGGCGAACACCGTGGGCTGGACCCAGTTGCCGTTCTTGAGATGATCGGGAAGGTCGGGCGGGCCGCCGCCGAAAGTGATGCGTGCTCCTTCGTTCCGGCCCAGCTCTATGTAGTGCGCGACCTTCTTCAAGTGGTCGCGGCTGATCATGGGACCAATGATGGTGTCCGGATCGAGCGGGTCGCCCACTGTCAGGCGCGAAGCGCGCGCGGTGAAGTCGGCCACGAACTTGTCGTAAATGCCGCGCTGAACCAGAATGCGCGAACCGGCTGTGCAGCGTTCGCCGTTGTTCGAAAAAATCATGAACACGGCGGCGTCGAGCGCGCGTTCATAGTCGGCGTCGTCAAAGACGATGAAAGGCGATTTTCCGCCGAGCTCCATCGAGAATTTCTTCAGACCCGCCTGCTGCACGATGCGGTTGCCGGTTGCGGTGCTGCCCGTGAACGACACGGCGCGCACGTCGGGATGGCGCACCAAGGGTTCGCCGGTTTCTGCGCCATAGCCATGGACGATATTGAATACCCCGGGCGGAATGCCGGCTTCCAGCGCCAGCTCGCCCAGCCGGTCGGCTGTCATGGGAGAGAGTTCCGACATCTTCAATACCGCGGTGTTGCCCAATGCAAGGCAGGGGGCTGTTTTCCAGGTTGCGGTCATGAAGGGCACGTTCCAGGGGGAAATCAGTGCGCATACGCCTACCGGGTTCCACATGGTGTAGTTCAGGTGTCCGGTATCCGACTGATAGCTTTCGCCGTCCATATGCTTTGCAAGTTCGGCGAAGAAATGGAAGTTGTCGGCGGCGCGAGGAACCAGCGCCTTCTTGGTCTGCCCGATCACTTGACCGGTGTCCCGGGTCTCCATTTCGGCCAGCTCGGGCACGTTCTGCGTTATCAACTCGCCCAGGCGATGCATGAGCCGTGCGCGTTCGGCGGCGGGCTTGCCGGCCCAAGCTGGAAAGGCCTCTTTGGCGGCCTGGACTGCCGCATTGATTTCAGCCTCGCCGCCGCGGGCGACTTCGGCCACCACTTCGTTGTTGGCCGGGTTGAGGCTTTCGAAGGTCTCGCGGCTCTCGACCTTTTTGCCGTTGATGAGGTGTTTGATCATGATGGGCCCGCTGTTCAGACTGAAGAAGATGAAGAGGTGGGGGAATCGGCCAGGAAATTGACCAGGCGGCCAACGCATTCGATTTCGGTAGCCACTTCGTCGCCGGCCACGACATTGGCCAGGCCTTCGGGCGTGCCGGTGAGAATAATGTCGCCGGGCGAAAGCGTCATGAAGGCGGAAAGGTATTCGATCAGCCAGGGAATGCCGAAGACCATGTCGCGGGTCGTTCCGCGTTGAGTGACCTTGCCGTTGACCGACGTGCTAAGGGCGAGGTTCATGGGGTCGGGAATGTCGGCCGCATCGACCAGCCATGGGCCGATGGGAGTGCAGCCGTCACGATTCTTCACGCGCAGGTTGGGACGGTAGTAATTCTCGAGGTAGTCGCGAATAGCGTAGTCGTTGGCCACTGTATAGCCGGCGATGTAGTCGTAAGCGTCTTTCTGCGACACGTTGCGGGCGTGCTTTCCGATCACCACGGCAAGTTCGCACTCGTAATGCATGTATTCGGCGTCATGGGGGCGCGCCGTACGAGCCCGGTGGCCGATCAGCGCATTGGGGCCTTTCAGAAAGACCAGGGGTTGCTCAGGGGCCTTGAAGGCCAGTTCGCGGGCGTGGTCCGCGTAATTCAGGCCCAGCGCAAAAATGGTACCCGCCTGCACGGGGGGCAGCCAGTGCGCCTGCTCTTCGGCCAACGTGGTGCCGTCGGGCAGCCGCACGCCGCCGTCTTCGGCAAGCGTGACCTGATGGACGGCGCCATTGAAATAAATGCGGCCTCTTTTCATGCTGTCTCCTGACGGCGCGCCGGGACGATGGAAAACTGAATCTTGCCGAGGACGTCGCTGACGACAGAGACATGATCGCCGGGCGCCGCCGTCGGGGCCTGCCATTTCACGCCTACCAGCAATACATCGCCGGCGGACAGGGTCAAGAACCCGCTGACGTCGCGCAGCAGTTCGGGGACGCTGCGCACCAGGCTGGCCAACTCGAATTGATCGGCGTCCACGCCGTTTATGACGGTGCGAACGCATAGGCCGGCAGGATCGACAACGCGACTGGCGGCTACGGGGGCGCCCAGTATGCAAGAACCGTCGAAGCACTTTTCACGTATGGCGGGGCGATAGTAGCTGGCGTGGGGCAGGCTGAGGTCCGCCGCCACGACATAGCTGGCGATGCAGGCCGGCGCGTCGTGAGCCGCGACGCGGCAGGCCGGCCTGCCCATGACCAAGCCCACGGTAGCGCCGATCTCCACTTTTTCCGCGCCGTCCGGAAGACTCACCTGCGCCCCGTCGGCGGCGAATGTGTTGGCGGGCTTGACGTACAGAATGGGAGCCTTGGGTTCGGCTTTGTAGGGCGCTTCGATCAGCGCGGCGCCCATGCGCTCGACCGATCCGCGGTCGTTCAATACGACGCCGTAGACGGTTCCCGTTTGAAGCGCCGGGTTTCTGGGAGCGTGCATGAAGCTTGTCTTCCTCGCGGTGAGTGTGTTAATTAACTAATATGTTCCTTAATTTAATTGCTAATATATTAGATTGTCAATGGCGCAAGCGACCCAACGAATGAATACTCCTGAATTCAACCCCGCCCTGAAGCACCGTAACCTGGCCTTGCTGCTGCTTCAGGCGCGCGAGCGCTTGATGGGAAATTTCCGCCGCATCTTGAACCATCATGGTTTGACGGAACAGCAGTGGCGGGTGATCCGGGCTATTTACGATAACGGGGCGCCCATGGAACAGTGGCAAATCTGCGCCACCTGCCACATCTTGAGCCCAAGCCTGGCGGGCGTACTGGCGCGCATGGAGGCAATGCAACTGGTCGACCGCAATCGGGTCGATACCGACCAGCGGCGCATCCTGGTCGCATTGACCGACAACAGCCGCGCCCTGATCGCTGCGATCGCCCCCTTGGTCGAGCAGCAGTACGCCAATCTCGAGAAGAGCGTGGGCATCGACGCCGTGCGCAATCTGTACGAAGCGCTGGACCTCTTTCTTGCCCATGACAATGGCCAGGTGGCGCAGGTGGATCTACCGGAGTCCGCCGTGCGTCCTCCCGTCAATCCCGCCGGCAGGCGAGGCCCCGCCGGCGTTCGCCGCGGCAAGAGCAGGGCAAGCCCGATGTCGTAATGGCCAACTCCATTCCCAATATCGATTTCGGCCGTGTCTTCGACCTTCGCGATGAAGACGCCGACGTGCATTGTGAGGGGCTGGGCCGGTTGGCTGACTTCTTTGGCCACAATATGGCGGCGCATCGGCATGCCGGGGTCTTCCAGGTTCATCTGATGCTTAGGGGCGAGGTACGCCTGCGCCTGGATGAGCTGCATTACTACGCCCGGGCGCCCGCGTTCTTCCTCACCCCGCCCGCGATGACGCATGCATTTGTGCTCAGCGACGATGCCGAGGGGCATGTGCTTTCAGTGCGGCAGCACGTGCTCCATTCTCTGTTCAGCGAAGACCCGGGCGGCATGGTGGAGCAGCGCCTGAATCAGGCGTTTTGCATGGAGCTCGACGAGTCCGCTCCCCAGGTACGTCGCCTGTTCGGTTATTTCGAGTTGATCCGCGCCGAGTTTTCCGGGGCTGAGGCAGTGCGCGAGCTGAATCTGCTGGCCTTGGCGCGGCTGGCCTTCGTGACCATGGCGCGCCTGTCGAGCGCGGCGGTACGGGCGATGCCCAGCCGCGACTTGCGGCATGTGGACGTACGGATCTTCCGCGAGTTCAACCAATTGATCGAAGCAAACTTCCGGGAACACTGGCAGCTGAGCCGCTACGCACAAGCCCTGAACGTGACTGAAACCCGTCTGAACGACATATGCCGCAGGGTGGGCGACTTGCCCTCCAAACGCTTTATCCATGATCGCCTGATGCAGGAGGCCAAGCGCCTGCTCTTGTTCTCTTCGGCTCCGGTCACGCAGATCGCCTACGACCTCGGGTTCAGGGACGTGTCCTATTTCAGCCGCTTCTTCCGTCAGCATGCACAGCTGCCGCCCGGAACCTGGCGCGCCCGCATGCGAGGCCGAAATCCATGAAAAGTACCAAAGGTTCCAGCTTGTGTGCATTGGGCCTTGGCCCGTTCGATAGCATCATGTAGCCATATTCCATTAAAAAAACAGGAGACATGCATGAAGCCAGCCGAGCTGCCCAAGACGCTGCCCGAGGACGTCCGGGCCGACAAGACGCGCCCGTTCACGGGCGCCGAATACCTTCAATCATTGCGCGATGGCCGCGAAATATACATTTATGGGGATCGCGTGGACGACGTCACCACGCATCCCGCCTTCCGCAATTCGGCAGCCTCGATGGCGCGCATCTATGACGCCCTGCACGACCCCGCGCACAAAGACGCTTTATGCTGCCCGACCGATACCGGCAATAACGGCTACACCCACAAATTCTTCCGTTTTGCGCGCTCGGTGCAAGAGCTGCGCGAACAGCGCGATGCGATTGCCGACTGGTCGCGCTTGAGCTACGGCTGGATGGGGCGCACGCCCGACTACAAGGCGGCCTTCGGTATCGCCTTGGGCATCGTGCCCGAATACTATGGCCCCTTCGAGGACAACGCCCGGCTTTGGTACAAGCGCATACAAGAGTCATGCCTGTTCCTGAACCACGCCATCGTCAATCCGCCCATCGACCGGGACAAACCGGTTGAAGAAGTGAAGGACGTCTTCATCTCCGTCGACCGGGAAACCGATGCAGGCATATATGTAAGCGGGGCCAAGGTGGTGGCCACCGGTTCGGCCCTGACACACTACAACTTCATCGGCCAGGGCTCGGCCGGCTTGCTGGGCGACAACACCGATATGGCATTGATGTTCATCGCCGGCATGGACGTGCCGGGAGTGAAGCTTATTTGCCGGCCCTCGTACGAGCTGGCGGCGGGGGCCATGGGCTCGCCCTTCGACTATCCACTTTCAAGCCGTTTCGACGAGAACGACGCTATTCTTGTATTCGACAATGCCTTCATCCCTTGGGAGAACGTGCTCATCTACCGCGACCTGGAGCGATGCCGCAGCTGGTTTCCGCAAGGCGGGTTCGGCCGATTGTTTCCCATGCAGGCGTGCACCCGGTTCGCGGTCAAGCTCGATTTCATCTGCGGCCTGCTGGTGAAGGCGCTCAAGTGCACGGGCACGCTGGAATTCCGCGGTGTGCAGGCCGCGGTGGGCGAGATCTTCGCTTGGCGCAATATGTTCTGGTCCCTGACCGAGGCCATGGTGGGCAATGCCGACTCGTGGCACAACGGCAGCTGGACGCCATGCCAGGCCGCGCAGCACAGCTACCGCGTATTGTCGTCGCAGGCTTATCCCGCCATCAAGAAAAGCATCGAAGAGATCGTGGCCAGCGGCCTGATCTACCTGCCTTCAGGGTCGCGCGACATCCGGAACCCAACCATCGATGCCTATTTGGCGAAGTACGTGCGCGGGTCCGGCGGCATAGACCACGTCGAGCGGATCAAGGTCCTCAAGTTGTTGTGGGACGCCATCGGCAGCGAGTTTGGCGGGCGCCACGAGCTTTACGAGATCAACTACGCGGGCAGCCACGACGAGGTTCGCATGCAGTGCCTGAGGCATGCGCAGGGCTCGGGAACGCTCGGGAAAATGACGGAACTCGTGGATCAGTGCCTGTCCGATTACGATCAAGACGGCTGGCGCGTGCCGCATCTGCATAACAATGACGACCTGAATGTGCTGGGCCGCTTGCGTGATCAGTACGCAAGCGCTCAATCTCAGAGGGGCTGATGGAAACCACGGACACGCGGCGCGTGGTGTTCCGCAACGCCATGGCCCGCATGAGCGCGGCCGTCTCGATAGTGAGCAGCGATGGTGTGGGGGGACGTTGCGGCGTTACCGCGACGGCGGTCTGTTCGGTAACCGACGTGCCGCCCACGCTGCTGGTCTGCCTGAACCGGTCCAGCGCCATGAACGCGGTTTTCAAAGCCAACGGTCGCTTGTGCGTCAATGTGTTGAGTGCCGACCACGAAGCGCTTGCTCGCGACTTCGCCGGCCTGACCGGCGTACCGATGGCCGATCGTTTCGCGGACGACGACTGGGTCGGCTCATATTTGGGGCTGCCCATACTGCAAAGCGCGCTTGCCACTTTCCAGGGAGAGATTGTGCGCGCCGACGAAGTGGGCAGCCACACCGTTATGCTCGTCGAGGCCCTCGAGATCGGCCTGCATTCGGACAGCAGGGACGGCCTCGTGTATTTCGATCGCCTTTTCCATCGTGTTTCTGCGGCGTAGATGTGGGCTGGGCACCACATGGCTGTGTGCCCATATCGGCAACGCAATCTTCCTTAGGTGAACTGCACCGAGACGCCGGCGATCTCCGAGGCCTTGCTAGTCACGGTCACGGTCTGGCCTCGTTGCACCCGATATCCCTTGGTCAGCCCGCCGGTCAAGATAATGTCGCCGGCTTTGAGCGTCGTGTTCTCGAGGCTCAGACGGTTGCCCAGCCACGCTACTGCAAGCAAGGGGTTGCCCAACGCGTTGGCCCCGATCCCTTGGTCTTTAGCTTCGCCGTCTATCCAAAGCTCGATACTCAAGGTTTCCAGATCGGTGCGGAGACTTATAGGAGACGACGCCCCCAGCACGTAACGAGAGGCGGAACTGTTGTCGGCAATGTTGTCGACGGCGGCAAACTTGTACGTTAGATAACGTGTATCGCACACTTCGATTGCAAGCATAAACTCGGGCCGGGCTGCCATCACCGAGTTTTTGTCGTGGTTGGACGCTAGCGCCAAGTCTTCATGCAGTCGGATTGCGATTTCGGGCTCGACTAATGGATGAATCAGCGCGTCGTGAGGCAACTCGCCGCCACAGACCAACAGGTCGTCCGTCAACACCCCGTAGTTCGGCGTCGAAATGTTCATTTGCCGCCGCATGGCTTCACTGGTGTAGCCCAGCTTATAGCCCGTCGTCCTGCGATTTCGCAATTGAAGCCTGGCTGCGGAGATTCGATAGGCGTCCGCTTCACTGAGGTCGGGATACTGTATGGATAAAGGGGCGATGGGCTTGCGGGTCTGTTCGGCCCGCCAAAGGGCTTGGGCCAATTGATGGATGCGATTGGAATCGAAGGTCACGGGGAGCTCCTCAACGACTGTCCCTCTCATGTTATTCGGTTTTCCATGTTTCGGTCGATGTTATTTGCCGATCCGGCCAGTGCGGTTTCAAGGACGCAATGACGCCGAGCACCGAACCAAGGCAGCATTAAGAGGCCGCAGTGCGGTTCGCGCCTGAAAAGGCTGCTAAGATATTTGCGCTGTAGCAAGCGGTACGCGGTTTTTTGAACGCGGTGCCGGCAACGTCAGGGAGTATCTAGGTGCACGTTCTGCTTGTCGAAGACGACCCGCTTGTGGCCAGCGGCATTGTGACGGGACTGAGGCTGCACGGTCTCACCGTGGATCATGTCGATACCGCCAGCCTGGCGGATGCTGCCTTGATATCCTCGCATTTCGACGTCTGCATACTGGACCTTGGGCTACCCGACGAAGACGTCAAACCGGCAGTGCGGTTCAAGGGGCCTGGCCCTGTTCGCCCTTGGCCTGCATGGGTTTGCCGCTGCTGGCGATCGCGGTGTTCGGTGCGCGCGTCTTGCCCACATCTGGCTCGCATGCAGCTCGTGCGGCCGGATGTGACGGGCAATGACGCTACGGACCGCGCGCTGCTCGAGCACTGGGGGGTCATGGGGCCGCCTACGCTGATACTCGTGGGGCCCGACGGCACGAAGCGCTGCGATCTGCGCGTAGTGAGCGAGATGGATGCGGATGGATCCCTGAAATGTCTGGCTGGACGCGGCTGACACATCATGATCGGTGTGGGCCCATTCTCCATCCAGGTGATTATCGTCGCGATCGCCTTGTTCTGCGCATGGGCGATGGCCCGGAGTACTGCCCGAATGCTATCCGTTACACCGCCCAAAGCGGCGGGCGGGGCGCTGTTCGATGCCGCATTCTGGGGTTTCGTCGCCGCGCGTCTGGGCTATATCGCTTTATGGTGGAAAGAGTACTCGGCCGCACCGATGTCCATGATTGCTATTGGCGACGGCGGGTTTGCCTGGTGGGCCGGCATACCCGTTTCCTTGGCTGTCGTCTGGTGGGAAACCCGTTCGGCCAAGACGATGAGAATCCCAGCTCTGTCCGGCATCGCCGCCGGCGTCGTAATCTGGGTGCTTGCCAACAGCGCGCTCAGCTTGACGCTTCGGTCTGCCGAGCCTCTGCCCGACTTGCAGCTGGCAACACTGGATGAACGCCCGGTTTCTCTGAACGCATATGCGGGGCGCCCGGTCGTGCTCAACCTTTGGGCGAGCTGGTGTCCGCCGTGCCGGCGCGAGATGCCGGTGTTCGAACGAGCCCAGAAAGACTTCCCCGGCGTCGCTTTTGTCATGATCAACCAGGGCGAGAGTGCGGAGCAGGCTCAGGATTTTCTGAAGCGCGAAAGCCTGAGCCTGGCCGATGTGCTGCTCGACCCGTCTTCCCAGGCCATGCTGGCAGTGAGATCGCATGGCTTGCCAACCACGCTTTTCTACGATGCGCGGGGCCGTTTGGTCGATTCGCACCTGGGCGAGATCACGATGCCCAGTCTCAAAGACAAGATGTTGCGCCGTTTCGGGCAGATCGAAACCGGCAAGGAATGACAGCCACGTTTTCACAACGAGCACTTCATTCTTTCATTATGGCGCTTCCCTTCATGTTGACGGCGGGCAACGGCATGCCGCAGCAAGGCGCGCTGGCGGAAGTACTGGGCTCCCTAGGCAACATCGACAGGCCGTAATATCGCCTCCCGCTCTACCTACGGGAAAACCATAGTATGCACAAATCGTTCCAAACGGGACAATATTTGGCATGTATTATGGAATTTTTCGTTGAAGCAATTAAAGAAAAACAATGGAAACCAAGACTGAAAATGGCCCTGTCGAAGTGGCCACTGCCTATTACTTGCGGCAGGTTGCCGAACGCCTTTCGATAAGCCTGGCGCAAGCCTTGAAGCCGTTCGGAACTAATAGAAGCGCCTATCGCGTATTGATCGCACTCGCGCGACAGAACCCGTCCAGCATGCGAGATCTTGGCGAAGCGACCTTATTGGTGCCTTCAACTCTCAGCCGCACGGTCGACTTGCTGCGCCAAACACAAAGCGTCCATTGCGAGCCCGACGAGGGGGATGCCCGCGCGCTCAGGGTCACGATGACCGCCAAAGGCGAGCAGCATTTGGCGGAGATTCTGCCGTCGGCGGCCGCGCAATACCAATGGGCCATTCAGGACATTGATGCAAAGGATCTCGAGGCCATGCATCGAACGCTAAAGAAAATGCTGTCGAACTTGAAGAAATCGCCCATCAAATGACGGGCGGCGTGCGGCACTCGGCGCTTTTTTGAACACAAGCAGGTGAGAATTCATTGGAGGCAAAATGACATTGAAGCAAGCGGGAACCAAAGTCTGGATAGACGGAAACTTCGTGGATGAACGGGATGCGCGCGTCGACTTCATCAGCAACAGTTTCCAGTACGGCTTTTCGGTTTTCGAAGGCATCAGGGCCTACAAGACCGACAAGGGGCCCGCCGTCTTCAGGCTGAAAGAGCACATCGAGCGCTTGTTCAAGTCTGCAAAAATCATTGGCTTGAAAATCCCGTATACCCAAGGCGAGATTATCGAAGCGTGCCTGGCGACTATCCGGGAAAACGGTTTCGACGAATGCTATATCAGGCCGGTAGCGTATATAGGCTCTGGAGGCATGGGCTTGTCGCCGGAAGGCTGTGACGTCAGCGTCGGCATCGCAACGTGGTTCTGGGGCGAGTACCTGGGCAAGGGCAAGCTCGAAAAAGGAACACGCGTTGCGACTTCTTCCTTTACCCGGCACCACATCAACTCGAATATGTCCAAGGCAAAGGCGGCGGGCAATTACATGCTGTTCCAGATGGCGCGCGTGACGGCCCATCAGCAAGGCTATGACGAAGCGCTGCTGCTCGACGCACAGGGCCATGTGGCGGAAGGCTCTGTCGAGAACGTCTTTATCGTCAAGGACGGCGAGCTGATCACCCCGCCTCTCACACATATTCTCGACGGCATTACGCGGGATACGGTCATCAAGATCGCCCGTGAGAACGGCTGGGCCGTGCGCGAAGAGTTCTTCACCCGCGACTATGTATATGTGGCCGACGAAATGATTTTCGTCGGCACGGGGGCCGAGGTGACTCCGGTGGTCGAGCTCGATGACAGGCCGATCGGCGACGGGAAGCCGGGTCCCCTTACCCGCAAGCTGCAGCAGATCTATTTCGACCTGGTGCGGGGCAATACCGCCACCCATCCCGAATGGCGGGCACTGGTGAACAAGAGCAGATAAAGCGTTTTTTCAACGTTTCAACGGCCGTCATGGCCAGAGCCAAGGAGAGTGCATGGACGCAGACATCGACTATTCCCTGCCATACTCATCTCGGCGTCCGATAGTCTGTGCGAAGAACATTGTTGCCACCTCCCAGCCATTGGCGGCCCAGGCAGGAGCCCGAATGCTGGCGGCGGGCGGCAACGCGGTCGACGCCGCGCTTGCCGCCGCCATGGCGGCGACCGTCGTGGAGCCCACCGGTTGCGGCCTGGGCGGCGATGCATTTGCAATCGTATGGGACGGATCCAGAGTACACGGACTCAATGGCTCGGGCCCGAGCCCGGCGCGCTGGGAGGCCGGCGTCTTCGAGGGCCTGCAGAAGATGCCGTCCAGGGGCTGGGCCAGCGTGACCGTGCCTGGCGTGGTGGCGTCGTGGGAAGCGTTGAGCCGGCGTTTTGGCAGGCTTCCCTTCGCGCGGCTTTTCGAACCGGCCATCTCCTACGCCCGCGACGGCTTCATGGTCAGCCCCGTCATCGCGACGCTATGGGCGGCGATCGCGCACAAGTACCAGGACCAGCCCGGCTTCCGGGAATGCTTCCTGCCCGCGGGCCGGGCCCCGGCGCCCGGCGAGGCGTTCGCCAATCCCGGCTTGGCCGCTTCCCTGGAAATGATCGCCCGCGAAGGCTCCGACGCCTTCTATCGCGGCGGTTTGGCGGAAAAGCTGCTGGCGTGGTCCCAATTGCATGGCGGCCTGTTGTCCAAAGAGGACCTGGCCGGTTACGAGCCTTTCTGGTGCGGCACCATACAGAAGGACCTGGGCGGCGCAACCATCCATGAAATTCCGCCGAACACCCAGGGCATTGCAACCCTTATCGGCCTTGGCATTCTGAGCCGCTTCGATTTGGGGCAATACGCTCCCGACAGCGCGGAGTTCATTCATCTATGCATTGAGGCGATGAAGCTGGCCTTCGCCGATACCGAAGCCTACATCGCCGATCAGCATCTGAATTCTTTCGACGTCCAGTCACTGCTGTCCGATGAGTACTTGTCCGGCCGGGCCGCGTTGATCGATCCGGCGTCAGCCAAGACCTATGCGGCGGGAGCGCCCGCGCAAGGCGGCACGGTCTATATATGCGCCGCGGACGAGAACGGCATGATGGTGTCGTTCATCCAGTCGAACTACGAGGGCTTCGGCTCGGGCGTCGTAGTGCCGGAAACGGGAATCAGCATGCAGAATCGTGGCATGGGGTTCTCTCTGCAGGCAGGGCATCCCAATTGCGTCGGCCCGCGCAAGCGGCCTTTTCACACCATCATCCCGGGCTTTGCCACAAAGGGCAATTCGCCTCTCATGGCCTTTGGCGTCATGGGCGGCCCCATGCAGGCCCAGGGGCATATGCAGGTCGCGCTGCGTACGCTCGTCTTCAAACAGAATCCGCAGGCGGCCATCGATGCGCCCCGGTGGCAATACCGGGCAGGCAAAGAAGTGCTGGTCGAGCGCGCCATGCCGGCGGAAGTCGTAGAAGGGCTCAGGCAGCGCGGACACGAAGTGTCGGTCGACCAGGGGGAGGCGGTGTTTTCTTTTGGCGGGGCCCAGATCATCCGGCGTACGGCCGATGGCTACGTTGCCGGATCGGATCATCGCAAAGACGGCATGGCTGTCGGCTTCTAGTCGGCGAAAAAAGGAGCAAAACATGATCAATGCCTACCACAACGCACACATCATCGACGGCACGGGACAGTCGTTTACCGGCTACCTCGTCGTCCAAGACAGCCGCATCCTCGATGTAGGGCCGGGCAAGCTGCCTGAAGGGATGAAGGCGGATTCGGTTCGCGATCTGAGCGGCCTGGCCTTACTGCCTGGAATGATCGATTGTCACGTGCACCTGTATAGCGACGGCGATGCCAACCCGGCCGCCACGCGGCAAGAGCCGGCGCCTTTGTCCGCCCTGAGGGCGGCCAGGAATGCCATGCGTACGGTCCAGGGGGGCATCACCACCGTACGGGATTGTGGTTCGCGCGACGGGGTCGATTTCGCCTTGAGAAGGGCGGCCCAGGAAAAACTGTGCGTGGCGCCCCGCATGCTGCTGTGCGGCTGCATGATCTGCATGACAGGTGGACACGGGGTCGGCTCGGGCATCGAGGCCGACGGTCCCGAGGGCGTGCGCAAGGCGGCCCGGCAGATGCTCAAGCAAGGCGCGGACCATATCAAGCTGGTGGCCAGCGGCGGCATCCTATCGCAGGGCACCGAAATAGGTGCCGCCCAATTCACGGTCGAGGAAATGCGGGCTGGCGTCGAAGAGGCGCATCGGGCCGGAAAAACGGCCTGCGCCCATGCCCATGGCGCGACGGCCATCAAGAACGCCATCCAGGCCGGCGTCGATTCCATCGAACACGGCTATCTCATCGACGATGAGGGCATTGACATGATGGTCGACCGGGGCACTTACCTGGTTGCGACCTCGATCGCGGTGAGGAATGTCGTCAAGCATGGCGTCGATGCCGGCATTCCCGAGCATTCCGTGCGCAAGGCGAGTTCGGCTATCGACCAGCACATCCAGGGCTTTGGCAAAGCCCTCGCGGCAGGAGTAAAGATGGCGATGGGAACCGACTCCGGCGTGCCGTTCACGCGCCACGGCCGGAATCTTGAGGAGCTCGCTTGTCTGGTCGAGATGGGCATGAGTCCGATGCAGGCCATCATGACGGCCACCTTGCATTCGGCGGGCTTGTTGCAGAGGGAAAACGAGATCGGGAGTCTCGAGAAAGGGAAGCTGGCCGATTTCATCGTCGTCCGGGGCGATCCCTTGAAGGACATCTCGGTGCTCAGCCAGCAGGAGAATATTCGCAGCGTGTTTATCGGCGGCGAGAGCGTATACGAACAAGGCGTTTGACGGGCCCCCAGCGCGAG
The DNA here is from genome assembly GCF_003545815.1 of Pusillimonas caeni. Taxonomy (GTDB): domain Bacteria; phylum Pseudomonadota; class Gammaproteobacteria; order Burkholderiales; family Burkholderiaceae_B; genus Pusillimonas; species Pusillimonas caeni. The sequence continues at coordinate 212,394 of NZ_PDUW01000003.1, forward strand.
GCCACAGCCGCATGCGAGACGCCGGGACGCGCCCGCGCCCGAGGAGCGTCGATGAATTTACAGGGCAAGGAGACCATGATGAGTGTACCCAGATCAGAACATGAAAATCGCGTCGCACGGGCCCGCGAGAAAATGCGCGAGCTCGATATGGCGGGGTTGATTGTTACCGATCCGTTGAACTTTCAGTACTTTACGGGGCAGCCTACGCCCGCCTGGATGAAGTCCCGCGCGTCCATCTTCGTGCTGCCCCTGGAAGGCGAGCCCGCCATGATAAGTTGGTCGGGGCCGGGTATGTTCGCACGGCTCTACGGGCGCGATTACCCGTCGTGGGTCGACGACCGCCGCATCTATCCGGACGTGCCGTTTACGCGCGATGAGAGGGTCGACTGGGGGCTTCGCGGCGTGCTCGAAGAACGGAAGCTGACCGATGCCAAGTTGGGCATCGAGCTGGGCCGCGAAAGCTGGCTGGGCATTCCGTTGGTCGACTTCGAGCGTCTCAAGGAAGAGCTGCCCCATGCGACCTTTGTCGATTCAGGGCCGGTGGTCTGGTCTTGCCGCCTGATCAAGTCCGAGTGGGAAATCGACTGCCTGCGCAAGGCCTGCGAAATGGGCGGCCGCGCATGGGACCGTATTTTCAACGAAGTCAAAGAGGGGGACAGCCTGGCTTCGGTGCAGAAGCGCATTCTGGCTTATTACATGGAAGAGGGCGCCGACCTGAACTCCGGACCTCCGATCGTGCTGGGGGCGACGGGACCCAACAACACGTTTCAACGGGGCGATGTGCTGTACCTGGACGGCGGTCCGGGCTATCTCGGCTATCGCATGGACTACACGCGCCGCGGCGTATTCGGCCCTCCTTCCAAGCGTCAGCAGGAAGAACACGACGGCATGTGGGAAATCATGTTCGAGGTGATCGATCGCATGAAGCCGGGCGTGCCGGTGAAAGAGCTGTTCGACTATTCGCAGAAGCGCTTGAGCGAACGTCCCGAGTGGAAGAACTATTCGACCCATCCGGCGTTGCGCATCGGACACGGCATCGGTCTGGAAAACGAGCCTCCCTCCATGTCCGGGGTAGACGACACCGTGCTGCAGGTGGGCATGGTGCTGACTCCCGAACCCAAGATAGAGAGCGTCGATGGCCTGGTCAATCCGGAGGAGCAGGTCGTCATTCGGCCGGACGGCGCCGAATTGCTCTCTGATTCCAGCGACTACCGCCTTCGGGTGATCGGGTAGAGAAGGAAAAGATTCATGGCATACATTCGATTGCTGGGTGAAGCGGACTTGAGAACTCTAGGCTTGACGCACAATGATGTTGTGTCGGCGGTGGAGCATGCTTACCGGCAAAGTGCGCGAGGCCTTGCGGAAGTGCCCACGAAAATCGGGGTTCATCCCGATCACCCCAATAGCTTTTCTCATGCGATGCCGGCCTGGGTGGGAGGCGGCGAGCCTGCCCTGGGCGTCAAGTGGATTTCCTATCACCCGGGAAACCTCGAGCACAAGCTGCCCGATTCCTGGGGCGTGATTGTGGTCAACGATCCAGAGACAGGCGAGCCCGTTTGCTTCATGGAGGGCATGTACATCACGTTCTTGCGCACGGCGGCGTGTGCGGCGGTCATGGCCAAACGCTTGGTGGCGCAGCCCCAAGTGCTAGGGCTCATTGGTTGCGGCGGGTTGGGCAAGGCCAGCCTTGCCGTGATGCGGCACGTGTTTCCCTCATTGAAGCAAGTGTACGTTTCGTCGAAAAAGGCAGAGTCGCGGCAAGCGTTCTGCGCGGAGTTCGATAGCGACTCTTGTCGTGTGGTGCCCGTGGACGATGTCGGACAGCTGCTGGCCGAGTCCGATGTGGTCGTGACTTCTTTGCCGCCGGTGGACATTCCGCCGGTGCAGGCGGGCATGCTCAAGGACCACAGCGTATTCATTCCCCTGGACGTCGACTTTTCCTGGGATCCGGCAGTGGTCGGCGAGTTCAACGCATTCTATGCGGACAACGTTCCGTACTTTCGCGCTTTGCTGGAAAAGAAGGTGGGACGCCCGAACATGCCTGACACGGCCATTCTCGATACGCAGGAGTTCGTTGCGGAGCACGATGGTCCGCCACGCGCCCCGCAAGGAAGAGTCTTTGTCGCGGTTTGTGGAATCGCCAGTGTCGATATCGTTATCGCCGCCCAGGCGTTTCATCGTGCGGTCAGAGCCAATATCGGCTCGTTTTTTGAGATACGCCAATCATAGGCGTATCTGAACTTATGGAGATAGGCATGAACGCGAGTATTTGCAAGGCGCTTATCCGCGCCGCAGCTGTATCGTCCCTGACCTGGTTGTGCGCGTCGTCGGCCGTGGCCGCCGATATTACGCTCAAAGCCATAACCTATATGCCGCCGAGCAAGTTCGAAGACTCCATGGCGGTGTTCAAGTCGTGGATAGAGAAGGTCAAGGAGCAATCCGGCGGAAAGGTGGACATCAAGATCGTCGGCGGCCCGGAAGTCTTTCCGGTCAACGACCAGGTCAATGCCGGCAGCAAGGGTCTGGTCGACATTGTGCTGACCTTTACCGCGCACGCTCCCGCCGTCCCCGAGGTGGAAACGATTTTCCTGTCCAAGGTCACGCCGCAGCAAGAAAGGGAAAACGGCTATACCGACTTGTTTGACAAGGCGCATCACAAGATCAATATGAAATATATAGGCCGGGCGAGCACGAATTCCGGCTTCTATATTTTTTCGCGCAAGCCGATTCATTCCCTTGAAGATTTCAAAGGCATGAAAATCCGCTCCCACACCGGCTACAACCCTTTCTTCAGGTCCCTCGGCGCCAATCCGGTGGGGATAGGCATCAGCGAAATATACGGTGCGCTCGAAAGGGGACTGGTGGATGCGGCGCCCTACAACCTGTTCGTTCACGACATGGGTATTGCGGAGGTGACAAAGTATGTGCTTGACGATCCTTTCTGGAAGGCGCATACGACCATGATCCTGATGAACAAGCAGAAGTTTAACAGCCTGCCGGCGGACGCCCAGAAGGCCTTGATCGATGCACAAATCGAGAACGAAGCCGAAATGGCGGGAATCGTGGCTGAGATGAAAGCACAGGAGCGCAAGAAGCTGGAAGAAGCCGGCATTACCTTTACCAAGCTGTCCGACGAAGAGGCGAAGGAATGGGAACGTTTGTCGGTCGACGTGCGCTTCGACGATTTGAAAGACAAGCTGCCGCCGGAACAGCTGGCCAAGATCAAGACCATGTTGATGGGCGAATAATCCCGCCCATGGCGCGCGCGCCACGGAATGAATCTCCGGTTTTTCGAGGGCGTGCGTGCGTTTCAGAAGCGACAAGGGACCATGATGGATAAACGTTCAAAGTTCGGTGTGGGATTCGACCGCCTGCTTGATTTCTTTCTTGCCGTGGGCTGCGTGATCATGGTCTTCCAGGTGCTCAGCGTCTCCGCCGATGTCTTCAGCCGGTATTTTTTCAACATCTCGTTCTTGTGGGTAACGCCCATCAACGAATGGGGCCTGGTTTATCTGACGTTTCTGGGCGCGGCGTGGCTGCAGCGGGAAAAAGGGCATGTGGGGGACGATTCGGTCGCTTCGTTGCTGCCGGCCTCCGTCCGCAGGTTCTTCAGGTCGATCGGGGTCATTCTCGCCATCGCCTCCTGCGGTGTCCTGTTCGTCTACGGTGCTTACGTGGTGTGGCAACTGTACGAGAAAAACACCTACGACTTCTTCAAGCTGGAATCGATACCGCTCTATGCCGTGTATGTCGTGATCCCCTTCGGCGGTTTCTTGTGGCTGTTGCAGATCGTCCGCGAACTCGTCTCAGAATCGCAAAGCAAACACTGAATGCAGCACAACCACGATAGATAAGGAGACGACCTTGGAGTGGTATACCGCGTTTTTTTTGTTGATGGGCAGTTTCTTCACCCTCGTTCTGATGGGGGTGCCGGTGGTCTTCTCGTTCTTCGGAGTCAACATCGTTTTCCTCGGCTACTTCATGGGAAGCGCCGGCTTCGAGCTCTTTATAGACAGCATGTACGGCAGTCTGTCGAACTTTGTGCTGTTGCCCATTACCTTGTTTATCCTGATGGGCGAAATCATGTTTCGGACCGGAATTGCGCACCGGATGATTGCGACGTTGGATACATGGCTCAGCGATGTGCCGGGCCGGCTGTCGCTGCTTTCGGTCGGTTCGGGAGCGTTGTTGGCCACTCTGTCGGGTGCGAGCATCGGTTCGACCGCCATGCTGACCCGCACGCTCGCCCCCATGATGCAATCGCGTGGATACAGCACGGCAATGACTATTGGCCCGCTATTGGGCAGCGGAGGCATCGCCATCTTGATACCGCCGAGCGCACTGGGCGTCATTCTGGCGGTCATCGCCGGAGTGTCGGTGGGCAAGCTGCTGGTCGCCATCGTCATACCCGGACTGCTGCTCGTGATGGCCTTCATTATTTATGTCGTGGTGCGCTGCACCCTGGATAAAACGGCAGCGCCCAAGTACGACTCGGACAGGATACCCATCAAAGAGCGTCTGGTTCTGACCTGCAAATATGTATTGCCGCTGTCCATCGTCATCTTTTGCGTGATCGGCACGGTCTTTATCGGCATCGCGACGCCCACCGAGGCGGCCGCCTTGGGCACCTTGGGAGCTTTTCTATTGACGGTGGTCTATGGCGCCTGCAGCTGGGCGGCCATGAAAGAAGCGCTGGTGTCGACCATGCGCACTTCGGTGATGGTGTTGTCCATCCTGGCCGCGTCGCAGGCGTTCACCCAGCTGCTGGCCTACACGGGAGCCACCCAAGAGCTGGTGGTGTGGGCGTCGGCCCTCAGCATCTCGCCGCTGCTGCTCGTCATCTTGATGCACTTGATCACATTGCTGCTGGGCGGGCCCATCGGAGGCGTGCCGCTCATCATGATGACGGTACCCGTCTTCATTCCTATCGTGAAGTCGCTGGGCTACGATCCCATCTGGTTCTGCGTCGCCATGCTGATCAACGTCGAACTGGCACAGATCACCCCGCCGTTTGGCATCTTGTTATTCGTCGTGAAGGGAATCCTGCCCAACATAGCGTTCCGCGACATCATCAAAGCCGCCGTTCCCATTATTTTGTGCAACGTGGTGGTCATGGGGCTGGTGATCGCATTTTCCGATCTTGCTCTCTGGCTGCCTCGCCAAATGGCGCAGTAGCGCGGCCCGCGGAAGCGCGCCGCAGGACAGCCGCGCTATAGAGGGGAGATCGTCTCGAGATAGCGGACGTACTGGGGACGGCTACTGCGGATGGCGTGGAGGCGCTCGCAGAAATCGGCCAGTTTGGTCGATGTCGCGGCGGGAGCCTGGGACAAAGCCTCCGGCTGCCTTGCTTGCTTGCGGTTGAAAACAGGGTTTAAAAGGGTTTCCTGGCGTTCCATGTGACTCTTCTTCATCAAAACTAGGGTTTACCCTTATTCTATTATTTATAATAGCCTCTTGCAAATATTTGCGCCTCTGGAGAAAAAAGGGTCGGGGCAGACCGTCAATCCGCCTCGGCGCTCGCCACCTTTACGCCCCGCTCCCGATAAATCAGATCCACGATCTCGCCGCCCCGGCCCATTGAGCCGGCCTGGATCACGAGTTTGTCGGGCCTGTACGGCCCCGGGCGGCAACGCTCGCTCGACGGTTTACGGGCCGGCAGGCATTGGCGCGAATGATGGACGTGCCTTTGCCTGTTCGGCGGCCGCAGGCGCCAAGCGGAAAACGACTGTCGAACGTGCGGCTTCGCGCCAGCGGCTGGGCGCTAGTGCCAAGTCCTCATGCAATCGGATTGCGAGCCTGTCGTCTTGCGATTTCGCAATTGAAGCCTGGCTGCGGAGATTCGATAGGCGTCCGCTTCACTGAGGTCGGGATACTGTATGGATAAAGGAGCGATGGGCTTGCGGGGCTGTTCGGCCCGCGTAGTAAACCCGGCAAGGAACAACAGCCATGTTTCCGCAACGAGTACCTCATTCTTTCATTATGGCGCTTCCCTTCATGTTCACGACATGTTTCAGAAGTACAACGGCATGCCGTAGCAAGGCGCGCTGGCAGAAGTGCTGGGTCCGCGTCGAACCGGTGCAAAGCTTCTTAAGCCCCTTGGGAAGCGATCGGAGCTTTTTTCGAGGCGTAGCTGTGCTAATTATCCTGCAAATACTGAGCAAACAACCGTACTGTCTTCATATTGCATGTCACTCCCTGTTCCAGATGGTAGGTCATTGCGTAGCCATCAAACGCCACCAATACTACTTCAGCGATCGCGGATGCGGTACTCGGTGTAACGTCGAGACAGTCGGTAATCCAGCCTGATACGCGTTGCTCCAGTAAAAGCCGAAGGCGTGGATCATATTGGTCGCTACGGCTTGTTGATAGCGCTTGCATGATGTTGTTGGCAAAGCCGTTGGACTCCCTTGGAAGCTCAAGCCACAGTCCCTTGAGAAGGCGTTCAATTTTCTTGGGTTCGGCCTCGATGCGCTGTAAGGAACGGTCCAGTCGATCGAGAAAATTCACTAACCACGGCTCATATAGCGTGAACAGAATGTCAAGTTTCGACTTGAAGTAGATATAGACGTTCGCCGTAGACATGCCTGCAGCGCGGGCAATGGCCGGGATTGAGGTTTCGTTATAACCGCTTTCAGAGAACAGTCGGAACGCTGAGCTCAAGATTGCCTCTCGAACTCCTTCTTTCTTCCTCTGTGACATTGCTGCAACCTCCAATTAGCGAAAACACCGTACAGGAAGGTACGGTGTTTCTATTCAAATTAATTTCCGTTCACTGCTCTTCTTAAACGGCATTCTTGATTATAGGTGAATGGTATTCGTTATTGGTGAAATAACTAATAGGGAAAACGCTAGTCTATTTTTTGAAAAATGAAAGGCATTCACTATTGACTGGAGTTTGATCGCAACTTAATCTGTTCCGAAGTCGTTCGAGACGCCGTAATGTTCGAGGTGCCGTAATTCGACGCCAAAACTCGGACAGACCAGAAGCAGATGGATCCTTTTCCTGTCTGCGCATTTCTTTTGACATCGGAGTAGACATAGTGGCTGATACATATAAGAAGTTGCGTCTTGCGGCTGTACAGGCAGCACCCGTGTTCCTCGATAGAGACGCATCCGTCGAGAAAGCTTGTCGGCTTATCCGCGAGGCTGGGGAAAATGGAGCCGATCTCATTGGTTTCCCCGAAGGCTTCATTCCAACGCATCCGGGCTGGTTCAATTTCTTGCCGGACGTGGGCGACGAGGCGCTTCTGATGTCGCGGGAGCTGTTCAAGAACGCTGTGGAGGTACCAGGTCCGTCCACAGATGCTTTGTGCCGCGCGTGTCGAGACGCCAACATAATTGCTGTTGTAGGAATCAACGAGAAGATTTCCGGTACAACGGGAACGATGTACAACACGCAGCTGTTCATCAGCAGATCGGGCCAGATCTTGGGCAAGCATCAGAAGATGGTTCCTACAAATGGCGAGCGTCTCGTTCATGCTGGTGGCCAAGCCAGCACTATGCGGGCCTTTCAAACGGACTTCGGGGCGATTAGCGGCATGCTTTGCGGCGAGAACTCTAATCCACTCGCGACCTTCGCCCTTGCCGTTCATTATCCAGTGGTGCATGTTGCATCCTGGCCGGCTCACTTCAATGCAAGTTACGTCATGCAGGAGTCTATTCTGGTCGCGACTCGTGGGCTGGCGTACTCATTAAAGTCTTTCGTGATCAACTCTTGTGCCGTCGTCAACGATGAGTTGATCGAGCGCTATGCGGCTACGGCCAAAGACCGGGATTATTTAATGAAAGCAAAAGAGAGGGCGGGGGCTTCCATCATCGGCCCGAAGGGTCAGATACTAGCCGAGATGGAGCCCGGCGAGGGCATTGTGTACGCCGATGTCGACACTCAAGATGTAATTATCCCGAAACTTATCCATGATTTCGCGGGGCATTACAACCGCCCGGATGTCTTTCAGGTTGCGCTCACTACAGAAGATCATCGTCTCCTGATCAACGTAGCTGACTCGCGCGTTCGGGACAGCACTCCGAGCAATTTGGAAATGGCTCAATCTGAGAGACCACGCCTTTCACACGATGACGGTCTACAAGCCGAGGAAGTCCCATGGATCGCGCATAGCAACCTATCTTAAGCAAACGGTAAATGTGTCAGGCGTTGGCCTGCTGCCCTTATGTGTATCGAGGAATCGAATGAAAATCCATCAGATTGCCGGCTTGATTGCGCTGTGCGCGTCAATCGCAACGTCCCAAGCCTATGCGGGTGTGAAGATTGTATTGGGATATACGGGCGCAAATGCATTTATTCCTGCCTTTGTCGCCAAAGATCAGGGCTTCTTTGAGAAGCATGGGTTGGACGTGACCATGCAACTCGTACCTGTCGGTTCCACCATCGCCGGAGCAATGGCTGGCGGCTCGTTGCAAGTTGGAACACTCACGCCGTCGGCCTTGCTTGTAGCCCAGGAAGGAGGCATCGATCTGAGGATTGTCGCTGGCGCTTCATTCCAGGATAAGAATCATGTCACAGCGGGCGTTGTCGCGCGAAACGAAAGCGAAATTAAGAGCGCCCAGGATTTCATTGGTAAACGAGTGGGCGTGCCAGGCATCAACGCGCTGCAGCACATTGCTTTTGTGAAATGGCTTTCCGATCGCGGCGTGGACAGTAAACAGATCAGGTTTGTCGAGGCATTCTTTCCTCAAATGTCTGATTTACTTCGGGCTGGCCAGTTGGATGCGGCATTGCCCGTAGAGCCATTTCTAGGGCGCATTATAAGCGGTGGCTCCGGCTATCTTGTAGCGTCTTACACGGCCGACATTTCTCCCAGGTATGTCGAGTCGTTCTACACAATGACCAAGGAGTTCATTGAGCGTAACCCTACAGCAGCCCAGAGCTTCAAAGCTGCCATTGGCGAGGCCATGCTTTGGATGAAGGAAAACCAGGCTGCCGCGCGTCGAACACAGGTCGGCTATCTCAAGTTCCCTGAAGAGTTGGCAATGACTATTCCATTATCGACACTAGGCTTGGAAGTCACACGGGAAGATTTGCAGTTCTGGATCGACGTGAGTAAAGAAGTAGGCTTAATAAAAGGAACCGTTAAGCCCGACAAGATTCTTGATACTAACGCCGGCTGACTCAAAATGACAGCCATGCGTACTTCAATTCTGGAAGCATGTGATATCACTCTTGAAGTCGGAGGAGGTAAAAGCCGGCGAGAGATACTAAGCACAACTAGTTTCTCTGTGAAGGATAACGAGTTTGTTTGCCTGGTTGGGCCGTCGGGCTGTGGAAAGACGACTCTTCTGCGGGCTATGGCAGGTCTGATGGAGCCAACATCGGGGACGATAAATTTTAACGGTCGTGAAATCAACACGCCGTCGCTCGATATCGCTTTTGTTTTTCAAGACTATGGAAGGGCGCTACTGCAATGGCGTACGGTTGCCGAAAACGTGAGTCTCGCACTGGAGGCTCGCGCGGTACCGAAGTCGGAGCATCGAGACCGGATTAACGTGCTTCTCAGGAAGATGCGGCTCGAGGAGCATTCCCAAAAATATCCATCGCAGCTGTCGGGTGGTATGCAACAACGCGTTCAAATCGCCCGCTGTCTGGCTCAGGAGCCTCGCGTTCTCCTCATGGACGAGCCCTTTGGAGCACTAGATGCATTTACCCGGCAGGATCTGCAAGATGAACTTCTACGGTTGTCACGCGAAGAGGGGCGCTCGATTCTGTTCGTCACACACGATATTGAGGAGGCGATTTACCTAAGCAACCGGGTCATCGCTTTAGCCGCGAACCCAGGGCGTATCGCCGAGATCGTCGACATTGACCTGCCTTATCCTAGAAATCAGTTGGCCACGCGCGAGAATCCTCGCTTTCTGGAATATCGAACATGCCTATACAAGCATCTTCACCATTGAGTCAGATATTGCTGGGCAGTCTGGTTCCCACCGTTGCTATTGTGGGTTGGGAAATAATGGCAAGGCTTGGTGCTCTACCTCCCGAGAGTTTCTCGATGCCAAGCGAGATAATTCTTGCGTGGATAAAAGCAATCCTGAACGGACAGCTTATTGTCCAGACGATGCAAACCGTGGCCTCTATGTTATTGGCGCTGGTTATAGCTATTTGCATAGGGGTGACTGGCGGCGTGCTGCTGGGATTGTCCCGTTCACTAGAAAAAATTTCATCGCTCACCATTGAGCTGCTGAGACCTATACCTTCAGTAGCGTTGATTCCCTTGAGCCTTTTGATATTTGGGTTTGGATATCGAATGAGCGCATTTACCGCAGCATTTGCGAGTGTATGGCCAATTCTGATCATGACGACGGACTCGATTCGCTCAACGGATCGAACATTGAAGGAAGTCGGCGCGCTTCTGCAGCTCTCATTCCTGGAGCGTACAAGAAGAATTACATTACCCGCGGCGGCGCCGGGGATCATGGTTGGAATTCGTGTGGCTGCGGGGATTGCCGTAGTGGTGGTGGTCACCACTGAGGTCGTGGCTAATCCAATAGGACTCGGTTATGGCTTAACCGTGGCGCAGCAATCGCTTCAAGCTGCTCTCGTCTGGGCTACCTTAATCTGGCTGGGCTTGATCGGCTGGCTATTCAATTATTCAGTTGCAAGCGCCGAAAGGCGCTGGTTGAGTTGGTATTGGGAGGTGCGTGCATGAAACAGCTGCGTTGGCCGGCTTTCAGCTTTACCTTTCTTGTACTCATTGCCTTAATGTGGCAGCTATGTGCGCAGTACGAATTGATTAACCCGCTTTGGTTTCCAAGCCCTCTGGATACGCTCCGGAGATTACAGTCGCTTGTTTTGTCGGGAGAAATGATCGTCTCTGTAGCAGAAACACTGCGCAGAATGATCACTGGCTTTCTGATTGCTTGCGTTGCTGGGGTATTGGCCGGCGGGGCAATAGCCTCTTCCGATTTGCTCCGAAAACTCCTCGAGCCGACGGTTGAGTTCTTAAGGCCTTTGCCGGCCTCTGCCTTGGTACCAGTAGTCATACTGGTGCTTGGCTATTCTGAAAGGATGATCATTGTCGTCGTGATTCTCGGCTCAATTTGGCCGATTTTGCTGGCTTCGATCCATGGCTTCCGATCACTTGACCCTAGGTTGCTGGAAGTCGCCGCGGTGCTTCAAATGGCGCCGTTGGCACGTGCGATAAAGATGCAATTGCCGAATGCCTTACCTCACATTTTCTCCGGTGTAAGAGTTTCAATTTCAATTGCTCTGATCGTCACCGTCGCGGCTGAGATGTTGTCATCTCAGCCTGGCGTCGGGTACCTGATGCTCATGGGAGCCCGCTCTTTTCAAAGTACGGAAGTGTTCAGCGGAATACTTGTACTCGGTGTGATCGGCTTGGTGACGAATGCGCTGCTTACGCGGCTTGAAATATTTTTTGTGAGCTGGCCAATCGATTCTCAGGCCGCCAATTAAACGAGATAGGCGCATCATGAATAATTCGATCAGACAAATCCAATTTGTTTCCCCTGCTCCTCTAGTTTGGGCTCAAGCCATCGGTTCATTTCAAGATCAGTCGCTGTCGTTGGACATGACTCAGACGGTCTCCTCAGAACAGATCGGGTCAGGACTCGCCGACGGAACTTGGGACGTGGGTGTCTGCGTAATGGACAATGTCATTGCATGGAATGACCAATACGATGCAAACCTGGTCATGCTTGTGCAGCTAGAGCGCTCTACTGAATTGAGCTTTGTTTCTACTGGTCATATTGGCACTTTGGCGCAAGCGGCGACAGAACCTATTGCGGTCGACGCCACGACCAATGGCTTTGTCTTGGTTCTCTATCGGGCTCTTACCACGATTGGAATCGATTGGAGATCTTGTCGCTTTGCCGAGGCCGGCGGAGTCCGGCATCGATTCGAATCGCTCATGCGGGGCGAATCGCACTCCACAATTCTCATACCTCCTTTCGACTCTCTTGCCGAAAAAGAAGGGTACAACGTGCTTTGGCGGGGCGTCGACATCGCACCGCATTATCCCGGCCAAGTGGTTGTCGCGAGACGGGAGTGGGTCGCTTCCAACAGAGACCTCGTACGTCGCTATGTGTCGGCACTTCTGATGGCCAATCGTTGGGCCTTATCCAGCGATAATGAAAATCTGGCGGTTTCCGCGCTTGTGAAAGCGGGCTACTCCATGATTGAAGCTCAGCGGAGAATAGAGTTTGCCGTATCCGATCTGGCGGTTTCCACGGATGGATGGAACGAGGTGCTCGCCTTGCGTAGGGAATGCGGACTAATGCCATTGCGAGAGCCGACATTCAAAACGGTTACGGACCAAGCCGCCCGAGTTGAGTTCGCGGAACGCGAAAGCACAGGCGGCCGCTAACTCCTTCAATCCGCCGCGGCGCTCGCCGCCTTCACGCCCCGCTCCCGATAAATCAGATCAACGATCTCGCCGCTGGCCTGGTAGCCGTCCACGAGCCGGTAGAAGAGCTGGCGCGAGCGGGGGTAGTCGTCGCTGCGGATGGCGCCGTCGAGTTCGGCCAGGGATTTCTTCAGCGCCTCCCAGGACAGGTCTTTTTCGTTGGCCCGCATGATCATGGGGTGGTCCGTGGGTGATACGTTGTCGCCGATCAATAGTTCTTCATACAGTTTCTCGCCGGGACGCAGGCCGGTGTATCGGATCTCGATGTCGCCGTCGGCGTTGCCGGCGTGGCGCACGCTCAGGCCCGACAGCTGGATCATCTTCTCGGCCAGCCTGGCGATCTTGACGGGCTCGCCCATGTCCAGCACGAAGACGTCGCCGCCCCGGCCCATGGAGCCGGCCTGGATCACGAGCTGGGCGGCCTCGGGTATGGTCATGAAGTAGCGCGTGATCTCCGGATGGGTGACGGTGACGGGTCCGCCCTGGCGGATCTGCTGCTTGAACAGGGGGATGACCGAGCCCGACGAGCCCAGCACGTTGCCGAAGCGCACCATGGTGAAACGGGTGCGGTTGTCGACGGCGTCGTCGCGCTTGCCGTACAGGACCGGGCGTGCTTCCTTGGCCAGGGCCTGCAGCACCAGTTCGGCCATGCGCTTGGTGCCGCCCATGACGTTGGTGGGGCGCACGGCCTTGTCGGTGGAGACCAGCACGAAGTTGCTTACACCGGCGCGCAGCGCGGCCTGCGCCGCGTAGAGGGTGCCGAAGGTGTTGTTGACGATGCCTTCGGCGATGTTGTTCTCGACCATGGGCACGTGCTTGTAGGCAGCGGCGTGGTACACGGTATCCACATGCCATGCGTCCATGACGTCCAGCAGGCGGCTGGGGTTGCGCACCGAACCCAGCACGGGCACGATGCGTATCGCCAGTTTGGCATGCCGGACGTGCTCTTCGAGCTCGCGCTGGATGGCGTACAGGCCGAACTCGGAGTGCTCGAACAGGATCAGGGCGCGGGGCGTACGGCGCACGATCTGCCTGCACAATTCAGAACCTATCGAGCCGCCCGCTCCGGTCACCATGACGACCTGATCGTCTATGCAGCGGCCGAACAGGGTCTGGTCCGGCGCCACGGGCTCGCGCCCGAGCAGGTCGTCGACACGTACTTCGCGCAGGTCTTCGACCTGGACTCGGCCGGAGGCCAGGTCCATCAGCCCGGGCAGGGTGCGGACCGGCACCGAATGCGACGCCAGCATGTCGATGATCTCGTTGCGGCGCGTACGGGACGCCGACGGAATGGCCAGCAGGATCTCCTGCGCGTCGGTGTCGCGCAGCATGAAGTCGAGCTGGTCCGGCGAATACACCTGCAGGCCGGCCATCAGGCGGCCGGCCAATTCTTTGTTGTCGTCCAGGAAGCCCACCGGCAGCAGTTCGCCGCCCAGGCGCAGGGCCTGCAGCAGCTGGTTGCCGGCGGCGCCGGCGCCGTAGATCACCACCCTGGGGCGTTCTTCCTTGCGGCGGCCGCCGTTGGGTATGAGGGGCAGGGTGTCTTCGCCGAACTGCACATTGTTGAAGTAGTGGCGCACCAGCACCCGCAGGCCGCCGATGAACAGCAGGCTGAGCAGCCAGTAGATGACGATGGTCGAACGCGGCACGATGGCGGGCGAATCGCCATACAGGTAGACGACGGCGGCCAGCAAGGCGGCCGCGGCGGTCACGACGCGGCCGATGGCGGTCAGGGCCTGGGGGCCCAGGTAGCGCATGACGGTGCGGTACAGGCCGCAGCGCAGGAACAGGGGGATGGCGGTCAGCGGCGCGGCGGTGAACAGCCAGGCGTGGGCGCCGAAGGGCTGGACGATGCGGGCATCGCCCAGCCGTATGACAAAGGCCAGCCACAGCGCCAGCCAGATGAGCAGCACGTCCACGGCGATCTGCAGCATGCGCTTGCTGCGCGGGGACAGGCGCAGCAGCCGTTCCCGCAGCGCATGGCTATGGACGTGCAGGATTCGTTCACTGTCCATGGTGGATTTCCGATGTCGACGCGTGGCGCATGACTTCGGCCAGCGCCACGCAGGTTTGCGTGATTTCATGTTCCTCGAGCGTGGGATGCACCAGGAACATCAACGAGGTCTCCCCCAGTTCGTGGGCCACCGGAAGGGGTTGGGCCGGGCGCCACCCCGTGCCGTCGAAGGCTTTTTCCAGGTAGACCTCGGAGCACGAGCCCTGATAGCAGGGCACGCCGCGCGCCGTGATCTCGTGGATGATGCGGTCGCGGTTCCAGTCTTCGGCCAGGTTTTCGGGCTCGATGAAGACGTAGCACTTGTAGGCGGCATGCTGGCAGTAGCCCGGCACCCTGGGCGCGCGCAGCCCCGGAATGCGGCGCGCCGCGTTCCATATGCGCCGGGCGTGCGCCAGCCTGCGCTCGTGCCATTCGGGCATGCGCTGAAGCTGGATCCGGCCGATGGCGGCCTGGGTCTCCTGCATGCGCCAGTTGGTGCCGAAGCTCTCGTGCAGCCAGCGAAAGCCCGGAGGGTGCTCGCGCTCGTAGACGGCATCCCAGCTTTTGCCGTGGTCTTTGTACGCCCAGATCTTGCGCCATAGCGCCGGATCGTTGGTGGTGACCATGCCGCCTTCGCCGCCCGTCGTCATGATCTTGTCCTGGCAGAAGGACCAGGCGCCGATGTCGCCGATGGAGCCGACCGGCCGGTTCTTGTAGCGGGCGCCGTGGGCCTGGGCGCAGTCCTCGATGACGGCCACGTCGTGGCTGTGGGCAAGCTCCATGATGGGGTCCATGTCGCAGGGCCAGCCGGCCAGGTGGACGCAGATGACGGCCCGCGTGCGCGGCGTGAGCGCGGCCGCGATCGACGCCGCCGTGAGGTTTTGCGAATCGCGGTCGACATCGGCGAACACGGGTGTCGCACCCGTGTGCACGATGCATGACGCCGAAGCCAGGAAGGTGCGCGGGGTGACGATGACTTCGTCGCCCGGGCCGATGTCCAGCGCCATTAGCGCGGCTTCGAGTGCCTGGGTGCCGTTGCCCAGCGCCACGGCGTGGGCGCAGCCGGCCCAGCTGGCGAATTCCGTTTCGAACCGGCGGCATTCCTGGCCGGTCCAGTAATTGACCTTGTTGGAAAGCAGTACGTTGCCGACGGCCTGCACTTCCTCGTCGGTGTAGCTGGGCCAGGGCGAAAAAGAGGTATTGAGCATGGTCTTTACGCTGATGTTCAAGAGTGTCGGGAGGGGTGTCCGGGCGCGGCGCCAAGGCTGTCGGGCGCTGCGGGATGTCGCAGGGGCCGGGAACGCGCAGGCGTGCCGACGGCGACCATGGCGTCCGCCACGTTGCGGATCACCGTGGCCCCGCTGCCTATGGTGCTGTCGCTGCCTATATGGATCAGGTGATTGATATTGGCGCCTATGCCGACCCAGCTTCGCTGGCCGATGTGCACGCCGCCGCCCAGGCCGGCGTTCGGGCCGATGTGCACGTAGTCTTCCAGCACGCAGTCGTGTTCGACCGTGCAGCCGGAGTTCAGGATGACGCCGGCGCCTATCTGCGCGCCCGCATTGACGATGGCCCGGGCGAATACGGCGCATCCGGCGCCCAGGCTGGCGTAGCGGCTGACGATGGCGGTGGGATGGATGACGCAGGCCAAGGGCGCGCCCGCCTCGCGCAGGCGCTGCTGCAGCATGGCGCGGAGCCGGTTGTCTCCGATGCCGACGATGACGCCGTCGTATTCGTCCAGGCGCTCCAGCAGCAGCGCCATGTCGCCGCGCAGCGCCCAGGGCCCGTTCCGGGCGCCCAGGCGGGGCCAGGCGTCGTCGTAGAATTCGACGTTCGACCAGCCGCCGGTTTGCGCGGCATCCGCAATGACGCGGCCATGGCCGCCGGCGCCCACGATGGCCAGGTTCTTCATCGTTCGTCTCCCATGAACTCGCGCATCGTCGCTTCGCCCTGGGCGCTGACGCCGCGCCGGCTCAGGACCAGGCGCACGGTCATCGCCAGTATCTTCATGTCGAGCCAGAAGCTGCGGTGGTCCACGTACCACACGTCCAGTTCGAATCGCTCGTTCCAGTCCACGGCGTTGCGGCCATGGACCTGGGCCCAGCCGGTGAGGCCGGGCCGCACTTCGTGGCGCCGCCGCTGGGTCTCGCTGTAGCGGGGCAGGTATTCCATCAGCAACGGCCGGGGGCCGACCAGGCTCAGGTCGCCCTTGAGCACATTCCACAGTTCGGGCAGTTCGTCCAGGCTGGTGGCGCGCAGCCATCGGCCGAAGGGTGTCAGGCGTTCGGCGTCTGACAGCGGCCGCCCCTGTGCATCGCGCGCGTCCCGCATGGTGCGGAACTTCAGCATGGTGAAGGGCTTGCCATCCAGGCCGGGACGCTGCTGGCGAAAGAACACCGGCCGTCCCATTTTCAAGGCGACCAGCAGCGCCGCGCCCGCGAGCACCGGCGCCAGCAGCAGCAGGGCCAGGGCGGAGGCGATGATGTCGAACACTCTCTTTGTCATGCCGTCTCCGGGACGATACCCATTTCTTTCAGCATGGCTTGGTTGACCTTGTGCACGTCGTACTTCTCCTGGGCGATGGCGCGCGAGCGAGCGCCCATGGCGGCCACTCGTTCCGGCGCGTTGAGCAGGCTCTCCATCGCCTCCGCCAGCGCGTCCACCGAGCGGGGCGGGACCAGGACGCCGTTGCCGCCTTCCTCGACGGTTTGCCGGCAGCCGGGCGCATCGGTGGTGATGATGGCGCGGCCCATGGCCATGGCCTCCAGCACCGTGCGGGGCGTGCCTTCCCGGTAAGAGGGCAGCACGTAGACGCTGCAGTCGGCGATGGCGGGGCGCACGTCCTGCAGCCGGCCGAGAAAGCGTATGTCGCCCCCAGCCGACCACTTCTCGAGCTCGGCCTTGGCGATGGCGTCGGGGCTGTCGTCTATCCAGCCGGCCAGGCTGAAGGTGCAGCCGGGGTGGGCGGCGCGCAGGCGCGCAGCCGCGGCCGCATATTCGCGTACGCCCTTGTCGCCCAATAGCCGGGCGATCAGCAGGAAATGCGCCGTTTTCGGCAAGGGCGCCACTTGGTATCTGTTCAGGTCCACGCCCGATCCATTCACCACTCGACTGACCTGGCTGGTGGAAAGAATGTTCAGGGACCGGAACAGGGCTTCGTCGTCCGGATTCTGGAAGAAAGTGAGATGCGCCTTGCCCAGGCCGGCCCGGTACAGGCCCTGTGCGATCGACCGCAGTGTGTTGCGACCGGAATCCTGGTGGCCCTGGAAGGCGTAGCCCAAGCCGGTGATGAGCGCATAGCGGCGCGGCACGCCGGCCAGCCAGGCGGCCAAGGTGCCATAGATGACCGGCTTGATCGTATAGGCCAGCGTGTAGTCGGGGCGTACTCGGCGCATCAGGCGCCAGAGGCCGGCCATGCTGCGCAGGTCGGCCAGGGGGTTCATGCCGGTGCGCCGCAGGGGAATCGGATGCGCGCTCATGCCGCGCGCCTCCAGGGCGTCCCGCATGGGCGAGCCCGGCGTCAGGCCCGGGGCGGCTACGTGCACGTCCAGCCCGCTTTCCCGCAGGGCGTCCAGCAGAGCGCCCCTGAACTGAAGAATGGAGTCCGCAAAGCCGGCGATCAGCAGAAACTTCATGGCTTGATCATCCCCGGATGGGGCGCCGCGGGCGCCAGCGTGCTGCGGGACTTCATCCGGATGCGGACCGACGACTGGCGCGACCGGCCCAGCAGCGAGATGAACAGGTAGATCAGTATCGGTGTGAACATCCATTTCTGCCGCACGGCAATGCCCAGGTTGGCCGTGGTGATGGCCAGGATCAGCCAGGTCAGAAGGCAGTAGAACCACATGAAGGCCCGGTTGCCGGCCAGCTTGTGCCGCCGCCTGAACATCTGGCCGGAGGCGGCGATGGCCAGGAAGATCAGCACTACGTTGTCCATGGACGCCGCCAGGGCGAAGATGCTGCCCGCTTCGAAGGGCAGCGGCCGGAACAGGTAGCTGAACAGCTGCAGGGGCAGGCTCATCGAGGCGATGTCGACGCTGCTGCCGCCTTCTGTGTTGAGGGACTGCCGCTGCTCGACGTAGTTCATGATGTCGTCGGCTCCGCTGGCGTCGCCCAGGCCGGCGTAGGTCAGGGCGAAGGGCACCATGGCGGCGGTGGCCGCCAGGGCCGCCGTGCCGAGAAACAGCCGCTGCCCCAGCGGCAGGCGGCGCTGCAGGACCAGAGAGCCCGCGAGGGCGATCACCATGATGCCCGCGATGTGCGGCCTGACGAGCGCCATGATGAAGATGGCCGACGCCAGCAGCACGAAGCGCCGGCCCATGTTCAGGGTCGCGAACAGCGCCAGCGCGGCGGCCAGGAAGGCCAGCGCATCCTTGCCCAGGGCCGAGGACCAGAAGCTGATGGAAGGCAGCAGCACGATGAGGGTGGCGAACCTGCGCAGCAAGCGGGACTTGTCCGCCGTGGCCGCCTGCAGGCTGGCGTCGAAAGCGATCAGGCCGATGCCGCCGAATATATTGAACAGCAGGCAGGCGCCCAGGAAAGACAGGTCGAGGCCGGTGACGAAGACGGTGGCGATGTTGACCACGGCGCCCGTGCCGAAGGGCGCCATGAATTCGCCCTGCTGGGCCTTCATGTAGTAGACCAGGGCGTCCGCGCCGTTTTCCACCGCATAAAGCGAATAGGCCAGGCAGAACAGGGAATGCCAGGCGTAGAGCATCATGGCGCGGCTGCGTCGTACGCCCAGCATCCGGCCCGCTTTCAGGGCCAGCAGCAGGCCGATCAGGTTGACCAGAACGGCGCTGGCCAGCTGCAGGGGGGAGCCGATCAGTTCCATGCCTTCAGCCTTCCTGTGAAAGCGGACGCATCGCGTCCGGAGAGAGCCGGTTCTTGACGATGCGGAATTTGCCGCTGGCTTCGCGCGGAATCGAGTCGGCCTGCTCCAGCTTGATGCGCATGCCCTGGCCCAGCCGCAGCGCCATGGCGTGCAGGAAGCGGTTGCGCTGTTCGGGCGTGAAGCGCTCGTTGGCGACCACGGTGACGTCCACCGCGTCGGGTTCGTCCTGCACGATCTGGAAGCAGATGATCCCTTCGGCGTCCTTGGTGCAGTTGCTGATGTTGCCCAGGTTGACCTTGCCGTTCTCGGGCGACCAGACGAAGTCGGCGCTGCGCCCGTCTATGTGCCGGACCACCGGAAAGCACGAGCCGCAGGGGCAGCGGTAGTCGTCCGGCGCCAGGCTGATGCGGTCGCCTATGCGGTAGCGGATCAGCGGCGTGCCGCGCGTGGTGAAGGGGGTGACGAGAATCTCGCCCTCGCGGGCGGGCCGCATGTTCTCGTCGACCACTTCGAAGACGCCCGTCAGCGGATGGATGTGCAGGGAGCCCTCGGGGCATTGCAGGATGAAAGGGGCGCCTTCCGAGGCCGCATACTGGTCCACCACGCGGCAGCCCAGCATCTGGGGGATCAATTCCCTGTGCATGGGCAGCACCGTCTCGGCGGTGGGGAAAAACGTATCGACCTTGCCCTGGTAGCGCAGCCCGCGCTCCTGCGCCAGCGCGCACAGGTCCAGCACGCTGGACGGAAAGCCCACGATGTAGTCCGGCTGGAAAGCCTGCAGAGCCCGCCAATAGGCGTCGAAATGCTGGGCGCCGATGTGGAAGGTGGAGAAGAAGCGGATCTTGTTGATGTGGTCGTCGCGCCAGACGCGGCCCGATTCCAGGTCGGACGGGCGCACCAGACTCTTGCCGCTGAACCAGGCTACCTTGCGGCCCAACTGGTATCCATAGCGCGCCCGGAAGTGGTCCTTGAGGGCGAAGCGCTCCTGCATGTCTTCGGGGTGGTAGATGACCTTCATGGAGGCGCCGGTGGTGCCTCCGGTCAGGCTGACGATGCCCTGGCTTTCATCCAGCGTGCGTATGCGGTCCATATTGGCCAGGAGTTCCTCTTTCTCGAGGACCGGAAACTCATGCAGGGCCTTGCCGCGGTGCCGGGCATACCAGGGGGATTTCTCGGTCGCCCATTGCAGGAACAGCGCCTGCCGCCGCGCGGCTTCCCGCGCCACTTCCTCGGGGCCCGCCCGTTCGAAGTCGCTGTAATAGCGCTGCCACGCCTTGTATCGGCCTCGGTGCCTTTGCCGGTAGAGGTGGGTGTTGTAAAGGCTGATGCCGGCGTCCTGCACGGCGACCGGCGCGTACTTCATGATCAGTTCTTTCAATGCCATCGTTCACCTTTTGATCAGGAGGGCCGGGACATGGCGGTCCGGTAAAGTGATTCGAATCGCCCGACCGAATGTGCGAGCGTGAAGTGCTCGGCGATGCGTCGCCTGGCTTCCCGGCCCATGGCCCTCCGTTCGGACTCGTCGAGTTCCGCCATGCCGGCCATGCTTTGGGCCAGGGCCGCCGTGTCGTCCGCGGGTACCACCCGGCCCGTGCCGCCCAGCAGGCGCGCCGCATCGCCCACGTCGGTGGCGATGCAGGGCAGCCCCACGCACATGGCCTCGCCCAGCACGTTCGGAAAGCCCTCGGTACGCGAATGCAGGCAGAACACGTCCATGGCGCTGAGGCAGCCGGCGACGTCGCTGCGCTCGCCCAGCAGGAAGAAGCGCTCGGGGTGTCCCGTGGCGGCGATCTGCCGGGAAAGGGCCTGGTTCTCGTGGGACAGCTCGCGCCCCACCATGAGGAAGCGCAGTTCGGGGCGCCGTTGCAGCGCAGCCTGGGCCGCGCGCACGAAGCCGTGCTGGTCCTTGGCCGCGCTGTAGCGGCCCAGCGAGCCCACCACCACCTCTTCCGGAGCGATGCCCAGTTCGGCGCGCAGTGCATTGCGCGCCGGCTTGGAATACGTGAAGGCTTCGGGGTCGTAGCCGTTGTGGATGACCTCCATGCGCGATCGATCGTAGCCCGCGCCGGCGTGGACTTCGAGCGCCGAGTCCGCTACGCACACGATGCGCCAGGGCAGGTGGCGCGACGCGATGGCGCAAGTGCGCCGCACGGCCCGTTTCAACCGGGTGCCGCCGGCCTCGAAGTGCGAGTTCCGGATGCCCCAGAGAATGTGCCGGATGCCCAGCCGTCGTCCCGCCAGGCCGCCAAGCAGGTCGGCGTAGTACATCCAGCACTGCAGCACGTCGGGCCGCTGCGCCCGCAGCTGCCGTTCGAGACGAACGTAGGTGCGCGGCGCATCGCGCAGCGAGCGCATGCCCAGGGCGGTCACGGCGATGCCGCTGGCCTCCAGGCGGGGGCCCAGCACGCCCTTGCTCGTCAGCGAGATGACGCGGTGCCGGAAGACCGGGCTGCCCCGGTGGGCTTCGATCAGGCGGTGCAGAAAGCGCTCGGCTCCGCCCACGTCCAGGCCGACGATCACGTGGGTGATGTGTATGGGAGCCGTCGTCATGCCTGCTGCTCCTGCAGCCATGATTGAAAGGCCAGCACGCACCACAGGCGCGAGGAATGGTCCTGGTCGCCTTCCTGGTGCTGTTGCCAGGCGCGCCGTATCGGAGCCGCCTCCAGATAGCCTTCGCGGGCGATGCGTCCCGGCTCGATGAGGGCTTCGGCCCAGTCCCGCAAGGGTCCGCGCAGCCAATCGGCCAGCGGTATGGAAAAGCCCTTCTTGGGCCGCTCCATGAGCGCTCTGGGCACGTGCCGATAGAGCAGCTGGCGCAGGGGCCACTTGCCCTCGCCGTGGCGGATCTTCCAGCCCAAAGGCATGCGCCAGGCCAGCTCCACCACGCGATGGTCGAGCA
This sequence comes from Pusillimonas caeni, assembly GCF_003545815.1. Taxonomy (GTDB): domain Bacteria; phylum Pseudomonadota; class Gammaproteobacteria; order Burkholderiales; family Burkholderiaceae_B; genus Pusillimonas; species Pusillimonas caeni. Next base: position 234,497 of record NZ_PDUW01000003.1, read on the forward strand.
TGGGCACCCGCACCTCCAGGCTGTGCGCCATGGCGGCGCGGTCGACCTTGACCAGAATGTCGTCCGGCATGTACATGCCGGCGCTGGCCGCCATCATGTAGTGCTCGAAGCAGTCCGTTCCGGACAGGGGGGCGGGGTCCGACAGCAGCGTGGGCGCTTCGCTGGAACCGCGCACGAGCTGTTCGGGCCGGACCCAATGGCTGCTGAGCCGGCGATAGAACTCGCGCTGGTCCGGCGAGGAAAGCAGGGTCGAGAGCTTGTGCAGCTTGTCGCCGTCCAGGCGGCGCCCCGGCCCGCTGAGCCCCGAGCTGCGCAGCCGGCCCAGCACGGCATCCCAGCCGGAGGGCGCCACGCGGGTCAGGACCGAGGTGGTGATGCCCCGCAGCGGCGCCGGAATGCGCTGGATGCGGCGCCATAGTCCCGGCGCGAAACGAAAGGTGTTGTAGCCCCCGAAAAGTTCATCGCCGCCGTCTCCGCTGAGCGCCACGGTGACGTGCTCGCGGGTCAGCTTGCTGACCAGCAGGGTGGGAATCTGCGAGCTGTCCGCAAAGGGTTCGTCATAAACGCCGGCCAGCGTCGGAATCACGGCCAGCGCGTCTTCGGGGCGCACGTAGAGCTCGGTGTGCTCGGTGCCCAGGTGCCTGGCGATGGCCGCCGCGTGCGGCGCCTCGTCATAGCGCTGGTCGTCGAACCCTATGGTGAAGGTGCGCACCGGGCGCGCGCTGCGCGCCTGCATCAGGGCCACCACGACGCTGCTGTCTATGCCTCCGCTCAGAAAGGCGCCCAGCGGGACGTCGGACAGCATCTGGCGCTGCACGCTTTGTGAAAGCTGCCGTTCCAGGGCGTCGACCGCTTCTTCCGGGGAGCCTTCCAGGGGATTGTCCAGCCCGGCCGATACGGCGCCGGCTATCGTCCAGAAGGGAGTGGGGCGAGCCGTGCGCGCCTTCTCGGGCCGATCCAGGGGAAGGGTCAGCCAGTGCCCGGGCGGCAGCTTGCAGACGCCTTGATAAATGCTGTGCGGCGATGCGATGTAGCCGTGCCGCATGAAGGAGGCCAGCGCGGCCCGGTCCACGTCCGCCCTGAAAGCCGGGTGCCGACGCAGGGCCTTGAGCTCGGAGCCGAAGATCAGCGTGCCGTCCTGCCATGTCCAGTACAAGGGCTTTTCGCCCAGGCGGTCGCGCGCCAGGATCAGTTGCCGGTCCCGGCGGTCCCACAGGGCCAGGGCGAACATGCCGGTTGCCGCCTTCAGCATGGCCTCCACGCCCCAGGCGCCGGCGCAGGCCAGCAGGGTCTCGGTGTCGGAGTGGCCGCGCCAGTCGGGGGCGCGGCCTTCTTCGCGCAGGCGCTCGCGCAGTTCGAGGTGGTTGTAGATTTCACCATTGAAGGCAATGACGTAGCGCTGATCCTGCGACAGCATCGGCTGGTGTCCCGCCCGCGACAGTTCCAGCACGGAAAGCCGTCGATGGGCCAGGGCCAGGCCGCAGCGCTCATCGATCCAGACGCCGGCGTCGTCGGGACCCCTGTGCGTCAAGGCATCCGCCATACGGGTGGCGATGCCGCTCGGTGAGTCATTGCTTGCAAGAGAGTGGAAGCCGGTCAGGCCGCACATGGTGTTCCTTGGATACGTTTCAACGGGGCGCCGTGGCGCATGGAAGCAGAAGGGGCAGGTAGGCGTCGATCACGCGGTCGACGCTGAAGTCCTGGGCGCGGCGGCGCACGTCCGGCCGATGCTCGTCCTGCAAGGTCCGGTCCACGGCCTCGGCCAGGCCCTCCGCGTCGCCGACGGATACCAGCCTGCCCCAGCGCCCGTCCGCCAGAATCTCTTCGGGGCCGCTGGGGCAGGCTGTGCTGACCACGGGCGTGCCGCAAGCCATGGCCTCGACCAGCACGTTGCCGAAGCCTTCCCAGCGCGAGCTCAGCACGAACACGGCGGCGCGGCTCATCCAGGCGTAGGGATTGGCCTGGAAGCCGGCCAGCAGCGCGTCGGCGCGATGCGGCAGGCCGTCGATCTGCGTTTGCAGTTCGGCCCGCTGCGCACCTTCTCCAAGAATGATCAGCCGCGCGGGGCGTCTTTGGCGCAAGAGCGAAAAAGCGTGGATGAGGGTGGAGAAGTCCTTCTCCGGGCTCAGGCGGCCGGCTGCGATCACCACGGGCGGTTCGCCGGGCGCGAACCAGGGATGATCGAGCGGCTCGCGGGCCTTGGCCGCCAGGGCCTCGGTTTCGATGGGGTTGTGGCGCGTATGGACCAGAGCGGGATCGATGCGCAGCGTGCGCGCCAGGTCCTGCGCGACGCCGTCCGACACGGCGACGATGGCGTCGGCCTTGGCATAGGCCGGGCGCATGAGCCAGGGCAGGCCGCGCGCCAAGACGGGCTTCGAGGCGGCCAGCAACTGGCTCAGGTTGGCATGCTCCGTGAACACCAGGCGGGTCGGCGCGCCGGACAGGCGCCGCGCCCAATAGGCGATCACATTGACGTAGTTCATGGCCGACACCAGGGTGGCGGGACGTTCGTTGCGCAGATAGCGCGCAAGAGGCCACAGCGCCTCGAGCGAGCGGCCTCCGCCCAGTCCCACGATGCGCACCTGCCGCGAAACGTCGGCCAGGTATACCCCCGCCTCGCGCGCCAGCACCAGGTCGACGTCCAGGCCCCTGGCGGCGAGGCCGTTGGCCAGCGACACCATCACGCGTTCCGCGCCGCCGCCATGCAGCGAGGGAATGAAGAGCGTGATCCGGCCGGCGGGCGATGCGACCGCCGCCTTCTCCATGGGCAGAGTCATGGCGGCGGAATCAGGCATTGGTGGCATGGCGGAAATCCCGGTCCAGGACCCGGCGTATCGGCTCCAGCCGCGCCGGGGTCTCGTCCAGCATCGAAGCGATGAGTTCGCGCGCGGGGCGCTTCGGAAATTCTTCCAGCGCAACGCAGGCCTTGCGCTTGCCGCAGTAGGTGAACATCTGCAGGACCTTGGGGTCCCATTCGAAGCCCACCACCGGCACGTCCAGCGCCATGGCGGTGACGGCGGCATGCATGCGGTAGGCGGCCAGCGCCTTGTAGCCGCCGACTCGCAGGATCAGATCGGCCGGCGAGCGGATGGAGGTGCATACCGACAAGCCGGGATACTTCGGAGACAAGGCCTGCCACAGGTCGCGCGCAAAATCATTGTCGACCTCGGAGCCGTTGGAAAAAATCTCGATGTGGTCGGCGCCGATCTTCGCCGCCAGTTCGCCGACCAGGGCATCCCACCACCGCATGGCATAGGACGGATCGGCCATGGGGTGTTCGGGAGTGACCATCTTCAGGACCGAGGGAGCGATGACGCCCAGGCCCACGGTTTCGGTCCGGCCGGTCGGCGCATCGCCGCGTTCCAGGTACAGGCCGCTGTCGAAGCTGCAGATGATCTTGTGGCCGGACTCCTCTTCGCCGATCTCCTTGATGAGCGAGTAGGTGTTGCCGTCCCGGCAGACGACGCATTCGACGGCGTCCGACTGGATGATGCGCGCCATGATCTGCCGTCCCAGCCAGCTGTAGCGCTTGCCGGCGCCCACCGAGAACAGCTTGACCGGCACGCGATGCCGTTCGCACTGCTGCACGATGCGCAGGATGAGCAGCGGAAAGTTCAGGAAGTTGTCCATCAGCAGATTGCCCCCGCCTATCACCACTTGCTGGTAGCGCTGGACGTCATAGCCCGCGGCGATGGAGCGGTAGCGCGTGAAATAGAACAGCAGCGCGATGGCATAGTTGACGAGTTCGACCCGCAGCAGCGCTGCCCGCGCCTTCTGCAGGAAGGAGGGCGGCCGGGCGGCGGTGCCTGCGCTTCGGGCGTCGGCTGTGCCGGCCGCCGCCGGCCCGGCGCCGGGGGTGCCGCCGTAGAAGTCGCGGAACGCGGCGGGAAGACCGTGCTCAAAACACAGCTTCTCGATCGCCATCCTGATGATGCCGTCGCCCACGTTGCGCGATGAGTATTCGCCGATGAACAGGGTCTGTTTCATTGAGTCGCCTCGTTCGGGCTGGAATAGGGAAAGCGGTTCATGTCCGGGTCTCCGCCATCTTCCTTGCGGAGCCGCGACGCCAGGCGCGCAGCTTCTCCCGCAGGAACAGGTAGCCGGCTACCTGGCCCAGATGGCTCAAGAGCAGATACAGCAGGGCAAAGCAGGCGGCGCCGGCCAATGCATGCCAGGCGGGGGGCAGCGAGGCCGCCTCCATCAGCCATGCCGTCCCGGCCGCGGCCAGTGCTGCGGCGGCCACGGGCTCCAGGATGTCGCGCAGCTGGGCGCGCCAGGTATAGCCGATCAACTTCGCGCTGCAATGCATGTAATAGACGCTGGACAGCGCCGCCGCCACGATCTGGCCCGCCACGATGCCGATCAGGCCGAACGGAATCGACACCGCCAGCAGCGCCAGGTGGATGGCCTTCTTCGTCATGCCGGTATAAAGCGCCAGGTCCGTCCTGCCCCGCACCTTCAGCATGTTGAAGTTGACCGTGTGGATGGGCAGCAGCACGCCGGCCAGACAAAGCAGCTGCAGATAGGGGACGGACGGCGCCCAGCGCGCATCGAAGGCGATCGTGAACAGCGGGTCGGCCAGCACGGTGATCAGCAGCAGGGCGGGCGCCGTAATGTAGAACAGCAGTTGCAGAATGAGGCGGTACATGCGGCGCAGCCCGTCCAGTTCGTCCTGCAGCTGGGCCATGGCCGGATAGGTGGCCTGCTGCACGGCGCTGTTGAGCTGGTCGACGATGAGATCGCGTATGCGCTTGGCGAAGTAGTACAGGCCCGTGGCCTCGGCGCTGAAGAGGCGGCCGATCACCAGCACGTAGGAGTTCTCGTACAGCACGTTCAAGGTGCTTTCCAGCGTCAATTTGGAGCCGAACCCGAACATGCGCCGGAACGACGGCATGCTGAAGCGCAGATTGGCCCGCCAGCTTCCGGCCAGCCAAAGCAGCGCCGTGGACACGGCGGCCGAGATCATGAATTGGGCCACCAGGCTCCACACGCCCAGGCCGGCGTAGGCCATCAGCACGGCCAGGGTTCCCGCGACCAGGGTGGCGGTGGAGTTGATGCGCATCAGGGCTTTGAAATCCATGGCCCGGTTGAGCAGCGCAAGCTGCACGACCTTGAACGCATTGATGAACAGCACCAGCCCCATGACGCGGATGAGCGGGACCAGTTCGGGCTGCTCGTAGAAGCCGGCGACCCAGGGCGCGCAGGCAAAGAGCGCCAGGTAGATCGCCAGGCTGAAGGCCAGGTTGGTCACGAAGGCGGTGGACAGGTCGATGTCCTCGAGCTCCTTCTGCCGGATGATGGCCTGGCCGAAGCCCGAGGTCATCAATACGTCCGCCAGGGCGTAGCAGATGGCGATCATGGCCATCAGCCCGAAGGCATCGGGCGGCAGGAAGCGCGCCAGGAAAAGGGTGAACACCACCGAGGCGCCCCGGCTCACCACCATATTGGCCAGGTTCCATGCGATGCCGTGGCCGACTCGACTGCCCAGCGTGCTCACTTAGCCGTCCTTGGAGCCGTACTCATATTGCGTATACCGATAGCTGCCGTACTTGCTTCCGTAGCGGCGGCTGGTGGCGGACAGGTCGTTGAAGATCACGCCATTGATCCGCGCGCCCGACTGGCGCAGCCGCTTGGCGGACTCTTCCAGTTCGCCCAGAGTGGTGACTTCGGCCCGCGCCAGCAGGAACACCGCGCCCGCATGCGAGGCCAGGGCCATGGCGTCGGAGACGGCCAGTATCGGGGTCGTGTCCAGCAGCACGATGTCGTAGCGGCCCGCCAACGCCTCGAGCGCCTTGGGCGCGGCGGGCGAAAGCAGCAGTTCGGCGGGATTCGGAGGCAGCACGCCCGTGGCGATCAAGTCCACATTGGGCAGGACTTCGCGCCGTATGGCTTGCTCGGCGCTTATCGCTCCGCTGATGAGTTCGCTCAGTCCGCGGGCGCGCTCCTGGCCGAAATACTGATGCACATAGCCTTTGCGCAGGTCGGCGTCCACCAGCAGCACCCGCTTGCCGGCCGCGCCCAGGACGGCGGCGAAGTTCACGCTCGTGAACGACTTGCCTATGCCGGGCGTGGGGCCGCTGAACAGCACGATGTTGTTGGGAGCGTCCAGCATGGCGAACTGCAGGGCGGTGCGCAGGCTGCGCAGGCTCTCGACCGCCGGATCCCCCGGAGAAGTGCTGGCCAGGACGTGATTGCCCGCCTGGCGTCCTGTGATCAGACGATGCAGATCGGTCTGGCGGGTGGTGTGCGGCACGGTGGCGAAGACGTTCAGGCCCAGGGTGGACTCGATGTCGGCCGGATCCTTGATGCCGGGGCGCATCATGTTGCGCAGGAAGGCGGCGCCCACGCCCAGGATCAGGCCCAGCAGCAGGGCCACGGACAGCACCAGGGGCTTGTTGGGCTTGATGGGCCGGCTCGGTTCGACGGCCTGGTCCACCACCCGTACATTGCCGATCTTGCCTTCCTTGACCAGGCGCAACTGCTGCGCGCTGTTCAGCAGATTGACGTAGAGCTCGCCGTTGACCTTCACGTCCTGCATGAGGGTCAGCAGGCGCTGCTCCAGGTCGGGCAGGGCGCTGATCTTGCGCGAGAGCTCTTCGATTTCCTTCTTGACCGCGGCAATCTGCCTGTCCACCACCTGAAGCGTGGGATGTTCGGCCGTGTACAGCGACGCCAGTTCGCGCCGCTTCTGTTCCAGGGCGAAGAGCTGAGACTGCAGCTCCACCGACGTATTCAGGGACAGCGAGCCCTCGGTACCCAGATCGAAGGTGCCGTGTTCGTCGCGGAAGGCGGTGTAGCGGTCGGCGGCCTCGTCCATCTTCGCCTTGAGCTCGGGCAGGAAGTCGTCCAGAAAGTCCAGCGACTTTTCGGCCTCGGCGGCCTTGCGTTGTATGTTCTGCTCGACGTAGGCCTGGCCGATCGCATTCAGGATGCGGGTGATGCGCTTCGGGTCCGTGCCTGCCAGCACGGCGGAGAGCACGCCCGACTGCTTGCCCTTTTCGGAAATCTCCAGCGAGCCCTGCAGGTTTTTGATCATGGAGATGCGCGATTGGCGGCTGACGATGAATCGCGCGCCCGGCTTGGCCCGCAGTTCGGCGATGCGGATGCGCGCGGGCTCGCCCTGGAGTTCGAACGGCAGGAGTTCGCCTACCTTGCCTTCGGCCAAGACTTTCTCGTCGGGTCCCTGCAGACTGTATCCGTCCGCGGTGGCGATGACGTAGAGGCTGGTGCCTTCGAGTTCGTCGGGCATGTCCAAGCGATCGAGCTGGATGGATTCCGCGCCCCATACATAGCCCTTCAGGCCCGGGAAGCCGGGGTTGGACAACGAGCCCGAGCGCGATGCCAGCCATCTGCCGATGAGCGGCAGATAGTCCGGGCGGGCGTTCAAATGAAGCCTGAGGTTGTCGACCGCCTGGCCGACCACCAGCCGAGACCGGAGTATTTCGATCTCGGCCGAGGCGGGCGACTGCACGTTGAACAAAGCCGCCATTTCGCTCAGGGCGTTGGCCGTGGTGGGGTCGTTCTGCTCCACCTGTATCAGGCTGTCCGCCTGGTAGACCGGCTGGCTCAGAAGGGCGTACAGGATGCCGAAGAACAGCACGGCGGCGGTAATGGCGGCGATCAGCCAGCGCGCTTCGATGACGACGTCGAGCAGGCCAAGCAGATCCATTTCGTCCCTGTCCTGCTGGTCTGCGAGGCTGGGAGGCATGTCTTGGGTGGATGGATTCATGTTGGTCTTTTGGTGTTGGCGGGCCTTAACCGATTTGGCGCAGGCGTTGGGCCCAGTTGTCCACGCCGCGCTGAATGGCGGCATGGGCCTGTTCGAAGGCTTCGCGGGGGCACTGATAGGGGTCGGCGACCTCGAAGGGGCTGCCGCCGGGCGTCTCGCCCAGGCAGCGGATCTTGCCCCGGGCCAGGGGATAGCGCGATGCCAGTTCACGTTGCTGGTCGCTTTCCATGACCAGGATCAGGTCGGCGCCGGCGCACATGGCCTCGGTGATCTGCCGGGCGCGGTGGCCGGACAGGTCCAGGCCGTGGTTCTGGGCGATTTCCTGCGCCGTGGCGTGCGCCGGGCGGCCCACCATGGCGGCGATGCCCGCCGAATGGACGGCCTTTTCCGGAAAGTGCCGTTTGAGCAGGGCCTCGGCGACCGGGCTGCGGCATATGTTTCCTATGCAGACGAGCAGAATGGTATTCATATCAGCGGGTGGTGTTGCGGGTGTTGATGAACAGCGAGTTGTAGCTGGGCAGCAGGTTGCTGATGAAGCGGTTCCAGCGCACGACCGACGCCGGATCCACGTACACGACGTCCCGCGGCTTGAGCTGGAAGTCGTTGGCCAGCACGAAGGCGGTCGGCGAGCTGGCATCCAGGTGATAGATTTCGGGCAGGGCGTTCTCGCCGCCCATTTCGTGCGGCACTTTGCGCACGACATAGATCTGGCCGGGGTTCGACGTCCAGGGGTCCGGTCCGCCCGCTTCGCCCAGCGCTTCGGTCAGAGACAGTCGGCCATCGTGCAGCGGCATGGCGCGCGGCGTCCAGACTTCGCCCATGATGAATACCTGCGTCTCGTCCTGGTTGAGCACGCGCAGCAGGTCGCCGTTGGCGAGCAGCAGACGGTTGGGATTCACGCCTTGGCGAGTCAAGTTGGGCAAGTCTATGCGTATGGTGCGGTCTGCGCGGGTCAGCTCGATCGACGAGCGGTCCGCCTCGGGACTGAATCCGCCCGCGCGATTGATGGCCTCGGGCAGCGTCATGGGCACGTCGTCCAGCGTCTGCAGCCCCGGTACCCGCACTTCGCCGTCCACATAGATGCGGCCGTTGCGATAAGCCTGGACGCGGACGGTGACCTGCGGGTCCTGCACGAATTTGGACAGGCGCCGCGTCAGCAGCTCCCTGGCCTCGTTCTCGGTCAGGCCCGCGATCTTGATCGGGCCGATGAAGGGAAACTGTATGGTCCCGTCGGGATTCACGTTATAGCCGTTGCCGACGTCGGCCTGGGTGGTGGAACCCATGCTGCGGTTCGAGGTGGCCGGCGTCAACCCCAGTTCCGGGTGGCCCCACACCACGATGTTGACGATGTCGTTGCGGCCGATGCGATAGGCCTTGCGGGTGCCGAAGAGGCTCTTGATGTCTTTGCCGACTCCTTGCGCCGAGGCTTTTCGCTGCTGGGCGATCAACTCTGCGGTGATGGGAGTCAGGGCGCCTGCCGGAGCCGCGTCGGCCGCGGCGGCTTCCTGATCCTGGTCGGTCTGCATGCGCATGCCCGGTGCCATGGCGCAGGCCGAGAGCAGCGCCGAGGCGCCGAGAATGGCAAGGAGGGACCGCCAACCGGAGGCCGGGACGTATTCGGGAGTCGAAGTCGTCATCAAAAGGTCTTTGTGATGAAAAAACAGGGCGCGCGGGCCGGCGGACAATAGCTACCGCAATGTTTGTCGCGTTCCGGCGTCAAACATGAGGGAGGTCCCGCCGCCCGGCGGCGAATCTGGTTGTGGGCGCCGCATGGCGGCGCGGGGTCAGGCGAGCTCCAGCTGCCGGGGCTCGACCTTCACGGAATGCTGACGGCCCAGCAGGGCCAGCAGCACGATGACGCGTTTGGACGAAACGGCCTGGACCAGGCCCTCCAGGCCTTCCAGGGCCGGATCCTTGAGGCGCACACGGCTGCCCGGCTGGATCATTCCTATGACGTGGGGTTCAGCCCGGCTGCGCCAGGCTTCATAGCGCCGGATGGCATCCAGGCGCTCATCCGGCATGGTGGCCAGCTCGTCGCCGAACGACACCAGGGAATGGATGCCGCGCGTCGAACGCAGCGGCGCGAGCGATTGGCCGGCGCGCGCGGGCTTTACAAAGAGATAGCGGGGAAACATGGGTTCGCGATGCTCGGCGGGCCCTTCCGCCGCCGAGGCGGCGCGCTTCACGATCCGGTACATGGGCAGATAGGTTCGAAAGCCTTGTCGCTCTGCGTTATCCCGGGCCACGCTTTCCTGGCGGGGCTTGGTATACGCCACGACCCAGGGTAGCGGATCGTCGTACGGTCGTTGTCGAGGCGCGAGGTCTGGACTTTCAATCGTCACTCTTATTCTCCTTGCGTGTTGCCGCTCCGCGGAAAGCCGCAGGAGCAGCAGCCAATTTATCATCGGCCCCGGAGGCGCCTGTAACAAACAGCGTGTGTTTACAACGGAAAAGCCCCGAAAACGGACTGCAGAAGGCAAGGACTCTTATGCAGTTATTTCGCGCCCTTATGACAAAAAGGCGAAATGGGGCGGACGAGGTTGTTACGTGCCGGCGCCATGGCGCCGGGGCGGGCGCCAACGCCGCCGAGATCGCCGCAAACGTGATGCTGTCGCGATCTTGCGACGCTTTGTCCGCAGCGCCGCGGCGACGCGCGGCAAGCGTTCCATGTGACAGCGGGTGTATGGTATTCTGTGGAAAAGAAACGATATGTCACGCGCGGAAAAGAACGCGTCACAAGGCTGTCAAAAGCCGGCCGGTACGGCTCGGCTCGCATTGGTTGCGTATTGTTGCGCAAGCTATGCTTTGGTAGCCCGCCACGCCGCCTTTTCTTTTTTTCGGGTTGCAAGCCATGCTCATTACCCAAAAGACCTATCCCGCTTCCGTCCATCCCGAGCTCAAGAACGCCATGCGCGCGCACCTCATGCGTTTATCGCTACATTTTCTGGCCGGTGTCGTCCTGGGCGTATTTCTGCTGCCCGAGGGCGCAAGCGTCGTGCTGGCCGCCGCGGCGGCGGCCGCGGGCGCCAAGGCCTTTTACGATTATCTCAATCGAGGCCTCGATCTTCCCTCCTGTATCAGCGTGGTGGCCGGAGCCCTGGCCGTCTTGCTTGCCACCAGCTAGAGCGCGCCGTCAATAGATAACAGCGCTAGGCGATGCCCGGCGCGCCTTCGGGGCCCGCCTTGGAAGCGGCCTGCTCCGACTCTTCCATGAAACCGGCAAGCAGTTCCCTTGCCACGTCCGCCTGGTCCATTCTTACCAGCAGCACCTGCGCATTCAGGCTTGTTGAAACCGGCCCGGGATACATGGTGCTGAATGCGCCTCCCTGCATGACGAAATCGATGCCGTAGGCCTGCATCATGGATGCAATGACGGCGGCTTCGGACTCGGAGCGCGGCGTGTAGACGGGGGTCATGTCCATGTCTTCTCCTGGAGCGCTGGCAAGCGGTTCCCCATATTAGCCCGGCCGGCCGCCCAGCGCGGAAGATCGGCATGCAGGAAAACCCTCGGGTGAATGCCGGCGTCTTGAATCGGCGAAGGTAAACGGCTTTAATCGGGAAGTCGTTTTCGCCGGCCGCGGGCGCGGCCGCGCTTTCAATAACCAAGGAGGCAGGCATGGCGTATTCATTTCCCGATCAGACCGGTTTGAAGTTCATAGGCGAAGACCTCGGTATGGAGCTGACCCAGACCGAGATCGACAGCTATCACGAGTATCTAAGCGCCCTGACGCCGGCTTTTCGAATGATCGAGAAACTGCCGGACCTGCCTCCCGAGGTGAAATACCCCCGCACGCCCGGCTATCAGCCCGAAGGCGCCGACAACCCGCACAATGCCTGGTACTACAAAACCAGCATCAAGGGCGCGCCGCGGGGCAAGCTGCGCGGCAAGCGCATTGCGGTCAAGGACAACGTGCTCGTAGCCGGCGTGCCCCTTACCAACGGCGCGTCGGTGCTCGAGGGCTATGTGCCCGACACGGACGCCACCATCGTCACCCGCATGCTGGATGCCGGCGCCGAAATCGCCGGCAAGTCGGTGTGCGAATACCTGTGCTTTGCAACCAACAGCGCCACGGCCTCCACCGGCCCGGTGGACAACCCCCGCGCTCCGGGCCATACCACCGGCGGGTCCAGCAACGGCAGCGCCGCCCTCGTGGCGGCTCGCGAAGTCGACATGGCCATCGGCGCCGATCAGGCCGGGTCCATACGCATGCCGGCCTCGTTCTGCGGCATCGTCGGCCACAAGCCCACGTACGGACTGGTGCCTTATACCGGCGTGCTGGGCATCGAATATTCTTTCGACCATGTGGGGCCCATGGCCGATACGGTGCACGAATGCGCCCTGTTGCTCGAGGTCATCGCGGGCGACGACGGCATCGACGGCCGCCAGAAGGGCGTGCGCACCCAGCCCTATACCAAGGCGCTGGGCAAGGGCGTGAAAGGAATGCGGATCGGGGTGGTCCAGGAAGGCTTCGGGCGGCCCGAATCGGAGGCCGGCGTCGACGAATCGGTGCGCGAGGCGGCCAAGCGCCTGCAGGAGCAGGGCGCAACCGTCGACCTGATATCCATTCCGTGGCACAACATAGGCTCGGCGCTATGGCTGCCCATCGGCATCGAGGGCTCGTACTACAACATGGTCCATGGGCATGGCATTACTTACGGCGCCAATTCCGCTTATTCGCTTTCGTTCATGCGCGCCATGGCGGGCTGGACGCAGAACGCCGATGAGCTCGCCCCCACCATCAAAGGCTCGCTGCTGACCGGCGAGGTGCTTTACCGGCATGGCGGGCGCCTGTATGCCAAGGCGCGCAACCTCGTGCGGCGCCTGCGCGCCGAGTACGACGCCTGGCTTGAAAAATACGATGTGCTGGTCATGCCCACCACCCCCATGACGGCGACCGAACTGGTGTCCGAATACGCGTCGCCCAAAGAGGTGCTGGAAGCCAGCTGGGGCCCGCTCAACAACACCTGCCCCTTCGACCTGACCGGCCATCCCGCCATCTCGGTATGCTGCGGCACGTCCGAAGGCAAGCCGGTGGGATTGATGATCATAGGCCGCCACTTCGACGACGCGGCGGTGTTCCAGGTGGCGGACGCCGCCCATCAGCAGCAATAGAGGTCCGGGCGGCCGGTCTTCGGGTCCGGCCGCTGTATTTAACCGTTTATCGTAGTCGAGCGGCTCCGGCCTGGCTTGCCGTCGTGCATCAGCCGGTAAAGAGTTCGGGAGGCAGGTGCTTCATGGCCTCGTAGGTCATGCCTATGTGTTCGGAAAGCACGCGGCAGGCGGTATCGGCGTCTTGGGCCAGCGCGGCATCCAGAATGGCCTGGTGCTCGCTGTGCACGTCGCGGGGAATGGGTTTGCGCATGATGGCCAGGCGGCGATAGCGCTCGGCCTGTTGATACAGAATGCCCAGAAAGTGCCGGATCCAGGGCGAGGTACAGGCGCTGATGAGCGCCTGATGGAATTCGCGGTTGCGTTCCTCCCATTCGTCGAAGTGGTCGGCCGGCGAGCCGTCGAGCCGTTTTTCGGCGCGATCGAGACGGTGGAAGGCGGCAACCAGCCGGCTTTCCCAGACGTCGTCGCCGTGCCGCATCGATTGGCGCAGCGCCTCGCATTCGAGCAGGATGCGCGTCTGGGTGATGTCGCGAAAGTCGGCCATGGACATGGGCTTGACGTGGAAGCCGCGCTGGTCCTGGGCCACGACCAGGGCGTCGGACACCAGCAGGGCCAGCGCTTCGCGCAGCGTGCCGGCGCCCACCCCGTACGAGTCCTTGAGATGCTCAACCCGCAGTCTGGCGCCCGGGGCGAGCCTGCCTTCGATGATGTCGCGGCGCAGGCTGCGATAGGCCGTGCCGACCAGAGTCTTGGAGGCGCCGCCGGACGACGGCTCCAGGTCGGCCGCCAAAGGCGTCGCGGATTCAACAGGACGATCCATAGCGATGTGAAGGGCAAAAGCGCGGAGCAACCGCAAGTTCAAGCTATTCTACATGAATCCCCGGGTTTATTTATATTTTATTTAAATCTCGATAAAATTGGTTGACGCCGATATTTTGTCGAATTATCCTAAGCATTAGCAAACGCGTCCGTGCCTGCGGCGCAAGGAGACAACAGTGATTCATCTGCATGACATTCGTTATGTCAGGTTGGGCACTCCCGACCTGGACACCGCGGTGCAATACGCGACCGACTTGCTTGGCTTGCAGGTGGCGCGCCGTGAAGGCAAGGCGGTCTATCTGCGCTCCGACAGCCGCGACCACACCCTGTGCTATTTTGAAGGCGATCCGCAGGACCACACCGCGGCCTTCGAAGTGGATTCCGCCGAAGAGCTCAGCAACGCGGCGGCCGTGCTCGAGGCCAAGGGGTACAAGGTTACCCAGGGCAGCGCTTCCGACGCCGAGCAGCGCTACGTGCGCGAATTCATCAATTTCAAGGACCCGTCCGGCAACAGCATCGATCTCGTCTACGCGCCGCATCACAGCGGGCGCCGCTACTTTCCGTCGCGCGACGCGGGCATCACCGGTTTCAGCCATATCGGCCTGCGCACTCTCGATGGCCGGCGCGACGAGGCTTTCTGGACCAGCCTGCTGGGCGCCAAGGTCAGCGACCGCATCGGCGAGGCGCCCTTGCTGCGCATCGACGAGGTGCACCACAAAATTGCGCTGTTTCCCTCCACCTATCCGGGCGTGCAGCACATCAATCACCAGGTCGAAAGCATCGATGACGTGATGCGGGCCTACTACATCATGCTCGAGCGCAACATCCCGATCCGATTCGGTCCGGGGCGCCATCCCACGTCGGGCGCTGTGTTCCTGTACTTCGAGGGACCGGACGGCATGATCTACGAGTACTCCACCGGCGTGCGCCTCATTACCGAAGAAGACGAGAAGACCTATCGTCCGCGTTCGTTTCCGGCGATTCCCTCTTCCTTCTGCATGTGGGGAGCCAAGCCCGATATTCCGGAGTTCAAGACGTGACGCAGTCCGCCTCCATGCCCGCAGCCCGCCGCGCGCAGCAGCAGCTCGTCCGCCTGGCTGCGCGTGCGCTGGCCCGCGCCCACCTCGTCCACGCCTACGGGCATTGCAGCACGCGGCTGGACGAAGGGCATTTCCTGGTGTGCGCGGCCAAACCCATGGGCCTGATCCGCGACGATGACGAAGGCACGGTGGTCAGCGTCGAGGGCGATCTGCCCGAAGGCGTGCTGGGCGAGGTGCGCATCCATCAGCAGATCTACCGGCGCCATCCGGAGGTCGGCGGGGTGGTGCGCAGCATGCCGCGCGATGTCATGACGCTGTCCGCGGCGGGAATCACGCCGGCGCCCCGGCACGGCATGGGCGCTTATTTCTCGCCGTCCGTGCCGCTCTGGGACGATGTGCAGCTGATACGCAGCGAACAGCAGGCCTGCGGCGTGGCCGAGGCCATGGGTTCGTCGTCCGCGGTGGTGATGCGGGGCAACGGCGCGGTGGTCGCCGCCGAATCGCTCGAAAAGGCGGTGGCGCTTACCTGGTATCTCGAGGACATGGCGCGCATCGAATTGCAGCTGCGCAGCGCCGGGCTGGCCGCCAACGACGGCATCCTGTCCCACCAGGCCGCCCAGCAGCGCGCCACCAGCGCGGGACGCATTTTTGAACGCATGTGGGAATACCTGATTGCCGGCGATATCCAGTCGACCGGCGCTTTTATGAACGAGAACGATCAATGAAAGACTTCAAGAACTTCATCAACGGCCAATGGGCCGCGTCGCAGAAGACCTTCGAGAACCGCAACCCCATCGACAACAGCCTCATCGGCATGGTGCACGAAGCCAGCGCCGGCCAGGTGGACGAAGCCGTGCGCGCCGCCCGCGCCGCGCTGAACGGCCCCTGGGCCAAGCTCAAGACGCAGCAGCGCGTCGATCTGCTTCATGCGCTGGTGGACGGAATCGAGCGCCGTTTCGACGATTTCCTCGACGCCGAGATCAAGGACACCGGCAAGCCGCACGTTCTGGCCAGCCACGTCGACATCCCGCGCGGCGCGGCCAACTTCAAGGTCTTCGCCGACCTGATCCGCAACATTCCGACCGAAACCTTTCCCATGGACACGCCCGACGGCGGAAGGGCGCTGAACTACGGCGTGCGCGTGCCGCGCGGCGTGATCGGCGTGATCTGCCCCTGGAACCTGCCGTTGCTGCTGATGACCTGGAAGGTCGGCCCCGCCCTGGCCTGCGGCAACACCGTGGTCGTCAAGCCGTCCGAAGAAACGCCCGCCACCGCCACGCTGCTGGGCGAGGTCATGAACGAAGTCGGCATGCCCGCCGGGGTCTACAACGTCGTGCACGGCTTCGGCCCCGACTCGGCCGGCCAGTTCCTGACCGAACACCCCGACGTGGACGGCATCACCTTCACGGGCGAGACCGGCACGGGCGAAGTCATCATGAAGGCCGCCGCCAAGGGCGTGCGCCCCGTATCGTTTGAACTGGGCGGCAAGAACCCGGGCATCGTGTTCGCCGACGCCGATTTCGACAAGGCCGTGGCGGGCATCGCCCGCTCGGCCTTCGAGAACTCCGGACAGGTGTGCCTGGGCACCGAAAGAGTCTATGTGCAGCGGCCCATCTTCGAGCGTTTCGTCAAGGCCCTGAAAGAAAAGGCCGAATCCTTCAAGCTGGGCAACCCCTACGAAGACGGCATGAACTTCGGCCCGCTGGTGTCGCTGGTGCATCGCAAGAAAGTGCTGAGCTATTACGAGAAGGCGCGCGCCGAGGGCGCCACCATCGTCACCGGCGGCGGCGTGCCCGACATGCAGGCGCCCATGGACCAGGGCGCCTGGGTGCAGCCCACCATCTGGACCGGCCTGCCCGAGAGCTCGCCCGTGATACGCGAAGAGATCTTCGGCCCTTGCTGCCATATCACCCCGTTCGACACCGAGGAAGAAGTCATCGCCATGGCCAACGATACGGCCTACGGCCTGGCCGCAACGGTGTGGACGCAGGACCTGGGCACGGCCCATCGCCTGGGCGCGGCGCTGAACGTGGGCCTGTGCTGGATCAATTCGTGGTTCCTGCGCGATCTGCGCACCTCATTCGGCGGCGCCAAGCAGTCGGGCATCGGACGCGAAGGGGGCGCGCATTCCATGGAGTTCTATACTGAACTTCGCAACGTGTGCATCAAACTCTAAAAAAGCCCGGGAAGCCATGAACGAACAGAAAATACAGCAATACGGCGACGCGCTCTATCAGGCCCTGGTCGAGCGCAAGGCGATCGATCCCCTTACCACCACCGAGCCCGACATCACCATACAGGACGCCTACCGCATCCAGCTGCGCATGATCGAGCGGCGCCTGCAGGGCGGCGCCGAACAGGTCATCGGCAAGAAGATCGGCGTGACCAGCCGGGCGGTGATGGACATGCTCAAGGTCGACCAGCCCGACTTCGGCCACCTCACTTCGTCCATGGTGTTCGGCGACGGCGCGGCCATTCCCGCCGACTCGCTCATCGCGCCCAAGGCCGAGGGCGAGATCGCCTTCGTGCTCAAGCACGACCTGTCCGGCCCCGGCGTCACCAACGCCGATGTGCTGCGCGCCACCGAGTATGTGCTGCCTTGCTTCGAGATCGTCGACTCGCGCATCCGCGACTGGAAGATACGCATCCAGGATACGGTGGCCGACAACGCTTCCTCGGGCGTCTTCGTGCTGGGCGACGCGGCGGCGGACCCGCGCAAGATCGACCTGGCGCTGGTGGGCATGACGCTCGAGAAGAATGGCGACGTCGTCGCCACCGGAGCCGGCGCGGCGGCCCTGGGCCATCCGCTCAATGCGGTCGCCTGGCTGGCCAATACGCTGGGTGAGCTGGGCATGTCGCTGCGCGCGGGCGAGGTGATTCTATCGGGCTCGCTTGCGGCCATGGTGCCGGTCCAGGCCGGCGACAATCTGCGCATCAGCCTGGGCGGCATCGGCTCGGCGGGCGTGCGATTCATTTAAGGACAACAATCATGGCGCTAGACAAGGCAACCATACAGAAGCTCGCCGTCCATCTGGACGAGGCCGAGGTGCAGTGCAAGGAAGTCATCAAGATCACCGACGACCATCCCGACATGGACTGGGACGATGCCTACGCGGTGCAGGATGCGCTGCGGGCCATCAAGACCTCGCGCGGCGTGCGCATCACCGGGCTCAAGATGGGCCTGACCTCGCACGCGAAAATGAAGCAGATGGGCGTGGTGGACCCGGTGCGCGGCTTTCTCACCGACTACGGCACGCTTGCCGATGGGGGCGAATGCGATACCTCCACCCTCATCCATCCCAAGATCGAGGCCGAGATCGCGTTCGTCACGAACAAGCCGCTCAAGGGGCCGGGCTGCCACATCGGCGCGGTGCTGGCGGCCACGGACTTCGTGCTGCCGGGGCTCGAGATCATCGATTCGCGCTACAAGGATTTCAAGTTCGACCTCAAGAGCGTCGTGGCCGACAACACCTCGGCCGCGCGCTACGTGGTGGGCGGCAACGCGCGCAGCGCATTGGGCATCGATCTCAAGAACCTGGGCGTGGTCATGGAAAAGAACGGCGAAGTCGTCGCCACGGCAGCCGGGTCGGCCGTACTGGGGCATCCGGCGCAAAGCGTGGCCATGCTGGCCAATATGCTGGGCGCGCGCGGCGAGGAGATTCCCGCCGGCACGCTGATCCTTACCGGTGGGGTCACCGAAGCGGTGGCGGTCGGCAAGGGCGATAACATCACGGTGCGCTATCAGCACCTGGGCTCGCTCTCATTGCGTTTCGTGTAGCGTTCCCGCACCTAGACTAAGGAAACTGACATGACACAAGCTGGCAAGATCAAAGTGGGCATCATCGGCTCGGGCAATATCGGCACCGACCTCATGATCAAGGTGCTGCGCAATGCCAAGCACCTGGAAATGGCCGCCATGGTGGGCATCGACCCCAAATCGGACGGCCTGGCGCGGGCCCAGCGCATGAACGTGCCCGTGACTTCCGACGGTATCGACGGCCTGGTCGCCATGCCCGGGTTCTCGGACATCCGCATCGTGTTCGACGCCACCTCGGCGGGCGCGCATAAGCGCCACAACGAGATATTGCAGCAGCACGGGGTGCAGGTCATCGACCTGACGCCGGCGGCCATCGGGCCCTACGTGATTCCGTCCATCAACCTGGACGAGAAGCTGGACGCGCCCAACATCAATATGGTGACCTGCGGCGGACAGGCCACGATTCCCATGGTGAAAGCCGTGTCCAAGGTGGCCAAGGTGCACTACGCCGAGATCGTGGCCTCGATATCGAGCCGTTCGGCCGGACCGGGCACGCGTGCCAACATCGACGAGTTCACCGAAACCACTTCCAAGGCCATCCAGGTGCTTGGCGGCGCCTCGCGCGGCAAGGCCATCATCATCCTCAATCCGGCCGAGCCGCCGCTGATCATGCGCGACACCATCTTCACGCTGTCCGAGCCGGCCGACCAGGACGCCATCCGTGAAAGCGTGCAGGCCATGGTGCAGGACGTGCAGCGCTATGTGCCGGGCTACCGCCTCAAGCAGGAAGTCCAGTTCGACCTGTACGACGAAAGCCGTCCGCTGAACGTGCCGGGGCTGGGCAAGCTGACCGGCCTGAAAACCTCGATCTTTCTCGAAGTCGAGGGCGCGGCGCACTATCTTCCGGCCTACGCGGGCAACCTGGACATCATGACTTCGGCGGCCCTGGCTTGCGCGGAGCGCCTGGCCGAGACCCGCATGAGCGGCATGGCCGTCTAAAGCGGCAAGGAGCGACACCATGAGCGACAAGAAACTTTATATTTCCGACGTGACGCTGCGCGACGGCAGCCACGCCATCCGCCACCAGTACAGCGTCCAGAACGTGCGCCAGATCGCCAAGGCGCTGGACGAGGCCCGTGTCGATTCGATCGAGGTTGCGCACGGCGACGGCCTGTCGGGGTCCAGCTTCAACTATGGCTTCGGGGCCCACACCGACCTGGAATGGATCGAGGCCGTGGCCGACACCGTCAGCCACGCCAAGGTCGCCACCCTGCTGCTGCCCGGCGTGGGCACGGTGCACGACCTGCGCGCCGCCTACGACGCCGGCGCCCGCATCGTGCGCGTGGCCACGCATTGCACCGAGGCCGACATTTCCAAGCAGCACATCGAGTATGCGCGCGAGCTGGGCATGGACACCGTGGGCTTTCTGATGATGAGCCACATGAACGAGCCCGCCAAGCTGGCCCAACAGGCCAAGCTGATGGAAAGCTACGGCGCCACTTGCGTCTACGTGGTGGATTCGGGCGGCGCGCTCAATATGAACGACATCCGCGACCGCTTCCGCGCCTTCAAGGACGTGCTCAAGCCGGAAACCGAAACAGGCATGCATGCCCACCACAACCTGTCGCTGGGCGTGGCCAACTCCATCATCGCCGTCGAAGAGGGCTGCGACCGCATCGACGCCAGCCTGGCGGGCATGGGCGCGGGCGCCGGCAATGCGCCGCTCGAGGTCTTCATCGCCGCGGCCGAGCGCATGGGCTGGAATCACGGCTGCGATCTGTACAAGCTCATGGACGCAGCCGACGACATCGTGCGTCCCCTGCAGGACCGTCCGGTGCGGGTCGACCGCGAAACCCTGGCGCTGGGCTACGCGGGCGTGTATTCGAGTTTTCTGCGGCATGCCGAGGCGGCGGCCGAAAAATACGGCCTCAAGACCGTGGACATTCTGGTCGAACTGGGCCGTCGCCGCATGGTGGGCGGACAAGAGGACATGATCGTCGACGTGGCGCTGGACCTGCTGCAGAAAGAAACCGCCTGAAGGGCTCTAAGGGCCTGCCGACGGCAGGCAGGCCCCGAGCGGCATGATGCCGAAAACAGGGTCGTCAACAAGCCCTGACCAATACAACAACCGGAGACAAGCAATGAGAAAAACCACTGTAGCCGCCCTCGTGGCCGGCCTGTTCATGGCCGTTCCCGCGGCCCACGCCGACATCACCATCGGGTTTTCCGGCGTACTGTCGGGGCCGCAAGGGGTGCTGGGCCAGGACCAGCGCGACGGCTTCATGCTGGCCATGGAGCAGCTGGGCGGCAAGTTCGGCGACCAGAAGGTCAACGTCGTGATCGAGGATGACCAGCTCAAGCCCGATGTCGGCGCCCAGATCGTGCAGAAATTCCTCGAGCGCGACAAGGTCGACGCCATTGTCGGCCTGGGCTTTTCGAACGTGCTCATGGCCGAGCTGCGGCGCATCAAGGATTCCGGTGTGGTGGCCATCGCGACCAATGCCGGCCCGGGGCCGGTGGCCGGCAAGCTGTGCACGCCCAATCTGTTCGGCGTGGCATGGCAGAACGACACCATGTCCGAAGCCATGGGCCAATACGTGCAGGACGTGGGCCACAAGAACGCCTATCTCATGACCTCCAGCTATCAGGCGGGCAAGGACAAGCTCAACGGTTTCAAGCGTTACTTCAAGGGCGACATCGTCAAGGAAGTCTACACGCCGCTGGGCCAGCTCGACTTCTCGGCCGAAATTTCGGCGCTGCAAGCCGCCAGCCCCGAGGCGCTGTTCGTGTTCTACACCGGCGGCACCGGCGTCAACTTCGTGCGCCAGCTGCGCCAGGCGGGCATCATGGGCAAGACGCCCGTCTACTCCGAAGGCATGATCGACTCCAACACCCTGGTGTCGCTCAAGACCCAGGCCGACGGCAACATCTACGGGGCCACCTGGGCTCCGGTGCTGGACAACCCGCAAAGCAAGAAGTTCGTCAAGGCTTTCGAAGAAAAGTACGGCCACACGCCCTCGGAGTACGCCGCCAATGCCTATGATGCCGCCTATCTGCTGGATACCGCGGTGCGCAAGCTGAACGGCGACGTGTCCGACCGCGAAGCCTTCGTGAAGGCGGTGAAGGCGGCCGGTTCGGAGTTTCCCACGGTGCGGGGCAAGTTCGCCTTCAACACCAACAACATGCCCATCCAGAACCTGTATGCCTTCAAGGCGGAAGCCCAAGGCGACGAGATCGTGGTCAAGCAGATCGCCACGGTCTTCACCGACCACCAGGACGCCTACGTGTCCGAGTGCAACATGAAGTAGCGCTTGTCCGGCGCGCCCGTCGCGGCGCGCCGGCGGGTCGCCGCAACGGCGGATTCGTCCACCGCTGAGCCCCCTACGGAAAATCCTTCATGAATAGTTCGCTGTTCCTGTCGCAGCTGCTCAACGGCCTGCAGTTGGGCGTACTGCTGTTCCTGCTGTCGTCGGGTCTGACCCTGATCTTCGGCATCATGAACTTCATCAATCTGGCCCATGGCTCGCTGTACATGGTCGGCGCTTTCGTGGGCGCCGCCACGTACAACGCCAGCGGCTCCTTCCTGTTCTCGCTGGTCGCGGCGGTGGCGTCCGCCGCCATCGTGGGCCTGGTGGTCGAGCACCTGGTGGCCCGGCCGCTGTACCGCCACGACCACCTCTACCAGGTGCTGGCCACTTTCGGCCTGATGATGTTCTTCAACGAGCTGGCCATCGTCATCTGGGGGAATCGGCCGTATTTCGTGACCATTCCCGAAGTCATCCGGGGCTCGGTCGAAATACTCGGCGCTCAGTATCCGGTCTACCGGCTGCTGATCATCGCGGTAGGCGTGGTGGTGGCCTTCGGCGCCTGGTTTCTCATCCAGAAGACCCGCTTCGGCATGCTGGTCCGGGCGGGCACCACGCACGCCTCCATGGTCAGCGTGCTGGGCGCCAACGTCGATCTGCTGAAGAAGTCGCTGTTCATGCTGGGCGCCGCGCTGGCCGGACTGGCCGGGACGCTGGCCGGCCCCATTCTTTCAGTCCAGTCGGGCATGGGCGACCCGGTGCTCATCCTGGCCCTGGTGGTGATCGTGGTAGGGGGCATCGGTTCGATACGGGGCGCGCTGTTCGCGGCCATCCTCATCGCCGTCATCGACACGCTGGGCCGCGCCTATCTGCCGCAGCTGCTTGCGCTGGCGCTGGCGCCCACCGCCGCCAATACCGTGGGTTCGGCGCTGGCCTCCATGCTGATCTACCTGTTGATGGCTTTCGTGCTTGCCTTCAGGCCGCACGGCCTCATGGTTTCGGCCAAACGCTGACTGAGCGGAGTACGACATGACTTTCAATAAATGGACGCGCTGGAGCCTGCCGGTCCTCTTCATCCTGCTGGCCGCCATACCGTTCGTAGCGCAGGCAATGAACGAGCCGTTCTACGTCACCTTCTTCGCCCGGGTGCTGATCTATGCGCTGGCGGCCTGCGCACTGAACATCGTGCTGGGCTTCGCGGGACTGGTCAGCTTCGGCCATGCCATGTTCATCGGCCTGGGCTGCTATGCCGTGGGCATACTCAGCGATTACGGCATCAGCAACGGCTGGGTCCAGCTGGCCGTGTGCATCGCGGTATGCATCGTGGTCGCGGTGCTGGTCGGTTCGGTATGCCTGCGCACGTCTGGCATCGGCTTCATCATGATCACCCTGGCGTTCTCGCAGATGTTCTATTTTCTGATGGTCAGCCTCACGCCCTTCGGCGGCGACGACGGCCTGAACATCTACGAGTCCAGCGACTTCGGCCTGTTCGCGCTCAGCGGCAGCACCGAAGTGTATTGGGCGACCTGGGTGCTGCTGCTGGCGTTGACATTGTTCCTGAGCCGCCTGCGCAGCTCGCCGTTCGGCATGGTGCTCAGGGCCACCCATATCAACCCGCGGCGTGTGGACGCTTTCGGCTATTCGGTATTCCGGGTGCAGTTGTCGGCCTACGTGCTGTCCGGCGTCATCACGGGGCTGGCGGGCTTCCTGCTGGCCAATCTCACCGCCTTCGCCGTGCCCAGCTACATCGCGTGGCATCTGTCCGGCGAGCTCATCGTGATGATCGTCATCGGCGGCATCGGGCTGGTGACCGGTCCCATCTTCGGCGCCATCATCTTCCTTCTGCTCGAAGAAGTGCTCAAGGGCCTGACCACGCACTGGATGCTCGTGATGGGTCCCATCATCGTCGTCATTGCCCTGGCCGGCCGCAATCAGTTCGCCTGGCTCAAGACGTTCTTCAACCGGCCGCGCTCTGCCGCGGCGGCCATCGAGGCGCAACCCGCCACAGGAGAGGTCCGATGACGGCTCCATCGCTCACGGTAGACGGCCTGGTGCGCTATTTCGGCGGCCTGAAGGCCACGGACGAAGTGTCGCTGCAAGTGCGGCCGGGTGAACTGCACGCCATCATCGGCCCCAACGGGGCCGGCAAGACCACGCTCATCAATCTGCTGACCGGCGAACTGGCTTCCGACGGCGGACGCATCCTGATCGGCGACGTCGACGTCACCGGACGGCCCGTGCAACAGCGGGTGGAGCTCGGCCTGCTGCGCTCCTACCAGATCACTTCCGTGTTCGACTCGTTTACGGTATGCGAGAACATCTGCCTGGCGGCGCGTCGCAAGCAGGGCGTGCGCATGGCGGTGTGGAAGCCATTGACCCGCGACAGCGAGACCATGCAGACGGCGCGACGCATCATGGCCGAATGCCAGCTGCAGCACGTGGCCGACGAAGTGGCGGCCAACCTGGCCTATGGGCAGCGCCGCCAGCTGGAGATCGCCATGGCTCTGGCGGCGGGGCCGCGCCTGCTGCTGCTGGACGAGCCCATGGCCGGAATGAGCGCCGCCGAGGGCGCCGCGGCCATAGAGCTGCTGCGCTCGCTCAAGGGCCAGTACACCATCGTCCTGATCGAGCATGACATGAACGCCGTGTTCTCCCTGGCCGACCGCATCAGCGTGCTGGTGTATGGCAAGGTCATCGCCACCGGCACGGCTGACGAGATCCGCAACCATCCCGACGTGCGCAAGGCCTATCTGGGCGACGACGAAGACGCCTGAACCTCAGCAGGAGCTCCAATGCTTTCCATCCAGAACCTGGCAGCCAAGTACGGGCCTTCGCAAGCCCTGTTCGATGTGCAGCTCGACGTCGACGAGGGCGAGGTCGTGGGCTTGATCGGCCGCAACGGCATGGGCCGCACCACGGTCATCAAGTGTCTGTTCGGCCTGTTGAGGCCCTGCGGCGGCAGCATCCGATTCAAGGGCGCCGACCTGGCGGGCCTGCCGCCGTACCGTATCGGGCGCATGGGAGTGTCGCTGGTGCCCGAAGGCCGGCAGATATTTCCCACCCTCAGCGTGGAAGAGAACCTGGTCGCCACGGCGTCCAGGCCGGCAAGCGGGGGCCAGTGGACGCTGGGCAAGATCTATGGACTGTTTCCGCGCCTGCAGGAGCGGCGTTCGAATATGGGCAACCAGCTTTCGGGCGGAGAGCAGCAGATGCTGGCCATAGGCCGCGCCCTGATGACCAACCCGCGCCTGCTGGTGCTGGACGAGGCCACTGAAGGGCTTGCGCCGGTCGTGCGGGCCGAGATATGGAAGGTGCTCAAGCAGTTGAAAGAGCAGGGGCTTTCCATGATCGTGGTCGACAAGAACACCAAGGCGCTGATGAGGCTGTCCGACAGAAACGTCATCCTGGACAAGGGCGTGACGGTATGGCGCGGCAGCTCGCCCGAGCTGGCCGCCCAGCCCGAGCTCATTACCCGCTATGTGGGCGTTTGAAGCCGAGCCGTTTTCTATCCGTCACAGTGTTCCGGCGGCGCCGGCCGGCGCGCGCCTCCCGGTGCTTCATAAAAGACACAAAATTTAACGTTATTGCTTTATAGTTACATTCCTTTGGCGTTCCGGCTCTCGATTCCACCACTGGTGATGTAATGACACGCAAGAACAACTCTGTTATCCGGAGCCTGATCGGCGCCGGCCTTTTTTCCGTGCTGGCCGGGGCTGAAGCCGCCACGGCGTCCAGTTTCGAAACCCCGGAGTATCTGGCGCAGGAAGGCCTGGCCCTGGTCAATGCGGCCGAGGCTTATGCCCTGGGCTATACCGGAGCGGGCGTTACAGTGGGCATACTGGATTCGGGCATAGACGGGTCGCACCCCGAGTTCAAAGGCGACAAAATCGCCGGAGGCTATGACTTCTATTCCAAGGTTCCGTACGGGCCCGGCAATGGCAAAGATTACGTGGGCCACGGTTCCCATGTCGGCGGTATCGTCGGCGCGCTGCGCGATGGGGTCGGCATGCATGGCGTCGCGTTCGACAGCTCTCTGTTCATTGTCAATGCGAGCCTGGCGGCGGACTACGACAAGGCGCTGGCGCCCGGCTGGGAATACCTGGCGACGCAAAATCTGTCCATCGTCAACAACAGCCTGGGATTCAATTCCTGCGGCCCTGACGGCGCCCCGCCCTGCAATGCCAGGGATTATGGCTCTGCCGCGGCGGCCGAGGCGGCCTATCCGTTGAGCGTCGCGGCCTATCGCAAAGTTGCTGAGGCCGGTTCCTTGATGGTATTTGCCACCGGCAATGACGCGCAGCCGCATCCCGACTTCATGGCCGGCTCTCCCTACTGGTTTCCAGAGCTGAAGGACAATTGGCTGGCGGTGACCGCCATCAGCGAAACCGGCGAGGAAGTAGCCTATGCGAACCATTGCGGGATAGCCAAAGAGTGGTGCATGACTGCGCCCGGCGGCAGAGATAGCCCTCCCGGCTCGGGGATCAACTCCGTCCGGCGAGGCGGCGGCTACTACAGGGATGCAGGCACCTCGATGGCCTCGCCGCATGTGGCGGGCGCTGCGGCGCTGGTCAAGCAGGCCTATCCTTATTTCGGCGCCTATCATCTGCAGCAGACGCTGCTGACCACGGCTACGGACATCGGCGCGCCGGGGGTCGACGAGGTCTACGGCTGGGGTTTGCTGAATGTGGGCAAGGCGGTGCGCGGGCCGGCCCGCTTCACTGGTCTGTTCGATGTGGATACGCTGGGCCACGATTCGACCTTCTCCAACGACATCGACGGAGCCGGCGGCCTGACCAAGCGCGGCGAGGGCGTGTTGCGCCTGAGCGGAACCAACCGCTACGCGGGGCCGACCACGGTCGCCGGCGGCAAGCTGTCGGTCGATGGCTCGCTGGCATCCGCCGTTACGGTGCAGCCGGCCGGTACGCTGGGCGGCTCGGGCACCGTGGGTCGCGTGGACAACCACGGCGTGCTGGCGCCGGGCAATTCAGTGGGCACCTTGACGGTGGCCGGCGACTATGTGGCCTACCCGGGCTCGGTGCACGAGCTGGAGGTCGGCCCGCAGGGCGCGACCGACAAGCTGGTGGTGGGCGGCAGGGCCGTCGTCGCCGGCACGCTGCGCCTGGCGGGCGGCCCGTATCGGCAGAACATTCCCTACCATTTCATCACCGCGGGCGGCGGCGTGGCGGGCGAATTCGACACGGTGACCTACAGCATGGCGTTTCTGTCGCCCACCTTCGACCGTGGCGAAGGCTTGTCGCTGGTGATCCGGCGCAACGAGGTGCCTTTTGAGCGCTATGCGCACACCGCCAACCAGCGCGCCGTCGCGCGGGCTCTGGATACCGGCTCGTATTATCCACCGGCCGATATGGCCGGGCTGTACGACGAAGTGCTGAATGCCGAGCCGGGCGAGATTGCGGCCATGATGGAGCCGTTGAGCGGGCAGGTGCATGCGGGCACCGAGTCGGCATTGCTGCATGCCGGCAGCCAGGTGGCGCGCACTGTCGCGGCGCGGCTGCGCGCCGGTTCCGTGTCGCACAGCCAGGCTCTGCCGCTGTGGGCGCAGGTGATCGGCGGGCGCGGCACCCTGGACGGCGACGGCAATGCGGCGCGGGTGCGCAACGATTCCACCGGCCTGTTCCTGGGCGGCGATGCGGCGGTCGGGCGGGGCGGCTGGCGGCTGGGCGGCGCATTCGGCTATACCGAGCACCGCATCGAGCTGGTCGGGGACGGCTCTTCCTCGCGGGCCGACAGCTATACCGGAGTCTTGTATGGCGCCAACAGCTGGGCCGCCGGAGAAGGCAGCCTTGACTTCCTGGCCGGCGCTTCCTATACCCGCCACAACGTCGATACGCGCCGCAGCGTCGACGTGGGCGGCAGGCAGACGTTGAGCGCGGACTACCACGCCGATGCGCTGCAGCTGTTCTCTGAACTGGGTTATGCGCTGCCGGTTGGGGCGGCCGGCGTGCTCGAACCCTATGCCGGCGCAAGCTGGCAGCGGTTGCGGGCCGGGAGTTTTACAGAAACGGGCGGCCAGGCGGCATTGCGCGGCGAGCGCCGCGACAGCGACCTGGGCAGCTTCACATTGGGGCTGCGCGGCAGGGCGATGTTCGAGTCGGGGCGCGCGCAGTGGGTGCTTTCGGCGGGCCTGGGATGGCGCCATGCCATGGGCGATGTCTCGCCCGGCCGCGACCTGGCTTTCTCGCAGGGCAATGGCGTGGTCTTCCGCACGAGCGGTGCGCCAATTGCCAAGAACGCCGCGCTGGCCGAGCTGGGCGCCGAGCTGCGAGCCGGAGCCAACACCGCCGTGGGCCTGAATTACAGCGGGCAGTTCGGCAACGGCACGACGGACAACGTCGGCACGCTGTATCTGCGCGTCCGTTTCTAACCCGGCCCCGCGGGCAGGGCCCTAGGCCCGCGCAATGCGCGGCGCGCCGACTGTTGGCCGGGACCCGGCGGCGCATTCATCGCGTATTTTCTGCTCGAGCTTGCGGCGCGCCCGCACCGCGCCCGCGTCGCTGGGCAGCAGCACGGGCCCCAGGCCGAAGAGGTCGTCGGTGCCCATGGCGCGCTGCTGTTCGCTCAGCATGGGCTTGTCCTGGTTGCTGAAAGCGTTGTGCATGATGGCCTGCCGCCGCGCGTTGATTTCTTCGTCCTCTACGCGGAACCTTCGGGTCAGCCAGAAAAAATAATGCGAGGTCGTTTCGGTCTCGGGGGTGACGATGTGGGCGTTGTCGGTGCGCAGGCCTTCGCTGTCCGGGTCTTCCTGCGGCGTGATGGCGATGTCCAGATGCATGATGGCCGGGGCGCGCCAACGCACTTCCGTGCGGAAATTGACCGGTTGCCCCGGCCGCGGCATGAGGCGGTCATAGGCGGGCGGGGCGCTGTCGTGCAGGCATTCCCAGGTGATGTGGACGTCGTCGCCGTGCTCTTCGACCTTGGTTCTGGCGCTGGTGAAGGCGCCGCCGCCGACCGAATCCGCATGCAGGAAGTCGGCGTGGCTCAGGTCCATCACATTGTCGGCAACGAGCTTGTAGTTGCAGTCGGTCCACAGATAGCCGCGGGACGCCGCGCTGGGCAGCGCCGCATGCAAGCGCGAAAAATCTGGCAGCAGTTCGTGGCGGACCGAGTCGGCTTCGCCCATCCATATCCACGCAATGCCGTCTTTCTCGGCTACGGCATACGGCTTTACGCGCGCCGCCGCCGGTATGGCGTCGCTGTGCGGGTTGACCACACAGCGGCCCGTACAGTCGAATTGCAGCCCATGGTAGCCGCATTCGATGGCATCGCCCTTGAGCGTGCCCAGATGCAGCGGAACGAAGCGATGCGGGCAGCGGTCGAGCAGGGCGGCCAGCCGGCCATCGGCGCGGCGAAAGAACACAATGGGCTGGTCCAGCAGCTTGCGGTGAAACATCCGGCCGGGTTCGATTTCGTCTGCCCAGCACGCCATGTACCAGGCGTTCTGAAGAAAAGGCATGTCTGTCTCCTGTGTGCGGCCTTGCCCGCTTGGACGGCCGCCGATATTTCTTTGGCCGGCAAAGGGGGAGCGCCGCGCTTGGGTATTTACTTTAGCGCCCGACCTGGAATATATATAGCGGATTCTATTTATTTATAGTATTTGTTTTGTTTATGGAATGCACCGCAGCTTTCCCGTATGTCGCGCTTATGACTTGCTGCCCTTGCAGCCCCTTCGCGGATCGAGCAGGCGGCGTACCGATGCACACCCCATGAAAACCGACCTCAACCTGTTGCGGATTCTTCTCGCGGTTCACGAGACCGGCAGCGTGACCGCGGCCGCGGCGCGCCTGGACATCAGCCAGCCGGCGGCCAGCGCCGCGCTGGGCCGGCTGCGGCGCGTGCTCGGAGACCCTTTGTTCGTCCGGCGAGGCCTGCGCATGCACGCGACGCCGCTGGCCCAAGGCATATTGGGCAAGACGCGCGAGGTGATCGACGTGATCGACCGCGACATTCTCACCCCGCCCACCTTCGATCCGGCCACCTGCCGCGGCGAGGCGGCCATCTGCCTGAGCGAGATCGGCGAGGTGGTATTGCTGCCGCCGCTCTATCGCCTGCTGCGGGTGCAGGCGCCGGGCCTGGCGCTGAAGACGCTGAGCCTGGGGCCCGATGAACTGGACCAGGCCCTGTACGAAGGGCGCATCGACATGGCCATCGGCTATTTCCCCGACTTGAAGGGGGCCGACATCTATCAGCAGCGCCTGTTTTCACATAGGCTGGCCTGCGTGGTGCGAGAGGGCCACCCGATCCGCGGGCCGCGCATGACCATGGCCCAGTTCAGAAGGGCCGAGCACCTGCTGGTGCGGGACGGCAGCCGGACGATGGAAATGTACGAGCATTACATCCGGTCGCAAGGCATAGAGCGCCGGATAGGCGTGCAGATGTCCCACTACATGAGTGTGCCGGGCCTGGTCGAAGAATCCGACCTGGTGGTTGTGCTGCCGCGCACCATCGCCGAACGGTTCGCCCGCGGCGGGCGCTTGCGGGTGCTGGCGCCGCCCGCGGGCATTCCGCGGTACGACCTGAAGCAATACTGGCATCGCCGCTTCCACAACGATCCGCGCATACGCTGGCTGCGCGGCGTGGTGTTCCAGTTGTTCGACGGCTATCTGGCGACGCCGGCCCAAGGGACCGCGTCCGCGCTGCCCGCCCGGCGCGGCGAAGATGCTATTGTCACAAGGGCTCGCCGAGGGGGGTAGAATCCTGCAGTTGGGGCCCGCCGCCGAGTGTGAGTCCTTCAGTTCAACCATAAAATGAGGAGTCCGATCCATGATGGGCCAAGAAAATGCCAAGACGGCCAGGGTGAATTGCCCGACCGAAGAAAGCGAGGCGCAATACAATCTGCGCGTGGCGTTTCCCAGCTATCCGCAGACACGCGAAACCTGGATTGCGGCCAGCCGCGAACTCGAGCGCAAGGCCAAGCCCACCCTGGATCTCGCCTACGGCGACGAGCCCCTGCAGAAGCTGGACTATTACGCCGCCCAGCCCAATGGCCCCTTGCTTGTATTCGTGCACGGCGGATATTGGCAGGGCGGCGACAAGGCCGACGTCGGATTCATCGCCGGGCCCTATATCGAGGCCGGCATCAATGTGGCGGTCGTCAACTATTCGCTCGCGCCGCAGGCCAGAATCGAGCAGATGGTCGCCGAAGTGCAGCAGTCGCTGGTGTGGCTCGCTTCGCAGGCCGCGCAACTGGGTTTCGATGCCGGCCGCATATCGCTGATGGGCCACTCGGCCGGAGGACATCTCGTCGCCATGATGGTGGCGCGCACCGATCGGTCCGCTCCCGCCGGCATGCCGGCCATCGCCAACGTATTTCCCATCAGCGGCGTATTCGACCTGCCGCCTTTGCTGCCTTCGTCCATCAATACCGCACTGGGCCTGGACCAGCCGCGCGCCGAAGCCCTCAGCCCGCTGGCATGGCCCGGTCCGCAAGACACCTATATCCACACTTTCGTGGGCGCCGGCGAAACCGATCAGTTCCACCGCCAATCCGAGACTCTGGGCAAGGCCTGGACGGTCGCGCGGCACGATTCAGTGCCCGACACCGACCATTTCACCGTGCTCAACGTCCTGGCGGATGCGTCGTCGGAATATGCGCGCGCCATCATCGCGGCCATCAAGGGCTGAGCCATGTCCGAAGTGATCGGCGCCGGGTCGGGCGACTGGATGGCGCGCAGCCTGCGCCATGTCTGGCATCCCTGCACGCAGATGCGGCATCACGAAACCATGCCGCTCGTCGCGGTCAGCCGCGGCCGGGGCGCCTGGCTGTTCGATCATGAGGGCCGGCGCTATCTGGATGCCGTCAGTTCGTGGTGGGTGAACCTTTTCGGACACGCCAACCCGCGCATCAACGACGCCCTCAAAGACCAGCTCGACCGCCTGGAGCACGCGATGCTGGCGGGCTTTACCCACGAGCCGGTCGTCATGCTGTCCGAGCAGCTGGCCGCGCGGGCGGACCACGTGCTGGGCCACTGCTTTTACGCGTCGGACGGCGCCTCGGCCGTCGAGATCGCACTGAAGATGAGCTTCCACTTCTGGCGCAATACCGGCCGTGGCGACAAGCGCGAGTTTGTCTGCCTCAAGGGCAGCTACCACGGCGAGACCCTGGGCGCCTTGAGCGTGACCGACGTGGCCCTGTTCCGGGACGCCTACGGGCCTTTGCTGGGCCAGGCCCACGTCGCCGAGTCTCCCGATGCGCGCGGCGCCGGCGCAACAGAGACCGCGGCGGACTGCGCCCGGCGCGCGGCTGCGGGCCTGGAAGCTTTGCTCGAGCAGCGCGCGGGAGCGATCGCCGCCGTCATCGTCGAGCCGCTTGTGCAGTGCGCCACCGGCATGGCCATGTACGATCCCTTGTACCTGTCGCTGCTGCGAGAACTTTGCGATCGCTACCAGGTCCATCTGATCGCCGACGAGATCGCGGTCGGCTGCGGCCGCAGCGGAACTTTCTTCGCCTGCGAGCAGGCGTCGATATGGCCCGACTTCCTTTGCCTTTCCAAAGGCATCAGCGGGGGCTATCTGCCCTTGTCGCTGGTAATGACGCGCGACTCTGTCTACGAAGCCTTTTACAGCGACGAGATGTCGCGCGGCTTTCTGCATTCGCATTCCTATACCGGCAATCCGCTCGCCTGCCGTGCGGCGCTGGCCACTTTGCAGATTTTCGACGACGACGGCGTGCTCGAGACCAATCGAACGCTGGCCGGCAAGATAACGCAGGCGCTGCAGCCGCTGGCGGCCCATCCGCGCGTCAGGCATTTTCGCCATCGCGGCATGATCTGGGCTTTCGACGCCGTGCTGAACGAAGGCGACACAGGCTTTGCGCGCCGTTTCTTCACCCTTGGGCTGCAGCGGGAACTGCTGCTTCGGCCCATCGGCAACACCGTCTATATCATGCCGCCCTACATACTTGACGACGACGAGGTCGCCCATCTGGCGGCCGCCACTCTGGCCGTGTTCGAGCAGGCGCTGGCGCCATGAAACCGCTGGAGTCACTGCGGCGGCGCCTCGCACAGCTTGAAGAGCAGGACCTGCGCCGCGTGCGCAGGACATCGGACAGCCCCTGCATCGTGCAGCCGGTGGTGGACGGTCGTCCCATGCTGGCCTTTTGCAGCAACGACTACCTGGGCCTAGCGAACGACCCGCGCATTGCGCGCGCGCTGCAGGAAGGCGTCGATCGCTTCGGCACCGGCAGTGGGGCTTCGCACCTGATCAGCGGGCACCATCGCGCGCATGCGCGGCTCGAAGAACGCCTGGCCGCCTTCGTGGCCGACCATGTGCCGGACGCCCAGGCGCTGTATTTTTCCACCGGGTATATGGCGAACGTGGGCGTGCTTGCCGGCATCGCGGCCCTGGACGACCGGGTCGAGGTGTTTTCCGAGCAGCTCAACCATGCGTCGCTGATCGACGGCATGCGCCTGGCGCGCGTGCCGGTGAACGTGTATGGCCATTGCGATGTCGGGGCGCTGGACGACATGCTGTCGGCCAGCGCGGCGAACATCAAGCTCGTCGTGACAGACAGCGTATTCAGCATGGACGGCGATCTTGCCCCCTTGCCGGAGCTGCTGGCGCTGTGCGAACGGCACGATGCGTGGCTGCTGGTGGACGATGCGCACGGCTTCGGCGTGCTCGGAGAGCGCGGGCATGGCGCCTTGGAACATTTCGGCTTGCGGTCCGACCACCTTATCTACATGGGCACGCTGGGCAAGGCGGCGGGTGTCGCCGGCGCCTTCGTTGCCGCCGATGCGAGCCTGATCGATTGGCTCGTGCAGCGGGCGCGCTCCTACGTGTTCAGCACAGCCTCGCCGCCGGCGCTGGCCCATGCCTTGCTGGCCAGTCTCGACATCATCGAAGGCCCCGACGGCGCGGCCAGGCGCGAGCGGCTTCAGTCGCTGGTCTCGACGCTGGCGCAAGGGCTGCAGCTGCGGCGTTGGCGACGGCTGGACTCTTCGACCGCCATCCAGCCCGTCGTCGTAGGCGACAACGCGCATGCCATGGCCGCGGCAAAGGCCTTGTACGATCTGGGCTATTGGGTGCCCGCCATCCGTCCGCCGACGGTGCCGGCCGGGACCGCGCGGCTGCGCGTCACCTTGTCGGCGGATCATGATCCGGCCGACGTGGCCCGTCTGGCCGAAGCCGTCAATCGCATTGAACGACACCAGGAGGATCTTGCATGAGTACGGCGGGCTCGAGCCGTTTTGCCTGCTTCGTGACGGGCACGGACACAGAGATCGGCAAGACGCTGATCAGCAGCGCCATGCTGCACGCCTTGGGCCGGCAGGGCGTCAAGGCGGCGGGCATGAAGCCCGTCGCGGCGGGCGCGGAAGAGCGGGATGGCGTCTGGCACAACGATGACGTAGACAGGCTGAACGCCGCGAGCAATGTACGGTTCGAGCCCGAGATCGTCACGCCTTATCTGTGGCGCGAGCCCATTGCGCCGCACATTGCCGCGCGGCTCGCCGGCGTGCAGATGTTCTCGAGCCGCATCCTCCAGGCTTATGCCCAGATGCAGAAAGCATGCGATGCGGTGGTGGTGGAAGGGGTGGGCGGCTTTTGTGTGCCGCTATCCGACTATTTCGACACGGCGGACCTGGCCCGAGAGCTCGGCTTGCCGGTGGTCATGGTGGTGGGTCTGCGGCTGGGCTGCATCAATCACGCCCTGCTGACCGTCCAGGCGATCGCCGCCCAGGGCCTGGAACTGGCCGGTTGGGTCGCCAACACGGTGGACCCGGACATGCCTCATGTACAGGACAATATCGAGGCGCTGCGCCGGCGCCTCAGTGCGCCGATGCTCGGCCACGTGCCGCGCCTGGATTCGGCGACGAGCGAGGCCGCTGCCGAACACATCGACTTCACTTTGCTGCCGGGATGGCCCGGAACACACTGATAAAAATAGAAGGGAGCAGTACATTCATGGCCAATGCCAATCTGTATGCCTTGTTGCAAGCGGGGTTCGCGGCCGACCGCGACAGCACCGCCATCGAGACGCCGGCGCGCCACTACAGCTGGAACGATATCGAACGCATTTCGGCGTGCTACGCCAATCTGCTGGAGAGCCTGCGCCTGCCGGCGGGCGCCCGTGTGGCCGTCCAGGTCGAGAAGTCGCCCGAAGCCTTGATGCTCTACCTGGCAACCTTGCGGGCCGGCTTCGTCTATCTTCCGCTCAACACCGCCTATCGCGAGGCCGAGATCGAGTATTTCCTGCGCGATGCCGAACCCTCGGTCGTGGTCTGTTCGCCGGCCAATCTTTCGTGGGTGTCGGAGCTGGCCGGACGCTGCGGCGCCAGCCAGGTGTACACCCTGGACGAGCATGGGGCCGGCACACTGGACGAGGCCTCGGCCGACGAGGACGAGCGGTTCGAGACGGTGGCGAGCCAGCCCGACGACCTTGCCGCCATCCTGTACACCTCGGGCACAACGGGCCGGAGCAAGGGCGCCATGCTGTCCCATCGAAACCTGTACTCCAATGCGCAGGTGCTGAACAGCTATTGGGGCTGGACGGGCGATGATGTATTGCTGCACATGCTGCCCATATTCCACGTGCACGGGCTGTTCGTGGGGGCGCACGGCGCCTTGCTAGCCGGCGCGCGGATGATCTGGCTGCCCAAGCTCGACATCGAGCAGGCCTTGCATTACCTGCCGCGCTGCACCGTCATGATGGGCGTGCCCACCTACTACGTCCGCCTGCTGGCAGAGCCGCGCTTCACGCGCGAATTGTGCGCCGGCATGCGGCTGTTCGTCTCGGGCTCCGCCCCGCTGCTGGCGGACACCTTCAACGCCTTTCGCGAACGCACCGGCCATACCATCCTCGAGCGCTACGGCATGAGCGAAACCGTCATGCTTACCTCCAATCCCTACGACGAAAGCGAAGGGCCGCGCATCGCGGGCACGGTGGGGCGTCCGCTGCCGGGGGTGCAGGTGCGCGTGGTCAACGACGACGACATCCCCCTGGGGCCCGGGCTGATCGGCAAGGTGCAGGTGCGGGGCCCCAACGTGTTCTCGGGCTATTGGCGCATGCCCGAAAAGACGCGCGAGGAGTTCACCGCCGATGGCTGGTTTCGCACCGGAGACGTGGGACGGTGGGGCTCGATCCTGGACGACGACGGGCAGGTCATCCAGGCCATTCCCGACCACTATCTGTCCATCGTCGGGCGCAGCAAGGACTTGATCATCACGGGCGGCTTCAACGTCTACCCCAAAGAGATCGAGTCCTTCATCGACGAACTTCCAGGCGTGGTCGAGTCCGCCGTGATCGGCGTGCCGCACGCGGACTTCGGTGAAGCGGTGGTGGCGGTAGTGGTTGCCGAGCCCGGCCGAACAGTCGATCCGCAGGCCGTGCAGGCCAGCCTCAAGCGGCAGATCGCCAATTTCAAAGTGCCCAAGCACATCGTCGTCGTCGACCAGCTGCCGCGCAACACCATGGGCAAGGTGCAGAAGAATGTGCTGCGCGAGACCTACGCGAGCCTTGGCTAGGGCGCGTCGGCGCTGACGAGCGGCCCGCCGGCTCCCGATGAGCCATGGGTGCCCGACGGAACGCAAGGCGCCTCAAAGATAAGGGCTGGCCAGCCAGATGATCTTGTTGCGCAGCCGCTTCAGGAAGGGCATGGCGGCCAGCGTCTCGAGCGTCACGGCCTCGGCGTCGCGGATTTCCGCATCGATTCTATGCTCCAGCTCGCGCGCCATCGCCCGGCTGTAGATCTCGACGTCCAGCTCGAAGTTCAGGCGCAGGCTGCGCGGGTCGAGATTGGATGAACCCACGTACGACCATGCCCCGTCTATGGTGATGAGCTTGGAGTGGTCGAACGGGCCGCGAGTCCGCCATACCCGGCAGCCATTGCGGATGACCTGATCGAGCTGCGCCGTCATGGCGTAATTGACCAGCCGCAGATTGTTGCGCCCCGGGATGACGATGTCGACCTGGATGCCGCGGCGCGCCGCGGTGTTGATCGCGCCCAACAGGGCCACGTCGGGCAGGAAGTAGGGCGACTGGATGCGTATGCTGTGCTGGGCCACCGCAAAGGCGCCCAGCAGCATGTGGT
Source organism: Pusillimonas caeni (assembly GCF_003545815.1). Classification (GTDB taxonomy): domain Bacteria; phylum Pseudomonadota; class Gammaproteobacteria; order Burkholderiales; family Burkholderiaceae_B; genus Pusillimonas; species Pusillimonas caeni. The sequence goes on from NZ_PDUW01000003.1 coordinate 271,307, forward strand.
GGGTGCTGAGTATGGTGCGGTCGGGACCCGAGCGTACGCAGCGCGCCGGCACGCGCGGCGTGGGCGGGGACCAGCGCTCGCAATACCAGACGTCGTAGGGCAGGGCTTCGCGGGTGGTGAACTCCCAGTCCTGCGAGAACACGGCCGTGAGCTGCAGCACGACAGGCCCCTCCACCTTGAAGTGGGTGTCGCGCGTGGCCGGCTCGCCCGACGGGCCGGTGGCAAAGCCGGCCCGGATGTTCATGCCGCCCGTGAAGCCGATGCAGCCGTCCACGATGAGTATCTTGCGGTGGCTGCGCAAATTGGCGTAGGGCATGCGCATGCCCAGCGGGTTGGTCATGAACAGCGCCGTGCGCACGCCCTGGCGCCGCAGCAGGTGCACGATGGGCGGACGCGAATACTTGGAACCGATGGCGTCGATGAGCACCCGTACCTCGACCCCGCGCTTCACGGCCCGCGCCAGCGCATCGGCGATCTTGCGGCCCTCGCGATCGTTGTCGAAGATATAGGTTTGCAGGGCCACCGATACCTTGGCGCCTTCTATGGCCTCGATCATGGCCGGGTAGGTTTCGTCGCCGCCGCACAGAAGCTGAATATAGTTGCCGTCGCAAAGCGGGAAACTGCTGACGCCGTCGCCCAGCGTCTGCAAAGAGGCGAACTGCGGCGCGGAATAGGGCGTCACGTCGGCGACGGGCGTGTCGTCGAGCGTGGTGTAGTCGCGCAGCGACTTGTCGCGCTGCTGTGAAATCTGGTCATGGCGCACACGGTTGATGCCGGCGATGAGGTAGAAGAAGGCGCCGAACAGCGGTGAAAGCAGGATGATGCCGACCCAGCCGATGGCGGCCCGCACGTCGGTCTTGTTCATGGCGGCATGAGTGGCCGCCGTCGCGGCCGCCGCAAAGGTGAACAAGAACACGAAATGGGGCCAATACTCTTGCAAGAAGGCCTGCAGATGAAGCAGCATGTTCGATGGTGTGGCTATATGAACGAAATAAGCCAACCAAGTATATAGAAGACTCGCGCTTGGGTCTCGGGGGCGTATTGAGGTCGGGCACGTGCCAAGGGCTGGCCTGGATCGATGACGCACGCAGCGAATTCATGCTAGAATCTTTTTCTTTAACGGCGCAATGGCCGCTAAAAATAGTGGTGACCGTAGCTCAGTTGGTAGAGTCCCGGATTGTGATTCCGGTTGTCGTGGGTTCGAGCCCCATCGGTCACCCCAAAAATTCGTTGCATCACAAAGACTTACGCCACTCTGACCAGTGGCGTTTCGTCTTTCTGGATCTGGCTTGACCAAAAATTGACCGTATTTGCATGGGCGGCCAAGTGGCTGGGCGCCAGGTGCGCATACTTCTGCACCATTTCTATCTTCTCCCACCCCCCGAGCTCTTTGACCACCATCAACGGCGTTCCTGCCTGCACGTGCCACGATGCCCAGGTATGACGCAAGTCGTGCCATTTAAAGTTTTTCACGCCTGCCAAAGTGCATGCGTGCTGAAATGCTCTCCGATCGTGCTTCCTTATCCTTCGGCCGTCGCCGCCATCACGGGTAAATACATAGTCCTTGGCCGTTTTCATGCGACGTTCGACCACGGAAAACGCGTCATTGTTTAGCGGCACGGCCCTTGCTCGGGCGGATTTGGCATCGTCATGCGACACCCAAGTTGATCGGTGTTCGACGTTCACACCGGACGGCGGCATACCGAACAATTCCGATTCCCTCATTCCGGTGGCCACGGCCACAATAGCTGCGTCGCGCAACCAGTCCAGACTTATATTGCCGATGATCTTTGCAATAATGTGGGGCGGCTCCCACCTAATGCGCACGCGAGGCTCTACGTATTGAGGAAGCTTGGGGGCTTTTTCAAGCCATTCAGCCTCTACGCATACGTTGAGCATCTTGCGTATGGTCGCAAGATAACGATTGCGTGTGGCCGGCTTGATGGGTGTAGGCTTGCCGTATTTATGGCGACGATGCGTCGGCAGCGCCTTGACGATTTCATCAGAGGTTAAAGAGCGTAGTGGACGGCCCTCAAACTGAGCGCGCCACCATTTGATGTGCCGGACCTTTGTTTCATAGTCGCGCTGCCCCTCGCTTGCCTGCAAGAAAATCAACGCGCCCTCTTCAAAACTGTGGTCCGGTTCTTCACCCAGCATTGACTGGCGCCAATGCTCAGCTTTCAGGCGGTCATGGTATTCCTGTGCCGCTTTGCGGTCGGTCGTTCGAGCAGAGCATCTAACTCTTTGGCCGCTTGGCGAGCGGAAATCGATGTGCCAGACGCCGGTTTCTTTATCTTTGCGGATTGGCATGGTTTCTCCGTGTCGACCCGCAGCGATAGCCGGGTCACATTTGAGCCTTTTTCTGTTAGGGACGCAAGCTGCGATGGCCAAACACGCCAGACGCGTGACCCTGGCAAGCGGAATGCAATGTGTTCGCGCTTGGCGAATACCGTGCTATACGAAAGCCCCAGCTGATCAGCGGCCTGATGGAGCGTCAGCGCCTTTTCCATGGCTACTCCCAAAAAATCAGCGCCCACTAGGGGCGCTTAGGTTCCATGCTTTGGCCGTGGTGGCCAGGATCTCTCGAATGCGACCGGTCATGTGTCATCCTTGGTATTCTCAGCCGCCAGCTTGGCCGCTCTCCGCAGCTGCTTGATGATCTGGTTCAGGTGCTCGGCGGGGATGTTCTGCCGGCCGTGTTCGCCTTCGATCCAGATTTCAGCCTGTCCGGGGTAAAAGCCAATGGTGAAGGGCGGGCCGAAGTGCTCGCCGGTGCTCAGCGGCAGCGTCATGGTGGCCGTGACTACCTCGGCGGCGACCGCGAATTCTTGGATTTCAGCCATTGTTTTTCTCCAGTTGGCGCCATTCTTCTTCCTCTTCGGGGGTGACGGGAAGGGTGTCTAGCTTGGGCTCGACAGTGGGGGTTTCCCTGTGCCGGTCTGCTGGTTGGGTGGGCCGTCTAGCATCCTGTCCCGCCATATACGCGGCTGTTAGCGTGTCGCCGTCGTATAGGTGGGGCTGGGCGGCAACGGGGGCGGCAAGCGCCACAGCGCGACTTCTGGCTTGCTCTGGAGTGTCGCCGTAGACTCGCGCCAGCACCTCGTCGCCATCGCTCCCAATGCGGAGCTGCACCCACCAGTCGCCGAGCCCAGGGTATTCGTCCTGATTCATGGTCGGTAAGTTTCCAACGCGGATCGGGCCTAGTTCGGCTGGCTCCGCGCTCGCACCGGGCTGCACCGACAACTCCTTGACGGCCTGCTCGGCCATCCGACGCGCCCAGCTTTCCAGATTCTCCCAGCCGTGAGTAAACCCGGCCCGCTGAATGAATGCGTCCAGGTCTTTTTGGGTCGGCTCCGCGCTCGCGGCAGGCTGTGCGGGCTGGCCGTAGCGGGCGAGTAGGGCGCGGATGTCGTGCAAACGCATTTGCCGTTCGGTTGCTGTTATTAGCCCTGCGCAAGCCTTACCGTATGCGATGACGGCTTCGATGACTTCCTCGTCGCTCGGCACCTTCACCGGCTCGGCTTCTAATACCTCGATTGCATAATCGAGTGCCCGCTGTTCGTTCGGGCCAAGCATCTTTTCGTCGCGCTTAAATCGCCCCAGAAAAAAGGCGGCGCGCTTGGGCGTCATTTTGCCGACTCGACCGTCCTTCACCGGATCGTCACCACGGATCATATCCGCACATGCCTCCGCTTCCATTCGCAAGGCCTGCTCTTTGAAATACAGGGCCTTGTAGTCCGGCTCGGCGGGTTGTGGGTCAGCCGGAGGTCGACATTCAGTCGGATCTATCGGATAGACACCTTCCTCCGGGTAGTCTTCAAGGCAGAAGGCCAGGATCGGCTGGCCGTTGGTCTTTCCGTCATCGTCGACAATGGTTCCAGGCATGAGAACCATGAGCCGAACGTCGCATTCGAGGCCGTCATCATCCATGCCGCCCAAAGTGTTGGCGCCTACTATCAGCTCTTCGGCCAGCGCTATGACCTCCTGCTGAGTGAGAGTCCACGCCACCGGCTCACCCCTGCGCTGGCGGTAGGCTTCGATGGCCTCGCGGGCGTAGTCTTGCATTTCCTTCTTTGTGTACTTGCCAATTGCGCCGGGCAGGAACAGCGGCGGCAGTTCGTATTTGTCGTGAGTGTTCATTTCATCCCCTTAATTCCGAGCCATGCGAGCCACCCAAGGAAGATCAGGAGGGCAATAAAAAGAATGTCGTGTCCGGTCATTTCCCATCCCCCTCAACGCGGCTTTGGTGCGTTTCGATGTAGTCTTGAATAGACATTTCGATTGCCAGTTCCGCTTCTTTCATCGCATCCTTATCGGCCTCACTCTTTGCGGCCATACGGATTCTTTCCCGCTGATAGAGCCGGAAATACATCCTGTCCAAGAAATCCTTATTAATCATCTTTGTTCCCCCTCAACGCGGCGGGCGTATGCGTCCGGTACAGGGCACTCTCCATGCGGTGCCTTGCATGACGATATGACCTTGAGTCCACAGCGGGAGCATTCCACTTCTGCTAGCGAACCAGCGTATCGGACTTTTTCATCAAGCTCAGCACCTTCTCTTTCCTCAACGCGGCGGGCGTGGTCGAATATCTTAGGCATCATGTACATTTCCACTGCGCCCGAATCAGCGCAGGCAATCCCAAACTCTGTAATCAGGATACGAAGTTGATCGAACCATTGATCCGCATCCTCCCGATCCTGCGATTGCAGGGCGATGAGGGTGCGAAGATCATCCACGCGTAACTCATAACCGTTTAGCTGGTAGACGACAGTTTTATCGTTCAGTCGTATCTTCAACCAATTGTCCAAGAACTCTCGCACTCGGTTAGATGCTTCGCTATTTACCTGCGATTGCAGGGCGGCTCGGCGGTTCCATGCGTTGCCACATTCATTGCCTTGCTCGCCTGTCTCGATCCACGCCCCACAATTGCCGCACGCGATCTGGCACGATTGGCGAGGGGTGCCGATGCGTTCAATGTGAGCCTCACCACCGCAAAACGGGCAGGGCAATAACGTGGCGCGCTCTTGTTCGATGTCAATCTTGGTTGTCATCGTCGTCATCCTTATCAGTCACTACGTCCGTCACCAGCGTCCGACCGCAGTAGCAGCAGAATTTCATTCCGCTGTCGGCGGGCGTGCCGTCGTTCAGAACGAATGCGTTGTGGCAGTCGGTATCCCAATGATCGCTACCGTCAGCGTCGCCGTGCCACGCGCAGGTTTTACCTGTCATCGCTCCCTCCCTGTTCCTGTGCGAGGGCGGCGCGGGCGTCGGCAATCAGGCGCTCTATACCGAAGACGACCTCGCGTATGCTTACCCGTCTGTTTTGATCGGTAGTCACTGCGAGGGCTTGTCCTGCGTGCTCCCATGCGTTCTTTAGGTCGGTATCCAGCGCCGCCCGCAACCATGAATATTTGTCTGTCATTTCCCTTCCCCCGATAGGGCGGCGCGGGCAATCTTGCGCATGGCCGCCGCGCCCATTTCCTGATCGCGCGCGTATGGGTAGGCTGCAATGGTGTTCAACGCCTCCCGCAGCTGCTTGTTATCCGCTCCCAGGGCGTCGATTTCTCCGCAGCAGGTTGTGACTGCATCAGCCAGCCCATTGATATGGGACTTGGCTGTGCGAGGCCACTCCCTCACGACCACGGATGCGGACTCTTTGGCTCCTGCGGCTGTATCGCGCAGCTTCTGTGTGTTGATGGTCATAGTTGCTCCTGCAATGCGTCGGATACGATTTTGTAAGCAGGGTCATAGACTGCTCCGTGCTCTTGGTTCGCGTGGGCCAGGGCCAGAACCGCAACCCGAAGAGCATTTGTTAGCCGATCAATTTCGTCAGCGGCTTCGCGCATAATGTCGCTGGTGGGCTGGGCACGTAGCCGGGTGGTGAGTTGGGTCATAGCGTCCCGCCCAATTTCAGTATCTCGATAACAAGCACCCCGCAAGCACAAAGCAGCGCAATCATTACGGCAATGAGGGTGCGGCGTTTGATTTTCATTGCGACGATTCCAGAAAAAGGGCCAGCAAAACGGCTGACCCTAGGGTGATGGATAGGAGGGAGAGGGCGTTCACTCAAACAACTCTAAATTCGTAGCCACAAACAGAAATACGCTGCGCCGCCGTTTCGACTTTGCGGGCTCGGCATAAACACGGCGCTCGATCAAGCGGCCTTCGCGCTTTTGCTCTTTGATGAAGGAAGAAATGGCCTTCGAGTCGGCCCCCCCCCGGAGGGAGGTATTGGGCTAGCTCGGCTCGGGTTAGGGGTTGGCTGAACATGTTTGTCCGCCCCAGCTTCTTAGGCCAGGGCGCCTCATGGTGGTGGGGAAGGGGTTTCCTCTATGGAAGAGGGGAAGTCGTAGAGCTAGAATCCTCTCGGCGCCGGGGCGCGAGATTTATGCGCCGCCCTGACGCATTGCTTTGCGGTACTGGCTGTATACGCCGCGTATGTAACCGTAGGTGCGGTCAAGCTCTCTGGCAATGTCAATCATCTTCATGCCCTGGTTGCGCATTCGTTCAATCTGCGGCCCTCTCCAGTACACGTTGGAATCGATTGGCGCGGCTCTTTGTGCCGGCTGAGGTGCCGTGCGCAATTTTGGGCCGGATTCGAGTTGCTGCACGATGTGGTCAAAGGCGTTCATGCGGCCTCCTTCATTCGAAGTTTCTGCTCATAACGATCAACAAGATCCTTGAAGTCCAGAAGGTCGGTTACCATTTTGTCGATGTAGTCGTCGTCGCGGTCGAAGACCTTCCACCACAATTGCTTGCCAACTGGCTCTAGAGCAGGGCAGTACAGGCATAGGTGCCAGCGCTTGCGGCCCGTGATCCACATTCCACCCTGCACCTGATCCATAACGTCGCTAGCGTCATTGTCAAACCAGAAAGAGCGCAGCTTGTCGGGTGCCACGAAGCATTTATATTCAGCGCCTTCGTCAGATCCGATAAGGCCGTCGGCGCTTGCTCCAAATACGCCATCATCTGTGACCGCAAATCCCGCCTCTTCGACAATTAGGCCCGACTCAAGCTCATGATTCATTCGGGCGTGGGGCTCCAGTTCATGCCCGCGCCTCATGGCCCATGTCTCGTGCCCCTCGTCCAGCGGCTCTCCGCTGATCCGCTCTACAGCCAGGCGAAAGGCGTAGTCCAGGGCTGCGCTAGACCAATCACCCACGGGCTCACCGGCGATGGCTTTCTGTACGGCCTCAGACCTTGGCGCAGCCTTATACCCGGCGATGTCTCTGGCCTGCGCTTCGCTCTTGCCGGACATAACAGCGTCTACATACTTAGATTGCTTTTCATCCAAGCCGTTGACCTTGGCCCGGACCATTGAAAACATGCTCGCAGTGATCACGCCAGCCCTGGCCCTATGCCATTCGGGCGACCCTTGTGGGCATTCAATCAGTCGGTAGCTCACTTGTCTCTCCCTCTACTGTATGCGCCTCAACCTCTTTCAACGCTGCGCCGCGCTGTTCCACGGCTGCCTTGAATTTGTTGTAGGCAGCCATGTCGCCCGCCTGCTTAATCTCAGCTAAGCCAGTCTTCCAGACGCCTGCCAATGCTTCGGTAGACTCGCACTTCTGCGCTTGCTCGATCCAGATATTGGCAAGTTCAGCGTCGTGCACTGGCCTGCTATCAAACTGAAGGCCTTCGCCGCCGTCGGTGTTCAGGTGATGGATGGCCTGCTCCAGGCGTTCCGTCTTGGGCCAGAACTTGTAGGCGCGCTTGACGCACGTTTTCTTGGCCATTTCGCCCCAGTCGGTTACCCAGGGGCACTTTTTCTTTTTCTCCATCCAAGCCTTCCAGGCGCTGGACCGGTCGCGGATGGCATTGACCTCATCGACGCTCATCGTCTCGGTCAAATAGTCACCGTCTGCGGTTTTGACCACGACATAGACCCCGATCGCGTCACCCCTGTTATTGGCAAAGGGGTTGTATGTATGCGTGGGTGGCTTATCGAAGCCGTTCAGCTCAAAGCGGTCGTTCGTATAGACGATCTCGGACTGCGCCCATTTGATCGTGCCCGTGGCCATAGCCAAGTCCATCAGCCCGATGTAGCTGATATCGAGGCAAATCTTGTTGTCTCGTGGCACAAGATAGGCTTGCTTCTTCGCCGGATTCAGGCTGATTCCGATGGCCGCGATGTTAGTGACCGCGTTGACCACGGATTGCCGATTCTGCAGGGCGATCTTCGTCGAGTACTCGTTTCCAGATATTGTCTGGATCGCGAACTCGGCCTCGCGCTCGAAGTTTAGGCTACGGTCGGTCAGGACGCTGGCAAAGTTCGTAGCAGCGCCGTGAACGACATTCTCAATGATCGTGATTGCATTGCTCATATCAAAACCCCGCGAATGCGCCCAGGTACAGGACGCCAATAAACCCAGCCACGAATACAGCAGCCCAACTCCAGCCTCTCCGGGGAATGTCGTGGCTGCCCTTGGCATACCCGCCTACGCCGTCGTAATCGGCCCACGTCGGGCGGCTGCGCGTGCTGGCGGTCCAGTTGGGATGTGAAAGATCGAAGCCGTTGGGCCAGTTGGATGTTTTCATTTCGCCTCCAGATGTCGGATGTCCCACCACTCGTATTCCTCGGGATCGGCTTCGTCGGCCAGTTTCTGAGCGTGTTGCAGGATGATTTCTTCCCAATAGGCGGGCGGTTTGCCCAAGAAGTCGATTTCGTTGCGTATGGCGTGCGCCAGCCCAAGCCAGACAAGCTGTGGGCAGAGGTCGACACAATCCTGATCGACGACGCCCGAGTCGGCGTCTCGCGTGATGGTCAGCATGGGAATCTCCTTTTGGGAGTCAAAATTGAGTGAGGGTGCGCAGCCAGCTTGAAGCAGCTTTCGCGTCACACGTACTAGATGTTGGATAGATTGTGGCGGGGCTAAGCTGCCACGCTGCGCACCCTCGCCAATGGGCACTTGGGTAAATACACATTGACGAAGGTGCCCTCCCGACATGCGAAGCCTGCCAGTACGTTAAGCATGGGGGAGGGCGGTTGATGGCGCCGGATGCGATCCCGGCTTGCGGCGTGGCACTGATTCCGCGCTTGTGCAGGTTCCCTTGTCGTGGCCTTGCGACCCTGCTGCTAATACCACCTACGGCAGCCGCGCACTTGTTCTGCGGCATTCCGTCTTGCTGCCAGTCGCAACCTGGCGTACTGCTTGCCATCACATGGGCGGGCCGGTCTCGAAACCGGCGTACTGTCCTTGTCAGCGTTTCTGCGCAACCTACTGACTCGGCCGGTCGAACCTCATTAACCTAACCGCCTATGTGATGGCCCTGCTTTTCGGAACCGACCCGAGAGCAGGGCAGTGGCCTGGGGTTTGGCTGGCCGGGCCGAAGAAATAAAGCGGGCTATTTGCGAGCAACTAGCCTATGCTAGGGAGCTAGGCGGCGGAACATTCTCTGCCGCCACCCATTGACCATTGGAGGTCAAAATGGATAAGCAAGGCAAAGCTCCCAAAAAGGCAAAGCCGAAAGGCCCGGCAACACCCGCTGCACCCGCATGGCCCGCACAAAACACAACGGCAGGCATTAAAAGGGCTAGCGCCGGACACGACCACAAGCCTGTGGGTCGTGGTGCGATTCGAGGGAGGTAAGCGTATCAAGTAGATTAGGCCTGGTTGTTACTGGCCGGGCCGGGTTACTTGATTAGGGCGCGGATGGCACCGGCGCACAGCCGCGCCTCTTCGTCGCAATCCTCGACATCCTCGGGAGTCATGCCTGGGGCATGCTGGCCGATGCGGGCTTCGCATGCCTGCGCCGCGTCTTCCAACACCTCCCGCACCCTCGCATCAGCGTAGGCTTTGGCCTGCTCCACAGTGATAAGGCCCGATACCGTCAAGCCTGGTGTATTGAGGTCAAAGCACTTTAGGTCCACTACTCGGCCGCCGCGCGGTGCCGTGTAGAGGTAGGCGGAGGGGGTGGGCAGCGTTGCCTTCATGGCTGTTTCTCCATTGCGGCGTCGATGGCTGCGTCTACCGTGCTATCAATCGGAACCTGCCGATCAGTCCCTTGCACCTCTAGAATGGTCCCCTCATGCGTATAGCACTCGCCTATGTACGCATTCCTCGTAAGCCAGTCATACCGGGCAGATTTACGTCTCAGCGTCTGCACCTCTGGCGATTGCAGGACGGCTTGCTCGATGGCGCGGCCCGCTTTCAACATCTCGTCCCGACTGAACATCAGCACGTCGACATTGGGGTTGATACTGGTAATGTCGGTTTCGGCTGCCAATGCGAAGATGCACTCGTCCGTCAGAATCTTGGTTTCAGTGGTCATGGTTGGCTCCCGGTAGCTTTGGCGATGGCCTCTGAAATAGCTCCCAGCAATCCATCTTTGCCGCAATTGCATTGGTTTCCCGGGTCGCCTTCGTAGTGGCTGGACACGAAACAGTTGTCACCGTGAGGCACATCTGATGCCCATGACTCGGCATGGCGCAGCGCGTTCAGCATATCGGGTGATGCTGCGAATAGGGCGGCATACGCAGCCGCCGTCTCCTCGTTTCTCGTAAGGCAGTTCCAGAAGACCTCTCCCACCATGCCGTTACCGACTTTGCGGATGTAGTAACTGACGCCTTGGTTTGATTTTTCTCGGAATACCTCGAAGGGCCCCGGCGTATGCTTGTGTTCCATCTTGTTCTCCTTGTCAGCCGGCGCGATTACTTGGCGAGCGATGCGGCGTATTCAATGAGGTAGATTTTTGGGGCTAGCCAGATCTGCAGCCAGTCGAGGCTCCACACCAAGGCCGGAAAGGCGTAGAGAACGCATAGAAAGAAGGCAACCAATGCCGACGGAGGCATGTCGTCGCCATTCCAGAAATCGGCATTGCGCCAAACTCGGACTATTGCGACAGTGACGCCAATGAATCCCGCGACGGATAGCAAAAACAGCAAGCTGGACATAGCCGCCTTCCAAATCAACAACTGCTGAATCACATCCGGCAATTGCGCTTGCAGAAACGTAGTGCCTGCGTCTATCCCTGAATTGGCCTTGCCGATTAAGTCGGCGAGTGCGGTCTGTAGTTGTTCGTTCATATGTCCTCACATGAAAATCGCAGCGCTGAAGATCAGCGGCGATGGGGTTGGGTTGGCTGGATTATTCGTATGTCCGAAACATGTTTCATCTGGCGCAGCTTTTCCGCTACGCGCTCGGCGTCTGCTTCGTCTTTCGCGTAGTACCGGCCCGAAAATTCCGGGTTGCGATATCGGATGTAATCGACTCGCCAGACCTCGGTAATTTTCATTTCGCGATCACGCCGCGCTTGGCCAGCCAGCGGATGGCGGCAGGGCGTGTCTTGAAGGTTTTGGACTGCGAGAAGGTGAGGGCCAGGAAGCCGTCGGGGGTTTCGATCAAGCCGCGACTGATCTGCTCGTTGTTGCCTTGATTGAGAGCTTGCATATCTATCTCCTTTGTCATCAGTAAGCGCCACACGTGACGCTTGCGGATAACTCCGGACACCCAGCTTCAGACGGTTCCTGCTTGCTGGCTGTCACATGGCTCTGTCGGCTCTGGCGCTTTCCATTTACTGCGCCTTCTTCGCGTCCACCCGATTGCAGCTCGGGCTAGGGCATTCCTCTTTCGAATTCATCAGTTCAGATCCCTGCTGGGGTACTGCTGATCTCGCATGGGCTTGCGGTTACTGCAATCCGCCTAAGCGGGGTACTGCTGCATCCCTATCGCCCTACTTAGCTGCCCTGTGAGGGCTAGGCTGTTCTTTGCGAGTGGTGATGCGTTGAATGAAGTATAGAAAAACTAGACTTTAATGTCAAGAAAATATTGACTTCGGATAGAAAAAATAGACTGGAGCGGGGGGGGGAATTGGGAAATTACCCGACTTGCAAGAGCTTTTCTTGTGCCGCCTCGGCATGTTCGAGCACCGCTAGAAGCAGATTCTGCCTATCGTCGAGGCCGATGTGGTCAAACAAGGAAGGGCAGACCGCCCAGGATCGGAGTGTAGAGATGGTCAGGGATAGTTGCTCAATGCCGTCTATGAGCGCGGCGGTGCGGTCATTCGGTGGTTGTACGTGGTCTTTCTTGTTATCATCCATCTCGCTATTCCTCTATAGCAAATTGCAGTTCCAACGCCCCGCGAAGGTCAGAGCTCGCGGGGCGTTTTTCGTCTGGCTGACATCCTATCAGTCAACTGTAAAAATGACAATAAATCGTTATAAATCAAATGGTTGTATTGTTTTGACTGTATAATTCAACACAAGCTCAACGATCTAATTTGCCTCCTGTAGCCTTAAATTACACTGTATAAAAACACAGTACAAGGCGTAACTGGTGGATAACCTGTGGATAGATTGCGCTGGGCCCGATAGGGTGCGGGAAACGGATAGGCGATAGGGAAAACCCTACTCAGAACGAGCGGGGCGGATCAGGGGAGGGCAGGCAAAAGAAAACCCGCCGAAGCGGGTTGTTGACCGCCCCTCGACACGAGAGGCGTTGGTGCGCAATTGACTTACTTATTGCTTTGGTGCTGCTCGGACTTTTGTCCGGGCTGAGCTTGACCGGGCTTTTGCTCGTCTTGATGCTGGCCAGTTTTCTTCTGGTCCTGCTGGCCGGGGGCTTGTTGCTTTCCGGGCTGGTTGGGTTGGTTCGATTGATTTTGTGTCATGGTAATACTCCAGTGAGTGTTCGGTCCGCGCCTCTCAGAATGATTCGGCTGCGGCTTAAGTGGTTAGGGTAGGGCAGCATGTCTGCCGGGCCGTACTGCAGCTTAATAGGGCAGGCCGGGAAATTTCTCTTTCATCAAGCGAAGGATTCGGCGGCGAACTTGTACCCGCCTTTTGCTATGGCCGATTTCGTCAGCCTGCGATGGCGGATTTGGCGGGGTATCCATATCCATCGCCTTTTGTTCGGGCTGCGGAATTCTTAAGAAGGGGAAAAGATATGTCATGATGGCTCCAAGAGCGTCCTAGCGGATTCGCGTCACATCTGAGCTAGGATTATTTCCCTTGGCGAATCATTGCGGCTTCGATGAAACCGGTGTGCAAAGGGCGCATGCGAGGTGCACGCTTTAAGAGGGGAGGAAGCTCGGCTCGGTGTGTCGTGGTGTGTCGCCGCTTCCTTAGCTGATAAATTCAGTGTGGGGCCCGCAGCGAATTAAAGATAGCGTTACTTTGTATCTCTTGTTACTGGCAAAAGAAAACCCGGCGCGGGGCCGGGCTCGGTCACCGGTGGTGGACTTCACCGGTGGTGGACTTCACCGGTGGTGGACTTCACCGGTGGTGGACTTCACCGGTGGTGGACTTCACCGGTGGTGGACTTCACCGGTAGCTGGTAAAGAAATGCTTTTAATCTTCGGAAGGCGATGTGATCGTTCGCCATGCAGAAGCGCTGCCTCGCTTGCCGGGAACTTTCTCGATCAAGCCGCGAGCTTGCAGATCAAGGAAAACCTGTTTTACGACGTTTTCTGACCCGATCCCCGTTAATTCACGAACGATTCGATTCGATATTTCCGAATTGGTCTCTAAGTATGTCATAACCACATCGTGAGGGGAGGCAAGTGGTGTATGGCGTATGTGAACGACAACGGAATTGTTTAGCTCTTCTATTTCTGGCGGCTGGAGTTGTAGCTTCTTCATCGCCTCAAAAGCTGTATTCAGGCCCTCGCCTACATCCTTGTTTGGAGGATCCGGGAATTTATTGATCAACCTCACGATTTTCGGGTTTCGTGCGAACTGCTCGTTGAGGATGTTTTCCTTCGTTATGTGGCCAGGCAGCCTCCCCGGGCTTTCTACCTCAATTCTGTTGTCAAAGATGCGAACATGAACGTCCGCGGGAACGCTGTAGTCTCGATGCAAAACGGCATTTGTGATGATCTCATGCAGCGTGTCGTCGGGGTAGGCGATCTTCTCAAGACCATTGGGCCCTAACTTGCTAATCCCTTCGACCACTTCTTTGGTCTTATTCACTGCGGCCTTTATTAGGTCGTATATACAGCCCTCAATCGTGAGCGGGTCGAAAGCTAAACTATCCCTGCTGCCACTGCCCTTCGTTTGATATCTATAGACTTTTATTGCCGATCGTTTTGGAAGAATTGCTTGTGGTTCGTCTGCGAACAACATTACCCCGGCTACAGTCGGCCCAGCAGGTATCAATAGATTCTGCTTCTTTAGCCATTCTTCCGGTTCTGACCTTGGCAGCGCGTGCAGCATGAAACTCAAGGTTGATAGAGAGTTCGTGATCACTTGCTGGCCAACGGCGACAGCGTTATCCTCAAACGAGATGACACCCTTTTCCATCTCAAGTCTACGAAGAGCGTCATTCGATTCGACTGGAAGATTCTGAGCGCCCTTTCTTACGTATGCTTTGCCATCGCTTGCTTTTACAATACCGGGCGTCTTGAATACTATGAGATGCAGAAGTAAGCCAGGCTTAGAATCGACTACCAAGAATGTAGATTCGTAGTGATTCCCAAGCGGGAGCATGTCTTCAATGACTTGGAATACTGCATTTGTGCTTTCCATGTCGTCATAGCCAGCCCAATATCGACTTTTCTCTTCTGCTTTGTCTTCGCCGATTCCGACCAATATCTCACCGCCGGCAGAATTACAAAAGGCCGAAATGGTCTTAGTGAGTTTCGCGGGCGCTATGTCGCTATGCTTGAGATCAAAGTAAGGGCCTTCTTCCGCAGAAAGGTACCGGTTCAGATCATCCTCGGTAATTCGTTTTTTTTCAGTCATCCATCAATCTCCATTACCACAGCCGCTGACTATCAGCCGGCGAGGCAGCGCCAACCCCTAAAATGCGCTCCAGGCCATCGCGCCCCAGTCCTCACATCCCCACATCAAACTAAATTCTTGTTACTTGGCGCCGAAAAGTGACCTCTCACTAAAAGATGGCTAGTCTTTTTTGATGTCCAGGCTTACCGCATCTGCGGAATGCAGGATGGCTCGTTCGAGTTTGGCCCTCTGTCCATCGTCCAGTGATCGAACCTTATTTTCGTCAATCGAAGTGAACGGCCATGCAGCGCCGACTTCGTTGGACGACTTTACATTGGCCTGGGCCGCAGTGCCTGGAAATGGCTCCCTGAACTCAGTGATCTCAGCGATCTTTATCAACTGGTCAAGGCTTGCCTCATGGTTGCCTTTTTCCCACGCCCAGACATTCCCTTTGGACATGCCCATACGATCCCCCAGTTGTTGCTGGGTGAGTTTTGCGTGTAGGCGTGCGGCCTTAATCCATCCCTTCATGTCCATATATCGAGTGTAAAGAAAATCTGTACAGATCGGGTCTATATAATCTTGACTTTAATGTCTAGAAAAACTAGACTGTGTGCATGAATACCAAACCTCAGATACATCCACTGGTAGAAGCGGCCCAAAAATTCGGCTCCGAGGCTGCGCTTGCTCGTGCTCTTGGAGTCAGTCGAGGCGCCCTTAACCAATGGAAGAAGGAAGGGCGCGAAGTGCCGGCGGAGCATGCCCCTGAAATCGAGAAACTCACCGGCGTGCCGTGCGAGAGCCTGTGCCCATCGGTTCGCTGGGCCGTGGTTCGTCGTTCCCAACTCAAAGAGGCAGAGCATGTGTAGCTGGCTGACGCTCACTCAATCGGTCTCGTTGCTGATTATCGCGGTGATCTTGTGCTTGGCGCTGAACCAAGCCCCATCCCTGTGGAAGCAGATGCGGGCGGAGCTGTCCGAGCAGTTGGATCGGAGCGCCAAGGACAGTTTCACGGGCGATGAAGAGAAGGGGACGTTCGTCATCCAATACTCGCCCGGTCTACGGCTCGTTGTTGACGACAGTGATCCCAACGAAACCAGGATCGGCATCTTTAAGGCGGATCTTAGCGCCAGGGGATCGGCATCTGAAAGCGAAGTCCGATCCGACGGTCATAACGAACTCGACCACGTCACCGGAGCCCGTAATGATTTCAACTCGCGTTGACGTCGGAACGTTGTTGTGTAGGCGGGTCGTTTTCCCGACCTGCGGTTCGATCTCATGCCATTCATCGCTCATGGCCAGTCCTTTATCGAAGGTTTCTAAGTGTGGAAGCTTCGATTCTAACGATTCAGGACTGGCCACCCTAATGCACCGTCACCGCCCCAGCGTCTCCCGCTCCCCATTGATGGTTGAGCACCAGCCGATGGTAGACCGCTTCGATGTGGTCGTCGGTCGGATCCGCGAAGGATCGATAGGCCAGATTCACGGCCCGCTCAAAAAGGCCGTCGCAAATGTATTCGTCCATCCCCAGAGTGTGGCCCAGCGACAGGGGCGGGGGAATTCGTACTTTCCGAGCGTTGTTTTTGTCCATGGCGAGACTTTAAGCCGCGCCGCGCGACAGCGAAACACTGAAATTCAGCGCAGTTCAAGGTATCCAATATGACGTGCCGATACACAAATACCGATTGGCTGGACGTTCTCTACAACAGCGTGCGCGACACAAAGGGTGGACTCGTCGACGCGGCCCGATTCTTGACAGAGCGTCGTGGAAAAAGCATCCACCCCGAAACGCTACGCGCAAGACTACGCCGCGAGAAGGGCGAGGCAATCAGTGTCGAGATGGCGTTGCTTCTGTCCGAATGGATGGAAGAGAAGGCCGGCGGAGCAGAGTATGCGCGTGACTGGTTGCAGGCCTTGTGCGCATCCGAGGGGCTGCACGTCGATGCAGTCCCGCCTGCGCCGGCTGGTGGCTGGAAATGCGAGGCAGCAGCGCTGCAATCCAAGTTCCTCGACATCAGCATGCTCATCGGTCAGATCGCTGGCGTGACGTCCGAGGCAGTTGCCGACGGCGCCATTAACCAGGCCGAGGCTGACAAGCTTGTTCCGCTGCTGCGTGATGCTCGAGTCATTCTGCACCGCATGGAGCGCAACGCGCTTCGGGCGGCGAAGGGGGAGTGATGGAGCGCCAAGTGTTCAACCTCGTGAGCCCGATGGTGCGCCGGAACGCCGCCCAGGCGATCGCGCAGGCCCCCGAAGGCTACCGCTGCGAAATCAAGCCCAAGACGCGGTCCTTGGCTCAGAACGACATGCTGTGGTCAATCCTGACGGATATCAGCCGCCAGGTCGAGTTCGTTGTCAACGGCGCCCTGGTCAAGGTGTCACCCGAAGAGGTGAAAGACATTCTCACGGCAGGCCTGCGCCGTGAGACCCGGATGGCGATGGGTATCGATGGCGGAATGGTCCTGCTGGGCCAGCGCACCAGCAAGATGACGGTTCGGCAGATGACGGAGCTTATCGAATTGGCGCATGCATTCGGCACGCAACGCGGCGTCGAGTGGTCGCCTACGAGCTTGGGGAGGGATCAATGAAGTTCTCGCTGATCTTTTTCATGCTGGCCTCAATATACGCAGCGCCACACATAGATATATGGGTGGCAATAGCGATCGGGCTGTGGTGTTTAGGCATGGCTATTTACTGTATGTGGAGGGAGGAATGAGCCTCTGGAACTCCACATTCAAGAACCCCGGCAAGCCCATGCAGCGCAAGACCGCTCTGCGCGCCGCCAAGCCGATGCAGCGCTCGAGCAAACGCAAACACAAGACCGAAGGGCACCACGACCAGAAGATGCTGGATGCCTGTCGTGGTCAGTCCTGCTACCTGCTCGTACCTGGCGTATGCCCACGCATACCGAAAGACCCGACCGTGGTCGATTGTCACGGCAATTGGGCCGATACGGGCAAAGGGATGGGGCTGAAAGCGCAAGACAAATATTCGGTGCCCGGCTGTGCGGGGTGCCATTACTGGCTGGATTTCGGAACGACCGCGACCCGCGAAGAGAAGAGGGCGGTGTTCTTTGACGCGCTGCGCCGGTGGGAACCGGTGCGGGCTGCCATCTTGGACGAATCTGACAAATGTAATTTGGCCCTGGTTCAAAATACATTTCCGCATCGCCAGGCCACTATGGATTCATCCGCACGAATTCAGGAGGTCGCATGAACGGCCAACAACTCGCCGACATTGGCATCGAGACGGCACGGCAGCACGCCGAGGCAGTGACAACCAGCTGGACGGAGCTCGTTATGGCTCGTCTGGAAGCATGGGCGCCGCGCCAGCACGAACCTTTCGCTTTGGAAGACTTCCGCTTTCACATCGAGCGGCACTTCGAAGAGCTAATCCCGCCCAGCCCGAATGCTTGGGGTGTCATAGGCCGTCTTGGTGTTAGCCGCGGCATCCTGAAGCCCACGCGCGAATACCGATCGGCGCGCAGCCCGGGCACACATGGGCATCCCGTGCCCACATATACCGCAGCCCAAAAACAAAACCCGGCAACCGCGCCAACGGTTCCGGGCCTTTCAAATGCACACGTCTGAAGGAGGTATGTGCAATGAACGCAATGATTTTAAGTGGTTATGACTACGCTTACAAGAGCCGAGGAGCGAGTCAATGAAGGCCGGGTTCGTCTACGTGATGGGCAATGCATACATGCCCAGGGTATACAAAGTCGGCGCAACGCAACGCAGCCCGCATGCTCGAGCCGATGAGCTAAGCGCCGCCACCGGAGTGCCTGTGGACTTTCAGGTGCTGGGGTATGCGGAATTTGCAGACGCATTCGCAATAGAGGCAGAAATTCATGACGTCTTCTGCTGCGAGCGTATCAATTCTGGGAGAGAGTTTTTTGAGGCTCCCTTGCAACAGTTGCTGGATGCTATCTGCGACCACCCAGATCGGTTGAGCGCATGGACAGCCGAAAAGGATGCCAGCGTGTATGAGAGGCCACTCCTGGCCGTCATGGATGGCGGGCGGGTGGCATGAATTATTACCCCCACCACATCGGAGACTTCAACAGTGCCACACGACATCTGACGCGTATCGAGCGCAGCGTCTACCGTGACCTCATGGATCTGTACTACGACACGGAATCACCGCTCACGCTCGACTTCAATGCGCTTTGCCGCCTGATTATCGCCCGCTCTGACGAGGAGCGAACAGCCGTTCAACAGGTGTTGAACGAGTTCTTCACAGAAACCAAGCATGGATGGTTTCACGATCGGTGCGATGACGAGATTTTGAAGTACCAAGCCAACATCGCAGCCAAATCAGCTGCGGGAAAGGCCAGTGCTGCACGTAGGGCACAGAAAAGCTCCCCAACGCCCAGCGCATGCGAAGCAACCGAACAAGAGGCGCCTAACGAAACCTCAACAGCTGTTGAACAGATGTCGAACGAGTGTGCAACTAACCAAGAACCAATAACCAAGAACCAAGAACCAAAGAAGAAAAAGAATACCGCGCGTGCTTCGCCCGCGCAGTCGTATTCCGAATCTGACCTGGTCGCCTTTGGCGTGGATGTTCAGGTGGCTACTGAGTTTCTGGCGCTCCGAAGGCGAAAAGGGGCCAATCTGACCCCGCTTGCGCTGAAGGGCATCCAACGCGAAGCAGGCAAGGCTGGAGTCACGCTGGAAGACGCGTTGCGCAAATGCGTCGAACGAGGCTGGCAGGGCTTTGAGGCGGGTTGGGTAACAAACGACAAGGCCGGCATGGCCACAGGAGCAACACGACATGGGAACTTTGGGCAGCAAGACTACCACGCGGGGGTTGGGTCAGATGGGAGTTTTTGAGGTTCTGGGTACCGAGGAGCGCGCTTGCGAGGCGCATGGTGCCTACGTGGCCAAGAAATATCGCTACGGGTGGTCGGGCTGTATGGCTTGCCTAGATGAAGCGCAACGCCTCGAGAATGAGCAGCGGGCTCGCCAGCAGCAGGCCGACTGGGAGCGTGCCCGGCTGCAGAACCTGTTCAACCGAGCTGCCATCCCGCCACGGTTCGAGGACCGCAGCCTGGAGAACTACGCCACCGAGCTGGACGGTCAGGCCAAGGCCCTGCGGATAGCCAAGCAGTACGCGGACACATTCGACGAGAACGAGGGCGTTAGCCTGATCTTCTGCGGTGGCGTGGGTTCCGGGAAAACGCACCTGGCTATCGGAATCGCCAAGCAGATCATGCAAGGCTACAGATCGGCCCTGTTCATGTCGGTCATGGGCGCTGTGCGCAGCGTGAAGGAGACCTGGCGCGACAGCGACATCAGCGAGCGCAAGGCGCTGCAGAACCTGATCGAGCCGGACCTGCTCATTCTGGACGAGGTGGGCGTGCAGTTCGGCAGCGATACGGAAAAGCTGATCTTGTTCGAGATTATCAACGGCCGCTACGAGAATCGCCGGTCGACGATCCTAATCAGTAACCTGGCTATGGACAAGCTCACCGAATACCTGGGAGAGCGTGTCGTGGACCGATTACGCGAGGGCGGCGGCAAGCTGGTGGTGTTCGACTGGCCAAGCTACAGGAAGCGTGCAGCATGACCGTCCAATGTATGGACTGCCAACACTTCAGCCTGCGAGACGCTGGCAAGATGGCCCGCCAGGGCTACGGACACTGCGACCTGCAGAAAAGCAAGAGCTCGTTCGAGAGCGCGGACTTCGAGCGTCAGTGCCGCGAGCATCGCCACGTCGACAGACAGACCTCGATCAGCCGCCGCGGCTGGCTGGAAGGGGAGCGCCTGAAATTCGCAAGGGAGGTGATGGGCACATGACTCTCGACCGACTGACCATCATTCTGCCCTGGCCTGATCCGGCGCTGTTCCCGAACGCGAAGGGTGGCAAGCACTGGGCTTCATTTCAAGCGCAAAAGGTGCGCGCCCGCCAGGACGGCTACTTCGCTGCCAAGCAGGCCCTGGGCGCCAACACCATCGCGCTCACAGAGCGAACGCCGGTGAATGCCCTGTTCGTATTTCCGGACCGGCGCAACCGCGACATCGAAGGATGCATTGGGGCCATCAAACACCACATCGACGGCGTGGCGCAGGCTTTGGGCGTTGATGACAAGCTATTTCGACCTTGGACGCTCGACGACGCGCTAGACGCCCAGGGCAGGGGATTCGTAAAAGTGGAGATAGGCCAATGAACAGCTACGAACTCAAGAAAGCAGCCATCGAGAAACTGCACGCAACGACAGGCAAGAAGCTGTCGTCAACTGCGGTCATGCTCGATATCTGCCGAGCCATAGGCCGCCATCCGAAGGGCGGGCTGACCCCAGCGCAGATTCTGCGTGACTACCTGGGCATCAAGGACGAGCAGCCCGCGAACGCCGTGGTTGCGCCCTACAGGCCGCCGTTTCGCCCGATGCGCGCGCCGAGTCATCCACGCCTAGCCGACATCCAGCGGGCACAGCCGCCGATGATGACGCCGACAGGTACCGGGAACTGGAACCAGTACACGAGTTACATGATGGGAAATGGGAGGGCGCGCTAATGCGCGAGATCACCGCCGAAGACCTGCTCTGGAACTGGGCCCGCTGGTGCTGGTCGGGGGAGACGGTGGGGAATATGACGCCCTACGTCTCATGGGAGGACGACCACCGGCCGATAAACCACGAGCATGCCCAAATCGTGGACGAAATGCACCGCGGCTTGCCGCACCACGAAGGAATGGTCATCACCGCCGAGTATCCGCAGAAGAACGCAATGTTCGGGGAGCTGCACGCTCGGGCGCGCCAAGAATCTGCCCGGCGCTGGATAGGGCAGGTTACCGACGTCTGGCTAACCGAGCATGAGTACCTGCTGTATTTGGGCCTGTTTAAGAATCAAGTGGAGCGGAGGCTGCTTTGAAGTATGCGAAAGAGGTTATTGACTTGATGGCAGCCTACCCAGGGCGCAAGTTCAAGATGCGCCATATCGTCAATTACGTGGCGCCAGGGGCGTCGACGCGTCAAAAGGCGTCGATCAGGGAGGGGGTTCGGCGCGTGGTCCTGGCGCTGGAGGAGTCGGGCCAGATTTCCAGCACAAGAGAAGAGGTGCCGAATGGATCGGATGCTGAATACTGGTGGAAACCGCAACATCAAGAGCTTTCAACCCGCAATGGAAACCGCCATAATATCCCCCAGGACAATTGCGCCTATAGCTTTTGAAGCTCCGCCACGCGCGGGGCTTTTTGCCGTTTGTCTCCTCCGCTGCGTTCCCCCGCAGTAACTCGCGGCCCTGCTGTTTGACAACGGCAGGGCTGCTCTCTTTTTGGAAATCTCGTAATGGCTGGTGAGGAAATAAAGAAATTCGCCATTGCCCACGTAGGCCCAGAAGGTCGCGTAGCCTTGTGCGAGATATTCGGCGACGTGATCGAGGCTGAGAGCTGGAAGGAGGCACGCAAGCGCGTTCCGGCTGGAGGCCTTGCGGATCGGCCGGGCTATGGGGGCGAAGTGACTGAAGGCTGGAATGGATAACCGGTGACGGATGGGGCATACTGTAGCTTCTTATTACAATAGGAGCGAGCAGCATGGCACTATCAGGATTTTTTCGAATCGATTTTGGCGCAGCTCTGCCTGGTGCCCCAGGCGTAGTGGTGGTAGAGAATGGGATGGTGCGTGGAAGTGATGGAATATTCCTGTTTTCAGGAACATTCAGTGACGGAGACGGACGATGCCGAGCTGTCGTCAATGTGAAATCGATTAACGGATCGCCGCTGACGGTTTTCAATACGCATCAAAGCTCATTTCAACTGGGGCTAGAAGGACAGGCAGATGACAGTTCTTTCGTCCTCAAGGGCGGCGGCCCGGTACAAGGGCAGATTGGCATCACCATATCAGGCCGCAAGATTGCGGATTTGAATTTTTAACGACTGAGCACAACATCTTCTCACCGCCTTCGGGCGGTTTTTATTTGGGGCAAAGATAATGGCGCTGACAGCGAAACAGCGCCGCTTCGTGGAAGAGTACCTAGTGGACTTGAACGCCACGCAAGCGGCGATCAGGGCGGGGTACTCGAAAAAGACAGCCCGACAGATAGGCGAAGAGAACCTGTCAAAACCTGACATTGCTCAGGCGGTGCAGGCAGCTCAGGCAAAGCGGTCTGAGCGTACCGAAGTCGATGTCGACTACGTCGTCAAGCGCATGGTCGAGATCGATCAGATGGATGTCCTGGACATCATGACGGACGGCATGAGCCTGAAGCCGGTCAGTGAATGGCCGCGCGTATGGCGCCAGTACTTATCAGGATTTGATCTAGCCGAAATGTTCGAGGGCCGCGGCGAGGATCGCGACATGGTCGGTATCCTCAAAAAGATCAAGTGGCCCGACAAGATCAAGAATCTGGAGCTGCTGGGCCGGCACTTGGGCATGTTCAAGGTTGAGCACACGGGCGCAGGCGGCGGGCCTATCCAGCATGTGACGATGACTCCTGATCAATTCACCTCCCTAGCGCAGGAGATGCTCAACAAGGTGTGACGCCATGAGGTTCAACGAACTGACCGATCACGAGCGGTTCGTTGGGCGCACTCTGGCCAGAGAGGACCTGTACTACTTCTCCCGGTACATGTTTCTGGCGCGGCGAAACTTTGCGTGGCTGCGCTCGGATCACCACCAGGTCATTTGCGACGCACTGATGCGTGTGTATCGGGGCGAGTGCAAGCGGCTCATCATCAACGTGCCGCCGCGGTACTCGAAGACCGAGTTGGCCGTGGTCAATTTCATGGCCTGGGCGCTGGGCCGGCACCCCGATGCGGAGTTCATCCACACGAGCTACGCGGCCACGCTGGCCGTGCAGAACGCCGCCAATGCGCGAGAACTCGTCAAGCACGAGGAATACCAACAGATTTTCCCCGGCGTCGGGATTCGTGCCGACAGCAACGCCAAAGGCGACTGGCGCACGACAGCGGGCGGCGTGGTCTATGCGGCGGGCTCGGGCGGCACGATCACCGGCTTCGGCGCCGGCAAGGCCAGGCCTAGTTTCGGCGGCGCCATCATCATCGATGACCCGCACAAACCCGACGAAGCGACTTCGGAGGTCATCCGCCAGGGCGTCATCGACTGGTTCCAGAACACGCTGGAGTCGCGGCGCAACAGCCCGGACACGCCGATCATCGTCATCATGCAGCGATTGCATGAGGAGGACCTGGCCGGCTGGCTGCTGGCCGGCGGCAACGGGGAGACCTGGGAGCATGTGTGCCTTGAGGCACTGATCGACGAGGATCTGCCCACGGAGCGGGCGCTGTGGCCGGCCAAACACACCGTGGCCGACCTGAAGCGCCTCAAAAAGGCCAACAGCTACGTTTTCAGCGGTCAGTACCAGCAGCGGCCCACGCCGAAGGGCGGGGCGATCATCAAAGGGGAGTGGTTCCCGCGCTACCGTGTGGTGCCGCCCCTGCTGTGGCGCGCCGCCTACGTCGATACCGCCCAAAAGGCCAAAGAGCACAACGACTACACCGTGTTTCTGCATGCCGGCATGGGTCAGGACGGCCGCGTATACCTGCTGGACTGCGTGCGTGACAAGATGGACGCCGTCAAGCTCGAGCAGACTGCCCGCGATCTGTATGCCAAATGGAAGTTGGCCAAGTCATACCAGGGCAAGGCCTTCCGGTATTACGCCATCGAGGACAAGTCCAGCGGCACGGGTCTGATCCAGCAACTCAAGACGAAACACACTATCCCGGTCAAGGAGCTGCAGCGCCTGCGCGGACAGGACAAGTACAGCCGGGTAATGGACATTCAAGGGCACTTAGAAAGCGGATTTGTCTGCCTACCGGAGGAAGCACCCTGGGTGGCGGACTTCATTGCCGAGTGTGAGGCCTTTACCGCCACTGACAGCCATGCGCACGACGACCAGGTCGATGCGCTGGCTGACTGCGCTGCTGACATGCTCGGCGGCAACGACATAGAACGATTCCTGGCGCTATCACAATGACGACACTGAAACTGGACGGCTACGAAAGCGCCCTTATCGGACACCGGCGCCTACAGATGGGTGCCGGCGTGCTCAGCGCCAGCATGCTGTACGCGCAGGGAGGTCTGTACGGACGCGTCATCGACAAGCCCGCGGACAAGGCCGTGGCCCGGGGCGTCGAGATCGAGGGTGACGATGGTCGCCTGCAGGCAGAACTGGACCGCCTGAAGGTCATGCCTGCGCTGGCCGACGCGTTGCGCTGGTCGCGCCTGTCGGGCGGAGCGGGAATCGTCATCATCGCTGACGATGGCGCGGTGAACACGCCGCTCAACCCTGAATCTATCGGCGAAATCGCAGAACTGCGCGTTTTCGACATCGAGGACATCAGCGCCGACGAACGCCGCTACAGTGACCCGCGCCAAGCCAACTTCGGAATGCCCGAGTTCTACCGCGTGCACACGGGCAGCGCGACCTTTGTCGTGCACGAAAGCCGCCTGGTAGAGGTGGGTGGAGATCCGCTGCCGGCCAAGCTGAAGACGCGCGGAATCCCTTGGCAGGGCCGATCAGTCGCCGAAATGGCGTTTCCTGCGGTCATGCGTTTCCAAGAGGGCGTGCGCTTGGCCGTATCTATCCTGCAGCGGAAGCAGCAGGCCGTTTACGGCATGAAAGGCCTGGCCGACATGATCCAGAACGATCTGGAGCCCGTCGTACAGAAGCGCATCAACCTCGTCGACGCGGTGCGCGGCGTGCTCAACACGGTCGCAATCGATAGCGAGGATGAGTACGACATCAAGGACATGAACCTGTCCGGCGTCAAGGACGTGCTGCAGGAGCTGCAGGTGGCCTGCTCGGCTGATACGGGCATGCCGGTAACGATTTTGTTCGGCCGCTCACCTGGCGGCTTGAACGCCACCGGCGATGCAGACTTTGACGGCTACCACGAGATGATCGAGGGAGCCCAGCGCACGCGGCTCACGCCTGCTCTGGAGCGGATTGTGTCGCTCATCTATGCCCAGCGCTCGTTCTCGAATCCGCCCGAAGACTGGTCTATCAAGTGGCCAGCGCTCGAGTCCCCGACCGACAAGGAGTCGGCCGAGGTCAGGAAGACCAACGCCGAGGCCGAAGCGAGGGAAATGGAAGCTTTGGACAAAGCCGTAGGCCTCGGGCTCGTCAGCGAGGAGGAGGCGCGCGAGTACCTGACCGAGCTTGAGCGCTACGGATTGGAAAAGGACGATGGCCCAGACAACTCAGCGCAGTACGCGGCCGCCACGTAAGCCGCGCAAGTGGCTGCGGCCCGCGTCGATCGAACGTGAGTACGTGCGATATCTGCGAGACATCGCTAGGGACGTAAACGGCGCCATCGAGGCGAAGATTATCCCTGTGCTGAGCCAGCTACGACAGGACGATTGGCGTGACATCCCTGAAAGCACGGGCTGGTACGAGCGGCTGCGCTTGGCCGTGGCCGATGCCGCGGCCCTGGTTACGCTGCCGGCACTGGTCGAGACTGTTTCGCGGTTCGGCCGCCGGGTGGATGATTTCAACGCCGCCCAGTTCCATGCCATCCTGCGCGCTGCTTATCGGGTCGATATTTTTCAAGCTGAGCCCTGGCTGGCTGAAGTCCTGAGCCAGTTCGAGGCCGAGAACATCCGGCTTATCCGCTCCATACCCCAGCAGGCCCTGGACCGTCTGCATGGCAAGATCGTCCAGGCGGTGCGCAATGGGACGCCCACGGCTCTGCTGCGGGACACAGTGCGCGAGGAGTACGGAATCACCCTCAGACGCGCCGAACTCATCGCCCGAGACCAGATCGGCAAGTTGAACGGCCAGCTGACCGGCCAGCGGCAGCAGGGCATCGGCGTGACTTCCTACAGGTGGCGCGGCAGCCTGGACGAGCGCGAGCGCGATGAGCACGTCGCGCGCGAAGGGCGGGAGATCGCTTGGGATGACCCTCCCAATGACGGGCATCCGGGTGAACCCATCCAATGCCGATGCTGGGCCGAGCCGATATTGCCGCTGCTTGAGGACATCGAGGGCCTGGTCTACACCGACCCGATGCCGGCCAGGGGCTTTACCCGAACACGATTAGGAATACCGCCATGACTATGCGCTACGACCGCGTGCCCATCAAGGCAACGCGAAACGACGCTGGCTACATCGTCGATACGCCCGTTCTGACCAGGACGGGCGTTTTTGTTTACCGGGACCCCCAGGGCCAGGAGCGCCGCGAGTATCGGCCGCCCGAAGTGGTCTTTGCCGCGGATTCGCTTAACGCCTACAAGGGCATCCCCATCACCGACGGGCATCCCGGCAAGGTCACCAGCAAGAACGTCAAGCAGCACATCGTCGGTACGGTGATGTCCGAGGGGCGTCAGGATGGCGACGATCTTGCGGCCGACATTGTCATTCACGACCCATCGCCCGTGGAGGCCGGAAAGAAAGAGCTGTCCTGCGGGTACGAGGTGACCTTCGACGAAACGCCCGGCGTCTCGCCACAGGGCGAGCGCTACGACGCGATCCAGACCAGTATCAAGCCAAATCACTTGGCCCTCGTTTTACGTGGTCGGGCAGGCAATGCCCGGCTGAATCTCGACGCTGCCGACGAGGCGGCCAACCACCAAGAGGAACCATCCGCTATGGATAAGATCCGTCTCGACAGTGGCCTGTCCTACGAGGCAGCGCCCGAAGTCATTCAAGAAGTTAACCGGCTGCGTCAGGACTTGACCGCGGCCAACGCCGACAAGGACAAAGCCGAGGCTCGCGCAGATACCGCCGAAGCCAAAGTGACGGAGCTCGAAGGCCAAATTGAGCAGGTTCGCCAAGACGCCCACGATGGCGCAGTGGCGCGCCTGAAGCTTGAAGCCCAGGCTAAAGAATTGGGCGTCGAGTTCAAGGCCGAC
This sequence comes from Pusillimonas caeni, assembly GCF_003545815.1. Classification (GTDB taxonomy): domain Bacteria; phylum Pseudomonadota; class Gammaproteobacteria; order Burkholderiales; family Burkholderiaceae_B; genus Pusillimonas; species Pusillimonas caeni. Next base: position 298,781 of record NZ_PDUW01000003.1, read on the forward strand.
GCCAAGGACCGAGAAATTCAAGAAGCGATCATCAAGAAGGTGCGGGGTGACAGCTTCAAGATGGACGGCAAGAGCGACGACTACGTAGCTGCCGCATTCGATCTGGCCATTGCCGAGAAGCAGGTCCGCCAGGACACCGTTGCCGCCACGCGGCAGGCGATGAATCAGGACGGCGGCAACCAAACCGATCAACCCATGTCTGCAAGCTCGGCTCGCGCCAAGTACGTGGCCGGCATCCGCAAGTAATCCCAAGGAGTTCTCATGTACGACGATCAAATGGACATTGCCTTCGCGGGCATGAAGGCTGATTCGGGCGACGACCGCGTCGAATCCTTCCCGGTGGGTGCTGACACGCTGGCTTTCGGCGTCGTGACTGGCACCGACGCCAACGGCCTGCTGGTGGCGGGCCCCGGTACGAAAGTGCGCGGCATCACGGTGCACAGCCACGCGGTCAAGAACGCCACTTATGTGAAAACGGAATGTGCCTCGGTCATGACTCGCGGCTTGGTCTGGGCTGTCGTGACTGACGAGGGCGAGGTAACTGAGGACGGCCCAGTCTCTTACGCTGCCAACGGCACGGTAGCCGACGCGGGCGCCAACGTTCTGCCAAATGCGGTTTTCCGTAGTGGCCTTGTTTCGACGAGCTTCTACGGCGATATCGCGCTCGTCGAACTGCACAACCCGTTCTCCGAGACCGACACGGTCAGCGGCGGCTGATAAACCCGTAATTTCGCAAAGGAACACACATGGAACATATGCACTACGATGCGGCGGATGTGCCCGCCATCATGCAGTTTGCCGTCCAAAGTCAAGTCACGTTGCGCGAGGACGAAGGCATTTTCGCTGCCCGTCAGCTGGACTACGTCAAGGCCCGCACCTATGACCGCAAGCTGCCGGTCATGCGGGCGCTGGAACTCGTGCCGACGTCGTCGGACACCCCCGAATGGGCCGAAACCATCACCTATCGGTCCTTCGATATGGTGGGCATGGCCAAGATCATCGCCAACTACGCCGATGATCTGCCGCGCGCCGATGTCTCGGGCAAGGAAACCACGGTCCCCGTGCGCACCCTGGGCGACAGCTACGGCTACAACATCAACGAGCTACGCGCCTCGACCGCCTTGGGAGCTCGCCTCCCCGAGCGCAAAGCCACCGCGGCCCGCCGTGCTATCGAGGTTAAGCAGAACCAGATCGCCATGGTGGGCGACACCCAGTACGGTCTGTACGGCATCACCAATCACCCGAACATTGGTACCACCGCGGGCCTGACTGGTAACTGGGCCAACGCCGGCACCACCGCCGCACAGATCGTCGCCGACGTGGACATCTTGTATGCCGCCGTCACCACCCAGTCCAAGGACGTGCACACGCCTAATCGATTGGCGATCCCGTCGACCGCGCTGGCAGCGATGAAGCGCAAGTATGTAGCCGACACTGGCGGCAAGTCGGCGTACACCGTGGTGCGCGAGAACTATCCCGACCTGCAGATCATCGGCATGTCCGAGTTGCAGGACGTGAATGGCTCGTCGCTGTCCATTATCGGCGAGTTCAGCGAGGAGAACGCGAGCCTGGAGTTGGTCATGCCGTTCAACCAGTTGCCCGCGCAAGCCCGCAATCTGGAACTCGTCGTGCCGTGCCTGGCGCGCACCGGCGGCGTTTCCGTTCACTACCCGCTGGCCTTCACCAAGGCCGTGGGCATCTAAGGGAGAAGATACATGAAAGTGACCAATCCGAATCCCTGCCTCATCAACGTCGCTGTCGATGGTGACTACGTGCGTATCGGCCCGGGCCGGACGGCGGACGTGCCCAAGGAGGCGGTCGAGAGCCTGCTCAAGTCCGGTGCCCTGGTGCCTGCCGGCCGACAAGCCGCCTCAGAACCTGAATCTGAAGCGCAGAAATCGCCCTCCGAGATGCGCGCCGGCGAGCTCAAGGCCGAACTGGATAAGCTGGGTGTTGAGTACGCGGGAAATGCCAGCACGGAGGTCTTACGCGGCCTGTATGAGGCCAAACTGGCCGAACCCAAGGAGTAGTACCTATGTCGGCTACCGTCGAGGATCTCGATTTCCTGGCCCCGGCGGTGGCCGGCATGCCAGAATCGGACAAACTGAAGGCGCTGGAGATGGCCGAGGCCTACCGGCCGGCTTGCCTGCCGGAGGCCAAACAGGACAAAGCGCAACTGCTGTACGCGGCTTGGCTGCTGTATGGTCGCCTCCAGCAGCAGGAAAGCGGAGTCGTGCTTGCCGGTGTGAAAAGCTTGAAAGAGGGCGACTTGGCCGTGACCTATGGCACCACTGCGGAAACCAGCGATCCGCTGGACTTCTACGGGCGTTGGAAGGCCCTCAGCGATCTTTGCGGTTACGGCGCCATCACCGTCGGCCCATGGCGCCGCAGGTGCTGCTGATATGCCGGTCAAAGTCATAGACCACGGCCTTGATAAGATGGTGCGCCGGGCGGATGCCCTGCACGGGTCTGGTGTCAAAGCGGGGATCCTCGCTGGCAGCGGTTCGCAAGACGGCGTCGACATGGTGGACATCGCCGTGTACAACGAACTGGGCACGGCGAAGATCCCCGCCCGGCCGTTCATGGGTGACGCCGCGCAGAAGTATCGTCGAGATATTGGCACGGTAATGGACCATCTGGCGCGTAAGGTAGAAGATGGAGCGGACCCGGATGCCGCTCTGCAGACACTAGGCCAGTGGTATCAGGGCCGCCAGCAGGCGCATATCCGGTCTGGAGAGTTCAAGCCGAACGCGCCGGCCACCATCAAGAAGAAGGGCAGTAGCGTGCCGCTGGTCGATAAAGGCCGGCTGGTGAACTCGGTGCGTTACGAGGTGGTGAAGAGATGAGCTTTCGTAAGCCACAGACCATAATCACTCGTCAGCCCGGCGGCTATGTCAATGGCCGTTGGGTGGACGGCTCCGAGAACCCGCCCTCGACCATCCTGGCAAGCGTGCAGCCCGCGACCGCGAGCGACTACGATCAAATGCGGGCAGAACCAGGCGGGAGGCGGATTGAGCGCATGGTGCGCGTGTACACCAATGCCCGCATTGATGTGGCTGGCGAAGGCAGCGCCAACGGTGCAGTGCTCCTATGGGAAGGTGAGCGCTACTTATTCGTGGCTGTAAGCCCCTGGCGCTCCACCGCGCTGGCTCATTATCGGTACCTTGCGGCGTTGGAGGCCCCAGATGACGATGCATGACGACTTTTATACGCTGGTCGACGCGGCAACCAGTCACCAAGTTGTGTTTGCCAATGAGAACGGCAAGCGGCCGGAGCGGCCTTTTATCACCTTGCAGGTCAGTGTAGGGGCTCCGCAGCCCATCCACCGCGGCCCCGTCGATGATGACGGACTACAAAGAATCTCGGCCCATCGACCAGTGACTGTGCAGCTACAGTGCTATGGCGCGGGAAGTTGGGGCGTTCTGGACGAGTTGCAACTTAAGCTGTACACCGACAGCATGTCGGACCTGGCGGAGAGCCTGAATATAGCCTTGCAGCGCGAGCCGCGCTTGCAGGATGTGCCGGCACTGCTGGACGATACAAAGTACGAGTCTCGGGCCATCTTAGATCTCGAGGCGATGTACACCGCAGGCATCGACGACGACGTCGGCTACATCGAGACCGTCAACGGAACCATCGAAACAACGCCCGGCATAGCGCCGGAACTAGATTTCACAATGACACTGCCTTAGCGCAGATCTGCATTCACTATCAGCCGCCTTCATTTGGGCGGCTTTTCTTTTGGAGCCACAGAAATGGCGAAACTGGACCGCATAGTCAACGCGCAGATAGCTCTGCGCACCACGGCCATCACCGAATTGTCGTTCTCCGACATGCTCATTTTGGGCAGCCACGTGCTGTCGACCAACCGCGCCATGGTGATCACTGGCGCAGACGAGCTGCTGGACATGGGCTTGTCGTCCACTGATCCGCTGTATTTCGCCGCCCGCGACGCCTTTGCGCAGATCCCTGCGGTGCGCCAGGTCTATATCGGCCGCCGCCAGATTGACGAGGTCAATGTTACGGTGACTCGGGCCGCGCAGGCCGATTACACAGCCACCTTGGCTTGGCGCGACGGTACGGGTACCCAGCAGACCGCCACGGCGATATATTCTGGGCAGGCCGGAGACGACGCCGAAGGCATCGCCACCGCGCTGGCCTCGGCAATAAACGGCACAGCCGCGCCCGTTACGGCCACCGCGACTGGCGCTGTTGTGACCATCGAGAACGACGTGGCGGGCGCCGCTATGGGCGTGAACGTGGCAGGCAATCTGGAACTTGCCATTACATCCAGTACAGAGTCGATCACCGATGCGCTGGCGGCGGTTTCGAACGGGCCCTTCAACTGGTATGGCTTAGTGATCACCAGCCGTGATGCTGCCGACGTGAAAGCGGCGGCCGCCTGGGCCGAGACCAACGAAAAGCTGTTCGGTACTGCCTCGGCCGATCCTAACATCATCGACTCGGGGTCTTCGAACGATATCGCCAGCGACCTGATGGCAAACCAGTACTTCCGCACGTTCGGCTTCTATAGCGCAAATGCGGCGACCCAGTACCCCGAGGCGGCAATCATGTCGTCGATGTTCACCTACTATCCCGGGCAGGAAAGCTGGGCACTTAAGAAGTTGGCGGGCATTGTCTACGACGAGCTGACCGAGGGTCAAGCCATCACCGCTCACAGTAAGAACTTCTCCACGTTCGAGCTCTTCCGCAACTTCGCGGTCACTCAGGGCGGCAAGGTGGCAGCGGGCGAGTGGATCGATGTCATCCGACTGCGTGACCAGCTAGTTGAAAGCATCCGTGTTTCGGTGGTGTCGGCGATGATCAATGCCGATGGCAAGGTGCCGTACACCGACGACGGCATTCAGGCAATTGGCAATGCCATGCGCGCGCCGCTGGATCTAAATGTGCGCCGCGGCGGCATCGCGCCTGAAGAGCTGGACGAGAACGATCGCGTCATCCCGAGCTACACGATCTCGCTGCCGCGCTCCAGTCAGGTGCCGTTCAACGATAAGGCCAACCGCGTGCTGAACGACGCCAAGTTCACTGCGCGCCTTGCCGGCGCCATCCACGTGGTCAACATCAACGGCAGCTTGAGCTACGCCCTTTAATCAAAGGAAATCGAAATGGCAGGTGATATCAAGACCTACTCCGCTGACCGCGTGAAAATCATTGTCGGCGCCCATACCATTACGGGCACCGCCGACGGTACATTCGTGACCATCGAGCCGTTGGGTGACGGCGTGACAAGCGAGGCGGGCGCCTACGGCGACGTTGCGCGTTCCATGAGCCTGGATCCTCGGCACACGATCAACACCACGCTCCAGCAGACGAGCCGCTCCAATGACGTCCTGTCCAGCCTTGCGGATGCCGACCGGCTATCAGGCGGCAACGGCGCATTCCCGATCACCATTACTGACTTGCGCGGTGGGACGCTGTTCGCTGGTACCGGATGGATCGTCAAGAAGGCTACGGCGACCTTTGCCAAGGGCCTAGAGGCCAAGGAATGGCCTATCGAAGCCGTTGGTCAGTTTACCAATGGAGGTAACGACTGATGGTCAAGCCCGTCGAAGTCACGGTCAATGAGACCGTGTTTTTCATCACACCCATGGATGCCTTCGAGGCGTTGGCCGTCTTCGGGGACCTGCAGAAGGACATTCTGCCAGCCGTCGGCGATCTCATTGCCGCCGTTGCCAAGGAAGAGGGCGACAAGGCCGGTGATGAGGCCGCCATGGCGCGCGCCATCCAGAAGCTATCCGAGAAGCTGGACGGCAAGCAGCTCACGCGCTGGGCGGACCGCCTGCTGACCAAGGACAGCATCACTGTCGAGATCAACGGCGCCGACCTGCCGCTGGACGCTGCCGCGAAGGCGATGGCGTTTCGCGAGTTTACCGACGTGCTGGAGCTGCTGTTCCATGTCATCAAGGTGAACTTCGCCGGCCCTTTGGCGCGATGGCTCAGCCGTACTGGTCTGGGCCTGAACCAACTGCAAGCCGGCCTGTCGGACGCTATCGGCCGGAAATAGAGGCTGAGTTCGTCATCTGGCGCCCGGTGTTGGCCGGCAAGGCTTCTGTCGGCGAAATCCGGCGCCGAGAGGTGTTGCTGGTCGACCTCATCAAACTGAATCACCTTCTGGACGCCCAGGCGGCGGCTGAAGAGGCCGCATACAAGGCAAAGACATGACCATTGTTCGCGAACTGGTGACGCTACTGCGCTACCAGGTGGAAAACTCGGGTCTGCGCACCTATGCCCAGCAAGCGCAAAACGTGGGCCGGCAAGTGTCTGGCGTAGGCCGGGCCGCGATGCAGGGATGGCGCGAGGGGACTCGGGAAGCGCTTGCCGCTTATGGCCTGGTCCCTGGACGGATCATTCAGGGAATTCGGGAGCAGAGAAGGCTGAATGCCGCCACGAGAGGAACCGTTGACGCATACGGTCGCTTGCGGAACACTCAAGGTCGCTTTGTGGCCGGCCAGCGTCGTGCGGTGCGGAATGTCCGTGAACTCAACGCGGGTTATTCAAAGATTAGCGGCTACGTTCGAACCGCCGTCGCGGCCCTCGCCTCCATTGGCACGGTGCGCCTCGCCGACGAGTGGGCGGGCGTCGAGGCCCGGGTAGGGCTAGCCACGGACAGTATCAACGATCAGCGTCGGTCGCTTGAGCGCCTATACGGCCTGGCCCAGGACAATGGCCAGGACTATCTGGCTACGGGCGATCTGTTCACGGCTATTCAACGCAACCGAAAGGAACTCGAGCTTCAGGTCGACCAGTCCTTGCAGTTGACCGATATCGTTGGCAAGCTCATGGCCATCGGCGGCGGCTCGTCGTCGAGTCAGCAGGCGGCCCTGGTGCAGCTCGGCCAGGCCTTGGGCTCCGGTGTGTTGCGCGGCGATGAGCTGAATTCCATTCTCGAGCAGGCACCGCGGCTGGCTCAGAGCATTGCCGATGCGTTCGGCGTATCGGTCGGACAATTACGTAAGCTCGGCTCGGAAGGTAAGCTCACCAGCAAGGAGCTGGCGGCAGGCCTGCTCAAACAGGCGGAAAGCCTGAATGAAGAATTCGAGCGCATGCCGAAGACCTGGGGTCGGGGCTGGACGTTGATCCGAAACTCATGGGGCCGGATTGTCCATGAGTTCAACAAGGGCTCGCGCGCCAGCGAGCGCTTCTATTCGGTCGCCAAGCTCATCGCCGACGAGATGCGAACCATCGTCAAAGTCTTGGGCTTCGCCGGCCTGACGTGGGGCCTGACCAAGCTTACCCAGGCAGCAGGGGCATTTCGGTTGGCAACCTTGGCCGCTCTGGCCCCTCTGCTGCGCATGGCGGCACTGCTGGGCGGCCTCTATCTGATTGGCGAGGATCTATTGGTCTGGTCTCAGGGTGGTAGCTCCCTGTTCGGCCGTTGGTTTGGCGAGTACAGCCAGTGGCAGGGCACCATTGATGGCGTGAAAGAGTTTCTGACCTACATCAAAGACATGCTCGGCGGCTCCAACGATGAACTGACCGCTTGGCTGAAAAAGTGGGGCGCAATCACGCTGGCTGCTTACGCCCTATGGGTGGTCTTGTCGCCGATTCGCCGACTGCTGTGGTGGGTAGGCGCGTTGGCTTTGCCGCTCATCGCCAAAGAGTTGCACCTGATCGCCGCCACGCCCTTGGGCAGGTTCCTTGCTTTCTGGGTCGCGGCGGTGCTCGCGCTGAAGTGGATCTATGATAATTCGGACAAAATCGCCGGCAAGATCGAATCTGCGTTCGGGGTGACCTTTGACCGCCTGAAGCAGAAACTAGAGGACATGGTTCCGGACTGGATCAAATGGGCAATGCGGAACATTACTGGCGGCAGTGTCGGCGCCGAATGGGCGGACGGCTTGAAAGACAGCATCCTGGGACCCCTGAACGAGCGGGCCAGACGTGGGATGGGCACTCCACAAAGCTTCCGAAGCGGAGACTCGACGATCAACCAGGACATCACCATCACGGCACCCTCGAGCAACCCAGCGGCGCTCGCTCGGGCGGCTGGAAACGAAGTCGGTCGCCGTACAGAAGCGGCCGTTCGTACTGGCTGGAGGGTGCCCAATGTGGAGGCTATGGCTTAGAATGTAGCGAAAATTTACATTTGGGGGCCATGATGAAGATTCTGGCGGGCGACTTTAAGCGCAAAACAGCACACGTCAAAAGCAAGAAGTTCGTGTTCGAAGGCTTGTTTTCCAAAGACTCTGTTCTCTTTGCTGATATCGAAAGCATTGACGTGGAGGCACAAGACAGCCAAACAAGCGGTGGCTTGGGTACCGCTGCGGCTGGCGGGTTGTTGTTTGGCGGTGCCGGCGCAGTTGTAGGGGCAATAGTCGGACGTGGGGCCAGGAAGGAAGTGACGGCATCCATTCGATTCTTTGATGGCCGCAGGATCTTGGCGACCTTCAGCCCTGACGAAATGAACATCATCCGAGCAGCTCTGTTTGATGTTCAAGACTTAACCGTCGAAGAGCGTCGGGAGAAGAGGGCGGCCGCTGTGGCCAAGAGCAAAGAGCGGCAAGACGTGGTCAACGAGTGGGTCGGAAAGATCGGCGCGAGCTTCTTGATCGCGGGGCTCATCTACTTTCTTGTAACGTGATGGATTTCAACAAATCGGTATGGCCGCCTTCGGGCGGTTTTTTAATGGACGCTCGAAATGGCATTCCTTTCTCTCCTTTTCGGCCTTGGCGGCGCCCAATCGATGATCGGAAGCGTCCCGCTCGACGCATTGCTGATCGAAGACACCGAGCTGGCGGCGAACATCAGCCAGTACCCGGTCGAAGATGGAACGGTCATCAGCGACCACATCACACGCGAGCCGGAACGCTTGGCGGTGTCTGGAGTGGTCACGGCGGCCGGCATCACCATGTTTGGGGCCGGCGGTCGCTCCAAGCTCATCGCCACGAAGGAGGCCTTGCGCCAGATCCATGAGCAACGTTTGCCAGTCACCATCGTGACCGGCATGGATGTGTACGCCGATTACGCCATGTCCAACGCGAAAATGTCGCGGACCAATGAAGGCGAAAAACTCACTCTTGACTGCGAGTTTCAGAAGATCGAGAAGGCTCAACTAAAGCAGGCGGACATCCCGCCCGAGAAAGTATCGGGCCAGAAAGGCCAGGGCACCAACGGCAAGGCTGGGCAGACGGCAGCCAAAGGCGGCAAGGTGGACAGCTCTAGCGTGCCGCAGACCAACCAAAGCACGCTCGACGAAATGTTCAGCGGAAAGATCGGCCCGAATGAGAGTCGAACGCAGTTTGGCAGCGAGGTGGTAGCGACATGATTCCCATCCCTTTCATCGACCAGAACAGCTTCATTATCGAAGCCAGTCTGGACGACACTACCTACTTCCTGCGATTTGACTGGAACAGCGAGGCCCAGCTATGGACGATGGCCATACAAGACGCTCGTTCGGAGGCGGTGCTTCAGGGCGTTGTCCTGGTTCCCAACACGCCACTGCTCGACCAGTTCCGCCACCTTGCAGTGCCGCGCGGCGAGTTCGTCGTCTACGCCCAAGACGACAATCTACAGATTGGCCGTGACACGCTCTTGACGCAGTCCGCCACGCTGTATTACCTGACGGAGGCCGAAGTTGCCGCGCTTCAATCGTGATTACCGGCTACTCGTGGGGCCGCCAGGTGAGAAGGGCGTCGAGATCCTGCCGCCGCTGCGCATGACGTTCGACATTGAGAAGAACACGAAGGAAGAGCCCAACGAAATCAAGATTCGAGTCTGGAACCTGAAGAAGGAGACTCGGGACGCCATCGTCGAGCCCGACAACGTCGCCGTGCTGTACGCCGGCTACGCCGAAGAGGATGGGCCCCTTCTGATGGCCTACGGCACAGTCCTGCAGGGGTGGACGTACTTCGATGGGCCCGATGTGATCACCGAGCTTGACGTGCTCGACGGCTACGCCGAAATCCGCGACACCGTTGTGACGCTGGGCTATGGGCCGGGCGTCAAAGCCCGGGCCATCGTGGCTGAGATCGCCAAACAAATGGGCCTTCGGCTGCTCATGGCTGACGACGTACCCGATCGAACCTGGCAGAACGGCTTCAGCTACTACGGCGCGGCGCGCATGGCGCTGCACAAGGTCGTGCAGGGCACGGGACTGGAGTGGAGCATACAGAACGGGGACCTGCAGATTATCCCTCGCCGCGGCGTTACCAAGCGCCAAGGCTTCGTGCTGTCGGCCGAATCCGGCCTTATCGGTCATCCAGAGCGGACCCGTCAAGGCGCTCGGGAGAAAGCCAAAGTGCAGGACAAACGAACCGGCGACAACAAAAACATCGTGTCAGCGCGCCAGCAGGTGGACGGCTGGCGGGCGACCTCGCTGCTGCTGCCCACGCTGAACCCGGGCGACCTGGTCAAACTGGAAAGCCGGACGGTCGAGGATTGGTTTCGCGTGGAGTCGTTGCGCCATAACGGTGACTGGGGCGGTCCGGGAGATTGGCAGACCGAGCTTGAGCTCGTGGATCGCAATGCGCCACCAAGGAAGCAAAAATGAACGATCTCATTGCCGCCGCGCTGGCCGAGATGAACATCTGTTTGCCGGGCGTCATCATTGCCTACGATGGGACTACCGCCACGGTGCAGTCGGCCTTGCCCAAGCAGTTGGCGAACGGAGAGATTTTGGCCGCACCGCAGATTGTCCGCGTGCCGGTGTGCTGGCCGATCGCGGACGGCGGCCGCGCGCTGGTAACGGTACCGCTCAAGCCCGGTGATCCGGTCAAGCTCAATTTTTCCCAGCGTAGCTTGGAAAATTGGCTGTCGGGATCGGACCAGGCTCCAGACGATCCCCGGCAGTTCGATTTGACGGACTGCTTCGCGTCGCCGGTTATGCGCCCCGGCATGTCGGCCGATCCGGACAACGTCACGGTGCAATACGGCGCCGGCACGCTGAAGATTGCACCCAGTGGCGACATGACGATCACCGCGCCGAGCCTCACTATCAACGCGCCCACCACCGTCAATGGGCTGCTGACTTACACGGAAGGCATGATCGGAAGCGGCGGCGAGCATACCGCGTCCATTACGGGCGATGTTATTGCAAACGGTGTCAGCCTAGTAGGCCACACGCATAACGGCGTACAGCCTGGCAGCGGAAATAGCGGTGGGCCGAACACATGAGCGTAGACCTGAAACTTGACCGGAACCATGATCTAGCTCTGTCCAAGGGCAACGACGTCGTGCTGATCGATGGACTGCAGCGTGTCCGCCAGCAGATCAAGGTCACACTGCTGACCTTCCTGGGTGAATGGTTTCTCGACAATACATGGGGTGTGCCATACCTCGAGAAGATCATGGTGAAGTCGCCCAATCGAGCCGAGATCGAGAACGTCGTGCGCGCCAAGGTGCGTGACGTGCCGGGTGTGATGGCTGTGCCCAATGTGCAGGTCGAGATCGACGCACAGGCTCGCCAGGGCCGCATTACGCTCGACGACATTCAAACCAATGAGGGGCCGGTCACGGTCTCTGTCACCAGATAGGATTGACACCGATGGCCGACTATGGAGTCACCCCCGCAGGCTTCGTTCGCCCGCGCCTGCCCGAAATCCGGGTAGAGATCATCGAGGCGATGCGAGCCAACCTGCGCGCCAAAGCTCTGCCCGACGACATCGAGACGCGTCCCGACTCCGTCATGGGCGTGGTCATCGACACCTTCGCCGACCGCGAGGCGGCGCTGTGGGAAATGGGCGAGGGCGTTTATTACGCGATGTACCCGGGCTCGGCCGTGGGCGCTTCTCTTGACCGCTCGGTCTCATTTTCCGGAGTCAAGCGGCTGCAGGCGGAGCGTTCGCGCGCTTACGTTGTCGCTTATGGCCTACAAAGCACGGTGGTGCCCGCCGGCGCGCAAATCCGGCACCGTTCCACACAGAATATCTGGGAAACTGCGGCGGCTGTCACGATCAGCGCTGCCGCGGCGGCCGACGTGCGCATCGTGCCCGCTGTGCAGAACGGGGCCACCTACACCATAACGGTAGACGCGCAGCCATACAGCTACACCAGCAGCGCGGCCGCGACCATAGGCGAGATACTGGCCGGCCTTATGGCGGCGCTGGCTACCAGCGGCCTGCAGGTGAGCAGCGATGGCGCAGCCTTGCGCTTGGTGTCCACGGCCGCGCTTGCGGTGGCTGTCACGCTGACGTCGAATCTATCGTTCTCGGAGATCGGCTCGGCCGTCCTGGTCCAGACCATCGACCCTATTCCGGAAGTGGCAGAGCCCGGCGACCTGAACAGCATTGTCACGCTGACCGCAGGCTGGACGCGGGTGTCCAACTTGCAGCCGGGCGCCGTAGGACGCCTGCAAGAAACCGACGCGCAGCTACGCGCGCGGTATCGCCTGGGCGTATTTCGCTTCGGCGCCGGCACGCTGCCCAGCATCGGGCCCAACCTGCTAAACGATGTGCCGGGCATCGTCGATATCAGGGTGTTCGACAACAAGACCGACGAAGTCGACGCTGACGGCCGCAAGCCGCACAGCATCCACGTCATTGTCGACGGCGGTATTGACGATGACATAGCCGCGGCCATATACAAATACAAGGGCGGAGGAATCGACACCAACGGGGACGCCGTCAAGACACTGAACACGCCGGAAGGCCAGCAGATCGTGCAGTTTGACAGGCCCACGGCGGTATACGTGTGGGCCCGGGCGATAGTTACCCTGCTGCCTCCCGAAGAGCAGGCTTTCCCGTCGGACGGCTTCGAGCAGATCGCCGCGGCTATCTTGGCGACTGGCCAGGCTCATGTCATTGGCCAGGACGTCCGGATACAACGCTTCTTCTGCGCCATCTACGAGACGCCGGGCATTGCAGATGTGGAGCTTTCCTTCGCCTACTCGACGGATCCGGACTACGTGCCGGACCCCGGTGACTACGCCGCTCAGAACATCACCATCGACGGCGTTGAGAAGGCCCTGTTTGATGCCAGTCGCATCGAGGTGACATAATGGATCTTGACCAGAACCATGCCGATATTGCCTGGGGCAACTTCCTGGCCCAGTACGGCAACTCGCCGCGGCTGGAGGCCGTCGTCAAGGCTCTGTACGCCCCGCTCGGCCATAAGCAGCTCAAGGCGCTCTACGACGAGCGCTGGCTGGATACGGCCGTGGGCAAGCAGCTCGACGGGATCGGCGAGATTGTCGGTCAGTCCCGCGAGATAGACGATGCGCTATACGTTCAGTTCTTCGGCTTTGATGGCCAGCCGGACATTATGGCTTTCGGCAAGGCACGATTGCGTCGGCAGTACGAACCAGCAGTGGCAGGATCTACCCGGCTACTCGACACCGAGTACAGAAAAATTTTGTACTGGAAGATTGGGCTGAACAATGGGCACGGGACGGCGCCAGAGATCGCGGCGTCAGTGAAAGCCATCTTCGACGCCTCGGTCGTGCGTGTGCGCGACATGGGTAACGCCAAGATCGGCGTGTGGTTCAACACGACACCCGATACCAATCCGGCCTTAATGATCAATCCGGCGCGCTGGGTCCCGGCACTGGCCGGCGTGGGCGTTGACCTGCTAGCGAATACCGACGAGAAGCCTTTTGGATTCCTTAGCCAGGGCCTTTTCGGGTTCGGAGAGGGCGTAATGGCCCAAGGCGTCTGACCCCACCAACTGAGTTATTAAACAGCCACCTTCGCGTGGCTATTTTGCTTTATGGAGCCTAAACATGGCCGCTGTCGATTTTTTCACTGGCTTCTCTTACAAATGGGCCCAGGATGGCTCTGTCTATAATTGGGACGATACCCAATACAAACAGGGATGGGCGACGATCGGCTCTGTGCCGCCATCCGTTGAGCAGTTCAATCGGGTGCATCAGGTTGTGGATGAGAAAGCGAACTGGCTCTTTGCTCAGATCCAGGCTGCCGCGACCGAGAAGGGCGTCACTCTCAGCGCCGCGGATATGGAAGGCCTGAAAAAGATCCTGGACGGATATACGCCTAATGCTACTGAGTCAGTTCGGGGAATCATCGAGTTAGCGACTATGAGCGAAGCGCAGGGCTTAACGGACGACGAGCGAGCGCTGACCCCAAAGAAGCTGGCAGATGCGTTCAAAGGATCAAATCAGCTCGACAATTTCAACGGCTATCAGAAGTTTCCCGGCGGCATGATCCTGCAACTCGGATCGGCGGCTATAGGACCGAGCGTTAGCGGTCGACTGACTACCACTTTACCTATCTCTTTTCCGAAGGGCTCATATCGAGTTTTCTGTATCGATGCATCGAATGAGAGCAACAAAACTGTGCTTGCTTATAGTGGCAGGACCAATAGTACGTTTGACGTCACTTGGTATCGCGTGCAGGGAAGCACTACTACTAACAGCGAATGGATGGCAATTGGGTGGTGATAAATATGATTTACTTTTCAGAAAGTGAACGCGGCTTCTTTGATAGCAATATCCACACAGTGGAGCAGATTCCCGCTGATGCTCTTCAGATATCCAAGGAACTTCATGCGTCTCTTTTGGCCGGGCAGGCTTCCGGAAAGTTGATTGCCATTGGGCAACGCGGATTACCAGAACTGGTCGATCCGCCACCCTTGGGTGACGAGGAAGTCGCCGATCTCAAAGTTGCAGTGGTGCAACAGCACATGGACGAGGCGGCGCGCGCCTACCGCTACGATGACATTAGAACAGCGTGTACTTACGCTGACGAGTCTGCCGTTCCTAAGTTTCAAGCAGAAGGTCGAGCGTTCAGGGCGTGGCGGTCCTTGGTGTGGGCCAAGTGTTACGAGATTCTGGGAGAAGTGCAGGCGGGCCGTCGTCCTATACCAACCGACAAGGAATTGATTATGGAACTGCCTGCTCTCGAACTGCCGGCGACTTGATCGATTTCTGCCGCCTGGGCTTTGTTACACTGCGCAGATTTCATCGCTATACACAACTTCCATGAGCGCAGGTCGGACACGAGAATACAGAGCAGACATAGACGGACTGCGTACAGTCGCTGTCCTGTCGGTGCTGCTATTTCACATCGACTTCTCATGGGTTCCTGGCGGATACACGGGCGTCGACATCTTTTTCGTGATATCGGGGTTTTTGATTACCCGTATCATCGGTAGAGAAATAGAGCGCGGGAAATTTTCATTGCGCTGGTTCTATGTTAGGCGGATAAGGCGGATTTTACCGGTCTTCTACACAGTGACTGTGGTCACTATGTTGGTGGGCGCAGTATTGCTACTGCCAAAAGACTTTCATGCGCTTTTATCGTCGGTGCGCCACGCCGCATTGTTTGCGGCGAACATCTATTTTTCGAGGGATAAGGGCTACTTCGATATTTCGGCTGATGAAAAGCCGATGCTGCACGTCTGGTCGCTATCGATTGAAGAGCAATACTATTTCATCTGGCCGTTGTTGCTGCTGCTGCTCTATGCGGTTGGGCACTTTATATTCAGGCAAAGGAGACGCCTTAGTCAACCTGCAACGCTTGTCTTGACGCTCGCTCTCATCGTAATGGGCTTCGCCTATGCTCAGACGGCGCTAATAGCAAACCCTGGAGCCGCAGGGTTGTATTTTGTTCTTCAGACGCGTTTCGGCGAGCTCATGATCGGGTCGTTCGTAGCGCTGATTCCTCTATATCGAAACCGTGTGGCGCTCCGTGCGCTCGCCTATGCCGGTGGGATTTTAATTTTCCTCGGGATGGCGACGCTAAGCAAGGACTCGTTGTTCCCAGGCCTTAATGCACTATACCCTTGCCTGGGAGCTGCATTCCTAATCTACTCCGGGCAGGAACGCGGCGGCCTGACATTGTTGCACAAGGCGCTTGGGATGCCTGCGATGGCGTTCATTGGGCTACTGTCGTATTCGTTATACCTATGGCATTGGCCGATACTCGCTTATATGCGTTACGTATATGGCAGCTATGCTTTGCCTTGGCACTGGGTCCTTCAGGCTATTGTCCTCACTTTCTTATTGGCATTTTTGTCTTATTGGTATATCGAGCGCAAAACAAAGGCGGCATCACTGAGCTTCCGAAGTGCGTTCTTCGGTGCTTTCTTGACGCCAGCGCTTCTGATCATAGCGGCGACATATGGTCTTCAACAGGTGCGGCCGATAGCGACACTCGACATGGAGTTGAGGAATTACGGTACTGATGTGTGCCATGGTCGTTTTGATAAGCAGTGTGTACGTGGCGATAGATCCAAATCGCCGACGGTCCTGATGACGGGTGATTCACATGCGGCGATGCTTAATTCTTTTATCGATGTGGTCGGCAGGTACGAAGGGTGGTCCGCTAATGTGCTTACAGGAAGTTCTTGTTCGCCTGTGTTCGACTTCGATGAAACTGTGTTGCGAAGCTGGGCACATAAACCTTGCAATGATCTCAAGGACTTGGTGGCTAAAAGCTATGGGGACTACGAGGCTGTATTCATTGCTTCGCTATGGGCATTTCAGTTGGGTATGCTCGAAGCGCGCGCGGACGGTGACTACTTGTCAAAGCTTGAATTGACATTGCGGAAGATGGCTCAGAAAGTCCCTGTGTACGTATTTTCCGACCCGCCCCGGCTGCCGGTGCATCCGCTTCGGCAATTGCACTTTGCGGAGTTGGGCTTGAGTGTGGAGCGCCAGTCGTCGAATGAGTATGCTCGAGCTAATGCTCTCGTGAAGCAGCTTGTAGAGCGGATTCCGAATGCTCATTGGGTAGATTTGTCGCCTGCGTTAGCAGGTTTTGAACACATGAGCACCTTTGCGGGTAAACCCACCCACTTTGACGAGCACCATTTGAATGTGTATGGGGCGACGGTGCTAGGGGAATTGTTCATACAGTCTGGCGGACGCATCCTCAATCATGGGCGCTCCGTAGTTCAATAGCCTCTTCTTAAAGTGCTCCGATAGTAATTCCTTAGGCTATTACCCCTTTCCTCGTTCCAGCCCAAAAGTTTCTGCCCGCACTCCGCGGGCTTTTTTACGTCCATACCCATGACCAAAGACCAATTCCGAGCGGCCACCGGGCTCAGTACGGCCTTGGCGGACCGATGGTACGACCCCGTCGAGCGCGCCATGTTCGAGTTCGCCATCGTCTCGCCGTATCGAGCCGCGATGTTTCTGGCCACCATCGGGCACGAATCAGGCGATTTCGTGCACGCCCGGGAGATTTGGGGGCCGACGCCAGCGCAGCAGCGTTACGAGGGCAGGGCCGATCTGGGCAATACCCGGCCCGGCGACGGATCCCGGTATCGAGGGCGAGGGTTGATACAGATCACAGGCAGATCCAATCACTCGGACGTTTCGAAGGGTCTTGGAGTGGATTTCCTAAGCCATCCTCAGCGCCTGGAAGAGCCAGAGCACGCGGCCCGCTCTGCCGCCTGGTGGTGGGCGAGCAATGGATTGAATGAACTGGCCGATACCGGCGACTTTCGAGCGGTCACGCGGCGGGTGAACGGCGGATACAACGGCATGGCAGACCGCCAACGTCGATACGAACTAGCAATCAAGGAACTGGGGTGAAGATGCCGGAAGCACTGGAAGGAATACCAACATGGATGTACGTCATTGGCGTGCCTGTGGGCTTCTTCGCCATTCGACTGCTGTGGCCACTGATGAAACAGTCGGTGGATACACAGGTGGTCCAAGGGCGGACCGAGTCTGGCTTGCTGGCCCAGGTGATGGTTGAGCGTGATCGCGCGCTCAAGCGGGCCGACGATGCTGAGGACCGGGCCGATGCGCTCTTCAAGGAATTGGCCGAAGTGAAATCCCAACTCACCGTCATGGCCTACCAGCTCGAGGTCGCCAACTCGAAAATCGAGGCCCTGACGAACCAGATCAATGTTATGGCGGGAGAGCGCAATGCGTGAAACCTTAATTCGCCTGCGCTGCATGGCGGGCCGATACAAATTCATTTTCGCCGTCGCCGGCATCTTTCTGTCGGGCGCGCTCTTGGCGATGGGCTATTCGTCGTGGCACTACGACTCTTACCTGAGCCGCCAGCAAAAAGCCTATGAGCGGCAAATATCTCGGCTCGAGGACGATCTGAAGCTGGAGCGCGGCGTGAACCGGCTGCGCCTCGAGGCCCTGGCCCAGGAAATGGATCAAATTTCCGATGCGGTGGGGCGGCTATTGACTGTGGCCGAAGAGGCCTCCCAGACAGCCAAGACAGCGGCCACCACGGCGCGCACGGCCGCCACAACTGCCCAGGGCGCCGCGAAGAACGCGGCTCAGGCCAATATCAAGATCACCGAAGTGAAGCCGGTGAAGAATTTGAGGCTGGAATGATCAATCTGCTGGTCAACAAGTACTTATTGGGCGCCGCCGGGCTGGCTTTGCTGGTGGCTGCCATCTGGGGTTATGGCCGCTACCAGTATGCCCAGGGCGTAAAGGACACCGAAACGGCCGCCCAGTTGGCCGCCGCCGAGCAATACAAGGCTGATATCAAGCGGGTCAATGACAGCATCGCAATCCTGCAGGATTACATTGAGGAGCTGGAAAGTGCCAAGCCGCAAGTTATTACCGAATACCGAACCAAGGCTGTCGAGGCTCCTTTGCCTGCTGACTGTCGTATTGACGATGGGCGGCTGCGCACAATACAGGACGGCATCGAGCGCGCCAGAACTGCCGGCCAATCTGTCCGCGCCGTGCCCTGATATTCCGGCGTTTGCTTCTCATGACTGGGATGCGCTTGCCGAGGCTTATATTGACCTAGCTTTCCTGTATGCCCAGTGCAAGGCGCGACATCAGTCTGTGGTCGGCGCGTGGCCGGGGTAGGAACAAAGTTTGCTTGCTGCATGCCACCCTAAATTCTGGAGAGCGCAGACATGAGCGACAACCTACAAGACCGCGGCGGCCAGGACCGTAACCGCATCGACGTCAGCCAAGACTGGGAGCTGCGCTACTGGAGCGAAAAATTTGGTTGTAGCCGTGACGAGCTCAAGGCCGCGGTGCAAGCAGCCGGAACCTACGCGGAAGACGTTGAGAAGTACCTAAGTGGTATTCGGCAATGATCGCACTTCCGGCGACGCTCAAACCCGAGCTCGCCACCCTAGTAGCTCGGCCGCCCGCCGGCGACGATTGGCTGTACGAGATCAAATTCGACGGCTATCGACTGCTTGCGCGCATTGAGCGCAAGGCGGCCCAGCTTTTCACCCGCAACGGAAACGACTGGACGGCCAGATTGCGTCCGCTCGAGAAAGAGCTGCGCGCCCTGAAGCTGCCCGACGGCTGGTACGACGGTGAAATCGTCGTGCTGAACGACGAGGGAAAGCCGAGCTTCAATCTGCTGCAGCTGGCTTTTGATGTCAGTAAGCCGCGCAGCATCATCTATTATCTGTTCGATGTGCCATATTGTGCCGGCGAGGACTTGCGGGGCCTGCCACTCATCGAGCGCAGGGCCAGGCTGGCCGACGTGCTGGGCGACGGTTCGGATGCCGTGCGTTTCAGCGCGGCGCTGGATGGAGACATCCACGATTTGATCGGCTCCGCGTGTGAGTTGGGCCTGGAGGGCATCATCGGCAAGCGCAAAGGGTCGCGCTACGTGTCGCGGCGCTCCGACGACTGGATCAAGCTTAAATGCAGCCTCCGGCAGGAATTCGTTATAGGCGGTTTCACGGACCCCGAAGGTTCGCGGTCCGGCTTTGGCTCTTTGCTCCTGGGCGTCTTCGATAAAGCCGGTGAGCTGCAGTATGTGGGCAACGTGGGGACGGGCTTTGACACAGAGCTGCTGGTCGACCTGCGCGCCAAGCTGGATTCCATCGAGACGACGAAAAAGCCATTCCCAGCATCTACGAAGATTCCTAAGAAGGGCGTGCACTGGGTAGAGCCGAAGATGGTTGCCGAAGTGTCGTTCGGGGAATGGACGCCGTCGGGACACATCCGGCATTCCACCTTCCGGGGCCTGAGGGCGGATAAGCCGGCACGCCAGATCCGTCGCGAAAAGCCCTCGTCTTCACGCTAAAATCCGAACCAGCGATACGATGCAAGGTGTGCAAGATGGCCAATTCGGATTGGCGCCCAATGAACGACTATTACTGGATCGGCCCTCCTGGCTGGACGATCTGTCGAGTCAAGCTGCAGGGCAAGTGGCATTATGAGCTGTGGCAGAGCGGCGATCCTTCGCGGCTGGTTGGCAGTGGTGCAAGTCTTGAGTCAATGCAACAACTCCACAAAGAGCGAACGCTCGACGCCGCCTAAGTCTGCGGGGCGGTCATAAACCTATCGCTTCGCTAGCATCCGGCAGTTGATACTTGCTGCTACCCATCTTCCGCGTCACCGCCCACCATTGAAAGGCCGATTCGGGCCTTGGCGTTGACAGTAGCTGGAGCGCCTCGTCGACCGACACGTCAGGATCAATCCACGCCCGCGCATCGTCAGGTGTCAGGCAGATAGGGCGCCGGTCGTGGATGTCGATCATGCCACCTGCAGCATCGTCCGTGACGATGGCAAAACCCGTCTCCGCCAGCACCTCGCGGCCCGGTAGCCAAGCAGTCAGGCCAGCCATCAGGATCGGCTCGCCGTCCCGTGGGTTGATGTACCAGGGCTGTTTGTCTCCCTTTTGGCCGGTCCACTCGTACCAGCCGTCCGCCGGCACGACGACGCGGCGGCCGAGCAGGGGCTTCCAAAAGGGCGAACCCTTGAGCACAGTATCCAGGCGTGCATTGCTGGCCGGGCCCCGCTTGTACCACGGCGGCTTATAGCCCCAAAATAAGCGGTCGACCTGGTCGGCGCCGTCGCCCAGACGATGAAAGACCATCGGCCGGGTTCCGGGCGGCACGTTGTATTTCAGGCCCGGCCCCGCGTCCAGAATCGTGCCCATATTGGTACGAATCGTCTCCATGTAGTCGAATGCCGAGCGTTCTTGCTTGATGCGTCCGCACATGATCAATCCCCGAAGAAGATTCTCCAAGTTTGATAGTAGCGGCGTCCTTCTATTTCCTCAAAGCCCTTAATCGACAGAACGCGGTCGCTCATGAACGCCAGCATTTCCGGATCGTGTAGCTCTGGGATCGGCGACTCCTCATCCTTCCCGAAATGTCCGCGGCGAATGACCTTCAGGCGGCCAGGGCCCCTGTTCAGTTCTGGGTGTCGCATCCAATACATTAGAACCGGACCTGGAACGGGAGGGCCCCATTCACGTTCCGGGAGTAGCTGGCCGAGGCGATGGGTGCGGACAATAGTGACTTTCATGGTGCCGATAAACTGTATAGATGTACAGTATTTTTAGCACAAAAAAGCCCGCGATGTGGCGGGCGTAGGTTGACCAAATCTTGACCAAAGTACTTGAAAAAGCCTGCAAAAAGATGGGAAAGCGCAGCCGATTGAGAGGAGGCTATCGTTGCAAGTCTTTGATATGACTGAGCTTTCGTTTTCAGCTATTTATAGGCCTTGGGATTGTGATTCCGGTTGTCGTGGGTTCGAGTCCCATCGGTCACCCCAAAAGATTCTTATAAATCAATAAGTTAACTGCGCGCTCTTGTTTCATCATATGAAAATTAGAACGAAATGAGCCGCGTTGGAACTTACATCATTCTGTAGCTGATGCCCGGCGCACAATTCGGCGGATCCATGCGCGAATGACACCCCGCCAAACGAGCCCATCCCGAACGAGAATAGGCCTCGCCCAGTATCAATTGCGCTCTTAGCAAGATCGGCGGGTTTATCGTTTCCGCTGTAGCTACGTGTTCTTGGTCAGAAGGTATTGCAAGCGCTCTTGATTTGGGTGTTCTTTGATATCCATGCGGATGGCATCCACTAAAACCGCGAAGATCTCTTCGGAATCAACATCGCGCCGTTCCGCAGCCTCACGGATCCTGTCTGATCGCTGTCGGTAGTACGCCGAGTCGTACTCTTCGACCCCGTTCAATTGATCAAGTATCTGTAGCGCAAAAGTGTAATCGTCCATGCTGTGTCCATCGCTAAAGTGCTGTGTCAAGGATTCCAACATACCACGGCGACGAGATCGCGACGTCAAGCCTGACGATTGAGGCGGCGGCTTGGGCGTAAGGTGGTGTAATGGGCCCTATTCGCAACTGACGCCGGCAGCAGAGTGGCCTATAGGTGGTTGAGGCTGGCCAGGCCGGAAGTACAATGCCCTTCACTCAGAAAAAGGATGGGACATGTATAAATTTGGGATTGCCTTAGCTGTCATATTGACGACTGGCTGCACCGTAACCGGTCCCGATCCGCTAAAGGATGTCGGCATGCCCAACCCCGCTTCTGTCTACTGCATTGAGCGTGGAGGCACCCTCGATATCAAGCAGCGACCGGAAGGGGACCTAACTATGTGCGTGCTCTCCGATGGAACACGCGTCGAAGAGTGGGAGTTCTATCGGAAGAACCATCCGCAGCGATGAGCTGCATTAGTCGATCATGGTGCAAACCGCCTGACCGCGGCGATTTGGAGAAGGCCGTAGCGCTGTTCCTGGACAGGCGGAAAAAGTAAATAATATGTCGCCGCCCTGAGGTTGGTCCCGCAGGCCCGATATTTGCTGTAGTGGCCCGCTCACTGCAACCAGAACGAACAAATAACTAAAGGACCATCATGAGCTACGGGACGCTCGTCAACGAATTGGCTCGATCTCTGGAAGGCCGCATCATCGTCCATGACAACTTGCCTCATCACGGAGATTGTGAATAAGTGAGCCGCCATGAGCTACGGAAAATTTATCGGTGATCTGCCTAAAGCGCTAAAACGCTACATCATTGCTTACGATAACCTGCCAAATCATGAGGGTTGTCTCCTCTATGTACGTGGAAGTCGCAAGGTCATTCTTGATGCGCGCGTCTTCGATCATGATCGAGAGGCGTTGTCAGATTCGCTCTACGAGATCATCGAGGGTCCCCCGGACGAAAAACTAAGAATAACCGTTGAAGCGGGGCGCCTCATTGTACAGGCCAGTGGAGCCTCGGAGTTGGATACACGTCGGGTGGCATAGGTGCCGATTGAATGACAAAACCCATTAGCATATATACCAGTATATTTCCCCATCTTGTACGGGTATGCGGCGCCCTGTATCGTGATTTCCTTCAATCACTGGATAAGGAAGGGTCATGAAAACCGGTCATAGCGAAACTGTTCAGGCGCAGTTCGATTCCCAGGCGCAAGCCTATTTGCAGAGCGCCGTGCATGCCGCGGGCCCCGATCTGTTGCGTGCCAGCGAGCTGGTCAGCGAGTCGATTCCCGCGGCGTCGGGCCGGTTCCTGGATGTGGGTTGCGGGGCAGGGCATTTGAGCTTTGCCGTGGCAGAGGCACTGGCCAGCGTGGTCGCGGTGGACCCGTCCCCCAATATGCTGGCCACGGTCCAGCGTGCCGCGAACGAAAAAGGACTGGCCAATATCCAGACCGTTCAGGCCAGCGCGGAATCCATGCCGTTCGACGACGGCCGGTTCTGCGTGGTCGCATCGCGCTACAGCGCCCACCACTGGTTCAACCTGCCGGAGGCGCTCAAGGAGATGCGTCGCGTGGTCAAGCCCGGCGGCTATTTGCTCATGATAGATGTCGAGGGCGATGAAGATCCTTTGGTGGATACGCATCTGCAGGCGATAGAGGTATTGCGCGACCGATCCCACGTTCGGGATCGTTCACCGTCGGAATGGCAGCGGCTCATCACGGACGCCGGTTTTTCGGCGATTCAGCACCAGAACTGGATCACGCGTCTTGCATTCCAACCATGGATTACGCGGATGCGCACCAGCCCTGAGCGCATAGCGATGATCCGCACCGTCCAGCAGGAAGCGCCGGCAGAGGTGAAGCAGGCGTTGGCTATCGAAGAGGACGGTTCTTTTTCGATGAAGACAGGGCTGTGGTGGGCGAGGGCGCCTCGGTAGCCAGAGGTTGGCGTGATCGTGCGCGGCAGTCTCGCAAGGCCGACTCTTGCAGACCGGCGAAGCACATCATAGTCATCAACTGGCCGCGATGCGATTCATACTGCTGATGTCGAAGTGGCGACTTCCCCAACAGCCGTAAACGTTTTCTTCATTTCGTCCGTCAGGAAATCGAGGACGACGCGCAGCTTTGGCGGGACGAATCTTCGGGAAGCGTATGTTATGAAAATGGGCATTCCTTCCGGCTCGTACTGCTTGAGAACTCTCTGTAGCCGACCCGTTCGCAAGTCGTCCAGAAAAAGCCAGTCGGGCATGAGAGCGATGCCGGTTCCCGACAGGCATGCGGCCCGGATTATTTCGGCGTTATTGGATGAGAAGCTTCCAGAAACTGCGATGCGGTGCGTCTTGCCCCTGCGCGCGAAGGACCAGACATTATTCACTAAAGGGTTGGAATACAGCAGGCAATTGTGAATCGACAAGTCTTCGGCCCGGTTGGGACTACCCGCCTGTCGGAGGTAGGCAGGCGAGGCCACCGCGGCTCGGCATGCGGTTCCGACGCCTCTGGCGATCACGGTGCCGCTTTGTTCGCCAAAGCGGATGGCAAGATCGGCGCCTTCCACGACCAGATTGTCGGATAAATCAGTGCAAAGCAGTTCGATCCGCAGGTCGGGGTACTGCTGAAGCAGCTCATTGACTTTAGGGACCAGTATTTCTCTGGCGAACGAGGCGGGGCTGCTTATGCGCACCAGCCCGCCGGGAGCCGCCTTTGCCTTGCCGACCGATGCCTCGGCTTCGGACAAATCGTCCAGCACCTTGGTTGCGAATCCCAAGTAGGACAGGCCTTCTTCCGTGAGCCTCATACGGCGCGTGGTCCGATTGAGAAGCCGTACTCCCAAATGGGCCTCCAGTTGGGCGACATGCTTGCTGACAGCGGACTGAGTCAGGCCGAATTCTCTTCCTGTGGCGGAAAAGCTGCCGGAATGGGCAACCCGGACGAATATTTCAATAGCGGTGAGCAAGTTCATGCGGTGATTCCCGGTTTATCGACACAATGAATTGCGATCGCAGTGCGCCGGCGTCGTCATGGAAAAACACTCCTTCGTGGTCCGGTGGCGATATGAGCAATTCAACTGCGATTGTCTCTTTTATTCCAAACGGGAATATATATTATTCGAGCATTGAGCCTTCTCAGGACCCGAATCTCGACCCTATCATCCTTTCTGTTCATTGAGAAAGGCTCACCATGCTGACATTGCTACATCACAATATTTCTGTGTGCGCACAAAAAGTGCGCTTGGCCCTATATGAAAAAGGCCTTCCATGGGAGGGACGGGAAATCGATCTCATGAAGCAAGAACACCTGACGCCGGAGTTCCTCCGCATCAATCCCAAGGGTCTGGTTCCAGTGTTGATCCACGACGACACTCCCATTTGCGAATCGACCGTAATCCTCGAATATATAGAAGACGTTTTCCCGAGCAGTCCGCTCAGGCCGGCTTCCGCTCTGGGAAAAGCGCGCATGAGAACCTGGACGAAGATACCCGACGAAGGGCTGCATGTCGCGTGTGCCTCGGTGACCTACGCCAGCGCCTTCGTGCATCAGCTGCGCAGCAATCACGACAGGCATGAATGGGAAGAGCGGCTCAAGAAACTGCCGGACCGTGCGCGTGCGGCCAGGCAACGAAAAATCCTCGAACAGGAGTTCGAGGCGCCCTTTGTGAAAGACGCGGTATTGCTGCACGACAAGGTGTTGCGGGAGATGAACGACGCGCTGGACGCAAGCCTTTGGCTGGCCGGGGATGAGTTCACGCTGGCGGACATTGCCATCGTTCCTTACGTCACGCGTCTGGACCGCCTGGGCCTGGAGGGAATGTGGGCCGCTCTGCCCAACGTCAAATCATGGTTCGATCGAGTCCAGGCAAGGCCGAGCTTCGATCTGGCCGTCACCGCCTTTCGCTCCAATAGCTACGACGATGAGTTAAAGAAACAGGGGGTAGATGTGTGGCCTCAAGTGGCCGCATTACTTGAAGCGTGAAGCCGTATTGTCCAGCATCGGAAGACTTGAATAAAACATGTTGAACACGCTCGCAGACACCCCGAGAAATCCATTTTTTTGAGCAGGAGACATCGCATGAGAAAGTTTGCTTCTGGAGCATTTACGGCGCTCATGGTGGCATGGTCCAGTATCACCGGCGCGCAGCCGACATCGGATGAGTTGGAATCGATCACTTATCTGCTGCCTGCGCCTAAGACTCTCCCCGCCTTTGCGCCCTATGTGCTGGCAGAACATCTAGGCTATTACAGGGACGCCGGGCTCAAGCTCAAATTTGTTTCCGCGAAGGGGGGCGTGGACGCCGCCAAGCAGATCGGCGCAGGAAACGCGATGATAGGGCATATCCGCGGCGACACGCCTATCATGGTGCGGCCATACGGCGTGCCTATAAAAATGGTCGCCCTGCTTGGAGGCGGCTCTTTGGCGCTTATCGCTTCCCATAAAGAGCAGCACATTACAGAACCGGCCGACCTCAAAGGCAAGACGATTACTGTCATGGCTTATACGGACACGACGTATTATTCTTTGCTGGGCACCATGAGTCAGGCCGGGCTTGCCAGGGACGATGCGAATATACAGGCCGCCGGCCCCGCCGGTGTATGGCAGTTATTTACGAGCGGGAAAAGCGACGTCATGGTGGCGGTTCCTGACTGGATAGTGAACGCTAGGCAGGGCGGCGCGGACGTCAGCATCATGGACCCGGCCAAAGGGTTCGGCACCATGTCCCAGGCGATCGCAGCCTCTGAAGACACTATTGAGAATCGGCCCGATCTGGTCAAAAAGGTGGTGGACGCCACGCTCAAAGGCATGGCGCTCGTCATGAACGATCCTGATGAAGCGGTACGTCGGTATGTCGAGGCTGAGCCGAGTTATTCGGGCAAAGAAGCAGAGCTCCGGGAGGTCTTCAGGCTCTATAACAAGTATGTGTTCGGTAATCAGTCTGTGCCGGGAAAGATCGACGTGGACCGCCTGAAGGCGGTGCAGCGGTTCTACGTTGAAAACGGCGTTGTTCCCAAAGCTTCGCCTCTGGACGAACTCTATACGAATCAGTTCATCGAAGATTAGGATTCCCGTTCTATCAATACAAGCGAGTCGTCACGCGCATGTGGAGCTACTCGCAGCTGAAGAGACTGCGCTTGTGCGACCACCTCGAGAAGCCAGTCGTCGCCGGCGATTTGTTCGAGTTCGGAAATGGGGACGTTGATGGAACGGCTGTTGCCTAACTTTTCGCGAATGTAATGCCGAAGCTTGGTTTGCATAGACCTGCACCTGAGTTGGGCGACATGGCGCCTTCTTGGCGTGTCGCGGTTTGGCCATGTGATGTAACAGTGGCAGCGGGGCCAAACGCCAGTGCAAGCTGGGGGAAGTGTTTGAGTGGCCGATGGAAGGCGGAAGAGAGGAGCTCGACGCGAGCCCTCGATGCACGTCCGGTGTAGTATTTGGGCTGGTGCTAAAAACCACAATACGCTAGATGGCACCCTTTACCTAAGGAATAGTTGAAAGTATTCAATACAGGATGCCGATATGCCATTTGAAGGAAGCTGCCACTGCGGCGCAGTAAGGTTCGAAGTCGACGCCCAGCCGCCACAGCAGGCGATCAGCTGCAATTGTTCGCACTGTAGGCGCAAGGGCTTTTTGCTGTCTTTCTTTCCTGCGGAGCAATTCACGCTGTTGCAGGGTGAAGAAGCGCTTTTCTCGTACCGGTTCAATACCCATAAGATCGAACACCGCTTTTGCCGGCACTGCGGCACCCAGCCTTTTGCAGAGGGAGCAAGTCCCGATGGGTCCGCGGTGCGCGCCGTGAATCTGCGCTGTGTACCGTCCATAGACCTGGATGCCTTGACGCTTCAGCGTTTCGACGGCGCGGCGGCATAGCTCAGAAAAATACGCCCCGCGCCCATGCGCAAGTCCGCTTCCCTCGGTGTATCATCCTTCGTATTTATCTATATTGGCCGGGAGAAAAACAATGAGGCTCTTGATTGTGGGTGGCTTGTGCCTGGGTTTGGCGGCTTGCGCCACGTCCGATCCAATTGTCGACCAGGGGCAGCCGCAGGCCCAGCGCGTGCAGGCGGACCAAGCCACCATCGATGCGGCCCTTCAAAGCGTCAAGAGCAAGCTGAAGAACCCCGACGAAGCGAAGTTCTCGGGCGTCTACGCCACCGAGGTGCCCGGTTCGTCGGGCGGGCCGGTGGTGTGCGGGCTGGTGGACATCAAGACCCGGCACGGCTACACTGGCGACCTCCGGTTCGCCTCTTCCGACAACGTGACCGTCATTGAAGACAAGAAAGCGGGCGGACGCACGGCCCTCAACAACGATGTGATCAGGAAGCTGTGCTCGGTGGCGGGTTCGTGACTGTGGACGCCATGGTCGGCGCCGCAGTACGAAAGCTGCATTCGGCCTGAAGCGCACGGTTGCGCTTCGTGCCCGGCCCGCGGACGCCATGAGGTAAACTTCCTTCGGTTCAACTACCGGATGTCTGCCCCATGCGTCTTCTCATAGCCCTGATCCTGCCCTGGCTTACCTTCTTCACCATCGGCCGGCCCTTTGCCGGCATCATCTGCCTGATTCTGCAGATCACCATCATCGGCTGGGTGCCCGCCGCCATCTGGGCGGTGTATGCGCTGAGCCAGTACAAGACGGACCAGAAAATCGCCAAGGCGCTCGGCTCGCGCAACTGAGCAAGCGGGCCGGGCGCGCCCGGCCCGAAAATCATAGCTACCAGAACAACAAGAGGGTCGTCATGAACGACAGTGTGGAGATCGACGGTGCCGAAGTAGCCTACCGGATCGACGGCAGCGGGCCGGCGCTGGTGCTGGTATCGGGCACCGGCGGAAACCTGCACAGCAATTGGGATCATTTGATGGAGCCCTTGGCGGCCCATCGCAGGGTGGTCCGGGTCGATTATTCGGGTTCGGGCGATACGCGGGACGATGGCCGGGCGCTGACCGTCGACATGCTGGCGGGACAAGTATTGGCGGCGGTCAGAGCCTGCAACGTGGCTTCTTTCGATCTGCTGGGGTATTCGCTGGGCTCGGCGGTCGCTGCGCACATTACCGCCGAATACCCCCAACTCGTCCGTTCGCTCGTGCTGGTGGCGCCCTTTGCCCAGGGCGGCGAGCCGCGGATAAAGTTGCAGTTCGAGTTATGGCAGCAGCTCATCCGGCTGGACCCGGCCGCTTTCGCCCGCCTCGTCCTGCTCAACGGGTTCAGCCCCGCTTTCTTGCGCGGTTTCAGCGACCGGCAAATCGAACAATGGGTGGACCTCATTCAGCAGTCCAACCGCTGGGACGGCATGTTGCGCCAGGTGGAACTGGACGCGCGGCTGGACATCAGCGGGCAACTGGCAAAAATCGACCGGCCGACCCTGGTCATCGGCTGCTCGCAGGACTATATTCTGGGCCCCGAGCCGGCGCGCGCCATAGCGCGGGCCATCTCGGGCGCCCGTTATGCGGAATTGGATGCCGGCCATATGGCGCCTTTCGAGCGTCCGCAAGAGCTGCTTCAATTGGTGGGCGAATTTCTGGCCGTGCCGGCGCGCGGGTAAAAGGGCGAGGGGAGGATGAAGCGAGGTATGGGGTCGATATTCAAACGGATCGTCCTGGCCTTCCTGCTGGGCCTGCTGGCCGCGTGCGCCCAACTGCCCTCGCTCGAGGAGCGCAGTGTCTCCAGCGCTTATACCGACACGGCGGACACCCGGCTGGGCCGCGCCATACAGCCGCTGGCCGCCGGCCATCCCGGCAAGTCGGGCGTCTCGCCGCTGGCGCGCGGCGGCGATGCGTTTGCGGCCAGGGCCTTGATGGCCCAGGCCGCTGAAAAGTCCATCGACATCCAGAACTACATCTGGCACGACGACATGGCGGGCACACTGCTGTTCGATGCGCTGGTGGATGCGGCGGACCGCGGCGTGCGGGTGCGCCTGCTGCTCGACGACAACAATACAGTGGGCATGGACGAAGTGCTTGCCGCGCTGGACAGCCATGCCAATATCGAGCTGCGGCTCTTCAATCCGTTCATGTATCGGGGCTGGCGCTGGGTGGGCTATCTCACCGATTTCGATCGCCTGAACCGACGCATGCACAATAAATCCTATACGGTGGACAACCAGGCCACCATCATAGGCGGGCGCAATGTCGGCGATGAATATTTCGGCGCTTCCGAGGAATTCCTCTTCATCGATCTGGACGTGCTGGCCGTCGGGCCGGTGGTCAAGGACGTTTCCCGCGATTTCGACCGCTATTGGAAAAGCGCTTCGGCCTATCCGGCCAGTCTCATTCTCGCACCCGCCGCGTCCGATGGGCTGGGGCAGCTGAAAGCCAAGGCGGAGCAGATCAAGCGCGAGCCCAGGGCCGAGGGATATGTCGAGGCGATGAACGAGTTGCCGATTGTGCGGCAGCTGCTGGACGGCAGCATCGAGCTGGAATGGGCCGTGACGCGCATGGTCAGCGACGACCCCTCCAAGGGGTTGGGACAGGCCCAGGAGCACGAGATGCTGCCGAAGCGGCTGGGGCGTATTTTCGGCGTTCCGGAGCACGACCTGTTCATGGTCTCGTCCTATTTCGTGCCCACCCGCGACGGAGTCGATTATCTTACGACGCTGGCGCGGGACGGGGTCGCGATCACGATACTGACCAATTCGCTCGAGGCGACCGACGTCGCCGCCGTGCATGCCGGCTACGCCAAGCGGCGCAAGCCTTTGCTCGAAGCGGGCATCGAACTATATGAATTCAAGAAGGAGTCGTCCACAGCTCCCTTGCGCGACCGTGGGCTGACCGGCAGTTCGGCCTCCAGCCTGCATGCCAAGACGCTTTCGGTCGACGGCGAGCGCATATTCATCGGCTCGTTCAACTTCGATCCGCGCTCGGCCCGGCTCAACACCGAAATCGGCTTCGTCATCGACAGTCCCAGGCTGGCCCAGCGCCTGCCCCAAGCCATCGAGAAGCAGGCGGCGGACATCGCCTATCGGGTGCGCCTGGACGACTCGGGCCGGCTGGTATGGGTCGAGAAGCGCGATGGCCGTTCAATCGTGCATACGGTAGAGCCGGGCGCAAGCCTGTGGCGCCGCATGAGCGTCTGGCTGCTTTCCCACCTGCCCATCGAATGGCTGCTATGAAGACTTTGTGACGAGCAACGCCGTTTTTCCGAGGCATGCGGATTGCTGCCCGGACACGGTGTCCAATTCTTCGTCCGGAGTATCCGATGTCCGACAATGAGGGATCCTGGTTCGCCGATGCATCCGCGGCCAGCCAGGCGGTAAACATGGTTCTGCCCATGATAGAAACGGCCATGAAGAATCCGGCCGTAGGCGAGAGCGGCTTTTTGCATATCGTCATCATGGATCCGGCCCGTCCCTGGGGGGCGGCGCCGTTCGAACAGTCCATATTGCATGAGCATTCGGTCGGGGACCGGGAGCGATGGGACGCCGACTATGCGCGGTTCGCCCGCGACAAGGCCCGCATCTGCTGGCGCACGGGCCGGGACGGGCACGCCGTCAGGACCGTGTCTCCCCACCTGCTGGCCGCGGGGGACTGCGGCGTGTGGGGCGCGGTATGCGTGGACGGGATCGTGGTCGGGGTAAGCGGCGCCAATCCCTGGTACGACGAAGCGTTTGCCGGCTGCGTTGCGCATTGCCTCAAGGCGGTTGCCAAATCAAGGGCGCTCGCCCAGCCGGAAACGCCGGAGCTCGGCCCCGCCGGGCAGGATGCCGGCTCCGCTCAGGCCGATGGACGTTGACGGGATAAAGCAGGGCGCTGCCAAGCTCGTTGGAGGCGGCGGCGCCGGCAAAGGCACGCCCGTGCGGGCGCAGCGCGAGGTCTGGCGCGCGCTCATGCAGGCCTTGTGGCGCCATCGGTGGCGAACGCTTGCCGCGCTCGGCCTGCTGATATTGGCCAAGCTTCTGATGGTCGCGGTGCCCGGCGCGCTGAAGGCCATTGTCGATGCGCTGAGCGGGCCGCCCGAGGCCTTGACCTTGCCGGCGCTGTTGCTGGTCGGCTACGCCCTGCTGAGGTTCGCAGGAGGCCTGTTCACCGAATTGCGCGACATGGTTTTCGCCCGCGTCACGCAAAGCATGGTCGCCGATTTCAAGTTGCGCGTGTTTTCGCATCTGCATGCGCTGAGCGTGAGGTTCCACGCCAGCCGGCAGACGGGCACCGTGGCGCGGGACGTCGAGCGCGGCGCGACCGGCGCGGGCTTCCTGATGAACGCGCTATTGTTCACCGTGCTGCCCACTGTGGTCGAGATCGCGGCCGTGGTGACGATTCTGGTGATCGGCTACGACGCGGCCTACGCCTGGATCGTGGCCGCCACCTTCACCGTCTATGCGGTTTTTACCACCTACTTTACCGAGAAGCGCATTTATTACCAGCGCCGCCTCAACGATCTCGACTCGCGCGCCAACGGGCAGCTGGTGGACAGCCTGATCAATTACGAAGCGGTCAAGTACTTCAGCGGCGCAACCCGCGAAGCCAGGCGCCTGAACAGCTTGCTGAGGCGGTGGGTGCACGTGGGCATCGGCAACCAGAAGGCGCTCTCCGTATTGCATGTGGGGCAAAGCGGGGTGATCGCGGTCGGTGTTGCGAGCGTGATGCTCCTGGCGGGCCGCGATGTCGTGGCCGGCAATGTGACGGTCGGCGACCTGGTCCTGATCAATGCGTACATGATCCAGATCTGTCTGCCCTTGAACACTCTGGGCGTGGTGTTCCGCCAGTCGCGCGAGGCGCTGGTCAATGCCGAACGCATGGCCGAGCTGCTGAGCCAGCCCACCGAGACGCAGTCCGAAAGCAGCGAGCCGCTGAGGCTGCGCGCCGGCGAGGTGGTGTTCGAAGGCGTGAGCTTCGGCTACGAGCCGGGCAGGCCCATCTTGCACGAGCTGGATTTTCGTATCGAATCGGGGCAGACCGTGGCGGTGGTGGGGGGCAGCGGGTCGGGCAAGTCGACGTTGGCTCGCCTGCTGCTGCGCTTCTACGATGTGGATTCGGGACGCATCTGCGTCGATGGGCAGGACATCCGGTCGGTGAGCCACGAGAGCCTGCGCGACGCCATCGGCATCGTTCCCCAGGATACGCTGCTGTTCGACAACACGATTGCCTACAACATTGCCTATGGCCGCCGGGGCGCCACGCGCGAGGACGTCGAACGGGCGGCCCGGGAAGCCAGCGTGCACGAATTCATCCAGAGCCTGCCTGCTCAGTACGAGACCCGGGTGGGAGAGCGGGGCGTAAAGCTCTCCGGCGGGGAAAGGCAGCGTATCGCCATCGCGCGCACGCTGTTGAAAGACCCGGCGCTGCTCATCTTCGACGAGGCCACCTCGGCGCTGGATACGCGCACCGAGCGTGCCATACAAGAGCAACTCGACGACATATCGCGTCATCGCAGCACCCTCATCATTGCGCACAGGTTGTCGACCATCGTCGATGCGGACCAGATCCTAGTGATGGAGCGCGGCCGCATCGTCGAGCGCGGTACGCACCGCGAGCTTCTGCACAAGCAGGGACTGTACGCGCAAATGTGGCATTTGCAGCGCCAGCAGGACCAGATCCGGCAGGAGGAAAGCCGACTGGCGGACCAGCCCGTCAACCTGGTGGCGCTGGCCGCCAGCGTGCTGGACGCCGTGCGTCCCCAGGCGGCCCAGAAGGGCGTGCAGCTTTATACGCTGATCAACGACGATGCGGCGCGCGTCACCGGCGATCCGGGCGTGCTGCAGCAGGTGGTCTGGGAGCTGTGCATCAATGCC
Organism: Pusillimonas caeni; assembly: GCF_003545815.1. GTDB lineage: Bacteria > Pseudomonadota > Gammaproteobacteria > Burkholderiales > Burkholderiaceae_B > Pusillimonas > Pusillimonas caeni. Next base: position 332,322 of record NZ_PDUW01000003.1, read on the forward strand.
ATCGCGGTTACGCCGCCGGGCGGACGCATCGCCCTGAGGCTGGAACGGGCCGCGGACATGGCTCGGCTCGCGATCGAAGATGGGCGGCCGTCGCCCGACGAGGTGCAGAAGTCGGAGTCGCTCGGCCGGGTGGATTGGCCCGTCGCCTATACGCCGCCGGACCCCGTCAGGCTGGGCGGCATGATAGAACAGATGCGCGGAAGCTGGCGCATAGAGCACGCACAGCAAGGGCATGGCATGGTCTTCACGGTCGATCTTCCTTTGCGCGCCGTGGCGCAACTGGGCTCCGGGGCGGCGGACGACGCGTCGCTCAGTGATGCTTTGCAAGGCATGGAAGTGCTGCTCATCGAGGACCAGGAGGCGTCGCGCGAGCTGATTGCGGAAGTGCTGCGTGATCACAGGGCCGAAGTCGCCGCCTTTGGCGATGGCGAGTTGGCGTTGCAGGCGCTGCGGGGCAGGCCGGCCGAAGAATGGCCCACGGTGCTGCTATGCGATCTGGCCATGCCGGATCTGGACGGCTATGCGGTGATCAGCCGGATCAGGGCGCTGGAAGCGGAGCGGGGGATACCGCTGCATCGAAGGCTGCCGGCCGTGGCCTTATCGGGCCATGCGGGGCGTGAAGATCGCCTGCGGGCGCTATTGGCGGGGTTTCAAGTGTATCTGGGAAAACCGGTGGACACGCGCGAGCTGGTGGCCACCGTCCGCGCGGTGACGCGAGCCTGAGGGCTGAGCGCCACCGCCGTGGGGGCAGACGTTTTATTTATTGAAGCGCGTCTTCACTTCAGCTATGCAACGGTCCTTCGCGTCGCCCGACATGGCGTCGCACTTTTCCTTCTCTACGTCGTACTGGGCATCCTTCTCTTTCTTGTTGGCGTCACGGTTGGCTTCGGCCGTCTTCTTGCTTCGTTCGCTTTCAGCTTTGGCCGTGTCGCGATTGGCCTCCGCCTGTTTCTGGCAGATGTCCTTTTCATCACCCTGCAGATTGTCGCAGCGCTTCCTTTCGGCATCGTAGCGACGCTGGCGCTCTTCGTCCGTCATGGCGGCGCTGCCGCCGGCCCGCGGGCTTTGGGTCGCTTCCTGAGTGGTCGTCGCGCCCGTACCGGGTCGAGCGTCGTTGGAGGATTGGGCTGCGGCGGTGAACGCGGTCAGGCTGAAGCCCAGTATCAGGGTGCCAAGGGCGGGTTTAAGAATTTTCATGGACGACTCCTTTGCGAAAGTGATGATACGTTCAGGTTGAGGGGCGAGGGCCCCGCTTCCTGGCGTACTGGCCGTTGAGCAAATGCTGTGCCGATCGAGGCGGCATGGACCGACGATGGCGAGGAGACCTCCAGTTTCTGGCCGGGCACATAATGCCAAAGGCCATGCGCGTGAAGTTCGTCCGTGTCGTACAGGCGCCGGCCGTCGAATACGGCCCGGCCCTTGAGAACGCGCGCCAGGCGGGCAAAGTCCGGATGCCCGAATTCGTTCCATTCGGTCATGACGGCCAGGGCGTCCGCCTCCCGGCATGCTTCGGCGGCGGTGGGGGCCAGCGTGAGGCGGGCGCTCGGGATCAGGCTGCGCACATGGCCGGCGGCGATGGGATCGTAGGCCTGTATCCGAGCTCCGAGACGGATGAGCTGGTCGATCAGGCGCAGGCTGGGCGATGCCCTGACGTCGTCGGTGCCGGGCTTGAAAGAAAGGCCCCAGACGGCCACGGTGCGCTCCGAAAGGTCATCATCGAAATGACGCGCAATCGCCTTCGCCATCAATCCCACCTGCCGCTCGTTGACGGCCTGTACGCTGCGCAGCAAGGTGGCGGGCTCTCCGTGTTCATGGGCCAGGTGAATCAGCGCTTCGACATCCTTGGGCAGGCATGATCCGCCGTAGCCGGCGCCCGGGCGCAAATATCTTTTTCCGATGCGGCGGTCGAGGCCCATTACACGGCAGGCCTGGCCCATGTCGGCCTCCACGCTGCCGGCTATCGAGGCCAGTTCGTTGACCGTGGATATCCTGGCCGCCAGCATGGCATTGCAGGCATATTTTGCGAACTCCGCGCTGCGCACGTCCATGCACAGCAGCCGTTCGCCGGCAGGATCGAACGGCCTGTACATGCGGGTCAGCATCTGTCTCGACCGCTCGTCCCGCACGCCGATCACAATGCGTTCAGGATACATGCAATCGTCGACGGCGGTGCCCTCGGCCAGAAACTCCGGATTGGAAGCCACGCGCAGCCATCGGTTTCGGCTGCCTGCGGGGCGATGCTCGTCCAGCATGTGCTGGATGCGATCGCAAGTGCCCACCGGGGCGGTCGACTTCACCACCACAAGAGCGTCGCCGCGCAAGGCGGCGGCGACTTCCCGAGCGCAGGAGAACAGGTTGCCCAGGTCGGCCGAGCCATCGGCCTTGGAGGGCGTGCCCACGGCGAGCATGACGATCTCGGCGCCGTCTACTCCCGCCTCGAGCGACGTATCGAAGTTCAGCGAGCCGCCGCCGGTTTGCTCGTGAACCAGGTCGTCCAGGCCAGGCTCATAGAAGGGGCACTCGCCCCGGCGGAGGGATTCGATCTTGCCGGGATTCTGGTCGATGCAGAGCACCTGATGTCCGGCGCGGGCGAGACAGGCGCCTGTGACGAGGCCGACATACCCCGTTCCAATGATGGCGATTTTCATGTGGATTCCTTGCGAAAACCGCCATCCCGATGCAAGCCGTATGCCCGCCCGGCCTCGTTGCCGCCCTAAGGCGCGCGCCGCAATTCGGCCGAGGGGTATTTGATCTGGGCCCGGTATTTGGATACGGTGCGGCGTGCCACTACCACGCCTTGGCCGGCCAGCTTGCGGGCCAGCATCACGTCGGAAAGGGGTTCCTTCGGATCCTCGGCGTCGATCATTTCCTGGATGAGGGCGCGCACGGAACCCGCCGAGCAGGTGCCGCCCGAGCGGGTGGCGAGCTCGCGCGAGAAGAAGTGCTTGAACTCGAAGATGCCTCGCGGTGATGAAAGGTATTTATTGCTGGTAGCGCGCGACACGGTCGATTCATGCATGCCCAATTCTTCGGCGATCTCGCTGAGCATCAGAGGTCGCAGCGCCACATCCCCATAATCGAAGAAGGTCTGCTGGCGTGAGACGATGGCTTGAGCCACCCGAAGTATCGTCGTGTTGCGTTGTTCCAGGCTGCGTATCAGCCAGCGCGCCTCCTGCAGCGCCTTGGCCATCAAAGCGCGCTCGTTGTAGCGGCTTTCCTTGAACAGGCGGGCATAGGTGGTGTGCAGCTGCGCGCGCGGCACGGCTTCCTGATTGGAAAGCGCCATCCACTGCTTGCCTACCTTGCGCACGATGACGTCGGGAACGATGTAGCAGGACGGGTCGATCGATGCGTAGCGCGTCCCGGGACGCGGATCCAGTCCGCGTATCAGCAGGCAGGCGGCGCGGGCTTCTTCTTCGTCGCAATCGAACGAGCGCATGAGGCCGCCATAGTCGCAGCGGCCCACTTTCTCGAGGGCGCCGTTTGCAATGCGGATGGCGAGTTCGCGACAAGGCGTTTCGTCGGGCAGGGCCTCGAGCTGAAGCGTCAGGCATTCAGAGAGATCACGCGCGGCGATGCCGGGCGACGCCAGCTGCTGAATAAGCTTGAGCGCGGTACTCCACTCGCAATCGGATGGAGGCGGGGAAAGAAAGTCGTCGGAGGCCAGTTCCGAGAAGGGTGTGCGCAGATAACCGTCATCATCGAGCGCTTCGATGATGAATTCGGTCAGCAGCCTGTCGCGATCGCTCATGGGTTGGCCGCGCAGATTCTCGCGCAACGCGTCGTGCAATCCTACCGACGCGCGGGCCCATTGTCCCACGTCGGTATCGGCGCCGTCGCTGTGGCGGGTGGTGGGGTAGTCGCCCGAATACGTTGGGGAGGATTCAGTCTGTTCCGGCAGGACCTCCACCGCTTCGGCCGCATCGGCCGACGAGGTCTCCACGGCTTCCACCGGCGCCTCTACCTCGGGCTCGGACAGTCCATCGCCTCTGGAACGGGATTCGGTTTCGGCCGAGGCGTGTTCCGCACCGGTTTCATCGGCGTCGGATGGGATGTTCTCGGGTTCTTCCAGAAAAGGATTGGTCGCGATGGCCTGCGCAACCTCCTGGCTGAAATCTAGAGTGGACATCTGCAGGAGTTTGAGCGATTGCTGCAGTCGGGGGGTCAGGCTCGTTTGTTGCCTGGCGCGCAGTTCATAGGCGATCTGTACCAATTTGATGTCTCCTTGGCGGTGGCATGTTGGAACATGGGGTTGCTATCCACCATCACGCAATATGCGTGCCAGTTTTGGCAAGTAGACGTAAAGGGCCGGAAAGGACTGAGCAGGCTTGAAAATACAGGGCCTGTCCAATGCCCTCGGATGGAAATTGGTAAGCCGCCGTTACGGCTCGGCGTAGAGAAATTACCTGGCCATGTAAGAAGTACGCCGGTTATTGAGGGTCTGATAAAGAGAGCGCGAAAGCGTCTCACTTATCAACGGCACAGCGATTGCTGTATGCAGGCCCGAGGTCATCGTTCTGATGATCGCAGTATTGAACGGCATGATAGGAGACCTCAATGCGTAATGAAGACGAAAGGCGATACGGACGATCGCCTCCATCCGGACGCGGCGGACGCTCGTACGACTATTTCGGACGTGAGGATGGGCCGCGGGAGTACGACGACGAACATTCGGGGGCGCACGGCCTGGAGCCATGGGAGCGCCTGCGCAGCCGAAGCGCGGACCCGGGGCAGAGCAGCTACGGCGGATTCACCAACGAAGATCCGCGCTACCAGGGCCAGCAGTTTCCCCATCGCCGCTCCGGCCAGGAAAGCTCGGCTCATGGCCGGCGGGGCGGCGTGCGCGGAGCCTATCCCGATCCGGGGGAAGGTTTTCGGGAGCGGCGGATTACTCCCAGGGGCTACACGCGCAGCGATGAACGAGTAAGGGAAGACGTTTGCGAACGTCTGAGTTACAGCGGGCTGGACGTCAGCGATGTATCTGTTCAGGTGAGCCAGGGCAGGGTGACGCTGGAAGGCAGTGTTGCGAGCCGACGCGACAAGCATGCGGTCGAGGACTGCGTGGACGATTGCCTGGGAGTCGAGGACGTCGACAACCGGATTCGCGTGGCCCGGCCGGAAGCATCCGGATCCGGCAACGATATTTGAGCAGAGTAATTTTTCAGGAGAGAGATATGGAACAGAACACACCGATCATTCGCGATCCTCAGGACACCGGGCCGGGCCCAGGCCCCGAGATCATGGCCGCCGCCACCCTGGACGGAAACGATGTGTACAACCTGGCGAATGAGAAGCTGGGTTCGATCGAAGACATCATGCTGGACGTTCCGCGCGGGCGCATCGCCTACGCGGTGTTGTCGCGCGGCGGAATCCTGGGAATGGGAGACAAGTTGTTCGCCATACCATGGAGCGCCCTCACGCTGGACACGCAGCGCAAGTGCTTCTTGCTGGACGTCGACGAGCAGAAGATGAAGGACGCCGAAGGGTTCGACAAGGACAACTGGCCTCGCATGGCCGACGTGGCCTGGGCCACGCGGACACACGAATACTACGACCAGGCTCCGTACTGGTAAGTCTCTAGGGCTTTGGGCGTCCGCGGGGCGCGCCCAAGGGCCCGAGCCATCATCACATTCGGTTGAACCGGCTTTCGCCACGGAAGCCGGGCGGGATACTTGTGCGGAGAAACATCATGCGTAGGATCGCAATCATCAGTGAACATGCCTCGCCTCTTGCCCAGATCGGCAGTGTTGACAGCGGGGGCCAGAACGTATATGTGGCCCAGGTCGCACGCCATCTGGGCGCCATGGGACATCATGTCGACGTATTCACCCGGTTGGACAACCCTTATATGCCCCGTGAACTGGAGTGGGAGAGCAATGTAAGAATCGTCCATGTCCCGGCCGGTCCGGCCCGCGTCCTGCCCAAAGAACAGCTGCTGCCGCACATGGCCGAGTTCAGCGACTTCCTGCGGCAGTATTTTTCCTGCCAGGAAGAGTCCTACGACCTGGTCCACGCCAACTTCTTCATGTCGGCGATGGCCGCGCTGCCCGTTGCGCGCGCAGCCGGCATCCCCGTGGCCGTCACTTTTCATGCCTTGGGCCGCGTACGGCGCAAGCATCAGGCGCAGGCCGATCTTTTTCCGGACAGCCGGTTCGAGATCGAGGACCGGATCGTGCGGGAGGCCGACTGCATCGTGGCCGAATGCCCCGAGGACCGGCGCGATCTCATCGAGTTGTATGGCGCCGATCCTGCGCGCATCTGCATGGTGCCTTGCGGCTACGATCCCGACGAGATGTCGCCCATGGACGGCGCAGAGGCAAGGCGCGCCCTGGGCTGGGACCCCGACGCCTTCTATGTGCTGCAGCTTGGCCGCATGGTGCCGCGCAAGGGGGTGGACAACGTAATACGCGGTCTGGGCCGCTTGCGGGCCCTGCACAAGATCGATGCCCGGTTGTGCGTGGTGGGCGGCGACGGCACGGACCCGTCCAACATGCAATCGCCCGAGATGACGCGCCTGCTGTCCGTGGCCGAAGAAGAGGGTGTGAGCGAGGCGGTGGAATTCGTCGGACGGCGGGGGCGAGCCCAATTGCGGCGCTTCTATGCCGCGGCGGATGTCTTTGCCACGACCCCCTGGTACGAACCCTTCGGCATCACGCCCGTAGAGGCGATGGCCTGCGCTCGCCCGGTGGTGGGCTCGGACACCGGAGGCATCCGCTATACGGTGCGGGACGGCCAGACCGGTTTCCTGGTGGCCCCGCGCGATCCCGATGCGCTCGCCAGCCGCCTGGCCATGCTGGCCCGGTCTCCGGAGCTTGCCCAGCGCATGGGCCGCGCCGGCGAGCGCAGGGCCAGAAGCCTCTTCACTTGGCAAAGAGTGGCGGGTCAGCTGGACGACGTCTTTGCACAGCTGGCCATGGGAAGGGCGCCTGTCTATGCGGGACGCCGGCAGGCGGGCGTACGGCTCATGGCCTAGCGTCGACAGCCTAGTGTCAACAGGCCTCAGGGCCGTGAAAGGAGAACAATGGATACTCATGCACATGAAACACTGCGCGACCGTGTGGTCTTGGTCACCGGCGCCGGAAGAGGCCTGGGCGCCGCCATCTGCGACATGCTCGCTGCCAACGAGGCGCAGGTGGTCGCCCTGGACATCGATGCCGACTCGGCGCAAGCCCAGGCGCAGAAGCAGCGTGACGCCGGCGGCCGGGCGTGCGCCTTCAGCGTGGACGTGGGCGACGAAGAATCGGTAAAGAGAGTGCTGGAAGACGCCGTGGAGCAGTGTGGGCGGCTGGACGCCATCGTCAACAATGCCGGGGTCGACGTCACCACCAGCATCGAAGAGCTGAAGAGCTCGGATTGGGAACGGGTGCTGCGCACCAATTTGACAGGCCCGTTCCTGATGGCCAAGCACGGCCTGGCGCATCTGGCGCCGGGCGGACATATCGTCAATATCGCATCGACCGCGGCGCGGCGGGCCTGGCCGAACGCCAGCGCCTATCACGCCAGCAAATGGGGACTCCTGGGGCTGACCCATTCGCTGCATGCGGAACTGCGTTCGCAGGGCATCAAGGTGTCGGCGGTCATTGCCGGCGGCATGCGCACTCCTTTCCTGCTCGACCGCTTTCCCGACATCGATGTCGAGTTGTTGCAGGACCCGGGCAATGTGGCGGCGGCCATCAAGTTCGTCCTGACCCAGCCGCCCCAGACGGTGATTCCCGAGGTGATGGTGCTGCCGATGAAGGAGACCTCATGGCCTTGACGCCGGCGATATTCCTGGACAAGGACGGCACGCTGCTCGCCGACGTGCCCTACAACGTGGACAGGAACCGCATGCGCTTTGCCGCCGGCGCCGCGACAGGCCTTGCGCGGCTCGCCGGCCTGGGCCTTCCGCTCATCGTCATCAGCAACCAGCCGGGCGTGGCGCTGGGCAAATTCGAGCGGCACAGGCTGCTGGACGTCCAGCAGCAGCTCGAATGCATGTTCGAGCGCGTGGGCGCGCATCTGACGGGCTTTTATTATTGCCCGCATCATCCGCAAGGCATACGCGCCGGCTACAGCATGCGCTGCGGCTGCCGCAAGCCGGAGCCGGGCCTGCTTCATGTTGCCGCAGAGCGCCATGGCATCGACCTGCCTGCCTCCTGGTTCATCGGCGACATCCTGGACGATGTGGAGGCGGGCCGCCGCGCGGGCTGTCACACGCTCCTGCTGGACAATGGCAATGAAACCGAATGGGTGCGCGACGAGTGGCGCGAGCCCGACCACGTCGAGAGCGACCTGGACGGCGCCAGCCGCTGGCTCGTATCGCATCTAGCCGACTCTCGAGGGGTCATCGCCCAGGAGGCCGCATCGTGACGACCGACAGCTGGGCGGGCTTGCGCCGCATCCTTTGCGTACGCTTGGACAATATGGGCGATGTCCTCATGACCACGCCGGCTTTGCGGGCCTTGAAGCGCCAATGCCCCGGCCGGCGGCTGACCTTGCTCGCATCGCCTTCGGGAGCGGTCCTGGCCCCGCATCTGGAAGACGTGGACGAGGTGATGGCGCACCGGGCGCCGTGGGTCAAGCACGCCGACACACCCGACGACCGTTGCGAGGCCCTCATCGCCGACTTGCGGCGCGGCGGCTTCGATGCGGCGGTGATATTCACGGTCTACAGCCAGAGCGCCCTGCCTGCCGCGCTGGCCTGCCACATGGCGGGTATTCCGCGCGTGCTGGCTCATGTGCGCGAGAACCCTTATGAACTCGTCAGTGATTGGGTGAAGGAAACCGAACCGCAACAGGGGATACGGCACGAGGTGCAAAGGCAGCTGGACCTGGTTGCCGCAGTCGGCGCACACTGCACCGATACCCGCCTGGCCTTCAAGACCCGGTCGCGGGACCGCGCGCGCATGGCGGCGGCACTGCAGGCCGCGCAGGTTCCGGCGGGCGCGCCCTGGATCGTGGTCCATACCGGCGCCACCGCGGCGTCGCGGCGGTATGGACCGCGCAAGTTCGCGGATGTACTGAATGGTCTGCACGCGGCGGGCCGCTCCCTCATTCTGACCGGAAGCGCGCACGAACATGCCGCCGTACAACAGATCGTGAGCGATAGCGGGCTGACCGACGGCGTATACAACCTGGCCGGTGCCCTGGATCTGGGCGCGCTGGGCAGCCTGATCGAAGAGGCCGACCTGCTGGTTTCGAACAACACCGGCCCGGTGCATATCGCCGCCGCTGTACAGACACCCGTCGTCGACCTGTATGCATTGACGAATCCCCAGCATACGCCCTGGAAAGTGGCACACCGGCTGCTTCACCGGGACGTTTCATGCAAATACTGTTATCGCAGCGTATGTCCTGAAAACACCAATGCCTGCCTCGAGGGCGTCACACCGCAGGAAGTGGTGGACGCGGCGCGCGAACTTCTGGCCCTGCGCCGGACGCGTGCCGACAGGCGGGCGGCATGAAGGTCTGACGCGGCCAAGGAGGCTTATGTACACACTGGGAATCAACGCGGCGTTCCACGACTGCTCGGCGGCGCTGGTGCGTGACGGGGTCGTGCTGGCCGCGGCCGAAGAAGAACGCTTCACCCGCATAAAACACGGCAAGCGTCCTGTGCCTTTCTCGACCTGGCAGCTGCCGTATCACGCCATTGATTACTGCCTGGCGGAGGCGGGCTGCGCCTTGGGCGACGTCGATCACATCGCCTATGCCTTCGACCCGCACTTGCTGACATCGGAGCTGGCGCCGCAAGGCGAGTTCGTCCTGCCTCTGGAGCCCTCGGCCCGGCGGCCGGATGGCGGTTCTCCCTGGGATCCGCTGTTTCTCTCTTACATCGTCAATGCGCCTCGCCAATTGAAGGACGGCGTGCCCCATCATCTGCAGGACCGCTTCCGGGGCCAGACGCTCGAGCGCATCATGGAGCGTTGGCACTTCGTGGAGCACCACTTGGCCCACGAGGCCAGCGCTTTCCTGGCTTCGCCCTTTGAAGAGGCGGCCGTGCTGACGATGGACGGGCGCGGCGAGCGGGCGTCGACGAGCTATGGACATTTCCGCGCGGGCCATTACGACAGGCTCAAGCAGATCAATCTGCCGCATTCCCTGGGTTTGCTGTATGAAGACGTGACGCGCTACCTGGGCTTTCTGCATTCGTCCGACGAATACAAGGTCATGGCGCTGGCGTCCTACGGCCGGCCGGTGCACGTCGAAGAGTTCCGGCGCATCGTCCAGACCGACGGGCAGGGCGGTTATCGCCTGGAGCCCTCCATGCTCGAACAGCGCTTCGGCCCCGGCCGGCGTCGGGGCGAAAGCTTCGACGAAAGGCATATGGACATTGCGCATTCCTTGCAGCATGTGCTCGAGGAAACAGTGCTCGACATGGCGCGCTGGCTGCACGAGGCGACGCATGCGGACAATCTGTGCATGGCCGGGGGCGTGGCGCTGAACTGCGTGATGAACGCCAAGCTGGCCGCAGAGGGACCCTTCCGCAATGTCTGGGTGCAGCCGGCGGCCGGCGACGCGGGCACGTCGCTGGGCGCGGCGCTGTGGGTGGACTTCCATGCGCGCGAAGGGGGCACGCGCAAATGGGTGATGGATCATGCCTACCTGGGACCGGGTTATGGCAGCGAGGAAATCGAGTCTTTCATGCAAAGGTCGGGCATCCGCTATCGCCGTCTCGACGATGTGGCCGGCGAGGCGGCCAGCCTGCTGGCCCAGGAGAAGATACTCGGCTGGTTCCAGGGGCGCATGGAATTCGGCCCGCGGGCCCTGGGCGCCCGCTCCATACTGGCGTCGCCGCGCGACCCTCTCATGCAGGGCCGGCTCAATGAACTCAAGGACCGTGAGGATTTCCGTCCTGTCGCGCCCGTGGTGCTGCAGGAAAAAGCCCATGAATGGTTCGATTCCCGTGGACGCGACCGCATCACCGCGCCCTTCATGCTTTTCGTCTACGACGTGCTGCCCGACAAGGCCGCCGAGATTCCCGCCGTGCGCCATACCGACGGTACGGCCCGGGTCCAGACCGTCGAGCCGCGCCAGCATCCCTTGCTGCATCGCCTCTTGTCCGAGTTCGAGGCGCTGACCGGGGTTCCGGTGCTGGTGAACACTTCATTCAACACGCGCGGCGAACCGGTGGTGTGCAGCGTGCGCGATGCCCTCGAATGCTTCTGGACTTCGCCGTTGGATGCGCTGGTGATCGGCGACTACCTGGTGGAGAAGCAGTCATGACGACGTTCCCCCGACCGCTGGTATCGGTGGTGATACCCACTTATGGCCGGCCCGACCTGCTCGAGCGCTGTCTCGATGCGGTCATGGCGCAGTCATTGCCGGCGTCGGCCTACGAGGTGATCGTGTGCGACGACGGCCCCAGCGAGGCGGTCGATGCCCTCGTCAGGCGCAAGAGCGCCGGGATGCCCGCGGGCCCGGCCTTGCGTTATTGTGCCGTCCGCGCCACCCAGGGGCCTGCGGGGGCCCGCAACGCGGGCTGGCAGATGGCCTTGGCGCCGCTCATCGCCTTTACCGACGACGACACGGTGCCGACCCGGGACTGGCTGGTCAACGGGCTGGAGGCCATGAAGGACGGCGCGGGCGCCGCGGCCGGGCGCATCGTGATGCCGCTGCCCGAGCGGGCCACCGACAGCCAGCGCGACGCGGCCAGGCTGCAGCAGGCCGAATTCGTCACCGCCAATTGCTTTGTGCGTGTCGAGGCCCTGCGTGCGGTGGGCGGGTTCGACGAGCGCTATACCATCGCCTGGCGGGAGGATTCGGATCTGCATTTCGCCCTGCTCGAACGCGGATTCGAGGTGATCCGCGCCGATGCGGCGGTGGTCCTGCACCCCTTGCGGGACGCGCCTTTTGCGGCGGGAATAGGTTCGCAACGCAAGATCATGTTCGACGTGCTGCTGTATAGAAAATATCCCAAGCTGTATCGGCAGCGCATCCGCGCCCATTGGCCATGGCTGTATCTTGCGATATCTGCCTGCCTCATCGTGGCGGCGGTCTCGTTCCTGGCGGGCCGGCATGGGCTGGCGCTGGCGGCTGCGCTGGCGTGGCTGCTGCTGAGCACCTTTCTTTTCTTCCGGCGCCTCAGCGGCTCGGCGCCGACGCTTCGCAACCTGGGCGAACTGCTGCTGACCACGGCGGTCATTCCGCCCTTGTCCATTTACTGGCGCCTGCGGGGCGCGAGCCGTTTTGGACCGGCGCTTCCTTGAGCAGCTGCATAGTGGAGAGGATTTCATGCACGACACGGCCTGGGCCTGGAAAGACATAGAGCACATCGCTGTATTCAGGGCGCTGAATCTGGGCGATCTGCTGTGCTCCATGCCGGCCCTGCGCGGCTTGCGCAAGGCGGCTCCGCACGCGCATATTTGCCTGATCGGTCTGGAGAATGCTCGTCCGCTGGTTGAACGCTTCAAGCATTACATCGATGAATTGATCGTTTTTCCGGGCTTGGACTTCTTTCCCGAACAGCAGGCGGACGAAGAGAAACTGCCCGACTTTTATCGCCGCATGCGGGCGCGCCGTTTCAATCTGGCCTTGCAGATGCACGGCGACGGAACGCATTCGAACGATGTGGTGAAACAGCTGGGAGCCCGTTACGAAGCGGGCTTCGTCCCCCCAAGCCAAGGCGAGCAGCCCGGCCGCTGGCTCCTTTGGCCGGATGAGCGGCACGAAATCCACCGCTACCTCGCCTTGCTCGAACATCTCGGTCTTCCTGCTGAAGACGACAGGCTGGAACTTCCATTGACTGCCGAAGACCAGCGCGCAGCCGGCCTGCTGCTGGCGCAGAAGGGCCTGGAGGGTGCGCGCACGGTCATCTTGCATCCCGGCGCGCGGCTGGCTTCCCGGCGTTGGCCGATCGAGCGTTTTGCACAGGTGGGCAGGGAGCTGGCCGCCGAAGGTTGGCAGATAGCGGTCACCGGCAGCCCCGGAGAAGCAGCGCTCGTCCAGGCCCTGGCCGCAAGCATCGGCGCCGAGGCGGTCGACCTGTGCGGCGCGACGAGCCTTGGGGAATTGGCTGCCGTCCTGAGCCAATGCCGCTTGCTGGTCTGCAACGACACCGGCATTTCGCACGTGGCGACGGCGGTGGAGGCGCCCAGCGTGGTCATAGCCTCCGGCAGCGACGTCGGACGCTGGGCGCCGCTGAACAAGCACCTTCACCCGGTGCTGCATGCGCCGGCGGAGTGCCGGCCCTGCGCCTTCGATCAATGTCCCGTGGGGCACGTCTGCGCCCTGGGAGTGGAGCCGGATCAGGTGCTGGAGCAGGCCAGGCGGCAGCTGGAACGCACGGGGCTCGCTTCTTTTACGTAACGAAATTTATTAATCGGCGCGCGTCGCAAACCGGACTTCTTGCGGGTTTTACGGAATTGACATGGACGATAAGGCGATGAAGGAATGCGTAGTGGTAACGGGCGGGGCGGGATTCCTGGGCTCGCATCTGTGCCGCAGGCTGGTCGGCGAAGGACACCAGGTGGTGTGCGTCGACAACTTCCAGACCGGCCGGCGGGCGAACATCGAGTCCCTGCTGGGCAATCCGCTTTTTTCTCTGCTGCGCCACGATGTGGTCAATCCCTTGCACTACGATCTCAGGCCGACCCAGATCTACAACCTGGCTTGCGCGGCGTCGCCGCGCCTGTACCAGGCCGACCCGGTCCATACCCTCAGGACCTGCGTATACGGCGCCTTCAATCTGCTGGAGCTGGGCCGCCGTACGGGTGCGCGCGTGCTGCAGGCGTCGACCAGCGAGGTGTACGGCGACCCCCACGTGCATCCCCAGTCCGAATCCTATCGCGGCAATGTCAATATGGTGGGGGTGCGCTCCTGCTATGACGAGGGCAAGCGCTGCGCGGAAACCCTTTTTTCCGACTACGGCCGCCGCAAGCGGGTCGTCGTGAAGATCGCCCGCATATTCAATACTTACGGTCCGGGCATGGCGCAGGACGACGGACGGGTCGTGTCCAACTTCGTCACCCAGGCCCTGAAGGGCCAGGACCTGACCATCTATGGCGACGGCACTCAGACGCGTTCGCTTTGCTATGTCGACGACCTGATCGAGGGGCTGGTGAGCCTGATGAACAGCGTCGATACCTTTCAAGGCCCGGTGAACCTGGGCAACCCCACCGAAACCACGGTGCTGGACATCGCGATGCAGGTCCGGCGCCTGGCCGGCGCCCGCGTGTCCTTCGTGTTCGAGCCGCGCCCGGCGGACGACCCCGAACAGCGCTGTCCCGACATCCTGCTGGCCCGCCGCCACCTGGGCTGGACGCCACGCACCGGCATGGAAGAGGGCCTGCGCAAGACCGTGGAGTATTTCTCCGGGGTGCTCGGCCAGACCTCCGCTGGAACCGTGTCCGGTATTTCAGCAGGCTCCGCGCGCGCCTGACGCGCCCATATTCCCGCCTTTGTCCGCAAACCGCCATTCGGTGGCGACGTTTATCGCCTGCGCGATGGTCTATACTCCATGAGCTTCATCCTCAACCTGGACGAAGCGGGTTTGTGGACGAATATTTCTTTTGAAATCAGAACATTGCGATATTGATACGCAAAAGCAGGAAAAGCTGTTTATCATTAAGTTTCAATTGTCATACGGAATTACTCCTGTATTATTTTAGAACGCGTAACATAGCTTCCAAATAGAAAAAATCCCGGCTCACCTTTCGGTGTCGCGGTTATTAACGGCGCGCGCAGCGCCGATTATTTTCAGCACGACTATGCCTTACCTACTTGTTGTCGAAGACGAATCTGAAACCCGGCAACTTATCGCAGAGATAGCCGCGGAAGAAGGGTATGACGTCGAACAGGCACCGGACATCCGGCAGACGCGCATCCTTGTCGAGCGCCGGCGGCCCGATATCATCCTGCTCGACATGCACCTCCCCGATGGCAACGGCATGGAGCTCTGGCTAGATCTCCAGCTTCCGGACACCAAAGTGGTGTTCATTACCGGCCATTCCACCGTCGACAGCGCCATCGAGGCCTTGCGCTGCGGCGCCATCGATTACCTGCAAAAGCCCATCAGCCTGCGCCGATTGAAGGGCGTGCTGAGCGAAGCCAAAACGATGCTGCATTCGGCGCCCGAACCGGGTTCGGGCGACTGCTTTGCAAAAATCATAGGCAGCTCGCCGGCCATCGAATTGTTATGCGCCCACATCGAAAAGGTGGCGCCCACCCAGGCCACTGTGCTTCTGGTGGGCGAAAGCGGAACGGGTAAAGAGCTTGCGGCCGAAGCCATCCATCTGGCCAGCCCTCGCCACGCCAAACCCTTCATGCCGGTCAATTGCGGCGCCATATCGCCCAACCTCATCGAAAGCGAGCTCTTCGGCCACGAAAAAGGCAGCTTTACGGGCGCCGACCGCCAGCACAAGGGTTATTTCGAGCGGGCTTCCGGCGGAACCCTGTTCCTGGACGAAATTACCGAGATGTCCATGGAGCTACAGGTCAGGCTGCTTCGGGTGCTCGAGACTGGACGCTTCATGCGCGTGGGAACCCACGAAGAAATCGAGGCCAATGTGCGTGTGGTGGCGGCCACCAACCGCAACCCCGAGCAAGCGGTCCAGGAAGGCATCCTGCGCGAAGACCTGTACCACCGCCTCAGCGTATTCCCGCTGCAGCTGCCGCCCTTGCGCGAGCGCGGCGAGGACGTGATAGCGCTTGCACAGCACTTTCTCGACGAACTGAATCACGAAGGCAAGACCGCCAAGCGATTCGCGCCCGAAGCCCTCGCGGCCATGCGAAGCTATTCATGGCCGGGAAATGTGCGCGAACTGCGCAATTTCGTGTATCGCAGCTACATTCTCGCCGACGATCTCATCAAGGGCGATTTCAACGCCTTCGACCTCGACGAACAGGCGCCCGCCCAGGGCGCCGAGATCCTCGTGCCGGTGGGGGTCCCACTTGCGGATGCCAACAGGCAGTTGATTCTCGCCACCCTGAAGCAGTGCGGCGGCGTCAAGAAGCTTGCCGCCGAAACCCTGGGCATCAGCATCAAGACGCTTTACAACCGACTCGAGGAATACGGCGAGCTTTCCGAAACGGTCGATCAATAATCATAATCAGCGGGGCGCCGCTCAGCGGCGGCGGCCCCCCAGGCGCCAGGCGAATGCGATGCCGTACAGGGCGGCCAGGCCGATCAGCATGTGCACCAGGCGTAAAGCGGCGGACCCTTCGCCCAACGCGGCGCCGATCAGATCGAGGTTCAGCAGGCCCACCAGCCCCCAGTTCAGTCCGCCCACGATCAAGATGATCAGGGCGATCCAATCCAGCAAGGACAGCGTCATCAACGGAACGGTCGATGCCAGGTCGTTGACGGGCGGTTCCACATCGTTCATGAGTTGATTTCTCCTTTTCGTGGCTGACGGGCGCATCGGTCTGAGCAAGCCTTGTACCCGTGGCCGCCCTTGCGTTCACGGTTCAGGTAAAGGCTGCCTCACAGGTCCGGAATTTGCAGTGCATGGTGTTCATCGAGCATTTTCAATCCATCGCTAGAAGGAGTGTCGATCATGGCCATGAACAACCAGGACAAAAGCGCCGCCGAGCTGCAGCGCCTGCAGGAGGATCCGAGGACCAGCCCCAGAATAGGGCCCAGCGATTCGTCGGATACCGCCAGCGAACTGCCTGAAAATTTTCCTGACACCGACAGCGATCGCCGCAATACGGGTGAACGGGCTTCGGTCGAGAACCGCCGCGACCCGGCCGGCGACGACGTGGAGCCGGACAAGGTGGTGCCGGAGGACGAGGCGGGGCTTGCGCGCACGCCTCCCGACCCGGAGCGCAACGGAGGCTGAGGAAGGCTGTCGAAGCGGGCACGCAGTTTGCTCTAAAGGTATTGGCATCGATCGCCTGATACTGGAGAACACTGTGGCGCTAAAAATACTGGCAGTAACTTCCGAAGCATTTCCTCTGGCCAAGACGGGCGGACTCGGCGATGCCGTAAGCGGCATGGCCGGCGCCGTCCATGCCATGGGAGCGGATGTCACCCTTATGCTGCCCGCCTATCGCGGGGTCCGCAAACGTCTGGTCCACACGCGGTTCGTAGGCCGCATGGGCGGCCTGCCCGGTGGCGATGCGCGGCTGGTCAAGGGCTACTGCCCTGAATCGGGGCTCGGCGTACTGCTGCTGGAAAACGATGCGCTGTATGATCGCGACGGCATCTATGTCGATGCCGCCGGCGTCGAGTATCCGGACAGCGCCCTGCGATTTGCCGCCTTGTCGCACGCCGCCGCGCGTGTGGCGGCGGGCATCCCGGGGCTTGCCGACATCGACGTCCTGCACGCGCACGATTGGCATGCCGCCCTGGCTCCCCTGGCGCTGCGCCAACTTGGCGCCACGCATGTCCGCAGTGTTCTGACCCTGCACAATATCGCGTTCCAGGGCTCATACGATGCCGGCATGGCCGATCAGACGGGCATCGAGCCGTCGCTGCGCGCGCCGGGCGGATTGCTGCGCGGCGACCGCATCAACTTCCTGCATGCGGGCATTGCATGCGCCGACAAGATCACCGTCGTCAGCAGCAACTACGCGCGCGAAATATTGACGCCCGAATTCGGCTGCGGGCTGGAGGGCTTGCTTCGGTCCAGACGGACCGACTTGCTCGCCATACCGAACGGCATCGACGCGTCGCTATGGAATCCGGCAACCGACGTGCACCTGCGCGGATGCCACTTCGATAGGGACGACATGCGCAACAAGGCGCGATGCAAGCGCCGGCTGCAGGCCAAGTTCGGCCTGCAGGATTCGCCGGGCGCCACCTTGCTGGCCATGGGCAGCCGTCTGACGGGGCAGAAGATGGCCGACGTGGCGGCGCGCGCCTTGCCCAGGGTGCTGGAAGCCCATCCCGACTTGCAGGTATGCATTATCGGCTGCGGCGAGAAACACATCGAGGCGCAGCTGCGCGAGCTGGGCGAACGCCATCCCGGACGTTGCGCCGTGCATATAGGCTATTCCGAAGACGTCGCCCACCTCTTGCACGCCGGAGCGGACATATTGCTGCATGGCAGCCGCTTCGAGCCCTTCGGACTGACGCCGCTGTACGCGATGCGTTATGGAACGATCCCGATCGGGTCCCGCGTCGGAGGCATGGTCGACACCATCCACGATCCCGGCTGGCTGGCGGGCGATGAGGCGATGACCACGGCCACCGGCTTGTTGTTCCAGGGTGACCAGGAACACGATATGTGCGCGGCAATCGATCGCGCGCTGCGGCTGCGGGCCAACGAGCCGGTCTGGCGCCGCATGCAGCGCAACGCCATGCAAAGGGATTTCAGTTGGGAACGCGCGGCTCCCGCCTACGTGCAATGCTATCAGGCGCTATGCCAAGAGGTCGAGCGGGTGGAACGGCGTCAGGTCCCTGCCCGGGCTCCCGTCCATGCGGCGCCGGCCCTCGCGACGGCGCGGCATATGGGCATTGCGGCGGGTTCGCGCATGCAGGGCCTGGCTCTTGCCGGCAAGTCGGCGCGGGCCGACTTGGCGCCTTGCGTGACCGGCGCGTCGGCCGCTTGACCCGCTTACTGGACGGGCGCGCCGCGTAACGCGGCGCAGGACGGATGCCGATGAACGACTCTCCTATCACCAAAGGCGGCCCCCCTCGCATTCTCATGGCGGATGCGCCGGAGCAGGTTTGGGACGACTTGGCCTGGAACAGGCTGTGCCGGCATGCCCGGACGCTGGGCTTCAACGGCGTGCTTGTGCCGCGCATAGGGAAGACCGGCCAGCCGGAAGGCATACAGGAAGATGCCGGCCTGTTCGGCGACGCGGGCCCCGAGACCGTGGAGCACGCGCTGGCCAGGCTGGCGGCGATAAGCGCCGCAGAAGGCCTGAACTTCTACATGGATGTGGCGCTCGGCGAAACGCCTTTGCCCGGCGGCTGGGCGGCGCGCTTGACGCAATGGGTGCAAGCGGGAGTGCGCGGTTTTCGCTGCCTGGGAGTGACGGGCGAGGCGAGCGCCGATTGGCGCCGCCTCGTCAACCACGTACGCGACCGGGCGGGCTGCGGCGGTTTCATGGCCTGGACGCCGGGCATGAGCGCCGAGGATGTACGGATGCTGCGCGAAGCCGGATTCGACGCCACATTCCTGTCCCTGCCGTGGTGGGACTACCGTTCGGGCTGGCTGGCGGAGGAACACGCGCGCCTGAGCACGGTGGCGCCGGTCATTGCGCCCATCACTCGAGACGGTCCCGCTTGCGTGCAGGCCGACGCCGGCGAACCCGCCGCGGCGTGGCGCCGCTGCGTCTGGACCGCGGCGGTCTGCGGCAGCGGCGTCCTGGTGTCGCACGAGGTGTTGCGCGCGGGCGAAGAGGCCGAGCTGCGCATCATGAATGAATGGCTGGCGGCAAGGCGCGACGAGGGCGAACCACTGTCCATCCTGACCGGGCCTTTGAGCCCGTGCACTTCGCTGTTTCGAAGCGGGGCCGGTGTAGTGCTGAATCCGTCTTCGGATGAGGACGCCCCCGTGGACTGGCCGATGCTGCGGGCGCGGCTGCCGGACAGCTATTCCGACATCCAGTTCCCTTCCGATGCCGCTGAATCGAGCCTGGGGCCGGCGGATTGCCTTCGCTTCTCGGCGCGCCGCGCGTCGCCCGTGCGGCCGCCCTCGTCGAGCATGGCCGAAAAGCGCAAGCTGGGCCTCGGACTGATGAGCGGGCCGCGCATCGCCATCGAGCATGTTCGGCCGTCCGTCGATTCCGGCCGGTTCGCAATCAAGGCGACATTGGGCCGGACGCTGGACGTGGAAGCCGACATCTTCATGGACGGCCACGACAGCCTGAGGGCGAGCGTGGCCTGGCGGCCCGCCGACGACACGCATTGGCAGGAGGCTCCCATGGAGCATCTCGGCAACGACCGATGGCGGGCCGCCATTACGCCCGTGCGTCTGGGCAGGCACGTGTTCGTCGTCAAGGCCTGGCTCGATGTGTGGGAGTCCTATCGCGTCGGTGTGCGCAAGAAGCGGGAGGCCAAGGCCGATATCGGGCTCGACCTGCAGGAAGGAAGGGCCTTGCTGGGCGAGGCGGCGCACCGCGCCCGCCGCGAAATGCCGGAAGCCGCGGCGTTGGTGCAAAAACTGCTTGACGAGTCGGAACAGGCGGACGCCGACGTCCTGCTGTCCGATTCGACGGCGCAGGCCATGGCGCGCATGGACGCCAGGCCGTTCGAGACGCTTTCCGACGACGTCTATTCCTTGATGGTCGAGCGGCGCGAAGCAAGCTTTTCAAGCTGGTACGAGCTGTTTCCGCGTTCCCAAGCCCAAGTGCCCGGCCAACACGGCACATTCGCGGACGTGCGGCGACGGCTCGGGGCAATACGCGACATGGGCTTCGATGTGCTGTATTTTCCGCCCATCCATCCCATAGGCCGGACCAACCGCAAGGGACGCAACAACGCTCTCGTGGCCTCGCCGGAAGATCCGGGAAGCCCGTACGCCATTGGTTCCGAAGAAGGCGGGCACGACGCCATCCATCCGCAACTGGGTACCTTGAGCGATTTCAAGGAATTGATGCGCGATGCGCGCGCGCATGGCCTCGAAATAGCCCTGGACTTCGCCATACAGTGCTCGCCCGACCATCCCTGGCTGGGCGAACACCGAAATTGGTTCAATTGGCGTCCGGACGGCTCGCTGCGCTACGCCGAGAACCCGCCCAAACGCTACGAAGACATCGTCAATCCGGACTTCTATCAAGGCTCGCAGCCCAAGGCGCGGGCATCGCTTTGGCGCGCTTTGCGCGACATCGTGCTGTATTGGATAGAGCAGGGCGTGCGCATCTTCCGGGTCGACAATCCGCATACCAAACCCCTGCCGTTCTGGGAGTGGATGCTGGGCGAAGTCCATGCGCGCCATCCGGACGTGATCTTTCTTTCCGAAGCCTTTACGCGCCCGCGCATGATGTACCGCCTGGCCAAGCTGGGCTTTTCGCAGTCGTACACCTACTTCACCTGGCGCAACGACAAGCGCGAACTCACCGCCTATATCGAAGAGCTCGCCTCGCCTCCGGCGGCGGAGTCCTTCAGGCCGAACTTCTTCGTCAACACGCCCGACATCAATCCCTACTTCCTTCAAACCTCGGGGCGGGCGGGCTTCCTGATCCGTGCGGCGCTGGCGGCGACATTGTCGGGCTCCTGGGGCGTGTACAGCGGCTTCGAACTGTGCGAGGCGCGCGCCCTGCCTGGGCGCGAAGAGTACATGGATTCCGAGAAGTACGAATTGCGCTCCTGGGACTGGGACCGTCCCGGCCACATCATCGCCGAAATCGCCCAGTTGAACCGCATCCGCAAGGGCAACCCCGCCTTGTGGTCGCACCTGGGCGTGCGCTTTCATACCGTTCATGACGATCAGGTGCTGTTCTTTTCGAAATCGACGCGGGAGGGCGACAACATCGTTCTGGTGGCGATCAGCCTGGACCCCCATGAGGTGCACCGGGCCGGGGTGGAGTTGCCGCTGTGGTCCTGGGGCCTGGACGACGATGCAGGAGTGCTGCTCGAGGATGTATGCGCGGAGAGCCAATTCGAATTGCGCGGCAAGCACCACGAGATCGAGCTGACGCCGGAGCGGCCGTATCTCATCTGGCGGATAAGGAGGCTGGGATGACGAAGCGAAGCGATTCCGTGACCCAATCCGCAAAGCGCGGTTCCGCCCTCATATCGCGCAACGAGCCGGGCTGGTACAAGGACGCCGTCATCTACCAACTGCACGTGAAGTCCTTCTACGACGCCGATGGCGACGGGGTGGGCGACTTCCAGGGCCTGATCGCCAAGCTGGACTACATCGCCGAACTGGGCGTGGACACCATCTGGCTGCTGCCGTTCTATCCTTCGCCCCGGCTCGACGACGGCTACGACATTGCCGACTACCGCGACGTTCATCCCGATTACGGTAGCCTGGCCGACGCCAAGCGCTTCATCAAGGCGGCCCACGCAAGGGGGCTGCACGTCATCACCGAGCTGGTGGTGAACCACACTTCGGACCAGCATCCCTGGTTCCAGCGGGCCCGGAGAGCGCGGCCCGGCTCGGCGGCGCGCGACTATTACGTGTGGTCGGACAACGACCAGGCCTACGCCGGAACGCGCATCATCTTCTGCGACACCGAGAAATCGAACTGGACCTGGGACCCCGTGGCGGGCGCTTATTTCTGGCATCGGTTCTATTCGCACCAGCCCGACCTGAACTATGACAATCCCCGCGTCCTGAAGGAGATCATCGCGGTCATGCGCTTCTGGCTGGACATGGGTGTGGACGGCCTGCGGCTGGATGCCGTGCCTTATCTCGTCGAGCGCGAGGGCACCAATAACGAGAACCTTCCCGAAACCCATGCGGTGTTGCGGCGCATCCGGGCGGTGATGGACGAGCACTATCCCGACCGGCTGCTGCTGGCCGAAGCCAATCAATGGCCCGAGGACGCGCAAGAGTACTTCGGCAAGGGGGACGAATGCCATATGTCCTTCCATTTTCCCCTCATGCCGCGCATGTACATGGCCATTGCGCGGGCCGACCGGTTTCCCATCACCGACATCATGCGCCAGACGCCTCCCATTCCGGAGAGCTGCCAATGGGCGATCTTTCTGCGCAATCACGACGAGCTCACCCTGGAGATGGTGACCAGCAGCGAGCGCGACTATCTTTGGGATTTCTATGCCGCCGACCGGCGCGCACGCATCAACCTCGGCATACGGCGCCGCCTCGCGCCGCTGCTACAGCGGGACAGGCGCCGCATCGAACTGATGAACAGTCTGCTGCTGTCGATGCCGGGCACGCCGGTGCTCTATTACGGCGACGAGCTGGGCATGGGCGACAACATCCATCTGGGCGACCGGGATGGCGTGCGCACGCCCATGCAGTGGACGCCCGACCGCAACGGCGGCTTTTCCCGCACGGACCCCGAGCGCCTCATCCTGCCCATGCTGATGGGACCGCTGTACGGCTATGAAGCCGTCAATGTCGAGGCGCAGCAGCGCGACGCCCATTCGCTGTTGAACTGGACGCGCCGCATGCTGGCCAAGCGCCAGCAGACCCGGGCCTTCGGACGCGGCAGCCTGCGCTTCATCTTTCCGGGCAATCGCAAGGTCCTCGCCTATCTGCGCGAATACGAAGACGAAGCCCTGCTGTGCGTCGCCAATCTGTCCGACGCCTCGCAGCCGGTCGAGCTGGAGCTGGCGCAGCTGGCGGGCAGGGTGCCGGTGGAGCTCCTGGGCGGGACCCCGTTCCCGGCCATTACAGACGCGCCCTACATGCTGACCTTGCCGCCTTACGGCTTTTACTGGTTCGAACTGAGCACCTCCGCGTCGTCGCCGTCATGGCATACGGCTTTGCCCGACCAGTCGCCCGACTACATCACCCTGGTCCTGCGCCGCATGGCCTCGGGACCGCGCTTGCTGGAGGAGTCGCGCAAGGCCTTGTGCCAAGAAGTTCTGCCTCCTTATCTGGCCAGGCAGCGCTGGTTCCCGCAGGACAAGCCGGTCGGCCGGGTGGCGCTGGATTACGCCGTGCCGCTGGCGGGCGATGCCGACCTGGTCCTGTGCGAGGTGACCGTCGATGAAGAAGGCGGCGGCCAAGCCTACTTCCTGCCCATGGCCATGCTGTGGGACGAGGCGGTTTCACCGTTGCAGCAGCAGCATGGCCTGGCGCGCGTGCGCCGCACCGCCGAGACGGGGCTGCTGGTGGATGCCGTGAGCCTGCCGCGTTTCGCCCTCGCGGTGCTCGACTGCTTCAGGGCGGGCGCACGGCTGCCGCTGCCGGGCGATCGGGCGGACACGCTCGAATTCCGCGGCGAGGCGGGGCTGGCCGGCCTTTCCGACATCGAGCCGGACGACATCGACTGGTTCCGCGGCGAACAGTCCAACAGTTCGCTGCTGCTGGGCGATGCGGCGGTGCTGAAACTGGTGCGGCACGTCGTGCCGGGCGAGCATCCCGAAGCCGAAATGACGCGTTACCTCACCCGCGCGGGCTATGCCAACAGCGCCGACCTGCTGGGCGAACTCGCGCGCGTCGATGCCGACGGCAGGCCGTGCACGCTGGCGCTTTTGCATGCGCGGATTCCCAATCAGGGCGACGCCTGGAGCTGGACCAACGATTATCTGCGCCGCTCTCTGGAAAGCGCGGCGCTTACCGCAGAAAGCCATAGCGATTACCAGGAAGACCTCGCCGGCTATACCGCTGTGGCCGAAATCATCGGCACGAGGCTGGCCCAACTGCACGGCGTCCTGTCGGGCGAAACCGATGACGCGGCGTTCGCGCCCGAGCGCGCTACTGCGGCCGACGCGCGCCGCTGGGCCAAGGACGTCCGCGCCATGGTACAGGCTGCGCTCTCGGCCGCATGGCGCAACCGCGACCGGCTTTCGGCCGCCGGCATGGCTCAAGCCGAGGCTTTGCGCAACCAGCGAGCGAAACTGTTGAAGTGGATCGATGACGCGGCCGCCAGGATGGCCGGACACTGGCGCCTGCGCATACACGGCGACCTGCATCTGGGCCAGGTGCTGATCGCTCAGAACGATGTGTATTTCATCGATTTCGAGGGCGAGCCCGACCGGCCGCTGGAGACCAGGCGCAGCAAGGCCAGCCCGTGGCGCGATGTGGCGGGCCTGCTTCGTTCCATCGACTATGCCACGCACGGATTCACGGAATCCGAGCCCGGCGCGGATCCGGGCTCGGCCGCCGCGGCTGCCGCCGAGAAAAGCGTCGACAGCGTGGACGCCAGTTCTCTGGCCCTGCCCGCCGCGCAGACCACACGCGAGCGGCATGCACGGCTGCTCGAGCAATTCCGCGAAAGCGCCCGCCAGGCATTTCTGACGGGATACCGGAAGGCTGCGCTCGATGCGCGCCCCGAGTTGCTGGACGAGGCCATGGACGAGGTATTGCTCGATCTCGCCCTGCTCGAGAAAGCGGCCTACGAGGTGTGCTACGAGGCGGCGCATCGGCCCGACTGGCTGCCTGTTCCGCTGGACGGCCTGGCGCGAATCGCGGACCGCCTGCCGGATCCCGGCGCCGCCGACTCGGGAGAGGCACATGGCTGACGAG
Organism: Pusillimonas caeni; assembly: GCF_003545815.1. GTDB lineage: Bacteria > Pseudomonadota > Gammaproteobacteria > Burkholderiales > Burkholderiaceae_B > Pusillimonas > Pusillimonas caeni. The sequence continues at coordinate 357,296 of NZ_PDUW01000003.1, forward strand.
CGAATCGCCGAGGATTTCGGCCCCCTGCTGGGCGAACTGGACATTCATTTACTGGCCGAGGGCCGTCACGAGCATCTGGCCGACTGCCTGGGAGCCCATCCATGCTCGATCAAGGGGGTGGCCGGGACCCGCTTCGCGGTCTGGGCGCCCAATGCCCGCAGTGTATCCGTGGTGGGCGATTTCAACGCCTGGAATGGTCAGCTTCACCGCATGCGCCTTCGGCCCGAATGCGGCGTATGGGAAACGTTCGTGCCGGACGTGGGGGAGGGGGCGCTCTATAAGTTCGAAATCATCGGACGTGACGGCCAGATGCTGCCCCAGAAGGCCGATCCGGTGGCGCGCAGGACGGAACTTCCTCCGGCCACGGCCTCGGTCGTGGCCTCGACCGCCGCATTCGAATGGAGCGACGAGGAATGGCTGGCGCGGCGCGGCCGGCTTCAAGCGCCGGACGCGCCCATGTCCATCTACGAGGTTCATATGGGATCATGGAGGCCCGCAACGGGCGATGAGCCGGTATGGCGCGAATGCGGCTCGTCTCTCATCGACTATGCGCGCTCCATGGGATTCACCCATATCGAACTGCTGCCGGTCATGGAGCATCCCTTTGGCGGATCGTGGGGCTATCAGCCGCTGGGTCTGTTCGCACCCTCGGCGCGCTGGGGCGAACCCGAAGACTTCGCCTGGTTCGTGAATGCCTGCCATCGCGCCGGCCTGGGCGTGATCCTCGATTGGGTGCCGGCGCATTTTCCCTCCGATCCGCACGGGCTGGCATGGTTCGATGGGACCGCCCTGTACGAACACGCCGATCCGCGGCAAGGCCGCCATCCCGACTGGGACACGCTGATCTACAACTTCGGCCGCACTGAGGTGCGCAATTTCCTGGTCGCCAGCGCGCTCGAATGGGTGCGCCGCTATCATGTCGACGGCCTGCGCGTCGATGCCGTGGCATCCATGCTGTATCTCGACTACAGCCGCGAGCCGGGACAGTGGACGCCCAATCGCCATGGCGGGCGCGAGAACCTGGAGGCGGTGGACTTTCTGCGCGAGCTGAACGACACCGTCAGACGCCTGTGTCCCGGCGCCATCATGGTGGCCGAGGAATCCACGGCGTGGCCGGGCGTGACCGCCGCGACGCGAGACGGAGGCCTGGGCTTCGACTACAAATGGAATATGGGATGGATGCACGACAGCCTGCGCTACATGAGCCACGAGTCCGTCCATCGCAAATACCATCACGACGACATGACGTTCGGAACGGTGTATGCCTGGACGGAACATTTCATTCTTCCTCTTTCGCACGACGAGGTGGTGCACGGCAAGGCATCGCTGCTGGGCAAGATGCCCGGCGATCGATGGCAGCGTTTCGCCAATCTGCGCGCCTACTTTGCCTTCATGTGGACACATCCCGGGCGCAAGCTCTTGTTCATGGGCGGCGAGCTGGGTCAGGAGACCGAGTGGAACCATGACGCCTTCCTGGATTGGGGCGCCGCCGCAGATCCCTTGCATGCCGGAGTCCAGTTGCTGGTGAAGGACCTGAACGCGCTGTACGGCCGGCTGCCGGCGCTGCATGAGTCCGACGGCGACCCCGAGGGCTTCGGCTGGGTGATAGGCGACGATCGCGACAACAGCGTGTTTGCATTCGAGCGGCGTTGCAGCGGCCAGGTCGTGCTGGTGGTATGCAATATGACGCCCGTGCCCAGGCGGGGCTATCGCATCGGCGCTTCGCGCGCCGGGCGCTGGCGCGAGGTGCTGAATTCGGATGCCGCCGCCTATGGAGGCAGCGATATGGGCAATGCGGGCGAAGTCCGCACGCTGCCCGATCCAGCTCATGGGCAGCCGCAGTCCTTGACCCTGGTGCTGCCGCCCCTGGCGGCCCTGATTCTCGTTCCGGAGGAATGAGGCCATGAGCGACGCCGACAAACTGCTTCCCGGCCGGCCCTATCCCTTGGGCGCCACCAGCGACGGCCTGGGCGTGAACTTCGCCGTCTTTTCGGCCAACGCCACGAGGATCGACCTATGCCTGTTCGATGCGCGGGGCCGCAAGGAACTGAGGCGGCTGCCCCTGCCGGAATGCACCGATGAAATCTGGCATGGCTATCTGCCCGACGCCCAGCCCGGGCTGGTCTACGGCTATCGCGCCCATGGGCCGTACGATCCCGCCCACGGCCACAGGTTCAATCCGCAAAAGCTGCTGCTCGATCCTTATGCCAGGCAACTGACCGGCGCCCTGCGCTGGTCGGATGCCTTGTTCGGCTATCGCGTCCAGCATCCCCGCATGGATCTGAGCATGGACCGGCGCGACAGCGCGGCATGGGTACCCAAAGCCGTCGTGTCCGACGACGGCTTCAACTGGGGCGGCGGAGAGTCGCCTTCGGTGCCGTGGGACGACACCTTCATCTACGAAGCGCACATGAAAGGCGTTTCGATGAAGCGCGGCGACGTCCGGGGCGGCTGGCGGGGCACGGCCGAAGCCTTGGCGCATCCCGCCTTCATCGAGCATCTGCACAAGCTGGGCGTCACGACGCTGGAACTGCTGCCCGTGCACGCGGCGCTGGACGATCATTTCCTGGTAGAGCGGGGCTTGCGCAATTACTGGGGCTACAACACGCTTGCCTACTTTGCGCCCGACCCCCGCTACCTTGGCCCCGCGGGAACGAACTCGCTGCGCATGGCGATCAGGCGGCTGCATTCGGCTGGCATCGAAGTGATACTGGACGTGGTCTACAACCACACGGCCGAAGGCAACGAGCTGGGGCCGACCCTGTCGTGGCGCGGCCTGGACAACGCCAGCTACTATCGGCTGATCCCGGGCGAAGAACGCTACTACATCAACGACACGGGCTGCGGCAACACGGTCAACCTGTCGCATCCGCGCGTGCTGCAAATGGTGATGGACTCTTTGCGCCACTGGGCCGAGAGCTATCGGGTGGACGGCTTTCGCTTCGACCTGGGCGTTACGCTGGGCCGCGAAGGCACGGGCTTCGATCCCGGGTCGGGATTCTTCGACGCCATTCTGCAGGACCCCGTCCTGTCGCGGCTGAAGCTGATATCCGAACCCTGGGACACCGGCCCGGACGGCTACCAGCTGGGCAACCATCCGCCCGGCTTCGCCGAATGGAACGACCGCTACCGCGACACGCTGCGGCGCTTCTGGCGCGGCGATGCCGAGCAGCGCGGCGAACTGGCCGCATCGTTAAGCGCCACCCCGGCCCTGTTCGACCGCCGCCATCGCCGGCCCTGGGCTTCGGTCAATTTCCTGGCATCGCACGACGGCTTCACCGCGGCCGACGTCGTCAGCTATTGCGAGAAGCACAACGAAGCTAATGGCGACGAAAACGGCGACGGGCACGGAGAGAACTACAGCTTCAATTGGGGCGTCGAAGGGCCGTCAACCGATGAAAGCGTGATGCAGATCAGAAGCAGGGTGCTGAAATCCATGCTCGCCAGCCTGCTCATGTCGGACGGCACACCCATGCTTCTTGCGGGAGACGAGTTCGGCAACAGCCAGCAGGGCAACAACAACGCCTACTGCCAGGACAACGACTTGTCCTGGCTGGACTGGAGCCAGGCGGACACCCAACAGGGGCGCGCCCTGATGGACCTGGTGTCGCGGGCGCGGGCCTTGCGCCGCACCCATCCCTCCTTGCGCCGCGGACGCTTCGGGGACGATGGGGCAGAGCTTGCGCCGGGCATCAAGCGCGCCGCGTGGTACGACATGGACGGCTGCGAAATGAGCGAAGAGGCCTGGGCCTATGCCGAAGGGCGCGTGCTGGGCTTTCAGCGCGCGGCCCTGCGTCCGGATGGAGAAGTCGATGTGAGCCTGCTGCTGGTGAACGGCGGCAGCGAAGAGGTCGTCTTCGTCCTGCCCGCGCTGCCTTGCAGATGGTTTCGCCGGCTCGACACGGGCCGGGAAGGCCAGGGCGGCAACGAGATTCGCGCCGACGAGATTCCGGTCTGCGCGCACGGCCTGGTCCTGCTGGCCAATAACGAGGGCGGCCGGCCATGAGGGCGGGCACGTCCGGTTCGGCGCCGGAGCGGGAGGGGCCGCGCGCAGGGGACTACGGATTTGGCGCGCTGCCTCTGGAGAACGGCGACACACGTTTCCGCCTGTGGGCGCCGGGCGTCGAGACCGTCGCGCTGCAGATCGAAGGCCAGGCGCCGAAACCCATGGCCAGGACGCATGGCGGCTTTCACGAGCTGACATGCCGCGCTCCGGCCGGAACACGTTACCGCTATGGCTTGCCCGACGGCTCCAGCGTTCCCGATCCGGCTTCGCGCATGCAGGATGGGGACGTGCACGATGCCAGCATAGTGTGCGACCCCGCCCGCTATGCCTGGCAGTTTCCTCAATGGCTGGGCCGTCCGTGGACCGAAACGGTTCTCTATGAAATTCATTGCGGCTTGGTGGGGGGCTTCGACGGCGTGCGCGCCCGCCTACCCGAGCTGGCGCGGCTGGGCGTCACCGCGGTCGAGCTCATGCCCGTGGCTGATTTTCCCGGGCCGCGCAACTGGGGCTACGATGGCGTGCTGCCTTATGCGCCCGATCGCGCCTATGGAGAGCCGGACGATTTGCGCGGGCTGATCGACGCGGCGCACGGCCTGAACATGATGGTTTTCCTTGATGTCGTGTACAACCATTTCGGCCCCGACGGCAATTACCTGCCCCGGTATGCGCCGGAATTCTTCCGCGACGATCTCGACACCCCCTGGGGCCCGGCGATCGACTTCCGGCGCGAGCAGGTGCGGCGCTTCTTTGCCGAGAACGCCCTGTACTGGCTGCGCGAATACCATTTCGACGGATTGCGCTTCGACGCGGTGCACGCCATCAGCGACAAAGACTGGCTGCCCGAGATGGCCTCTTTTGTGCGCGGCGCGCTCGATCCCCGGCGGCGGGTGCATCTGGTTCTCGAGAACGACGACAACGCGGCCGGCCTGCTAGAACAGGGCTTCGACGCCCAATGGAACGACGATGCGCACCACGTGGTGCACCATATCCTGACCGGCGAGCGCTCGGGCTACTACGCCTCCTATGCGGATGAGCCGGGCGGCATGCTGGCGCGCGCGCTGGCGGAGGGCTTTATCTTTCAGGGACAGCCCGATCCTCACAGGAACGGGCGGCGGCGCGGGGAGCCGAGCGCGGGCTTGTCGCCCGAGCATTTCGTTTTTTTCCTGCAGAATCACGACCAGATCGGGAATCGCGCCCTGGGCGAACGCCTGACCCGCCTGGGCGTGAAGCGGGATGCCTTGCAGGCGGCGGTCGCCCTGCAACTGCTGACGCCGCAGATTCCGCTGCTGTTCATGGGCGAAGAGCAGGGCGCCGAGACACCGTTCCTGTATTTCACGAGCCATGTCCAACCGGAGCTGGCGCGGGCGGTGCGCGTCGGGCGGCGCAAAGAGTTCGCCGGCTTTCCGGCCTTTGCGGACGCCGATGCGCTACAGACCATACCCGACCCCAACGATCCGGAGACCTGGGCGCGCTCGAGCCTGGCCCCCGACGATGCCGAGACGGAAGAATGGCGGCGCTGGTACGAGCAGCTGCTTGCCCTGCGCCGGGAGCATGTCGCGCCGCGCCTGCGGGGCGCACGCAGCCTGGGCGCGCGGGCGGTGGGCGCGGAAGCGGTGCACGCCGCCTGGGAGATGGGCGACGGGGCGCGCCTGACGATATTCAGCAACCTCGGAGAGCAGCCCGTCGAGTGTCCGGAGCTGTCCGACTTGCCGCCGGACAGCGTGTTCTTCCGAGGGCCGGGGGACGAGGACTTCGAGGCGCGGGCCGAGCAGCGCTACGGGCAGCTGCCGGCTCGCTGCACGATTGCCGCGCTGGAGGCCGGGCCGGAGAGGGGCGATGGCTGAAGCGGGAGACGCCCCTCTGCATGTCCTGGCTGATGCCGTCGGCCTGGCCCGGACCTGGCAGGACGTGCATGAGCGCACGCGCACGGTGCCGGACGAGACCCTGGAGGCCTTGCTGGACGCAATGGGACTGGAATGCGGCAATGGAGCCAGGCTCGAGTGCAGTCTGAGGCGTCTGCGCGAGGAAGAGTCCCGTCTCGATGGACGGATGGTGGTGGTCGAGGCGGGAGAGCCCGTCGTGCTGCGCCACGGCGGGCCGATGCATTATCGGCTGGAGTACGAGTCGGGCGAGGGAGGGCGCGAAGGCGAGGCCGAACTTCAGAAGGACGGCAGCGTGCGGCTGGCGCCCGTGGACATTCCCGGCTATCACCCTCTGCAGATCGGCAGGAACAGGCTGCTTCTGGCTGTCGCCCCGCGCCGCTGCGTCGGCCCGCCGGAAGGCGGCGCGGCGGGGCGGCCATGGGGCGTCGCGGCGCAAGTCTACAGCCTGCGTCGCGATGCCGCGGCGTATGGCGGCCCGGCGATGGCAGCGGCTGATGGGGCGGGCGGCTACGGCGCCCTGGCCGAACTGGCGCATCAGGCCGGCCGGCTCGGCGCGAGCGCGCTGGCCATCAGCCCCGTCCACGCGCTGTTCAGCGCCGATCCCTCGCGCTACAGCCCTTATGCGCCGTCGAGCCGCCTGTTCCTCAACACTGCCTATATCGATGTGCGGGCGCTGGGCGAAGAGGCCTTGCGCGCGGCGCTTGCTTCGCTTCCCGATGCCTCGCGCCCCATTGCGCCGGACACAGCGCGAACGGCGGGCGCCGGGGATCTGATCGATTGGCCCGTGGTGCAGACCGCGCGCCTGGCGCTTGCAAGACAGCTGTTCCAGCGTTTCGAAGCGCAAGGGCCGCCGGAGTCCAGAAAAGCTTTCGAGGCGTTCTGGCGCGCGGGCGGCGAGGCGCTGCAAAGCCATTGTCTCTATGAGACCCTGCATGCTCATTATGCGCAGACGCTCGGCGCGGCCAGCGGCTGGCAGGATTGGCCCGCCCCGATGCATGATCCGAACGGCGCCGCCGTCCAGGCCTTTGCCCGCCAATCTGCGTCCGAGCTGCGTTTTCACGCCTTCCTGCAATGGCTTGCGCATGAAGGCCTGTGCCGCGCACAGGAAGCGGCGCGCGAGGCGGGCATGTCCATAGGATTGATCGCCGACCTGGCCATAGGGACCGACGCGCGGGGCAGCCAGGCCTGGGCCGCGCCGCAGGACATCCTGCAGGGCGCCACAGTGGGCGCCGCGCCCGATCTGTATCATGCAAGAGGGCAGGACTGGGGCCTGACCGCCTTCTCTCCGCGCGCCCTGCGCGAAAAGGGCTATCGGCCTTTCCTTTCCATATTGCGCCACGCCCTGTCCCATGCGGGCGGAGTGCGCATCGACCACGTGCTGGGCCTGGCCAGAATGTGGCTGGTGCCGCAAGGCGAAAGCGCCGCCGACGGTGCTTTTCTTCGCTATCCGCTGCATGACTTGCTGCGCCTGGTGGCGCTGGAATCCCATCGCCATCAGGCTATCGTGGTGGGCGAGAATCTGGGCACGGTGCCAGCCGGCTTCAACGATCTATTGAGCGGCCACGGCCTGCTCGGCACCCGCGTTCTGTGGTTCGAACGCGAGGAGGAGCCGACGCAGGCTTTCGTGCCGGTGGAGCACTGGCCGCCCGACTCCATGGCCACCACCACGACCCACGACCTGCCCACGGTCGCCGGATGGTGGCAGGGCAGGGATCTTGATTGGCAGCATCGCTTGGGCTATCTTGAACCCGAGGCGCTGGAGGCGGCCCGCAGCCAGCGAGAACAGGACAAACTTTTATTGGCCCAGGCCCTGCCTTCCCGACCCGACGCGGCGGGCGAGGCGCCGGTGGCCGAAGTGCTCGAGTGGGTGGCGGCCAGCCCGTCGCCCTTGTGCGTCTTTCCCCTGGAAGACATACTGGCCTTGCCCGAGCAGCCCAATATGCCCGGCTCGTCGGGCACGCAGGCGGGGTCTCATCCCAATTGGCTGCGACGCCTGCCCCTGGAGGTCGGCAATCTGTTCTCGAGCCGGGCCGCCGCGAAGGCAATCCATGCCGTGCGCCACGGAAGGAGTCGGTCGTGAGCGTTCCCCGAGCAACGGTCCGGTTGCAATTGCATGCCGGGTTCACGCTGGATCATGCGCGTGAGCAAATACCCTACTACGCCTCGCTGGGCGTGAGCCACCTTTATCTATCTCCCATATCCTGCGCCGTGCCGGGCTCGCTTCACGGCTACGACGTCATCGACCCCACGCGCGTCAACCCCGAGCTGGGCGGAGAGCCGGCGCTGCGTGCGCTGTCGGAAGCACTGCGCGCGCGCGGCATGGGCATCCTGCTGGACATCGTGCCCAATCACATGGCTACCCATCCCGGCAACGCATGGTGGTGGGACGTGCTGGCGCGGGGCAGGCAAAGCCGCTATGCGCACTGGTTCGACATCGACTGGCGCCCGGCCGATAAAACGCTGTACGGCAAGGTGCTCGCGCCTTTCCTGGCGCAGGACTATGCCGGCAGCCTTGCGGGGGGAGAACTGAGGTTGGTTCATGACGGCGAGCGGGACCGCTACCTGATCGAGGCGAGCGGAGGGCGGTTTCCTGTGGCCGACGGTACGCTCGCCTGCCGCGGGCGCGACTGCACCGAGATTCTGGCGGAACACGATCCGGCCGAGCACCGGGGGCGATGGCGGCTGCACGAGCTGCTCAAGCGGCAGCATTATCGGCTCTGCGGCTGGCGCTGCGCCGCGGACAGCATCAACTGGCGCCGCTTCTTCGAAATCAGCGGACTGGCGGGGCTGCGTATCGAAGAGCCCGAGGTGTTCGACGCGGTGCACGAGCTGCCCCTGAAACTGTACGAACAGGGACTGATCGACGGCTTGCGCATCGACCACGTCGACGGGCTGGCGCGGCCCCTGGCGTATTGCCGGCGCCTGCGCGAGGCGATGCGGGCAAGGCGGCCCGGCGGCGCGGGAGCCGGGGCGGAGCCTTGGGTGGTGGTGGAGAAGATCCTGGCCGGCGGCGAAGTGCTGGATGAGCGCTGGCAGGTCGACGGCACGACCGGATACGACTTCATGGACCAGGCGGCGGCGGTGTTGCACGATGCGCACGGCGGGGCGCGCTTGATCGGCCTTTGGCAGCAGGTATGCGGCCGCTCCGACACGGCGGCCGATTTCCTGCGCGAGGCGCGAACCACGATGTTGCGCCGCCATTTCTTCGCCGAGCGCAACGCGCTGGTCCGCCGTGTGCACGAATTGATTCATATGCGGGCGCGGCCGGGAGAATGGTCGCAGGAAGCGGTCGATCGGGTGCTGGAGGTCTTTCTGGCCTGCTTTCCCGTTTATCGCAGCTATGTGGAGGGCGCGGAGGCCGCCGACCAGGACCGGGCCGTCATCGACAGGGCGGCGGCCCAGGCCCGTGCGCGCCTCGATCCGGACTCCGGCGAACACCGCCTGCTCGATCTCGTCACGGCCTGGCTGATCGCCATTCCGCCCGGCACACAGCCGGCGCGAAGGCCGGGCGCGCCCCTGTGCGACGAAGCGGCTTGCCGGCAAGAGGCCGTGCGGCGCTTCGAGCAGCTGACCCCGCCCCTGGCGGCCAAGTCGCTGGAAGACACCGTGTTCTATCGTTATGGGCCGCTGTTGTCGCGCAACGAAGTGGGGTCCGATCCTTCGGTCCTGGCCGAAAGCGTCGAGGCGTTCCATGCGCGCAATGCATGGCGGGCCGAACACTATCCGGCTTCGCTGCTGGCCACGGCCAGCCACGACCACAAGCGCGGGGAGGATGCGCGCGCCAGGCTGGCCGTACTGAGTGAAAGGGTGGAAGAGTGGGAGCGCGCCTGCAGGGAGTGGGCGGCATGGAAGACGCAGGAATGCGAGACGCCCTCGCAAAGCGCCGAGCGCTACATGCTGTGGCAGGCCATGGTGGGCGCCTGGCCGCTGGATCTGCATCCGCGCGATCCGGAGGCGCTTGCCGCCTTCGGCCGCCGCATCGTGCAATGGCAGCGCAAGGCCCTGCGTGAAGCCAAGCAGAACTCGAGCTGGTTCGATCCCGATCTGGACTACGAGCTGCGTTGCGCGCAGTATGTCCACGAATTGCTGGGCTGGGCTCCGGCTCAGGCGCGGCGTCTTGCCGAAGCCGTGGACGCCGACGAGAGGCCGGACGCATCGGACGGGCACGCTCCAGAGGCCGGCCTGCTGTGTTCGTTCCACGATTTCGTCCAGGACATTGCGCCGGCCGGGGCCGTCAACAGCCTGGCGCAGACCGTGTTGCGCCTGACGTCTCCGGGCGTGCCCGATCTTTACCAGGGAACGGAGTGGTGGGACTTCAGCCTGGTCGATCCCGACAACCGGCGCGCGGTCGACTACCCGGGGCGCCGCCGGGCATTGGATGCCGCGGCGGCGAATGCCGACATGGCCGCGCTGCTCGCCCACTGGCGTGACGGCCGCATCAAGCAGGCCGTCATCCGCGCGGTGCTGGCGCTGCGCGCCCAGGCCGAAGCGGTTTTCGCACGGGGCGCCTGCCTGCCCCTGGAGACGGCGGGAAGGCGCCGCGAGCATGTGATCGCCTACGCGCGGCGCCTGGGCGGACAGGACGTGATCGTGGCCGTTCCGCGCCTGTGCGCACAGGCCCTGGCAGAGCAGGAAGGGGACGGCGGCCCGCGCATCGATATGACTTACTGGGATGACACCGGTATCATGGTATCTGCCCTTGGCGGCCGTGACATGAAGGACATCTTTACGGGCAAGACTCATCGCCCCTCGGCAAATGCAGAGCTGCCGGCTCAGCGGCTTTTCGCCGAACTGCCCTGCGCCGTGCTGGTGACGACCTGAGCCCGTCTACAATCACCCAGAATGTTAGGATACGTTTCATGGCTCAATATTTCGTCGTACATCCGCAAAATCCCCAAGCACGCCTTTTGAAGCAGGCCGGCCAGTTTCTGGCCGACGGCGGACTCGTCGCCGTGCCCACCGATTCCAGCTACGCGGTCGTGGCCCGCCTCGACGACAAGAGCGCGGCCGATGCGCTGCGCCGCCTGCGCGGGCTGGACGAACGGCATCATCTCACTCTGCTGTGCCGCGATCTGGCCGAAATCGGCCATTTCGCCCGTGTCGACAACAGGCAGTACCGCTTCCTCAAACTGGCCACGCCGGGTCCCTGGACCTTCATTCTCGAAGCCACGCGCGAAGTGCCGCGCCGCGTGTCCCATCCGTCGCGCAAGACCATCGGCATACGGGTGCCCGACCACAAGGTCACGCTCGATCTGCTCGATGCGGCCGGCTCTCCGTTGATATCCACCACCCTCATCCCCGAAGGCGAGGACGAGCCGCTCAACGATGCCGAGCAGATACTCGAGCGCTACGGGCATCAGCTTGCCGCCGTCATCGACGGCGGCGCCAGCCCGCTCATGCCCACCACCGTGATCGACCTCAGCGGCGCCGAGCCCGTCGTCGTGCGCCGCGGGGGCGGAGACCCGGCTGCTCTGGGGCTGGACTGAAACTTTCACTCCGCCGCGCGATCCAATGTCCTGTCCCTTCCTCTTTCTCGCCGGGCCTTTCTGTCCGGCGATTTCCCTTCTGCATCTATGGATTCACTGATTCAAACCATTGCGGTGTATGCCCTGCCCGTGCTGTTCGGCATCACACTGCACGAGGCGGCCCACGGCTACGTCGCCCGCATGTTCGGCGACCCCACCGCCTACGAGGCGGGGCGCATCAGCTTGAATCCGATCAGGCATGTCGATCCCATCGGGACGATAGCCGTACCCTTGTTCCTGCTGTTCAGCACCAAGCTGCTCGGCGGGGCGGGCATATTGTTCGGATGGGCCAAGCCCGTTCCCGTCGACTGGGGGCGGCTGCGCAATCCCAAGCGGGACATGCTCTGGGTGGCCCTGGCGGGGCCCGCGTCCAACCTCGTCATGGGCGTGATCTGGGCAATATCCCTGCGCCTGCTGATCCTCAACGGCGCTTCGCCCGACGATTTCTGGGTGCTGATGGCCTTTGCCGGCATACAGATCAACCTGGTGCTGATGGCGCTGAATCTGTTTCCCCTGCCGCCGCTGGACGGCGGCCGGATCGTATTCAGCCTGTTGCCTTCGCGTTTGGCCTGGAAGTACGGCAAGCTCGAGCCCTACGGCCTGCTGATCCTCATCGTGCTCATGCTGACGGGGGTGCTGTGGATGCTGTTGCGGCCGCTGCTGGCGTTCGGCCAGGCCATCATCACGTGGTTCTTGTAGAAAACTTGCCGCGTGCGCAATATGCCCGGGCGGTTTATCCGGTAAACTTGCACGTTATAGTTGATACAGGCGCCTTGCGCCTGCACGCCTCCAGACGGAGCTTTTTTCATCATGGCTAGTACAGAAAGCGCGACACCCACTTTTCAGGGCAGCCTGGTTGCCCTGGTCACTCCCATGCATCCGGACGGCAGTCTGGACTTCGACGCGTATCGAAAACTCATCGATTGGCACGTCAAAGAGGGAACGGACGGGCTGGTGGTGGTCGGCACCTCGGGCGAGTCCCCCACGGTCAGCATGGAAGAGCATGCCGAACTCATCAAGGTGGCGGTCGAGCATGCCGCCGGGCGGGTGCCGGTCATCGCGGGCGTCGGCGGCAACTCCACCGACGAGGCCATCGAGCTTTCCCAGTACGCCAAGAACGTGGGCGCACAAGCCGGGCTCTCGGTCGTGCCGTATTACAACAGGCCCACCCAGGAAGGCATGTACCGGCACTTCAAGGCCTGCGCCGAAGCGGTCGACCTGCCGGTCGTCCTCTATAACGTACCGGGCCGCACCGTGGCCGACCTGTCCAACGAGACCGTGCTGCGCCTTGCGCAGGTGCCGGGCATCATCGGCATCAAGGACGCCACCGGCGACATCGGGCGGGCAGGGTGGCTGCTGCACCACAAGCCCGAAGCCTTCCAGGTCTTCAGCGGCGACGACCCCACCGCGGCGGCGCTCATCCTGCTGGGCGGCAAGGGCAACATCTCCGTCACGGCCAACGTCGCGCCCCGGCTCATGCACGAACTGTGCATGGCGGCGCTGGCGGCCGACGTCCCGCGCGTGCGCGAACTCAACGGCCGCCTCGCGGGTCTGAACAAAGTACTGTTTATTGAAGCCAACCCGATTCCCGTCAAGTGGGCCGTCGCCGAGATGGGGCTGTCTGCCTTGGGCTATCGTTTACCCTTAACCCCCCTGGACGAACGCTATCACGATGCCGTGCGCGGCACCCTGAAAGACGTGGGCTTGATTTGAAAATGACGAATATGCGTAGAAACAAACGCTATGCCGCCCTGGCCGCCGGCCTGGGCCTTGCGGTGCTATCCGGCTGCTCGACATGGAACCAACTGACGGGTCGCGAAGAGTCCGTCGATTACCGCAGTACGGTGCCCAGCGCCGGAAACCCGCTCAGCATTCCTCCCGACCTCACGCAGGCCGGAAGCGACGCGCACTACCGCGCGCCCGAGGGCACGACCACGTTCAGCCAGTATGCCCAGAACACGCAGCAGCAACAGGCGGCGGGCGCGTCCAGCAATGTGCTGCCCACCAGCGACCACGTCCGCGTCATGCGCGACGGCAACATACGCTGGCTGGTGGTCGACCAGGCGGCCGAAGACGTCTATCCCAAGGTCGTCGACTTCTGGGGCGAACAGGGCTTCACCATTCATACGCAGAATCCCCGCGCCGGCCTGATCGAAACCGACTGGGCCGAGAACCGCGCCAAGGTGCCCGAAGGGTGGATCAAGAGCGCCCTGGGCAGCATCATCGATTCGGTCTTCGACAGCGGCGAGCGCGAGCGCTTCCGCACGCGTCTCGAGCGCATCGACGGCCGTACCGAAATCTACATCAGCCACGATCAGATGGTCGAAACCGGCACCTCGGACAATACCGGCTTCAAGTGGGTCGAAGGCAAGGAAGACCCGGGCTTGAACGCCGCCATGCTGGCGCGGCTCATGGTTTTCCTGGGCACCGACATCGATCGCGCCCAGACCCTGGTCACCCAGGCCGAAAACGATGCCAACCGGCCCCAGGTCGAGCGTCCCGCCGAAGACCAGGCCTCGCTGCGCCTGAACGAGTCCTTCGATCGCGCATGGCGCCGGGTGGGCGTGGCGATCGACAGCGCCGGCTTCTCGGTCGACGACCGCGACCGCTCCAGCGGCGATTACTTCGTGCGCTATCTCGACACCGACACGGGGCGCAAGATCGAGCAGCCCAACTTCTTCGGCCGCCTGTTCGGCAGCAAGGGCACGTCCGAGGCCGAAGTCTATCGCATCCATGTGGCCGAGCAGGGCGGAGCCTCGGTGGTCAGCGTGCTCGACCAGGCCGGCCAGGTCGATCAGTCCGATACCGCCAAGCGCATCATCAGCGTGCTGGGCAACAATATGTAGTGTCTCTATCGCAGCGCCGCCGGCCGCTTCGGCGGCGCTGCCTTCCTCATAAGGTCCGCCGGTTCCACGGCATGGCCATCAGCACGCGGGCCAGGCCGCAAAAGCCCGACACCCCGGCAAATACCAGCCCAGCGCCGACGAAACCCGAAAGCGCCAGAAACCATGCGGACGCCGTTGCTCCCAGGACGGTGCCCAGCACGACCAATGAGCCCGCAACGATCTGCACCTGCCGCTGAAGCTCGATGGGGCGAGAAGCGTCGATAACGACAGGCAGACCGGCTTTCTTCCAGGCGTCCAGCCCGCCTTCCAGCATATATGCATCGCCGTTCCGGCAGGCGCTCAGCGCCTGTGCCTGCGCTCGCGTGCGCGCTCCCGACCGGCAGTAGAAAATGACGCGCTTGGCATCCTGGAAGGCAGCGCTTCCGTCGTGGAGGCGTTCGGCGGGCACGTGCAGGGCTTGCGCTATGTGTTCGCGCGCATGCTCGTCCTCCGAACGGATATCCACGAGCACGGCTCCCCGGTCCAGTTGTTGGCGGGCGGCTTGAGGCGAGAGGGGCTTCAGTGACATAGGGGCTTCCAGCTAACGAGAGGGACAGTAGATTTCCTTGAGTGTGGCGATCAGCTTGGCGACATCGGCGTTTTCGATCCGGTAATACAGGGTCTGCGCTTCGCGCCTGTAGGTCACCAGGCCTTCTTCGCGCATTCTCGCCAGGTGCTGGGACAGCGCCGACTGGCTCAGGTCGATGTACTCGTGCAGGCTGCCGACGGGCATCTCCCCATATTCGATCAGCAGACACAGGATCAGCAGGCGATGAGGGTTGCCGATGGCCCGCAGCATGGCGGCGGCCTTGGCCGACCCTTCTTCGAAAAACAGGCGATCTTGAGCGTTCATGGCCATAACGGATTTTATATCAGTTTTTGCTAAATTAGAATATACTAATTAAAAAATAGGCTGCTGGAGCATTCACTGGAGGATCCCGCCCATGCAAGCAACTGTACAGGTCCAGGCGTTTTTCGACGAACCGGCCAACACCGTGTCCTACCTCGTCGGCGATCCGGCCACCCTGCATCAAGCAAGAGACCGGTGCGGCCTGCGTATCCTACCGCATGGACGATGCCTTGTTCGTGGGCGATCAACGACACAAGGGGCCGCGACATGACAAGCCGAACGAACGGCATGCAGCCGAAGGAAGAGGCCTTGACACCATGGATGAAGCAACGCCGCCTGCTGATGTCGGCGGGCGTGGCCGGGGCGATGGCTGCCGCAATGCCGCGTCCGGCGCGGAGCGCGGCCAGGGTCGAGACGAACGCGCGCATCGTCATCGCCGGCGCCGGTGCGGCCGGGCTTTCCGTCGCGTCCAGGCTGGCGGCGGGCCTCGAGGGCGCTCGCATCACCCTGATCGATGCGCGCAAAGCGCATCTTTATCAGCCGGGCTTCACATTGGTGGGGGCTGGAATAAAGCCCAGGGAGTACGTGGTGAGCCGCACGGCCGACTATCTTCCCCCGGGCGTGCAGCTGGTCGCGGAACGCGTCGCCGAATTCGATCCGGACGGAAACAAGGTCGTGACCGAAAGCGGCGCATCGTACGGCTACGACTTCCTGATCGTTGCCACGGGATTGCAGCTCGAATATGGCCTGATCGAAGGCATGGACGTGGGGCTGATAGGCAAGCACGGCATAGGCAGCCTGTACAACGGCCCGGATGCGGCCTTGGCCACCTGGGAAGCCATGTCTGCGTTTGCCGACCGCGGCGGCACGGGAATATTCCTGCGTCCCGCCACCGAGATGAAGTGCGCGGGCGCGCCGCTGAAATACGCCTTCATCACCGAGGACTACCTGACGCGACGGGGCCGCCGGGGCCAGGCGCGCATCGTCTACAACGCACACAACAAAGAGCTGTTCAGTGTGCCCATCGTTTCCGAGAAAGTGCGGATGCTGTTCCAGCAGCGGGATGTCCAGGTCAATTACCAGCGGGTGTTGAAGGCCATCGATCCGGGCCGGCGTACTGCCACGTTCAGCACGCCCGACGGCACCGAGGAACAACGATACGACTTCATTCATGTGATTCCCCCCATGCGCGCGCCCGAAGCCGTGCGCAACAGCCCCTTGCCGTGGCGCAGCGGGCAATGGGCCGCCGAAGGGTGGCTGGAGGTCGACAGGGGCACGCTGCGCCATATGCGCTATCCGAACGTGTTCGGCGTGGGCGACGTGGCGGGCGTACCCAAGGGCAAGACGGCCGCCAGCGTGAAATGGCAGGCGCCCGTGGCGGTGGACCATATCGTGGCCGAGATACGCGGCGCGACGTCCCAGGCGCTCTACACCGGCTACACATCGTGTCCCTTGATCACGAGGCTGGGCCGGGCCATGCTGGTCGAGTTCGATTACCAGAACAATCTCGTGCCGTCCTTCCCGGGCGTCATCGCCCCCCTGGAAGAGCTATGGATCAGCTGGGTCATGAAGACGGCCGCGCTGAAGCCCACTTATCTCAGCATGTTGCGCGGCCGCGCCTGAGGAGCCGAAACCATGAAAGAGCTGGATCCGACCGTTCTGCTGGCGGTGCTGAGGGAAATGCTGGGGCCGTTGTTCTGGCCGCTGTCCGCCGTGCTGGTGCTCGGAGCGCTGGCCCTGGCGGCGTTGCTGCTGCGAGAGCGACGCATCTTGCTGCGCAGGCTGGGGCGTTCGCATGTGCTCGGGCTGCTGCGCAGGCTGGGGCGTTCGCATGTGCTCGGGCTGCTGGGCGGGCTGGGCGCGCTCGTGTTGATGCGGGTTTCGGCCGCCGGCTTCGTGGCCGTTGGTGGACCGGTCGACTGGCTTTTGCTCGGTCTGGTCTTTGTCCTTGGGGTGCTCGGCGGTGCCGCCGCGTTCTACACCCTTGGCGGATGGTGGTCGATCGTCAAGCGCCGCAGACGGCCCGGCGTTCGATAGGCCGGCAGGCGTGGCGCGACGTCAGGCCCCGCAGGAGCCCGGCAGCGCCGAGGCGTGATAGCTCTGGATCAGCCACTGTCCCGTCAGCTTCTGAGCCGTAATCGACAGGCAAGCGGGGCGCAGCCGCCGGTCGGCTTCCACGAAGGTCACCTTGGCGTGGCCCGAGATGATGTCGGGAGTCAATGAGACGGCTTCGATGTCTTCGATGAGCGCGCTGGTACCTTCGGGTACGCGCCGGTAGTAGTCCCGTACGGCTTCGCGCCCCGACAGCAGCGTGGGTGCCAGCCCCTGGAACAGGACGTCGGTGGCGAACAGGCCCGCCAAGGCATCGGCGTCGTGATTGTCGAAGGCGGCTTGCCATAATCCCAGCAAGGCATGCAACGTGTCGCTGCCCTGGTCAGGCGTGGAGGAATGCTCGGGTTTCTTGGCGTGGTGGCCGTTGTCGCTGTTCATGCTGAGTGGCCTCGAGATGGTCGATATGCGTACCATACCAGCTCAGGCGGGGACCAAGCGCCGCGACTTCTCCTACAACCAGCAAAGAGGGCGCCTGGAAGCCGTGGTAGGTCGCCAGGGCGGCAAGTTCCGACAAGCGTCCCGTGAGGGTTCGCTGGCCGGCCCGGGTGCCGTTCTCTATCAGGGAGAATGGCGTGTCGCCGGAGCGTCCGTGCGTCAACAACTGCCGTTCAAGCCATTTTATCTGACTGACGCCCATATAGAAGACCAGGGTCTGTTTTTCGCGCGCCAGCGAGGGCCAGTCCAGGGCGTCGTCCTGCTTGCTGCTGTGGGCGGTGAGGAAGCGCACCGATTGGGCATGAGTCCGATGCGTCAACGGTATGCCCGCATAGGCGGTGCAGGCCAGCCCCGCCGTCAGGCCGGGGACCACCCGATAGGGAATGCCGTGAGCGGCGAGATATTCGAGCTCTTCGCCGCCGCGGCCGAAGACGAAGGCGTCGCCTCCCTTGAGCCGCAGGACGCGCCTGCCGGCCAAGGCATGCTCGCGCATCAGCTCATGGATGCGCGTCTGCGTGGCGTGATGGTCTTCGCCCGGCGTCTTGCCCACGAAGACGCGCTCGGCGTCGCGCCGCGCCAGGTCCAGCACTTCGTCGCTGACGAGCCGGTCATACAGGATGACGTCGGCCTCGTTGAGCGCGCGCAGGGCTTTCAGCGTCAGCAGTCCGGGGTCGCCCGGGCCGGCGCCGACCAGCAGGACTTCACCCGCGGCGGTTTTTTCGGGTTTCGACAGCTCGTCGAGCAAGGCCCGCTCGGCGTCATCGAAGCGCTGGGCGCCGAGCGCGGAGGACACCGGACCGTCCAGCAGCCAATCATAGAACTCCCGGCGGCGCTGCAGGCCGGGCCGCAGCCGGCGTATGGCGCCGCGATGCAGGGCCGCCAGGGCGGCCAGCGCGCCCAGAGAATGGTCGAACATGGCTTCGATGCGTTCACGCAGCCGCCGCGCCAGCACGGGCGCAGCGCCCGACGACGAGATGGCGATCGTCAGCGGCGAGCGGTCGACGATGGACGGAACCTGAAAGGACGACAGTTCGGGATCGTCCACGACGTTGATGAATAGGCGCTTTTGTTCCGCCAGCTGCGCGATGCGGCCATTCAGGTCGCGGTCGTCGGTCGCAGCGACCGCAAGCCAGACGCCTTCCAGCCATTCGGGCCGGAAGGCCTCTTGCAGCAGGGTGATGGGCGCCTCGCGCGCCAGTTCCAGCAAAGCGGGCGTGAACGCCGGCGCGCCCGCCACGACATCGGCGCCCGCGGCCAGCAGGCTGCGGACTTTGCGCTCGGCGACCGCGCCGCCGCCCACCACCAGCACGCGGCGGCCTTTCAGGTCGGTGAAGATCGGAAACAGCTTCATGATGAATCCAGGGCCTGGTCTTCAGGCGGTCTCGAGCACGATGGGAATCAGGCGCTGTTCGGGCGCGGGCATCACGCCCGTGCGCACCAGAAAGTCGCCGAAATGCTCGCCGTCCAGGCCGCTGCCCGCATAGGCCGCAAACAGCTCGTCGAGCACCGCCAGGATCTCGGGTTCGGTGATGTTCTCGCGATGCAGGGTGTTGATCCGCTGGCCGGTGAAGTCGGCCGCCAGGCGCAGGTCGTAGCGTCCCGGGGCGCGGCCCACCAGCGCGATCTCGCCCAGATAGGGGCGCGAACAGCCGTTGGGGCAGCCCGATAGGCGCAGCAGGATGGGGGCGTCCGTCAGGCCGTGGCGCGCCAGCAGCGCTTCGAGCTTGGGCAGCAGAATGGGCGCATAGCGTTCGCTCTCGGCCATGGCCAGGCCACAGGTGGGCAGGGCCACGCAGGCGATGCTGTGGCGGCGGATGCCGCTTTGGCTGGCATAGCCGTCCAGGCCGTACCGGCGCACGAGTTTGTCGATGCGAGCCTTGTCTTTCTTGTCGACATTGGCGATGACCAGGTTCTGATTGCAGGTCAGGTGGAATTCGCCGGTGTGGACGCGGGCGATTTCACGCATGCCCGTCAGCAGGCTCAGGCCGTTCTCGTCCCACAGACGGCCCGCCTCGATATACAGGCCCAGATGCCATTTGCCGTCGTCGCCCTGCAGCCAGCCGTAGTGGTCGCCGTTGTTGTCGAAATGATAGTCGCGCACCGGCCCGAGCTCGAAGCCGATGCGCTTCTCGAGTTCGGCCTTGAACCACTCCAGGCCCAGGTGGTCGAGGGTGTACTTCAGGCGGGCATGCTGGCGTTCGGAGCGATTGCCGTGGTCGCGCTGCATGGTGACGATGCCCTCGGCGGCGGGAATCAGTTGCTCGGGCGTGACGAAGCCGATGACACTGCCCAATCTCGGGTAGGTGGTCGGGTCGCCGTGGGTTGCTCCCATGCCGCCGCCGATCGCCACGTTGAAGCCCTGCAGTTCACCGCTCTCGATGACGGCGATCAGGCCCAGGTCCTGGGCGAAGACGTCGATGTCGTTCAAGGGCGGAATGGTGACGCCCATCTTGAACTTGCGCGGCAGATAGGTGGGGCCGTAGATCGGTTCTTGCTCGACGTCGCCGGTGATCTTCTCGCCATCGAGCCAGATTTCGTGATAGGCGCCGGTGCGGGGCAGGAAATGGTCGGACAGCTTCTGGGCCCATTCGTGAACCAGGCGGTGCCGGCTGGACAGATTGGGGTTTACGGCGCCGACCACCTGCCGGTTCACGTCGCCGCAGGCAGCCAGCGTCGTCGCCATCGCGTCGTGAATCGCCCGCATGGTGGCCTTCAGGTTGCGCTTGACGACGCCATGCCACTGAAAAGTCTGGCGCGTGGTGATGCGCAGGCCGCGCGTCGCCCAGGTGGTGGCGATGCGGTCCAGCGCCAACCATTGCTGCGGCGTCACCACGCCGCCGGGCAGCCGCGCCCGTATCATGAACGAATGGGCCGGTTCCAGCTTGCGCTTGCGCCTTTCGTCGCGCACGTCGCGGTCGTCCTGCTGGTAGCTGCCGTGAAACTTCAGCAGCTTGTTGTCGTCGTCGCTGATGGCGCCCGTGACGGGGTCGTTCAGGCCTTCTTCTATCGTGCCGCGCAGGTAGCGGCTGTCTATCTTGATCTGTTCCAGATGGGAAATCGGCGAGGTCATGCTGGTCCTGTTCTCTCAATACACGTCGCGGGCGTAGCGGCCCTGGGCGGCCAGTTCGTCGAGCCAGTGCCTGGCCTGGGCGGGGTCGAGCCCGCCTTCCTGGCGTGCAATCTGCTGCAGCGTCCGGTGCACGTCCTTGGCCATGCGGTTGGCATCGCCGCAGACATAGACATGGGCGCCGCCCTGTATCCATGCGTACACGTCGGCCGCGTGCCCGAGCAAACGGTCCTGCACGTAGATCTTCTGCTCCTGGTCGCGCGAGAAGGCGAGGTCCAGGCGGTGCAGCTGGCCGTCGCGCAGTGCCGCCTGCCATTCGGTCTGGTAGAGGAAGTCCGAATCGAAGCGGGGGTTGCCGAAGAACAGCCAGTTGCGGCCGTTGGCGCCTTGGGCGGCACGTTCCTGGACAAAGGCGCGGAAGGGCGCCACGCCTGTGCCGGGGCCGATCATGATCACGTCGCGCGATGGGTCGACCGGCAGGCGGAAGCGCGAGTTCTCTTCGATGAAGATGCGCAGCCGCTCTCCCTCGGCCAGCCGGCTGAGGTAGCCCGAGGCCGCGCCGCTGCGCGCATTGCCTTCGAACTCGTAGCCGACGTTGGCGACGGTGAGATGCACTTCTTCATCGACACAGCTTTGGCTGGAGGCGATGGAGTAGAGTCGAGGAGCAAGGGGCCGCAGCGCCTTCACCAATGCTTCCGCTGTCCAGGCGGCCGGGTGCTTGCGCAGCACGTCGATCAATTGATGGGTGGAAACCAGGTCGCGGAAGGCGTCGGATCGATCCGGCTGTAGCAGGGCGGCCAGTTCTTCGCTTTGCGACAGTTCGGCGTGGGCCTGCAGGAAGGGCCGTGTCAGTTGCGTGAGCTCGCGGTGTTCGCCCAGCCATTCCTTCAGGGGCCGCTCCACGTCGGCCAGCAACACATGCGCTTCGCCGTCGAGTCCGAGCGTCTGCAGCACTTCGGTCACCAGGGATTCGGACTGCACCGGCCAGACGCCCAGCGCGTCGCCGGGCTGATAAGTCAGTTGGCTGCCCTCGAGCGAAAGCTCGAGGTGGCGTACGTCCTTGTCGCTTTCCGGCGCGGTGATGGGCTGGTTCAGCAGCAGCTCGGCCGCGAAGGGCGCTTCTCGCGAGTAGCGGCCGGCCTTGGGATGCAGCGGCGTGATGCTGGCGCTGGGCGGCGTATCGGCCTGCTTGAGGACCGCCTGCGCCTGCGCCAGTGCTTTTTGGGTCCAGGGCCTGGCGATGGTGTCGATGTCCAGGTCGGCCAGGCCGGTCTCGTGTACGCGTGTCGCGCCCAGTTCGGAAAGCCGCTCGTCCAGCTGGCGGGCGATGCCGCAGAAGGAGGGATAACTGGAATCGCCCAGCCCCAGGACAGCATAGCTGAGCGAAGGCAGCTTGGGCGCCCGCCGGCTGCCCAGGAACTCGACGAAGCCGATGGCGTCGTCGGGCGGTTCGCCGTCGCCCTGGGTGCTGATGACGATGTACAGCAGCTGTTCGTCCTTCAGTTCGCGGGTCGTATAGCGGTCGGCGCGCAAGAGCCTCGCGTTCAGCCCCGTCGCGCGGACCTGCTCGAAGAGCGCCTCGGCGACGCGCTTGGCGTTGCCGGTCTGGCTGCCGTAGAGAATGGTCAAGGGCCGGGGCGCGGCGGCCGGCGTGGCCGCCAGCGCCGCGAGCTTCTGGGCGGGCGCGGCGGCGGGGCCGTGGCTGGCAAGCCCCGCAAAATACCCGGACAGCCAGCTCAAGGATTGCGTGTCCAGGTCTTCGGCAAGCTGCCTGAGCAGCACGTGCTTGGATTCGGGTAGGTGTGACAGGGCCAACATAGCAAGCTTCATGAACGAATAAGCATTCATTCTATGAAGCCCCGCCCGTCATGCGAACGACAACATTCTTATTACTTTATGCGCTTTTAGTCGATATCTGCCGCGAGGCCCGGTGATTTGGACGAAGCGGGGCAGCGGCTGCCCTTTAGTGCCAACAGGGCTGATCAGGCGCCGGGCAGAAAGTGCAGCCATCCCTGGGCCAGCCAGTCGCCCAGCATATCCAGTTCGTCGGGCTTGAGCCGCCGGCCGTGACGGCCCCGGCAATCCAGCCGCCTGTCATCGGCCAGCGCACGCAAGGCGGGGCCGGCAGGCAGTTCGGCCAGTTCTCCGTTGATGTAAAGATCGCTGCCCCGATACATCAGGCGCGTGCACCGATCCGGCACGAGCGCTCCCTCGAGCGGCCAATCCTGGACCAGGTCCAACTCCCCGGAAGCGGGTTCGAACCAGGCGGCGGGCGAAGGCTCCGTCAGCCATTGGCCCAGAAAGCGGGAGGCCAGCGCCTCGTCGAACCTTACTTGTTGCGCTGCTTCGAGCGCGGCTCGCACGAGTTCGTCGGGCAGGCGGGCGGGATGGGAAGCAGCCTTCAGCCCGCGGTCGCCATAGCGCTTGTCCAGCTTCGGCCCCGGAGCCGGCCGGTCGCCGTAAAGACCGGCATCTTCGCCGATGCGGGCCATCAGCTGGTCGCCCGCCGTCTCGAGCACGCCTCGCGCCAGCGTGGCAAGAGTCGGGGCCCGGAAGCCGATGGAGACGGTCATGCACTCGCCTTCGGCAATGCCGTCGTGGGCGACGTGGGGCGGCAGATACAGCATGTCGCCCGGTTCGAGTACATACTCTTGTTCGGGCCGGAAATGCTTGAGTATCTTGAGCGGCAGGCCTTCTTCCAGGGCGAGGTCGCGCTGCGCGCTGATGCGCCAGCGCCTTCGGCCGTGCGCCTGCAGCAAAAAGACATCGTAGCTGTCGAAATGAGGTCCCACTCCGCCGCCGTCCGACGCGACGCTGACCATGGCGTCGTCCAGGCGCGCATCGGGAATGAAGCGAAAGCGGTGCAGCAGCTCGGCCATGCCGTCGTCGTGCGCATCGGTATTCTGGGCGAGCACCGTCCAGCCGCCGCGGCGCATGGCGGGCAGGCGCGCAAAGGGTCCCGGCTTCATCTTCCACTCGCCGCCGTCCTGCCAGATCAGGCGCGACTCCACTTCATCGCGGCGCACCAGCTCGCGGACATCGGCAATCGAAAGGGGAGGCCGAAAACCCGGAACGGCCTGGCGCACCAGCAGGGGTTTGCGCTGCCAGTGTTTCTTCATGAAAGCCGCGGGGCTGAGGCCGCCAAGCAGCTCGAGCGGGGTCTCGGGCTTCATAAGTGTTGGGTGCGCAGCTGGTACAGCGCATCGAGTGCTTCGCGCGGGCTCATGTGGTCGGGATCGAGTTCGGTCAATGCGTTGATCAGCGCTTCGAAGCGCTCGCTGTGGACTGTCTCGCCGGCGGTCATGTCGTCCCCAGCCTCGGCCGAGGGCGAGGCGCCCGCCGCGGCTTCGGCGAAGAGATCGAGTTGCGGCGTGGGCGCGCCCAGCGCCTCCAGACGGGAGAGCTCGCGGCTTGCGTGGCGGATGACGGGCGGCGGAATGCCCGCTCGCTGCGCCACCTGTATGCCGTAGCTGCGGCTGGCCGGTCCGGGCCGGACCTCGTGCAGAAAGACGATGCCCGAGGCTGAATCCGCCGCCGCCAGGTGCACGTTGGCGGCGCCGGGGGCCTCGGCGGGCAGGCGCGTCATTTCGAAATAATGCGTGGCGAACAGCGTCAGCGCCTGATTGTGGGTCAGCAGCCGATGGGCGATGGACCAGGCCAGGGCCAAGCCGTCGTAGGTCGAGGTGCCGCGGCCTATTTCGTCCATCAGCACCAGGCTGTGCGTCGTGCTGGCGGCGAGGATGGCGGCTGCCTCGGTCATCTCCATCATGAAAGTGGAGCGCCCGCCCGCCAGGTCGTCGGCCGCGCCGATGCGGGTGAAGATGCGGTCGATCTGCCCCACGCGGGCGCTGTGCGCGGGAACGAAGCTGCCCACGCGCGCCAGCAGCGCAATCAGCGCGATCTGGCGCATGTAGGTGGACTTGCCCCCCATGTTCGGGCCGGTAATGAGCAGCATGCGCCGCGCGGCGTCCAATTCGCAATCGTTGGGCGTAAAGCGTTCGATGCTGCGCTCGACCACCGGATGGCGGCCCGCCTCGATGACCACCTCGGGGACGTCCGTGAGCTGCGGCGCCACCCAGTCGTTCGCGCGGGCGTGATCGGCCAGCGCGGCCAGCACATCGATCTCGGCCAGGGCCGAGGCGCAGGAAGACAACTGGGCCGCATACGGCGCCAAGCTGTCCAGCACCTGTTCGAACAGCCATTTTTCGCGTGACAGGCTGCGATCTTTGGCCGACAGGACTTTGTCTTCCCAGGTCTTGAGTTCGGGCGTGATGTAGCGCTCGGCGTTCTTCAGGGTCTGTCGGCGCCGGTAGTCGGCCGGCACCTTGTCCGCCTGGCCCCGCGTGACCTCGATGAAGAAGCCATGCACGCGGTTGTATTCCACGCGCAGATTGGCGATGCCGGTGCGTTCCCGTTCACGCGCCTCGAGCTCGACGAGAAATTCGCCGCTGTCGCTGGCCAGGCGCCGCAATTCGTCCAGTTCGGCGTCATATCCCGGGGCGATGACGCCGCCGTCCCGTACCATCAGCGCCGGCTCGGCGTCGATGGCGTCCTGCAGCAGCCTGGCCAGTTCGCCCGGCAGGTTCAGGCGCCGCAGCAATTCGTCCAGTTCGGGCGTGGCTTCGAAGGCGCTGCCGATGTGCTCGCGCACGGAAGGCAGCAGCGCCAGGGCGTCGCGCAAGCTGGCCAGTTCGCGCGGCCGTACCGATCGCAAGGCGATGCGTGTGGCGATGCGCTCGATGTCGGGGTAGCGGTCCAGCGTGTCGCGCAGCGTATCCAGGCCGGCCGTCGCATCCAGTCCGTCGTCGCCCGGCCCGGCCAGAAAGGCCTTGATCACGTTCAGGCGCGCCTGGGCCGGTCGATTGTCGCGCAAGGGGTGGTGCAGCCACCGGCGCAGCAACCGGCTGCCCATGGGCGTGCGGCAGTGGTCCAGGGTCGAGAACAGCGACGGGCCGTCGTCGCTGCCCAGCGGCTGGCTCAGTTCCAGGTTTCTGCGCGTCACAGGGTCCAGCACCACGTAGGCGCCCGGCCGCTCGACGCGAATGGATTGGATGTGACTCAGCGTCTGCGCCTGTGTCTGGTTGACATAGTGCAGCAGGGCGCCGGCCGCGCATACGGCGGCCGGCGCATCGTCCAGATCGAAGCTGGATAGCGAGTCGACCGCGAAATGAGCCTGCAGCACCCGCCGGGCATTGTCCGCCTCGAAGTGCCAGTCGGGCATCGTGCTGACCGCCACCGGACCGTCCAGGCGCATGCGCTTGCTTTCGGCGCACAGCAGCTCTGCCGGTGAGATCCGGTGAAGCTCGGAATCGAGCATTTCCGGCGAGCATTCCGTGACGCAGAAATCGCCATTGGCCAGGTTCATCCATGCGATGCCGCTGCGCTCGGCGCGATTGATGCGGGCCGTCCAGAGCGCGGCGATCTGCCTGTCGGCCTTGGCCGGAAGCAGCGCGTCGTCGGTGAGCGTGCCGGGCGTGACGATGCGCACGATCTTGCGCTCGACCGGCCCCTTGCTTGCGGCCGGATCGCCGATCTGCTCGCAGATCGCGACCGACTCCCCCAGCGCCACCAGCCGCGCCAGATACCCTTCCATGGCATGGAAGGGCACGCCGGCCATGGGAATGGGCGCCCCGTTGGACACGCCCCGCTTGGTCAGCGTGAGATTGAGCAGGCGCGCCGCCCGCTCGGCGTCTTCGTAGAACATCTCGTAGAAGTCGCCCATGCGGTAGAACAGCAGATGCGCGCCGGCCTCGGCCTTCAGCGCGAGATACTGGCGCATCATTGGAGTGTGCGAAGATGGCTCGGTTTTATTCATACAAATCAAATAGTTACTGTTTCTTCGCGGTTTTCTTGGGACAAATTTGGGACAATTTGACGCATGTTTTGCATGCTCTCCCAGATACGTTCCAGCTCGCTGGGAGACTCTGAATCTATCCAGCGCGCGTACACTTGCACGAGCATGGAGTAATCATTGTGGCCCATCTGATTGGCGATAAAGGCCAAGTTTCCGCGAGCCGTCAGATTCCAGCATGCGTAGGTGTGCCGCGTCTGATAGGGTGGGCGTGGGCGAATCTCCGCCCGTCGGACCAGGTTGCTCCATTTGGTATTCCAGGCGCTGGGCACAAAGAATTCGTTGACTTCCTTCCTGCGTGCTTGAGTTTTGGGCGACAGGAGAACGCGCACGCGGTCGGTACGCGATTCATGGCGGTTTAGCCAGACTTGCAGATCAGCGGGCTTGCGATGTTTGGCGTCCTCGATAAGCACCCGCAGTGCCTCACGGGCGGGCGGGAACAGCAAGACGGTGCGTTCCTTGTTTGTCTTGGGAACCTTGAACGTCATGGATTGGGTCACTGACCGGCGTACCGTAATCTTGCTCAGGTCGGTGGCCACGTCCTCCAAAGCCAATGCCAGCAGTTCGCCGGGGCGTAGTCCGGTATAGACCGCCAACGTGACTGCCGCCCGGTCAATCGGGTGTATGCAGCCTTTATCAATGAGCAACTGATACTCCTCGAAGCTCAACGGGTCGGGGTCTTTGTGGCTTTTGGTGAAGCGGGTGCAATGCTTGGCCAGATCCTTGCAGTATCCGTTGTCTTCGCACCAGTACAGGAAGCCGGAGAAGGTTGCGAGGTAGTGGTTGACGGTAGAGACCGCGCGGGTGGCGATCAGATCGACTCGCAACTGCTGGATGTCGGCGGGCTTGAGCGCGTCGACTTGGCGGTCGCGGCCGATCGTCTCCAGGCAGACGTTTAGCGCGTTCTCGTAGCGTGACTGTGTTTCCGGTGTGATGTCGACCGCCTTGAGCGGCTTGTAGCGGTCGCACAGGTCGACCAGGCGCTTGCTGGTTTGGGCAGTGCTTTCCGCTGGGCGCGTGTGCGGAAACATTTCTGCTTCGTTGTAGGTGCCGGTGCGCAACGCATACAGAGCCGCACTGCGCAGACGCGCGGCGTGCTTGAGGTTTGCTTTGGTGGGGTCAAGTCCAAGCGTATGCCGATGGCGCACGCCCTGGTGCATGAAGTCCACGCGGATCGATTTGCCGTGTATCCAGATGCCGGGGAAGCCGGTCTTCGCTACTGCTTCGACTGCCATCACGATGCTCCTGCTGCTTATGCTTACTCCGCCTTCGTTTGCTCGTTCAAGGGCCATTGGCCGGTCTTGAGCATGAAAAGCTCGAAAAGACCGGGAGGCATGGAACGGTCGCCCGCCTCCCAACGCTGCCATGCGCGCAGCGATACCCGCACAATTTGCGCGGCTTCCGTTTGAGTAAGGCCAGCTACGATGCGGGCATCACGAATGGTGGCGACCGGCGGGCTTTGCTGCTTCGTCGATTCAGACATAGACAAGAATGGTGGAAACCTGCGCGTTTGCAGCTAATCCCCGAATTATATACGACCATTGGTCGTATTGCAAGAATTGCCATTCCCAACAGGTGACGGATGCTTATGCCTTCTAAACGTCACTCAGAAGGATCTGGCGTGCGCTGTGCTTTCCACCCATCGTTCGAACTCTGCAAGGTTCAAAAAGATACGGCCATCCGGCGCTTTGCGCCAGATGCGACCTTCCAGCCAAATTCCGCCTTTAACCTTGTGGCGCACCGCGTTCTCGCTGTAGCCAGTGACTTCGGCAAACCGCTTGACGAGTACCCATCGGCTTGGATTGCTCACGGCGTTCTCCCTGTGTTGTCGGTGCCACAATGCAACCGAACCAGCATGGGGAAATTGTTGCCGGGGTTTGTTATTGGGGAAACTTGTGTGGGCGTAGTTGAGCGTAGGCGGGTGTGTGGGGTGGCCTCGGGGTATGTCGTCTCACCGATAGGCCTGGAGCCAGGAGCAGTCGCGTTCGCGGGGATGCGCCCGCCCGTGCTTCAAGTCATGGTTATCCGGCATGACACCTTCGGTCCGTCTGGTTGAGTCGGGTCTGCGCGTTACGTTTGCTAAAAACAAACAGTGTGTGCAGATTTTTTCATGGTTCGGATTCAAATGATTGAAAATATTCAGCGATAATTTTTAAAGACATGAAATGCCCTTCAGCAAAGCTTAAAAATTTTCGACAAATATGCTCCCAAAGGGCGTGGTGCGTCCCTGTTCTGAAGAGCATGTACTTCATAACCTTTGCTAGTCGAAGTTCCGTGTAGCCCTTGCCAAATGAGAGATATAGGCTGAGTCCGTGATTAAATACATGATCGGTGAAAATCTGCCAAGGTGTGTAGCGTGGCCATAGAGTTCTGAGATCTCCGCCAAAGGTATAGCGACTGGACAGATGAACAAAAATCAAATGGAGCAACAGCTCGGATTCCCCTTCATCTGAAAAAATTTGGCGACCGTGATTTTTTATCAGTTGGAACAGAATGAAACTAGCCAACGGATTTGGTGTTTGTGCTAGCGAATGGAGATTTTGGGCAGTGAATGCCAGTGGAAGGGCGCCAACAGAGTAAAGTAAAAAGCCGTGTCGCAGACTCTCAAAGTCGAACTCTTCTTTTGACACAGCCCGAAGAACTATAGCGGCTACATTTGCCGTAGGACTCTTGTTGGCGTGGTGTAAAGCAGAAAAAGCCCCATCCATACAAAACCAAGGAATGTTATTGGCCATGGAAAGCTGAATGGCATCGTAGACGGTAGCGTCTATCCCTTCCTTGATTGAAAAAACCTCAAGATTTGCATCATGAGCCATCGGATAGGCTACAGATGAATTGTCCAGCACTAATTGCAGCGTCTCTACTATGTGTGCGCTATTTTCGCGAATATCCGATGCCGTGGTTCGAACAAGTCTTCCACTATCCGTCACACCTAAGAGCATGAACTTTTCATCGGAGATCTCATTGATGAACTGTGTCAGCTTCTCTTTGGTGGCTGCGGGTAAAATAAATGAAATGCCAGCATCTAGTACTGCGCGGACTAGGTTTGTAGTTGCTAAGTAGCCAATGCCGTAAGCGTCAAGCACAATGGCATTAGGGCTAGCCTCACCTTGATTCCATAGGGGTGATTTGGGAATCCGGACGTCAGGCCAGCAATTCAAAGCGCTTTTAAAAGCATCGTTTGGATAGAGCGCATGACCACGAATATATAACGGTAAGGCATCAACCTCTTCCAGTTGCTTGCGACGCTCAGCATCTGAATTTTGGCCGAGTTTTTTCTCTAAATAGGGTACTAACTCAGCAGGGTCAGATGGCATCTGCATCATGACGAAGCAATCGCTGCCATCGTTGTGGATATGTCGCAGTCTTAATGCAAGACGTAAACACCCCACGTAAGGGGGCAGGCGGTCTATCACCCTGTAAGTAGCCATTCCCAAATTGGCGCTTTCGCCTTTCGGCAGATCTTGCAGCAGCCTCCCCAAGTGGCTGGAGGACCTCAATGTGTATTCACCGGAGTTTTGGTCGTCCTCAACGATCAGCCGAGTCTGAATATTTCCTTCCTGCTCATACTCAATGGCAACTGCGCACTGCTCTAATGTAGCCGAGACATCTAAGTCTAAGTCGGTCATGAGGCCTGTGCCAAAGTGGAAATTTACCAAGTCGACGGCTCGGTCTCTGGGGGATTGGATGAACCAATCCACCCACAGCGGCTCTACGCGTTTGAAGTTCCCGGCTCGGGTAAGAAACCCAAGAATGGCCATGACCTCGGGAATCGGAGATTGCAGCACAGCATCAGGTATCCTCTGATGAAAAAGCTGTTGCTCGGCTAAACTCTGATGGCGCGCTCGAAGGTGGCAGCCCTGATACCATGCATATGCCATATCAGGTGCATACTCGACCATGAGATCACTAAATTTCAGTGCAGATGTGATATCCCCCATTCGCTCGGCTTTCATCGCACTGAGGTTTAAGATCATTACAGACTTTTCTGCATCTTTGATTTTGTCGATCACCTTCTCGAATGTTTCGTACTGCTCCGCTTCAAGTAAGCATCTCAGATAGGCTACGACGAACTGAGACGGCCATAACGTGTCATCGGGTATGAGACGGGAGGTGAACTCGATTGCCTTATTAGGTAGTTTGCTGGCGGATAGCTTTTCTGCCAATTCAAATACCACTTCCGGCATCAAGGTCGTTATGTCGTTCCCCCATCGCGAAATGAAACGATCCGCGTGCTGGGCCAATTCCTGTCTCTGCCGTGCACTATGGTTATCTTCATCGTGCTTAAGGGCGTGGACTAACAGTCGAACGTAAGCTTCCTCCATTTCAGAGGCGTCATTTAGTATATGCTCACGACCCACCCATTCTTCGAGCTCGGGTGGTGTTGCCAGTCGAAGGAAGGGCATTATGTCGCTGATTGGGTGACTATTCGCTGCAAGGAACTGGTTGCACCAGGCAGTGCGCTTTTGAGGATTTTCAGTTGCCGCTTTCAGCTCCCTCTGTGATTCGTTCAGCGCGGTCTCGTCACCTAAAGCAGCCTTGCACATCGCAATAGAAGCAGATCGAGTGGGATCAAGATTCGGAAGGTGCTTTTTCAGCGTTTTGAATAAGCTGAGTGGTGCGTAGCCCTGATAAGCGTTGAAAATGGAGCAGGCCAGTTCCTGGACGCGTATATCGGTGCCTTCCGATTGCTCGAATAGCTGAGCAGTGTGGTCAGCCAGATCGTCCAGCCCTTCCTTCACTGCGGGCCGGTTCAACCAAAAGTGACATTTAGCAAGATCAGGGTTGAACTTCATGCCTGTTGCGATGGTAAGAAGCACCTTGGAGTTGTAGGAGGGAAACCACGTATCCAAGTGCTTGGCCATTCGCAGCATCAGATCTGTTAGTTGCAGTCGGGCGGCACCCTCAACGATCCCAGTCAGTTCTGCCTCTGTGGGGTTTCCTTTTCCCGCTGCCTCCAGGTACTCCTTGTCTGCGTACAAACGTAGATACGTCTCTTGGGAGTACGGTCCGGGAGGCGATTTTCCTTCAAAAAGGTCTCTCGCCGCCTGTTCGCGATCAGTACCACTTGACAACTTCAGGAGCGCCGCTAAGCACATGTCCTTAACCACATGATTGCTTGCGGTCGAGATGATCTTCGCAACGGTTTTCCAGGCGTCATCGTGATCTTGAGCTTCAACCAGTCCGCTATAGATTGAAATGACCTCTACCAAGGCGGCAGCTTCAGGGTCTCGCTGGGCCATGGCTTTGAGCATGACCATCTGGGTTTTGGCCGTAGCATTATCCTTTTTTCGAAGGCTTTCGAGCACCAAATCCATTGGAGGAATCAGATCAGCCGGAGCCAGCGATTTGATCTGGACCATGATCTTATCGCCAGCCACGTTATCACCAACACCGGTGTGGCTCTGCTCAATTGTGCTCACGTATGCGGTTCCTGATTATTGATCACTGGGTGATTTTGTTGCCTGCTACATTGTCGCCACTGCCGTTGTGAGTTTGAGTGACGGTATTGATTGTGGATGGCGTAGCTATGGCAGCCTTTGCGTTGATTTCTTGAAGTAGGGTGAGTAATTGCGAGGAATTTTCTAGGCGGCGATTAATGGCTAGCTCACTTAACTCGTCGTTGATATTGAGTTTCGCAAGTTCGGTGGCCAAAGCATCAGCAACCACCTCGTCTTTAATCCAGCTACCTAAACGACTCTTTAGAATATCGCCGCTTAATTGAGCGCCGCGTTTCAATACGTCGTAAATCGTGCTTGCGATGACTCCGGTAGTAATGAAATCCATTCTAGATATTCCTTTGGTGTGAGAAAGGTGGTTTTTACGGCAGCTATCTGGGGAACATGGTGTAGGCTACAGCCGAACGAATGACTGGATGGCAATATGTGCCCGACCAGCATTGCCACTTCTTGTCGTCTCTTGCCACGAAAGGCAGTGGCGCCCCTCAAGAATGTATCAAAAATGAACAGGGCGGTGTTGTCGCTGTTGAAGTTCATCACCTAATCAAACCATAGCGTCTGCGCTTCGCGCACCACGCTGCTCCAGGTTCGCTCCCGCTCATCCCTGACGGGACTGCCTATCGCCAGCCTTCCACATCCCTGACGCCTACGGCCCGGCTTCCCCGCTTCGGGCCTGCGCGCTTCGCTTGCCTGCGGGCGACACCAAAGACCTGGCCGTTGCCTGCTCAACCATCTTTCCTGACTTCATCACCTTGTCCGCGACTGTAGCCCGTGGCCGCGTGCCGTCAAGGCGCGCCAGGCCGTGTCCTCGGCTGCGCCTGCGGGCCGCACCCTCCTGACGCTTCTTTCCTTGACGGCCCCCGTTCGTGGGCTCCTGACCGTCGCGGGCGACGAACTCAGGAAAGACGGTGGCAACGAGGCCAACCGGGTTCTTCGTGCCGACCGCACAACAACAGCTCAAAAGCGTTGGGCTTCCGAATCTTGGAATCCGGTGTGCGGTGAACAGCAAACCCTTTCTTTGTCAGGAGAAATCCCATGCTTGCATCCCGCTTCGCTCCCCATTCCCCCGTGCTTCGCAGCGACCGCCCACTATCGGACGATCAGATCAGGGCGGTGGTGCCGTCCATCTATGCCGATGCTCCACACGAAAGCCGTTCAGAACGCTACAGCTACATCCCCACGGCGGCAGTGCTGACGGAGCTACGGAAAGAAGGTTTTGAACCCTTCATGGTGACGCAGACCCGGGTACGTAACGAAGACCGGCGCGAACACACCAAACACATGATTCGCCTGCGCCATGCCAATCAGGTGAATGACAGCATTGCCAATGAAATCATTCTTTTGAACTCGCACGATGGCACGAGCAGCTATCAGATGCTGGCGGGCGCGTTCAGATTTGTTTGCGCCAATGGGCTGGTGTGCGGCGACACCGTCGCCGATGTTCGCATCCCGCATAAAGGCGACATTACCGGGCAGGTCATCGAAGGTGCTTATGAAGTGCTAGACGGTTTCGAGCGGGTACAGGAATCCCGCGAAGCCATGCAGGCGATCACGCTGGACGCGGGAGAAGCCGAGGTTCTCGCACGCGCAGCACTGGCCCTGAAGTACGACGACCCCGACAAACCTGCACCTATCACCGAAAGCCAGATTCTGATGCCGCGCCGGTATGACGACCGCCGCCCCGATCTGTGGATGACCTTCAACCGCCTGCAAGAAAACCTCACCAAAGGCGGTTTGCGTGGCCGCAGCGCCAACGGTCGCCGCCAAAGCACCCGAGCGGTGCAGGGCATTGATTCCGACATTCGCCTGAACCGTTCCCTGTGGCTGTTGGCCGAGGGTATGCGCCAGTTGAAAGCCTGATTCCCCTACGCGGCAGGGGCAGGCAGCCACCCTTGCCGCGCTTTTCATGGCTGCAATGCAAAACCTCAAGGAGTGTTCACCATGAACGCGATCAACCACACCGAAGCCCAAGCTATCGACACCGCTACGCCCGAAGCCGCCGCCCCGGCGCAAAACCTGATTCTCGTACCGCTGTCGCAGCTTCGCGTTTCAAAGCGCAACGTGCGCAAGTCCAAGACCGCAGGCCAGTCGATTGATGCGCTGGCGGAAAGCATCGCCCGCGTGGGGCTGCTGCAAAACCTCACCGTCATCGCCGCCGTCAATGGCGAGCATTACGAGGTCGTGGCCGGTGGCCGCAGGCTGGCGGCGCTCAAGCTGCTGGCGAAAAAGCGCCGCATCGCCAAGGATTGGGAGGTTCCATGCCTGCTGGTGCCGGACGCCAGCGCCCGCACCGTGAGCCTGACCGAAAACGTGCAGCGTGAGGCCATGCACCCGGCAGACCAGTTTGAAGCGTTTGCGGCACTGGTCAAGGAAGGCCGACCCATTGAAGACATTGCGGCGGATTTCAGCGTCACCCCGCTGGTGGTGCAGCGCCGCTTGAAACTGGCGAACGTCTCGCCGCGCCTGCTGGCCGATTACCGCGCCGATGCCGTGAACCTTGATCAGTTGATGGCCCTTGCCATCACAGACGATCATGCGGCACAAGACGCCGCGTTTTATGACGCGCCCGAATGGCAGCGCAGCCCCCATGCCTTGCGTGATCGGTTGACCGAGCGAGAAATTGACGCAGGCCATGCGCTGGTGCGCTTCGTCGGACTGGACGCCTACGAAGCCGCAGGCGGCGGCATTCGTCGTGATTTGTTCGCGCAGGACGATAGTGGCGTGTATG
This sequence comes from Pusillimonas caeni, assembly GCF_003545815.1. Taxonomy (GTDB): domain Bacteria; phylum Pseudomonadota; class Gammaproteobacteria; order Burkholderiales; family Burkholderiaceae_B; genus Pusillimonas; species Pusillimonas caeni. Next base: position 392,097 of record NZ_PDUW01000003.1, read on the forward strand.
TCACCGACGCGGCACTGTTGGAAACGCTGGTGCGCCAAAAGCTGGACGACCACGCGGCCACAGTGAAGGCGGAGGGGTGGGCTTGGGTGGATGCCACGCCCTTTGCCACCTATGCCGACCTGCAAGCCTTCCAGCGAGCCCCACGTGAGCGGCGCAATCCCACCAAGCGGGAGGCCGAGCGCATGGAGCGGTTGGAAACCAAGATGCAGGCCACTGGTGCAGCGATTGATGCGGCATTGAGCGATGATGACGAGGAAAAAGCCGATGCCTTGCAGGAGCAGGGCGACAGCTTGGGCGAACAATTGCAGGCGCTGGAAGATCGCTTGCTGGATTACGCCCCGAACGTGAAAGCCGCCGCAGGGGCCATTGTTACCCTTGATCGGCAAGGGGAAATTGTGGTGTATCGCGGTCTGATGCGTGAAGCCGAAGCGAAGGCGCTGCGCACTTTGGAGCGGCTGCGCCAAGGCTTCGGCGGTGAGGATGACGTTAACGGCGAAGGCGAGGATGACGAACAGCCCAAGGCCGCTTCCATGACCGACCGGCTGGCGCAGCGCTTGAGCGCCCACCGCACCGCTGCGCTGCAAATCGAACTGGCCCGGAATCCACAAGCTGCCCTGGCCGCTGTGGTGCATGGCATGGTGCAGACGGTTTTGCAGCGTGATCGCTATCATCGCGACGGCTTGCCACTGGAAATACGCTTGACCGTGCAAGACCGGCTGGAAAGCATGGCCCCGGACTGGCCGGAATCTCCCGCCGCCGTGGCGCTGGCAGAATTGCAAAAGGTCTTGAGCGAAGGCTTGCCGCAGGACAGCGCCGACCTGTTCACCGTCTTGCTGGCAACGCCGCAAGATGCACTGGTGCGGCTGCTGGCAGTATGCGCGGCGGCAACGGTGGACATCATCACCCCCCGCGCTACCGCACAGCAACCGGGTGCGGAGCTCGCGCAGGCCGTGGGGCTGGACATGGCGGCATGGTGGCAGCCGACCGCCGAAGGCTACTTCAAGCACATTTCCAAGGCCGTGATTCTGGATGCCGTGGGCGAGTTCGCGCCTGATCAGGTGTCGCGGCTGGCGAAGCTGAAAAAGGCCGATATTGCCAGCGAAGCCGAACGGCTGGTGGCCGGTATGGGATGGATGCCCGCCATCTTCCGGGTGGCAGCCTCGCAGGACATGGCGGCAGACGAAGATGGTGAAACCGTCGAGGATGCCGATACGCTGAATGATGCGGTGAATGCCGTCGCCGCATAACCCTGACGAGCAACCAGCGCCCCGGTTTCAGCCGGGGCGCTGGCGGTTCATGGGTTTATTTCGCACCGTCCACAATGTCTCCCCGTCATTGTGGACGGTGGGCAAAATCCGGACGCGGCATCGCCGCGCCCGGTGATAACAGCCAAAGCGAAAAGCCAAATCAGCCGTTCGCCGCCCACCGGGCCAGCGGCGACCGGAGCCTATGACACAAGCGCGCCTGGGGGCGGGCGGCCATCGCTGCGCTGGACAAATAGCAGCCCATCCAGGCGCAAGGCACGGAATGACAAGGGCTGTCATAAAGTCTTCATCTCTTATGCACAGGCTTGCTCACAGAATCTGTGGATAAATCCGTGCGTGTCGGCGCACGCGCCGCCGGGCTGTCGGGCAGCGCCACATGCCGGCTTTGCCGTCACGGCCATTCGGCTTCCATCCCTCACGCCTTCGCGTCGGGGGGCGCTGCGCACTGCGCGTGCACGTTGCGCGACCCGCAACGATTAAAGTCTGGCTGCGTTGCACGCAGAGGATTCCAACGCAAAACCCAGTGACACGGTGGGGGCTGTTTTACTCCCGGTCATTGTGTCATGTCGTTCTTATTTTCAAGGGCGGCGCGTCGCCGTGGGCGCCGCTTGCGGCCGCTGGCCGTCTTTGACCCTTGAAACCTGCGCTGCGCCATGCCTTCGGGTTCCGGGCAATCCCGCCCTGAACACTGGAGAGCATCATGAACAACACCATCGCCGCACTGAGCTATGACAACATGGACGAGACATACGCTCTGTATGTACGCAGTCCCAGCGGCCGCTACAAGCTGGCCAGCGACGAGCAGATTCTGGCGGCGGGCCGCACGGCTGCGGAAAGCCTGGTTTCCCAATCGTCGCCGGTCGATCAGCCGACCAAGGTGAAGCAGTTTTTTCAGGCCAAGCTGGCCGGGCTGGGACACGAATGCGCCGCCTTCCTGTATCTAGACTCACGTTTCAAGCCGATTCGCTATATCGAGCAGGGGTCGGGCACGTTGAGTCAGGCCAGCGTCTATCCCCGCGAGATCGTTAAGACGGCGCTGCGTCTGAACGCAGCCGCGCTCATCATGGCGCATAACCATCCGTCGGGTTCAACCGAGCCAAGCATGGCGGATCTGAACCTGACCAAACATCTGAAAAACGCGCTGGCGATGGTAGACGTACGGCTTCTCGATCATGTCCTCGTGACGGCGGCAAGCACAACCTCACTGGCAGAGCGGGGGCAACTGTAAAGCTCCGACAACAGCACAGGGCGCGTTATACCCTGTGCTGTTGTCAGATAGGCAGCCTCAAGTGCTTTCGGTTTTTATATGGCGCCCCGCCAAACGGCGGCGCGGGTCACGCTACGCCTGGGCTTGCTGGCGCAGGTTGCACGCAAGCGTGCCGTCCTCGATGCTGGCGGTTGTTTGTCTGGACATCAGGAGGGGCGGTTCACCGACACGCTGCCCGGTCTGGCTTATGGAGCTTCCACACCGCGTTTTCGACGACAGCGCCGCCACTTGCGGCGGGTGCGTTTTCACCCCATATTGGGAGCCTGGTTCTTGCCCGCATCAGGGCGCTTGCCGGTCAAGCCTGTATGCGGAGAAACCGAGTTCGCCACCTCTCTTTGCAGGACGGTCGGCCTGTACGTCCTTGTCTTGTCGTGAATCCTGGCGGGGGACGGCAAGCCTTCGGGCTTATTGGTCGCAACCGTCCAGCACAAACAATTTCCCCGCCGCCGCGGGCGGCTTCCTCGCGGGACAAATTCTTTGTGCTTCCCGGCCCTTCACGTTGTTACGGCCGCTGGCGCGGTGCGGCCCGCCCACCCCCGCCGACCGGATCACAACAAGGACGCACTGGCGCGACCTTGAATTCCTGAAAGGAGAATCATCATGGCTAACATCGGCACCTTCACCGCAGACAAAGATGGCTACACCGGCACCCTGCGCACCCTGACGCTCAATGTCAAGGTCAAGCTGGTTGCCAACGACAAGGGCGAAAACGACAAAGCCCCCGACTTCCGCTTGCAGGCGGCGAGTCATGACATCGGCGCGGCGTGGAAGAAAACCAGCGAGGCCGGGCGGGAATACCTGTCCGTCACCCTGGACGACCCCACGTTCCCGGCCACGGTCTATGCCCGCCTGATCGAAGGCGAGGACGGCACGCATGATCTGCTGTGGTCGCGCAGCAAGCCGCAGGCGGCTTAAACCACCGCGCCCCGCCTTTCGGCGGGGCGCCTGTTCACCTAACAGCCCATGGCGGCACAGCCGCCCCAGACCTTTATTCTGAGACCTTGCCTTGGGCAAGCTGGGCTTCTGTCCGGGTCATGAGCACGGCCGTGCTGCATTCCAGCGCGCCGGCGATCTTGAAGATAATCGCCAGGGTGGGCGTGTGTTCGCCGCGCTCGATCTTGCCCAGATGGGAGCGTTCAACATTGGCGAGGTTCGCCAGCATTTCCTGGGCGATGCCGCGTTCCGTGCGCAGCGCACGCACCGCTGTACCGAAGGCGTGCGCCAGTTCGGCATCATAGGTAGTGGCGCCGGGTGGCCGGCCGCGCTGGATGGGACGCTTTTGCATAGACACAAGCGTCGTTTGGCGGCACAATTAAAACCACGTTATCTTTAACTCATTCATCCAGATTTCAGCTTTTTCTTGTGTAATGACGCAAACCCGTCAAGGTGGATTCCTTTTAAAGCGCAGATGCGCAAGCGTGCTTTTCAGGGCTTGCGCACAATCGGCATTACGATTGCCCGCTTTTACGGATTCGAGACAAACCGCTTTCGGGTCTTCGCACAAATGCACAAAGGCAGATCAGCGGTTTTACGTTTTGGCAGAGCACACGTGAACCTTTCACTCATCACCGACGACGAACGCGCACAACTGCTCGCTCACGGGCAGGCCCGCGCTGCGGGCCAGCGTATCGACCCGCCGCCGGTCGTGCGGCTTTTCACGCCGGACGCGCATGCGACCTGGCTGCTGACCGCACTCGATCCGGCTGATGGCGACACGGCGTATGGGCTGATCGACCTGGGGATAGGCATGCCGGCGCTGGGCACTGTGCAGCTTTCCGCCTTGGCCTCCATCGTCGGCCCACGCAAGCAGCCCGTGATGCGCGACCGCTATTTCCAGGCGGTGCGCCCGCTCTCGGAATACGTGCGCCTGGCGCAAGAAAACGGTTCGATCACGGATTAACAGGCAGTCGCAATACGAGCCGCGCAGCCCATCTCATCCAGGCGCATTGTGACTATTTCAGTCATGTTCAAGACCGTGACGGTCTGAATCATGAGTCTTGCATGAATACGCGACGGCCCAGACTTAAATAGTCATGATCTTCTGCGCGAAATGCGGCAGGGTCATGGATGCTGCTTGCTGATTCTTCAGCGGTGCCATCATCGCATTCTGATCACTGGTGCAATGGTTAAGACGCAATCGGACTTGATGTTTTTAGTTTCATTTTATGCGATTGGTAGTTAAATCTTAACGTATTGAAACTGGCTTGTGTTTATTGGCTCGTGTTTATTTTCCGATGGTGCTGCCCCGCTGAGTCAAAGGGGGTTGCGTCATGGCCGATTCGCTCGCCAAGCACTGGCATCCGGTTGCCGCGTATCTCTACATCCTGCACTTGGATGGCCCGGCGCTGGCCTGGGAATATCTGCGCCGCCATCCTGATTACCGGCAAGATTGGCTGCGCCATTCCCAGCAGCCGGAAGCCGCGCAGCCCACGGCGCAGCGCTGGGGCTTGCGCCTGCTGGAAGACCCCGCCCTGGATGCGCGTGACGCACATCCGATCTGGTTCCCTAATTCTCATGGCGTTCATCTTTACCCGGACGCCGACCCCATGCCGGGTGCCACGCTATTCACGCTCTGGCGCATCCCCGGTGACAAATCCCTGATTCACGACGGTGTACGCCTGGTGCTGCGGGTGCGTTGGCCGGGTAGCTGCCTGCGGCTGGCGGTGGCCCCTGGCCTGGCAGACGGCATGGCCTACGTCTATGCCGTGCGCGCCGGCGCCGATCTTCTTGCGCACGCGCAAGCGCTCACGCTGGAAATGAACAATCTGGCTCTGGTCAACGACGCCGTTCCCATTGCCGTGGTGCGGCCCCGGCCCGCCTTGTCGGCCTTGCAGGAACTGCACACCTTGCAAGCGCTCGACGCGACCCTGGCGGGTGCGTCCTTGCGCGACATCGCCGAAGGGCTGTTTGGCTCCAAGGCGGTGGCCCGCGACTGGCATGCCGATGGCGCTATGCGCGCTCGCATGCGCCGCCTGGTTCGGCGAGGCGATGCGCTGATGCGCGGCGGCTACCGCCGCCTGGCACAGTTGCCCGAGCCTGTACAGGGACGATCTTCATCCCCTGCAAAACGTCCCTGAGCAAGTCGCCCGGCTTTGTTGAGACTGTCTCCATCCGGCAGCACTGGCGCCGCCGGCTCTACCGACCGATGGAGGTTCATCTCATGCGACCCGCTCCCTTACGGCCCGCCGCCGCACCCATTGCCACGCCCGCGCAGCCCCAACGCTACTTGACCAACGACGAAGCCGCCCAGTACCTGCGCCTGTCGCCGCGCACGCTGGAAAAGCAGCGCGTGATCGGCGGCGGGCCGACGTTTCGTAAATTCGGCCGGCGCGTCATGTATGCGGTGGCCGATCTGGACGCCTGGGCCGATGCGCGCAGCTACGAGGCGACATCCGACCCGGAATACGCCGAGCGCCATGAGGGTGATTATCGTGACGGTCGCTGAGCGTTCGGGTGCGGGCGGCCATCGCCATGTCCAGTCCTTCGCAGTCATCACGGCTGCGACCCCCGCCGCAGCGCGAACAACTGGCGTTGTTCCGCGCACTACCGGGCGAGGACATGGCGCCGCGCGATGCTCAGGATTTGATGGCCTATCCCTTCTTCTCGTTGGCGAAGTCGCGGCGCGTTGCGCCCATCGACTTTCACAGCGGGAACGTCACCATCCGCGTGGAGGGTACACAGGAACACGGTATTGCCACGATCTGGGATGCCGACATTCTGATCTGGGCCGCCAGTCAGATCGTGCAAGCCCGCGATGCGGGCATCCGCAGCTCACGGTTGATGCAGGTGCGTCCCTACGAGATCCTGCGCTTCATTGGGCGCGGTACGTCCTTGCGCGACTACCAGCGCCTGAAAGCCGCCCTCGACCGGCTGCAATCGACCAGCGTGGCCACATCCATCCGCGAAACCACGGGGCGGCGGCTGCACCGCTTCTCGTGGATCAACGAATGGAAGGAGCTGGCCGATGCCGATGGCAAGCCGCTGGGCATCGAACTGATTTTGCCGGACTGGTTCTATGCCGGGGTGATGGATGCGGCCCTGGTGCTGACCATCGACCCGGCATACTTCCGCCTGACGGGCGGCATCGAACGCTGGCTGTACCGCCTGGTGCGCAAGCACGGCGGCAAGCAGCCGGACGGCTGGCAATTCGACTTCCGGCACCTGTACCGCAAATCGGGCAGCGTAGCGCGCTTCTACGACTTTGCCGCCGACTTGCGCGCCTTGGTTGCGCGCCAATCGCTGCCGGGCTACGTCCTGGGCATCGAACTCGTACCGGAGGACAAAACCGAACTGCTCACGTTCCGGCCCGTGCCGCCCACGGCACGGGGATAAATCTGTGGGTAAGTTGTGAATATCCTGTGGATAGTGTCGTGCTATCAGGCAACGGAACACTCGTGCTATCAGGCAACACATCCTCGTGCTATCAGGCAACAAAAATGGCCGCAACCCGGCGCCATTGCTGGCTTTGCGCGCCCCTTAACTTACCTAACTTAACTACTCTAACTTTTAATAGAGAAGCGCCATATCGGTGGGCAGCTTCCAAAAACCAACAATCGGGACGGTCTGAACAGCAAAATCAGCCGAAGCACCATGCCCGTCTGGCAAGGCAAAAACAGACAGGCATTCCAGGTGGGAGGGCTGCGCCATGATTATTGCCTTGCTCAACCAGAAAGGGGGCGCCGGCAAGACCACACTCGCCACCCACATCGCTGGAGAACTCGCGCTGCGCGGTCAGCAGGTCATCCTGCTGGACGCCGACCCGCAGGGTTCCTCACTGGACTGGACGCAGCGCAGAAGTCAGCAAGGTTTGCCAAGGCTGTTCAGCGCCGTGGGCCTTGCTCGCGAAACACTGCATCAGGAAGCGCCGGAGCTGGCCAGACGGGCCGATCATGTCGTGATCGACGGGCCGCCACGCATCGCCGCCCTGGCGCGCTCCGCGCTGCTGGCGGCCGACTACGTGCTGATTCCCGTTCAGCCCAGCCCTTACGACTTATGGGCCAGCGCCGAGATGGTGGCGCTGATTCGCGAGGCCCAGGTGTTCCGGCCCGCCTTGCAAGCGGCCTTTGTCATCAATCGACGGGTCAGCACCACCGTCATTGGGCGCGAAGCGCGCCAGGCGCTGGCCGATCTGCTGCTGCCGACGCTGCGCGCCGAGGTCCGGCAAAGAATCATCTTTGCCGACAGCGTGGCCGCCGGGCGGCTGGCACGCGAGACAGCGCCCGACAGCGCGGCGGCGCGTGAAATCACGGCCCTGGTCGATGAACTGCTGCGGTGGCCGACATGAGAGCGAGGCTGCCACCGAACAGCAAACGCCCGGCCAAGCGCGTCGGAATAGGTATGCGTCCGCCCGTGAATCCACACGCCGAGGCGTGGATTCGCCAGGGCGACGCCGGCGCACTGAACAAGGGCGACTGCTACACCGCCCGCCTGACGCTGGACATCACCCCCGCGCTGCGCGCACGCATCAAGGTGTCGGCCTTCACGCAAGGCGTGACCGTGGCCGACCTGCTGCGCGGTCTGCTGGAGCGCGAGTTTCCAGAACATCGCAAAGAGGACACGCCATGAATACATCCGCTTCGCCTGCTTTTGGCGCGGCGACGGCGGCATCGCTGCCGCTATCCGCCACGCTTGCCAACCAAGCCAACAGCGTGCCGCTGACGCGGGTGGCGCTCGCCACGATCGAACCGCATTTCAATCTCTATCTGCGTTTTGGCGAACCGGCACATATGATCCGGCTGGATCGCTGGCGGCGCTGGGCGGTGTTTATGCCGGGCGTGATGTTCTGCCGCGTCCGCTGGCAGGCCAACGATTACGGCACGGTACGCTGGCAGCTCATGGTAATGCAGGCTTGCACACCGTTGGACGCGGCGCAGCGCATTCCCGGCGTGCAGCCCGGTGCGCGTTTGCTGCTGAACGTCGAAGGTAATCATCCAGTTCGTTCTGTGCTGGAGCGCATTGACGCCATCGAGGCGCTGGGCATCGTGCCCGCCGCTACATCGCCAGCGTACTGGCGCACGCTGGGCAACCGTTTGGCGGCCCGCCTGGCGTTGCCCGAATACACCATTGAGCGGCACACTGCCTGGCTGGCTGGGAGGGCGCTGTCATGACCCCCGATTCCACCACCGCCCGCACACCCGAAGTCGCGCCGTTTCCTCGCTCACGCGTGCGCGCTCGCATCGTCCTGGCGGGCTTCGCCGCCGTTGGCCTCGCGGCGCTCGCCTGGGCGACGTTCGTGCAGCCGCTACCGCGCCTGATCTACAACCCGTCCAGCAGCGTTCCGGCCGGCTGGTATCGCGTCAAACCATTCCAACATCAGTCCGGTTCGCTGCCCCGTCGGCTGGAAGTGGGCAGTATTGTTCTGACTCGATTGCCTGCTGACGCCGCCGTACTGGCCGCGCAGCGCGGCTACCTGCCCGCACATATCCCGCTGCTCAAACGTGTGGGCGCCGTCGCGCCGCAGCACGTCTGCATTATCGACGGTCAGGTGCGTATCGACGGCGTGCCGGTGGCCGCCGCACTGCCTGCCGACCGGCTAGGCCGGCCGCTGCCCTTCTGGCCGCATTGCCGACCACTCCTTGAGAGCGAACTGTTCCTGCTGAGCGCCACACATCCGGCGTCGTTCGACAGCCGTTATTTCGGCCCGGTCAGCGCATCCGGCGTGATTGGCGTCGCGCATCCGATCTGGCTGGAGACACATCCATGATGGCCGCCGATTCGCTGCACGTTGCCGTGCATCTCATCGTGCCATCGGGCATGCTGTTCCGGCTGCTGCCGCCGTGTCGTCGCGCGTGCAGCACGGGCGCATTCGCGCCGCGCCTCGCGCAACATCCGGCGCAGCCGTCCAACGAGCAGGCGTCTTGCCTCGAACGCGCCCGGCCTGCGGCCATTGGCGCGTTCGCCGGCGGGCTGGCTGTCGGCAGCACAGCGCTGCCGGACCGCCGACGCCCGGAGCGAAAGCGACAGGCAAAGGCGGAAGGCAAGACAAAAGGGGGCGGCACACAGCCGCCCGCAAAGCCAGTCTGCACGTGGGGGTGGCGCGGCACGACGCGGCGTTGCCGTCGTGCCGCTGGGGGCGCGAGGCTCGCGCCAAGAGAGGGCTTGCCGCGTGCTTCACACGACCGGCTACGCCGCAGCTTCAGTCAGAACTTACAGAAAGCGTAGCCATGAGCGACCGCCGCGATGATGATTTCCGGGTGCGCCCCAGCGCCCCGAAGAACCGGGGCAAGGGTCAAGGCCAAGGTTTTATTTCCAAGGTGCTCAAGCAGACCGGCAAGGCCAGCGGGGGCAAGTCCTCGATGCGTCATTCCGCAGCCGGTAGCCGTGGCGCACGCACCGGTCAGCGTCCCGGCGCACGCCTGGGTCGCGGCCATACGGCGGCGCGCTTCGCAGGCGCCAATCTCACGCCATTCTCGCGGCGCGTGACCATTAAGACGCTGCTGGTCAATCAGCAACGTGCCAGCCCACAGTCGCTTGCCAAGCACCTGCGCTACGTCGAGCGTGACGGCGCGGGCCGCAATGGCGAGCCAGGCCAAGCCTATGGGCCACAGACGGACGTCGCCGATCTGGATGCCTTCAAGGAACGCTGCGCAGACGACCGGCATCATTTCCGCTTCATTGTCTCGCCCGAAGATGGCGCGGAGCTGGGTGACCTGCGCACCTACACCCGGCATCTGGTGAACCGCATGGAAGCCGACCTGGGCACGCGCCTGGATTGGGTGGCGGTGGATCACTGGAATACCGACAACCCGCACACCCACCTGATCGTGCGCGGGCGCGACGAGACCGGTCAAGACCTCATCATTGCGGGCGACTATATCGCCCAGGGCTTGCGTCATCGCGCTTCTGAGCTGGCGACCGAATGGCTGGGGCCGCGCACCGAGCTGGAAATCCAGCAGGCCATGCAGCGCGAAGTGGAGCAGGAACGGTGGACGAGCCTGGATCGCACCCTGCAACGTGAGATCGGAGAGGATGGACGGGTGCAGATCCAACGCTTCAATGAGCCGACATTGCAACGCCAGCGCCTGTTGCTGATCGGTCGCCTGCAACGCTTGCAGCGCCTAGGGCTGGCCGATGAAATACAGCCCGGCACCTGGGCCATGCACACCGACGCTGAAAAAATCTTGCGCGCCCTGAGCGAGCGGGGCGACATTATCCGCACCATGCAGCGGGCCATGAGCGGAAAACAACGCGAACTTGCCGTATTCGAGCCGGGCCAAGATGATGATGGAGGTGGACGCGTCATCGTTGGGCGCGTGGCGGCCAAGGGGCTGGATGATGAGCTGCGCGACCGGGGCTATCTGGTGATCGACGGCGTGGACGGCAAGGCCCATTACGTTGCACTCAATGCTCGCGACGAACCGGCCAACTATCCAACCGGCGCGGTGGTGGAAGTGAAGGGTTCCGCCGACATTCGAGCGGCTGACCGCAACATCGTGGAACTGGCAAGCGACGGTTTGTATCGTATCGATCACCACCTTGCTATTGAGCAAGGTCGCGCCAAAGCTGGTCGCGACCCGCAGGAAGTCGTCGCGGCGCATGTTCGCCGGCTGGAAGCCCTGCGCCGCGCCGGAATTGTGGAGCGCGTGGCTGATGGACTATGGAAAGTACCGCGTGACCTCCCCGAACGTGGCCGCCAGTATGACGCGCAGCGGCAGGGAGGTGTGGCGGTGGAACTGAAATCACCCCTTCCCATCGAGCGGCAAACTCGCGTGATTGGGGCCACCTGGCTTGATCACCAGTTGATTGGCCGCGGCAAGGGGCTGGAGGATATGGGTTTTGGTGGCGAGGCCAAACAAGCCATGCAGCAGCGCGCCGACTTCCTCGAAGAGCAAGGACTGGCCCAGCGGCGCGGGCAGCGCGTGATCCTGGCGGGCAATCTGCTGAGCACGCTGCGCAATCGGGAACTGGCGCGGGCTGCCAAGGACATTGCCGCCGAAACCGGTCTGGAGCATCGGCCCGTGGCTGATGGGCAGCGCGTGGCCGGTATCTACCGACGCTCAATCATGCTCGTCAGCGGGCGTTACGCGATGCTTGATGACGGCATGGGGTTCAGTCTGGTGCCGTGGCGACCGGTGATCGAGCAGCGGCTGGGCCAGCAGATCGCCGCAACAGTGCATGGCGGTGGGGTGTCGTGGGAGATTGGGCGACAGCGCAGCCCTTCCGTTTGAAATTTTACTTTGTGATTAGTCATCCGCCTCAGTGATTAACCACTCCCTGAATGCCGCTAGTGTGGGTAGATTGGCGCACTCGGGTCGGTAAACGATGTAATAAGAGGCATTCAACGCTAAGCTGATGTCTGGGAATAGCCTCACGAGGCGCCCGCTCGACAGATCGTCGCGGGCCATGATGCTGCGTGCGAGCGCGATGCCATGCCCCTCAATAGCTGTCTGCAGCACGGCTGCAGAGTTATTGAGGGGCATGCCGCGATGGATCGTCGCTGTGTCGCTAACGCCGGCTTTCTTCATCCATTCCTCCCAGGTCGGGAAGCCCGCATGGCCGGCCATCGTCAAGTCATGGATCAGCGTTTCGCGAATTAGATTACTTGGCTTGCGTAGTTGCCTGAACTGATGCAGCAGCTCAGGGGAGCATACGGGAAAAGCTTCTTCATCCATGAGCTTGTCGGCCTTCAGGCCTGGCCAGTCCCCCATGCCGTAGCGCACACCGATATCGATGCGCTGGGCTGCGAAGTCTACCGATTTGTGGTTGGTGTCCAAGCGTACATCGATGTCCGGACAAGCTGTCTGGAATCGATCTACCGAGATGAAGTGCAGTCCCCGGGCTTATATGCGAGAAACCGATTAGCTGGTTTGAAGGCGATTTCCAAGCGAGTTCGAAGTATGCTGATGGGTTATGGAGAGGCGGCACCAGCACTTCGTCGAGCCATATCAATGCCATTTAGTACCGCCTGGGCCGCTTCCGAACCGGCCGGGAACTGTTCTAGTAATTGTTGCCAATAGCCAATGGCCGCCTGATATTCGCCGCGCTCGAATGCAGCCCTTCCCGCCAAGGTGAGGGCGAATGGTTCGTCCGGGTCGAGGGTAAGGGCGCGGTCAAGTAGTCGCGTCGCTTCTTGGGTAAATCCGCTTGCGCTGCTGCGTGCGATCACTTCGGCATATTCCGCCAGGGAAAGCGGGTCCGCCTCGATGATGGGAGCAGCTTTGGAAAAAGCTTGGGCTGCATCTGCATATCTTCCAAAGTATCGATAAGAGCGGCCCAACATCAGCCAGCCCTCGGGATCGTCCGGATTTTCTTTCAGGCGCGCCTCTAGAGATTCCACCATCTTCTGCACATCAGCCTGAGTCATTGTGGCAGCACTGGGAGCTGGGGCGGGCCGCGTTGCGGCCGGGCTGCCAAGGTATGCGTACACCAGCAGGGCGGCCACAGGCAAGACGATGCCCACTACCGCGGCTGCTCGTCGGCTGTTATGCGCACCGGTAGCGGGAGCCGAGCCAGGTATCGCCTCATCCAGCGCGCGGCGCTGCAACTCTTGCTTGGCCACGGAAAAATCGTGCTCGGATAGTGTACGGTTTGCGACGTCTCCTTCCAATTCAGCCAATTGATCGCGCAAAACTGTTGCGTTGACCGAGTGATGCCCGATCTCATCACCTTGGCCTGGGCCGCGCCAAAGGGCGCGGCCGAGCCACAATGCCACCGTTGCGCAAAGCAACGACACAATGCCAGCGAAGAGCAAGCTCATGATGAATTACCTTTTGAATGAGTTTCGCTGGTGCTGCGCTGTAAAAGGGCGTCAGCCATGCGTTGTTCGTCATCGTCAAGCGGGTCAGGCGCGGCGTTTCTATTTCGGCGCCGCAGTGTCATGGCGAGCACCAGGAGCCCGCCCACCATCAGCAGCATGGGTCCGAGCCACAGAAAGAGCGTGGTAGCTTTCAATGGCGGCCGATAGAGTATGAAGTCGCCATACCGCGCCACCAGGAAATCCTGAATCTGAGCTTCTGACCGTCCCGCCTTGATCTGATTACGAATCAGCTCCCGTATGTCCCTCGCAAAGTCAGCGCGCGAGGCGGCAATTGATTCGTTCTGGCACACTAGGCAGCGCAACTCGGTGGCGATATCCAGCATTCGCGCCTCAATCGCGCTGCCGTTGCTCCAGACGGGATGGCAAACCGATGCGCAAAGCAGCAACAGCCATATGCGCTTCATTTTTGCAGCTCTCGAACCAGGGGCAGGATGGTGTCGCGAGCATCGCCGAAGCTGACCGCGCCGATATGCTTGTAGCGGATGACACCCTGTTTATCGATGATATATGTTTCCGGCACGCCATAAACACCATAGTCGATACCGACGACGCCTTCGGGATCTGTGATCACTGCTTCATAGGCATCGCCATGGCGCTGTAGCCAGGCGATTGCATCATCAGCCATATCCTTGTAATTCAGACCGACAATCGACAATCCGTGGGTGGTCGACAAATCGGTAATGACGGGGTGCTCTTCAAGGCAGGGCGGGCACCACGAGGCCCAGACATTCAGCAGCCACACCTTGCCGTCCATGGATTGCGGCGAGAATGTTTCGTCCGGGGCTGCCAACTTGGGCAAGCTAAAGACGGGTGCCGGTTTGCCGATAAGCGGAGAAGGCACTTCACTGGGCTTCAACGTCAAGCCGATAGCCAATAGGCCTATCAGTAACAGCAGTCCGGCCAAAGGCCAAAAAAAACGATTCATGCGTCAACTCCATGGGCAGCCGTGTCTGTTTGGCGCCGGCGGCGTTTAAGCCGGTAGCGTCGATCGCTGATGGCCAACAGCCCGCCAAGTGCCATCAAGATACAGCCGATCCAGATCCAATCGACAAACGGCTTGAAGTAGACCCGCACGCTCCACGATCCACCGCCCAGAGGTTCCCCCAAGGAGACGTACACGTGCCGCAGGCCGTTGGCGTCAATGGCCGCTTCCGTCATCGGCATGTCCGATGAAAAGTAATCGCGTTTCTCGGGATGGAGTGTGCGCAGCGCTTTGCCGTTCTTTGAGAGCAGCACGTCGCCAATTTCCGCCTCGTAGTTGGGGCCTGTTGCCTTGGTGACCCCGCGGAACGTCAAGTCATAGCTTCCCGCCTGCACCGTAGCGCCGGGTTCCATGCGTAGGTCTTGTTCGGTTTCATACCCCATGACTAGCGTGACGCCCGTGACAAACACGGCAATGCCAAAATGAGCCAGATGCATTCCCAGCCAGCTGCGCGGCTGTTTCAGCGGGCCACTGCGGGTGGCGCGCACACGTTGCATCACGCCGATGGCCACCGACGCCGCGATCCAGGCCGCTAGGCCCAGTCCCAGCGCTATCAGCACAGACCATCGCCCCAGCAAGAGCGGGGCACCGATGCCGACGATCAGCGCTATCCATGCGGGATGCAGAAGCTGCTTTGTCAAGGCCGCGATTTTCGCCGATTTCCAGTTGGCTGCGGGCCCTATGGCCATAAGCAGCAGGGCGGGAATCATCAGCGGCACGAAGATGGCATTGAAGTACGGGGGACCGACCGAAATCTTGCCTAGGTCGAAGCCGTCGAGCAGCAGCGGATACAGGGTTCCGAGGGTTACGGCGCCGGCCGCTGCAGCCAGCAGCACATTGTTCACCAGCAAGAGAGTCTCGCGCGACACCAATGAGAATTGGCCGCCTGTGCTTACTTTGGGGGCGCGCAGAGCAAAGAGCACTAATGATGCTCCCACCACAACAGCAAAAAGAATGAGCAGGAACACGCCTCTTCGGGGATCGGTGGCAAAGGCGTGCACGGACGTCAGCACACCCGAACGCACCAGAAAGGCCCCCAGCAGGGAAAATGAGAACGTACAGATGGCAAGGAGCACTGTCCAGTTCTTGAAGCTGCCGCGTTTTTCCGTCACGGCCAAGGAGTGAATCAGGGCAGTGCCGACAAGCCAGGGGATGAAGGACGAGTTTTCCACGGGATCCCAGAACCACCATCCGCCCCATCCGAGTTCGTAATAGGCCCACCAGCTACCCAGGGCGATGCCCAGTGTCAGAAACAACCAGGCAGCCGTAGCCCAGGGCCGGGACCATCGCGCCCAGGCAGAATCCAATTTTCCGGCCAGTAAGGCGGCCACGGCAAATGCGAAAGCCACCGAGAACCCGACATACCCCATATACAGTAAAGGTGGATGAAGTATCAGGCCGATATCCTGCAGTAGCGGATTCAAGTCCATCCCCTCCATGACGGGAGGCATCAGCCGCTCGAACGGATTGGAAGTTGCCAGTACAAACAGCAGAAATCCGACGGTGACCAAGCCCAGCACGCCCAGTACGCGCGCCACCATAGCCTCCGGCAGTTGTCTTGAAAAAAAGCTTACGGCAAACGCCCATCCGGTTTGCATCAGCAGCCACAACAGCAGCGACCCTTCGTGTCCACCCCACGTCGCGGCGATTCGATAGAACCAGGGAAGTTGAGAGTTGGAGTTCTGCGCCACGTAGAGAACTGAAAAGTCGTTGGCGAAGAACGACCCGCCAAGCGCGATAAAGCTGATGGACACCAAAAGAAACTGAGCGCGTGCGGCGGGACGCGCGAGGGCGATCCAGGCGGCATTGCCACGCGCGGCGCCCGCAAGGGCCAGGCTGGCCTGCGCTAGCGCCACGAACAGCGCGAGTATTAGGGAGAAATGTCCGATCTCGGGAAGCATGGCGATCATGGCCTCCCTGCATTGGTGGCTTTCTCGGCTTCGTTCAAGGCGTGCTGAGCTTCGGGAGGCATGTAGTTTTCATCATGCTTTGCCAGTACCTCCTGGGCCAGGAACCGGCCGCCAAGCTCAAGCCTGCCTTGCACCACTACGCCCTTGCCTTCGCTGAAGAGGTCAGGGAGTATGCCCGTGTAGCTGACGGGTACCGTCTTGGCGTTGTCGGTCACGACGAACTGCACGGTTAGGCCGTCACGCCGTACGCTGCCCGCTTGCACGATCCCCCCGACGCGGAAGAGGCGTTCCTGGGGAGCTTCGCCCGCATTGACCTGCGTAGGCGTAAAGAAGAACACAAGATTATTCTGGAATGCATTGAGGACGAGCGCCGTCGCAATGGCGATGGCGGCCAGCCCGCCTCCAATGAGCAAGCTGCGTTGATGGCGCTTCTTCATTGGACTGCCTTTTTTTGCATGCGCTGCTCGCGAACTGCTTGCAGCAGCGCTGATCTACGGCGCCGTCCAAGAAGCATCTGTTCGGCGCACACAGCGATGATGGACATTCCCATGGCGCCCCATACGTATGCACCATAGCCGCCCATGGCCAGGAATTCAGTTGGACTTGACCATGTCATTCTTGCATCTCCTTCAATTCGTTCAGCCACCCGGCATGGCGCTCGCGCTCCAGAATGATGCAGCGCATACGTCTTAGTGCGGTGGCGATGGTGTACGCCCATGCGGCCAGGGCCATGAGCAGCATGCCGGCCAGCATGATCGTTGCCATGGACGGAGCGCGTGTCAGCGAGACCGAGGCCCCCTGATGCAGGGTGCTCCACCACTGGACCGAGAAATAGATAATCGGAATGTTCACCACGCCGACAAGAGCCAGCACGGCAGCGGCCTTGTCGCCGCGTCGAGGGTCGTCCACGGCCGACTGGAGCGCAATGAAGGCCATGTACAAGAAGAACAGAATCAGTTCTGAGGTCAGGCGCGCATCCCACACCCACCAGGCTCCCCACATGGGCTTGCCCCACAAGGCGCCGGTCCATAGGGAGAGAAAGGTGAACATGGCGCCGGTGGGGGCCAGGGCCGATGCCATCATGGCCGACAGGCGGCTGTTGAGAACCAGCCCCACTGCGGCCCAGAAAGCCATCACCAAATAGATGAACATCGACATCCATGAGGCGGGCACATGCACGAAGATAATGCGGTATCCCTCGCCTTGCTGGGCGTCGGTGGGCGCCATGAAGAAACCTGCGTATAACCCCGCCGCAGTCAACAGGACGGAGGCTGCGCCAAACCACGGGATCAGGCGCCCAGCAAGCGGATAAAACGTTCTTGGCGATGCGTATTTGAACCAGTTGATCATCTGTTTTTCATTACTCCAGCGCAATCTTCAGCGCGGCAGCCGTCGCCCAAGGAGCAAAAAACGCGGCCAGCACCAACATCGCTCCCAGCAGCGAAATATTCGCGCCTGTGCGTGCCCCGCCGGTGGCGACGTCAACAGCGGCCGTGCCAAAAATCAACACCGGTACGTAAAGCGGCAAAATCAGCAGTGTCAGCAGCACGCTGTTGCTGCGCAAGCCCAATGTCAGGCTGGCTCCAATCGCTCCAAGCAGGCTCAGCACCGGGGTGCCGAGCAATAACGAGGCTGTCAGCGCGTATAGAGATGAAGGCGGCAAGTCGAATTGCAGTGCCAAAAATGGCGCCAGCAATGTCAGCGGCAGGCCGGTCAATAGCCAGTACGCGACGACTTTGCCCAATATCAGTACGCCCAACGGAGCGGGGGACAGGAGCAGTTGCTCCAGGGTCCCGTCCAGATAATCCCGTTCAAACAGGCGATTCAACGAGATCAAGGTGGCCAGCAATGCGGCAATCCAGAGAATGCCGGGTGCAATCTGTCTGAGTATGTCTCGTTCAGCGCCAACGCCCAATGGAATCAAGCTGACCACGATGACAAAGAACGAAAGCGAAGTCAGGACTTCGGACTTGCAACGCATGGCGACTTTTAAATCATGTTTGATCACTCCATGGAAAGAAGCCAGCCCCAGGGGCGCACTCATGTGCTTATCCGCATGTGATGTGATACGTCGCATGCTTCAGTTTCATCTCATGATGCGTCGTGACAGCGGCTATTCCGCCACGGCACAGGTGCCGGTCTATCGTTTCCGTCACCCATTGGGCGGCTTTGCTGTCCAAGGCGGCCAGAGGTTCGTCCAATACCCACAAAGGGCGTTTTTGCAGTACTAATCTAGCCAAGCTCACTCGACGCTTCTGTCCTTCAGACAAGAGCCGCGTCGGCAGATTTTCCTTGCCTTGCAATCCGACCTGATGCAATGCCGTGTGTATCGCACTTACGCTGGACGGTTCATTCGCCAGGGTCAAGGCAAACTGCAGGTTTTCCTCTGCATCTAGCTCTTCCTTCAGTCCTGGGAGGTGGCCTGCGTAAATGAGCTGACATCGGTATTCTTCATCCAGAGAGTCGATCTTGCGCCCGTGCCAGTACAGTGCGCCAGCAGCGGGGGCTGCCAGCCCCACAAGTGTGCGTAGCAGACTCGTTTTTCCACTACCGTTGTCGCCATGAATCACCAGACACTCTCCGGCCTTGAGATGAAAACTCAGGCCGTTGAACAAGCTGCGATCACCGCGTACACATTCTAGGTTGAGAGCTTTGAACAACTTCACCTCAATTTATGGGATTACTCCCAATCGGTAAAAGCGCAGGTTGCATGTGTTGATTCACTCACACTGCTCAGCGCATTCGTATGGGTAATGACCCGTTCGATTGGGCCAATCATTACACACGATACGCCAACCCGATTAAGTCAATATTAAAGGCGCAGTGGCCGTATGTAACTCCGGTTTCAACCTTTGGGTCGCGCTGATGAACAACTCCGGTCCCTCCAAGCGGTGAGCATCGCCTAGTCAATTATGGACTTCTGTAGTAGTCATCAACTGACCACCTTGCTCTAAGCAGTAATGACCACGAGCCTAAGATTGGTACGTGCAGCATGGATGGCGGCGGCCCATCCCGCAGGATCTGAACCGAGGATAATGAGTGAGCGGTGCGTGCTCACTCGATCAATCCAAGTGTTGCTTGACGAAATTGTTCAATTGCGTTTTTCCAATCGCTCCTGCCGTTCGATCCGCGAGTGAGCCGTTCTTGAATGCTAGGACTGCCGGTATGTTCTGAACCCCCGAAGCGATGTGTCAATGCCAGCGCATGATCAACGTTGATCTCACCGAAGTGGGCGTCTTTGGCCATGTCATTGGAGGTTTGCTTGACCGGGGGCGACATGGCCCGGCACGGTCCACACCATTTAGCCCAGAAGCGCACAACGTGCACGCCGGATAGGCCTATGGTGGTGTCAAAACTCTCGGAGGTTAGTTCTCTGATTATGATTAAGTTTCCGGGCGAGAGGGATGAAAGATTTGGCGGTGCTGCTTAATGAGCAGCAGCCAAGCCGTCGGACTGAAATGGACGAGCAGAATTGCCGAGGACCGTCATGCTGCTTAGAAGCATGGCGACGGCGGCCGCACCGGGGGTAACGCCGATATGCAAGAACAACGCAACGATTGCAACGTTGTAGATGATCGAGAAAAAGAGGTTTTGACGGATTCGCCGCATGATGTGGCGGGCCATTTGACGTGCCAGGACCACTTGGCTCATGCCGCCTCGCGTGATCACCACGCCTGAGGCCGTGACGGCGATGGCATTTGCACCAGTGACGGCCACACCGCAGCCGGCCGCAGCAAGGACCAGCGTGTCGTTGATGCCGTCGCCGACAAAAACAGTGTCATGCCCATGTTTCTGAAGGATTGCGACTTTGTCGTCCGGCTTGCTGGCTGCGTGAACGTGCTTCGGCGCAAAGCCAAGTTTTTCACCCACCCAGTTTGCCGCCATGGCGTGATCGCCCGTTACCAGCAGAGTTCGACAGCCTTCTTTACGCAGGAAGTTCAAGGACTTCAGCGAATCGGCCCGGATATTGTCTTGCAGTTCGATTTTGCCTTCCCATCGTCCGTTACGAGAAATGTGCGCTGTGGCGCTTGGTGCTGGGCCTGTTGCGGGATCAGCGGCTGCTTCCTCCTTCTCGGTGCAGCGCACGCCCTGCCGCTCCAGCCACTTGACGGCTCCGATCAGCCATGTCGCCCCATCGGGCGCGATATAACGTACGCCGGCCGGATGCCGCTCCACAAGGGGCGTCAGCGGCAGATCTTCGATTCCACGAGAACGAGCATGCTGGACGATGGCGTTGGCCACAGGATGGGCAACGCCTGTTTCCGCGTTCGCGACGACTCGTAGGAGATCGTCGGGCGCCAGGTGCTCGCTTGTCATGCGCGCCACTGTCAATTGCCCCGTCGTGAGCGTTCCCGTCTTGTCAAACGCAAATGTGCGGCCTCGCGCCAGGGCTTCGACACTGGCGGGATCCCTGAACAGGATGCCGGCGCGCGAAGCGCGAGCACTGCCTGCCGAGAATGCCAGCGGCAGGGCAAGCCCGACGGCGCAGGGGCAAGCCGCGACGAGTACCGAGAGCGAGGCTAGTAATGCGTGGTCGACGGCCATACCCATCCATAGGTGGCGCATGAGCGCAAGCAGCGATATCGCGCCAGCCACTGGAAGTAGCCATCGGGCAAATTGTTCGGCGAGTTTCGACATCGAGGACTTCGCGCCGAACAGCTCATGCATGCGCAGACCCAGTTTATCGGCATATCTTTCGCCTTGAGATTTTTCCACCCGCAGCACTAACGGGGCCTGCAGATTCACCATGCCGGCATGCAGGTACTCGCCGGCGCTGCGCTCCAGCGGCAGAGATTCTCCCGTCAGCAAAGACGTGTCTACCTGCGACGCGCCCTTTTCTATGAGCCCGTCGACAGGTATGCGTTCGCCAGCGAGCACGTAAACTAGTGAGCCCGTCTGGACCGACTCCAGCGCAACGATTTTTTTATTTCCGTCAGGCTGGATGATGCGTGCCGTTTCCGGCATGAGCTGGCGCAGGGCGTCGATCGCTACCATGCTGTGCTTGCGTGCCTGGATCTCGATCAGCCGCCCCACCAACAGGAATGTGATAAGCATCGTGGCGGCATCGACGTATACGGCGGGCGAATTTCGAGTGAGGTTCCATAGCGACAGCAATAAGGAGCCCCAGACGCCCAGCGATATGAGGGCATCCATGCCGGGAACTCCGGCTCGCACTGTTTTCCAGCCCGCCCGATAAAAATCGAGGCCACTGTATAGAACCACCGGCAGGCTGAAAATGGTTGCGGTCCAGCCTACCAGCAAGGCATCGATACCGGCCACGGCCTCGATGCCAAAGTAAAGCATCCAGGATCCCAGCATGCTCCACATGCCGAAGAAGGCGGCAACGATCAACTGCAGCCGTATCCGCGATGCTTGTTTTTCCAGGGATAGGTTCACCTCGTTGTCGTCCAGCAGCGGCGACATTTCGTAGCCTAGGCCCTGCACCCGATCAAAAAGCTTTTGAAAATCGAAGCGCGCCGGTTCCCACCGAACTAAGGCGGAGCCGGAGGTGAAATTTACGTTGCTCTCCAGCACTCCCGGCGCTTTATCGATGACGCGCTGCACCGCCATGGCGCAACTGGCGCAGAACATGCCGCGCACGGAAAAAATCATGCGTCCGGCGGGGCGCAGCGACTCTAGGTCCAATGTGTTGGCTGCGGCGGCCGTTGTCGTCGACTGCATGGCGTGATCAGTCCTCTTGTTCCGTACCCCCGCCGACGACCTTCCCGTTGACTGCCTTGCCGTAGAAGCTTTCCTCCCCATCATGGAATTCGACGCGCGCCTCTTCGAGGGTGCCGGTCTGACGGGGATCCTTGGGGCGTTCATGGCTGTCGACGAAAGCTGCAACGTCCCAAGCTTCCTGGTCGGTCAGCGAGAATGGCTTGCCCAGCGGCATGTTGGCCTTGATGAAGCCGGCGGCCGTATCGATACGCGCCATGCCCGCGCCCCAGTTGTAGGAGTTCGGGCCCCAGAGCGGGGGAAACACCACACCGCTGTCGGGATCTCGCTGGCCCTGGCCATCCGCGCCATGGCACAGGGCGCAGTTCTGCGCGTAGACTGTCTGTCCGCGCATCACGTCGTAGTCTTCTTCGGGTTTCTTGAGCTTGGGATAGCCTGAGCCAGGTAACTTTTCTCCCGTGGACGCACCATCGGCCATCCAATAGAAGTAGGTTGTCAAGTCGCGGTAGATATCGCTCCCGGCTGGTGGAGGCTGGCCCGATGGTGAGCCCTGTGCATTCATTGAGTACGTGAAACAGCCCTTGATGCGGTCCTCGATGGTACTGATTGACTTTGTCTTGCTTCGGTACGCTGGATAACGCACATAGGCGCCCCACATGGGAGCTGAATTTTCTCGGCGTCCGGCATCAAGGTGGCAATTGACGCAAGCGAGCGTATTGCCGACGTGCTCGGACACCATGGTCGACGTTTCCATGAAGATGGCGCGGCCTCGCTTGACGGCATCGCCGTAGGGACTGTCAGGAATACTGTTTTCCGATGGAGGTGAGTAATAGCCATCGGCACCGACTGGCATGCCGGCTGTGGGCGCAGCCCTGTCTGCTTGGTGTGTCTTGCGGTCGGACTCCATGGCTTCACGTGTGTAGACCTGGCTGCCGATCTGGGTAATGCCGCCTTTCTCGGAAGTGAAAGAGAACGACATCAGGCCGCTGTCATGAATCAGGTAGCCGGCGCCGAACAACAGGATGCCCAGTCCCGCGCTCCAGGCTAACCGCCGGGCGCCTGACATCCGCTTGCGTATGCCCGGCTCCGGCCGGTTAGAGGAATGGTTTTGTGTCATCTTGGCTCTCTATGCTTACTTGACAGTGTCGTCGCGGTCTCCCGGCAAGGACGCCGCATAATTGGATACCGCATACAGATCCTGGTAGGACAGTCGGCTCGCGATGTCGTCCATTAAGGATTGCGGTGAGTTGTGCCGGTGACCACCTTTCCAGGCGGCCAACTGGCCGAACAAGTATTCGGGCTGTTGCGCAGCCAGGGGCGGGAAGGAGACACCCACGCCTTGTCCCTGGTCTCCGTGGCAACTGACGCATGCAGGCACGTCCAGTTTCCAGTCACCTTTTTCGAACAGCAGGCGGCCTCTCTCCATGTCGGCATCGGAGTGCGGCAGCATCAACTGGGGGACGGGCAGGTTCGCATAGTAGGCCGTCACTTCCGCAATATCGTGAGCCGATAGTTCGCGCGCCACGTAGTGCATGGATTCGTTAATGCGCTCGTCGGAAGCGAAGTCGCGCAGCTGCTTGGCCAGGTATTCCTTTGAAAGGCCGGCAAGACGGGGGGTGTTGCCGGCACCCTCGCCCTGATCGCCATGGCAGGATGCGCAGCTCCACACGCTACCTCGGCCGGCATGGACCAGCTCGGGTGCATCCTGCGTCGCGATGGGAGTAGGCACTGCGGGCGTCACCGGCGCGACCGGGCCACTGGCGACCGTATCGGGCGAGCCGGAGTCCGTCCATGGAGCCAGGTCGCTTAGATAGATGCCGACGCCGGCCAGCGCCAAGGCGATGAGCACCGCCAGCAGGAAAATGGGAATCGGGCGGGGCGGCTCCCAAGGTTCGAATGTGGGATCGATGTCGTCGACACGGGGCGTTGTCGAGTGGTGATTAGTTTTCATGGCGTTCCTAACCCGCATGCCCGTCTGCCGCTGTTTCCGGACGGTGGTCATATCCGCGGTCCCTCTTCTGCAATTCCTCGTGGCTGGCCGGATAGGTGCGATCCAGGCTGAGCAGGTATTCGACGAGATCCAGCGCTTCTTTGCGAGCCACGACCACCCGGCCGCCCGGCGGCTGGAACTGGGCGGGCAGGCGCACCACGACGTCGTCCTGCGCAGCTTCATCCTTCACGTCGAACATATAGGGATATGAAGGCATGATGCTCCAATCGAAGATGGCGCGCGGCTGGTACAGGTGCGTCAGATGCCAATCGCGGCTTTTCAGGCGGGCGCCGACGTTGAGCAGGTCGGGGCCGGTACGCATGGTGCCCAGCAGGTGGGGCGTGTCGTAGAAATAGTCTCCCGGCGTCGAGGCGCGGCCCCAGCCGCGGGCGCCGTCGAATAGCGTTTGGCCTGTGGAGCGGGGCTGCTGGCTGTGGCAGTAGATACAACCGTTGGCGACGTACTGCTGGCGTCCGAACAACTGCTGCTCGGTGTAGGGCTGGAGCTGCGCCGGCGGCTGCGATGTGCGAAGCTGCCAGGCGGGCAGAATCACCAGCATCAGTGTGGCGAGCAGCAAGACGCCAATTGCGCCAATGAGAAGTGGCAAAAGTTTGTTCATGACGCTTTCACAGGAGCGAACGTATCGACGGAATTGGTGCTCGATTCTTTTTTCAGCAGCAGCAAGGCGAAATGTGCGGCAAAGACGAAGTGGCCCAAGGTCATCAACGTGCCGCCGATGGATCGGCCTTCAAGATAAGGAATCATCGATCGGGTGATTTCGGCAAAGCTCGATCCCGGATCCATCAACCCCATGCCTTGCAGGACGCCAGCGATGGTCAGGGAGACGAAGTAGATCGTGAATCCGACCACCACCAGCCAAAAATGCGTTTGCACCAGTTTCGGGTAGGGCCAGCGCCGGCCAACGATGTGCGGCATCATGTAATAGAGAGTGCCAAACAGCACAAGCGAAACGAAGCCATAGGCGCCCAGGTGTGCGTGCCCGACGGTGTAATGGGTGAAGTGAGTGATCGAGTTGACCGAACGTATTGCCTCGATTGAGCCCTGAAAGGAAGAGAGGGTGTACATCAGCGCGCCGATCCATACGAACCGGAGCGACATTGACTGCTTGAACGCCCACATGTTGGTGGCGACAGTGACGTGCTGGTTGATCGCAACGGCGATTACCGGGACAAACATCATGATGCTATGGACAACAGACAGCGTCACCGCCCAGGTCGGGATCGGTCCGCCCATCAGGTGGTGGATGCCGACCTGGCTGTAGAACAACGCCAGGCTCCAAAAACCGAGGAGCGAGACGTTGTATGAATACACCGGTTTGCCGATGATCTTGGGAATAATGTAGTAGGCCATGCCAACGCCCATGGGCGTCAGCCACAATCCCAGCACGTTATGGGCGAACCACCAATTCACTGTCGCCTGCTGAGCGCCCACGTGCAGGCCGGGTATGTTCGCCACCAGGAACAAGAAGGGAAACCACACCATGCCGGCTAAGAAATACCAGCCAGACACATAGATGTGACGTGATTTCCGCCGTGCAGCAGTCTCAATCGCAGGCCAGGCAAGGAAGAAACCGCCCAATGCAAGCACCAAGTCGATTTGCCATGGGAATTCCAGCCACTCAATGCCATCGGACCAGCCGTTAGCGACGGCGATGGTCCCACCCAGAACACCCAGCGTCCAAAGAAAGGCCCCAAGATAGGCCATATTGGGCCGTCGAAGGGGCGTGTGGAAGATTCGTGGCAACAGCCATAAAGCCACGCCGATGCCTGTGACCGAAAGCCAGCCATAGGCAACGATATTCAGATGTAGTGTGCGTGCACGGCCAAAAGTGATCTGCGCAACATCCGCGAGCCAATCTGGCCAGTGCAGCTTCAAGGATGCAATGACGCCGAATGTTGAGCCTATCAGTAGCCAGAGAATGCCAGCCGTGATCAGAACCAGAACTGGGCCCTTCCCGGCGCGATCGATGCCAGCGCGCAATACGTCGAAGTGATGTGATTCGTCCTCGTTCTGTTTACCAAAAGAGGAGCTGTCGTCGGGATGGCCGAGCTCTCCTTCCATGAAAATCGTGGAAGCCTCGGCTTTACCCACGAATATCAACTTATTGGCAACAGCCCAGACGAGAATGCCCAGCGCCACCAATGAAGCGACAAAGCTTGTCGCTAGCAAGGTTCCCAGTATAGGTGTCATAGCATACGTGTCCGCTTCCATAGGGGCTGCATCCGGTAGAGTCGTATCCGGTGCTGCCTCAGGAGATACGTGGCAATCCAGATTAAATACAGCCAAATTGGAGACACAATAAGTTGCCAGAATTAAGGCAGCATTAAGAGGTGATGCGAGGGTGAGCAAAGCTTGAAAGACTGTTAAGATTTTTGCTTGATTGAGAGTTCAGAAGGTTTCCGGCGCTTGTACGCAAGGATAATGAAATGCATATTTTGCTCGTAGAAGATGATCTCCTCGTCGCGAGCGGTATTGTGGCGGGACTGAGATTGCATGGCTTGACGATCGACCACGTGAGCACGGCTAACTTGGCGGATGCTGCATTGGCGACGTCATACTTTGATGTATGCATCCTTGATCTTGGGCTGCCAGACGAAGATGGAATGGCATTGCTGCGCCGTTGGCGCGAAGAAGGTCGTGATCTTCCCGTTCTCGTATTGACGGCACGTGACGCGCTCAGCCATCGTGTGGAGGGACTACTTGGAGGGGCTGATGATTACCTGGTCAAACCTTTCGAGTTGGATGAGTTGCAGGCACGGTTGCACGTACTGACGCGCCGGGTCGCGGGCCGCAACACCGACTGCATGAATCACGGGGAACTGAAGTTCTGTTCGTCGACAGGCCGAGTATGGCTAGCCGATGAGCCGGTAGCGCTGGCACGTCGCGAGTTGTCATTATTGCGCGCCTTGCTGCAGAATCCCCAGGCCATCCTTAGTACAGAGCAGCTTTGCGATAGCGTCTATGGTTATGAGCAGAACGTGGAAAGCAATGCGATCAACGTACATATTTATCATTTGCGCCGCAAGCTCGGAAATAATATTGTCGAAACAGTGCGTGGACTCGGTTATAGGCTTGGTTCAGCCGAGAAGGTAGTGGGAACATGAGTCTGCGCTTGCGCCTTTTGCTGTATATCGGTATTTCGCTGACTGCGCTTTGGACTTTGGTGGCGACCTGGATGTTCATTGACGCCCGTCAGTCGTTAGGCCAGGCATTGGACAACCGTCTGGCGGCGTCCGCACGAATGGTTGCCGGGCTGGTTTCCCAATTTCCCGAACCTCAAGATATTGCCGCAATGGGTGATAAGCCATTGGACGTCGTCGCCCGAGATGGGGTGGCGTGCGAAGTAAGCCTCGTGCGCGGTGAAGTCGTGATTGAAACCGTGGCACGTACGGCAGGCAGTCCGGAACTGATGCATGCTGATCCAGGCTTCAGTACCTATATATACGGTAATAAGCGATGGCGTACCTATGTACTGCGGCAGGGCGACGTTCAGATCGCTACCGCCGACAGCATCGACGTCAGAGAGGCATTGGTCAAAGAGTTGATCCTTTCGGCAGGGGTGCCGTTCGTTGTCGCTTTGTTTGGCACCCTGATCGTGCTGTGGTTGGGCATTACCCGTGGACTGGCGCCCGTGGAGCGTATTCGTAGCCTTCTGGCACGGCGCCGGCCCGGCGACGATAGTCCATTGCCTGAGGTGAAGGCCCCTGTAGAGTTACAGCCGCTCCTGCATACGATCGAGCAACTTTTGGAGAGACTGCAGGACGCAATCGTGCGAGAGCGCCGATTCACCGATAGCGCGGCGCACGAATTGCGTACTCCCCTTACCGGTGTGAAAACACACATTCAAGTGGCGAAGCTTGCGTTGCAACGGCGAGATGAAAAAGCCACCATGGAAGCAGCCCTCACCAGCGCAGACCAAGGGGTACAGCAGCTGCAGAATATCCTTCAGCGTTTGCTTGATCTGGCGCGGTTAGAAGGCCATTCTGTCGCGAAGGAGGTTAGCGATCCGATTGAGGCTGCATCCATTGCAATTGAGGCATTGAAGCCAATGTACGGTGATTCTATAGGTAGGATATCGGTGCAAGGGGCTGACAACTCGCGACCGGTACGCGCCGCCCGACCACTTCTAGTTGGGGCAATTCAAAACCTAATTGATAATGCAATACGCTACGCGCCCACCGACACTCCCATTACGATTCGCTTGGAGCCGCAAAGCAATGGCACCATGCACATTAGTGTGCTGGACGAAGGCGCTGGCCTGAATGCGCAAGAGCGGGCTCAAGCAGTTAATCGGTTTTGGCGTGGAGACCCAAAAATACCCGGCTACGGACTAGGCCTATCTATTGTGAACGCGATTGCACGTCGACATGCGGGCGCATTTGAGCTTCTGGAACGGGATGGCGGCGGGCTGGAAGCACGACTTACGCTTCCAGTAGCGGGCGATACTACGCTTTCTTGAGTTTTCTGCGAAGCCTTAAGCTTCCCTTAATCCTGCAGGTGCATGATTCACCTAAGTTTACCTGCAGGAGTTCAGCTTGTCTGTCTATCGGATTGCCCGTGCGGCTCTCGTACTGTTTTGTTTTGCCGTTGGAAGTGCCTGGGCAGGCAATGGTCTGTTTTCGTCGGCCACGGAGCCCGAATTTCTTGAAGCCTCAGACGTATTCAAGGTAGAGGAGGTGAGGCAGCAAGGCGGAGAGTATATAGTCGAAGGGCAGATTGCCGACGGCTATTATGTCTACCGCCACTCGTTGAAGCTGGTCGACGACAACGAGAATGCTGTTGATCTGGCTCTCCCTGCTGGAACGCCCCGGCATGACGAGTTTTTTGGCGATACCGTCATCTACACCGGCGATACGGCCCGTCTGCGCTTCCCGGCGGCTGTAACCGGCCCACTGACACTGCATTGGCAAGGCTGTGCAGAAGACGGTATCTGCTATCCACCGCAGACGATGCATATCAGCGCGCCAGCAGCGACAGCGGTAGCTGACGGTCAGGCTGTCGAGCAACCGCCTCAGGCATCGGAACCTGAATCAGTCTCGGAGCGCGGGCCTGATTCGGCCGGCATGCCTTCGGGCGCCAGTGTTGGCGAGGATCAGGCGGCTGCTCAGCGACTTGCTGCGCTGGGGCCTATTGCCGGCACGCTGCTGTTTTTCGGATTCGGCCTATTGTTGGCTTTTACGCCCTGCACTTTGCCGATGATTCCCATCGTTTCCACCATGGTCGTTGGTAGCCAGGCCAAGCCGCGTCGGGCTTTCGTTTTGTCGTCGTCATACGTCCTGGCGATGGCGGGTACCTACGCTGCAGTGGGGGTGGCGGCTGGACTGGTGGGTGCCAATTTACAAGCCACGCTGCAGTCGCCTTGGTTGCTCAGCGCCTTCGCGGCGCTCTTTCTCATTCTGGCCAGTTCGCTATTCGGTCTGTTCGAGTTGCGCTTGCCATCCGCTGTGACGAATCGCCTCCAGGCAGCGGGGCCTGCTCGTTCGGGGGGGAGTATCACCGGTGCGGCGGTGTTGGGTTTTCTGTCGGCGCTTTTGGTTGGTCCGTGCATGACGGCTCCCTTGGCGGGTGCGCTGTTGTACATCGGGCAGACGGGCAGTGCGATCCAAGGGGGGCTGGCTTTGTTTGCGCTGGGTTTGGGTATGGGCCTGCCATTGTTGGCCATTGCTGTGTTCGGCGCCCGTGTGCTGCCCAAGCCCGGTGCGTGGATGGATCGGGTGCGCGTCGCCTTCGGCTATGTCATGGTTGGCATGGCAGTGATGATGCTGACGCGTTTTCTGACCGGAACGACGAGTCTGTTGCTCTGGGGGGCCTGGATGCTGCTGGTGGCGGTGGGGCTCGTCGCTTGGGCGCAAGCCGTTACGAATAGGCAGCGGTTGGCGTGGAGCTTGCGTTCGGCGGCGGCGTTCGTCGGTCTGTGGTCTGTCCTGATGCTCGTGGGCGCCGCTTCAGGGGGTGACGCCGCCTTGCAGCCCCTGGCGCATCTGCGCGGCGCGCCCGCTGCGGCCACGCCAACCGCCGAGGTCAGTTATATCCAGGCGAAATCGGTGGCCGACGTGGATGCTCGCCTGGCGGAAGGCGCCGCGCGCGGCCAGTGGACCTTGATTGATTTCTACGCCGACTGGTGCGTCAGCTGCCATGTAATCGAGCGCAATGTATTCGGCGATCCCGCGGTTGCGGCGCAGCTGGCGCGTATGCAGGTCGTGCGGCCAGACGTGACGCGTAATGACGCTACAGATAAGGAACTGCTCAAACACTGGGGCGTCATGGGGCCGCCCACGCTCATACTGGTGGGGCCGGATGGTACGGAACGGCGGGATCTGCGTGTGGTGGGTGAGATCGGTGCGCGCGAGTTTCAGGACCGCCTGGACGCGGCGGGGGTGTCATGAGCGGCATTGGTCCATTTCCTATACAGGTCGTCACGGTTATTGCCGCCGTACTGCTGGCTTGGCTGACAGCACGAATTGTCGGTCGGAGGACGCCTGATGTGTCTTACAAAGCCGCCGGATCAATGATTCTTGACGCCGTGTTTTGGGGGCTCTTGACGGCACGCTTGGCATACATTGCGCAGTGGTGGGAGGAGTACTCGGCCACACCCAGATCCATGATCGCCATCGGCGATGGTGGATTTGTCTGGTGGGTTGGCGTGCTGGTGGTCGTTGCTTACATCTGGCGGCGAACCCGGTCCGCTCAGATCTTGCGCGTCCCCGTGATGGCGGGCGTCATGGTCGGCGTCGCCGCATGGGCCCTCGCGGGCGGGGTGCTCGCTTTATTGCTGCGCGCCGCGCCGCCTTTGCCGGACCTGCAACTGGCGACGCTGGACGAACATCCCGTTTCGCTGAGCGAGTATGCGGGGCGCCCCATCGTGCTCAATCTTTGGGCGAGCTGGTGTCCGCCATGCCGACGCGAGATGCCGGTGTTTGAACAGGCTCAGACCGATTTTCCGGATGTGGCCTTCGTGTTGGTCAACCAAGGGGAAAGCGCGCAGCAGGCGCAGGCTTTTCTTGAAAGTGAGGGTTTGAGCTTGACGGATGTTTTACTTGACCCCGCTTCCGAGGCCATGCGCACAATGAACTCGCGTGGCTTGCCCACCACCTTGTTTTTCGATGCGCAAGGCCGTCAGGTGGACATGCATTTGGGCGAGATCACCATGCCCAGCCTCAAGGACAAGATGCTGCGTCGTTTTGACCTATCCTCCGGCTCGGGAGCCGAAAAATGATAACCAAGCTTACACCGGCTTTACGCCTGCTCATTCTTGTTGTCGTCACCCTCATGCTGATGGCGGGCTGCAATCAGGCAGACAACGCAGAAAACTCCTCAACAGCACTGGGATTGGAAGCTGACAAGCTGGCGCAGCAGGCCGCGCTGTCTTTGCCGGACTTGCAGTTAATGACGCTGGAGGAGCGTCCCGCCCACTTGAGTTCGTATGTGGGAGTGCCGGTCGTGCTCAATCTTTGGGCGACCTGGTGCCCACCATGCCGGCGCGAGATGCCGGTGCTCGAGCAGGCCCAGGCGGCATTTCCCGATGTAGCCTTCGTCTTGATCAATCAGGGGGAAAGCGCGCAACAGGCTAAAGCGTTTCTTCGTAGCGAAGGTCTGAATTTGAAGGATGTTCTGCTCGATCCATCGTCCAAGGCGATGCAGGAAATGCGGACGGGTGGCTTGCCCACTACCTTCCTTTTCGATGCACAAGGACGCATGGTGGACTTGCATTTAGGCGAGATCACGATGAGTGATCTCAAAGACAAGATATCACGCCATTTTTGACCATTCATTTAACCCAGTACGGATAAGGAACGACTATGTTTGCACCGCGGGTGCTTTTCGCTTTCATGACTGCGGCGCCTCTCATTCTGATGCCCAGCGGAGGCCTGGCCCAAGTCACGGATAAACCGCCAGTTATCGACGCGTTGGAAGACCAAGGTGTCATCTTCAAGCAGGAGTTCGAGGCCGGTAAAGGCGTGCGCGCCTTCGCCGGTGTTCTCGGCGACAGCCCCGTCGCGGTCTACGTCCTGGCCGATGGTAATGCCGTTGCGGGCACGCGCCTGAATGCCAAGGGCGAACCGATTGACCAAGCGACACTGCAGAGCCTGGTTGCCAAGCCAATCAGCGACCAGGCGTGGGCGCAGCTGGAGTCGGCCACGTGGGTGCTGGATGGCAAGGCAGACGCGCCGCGTATCGTCTATGCCTTCACCGATGCAAATTGTCCCTATTGCCATTTGTTCTGGGAGGCCGCGCGTCCGTGGGTTGATGCCGGAAAGGTCCAGTTGCGCCACCTGTTAGTCGGCGTCATCAAAGAGGACAGCCCGGCCAAAGCGGCGGCGATTCTTGGCGCAGCCGATCCTTCAGCCGCGTTGCGAGAGAATGAAGTCAAGTTCGACCAGGGCGGTATTACGCCCGCCAAGAGCGTACCGGACGATGTACAGCGGACGCTCGAAGATAATCAGATGCTCATGCTTTCGATGGGATTTCGAGGAACCCCTGGCATCATCGTTCAGGACGATAAAGGGTTGATCCAGAAGTACAACGGCATGCCGCAACAGGGCGCGTTGACCGAAGTGTTGGGTCCGCGCTGATGGATCATCTGAGTACAGACGTACGGAATTATGTGTCAAGGCAGGGGGCATGATGCTTAGTGGCGGGCTGCTTGGGCTTGTAATCGGCGCTGTCTTAGGACTCACTGGGGCTGGAGGCGGTATCTTTGCCGTACCGGCACTGGTGTTTGGCCTGGGTATGGATATGCGTGCGGCTGCTCCTATGGCACTCATGGCCGTTGGTTCCGCAGCGATGCTTGGTGCATTGCAAGGGCTGCGCCAAGGCCTTGTTCGGTACAAAGCCGCGATTGTCTTGGCGACAGCGGGTACCATTACTGCGCCACTCGGCATCAGGCTGGCTCACTGGCTTCCTTCCCGGTGGCTGAACTTGATCTTTGTCGCCGTCATGCTTGTGGTCGCCTACCGCATGTTCATGTCTTCACGCGGTGTTCAAAACGATGGCGAGTTGCCCCTGATGCAATCTGGGATTTGCAAAGTATCCAAGGAGACCGGACGCTTCATCTGGAACCCACGCACCGTCACAACGCTGGGCGGTATCGGAGTGGTCTCGGGCCTTTTTACCGGCATGTTGGGCATCGGCGGTGGATTCATCATCGTCCCCGCGCTGGGGTACTTCAGCGAACTTCGCATGCACAGCATCGTCGCAACATCTCTGTTGGTGATTGCACTGCTATCTGTAGTCACCGTCTTCATTGCGTCAGAACAAGGTCTTTCACTTACTGCTGCAACTTGGGCATTCTCGGCCGCCGCACTCGCAGGCATGGCGGGCGCTCGCTTGCTGGTGCCGAAGATTTCCTCAATGGTATTACAGCGAATTTTTGCCATCGCCTGCGTTGTGGTGGCGGCCATGATGCTCACGCGCAATATCGGCTAACGGTTCTTAGACAGGCGCGCTGTTGCGAACATGCTTCAACGCCCATTTCTTTAATTATGGATAAAGGGAGTTCAATGCCCAACCGGAAAATCGATGTCGCCATTATTGGCGCAGGCACTGCGGGAATCACAGCATTCCATGCGATAAAAGCTGCAGGCAAGCAAGTGGCTCTCATTGATCGAGGGCCACTGGGCACGACGTGTGCCCGCGTCGGATGTATGCCGTCGAAAGCTGCGTTGCATGCGGGTATGCGCTGGAAGACCGTAAAGCAATTGCCAGATGGCGCTGTGCTCTTCCCGCGAGGACGACAAGCTTTGTGGAAGCATGCTCGCGAGACACGGGACATGTTGGCCAACGGGGCAGCGGAGCGTACGCGCAATGCGGCAAAAGATAGTCTGATTCTGGCCGAAGCAAGCTTCATTGAACCTGGCGTCTTGCAGATAGGATCGGAGTGTCTCGAAGCCGATGCCTTTATTGTCGCTACCGGTTCTAGCCCTGTTGTGCCCAAAGCACTTGAAAGTGTTGCGACTAGAATCCTGACAACCGATACCCTTTTCGACCAGGAGTCTCTGCCGAAACGATTGGGAATTCTTGGCATGGGAGCGGTTGGCCTTGAGCTGGGTTTGGCGCTCGCTCGTCTAGACGTAGAAGTAATAGGAGCCGATCAGCGCCATACTATCGGTGGTATTCAAGATCCCATGGTTCAGGAGCGGGCCATTTCAGCATTCATAAGCGAGCTGCCGATGTGGCTGGGAGACTCGGTGGAAATCCACCTGGCGGGCGAAGGGGTACTCATGCGTACGAGTGAGCATAGTGCCGTTGTGGACCGCCTTCTGGTCGTCACAGGACGGGCTCCCAGTACTGCTGCACTGAATCTGTCGGTTGCGGGAATTTCGCTGGATGATCAAGGTAGGCCATCTATTGACCCCGTTACCATGCAGGCCTCAGATGTGCCGATTTTCTTTGCCGGCGACGTGCAACCCGACCGAGCTTTGATGCACGAGGCAGCGGATGAAGGACTAATGGCGGCGCAGGCCGCATTGTCCTACTTGCGCGATGAGCAGCGGCCAAGTACTTCACGCCGAGTGCCGATGTCGATCTTGTTTACGGACCCGGATGTTTGCACTGTAGGGGTGTCCTACGATGCC
The DNA here is from genome assembly GCF_003545815.1 of Pusillimonas caeni. GTDB lineage: Bacteria > Pseudomonadota > Gammaproteobacteria > Burkholderiales > Burkholderiaceae_B > Pusillimonas > Pusillimonas caeni. The sequence goes on from NZ_PDUW01000003.1 coordinate 426,541, forward strand.
GCGATGCAGCAGGGCGCGATCATAGGGTTGGCCGAAGGCAGTGGCAATGGTCGCTCCAAGATACTGGGTGCACAAGATAACCTGCTGCGAGTTTATGCCGAGCCGGATACGGGCATTTTGCTTGGCGCCAGCATGCTGCTGACTCGAGGTGAACATATAGCGCACCTGCTCGCATGGGCGATTCAGGCGAAGCAAACCGTCAATGAGCTACTGACCATGCCGTACTACCATCCCTCCATCGAGGAGATGTTGCAGAGCGCTTTGAAATCGGCGTCCCAGCAAATCGGTACTTAAAGTGACCCACATTCATAGGAGCCGCTTATGACTGTCCATGCCCGTTCGATTTCTAGCTTTATTCTAGGATTAGTTTTTGCAATCCATATATAGCGTGGCCCTCGAGCCGCCACTGCTCGATTTAATGTCCTAATTATGATGAACAGTATGCAGCAAGATAATGAACTGAAAGTTGTGTTTCACGCACCGACGTCTGAGGCGCTTCAGCGGGCGCGCAGCAACGCGATGAACTTGAGACGGGAGGATCCTGGAGCAGATGTGTGTATCGTCATTAATGCTGAGGCGGTTGCCGAAGCCTTGGATGAGGCGCATCCAGATGCGGATGAGTTCACATGGGTGTGTCCGAATACTCTTGCTCGAATCAATAGGGAGAATCGACAGCCGCTTCGCTTACTGGATAGAGCCGCAGTCCTTGAGCTTGTTCGCCTACAACAAAGCGGTTGGGCATACATTCGGTCGTAATAGCTTGTCCATCTGGCATAGCGTGTTCCCAAGCATAAAGTCAGCCTCTTTCCCGGTCGGGTATTTGCGTTCCGCTACGGTGTTGACCCTGTCTGGTGGCGTACACGCAATGACATTCGCGATAGGCCCGCTGCCTTCCTGGTCGTTGGCGATTGTACAGATCGCATCTTTGGCGGTGCTTGTGCGTGTCGTTGGCGATGCCAAGTCGCTTAAACAAGCTGCCATACGAGGTTGGTGGTTCGGCGCGGTGAGCTTCGGAGTCGGTTTGTACTGGCTCTTTATTAGCATGAATCACTATGGAGGTCTTTCCGCTACGCTGGCTGCTGCTGGTGTAATTGCGTTATCGGCCTTTCTGGCTTTATTTACCGGTATAGCATGTGCAATTTTTTCTTGGCTGCGGCCACCGTCTTTACGCACAGCGCCCCTAATGGGTGCTTTGGCTTGGTCGGGAGCATGGGCAAGTATGGAGTGGCTGCGCGCTGTGGCCTTTTCCGGGTTCCCATGGCTGAATATCGGCTACGCTCATGTTGATAGCCCGCTGGCAGGATGGGCGACAGTCCTGGGCGTGCATGGTACCGCGCTGTCAGCTGCGTTCGTAGCGGCTGCACTGGCCGCTCTTTGTTCGTCTCCTACTTCTTTGCGCCGGCCTGCCATTTTCACGCTGTCTGCGCTGGTAGTCGTCGTCGGCGTGGGCGAGCTTTTGACTCATGTCGAATGGGCTTCGGCCGAAGGTAAGCCATTGAATATTCGGCTAGTTCAAGGAAATATTAAGCAGTCTCAGAAGTTTGATCCGGCATTGCTTGAACTGGGCATTGCCAGGCACTTGCAGCTTGCGACGAAACCGCCTCTTCCTGACGAACCAGTTCCCGATCTAATCGTGCTGCCTGAGACCGTACTACCAGTATTCCAGGACCAGCTCGAAGCCCATGTCTGGAAAGCGTGGCGCGACGTTGCCGAGCGCCAGCACAGTACGATTGCTATGGGGGCGCCTCTTCGAATCGCACAAACGAACGGAGAGTTTCGGTATACCAATAGTGCAATTGGTTTTGACGCTAGTACGCCGGTGCAGCAGTTGATAGAAGGCACGATGCCGCAGCGATATGATAAGCGCCACTTGGTACCATGGGGCGAATATGTACCACCGGGCTTTGAGTGGTTCGTGCAGATGCTCGACATACCCATGGGCGAGTTCGACCGCGGTCCTATCCGACAGACTCCGTTCACGGTAGGCGAGCAGCAACTGGCCTTCAACATTTGCTATGAGGACGTTTTCGGGCCGGAAATTCTACCGGCGTTACTCGCGAGCTCCGGCAGCGACGAAGGTGCGAGCGTTATCGTCAACATAAGCAATCTCGGCTGGTTCGGTGATACGTGGGCACTTCGCCAGCATCTACAAATCGGCCGGTTGCGCAGCATTGAGACTGCTCGACCTATGGTGACTTCCACCAACACCGGCATTACGGCATCTATTGATCCGCATGGCCGTGTTCTGGCCGCATTGCCCCCACACCGCTCTGGCGTGCTGCCGGTCACGGTGCAAGGTATGACGGGCCTAACCCCGTATACCCGCTTCGGCGATAGCCCCGTGCTGATGTTGGTAGCGGTATTTCTGGTGATTGCTGTCCGATGTCGTTATAGCCGTCGCTTGTCGAGCATGTGGCACTCGAATGCGCTGCAGTCCAGCAGCGGAAGTAACGGAGGCATTTGAGAAACCGGTCATCGATGGTGGGGAAAACACCTCTAACGAGCTACGGCATTTGCTAAGTGCTCGTGGGATCAGGTCAAGCTAATTAATGGAGAGTGCGGTGGAACTGCGTCATCTGCGTTGCTTTCTAGCGGTTGCTGAAGAGCTCCATTTTGCACGCGCCGCGGAGCGGCTCCACATCGAGCAGTCACCCCTGTCGCGCGCTATCAAAGAACTAGAAGATGAGTTGGGTGTTGTGTTATTCGCTCGAACTACACGAAGCACTCGACTGACCCGGGCGGGGCTGCTGTTCTTGGAGCATGCACAACGAGTCTTCGTCTCCTTAGAGCAAGCCAGAGACAGTGTCAAAGCGGCGGCCAATGGCTTCTACGGTCAATTGCGCTTCGCGTTATCCGATGGCATTACTCCATTACGCTTACCGGCCTTGTTAGCGCTCTGCCGCCAGGAGGAGCCTCAAGTTGAAATCCGCCTATTCGAGGTGCCTGTGTCGCAGCAGCTCAAAGGGCTGCAAGAAGACTTGTACGATGTGGGGCTTGCACAATCCAATGAGGTTGGAGATGGCATAGTTGCCGAACCGGTATGGAGCGACCCGCTGATGGTAGCCGTGCCGGCGAGACATCCGTTGCTGAGTTATAAGCGAATTCCTTTGAGTGAAGTCCTGCGGTATCCACTTGTGCTGTGTGATCCTTTGGCATGTGAAGGGTTCTCCCGTCAAATAGACCGGGTGTTGCGGCAGGCCGAAGTAGAGCCTCTAATCGCAGAGCGAGTTGCATCTTACGACCTGATGATGGCATTGGTGTCGGCGGGTTTTGCACTTAGCCTAGCTAGCGCCCCACATATTGCTGCAAGCCGGGAGCCAGGTATAGTGGCACGGCCGCTAGCGGGCCGCCCGCCGATGTTGATGACGTACCTGCTGCGTCGGGATGATGATGTTTCTGATGAGTTGTCCCGCTTTATCAAGCGCGTGCAGGCTATTGACATACTCCGTCAGTTCAAGCCGATGTAATCTGAAGTCGACTCTAAGGAGCAGATAGAGCCATGAAACGAGTCACCCTTATTCTTCTGGTAGCCACACTAAGCGGTTGCGGCCAATCAGAAATACCCGAACAGAAACCGGATGTCGCGACTGTAGAGGAGTTGGCTGCCGACCCGACGACGTTAAAAGAGCTACGCGAGCAGTGCAAAACAGATCGTACCAATATGGGAGATCTACTGTGTGACCGGGTGGCTCAAGCAACGCGCCAGCGCTTCTACGGTGACGGCACTGTACCTTACACCCCATCGGATACGCCACCCAAGTTCTGATTTGTCGGCATTTTCTGACAAATCCCGTTTTTCTTTGCCAACACGCCGCAGCGCGCCCACGCCTGCGGCTTTTTTCTTGTATTCGCTCCTATATGAATTGATGCTTTTTTCGTCAGCATTGTCCCGATAAGAGTCTTTGACCTGCACTGGCCCGGCACCGATCCTCATATGGCAGGCACACCCACGTGCCGCCTTTTTGAGGAATCAGCGCAGGAGACATCGGAGGCCAGGCTATGCAAGGGACGAACGTGCTGTTCGGGCAGATCGCCGTCGTATTCGGCATCGTGATCGCCGGAGTGTGGAGTGCCACACAATGGACAGCCGCCGCCCTGGGCTATCAGCTACGCCTGGGTTCGCCCTGGTTCGATGTCTACGGCACGCCGATCTATCTCCCTTGGAAACTGTTCGAGTGGTGGTTCTTCTTCGACGCCTATGCCTCCGAGGTTTTCAATATCGGTGGTCTGATCGCGGGCGGCAGCGGCCTGATTGCCGTGGTGGTTGCCATCGGCATGTCGATCTGGCGCTCGCGCCAGGCACGGATGGTCACCACCTACGGTTCAGCTCGCTGGGCCGAGACGAGCGACATCCGTGAAGCCGGACTGACCCAACCCGTTGGCGTTTTCCTCGGTCAGCACGAGGGGCAGTACCTGCGCCACGAAGGACCGGAGCATGTGCTGGCCTTCGCGCCCACGCGCTCGGGCAAAGGCGTGGGCCTGGTGGTGCCCACCTTACTCGCCTGGCCGGCGTCGGCCGTCATTCACGACATCAAGGGCGAGAACTGGCAGATCACGGCCGGGTGGCGCGCGCGCTTCTCGCACTGCCTGTTGTTCAACCCCACAGATAGCCAATCCGCAGGGTACAACCCGCTGCTGGAAGTACGGCGCGGCGCGCATGAAGTGCGCGATGTGCAGAATATCGCGGACATCTTGGTCGATCCCGAAGGTGCGCTGGAGCGCCGCAACCATTGGGAGAAAACCAGTCATGCGCTGCTGGTGGGCGCCATCCTGCATGTGCTCTATGCGGGCGAAGACAAGACGCTACGCGGCGTGGCGAACTTTCTGTCCGACCCGGCCTGCCCGTTCGAGCTGACCTTGCATCGGATGATGACGACCCCGCACCTGGGCACGGATGGGGATGAAGGCAGACCGCATCCGGTGGTGGCCTCCGCCGCGCGTGAAGTGCTCAACAAGTCGGATAACGAACGCTCGGGCGTGCTGTCCACCGCGATGTCGTTCCTCGGCCTGTACCGCGACCCCACGGTGGCCGAAGTCACTTCACGCTGCGACTGGCGCATTGCCGACCTGATCGCTGCCGACCATCCCGTGTCGCTCTATCTGGTGGTGCCGCCGTCCGACATCAGCCGCACCAAGCCGCTGATTCGCCTGATTCTCAATCAGATCGGGCGGCGGCTGACGGAATCGCTGGACGGTTCCGACGGCATCGCTCGCCGCCACAAGCTGCTGCTGATGCTCGATGAGTTCCCGGCCCTGGGCCGCCTGGACTTCTTCGAGACGGCGCTGGCCTTCATGGCCGGTTACGGCATCCGCAGCTTCCTGATCTCGCAGTCGCTCAACCAGATCGACAAGGCTTACGGCCAGAACCATTCCATTCTGGATAACTGCCATGTGCGCGTGACCTTCGCCACGAACGACGAGCGTACCGCCAAGCGGATTTCCGAAACTTTGGGTACGGCCACCGAACTGCGCGCCCAGCGTAACTATGCGGGCCACCGGCTCGCACCCTGGTTGGGGCACCTGATGGTGTCGCGCCAGGAAACAGCGCGGCCGCTATTGACCCCCGGCGAAGTCATGCAGCTTCCTCCCGATGAGGCGGTGGTGATGGTTTCCAGCGTGGCGCCGATCAAGGCTAAGAAGCTGCGCTACTACCTGGATGCCAATTTCAAGCATCGCGTGCTGGCGCCGCCGGTACTTGCCGCCGGGCGCTATGCGGATGCACCGCCGGCCCGTCCCGATGATTGGAGCGGTCTGTCGATTCCGGCTGTTCCCGTTGCGCCCGCCTCGGCGGGTGGCGATGGCATGGCGGGCGTGGCCGATGACGGCGGCCCGCGCCATCGGCCCGAGCTAGACGAAGCCGCCACCTACAGCCCGCAGCCAGAGTACCCCGCCAGCGACCTGGCGCTGCTCGATGACGACGATCTGGCGCCTGTTCTTCCCAGCCAGCTTGATCCGGCCATGCAGCGCGTGGCGCGGCTGGCTGTCCTCGACCCTGATGACGGAATCCAGTTATGAGCCGATATCGCCTGAATCTCTTCATCCACCCTGAACACGCCAAGCGCCTGGACGAGCTGGCCGCCAAGAAAGGGGTGTCCAAATCGTCCATCGTCGCCGCCGCCTTGGCTTCGTGGCTCTCGCCCGATGCCGGCGACCAGCGCGAAGCGGCGATGGCCAAGCGCCTGGATCGCCTGTCACGCCAGTTCGAGCGCTTGGAGCGTGACCAGAATATCCAGATCGAAACGCTGGCGCTGTTCGTGCGCTACTACCTGACGGTCAGCACGCCGGTGCCCGAAGCCCATCAGGATGCGGCCCGTGCGCAGGGCAAGGCGCGCTTTGAGCAATTCGTCGAACAGCTTGGCCGCCACCTGCTGCGCGGTCGCAGCCTGGTGCGCGACGTGGTGGATGAGTTGCACCCCGAGCCGATACGTATGGACGACGCGCCAGCGCATTTCGAAGCGCAGGAGCGTGTCTCATGACTATCGCGCCGCAGTCCTTGCATGAACCTCGTTCGTCCGCGTCCACATCGCTGGACCGCCGCATCCAGATGCTGCGCACAGCAATGGGGCCGCTGATCGCCGCCGCGCTGGAAGACCCGGACGTGGTGGAAATCATGCTCAACCCCGACCGCAGCCTGTGGATGGATCGGCTCTCTACGGGCCGCACGCCGTTGGGCGTCGAGCTGTCCGAAGCCGATGGCGAGCGCATCATCCGGCTGGTCGCGACGCACGTTGGCGCGGAAGTGCATCGCGGCCAGCCGCTCTTGAGCGCTGAACTGCCCGAAACAGGCGAGCGCTTCGAGGGCATCTTGCCGCCCGCCGCACCCGGCCCGGCTTTTGCGCTACGCAAGCGGGCGGTGAGCATCCTCAGCCTGGATCGCTATGTGGCCGACGGCATCGTCACCGCTGATCAGGCCGGGTTTCTGCGGCTTGCGGTACGTGAGCGGCAGAACATCCTGATCGCCGGCGGCACCAGCACCGGCAAGACCACGCTTGCCAACGCCTTGTTGGCCGAGATCGCCGCCACGGGCGACCGCGTACTGGTGCTGGAAGACACCATTGAACTGCAATGCGCGGCCCGTGACCACGTGCCACTGCGCACCCGCGCCGGGGTCGTGTCGATGCAGGAGCTGGTGCGCGCCACCATGCGTCTGCGCCCCGACCGCGTGGTGGTTGGCGAAGTGCGCGGCGGCGAAGCCCTGGATCTCATCAAGGTCTGGGGCACCGGCCATCCCGGCGGTATCGCCACCATCCATGCTGGCTCCGCCTTGGGTGCGCTGCTGCGCCTGGAGCAACTGATTCTGGAAGTCGCGGTGAACCCGCCGCGTGCGCTCATCGCCGAGGCGGTCAACGTCGTGATCCACATCGCCGGACGGGGCCGTAAGCGCCGCGTCGAAAGCATTGCCCGTGTCATGGGTTTCGATGCGGCGGGCTATCGCCTGGGGGATGCGCTGGAGACGCCGCTTTCTGCACCGTCACCTATTTCCGATGCCGCACCCGCTGCGGCGATCTTCCCATCCCCTGATTCCGTTGGAGAACTGCCATGACGCCTGCTGATGTATTTCGTATTTCCGTGATTCCGCTTTCTACTATGAACCGCCTGCGTCTGCTTGTCCGGCCTGCCGCGCAAGGGTTGCTGCTGGCCATGATGTTGATGCTCCTGGCCGGCGCAGCACACGCCGCTGGTTCCTCCATGCCCTGGGAAGGGCCGCTGCAATCCATTCTGGAGTCCATTCAAGGGCCGGTGGCGCGCATTGTGGCGGTCATCATCATTATCGCCACGGGGCTGGCGCTCGCCTTTGGTGACACCAGCGGAGGCTTTCGCAAACTGATTCAAATTGTCTTTGGTCTGTCCATCGCGTTCGCCGCATCTTCGTTCTTCCTGTCGTTCTTTTCGTTCTCGGGCGGGGCCGTCGTATGAGTGTCGACACCAAAGGCGCATCGAGCTTCGCGTCCGGCTTTGAAATTCCGCTGCATCGCTCGCTGACCGAACCCATCCTGCTGGGCGGCGCACCGCGCACCGTGGCCATTGCCAACGGCACGCTGGCGGCTGCCGTGGGGCTGGGTCTGCAATTGTGGATACCGGGCGTCGTGCTGTGGATCGTCGGCCACTCTCTGGCGGTCTGGGGCGCGCGGCTGGACCCGCAGTTCATGCAGGTGTTCGCGCGCCACATTAAGCACAAATCGTTGCTGGACGTATAAGAGGATACCGTCATGCTGAACCTTGCCGAATATCGCCAGCGTCCCGCCTTGCTGGCAGACTGGCTGCCCTGGGCCGGATTGGTTGCGCCGGGCATCGTGCTGAATAAGGATGGTTCCTTTCAGCGCACGACTCGTTTTCGCGGACCTGATCTGGATAGCGCGACCCAAAGCGAGCTGATCGCCACGACGGCGCGCTTGAACAATGCACTACGGCGCCTGGGGTCGGGCTGGGCGCTTTTCATTGAGGCCGAGCGCCGCCCGGCGGCGGGCTACCCCCATTCGGACTTTCCTGAAGCCCTGTCCTGGCTGGTCGATCAGGAGCGCCGCGCCGCCTTCGAAGAGGCTGGGAATCACTTCGAGAGTGCCTATTACTTGACGTTCGTGTTCCTCCCACCCGAGGAGTCTCGCGCCCGCGCAGCGGGGCTGCTCTATGAGAACCGTCCCGCCGAAGGCGTGGACTGGCGTGAGCGGCTGGCCGCATTCGTAGCGGAAACGGATCGCGTCTTTGATCTACTTGATAGCGTGATGCCAGAAATCGGCTGGCTGGATGACAGCCAGACGCTCGCGTACCTGCATTCCACCATCTCGACACGGCGTTACGGCATCGGTGTGCCGGAAGTGCCGTTCCATCTGGATGCGCTGCTGAGCGATTGCGCACTGGTGGGTGGGCTGGCACCGACACTGGGCGACGCACATCTGCGCGTGGTATCGGTGCGGGGCTTCCCGACGTCCACCTGGCCGGGCATTTTGGATGACCTTAACCGGCTTGGTTTTGCCTATCGCTGGAGTACGCGCTTCATCTGTATGGACAAAGCCGAGGCGGAAAAGGAGCTGCGCCGCCTACGTCGTCAGTGGTTCGCCAAGCGCAAAAATGTCGTGGCGCTGCTGCGGGAAACGATTTTCCAGCAGGAGTCGCCTCTGGTCGATACCGATGCCAGCAACAAGGCCGCCGATGCAGATGCTGCCTTGCAGGAGTTGGGCAGTGATCAAGTCGCCTTTGGCTACGTCACCACTACCGTGACGATGCTGGATGCCGAACCCGCTGCGGCCGATGAAAAGCTGCGCATGATTGAACGCGTCATCCAGGGCCGGGGTTTTGTGACGATTCCTGAGACGCTGAATGCTGTGGATGCCTGGCTCTCGTCCATCCCCGGCAACGCCTACGCAAATGTACGGCAACCGATTGTGTCTACATTGAATCTGGCGCACATGATGCCGGTATCAGCAGTGTGGGCTGGACCGGAGAAAAACAACCATCTGGACGGCCCCCCGCTGATTATCACGCGCACCGAAGGCGCCACACCATTCCGGCTGGTGACGCATATCGGCGACGTGGGCCACACCCTGGTCGCAGGACCGACCGGCATGGGCAAGTCGGTGCTGCTGGCCGTCCTGGCCAAGCAGTTTCGCCGCTATCGCGGTTCACGTATTTTCGCCTTCGACATGGGCCGTTCAATGCGCGCCACCATCTTGGGCCTGGGCGGGGAGCACTATGACCTTGGCAATGATGGTGAGATTGCCTTTCAGCCGTTGGCGCGCATTGACCACGACGGCTACCGCACTTGGGCCGCAGAATGGATCGAAGGTCGCTTGCTGCACGAAGGCATGGCCGTCAGCCCCGACGATAAAGTCGCCATCTGGTCGGCGCTGGGGAGCCTCGCAGGTGCGCCGGTGGAGCAGCGCACGTTGACGGGTTTTTCCGTGCTGCTGCAATCGAACACATTGCGCCAAGCGCTTGCGCCCTATGTCCTGGGCGGCTCACACGGCAAGCTGCTGGATGCCGACCATGACCGGCTGGGCATGGCCGACGTGCAGGGCTTCGAGATGGAAGAATTGATGCACAGTCCGGCCGCCGTGCAGGCGGTGCTGCGCTATCTGTTTGCCAGGTTTGATGAACGCTTCGATGGTGCTCCCACCCTCCTGATTCTAGATGAAGCATGGTTGTTTCTCGATGAACCGTCCTTTGCCGCTCGTATCCGGCAGTGGTTGAAGACCCTGCGCAAAAAGAATGTCAGCGTCATCTTTGCCACGCAAAGCTTGGCTGATATCAAGGATTCGAGCATCGCGCCAGCCATCATCGAAAGCTGCTCCAGCCGCATCTTCCTGCCCAATCCACAGGCGACCGAACCGCAGATTCGCACGATCTACGAAGGCTTTGGCCTGAATAGCCGACAGATCGAGATTGTCGCCACCGCCCAACCCAAGCGCGACTACTACTACCAATCGCGTCTGGGCAATCGTCTGTTCGACCTTGACCTGGGACCGGCGACGCTGGCCTTTGCGGGGGTGTCCACCCCGCAAGACCAGCGCGACATCGACCGAATCCTGCTAGACGCTGGGGTCCCCGGCTTTGCGGGCGCTTGGCTGCGCCATCGCGGTCTGGGCTGGGCTGCCGATCTGCTGCCCGATTTTCCCGGTCTCTCGCCCGTTCCCGAGCTTTCCCCTTCATCCCTGGAGAACCTGCCATGAAAACCCGCGCGCTATCCGTATCGCTTGCCGTCGTGCTTTCGATGTCGTTACTCGCTGTTTCGCCCGCCTGGGCCTGGAAAACGGTCTTTGATCCGTCCAACTATACGCAAAATACGCTGACTGCCGTCCGCACGTTGGAGCAGATCAATAACCAGATTAGCCAGCTTCAGAACGAGGCGCAGATGTTGATGAATCAGGCACGTAATCTGGCGAGCCTGGATTTCAACGTCGTGAACCGTCTGCGTACCGCGCTGGCCGCCACCGACCGTTTGATCGGCCAGGCGCAGGGGCTCAGTTACGAGGTGGCGCACATGGATCAGGAATTCGCCCGCCTGTATCCCGACCAGTACGCCGCAACTGTCAGCGGCGACAGTATGGCTCAGGATGCGCGGGCGCGCTGGCAGAACACGCTTAATGGCTTGTACACGGCCATGCGGGTGCAGGCGCAAGCCTCGCAGAACCTGCGCGACGATGAAAGCGCGCTGGCAGATCTGGTGAACCAAAGCCAGTCGGCGCAAGGCGCGTTGCAGGCCATGCAGGCGACCAACCAGCTTCTGGCTTTACAGGCCAAACAGAGCATTCAGGCGCAGCAGCTTCAGATTACCCAGGATCGGGCTGCCGCCTTGGAGCTGGCCCAGCAAGCCGCCGTGACCGAGCGCGCCCGTGAAGTACGGCGGCGCTTCCAGGGCAGCGGCACGCCATACACGCCACAGGCCGTGACCTTCTACGGCAACTGACCGGAGCGCTTGAGCCATGAACGACGTGGCGGTGATCGACCGTTTTCTCGCTACCTTTGCGCAGTACATCGACTCGGGGTTCGGGCTGCTGCAAGGCGACGTGGCGTTTCTCACCGCCACCCTAGTTGTCATCGACATGACGCTGGCCGGCCTGTATTGGGCAATGGGTCACGCCAGCGGCCAGGGCGATGACGTGATCGCCAAGCTGCTGCGCAAGGTGCTTTACGTCGGCGCCTTTGCCTACATTATCGGCAATTTCAACGCGCTGGCTGGGATCCTGTTCCGCTCGTTCGCGGGATTGGGGCTGATGGCCTCGGGCTCGTCGTTGAGCATGGGTAACTTTCTGCAGCCAGGGCGGCTGGCCAAGACCGGCATTGATGCCGCCGCGCCGATTCTGGAGCAAATCGGCGACATGGCGGGCTTTCCCCAAGTATTCGCCAACATCGACCCCATCGTGGTGCTGTTCCTGGCCTGGATGGTGGTGGTGCTGAGCTTCTTCGTGCTCGCCATCCAGCTTTTTGTGACGTTGATCGAGTTTAAGCTGACCACGCTTGCCGGCTTTGTGCTGGTGCCGTTTGCCCTCTGGAACAAAACCTCGTTCCTTGCTGAGAAGGTACTGGGCAATGTGGTGTCTTCAGGGGTAAAGGTGCTGGTGCTGGCCGTGATCGTCGGCATTGGCAGCGGCTTGTTTGCCGAGTTCCAGGTGCATCCCGATGAGCCGTCCATCGACTATGCGCTGGTCATCATGCTGGCCTCGCTCTCTTTGCTGGCGCTAGGAATATTCGGGCCGGGCATCGCTACGGGGCTTGTCTCCGGCGGGCCGCAGTTGGGCGCGGGCTCCATGGCCGGTGCCGCCGTGGGTGCTGTCGGGACTGCGGTTGCCATCGGTGCGGCCGCCACAGGGGTGGGTGGTGCGGTGGCGGCAGGCGCGCGCATGGTCCCGGGTGCCGTCCGCATGACATCCGGCGCAGCGCGCTCCATCGGTTCAAGTGTGGGCAGCATCCGGTCGGCCTCTCAGACAGGTCCTACAGCGGGTAGCGGCCTTAAAGGAGCGGCGGGGGTGACTTCCGCTTCTGGCGCCGGGATAGGTGCGTCCGGTGTTGCGTCATCTGAACCAGCCGGCACCGCACAACCGGCCTGGGCCAAGCGCCTGCACCGCAGACAACAACTGACGCAAGCCGCCACGACTGCCGCCCATGCTCTACGCGGTGGGGATGGCGGCGGCACGGGCCAAGGTCCGAGCCTTCGTGATGCCGATTCATAAGGAGAACAACCATGCGTTTCAAACGACCGCAGGTGCGCTATGCCGAGACACCGCAACCTGCAACCCCATATCAATCCGCCGCCCAGGTCTGGGATGACCGGATCGGTTCGGCTCGCGTACAGGCCAAAAACTGGCGGCTTATGGCCTTCGGCTGCCTGCTGCTCGCGCTATTCATGGCCGGTGGCCTGGTGTGGCGCTCGATGCAGTCCACGATCGTTCCCTATGTAGTGGAGGTCGATAGCCTGGGGAATACGCGGGCGGTCGGCAAAGCTACAGAACCCTACAGCCCGAAGGAGGCTGAGATCGTTACGCATCTTGAACGCTTCATCAAGCTTGTTCGCTCGCTTTCTATTGACCCCGTGGTCGTGAGGGAAAGCTGGCTTGAGGCCTACCGCTACACGACGGATCGCGGTGCCGCCGTGCTGAACGAATATGCACGGCAGAACAGTCCTTTCGCAAAAGTGGGTAAGGAGTCCACAACTGTGGAGGTCTATAGCGTGGTTCGAGCCAGCGACATGACCTTCAACATTCGCTGGATTGAACGGCACTACGCCAACGGCGCTCTTGCGTCCACGCAGCGCTGGTCTGCCGTCATCACGCTTGTCCATAAGGCGCCGAAAACAGAGGACGAACTGAGAAAGAATTCCTTGGGCCTGTATGTCCATGGATTGTCCTGGAGTCGAGATTTGAACGTGTCGGAAGGAGCACAGCCATGATTAATGTTGTCCGCATGTGGGTTGCCCCCTTAACCCTGATCATCCTCGCTGGGTGCGCTACGCACGGCAAGCCACCACCAGCCATTTCGCTCGATGAGCCGGTAGCCGCCGAGCTGCTGCCCGAACCACCCAGCCCGGTCGAAGTGATTGCCGTGCCCGAACCGCTGGCGCTGCCGGCGCAACTGAAACCCTTGCCGGACACGGATGCGGGCAAGTCCACGCCCGAACCCACCGATGAAACCGTCCGGGTGTCCCGCGCCAATGCCGAAGCGCGGATTGCGCCCACACGCGAAGGTTATGTCAATGCCATTCAGGTCTGGCCCTATAGCGATGGGGCGCTTTATCAGGTCTATACCGGCGTGGGCCGCGTAACGGTGATTGCGCTGCAGCCCGGCGAGGAGCTGGTGACGGTGGCAGCCGGCGACACCGTGCGCTGGATCGTGGGCGACACGTCCAGCGGCAGCGGCGCGGACTTGCGCGTGAATGTGCTGGTCAAGCCTATCCGCTCAGGCCTGAAAACGAACCTCGTCATTACCACCAATCGCCGAACCTATCTGCTGGAACTGACGTCCACCGAAAAGACATGGATGGCGTCGGTGTCTTGGGAGTACCCGAAGGATCGGATGCTAGCCTTGCACCGCCAGAACCGGGCCGCGCAGGCTGGCGCGTCCGTCGATACCGGGCTGGCGCTGGAGAGCCTGCGCTTTCGGTATGCAGTCAGCGGCAGCAATCCGCCCTGGAAGCCGCTGCGCGCCTTTGATGACGGACAGAAGGTCTATATCCAGTTTCCTGCAGGGATTGCTCAAGGGGAGCTGCCACCGCTCTTTGTGATCGGTGCTGAGGGCGACGGTCAACTGGTCAACTATCGCTTCCGTTCGCCGTACTACATCGTGGATCGACTCTTTGGCGCAGCCGAACTGCGCCTGGGTGGTGATCGAGGCGACGTGGTGCGCATAGAGCGTACCGATGGCGTGGCGCGGAGGAACTGAGTATGAGCGAGGAACACAGATCCGAACAAGCCACGCCACAGGCGACGGATAAGGTGGCCCCCGAAACCGTGGCGCTGCGCGCACGGCCACGGCCCGTCACGCGACTAAACCGTCGCATGCTCGCCCTCCTGGTGGCAGGGCTGTCGGCGGCGGCCTTGGGTGCCACCATCTGGTCACTGCAACCGCAGCGGCGCGGCGCGGGCGAGCACACCGAGCTGTACAACGTCGACCGGGTGTCCAAGTCGGAAGGGTTGGACATCTTGCCCGCTGACTATTCCATGCTGTCGGCCCCGGACGTGCCGTCCGATGTGCCGGAGCTCGGGCCGCCCCTGCCGGGCGATCTGGGGCCGGCCATCGTGAATAGTCAGCAGCCGGCGGTTGCCACCTATGCGCCGCCGGGGGTTGACGCGCAAGCTGCCGAACGCGAAGCGCGGCGTAAGGAAGCAGAAGCAGCAGCCGCTTCACCTGTATTCTTCCGCACCGGCCAGCCCACGGTAACGGCTGCGCAGGCGATGCCTGTCGCGCCCGGAATGGATGATTCCTTAGCTGCGTTCGACCCGTTGGCCGCAGGGCCAGCCTCGACGGAGGCGCAACCTACCGATCCCACTGCGGCACAGAACCGGCAAGACCAGAAAGAAGCCTTCCTGCAATCCGGTTCTACGCAAACCCGTAATTCTGGGGATTTGCAAATGCCGGCCTCGCCGTATCAGGTTATGGCGGGGACTGTAATCGCCGCTGCGCTGGTTACGGGCATCAAGTCTGACCTTCCGGGGGATGTGATCGGCACCGTGACTGAACCCGTCTATGATTCCGCGACCGGCAAGCACCTGTTGATTCCCCAAGGTTCGCGCATCCTGGGGCGCTACAACAGCCAAGTCAGCTATGGGCAAAGCCGGGTGCAGGTCGTATGGCATCGGGTCATCCTGCCTGATACGGCCTCATTGACGCTGGATAACCTAGTTGGTGCCGACCCGACCGGGTTCGCCGGCCTGGAAGACGATGTGGACTGGCATTGGAATCGCATCATAGGCGGTGCCGTGCTGACGACGCTCTTGGGCGTCGGAGCCGAGTTGGCCGCGCCGGAAAACCGGCAGGACGGCAACCGCGTCATCATCGCCGGACGCGACAGCGCCCAGGACAACATCAATCAGGTCGGCCAAGAGATGACCCGGCGCAACATGAACATCCAGCCGACACTGACTATCCGTGCAGGAATGCCGGTGCGCATCATCGTCAACCGCGACCTGGTGCTGCGACCGTACCAGCCGCTTTTCTTCAACAAGGGAGCGTCACACAATGACCACCACCCGAAAACTGCGGCTGGGACCGCTTCCCAAGACTGAAACTGTCAAGGTAACCTTCGTATGTCCGGCCAGCCTGAAAGCCGATCTCGACCGCTATGCAGCGTTACACACGCAGACTTACGGGAAAACCGTGAGTACAGTGACGTTGATCCCGCACATGCTGGAGGCGTTCATAGCGGGAGATCGTGGGTTTAGAAGAGGTGGCGAATGGAGCAGCAGGGAGAAAAATGGCTGATTTGATGCCTTTTGCGAGTGCAGTGCGCCAGTCACATAGAAACGTCGGAAAGCCAGGAGCGTGGTGATAAGATGCCTGGAGGCAGACGTATCTAGCCTAGCCGGCCACAGCCTTACGATTCCATGGCATACGCATCAACAGGCGGGCCATCCCGCAGAATCCAGATACACCAGCAAACACCAGGCCAGCGCCGATGGTTGCCGACAGCGCATGAAACCAGGGCGAGACTGTGGCGCCCAGCACAGCGCCCAACAGGACCAGCGAGCCTGCCGTAATCTGCACCTGGCGCTGCAACTCCATCGGCTGGGAAGTATCTGTCACCACGGGCAGCCCGGCCTTCTTCCAGGCATCGAGTCCCCCGTCCAGTACATAAGCCTCGCAGGCCGCACATGCGCTGAGTGTCTGAGCATTGATACGTGTGCGATTGCCGGAACGGCAGTGAAAGATGAGGCCCGCCGTGGCGTCGAGCGGTGCTGAGCTTTTCAGATCTTCCATGGGGACGTGGCGTGCGGCGGCGATGTGCTCGCGAGCATATTCGTTCGCTGCACGGATGTCGATCAGGATTGCGCCGTGATTCATAAGGTCTCGGGCTGCTTGGGGGGAAATAGGCTTTAAAGACATGAAAATTGACTCCGGACAGTCGGGTTCAGGGGCAGAAAATAGCCTTGAGTGTGGCAATGAGGGTGGCCACGTTTGGGTTGTCGATCCGATAATGCAGCGTTTGTGCCTCTCGGCGGAACGTCACTAGGCCCTCTTCGCGCATCTTGGCCAGATGCTGGGACAGCGCGGATTGGCTCAAGGGTACGTATTCATGCAGCGCACCTACCGTCATTTCCCCATGCTCGATCAGTAAACAGAGGGTCAACAGGCGGTGCTCATTGCCGACGGTTCGTAACATGGCAGCCGCCTGCTTCGCTCCGTCTTGTAGGAACTGCTTGTCTTTCATAGTCACAATCACAATTTATTTCGTATTTTTCTAATTTAGCATAAACTAATATATATTCAAGACTCCGTACCCCTGGATGGACAAGTTATGTTTCCTGCCGCTGACATTCAGTCCTTCTTCGATGAAGCCACCAATACGGTGAGCTATCTAGTTTCTGACCCATCCACCCGCCAAGCCGCCATCATTGATCCGGTGCTGGATTACGACCACCGCAGCGGCAAGGCTTCCACCACCTCTGCTGATCGCATGCTGGCCGCCGTCCATGCGCGTGAACTGCAGATTGCATGGATTCTTGAAACCCATGCGCATGCGGATCACCTGAGCGCAGCGCCTTACCTCAAAACTCGTACAGGTGCGCCTGTCGCTATCGGTGAGCATATTCGCGACGTACAGCGGATTTTCCGTCCAGTGTTTAACCTGGACGATGTTTTCTGCGACGGCAGCGAGTTCGACCGGCTGTTTCGCGATGGCGAAACCTTCCACATCGGTGCGCTGACCGTAGAGGTTATGCATACGCCAGGCCATACGCCCGCCTGCGTGTCGTACCGTATCGGTGACGCTGTGTTCGTGGGGGACACCTTGTTCATGCCTGATTACGGCACGGCTCGCGCTGACTTTCCAGGCGGTAGCGCATATATGCTGTACCTGTCGATTCGTCGGCTTCTGGCGTTGCCGCCAAAAACGCGTCTGTTCATGTGCCACGACTACAAGGCTCCGGGGCGCACCGAGTATGCGTGGGAATCGACCGTTGCCGAGCAGTGCCAGAGCAATGTGCATGTGCGCGATGGCGTGGGCGCCGAGGCATTCACCGAGATGCGCCAGTCTCGCGATGCCACACTTCCGGCTCCCACGCTGCTGCTGCCTTCCATTCAGGTCAACATCCGTGCGGGCCGCTTGCCGGAGTCTGAATCCAACGGCGTGCGCTACCTCAAGATCCCCGTCAGTTTGGCCGAGGCATAGGCCGGTTTGCTGCATCGGATGTGATCGAGTGAGGTAGAAAAGTGACGAGCGTGCGCGGGCACATGTAGCATAAGTCAGCGGCACTGCTATTGCAGACCTGACTTCGCCAACGGAGCAAGCTCGACCTTGACGTTAAGCTCCAATGCGTGGAGGTGCCAGTGATGTAGTCCTTCGCAACTGCTTGGGTGACCGTTTTAAGTCCAAATGCGGTCAGCCCGTCCATGACTGAGCTCGCTGCAAGGCAGACATCGCCCACAGAAACTAGAGCGATAGCAGCGGCTCGCAACATGAACATCCAACCTACGTTGACCACCCGCTCAGGGTTGCCAGTGCACATCATCGTCAACCGTGATCTGGTGCTGAGGCCTTACCAACCGCTTTTCTTCAACAAGGGGGTGTTCACAATGAGCGCGACTAAAAAAACAGCGGCTTGGGCCGCTGCCGAAGACCGAAACTGTTAAGTTAACCTTCCCGTGTCTGACTGGCCTGAAGGCCGATCTAGACCGCTACGCAGAGCTGCACGCACAAACCTATGGGGAATCGGTCGATGCCGTGACACTGATTCCACACATGCTGGAAGCGTTCATGGCGGGGACCGGGGGTTCACGAAGGGCGGAGGACGTCGTGTTGTGTTTGCATCAGAGGCATTGCCGCGAACGGCTTGGCCCCAGTTTCTGTCGGCCTTTCCGGCGTTTGCGTGAGGAGGGCTGGTTGGGTTAGAATAGTCTCAACACACCCGCCACACGTCCTATCTTCGGGTAGGGTTCTGCTAACGCAGACGTGCAAAAGGCGGGTTTTTTGCGCCCATATTACGCCCATGGCAATAAATCGCATTCCATTTAGCAAACCAGCGTCCTCGCCGGAGCAGCTTCTCCAGAAGCTGGAGCGGCAGGGGTTGGTCGTGGATGATTTTAAGCGTGGGCAAGCGCGTAATTACATGCGTTTCGTGGGCGGATATCGTCTCAAAGGGTACTGGCATCATCTGGTCGATCCAGTCACGAAAAACTTTCCCGCTGGATATCGGTTCGAACAGATTGTCAGCCGCTGCGAGTTTGATAGAGAGCTGCGAGCCCTGACCATGGCTGCCGTCGAGCGCCTGGAAATTGCGGTGCGGGTCGTGATGGCAAACCATCTGAGTCTGAAGCATTCTCCGCATTGGTTCCTGGATGGTAACTTGTTCAGGCAAGGGCGGCGGCAGGGCGCAGCTGAGCTTGTGGCGAAGATCGAGGCCGAGGTAGATCGAGCCCGCGACAAGACATTTGTGAAGCATTATTTCTCGCGGTACAGCGAACCGCATCTTCCGCCCAGTTGGTCAGTATGCGAGTGCGTAACCTTTGGGCTTTGGTCCAGAACCTATCAGTTGCTGAAGAATCCCGATGATCGCAAAGCAATCAGTCGGCGCTTCAATGTGGATGCGACTGAAGTATTTGAATCGTGGATTCATACTCTGACAGTTGTACGGAACATGGTGGCTCATAGCGGGCAACTGCTTCGCGTGACGCTTGGCGTTGCTCCCAGAGATTATCGTAAGGCAGACATTCGGTTTTCCGATTCAAAATCGTTCTATGCCGTGGCAACGGTTATCAATTACCTATTGCGACAAATAGGCCTACCGCTGGAATGGTCAGAACAGTTGAAAGCCCTGTTTGCCAAATACCCAGAGGTGCATTTGGCAGAAATAGGCTTCCCGATAGATTGGGGAAATCGACCAGGCTGGCTGTAATTAGCATCGGATTTTTCCGTTCAATAATTCTCCACTATGCGACGGATATGAGAAGCAGGCATTCCATACGGCAGGGCAATACAGCGTACCTCAGCGAAGCGCTGCAAAGTATGCCTGCATACCCTTGAATATGCTCCACGTTGATGACCAAATTCTTGGGACAAATTTGGGACAATTCAGTCGCTAAATCATGCCAATCGATGCCCATATCAAGCCAGAGACAAGTAAGGCGTAGTTTTATTAACTAATTGATTATAAAAGATAATTTCGCCTTTCTGTCCCCGACAGCAACTGCTCCTCCTCCACCATGGGGGTGTGTGCACTGTTTTCCTGTTTTTCCATTAAATTTCAACAGACTGTATGCATTTGGAACTCTGGATCGACGCAAATCCCCGACGTCTCAGGCTCGGACCTGCTCTGGACAAGAAAGGGATTCGATGCGCGACAAGATAGCATTGTAGTAGGGGCATGCGATATAAGTTGTGGCGCCGAGCAGACTCGTATCCGTGGCGCTTTATACTGTGCACCAGGACAACTTCAATCATCGACCCGCCTCCATGCCCAACACCGTCCCTCAGCCGCAAGCCGTCGTTGAACCGATCACACGCAGCGCGATCTTCATGGTTGCCACCGTCGGGGCCGGAGCCGAGCATGCCGATGCCGTCCGGGCCCTGTGCGGCAACCTGGCCGCCCTGGTCCGTTCCGTCGGACATCGTGTGCAGTCCGGCAGGCTGTCCTGTATCTGCGGGTTCGGCTCCGACGCCTGGGACAGGCTGTTCGGCCAGCCCCGGCCGGCCGAGCTGCATCCCTTCCGCGAGTTCAGCGCCGGCGACCGCCACGCCATGGCCACGCCGGGCGACGTCATGTTCCACATCCGCGCCGAAAGCATGGACCTGTGCTTCGAGCTGGCGGCGCAGATAATGGACCAGTTGAAAGGCGCGGTGACGGTGGTGGACGAGGTGCACGGCTTTCGCTACTTCGATATGCGCAGCATGGTCGGTTTCGTCGACGGCACCGAAAACCCCTCGGGCCAAGAGGCCGTGGACTTCACCCTGGTGGGCGACGAAGACGCGGACTTTGCCGGCGGAAGCTATGTGATGGTGCAGAAATACCTGCACGACATGGAGGGCTGGAATGCCCTGCCGGTTGAAACCCAGGAGCGCATCATCGGGCGCACCAAGCTGTCGGACATCGAGCTGGACGAGTCGGTCAAGCCTTCGTCGTCGCACAGCTCGCTGACGACTCTTACCGAAAATGGCGAGGAAGTAAAGATATTGCGCGACAACATGCCGTTCGGACGCCCGGGCGTCGGCGAGTTCGGCACGTATTTCATAGGCTATGCCCGTTCGCCTGCGCCCATCGAGCAGATGCTGGAGAACATGGTGGTCGGGCGTCCTCCCGGCAACTACGATCGCCTGCTCGACTTCAGCCGTGCCGTGACGGGCAGTCTGTTCTTCGTTCCCTCGGCCGATCTGCTCGAAGCACTGGCGGACCGAGATCCCGGGGAGAACATCGACGGGCGGGATGCCGCACAGTCCGCCGCCGAACAAAGCAATACCGGTTCCCTCAATATAGGTTCTTTAAAAGGAGTTCCCCAGCATGAATAATCTGCATCGCGAACTTGCGCCCATCTCCGGCGCCGCCTGGGCCCAGATCGAAGAGGAGGTCGCGCGCACCTTCAAGCGCACCGTCGCCGGCCGTCGGGTGGTCGATGTCGAGAGCGCCGGCGGCGCGGATCGATCCGGAGTGGGAACAGGGCACCAGCGGGGCATCGCCGCGCCGCACGAAGGGGTCAACGCCAAACTGCGCGAGGTCAAGGCGCTGGTGGAGCTCACCGTGCCGTTCGAACTGCGGCGAGAGGAGATCGACAACGTCGAGCGCGGCGCCGATGATTCCGATTGGCAGCCGGCAAAGGACGCCGCCACCCGGCTCGCCTATGCAGAAGACAGGGCGATTTTCGACGGCTACGAGGCCGCAAGCATCGTGGGCGTCCGGCAAGGGTCGTCCAACGAAAAACTGGCTTTGCCGGCCAACGTGGCGGACTATCCCTTCACCATCGGCCAGGCACTGGAAAAGCTGCGGCTCGCCGGCGTGGACGGCCCTTATTCCGTTCTGCTGGGCGCCGACGCCTATACGGCGCTCACCGAAGGCAGCGATGGCGGATACCCGGTCATCGAACACATCAAGCGCATCGTCAGCGGCGAGATCATATGGGCGCCCGCGATCAACGGCGGCTGCGTGCTGTCCACACGCGGGGGCGACTACCGGCTCCATCTCGGACAGGACCTGTCCATAGGCTACCAAAGCCATACCGATGAGGTGGTGCGTCTTTATCTGCGCGAAACCCTGACCTTCCTGATGCTGACCAGCGAGGCGTCTGTTTCGGTGACGCTCAACACGTAGCGCCGCAACCGCGCATCATGTGTCCCGCAGCCGGTCGATCAGCCTGCGATCACGCTTGGTGGGCCGGCCCTGTTCGATCTGACGGGCGGGTTCGGGCGCCAGCCGGCACATTTCGGCCGCTTTCTCGCGCTTGGCGATGCTTTCGGGCGTTTCGGCGTAGAGTTGCTGTGCGACCGGGGCGGGGCCGCGTATGGCGCTCAGCGCCTGGATGACCACGGTGATGGTCGTGTCGCCCCGTTTTATCCAGACAGTGTCGCCCGGCTTGATGTCGCGTGCGGGCTTGACCAGTTGCTGATCGACCTGCACCCGGCCCTTGGTGATTTCCTGGGAGGCCAGGCTGCGCGTCTTGAAAAAGCGCGCGGCCCACAGCCATTTGTCCAGGCGCATGGTGTCCGGCATGTCGTTCTTGAGATTCTCTGATGGGGGCAAAGCTTGATTGTAGGCCTTCGGCAAGGGCGGCGGAAACAGCCGGACGTCCTATGACGTTTATCTCGCGTCCGGCATGCTGGCCACATGCTGGTTGGCATGCAGGACAGTGCCGTCGAACAGCGGCAGCACCCACCTGGCGTAGTGCGCCCGCAGCTCTTGCCGATGCGGGGTGGCCAGAGCGGCGTCCAGGGCTTCTTTGCTGTCGAAGGCGAACTGGACGGTGGCGTAGACTTCCGGGGCGCCTTCGTCGACTTCGTCGGCGATCAGCATATGGGCCCAGCGAATGCCCGGAAAGCCCGGGTACAGATCCATGACGGCACGCAGTTGTGCATCGAGTTCATCTTTCTTGCCTTCTATGGGCCGGCCTACGAAATAGCCGCATCTTACATACATGGTGGTCGCTTCCTTTCTATTGCCGCGCGCGGCGTATTGCCGGCGGCAAGCGGGGCTGGGGATGCCGCATAGCGGTTAGGGCCGTGCCGGCTCCAACGTGCAAATTTACCCGATGCTTCCAGGCCTCGCGCATGGGGTTTCTACTGATCAACCGGTATTCCACAAGTACAGGGTAAACCCGCGTTGTCCGAAATCGGCAAGTCGCAGACGGGTTTTGCTATTTCCTTTATGGCATTCCGTTGATTTAATGTCGCTGGAGCAGTCTTCATCGTCCACCACACAAGGAGGAGAAGTTATGCGCAGCGGGAGGAGAAAATTCCTGGGCCAGAGCCTGGGGGGAATGGCCGGCGTCGCCTTGGGCGGCCTGGCATTTCCAAGCGTCAGCCTTGCGGCCGACACCATAAAAGCCGGCGTGCTGCTCGACCTGTCGGGCCCTTTGCAGTTGTTCGGCGCCGTCAAGGCGCAATGCCTGCGTCTGGCGGCCGAGGAAATCAACGCCAAGGGCGGCCTGCTTGGCCGCCAGATCGAGCTGGTCACCTACGATACCCAGTCCAACAACCAGTTGTATGGCCAGTATGCGCAGCAGTTGGCCCTTCGCGACAGGGTGGCGGTGGTGCATGGCGCCGTCACCAGCGCGGCGCGCGAGGTGGCCCGGCCCGTGCTGGCGCGCGCCAAGACGCTTTACATGATGAACATGATCAATGAAGGCACAGAGGGCGCCTGCGATCGCAACATGTTCATCACGGGACCCACGCCGCGGCAGTTGCTCGACAACCTCATTCCCTACATGATGGAAAAGCACGGCAAGAAGATGTATATCCTTGCCGCGGACTACATCTTCGGCCAGTTGTCGGGCCAGGCGGCCGAACGCATCTGCAAAGAGCATGGCGGCGAGGTGGTGGGCTTCGACCTTTTCCCGCTGGACGTCGACAAGTTCGGCCCCACCATCAGCAAGATCCAGTCGGCCAAGCCCGATTTCGTGTTCAACGTCTTCGTCGGCCCGGCCCATGGCGCGTTCTATGGCCAGTGGGCGTCGGCGGGCATGAACAAGTCCATCCCGATGGCCTCCCACACCATCGGCGACGCGGGCGAGCAGATGCGCATGCCGCCGGAAGTGAGCGAGGGCATCGTCACCGTCAAGAACTACTACGACGAGCTCGACACCCCCGCCAGCAAAGAGTTCATCGAACGCTTCAAGAAGCGTTTCACCGACTACAGCTATGTGGGTTCGCTGGGCATGGCCGACTACCAGGGCATGTACCTCTGGGCCGAAGCCGTGCGCAAGGCCGACTCGGTCGATCGCCAGAAAGTCATCGAGGCTTTCGAGGCGGGCATTGAAATCGAAGGCCCCAGCGGCAAGATCGCCTCGCATCCCAAGACCCACTATTGCACCATGGACATGTACCTGGCCGAGGTGCGCAACAGCCGCTTCCAGGTGCTGGAAAGCTGGCAGCAGGTGCCGCCCGTCGGCGACGGCGACGACAGCTGCAATGTGCTGAACATGTCTCTTTGAACGGACGCGGCGCGCCCGGGCGTGCGGCCTCGATCGGGGCCGCACGCCCGTAACAAGGAATCACCATGGATCTAGCGATGCTTACCGGCGTGCAGGTGGTGTACGCCATTGCCAGCCTGTTTCTGATCAGCGTCGGGCTGGCCATCGTGTTCGGCATGATGGGCGTGATCAATTTCGCGCACGGCGAATTCCTCATGCTGGGAGGCTTCGCCTTCATTCTGGCCGTGCGCGCGGGGGTCAATTTCTGGGTGGCCATGTTCGTGGTGGCGCCGCTGTGCGTCGCCGTCATCGGCATGATCATCGAGCGGCTGATCATCCGCCATCTGTACGGGCGCATCGTCGAAACCATATTGGCCACCTGGGGACTGAGCCTGCTGCTCATCGGCCTGGCCTCGGCCCTGCTGGGCTACTACCAGATGGGCGTCAGGCCCCCCTTCGGCGTCGTGCAGATCGGCGCCTACCAGACCGGCACCTATACATTTTTCGTCATCGGCGTGGCGGCGGCGGTGGGGTTGGCGCTGTATGTCCTGCTGCGGCACACCCCGTTCGGCCTGATTGCGCGCGGAACCATGCAAAGCGCCGCCATGGCCGCGGCGCTGGGGGTCAATGTAAAGCGCGTCTATTCGGTCACCTTCGGCATCGGCGCCGCCGTCTCGGGCCTGGCGGGGGCGGTGTTTGCGCCGCTGACCGGGGTGCTGCCCATCAGCGGCCTTACCTATATCGCCAAGGCCTTCATCACGGTCATACTCGGCGGGGCGCTGCCCCTGACCGGCTCGGCCCTGTCGTCGGCCCTGCTCGGAACCGTCAGCCAGATCACCACCTTTCTCAGCACCTCGGTGTTCGGCGAGGTGATGTTGCTGGTCACCGCCATCGTCCTGCTGCGCGTGCTGCCTTCGGGCATCACCGGCAAGTTCTTCAAGCGGGGAATCTGATGCGCGAACTGTGCCGACCCGCATTCTGGATTTCCGCCGTCGCCGCGCTGCTGCTCATAGTGGGCATACCACTGGTATCCGAAGTCTATACCCTGTACAACCTCACCGTGTTCGCGGTGCTGGCCATGCTGGCCTTGAGCCTGGGGCTGGTATGGGGCATAGGGGGCATACTGGCGCTGGGCCAGTCGGCCTTCTTCGGCATCGGGGCCTACGTCTATGCATTGCTGTCGGTCAATCTGGGCGACAGCACGCTGGCGGTGCCCGCCGCCATGGCCGCGCCCCTGGTGCTGGCGGTCCTGGTCGGCTACTTCACTTTCTTCGGACGTATCAGCGACGTCTACTTCGCCGTCATTTCGCTGACCATACCGCTCATATTGCTCAGCCTGATCAACAGCGCTTCGGGTCCGACCTATCAGTTCGGCAAGGCGCATCTGGGCGGCTACAACGGCATACCGGCCGTGCCGCCGCTCAATGTGCCTTTCGATCCGTCGGCGGTGTTGTCCTTCGAAGGCATGTACTACGTGGCGGCCGTGGCGCTGCTTGCGGTCTATCTGGTGCTGCGGGTGCTGGTCGCCAGCCGTTTCGGGCGGGTGGTCGAAGCAGTGCGCGAGAACGAGCTGCGCGCCGACCTGCTGGGCTATGACGCGCGGTATTACAAACTGGGCGTGTTCTGCATCGGCGCGGCGATCGCCGGCCTGGCCGGCGCTTTCTATGCCGCCTGGGGCGCTTCGGTGGGCCCGACCGTGTTCTCGCTGTCGTTCACCGCCCAGGCCGTGGTGTGGGTGCTGTTCGGCGGGCTGGGCACGTTGCTGGGGCCCATCGTCGGCTGCTTCCTGGTGCAGGGCCTGTCCACCTGGCTGGGCAGCGTGTCGCGCATCAGCCCCGAGATCGCCCTGGGTTTGCTGTTCATCGTCGCGGTGCTGCTGGTACCCAATGGCATCGTGCCTTCCATCAGGGATCGCATCCGCGCCAGGCTGGCCGCAAGCGGGGGAGGGCGGCCATGAGCGTCATTCTGCGGACCAGCGAGCTGTGGCGCACTTTCGGCGGGGTCGCCGCGGTGGCGGGCGTGGATTTCGAACTGCGCGAAGGCGAACTGCGCTGCCTGATCGGCGCCAACGGCGCCGGCAAGAGCACCTTCTTCAAGATGCTGACCGGGCAGCTCAAGCCCACTTCGGGCCGCATCACCCTGTACGGCAAGGACATCACCAACCTTCCCTCTTTTGCCATCGCCCGCATGGGCGTGGGCATCAAGACGCAGGTTCCGAATCTTTTCAATGGCCTGAGCGTGCGCGAGAACCTGCTGGTCGCGGCGCGTTTCAGGATGTCGGCGCGCGAGGCGGCCGAAGCGGCCGACGCCATGCTGGAGCGCATCCAGATGACTGCACAGGCGCAGCTTGCCACCGGCAGCCTGGCGCACGGCCACCGCCAATGGGTCGAACTGGGCATGATACTGATCAACGATCCCCAGCTCGTGCTGCTGGACGAGCCCGCGGCCGGCATGACGGCCGGAGAGGTCGAGCGCACCATTGCCCTGCTGGAGAGCATGCGGGGCAAGCGCAGCTTCATCATCGTCGAGCACGACATGCATTTCATCCGCCGCATCGCCGAAAGGGTCACGGTATTCCACCGGGGCAGGGTGCTGGTCGAGGACACCATGGACGAGGTGGTGCGCAATACTGAAGTGCGCGACGCTTATCTGGGCCAGCATGGCAGGGAGGCCCGATGAACGCGGAAATACTGCTCGAGGTGCGGGGCCTGTCGGCCGGATACGGGGCCATACCGGTATTGCGCGACGTCGGCTTCCAGGTTGGAGCAGGCGAAATCGTGGGGGTGCTCGGACACAACGGCATGGGCAAGACCACGCTCATGAAGGCCCTGGTGGGGCATATTCCCGTCACCGCGGGCAGCCTCACGCTGTGCGGCAGCGAAGTCACCCATGTGCCCACCCACAAGCGGGCCCGCCTGGGCATGGGCTATGTCTCACAGGGCCGGGACATCTTTCCTTCGCTGACGGTGCGCGAGAACCTGGCCATCGGCGCCGCCGCGGTAGGCCGCGACCGCGTGACGGCGGTTGAGCGGGCCGTGGACGAATTCCCCATTCTGGGCGGCCTGCTCGACCGCAAGGGCGGCGCGCTGAGCGGGGGAGAGCAGCAGATACTGGCACTGGCCCGCGCCCTGTGCGGCGAACCCAAATTGCTGCTGCTGGACGAACCCACCGAAGGCATACAGCCCTCCATCGTGGACGAGATCGAAGACTATCTCGTGCGCCGCGCCAAAGAAACCTCTTTGTCGGTCGTGGTGGTCGAACAGGACGTCGGTTTCATCGCCGCGATGGCGCACCGGGTGCTGTGGCTGCAAAAGGGCACCATCGTCAAAGAAATCGATCCCGCCCTGCTGTCCGATCCCGACACCATCGCCGAATTCTCGGGGCTTGAGGGGAAAGCCGATTGAGTTTAGCCTTTGGGCATAAACGTCCATGGGCGCCCTCGGCGCCGTGGGCACTATAAGGAGAGGCAATGAAGGACGATCTGTGGCGCTTGACCGCCACGCGCATGCGTGAGCTCGTCGCCCGCCGCGAAGTCAGCCGCGAAGAGCTGGTCCGCGCGCATCTGGCCCGCATCGAGCACGTCAATTCCAGACTGAATGCGCTGGTCGAGCTCAGGGCCGACGAAGCCCTGGCCGAAGCCAGGGAGGCCGACGCCCATCACGCCGGCCGGGCCGATCTGCCGCTGGACGGCATACCCATCAGCATCAAGGATCACTACGACGTCGCGGGTATGAAGCATACCGAGGGCCTGCCGGCCCTGGCCGACAGGCGTTCCACCTCGGACGAGGTGGTGGTGCAGCGCCTGCGCCGCGCCGGCGCCATCGTGATAGGCAAGGCCAATCAGCCCGACTTGCAGATACGCTGGAACACCATCAGCCACTTGTACGGGGCCACGCTCAATCCGCGCGACACCTCGCTCAGCGCCGGAGGCTCCTCGGGCGGCGACGCGGCCGCCGTGGCGTCGGGCATGGCGCCATTGGGCCTGGGGCTGGATTACGGCGGCTCCATCAGAGTGCCTGCAACCTTCTGCGGCATATATGGGCTGCGGCCTTCGGCGGGCCGCACTCCCGCCTCGTCGACCTTGCCGCCCTTCGATGGCCCGCCCACGGTCGACCTCATGTCCTGCATCGGCCCCATGGCGCGCAGCATCGAAGACCTCTGGCTGGCCTACGAGGTCATCGCCGGCCCGCATTGGTCCGACCCCGCGACCGTGCCGGTTCCTTTCTCCCGTTCGGGGGCCAACGGCCGGCGCCCGCGCATCGCCCGCATGCTGGATCAGACCGGCGCATTGGTGTCGCCGGAGGTGGCGGCGCGGCTCGACGATACCGCCGGCATGCTGCAAGAGGCCGGCTACGAAGTCGTCGACGCGGCCATACCCCATGCGCGCCGGGCGCCCGAACTCTGGGCCGAAATCATCGGCACCGAGCTCATGCAGACTGGCATGCCCGAGTTCGGCCACCTGCTGGGTGAAAGCAACCGCCAGCATATCGAAGCAATGTTCGGCATCTACAACCTGGGGTCCGAGGCGCGCCGCTACATCCAGGCCTTCATCGAACGGCGCCAGGTCCAGCGCGAGGTGGCGCAATGGATGGAGGAGCATCCGCTGGTACTGTGCCCGGTGGCCGGCATGGACACGCCCGCGCTCGATTTCGACCATATGCTGAGCCGCGAGCAGACCCAGCGGCTGTTCGACTGCATGCGCAACATTCCGTGGGTCAATCTGCTGGGGCTGCCCAGCGTGGCACTGCCCAATGGCATGCAGATCGTCGGCCGCAGATTCTGCGAGGCGCAGGCGCTGGAGGCGGCCGCGGCTGTCCAGCAGGTCATCGGAGCGGCGTCGCTTGCCGAGCCATGAGCGGCGCCGCCATGCACCCGGAAGGGGCTTCGACGGGCCCGGCGAGCGTGTGCGGCAGGCCGCGCCGCGGCGGCTAGCATGGAAGGGCCGCCGTTCATCCATTACGAAGGGCGCATGCCGGGCGGCGAATTCCGCTTTGTACACGTCGAAAAAATATCGACCCGCATCCGCAAGTACAACTGGGAGCTTTTTCCGCATCGGCATCGCGATCTGTTTCAGGCGGTGCTGGTAGAGGTCGGCGAGGGGCATGTCAGTTTCGACCTCTGGGAAGAGGCCTTTCATGCGCCGGCCCTCGTACTGGTGCCGTCGCTGGTGGTGCACAGCTTCCGCTATGCGCCGCGATCATCGGGGCGTGTGCTGACGATATCGGACGCCTACGTGCGCGAGCTGGTGAAATTCAGCGATGAACCCTTGCTGGAGTCGATGTTGTCTCGCCCTCAGGTGGTGGCCCTGGCGGCCGGATCGTCCGCCCTGCGCGACATCAGCTCGGCGATGGACTCCATTGCCCAGCGCCTTGCCGCCGCGCCGCAAGGTCGCGGCGCCATGCTCTCGGCCAGTGTGCTGAGCATATTCGGCCAACTTCCCCAGTACTGCCGGGACTTACCCATACAGGGGCCCGAGATGATGCGCCGACGCTATTTGTACGATCAGTTTCGCGGGCTGCTGGAGCAGCATTTCCGCGAGCAGCTCTCGGTGGCCCGCTATGCGGCCATGCTGGCGGTCACCGAACGCACCTTGCACCGCGCCTGCCGCGAGGTCGCGGGCGAGCCGCCGCTCAAGATCGCCCACCGCCGGGTGGTGCTCGAAGCCCAGCGCCTCCTGCTGTATTCGGCCATGTCGGTGGGCGAGGTCTCGTACCACCTGGGCTTCAGGGACCCGTCCAATTTCAGCCGTTTCTTCGTCGAACACGTAGGGGAGTCGCCCATCATGTTTCGCCGCGCCAGATTGGGTTGATTTTACTCAGAAAAATACCCAGGACTACGGTATACAAAGATTCAAAAAAAACCCTTTGAAGCGCCGTAAAGGTAGAGATTAATCAGTGTTTACCCCAGGTTCGTATACTTTTGTTTCGGGCCGGTATACAGTACGGCATCAGCGAATCATAGTTGACTGACCCTACCCGGTAGCACGAGCGAGCAATGGCAAAGAATCAGCGCCTGGACACACAAACCGCAAGAGTCGTGGTGGGCTTACGCGACATGATCATGAAGGGCGAGCTGCGCGCCGGCGAACGGCTGGTCGAGGCGGTCTTGTCCGATCGTCTGCAGGCTTCCCGCACGCCGGTCAGATCGGCTTTGCTGACGCTCGAGCAGCAAGGCCTGGTCGAGCGCCTGCGGGGCGGGGGGTATACGGTGCGCTCGTATACCGCGCGCGAGATCGCCGAAGCGATCTCGGTACACGCCTGCCTCGAGGGCATGGCGGCGCGCCTGGTGGCCGAAAAAGGGGTGTCGCGCGGCCTGTCGAACCGCTTGCAGGCCTGTCTGGACGAAGGCGACCGCATCGTCGCCGTGGGCCATCTCGACATGGAAGACATCGCCGCCTACCTGGCGAACAACGTCCGCTTTCACGGGCTCATCGTCGAAGCGGCCGACAATCAGGTGCTCAAGCAGTCCCTGCATTTCCTGGACCGCATTCCGTTCGCCGCCGCAGGCGGCATGCTGCCTTTCCACTCGACGCGCGACGACTGCGACGAGGCGATGCGCTTTGCCCAGCGGCAGCATCATTCGCTCGTCGAGGCGCTGCGCAACGGGCAGGGCGCGCGGGCCCAGGCGCTGGCCGAAGAGCACCGCCAGATCGCGTTGTTCAATCTGCAGCACGCCACACAGCATGCCGAAATCGAAGTCGGCATTTCCGATGCGCTGCCGGTGCTGCGCATGGCTTCGCTCTAGTTTTCCCGACCGCGCCGGGCGCCCGTCCCAAGGAGTCCGGTTCCAGGCGGTGTCAATGCAGTTTGTCTCTATAAGTCGAAAACCCGGAGGAGATCCAAAATGACTAAATTCCAGCTCGGACGGCGTACCATGCTCGCGGCCATGGCCGCCGCCATGGCCTTTCCCGCGGTCGGCGCGGCGCAGGCCGAGGGCGACCCGATCCGCATCGGCTACACCATGTCCCGCACCGGTCCCTTCGCGGGCGGCGCCCAGGTATCGCAAGAGCCCAACTACCTGCTGTGGGCCGAGCAGGTCAACGCTGCGGGCGGGCTGACCGTCGACGGCAAGAAGCGCAAGATCGAGCTCATCGGCTACGACGACCGCAGCGACATCGAGACCGCCGTGCGCACCTACCAGAAGATGATGGGCGCCGACAAGCTCGACCTGGTGCTGCCGCCGTGGGGCTCGGGCATGAATTTCGCCATCGCGCCCATCGCCAATCGTTACGGCTATCCCTTTCTTGCCCCCACCGCCTTGTCGCGCAAGCTCATCGACATGAAGCTGCCGTACTTTTTCTCGCTGCTGCAGCAGCCGGACAAGATGATGGATGCGCTGGCCGACCTGCTGGCCGAGCAGGGCGTCAAGACCGCGGCCACCATCTACATGGACGACCTGTTCGGGCTCGAGAACGTGGCGGCGCTGCGTACCGCTTTCAAGGCGCACGACATCGAACTGGTCGAAGACAAGAGCTATCCGCTTGGCGTCAAGGACCTGTCCTCGGTGCTCAAGTCGATCAAGGCCAAAGAGCCGGACGCCTTCATCGCCATCACTTATCCGCCCGACACGCTGCTGGCCTCGTCGCAATCGCGCGAGATCGAGTTCAATCCCAAGTACTACTACGCCTCGGTGGGCACCGCCTTTCCGCTGTACAAGCAGCGCATGGGCGACAACACCGAAGGCGTGCTGGGCATGGGCTCGTGGAACGTCAAGGTATCCGACGGCGCCAAAGCCTATTTCGACGCGCACGTCGCGCACGCCAAGAAAGAACCCGATCGCTGGGCCAGCGGCCACGCCTGGGCCGGCCTCGAGATTCTGCAGCAGTCCATCGAAAAGGTCGGGCTCGACCGCAAGGCGCTGCGCGACTACATCGCCTCGAACGAGTTCGACACCATTCTTGGCAAGATCAGCTTCAAGGACGGCGAGAACGCCGGAGTCCCGGGCACCGTCGGCCAGTGGCAAGGCGACGAGTTCGAAGTGGTATGGCCGGCCGATCGCGCCACGGCCAAGCTGATTGCTCCCAAGCCCGCCTGGAAGTAGGCCTCGGAAAGGGCCGGCCAGCGCGCTAGGGGCCGGCTCGTCCCGTCCGCCCGTCCGCCGGCCGGCTTGAGCCTGCGGCGCGGCGGGTGCGAACACAAGCGGAACTGAATGATGAATCTTTCCCTGATTGCCGACCTGGCCGTGAACGGCCTGGTCATCGGCGGCATCTATGCGGTGGTGGCCATCGGCCTGAACCTGCAGTATGGCCTGATGCGCATCCTGAACATCGCCCACGGCGAATTCCTGATGATAGGCGCATTCGTGATGTTCGCCCTGCACACCTCCACCCAGATCAATCCCTTGTGGTTCGTGCCTGTGGTGACGCTGGCCTGCTTCGTGCTCGGCGTCGTCCTGCACGGGCTTGTTTTCAAGCGCCTCACGGCGCGGGCGCGCTCTCTCGACCAGGTCGAAGAGCGCAGCCTCATCATCGGCTTCGGCCTGATGTTCATCCTGCAGAACGCGGCCACCCTCATCTGGGGTTCCGATCTGCACGGCTACGACTTTCTCAATGAGTCGGTCAAATTCGGCGGCGTGATCGTGACGCAGAACCGGCTGCTGGTGCTGTTGCTGGCGGTGGCGGTCAGCATCGGCCTCATCCTGTTGCTGCAGCGTACCCTGATCGGCAAGGCGGTGCGCGGCATGCTGCAGTCGCCCTTGGGCGCCCAGCTCGTGGGCGTCGACTCGGCGCGCATGAACCCGCTGGTCTTCGGGCTGGGCATCGCGATGGCGGGCTTCGCCGGCTCGCTCCTTAGCATGATCTACGAGATATCCCCTTCGGTGGGCGAGTCCTACACCATCATGGCGCTGATCGTCATCACGCTGGGCGGCCTGGGCAGCATCGGAGGCAGTTTCATGGCGGCCATGCTGCTGGGGCTGGTCGAAAGCTTCGGCACCCACTTCACCAATCCGTCGCTCAAGATGATTCTCAGCTACAGCATCTTCGTGCTGGTGCTGATCTTCAAACCCAAGGGACTGTTCGCCAAATGAAATCATTTCTACCTGCCGTCCTCGTCAGCGGCGCGGTGCTGGCCCTGGCCCCCTGGCTGTTGCCGGAGTTCTGGGTATCGCTGCTGATGACCTGCCTGATGTACGTGGTGCTGGCGGTGAGCTGGTCCATGTTCAGCGGCGCCACCCGCTATCTTTCGCTGGCGTCCACGGCCCTGTTCGGCCTGGGCGCCTACACCACCGCCTGGGGCTACGAAGTGCTGCCCTGGCCGCTGCTGATCGTGGTCGGCGCCGCCGTGTCCGCCGCCTTCGCCGCCGTGCTGGGCGCCGCGGTGCTTCATCTGCGCGGCACGTACTTCGCCATTCTCACCTTCGGAATGGGCGAGCTGGTCAAGCACACCATCACCTACATCGAGAAGAGCGCCTTCGGAACGGTGGGCCGGGTGATCATCGACGTGCCGTCCAACGAGGCGGTGTATTGGACCGTGCTGGCGCTGGCCCTCATCACCGTCGTCGCCTTCAGGGTCGTGGCCGATTCGCGGCTGGGTCTGGCCATGCGGGGCATCGGCCAGGACGAGCAACGCGCGGCCACCTTCGGGGTGGACACGCGCCGCATCAAGGTCATGGGCTTTGCCCTCAGCGCTGCCTTTGCGGGCGCGGTGGGCGCCGCCATGGCGGTGCGCTGGACATACATCGACCCGCATACCGCCTTCAACCCGCTGATCGGCTTCCAGACCGTGCTGATCGCGATGGTGGGCGGCGCGTCCACCTTGCGCGGGCCGGTGATCGCGGCGGTGGCGCTCAGCGTGCTGTCCGACGTGCTGCGGCTTAATTTTCCCTATTTCTACCTGATATTGCTGGGAACCCTGTTGATCCTGAGCGTGCTCTTCATGCCGCGCGGCATCGCGGCGGTCGAATGGGGCAGGCTGCTCGGGCGGAGGCAAGCGCGATGAGCGACCTGATACTCGAACTGAATGGCGTCGGCATGCAATTCGGCGGCCTCAAGGCCCTGTCGAACATCAGCATGCGCGTGCGGCGCGGCGAATTCATCGGCATCATAGGCCCCAATGGGGCGGGCAAGACCACGCTGTTCAACGCCATCAGCGGGGTCATTCCTCCCACCGCGGGCGAAGTCTACGTGGCCGGCAAGCCGATGCGGGGCAGGGCGCCCGATGATTTCTGCAAGCTGGGCGTGGCGCGCACCTTCCAGACCCCGCGCATCTTTCCGGACATGACGGTACGCGACAACGTGCGCTTCGCCCACACCTTCGGCAACGGCGGCAGGCAGGGCATCGACCTCATCGATCAGGTGATGCATGCGGTGGGCATGGTCGAGGCTGAGAACGACATTGCGGGCGCCATGCCGCCGGCCCGGCAGCGGCAGCTGGAGATCGCCATGGCGCTGGCCACCTCGCCCCGCCTGCTGTTGCTGGACGAAGTGGCGGCCGGCCTGACCGAAGGCGAAGTCGAGGAAGTGGCCCGGCTCATCCTGCGGCTGCGGGACGACTACGATCTGACCGTCGTCTGGATCGAGCACGCCGTCAAGACATTGATGAAGACCGTCGAGCGGGTGGCCGTGCTCAATTTCGGCGAACTCATTGCGGACGGCACGCCCGGGCAGGTCGCCGCCGACCAGAAAGTCATCGACGCCTATCTGGGCGAAGAGGAAGCCGCATGAGTATCTTGCTGGAAACCCGAGACCTGTCCGCCGGGTATGGCGCGCTGCAGGTCATCGAGAACATCGACATCCGGGTCGAGGAAGGCCGCTTCACCGTGGTCGTGGGGCCGAACGGCGCGGGCAAGACCACCTTGATGAGCACGCTTGCGGGGGTGCTGCCGGTGGCGCAGGGCGAGATCCGGCTGGACGGCGCAGCGATCAACGCCCTCAGCGTATCGCAGCGCGTCAAGAGCGGGCTGGTGCTGGTGCCCGAAGGGCGCCATTTGTTCGGCCAGATGACGGTGCAGGAAAACCTCGAACTGGGCGGATACCTCATGACGGCGGCCCAGCGGCGCCAGGCCCTGGACGACGTCTATGCCCTGTTTCCGCGCCTGGCCGAGCGCCGCGAACAGCAAGCGGGCAGCATGAGCGGAGGCGAGCAGCAGATGGTGGCGGTGGGGCGCGCGCTGATGGGGCGGCCGCGCTGCATACTGCTCGATGAGCCGGCGCTGGGGCTTGCCCCACGCATGGTGGCCACGCTGTTCCGCATCTTGCGGCAGGTCTCGCAGAACGGGACCGGCGTACTGCTGGTCGAGCAGAATGTGCGGCAGGCGCTCAGCATCTGCGATCATGCCTACATCCTGGAGCGGGGCCGGGTGGTGGCCGAAGGCTCGGGCTCCGAACTGCTGCACGGCGAGCGCATACGCAAGTCCTACCTGGGGCTTTGAGCGCGCGGTGAAGGCCGCCGGCATTGGTCATTGGCGTGATGGCGTCTCGTCATGCTGAACGTTGCTAGAATAAACACGACTTCAGCACAACGAGACATTTCAATGAGCAAAGAGGCAGCCGACCAGGCCCCGACCGAACTCTATACGCAACCCGGGCATTTGCTGCGGCGGGCGCATCAGATTTCCGCCTCGATCTTCCACGACGAGCCGGGCGCCAAGATTACGCCCATCCAGTATGCGATTTTGCGCATTCTCGTCGAGCACCCCGGCGTAGACCAGGTGTCGCTGGCGGGGCTCGTGGCCATCGACACCTCCACGGCGGCCAGCGTGGCCATCCGCCTCGAAGAAAAAAAGCTGCTCATCCGCTACCTCGATCCCAACAACCGGCGTCAGCGGGCTCTGTATGTCACCGACGCGGGACGGGCCCTGTTGCAAAGCACCGTGCCGGGTATTTCGCGCCTGCACCATCGCATTTTCGAAGGGTTCACCCCCGAGGAAGAAGCCCAGTTCATGACCCTGCTGCAAAAGCTGGTGCACATCAACAATTCCAAAAGCAGGGCGCCGCTTTCGCGTCGCAAGCCGTCGCCTCCGGCAGAGCATCCCGCCCCTGAAGAAACCGGGACCTAGATTACAAAACCTAGGGTAAACCCCCGCTTGCGCTGGCATGTGCGTGCAGTAAAATTTCGCTATAGGTTCAGTACACTGAACGTGAATTTTCCAGCGAGGCCATCATGTTCCCGAAAAACACCTGGTACGTAGCCTGTACCCCGGACGAAATCGAATCCAAGCCGCTGGGCCGGCAGATATGCGGCGAGCGCATCGCCTTCTATCGCGGCCACGAAGGCAAGGTGTGCGCGGTCGAAGACTTCTGTCCTCACCGGGGCGCGGCGCTTTCGCTGGGCTACGTCGAAGGCGGCAACCTGGTGTGCGGCTATCATGGCCTGGTCATGGGTTGCGACGGCAAGGTGGTGTCCATGCCCATGCAGCGCGTGGCCGGCTTCCCCTGCGTCAAGAGCTACCCCGTGATCGAACGCTACGGCTTCATCTGGGTGTGGCCGGGCGACCCGGCCCAGGCCGACGAGTCGCTCCTGCCTCATCTCGAGTGGGCCGAAAGCCCCGAGTGGGCCTATGGCGGCGGGCTGTATCACATCAATTGCGACTACCGCCTCATGATCGACAACCTCATGGATCTCACCCATGAGACCTATGTGCACACGACCAGCATCGGGCAGGACGAAATCGACGAATCCCCCGTGCATACCAAGGTCGAGGGCGACACCGTCGTCACCAGCCGCTTCATGGAAAACATCATGGCGCCGCCGTTCTGGCGCGCCGCCCTGCGCTACAACGACCTGGCCGACGACGTGCCGGTCGACCGCTGGCAGATCTCGCGCTTCACGCCGCCCAGCCACATTCTGATCGACGTGGGCGTGGCGCACGCGGGCAAGGGCGGCTTCGAGGCCGACCGGTCGCACAAGGCCGCGGCCATCGTGGTGGACTTCATCACCCCCGAAACCGAGACCTCGCATTGGTACTTCTGGGGCATGGCGCGCAACTTCAAACCCAACGACCCAGAGCTCACCAAGGCGATCCGCGACGGACAGGGTAAAATATTCGCCGAGGATCTCGAAGTCCTGGAGGCGCAGCAGCGCAATCTCCAGGCCAATCCCGACCGCCGACTGCTCATGCTCAACATCGATACGGGGGGCGTGCAATCGCGCCGCATCCTGGATCGCCTGGTGCAAGCCGAGCAGCAGCAACCTACCGCCGAGCCCGCCTGATTTCAATATCGTCGTATTGCGGGACCGGTATTCCGGCCCGCAGCAATGCGGGTAGAACCGCAAATATAGAATATCTAATGAGTCAACTCACCGTTAAAGTAGTCAATAAGGTGCAGGAAGCCGAGGAGATAGTCAGTCTGGAGCTGGCTAGCGTTGATGGCAAACCTCTTCCTTCCTTCAGCGCCGGCGCCCACATCGACGTATACATTCGCGACGGGCTCATTCGCCAGTATTCCCTGCTCAACGATTCGGCCGAACAGCATCGCTACGTCATCGGCGTGCTGCGCGATCCCGAGTCGCGCGGCGGCTCCATCGCCGTGCACGACGATATCAAACAGGGCGATACCATCCAGATCAGCTCGCCCAAGAATCATTTCGAACTGGTCCAGGCCAAGCGCACGCTATTGTTCGCGGGCGGCATCGGGGTAACCCCCATTCTGTGCATGGCGCGCCGCCTCAGCCATATCGGCGCCGATTTCGAAATGCACTACAACTCCCGCACGCCCGAGCGCATGGCGTTCCGCGACGCGATCGGCAAGTCGTCCTTTGCCGACAAGGTGCATTTCCATTTCGACAACGGCGACGACAGCCAGAAGCTCGATCTGGCCCCCTTGCTGGCCAATCCCCAGCCCGACACCCATTTGTACGTGTGCGGTCCCACGGGGTATATCGACTTCGTCGTCAACACCGCCAAGCAGGCCGGCTGGCCGTCCGACCACGTGCATCTCGAGTACTTCGGCGCGGCCGAGGTCGACACCAGCGGCGACACCTCGTTCGAAGTCAAGATCGCCAGCACGGGCCAGGTCTTCACCATCCCGGCCGACAAGCCCATCACGCAGGTGCTGGACGATGCGGGCGTTTTCATTCCCGTCTCGTGTGAAGAAGGCGTTTGCGGCACCTGCCTGACCCGGGTGCTGGAAGGCACGCCCGACCACCGCGATCTCTATCTCACCGATGCCGAGCACGAGGCCAACGACCAGTTCACGCCGTGCTGCTCGCGCTCCAAGAGCCCCATGCTGGTGCTCGACATTTAAGGTTTTTTCAACGGGCCCCGTCGCGGACGGGGCCACCCCTCAGAGAGTCTCAGATGTCCCGTAGAAACGTGAACGCCCAGCGCCGGCAAATGGTACTGGGCGGAGCGGCTATGGCCGCCGGCGGCATGCTGCCTTCGGTCAGCCGCGCCGCCGAGCCGGTCAAGGTCGGCCTTATCGTTCCCATGTCCGGCCCGTTCGCTTCGACCGGTCGCCAGATCGATGCAGCGGTCAAGTTGTACCAGAAGAAGCATGGCGACACCGTCGCCGGCCGCAAGGTCGAGGTCATCCTCAAGGACGACGGCGGTGTTGCGCCCGACGCCACCAAGCGCATCGCCCAGGAGCTGGTCACCCGCGAAGGGGTGCAGGTGCTGGCCGGCTTCGGCCTGACGCCGCTGGCTTTTGCGGCGTCGCCCATCGCGACCCAGGCCAAGACGCCCATGATCGTCATGGCCGCGGCCACCTCCGTCATCGTCAAGCGCTCTCCCTACGTCGTTCGCACGGGTTTCACGCTGCCCCAGGTCACGGCTCCCATGGCCGACTGGGCGCTGAAGAACGGCATCGAGTCCGCCATCACCTTCGTCAGCGATTACGGCCCGGGCATCGACGCCGAAAAAGTGTTCATCAAGAGCTTCACGGCCGGCGGCGGCAAGGTGGACGCCAGCATCCGCACGCCCTTGCTCAATCCCGACTACGCTCCCTTCCTGAAGCGGGTCAAGGACAGCAAGCCCCAGGCCCTGTTCGTGTTCGTGCCGTCGGGCGAGGGCGCGAACGTGCTCAAGCAGTTCAATGAGCGCGGCCTGGCCGACGACGGCATCCGCCTCATCTGCACCGGCGACGTGCTGGACGACGACCTCATGGTCAGCATCGGCCCCGTCTCCGAAGGCGTGGTCAGCAGCCATCACTACTCGGCCGCCCATCCTTCGGCCGAGAACAAAGAGTATGTCGAGGGCTTCCAGCGCGACAATGGCGGACACCGGCCCAATTTCCATTCCGTGGGCGGCTATGACGGCATGCATTTGCTGTATGAAGCCTTAAAAAAGACCAACGGCGACGCAAATGGCGATAAACTATTGGCGGCCATGAAAGGCTTGTCCTGGAATAGTGTCCGCGGCCCCGTCACCATAGATCCGGACACGCGCGACATCGTTCAAGACGTGTACATCCGCAGGTCCGAGCAGGTCGATGGCCAGATGTGGAACGTCGAATTCGATAAAATCGCACAATTCAAAGATCCAGGCGTTTAAGCCTACCGGCCGAGCTACATCAGCGCATCACGACGAGACATCGCTCCGGGCCCGGTTCGGCCGTCATCCCCCGGAGCATGTCCGTTCTTCGTTACAGCGACTCCGGTTTCGATACTTTTAGTCAATCTCAACAATGGGGAGTGAATTCATCATGCCGCATACGTATGCCGAAAGCGGACAGGCGTTCCGCTGGAGCACAGGGTGGCCGCCATGCTAGGTAACCTGCTGGGCGTATTGTTCGATGGCGTCGCCTACGGCAGCCTGCTCTTTCTGATCAGTGTCGGCCTCTCGGTAACGATGGGCCTCATGAA
The DNA here is from genome assembly GCF_003545815.1 of Pusillimonas caeni. Classification (GTDB taxonomy): domain Bacteria; phylum Pseudomonadota; class Gammaproteobacteria; order Burkholderiales; family Burkholderiaceae_B; genus Pusillimonas; species Pusillimonas caeni. The sequence goes on from NZ_PDUW01000003.1 coordinate 466,539, forward strand.
CTTCATCAATCTGGCTCACGGCGCTTTCGCCATGGTGGGCGGCTATGTGGCCGTCGAACTGATGCGGCAGCTGGGCGTACCGTTCCTGGCGACCCTGCCCCTGGCATTCATCAGCGCCGCCTTGGTAGGCTTCGTGCTCGAGCGCACTCTCTATCGGCGCCTGTACAAGGCCGACCACCTCGACCAGGTGCTGTTCTCGATCGGCCTGACCTTCATGGTGATCGCGGCGGGCATCTATGTATGGGGGCCTTCGCAACAGCCGGTTCACCTGCCTTCCTGGCTGCGCGGCCAGGTATCGGTATTCGGCGTGGGCCTGGGCGTCTATCGCCTGTTCCTCATCGCGGTGGTCGTCGTCGTCACGGCTGCGCTGTTCCTGCTCATCGAGCGCACCCGCCTGGGCGCGCAGATCCGCGCCTCGGTCGACAACCAGGAAGCCTCCGCGGGCCTGGGCATCAACGTCAGCCGGGTGTTCAGCCTGACGTTCGCCCTGGGTTCGGGGCTGGCGGGGCTGGGCGGCGGCCTGGGCATCGACGTGCTGGGCCTGGACCCCACCTTCCCGCTCAAGTACATGGTGTACTTCCTGATCGTCGTGGCCGTGGGCGGCGCCGGCACCATTAGCGGCCCCTTGCTGGCGGCCATCGTGCTGGGCGTCTTCGACGTGGCGGGTAAATACTATGTGCCCTCGCTGGGCGCGTTCGTCATTTACGCGTTGATGGTCGTGCTGCTCATTCTCTTCCCCTCCGGACTCATCTCGAGGCGTTCATGACGAAATCAACTCTATTATCCTCGCTGTCCATCTCGGACAAGCTGCCGGCGCCGCGCGTGCCGAACGCCAGCTGGACAAAGTACGAAATCATTTTCTGGCTGCTGCCTTTCGTCGCCTTTTTCCTGTTCAAGGGCTATCTGGTGCTGGCCAGCCAGATCATGATCCTCGGCCTCTTTGCCCTGTCCCTGGACCTCATCCTGGGCTATGCGGGCATCGTGTCGCTGGGGCATGCGGCGTTCTTCGGCCTCGGAGCCTATACCGCCGGCCTGCTTTCCGTGCATGGCTGGGGCGAACCCATCAGCGGCATGCTGCTGGGCGCGATCGTGGCGGCGATATTCGGCTTTCTCACCAGCTTCCTGGTGGTGCGCGGCCATGACCTGACCCGCCTGATGGTCACCCTGGGCATCTGCCTCATGCTCTACGAAGTCGCCAACAAGGCCGCCTTCATCACGGGCGGGGTCGACGGCCTGTGGGGCATCCAGATGTGGAAGCTGCTGGGCATCTTCGAGTTCGACCTGCAAGGCCAGACGGGCTTCTTCTACAGCTTCGCGGTCCTGTTCATCGTGTTCGTGCTGGTGCGCCGCATCGCGCGCTCCACCTTCGGCCTGAGCCTCATCGGCATCCGAGAAGGCGGCAAGCGCATGCCCGCCATCGGCGCCAACATCAACCGCCGCCTCATCGCCGTCTATACCCTGGGCGCGGGCATCGCCGGCATCGCCGGAGCCTTGCTGGCCCAGACGACCCAGTTCGTCGGCCTGGACTCCCTGGGCTTCATACGTTCCGCCGACCTGCTCATCATCCTGGTGCTGGGCGGCACGGGCCGTCTGTATGGCGCGCTGATCGGCGCGCTGGTGTTCATGATTGCGCAGGACCAGATCGCAAACGTCAACCCGGTGTACTGGCAGTTCTGGATCGGCCTGTTCCTGGTCATCATCGTCATGGTGGGCCGCGGCGGCATTCTGGGCGCTGTCGACGCCTGGCGTGAACGGCGCCGCGCCCGTGCAACAAACGCAGGAGGCCGGGCATGAATACCACTCTCCGTACCGAAGGCATTTCCAAGCAGTGGGGCGCCTTCAAGGCAAACAGCGACATCTCGCTCACCTTCGAGCCCGGCGGCCGTCATGCACTGATCGGCCCCAACGGCGCGGGCAAGACCACCTTCATCAACCTGCTCACGGGCGCTTTGCAGCCCACGTCGGGCAAGGTGTTCTTCGGCGACCAGGACATCACGGCGCGCTCGCAGCACGAGCGCGTCAAGATGGGCATGACGCGCACCTTCCAGATCAACACCCTGTTCCAGGGGCTTACGGTGCTGGAGTCCGTCGTGCTGGCCATCAGCGAACGCGACGGCCTCTATCGCAACTGGTTCCGCACCGTGGCCGAACAAAAGAAGGCCATCGACGAAGCGCTCGAGCTGCTTGCCACCCTGCGCCTCGACCGCGACATCAACACCGTCACGCGCAACCTGCCTTATGGCAAGCAGCGCCTGGTTGAGATCGCCCTGGCGCTGGCCACCAAGCCCAAGGTGCTGTTGCTGGACGAGCCGGCCGCCGGCATTCCATCGACCGACAGCGCCGAACTGTTCGAGGTGATCTCCCAGTTGCCGCGCGACGTCACGGTCGTGTTCATCGAGCACGACATGGGCCTCGTATTCCGCTTCGCCGAGCGCATTACCGTGCTGGTGGGCGGCAAGGTCCTGACCGAGGGCACGCCGGCCGAGATCTCGGCCGACCAGCGAGTGAAAGAAGTCTATTTGGGCGAGGCAGCGCATGACGAATAAAGGAAGCGATTTGCTCGTAATGGAGCACGTCACCGCGGGCTATGGTGAGGCCGTGGTACTCGAGGACATCTCGCTCACGATCAAGGAGGGCGAAAGCCTGGCCCTGCTCGGGCGAAACGGCATGGGCAAGACCACGCTGCTGCTCACCATGATGGGCCTGACCCAGCTGCACAAGGGCAAGCTCTTCTGGAAGGGCGCCGACATTACCGGCCTTACCACCTACAAGCGTGCGCAGGCCGGCCTGGGCTGGGTGCCCCAAGAGCGGCACATGTATCCGTCGCTGTCGGTCGAAGAGCACTTGACGGTGGTGGCCCGGCCCGGCGAATGGACGGTCCCCAAGATCTACCAGCTGTTTCCGCGTCTGCAAGAGCGGCGCAACAACATGGGCAACCAGTTGTCCGGCGGCGAGCAGCAGATGCTGGCCATCGCACGCGCGCTCATGGTCAATCCGCGCCTGCTGCTGCTCGACGAGCCGATGGAGGGCCTGGCGCCCATCATCGTTCAAGAACTGCTGGGGGTCGTGGGCCGCCTGGTCAAGGAAAGCGGCCTGTCGGTCATCATTGTCGAGCAGCATGCCCGCATGGCGCTCGAACTGACCGAGCGCGTGATCGTTCTGGACCGCGGCCGCATCGTACACGATTCAGACAGCCAGGAACTCCTGGACGACGATGCCAAGCTTCAACGCCTGGTGGCGGTAGCGTAGCCCGCCCGCCTTGCGCAAAAATGCCCTGCCGTCAGGCAGGGCATTTTTTTTGCCGCCGGGCCTTGCCAAAGCGCACGCCAGGCTTATTTCATCGGCTCAACATCGGTTCTCTTCCAGCCAGGCGTCCGCGTCGGACGCCGATATGGGCCGCGAAATGAGGTAGCCCTGGGCGAAATCGCAGCCCAGCTGCAGCAGCCGCATCAGGCTTCTCTGGTCTTCGACCCCTTCGGCGGTGACGCTTACCTTCAGGTTGTGCGCCAGGCCGATGATCGAGTCGACGATGGTCTGGCTTTCTTTGTCGTTGTCCATGTCCCGGATGAAGGACTGATCGATCTTGAGATTGTCGACCGGGAGCTTGTGCAGATACGAAAGCGAGGAGTGGCCGGTTCCGAAGTCGTCGATGGCGATGCGCACTCCTATGGCGCGGATGCGATGCAGCACGCTGAGCGAGCGCGTGGCGTCCAGCATGATGGCGCTTTCGGTGATTTCGAGCTCGAGGTAGTGGGCGGGCAGGTTGTGGCGGGCCAGCAGCTTCTGGATCTGCGCCGGGAACTCCTGGCTGAGGAGATTGCGCGCCGATACGTTGACGCTTATGGTGGCGTGATGGCCCTTGTTGTGCCACAGGCGGCATTGCCCCAGCGCCTTGTCCAGCACCCACAGGGTCAAGGGGTGGATCAGGTCGCTGTATTCGGCGACCGGCATGAAGTGGCCGGGGGGAACCAGGCCTTTTCCGGGACGCTGCCAGCGCAGCAGGGCTTCGAAACCGACCGTGCGGCGGCGGCGCAGGTTGATCTGCGGCTGGAAATGCAGAAAGAACTCGTCGGAATCCAGGGCATGGCGCAGGTCGGACAACAGCAGCAGGCGATTGGGCGTGCGCTCGTTCTGAGAGGCGTCGTAAAAGGCGAATCCGCTGCCCTCGCGCTCGGCGCGGTGCATGGCGCTGTCGGCGTGACGCATGAGGACGTCGGCTTCGGTGCCGGCGACCGGGTACTCGGCAATGCCGATGCTGGCGCTGATCTGCATCTCGGTGCCGTCGAGTTCGACGGGACGGCGGATCTCGTTGAGGATTTCCTGGGCCAGATCGCGTATCGGCATGGTCAGGTCCCCTTGCCGGAACAGCAGGGCGAACTCGTCGCCGCTCGAACGGCCCAGGTCTCCATTGGAACCGACGAGATTATGCAGGCGCCGCGCCACGGTGCGCAGCAAGTCGTCTCCCACGTGATGGCCGAAGGTGCTGTTGATTTCCTTGAAGCCGTGCAGCGTCAGGTTCACGACATACAGGCGCTGGCTGCTTGACGCGGCGTCATTGAGCGCGGTTTCGAGGCGCGTCGTGAAGACTTCGCGCTTGTACAGGCCGGTAAGCACGTCGTGGCGGGACTGGTAGCGCAGCGCTTCGTGGTGGCGGTTGTGCTCGATGGCCATCGAAGCGACTTCGGTGGCCATCTTGCTGAACTGCAGGTCTTCCATGCTTGGAGACCCCGGCTTGCGGAAGTACACGGCCAGCGCGCCGACCACCCTGCCATCGGCCGCGAGAATGGGATGGGACCAGCAGGCGCGCAGATCATGGTCGAGTGCGTATTCGCGTATCGACTCCCAAGCCGGATCGGTGGCGATATCGGGGGTGACCACGACCCGATTCTGGACCATGGCGGCGCCGCAGGTGCCCAGCGCATTCTCGCAATTCAATTGGCTCAGCGCTTCGGCGTAGCTGTCCGGCAGCGACGGGGCGATGCACGACTGCACGTGGACGCCGTCGGGCGCCAGCAGCAGGATGGATACGAGGCCGCCTTCGATCTGGGTCTGGGTGACTTGGGCTAGGGTCCTCAGTGTGTCGTCCAGGGGCCGATTCTGGGCGATCATTTGCAATATCTTGTTTTGCCCCTGCTGGCGCTGCAGGGATTGCTCCCATTGCGCCTCTTGGCGGCCCAGCGCCTTGGCCATGTGGTCCAGTTGGCCGGCGATGTCGGTGAATTCCTGCCCCGACACCATCTTGGTCACGCGGGTGTCGTACTTCCCCTGGCTCAGGCGCTTTGCCGCGGCGGCCAGATAGCGGACGTTGCGGCCCACGATCATCTGTATGCCCACCCAGCCCAGAACCAGTGTCAGCAGGCCCAGCAAGAGGGCCAATGCGCCGCTTATCCAGAAGGTGCGATAGATTTTCGCCAAGGCCTTTTCGGTGGGATGCTGGTAGATGACGGTCAGGGCGTGCGGGTCTTCGTCGGTACCGGTCCGGGCGTGGCTGATCAGCCATTCGCTTCCATCACGCCGCTTGAGGATGTGGGAGCCTTCTTTGGTGCGCGCCAGCAGTTCCTGCAGCCGCACATCGCCCAGCACCTGGCCGATCTCGATGCTGGGCAGCGGCGGTATGCTGTTGAGGACGACGCCGTTGCGGTCCAGTATGGTAATGATCGATTCATTCGAATGCTGGGCGGCATGGCGGGCCCGGACCATGGAGGTGATGTCCAGCGAGGCATACAGCAGCGCCCATGGCTGTCCGTCGGCCTTGCGCAGTGCGGTTGCAACCAGGATCACGGGCTTGCCGGATATCCTTCCCACGTGATAGTCGCTTACGATGATGCCGGTTTCATAGAGCGCGCGCTGGAAATAGTCGCGGTCGGAAAAATTGATTTCGCGCAATGCTTCAGGGGGATGCAGGCCCGAGCACAGGCTTTGTCCCGAGACCGACATCAGGCCGATATCGTGATAGCTTTTCTGATCTTTGAGCAGGCCGCGCATGTAGTCATGGCATTGGGCCCAGTTCTGCCCAATAATCAGGGGCATATGGGAAATGGCCTTGAACATGTCGCGAGTGCTGCTGAACAGCCAGCTTTCGTCATGCGCGGCCAGCTGCACGAAACGCTCGGCGTTTTCGGTGCTGTACTCGGTAAGATATCCGCGCTGCTCGTAGACGTAGAGGCACAACCCTGCGAACGAAGGCATGACTGCAACGCATATCACAAAAAATATGCGCACATAAATGCTCTTGAAAGCGTCCTTGCGCCACACCATCGCCCGGATTCTCCTGTAGGCCGAGTCTGCGCTCGGTAACCGTAGCATTATTGTAAATATGTTTACGTTTTGTTTGCTCGGCTCAGGGTGCTAGTTTACGGGTTTTTGGATGTTTGTCTTGAGCATTTCGAAGTACATACAGGCAAGTTTTAGATAAAAAAAGAAAATACTACTTCATCAACCGCTTTTCCATGAGTTTATCCACAATATCCGGGGATAAATATTCTTACGGTGCAGCCGCCGAAGACGATATCATCTTTGCGCAAAGGGTGCCGACATCGAAATTCAATCAACGACAGAGCCATGAACGAAACACTCAGCCTTTGGGACTTGTGGTTCCCGCATATCGAAACCATCGTCATACGGCTTATCGTTGCAGCCCTGATCATGACGATAGGCTGGGCGGTGTCCGTGGCGGCCGGCCGGGCCGTGCGCAAGCTGGCCGCCCGATCCAGCCGGGTCGATCCCACCGTCGTTCCGATGGCCCATACGGTCACGGTGTGGGCCATACGCATCATCGTGCTCATCGCGGTGCTGGCCAAGCTGGGCGTACAGACCGCCAGCATCATCGCCATGCTGGGCGCGGCCGGCCTGGCCATCGGCCTGGCGCTGCAAGGCACTTTGCAGAACATTGCCGCGGGCATCATGCTGCTTGCCCTGCGCCCGCTGCGTGCCGGCGAATCCGTGTCGGTGGTCGGCAAGGCCGACGGCACGGTGGAAGAGGTGGGTCTGTTTCTCAGCCGCTTCCGCCAGGCCGACGGTACCCAGATCACATTGCCCAACAGCCTGGTATGGGGCAATGCCATCATCAATTTCAGCCGCAACGGCTCGCGGCGCGTCGAGGTCCAGGTGGGCATTCTTTATGGCCAGGACATCGGCCTGGCCCTGCAGACTGCCCGCTCGCTGATCGAAAACCACCCGCTGGCGCTCGATGCGCCCGCCCCGGCCGTCTTCGCAGGCGAAAATCGCGTCAATACCGTCATGATCGTCGTTCAGGCCTGGGCGGCGGCGAACGATTATGGGGCCTTGCTCAACGACGTCCGTCGCGACTTGCCTAGCCGGCTGCAGCAGGCGGGCTTCAAGATGCCGGCCTAGGGCCAACAGGCCCTGGGGCCCGTCAATCGCGGGGGCTGGCGGCGCGTATCATCGCCGTGCATACGCCGCGCATCATGTCGACTTCGTCCTGGGACAGCGCGTTGCGCGTAAACAGGTGCCGCATGCGCGGCATGAGTTTCTTGGGATGCTGCGGGTCGAGAAAGCCGATCGAAACCAGCGCTTCCTGCCAATGGGCCATGAAGGCCTGGACCTTGTCGTTGGCGGCGGGCAGGCTGCCCGGGGCGACGGCCTGCTTCTCGGTGCGGGGCACCAGCGGCCGGTCCTGGCTGCTGATGAGCGCATAGCGCAATTCCCATGCGGCCAGCTGCAGCGCCTGGGCCACATTGAGCGAACTGTATTCCGGGTTGGCGGGAATGTGGCAGATGCGCTGGCACAGCGCAATGTCCTGGTTGGTCAGGCCCGAGCGTTCGGTGCCCAGCACGATGGCGACACGGCCGTCGCCGTGCTCGGCCAGATGAGCCCGGCTGGCATCGGCTGCCTGGCGTATGTCGCATACCAGGGGGCCGAGGTCTCGCGGCCTTGCCGTCAGGGCAAAGGCCAGCGTGCTGCCGGCCAGGGCCTCGGCCAGCGTGGAGTGGATTTGCGCGTCGGCCAGCACGTCGGTTGCCCCGCTGGCCAGCGCCAGCGCCTCGGCCTGGTTGACGATGTCCTCGTGGCGCGGGGACACCAGGCGCAGCTTCTGGAAGCCCATGGTCTTGATGGCCCGCGCCGCGGCGCCGACATTGCCGGGGTGGCTGGGGTGCACCATGATGAATTCGATGCGTCCGAAGGGCGGGGCGCCGTCGCCGGAGGGGAAAGGGCTCATTTAGAACAATCTGCCTGTGTCATTTAAAATAGGCGGTTTACAAGTAATACGGAATTTTATGCACCCGATGCTCAATACCGCCATCAAGGCGGCACGCCGCGCCGGCGCGATCATTAACCGGGCCAGCCTCGATCTGGAGCGTTTGCAGGTGGCGCGCAAGGGACCCAAGGATTATGTCACGGAAGTGGACCGCGCCGTCGAAGACGCCGTCATCGACGTCCTGCGCACGGCCTATCCCGACCATGCTTTCCTGGGCGAAGAATCGGGTGCCCATCCCGCCGCGGGCGCCCGGCCCGACGCGGTGCCCGAATTCCAATGGATCATCGACCCGCTGGACGGCACGACCAACTTCATCCATGGCTTCCCTGTATACGCGGTCTCCATCGCCCTGGCGCATCGAGGCCAGGTCACGCAGGCCGTCATCTTCGATCCCAACCGCAACGAACTGTTCACGGCCAGCCGCGGGGGCGGGGCGTTTCTGAACGACCGCCGCATACGCGTTTCCGGCCAGACCCGCTACCACGACGCCCTCATCGGCGCCCACGTTCCCCGGTCCGCCAGCGACCTCACCGTGGCAGAGCGCTTTTCCGAGTTGCTGTCCGGCTGCGCCAGCGCGCGGCGCATGGGCGCGACGGTGCTCGACCTGGCCTATGTGGCATGCGGCCGCATCGACGGCTTCTGCGGCGCCAGGCTCAAGCGCTGGGACATGGCGGCCGGCAGCCTGCTGGTACTCGAGGCGGGCGGCCTGATCGCCGACTTCGAGGGCGAGCAGGGCTGGATGCAGTCGGGCAGCGTGCTGGCCGCGAGCCCCAAGATCTTCACGCAGATGCTCGCCCACCTGCAAGGTTGACCGGGCCTAACGCACTGTTACGTGCGTGAGATCAAAAGCCTCTATGATGCCCATACCGCATAAAGGAGTCTGTTGATGGAGTGGATGCTTGACCCGTCGGCGTGGGTGGGCCTGCTGACGCTGGTCGTCCTCGAGATCGTCCTGGGCATCGACAATCTCATCTTCATCGCCATCCTGGTCGACAAGCTGCCCCCCAAGCTGCGCGACCGCGCGCGCGTGATGGGCCTTTCGCTGGCGCTGCTGATGCGCCTGGGCCTGCTGACCGTGATGTCGTGGCTCATCAAGCTTACCGCGCCGCTCGTTTCCGTGGGGCCCATGGAGTTCTCGGGGCGGGACATCATCCTCATCATCGGCGGCTTCTTCCTGCTGTTCAAGGGCACGATCGAGCTGCACGACCGTATCGAGGGCCGCAACGAACACGGCACGGGCGAGCGCCTGCATGCCAGCTTCGGCCTCATCGTCACCCAGATCGTCGTCCTGGATGCGGTGTTCTCGCTCGACGCCGTCATCACGGCGGTGGGCATGGTCGACCATCTGCCCGTCATGATGATCGCGGTGGTCATCGCCATGTCCATCATGCTTTTCGCGTCCAAGCCGCTGACGACCTTCGTCAATGCTCACCCCACGGTGGTGGTGCTGTGCCTGGGCTTCTTGCTGACCATCGGTTTTTCGCTCGTCGCCGAAGGCTTCGGCTTTGCGATTCCAAAGGGCTATCTGTATGCCGCCATCGGCTTTTCGGTGCTGATCGAGGCGCTGAACCAGGTGGCGCGCCGCAACGTACGGCGCCTGGAGGCCCGCAGGCCGATGCGTGAGCGCACCGCCGAGGGCATCATGTACATGCTCGGCAAGCGGCCGATGACCAGCCCCGAGCAGCCATCCCACCAGGAAGAGATCCCCGAGCAGGTGTTCGGCGACACCGAGCGCAATATGGTCAGCGGCGTGCTGACGCTGGCCGACCGCAGCATTCATTCCATCATGACGCCGCGCAACGACATCTCTTGGCTCAATCTGGACGACGACACCGAGACGCTGCGCCGGCAGCTCGATGGCTCGCCGCACAGCTTCTTTCCCGTCTGCCGGGGCTCGCTGGACGAGGTCATAGGCATAGGCAGGGCCAAAGAGCTCATCGCCGACCTGATCACCCACGGCACGATACGCCTGTCCAGATTGCGCGATCCGATCATCGTGCACGAATCCATCGGCATCCTCAAGGTCATGGAAACGCTCAAGCGCGCCAAGGGCCAATTGGTGCTGGTCACGGACGAGTTCGGCGCCATCGAAGGGGTGGTGACGCCCATCGATGTCTTCGAGGCGATCGCAGGCGAGTTTCCGGACGAAGACGAGCAGCCTGATATCATCCAGATCGACGAGGATCATTGGCGCGTCGATGGCGCCGCCGACCTGCATCATCTGGAACAAGTGCTCAACGCCGAAGGGCTGGTGGACGACGACGAGGTCTATTCCACCTTGGCGGGCTATCTGCTCGAGCGGTTCGGGCACCTACCCGCGGCGGGAGACAGCTGCGTGCTCGAGCAGCCGCACGCGTCCTTCCGCCTCACCGTGGAGCGTGTCGACGGGAGGCGCATCGCCGCGGTCGCCATCGAGCGAACGCTTCACAGCCAGCCCGAAAACGACGACGCCGGTTAGGCCGGGTCCGCGTGTCGACACATACGGTTTTTTCATCAGGCCGCCCTGCGGGCGGCCCGGATGGTTCCGCGGTCTTTGCGGCGGAACCGGTTTTTTAGCGAGAGGTTATGACGGAAAGCGCGTGGTTTTATCTCAAGGCTTTGGTTCTTGGCGTTATCGAAGGGTTTACCGAGTTCATCCCCGTATCGAGCACCGCTCATCTGCTGATTCTGGGCGACTGGATCAATTTTTCGTCCGGCGACAACAAAGTCTATGAGGTCGTCATTCAGTTCGGCTCCATCCTGGCCGTGATGTGGATCTTCCGCGCTAGGCTCTGGCAACTGGCTCGCGGCATGTTGTCGGGAGACCGCGGCGAACTGATGTTCGCGCGCAATCTGGCGATCGCCTTTCTTCCGGCGGCGGTGATCGGCGCCCTGGCCATCGGTTTCATCAAGTCGCTGTTCCTCAACCCCGCCGTATTCGTGTTCACCCTGGTGGGAGGCGGGTTGATCATGCTATGGGTCGAACGCAAGCCGCACTACGCCAAGCACGCCGACGAAACGGTCGCTTCGCAGCACGCCTCGGCGTTCAGCCTCGAAGAAATCACCTGGAAACAGGCGCTGGTGGTCGGGTTCGCCCAATGCGTGGCCATGGTGCCCGGTACTTCACGATCGGGCGCGACCATCATCGGCGGCATGCTGGCGGGCATACAGCGCAAGACCGCGACGGAGTTTTCGTTCTTTCTTGCCATGCCCACCATGCTGGCCGCCACAGTCTACGATTTCTACAGGCACGGTGGCGTTCTGTCCGACCAGCAACTGATCGGCATCGTGATCGGTTTCGTGGCGGCCTTCGTCAGCGCCCTGTTCGTCGTCCGCGCAGTGCTCAATTTCGTTGCGCGCCACACCTATCGTCCTTTTGCCTGGTATCGCATCGGGCTGGGAATGGTGGTGCTTGCCTGGCTTTACCTGCGCTAGACGCCGTCCCGAGACAGGTGCTGCAAGCGTATGCCCCGGCCGTCGATCACCGCCCAGCCGCCACGCCCGGCGCCGTGGTCGAAATCCCAGTCGGGCAGTACCACCCGCAGGCGCGACGCGCCGTCGACCTGGAGGGTGTGCGCGGCGGGACGGTGAGTGTGGCCGTGCACCATGGCCGCCGCCCCGCTGCGGCGGAACGCCCGCAGGACCGCTTCGGGTGCGACGTCCATGATCTCGGAGGTTTTTCCGGCGTGCGAGGCCATGCTGCGGCGGCGCGCCCAGTCGGCGATCGCTTGGCGCCGTGCCAGGCTCAGGCTCAGGAAAGCCCGTTGGATCCACCGTGTATGCACGATGCGCTTGAAGCGCTGATAGCCCACGTCGGCCGTGCAGTATTCGTCGCCATGGCTGACCAGTATGCGCCCCTGCGCCGTATCGAGGCAGACAGGGCCCTCCATCAGCGTTGCGCCCAGGCGTTCCGTCAAGGCGCGCCCGATGAGAAAGTCGCGATTGCCCCGGCCCAGCCACAGCGGCAGGGAGGCGGCGGCCCGGGCAAGGGCGTCCAGTATTTCACGCAGCCATGCGGGCGGCGACTCCAGGGCCAGATCGTCGCCGATCCAGGCATCGAAGATGTCGCCGCATAAAAACAAGGCATCCGCCTGGGCGCATGCCTGATCGAGAAACCGCAGGAAGGCGTCGCGGGTGCCCGGTGTCGCCGGCCCCAGGTGCATGTCCGACGCCAGCCACACCGTGCCCGGCAGGGCGATGCTATTCAACGACGGTCGCTTTCTCGATGATGACGTCCTGGGCGGGCACGTCCTGGTGGAAGCCCTTGGTGCCGGTCTTGACGCCCTTGATCTGGTCGACGACCTCGGTGCCCTCGACCACCTTGCCGAACACCGCATAGCCCCAGCCATTGGGCGTGGGCGACGTGAAGTTGAGGAAGTCGTTGTCGGAGACGTTGATGAAGAATTGCGCGGTGGCCGAATGGGGATCGCTGGTGCGCGCCATGGCCAGTGTGTAACGGTCGTTCTTGAGGCCGTTGTTGGCTTCGTTTTCAACGGCTTCGTGGGTGGATTTCTGCTTCATGCCGGGTTCGAAGCCGCCGCCCTGGATCATGAAGTTGTTGATGACGCGATGAAAGACCGTGCCGTCGTAAAAGCCTTCCTTGACGTAGGTAAGGAAGTTGTCGACGGTTTTGGGCGCTTTGTCGGCATCGAGCTGGATGACCATGTCGCCCATGCTGGTCTGGAGTTTTACGCGTGGAGTGGTGCTCATGGATTGGCCTTCTGTGGAAGTGGATGAGGCGGCCTGCGACGCTCCCGCCGGGCCAAAGGCCAGGGCGGCGGCAACAAACAGACCGGAAATGCGTGCCGATGGAATCAGGACGCGATGGATCAGGGATGAAAGAGGCATGGCGTGAAGACAGTCGAGAGGCGCGTTCTTAGCGGCGCAGGATTTCAGAGGTTTGCTGGGCGGCCTTGCCGGCCCCCGGCGCGCCCTTGGCGTTTTCGAAGGAGCGGCGCGCCTGCATCAGCTGGACCCAGCCCAGATTGGCCTGGGCCGCGGCATAGTTGGGGTTGGCGGACAGCGCCATCTGCAGCGCATCGCGGGCCATGTCGAGCTTGCCTTGCTTGACGTATTCCACCGCCAGATTGTTCCAGGGCTCGGGAAGTTCCGGAAAGAGGGTGGTCATGTTAAGGTAGTGCTCGATGGCTTCGTTGTGCCGCTCCAGGCCCGCCAGGGCGCGTCCACGCAAAAAAAGCAGTTGCACGTCGTTGGCCATGGCCATTTCGGCTTCGCGCTGGGCGATGCGGCGGTCGATGACGTCAAGCGCTTCGGCATAGCGGCCGCCATCCATCATGGCGGAGATGCGGTCGGTAATCTGCGACGGCGTCATGGGTATCGACGTATCGACCCCGGGGCTGGCGGCTTCGAGCAGGCGCGCCAGACCCTTCCAGCCGCCTTCCTTGGGCGGGGGGTCGTCGAACAGCTTTTCGCCCGGCGCCGGAGGGGGGGAAACGACAACCTCGGGCCCCAGCGGCTGTGCACCGCCGGCATCGCCGGCTTTGCCCGACGCCGTCAGCGACGAGTTCAGATCGACATGGGGCGCCAGGCCGCTTGCAGCCCTTTGCGCATGGGCCGTTGCAGCCGTGGTTGTGCCGGCCAGCAACAGCGCCATCGCCAGGAGTCTACGAATGTCTTGATGCACGGGCCGGTACCTATGGGTCAGTGGTTGGTCGGGCGGTACAGCGTGCGCGCGATCGCGCACTTGCTATACTTATCGACCGCCATTTTAGCCTTGGTTGGGATTCGAACAAAACCAGGCCCGACACCCCGTACCCATGCCTGCGACAGGGCGGCTGGGCAGGGCGCGCGCTTTACGGATTATTTCTTTTGACTGGGCATGCTGCACATTTATAACACTCTTTCCCGCGACAAACAGCCGTTTACGCCGGTCGAACCGGGCCGCGTCCGTATGTATGTGTGCGGCATGACCGTCTACGATTTCTGCCATCTCGGCCATGCGCGCATGCTGGTCAGCTTCGACGTCGTGCAGCGCTGGCTGCGCGCCACGGGCTATCGGGTCGACTACGTGCGCAACGTTACCGACATCGACGACAAGATCATCCGCAGGGCGGTGCAGACGGGCCGCCGCATGGACGAGGTCACGAGCTTTTTCATCGACGCCATGCACGCGGACGAACGCGCCCTGGGGGTGGCCCCTCCCGATGCCGAGCCTCGCGCCACGCAACACGTCGGCCAGATGCTCGACATCATCTCCAAGCTCGAGGACAACGGCCTGGCCTATCAGTCCGACGACGGCGACGTCAATTACGCCGTGCGCCGGTTTCCCGGCTATGGCAAGCTCTCGGGCAAATCGCTGGACGATCTGCGCGCCGGCGAGCGGGTGGCGGTCGCCTCGGCCAAGCGCGATCCGCTCGATTTCGTGCTGTGGAAGTCGGCCAAGCAGGACGAGCCGCCCGAGTCCAAGTGGGAGTCCCCCTACGGCCTGGGCCGCCCCGGCTGGCACATCGAGTGCTCGGCCATGAGCAAGGCCTTGCTGGGCCTGCCGCTGGACATCCACGGCGGCGGCCCCGACCTGAAGTTTCCCCACCACGAGAACGAGATCGCGCAGACCGAAGGCGCTTTCGGCGGAACGCTGGCCAACGTCTGGATGCATTGCGGGCCGCTCATGGTCGATGCGGACAAGATGTCCAAGTCGCTCGGCAACTTCCGCACCATACGCGAAACCGTGGCCTTGCCGGGGTCGCTTGCCGACGATGAGCCCTCGTACGACGCCAACCCCCGCGAAGCCGAGATGCTGCGCTTCTTCATCGTGCGCAATCATTACCGCAGCGTGCAGAACTACACGCCGGACAATTTGCGCGACGCCCAGCACGCGCTCGACCGCCTGTACCAGGCGCTGCACAATGTCCCGCCCGATCCCGATAACGTCCTCGACTGGAGTCATCCCTCCGCCCAGGCCTTCCGCAACGCCATGGACGACGACTTCAACACTTCGGGCGCCGTGGCCGTCCTGTTCGAGCTGGCCTCGGAGGCCAACCGCACGCGCTCCGGCCAAGCGTCCGCGCTGTTGCGGCTGCTGGGCGGCGTGCTGGGTCTGCTTCAGGGCGACCCCGAGCGCTATCTGCAGTCGCCCAGCCGCTACCTGGGCGCGGGCGCCGAGGGCGACGAACTGGCGTCGGACGCCATCCAGGCTTTGATCGACGAGCGCGCCGCCGCGAAGCAGGCGCGGGACTTCGCCCTGGCCGACCGTATCCGCGAGCAGCTGCGCGAGGCGGGCGTCGAGCTCGAGGACAAGGCGGGCGGCGCGACCCAATGGCGTCGGATATAAAGGGACAGGCATGGTAGACGTTCTTACAATCGACAAGCCGGATTTCTGGGACGAAGCATCGGCCCAGCTCATGCGCCGCGACCGCATCCTCAAGAAAGTCATTCCCCAGCACCGCTCCGAATGGCTCGTCACTTCTTCGACGCCTTTCATGACTCTGGCGCGCGCCATCGTGGGGCAGCAGGTGTCCACCAAGGCGGCGGACGCCACCTGGGCGCGTTTCACCGAGCGCTGCGGACGCCGCCCGGCTCCGGCCAAGGTGGCGGCCATTTCGCTGGACGAGTTGCGCGAGCTGGGGCTATCGCGGCGCAAGTGCGAGTACATCGTCGACCTGGCCACGCACTTTGCCGAAAAGAAGCTGCGCCCGGCCGCCTGGGCAGGCATGGACGACGAGGCCGTCATCGCCGATCTGTGCGCCATACGGGGCATAGGTCGATGGACGGCCGAGATGTTTCTCATCTTCAGCCTGCAGCGTCCGGACGTGCTGCCTCTGGACGACGTCGGCCTGCTCAAGGCAATTTCGCTACACTATTTCAGCGGCGAGCCCGTTTCCCGCTTCGAGGCCCGCGAGGTCGCGCAGGCGTGGGCGCCCTGGCGCACCGTCGCCACCTGGTATCTGTGGCGCAGCCTCAGCGTCGCCCCCAAGTAACCGCCGACCCGAACCGACTTGCGTTTTTTCCTACCGGACAACAAGCTCTTATGCGTAATACCTTCCTAGAATTCGAGCAGCCTCTGGCCGAACTCGAGAACAAGATCGAGCAGCTACGTTTCGTGCAGGCGGACTCGGCCGTCGACATCTCGGACGAGGTCGGGCGCTTGCAGCAAAAAAGCCAGACGCTCGCGAAGAATATTTACGCCAAGCTCACGCCGTGGCAGACCGCCCTGGTGGCGCGCCATCCGCAAAGGCCCTACACGCTGGACTACGTGCGCGAGATCTTCACCGACTTCCACGAACTGCACGGCGACCGCATGTATGCCGACGATCTGTCCATCGTCGGCGGGCTGGCCCGGTTCCAGGGTACGCCCTGCATGGTGATCGGCCACCAGAAGGGCCGCGACACCAAAGAGCGTGCGATGCGCAATTTCGGCATGCCCCGCCCGGAAGGCTATCGCAAGGCGCTGCGGCTGATGCGGCTGGCCGAGAAATTCAGCCTGCCGGTGTTCACCTTCGTCGATACGCCCGGCGCCTATCCCGGCATCGGGGCCGAAGAGCGCGGGCAGTCCGAAGCCATCGGCCACAATCTGTACGCCATGGCCGAACTCAAGGTGCCCATCATCTCCACCATCATCGGCGAAGGCGGCTCGGGGGGCGCGCTGGCCATCGCCGTGGGCGACGTGGTCATGATGCTGCAGTATTCCACTTACGCGGTCATTTCTCCCGAAGGCTGCGCGTCCATCCTGTGGCGCAGCGCCGACAAGGCCTCGGTCGCCGCCGAGGCCCTGGCCATCACCGCGCCGCGGCTGAAAGAACTGGGCCTGGTCGACCGCGTGGTCAACGAGCCGGTGGGCGGCGCCCACCGTGATCCGGTCGTCATGGCCCGCCAGCTCGGCCGCGCCTTGTCCGACGCCCTGCGCCAAGTGTCCGGCCTGACGCCCCAGCAGCTCATTGACCAGCGCCTGGAGCGGCTCATGACCTACGGCCGCTACCAAGAGGCTCGTGCCTGATCCATCTTCCCCGCCGGGATACGGCGTGCCATATGGCTTGCCGTTCGGCTCGCCGGCCCTGCTGTCGGCCGTAGACCAGGCGATCGCCTCGCTGGACGGTGCTCCCGATGCACTGGGCGTGGCGGTCAGCGGGGGCGCCGACTCCACCATGCTTGCAGCGCATGCGGCAGCGGTGGCCGGGCAGCGCGGCATCACCCTGCATTTCCTTCACGTCCATCATGGCCTGCAGCGAATCGCCGACGCCTGGCGCGAGCAGGTGCACGACCTGGCGCAGTTGCTTGCCGTCCCATGCCATAGCGCGCGCATTGCGGTCGACCATTCGCATGGCGACGGCATCGAGTCGGCCGCCCGGACGGCGCGTTATCAAGCGTTGGCGGCGCTGGCGGCGCGTGCCGGAGTCAAGCATGTGCTGCTGGCGCATCATCGCGACGATCAGGCCGAGACCGTCCTGCTGCGGTTGCTGCGCGGCGCCGGCCCGCTGGGCCTGGGCGCCATGGCGCCGCAGATGCAAAGGGACGGCCTCGTCTACCTCAGGCCGTGGCTGGACGTGAGCAGGGCGCAGATCCTGCTGCTGGCCGAAGAGTTCCGCGGTCTGACGGGCTGGAGGGCGGTGCACGATCCCACCAATTCCGAAGACCGCTACACCCGCTCGGCGGTGCGCGAACGCCTCACGCCGCAGCTGGACGACCGCTGGCCCGGCTGGCAGGCCACCCTTGCGCGTCATGCGCGCCAAAGCCGCGAAATGTCGCAGGTGCTGGAAGATGTGGCCGCGCGAGACCTGGCGGGGCTCGAGCCGTCGG
Source organism: Pusillimonas caeni (assembly GCF_003545815.1). Classification (GTDB taxonomy): domain Bacteria; phylum Pseudomonadota; class Gammaproteobacteria; order Burkholderiales; family Burkholderiaceae_B; genus Pusillimonas; species Pusillimonas caeni. The sequence continues at coordinate 484,489 of NZ_PDUW01000003.1, forward strand.
AGGACGGGCGCAGCTTTTCGCTGGCGCGCTGGCGAGCGCTTTCGGAAGCGCGGCAGGCGCTGGTCCTGAGGCATTGGCTGGCGAGCCTGGGCCTTCGCATGCCGACCGATGCGCGCCTGCGCGAACTGATGCGGCAGATGCGCGGCCTGCATGCGCTGGGCCATGACCGCGAGATGCGGCTCAAGCACGGCGATGCGCTCATTCGCTGCGTCCGGGGCCGCGTGCTGGTAGAATAAATGGTTTTCTTTGCAGCAACTTGCAAAGTATTCCATTGATTCAATCAGGGCAAAAAGGCAGGACAGAAGATCATGTCCCTTATCGTTCATAAATACGGCGGCACCTCGATGGGCTCCATCGAACGCATCCAGAATGTCGCTCGGCGAGTGGCCAAATGGCATGCCGCCGGTCATCAGGTGGTGGTCGTTCCGTCGGCGATGTCGGGCGAAACCAACCGTCTTCTGGGCTTGGCCAAAGAGCTCAGCCCCCAGCCCGACGGACGCGAGCTCGATATGCTCGCCGCCACCGGCGAGCAGGCCAGCAGCGCCTTGCTGGCCATGGCGCTTCAGGCCCAAGGCGTCGGGGCGCGCAGCTACACCGGCTGGCAGGTGCCCGTGCGCACCGATTCCGCATACACCAAGGCGCGCATCCGCTCCATCGACGACGCCCGCATCCGCGCCGATCTCGATGCCGGCCGCGTGGTGATCGTCACCGGGTTCCAGGGCATAGACGATGACGGCCACATCACGACCCTGGGCCGCGGCGGTTCGGACACTTCGGCGGTAGCCGTGGCGGCCGCCCTCAACGCCCAAGAGTGCCTGATCTTCACCGACGTCGACGGCGTCTACACCACCGATCCGCGCGTCGTGCCCGAGGCCCGTCGCATGCGCGTCGTGTCCTTCGAAGAAATGCTCGAGATGGCATCCCTGGGCTCCAAGGTGCTGCAGATACGCGCCGTCGAATTCGCGGGCAAGTTCCGGGTGCCGGTGCGGGTGCTGTCGTCGCTCACCGATCCATTGATTCCGCTCGACGAAGAAATGACGTCGGGCACTTTAATTACTTTCGAGGAAGACCAAAAAATGGAATCCGCTGTTGTTTCGGGCATCGCTTTCAGCCGTGACGAGGCCAAGATGACATTGCTGGCTGTTCCAGACACCCCGGGCGTGGCCTATTCCATCCTCGGCCCGGTTGCCGCAGCCAACATCGACATCGACATGATCGTGCAGAACCAGTCGGTGCGCGGCACCACCGACTTCTCCTTCACCGTCAACCGCAACGACTACCACCGGACGCTCGAGCTGCTGAAGAATCAGGTCGCTCCGTCGGTGGGCGCACAAGAGGTCGTGGCCGACAACGAAGTCTGCAAGGTCTCCATCGTCGGCATCGGCATGCGCAGCCACGTCGGCGTGGCCAGCCTGATGTTCCGCACCCTCAGCGAAGAGGGCATCAACATCCAGATGATCAGCACCAGCGAGATCAAGACCTCGGTGGTCATCAACGACAAGTACATGGAGCTCGCCGTGCGCGCTCTGCACAAGGCGTTCGGGCTGGATCAGGAAGCTTCGGCGGTGGGCGAGGCCTCGGCCTGATCACCGGGCGTGCAAGGAGGCGCCCGCCGCCTCCGCTTGGCAAAGGCCCGGCGCTTCAAGGCTTTTTGTCCTGTATCTTGTGCTAGAATAGCGGACTTGTATCCGGAGACGTGGCCGAGAGGTTGAAGGTACTCCCCTGCTAAGGGAGCATGCGGCTTATACCCGCATCGAGGGTTCGAATCCCTCCGTCTCCGCCAGATAACCCCTTGTTTTTGCAAGGGGTTTCTTTTTTTCTGCGCCGCATAATTACTTGGGCTTGTCGGGAGTGATGCGTAGCGCGTTGACTACCAGCGAGAAGGCCGGTGAAGGTTGCCGCCGACTTGGATAGTAGAGATAGTATCCAGAAAAAGGCGCGCACCAATCCGCCAAGACCCGAATCAACCTGCCTTCTTCAATGTGCGGGGCGAACTCTTCCTCGGGCAGGTGGGCTATCCCTAGTCCCGCCAAGGCGGCATCGACGATGTTGGGCGACGTATTGAGCGTGAGTTGTCCATCGACACGGACATTCAGCTGATTTCCCTTGCGCTCAAATTCCCATACATACAGCCCGCCACCCGACTGCATCCGCATGTTGATGCAATTATGGTCGACCAGGTCGCGTGGTGTCTTGGGTTTTGGGCGGGTCGCGAAATACGATGGGGCGGCAACGGCTGCCATGCGCAGCGGCGGACCGATCGGCACTGCGATCATGTCCTTGTCGATGGTGTCGCCCAGCCTTACGCCCGCGTCGAAGCGATCGGCAACGATGTCGCGAAATCCATAGTTCACGTCGAACTCGGCCTTGATGTCGGGATATTCGAGGAGCAGAGGGGCGAGCTTGGGCAGCAGCGTCGTTCTCAGGACGTGATCTCCGCAGGTGATCCGGACGGTGCCGGCGGGCTTGTCGCGCATCTCCGTCAGTTCGTCCAGTTCGGCCTCGATCTCATCGAAGCGGTGGCCAATGGCGTCAAGAAGCCGCTCGCCTGCCGCCGTAGGCGAAACGCTGCGCGTTGTACGAGTCAGTAGCCTGATATCCAGCTTGGCTTCGAGGCCGCTAATGGTTTGGCTGAGAGCGGACTGGGTAACGCCCAGGATCGCCGCAGCGCGGGTAAAGCTGCCTTCCCGGGCCACCGTCACAAAGGATAGAAGATCATTCAGATTGCGTTTAGCCATGCATGCAGTTTCGCACGAATAATTAATTAGCACACCTAATATGGTCATTAAGAATTGATTAGCTAGTAATAGAGATGCCAATCAAGGACAATTTGCACTATGGCGATTCATCCATCCGACGGATTTCGAGCAGGAAAGGAAAGCATCATGAACAGTAGCAGTGAGGAGCGCAGCATAGTTTCCCGTCACGATAGGACTAATGAGGGCCGCCGCAACATGTTGAAAATGACTGGTACCAGCATCGCCGCCTTTAGCGTTGGAATGGTCGCTTCGGGGCGGGTCGCCGCACAGCAGCAGGCGAAGTCCGGCAATGATTGGGACAAGACTTTTGCCAAGAGCGATAAGGTGGTCCATAAGAAAGTCATTTTCAAGAACCGCTATGGCGTCACCCTGGCGGGCGACCTGTATCAACCGAAGAGCGCCAGCGGCAGGTTGGCGGCGATCGCCGTGAGCGGCCCCTTTGGCGCCGTGAAGGAGCAATCGTCTGGCCTGTACGCGCAAACCATGGCCGAACGCGGCTTCGTCACGCTGGCCTTCGATCCATCGTACACCGGGGAAAGCAGCGGCGAGCCGCGCAATGTCGCCTCGCCGGACATCAATACCGAGGACTTCAGCGCAGCCGTGGATTTCCTCGGCCTGCAGCCGAACGTCGACCGCAACCGCATAGGCGTCATCGGCATTTGCGGCTACAGCGGCATGGCGCTGACTGCCGCCACCAGCGATTCGCGCATCAAGGCGCTCGCCACGACTTCCATGTACGACATGTCGCGCAGCATCAGCCGCAGCTATAAAGACGGCTACACCATGGAGCAGCGCCACCAGGTCATTGACTATCTCAGTCAGCAGCGTTGGGCCGATGCGGAAAGCGGCCGGCACGCGCTGGGCTATCACGAAGTCCCGTTTGACGACAGCGGCAATATCGTGAAAGGGCAGCGTGTGCTTCCGGAAACATTGCCCGCCGATCCAGACCCGGTTCTGCGCGCATTCTTCAACTACTACAGAACTCCGCGCGGTTTCCATTCGAGAAGCATCAATTCGACGACGGCGTGGACAGCCACGACTCCCATGTCGTTCTTCAGCTTTCCGATGTACGCCAACATCGAAATGATCTCGCCGCGTCCGATCCTGCTGGTGGCGGGCGAAAACGCCCATTCTCGTTACTACTCCGAAGACGTCTATAAGGCGGCTTCCGATCCCAAGGAATTGTTGATTGTGCCCGATGCGGATCACGTCGATCTATATGACCAAATGGACAAGATTCCATTTGACAAGCTGACGTCGTTCTTCAAGCAGCATCTGGCCGAAGCCGGCTCGGCATAACGAGTTGGAACAACATGGCGCAATCGTCTCGGACGTGTCGATGAACCTGCCAGCCTGGCCGCGGCGCTTGGGCGGCGCGACGTGCGGGCGGAGTTCTCCAAGAACTAGCCGCTCTGGGCGAGAAAAATGCGTCCGCGCGGCCCAAGCTGGCCAGGCTGTTCGACGTGGTGCGCCCCATGATCGGCGCCAGCCGAACTGGACCATTCGCACAATTGGAGTATAAGACTGTTTTGAATCGTGGCAGGGCGGCGATTGGCGGATGAAGGGCGAGATAGGCTGGGCGTTTTGCCTGGAAACGGCCTGCATTGCGTACGCAATCATGTTCACATGCATCAAGACCTACTTTGGATACCAAAACAATACTCATCGCGGCCGCATTGACCATTCTTGCCAATGGCGGGGTTCTCATTCTGATCCGGTATTTGTTGCCGGATACGGAACAAGCCTCCGCCAAGGCTTGGCAGCTTGGGACGGTGCTGATTGCGGCCGGATGCATGGCCTTTTCGTTCAAAGGCGCACTGCTACAGATGTTTGAACTCACGGTTCCCAATGCGCTGATCATGTTGGGCCTGGCCGCTTACTGGCATTCGATGCGAGTGCTTTGCCGCGAGAAGACCAACATCGCCTTGCTGCTCGCACCGGTGGTCATCGCGACGGCGGCGGTATATGTCTTTCACATCCCTTTTTCGGACGCCTGGCTGCGGATCCTGTTCGTGGCATTGGCATGGATGCTATTGATGTTCGGCAGCGCGACGACGCTGCACCGGCACAATACCGCCGATACACCGGGTAGCCAGCGCGCTCTGGCCTGGTTGTTCTATGTGGTCGGCCTATGTACGGCGCTGAGGCTTTTCTATTATTCGCAAGTCGATCTGTCCGCAGGATTTGATGCGACAGACAACAAGCACTGGGTTACCCGGGCCACGCCCTTGCTCGCCCTGGCGCTACCCGTGCTGGGATCGACGGCTTTCATATTGCTGTGTTATGAGCGGGTCAGGGCGCATGCAAGGCGGCAGACCGAGGCGCTCGGCTATATCTCCCACGATTTGAGGGCGCCCACGGCTACCATCAAAGGCTACGTCAATCTGTTGCGGACTTCGTTGCCGGCAGGTCAGTCGTCGCATCTGCAAGCAATTGAGCGAAGTACCGACTATCAGATATCGCTGATCGATGAACTGGTCGAATATTCAAGGCAAGAGCTGAAGCCTTTGAGCATACGTCTTTCAGCGACGGATATGGAGGAGTTCATTGCCAGACTGTTCGAGCATGGACGTGCCCTATGCCTTCAGCATGGCAATCAATTTTCCATCTTCGCCCACTCGCCCATACCGACGAGCCTGGTCGGCGACGAACGCCGCCTGTCTCAGGTGCTGCTCAACCTCATATCCAATGCCGCGGCATTTACCCGTCAGGGCAAGGTGACTTTGTCGCTATCGTGCAGTTGGAAGGGCCAAGACGCGCTATTGCATTTTTCGGTTCAGGACGACGGCCCGGGCATACCGATGACGCGGCAGGAGCATGTGTTCGATGCATTCGAGCAGTATCAGCCGCGTAAAGGCAGTGTGGGACTGGGGCTGCATATTGCCCATCGCATCGTGGGCAATATGGGCGGCGAGTTGCGGTTGGACAGCGGCCCCGGCACAGGTGCATGTTTCAGCTTTTGCTTGCAGATGCCCGTGTTGTCCGGGGAAACGTTTCAGCCCGGATATGAAACCGGTGTCGGCGCTGACCTGCACGCCGATCAAGTCGAACCCGTCATTGCGCCGGCCTCCATCCAGCCGGCTTTGTGGGATTTGGCGGAGTATGCAAGGTTGGGCGAGATCACAAAGATCGAGCAGTGGTTGGCGGCAAACCTGGATAGTCATCCGGGCGCTGAGCAAGTTCTGGAACAGATCGAGCAGGCGGCTGCCGCATTGGACCTTGCTCGTATCGAGCGATTGTGTATGAGATAGCGACCGGGCAGCTTTCGATTGTCTGTATGAAGGTCGGGTTTAGAGGAACGTGCGATCCAATATCCTGCGAAACCCCTTGAATTGCCAGACCGTACTGGAATTCAAGGGGTTCTTTTGAGGTTCGTAAACCTTATCTGCTCGTAGCCAGCGCCGCATTCTCCGCTTTCCCGCCAGCGGACCGTGCTTCCAGATTATGTAGGCGACGTTGAATCTGTCGAGCTGCAATGAGTGCGCGATCGCCCGGTAACGCCCCCCTCGTCAGCACATCATTATTGTTCTCGGGCCGCATTTCAATCCATTCCTGCTGCGCCTCATATACCTCGTGGTCCTCGCGCAACACGTTGATCATTTGGGATTCCCAAAGCTCGCGATCTTCGGGCTTGAGCATATGCTGCTCGAGCGCCACGCACCAATGGTCTATCGTTTGATTCTCGGTTACCGGAGTGATGGCATGATAAACCTGGAAGCCCCAGTGACATCGTTCGGTCGCGGCGTCCACTGGCGTCGCGGGCCGGTCGCTTACAGCATATGATCCGTTATTGATCAATATATAAGAGGGCGCATAATAGTTCGTGACCTGCCAGCGGTCTACATTTTCAGAGTAATTTCCATAATATTTATAAGCCGGCGCCGGGACAACATCTCGCATCATGCGGGTAATCCTAACGCTTTCATCCGTCGCGTCCGTCTGCAGGTCGGCAAGTTCGGCAACTTCCGGATTGCCCGTTGTCGTGCCATGAACGTATGCCAAATGAGACAAGTCTAATAGATTGTCGACGATGAGCCTGTACCCGCCCTTGACGTGAATATCGCCGATGACGCAATGCCAGTCCGGATCGCTCATATTTCCGAAGACACTTGGAATTAAAGACTCGTCAGCCAGCTGGGCATCGCCCATCCATACGTATATCCAATTATTACGTTCAACGACTGGGTAGCTTCGCACTTTCGCCCACGTCGGAGGGCATTCGAGGCCAGGCGCCTTGGTGCATGCGCCGGAACTGTTGAATTCCAAGCCATGATAGCCACACTGCACGATATCGCCTATCAGCTTGCCCTTTGAGAGCGGCAAATTGCGATGGGGACAACTGTCTTGCAATGCCACCGGCGAGCCGGATTCGGTGCGATAGAGCGCGATTCTTTCATTCATGATCGTGCGCCAGCTCAATTCGCGGGTTAGTTCTTTGGACCACAGAGCTACATACCAATGATTGCGGATGAACATATTCAATCTCCAATAGACTTTTATCGTTCTTTCCAAGGCCTAAAACAAACTGGGCACGAAAGTTACTATGGGCGGAAAAGCGATCATCAGCGCCATTCCCAATACAAAGAGCAGCACGAAAGACCAGCTGGCTCGATATATTTGCCCAAGCGGCATATCAGGCACGACCGCTTTGAAGGCAAAGAGCGTGTATCCGAATGGCGGCGTGATGGCTCCCAGTGTGATGTTGACTAGAAACAGCAGCCAGAACCACACAGCGTCAAAACCGAGGCTGGAGACGATCGGTTGATAAATTGGAATCGTGAGAAGCATCACGGCGATTGTGTCGATGAACATGCAAAGGAAGAAAGGGACCGCCAGCATGACGATCAGCATCGCGAGCCACCCGAGGTCCAGGGTCGCCACGAGCTCAACCAGCGCCGCAGTGGTTCCGGAGAACGCCAAGAGTTCGGTGAACATCTTTGAAGCCGCCATGATCACCAGGATTACCGCCGTTACGCTCACCGACGCTTTGAGCGACTCTAGTATCATCGACCACTTCAGCCTGCGATAGATCGCCGCCGTTAATAATGCGCCCAACACGCCCGTAGCGGCAGACTCGGATGGCGTGGCAACGCCCAGCATAATGAGCCCCATAACCGAAAAAATCACCAGCAGGAATGGGGAGCACCGAAAACAGGCTTTGACTTTATTTAATAAAGTCGCTTCTCGGTACTCCGATTCCACAAACTTGGGTGCCAAGCTCGGATTAAAACGTATGCGGATGAATACATAGACAAGAAATATTCCGCTCAACAGCAAGCCGGGAACTATTCCTGAGATAAGCAGCTTGGATATTGAAACATCGGCAAGGGTGCCTACGATAATGGCCAGCAGGCTCGGGGGGATAATGGGTGCCAAGCTGGCTCCGGCCAGGATCAGACCAGCAGATATCTTTTTGTCGTAACCTCGGTCCACCATTCCCGGCATCACCGCTCGCCCTAACATAGCTGCGACGGCCATCGCGGCGCCGGACAACGCGCCGAAAACCGCAGATAGCGCTACGACAAGGACGTACTGCCGGCCCTTTACCTTGCCGACAAGCGTGTCGATCGAGGAAAAAAGCACTTCCATTGTCCCTGATCGAAATAGTATTTCCCCCATCAAGATAAATAAGGGTATTGCAGCTAGAGAACCAGTTGTCGTAGTTTCTAGCAGGCTGTTCGCCAGCATCGGGAAGCCCGCAGATCCGATGATGGTGGCGACGCCGACGAGCACCACGATCAAAAAAGCAATGAATATCGGCGCGCCAGTCAAAAATAAGGCAAAAAGAACTATAAGTCCCAGGGTTAGCAGAGCGTACCATTCCATGTATTCACCCCAGCTTGGTCAGTGATAATCCTTCGCTTTCAAGGTCGAGCGCTTGAGAAGGAAAGATTGCCCGGAGGAAATACAACGCCGACCCCAAGAAGCCATACGTGATGAATACGGATATCCACCATTGCGGTATAGGCGTATTCGCCAGGGTCGTAATGCCGCGCACAAACTGCCTTATGTTTTCGTCTCCGCTGACCCAGGCGGCAAACATGCATGAAGCAAAAGCCAGTATGTTGATTAGCGAAAACAAGTATGGGGCTACACGTGGCGGTGCGAGGTCGGACAAGACTGTCACTGCGATATGCGCGCGGGCGCGCGTAACCTCGGGTAAAGCTAGGAATACCAAGGCGCAAAGTAGATAATTGACAACGTCATTTGCCCAGCTTGTAGGGGAGTCGAGCAGATATCGCATTGCCACTTCCCAAACATAACTCACAACTATCGCGCCTAGCGCTCCAATTGCTCCCCAGTATCCGATACGGGTGATCCAGTCATGGAGTCTCAGAACCGGCGATACTGTCGATCGCGTCGTATTCGATTGCATGTGCAATATCCTTGGCTCGTGAGTAGCGGTTATAGGCCTTTGGAGCGCACGAAATCTCTGAAGGCGATTCCGTCTTCGCCGCTCTGCTCGATAGCGACGGACATTGCGCTCTCGCGGAAGAGTTCTTCAAGCTCTTCTTGGCTCAAATCGACATACTTTCCTTTCTTGGCGCCGTCTTTGAGCATCGCTTCGTCCTCGTCCTTGAGTAATTGTGTAAACGTAGCGACAGTCTTTTTCTCGAGTTCATAGCCAACATCGAGGAGCAGCTTCTTCTCGTTATCGCTCAGGTCATTCCATTTATCCAGATTCATCAGAACGAGATAGGAAACACTACCGAACACTGGGTCGATTAAGTTGGGCGCCACTTCGTGATACTTGTAGCCAATGACGCCTACGCCGGTCCAGATCATTCCGTCCACAATGCCTTTCTCTACGGACGAGTACAACTCCCCAAAGGGGACAACGGTCGGTATTGCTTGCAGCCGTTCGATAATTGCACGGTACGATGGCAAGGCGCGGATTTTTTGTCCCTTGAGAGAACCGCTTTCTGGCATGGGGCGCCTTAATAGCAGCCGATAGCCGCTCGGCGCGGCGGCGATTGCTATGACCTTGAGATTCTGCTTTTTGCTGTAGTAGTTATCGATCCAGTCCCATACGCCGGATTCGCGGCGTTTTTCAATGTCTTTGTCCACGGCGTCGATCGCCGCGCCAATGCCGGTAACGCCGGTGTGATACAAGCCATGTGTGAACAAAAGATCGAAAACGCCGGCGGAAACTGGCTGAACTTGCTTGCCGGCGGGCACCACTTCCGGGCCGAAGGCTTTTATATTGATCTCGCCGTCGGATTTTTCTTTTACTATGTCTTGGAATACATACGCGATGTATTTGCTGGCGGAATGGCTGCTATCCCATGACGAAAGCATTTTCAGGTTGGTTGCCGAAGCCGTGATCGAAAACGTAGCCAGAATGCACAGCGCGAGTTGTCTTATAAAAGAAAAATGCATGACGTTTTCTCCGTCGTTTGAATAGGGGTATGCAGCAAAACCGAAGAGCGGGTTTTAGTGCTTGATCAAATGCTTGAAATGTTCGAACAAGGCGCCGCCGGCCATGTCGTATAGAACGTCGAAATGGTGATATCCGTTGGCGACAATGACGTCCAGGCTTTGGCCCATGCCGCGCAGAGCGGCTACATAGGACTGCAATTGTTGGTGATAGGCGGGCAATTCCAAGCCGCCGACACCAAGAATTAAATGGGGCGCGATGCTGTCCAACTCTTTTGCCAGCTTTATCGGACTGACCGCATGTACGCTGTCCTTGGTCAGCCGCAAGTTCTTATTTATGTAGGTATGGCGAATCGGCTCTAAATCGAAGAGCCCGCTCACGATGAGCGCCCCCTGTATGGGCGGGACGGAGCACTCGGCATTTCGGGTGGAAAGAAGCATTGCCGCCAGATGGCCGCCCGAGGAGTGGCCACATAGATAAAAGCGCGACGGATCCAACCCCAACGCATCGGCATTTTCGTATAGAAAAGTGGTGGCTCTTTGAGTTTGACCGACGATTCCCTTTATGCTCGCCTCGGGGCAGTTGTCAAAACCAATACAGGCAAAGGCTATTCCTTCGCGCACGAAGTTTTTGGCCAGAAAACTGTATGAATCCTTTGACATGCTCATCCAGTATCCGCCGTGAAGAAATACGATGAGGGGGGGCCTCTGGTTTGCGGGGAGGAATATGTCCAGCATCTGACGCGGGGTGTCCCCGTATGGCACATCGAGCAGGCAATGGGCCGACTCGCGTGTTTCCCGGCTCATGGAATCCCAAAGGGCCAGATGTTCTTCATGATCGATGACTGCGCGCCGATTGTTATAGGCTGCGTCTCGACGCAATTGCTCGGCTTTCTGCTCCAACTCCAAACAGGCTTCTTGCGACTCCAACATCAGCGTCTCCATGTTGATGTGTGGACTACTTGGGAGCATGTCTCATTTATTGATGACTTGTTACCAGAGATATGCAGCATGCTGAGTAAACATAACCATCAGTCTGCTGACTAATTTTTAGGGTGTCAATTTAGGGAAATCCCGCTAAATCTAAATGTATCGGCAGCGACGTACTGTGCCGGCTTGGCTCTGTGTGGTCACGCATGCAAGGTCCAGTGTTCGAATCTCATCGATGGCATGGTCTGCAAAGACGCGTATCCTGGCAGGAAGATGTTTGCGGCTCAGGTAACAGAGGTAGTGCCCCTCATCGTCGGGAGTAAATTGCGAAAGGCAGGCCACCAGCCTGCCCGAGCGGATCGCCTCGCACGCGAGATAGCCGGGCAGTTGGGCGATGCCTTGCCCCGCGAGCGTCGCCTGCAGCACCAAGTCCATGTCGTTGAAAACATGAAGCGCGGCGACCTGATGCCTCACGGCATGCCCTGCCATCTTGAATTCCCAGTTTCTGATACGGCCCGACGCGGCGCGAAAGGCTATGCAGCGATGCCGCTCGAGTGCTTCGATGTCGGGCGGCAAGCCGTGAGCGGCCATGTAGGACGGAGATGCGCAGGTGATCGTCTGCATGGAAATGATCCGCCGTGCCACGATGTCGCTGTCTTCCAGCCTTCCGTCGCGAAAGGCGACGTCGATACGATCGGCGGCGAAGTCCGGGGCTTGTTCGCTCAGCAGCAGCTCGGTCGTGATGTCCGGAAAGCGCGCATGGAAACGCGGCAATAGCGGGGCGACGATCTTGCGTCCGAAGGCGGGGGTGGACTGAATGCGCAGATGGCCTTTTGGCGGCCCGTTGCGCAGTTCGTGCATATCGTCCAGAGCGCGGGCGATGTACTCCAGGCCGGGACGGCAATTTTCATAGAACAATTCGCCCTCCGGGGTCAAGGAGGTGTTGCGGGTGGTGCGGTGGAAAAGACGCGCGCCGAGTTGGTTCTCCAGCTTGCGTACATTGCGGCTGACCGCTGAGCGGCCTATGCCCAGACGATCCGCCGCGCGCGAGAAACTGCCCGCGTCGGCCACCGCCAGGAAGGCGATGACGCCGACGTAGCCGACGGCGAAACTGCCGGCAAAGGGGTCGGCCGCGCGCATTGCGGCCAGCGGGGGGCTGTCGGATCCGGGGGGTATGCGTATGTCCATACCCTCCTAGACGTATCAGCGGAGCGTTTTGTGACAACGCCCTCGGACATTTCGCTATTTCAGGAGAGTCCCGCCTTGTCCAGGCCGAATGCCTTGTCGGCCGAGCCGGGAGGGGTCCTGAATGCGACGTTGGCGCGATTCCAGCCATTGATGGCCATGATGGCGAAGGTTAGCTCGGAGATCTCTTTCTCGTTGAACTGCGCGCGCACTTCCTCGTAGATTTCATCTGAAACGCCGTCTTCGGGAAGCTTGGTCAGCACTTCCGTCCAGGCCAGGGCGGCGCGTTCGCGCGCTGAAAAGAGTCCGGACTCGCGCCATATGGCGACATGGTGCAGCCGCAGCTCGCGCTCACCGTGGATGCGGGCTTCCTTGATGTGCATGTCGAGGCAGAACGCGCAGCCGTTCATCTGGGAGGCCCGGATGGTGACCAGTATGAGAGTGGTTTGCTCGACGCTGCCCGCCTTGATGGCGTTGTTGAACTCGGAGTATTTCTTGAACAGATCGGGGCACTGCTGTATGTAGTTGACGCGCTGGGTCATGATTTCTCCTGGTGACGACGGCATCCATGCCGCAAGCCGGGAAGGCGGGCGGTATCGCGGTATATGAATGATCGTAATAGAGGCCCGCGCGATGCGGAAGCCCCATTGGCGTGTCGGCACTGTTGCCTGTTGCGCACCAATGCCGCCGGTATGCCGGCTATTGCTTCATGGCCGTTTGCGGCTGTCGGCCAGATGCCGGAGTTTTTCGGGGTTGCGCTGCACATACAGCCGCGCGATGCGCTCGCCGTCCGATTCGATTTCCATGGCGGATTCGATCCGGCCTTCGACGAAGCGCAGCAGCGCCCATCGGCCGTTGAGGCAGACGATTTCGATGTGCAGATCATCCTTGAAGCGCAGCCGCGATGCATAGAAAAGCTGCGCGATGCGCCGTCCGCCATGCAGCGGTTCGGGGAAGCTCGGCACGCGGCCGCCGCCGTCTCCCATCAGCACGGCATCTTCCGCCAGCAGCGCGCTGATGGCGCCCAGGTCGCCGCTGGCAAGAGTCTGCACGAATTTGCCCAATAAACGGCGATGGGTTTCCTGTGAGGCGGCAAAGCGGGGGCGCTCATCGCGCAATTGCATTCGGGCGCGGCTTACGAGTTGCCGGCAGGCGGCCTGCGACTTGCCCAGGATGTGCGAGATCTGCGCGTAGTCTTCGTCGAAGACGTCACGCAGCAGAAAGGCGGCGCGCGCTTCGGGAGCCAGCCTTTCCAGCAGCATCAGGTAAGCCATGGACACATCATCCGCCCGTTCCTTGGCCTGCTCGGGCGTGGCTGGCGGTTCGGACAGCACGGGTTCGGGCAGCCATATGCCGTAATAGTGTTCCCGCTGCGTCTTGGCGGCGCGCAGCCGGTCGATGGAAAGCCGGGTGGTGACGGACACCAGCCAGGCTTCGAGGTTGACGATGTCGTCGCGGACTGCATCATGCCAGCGCAGCCAGGCGTCCTGCACGACATCCTCGGCTTCGGCGACCGAGCCCAGCATCCGATAGGCAATGCCTTGCAAGCGAGCGCGGAATTGTTCAAATACCTGGGCGTGGTCTTCCATTTCGGTGTCAAGGTGTTCAAGCGGCTGTGCTCTGCCGCTTCAGTGTACCGCTATGCCGGTGGCTTGTTTCGCCGAGTCCTCGCTTGGTCCGTTCCGTTGAGCTTTCCTTTCCGATGCGGGGCGCGGAATACAGCCGGGCGGGGGTTGACAAGCGCCTCGTCTACCCATTTAATACGTATTCGTACTTTATTAAAGAACAATCACGGAGACATACCATGCGCAAGAAAATTCTGGGCGGCGTGCTGGCGGCTGTCGTCCTGCTGGCGGGCTCGCCCGCCGCGGCCGAAACCAAGAAAGTCGCTATTGCGATGTTCGGCCCGCACCTGTCGCTTCAGCAGGTTTCCGATGGGTTCAAGAAGTCGCTGCAGAAAGAGGGGGTCGACGCCGTCTACGACGAGGGCAACGTGAACTTCGATCGCTCGCTGGTACCCCAGTTCCTGAACCGGCTCGCCGCCGGACAGCCCGACCTGATGCTGACGATCACCACCCCCATGGCGCAGTCGGCCAAGCAGATACTGGCGAAGCGGGACTTTCCCATTGTGTTTGCGCCCGTGACCGACCCGGTGCAGTCGGGTTTGCTGAAATCATGGGACCATGGCGCTCCCTTGCTGGCGGGTGTGTCGAACATACCCGATTTCGACGCGACGCTGGAGTTCATGAAGACACTGCTGCCGAAGATGGCGAAGCTGGGTATTTTGTACAACCCCGGCGACGACAGCGATACGGCGTTCGTAAAGCGCCTGGAAGCCGCGGCGCCGCGGCACGGCGTGCAGCTGGTGCTCATCGGCGTGGACAATGCCAACGACATCCCTCAACGTGTGATGTTCGCCCGGGGCAACGTCGACGCCCTGTTCGTGCCCGCGTCGAGCCTGCTCCAGCCTGCAGCCCCGGCTATCGCTTCCGCCGCCGCGCGCATCTCCATGCCGGTTTTCGGCTCGAATACGCCGTCTGTGAACGACGGGCATGTGCTGGCGGCGTTCTCCGCCGATTTCTACCGCATCGGCGAGAAGGCCGGAGAATTGGCGGCGAGGCTGCTGCGCGGCGCCGATCCGGTCGATATTCCGGTCATGGTGCCCAAGCCCGAAGACCACATTCTGCGCATCAGCCAGCGTCAGATGGATGTGTTGGGCTTGACGCTTCCCGCGGCGCTCAAGGATTGCGACTGTGTCGTCAAGTGAGGAAACCCGGCCGGCCCTGCGGCTGGAGCGCGTGCGCGTCACCTTCCATGCAGGCACGCCCAACGAAAGGGTGGCGCTGGACGACCTGAGCCTGGACATTGCGCAGGAAGAGTTCGTGGTCGTCATCGGTTCGAACGGGGCCGGCAAAAGCACCATGCTCAACGTCATATCGGGCGCCCTGATTCCGGACGGCGGCCGCGTCGAGCTGGAAGGAAAGGACGTCACGCGGCTGGCCGTGCATCGGCGCGCAGCCTACGTCGGACGGGTATTCCAGGACCCCATGCTGGGCACGGCGCCGGCGCTGTCCATCGAAGAGAACCTGGCCCTTGCGGGCAGAAGAGGACTACGCAGGGGGTTGCGCCTGGCTCTCGATGCAAGCAGGCGGCGCCATTTTGCCGAAATACTGGCGCCCTTCGGCCTGGGGCTCGACACCCGGATGCGTGTCCTGGCCGGCAAGCTCTCGGGCGGCCAGCGGCAGGTGCTGGCCCTGTTGATGGCTTCGTTGCGCAAGCCCCGCCTGCTGCTGCTGGACGAGCACACCGCGGCGCTCGATCCGGGAACCGCCGACCTCGTCATGCGGGCCACGCGCCGCATCATCGAAGAAGACCGGCTCACGGCGCTGATGATCACCCACAATATGCAGCAGGCCGTCGATTTCGGCGACCGCCTGCTCGCCATGAATGCGGGCCGCGTCCGGGTCGACCTCGGCGCCGCGGCCAAGCAAGGTCTTTCGGTCGACGACCTCGTGCAGCGTTTCGCCGGCGCCGCCGACCATCATCTACTTCGGGCTTGAACTTCATCCATCATGGAAATTCTTGCGCTCTTCTGGAATCTCGTGCCGGTGACGCTGGTCCAGGGACTGATCTACTCCCTCATCGCGCTGGCCATCATGATTCCCTTCCGGGTCCTCTCGGTGCCCGATCTGTCCAGCGAGGGGGTGTTCCCGCTGGGCGCGGCGGTGGCCACCGCGTTCATCACATGGGGTGTGCATCCGCTCTTGGCCACGCTCGCGGCCGTGGCCGCAGGCTTCCTGGCAGGCATGACGACCGCCCTGATCCACCTCAAGTTCAAAGTGCATTCGCTGCTTGCGGGCATTCTGACGGTGACGATGCTGTGGAGCGTCAACCTGCGCATCCTGGACAAGCCCAACCTGCCGCTTTTCGGCTTCGAGACGCTTTACGACTGGGTCGATGCGGCAATCGTATCGAGCATGGGCCTGCAGATCGTATTCTTCGGCGTCCTGGTGCTCGTCCTGATCCTGGGCCTGTGGTGGATGCTTCAAACCGACATGGGCCTCGGCCTGCGCGGGATAGGCGCCAATCCGCATCTCGCTCCCGCGCTGGGCGTCAGCCTGGTGGCCTATACCGCGGGAGGCCTGGGACTGGCCTCGGCCATAAGCGGTCTGGCGGGCGCCCTGATGGCCCAGCTGCAGGGCTATGCGGATGTGGGCATGGGTCTGGGCATGCTGGTGAACGGACTGGCGTCGCTCATCATCGGCGAGGCGGTCATGGGGCGCGGCACTCTGTTAAGGCAGATCGCCGCGCCGGTTGTCGGCGCGCTGATCTATTACCAGCTGTCTTCCCTGGCGCTCGCGCTGGGGCTGGACCCATCGGATCTGAAGCTGGTGACGGGGCTCTTCGTCCTGTTCACCATCGGGTGGCCGTATCTGTTCGGCCGCAAAGTAAGCGGTACGGGTCTATGAGCATGGCCCTCGCGCACAGCAGGAAGGAGGAAGGCATGTCGACCGCGGTCAAGACTCGTATCGGCGTTGCGGGCTACGGGTTCATCGGGCGCCACCTGTGCCGGTCGATACAGGACAATCCCGCTTGGGGGCTGGAGCTCGCATTCGTCTGGAATCGCGACGCCGGCAAGCTTTCGGCCTTGCCGGAAGGCCTGGCGCTGCCGGATCTGAGCCGGGCGGCCGACCGTTCGGCCGACCTGATCGTAGAGTGCGCGCACCCGCAGGTGACGGTCGAGCATGGCGCGGCGTTCTTGCGCGCGTCCGACTATCTTCCGCTTTCCGTCAATGCGCTTGCCGACGCCGACGTCGAGGCGCGTCTGGTGGCGGCCGCCAGGGCGGGCGGGCATCGCATCCTCATTCCGCACGGCGCGCTGATCGGGCTGGATAACCTGGTCGAAGTCCGCGACATGTGGGAGGACGTGACGATCACCTTCCGTAAGAACCCCGCCAATATCGATTTCTCCGAAAGCGGGATCGATCCGGCGGGTATCGAGGGCGAGACGGTCGTTTATGATGGGCCGGTACGGGGCATCGCACGCCTGTTTCCGCGCAATGTGAACACCATGACCACCTGCGCGCTGGCCACGGTGGGGCTCGATCTCTGCCGTGCCGTGCTGGTCGCCGATCCGGCGCTCGACGTCGCCATTGCAGAGGTGCGGGCGCGCGGCAAGGACGGTTCCCTGCATGAGTCCCGCAAGGTCCAGCCGGTGGTGGGGGTCTCGGGTACTGAGATGCTTGCGGCGCAGCTGAGTTCGGTTTTGCGGGCCGCGGGAGTGTTCCAGCCCGGTTTGAATTACGTCTGAGAGGGTGACATGATACGCACGACGACATCGATGGCCGGGCTCGATCCGGCAAGCCTGGACGCGGCCGACCCGCTGGCGCGGCACCGCGAACGCTTTCTGCTGCCCGAAGGGGTGATTTATCTGGATGGAAATTCGCTGGGCCCGGCCAGCCGCTCGGCCCTGGCCGCGCTGGATTCGGCGGCCCAAAGCGAATGGGCGGAGGGCCTCATCCGCAGCTGGAACACCGCCGGCTGGTTCGAGATGCCCCTGTTGGCGGGTAACCGGATTGCGCGGCTGGTGGGTGCCGAGGCGGGACAGGTCGCGGTATGCGACTCGGTGACCGTCAACCTTTACAAGGTGCTGCAGGCAGCAATGGGCCTGCGCCCCGGCCGCCGCACCATCGTGGCCGAGGCAAGCAGCTTTCCCACAGATCTGTACATTGCGGAAGGGGTGATCTCGCGCATGCCCGGGGCGCGCCTGCGGCTGTCGGGGCGGGACGCCGACACCCTGGAGGAACTGATCGACGACGATACGGCCGTCGTGCTGGTCAATCACGTCGACTATCGCAGTGGAGAACTGCGCGACATGGGCGCCCTGACCACGAAGGCGCACGCGGCGGGCGCCCTGGCAGTGTGGGACCTGTGCCACTCGGTGGGCGCGCTGCCGGTCGAGTTGGATGCCTGCGAGGCTGATTTCGCGGTCGGCTGCACCTATAAATACCTGAACGGCGGCCCGGGGGCTCCGGCTTTCGTCTATGCCGCCAAGCGCCATTACGCGCGACTGCGCCAACCCTTGTCGGGCTGGTGGGGACACGCAAGGCCGTTCGAGTTCGAGACGGGCTATGCGCCGGCGAACGGCATAAAGGCCTTCCTGACCGGCACGCCGCCGGTGCTCTCGCTTCGCGCGCTCATGGGGGCGCTTGACGACTGGGAGGACGTGGACATGGGGCAGCTTCGCGAAAAAAGCCTGCGCCTGACCCAATACTTCATCGACCTGGTCGAGGACCGTTGCGCGGGGCACGGGCTGGCGCTCATCGCCCCTCGCGATCCGCAGGCGCGCGGCAGCCAAGTCTCGCTGCGTTTTGCAAACGCCTATCCCGCAATGCAGGCGCTCATCGCCCTGGGCGTCATCGGCGATTTTCGCGCGCCCGACGTCATGCGCTTCGGCTTCACGCCCCTGTATCTCGGTTTTGCCGACGTGGCGCGCGCCGTGGAGGCACTGCGGGAGGTGCTTGACGGCAAGCTTTGGCGGGACCCGGCCTACTCAGCAAGGGCCGCGGTAACATGACGATCGTTTCCAAGGCCATGCATTGATGAATATGGATGACAGTCGTTCCAAGAGCACGGAGCCGCCGGGCCCTCGGGCGCAGGCCGCCGTCCCCGTCGTGGCCGTCGACTTCGAGCTTCACGAGCTGCTTTCCCATTTGCTGCGGCGTGCGCATTTTCACGCAGAAGCCGAGTTCGCCCAGGCCTACGAGGGCCTGGAGGCCACCTCGCGCCAATTGGCACTGCTCTTTACCATCAACCGCATGCCCGGCTCCAGCCAGGCCGAGCTTGCCGAGGCAGTGGGCATCGACGTCAACACCCTGAGCGACCTGGCCAAGCGCAGCGAGCGCAAAGGTCTGCTGCGCCGCGAGCGCTCGGCGGGCGACCAGCGCGCCTTCGGGCTTTATCTCACCGCTTCGGGACGGCAGATGGTGGCCGAGGCGGCGGTGATCACCCCGGACTATCAGAAACGCCTCGCCGGCAAGCTGTCTGAAAAAGAAGCGGACCGGCTCGTGGGGCTGCTGCATAAGATGCTGGGGTTGCGGCAAGGCTGTTCTTCCATATAGCCGGACTCTTTCTACATCGGGGTGACGCGATGCCGCCTCGAGGTTTTTCGGCCTCTGACCGGATGCATCGGCCTGCAGGAACGGTATATGCTTGACGCAGCCGATGTGGCCGGGCTCACTCGGCCCGAGGAGGAAAGAAATGAGCGGAAAATTCAAGGTCGGCGATCACGTGAAATGGAACTCGGAGGCCGGGCGCGTCTCCGGAAAAATCATCAAGGTCCACACGAGCGACTTCGAATACAAGGGGCACATGCATCGCGCCTCAAAAGACGAGCCCCAGTATGAAATCAAAAGCGACAAGACGGATCACATCGCCGCCCACAAGGAAAGCGCGCTCGAGCACGCATGACGCATGACGGCGACTACGGCCCTGCCATTCTTTACCATCGGGCACTCCAACCGGAGTATCGAAGAATTCCTCGAGCTATTGAATGGCCCGCATATCGAAGGCATCGTCGACGTGCGCAAAATTCCGATGTCCAGGGCGAATCCGCAGTTCAATGAAGACGCCTTGCCTTTGGCCCTGGCGCCATCTCGTATCGCCTATGAGCATATCGCGGCCCTGGGCGGCCTTCGCGGCAAGGGGGCGGGCGTGTCGGGGGATATCAATGGCTTCTGAAAGAACAGAAGCTTCCACAACTATGCCGACTATGCGCTTTCGCAGGAATTCCAGACAGGGCTCGAGCGTCTGGTCGAGCAGGGCCGGACGCGGCGCTGCGCCATCATGTGTTCAGAAGCGGTGTGGTGGCGCTGCCATCGACGCCTCATCGCCGATCACTTGATCGCACGCGGCGAAACCGTATTCCACATTATGGGTCCGAATCGGCTGGAACCGGCCCGGTTGACCACGGGCGCGGTGGTACGCTCCGACGGAAGCGTCGTCTATCCGGCCTGAAATTCCCGCTCTGGTTTCTTAGATGGGCGGGGCAAGGCTGGCTCAGGCACAAGCTCTGGCAAGACGAGGCCTGCTCCACGAGAGCCGCCGTGACGTGAAGGTGGCTCAGCCTAGATCTTCGTCAGGTCGTCGAAGATCTGCGGATTCAGCAGAATCGAGCGGCCGACGCCGCCGATGTCGGTCCGGCCGCAAAAGGCCATGCTGACGTCCAGCTCCTTGGCGATGATTTCCAAGGCGCGCTCGACGCCGGCCTGCCCGCCGGCGCCCAGGCCGTACAGAAAGGCCCGGCCAACGAGGGTGCCCCGCGCGCCCAGCGCCACGGCGCGCAGCACGTCCTGCCCCGAACGCACGCCGCCGTCGAGCCAGACTTCGATGTCATCGCCCACGGCGTGCACGATGTGGGGAAGGGCGGCGATGGAAGACGGCGCGCCGTCGAGCTGGCGGCCGCCGTGGTTGGAAACGATCAGAGCGTCGGCGCCGCAGGCCACCGCATGCCGCGCATCTTCCGCGTCCATGATGCCCTTGACCACCAGCTTGCCGCCCCAGGCCTGCTTGATCCATTCGATGTCCTGCCAGCACAGGGCGGGGTCGAATTGCTCGGTCGTCCATGAGGCAAGCGACGAGACGTCGCTGACTCCTTTTGCGTGGCCGACGATGTTGCCGAAGCTGCGTCGCGGGGTGCGCGACATCGACAAGCACCACTGCGGCTTGGTGGCCAGGTTCAGCAGATTGCGCAGCGTGGGCTTGGGCGGGGCGGTAAGCCCGTTCTTGATGTCCTTGTGCCGCTGGCCCATCACCTGCAGGTCCAGGGTCAGCATGAGGGCCGAGCAGCCGGCCGCTTTGGCGCGATCGATCAGGCGGCGCATGAAGTCGCGGTCGCGCATGACATACAGCTGGAACCAGAACGGCCGCGAAGTATGCGCGGCCACGTCCTCGATGGCGCATATGCTCATGGTGGAGAGCGTGAAGGGCACGCCGAAACGCTCCGCCGCCCGAGCGGCCAGGATTTCCCCGTCGCCGCACAGCATGCCCGTCAGCCCGGTGGGAGCCAGTGCCACGGGCATGGCCACGTCGGTCCCGATCATGGTGCTGCGCAGATTGCGCGACTGGATGTCCACCGCCACCCGCTGCCTGAACTTCAGACGTTGAAAATCATCGACGTTGCTTCGATAAGTGCTTTCCGTCCATGAGCCCGAGTCGACGTAGTCGTAGAACATGCGCGGTACGCGCCGCTGGGCCATCTGGCGCAGGTCTTCGATGCAGGTGGCGGTCGTCAGGCGGGACAAGGGCATTTCTCCGATGCATGCGGGGCGGGATAGCTGGCGATTATAAATTAGGCGGTATCGGCTTGAACCAGGTCCGCGGCGGCTGCGCGGACGGCCGCCATTTCGGGCGCCTCGTGCGCGTACACGGCCATGGCGCGCGTCCCGTTCCACCATAGCACTCGCGCCACCTTGACCTGGCTGGCGATTTCGAGCGCCTGTATGGCGTCGCTTTCGATGAAATGCGTGTAGCGCTGCTCGATGATGGCCTGGGCCTTGTGCCGGGCGGTTTGCGCCGCCGTATAGCGTGCCTCGTCGCGCATGATGAGCCGGCCGCTGAAGCCATGGCGGTCGAGCCAGGCCTGGGTGCGCGCCCGGTCCTGTTCGGGCCGGCCGGTGACGATGGGCAGGCTGCGCAGCTCGCGATTGGGCAGCGTCGTGTGCGGCTCCAGGGCGTCGCGCCTCAGCAGCGCCGCCTCGAGATCATGCAAATAATGCTCTTCGGGGATGTCGGGCAACAGGATGCCGTCCAGGTCCATGGCCCACGATGCATAGTCGTGCTCCGGGCGATCGGGCAGATTTCCCGTGGCGCCGAAGGCGTCGGTGATCGATTCCCGCTCCCAGGGAAACCAGGCGCGGCAGCCGGCCGGTATCTGAAAGCCGAAATCCGGCACGACGCGTGATTGATCGTCCCAGGCAAGCGTGAATGTCTGGGCCTGGAATCCATGGCGGCGAAGAAAATCCACGCTGTCCGAAAGCGTGGTGCCGCGGCCCGCGATGTCCTCGACCAGCAGCACCCGGGCGCCTGCCGCCGGAGTCTGTTGGGTGAACCACGAAACGCGGCGCGTCGCGCGGTCGTAGCCGAGGGCGTGCAGCGGTAGGCTCAGCGCCGTCGACACCATCACCCCGGGCGCCAGGCCCCCGCGGGCGATGGCCACCACGGCATCGAACCCCATCGACCGCCATTGGGAAACATAGCCGCCGATCAGTGATTCGACCCAGTAATAATCGCAGGAATAGGCTCTGGTCATAGGGCGATTGTAGTCAAACGGCAATAAAAAAGCCGCTTGGGGAGGCACCCCAAGCGGCTTCGACCAGCTGACAACACTGGGTAATTCTGGCGCGGCTGGCAGGATTCGAACCCACGACCCCTTGGTTCGTAGCCAAGTACTCTATCCAACTGAGCTACAGCCGCCAAAGAAGCGAAACTATAACATAGATTTTTTTTCGTGTCTTGCAGGTGTACGTTTTATCTGCCCGCGGCCCCCGAGCCAATGTTGCAGTTTCGTCATAGGGCGGCCGCAAACCGGAAAAGCCGGCGGCTCTATTTTCCCCGACGGGCCGGCTCTATTTTCCCCGACGGGCCGGATCTCTTTGCCGCGGATGGATGGTTTCGGGATGCTTCTCCGATGCCGGTTCGGTCGGAGGTTTTGACTTCTGCGCCAGTTCACGCGCCTTCGGCCCCATGATTCCAGGATAGCTGGGGGGCTGGGCTTGGCCGGACGGTTCAGGTCTGTCGGGTTTATCGCCTCGCTCGTGACTGGGTGTATTGTGAGCCGGATTGGTGTGTCCCGGGTTCTTCTTGGCGGGCTGTCCCGGCCCGTCTATGCCCGATCGATACTGTCCCGGCCCGTAGGGCTCGTGCAAGCGGGCGTCCATATCGTCGCCCTGTTCGGGCTCCGAATGAGTGGGTTTTTTCGGCTCTTGCGCCATGGCGGCTCTCCTGGAGATTTCATTCCATTTCGAGGAAAGCGACGGGGCGGATCAGCGCTTCTTGGTGTCGCGGATCGCGTCCTTGGCATCCCCGACCTTGCGCTGGGCGGAGCCGGCGTTCTTCTCGGCCTTCCCTTCCAGTTCGGTCATGGGCTTGTTCGCCGCCTTGCCGACTGCCTCTTTTACGCCGCCCTTTACTTCTTTGGCGGCGCCTTTCACGTGGTCCTTGTTCATAGCGGATCTCCGTTAATCAGGGCACATGCCCTGTCACCCGTCTATGCATGCAAGCAGCATGCCCGGCCCCCAGGGCTTTTATTTATCGAGCAGACCTTCTCCCGCCTTCTTCATTTCTTCTCTCTGTTCATCGCTGACTTTCGGAAAAGCCAGATCCAGTTTCTCGAGGGTCTGAAGCAGAATGTCCGCGACGATCAGGCGCATGTTTTCCTTGTCGTCCGCGGGTATGACGTACCAGGGAGCGTCTTCGGTGCTGGTGGCGTTGAGGCATTTTTCGTAGGCTTCCATGTACTGGGGCCAGAACTGGCGCTCGTACAGGTCGTTGGGGTCGAACTTCCAGTTTTTACGGGGAGTCTGGATTCTGTCGCGAAGGCGTTTTGCCTGTTCACCTCTGGAGACGTTCAAAAAGAACTTGACGATGCGGGTTCCGTTGCGGCTTAGATGGGCCTCGAATTCCCTGATGGACCGGTAGCGCTGTTTCCAGACGACGTTGACGGCCGGCGCGCCGGGAATGTTCTGATCGGCGAGAATCTCCGGATGCACGCGAACCACCAGTACTTCTTCATAGTACGAGCGGTTGAATACGCCTATCATGCCGCGCCTGGGCAGTTGCAGCGCGGCGCGCCACAGGAAGTCGTGCGCGCGCTCCAGGTGCGAGGGCTGCCTGAAGGACGACACGTTGCAACCCTGGGGGTTGATGCCCGAGAACACGGCGCGGATGGTGCTGTCCTTGCCGGCGGCGTCCATGGCCTGGAAGACGGCCAGCACGGCATGGCTGCCGGACGAATAGAGCTTTTCCTGCAGCTCGTCCATGTCGTTGACATATTCGGCCAGCCGGCGCTGGTAGTCGTCGTGGGAATCGTAAATCGGGGCGGCCAGGGTCGGGGCCTTTTCGATGCGAAAGGGCTTGCGCGGATCGATGCGGTATTCGTCGGGGTCTATCGCCATGCTGTCTCCATTCTGGCCCGGTCGCGGACATGACATTTTGTGCAACATCGGCCGGGTGCGCAAGAAGAAGGGCGCAGCTCGACAGCACCGGATTCCGGTGCTAGCATGGCCCGGTATCTTTCAGGAGCGGTTCAGCTCCGCCCCAGCGCTGTTCAGCCTGGTGTTTCGTTTCTTACCACGATCGAATCCGCTACTGGAGTGATTCCATGAATACGTTCTCTGCCGTGCGCAGGAAGTATCTGCTCTCTTTTTCCGCCCTGGCCCTTTCCGCAGCCTTGTCCCTTACTCCTGGCGCTTCCGCCCTGGCACAGCAAACCCCTTCCAAACTCGTCATTACCGCCATCCCCGACGACGGCGATGCCGACCGCATGCGCGAGAACTTTGGCGCGCTGGCCAGCTACCTGGGCGATGCGGTCGGCATCCCGGTGGAATACATGCATGTGGAGAACTACGCGGCCAGCGTGACGGCCCTTGCGACGGGCCGCGCCCACATAGCCTGGCTGGGCGGGGTCACCACCGCTCAGGCCCGCATGCAGATGGGCGACGGCATCACCATCCTGGGCTCGCGCGACATCGACAAGGGCTTCGTCAGTTATTTCATCGCCAATCCGGCTACGGGGCTTGGCCGAGTCACCGACCTGGGCGAGTTGGCCAAGGCGGCCCAAGGCAAGGGCTGGACCTTCACCTTCGGCAGTAAAAGCAGCACCTCGGGCCATGTCATGCCGCGCAAGTTCTTCATCGATCAAGCCGGCGCCACGCCCGAGAGGGTGTTTCGCACCGTCGCCTATTCCGGCAGCCACGATGTCGTCATGCAGATGGTGGCCGACGGCACCCATGATGTCGGCGCGCTGAACTATGCAAGCTGGGACAAGGCTCCGGGCGAATTGCAAGCCAAGGCCCCCGTCATTTACAAGACGCCGCCCTATATCGATTATGCGCTGACGGCTCGCGCCGATTTGGGGCCCGAGCTGCTGGACAAACTGCGCGCCGCACTGCTGGCTCTGGACGCCGGCGACGAGAACGGCGCCAAGGTGCTCAAGTACCTGAAGGCCGGCAAGTTCGTCGAAGCCGACATTTCCGAGTGGCAAAGCGTGGTCGACCTGCTCGAGTCGGGCATAGACATTGGCAATTGACATCCATTCCCCGCCGCCCGTCGCCATCGAGCATGCGGCGGTGTCCTATGGGCGCCGCCGGGTGCTCGACGGCATCCAAGTGTCCGTCGCCCACGGCGAGCGGGTGGCCGTCATCGGCCCGTCCGGCGCCGGCAAGACGACGCTGTTCCGCCTGATCGCGGGTCTGGCCAAGCCGGCCGAGGGACGCGTCGCCACGCTTGGCCGGGATGTGGCGCGACTGCGGGGCAAGGATCTGGCCCGGCTGCGGCGCGAGGTCGGATTTCTCCACCAGCAGGACAATCTCATTCCGCAGCTGCGGGTGGTGCACAACGTATTGATGGGGCGTCTGGGGCATTGGTGGCTGCCGCGCGCGCTGTGGTCCCTGCTGTGGCCGCAAGAGCTGGGGCGGGCGATGCAGGCATTGTCCCGCGTCGAGTTGGCCGACCGCTTGTGGGCATTGCCCGACGAGCTGTCGGGCGGGCAGCAACAGCGGGTTGCCGTGGCGCGGCTCATCGTGCAGCAGCCTCGCCTGGTGCTGGCCGACGAACCCGTCAGCGCCCTCGATCTGCGCCTGGGCCGGGAAATCATCGGGCTGCTGTGTGAGCTGGCCGGCCGGGATGGGGCGACGCTGCTCGTCAACCTGCATTCGCTCGACCTGCTGCAGGGCAACTTCGACCGTGTCATCGCCCTGCGGGCGGGGCGGGTGTATTGGCAGGGCGCCCCCGCCGACATCAACCAGCAATTGCTGCGCGAGTTGTACGGCGCCGAATACCGGGCCTTGCACCTGGACGAGATGGCGTTGCCGGCATGACGAAGGCGGACTTGCGGGCAATGCGGCGCCATGGCCGGCGTCCGTTGGGCAGCTTCATTGCGCTGCTGATGCTGGCTTTGGCTTTGCTGGCCGCCTGCTTCGCCGTCGAATGGGACTGGGCCGCATTGACCGATGCGCAGCGCCGGGCCGAGGCCGCCGCCAGGATGGGCGCCTGGTTGGCCGCTTTTCTTTCTCCCGATCTATCGGCCGAATTTCTTCGGCATTCGTGGGACCTGACGCTGCAGACCCTGTCGGCGGCAGTATTGGGTACCACGCTCGCCGTCCTTCTTGCCTGGCCGCTGGCCATGGGGGCAAGCAGGGCGGTGTGCGTGGGGGAAGAGCGGGACGGTTTTTTTGCTTCAAGACGGCCCCAAGGCAATGTCCTGCTGCGCCATTTTCCCTTGCGTTCGCCGGCGGCCCTGCTGTGCGCTGCCTGCCGACTGCTTCAGGACATATTGCGGGCGGTGCCCGACTTCGTCTGGGCGATCATCCTCGTGGCCATGATAGGCCTGGGCCCGCTGACAGGCGCGCTGGCCCTGGCGCTGAACATCACCGGCATACTGGCCAAGGTCTACAGCGAGCTGTGGGACGGCGTGGACGAAACGCGCTATGCCCAGGTCAGAAGCCAGGGCGGGGGGCGCCTGGCCACTTTCCTGTACGGCATCCGGCCTCTGGCGTCGCGCAATGTGCTGTCGTTCACTTTGATGCGGGCCGAGTGCGCCATCCGCAACGCAGCCGTGATAGGTGCGGTGGGCGGCGGCGGCCTGGGGTCGGAGATCTGGTATCAGATCCGCTTCGGCGCATGGGACAAGGTCGGCACGCTGATCCTTTTCACACTGTTGCTGACGCTGACGGCCGACCTGGCCAGCAATCACGTGCGCGGCCTGTTGCGGGGCGATGCCGCCCGCGCGGCGAGCCGGGCGCCTCAGGTCGACGCCGCGGCGGCCGCCGTGGTGCCGGGGCCTTCCTTGCGACCCTGGTATGCGATGGGCTTCGTCATTGCGGTGGTGGTCTGGTCGCTGTGGTTCATGGGGTGGGGCAATCGGGCCGGCGAGGGAGGCGCGTCGCGCAACCACTTGGCGCCCGCGGCGGAACTCTTTACGGGCAAGGCCTGGGACAACCTGGGCTTTTTCCGGCGCCTGCTGTCGCCCGAGCTGGACCTGCCGGCCATCGGGATCGGACCGCCCGAAGCGGTTGCGAAACGCCGGGCCGAGGGCAAGGCCGTCGATCTGTTCGCGCAGTATGGCCCGGGCGATTTCCGGCGTCCCGCTGCCTGGTCGGCCTGGCTGGATGAACTGCGCAAATGGTTTGTGTGGCGCGCGGTGGAATCGGCCGCCGTGCCGTTGGCCATCGCGGTGGTGGGCACGGTGCTTGGCGTCGCTGCGGCCATACTGCTGACTTATCCGCATTCGGCCACCTTCCAGCTGCTGTCCGGCCGCTTCAGCGGCGAAACCGCGCCGCCCTGGCTGCGGGCATGGCGAGGCCTGCAACTGGCCGCGGCGCGAGCCGTCGCCATGATTGCGCGCGGCGTGCCGGAAGTCATGTGGGCGTTCCTGTTCATTGCCTTCTTCGGCCCGGGGCTGGTGGCGGGAACCCTGGCCATCGCGGCCCATACTCTCGGTGTGCTGACACGCGTGTTCGGCGAAGCGGTCGACAACCAGCCCTTACGGCGCTTCGAGCCGACTTGCGGCGCATCGCGGCGCATGACCTATGCCATGGTGGCGGTGCCCCTGGCTTGGCGCGACTGGATGACCTATGCTTTTTTTCAGTTCGAAAGCAATGTCCGGGCAGCGGTGGTGCTGGGCCTGATCGGCGTGGGCGGCCTGGGCTTCCAGTTCAATTTCAATTTCGAGTGGTTCCGCTTCGAGCGCGCCGGCACCTATCTGATCGTGATGATTCTGCTGACGGTGCTGATCGACCGCAGCGTCCGGATGCTGAATCTTTCGCGCGTGGGGCGCTGAGGCGGCCGCCGTCATTCCGGCGCCCGGCCCGTGGCATCCTTTTCATGCCGGCATACGAACGACGGCCAGCTATTTTTTCTTGCCCGGCGCAGGGGCTTTCGTGTCCTCGGTGGCCGCCTTCATCAGCGGTCCGCAGTCGTTGGAATCATCGGTGCCCAGGTTCAGCAGCGGCAGGATGGCGGCCAGGGGAGTGGCGATGACGCCCAGTGCGACGGCGGCGCCTGCGCGGGCGGCGATGGGTCCTTCGTGCACGCCGATGTCGGGGTTCTTGAAAGTGCCCCGCACATACAGAGGCGTGCGCAAAGTGAAGATGCGCAGCGATTTGTTCTCCGGGTCGATGTCCAGGTCGAGTTTTTCGGTGGCCAGGTTGATGTTGCCCGTGATGTCTATGGTGGCGTCTTCAGTGTCCAGCTTGAACGCCTTGGTGTGCATCAGGCCGTTCTTGACGTCGAAGTCGGCGGCCAGGCAATTGAGCACGATCTGTTCGTCGCCGAACAGCTTGACGATGATCATGTCGGCAATGTTCAGGCCGGCGGCCTCCAGAATGAAATGGCTGACCGTTCCCTTGGTGACGACGCCCTTGAGTTCCCCGTTGGAATGGCCCAGCAATTCGGCGAACGACTTGCCCTGGCTGGACAGCGAGGCGTCGGCGTGCACCGTGCCGAGGCTGGCGCGCATGGATTCGGCGCCGCGCAGCAGCCTGCGCAATTGCAGGCCGCGGGCGGTGGCCTCGAGCCGCGCCTGGATCTGCGATTGGCGTCCGTTCAATTCGATGTTGGTGCGCAGCTTGCCGCCGGCCACGCCGAAGTTCAGGGGAGTGAGGGTCAGCAGCTTGTTGTCCAGCTTGACGTGAGCCTCGACATTGTCCAGCGGAAGGTTTTCATTGCGAACGATTTTTTTGCCCTTGAAATGCACGTCGGCGTCCATCACGCCCCAACTGTCGGTATTGATGGTATCTACCGGCAGCGCCTTGTCGGCTGGCTGCTTTTTGGCTTCCCCCTTGGCCTCTTCGCGCTTGTCCACGCCTACGACGGGGCCCAGATCCTTGAAGCGCAACAACTCTGACTGCACCGAGCCGGTGAGAAAGGAGCGCGGCTTGCGCACATGGAATTCAAGGGTGCCGTTCAAGTCGCTGGAGCCGACCGTACCCTTGAAATCCCGGTAGCGCCATACGTCGTTCTCCGTGGCAAGCTCGCCGGTCAGCCGGCCTTCGGTGTGGTAGGGCGGGGTATTGGGCAGGGCAATGCCGATGAGCGGATTCAGATCCGCCATGGTGGCGCCTTTCAGGACCAGGGCCAGATCCAGGGCGGCAAGCTGGGTGGGACGGGTGACCGAGCCTTCGAACTGTATGGTGGTGTCGCCGACCTTGAGGTCGGCCTGTATGGGAAAGGGTTGATCGGCCTCGGGGCTGTCCTGCTGCAGGGAGAGCAGGCCGCCGGCCTTGCCGGTGCCCGATATGGTTCCCTCTTTGTAGTGGCCCTCGGCCTTCCAGCCTACGCTATAGCCTTGCGCTTCGGCCTGGGCGAGCGAGTCCAGCGTGGCCCGCAGGTCGAGCGCCAGCTTGGGATCGCGCAACCGTATGTTTACGTTCTGCATGCCCAGCCGAAGCAGCACGAACTGCCATTTGGCGGGCTTTTCGCTTGGCGCGGGCTCTTCGCTCAATGTCCAGTTGCTGGCGCCGCTTTCGGTACGAACCAGATCCAGGTCGGCGTCCTTGAGTTCGAGGCTGGCGACGCGTATGGTGTTGGCGAACAGGGGGACGGGGTCCACAAGCAGCTTGAGCTGGCCGGCGTGGCCCATGTCCTGCTCGGCCGAAGTCCATTTCGGCTGGCCGACGCGGATGTCGTTGGCCGTGATTTCAGGCCAGGGCAGCCAGCGCTTCCACCCCGACCGTTCGACGGGGCGCTTCCAATGCACCTGCAGGTCGCCCCGGATTTCCACCTGACGATGGGTGAGGGTGCTGAGCTGGCGGCCCACCCATGGCCTGGCATAGTTCCAGTTGAAGGTGGCCGCCACGGTCAGCGCGATGGCGATGATGAGCGCCAGGGTCAGTACAATGCCGATCAGAATCTTCGCGTAGCGGGGCATAGGCGTCCTCTTTTCAGGCCGGCGACTGTGCGCGGTCCGGGTCCGGCACTTGCAGCTTGCGGCGGTTCTTCAGTCGTTCTTCTTTCCATGCGGCCATGTCGACATCCCGGATACCTGCTTCTCTGCTGGAGGCCTATCGCCAGACCGACTACAGGGTCCAGGCGCCACGCCCCTTCGTCATGCATATCGGCCAGGCCAGCCAGGCCTTGTGCCTGCTGCACCGGCAGTACGGCGTGGCATCCAGCGCTTTCATCACCGCCAGCAACCCCTACAGCCGATTGCTGACGGACCAGGAAAATGCCGAACGCCGGCAACGTCTCGCTGAGGCAGTCGCGCACGGAGGGTGGCGCGGCATTCCGGGAAGTGGCAAGCATATATCGGGCCCATGGCCCGCGGAAGCCAGTTTTCTCGTACTGGGAATAGACCGGGAAGAGGCCCGGCGTCTGGGCCGGGCCTTCGAGCAGAACGCCATCATATTTTGCGGAGCCGATTGCGTTCCGGAGCTGATGCTGCTGCGCTGAGGGTGGCTCGAAAGGGCCTGGGCCGCTGTGTCACTTGCGTGAGATGTGCGGGTTTCCGGCGATATAGAAGCGCAGCGGCTTGTCGGCCCATTCTTTGGCGTAAGCGACGCCCACCCGTGGGGTGGCGACGATGTCGGGAGCAGGGGCGTCCTCCGGAGCCAGCAGGTGCAATTCATCGCTGCAGAGGTCCTGGCCATACTGGCGCAGATCGATGCCCATGGCGCGCGTAAGCAGGCCGGGCCCGCGCGTATTGCCCTCGACGTTGGCCAGCGGCTCCACGGCGCGCAGCAGCACTCCCGTGCCGCTGCCCTCGGGCTCGGTCACCACGTTCATGCAATGGTGCATGCCGTAGATCAGGTAGACATAAGCATGCCCGGGCGGGCCGAACATGGCGCGTGTCCGGCGGGTCAGTCCCTTGGACGAGTGGGCCGCCAGGTCGGTGGGGCCCAGATAGGCTTCCACCTCGACGATGCGGGCCATGCGCGGCAGGCCTTCCACATGATGGACGAGAATTTTGCCGAGCAGGTCGCGGGCGACAGTCTCGGTGTCGCGGTTGTAGAAATCACGGGTCAGTTTCTGCATGAGGTTGCCGAAAGCAAGAGAAGTGCCGCCGTTCGGCGGGAAAACCTCTTGTCGCAAATTAGTCGAATATTTTCTTAATTATCGCTTGACTTCGCCATAAGGCGCCGCTACGATGAGCCGCTAGATTTTCAAGTTCGTTGTAGTTTGTCCAATCAGTACCAAAAACAGTACTTTTTTGCTCCATCTCCACCCTTGATAGTCTGTTCCCGGGCAAGCTCGCCCATCTTTTTTTAAGGGTTGCAAAAATGCAAACTGAAACTGGTATTGTCAAATGGTTCAACAACGAAAAGGGCTACGGCTTCATCAAGCCCGAGTCCGGCGGTAAAGACCTTTTCGCCCATCACACCGACATCATGGGCACGGGCTTCAAAACCCTCGAAGAAAACCAGCGCGTCTCGTACGTGGCTGCCGAGGGCCAGAAAGGTCCCCAAGCCAAGTCGATCCAGGTCATCTAAGCCTGTTTTTCCGTAGGCCGCCCATGGCGGCCATGGAGCGTAAAACCCATCTCGCGAGAGATGGGTTTTTTGTTTTGCATGCGCCGTGCTCACCTGGATGGCGAGTTAGCCGCCAGGTAGCGATCCAGTTCTTCCTGCAAGGGCTTTTTCTTGCCGTCGGGCAGAAAAGAGGCCTCGATGCTGTTGCGCGCCAGCGCGCCGAGTTCCCGCCTGCCGAGAGACAGGGAGCGGGCCGCTTCCACGTAGTTGTCCGCCAGATATCCGCCAAAATAGGCCGGGTCGTCGGAGTTGACCGTGACGCACAGGCCCTGGCGCAGCAGCCGGGCCAGGTTGTGCTGTTCAAGTTCGTCCACCACGCGCAGCTTCAGGTTCGACAGCGGACAGACGGTCAGGGGCGTACGCTGTTCGATCAGGCGCCGCAGCAGCCGGGGGTCTTCTTCGCTGCGCACGCCGTGGTCGATGCGCTCGACGCGCAGCAGGTCCAGGGCGTCCCGCACATAGGCGGGCGGGCCTTCTTCGCCGGCATGGGCCACCAGCCGGAAGCCCAGCTCGCGGCATCTGGCATAGACGCGCGCGAACTTCTCCGGCGGATTGCCGCGTTCCGACGAGTCCAGGCCGATGGCGACCCAGAGATCGGCGTATTGATCGCGCAGGGGCAGGGCCTGTTCGAGCACGGCGAAGGCGTCGGCTTCGCTGAGATGGCGCAGGAAGCTGAGTATCAGGTAGCCGCCAAGGCCCCATTGCTCGCGCGCCTGCCGCATGGCGGAGGCCAGGCCGGCGAATACTGTTTCGATGGCGACGCCGCGGTCGGTGTGCGTCTGCGGATCGAACATGATCTCTACATGGCGGGCGTCGGCATGGACGCGTTCCAGGTAGGCCAGGGCCATGTCGTGGAAATCGCGTTCGGTGAGCAGTACGCTGGCGCCGGCATAGTACAGGTCCAGGAAGGACTGCAGGTCGGTGAAGGCGTAGGCGTCGCGCAGCGCCTGTTCAGAAGCATAGGCCAGTTTCACGCCGTTGCGCCGGGCCAGTTCGAAGATCATCTCGGGCTCGAGCGTGCCCTCGATGTGCAGGTGCAGTTCGGCCTTGGGAAGACCCGTTACGAAGTCACGCAGCGCCTGGTCCGAAGAGAAGCTGTCCATGTCGCCCTCGTCAAGCATGGCGCCAGGCCGCCAGCGCCACCAGCGCCCAGGCGATGATGAAGGCCGTCCCGCCCAAGGGGGTGACGGCGCCCAGCCACTTGGTGCCCGAAAGCGCCAGCACGTAGAGGCTGCCGCTGAAAAGCACGATGCCCAGCAGCATCAGCGCGCCCGCCCAGCCCAGCAGGGGCGAGTTGAAGCGCGCCATCAGCGCTGCGAGGGCCAGCATTCCCAGGCCGTGCACCAGTTGATACAGCACAGCGGTCTGCCAGATCTGCATCATGTCGATCGACAGCATGCGCTTGAGGCCATGCGCGCCGAAGGCGCCGGCGCCGACGCCGATCAGCAGGCACAGCGATGCGGCAATGACGAGGGGACGATCGCTCATGGAAATTCCTTGTTTCTATGCGTTTCATGGAATGGCCCGGCCGCCGCGCGACGCCTTGCGACCGGGAGACCTACGGCCGATACTATGATGGATCGGCCGCGTTTTGTCTAAGCCGCCTCAAGTTTTAACATGGAAGCAGCCGGGTCAACGCCTGCCGCGCATCACGGAGGACGCCATGAAGTGGACCACGCACGAAGTCGAAAACCAGGTGCCCGAACTTGGCGACTACAACCTGTACGCCTCGGACGCGGCGCTGCGGGAAGCCGTAGTCCGCGAGGGCGCATCCGCGCGCGAGCAAGAACTGACGGAATACGGCGCCTGGCTGGGCACGGCCGAGGCCGCCGATCTGGCGCGCCAGGCCAATGTGAACCCGCCGTGCGCCGAGCGCTTCGATCGACGCGGCTTTCGCGTCGACAAAGTGCATTTTCACCCCGCCTGGCACGTCTTCATGCAGAAGGCCTTCTCCCACGGCATGCATTGCAGCGCCTGGACGTCCACCGAGCCGGGGCCGCAGGTGGCGCGCGCGGCCTTTTATCTGCTGCATGGCCAGATCGAGGCGGGCACCCTGTGCCCGCTTACCATGACCTCCGCGGCCATACCCCTGCTCGGCCGCGAGACGCTGTACGAAAGCCTCCGTCCCCTGCTGTTCTCGCGCCGCTACGATCCGTCCGACGCGCCCCTTGGCGCCAAGACGTCCATGCTGGTGGGCATGGGAATGACCGAGAAGCAGGGCGGCTCCGATTTGCGCAGTGTCGCCACCCGGGCGCTGCCCCTGGGCAAGGGCGGGCGCGGCGCAGACTACTCTCTGATCGGTCACAAATGGTTCTTCTCGGTGCCGACCTCGGACGCCCATCTGGTGCTGGCGCAGCACGAAGAGCAGCACTCCTGCTTCTACGTGCCGCGCTGGCAGCCCGACGGCAGCCTCAACCGCGTGCACATCCAGCGGCTCAAGGACAAGCTCGGCAATCGTTCCAATGCCAGCGCCGAAGTCGAGTTCGTCGAAGCCTACGGCGTGCTGGTCGGCGAACCCGGACGGGGCATCGCGACGCTGGTCGAAATGGCCTCGCTCACCCGGCTCGATTGCGTGCTGGGAAGCGCCGCCCTCATGCGCCAGGCGCTGGTGCAGGCCCTGCATCATGCGAACCATCGCCGGGCGTTCGGCAAAAGGCTGATCGAACAGCCGCTGATGCGCGCCGTGCTGGCCGATCTGGCGCTCGAGAGCGAGGCGGCCACCACCCTGGCCCTGCGCCTGGCGCGCGCCTTCGAGGGCGAAGGGCCGCTCGACCTTGCCTACCGGCGCATCCTCACGCCCGCCGCCAAGTTCTGGGTCTGCAAGAGGGCGGTGGGCCTGACGGCCGAGTGCATGGAGGTATGGGGCGGCAACGGCTATGTCGAAGACGGCCCCATGCCGCGACTGTTCCGCGAGGCGCCCGTCAACGCCATCTGGGAGGGCTCGGGAAACGTGATGTGCCTCGACGTGCTGCGGGGGCTCCGGCGCGAACCCGAGCTGGCCGGGGCGCTCATGGACGCCTTGGTCAGCGAAAGCTCGGACGAGCCTTTGTTGTCGCAGCGCGCCGAACAGCTGGCGACCCTGGCCTCGGCGGACGAGGCCACCCAGCAGGGGTGCGCGCGCCATATCGCCCAATGGCTGGTCCTGCTGGTTCAGGCCAACCTGTTGCGCCGCCATGCGCCCGCCGAAGTGGCGGAGGCCTTCCTGAAAACCCGCTTCGGCGGACAGGCCCTGGCCCTGCACGGGCTTGCCGACCACGCCGGGGCGGCCTCGGCCCTGATTCGCAGGGCCTGGTACGAATAGCAGCGCAAATTTGTATATCATTCGGCTATGACGTCATCAGGATGGGGCCGGAACTGCAACGTGCCTAAAAAAACATCGAACAAGACAACCAGGTCGGCACGCCGGTATGCGGGTGTGGCCGCCACCGCCATCGTGCTGGCCGCGGCCCTTTGGCAGCAGGGCGGCGTGATGGCGCGCAGCGATTCGGAGGCGGCGCCGGCCCACCAATTCCAGCTAAGCGGCAAGGTGGTCCAGGTGGCCGACGGCGACACTTTCACCCTGCTCGTCGACCGGCGCCGCGAGCGCATTCGCATGGCCAGCATCGATGCGCCCGAAACCACCAAGGACAGCGACAGGCCGGGCCAGCCCATGGCCCAGGCGTCGCGCAAAGCGCTTGCCGGCCTGATCGCGGGCAGGCAGCTCACGGTGCTGTGCTATGAGCGCGACCGCTACGAACGCAGCATCTGCGACGTGCCGCTCGAGGACGGCACCACCGCCAACCAGCGCCAGGTCATGCGCGGCATGGCCTGGGCCAATATGGAAGGCCGCGGCAAATTCATGCGCGATCCCTCGCTGCCCGGGTTCGAGGACAAGGCGCGGCGGGCGCGCACGGGGCTCTGGAGCCAGGCGGGGCAAGTCCCGCCCTGGGTGTGGCGCTATCAATGCTGGAAGCAGGGGCAGTGCTAGGGCGGCGCCCGGACACTGCGGCCTTGGCTCGCATGGCGGGCCTGGCGCTGCTTGCCCTGCTGTTTTTGCTTGCCGCCTGCTCCAAGGCGCCGGTGAACAGCCCCTATGTACGGGGCGCCGAGGCCGAGAACGTGTTGTACACCGCCTTCTCGCAGCGCTCTCCCAAGTATCTGGACCCGGCCAGTTCGTACTCGGCCGACGAAACACCGTTCACCTATTCCATATACGAGCCGCTGTACGGTTACGACTACCTGGCTCGCCCATACCGATTGCATCCGCGGGCGGCGCGCGAAATCAGCCAGCCCGCCTATTACGATGCCGACGGAAAGCGGCTTCCCGATGACGCCCCGGGCGAATCGATTGCGCTGAGCGTCTACGATATCGAGATCCGGCCGGGCATACTCTTCCAGCCTCATCCGGCCTTTGCCAAGGA
Source organism: Pusillimonas caeni (assembly GCF_003545815.1). Taxonomy (GTDB): domain Bacteria; phylum Pseudomonadota; class Gammaproteobacteria; order Burkholderiales; family Burkholderiaceae_B; genus Pusillimonas; species Pusillimonas caeni. The sequence continues at coordinate 520,882 of NZ_PDUW01000003.1, forward strand.
CGCCTCGGGCAACTACGCCTATTGGCCGATCACGGCCCGGGGCCTGGAGGACAAGTACGCGATTTCGGACTTCGCCCTGAGCGGCACGCGCGAGCTGACCGCCGACGACTACGTCTACGGCATACGGCGCCTGGCCAGCCCGGGCGTCGTGTCGCCGATTCTCGGCGTCATGTCCGAGCACATCGTCGGCCTGGGCGAGTACGGAGCGCATTTGCGCGACGTCCAGAAGCAGCGCGAGCAGCAGGGCGAGCACGGCTGGCTCGACCTGAGGCAATACGGCTTCGACGGCGTGCAGGCGCTCGATGCGCACACCCTGCGCATCCAGGTCAAGGGCAAGTATCCGCAATTCAAGTATTGGCTGGCCATGACTTTTCTTGCGCCCATGCCTTGGGAAGCCGATCGCTTCTACCAGCAGCCGGGCATGGCCGAACACAATCTGTCGCTCAATACCTGGCCCGTGGGCACCGGCCCCTACATGCTGACCGAATCCATACAGAACCGGCGCCATGTGCTGACGCGCAATCCCAACTTCCGCGGCGACCCTTATCCCTGCGAGGGCGAGCCGGTCGATGCGCAGCGAGGCCTGCTGCAAGACTGCGGCAAGAAGACGCCCTTCATAGACCAGATCGTGTTTTCCATCGAGAAGGAAAGCGTGCCGCTGATGGGCAAGTTCCTGCAGGGCTACTACGACGTGCCCGAGGCGGACGATTCCAGCTATGGCGTGGCCATGCAGGTGGCGGCGGGCGACTCGCCCGAGAAGGCCGAGCTGTATCGCGATCGAGGCCTGCAGCTGCTCACATCCACCGAGGCGCAGATCTATTACCTGGGCTTCAATTGGCTCGACCCGGTGGTCGGGGGCGGGGACACGCCAGAGCAGGCCGAGAAGAACCGCAAGCTGCGGCAGGCGATCAGCATCGCCTTCGACTGGGAGCAATACATCCAGATCTTCCTGAACGACCAGGGCGAGCCCGCCTACGGACCGGTGCCGCCCGATATTCCGGGGCACCAGGACCTTCCCGAAGGGCTCAACCGCTCGGTCTATACGCTGGAGGACGGGCGGGCGGTTCGCCGTCCCCTGGACGAGGCGAAGCAGCTGCTGGCCGAGGCGGGCTATCCTAACGGCCGGCACGCCGATACGGGGCAGCCGCTGATCCTGCATTTCGACTCGGCGGGCGGCATGGGCTCGAACGCGACGGTGGACTGGATGCGCCGTCAACTCAAGGCATTGAACGTCGAGCTCGAGGTGCGCGCCACCGACTACAACCGTTTCCAGGACAAAATGCGCCAGGGAGCGGCCCAGATGTTCATGTGGGGCTGGGTGGCCGATTATCCCGACGCCGAGAACTTCCTCTTCCTGCTCTACGGTCCCAATGGCAAGGCGCAGCATGGCGGCGAAAACGCGGCCAACTACGAGAACCCGGAATTCGACCGGCTGTTCGAGGCCATGCGCTTCCTGGACGACGGGCCTGAGAAAGAAGCCCTGGTCCATCAGATGGTGCGCCTGGTCCAGCACGACATGCCGTGGATGTTCGGCTTTTATCCCAAATCGGGCGGCGCCTACCAATCCTGGGTCGCCAATGCCAAGCCCACCCAGATGGTGCGCAACACCTTGCAGTACCTGCGCATCGATCCGTCCATGCGGGCCGAGCGGATAGAAAGCTGGAATCCGCCCGTCTGGTGGCCCTTGTGGCTGCTGCTGGCGGCCGCTCTTCTGGGCGTCTATCCGGCAATGCGCATCATACGGCGGCGCGAGCGCGCCACAGCGCTGGCCGACGTCTCCGGCCGGAGGGAATCATGACGTCCTACATATTGCGGCGGCTGCTGTACGGCGTGCTGGTCCTGATCGGCGTCAACCTGCTCACCTTCGTCCTGTTCTTTGCCGTCAATACGCCCGACGACATGGCGCGCATGGCCATAGGCGGACAGCGCGTCAGCCCGGAAGCCGTCGAGAAGTGGAAGGCCGAGCGCGGCTACGACAAGCCGCTGTTCTTCAATGCGCAGGCGCAAGGGTCGGCCCGGCTGACGCAAACCATTTTCTTCGAGCGCTCGGCGCCGCTGCTGGTATTCGATTTCGGCTTTTCGGACGGCGGACGCAGCATCGGCCACGAGATCCGCCAACGCATGGGGCCCAGCCTGGCGCTGGCCGTGCCGACCTTCATACTGGGCTTGTGGGTGTGCATTTCGTTTGCGCTGCTGCTGGTGTTCTTCAGGAACACACCGCTGGATTTCGCCGGCGTGGTGCTGTGCGTGCTGCTGCTTTCCATTTCCGGCCTTTTCTACATCATCGCCGGCCAGTGGCTGTTCGCCAAGGTGCTGCGCTGGGTGCCGTACTCGGGCTATATGGAGGGCTTGAGCAGCCTGCGCTTTCTGGCGCTGCCGGTATTGGTGGGCATCGTCTCGCGGCTGGGCGCCGAATCGCGCTTTTACCGCACCCTGTTCCTGGAAGAGATCCATAAGGACTACGTGCGCACCGCCCGCGCCAAGGGCCTGGCGGAGCGCGTCGTCCTGTTCCGCCACGTGCTGCGCAACGCGATGCTGCCCATCCTGACGGGCGCGGTCTCGGCCATACCGCTGCTTTTCATGGGCAGCCTGATCGCCGAATCGTTCTTCGGCATACCGGGGCTGGGCAGCTACACCATAGACGCCATCAACGCGCAGGACTTCTCCATCGTGCGGGCCATGGTCTTCCTGGGTTCGGCCCTGTACATCGTGGGGCTGATCCTGGCCGACATCTCGTACACGATTTTCGACCCTCGGGTCCGTTTCGAGTAGCGCCATGCCCAAGTTCACTTTCCTCTGGACCGACGTCTTCGTGTATTGCCTGGTGGCCGGCATGGTGCTGTACGGCTGGCGGGTCGCCCGCACGCCGGCTTTGCGCAGGGCCTGGAGCAGTGTCGCGCGAACCTCCTCGGCCATGTGCGCGGCCATGGTGCTGGGGGCCTTCCTGCTGATCGGCCTGCTCGATTCCATCCATTACCGTCCGCAGATGCCGCCGGCGGCGGGCCAGGAGGCCTCCCAGCCCGTTTATTCACCGGTCGTGCGGTCGGCCCTGGACGACGTGCTTTCGTGGTCCCGGCTGGGCAGTCCGGAGGCGACTTATTCGGCTCCCCTGGCTCTGCGTCAGTTCACCAAGGAAACCCAGATCATCGACGGCGAGGCGGTGCGCGACTACCCGCGCCTGAAGCATGCGGGCCTTTCGCTGCACGACGACGGCGACCATGCAGGCGACCTGCGCCGCCGCCTGGCCTGGGGCGCTGCGGCGGCCCTGTTCGTGTCGGCTTTGGCGGCCTGCCTCATGACGGCCTGGGGCCTGAAGGCTGCCGGCGGGTCGGCACGGCGGGCCTGGAAAGCCTGGTGGCGCAGCGAGTCGGGGGTGCCGTGGCGGGCCATGTGGGTCACCTTCTGCCTCATGGCGCTGGTGGTGTGCATGGGCTGGGCGCTGGCGCTGGACTATCACGTGCTGGGCACGGACCGCACGGGCAACGACGTGCTGCGCCAGGCGCTCAAGAGCGTGCGCACGGCGCTGGTGATCGGTACGCTCACCACCCTGGCCATGCTGCCCCCGGCCTTGTTCTTCGGCATCTCGGCGGGCTACTTCAAGGGGCGGGTCGACGACGTCATCCAGTATATATACACGACGCTGACCTCCATTCCCGGCGTGCTGCTGATCGCGGCCTGCGTGCTGATGATGCAGGTCTACATCGACACCAATCCCGAACTCTTTCCCACGGTCGCGGCGCGCGCCGACCTGCGGCTTTTCCTGCTGTGCCTGATACTGGGCCTGACCGGCTGGGCGGGGCTGTGCCGGCTGCTGCGCGCCGAAACGCTCAAGCTGCGCGAATTGGAGTACGTGCAGGCCGCGCGCGCCTTCGGCGTCGGCCATTGGCGCATCATGACACGGCATCTTCTGCCCAATCTGATGCACATCGTGCTGATCACCATGGTGCTCGAGTTCTCGGGCCTGGTGCTGTACGAAGCCGTGCTTTCCTATCTGGGCATAGGCGTCGATCCGGCCACGCCTTCTTTCGGCACCATGATCGATTCCTCGCGCATGGAAATGTCGCGCGACCCGATGATCTGGTGGAACCTGCTGGCGGCCTTCCTGTTCATGCTGGCCCTGGTGCTGTCGGCCAATATCTTCGCCGACGCCGTCCAGGCCGCCTTCGATCCGCGCACGCGCCGCTTCCGTCCGAGGCTCAAGCGCCCGGAGGCGGACAGCGCGGCCGGCACGCACGGAGCCTCGCCATGAACGCGCCGCTCGAATCGTTGTCGGCGGGCGCGGCCTCAGGGGGACGCAAGGTGCTGACCGTCGACGATCTTTGCGTCGAGATCCAGAGCGATGAAGGCGCCATGCTGGCGGTGAAGCGCCTGGGGCTGGCCTTGCGCCTGGGCCAGACTTTCGCCCTCGTCGGCGAATCGGGCTGCGGCAAGAGCATGACGGCGCTGGCGCTGCTGCGCCTGCTTCCCGAGGCGGGCCGCATGATACGCGGCGATGTCGTGCTGGAGGGCACCGATCTGGGCCGCCTGCCCGAATCGGACATGCGTTCCGTACGGGGCGGGAAGGTGGGCATCGTCTTCCAGGAGCCTTCCACCAGCCTGAATCCCGTGCTTACCGTGGGCCGCCAGATCGTCGAAACCTTGCAGGCGCATACGCCGCATCGCGGCGCCGCGGCGCGCCGCAAGGCGATAGAGTGGCTGGAGCGTGTCGGCATCGAGGATGCCGAGCGCCGTTTCCACGACTATCCCTTCCAGTTTTCGGGAGGGCAGAAGCAGCGCGTCATGATCGCCATCGCCCTGGCGGCCGAACCCCGGGTCCTGATCGCCGACGAGCCGACCACGGCCCTGGACGTGACCGTCCAGGCCCAGATCCTCGAGCTGCTGGCCGACATCCAGAAGGAAATGGGCTTGGCCATACTGCTGATCACGCACGACCTAGCGGTGGTCAGCAAGGTGGCCGACCATGTGGCTCTGATGCGTCACGGCGAGATCGTAGAGACCGTGCCGGCGCGGCAGTTCTTCAGCGCCGCCCGGCATCCCTATGCCCGCCAGCTGCTGGCGGCCATCCCCACTTATGGCAAGCGCGGCAGACCGCTGACGACGGTGGAAAGCGATCCTGCGCATCGATCGGATGCGGCGCGGGCGACTGCGTCCGAATCCGCGAATGACACGGCGACCACGCGCGCCGTGGAATCGGCTGCTGCGATATCCGGCGGGGGCGATGCCGATGAAGCGGCGCGCGCCGCCCGGCCGGCCACGCCTTCGGCGGGCGAGCCGGTGCTCGGCGTGCGAGATCTGTGCGTCAGCTATCGCGCGCGCGGCGGCCTGTTCAGTTTCAACCAGGCCGGCGTGGACGTGGTGAAGGAGCTCTCGCTGGACTTGTATCCGGGCGAGACGCTTGCCCTGCTGGGCGAGTCGGGCTGCGGCAAGACGACGGCCGCCAAGGCCCTGCTGCGACTGCTCGAGAAGCAGGCGCGGGTAAGCGGCAGCGTGACCCTGGCGGGGCAGTCGGTGCTGGACGCAGGACGCGCCGGCTTGAAGCGCGTCCGAGGCGACATGCAGATCGTGTTCCAGGATCCCTATGCATCGTTGGACCCGCGCATGCAGGTGGGCGACATTCTCGAAGAAGGCGTGGCGGCCCTGCGTCCCGATCTCTCGCGCCAGAGGCGGCGGCATCGGGTGCGGCAGCTTCTGGATCGTGTAGGCCTGCCGTCGGGGGCCGTGGAACGCTATCCGCACGAGTTTTCCGGGGGACAGCGGCAGCGCATCGCGATCGCCAGGGCGCTGGCGGTGGAGCCCAAGGTGCTGCTGTGCGATGAACCCACGTCGGCGCTGGACGTGTCGGTGCAGGCGCAGTTGCTGGAGCTCTTGCAGCAACTGCAGCGTGATTCGGGCATGGCTTATCTGTTCATTACGCACAACTTCGGCGTAGTCGAGTATCTGTCGGACCGCATCGCCGTCATGCACGAGGGACGCATCGTGGAAACGGGCGAAACCGGCCGCGTGCTGCACCACCCCGCGCACGAGCAGACCCGGCGCCTGCTGGCCGCGGTGCCTCGCCTATAATAGACATACTATTGCAATCGGCGCTGCAAACCCCATATTCATAGTCATGTCATTGAAAGTGTTCGATCTCCAGTGCGAGGCGGGCCATGTCTTCGAGGGCTGGTTCGCGTCGGCCGACGACTACGACGCGCAGCGCGCCCGGGGCATCCTGGCGTGCCCGGTTTGCGATAGTCATCAGGTCAATAAAATGCTGTCCGCGCCCCGTCTCAACATGGGGCGCGGCCAACCTGGTTCCGTCGATGCGCCGCCATCGCGGCCGACTGACGAGGTCGAGCCCGGCCACGCCGCGGGCCCCGAATATATGGCCCGGATCCAGGCCCAGGTGCTCAAGCACGTGCGCGAACTGGTGCGCAACTCCGAAAATGTGGGCGACCGTTTCGCCAACGAGGCGCGGCGCATGCACGAAGGCGAGATCGAGCACCGCGCCATCCGCGGCTCGACCACACTGCGCGAGCGCGAAGAACTGGCGCGCGACGGCATCGCCGTAATGCCCATACCCGATTTCCTCGACGACGACCGGCTGCAATAGAAGCTGCAAGTCCGGACGCGGTGCCGTATCCGAGGCAAAAAAATAGCGCCGCATGGGCGCTATTTTTTTGCCTGGGCGTCGCCTTACATGACGCGGCTGCGGTACTCGCCCGTGCGGGTGTCGATCTCGATCTTGTCGCCGATGGTGCAGAACAGCGGCACGCTGAGTTCCTTGCCGGTGTTGATGGTGGCGGGCTTCAGGACCTTGCCGGAGGTATCGCCCTTGACGGCGGGCTCGGTGTAGGTGATTTCGCGCACGATGATGGTGGGCAGCTCGACCGAGATGGCGCGGCCCTCGTAGAAGACGACTTCGACGGTCATGCCTTCTTCGAGGTAGTCGAGCGCATCGCCCATGCTGTCGGCCTCGACCTCGTACTGGTTGTACTCTTCGTCCATGAAGACGTACATGGGGTCGGCGAAGTACGAGTAGGTGCACTCTTTGTGCTCCAGCACGACGACTTCGAATTTCTCGTCGGCCTTGTAGACCGATTCGCTGCCCGAGCCGCTGAGCAGGTTCTTGAACTTGAGCTTGACCACGGCCGCATTGCGGCCCGACTTGTTGTATTCGGCCTTCTGGACGACCAGGGGTTGGTCTCCGACCATGATCACGTTGCCAACGCGCAATTCTTGTGCGGTTTTCATCTTGGGAAAAACTCCGGGATAGATTTGCTCCAGCTATACATGAGCGGACCGGAGCATTGCTTACAAAACTCCCTATTTTAACCGCTGCGCAGTTTTTCCGTGCAAAACGTCATCAGGCGCTCGGCCAGGCTGGTCTGCGAAGCCAGCCGCTCGTGCAATAGCTGTGTTTCATGGCGCCATTGCTGCCAGGAATCGTTCTTCAATGCTTGCTCCAGGCCTTGCGACACGCCGGCTTCATCGCCGGTGTTCCAGGCCCTCATGAGGGATGCAGTCGACAGAGAAAACTGCGCTCGTTGCAGCCAGGCATCGAGCTTGGCCAAGTGGGCGTCTTCCTCTTGTCGATAGATATGCCAAAGAAACGGCTGTTGCGCCCAGATGGCGCGAACCAGAGAGTCCTCGCCGCGTACGATGTTCAGGTCGCTGCCCCACAGCAGCCGGTCGAAATCGTCCTGATCGACGAACGGGCTTTCGAATACTTGCAACGTGTCGCCTTGCAGGCCGGCCAGACCGGGCAGCACGCCTTGCGGCACGATTGCAACGGTGGGCCGGCCCGAGCGGATCAGGGCTCCGGTCAGCGCGCCTGCGGGCGCGTCGCCATAGCAGAATACGAAGGCCTGCCGCCACCCCGCCTGCAACTTATCCCTCAGCGCGCTCGGCATGCCGATCCGGCGCAGCAGCCGCCAGCGCCGGTCGGGCTCGGCCAGCCAGTCGCTTCGCGTGGCGGCCAGGGCGGGTTCGCGCAGCAGGCCGCCCGTAGCCTCCGTGAAGCCCGGAAAAAAGAAGTACTTCTTGAGCCCGCTGGCCTGCAGCGAGGGCAGGGCATGGCACTCTTCTATCCAGTCCTCGGCGCTCAGGTATTCGAGGTTGATCCAGAGGTTGTCGCGCATGCACGCGAGAAAACCGGCGGGCGGGCTGCAGGCGAATGCCTCGATGACGACCGCATGCGGCTGGACCGCGGGCGCCGGATCGATCCAATGCAACAGTTCCACCCCGGCCACCTGCTGCCGCGGGGCGCCTGCATCGACGCCGCGCTCGATGCGGGCGAAGCTGGCCAGGTCGTCGACCCAGAGCCGGACCGGCCCCGCTGCGGGGTGGCGTGCCAGCTGCCTGGCCAGCCGCCAGCACACGCCGATGTCGCCGTAATTGTCCACGACCCGGCAGAAGATGTCGAAGCCGGGCTTGGTCATGTCGTATCGAGCGAAGCCGGACCGGGAGGCGGCGGGCCGGACGCGTTCAATGGAAGTTCAGCGGATTGACGTCGATCTCGTCCGGCAGCTCGGGATGCTGCATTTCACCCAGGGGATCGGGGAAATAGGGCGCGCCGCAATCGTCGCAGAACTCGGCGCGGAACAGCCCCGGCAACTGGCGCACATCGGTGACGCCCTGCTCTTTGAGCAGCGCCGCGATCTCTTCGGGGATGCTGGCCTGCTGCGTATCGAGAATGTCGGCGACGGCTTCTTCCTTGCTGAGCACCGGCCAGATGCACCCATAGATGACGTCGGCGCTGTGGACCGTGCTGAAGCCGATGCGGTATTCCTCGACAGAGGATTCCCCGCAGGCGACGACCGTGGCCCGGATCTGGTTGCCCGGCAGGCCGGCCGCGGTTTGCAGCCAGGTGGCGGCGGCTTTCAGCGCCAGTGGCCGGATGCGCCGGTCGGCTTCGCGGCTGCTGATGTAGTAGGCGTCCGGTTGCAGGTATTCGATGCTGCAGCCCGTGAACAGGGGAGGCAGTATTTCGGCGCACGCGGCTTGCCATGCTTCGAAGCACTGCTCGCGGCTGACGACCGCGTCCGGTGCGCCCGCCTGCCAGCGAAACAGCGCTTCGCCCTTGGGCACCGCAATGGCGCCGACGATGAAGCGCGCGTCCGCCAGCATGCCGTCGGTCGGCGGGGCCGGCCGGATGAGGCTGTTTTCGCTTTTTTGCTTCAGCGCCGCCCGGCCCAGCCGCTGCGTCCATTCCAGGGTTTCGTGGAATGACTGCGGCATCTGGTCGAAATTGAGCATTTCGGAAAGCAGCGCCAGTTGGGCGTTTTCGGCGACGATGTGCGCATGCAACTGGCGCGCCAGGGTATCGAGCAGCGGTTTCAGGTCGTAGGATCTGGGCAGCTGATAGCGCGTCCATGCCACGACCGGGGCGCAGAAAAGCAGAACGTCGTAATCGCGTCCTTCGTGCGTCAAGGTGGTGGATTCAGAATGGGTCTCGACCTGCTCGATGAGAATTTCGTAGGCTTCGGTGTTGGCGGCAAGCAGGTGCTCGAGCGTCGATTCGACAGCGTCGTTTCTTTTCTGTGTCAGCAGCTTGTTCAACTGGACCTGGAACAGGTTTTCCCAGTAGGCGTCTTCGAGCCGGCTGCCCGATCGGGCCAGCGATTCGGCCAGGACGGCCAGACGCTGGGCATCGCGTGACAACCGGGCGTGGGGGGTGGATCGGGTTTGAGTGGACATCGTAAGAAACGGGATATCAATACCTTAGTTTAACCCTGAGGCAGGGTTCAATGCAGAACCCCCCGGCACGCCCAGGGACGTGCCGGGGGGCAAGCGGATAGTGCGGATCAGGCCGCCAGCAGTTCGCGCAGCACATAGGGCAGAATGCCCCCGTGCAGGTAGTAGTCGACCTCTGTGGCGGTGTCGATGCGCAGCAGCATGGGCACCTGCTGGACGGAGCCATCGCTGCGGCGGATGGACAGCGTGACGTCCTGCTGCGGCTTGATGCCGTTCTCGAGCCCGGTGATGTCGTAGGTTTCCTGGCCGGTAATGCCCAGCGACTCGACACTGTCCTCGCCCTTGAACTGCAGGGGCAGCACGCCCATGCCGACCAGATTGCTACGGTGGATGCGCTCGAAGCTGCGCGCGATCACGGCCTTGACGCCCAGCAGCTGGGTGCCCTTGGCCGCCCAGTCGCGCGAGGAGCCCGTGCCGTATTCTTCGCCGCCAAACACCACGGTGTCCACGCCTTCGGCGATGTATCGCATGGCGGCGTCGTAGATGGACAGCCGCTCGCCGCTGGGTTGATGCAGGGTTTCGCCGCCCTCGAAGCGGCTGCCGTCGGCATTGGGCGGAATCATCAGGTTCTTGATGCGCACGTTGGCAAAGGTGCCGCGCATCATGACTTCGTGGTTGCCCCGGCGCGAGCCGTAGCTGTTGAAGTCCGCCTTGGATACGCCATGCGCCTTGAGCCATTGCCCGGCCGGCGAGGTCTCTTTGATGGAGCCGGCGGGTGAAATGTGGTCGGTGGTGACCGAGTCGCCGAAGATGGCCAGCGCGCGCGCGTTGCCGACCGGCGGCATGGGAGCCGGCGTCATGTTGAAATCGGTGAAGAAGGGCGGCTCGGCGATGTAGGTCGACTTGGGCCAGTCGTAGACGTCGCCGGTGACGCCGGAGATCTTCTTCCAGAGTTTGCCGGGATTGGACTGGATCTCGGCATAGTTGCTGCGGTACACCTGCGGGTCGAGCGCCTGGCTCAGCAGGGCTTCGACTTCGGCGTTGGTGGGCCAGATGTCGCCCAGCCAGACGTCGCCGTTCTTGCCCTGGCCCACGGGTTCGGTCATGAGGTCGCGCATGACGGTGCCGGCCAGCGCATAGGCCACCACCAGCGGCGGCGAACCCAGGAAGTTGGCCTTGATGTTGGGATGGATGCGCGCCTCGAAGTTGCGGTTGCCCGACAGCACGGCGGCGCAGACCAGCCCGTTCTGGGTGATGACTTCGTTCAGGTCGGGTGTAAGGTCGCCGGCATTGCCGATGCACGTGGTACAGCCGTAGGCCGCCACGTTGAACCCGAGCTTTTCAAGGTAGGGAAGCAGGCCGGTTTTGGTGAGATAGTCGGTGACCACCCGCGAGCCGGGGGCCAGCGAGGTCTTGATGTGCTTGGGCACCTTCAGGCCCGCCTCGACCGCCTTCTTGGCCATGAGGCCCGCCGCGAGCAGCACGCTGGGGTTGGAGGTATTGGTACACGAAGTGATGGCGGCAATGAGGATGTCGCCATTCTTGACCTGGGTGCCGGCGCTGCTGGTGAATACCTGATCGAGTTTTTCGGCCGGCTGGTTGAAGCCGTTGGCCGACTGCTCGATGAACAGGCCGGCGAAAGTCTGTTTGACCTCGCCGATTTCGATGCGGTCTTGCGGACGCTTGGGGCCGGCCAGCGAAGGCGTGACGGTTGAGAGGTCGAGCGTGACGAGCTGGCTGTACCGGATGTCTTTGGCCTGGGGCACGCCGAACATGCCCTGCGCTGTGAAGTAGGCCTTGAGGGCGTCGATCTCGTCCTGGGTGCGGCCGGTGCCTTCGAAGTAGCGCAGGGTGCGCTCGTCGACGGGGAAAAAGCCCATGGTGGCGCCGTACTCGGGCGCCATATTGCCGATGGTGGCGCGGTCGGTGACCGAAAGACTGGAGGTGCCCGAACCGCAGAATTCGACGAACTTGCCCACCACCTTCTGCTTGCGCAGCAGTTCAGTCAGGGTCAGGACCAGGTCGGTGGCGGTGACGCCGCCCCGCAGCTCGCCCTTGAGCTCGACGCCGACGACGTCGGGCGTGAGAATGTAGAGCGGCTGGCCCAGCATGCCGGCTTCGGCCTCGATGCCGCCGACGCCCCAGCCCACCACGCCGATGCCGTTGATCATGGTGGTGTGGCTATCGGTGCCCACCAGGGTGTCGGGGTAGTAGACGTTGCTGGCGGCATCGTGATGCACGCCGCGCGCCAGATGCTCGAGGTTGACCTGATGGACGATGCCGAAGCCCGGAGGCACGACGCCGAAAGTGTCGAAGGCCTGCATGCCCCATTTCATGAACTGGTAGCGCTCTTGGTTGCGCTGGAACTCGAGCTTCATGTTGAGGTCGAGGGCCTTGTTGGTGCCGAAGTAATCGATCATGACCGAGTGGTCGACGACCAGGTCGACCGGCACCATGGGCTCGATCTTTTTCGGGTTCTTGCCCATGCGGTCGGCCACCGAGCGCATGGCCGCGATGTCGGCCAGCAAGGGTACGCCAGTGAAGTCCTGCAGCACGACTCGCGCGACCACGAAAGGGATCTCGGTGACGCGCGGCGCGTTCGGCTGCCAGCCGGCGAGCTCTTTGACGTGCTGCTCGGTGATCTTTCTACCGTCGCAGTTGCGCAGCACGGACTCGAGCACGATGCGGATCGAGACGGGCAGGCGTTGCACGTCGATGCCCAGGGCCTTGCCCAGGGCGGGCAGCGAATAGAAGTTGGCCGATTTTTTTCCGATCTTGAACTTCTGCAGGCTATTGAAGGTGTTGTGCGGCATACTCTGCTCCGTGCTGATTGGCTGAAGGCGGGAATGGACGTTGAGGGGGCCGGCGGTACGGGCGAAGAGCCCGATTGAGCCTTTCGCCTATTTTATGCCCGTTTGCCGGCTCTTTGGCGAATAAGAAAATCCCCCGGCCACAGGGCGCGGGGGATGCCGGAAACAAAGCCTGGCGGGCGTCAGACGCCGACCGAGTCGGCGATTTCTTTGTACTCTTCGATCTGGTCGAAGTTGAGATAGCGATAGACTTCATCGCCGCTCTTGTCGATGACGCCCATGTCGGCCATGTACTCTTCCCGGGTCGGAATGCGGCCCAGGCGCGAGCAGATGGCGGCCAGCTCGGCCGAGCCGAGGTAGACGTTGGTGTTCTTGCCCAGGCGGTTGGGGAAGTTGCGGGTGCTGGTCGACATGACCGTGGCTCCTTCGCGCACCTGGGCCTGGTTGCCCATGCACAGCGAGCAGCCCGGCATTTCGGTGCGGGCGCCGGCGGTGCCGAAGACGCCGTAATGGCCCTCTTCGGTCAACTGCTGGGCATCCATCTTGGTGGGCGGCGCCACCCACAGCTTGACCGGGATGTCGCGCTTGCCTTCCAGCAGCTTGGAGGCGGCGCGGAAGTGGCCGATGTTGGTCATGCAGCTGCCGATGAAGACCTCGTCGATGACGGCGCCGGCAACGTCGGACAGCGTCTTGACGTCGTCGGGGTCGTTGGGGCAGGCGACGATGGGCTCGTGCACATCGGCCAGGTCGATCTCGATGACGGCTGCGTATTCGGCGTCGGCATCGGGCTCGAGCAGCTTGGGATCGGCCAGCCAGGCTTCCATGGCCTTGATGCGGCGGGCCAGCGAGCGCTCGTCTTCGTAGCCGTTGGCGATCATCCACTTGAGCATCACGATGTTGCTGTTGATGTACTCGATGATGGGTTCTTTGTTCAGGCGAACGGTGCAGCCGGCGGCCGAGCGTTCGGCCGAGGCATCGGACAATTCGAAGGCTTGCTCCACCTTGAGGTCGGGCAGGCCTTCGATTTCGAGGATGCGGCCCGAGAAGACGTTCTTCTTGCCCTGCTTGGCGACGGTGAGCAGGCCCTGTTTGATGGCGTACAGCGGAATTGCGTTGACCAGGTCGCGCAGGGTGACGCCGGGCTGCATTTTGCCTTTGAAGCGCACCAGCACTGATTCAGGCATGTCCAGCGGCATGACGCCGGTGGCGGCGGCAAAGGCCACCAGGCCCGAGCCGGCCGGGAAGGAGATGCCGATGGGGAAGCGGGTGTGCGAGTCGCCGCCGGTGCCGACGGTGTCGGGCAGCAGCATGCGGTTGAGCCAGCTGTGGATGACGCCGTCGCCGGGACGCAGCGAGATGCCGCCGCGGGTGCTGATGAACTCGGGCAGGGTGTGGTGCGTCTTGACGTCGACGGGCTTGGGATAGGCGGCCGTGTGGCAGAAGGACTGCATGACGAGGTCGGCCGAGAAGCCCAGGCAGGCCAGGTCCTTGAGTTCGTCGCGGGTCATGGGGCCGGTGGTGTCCTGGCTGCCCACGGAGGTCATCTTGGGCTCGCAATAGGTGCCGGGGCGCACGCCCTGGCCCTCGGGCAGCCCGCAGGCGCGGCCGACCATCTTTTGCGCCAGGGTGAAGCCCTTGCCCGAGTCTTCGGGGTTCTTGGGTAGGCGGAACAGGGTGGAGGGCGGCAGGCCCAGCGCTTCGCGCGCCTTGGCGGTGAGGCCGCGGCCGATGATCAGCGGAATGCGGCCGCCGGCGCGCACTTCATCGAACAGCACGTCGGACTTGAGTTCGAACTCGGCGATGACTTCGCCGTTCTTCAGCGCCTTGCCTTCATAGGGACGCAGTTCGACCACGTCGCCCATGTCCATCTGGGATACGTCGAGCTCGATGGGCAGGGCGCCGGCGTCTTCCATGGTGTTGTAGAAGATGGGGGCGATCTTGCCGCCCAGACAGACGCCGCCGAAGCGCTTGTTGGGGACGTAGGGAATGTCTTCGCCGGTGAACCACAGGACGGAGTTGGTGGCCGACTTGCGCGAGGAGCCGGTGCCCACGACGTCGCCGACGTAGGCCACGAGATGGCCTTTTTCTTTCAGGTTTTCGATGAACTGCACGGGGCCGCGCTTGCCGTCTTCTTCGGGCTGGAACGGGGCGCCTTCGCGGCGGTTCTTGAGCATGGCCAGGGCATGCAGGGGGATGTCGGGACGCGTGGTGGCGTCGGGTGCGGGCGAGAGGTCGTCGGTGTTGGTTTCGCCCGGCACCTTGAAGACGGTGACGGTGAGGCTTTGCGGGACTTCGGGACGGCTGGTGAACCATTCGCCATCGGCCCAGCTTTGCATCACGGCCTTGGCGTTGGCGTTGCCTTTCTGGGCCTTTTCCTGGATGTCGTGGAAGGCGTCGAAGACGAGCAGGGTGTTCTTGAGGCCCTGGGCGGCGGTGGCGCCGAGTTCGGCGTCGTCGAGCAGTTCGATGAGCGGGGCGACGTTGTAGCCGCCCAGCATGGTGCCCAGCAGTTCGGTGGCCTTCTGGCGGCTGATGAGGGGGCTGGATGCCTTGCCGAAGGCGACGGCGGCCAGGAAGGAGGCCTTGACCTTGGCGGCATCGTCGACGCCGGCGGGCACGCGGTGCGTGATGAGTTCTACCAGGGCAGCCTCTTCGCCGGCGGGCGGCGCCTTGAGCAGTTCGACGAGGTCGGCGGTTTGTTGCGCCGACAGGGGAAGGGGAGGAATGCCCAACGCAGCGCGTTCGGCAACGTGTTGGCGATATGTTTCCAGCATGAGGCGTGCCTTTTTGATCTTGGAGATTGAATAGGTGCTTGCCTCAATTGTATTCGGAAGGCGGGTTTCAGGCAAATGTCTTATGTCTTATATCTTATATAAGACTTGGGCTTGTGGGATTTTGGGGATTTTGTTTACAGGGGCTTGAGGGAGAGTCCGGGATGCGGGTTTTGACGACATCGGTGGTTTTGGTCGCCAAGTCTTGGTGTCGGTGGCCATTCTCTGGGTCCTTCAGACGGAACCCTACGCCACCAGATCCTGATATTCCGGATGGCGCTTGATATACACGGCCGCGTAAGAACACACGGGCCGCACTTTCCAGCCGCGGCTGCGCGCCGTGTCGAGGGCGTGGCGGGTGAGGTCGGCGGCGATGCCTCGGCCGCCGACCGCTGCCGGCACGCCCGTGTGCGTGATGGTCATGACGTTGCCGCTCAGTTGGTAGTCGAGCACCGACAAGGCACCGTCTTCGGTCCATTCGAAGCGCCGCTGGTTCTCGTTGAATTCAATGGCTCGGCTCATGAGGCTTTACTCCGGTCAGATGACGTACAGGTCGACGTATTCGTGGACCGGCATGGCTTCGAGCCGCGCCTGGTCCAGCGAGACATCCAGGATACGCGCTTGCTGCCTGGCCGCAAAGCGCCGGGCCAGGTTGGTGCGGAACTTGGCCT
>NZ_PDUW01000004.1 GCF_003545815.1 Pusillimonas caeni
GCGAGATACGTGAAGACATAAACGGCTCAACGGCCGGGCAGGAAACCTGAGCTTAAGAAAAGCGCATCGACGCTGATTGAGTTCTTAGGCTTGCCCGGCGCGGCTCTCATCATGGAGCGGGGATGGAACCCCAACTGACTCCGGATAGATTCAAGCAAGCCTAATTTACGTCAACACCGTCACGCTTGCAAAATGCGGGCTGACCATAGATTCTTAAACGCCGCCGGGGCTGAAAGTACTGTGGCCAGGCGGTCGGGCGGTCCGAGGCAGCGCCCTCCAACGCCTGGCCGCAGTACTTTCAGCCCCAGCGGCTTATGTTAGGGCAAGCCATACACGCCGGCGTTCTTCTGTGATTGAGTCGGGAATATTGGCATCCCACGAATATCAGTTCTGGCCAGTCCATGGCAAGCCGAAAATCCGAGTTCTCACTACATTCGCAACAGTCCCCCTCGAGCTTCTCGCCGTGACCAGCCGCTACTGCAAGCCGTCGCGGGCGGGGCCATTTAGCCCGGGCGTTGGAGGGCGCTGCCTCGGACCGCCCGGCCTAAATGGCCCCGCCCGCGGCGGCGCTTTAGAACCCAGAACGCACGCTGGACACAATCTCCAACAATGCTAAAGAACCCAATCAAAAGCCCCAATAAAGCCTAAAGACGCTGCCCTGCCGTCAGCGCTTTTGTACTAAAAGCCAGCCATACGAAGCTGCCGAACACGAAGGGCGAGAATGCTTGCAGCGACAGACAGCGAATAAAAAACCCATCCCGAGAACCTTCCCGGGATGGGCGTATCGAAGACGCAAAGCAGGTCGCTGCCCGCGTGCAGTTTTCTAACCCGCCACAGTCTGAACACCGGTACGGGCATTGACCGAGCGGGCCACCATCATCGCCAGCCCCGAGGCAGCCACGAAGGCGACGGCGGCGCCTATCCACGGCCCTTGGGTATGGCCCGCGTCCAGCATCAGACCGAAGCCCACCGGGCCCAGCGAAGCGCCCACGTCCATGCCCGAATACACCAGGCCGTATACGGTGCCGGTCGCCCCCTTGGGCGTGACGCGGCGAATGAGCATGTCGCGCGAGGGCGTGGACACCCCGGCGCAGAAACCGGCAAGGCCCACCACCACCATGGCCAGCGGCGAGATCAGCACACCCGAGGCCAGCAGCACCAGCAGCACGCCGGCGACGATCAGCGACATGGCCACCGTGCGCTCGGTGTTGGGCGTGGCGTTGACCAGGAAGCCGCCGGCGATCATGCCCAGCGCCGAAGCCAGCATGTAGGCCGACAGCGTGGTGCCCGCCATGACCTTGTCGATGCCGTAGACGTCGCCCAGCATCGGAATGGTGTAGTTCTGGACGGCGGACAGGGCGATGGAGGTGCAGGCGAAGAAGAAGAACGCGCCCCACAAGGCCGGCTGCACCAGCAGCGTGGCCAGGGTGCGGCCCACCGACTGCTGCGCGAGGTCGGGCGTCTCGCCCGCCTTGGGCTTGACCATCGAGCGCTCTTCGTTCCGTCCGGCGAGCAGGTCGCGGCCCACCCAGATCAGGAACAGCACCACGGCCACCAGGCCGGCCGCGCCGAAGGCCGCCACCCGCCAGTTGGCCAGGTGGATGAGCGTGGTCATGAACACCGGGGTCAGCGCCCAGCCCAGGTTGCCGGTAAAGCCGTGGGTGCTGAAGGCGTGCCCAAGCCGGCGCGAGCTGACGCGGTGGTTGATGATGGAAAAATCCACCGGATGAAAGACCGAGTTGCCGGCCCCGCCGATGACGGCCGCCAGCGCCAGCATGGCGTAATTGTTTGAAAGCCCGATCAGCACTCCGGAGACCACGAAGCAGGCCAGGCCGAACCGCAATACCGGCGTGGGGCCGATGCGGTCGACCACGAAGCCCGACGAGGCCTGGCCCAGGCTGGAAACGATGAAGAATATCGACGCAAGCAGGCCCAACTGCACGAAGTCGTAGCCGAATTCGGCGGCCAGCGGCAGGAACAAGGTGGGAAAGACGAGCTGGAAGAAGTGCGAGCAGGAATGCCCGGCGCCGATGAGACCGATGATTTTCCAGTCGCGGCGCTTGACGGCCGGCGTATCGGCGAATTGATCGAAAGTGGTTGCTACCATGATTGAATCTTTAATGCGGTTGAACGTCGCGGCCTGCCCGGTCGCGAATCTGGGGCATGGCGCGGCGCAGGTAGTAGCACATCGACCAGATGGTCAGCACGGCCGCCACGAAGATCAGCACGTGGCCTATCCATACGCTGGAAACCCCGAAAAGCTCTTGCCAGTACAGCAGGCACGGAATCGCCACCATTTGCGCGCCCGTCTTGAACTTGCCCAGCCAATGCACGGCCACGCTGCCGCTGGCGCCGATCTTGGCCATCCATTCGCGCAGCGCCGAGATGGTGATCTCGCGCCCGATGATGACCAGCGCAATCACCGCGTCGACCCGGTTCAGGTCGAGCAGGATGAGCAGCGCGGTGCACACCATGAGCTTGTCGGCCACCGGATCGAGGAAAGCGCCGAAAGATGAAGTCTGGTTCCAGCGCCGCGCCAGCCAGCCGTCGAACCAGTCGGTCAGGGCGGCGAAAATGAAGGCCAAAGCGGCAATCGTGTCGCGCGTGGGCGTCGGCAGCCAATCGTGGGGCACGTAGAACAGCGCCACGAGTAGCGGGATCATGGCGATACGCAGCCACGTCAGCACGATTGGAAAATTCAGGGGCATAGGGATAATACTACCATCGCTAACTCCGCAGCGCCTGATAGATTCGCTCGGCCAGTTCGTCCGAAATGCCTTCGACGGACCTCAGGTCGTCCACGCCGGCGGCCACCACGCCGGAGAATCCCCCGAAGCGGGCCAGCAGCTTCTGCCGCCGCCGCGCGCCGACACCCTCGATTTCTTCCAGCCGGGACACATTGCGCGTCTTGGCCCGACGCGCGCGCATGCCGGTGATGGCAAAACGGTGCGCTTCGTCGCGGATCTGCGCCACCAGCATCAGGGCGGCCGATTCGCCGCCCAGGGCCACCGGGCTGCGGCCGTCGGCAAAGACCAGGGTTTCCAGGCCCACCTTGCGCCCCTCCCCCTTGGCCACGCCGACGATGACGTGAATGTCGAGCCCGAATTCGGCGAACACTTGGCGCGCCACTTCGACCTGGCCCTTGCCTCCGTCGATCAGCACAATGGTGGGCAGCTCGGCCTCGCCGTCGGCGACGCGGCCGAAGCGGCGGGTAAGCACCTGGCGCATGGCGGCATAGTCATCGCCCGGCGTCACGCCCGCGATGTTGTATCGGCGATACAGTGACGGCTGCATGTCGTGATGCCGATACACCACGCAAGAGGCCTGGGTCGCCTCTCCGGCCGTGTGGCTGATGTCGAAGCATTCCACGTGCATGGCGTCCAGCGCCACCTCGTCGGTGTCCAGGTCCAGCGCTTCGGCCAGGGCCAGGGTGCGCGCCGAACGCGCGCTGGATTCGGTCAGCATGCGGGCCAGGGCCATCTCGGCATTCTTCTGCGCCTGCTCCAGCCAGGTGCGGCGCATGCCCTGCGGCCGGGTCAGCATGCGCGCCTTGACGCCCGTCTGCTCGGTAAGCAGCGCCAGCAGGCTCGGATCGGGCAGCTTGTGCGAACAGACCAGCAGCGGCGGCAGGCCGCCATCGACATAATGCTGCGCCACGAAGGCGGCCAGCACGTCGCCGGGCTCGTCGCCGTCGGCATGGGTGGGGAAGAAGGCCCGGTCGCCCAGATGCCGCCCGCCCCGCACCATGGCCAGGTTGACGCACACCCTTCCGCCCGCGGCCACCACGGCGATGATGTCGACGTCGTCGCTGCCCACCTGCTCCATCGTCTGCTGCTGCAGGACCCGGGCCAGGGCGCCCATCTGGTCGCGCAGCACCGCGGCGTGCTCGAAGTCCAGCTCGTCGGAAGCCTGCAGCATGCGCCGCTCGATGTCGTCCAGCACCTCTTTGGCATGCCCGTCCAGGAAACGGATGGCGCGCTCGACGTCGGCCTGGTAGTCGGCCGGGGAGATGAGCCCCACACAGGGCGCCGAACAGCGCGCGATCTGGTGCAGCAGACAGGGCCGCGAGCGATTGGCGTAGACGCTGTCCTCGCAGGTTCGCAGGCGGAACACCCTTTGCAGGATCTGTATGGTTTCACGCACCGCCCAGGCATTGGGATAAGGCCCGAAGTAGCGGCCTTTGCCGCTGGTGGCGCCACGATAGTAGGCGATGCGCGGCGCCTCGTGCCCGGTGATGTGCAGAAAGGGATACGACTTGTCGTCGCGAAACAGGATGTTGTAACGCGGCTGCAGGCGCTTGATGAGATTGTTTTCCAGCAGCAGCGCCTCGGCCTCCGAGCGCGTGACCGTGACCTCGACGCGCGCCACCCTGGCCACCATGTGGGCGATGCGCGGACTGGCCAGGTTCTTCTGGAAATACGACGCTACGCGCTTCTTGAGATTGCTGGCCTTGCCGACGTAAAGCACTTCGTCCTTGGCGTCGATGTGCCGGTACACGCCCGGCAGGGACGGAAGGTCAGCCAGGAACGATTTGAGATTGAAGCTGTCGGGCATACTGATAACGGGCGAGGCTCTGCAGGGTCTGCCAGTCGGGCGCAGGCTGGCGCGGCGTAAGGCGGCGGATGCGCTGCTGCGAGACCGCGGACGGCTCGTGCCGCAAGCGGGCCAGGAGATCGTCGGCCAGGTCGGGGCGGTTGCAAACCAGCACCATGTCGCAGCCCGCCGCCAGGGCGGCCTGCGCCCGCGCCAGGATGTCGCCGGCCACGCTGGCGCCCTCCATGGTCAGGTCGTCGGAAAACACCACGCCATCATAAGCCAGATTGTCGCGCAGCACGGTCTGTATCCAATAGCGCGAGAAGCCGGCCGGGTTCGCATCGACTTTCGGATAGATGACGTGGGCCGGCATGACCGAAGGCAGCACCATGTCGCCCAGCCAGCCGTAAGGCGCGGCGTCTTCCTGCATGATCTCTTCGAAGCTGCGCTCGTCGACGGGAATTTCGTGATGCGAGTCGGCCTGCACGAAGCCGTGTCCCGGAAAGTGCTTGCCGCAGGAGGCCATGCCGGCCAGCATCAGGCCCTGTATCAGGGCGCGTGCCAGCATGGCCACCACCTGCGGCTCGCGATGGAAGGCGCGGTTGCCGATGACCTGGCTCACGCCGTAGTCAAGATCGAGCACGGGCGTAAAGCTCAGGTCGACGCCGCAGGCGCGCAGTTCGGCGCCCAGCACATAGCCGGTTTCGGTGGCCAGGCGCATGGCCGCCAGCGAGTCGTCCATCCAGATCTCGCCGAAGGCCGACATGGGCGGCAGCGGCGTAAAGCCGTCGCTGCGAAAGCGCTGCACCCGCCCGCCCTCGTGATCGACGGCGATCAGCAGAGGTTCGTCGCGCGCGGCATGGATGTCGCGGCACAGGGCGGTGAGCTGTTCGCGGCTGCTGAAGTTGCGCGCGAACAGGATCACGCCGCCCACCAGGGGATGGCGCAGGCGCTGTTTTTCGTGCTCGGTCAGCGTCGCGCCCTCGACGTCGACCATGACCGGCCCCGGAGGCAGGCTGGCGGCGGAAGGATCGGCGTGGCGGGGGCTATGCGTGTTTGTCATGAAAGATGGAGTCCGTTTTGGGTAGCGGCTCGAGCACCACGAAAGCCATGGCGATGTCGCTTTCGTCGCTCAAGGAAATATGGGCCGCGCCATAGCGTGCGGCATACCAGTGCGCCAGGGCGCCGTCCAGCCGGACCACCGGCCTGCCCCCCGGCGCGTTCAGCGCCTGCATCAGGCGCCAGGACATGGGCGCATGCATGCCCAGGCCGATGGCCTTGGAAAATGCCTCTTTGGCCGCGAAGCGGGTGGCCAGATAGCGCATGCCCCGCTTGGGATCGCGCTGATGGCGCCGCTGGAAGACCGCGTACTCCTGGTCGCCCAATATGCGCCGGGCGAACTTCAAGCCCTGGCGCTCGAAGACCCCTCGCACGCGATCGACGCGGACGATGTCGGTGCCGATGCCCGCAATAGCGACGGAGGAAGGCAGGTTCATGATGGTTCAGCGGCCCTTGAAGACCGGACTGCGCTTGCCCAGGAAGGCCCGCACGCCCTCTTGGTAGTCTTCGCTGCGGCCCAGTTCGCGCATCAGGTCGCGCTCCAGATCGAGCTGCTGGGCCAGCGTGTTGCTCAGGCTCTCATTGAGCGCCTGCTTGGCGGCGGCCAGGCCCTTGGTGGGCGCGGTCGAGAAATGCACCGCCAATTCTTGCAGGCGCGCATCGAATTGCTCGTCGGGCACGCATTCCCAGATCAGGCCCCATTGCGCGGCTTTCTCGGCGCTGAGCTTGTCGCCCAGCATGGCCAGGCCCATGGCCCGCGCCGGCCCCACCAGGCGCGGCAAGGCATAGGTGCCGCCCGTGTCGGGCAAGAGGCCCAGCCGGCAGAAGGGCTGGATGAAGCTGGCCGAAGCGCGCGCGATGACGATGTCGCCGGCCAGGGCGAGGTTGGCGCCCGCCCCCGCCGCCACGCCGTTCACCCCCACCACCACGGGCATGGGCAGCGCGCGCAGGCGCTTGACCAGGGGTCCGTAGTATTTTTCGATACTGGCGCCCAGATCGACCGGCGGATCGCCCTCTTTCACCACCCGCTGGGAAAGGTCCTGGCCGGCGCAAAAGCCCCGGCCGCTGCCGGTCAGCACCAGCACGCGCGCGCCCTCCTGCTCGACCCGGCCCAGCGCGTCGGCGACCTCGGCGTGCATGTCGGCCGTGAAGCTGTTGAGCTTGTCGGGACGATTGAGCGTCAGGCGCGCCATGCCGCCCTGCAGCTCGAACAATATGTTTTCGTAGTTCATAGCTTGATGAAATGCTCGCGATAGTGCTTGAGCTCTTCGATGGATTCGTAGATGTCGGCCAGGGCTTCGTGGCGGCTTTGCTTGATGAAGCTTCTATACACTTCGGGCTTCCAGCGCAGGGCCAGTTCCTTGAGCGTGCTGACGTCGAGATTGCGATAATGGAAGAAGGCCTCGAGCTGCGGCATATACTTGACCAGGAAGCGCCGGTCTTGCCCCACCGTGTTGCCGCACAAGGGCGACTTGCCGGCCGGAACATGCTTGGACAGGAATTCCAGCAACTGGGTCTCAGCCTGCTCTTCGGTCAGAGTCGAGGCCTTGACCTTGTCGGTCAGGCCGCTTTTGCCGTGGGTGGACGTGTTCCATTTGTCCATGGCATTCAGCAGTTCGTCGCTTTGATGTATGACGAGCACCGGCCCTTCGGCCACGAAAGTCAGGTCGGGCTCCGTCACCACCACCGCCGCTTCGATGATGCGTTCTTTTTCGGGGTCGAGGCCCGTCATCTCGAGATCGAGCCACACCAGACGCTGTTCATTAACCGCCATATAATCCTTCCTTAAAAAAGCGATTTTCTCATACCTGCCGGCCGCTTATGTTTACCCTGTGGTTCATTGCCTTTTTATTCGCCGATCTGGCCATCCGCGCCTGGGTCGCTTCGCGCCAGATGCGCCACGTGCTGCGGCACCGCGACCGGGTTCCGGCCGAGTTCGCCGACCGCATCGGGCTGCGCAGCCACCAGCGTGCCGCCGACTATACCCTGGCCAAGGTCAGGCTGGGCATGATCGAGACTCTGGTCGAGGCCGCGCTGCTGGTGGCCTTGACCCTGCTGGGCGGCCTGCAGTGGCTCGACCTGCAATGGGGCCGGGCCATCGATTCCGAAATGTGGCGCCAGCTGGCCCTGATCGGCTCGGTGGTGGCCATCGTGGGGCTGGTGGGCCTGCCCTTTTCCATCTGGCGCAAGTTCGGGCTGGAAGCCCGCTTCGGCTTCAACCGCATGACGCCCCGCCTTTTCGCCATGGACCTGGCCAAGGCGCTGCTGCTCATGCTGATCCTGGGCGCACCCCTGGTGGCCGTGGTGCTGTGGGTCATGGGCAACGCGGGGCCGCAATGGATATGGTGGGCCTGGGCCGTGTGGGTGGTTTTCAATTTCCTGGTGATCTGGCTGTTTCCGACGGTGATCGCGCCGCTGTTCAACAAGTTCACGCCGCTGCAGGACAGCGACGTGGCCGAGCGGGTCAATGCCTTGGCGCAGCGCTGCGGTTTCACGCTCAACGGCCTGTTCGTCATGGACGGCTCCAAGCGCTCGGCGCATGGCAACGCCTACTTCACCGGCTTCGGCCGCAACCGCCGCATCGTGTTCTTCGATACCTTGCTGGCGCGCCTGAATCCGGGCGAAATAGAAGCGGTGCTGGCGCACGAACTGGGCCACTTCAAGCATCGCCACATCATCAAGCGCATGGCCATCAGTTTTGCCGTGGCCCTGGGCTTCCTCGCCCTGCTTGGCTGGCTGGCGCAGCAGGTGTGGTTCTACACCGGCCTGGGGGTCGTCCCCCAGCTGGGCCGCCCCAACGACGCGCTGGCGCTGATTCTCTTCTTTCTCGTCGCGCCGGTGTTCACCTTCTGGGTCACGCCGCTGGCCAGCTGGTTTTCGCGGCGCGACGAGTTCCAGGCCGACCGATACGCCGCCAGCCAGTCGTCGGCCGACGCCCTGGTATCGGCCCTGGTCAAGCTGTATGACGACAATGCCGCCACGCTGACGCCCGATCCGGTGCACTCGGCCTTCTACGACAGCCATCCGCCCGCCGCCTTGCGGATCCAGAAGCTGCGGCATGGCGCCTGATCCTTCCCTGCTTTCGGGGCGCATCGTCGCCGCCCACGGCCGCCACTACACAGTGGAGCTGGCCGGCGGCGGAACGCGGCAATGCTTTCCGCGCGGGAAAAAATCCGGTCCGGCGGTCGGCGACCAGGTGCTCATCCAGCCCCAGGGCGATTCCGAAGGCGTCATCGAACGCATCGAGCCGCGACGCAATCTGCTCTATCGTTCGGACGATATGCGCACCAAGCAGTTCGCCGCCAATGTCGACCAGTTGCTGCTGGTGGTGGCAGTGGAACCGGCCTTCTCGCCCGATCTGGTCGGCCGGGCGCTGGTGGCGGCGCACAGCGCGGACATCGCCCCGCTGATCATCCTGAACAAGGCCGATCTGGCCGAAGGGCTCGACAAGGCCGAAGAACGGGTCAGGAATCTGGCTTCGGCATACGAGCCGCCCATCCCGGTGATTCTGACCAATGCGCTGGACGCCGAAGCAACGGCCCAGGCCCTGCTGCCTCGTCTGCGCGGGCAGTGCAGCCTGTTGCTGGGCCAGAGCGGCATGGGCAAGTCCAGCCTGCTCAACGCCCTGGTGCCGCAGGCGCGGGCCGCGACGCAAGAGCACTCCATCGCCCTTGACGCCGGCCGGCACACTACGACCAGCACGCGCCTGTATCACCTGCCCGGGGGCGACGGCACGCTCATCGACTCTCCGGGCTTCCAGAATTTCGGGCTCTATCACCTGAGCCCCGGCGACATCGAACGCGGTTTCCCCGAGTTCGCGCGGCACGCCGCGCATTGCCGTTTCTACAATTGCAGCCATCGGCGCGAACCGGGCTGCGGTGTGCTGGCCGCCGTGCAGAACGGCGACATCCAGCCCGAGCGGCATGAACTGTATCTGCGCCTCCTGGCTGAAAACGAAGCCCAGACCAGGTATTGATGCGGAAGTTCTTTATTGTGTCCTTAAGCGCCGCCGAAGGCGGGAGGACTGGCGCCGGACGGTCGGGCGGTCGGAGGCAGCGCCCTCCAACGTCCGGCGCCAGTCCTCCCGCCTTCGGCGGCTCAGGTCGTGGCAAGCTAGACACGCCGGTGATCTTTTGTTTTCGTCTCCACTGCGCGGCGAACTGCGTCTTGCCTATCAGGACCCGATTACGCGGCTTTCGAGTTTGGCCTGGGCGGCCGACAGGAAATGGTAGAAATTGCGGATGAGGGCCGCCGTCGCTCCCCAGATGAAATAATCCTTCCAGGGCATGGAAAAATAAAAGCGATGCCCCCCGTCGGGCAGGTTGGCCCGATGCAGGAAGTGATGGGACGGGTCCATCAGAAAAGAAAGAGGCACTTCGAAGACCTCGGCCACCTCGGTCAGATCGGGCCGGATAGTAAAACCGGGCCGCACATAGCCGATGACGGGCTTCATGGTGAAGCGGGTCGAAGTGAGGAAACCGGGCTGGGTGCCCAGAAGCTGGATGTATTCGGGCGCGACGCCGATTTCTTCGCGGGTTTCGCGCAGCGCGGCGTCGACGGCATCGCGGTCGCTGACTTCGATGCGTCCGCCCGGAAAACAGATTTGGCCGGCATGGTCATACAGGTGGGACGCGCGTCGGGTGAACAGCAGATGCAGGCCTTCGGGGCGTTGCACCAGCGGGACGAATACCGCCGCCTGGACGATGTCGATGAGATCGAGGCTGTCGGCCTGGAAGCTTTCGGTGAATACGGGTTCTACTTGCCAGTCGACGGGGCTGCTGAAGGCTTCGCGAATGAAATCCAGCTGTATTGCCGCGTTGTTTAACGGCAACAAGATATCGGACAGCGGCACAATGGGCTGGGTTTGAGGGTCGAATCCCGGAACGATGACCGTACGCTTGCCGGTCCGGGAATGCGGTATGTTTCGCGCCATGGCTCCAAGCAATATTCTCTGCGTCGCCTTCAGTATGCCGCCCCGGTGGCAAAAAAACAAAGGCACCGCTCGGGTGCCTTTGCTGAACTGTGGTATGGGCGAAACAGCGCGATTAAGCTTCTGCTTTCTTGTCGGCCCGGCGAACCAGTTTCTCTTTGATGCGTGCAGATTTACCCGAACGGCTACGCAGGTAATAAAGTTTAGCACGACGCACATCGCCGCGGCGCTTGACTTCGATGGAAGCGATCTGCGGGGAATACAGTTGGAAGGTACGCTCGACGGCTTCGCCGGACGAGATCTTGCGTACGATGAACGAAGAGTTAAGGCCGCGATTGCGCTTGGCGATGACGACGCCTTCGTAGGCCTGAACACGCTTGCGCGTGCCTTCGACCACATTGACGTTGACGACTACGGTGTCGCCGGGGCCAAATTCGGGCTTGGCCTGGTCGCCGGTAAGGCGGCAGATTTCTTCTTGTTCAAGGGTTGCGATTAAGTCCACGATGGGCTCCTGGTTTCATCGAAAACGGCCGTGTTGTTTTTGTGTAGCCGCCAGAAGATGAGTTGAAAAACCAGCTATTGTACACCGTTTTGGAACTGCTTAGAAACCCCCTGCCACGCCCAGCCACATGAGACCGGGTATGGTGGCGCCCCAGATGGCCACCAGGCAGATGTCGGCCAGCATGGCGCCACGCGTGAGGCCGCGCTTTTTGGCGTCGCCGCGCGCGGCGGGACGACCGGCGGATTGCCGGCCACGGGTTTGACCGGGCTGCTGAACGGGGGGAAAGGGCCACTTGGCGGGAGTTTGCGGAGTATTCATGGTTCGTCTCGCTATGGATGCACAAGATTGCAAGGGCGTAATGCCACTGGTTTTAAAACCACTGTTTTTCTGAACAGTATGCAGTTTTTAGTACTGTACGAAACCACAGTTGTTTTTGCAAGCACTTTTTTCAGCCGGCGGCAAAGCGAGTTCGTCCGGCACTAACACGATCTGCTCTGCTGCCCCTGCTTTGTTCACTCGGCAGAAGCTCGGGATGCTCCGCCATTCGCCAGCATGCCTCTCCGGTTCGCGCATTCTCATGTATCGCTCCGGCTTACTGCTGTGCGTTACTTTGTCTTGTTGAGACGCTTGCTTCGGCTTGCTGCAATGCTTTGCTTCTTGGCTTGTCGCGACGCTTTTTCTGTGTCCTTAAAACGCCGCCGAAGGAGGCAGAGCCTGGGCCCGGCGGTCGGGCGGTCCGAGGCAGCGCCCTCCAACGCCCGGCCCAGGCTCTGCCTCCTCCGACGGCTCGGGTAGTGGCAAGCCAGAGAATCTCAGTATCGAAATGCCACTTTATGTGTGGACGGTGATTCAAGAAGCTTCCACATTCATTGCGAGCCGCCGAGTTCGACGTTCATCGCAAGCAGCCCAAAAGCAAAAAGCCCCGCCGAGGCCATCGCCTGGGCGGGGTTCAGCGGGCATGCCGGGCCGGTGGACCGGCCCGGGCGCTTCAACCGGTTTACTTGTTGGGCTGAGGCGTCGTGCGCAGATAGGGACGCACGACCGTGTAGCCCTTGGGAAACTTGGCCTTGAGTTCGGCTTCGTCCTTGATGGAGGGCACGATGATGCAGTCGTCGCCGTCTTGCCAGTTGACCGGTGTGGCCACGCTGTGGCTGTCGGTCAGCTGCAGGGAGTCGATCACGCGCAGGATCTCGTTGAAGTTGCGGCCCGTGCTGGCGGGATAGGTCAGGGTCAGGCGCACTTTCTTGTTGGGGTCGATGATGAACACCGAACGCACGGTCGCGGTATTGCTGGCGTTGGGGTGGATCATGTCGTACAGGTCGGACACCTTGCGGTCGGAATCGGCCAGAATGGGGAAGTTGACCGTGGTGCTCTGCGTGTCGTTGATGTCCTTGATCCAGTCTTTGTGCGACTGAGCATCGTCGACGGACACGGCGATGACCTTGACGTTGCGCTTGGCGAACTCGTCGGCCAGCTTGGCGGTGTAGCCGAGTTCGGTCGTGCACACAGGCGTGAAGTCGGCCGGATGCGAAAACAATACGCCCCAGCTATCGCCCAGGTAGTCGTAGAACTTGATGGGGCCGATGTCGGAGTCTTGTTCAAAATCGGGGGCGGTGTCGCCCAGACGCAAAGTAGCCATGGTGAGTCTCTTTTTGAATGGAGGAAAAAAAGCGTGGCCGCAGCGGAAGATACCCTGCCAGCCCGCACCGGATCATTGTGCCAGCTTCGTCGGCGGAATTTAAATACCGTGTGTATATAACGTTATAAGCTAAAGGAGGAGCAGCTTGCAACCGTCGATCAGCCGGCCCGCCGCGTCGATGCGTGATGCCGGCCGCGGACTGAGCCGCGCGGCCGCGATGCCGGTCAGCTCTCGACGCGATCGGCGTATCGGGAAGCCTCCACGCCGTCCCGGATGGACGAAAGATAGGCCGAAGCGCGAGGCAGAATCTGCGAAGCGTACATGACGCAGGCGGCAAGCTTCTTCGCGTAGAAAGGGTCGCCCGCCCCCTGCGAGCCGCCGCCCGCCTGGCCGAGTTTTTCGGTGCAGATCAGCGCCGAGCGCGCCATCTGCCAGCCCGCCAGGACGACGCCCGACATCATGAGATAAGGCACGCTGCCCAGGAAGGCCGCGCGCGGGGATGCCGACTGGTGCAGCATGTACTCGACCGCCTGCTTGTAGGCGTTCAGGGCGGATTCCATGTGCCGCGCGATGACCTCGAGGCCGTCCTGATCCGGCCCGTTGCCGGCGGCGGCAGCGCCCAGTTCGTCGAGCGTGGCGCGCATCTGCTCGAGCAAGGCGCGCGCCACCGCCCCGCCGTCGCGCCATGTCTTGCGTCCCAGCAGGTCGTTGGCCTGGATGGCCGTGGTGCCTTCGTAGATGGGCAGGATGCGGGCGTCGCGATAGTACTGCGCGGCGCCCGTCTCTTCGATATAGCCCATGCCGCCATGCACCTGCACCCCCAGCGACGCCGTTTCGACCGCGCTTTCGGTGCAAAAGCCCTTGACGATGGGAACGAGGTATTCATACAGGGCCTGCTGGCGGCCGCGTTCGTCGGCGTCGGCATGGTGGCGGGCCAGGTCGCGGGCCCTGGCCGCCATGGCGGTCAGGGTGCGCCCTCCGTCTGTCAAGGCCCGCATGGTCCAGAGCATGCGCTGCACGTCGGGATGGCGGTTGATGGGCACCGGAGCGCCGGAGGGGCGCTCGGGATCCTGGCCCTGCAGCCTTTCGGCGGCATAGGCCCAGGCCTGCTGGGCGGCGCGCTCGGCCACGGCGACGCCCTGCACGCCCACGGCGAAGCGGGCGGCGTTCATCATGACGAACATGTATTGCAGGCCGCGGTTGGCTTCGCCCACCAGGTAGCCGATGGCGCCCTCGCCCACCTCGCCCTTGCCCGAGCCATAAAGCATGACGGCCGTGGGGCTGGCATGGATGCCCAGCTTGTGCTCCAGCGAGGCGCAGTAGACGTCGTTGCGGGCGCCCAGCGAACCGTCGGCGGCCACGATGAACTTGGGCACGATGAAAAGGGAAATGCCTTTGACGCCGGGCGGCGCGTCAGGCAGGCGCGCCAGCACGAGATGCACGATGTTCTCGGCCATGTCGTGCTCGCCGAAGGTGATGAAGATTTTTTGTCCGAACAGGCGATGGCTGCCGTCCGGCTGGGGCTCGGCGCGCGTCTTCAGCAAGGCAAGGTCCGAACCGGCCTGCGGCTCGGTGAGGTTCATGGTGCCGGTCCAGCGGCCTTCGATCAACGCAGGAATATACAGCGCCTGCTGCGCCGCGCTGCCGACCGTGTCCAGCGCCTCGATGACGCCGTCGGTCAGCAATGGGCACAGGGAAAAAGACAGATTGGCCGCATTGAGGTTTTCGACCGCGGCCGTGCCGACCAGCTTGGGGAAGCCCTGTCCGCCGAGCTTGGCGTCGTGCTGCAGGCCCTGCCAGCCGCCCTGGGCGTATTGGCCGAAGGCTTGCCGAAAACCCGGCGAGGTTTCGACCATGCCGTCGAGCCAGCGTGCCGGGGACGCATCGCCCCCGGCATTGAGCGGCGCGATTTCAGACTGGACGAAGCGCGCGTTTTCTTCGAGCACCGCCTTGACGAGGTCGACGGACAAGCCTTCGAAACCCGGCAGGCCCAGCAGCGCCGGCAGATCGGACAATTCCTCGAGAACGAACTGATACTCCCGCAAGGGCGTGCTGTAGCCCATGATGCCCTCCGTCCGAAGACAGCTGCCGCGCGGCGACCGGCCATGCCGGCGCCGCGCGGCGGCCGCGCTTTACAGCGACTTGGTCAGTTCCGGCACGACCTGGAACAGATCGCCGACCAGACCGTAGTCGGCCACGCTGAAGATAGGGGCTTCGGCGTCTTTGTTGATGGCCACGATGACCTTGGAGTCTTTCATGCCGGCCAGGTGCTGGATGGCGCCCGAGATGCCCACGGCGATATAGAGCTGGGGTGCGACGATCTTGCCCGTCTGGCCGACCTGCCAGTCGTTGGGCGCGTAGCCGGCGTCCACCGCCGCGCGCGAAGCGCCCAGCGCCGCGCCCAGCTTGTCGGCCAGGGGCTCGAGCAGCTTGAAGTTGTCGGCGCTGCCCATGCCGCGTCCGCCCGACACCACCACCGCGGCGCCGGCCAGTTCGGGACGGTCGCTCTTAGCCACTTCGCGGCCCACGAAGGACGACAGCCCCGAATCAGCCACGGCGTCGACCGCTTCAACCGAAGCCTGGCCGCCTTCGGCCGCCACCGGGTCGAAAGCCGTCGTGCGCACGGTGATGACCTTGACCGCATCGGCGGACTGCACCGTGGCGATGGCGTTGCCGGCATAGATGGGACGCTGGAAGGTATCGGGCGATTCGACCGCGACGATGTCGGAAATTTGCGCGACGTCGAGCTTGGCGGCAACCCGCGGGGCGACGTTCTTGCCTTCGGCCGTGGCGGCGAAGACGATGTGGCCATAACCCTGAGCCACGGCCAGCACCTGCGCGGCCACGTTTTCGGCCAGGCTCTCGGCCAGCGCCGGGCCGTCGGCCAGCAGCACCTTGCCTACGCCGGCCAGCTTGGCGGCCTGGTCGGCAACGGCCTGCACGCCCTGGCCCATGACCAGCACGTGCACGTCGCCGCCGATTTTCTGGGCGGCCGCGACCGCGTTCAGTGTTGCGCCCCTGAGCTGGGCCTTGTCGTGTTCTGCGATGACGAGTATCGACATGATTAGATCACCTTTGCTTCATTCTTGAGTTTGTCGACCAGGGCGGCAACGTCCGCCACCATGACGCCGGCCGAGCGCGCGGGCGGCTCGGCCACCTTGAGCGTCTTCAGGCGCGGGGCCGCATCCACGCCCAGTTCTTCGGGCGTGGTGGTGTCGAGCGGCTTCTTCTTGGCCTTCATGATGTTGGGCAGAGTGACGTAGCGCGGCTCGTTCAGGCGCAGGTCGGTGGTGACGATGGCCGGCAGCTTGAGCGACACGGTTTCGAGGCCGCCGTCGATCTCGCGCGTGACGGTGGCCGTGTCGCCCGAGACCTCGACCTTGCTGGCGAAGGTGGCCTGGGGCCAGTCCAGCAGCGCGGCCAGCATCTGGCCCGTCTGGTTGGCGTCGTCATCGATGGCCTGCTTGCCCAGGATGACCAGTTGGGGCTGCTCTTTGTCGACCACCGCCTTGAGCAGCTTGGCCACGGCCAGGGGCTGCAGTTCGGCGTCGGTCTGGACCAGGATGGAGCGGTCCGCCCCGATGGCCATCGCGGTGCGCAGCGTTTCCTGGCATTGTGCAATGCCGCAAGAAACAGCCACGATCTCGGTGGCGACGGACTTTTCTTTCAGTCGGGTGGCTTCTTCGACGGCGATTTCGTCGAAAGGATTCATGGACATCTTCACGTTGGCGATATCCACGCCGCTTTGATCCGACTTCACGCGCACCTTGACGTTGTAATCAACCACACGCTTGACGGGCACCAATACCTTCATCGAGCACTTCCTCCGGGATATGAATGGAAATTCGGGCAATATTGCATTCTACAGCTTTGCCAATGCTTTGATGTGCGCTGCAACACTGCGACCCAGGGCGGACAGATCGTAGCCCCCCTCGAGGAAGCTGACGATGCGCCCCTGGGCGCTGCGGTCCGCCAGGTCGACGAGTTTTTCGGTGATCCAGGCGTAATCGGCCTCGGTCATGTCGAGCTGGCCGAGCATGTCGTCGCGGTGGCCGTCGAAACCGGCCGACACGAAGACGAACTCGGGCTCGAACGCCTCGAGCCGCGGCATCCAGCGGGACTCGACGATGTCGCGCAGGGCGGCGCTGTCTGAATGGGGAGGCACCGCCACATTGACCATGTTTGGGCCTGGGTTTTCAGCGTACACATTAGGAAAGAGCGGGTACTGGAAAAAACTGCACATCAGGATGCGGCTGTCTCCGGCGAACATTTCTTCGGTTCCATTGCCATGATGCACGTCGAAATCGATGATAGCTATCCGTTTAAACCCGTATTTTTCAAGCGTATACGCTGCAGTTACTGCCAGATTGTTGAAAAAGCAGAAGCCCATGGCCTGGCCGGGCCGGGCATGATGCCCCGGCGGGCGGACCGCGCAAAAGGCGGTGGACGCCTGCCCGTCCATGATGGCGTCGACCGCGGTGATGCCGGCCCCGGCCGCGGCAAAGGCCGCCGCCAGGGTGTGGGGATTCATCAGCGTGTCCGGATCGATCTCGGCATAGCCCTGGACCGGCGAAAGACGGCGCAGGCCGGCCAGGAGGGACGGCGTGTGCACGCGCAATATGTCCGCCTCCTGGGCCGGAACCGCCTCGCGTTCGTCGAGCAGCGCTTGCAGACCGCTTGAAATCAGTTGATCGCTGATGGCATCGAGACGGAAAGGGCTTTCGGGATGCCATGCGCCCATTTCATGCAGGCGGCATTCGGGGTGGGTAATATAGAGGGTCTGCATAAGGAGGATTATGTTCAAACCCGTCCGCATTTTGCAAGTCGCGGCAGCCGTGCTGCTGGGCGGCTGCGCATCCAGCCACACGGCCCCGCCTTCGGCGCAGCTCGCGCCGGCGCAACAGGCCTCCGCCCCGGCCGCCGCCCCCCACGCCCGCAGGCCCCCCGCTCCTTCCACGGACATCAACGGTTTCGTCGACCCGCAAGGCCGGCTCAAGCCCGAGATCCAGGAGTACGCCCGCCGGATCGCGGCCGACCGCAAGCTGCCGCCGGCCCACGTCGAAGCGCTGCTCGAAGACGCCCGCTACGACGCCAAGGCGGCGTCGCTGATGTCGCCCGCCAAGACGCGCGTGCGGCGCAGTTGGGTCACTTATCGCAAGCGCTTCGTCGAGCCGGTGCGCATACGCGCCGGGGTCGAGTTCTGGACCCAGCACCGCGCAACGCTGGACAAAGCGGCGGCCAAGTACGGCGTCCCCCCCTCCATCATCGTGGCCATCATAGGCGTCGAAACGGTCTACGGGCGGCACACCGGCAGCTTTTCGGTGCTGGACGCCATCGCCACCCTGGCCTTTCGCTACCCCGATCCCGACCGTCCCGACCGCAGCCAACTGTTCCAGGACCAACTGGCGGATCTCATCGTGCTCGATCACCAGGGCGTCCTGGACGCGCGCCGGGCCACGGGCTCGTTTGCAGGGGCGATGGGCTTGCCGCAATTCATGCCGGGCAGCCTGATGCGCTACGCCGTCGACGGCGACGGCGACCGCGGCATCGATCTGGCCGCCAGCCCGGATGACGCCATCATGTCGGTGGCCAATTTCCTGGTCGAGCACGGCTGGCAGCCGGGCCTGCCGGTCTTTGCGCCGGTCGCGCTTCCGGCCGATGCGAAGTCGCTCGTGCATGGCGGACTGGAACCTGTTTACGACTGGGAACAACTTAAAACACGTGGCGCCACCAGCGTTCAGACCTCCGCCGGAGGCGGCTACGGCAACGGCTGGATGCAGCAAAAACTGGGCGTCGTCGACTTGGTGGACGAGCCGCGCAAAACGGCCGAATACCGCAGCGGCACGCCCAATTTCTTCGCCATCACCCACTACAACCGCAGTTATTTCTATGCAAGCTCGGTGGCCGACCTGGCCCAGGAACTGGCCGCGCGCATGGGCTACGGCGCGCCCAACTGAGCCCCCGGCCGAGGCGGGCCGCCCTTCGGCGGCCTTACCCGGCTTCATCGACAGTGTTACTCTAAAAGGCCGCCCGAGGCCATGTGGGCAGACCCAGAGCGAAAGCCAATGTCGATACCCTCCCCTCTTGTCCTGCAGTCCGATGCGGACGACTGTGCAAGCGAACAACTCAACACCGCCGCAATCGGCTGCAGCCCGGCGGAACACGCCGAACTGACCCATGGGCTGCTGGCTTCGCCGGCCGAAGTGCCTCCCAAATACCTCTACGACACCCTGGGCTCCAAGCTGTTCGAGACCCTGTGCCTGCTGCCGGAGTACTATCCCACCCGCACGGAGACCGCCATCGTCCGGGATCATCTGCCGGACATCGCCGGCGCCGTGGGACGCGGCGCCGTCCTCATCGACCTGGGCGCGGGCAACTGCGCCAAGGCGGAAAGGCTGTTCGACGCGCTGGCGCCCAGCCACTACGTGGCCGTGGATATATCGGCCGATTTCCTGCGCAACGCGCTGGACGGACTTCAGTCGCGGCACCCCCATATCCGCATGACGGCGCTGGGCCAGGATTTCTCCCGGGGCCTGCGCCTGCCGGAAGAGGTGCCTGCGGATAACCGCCTGTTCTTCTACCCGGGGTCCTCACTGGGCAACTTCGGCCCCGGCGACGCCCACCGCTTTCTGAGCGGCCTGCGCCAGTCGGGCGGCGAGCACGCGTCGCTGCTGCTGGGCGTCGACCTGGTCAAGGAAACCGAGGTGCTCAACGCCGCCTATGACGACGCCCTGGGCCTGACCGGCGCCTTCAATCTGAATCTGCTGCGCAATCTCAATCGCCTGCTGGACGCGGACTTCGACGTGCGCGACTGGGAGCACGTGGCTTTCTTCAATGAACAGCAGAGCCGAGTCGAAATGCACTTGCAGGCGCGGCGCCCCGTGCACGTCCGGTGGGCCGGCGCGAGCCGGCGCTTTGCCGAAGGCGAACGCATCCACACGGAAAGCAGCTACAAATACACCCGCCCCTCGCTGACCGCCCTGCTGGAGGATGCCGGCTGGACGCCGACCGGATACTGGATGGATCCCGCCGGCTGGTTCGCGGTCGTCCATGCCGGTTCGCTGCCCGGCGCTTTGCGAAAGGAGGATGCCGCGTGATGACGCTTTCCGGTACCTTGCTATCCCGATTCGAGGATGTGCGGCGCGCCAGCACGATGCTGGCCGAACCGCTCAGCGACGAAGACTGCTGTGCGCAGTCCATGACCGACGCCAGCCCGATCAAATGGCACCTGGCCCACACGACCTGGTTCTTCGAGACTTTCGTGCTCGAACGTTTCGAGCCCGGCTTCCGGCCCTTCCATCCTGCTTTCAGGATGCTGTTCAATTCGTATTACAACGGCATCGGCGAGCAATACACGCGCTCGCAACGCGGCCTCATCACCCGGCCCGGCATGGACGAAGTGCACGAGTACCGCAACGACGTCGATGCCCGCATTGAATCGCTGATTCTGATCGCCGCCGCGCCTTCCGGAGACGGCGACCCCGAACTCGAACGCCTCATCGAGCTGGGACTGCAGCACGAGCAGCAGCACCAGGAGCTGATCCTGACCGACCTGCAGCATCTGTTCTGGCACAATCCTCTGCGGCCGGCCTACCGCGACGAGGCCATGCCGCAACCCAATCCGCCTTCCGCCTTGCAATGGCGCTCGTTCGACGGCGGCGTCGTCGAGATCGGCCATCAGGGCGAAGGCTTTTTCTTCGACAACGAGACGCCCCGGCACCGGCAATATCTCGAACCCTATGCCCTGGCCTCCAGGCTGGTCACCAATGCCGAGTACCTGGAGTTCATGCAGGCCGGCGGCTACGAAGATCCCGCCCTGTGGCTCTCCGAAGGCTGGGCGTGGCTGCACGCCGGCCCCAGGCCTGTCGCCCGGCCTTTATATTGGGAGCAGCGCGATGGGGCCTGGCATGAGTTCACGCTGTATGGCATGCAGCCGCTGGGGCCGGACCAGGCCGTGCGGCATCTTTCGTATTATGAAGCGGACGCTTATGCGCGCTGGGCGCAGGCCCGCCTACCGAGCGAGGCCGAATGGGAGCACGCGGTGGCATCCACCCGGCGCGGCCTCGACGAAGGCGAACCCGCCGATGCGCCCGCCATCGAACAAGTGTTCGATACCGCCTGGCAATGGACCTCAAGCAGCTATGCGCCCTACCCGGGCTTCAAGCCGGCCGCGGGCGCCATCGGCGAGTACAACGGCAAGTTCATGGTCAACCAGTACGTGCTGCGAGGCGGCTCTTGCGTGACGCCGCCCGATCACAGCCGGGTCACCTACCGCAACTTTTTCCCCACCCATGCCCGCTGGCAGTACACGGGGCTGCGGCTGGCGCGATCGCTGTAGAGTTCTTGGATCGCGCCGGCGCCTAGCGGCTCAATTGAACACGCCGGTGGAAAGGTAGCGATCGCCGCGATCGCAAATGATGAAGGCAATAGTGGCATTCTCGGCCCGCGCGGCCACGCGCAGCGCCGCCACCAGCGCCCCCGCCGACGAAATGCCGGCGAAAATTCCTTCTTCGGCGGCAAGACGGCGGGCCATTTCCTCGGCCTCGTGCTGGCCGATATATTCGAACGCATCGACCTGCTCGGGATGATAGATCTTGGGCTGGTAGGCTTCGGGCCATTTGCGTATGCCCGGAATCGAAGCGCCTTCGGCGGGCTGGGCGCCGATGACCTGGATGGCCGGATTCCGGCTGCGCAGATAGCTGCCCACGCCCATGATGGTGCCCGTCGTGCCCATGGCGCTGACGAAGTGCGTGATTCGGCCATCGGTCTGACGCCACAGCTCGGGTCCGGTGCCGTCGATGTGGGCCTGGGTGTTGTCGGGATTGGCGAACTGGTCCAGCACCTTGCCCTTGCCGTCGGCCTGCATGGACGTGGCCAGATCGCGGGCGTATTCCATGCCGCCCTTGTCGGCCGGCGTCAGGATCAACTCGGCGCCATACGCCGTCATGGCCGCCCGGCGTTCGAGCGACAGATTGTCGGGCATGATGAGTATCATCTTGTAGCCGCGCACCGCGGCCACCATGGCCAGCGCGATGCCGGTGTTGCCGCTGGTGGCCTCGATAAGCGTATCGCCGGGCTTGATCTCGCCGCGCTGCTCGGCCCGGCTGATCATGGAATTGGCGGCGCGGTCTTTCACCGACCCCGCGGGGTTGTTGCCCTCGAGCTTGGCCAGGATGACGTTGCCCCGGTCTTGGCCAAGCTGTCCCGGAATGCGCTGCAGTCGCACCAGCGGCGTATCGCCTATGGTTTGCTCGATGGTCTGATATTGTTTCATGGGCAAATGATACACCCAACACAAGGGGCAGAAGCCATCACCAGAAAGGACGCCCGGACCCGGATCGGTTCCGCGGCGGCGCGCCGCCTTTTGAATAGGGCTCCGCCGCGGGGCCGAGGCGGAGCCCCGGTCGGAATCGAAAGTTGAAAACCTACTTTCCCGCTTTGCGCTGCGCCGCCGGAGCGGCGCTTTTGGGCGCCGCGTCGGCCTGCCCCACCACCAGCCCCGCCGCCTGAAGCGACTGGGCCTTCTTGGGACCGATGCCCTTGACCCGCTCGGCCAGGTCGTCGAACGATTCGAAGCTGCCGCCGCGCGCGCGTTCGTCGATGATGACCTGCGCCGTCTTGGGGCCGATGCCGGTGATGGTTTCAAGCTGCTGCGCATTGGCGCTGTTGACATCGACCGCCCACGCCGAAGGCAGGGCCAGGGCCAGCACAAAGCCCAGCAGCGCCCCCGCCGCCTTGCGGCAATGGGCTTGCCAAAATGCCATCGGCCGCTCTTCTGAAGCCTGGGCCTGGGCTTGAGCCCGGGCACGGCGCCGCGCCAGGCGCGCCGCGCGCGGATGGCGAAGCGGCATGCGGCCCTCTGGCCCGCCATTGGAAGAAGGCCGGCTTTCGAGCCCCTTGCCGTGAGGGCCGGTTTCAAGCCCTTGCAGGGCATCGTCGTTGGCGGCGTTGGAAGGGAATTCCGACAGGGGACGTGCTACGGTGGATTCTGTGAACGGGTTCATGGCGACCTCCGGATGAATGAACGGAAATGCAGGCCGTTGAAACAGCCTGTCAGCCACCATGATGCGATTCACCGCCATTTCGGGCCATGGCATGTGCCATGCTTGGTCCATTCGTACAAATACGCCGCGCGCGACGTTCGATACCCTAGATACGCCCCTGCTTCAGCAGCACCCTGGCGTACTCCGCCACCCCTGTCTGCACATCCCGCATCTCTTGCGTGAACCCCGCCTTGCGCAAGCGGCTCAGATCCGCCTGCGTATGGCTTTGATAGCGGCCCTTCAGATCATCCGGGAAATCAATATAGCGGATCAGTTTCTGCGCCACTAGTTCCTGGAGCGGCAGCGCCGCCTGCCCCGACGCCTCGCGCAAAGTATTGACCACCGTCGACGCCACGTCGTTGAAGGGCTGCGCCCTGCCCGTCCCGCAGTTGAAAATGCCCGAGACCTCGGGGTGATCGAGAAAGTGCAGATTCACGTCCACCACGTCGTCCACGTGGATGAAATCCCGCATCTGCCCGCCGTCCGGATAGCCGTCCCAGCCGCCAAACAGCCTGACATGCCCCTCGGCCCGGAACTGGTTCATATTGTGGAAAGCCACCGACGCCATCCGGCCCTTGTGCTGTTCGCTGGGACCGTAGACGTTGAAGTAGCGCAGGCCCACCACCGGCGCCGCCAGATTGCCCAGATGGCGCCGCAGCACCTGGTCGAACAGGAACTTGGAATAACCGTAGACGTTCAGCGGCGCCTCGTAGAGCAGGTCTTCGATATACGCCGGCCCCGCCCCATAGACCGCCGCCGACGACGCATACAGCAGCGGGATCTTGTGCTTCTGCGCATACTGGAAGATTTCGAGCGTGACCCGATAATTGTTGTCCAGCATGTACTTGCCGTTGCGCTCGGTCGTGTCCGAGCATGCCCCCTGGTGCAGAATCGCCTGGATGCCCGGCAGACGGCCCTGGGACAGGCGCTGCCTGAATTCGTCCTTGTCCATGTAGTCCGATATCTGGCCGTCGACCAGGTTCACGAACTTGTCGCCCTCGGTCAGGTCATCCACCGCGAGGATGTCCGTTTGGCCGCGGCGGTTGAGGCCACGCACCAGATTGCTGCCGATGAATCCGGCCGCCCCTGTTACCACGATCATGTCAATTCTCCTGCTGTGACGACGGATGTTCCCAGTTTGCCGACCACCACCCCGCCGGCGCGGTTGGCCCACTTGACCGCCTCGAACCACGGCAGGCCCGCAGCCCGAGTGACGGCCAGCGCAGCCAGCACAGTGTCGCCGGCGCCCGACACATCGAACACTTCGTGGGCCTGCGCATCGATGTGCTGCCGGCCTTCGTCGGTAAACAGCGTCATGCCCTGCTCGGACCTGGTCACCAGCAAAGCCTCGAGCGACAGTTCGCCGCGCAGGCGCTGGGCGCGCTCTTCGAGTTCGGCCTCGGTGCTCCAGCGGCCCACCGCGTCCGTCATCTCGGCCCGATTGGGCGTGATGATGGTGGCGCCCGCATAGCGGCGATAAGCATGGCCCTTGGGGTCGACCAGCACCGGGATGCCCGCCGCGCGGGCCGCCTGGATGAGTCCTTCGACACGGGCCAGCGCCCCCTTGGCATAGTCCGACAGCACCACCATGTCGTGCCGCGCGATCAAGGCCTCGACGTCGCCCTTCAGCATGTCCAGGCAGCCGCCGTCCGGGGTCTCTTCGAAGTCGACGCGCAACAGCTGCTGCTGGCGGCCCATGACCCGCATCTTCAGCGTCGTCGGAAGCTGTGGATCGACGACGAGCCGGGCATCGATGCCCTCTTGTTGCGACAAGGCGGCGATGCGGCGGCCGGCCTCGTCGTCGCCGACGACACCGACCAGGGTGGCTTGGGCGCCCAGCGACACAATATTGCGCGCCACGTTGGCCGCGCCGCCCAGGCGGTCTTCACGGCGCGCCACGCGCACCACCGGCACCGGCGCCTCGGGTGAAATGCGCTCTACCTCGCCGAACCAGTAGCGGTCGAGCATCAGGTCGCCCACCACCAGCACCCTGGAGCGCGCGACGGCCTCTGAGGGGAACGCCATCATGCCAACTCCTCGATGCGCCGCGGCTGGTAGGTTTC
Organism: Pusillimonas caeni; assembly: GCF_003545815.1. GTDB lineage: Bacteria > Pseudomonadota > Gammaproteobacteria > Burkholderiales > Burkholderiaceae_B > Pusillimonas > Pusillimonas caeni. The sequence continues at coordinate 24,770 of NZ_PDUW01000004.1, forward strand.
CCAGGAATTGCAGCCCGGACACTGCCAATAGAAATGCCTGGCCTCGAAGCCGCAGACGCTGCAGGCATATCGATCGAGCCGCTGCGTATGCTTGTGTATGAGCGAGCGCAGCAAGCCCAGGTCTGAATCGGGCGCCATATTGGGCCCGGGCGGCGTATTGCCCGAGGCCAATTCGACCTCGAGCAGGCGGTCCAGACCCAGCAATGTGGGATGCGCGCGCAACGCGTCGCGGGCGAACTCCCATGCGGGCGCATAGCCGTCCTGGGCGCGCAGCTCGCGGAAGATGACGTTGAAGACGTCGAGCGCGGGGTAGCGCATGTAGTGCCGGGTCAGCACCTTGAGCCCCTGGCTTGCCTGGCCCATGCTGCGATAGCTTTCCAGCAGCGGTTCGGCGATCAGGCCGGCGTACTCGGGCGCCGTACTGAGCACGGACTCGAGATAGACCCGCTCGCGTTCGCGGTTGTTGTCGTACCGCGCTACGGCCGCGCGCAGCATGGCGATGCGGGCTTCGGAAGCATGGCCCCGCACCTGACCCCGCAAGGCGTGGGCGGCGTTGTCGGCGGCATCCAGCGCGGCGCTGGCGGCGGCCAGATCGGGCGGTTTGATGGACAACGCCGTCTGGGCCTGTTCGCACTGATAGTGCACCAGTTGCGGAACCGGTTCGTCCACGAGCGCCCGCAGTCGCTTGACGGCCTCGATGGCCCGCGGCCAGTCGTGCTCGGACTCATAGATGCGGATCAGCGCCCTCACCGCCGGCACGGCGAAGCGCGTGTCCAGCACTTGTTGAAAAGCCTGCTCCGCCCGGTCGAGCATGCCGGCCTTGAGGAAATCCTGCCCCAGCTCGTGCTGAGCGTGTTCGCGTTCCTCCTGGGGCAGATCGGCGCGCGCAAGCAGGCTCTGGTGCACCCGGATGGCGCGCTCCATCTCGCCGCGCCGGCGGAACAGGCTGCCCAGCGCAAAATGCAGCTCGGTCGTTTCGGGATCCAGCTTGGCGACCTCGACGAAAGCGTCGATGGCCCGGTCGGGCTCCTCGTTGAGTATGAAGTTGAGCCCCTTGAAATAGGAGTCGGGCAGATTGCGTGTCTCGGACAGCATCTGCCTGATGTCCACCCTTGCCGCGATCCAGCCCAGCGCAAACAGCACAGGTACGGATATCAGCCACCATGGTTCGAAATCCACTATGTCGACCTCAGAAAACGGATTGTGGCTTACAGCGGCGCCAGGGGCGCGATGGCTTCGGGCGCGACGGGGGCCTCTTCCGCCGGGCGGCGGGCGGCGTCTTCCTGCAGACGCAGGACCTCGCGGCGCAGGCGAGCCACCTCGCGGCGCCGGCGCATCAGGGCCGGCATGACGAAGACAGCGGCAAACAAGGCACCCACCGCAAAGGCGACCAGCATGACGACGATGAGCGGAACCGCGCGAATGACGTGATCGGCGTATAGGCCTACGTCGACCGGCTCGGTGTTTTTCAACGCGAACAGCAGCACCAGGACGAACACCACCAAGCGCACTGCCCAGATCACGAAACGCATCACTCAACTCCAGATATCAGGGATATCGCAATTGTAAGGTAAACGGTGTAGAAAGATGCCCCCACGCTACGCAGACTAGCGTCTGCTTGCTGCCCCCCGAGGGGTTTTTTTGCCGGGGGCGCCGAGCCTTGGGGCGGCCCGGCGGCAAAAAAAATGCCCCCGGCATGGCCGGGGGCATTGGGACCGCTTGCGCCGAAACGAGGCTACCCGTGCATGATGCGGGCGGCGAACGGGTTTTCGCCTTCGCCCTCGCTTTCGGAATATGAAGAGTCTTCGGTGAAGCCGCCCGCCGCCTTGACCTCGGCGTCGAACGCCGCATCGACCCGTTCGCGCAATTCTTTGCCGGCCTTGAAGTGAGGCACCTGCTTGGCAGGCACCATCACTTTTTCGCCCGACTTGGGATTGCGGCCGACACGCGGCGAACGCATCGACAGCGAGAAGCTGCCGAAGCCCCGGATCTCGATGCGCTGACCATTGACCAGGGCCTGGGTCATGGCATCGAGAACCGTCTTGACGGCGATGTCGGTGTCGCGCGCCGCAAGTTGGGGGTAGCGGCTGGCGAGCAGCGCGATCAGCTCAGACTTAGTCACGAGCGATTAACCGTCGTCGCGTTGCTGGTCCAGCTTGGCCTTCAGCAGGGCGCCCAGGTTGGTGGTACCCGAGGAGGCGCTGGCTTCGGACATGCGCTGGAGCGTGTCGGCGGTTTCGGCGTTATCGCGCGCCTTGATCGACAACTGGATCGAACGCGACTTGCGGTCGATGTTGATGATCATGGCTTCGATGTTGGCGCCTTCTTGCAGCACGGTGGTGGCGTCTTCGACACGGCCGGCCGAGATCTCGGAAGCGCGCAGATAGCCTTCGACGTCGACCGACAGGGTCACGACGGCGCCCTTGGGCTCGACCGACTTGATGGTGCCCGGAACCACGGCGCCCTTGTCGTAGGTGGAGACGAAGTTGTTGAACGGATCGCCTTCGAGCTGCTTGATGCCCAGCGAGATGCGTTCTTTGTCGGTGTCGATGCCCAGCACGACGGCGTCGATTTCGTCGCCCTTCTTGAAGTTGCGCACAGCTTCTTCGCCGGAGTCGGTCCAGGACAGGTCGGACAGGTGGACCAGGCCGTCGATGCCGCCGGGCAGGCCGACGAACACGCCGAAGTCGGTGATGGACTTGATGGCGCCGCGGACCTTGTCGCCACGCTTGAAGTTGATGGAGAACTCTTCCCAGGGGTTGGCGCGGCACTGCTTCATGCCCAGCGAGATGCGGCGGCGGTCTTCGTCGATCTCGAGGACCATGACTTCGACTTCTTCGCCCAGGGTGACCACCTTGCGGGGGTCGACGTTCTTGTTGGTCCAGTCCATTTCGGACACGTGGACCAGGCCTTCGATGCCGGCTTCGACTTCAACGAACGCGCCGTAGTCGGTCAGGTTGGTGACCTTGCCGAACAGGCGGGTGCCTTGCGGATAGCGGCGGGCCAGGCCGACCCAGGGGTCTTCGCCCAGTTGCTTGACGCCCAGCGAGACACGGCTTTTTTCCTGGTCGAACTTGAGGACCTTGGCTTCGATCTCTTGGCCCACCTGCAGCACTTCGGAGGGGTGGCGGACACGGCGCCATGCCATGTCGGTGATGTGGAGCAGGCCATCGATGCCGCCCAGGTCGACGAACGCGCCGTAGTCGGTGATGTTCTTGACCACGCCCTTGACCACTGCGCCTTCGTGCAGGGTCTCGAGCAGCTTTTCGCGCTCTTCGCCCATGCTGGCTTCGAGCACGGCGCGACGCGACAGCACGACGTTGTTGCGCTTGCGGTCGAGCTTGATGACCTTGAATTCGAGAGTCTTGCCCTCGTAGGGGGTGGTGTCCTTGACGGGGCGCAGGTCGACCAGCGAACCGGGCAGGAAGGCGCGGATGCCGTTGGTCATGACCGTGAGGCCGCCCTTGACCTTGCCGGTGATGGTGCCGTTGACCAGTTCGCCGGACTCGAGCGCCTGCTCGAGCTGCAGCCATGCCGACAGGCGCTTGGCGCGGTCACGCGACAGAATCGTGTCGCCGTAGCCGTTTTCGAGCGAGTCGATGGCAACCGATACGAAATCGCCTGCTTCGACTTCGAGCTCGCCCTGGTCGTTGAGGAATTCTTCGACGGGAATCAGTGCTTCTGATTTGAGCCCTGCGTTGACCACGACAAAATTGTGATCGATGCGCACGACCTCGGCCGAGATGACCTCGCCCGATTTCATGTCCTGGTTCTGGAGGCTTTCGGCGAACAGGTCGGCGAAGCTTTCGCCGCCCATGGCGGCAGTGGTTGGGATGGAAGACATTAAATAAAGTCCATTAGCCGGATGGCTATTAAAAAACACACCGGGGCCTGCGCCCTAGTGGAGTGAACAAACACCCCGAGACATGGGTTCATGCTCGGGAACTGGTTTTCGATGCCGGGTTTCTAGACCACAGATCGAGTACTGCATTGACCGTTTCATCGATGCTCAAACGTGATGAATCGATCGTGTTCGCATCGGGCGCCGGGCAAAGCGGCGCAACGCTGCGCGTGCGATCGCGATGATCGCGCGCCTGCATATCCTTCATGAGGTTTGCTAGATTAGCAGAAAAACCCTTTTCCTTCAACTGCTTACATCTTCTTTCAGCCCGCGCCGCGACGTCGGCCTCGAGGAAAATCTTGAGAGGGGCGTCGGGAAACACCACGGTTCCCATGTCGCGGCCGTCGGCCACCAGGCCCGGCCCGCAGCGGAAGGCCCGCTGGCGGGCCAGCAGCGCGTTGCGCAGCGGCATTTGCGGGGCGATGGCGGAAGCCAGGTTGCCCACTGTTTCGTCGCGGATGCGGGCCGCGACGTCGCAGCCGTCCAGCAGCACCTGCTCGCCCTTGAACTGCACGTCGAGTTCGCGCGCAATGGCGGCGACCGCGGCTTCGTCCGAGGTGTCCACGCCGCGGTCCAGGCAAGCCAGCGCGCTGAGGCGGTAGAGCGCGCCGCTGTCCAGCACCGACCAGCCCAGAACCTGCGCCACGCGATGGGCGATGGTTCCTTTGCCGGAGGCGGTGGGGCCGTCGATGGTGATGACGGGTGTCTGCGGATTGGTCGCGTTCATGCCGAGACCATCCCCTGGAACACCGAAAAATAGTCCGGGAACGTCTTGCTGACGCAGGCCGGATCCTGAATGACGACGGGGCACGGCCCGAAAGCGGCCAGCGAAAAACACATGGCCATGCGGTGGTCGTCGTAGGTGGCGATGCTGGCCTCGCGCCAGTCGTCGTGCTGCAGCGGATGCACCCGCAACCAGTCCTCGCCCTCTTCGACCTTGGCTCCCAGCTTGCCCAGCTCGGTGGCCATGGCGTGGATGCGGTCGGTTTCCTTGACCCGCCAGCTGCCGATGTTGCGCAAGGTGCAGGGGCCGTCGGCATACAGGGCCAGGGCGGCGGCCGTCATGGCGGCATCGGGAATGAGATTGAAATCTTCGTCGAAGGCCTTGAGCCGGTCGCCCCGGGCCACGCGCGCGCCGGAAACCTCGATCGAATCGGCATGCCAGGTGACCTGCGCCCCCATGGCCTGCAGGGTGTCGGCAAAGGCGATGTCGCCCTGTATGCTGCGCGAGCCCACTCCATGGATGTGCACCGGGCCGCCGCCGATGGCGCCCAGCGCCATGAAGTACGAGGCCGAAGAGGCGTCGCCCTCGATGCCGATGGCGCCCGGCGAGCGGTAGGCTGCGGATGCGGGAATGGTGAAGCGCTGCCAGCCCTCGCACTTGACGTCGACGCCGAAGCGGGCCATCAGGTTGAGCGTGATCAGGATGTAGGGCCGCGAGATCAGCACGCCCTCGACCTCGATGACCAGGTCGCGGCCCATCGCCGCGGTATAGATCGGCCCGGCCATCAGCAAGGCGGTCAGGAACTGGCTGGAAACCGAACCCTTGATGCGCACCGGCTCATCGGAGCCCAACCGCCCCTTGCCGATGGCCAGGGGCGGATAGCCCGGGCTGCCCAGGTAGTCGACCTGCGCCCCGGCCTGCCGAAGGGCATCCACCAGGTCGCCGATGGGCCGCTCGTGCATGCGCGGCACGCCAGAAAGGCGGTAGTCGCCCCCCATGAAGGCAAGCGCCGCCGTCAGGGGTCGGAACGCCGTACCGGCATTGCCCAGAAAAAGCTCGGCCCGCGCGTTGGGGAACGGACACCCCCCGGTAATCTCGAGCGTGCTTTCGTCCACTTCGCTCAAGGAAACGTCCAGGTCCCGCAGCGAGGCGATCATGACCCGCGTGTCGTCCGATTCGAGCAGGCCTCCGACCCGGGTCGTGCCCTGGGCCAGCGCGGCCAGCAACAGCACGCGGTTCGAAATGCTTTTGGAGCCCGGCAGGCGCACGTCGCCTTTCGCGGTCGTGAGCGGCTGCAGCAACAGGCTGGTATCAGAGGTCATAAACGGCTCCTGCTACCCCAGAAACGGCGCGCCAGCGCCGCGCGTTCAAGAAAATCATACAAGCCCTGGCCGTCTTCGTCGCGCAGGCATTGTTCGGCCTGATCCAGGGCCGCCCGGAACTGGTCGAGTTCGTCGAGCACCGCCTTGCGGTTGGCCAGGAAGATGTCGCGCCACATCTCGGGCGAGCCCGCGGCGATGCGGGTGAAGTCGCGGAAACCCGTGCCCGCCAGCGCCATGCGCTGGTCGGAGTCCTTTGCCGCGGCCACCTGGCCCATGAAGACCGACGCCAGGAAATGCGGCATGTGGCTGACCGACGCCAGCGCCGCGTCGTGGGCCTCGGGCTGCATGCTGACGACGCGCGCGCCGCAGGCCTCCCAGGCCCGCCGCAGCAGTCGCCGGCCCTCTTCGCGGTTTTCAGGCAGGGGGGTGAGCACCACGGTGCGCCCCTGGTACAGATCTTTGTGGGCGGCTTCCGGGCCCGTGGCTTCGGCCCCGGCGATGGGATGTCCGGGAATGAACTGGGCGATGCGCTCGCCCAGGGCCGAGCGCGCCGCCTGCGCCACGTCGGCCTTGGTGCTGCCGGCGTCGGTCAGCAGCGTGTCGGGGCGCAGATGCGGCGCCATGCGGGCCAGGACGGCCTCGGTCGCGCCGACCGGAATCGAGAGCAGAATGAGATCGGCCCGGGCGGCGGCTTCTTCGAGTGTGACGGCCTCGTCGATCAGGCCCAGGCGCCGCGCGCGGGCCAGGGTCCGGGGCTGGCGTCCGGCCCCGAGAATGGTCCCGGCGGCTCCGGCCTGCCGCATGGCGGCGGCGAACGAGCCGCCGATGAGGCCCACGCCCACGACAGCCAGCACGCCGGCCAGGGGCGGGCCGGAGGATGCGGGGACGGGGCCGGCGTCCGTTGCGCTCATGAACGGCCGCCTATTGCATGGGATAGGACCCCAGCACCTTGAAGAACGCCGCGCGTTCTTTCAGGGCCGCCAGGGCGCGCGCCACCGGAGCGTCGTCGCGGTGGCCGACGAGGTCGACATAGAAATAGTATTCCCACTGGCCGGTGCGGGCCGGCCGGGACTCGAGCCGGCTCATCGACACACCGTTGTCCGCCAGCGGCGAGAGCACGTCGTGGACGGCGCCGGCGCGATTGGGCACGGCCAGGATGAGGCTGGTCTTGTCGTGGCCGCTGGCGGAGGGCTCCATATTGCCCACGGCCAGGAAGCGGGTGCGATTCTGCGGGTCGTCCTGGATGCCCGCGGCCACCACCTGGAGATCCCAGGCCTGGGCCGCCATGCTGCCCGCAATCGCCGCGACCGTGGTGTCTTCAGCGGCGATGCGCGCCGCCTCGGCATTGCTGGACGCCGCGTCGCGGGCAAGCCCCGGATAATGGCGGGAAAGCCAGCCCTGGCACTGCGCCAGGGCCTGCGGGTGCGCCATCACGCGGGTGACGCCCTCCATCGAGCCGGAGCGCGTCATCAGGCAGTGATGAATGCTGAGCGAGCGCTCGCCCAGCACCCGCAGCGGGGAATTCAGCAACAAATCGAGAGTGCGATTGACCGCCCCCTCGGTGGAATTCTCGACCGGCACCATGCCTGCGTGCGCCTGGCCGGCCTCGACGGCCCGGAAGACCTCGTCGAAGGAGTCGCAGCGCAGCTTGACGATGCTCTGGCCGAACTGCTCGACGGCGGCCTGCTCGGAAAAAGAGCCTTGCGGGCCCAGGTAGGCGACGACCAGCGGGCTTTCCAGCCCACGGCAGGCGGATATGATTTCGCGCCACACGGCGGCGATGCCCGCCCCGGTGAACGGCCCGTCGTTGAGCTCTTGCAGGCGCCGGATCAGGGCCGCCTCGCGTTCGGGCTTGAGTATCGGGCCGTCGGCGTCGACTTCCTGCTTGACTTCGCCCACCTGCAAGGCCAGCCGCGCCCGCTGATTGAGCAGGCCGAGAATCTGGCGGTCGACCGCGTCGATCTGTTCGCGCAGCGGCGCCAGCTTGCTTTGCAGTACTTTATCCATGGCGTTTTTCGAAATCCCGCATGAAGTCGACAAGGGTCTGGACACCGGCCAGCGGCAGGGCATTGTAGATGGAGGCGCGCATGCCGCCCACGCTCTTGTGGCCCTTGAGCTGCAGCAGACCGGCCTGCTCGGCCTCGGCCAGGAAGGCGCCGTTGAGCGACTCGTCCGCCAGGATGAAGGGCACGTTCATGCGCGAGCGCACCGGGCGATGCACTGGATTGGCGTAGAAGGACGACTCGTCCAGATAGCCGTACAGCGTCCGGGCCTTGGCGATGTTGGCGCGTTCGATGGCCGCCACCCCGCCCTGCTTCTTGAGCCATTTGAACACCAGGCCCGCGACATAGATGGCGTAGGTGGGCGGGGTGTTGAACATGGACTGCGCCTCGGCCACGTTGACATAGTCGAAGGCAGTGGGGCAGATGGGCAGGGCATGGCCGATGAGGTCGCGCCGGATGAACACCAGTGTGACTCCCGCCGGCCCGGCGTTTTTCTGGGCGCCCGCATAGACCATGCCGGCGCGCGAGAAATCGACCGGGCGCGAAAGAATGTGCGAAGAGGCATCGACCACCAGGGGCACGTCGGGCGCGCCCAGGGCGGCCATGTCGGGCCAGTCGACGAATTCGACCCCGCCTATGGTTTCGTTGCTGCACAGATGCAGATAGGCCGCGTCGCGGCGCACACGCCAGCTGTCGGCGGCCGGAAACCACGTCCAGGGAGCTTGCTGGGCGCCGTCGAGCACGGCGGCCTCGCCGCTGCTGGCGGCGACGGCGATGTCTCCATAGCGTCCGGCCTCTTTGTACGACTTGCCGGACCAGGACCCGGACAGCACATAATCGGCCTTGCCCGAGCCGTTGCGCCCGATGAGGTTGAGCGGAATGATGGCGTTCTCGGCCGTGGCGCCGCCCTGCATGAACAGCACGGCGAAGTCGTCCGGCACCGCCAGAAGCTCGCGCAGGTCGGCCTCGGCCTCGTCGCGGATCTGCATGAACTGCTTGCCGCGATGGCTCATTTCCATGACCGACATGCCGCAGCCGTGCCAATCGGTCATTTCGGCGGCGGCCTGCTGCAAGACTTCAAGCGGCAGGACCGACGGCCCCGCCGAAAAATTCCAGGGCCGCATCAGTCGTTCTCCCCCGTTTCCGGGTCGGAGCCCGCGCCGGCATCGTCCGAGCCGGACCGGTCCGGGGCGTCGCCGGCCCCGGATGCGCCCTGCTCGGCCGGCGAATCTTCGTCACCCGGCTCGTCGTCCAGGTCGGCATCGCTTTCGACCACGCGACGCACGCCCGACAGGGTGCTGTCCTCGTCGACGTTGATGAGGGTGACGCCCTGGGTGGCGCGGCCCATTTCACGGATTTCGGACACGCGGGTGCGGACCAGCACGCCGGCGGTGGTGATGAGCATGATTTCGTCGGCCGGCGTCACCAGCACGGCCCCCACGACCTTGCCATTGCGGGCCGAGGTCTGGATCGCGATCATGCCCTTGGTGCCGCGCCCGTGGCGGGTGTACTCGACGATGGAAGTGCGCTTGCCGTAGCCGTTCTCGGTGGCGGTGAGCACGCTTTGCGACTCGTCGCCCGCCACCAGCAGCGAGATGACCTGCTGGCCGTCTTCGAGCGACATGCCGCGCACGCCGCGCGCCGTGCGGCCCATGGGACGCACGTCGTTCTCGTCGAAGCGCACCGCCTTGCCGCTGTCGGAGAACAGCATGACGTCGTGCTTGCCGTCGGTAAGATCGGCGCCGATGAGGTAGTCGCCTTCGTCCAGCGCCACGGCGATGATGCCGGCCTTGCGGGGGTTGGAGAAGTCGGACAGCGGCGTCTTCTTGACCGTGCCGCGGGCCGTCGCCATGAAGACGTAATGGTCGTCGCTGAATTCCTTCACGGCCAGCACCACGGTGATCTTCTCGCCGTCGACCAGGGGGAACATATTGACGATGGGCCGGCCGCGCGCGCCGCGCGAACCCTGCGGGACTTCCCAGACCTTGAGCCAGTACACGCGCCCGCGGTCGGAGAAGCACAGCAGATAGTCGTGCGTATTGGCGATGAAGAGCTGGTCGATCCAGTCGTTTTCCTTCATGGTGGTGGCCTGGCGGCCGCGGCCGCCGCGCTTCTGCGCCCGGTATTCGGACAGCGGCTGGCTCTTGATGTAGCCGCTTTGCGACAGGGTGACCACCATGTCCATGGGGGTGATGAGGTCTTCGGTGTCGAGCTCGGTGGCGTTGTGCTCGATCTGCGAGCGGCGCACGTCTTTGGCATTGGTGCTGAAATCGGTCTTCAGCGCCAGCAGTTCGTCGCCGATGATGGCGGTGATGCGCTCGGGCCTGGCCAGGATGTCGAGCAGATCGGCGATGGTTTCCATGATCTCTTTATATTCGCCGACGATCTTGTCCTGCTCCAGGCCGGTCAGGCGCTGCAGGCGCATATTGAGGATTTCCTGCGCCTGGACGTCGCTGAGGCGATATTGGCCGTCGTCCTGCAGCCCGTAGCCGGCATCGAGCCCTTCGGGCCGATAGGCGGCCCGGCCGCCCGGGGTGTCGCCCTGGTCGGCGCGCTGCAGCATCTCGCGCACGAGCGACGAATCCCAGCTGCGCGCCATGAGCTCCTGGCGCGCGACCGGCGGCGTGGGCGCCGCTTTGATGATGGCGATGAAATCGTCGATATTGGCCAGCGCCACAGCCAGGCCTTCCAGCACGTGGCCGCGGTCGCGCGCCTTGCGCAGCTGGTACACGGTGCGGCGCGTGACGACTTCGCGCCGATGGGCCAGGAAGTGCTGGACGAGCTGCTTGAGATTGAGCAGGCGCGGCTGGCCGTCGACCAGCGCCACCAGGTTCATGCCGAAAGTGTCTTGCAGCTGCGTATTCTTATATAGATTGTTGAGAACGACCTCGGGCACCTCGCCGCGCTTGAGCTCGATGACCAGGCGCATGCCGTCTTTGTCGGACTCGTCGCGGATGTCGGAAATGCCTTCGATCTTGCGCTCGTTGACGAGCTCGGCAATGCGCTCCTGCAGAGACTTTTTATTGACCTGGTAGGGAAGCTCGTCGACGATGATGGCCTGGCGATTGCCTTTTTCGGCGTCCTCGAAGTGGGTCTTGGCCCGCATGATGACCCGCCCGCGGCCCGTGCGATAGCCTTCACGCACGCCGCTCATGCCGTAGATGATGCCGCCCGTGGGGAAATCCGGCGCCGGGATGAGCTCGATCAGCTCGTCGACCGTGCATTCGGGGTGGCGCAGGCAATACAGGCAGCCGTCGACCACCTCGGCCAGATTGTGCGGCGGAATATTGGTGGCCATGCCCACGGCAATGCCCGAGCTGCCGTTGACCAGCAGGTTGGGCAGGCGCGAGGGCAGCACCAGCGGCTCTTGCTCGCTGCCGTCGTAGTTGGGACCGAAATCGACCGTTTCCTGGTCGATGTCGGCCAGCAGCTCGTGGGCGATGCGGGCCAGGCGGATTTCGGTGTAACGCATGGCGGCCGCGCTGTCGCCGTCGACCGAACCGAAGTTGCCCTGGCCGTCGACCAGCATGTAGCGCAGCGAGAAATCCTGCGCCATGCGGACGATGGTGTCGTAGACGGCTGAGTCACCATGCGGGTGATACTTACCGATGACATCGCCGACGATGCGCGCCGATTTCTTGTAGGCCCGGTTCCAGTCGTTGTTGAGTTCGTGCATGGCGTAGAGCACGCGCCGATGCACCGGCTTGAGACCGTCGCGCACGTCGGGCAGGGCCCGCCCCACGATCACGCTCATTGCGTAATCGAGGTAGCTGCGACGCATCTCCTCTTCCAGAGAAATCGGAAGAGTCTCCTTGGCGTAGGAATCCATAGAGGTGTCTAAAGGTAAATTCGTGAACAGAAACCGAGTACGGGCCAATAGGAAATTCTAGCACTTCCGGGGTGTTCGCCCTGAAACCATGCCAGGAGCCGCCTGCCGCCCCGCGCATCCGCTCCCGCAGCCCCCTCCCCCCTCGGGAATTTCAGAACTTACTTCAACTTTCGAAGACTGTTGCCAAAATCCAACGTTGCCTGGAAAGTTGAGGTAGAATTCCGCCTATCTGGACTCCAGACGTGAATCAGGCTTAACCAACGTTGCTGAAATGCCGTAAGATTTGCCCGACAACGCCTGATTTACAGCGCAATTCTTGGATAGAACCCAGGGCATTGCTATACTGGTTACGGTTACGTTTTATTTACTATGCGGCGGAGGTTCGCTGCGCCACTTTCAGCATCTAGCTCAAACGAGGAGAAACATGAATAAACCCTCCAAAATCGCATTAGCGCTTGCCGTCGCGGCCTTCTCGGCTTCGGGCGCAGTGTCCGCGCAAACTATCGATAATTGGCAAAACCCGTACGGTGACGTCTGGATGAACGGCACCAACGAGCTCTGCTGGCGCAACAACTTCTGGACGCCCGCCACCGGCATCGCCGGGTGTGATGGCGTGCCTGTCGCACAACAAACCGAAGTCGTGGCCCCCACCGCCACCAAGGTCGTCCTGAACGCCGACACCTTCTTCGATTTCGACAAAGACACGCTCAAGCCCGAAGGCCGCCAGGTTCTCGACCAGGTCGCCGCCCAGGCTTCGTCCATCAACCTCGAAACCCTGATCGCCGTCGGCCACACCGACTCCATCGGTACCGAGCAGTACAACCAGGGCCTGTCCGAGCGCCGCGCCAACTCGGTCAAGCAGTACCTGGTCGGCAAGGGCATCGACCCCAACCGCATCTACACCGAAGGCAAGGGTGAGCTCCAGCCCGTGGCCAGCAACGCCACGCGCGAAGGCCGCGCCCAGAACCGTCGCGTAGAAATCGAAATCGTGGGTACGCGCCGCTAATCGCTGCAACCACGACGCACGCGGGGTTTAGCGTCCGACGCTAAATGCTACAGCTACAATAAGGGCGCCTGTTACACAGGCGCCCTTATTCATTTCACCTTTGCTTCTTCGGGCCTTCATCATGCCAGCCGCCAAGCCGTCCGCCTCCGTCAACGTCGATCCGTCCGAACTCGAGAAATTCAGCGCCCTGGCGTCCCGCTGGTGGGACCCTGAAAGCGAGTTCAAGCCCCTGCATGTGATCAATCCCCTGCGTCTGGGGTGGATACAGGAACAAGCCGGCTCTCTGGACGGACTGACCGTGCTCGACGTGGGCTGCGGCGGCGGCATCCTGGCCGAAAGCATGGCCGTGGCCGGCGCCCAGGTCACCGGCATCGACCTGGCCGAAAAATCGCTCAAGGTCGCCAAGCTGCATGGGCTGGAATCGGGCGTGCCGGTCGACTACCAGGCCATCAGCGCCGAAGACATGGCCGCCCGACATCCCGGGCGGTTCGACGTCGTCACCTGCATGGAAATGCTCGAGCACGTTCCCGACCCGTCCTCCATCGTGCGCGCCTGCGGCCAGCTCGTCAAACCGGGCGGCTGGGTGTTTTTTTCCACCCTCAACCGCAATCCGAAGTCCTTTCTGTTCGCCATCGTCGGCGCCGAGTACTTGCTGCGCCTCCTGCCGCGCGGCACCCACAACTACGAGGGCTTCGTGAAGCCACGCGAACTAGCGGCCGCCGCCCGGGGCGCGGGCCTGTCGCCCTGCGCCATGGCCGGCATGGAATACAACCCCATCACCGACCACTACAAGCTCAGCGGCGATACCTCGGTCAATTACCTGATGGCCGCCCGGCGCGAAGCATAGTTTCATGGCCCTGCGCGCAACCATATACAAAGCCGATCTGCACATCGCCGACACGGACCGCGGCTACTACGCCAGCCACAGCGTTACGATCGCGCGTCATCCGTCGGAAACCGAAGAACGCATGATGATCCGCTTGCTGGCCTACGCATTGTTCGCCGACGCGGACGACAGCCTGGGCTTCACAAAGGGGCTGTCCGAGACGGACGAACCCGATCTCTGGCGCAAGGACCTGACCGGCGCGATTTTGCAATGGATAGAAATCGGCCTGCCGGAGGAGCGGCGCGTGCTGAAAGCCTGCGGCCGGTCGAGCGACGTGGTGGTGCTCGCCTATGGGCGCAATGCGGCGCTTTGGTGGCAGGGCGTGCGCAACGGACTGGAACGCGCCCGCAACGCGCGCGCCTATGTCCTGGACGTGGACGGATCGGCCGCATTGGGCCGCTTGGCCGAAAGAAAGATGGCGCTGAACATCAACATCCAGGATGCCAGCGCGTGGATATCGAGCGAAGCGGGCGAAGCCACCGTAAAAATACAAAAACTGGTTTGAACGCCGCGCCTATGACTGCATTATGTATATCGTCCCAGGCCAGGCGCCCGGCAACCTGACCGCCATGAAACACAATCCCTTCACCGACCGCTGCAAACAGCCCCGAAAAAGCCTATTCCATGAAAAGACTCGTATTGTTCGATTTTGACGGCACGCTGGCCGACACTGCTCCCGACCTGGCGGCGGCAGCCAACAAGCAGCGTCAGCGCAAGGGCCTGGAGCCCCTGCCCTACGAGGCCCTGCGCCCCATGGCCTCGCAAGGCGCCCGCGGCCTGCTGCGGGCCGGCCTGGACATGCTTCCCGACCACCCCGAGTATGAAGTATGCCGACGCCAGTTCCTGCAGGACTACGAGGCCGAGATGACCGTCCTGACCGCCCTCTTTCCCGGCGTGCCGGAATTGCTGGGCACCCTGAAAGAAAACGGTTATGCCTGGGGCATCGTCACCAACAAGATGGAATACCTGGCCCTGCCCATCGTCGAGCACCTGGGCCTGCACACCGAATGCGTGGTGACGGTGGGCGGCGACACCACGGGGCATTCCAAGCCCCACCCCGCCCCCTTGCTGCATGCCGCGCGCCAGGCGGGCGCCGACCCCGCCCATTGCATCTATGTCGGCGATGACGAGCGCGACATCGTCGCCGGCAAAGCCGCCGGCATGCATACGGTGGCCGCGGCCTACGGATATTGCGCGCTTTCCGAAGTGGCCGCTTGGAATGCCGACGCGGTGGCCGAATCGCCCGCCGAGATCTGGCCCATCATCCGGACCCTCTGGCCGCGCTGAAGCTGAAACAAAAAAGCCCCCACGCCGCGCAGGCTGGCGCCTGCTTGCTGCCCCAAAGGGGCCCTTTTTTTGCCTTGGGGCGGCCCGGCGGCAAAAAAAGGGTGCTACCCAATTGGGAGCACCCTTTCTCGTGGCATTTGGTGGAGTCGGGGGGAATTGAACCCCCGTCCGCAAGCCCTCTGCAGGCAGTTCTACATGTGTAGTCGGTTGATTTTAAGTTTTAACCTTGGAGCGTGCCAACCAACAGGCCCTTCCTTGGCGATTCACTTTTAGTTTAGGAACTTGCCCAGTGACCTGACAAGAACCGATTCTTTGTAGATGACGCTGCTGTAGGTTTTACCCTACCTGACCCAAAGACAAATCAGTGCAGCGGCTCACCGCTTAAGCGGCCAGAGCGAAACGCTCGTCGTTGGCGTTTGTAGTGTTCCAGTGGATTTACGAGCTTACTGGTGCTCGACATGCCCTGCTCTGTTTCGTGACCCACGTCGAAGCCGGATCGACCCCAGTGGACTGAACATTGTATCTCACAATGCAAACTATTTGATGGTTCGGGCGCCATTTAGTTCCCCAAGCCATTGATTTCGTACCGGACACGCTTGCCGCAGCAAGCGAATGGCCGCCTTGGCCGACGGCAAGGCCGGGCCGCTATCTCCACATCGGGTACAAGGAGGCCACCAGGAGCAGGGCCATGGCCCGGTTGAAACGGCGCCGGCGGGACGGGTTGTCCAGGACCGGCCGGATCAGGCTGCCGCATCCGGTCCACAGGGCGACGCAAGGCAGGACGATGAGCGTCCAAACCGACGAGAGGATGACGACGTAGACCAGATGGTTGTCCGTCGGCGTGTAGGCGCTCAGGGCGGCCACGGCCATGGTCCACGATTTCGGATTGACCCACTGGAAAGCGGCTGCATCGAGAAAACCCAACGGCCCCGCGCCGATCCGGCCGTGCCCACCGCTGCCGGATGGCGTGGACGCGGCCATTCTCCAAGCAAGGTAAAGCAGATAGGCCGTCCCGAGGTAGCGCAGCCAGACATAGAGGTCGGGAAACGACCGGAATACGGCGCCCAGTCCCAGGCCTATCGACAGCACCGTCAGGAAGAATCCGCTTGCCACGCCCAGCATGTGCGGCAACGTCCGTCGAAAACCGAAGGCCGCGCCGGATGCCAGCAGCATTGTGTTGTTCGGCCCGGGCGTGATGGACGCCGCCAGCGCGAACAGGGAAAAGGTAAGAAGAAGATCGGCGGAAAGCATCGCGTCCGTTCCAGGTGCTGTCGGGGCCCCACGGCCCTGGAAGAAGATGTTCACCGATGTCGCGTCTGTATTAAATACACACAACAGTATGATTTTTAAGATACAGAACTATCGATTCAGCGCAAAATCACCTGAAAATTGTCTGATCTGTATCTATTCACAATACAGATTCAGCCCTACAGTGATGTTCAACCTGTTTCTTCCACACTCAGGGCCGCGTCATTCATGAGCCGCTATCTCGACCTAGCCAATACCCTGGGCAGCCGCATCGAACGGGGGCTGTACGGGGCGGGGGTCCGCCTGCCTTCGGTGCGCACCCTCAGCCTCGAGTATGGCGTCAGCCTCACTACTGTGCAGCAGGCCTATCGCTGGCTCGAAATGGCGGGCCTGGTAGAGGCCCGCCCTCGATCCGGGTGGTATGTGCCGGCGACACGGCCGGCTCCGGAACTGCCCAAGATGGGCAAGCCCGACTTGCGTCCCACCGACGTCTCGGAGTGGGGGCAGGTGCAGGAGCTTCTGGATCTCGAAAGCGAAAGCGAGACGGTCCAATTGGGCCGCGGCATGCCCGACGTCGAGAGCCCCACCCTGCGGCCCTTGCGGGCGGCGCTCGCCCGGGAGGGCCGCCACGCGGGCATAGCCAGCCTGCATTACAACGACATGCAGGGGGTGCCCGCCCTGAGGGAACAGCTTTCCCGGCTGGCCGTGGATGCCGGCTACCTTGCGCCGCCCGACTCCCTGATCGTCACCACCGGCTGCCAGGAAGCCCTGTCTTGCGCAGTGAGAATATTGTGCGCGCCGGGCGATATCGTGGCGATCGCGTCCCCCAGCTACCATGGCATGATGCAGATACTCAAGGAGTCGGGCGTCCAGGTGTTCGAGATTCCCTCCGATCCGCTGCAGGGCATCAGCCTGGAGGCCCTGGAACTGGCGCTCGACCGCTGGCCCGTCAAAGCGATCCAGGTGACGCCCAACGCCAATAATCCCCTGGGCTACACCATGCCCGAACATCGCAGGCTGGGCCTGATCCGCCTGGCCCAACGGTTCGACGTGCCCATCATCGAGGACGACATCAACGGCGATCTGGTCTACGGCTGGCCAAGGCCCCATGCGTTGAAGGCGCTCGATGAAGACGGCCGCGTGCTGCTGTGCAGTTCGTTTTCAAAGACGCTGGCGCCGGGGCTGCGGGTGGGCTGGATAGCGCCCGGCCGCTATTTCGACAAAGCGCTGCGCATGAAATACACGGGATCGGGGCCAACAGCGGCCTTGCCGCAGATCGCGGTGGCCGAATTCTTGCAAAAGGGGCACTACCCGGCGCATCTGCGCCGGATACGGCGCCAGTATCAGCGCCAGCGCGACATCATGATCGAGTGGGTGAGGCGATATTTCCCCGAAGGCACACGCGTCAGCCATCCACAGGGGGGCTTTACGCTGTGGATCGAACTGCCCGAGTCCTTCGACACGCACGCGCTCGATTCCATGCTTAAAGATAACGGCATAGCGATCGCCCATGGAGACATCTTTTCCGCAGCGGGAAAGTACAGAAACTGCATGCGCCTGAGCCATGCCTCGGTCTTTACGCCGCGTACAGAATGGGCCGTTCGCCGCATCGGTGAAACCATCGGCGAAATACTTCACTCCACCTGTTGAGGCAGCGCATGTCCCGTTCCATAGAAATCCCCGCGGCCGATGGCTACCCGCTTGGCGGGTTCGAGCGGCGCCACGCCGGAGAGAATGCTGCCGCGCGTCCACTGGCCATCGTCAATCCGGCCACTTCGGTGCGCTGCCGCTACTACTCGCGCTTTGCCGATTATCTGCATCAGCATGGCTGGGACGTCATCACCTACGACTATCGCGGCATCGGCGAGTCCCGCCGCAGTTCGTTAAGGGGTTTCCGTGCCGACTGGATCGACTGGGGGCAGCGCGATTTCGAAGGCGTGCTGCAGTACGCGGAGCGCGGCTTCCCGGGGCAGCCGATCGACGTCGTGGGGCATTCGGCGGGCGGCTTCGTCATCGGCCTGGCGCCGTCGGCGCACCGGATACGCCGGATTTTCACCATGGGAGCGCAATATGCCTACTGGCGTGATTATCTGCCCGAACAGCGCCGGAGCATGTTTTGGAAATGGCATGTAGTGATGCCCGTCCTGGCCGTGGCGCTGGGCTATTTTCCGGCAAAGCGGCTGGGCTGGATGGAGGACACGCCGAAAGGCGTGGCGCTGGACTGGGCGCACATGGGGCCGTGTTTCGAAGACTCCGTGCGCCGTGGCGTCGAAACCGATGAAGGCCTGCCCGAGGCCGTCGCCCTGGCCCGGAACTTCCGCAATGTCAGCGCTCCGATTCTAGCGCTGGGCACGGACGATGATCCATACGGGACCGAGGCCGCGCTGGACCGTCTACTGAAGTACTACAGCGCCAGCGAGCGCCGCCACCTCCGGCTCAGCCCCCGCGATGTCGGCCACGACGAGATCGGCCATTTCGCGTTTTTCCATGAGCGCTTTCGAGACGTCCTGTGGCCTTACGCACTGGAATGGCTGCGCGGCGCCGGCCTTCCGCTGGGCTTTCAAGGACGCCTGAAGGTCGTGTCGTCCGAGGGATGAATGAATTTCATGCAAAACTTTGCCTGGGGGCGGCCCCGCGGCCAAAAAGGAGGCTCCATGACTGATCCGGACATGTTGCAGGTGATGGCGGGCTACAACCGCTGGATGAACGAAAGGCTTTACGACGTGTGCGCCGGAATGAGCGACGAAGAACGCAAGCGGGACATGAAGGCCTTTTTCGGCAGCATCCATAAGACATTCAACCATATCCTGCTGGCCGACCGCGTCTGGCTGGGGCGGCTGGCGGCACAGCCGTTCGAAGTCCATTCCCTCGATCAGGAGCTGTATGCCGATTTCCAGGCCCTGGCTCGCGAGCGGGCGATGACGGACTCCGAGATCGAAGACACCGTATCCAATCTGAGCCCGGAGCGTCTGAAAGAGTCCATCACCTACCGGTCCATTTCCCGGCGCCAGGAGGCAACGCTTCCATGCGGGCTCATATTGCTTCACATGTTCAACCACCAGACCCACCACCGTGGCCAGGTCACGGCCATCATGTCGCAGCTGGGCCGCGACTTCGGCGTCACGGACCTGATCGCTTTCCCCGGAGCGAACCACATGCTGCACTCCGGAGGCCCCCGCCATGAACGATGATCAGCGACCCGGCGCCGGTCAGGGCGTCATGCTCATTACCGGTGCCGGTCGCGGCATCGGCGCGGCAACGGCGCTGGCGGCGGCCCGCTCGGGGCACGATGTCGTACTGAACTATTCACGCGACGAGCAGGCGGTACGAGCCGTCGCCGAGTCGATCCGCGCCATGGGGCGCAAAGCCCGCATAATCCAGGCGGACGTCGGCCAGCCTGGCGACATCCGGCGCATGTTCGATGAAATCGAGACCGAGGCGGGCGCGCTCTACGCTCTGGTGAACAATGCGGGAATCACAGGGCCAATAAGCTCCTTCATGGACACGACCGATGCCACCATCGAGCAAGTGTTCCGGGTCAATGTGCTGGGGGCAATGCAGTGCGCGCGCGAGGCGCTCGCCAATTTTGGCCGCCATGGGACGCGCGGCGTGATCGTCAACGTTTCTTCAATTGCCGCGCGAACAGGCAGCCCCGGCGAATACGTGCATTACGCGGCCAGCAAGGCCGCGCTGGAAGCCTTTACCCTGGGCCTGGCAAAGGAAGTCGCCGCCGAGGGCATCCGAGTCTGCGGCCTGGCGCCGGGCAGCACCTTGACGGGCATTCATGCCGCCGCCGGCGAGCCCGGCCGGCCGGCGCGGATAGCGCCAAAAATCCCCTTGGGGCGCTTGGCTGAACCCGCCGAAATCGCGGAAGCCATTGTCTGGCTGGCGTCTCCAAGCGCTTCGTACGTCACCGGCACTACGCTGGCCTGTGCCGGAGGACTCTAGGGCCTGGCTACTCCGCCGGAATTTCCGGCTCGACCAGCCGGGCGAGCAGCTCGAGCGACTGCTGCCACCCCATCCGGCAGGCCTCGGCCGGAATGACGTCGGGCAGGCCGGCCTGTTCGACCGTGAGCTCGGTGCCGGTGGATACCGGGCGCAGCAGATAGGTGGTCACGATCTCGCCGGGAAGATTCGGGTCGTCGAAGCGGTCGGTCGCGACGATTTTTTCGTTGGGTGCGAGTTCACGGTATTCGCCCCCGAAGCTGTGCGTCTGGCCGTTGGTGAAATTGACGAACGAGATGCGGAAGCGCCCGCCGACACGCGCGTCGAGCTCATGCACGACGGCGGTGAAGCCATCGGGCGGGTTCCATTTCGCCAAGGCGGCCGGATCGAGCAAGGCGCGGTACACGCGCTCGGCCGGTGCGCTGAACACCCGGATCTGGGTCAGGGAATAAGGCATGGTGTTTCTCCTTCACGCTTGGGGGGGAGACTCGGGCGCCGCCATCACCATCCATTGCACGCCGAAACGATCCAGCAGCATGCCGTAGCAGGGCGAGAAGAATGTGGGGCCCAGCGGCATGATGACGCGGCCTTCATGGGACAACCGCTCGAATGCGGCACCCGCCTCGTCTTCGCTTTCGTATTGCAGGGTCAGGCTGAAGCCGCGAAAACCGCCGCTTTCCATCGGCACGCCGTCGCTGAGCATCAAACGCTGCCCCTGGATGAGCAGGCTGCCGTGCAGGATTTTTTGCGGGCCGCCCGGCGGCATGCATTCCGCCGGTATGGGATCGGGGCAGTCCGCATAGCGCATTGCCGCTTCGCGCTGGGCGCCCAGCGCCTTTTCATAGAAAGCCATGGCCTCCTCGGCCTGGCCGTCGAAGAACAGGTAGGGTTCTATCTTCATTGACGTCTCCTTGGGGTGGATGATGGGAGCAGAAGCTCCAGGTAACGGCGCAAGTGGCCGATGGCGTCGAGCACGAGGCCCGGATCGTTGCCCGCCTTGGCAAGGACGAAAGCGCCCTGCAGCACCGCCTGCGTATAGCGGGCCAGGCTTTCGGCCTCGCCGCCGGCGCCGGCCGCATGGCATTCGAGCGCAGACTGGATG
This sequence comes from Pusillimonas caeni, assembly GCF_003545815.1. Taxonomy (GTDB): domain Bacteria; phylum Pseudomonadota; class Gammaproteobacteria; order Burkholderiales; family Burkholderiaceae_B; genus Pusillimonas; species Pusillimonas caeni. The sequence continues at coordinate 46,023 of NZ_PDUW01000004.1, forward strand.
GTCGGCACCAACGTTTGCGCGTGAGCCTCGATGCCGGCGTCGCAGGCCGCCCTGAGCGCAGGATGGCTGGCGAAGGTTTCCTGCGCCAGCGTGCCCAGCAGGCACGTGAACTCGGGCAGTTCGCCCTGTACCAGTTGCGCGCGAAAATCGAGATAGGACAGCAAGCGTTCGCGCGCGTCTTCGATGCGCCAGTACGGCGCATCGGCAAACAAGGCCGCCGTGACCTCGTTCCAATGTTCGATTGCGGTCAGCGCGGCCGCCTCCTTGCTTTCAAAGTGGTGGAAGAAGCTGCCTTTGGTGACGCCCGCGGCGCGGCACAGGTCGTCGACCGTGGTGGCGGCGTAACCCTGGGCGCGAAATACGCCCAGGGCGGCGTCGAGGATGCGGCCGCGCGAGGCGGCGCCCCGGGCGGAGCCCCCTGCCGTGGACTGTATTGTCGATCGATGTGTTTTCTGTTTCATGACTCTTGCACAAACCATACCAACTGGTTGGTTTGATCTTAAACCAAGGCAGTCCATATGCGCAATGCAAAAGCCGCCTTTGAAAAAATATTGCGTAAAAAGGTGTATCGGATTTATGCTGGCGCCTACATTTGGACACATCCGGCCGGCCTTCGCGCGGCCTCTGGCGAGATCGAACATGACAATAACTCCGCGCCGCAAATTGCCCGGCCTGCTCCTGACCACCGCGTCCGCTCTCATGCTGGCAGGCTGCTCCAGCGGCGGCAACGATTCGAAGCCCGCGCCGCCGCCAACGGCCTCCAACATTCTGTTCATCGTGCTCGACGACCTCGGTCTCGACCAACTGACCTCTTACGGCTACGGCGGTGCGGTGCCGCCCAAGACACCCAACCTGACGGCCATCGCCAAGGCGGGCCTGCAGTTCCGCCAGGCCTGGGCCATGCCCACCTGCACGCCCACCCGCGCCACGTTTTTCACGGGCCGATATCCGTCCAACACCAATATCCTGAACGCGGTGGTGTCGACCGACCTGGCCAATTCCGAGATTTCACCTTACGAAGTGACGCTGCCCAAGCTCTTGCGCACCCAAGGCTATGCCAGCGCGCTGATTGGAAAAATGCACCTGACGGGCACCGACCTGGGCACGGCCGCCAACCTGCCCTATGGCCACCAGACCATGTGGAAGCTGGGCTGGGACTACTTCGACGGCTATCTCGACGGCGCCCCCTATCCCATCGACACCCGCGCCGGCCTCAGCAACGTGGCCGAAGGCACATACAAATGCGGCTTCGTCTCGAACACGACGATGGACCCGGCCAATGGCGCCGATTTCGGCGCCTGCTATGCCGCGACCGGCGGTTGCGAGTCCATCGCCCGCGGCGAAGGCATTGCCACGCCGGGCCGCAGCTGCATGGAACGCGGCGGCATCTTCGATCCCGGCCAGTCCTGCCAGGCCACCCCGCCCGGCCACCTCGACTTCAGCGCGCAGAACGGCTACTACACAGGCGAGTTCATCCAAAGCTGGGCCGACGGCCGCACGCGCAAAACCACGGCGGCCGACCCCTCGGCGCGCGGCTACCGCAGCACCATGGAAACCGACCGCGCCGTGGCCTGGGCCAGCCAACAAGGCGAGGACAAGCCCTGGATGATGTCGGTGGGCTATTCGGCCATCCACGCCCCGCTGCAAGTGCCGCCCTTGTCGCTGATTTCGGAATCGACTCCGGGCCGAAACGACAACCTGCTCTGCTCGCCCGCCAGCGATATCGAAGGCGTGCCGGGCCAGATCACCGCTACCATCGACGCCCACATCATCACCAATCTGATGGTGGAGGCCATGGACAAGGAAATCGGTCGCCTGCTGGTCGAGCTGAACCTTGCCGCCTGGAACGAAGACGGCACACTGAACTACCAGCCCGAAAAAACCAATACCCTGGTGGTCGTCATGGGCGACAACGGCACCTACGTCAACAGCGTGAAATTCACCGAGCCGGGCCGGTTCGATCCCACCCGTGCCAAAGGCTTCGCCTACCAGACCGGCGTATCGGTGCCCCTGCTGGTGGCCGGCCCCATGGTGAAAGACCCCGGCCGCGAAATTTCGCACCAGGTCAGTTCACCCGATCTTTACCGATTGTTCGCGGAAGTCGCCGGCGCCGATGTGGAAACCGAAGTACCGGCCAGCCGGCCGGTGGACGCCCAGCCCATGCTGGCCTATCTGACCACCCCCGGCCAGGGCCCCATCCGTTCCTTGAATTTCTCTGAAATGGGCACGAACTTCACCAATCCGGCCACCACCCTTACGCCGCAGCCTTGCGTGGTGGAAGCCGCCAATGTGTGCTTTACCATCTTTCCCAACAAGGCCTTGTGCGAAGACCAGAGCGGCGTCTGGTACGGGGCCGACTCCGGACTGGCCGGCGTGCCCGCGGAGGGCTTCAGCCAATGCGGCCAGGTCATGTCCTACCGCAAGGCGCTGGATGCCGGCGACCAAACCGACGTCCTGCCCGACTCGCAAAAGGCCGTCAGCGACGGCCGCTACAAGCTGGTGCGCCTGAACCGCAAGACCTACACCACGGACACCGCCAACCCGATCAACGCGACGTATCTGGACAACCAGAATACCGACGAGCTCTATCAGATCGACATGGCCGTGCCCAACCCGACGCTGGACCGAAGCGGCAGCGCCATCGCCATCGGCTCGCCCACCATCACCGACCCGCTGCCCGCCGAGGCGCAGCAAGCCTACGCCAGGCTCAAGGCCGAAATGGACGAACGCGATCAGGTGGCCAGCTACAACTACCAGTACGATAAGCTGCACTGCCCGGGCGACGGCAACCGCGACGGCGTGGTCGACCAGGCCGACCTGGACAACTGGGCCGAGCTCAGCCGCTTGAACCTGAACAACGGCGTGGCGCAATCGAGCTGGTACGACTTCAACCATGACGGCAAGACCGACGCCGCCGACCGTGCCATCATCGAGGCCGGCCTGGGCGCGGCCTGCGCGCTGAGCCCCGCTTGAGCGGGGCGCGCTCAAGCCACGGCCTGCGACTCCTCGCCCCGATAAAGCCAATCGACTTCCCAGGGGATATGCACGTCGCGGCGCCGGGCCAGTTCGTTGCGCAGCAGGCGTTCCCCGCCGCGTGCATGCACGATTTCGCCGAACAGCCGGGCGGTGGTGATGACCCTGGCGGTCCGGTTCAGACGCTGCGACTGGTAGCGCAGCATGGCCTGATTGACATCGTCGGGCCGATGCGCCATTTCGCGGGCTAGCGCCATGGAATCCTCCATGGCCATGATCGCCCCCTGCGCCAGGTACTGCAGCGTGGCGTGAGCAGAATCGCCCAGCAAGGTCACGTTCCCGTCGGTCCAGTTCGTCGCCGGCAGCAGATCGTGCAGGCGCCAGTTCTTTTCCAGGGCAAAATACTTGAGCATGTCGCGCACTTCGGGCGCGCACTGATCGTAGGCGGACGACAGCTCGTCGGGGGTGCCGTATTCGGCTTCGCCGCGCCCATACGCGGGGCTTTGAAAGGTCGCCACATTGTTCATCACCGTGCCGCCCCGCAGCCGGTACTGAACGATATGGCAGCCGGGGCCGCCGTAGATCACCATCGAGTTCAGGTGGTCTTTATTGCTTATCTCGTCCACCGGGACCAGGCCGCGATACACCACATAGCCCGTGGGCCGCGGCCCGCAATCGTCGACGATGCGCGCGCGAGTCCTGGAGCGCAGGCCTTCGCATCCGATCATCGCCTTGGCCTTAAGGCTGCGGCCGTCGCTGCAATGGACCAGCACATGGCCGTCGTGGTTCTCGTAGTCGGTAACTTCGCCCTCCTCGAAGGAAAAGTTCCGCTCGCGGCGGCAGGCCTCGATCAATGCCGCATGCAGGTCGCGGCGATGCACCACGAAATAAGGCAGCTTGTAGCGCTCGACGAAGCGGTCACTGAGCTGGATGCGCGTGATCTCGCTGAGATCCACCGCATCCATGAGAATGAGCGCGTCGGGATAGAACACCTGCGGTTCGAGGATCTCCATCACCCCGAGTTTCTTGAGGATCGCGTGGCCATTGGGAGCGATCTGGATGCCGTAGCCGATTTCCCCGATTTCGGGGGCCCGCTCCAGCACTTCGACCGGAAAGCCTTCTCGCGCCAGGGCCAGCGCGGCGCATAGGCCGCCTATTCCCCCTCCGGCCACCACGATCGGCAATCCACTTTGAGAACTCATGGACCTTTCCTCCTTCAACGCTCGCCCGCATGGCAGGGACGACGACGCCTCTGAGGCCGGAGCCTCATCGGCATCGGGTCAAATCAATCAAGAGAACGCGCTGGCTCAGCCGATCTGGTCGCGCCAGAGATCCAGCGCCTGTTGCGCCGGCCGGTCGGAATAGCTGAACAGCACCACGTCGTCGGCCGCGTCGATCTCGAAGCGATAAGGCATCCACGAAGGACAAATGAAGACGTCCTTGGGCTCGAACCGCAGGACCGTGTCTCCTACCACGCAGCGTCCCGACCCTTCTACCACGACATAGATGGTCGAATCGGTGGAGCGGTAGGGGCGTCCCTTGAACCCTTTGGGCATCAATTGCATGAACTGGCCCATGGTGGGCATGGCCCATTCGCCCGTGACAGGGTTGGTGTATTGCAGCTTGTAGCCCCAGCATTCGTGCTCGGTGCCATGCTGAAGCATGGTTTCCAGCGCCTCGCGGGTGCGCTCGTACGGGTACCAGAACAGGGGCGAGGTGCGGGAGCGCGGCTTGTATTCCACCGGCTTCATGGTGTTGCCGAACACGGCCAGGTTGGTTCCCGCCTCGATGGAGGTCTGCTGGCTGTCCTCGGAACCCCGTTCCATGAACTGGGCGTCGAACAGCTCCACGATGGCCAGGTCGAGGCCGTCGAGCCACACCATGGGTTCGTCCGACGGGTTTCCGTGGTCGTGAAAAGTCCAGGAAGGCGTAATGACGAAGTCGCCCACGTTCATGGCGACTTTCTCGCCCTGGACCGCGGTATAGGCGCCCGAACCGGACAAAATGAAACGCAGGGCCGACTGGGAATGCCGATGCGCCGGCGCGACCTCGCCCGGCAGGATGAGCTGCAGGCCCGCATACAGGCTGTGCGTGATGCGCGTCTGGCCACGCAGGCCGGGGTTCTCCAGGACCAGGACGCGCCGCTCGGCCTCTTTGGCGGAAATCAGCCCGCCCGCCTCCAGCAGCCAGGGATAACTGGTGGCCCATTTCCATACGTGCGGCAGGCACGGCGTCTGGGGAAAGGGTGTCACGATGCCGTGCAGGACTTCCCAAAGCGGCGTCATGCTGGCGCCGTCGATCTTTTTGTAGAAGCTTTCGCGATCGGCGATATTGCAAGCTGGCTGCGGTGCATTCATGTTCGTCTCCTTGCCGGACCGCGTCCTGGGCGGTTTTGGGCCGTGCACGGGCGGGCGGCTGCCTTTTGCCCCCGGTACATGGCTGCTTTGATAATGGAGTAAAGTTTCCGGGATTACCTTTCCTCCCGCAATAAGCCGAGCCAAATACCGCATATTGTGAATTTTTATGGAGAGGGCGCCCCGCCTCTCGTCCGAGCCCCTACCGGGAACGTCCATCATGGCGCATTCCAAACTGGATCTCTATGATTTTTTGTTGTTGAGGGAAATTCGCGCTGCGCGAAGCGTGACCGGCGCGAGCGAACAGATAGGGCTCAGCCAGCCCGCCGTCAGCATCCGGCTAGGCCGCTTGCGCGACCATTTCGACGACCCCTTGTTCGTACGCACGTCCGAAGGCATGATGGCCACCCCGTTTCTCGAGAAGCTGCTGCCCCATATCGAGCAAGCCATCAATCTGCTCAACCCGGAAGGAGGCTCTTACAAGCCTTTCGACGCCGACACATCCAGCCGCCGGTTCCGCCTCGGATTGAGCCATGTGGCGCAACTGGTCATGTTTCCCGAGATCGTGGCCGCACTGAGGCGAAGCGCGCCCCTGGTCCAGCTCGATTCAGTGGATCTGGATCCCTCGACCGGCAATCTGCTGGAAAGCGGCAAGCTCGACCTGGCGATCGGCTACACCATCGACCTGCATCATGGCTTTTATCAGCAGCGGCTGTTCGCCGAAAACTATTCCTGCATTGCGCGCGCGGACCATCCCAGGGTTTCGAAAGCGCTGACCCGGAAACAATTCCTGCAAGAGCAGCATCTGGCCCTGGTGGCGCCCACCACGGGTCACTCCCGGCTGGACAAGGCGCTGGAGGAGCGCGGCGTCCAGCGCAAGGTGGCCGTGAGGGTGTCGTCGTTCCTGGGGCTGGAGCGCATCATCACGTCGACCGACCTGCTGGCCATCGTGCCCTCGCGGCTGGCCCGCACGCTCGCTTTAGGGGGCCGCATACTTCCGCTGGAGCTGCCTTTTCCTTCGCTGTCGTACGAGGTACGGCAATACTGGCACGAACGCTACCATCACGACGCCGGCAACAGCTGGATGCGCAAGCTGATCTTCGACATGTTCACCAATCTGCCGCCGGCTTTCACTTATCAGGCCGACGGGCGCACGGGCAGCCCGGATCCGGCGTCGGCGCCGGGCTGAAGTACAATACTGCCCTTTCGCAGGGAAGTTTCACCGGCCGTGGTCCGGCCCTCTGCGCGCCGCCTTCTCGAGCTCTTTCATGTCCACTACCACCTCGACCGTCCGGTCCCCGGCGCAGCCCGCCAATTCAAAATCCCGCGTCATCCTGGCCAGCCTCATCGGCACCACCATCGAGTTCTACGACTTCTACGTCTATGCGACGGCGGCGGTGCTGGTCTTTCCGCACCTGTTCTTTCCGCCCGGAAACGAGACCGTCGCCCTGCTCTCCTCCTTTGCCATTTTCGGCGCCGCCATGATTGCGCGCCCCCTGGGCGCCGTCTTCTTCGGACACCTGGGCGACAAGGTGGGACGCAAGACGACGCTGGTGGCCGCCCTGCTCACCATGGGCATTGCGACCTTCCTGATAGGCCTGCTGCCCACCTATCACGCCATCGGCTGGTTTGCGCCGGCGCTGCTGGTGCTGCTGCGGCTGGCCCAGGGCTTCGCGATCGGCGGCGAGTGGTCGGGAGCCGCGCTCGTGGCGACCGAGAACGCGCCCAAGGGCAAGCGGGCCCTGTACGGCACGTTTCCGCAATTGGGCGCGCCGCTGGGCTTCATCATTGCCAACGGCCTGTTCCTCATCGTCGCGGCCCTGATGCCCTCCGACGATCCGTCCCGCCCCTCGCAGGCCTTCCTGGATTGGGGCTGGCGCATTCCCTTCCTGTTCTCGGCCATCATGGTCATCGTGGGCCTGTGGGTGCGCCTGCACTTGGTGGAAAGCACGGCTTTCTCCAAGGCGGTGAACACGGGCAAGGTGGTCAAGCTGCCCCTGCGCGAAGTGGCTCGCACCCACTGGCGCGAGCTGATTCTGGGCACGTTCTACATGCTGGCCACCTACGTGCTGTTCTATCTGATGACCACCTTCTCGCTCAGCTATGGCCGCGCGCCGGTGGATCCGGCCGTGGGACAGCTTTCGGGTCTGGGATACAGCTATAACGATTTCGTCATGATGCTGATCGCCGGGGTCATGTTCTTCGGTGTGTTCACGCTGCTGTCCGGTCCCTGGGCCGATCGCTTCGGGCGCCGCAAGACGCTCATCGCCGTCACACTCGTCATCATCCTGTTCGGGCTGGTATGGACGCCGCTGCTGAACGCCGGATTCGTGGGCGTCATGGCATGGCTGATCATCGGCTTCAGCCTCATGGGATGGACCTTCGGCCCCATGGGCGCCCTGCTGCCCGAACTGTTTCCCACCAACGTCCGCTACACGGGCTCGGGCATTTCCTATAACGTCTCGTCGATCCTGGGCGCGGCGCTGGCCCCCTTCGTCGCGGTCTGGCTGTGGGACATGGGCAAAGGCAGCCCCACGCTGGTGGGCCTGTATCTGTCGGCCATGAGCGCCCTCACCCTGCTCGCCCTGTTGCTCGGCAAGGAAACCAAGGAAGTTGACATCACCGACTGACGTCCGAAAGGCTCGGACAGGCCGGCCCGCAAATGCGGCGGCCTCTTTGCGCCGATACGGATCCGGCTCAAACCATTCCGGATCCGGCTCTTCTCTCCCCGGGCACGCCAATTGCTGGTGCTGCCGCCAGTGTCAACCCGCTTTACCACTCACTGTCAGGGAGATCGTCATGTCGCATGAAAGCATTCCACTGATTCTGTATGCCCTGGGCGTAGCGCTGCTGCTTGCCGTCGCCTGGGTCGATTGGGCGGACCGGGCCAATGAAATGTCCGCCGCCTCTCGCAGCTCCTGAGGAAATGCCATGACCCAATCCGACTCCAAAGACCGGGCCAAGGCGGCCCGGGCCGCGCGTGAACAGGCATCGTCCGGAACCAAGCGCCCCGCCCACGACGAGAGCAAGCGGCCGGAGGCCGAAGACGCCAAGGCGACCCGCTTCGACGGCGACCCGAACCCGGTCGGCGCATCGCGCTCGGCATTCAAGCCGCAGGACGACACGCCCGCCGTCCTGGACAAGAAAAGCGGCCCGCGCACGGGCCGCGCTTAGCACCGTCCAGGGGCCTGGCGTTCAATAGCGCAGATTGGCGCTCAGTATGACCTGACGGCCGGGCCCGAAGTCGGCGTGATGGACGCCGTTGGTGCGGCTGTAGTATTTTTTATCGCCGATGTTCAGCGCATTGAGCTGCAGCGCCAGGTTCTTGTTGAGCTGGTAGGCCGCCATGGCGTCGAAACGCCAGTACGAGGGCATATAGACGGCATTGGCCCCGCCGCCCGCGCCGCCCTGGTTGCCGCCGAAGCGCTTGCCCACGTAGTAGGCGCCCGCCCCGACAGTCAGCGCGGGCATAAGCTTGTAGGTGGTCCACAGGCTGAAGCTGTGCTTGGGCGTGTTGGCCAGCGGATCTCCTTCGTTGACCCCGCTGTAGGCGCCCCGCAGCAGTTCGCTGTCCATATAGGTATAGCCGCCATACACGCCCCATTTCGGCGTGATCTGGCCCGCGATGCCCAGCTCCAGGCCTCGCACCCGCGTCTTGCCCGCCTGCTCGAACACGTCGGGCTCGATTTCGATCTGGGCATCCTTGCGATCGGTCTGAAACAGGGCGGCGGTCAGGCCCAGGCGTTCATCCAGCACATTCCATTTGGTGCCCAGCTCGATGGTGCTGCTTTTCTCGGGCTTGAGCTCGCTCATGTCCTGAACGATGCCCTCCTGGTCGCCGCCGCTGACCGTCGGGGGCGTCGACGCCGTGGCATAAGACACATACACGCTGCCGTTGGGGGCCGGCTTGTAGACCAGGCCCAACTGATAGTTGAAGGTATTCCAGCGGCTGCTGCCTTCGACCGATCCGCCGCGTCCGCTCTGCGATCCCGAGATGCGGTAGCGGTCATAGCGCAGGCCGGCGTTGACCTGAAAGGCCTCGGACACGTCGATCGTGTCGAATAGATAGACGGCCTGAGTCGAGGAATGGGCGTCCAGGCTCAGCGGCGCGCGCTCCACCGAACCCGACCAGGGGTCGCTCGGGTCGGGAGACAGATAGGGCGTGCAGTCCATCTCGCCCGCGCCGAACACCGCCGGGCAGGCCCGGCCGGACGTCGTGGCAATGTTGTAGCTGGCATTGCGAATGGTTTCGCGCGAGAGCTCGATGCCGAAATTGAAGCGATGCTTGAGCTGTCCGGTATCGGCCTGGCCGTTCAACTCGGTCACGTTGGTCAGCATGGTGCTCTTCTGCCAGCGCGACTTGGTGCCGCGCTGCAGCCAGTACTGGCCATCGGCCGGGTTCATCAGAACCGTACCGTCGCCGGGATTGGTCACCACATAGTCGTTGACGGTTTCGCCGTAGCGGATGGCATTGCGCAGCGTCAGCCGCTCGCTTAGGTCGTGCTCTATCTCGATGGTGCCGATGTCGGCCCGGGTCTTGCGGAAGTCGCGATCGTACAGCCCGTAGAAGGTGTCGCGGTCGACGTCCAGTATGCCCGTGTCGCCGGCGGACAGCTCCGGCGCCTTGCGGGCCGTCGGCACGCCATAGTCGGGCATGTCGTCGGTGTTCAAGTGATAAAAGCTGAATGTGAGCCGGGTGGGCGTACCCAGGCCCAGCGACAGCGAGGGAGCGATGCCCAGCTTCTCGTAGTCGACCTGGTTGCGGCCGGCCACATTGCCCTTCGCGCCCAGCACGTTCAGGCGAAAGGCCGAGCGGTCGTTGAACTGCCAGTTTCCGTCCATGGTGGCGCGCAGATATCCATCACTGCCGTAGCCGAGCGAACCCTCGGTGAAGCTGCCCAGCCTGGCCCGCTTGCTGACGAGGTTGATGCTGCCGCCGCCAGACCCCCGGCCGCCATAGGCCGAATCGGCGCCGCGCACGACTTCCACCCCTTCCAGATTGAAAATTTCCCGCGTCTGGCCGCCGGGATCGCGTATGCCGTCGACGTAAATACTGCCGCCCGAAGAACTGCCTCGTATGAAGGGCCGGTCGGCCAGGGGCTGTCCGCCCTCGCCCGCGCCAAAAGTGATGCCGGGAGAGTTGCGCAGCACGTCTTCCAGCGAAGTGGCGGCGCTGTCCTGAATGACCGCGCGCGGAATCACCTGTACCGACTTGGGCGTGTCCACCAACGGCGCGGTGAATTTGCTTTGGGACGCCTCGGGCGTCATGTAGGGACGGTCGTCCACGCCCCTGACGGTCACGGGCGACAGCAGGGCCGGCCTTTGCGTGCCGCCGCTGCCCGCGGATGTCTGGGGATTCGCCTGAGCGAACACGAGATGGGGGGTGGCCAGAGCAAGGGCCAGGGAAGACCCAAGCAGGGTCGGGGTGGGGCGCATGGTTGCTTTCTCCTCGCGATTCTTACATTTTCCTGAATGAGATTAATTCTCATTTAGAATATTAACTTGAAATATGTGGAAACGAGGGAACATCCATACGAGCAACAGGGATAAACGCGTTGGAAAAATCGGCGGGATGGCCTTGAAACAAGGGCGCATGGCCCTATACAGCGTAGACGGCGAGCGCGCTCCCCGCCGGTCGACCAGGCATGGCTACGGCATGATTATTGCTGTGTTCCTTGTATGGATGCCGCGCTGGGGGCATCCCCGGCAGCAAATACACGAAGAAGGAGGATGCAGCATGGCACTGATCGTAGCCGCCCGTTTCGATACATTCGAGGATGCCGAAAGAGCCGCCGCCTCGCTCATGAGCGAAGGCGTGACGGGAGATGATTTGCACACCTTCTTCGTCAATCCGGCCGGATGGCACGACCGCTTCCCGTTAGGGGGTGATCGCGCCGCCGACCCCAACTCCAAAGGCGCGCCCGCGACGGCGGTCGCCGGCGCCGCCATCGTGGGTCTCGCCGGCGCGGTATTGGGCGGGGTGATCGGCTGGCTGTTCGCTCATTCCACCCTGCCCGTCGTGGGCGGCGTGGCCGTGGGCGCTTATATCGGCTCGCTGGCCGGCGCCATGTATTCTCTTGGCCGCCCGCGTCGGCGGGGCCGCTTCGAAGCAGCCCGCGCCAAGGCCACTGAAGGACGCCGCGCCGGAGTCTTGCTGGCCGTCCATACCACGCCTGAACACCAGTCCGAAATCGCCGCCCTGCTGCGCAATGCCGGAGGCAAAGAGGTGGAACGCGCCCACGGGCGCTGGAACCAGGGCCGCTGGGAGGATTTCGATCCGCTGCGCAGCCCCCATCCGCAGCAGTGAGCCAGGTTCCTGCCGGCGGCGAACGCCGTCCGGCGGGCTTCGAATCGTTTCGATCTAGGAAAACGAAGCGCCCGTGCGGGCGGCAATCGTTTGTACGGCGCCATCCCGTAACGCACCGGCTTGTTGGAAATACCGCTGTATGCCCTGCAGGGCATACAGCGCGCTGGCCTCGCGGATCTCGCTGCGGTCGCCTGAAAAGCGCCGCGTCTCCGAGTACAGCGTCGGCGCGCCGCCCTTCCCGTCCCGGAACGCCCAGGCGAAGCATTGCGTGCCAGCGGGGATCTCGTCGTCGCTGTCGTCTGCAAGGCCGGTGTTGGCAATGGCGACGTTGGCGCGGCGGCTATTGGCCATGGCGCCACGCGCCATCTCCAAGGCAACCGCCTCGCTGGTCAGATTATGTTCCCGCAGGGTCTGCTCGCTGACTCTCAGGCACTGTTTCTTGGCTTCTGGCGAATACACCACAAAGGCGCAATCCAGCAGCTGCCCAGCTCCCGGAACATCGGCCAGGCGGGCCGCGATGAGTCCCGCCGTGCAGGACTCGGCGGTCACCAGGAGCAGGCCGTGGTCCTGCATGAAGCGCGCCACGGCGCAAAGCTCGTTCATTGGGGATTGGTCGCCGCGTTGTTGGGATGGGTTCTGACGGGGCCCGCCACCATGCAATTGTTGGCGATGATGTTGCTGACCGTGGTCTGCTGCCCATTGACGGTCTGGACGACGTCCTGGGTCAGCATATTGCCGTGGGTCTCGCCGACAGTGTCATAGTTGAACTTGTCGGTCGTCCAGGTGTAGCCGTTGCCGCGGAAAGTATTGCCCACCATGTCGGCGTTGCTGGCCGTGGCGCGCGTCAGGTCCACCGCCTGAGTGTTGTAGATGACCTTGGCGGCCAGCGCCTCGCCTCCCTGGAAAGTGTATTGCACGGTCAAGGGCTGCTGAGCGCCCTGGGGACCGCAGGCGTAATGCACCGTCTTTTGCGAAAGCTGGGTCGCGTCCCTCGGGGTCGTGCAGGCGGCCAGCCCGGCGCATAGAAGAATACCGGTCGTGGCGATGAGCGTTTTATTCATGGCTTTTTCCTCGAAGTTGTCGCATCGCTTTCCCAGCAAGTAGCGCGCCCGGCAGATGTGTAGAATGCGGATTGGGTCACTCAATACACCTGGAGATCGAAATATGTCGCTCAAGCTTCAAGTCATTATCTGCAGCACCCGGCCCGGCCGCGTAGGCCCCTCGGTCGGCACGTGGTTCAAGGATTTCGCCGCCCGGCACGGCAAGTTCGACGCCTCGCTGGTCGACTTGGCCGATTTCAACCTGCCTCTTTACGATGAGGCCAATCATCCGGTGCAGCGCAAATACGAAAAAGAGCACACCAAGGCCTGGAGCGCCAGCGTCTCGCAGGCCGACGCCTATGCCTTCGTGACGCCCGAATACAACTACGGCCCGCCGCCCTCCTTCGTGAACGCCCTGAACTACGTCTATAAAGAGTGGAATTACAAGCCCTGCGGCTTCGTGAGCTACGGCGGCGTCTCGGGCGGCATGCGCGCGGTGCAGCTGGAAAAGCAGCTGGTCACCACGCTGAAGATGATGCCCATGGTCGAAGGCGTGGCCATTCCCATGGTGGCCACGCTGCTGGACGAAAACCGCAAGTTCAAGTCCAACGAGCTCATCGACACGGCCGCGAACACCATGCTGGACGAACTGCATCGCTGGGCCGAGGCGCTCAAGACGCTGCGCGCCTGACCTCTCTCGCTAGAACAGGCCCTGTCCCACCCCGGACAGGGTCAACACGCCCAGCACTGCGAAAATGATCGCGGCCAGGGTATGCACCAGCTTCATCGGCACGCGCTCGACGAACTTCCGGGCGATCAGCACCGCGGGCACGTTGGCGATCAGCATGCCCAGCGTCGTGCCCAGCACCACCGCCGTCACCGACGCATAATTGGCCGCCAGCGCCACCGTCGCCACCTGGGTCTTGTCCCCCATCTCGGCCAGAAAGAAGGCGACCAGAGTGGCGCCGAAAACGCCCATCCTGCCGGCCGACGGCGCAGCGTCGTCGTCCATCTTGTCGGGTATCAACACCCAGGCGGCCATGGCAATGAAGGACAGTCCCAGCAGCCAGCGCAGGGTCGACGGCTCGACCGCCGTCGTGATCCATGCTCCCAGCACGCCGGCCAGGCCATGATTCACCAAGGTGGCACAGACGATGCCCGCGATGATGGGCCACGGACGCCTGAATCGCGCGGCAAGAATGAAAGCCAGCAGTTGCGTCTTGTCGCCGATCTCGGCCAGCGCGACCACACCGGTGGAAACGAGGAAAGCTTGCATTGTGTTGAATATCCATAGCCGGCGTTGCACGATCGACCACCAGGCCCCGGCCGACGGCGGGATCCAGCGGTCAAAAGTCTTGCCAGGCTACTGCGGACGAAAGGCCCGAGCTGTTTGCGCCATGGCCCTGTGCGGCCAAGTATGTTGACGCAGACCGCCCCATTGCGGGACGCGGCTACTCCCTGATGACGGGGCGATTGTACACCATCGTAAAAAACGCGCACCGCCCGGCTTACTTCAACTGCGGGGCGCCTCCGGCCTGTTTCCGGTAGAACGCGCCAGACCCCATCATTCACCCACCGGTGCAACAATGCGTTCCCAAAAGCGCTCTTCTGCGCCGCTCAGGCGGTCCATATAATGAAATCGTGAACGAAACCGTGTCGCCGAGACCGTCAAGGGCCCAGCTTCCAAGCCGCCGCGGTCCCGCCGGCCCCTTCCAGCGAGAAAACACCATGAGCACAGCCACCCTCCAATCCGAACGCGTCGACCACCCGCGCAGCATAGAGCGGCTGGTCGCCGGCATGCCCACCTCCGACGGCGCCGGCGTCAAGCTGACCCGCGTCCTGACCCAGGACCTGCAGCGCAGGCTCGACCCCTTCCTGATGCTCGACGCCTTCGGCAGCGACGAGGCCGACGACTACATCCGCGGCTTCCCCGACCATCCCCACCGGGGCTTCGAGACCGTCACCTACATGATCGCCGGGCGCATGCGCCACCGCGACAGCTACGGCCACGAGGGCCTGCTGCAGAACGGCGGTGTCCAATGGATGACCGCGGGACGCGGCGTCGTCCATTCAGAACTGCCCGAGCAGGAGGCGGGCCGGATGGAAGGCTTCCAGCTCTGGCTGAACCTGCCGTCCCGGGACAAAATGACCCAGCCCTGGTATCGGGACATCCAAAGCGAAGAAATCCCCGAGGCCCGCGTCGGCGACGTCCGCGTCCGTGTCATCGCCGGCTCCACCCACGGGATGGAAGGGGCGATGCAGAGGGCCGTCACGGAGCCCCTTTATCTGGACATCCACTTCGAGGGGCCTGATATCTTCCGCCAGTCGCTGCCCGCGGCGGCCAACGCCTTTGTGTACGTCTACCGGGGCAATGTCCGGGTGGGCGACGAGGCCGTGGGCGAGCAAAGGATGGCGATCCTGCGCAACGATCCCGATTCGGACGGGGTGGTTCTGCAAAGCGACGGCCCGGCGCGGGTCCTGCTGATCGCCGGCATGCCGCTGCGCGAACCGATAGCCCAGCACGGGCCTTTCGTGATGAACACGAGGCAGGAGTTGATCCAGGCGTTCGAGGATTTTCAGGCCGGGATGTTCGGGGCCTCCTAACTTTCAGGGCCTTTTTGGGATCTCTTAATTTTGGGGGTCTCTTAACTTCTAGCCCCGTCCCTGTGCTGCGGGGGGGGGGTGCATTGGAGCAAGGAGACGGCTCGCGTGCGAGGCCACAAAATTCGAAATCTTGAGGCGTGGGGTGGGTTTGTATTTTGGGCGACGTCCGAGCAAGCCGAGTACCCTGTCATTTTCGGGGAGGCAAGCCCGCAACTGTTTGAACGGGCACGCTTGGCGGACCACTGGTCCGCCGCCCGTGAGTTTTGCGGGCGCCCCGAAAATGATAGGGTAGGAGGGAAGCCCGGCAAAGCCGGGCCGCAGCGAGCGGCGCCCAAAATACAAACCCGCCCCGCGCCGGCTTAAGTACTCCAAGCCCCCACGCCCCCACATGCATATCCCCCCGGCGGCAATGAACACAAGACATCCAAATGGGCCATACCCATCCAAAAACACAGCATTAAACCCAAAAATGGAACAACAAGTTCCGAGACGACCGGCTAATCAAGCCAACTCCTATTGGCTACCATTTTCCTTACTAGCTTCAGCCTTTGACAAAAAACCGCCCCTGCAACGGGCCGCCGCCAACGCGGCAAGCGCAAAGACCACGAGCCAAACAAACATACCGGGGAACCATCCATGACAACCAAACTGCTGCACATCGACTCCGCCATCACCGGCGACGCCTCCGTTTCCCGTGAACTGACCCGGCGCATCGTCGACCACTACGTCGACACCCAGGCCGATATCGAAGTCCAGTACCTCGACCTCGCCGCCCAGGCCCCCTCCCATCTTTCCGCCGACTCCCTCGGCTTTCGCCTGCCGCCCGACGCCGCCGAACTGTCCGACATACAGCGCCGCGAGAACCAGCGCTCTGAAGCATTGATCAGCCAGTTCCTCGAAGCCGACGTCGTCGTCGTCGGCGCCCCCATGTACAACTTCACCATACCCAGCCAGCTCAAAGCCTGGATCGACCGGCTCGCCCAAGCCGGGCGCACCTTCAAGTACACCGAGAACGGCTCCGTGGGCCTGGCGGGCGGCAAGCGGGTCATCGTCGCCTCCTCCCGGGGCGGCGCCTATTCATCGTCCGAGCAGGGCCGCGCCCTCGAGCATCAGGAAAGCTACCTCGAGACCATTTTCGGTTTCTTCGGCATCACCGACGTCCAGTTCGTGCGCGCCGAAGGCGTCAACATGGGCGCGGACGCCAAGCAGAACGCCATGAATAAGGCGATCGGTTCCATCACGGAACTGGCCGCCCTGGCCGCCTGAGCATAATGTGGACCGGGCTTGCCTAACTCTAAGCAGCCGGGGCTGGCCCTGCTAAAATCGGCCTTCTTCAGCTATTTGGCAAGCGGCACCGTGAGCACCTCCCTTTCGTTCAGCAGCACGGCGCTCTCGCGCCCCGTGCTCGACAACCTCGACCAGCTCGGCTACGCGCGGATGACCCCCATCCAGGCGCAAAGCCTGCCGGCCATCCTGGAAGGGCGCGACCTGATCGCCCAGGCCATGACAGGCAGCGGCAAGACCGCCGCCTTCGGCCTGGGCATCATGCATACGCTCAAGCCCGCCTGGTTCGGCACCCAGGCGCTGGTGCTTTGCCCCACGCGCGAATTGGCCGCCCAAGTGGCTCAGGAGCTCAGGCGGCTGGCCCGGCATGCCGGCAACATCAAAGTGCTGGTTCTGGCGGGCGGCGCCTCGCTCGAACGCCAGATCGATTCCCTGCGCCATGGCGCCCACATCATCGTCGCCACGCCCGGCCGCTTCCGCGACCATCTGCAGCGCAACACCGTCGACCTGTCCGGCCTGCGCACCCTCGTCCTGGACGAGGCCGATCGCATGCTGGACATGGGATTTCACGACGACATGGTGGACATCGCCGCCGCCTGCCCGCGCAAGCGGCAGACCCTGCTGTTTTCCGCCACCTATCCGGACAACGTGCAAAGAATCGCCGCCCGCTTTCTGCGCGACCCCGTCGAAGTGCGCATCAAGGCCCTGCTGCCCGAAAGCCGGCTCGAAGAACATTTCTACGAAGTCGAGGCCGACCAGCGCCTCGCCGCCGTGGCCCGCCTGCTCACCCACTTCCGCCCCGTCTCCACCCTGGCATTCTGCAATACCAAGGCCGCGGTCCACGAGCTGGCCGAGTTTCTGCAGCAAAGCGGTTTTTCGGTACTGGCCCTGCACGGCGACCTGGAACAGCGCGATCGCGAAGACATACTGGTGCAGTTCGCCAACCAGAGCTGCTCGGTGCTCGTGGCCACCGACGTCGCGGCGCGCGGCCTGGACATACAGTCGGTCGACGCCGTGCTCAACGTCGAACTCGCGGCCCAGCCCCAGGTGCACGTGCATCGCATCGGCCGCACCGGACGCGGCGGCACGAAAGGCCTGGCCCTGAGCCTGGTTTCGCCGCAGGAACGGCATCGGGCCCAACGCATCGAGGAATACCAGGGCAAGCCCCTGCCATGGCGGCGCCTGCATTCCCTGCCCCGCTCGGCCGGCCGGCCGCCGGAGGCGCCCATGATCACCCTGTGCATACAAGGCGGCAAGAAGAACAAGCTGCGGGCCGGCGACCTGGTCGGCGCGCTGACCAAGGACGCCGGGCTGCCCTTCGACAGCCTGGGGAAAATCGACGTGTTCGATTTCGTGACCTTCGTCGCCCTGAAGCGATCCATTGCCGACGAGGCTTACGACAAGCTGGCCAACGGCACCATCAAGGGCCGCCGCTTCAAGATGCGCTTCATGTGAAAAAGCCGGCTGGCCGCCGGCTATTCGAAAACAAACAGATGATGGAAAAACGCCGCGCCTTGCGCCCGGGGCGGATCAGCCCAGGTTTTCCTTCACCCACTCTTCGCACTCGACCGCCAGGCTCATGACCTGCCGGGCGATCTGGGCTTCGGAGCGGCCCGCCGCGCGCTGTTCATCCGCATACGCGAGCAGGCTTGCATCGGTCGGGAACCAGTCGAGCTCGGGCTGTATTTCCAGTCCGTCGACGTGGCGGACATTGCCGTTGGGAAGAATGTACCAGCCGCTCATTGATCGGGCTCGGTCAGGGTGGTTTTGAGCCAATGCCCCAGCTTGGCGGCCTTGGTCTGCAGATATCCCTCGTTGTGCGGATTGCGATTGACCTGCAAGGGAAGGCGTTCGACGACCTCGATGCCGATGGCCCGAAGCTGGTCGACCTTGCGCGGATTGTTGGTCATGAGCCGCAAGCTGGCCACGCCGAAGTGATCGAGCATGGGCTTGCACACGTCGTAGCGGCGCATGTCGGCCGGGAAGCCCAAGTACTCGTTGGCCTCGACGGTGTCGAAGCCCTGGTCCTGCAGGTTGTACGCGCGTATCTTGTTGAGCAGGCCGATGCCCCGCCCCTCCTGGCGCAGATACAGCAGCGCGCCTCGCCCTTCGGCGGCGATGGCCTTCATCGCCGCTTCAAGTTGGGCGCCGCAGTCGCAGCGCTGGCTGAACAGGCCGTCGCCGGTCAGGCATTCGGAGTGGATGCGCGCCAGCACCGGCTGGCCGTCGCCGACGTCTCCCAGGGTAAGGACGACATGCTCCTTGCCCGTGTCGGGCTTGATGAAACCATGTAGCTGAAATACCGCCCAGGGGGTCGGCAGATTGCAAGATGCGACGTAATCCAATTTTTCTTCCGGTGTCTGGCCCCGCGCGGGGAGAGCGGGCCGCGGCATGGCGCCGGCTCTGTGCCCGCAGATAGAAGATTAACACTAGATGAGCTTGCTCTCGGCGTAGCCCTCGCTGGGCTCCACATTCCACGCGTTGGCGGCCAGAAAGGCCCTTATGCGGCTCACCGCCTGCGAGCGAAGCTGGGATACACGGCCTTCGGTCACCCCCATGGCCAGGCTGATCTCCTTCTGGTTGAGATCGTGCTCGAACTGCAGCGACAGCAAGAGCTGCTCGCGCTCGGGCAGCGCCTGAATCGCTTCGACCAGGGCCGAACGCAGCCCCTGGGAAACGAGCCGCTCCAGCGGATTGTCCCAGGCGGACAGCTCCGGATCGGCCGCAGCGTCGGCGCCGTCCCTCGTGTCGCCCGGACTGCGCGCCAGGTCTTCATAATGAATGACCTGGACGCCGCGCGCTTCCTCGAGCATCTCCTGGTATTGCTCCAGAGACATGCCGAGCTCATCGGCCACTTCGGCCTCGGAGGGCGCGCGCAGCAGTCGGTGGTTCAAGTCGTGGATCGCCGCTTCTATCTGCCTGGACTTGCTGCGCACACTGCGCGGCAGCCAGTCCTGACTGCGCAGCTCGTCCAGCATGGCGCCGCGTATGCGGGTGGTCGCATAAGTTTCGAACTGGGCCTCGGCCATTTCGCGATAGCGCCGCGCCGCGTCCAGCAAGCCCATCATGCCCGCCTGCATCAGATCGTCGAGTTCGACATTGGCGGGCAGCCGGGCGACCAGCTGCAAGGCCACTCGACGCACCAATGGGGTGTGCTGCCTGACCAGCAGGTCTTCGGAGTTGAGCATTCGTGGACGAAAAACAGGCAAAGACGACATGCTGTATTTTCACCCGCCGCTTGCCGTGGAACGGCCGGATCAAATAGGACTTTAGCGCCCTGTTCAGGCTATTGGGCCGCGCCGCCCATAAAGTATCGGCGCCGCAGGCCGTTACACCCATTGTCAATACTGCTCGGGAGCATCCTGATGGTCAACCCGCTTACTCCGAATTCGTCGGTCTCACTCCCTGTGAACCCTGTCGCCCTGGAGGTCGAGCGCCCGGTCCTGCCCGAACCCGCGCGCCAGGTGACGCCGTCCGCGGAAGTCGTCGAGGCGGGAGACTCGAATCAGCGCCGGGCGGCCGGCGGCGCCGGCTCGGGCAACGCTCTGGAACAGGCGCTCGAGGATGTGAACAGCAGCCTGAGAGCATGGTCCACCGGCATGCGTTTCGACGTCGATCCCGAAGCGCAGCGCGTCGTGGTGTCTCTCATCGACAATGAAACCGGCGAGGTGCTGCGCACCGTGCCGAGCGACGCGGTCATACGCATAGCCAAGATGATCGTGCAGCTTCAGGGACAGGTGGTGAGCACCCATGCCTGAACCGGCCCGTCCGCTGCGCAATTACCCAAACTAGGCATACATATCGCGCTTGTCGCGGGATTTGAAACCCGACGCGCTGCACGACAATATCCCCATCAGGAGAAGTTCAATCATGGCTGTATCTTCTATCGGCGTGGGCTCCGGCCTGCCCCTGGACCAGTTGCTGACCGATCTGCGCAACAGCGAGAATCAGGCCCTTGCGCTCATCCAGACCAGGCAGGTCAGCGCGCAGAACCGCCTGTCGGCCTACGGCAAGATCCAGAGCTCCATCGAAGCGCTCAAGACCGCCGCCGAGAAAATCGGCAAAGAGGAAACCCTGGGCGCGCTGAAAACCTCGACCGCTTCCGAGGCCTTTACCGCATCGGCCACGCATAAGGCCATCGCCGGCCAGTACAGTGTCCAGGTAAACACCTTGGCCAAAGCCCAGACCCTGGTCAGCCAGGGCGTCGCCGACCGCGGCCAGGCCATCGGCCAGGGCGGCACGCTTACCATCAAGCTGGCGGATGGCACCGAACACTCCCTGGATCTGGATGGCGTGGACACGTCGATCGACGGCCTGGTCGCCGCCATCAACAATGCCGATCCCAGCCTGGGAGTGCGCGCGACCGTCCTCAACGATGGCAGCGAGAATCCGCATCGCCTCATGCTGACCAGCACCAAGACAGGCACGGACGCCGCCGTCGCAGGCATAGAGGTCACGGGCAACAGCGATCCCGAGAACGCCCTGCAGGCTTTGCTCGGCTTCGAAACCGGCGTGCCCGGCGCCTTGCAGGAACAGGCGGCCGCCAATGCCTCTCTGACCATCAACGGCATTGCGATCAGCAGCCAGACCAATCGGGTCGAGGGCGCCATCGAAGGCGTCACCCTCGACCTGCTCAAGGCGGGCGGCGATTCCGGCACGCTCAAGGTCGAACGCGACGACGCCGCCGCGACGCAAGCGGTCAAGGATTTCGTCACCGCCTACAACAATCTGCAGAACACGATCAAGTCGCTCACCTCGTATGACGTCGAAGCGCAGCAAGGCAGCGCCCTGACCGGCGACACCCTGGCCCGGCGCGCGCAGACGCAGGCCCGCGACGCGCTCAGCGGCTTCTCGTCCGCGGGCAGCGTGCGTACGCTGTCCCAGATGGGCATCACCACCAACCCCTCGTCCGGCCTGCTCGAGGTCGACAACGACAAGTTGGCGGCAGCCTTCAAAGACCACCTTGGCGACGTGCGTCAGCTGCTTGCCGGCGAAAACGGGCTCGCCAAGCGTTTTACCGAGATGACGGGCAACTTCCTGGGCAGCAAAGGCTACATCCAGAGCGCCAAGGACGGCACCGATCGCAACATCAAGGACCTGCAGCGGCAATACGACGACACCTCGATCCGCATCGAAGCCAAGATGGAAAACTACCGGCGCCAGTTCACGGCGCTGGACAGCATGATGGCGCAGATGGGCTCCGTCAGCAGTTATCTGACCCAGCAGCTTTCCATGCTGGGCAACCTCAACGAGAAGTAATGATGACCTACCCCTCGCCGCGCGGCGCGCGCGGCCAGCACTCAGCCCAGGCCTACGCCAGCATCGGCCTCGAGACCCAGGTGCTCAGCGCCACGCCCGAACAGTTGATCACCATGCTGTTCGACGGCGCCCTGGCCGCCATCGCCAAGGCCCATCTGTATTTGCAGAACGGCGACATCCAGGGGCGCGGCAATGCCATCTCCAAGGCCATCGACATCGTCGACTCGGGCCTCAAGGCCAGCATCGACATGGAAGCTGGCGGCGAACTGGCCCGCAACCTGGCACAGACCTACGACCTCATCATCCGCAACCTGCTTCAAGCCAACCTCAACGCGGATGCCGAAAAACTGCAACTCGCGCAGCGGCTGCTGAGCGACATCGGAGACGCCTGGCGCACCGCGACCGGGCTTTCCAAAACACCTGCTTCTGCCTGAACCGATCCCGCCCAGGTAGCCAAGCCTGAACCCACCAGGCCTCTTCAAGGCGTATTCACCATGCTCGACTCCTCCTCCATCGTGCTCCGCTACCAACGCATCGCCGATTTATCCGGCCAGATGCTCAAGCTGGCCCAGGCCAACGACTGGGATTCCGTCATCGCGCTCAGCCAGCAGTACTGCGACGCGGTCGAGATGCTGCGGCCGTTGACGCCGCTGGACAGCGGCGACAAGGTCGCGCGCAAGACATTGCTGACCAAGATACTGGACGACGACGCGCGCATCCGCAACCTGGCGGCGCCCGAGATGGCCCGGCTGGGCGCCATGCTGGGCGCCATGAAACGCCACCAGAGCGTGCTGGAAGCCTATTGCAATACCTATCCCGGCGGCCGCTAAGGCGCGCCGCGACGCAATCCATCCATGAGCGTGGGCGGACCTTCGAACCTCGGGACATTGCTGATACGGCGGCTGGACACCGCGTTGAGTGTCGCGGCCTCGCAGCAAAGCCAGATCGTCAACGCCGGCCGATCCGACGCCATTTCGCAATTGGCCGACGCCTCGCGCGTCAATCCTCTGCATAATGAGGGAGGCCGCCCCCTAGCCGAAACCATCGACAAGGCGCTGTCCCAGACAGAACAGCCGGGCCGCCGGGCGGTAGACGATGCCAGGCTGCACACCCGGCCCGACGCGCCGAGAGCGGAGCGGCCCAGCACCGAGACCTCCAGCACGCCTTCGGCGCCCACGACCCTGGGGCATGCCGCAAAAGCCATTCTGGCGCTGCTTTCCCGCTTTCCCGAGCAAGCCCCGCCCGTGAACGGACGCGCGCCCCTGGTGCAGCCGAGTACGGCCGGCGCGGCGGCATCCGCTCCTTCCGCTGCTCAAGCCGCTTCGCCCGCCGGCTCCGCGGCCCCGGCCGGACCGGCGCATGCGGCGGGCAGCCCGGCTCCGGGCGATGTGCACACCGCGCTGATCGCGCGTGCTCTGGCGCTGGCCGTGCGGCAAAGCGGATTGTTCTATGAATCCCACCTGCGCGATCTCGCTTTCGGCGGCAGGACCGCTGCGCAGCTCAAGCTCGAACCGCAAGGCCAGTTGGGCGGACCGGCCGCGTCCGCCAACGCATCGGCGGGCTCCGCCCCGCATGCGGCCGGGACGCCCGGCGGCGCACAGCCAGGCGTCCCGCAAAGTGCCGTCCAAACCGGCGCGCAGGGCTCCGAAGGCGCCGTCGAGATGCGCGGCGCGTCCGCGACGGCGGGCCAGCCCGGTCCGGGCCATGCTCCGTCCCTGGCCGGCCTGCATCCTGACACGCATCTGGTCGTGCGCCAGCAGCTTGAGGTATTGGCCGGCCAGACGTTCGGCTGGCGCGGCGAAGCCTGGCCGGACGCCCCGCTGGATTGGGAGATCAGCCGCCGCGACGAACAGGGCGCGCCCGACGAAGCCGGCACGCACTGGGCCACCCGGCTGCGCCTCGTGCTGCCCGCCCTCGGCGAGGTCGAGGCAAGGCTGACCCTGCATGACAAACAGGTGGTGATGCGGCTCGTGGCGCCTCAAAGCGCCCAGACCCTCAAGCGGCACGACCAGGCATTGAGGACGGATTTTCAGGAGGCCGGCCTGACGCTCAGCCAGCTGTCGATCAAGACCGAGGAAGAAACATGACGGACGATGCGCGGGACGCCGGTCCGCCGCACAAGCACTCGCGCCACAGCGCGGTCGCCATCGCCTATGACGCCGCCGATGCGGCGCCGCGCGTGGTGGCCAAGGGCTATGGCACAGTGGCCGAGAACATCATGCGCACGGCGCACGAACACGGCCTTTACGTACACGAATCGCCCGAACTGGTGGGCCTGTTGATGCAGGTGGATCTGGACCGGCACATTCCGCCCGAGCTCTATGAAGCAGTGGCCAGGCTGCTGGCCTGGCTGTACCGGCTCGAGACTGATCCCGGCACGGAAGCCTAGGGCCTTAACGCTAGACAGGCATGCTGGCGATTTCCTGATAGGCGGCCACCAGCCGGTTGCGCACCTGGACCGTGGCCTGGAAGGCAATGCCCGCCTTCTGCATGTCTATCATCACGTTGTTCAGGGAAATGCCCGGATCGCCCAGGGCAAAAGCCTTGGCCTGTTGGGTGGACCCGTTCTGCATGGCGGAGACGCGCTGTAAAGACCGCTGCAATTCGGCTGCGAAGCCGCCCGGCACGGAGTCCCGCTCGTCCACGCGCGCGCCCGTGCCGGACGCCGCGCGGGCGACTTCCCGCATCTGGGCCAGAATGGATTCGATGTTGTTCAGATTCGAGATAGCCATGGCGCACACTGTAGCGCAGCCGTTCGTCCGGCAAGCGCGCCATTAGCCGCCAAAACACCCGGCTATTTGCCTCATACCGTTTTCGCCCCTCTATTTACCATCAGCTTCGTCCGTCCAGGGGCGCCGTTTCCGTCTCTTGGCGTAAAGCCGAACTGCGCTCGAAAACCTATGCTTTTCGGCGCTTGGTCCTGCTTGAAGACACGTAATAATGACGACTCCCCTTCACGTATTCCGTCGCATGCATATCGTAACCACGCAGTCTCCGGCAACGGTGCGACCCTGCGCAGACCCCGCCGGAGGCTCGCGATGAGCCAGGCGCAAGCGCTCGTGGCTCGCTTTCCCGCGCTGAGCAAGCTTCAAGACATACCGCGTCCGATACTGCTCGGCGCCGCATCGGCGCTGATCGCCGTCATCGCGGTCGTGCTGCTGTGGAGCCGCGGTCCAGAGTACCGCGTCCTGTTCTCGAACATCGAGGACCGCGACGGCGGCGCCATCGTTTCCGCCCTGGCGCAAATGAATGTGCCCTACCGCCTCTCGGACAATGGCGGCGCCATCCTGGTTCCCGCCGACCGGGTGCATGAAACCCGGCTGCAACTGGCCACTCAAGGCCTGCCTCGAAGCGGCGGCGTGGGCTTCGAACTGCTGGACAATACGCGCTTCGGCGCCAGCCAGTTCACCGAACAGGTCACCTACCAGCGCGCCCTCGAAGGCGAGCTGGGCAACTCCATCGCCTCGCTGCACGCCGTGCAGCAGGCCCGCGTGCACCTCGCCATTCCGCGCGAATCCCTGTTCGTACGCGAGCGGCAGGAACCCACCGCCTCGGTGTTGCTGACGCTCTACCCCGGACGCACGCTCAGCGAGGCCCAGGTCTCGGCCATCGGCTGGCTCGTGTCCTCGAGCGTGCCGCGCCTCTCGGCCGAGAACGTATCGGTCGTCGATCAGAACGGCCGCCTGCTCAGCGCTCCCACGGGCGAAGCCGGCGCCGAGGGTTCGCAACGCAACTTCATCAACGACATCGAGCAACGCACGGTGCAGCGCATCCTCACCCTGGTCGCTCCCCTGGTCGGGCCGGGCAATGTGCGCGCTCAGGCCAGCGCGGATGTCGATTTCTCGCAGCGCGAGCAAACCTCCGAGGTCTATCGGCCCAACCAGGAGCCCGGCCAGGGCGCCGTGCGCAGCAAGCAGACCAGCGGTTCGCAGCAGTACAACGTGCTGCCGCCCGAAGGCGTGCCCGGGGCGCTGACCAACCAGCCGCCGCCCAATGCCACCGCGCCCGTCGATGCCCCGCCTCAGGCGGGCGGCCAGGCCGCAGCCGGGCAGGCGGCGGCCGGACAGGCGGGAGCCAATCAACTCCAGACCGGCGGCAACACGGACGACGACGGCGTTCCCGCCAACACCCGCCACGATGCCACCATCAACTACGAGGTGGATCGCACCATCAGCCACGTGAAGGAGCCGCTGGGCAAGCTGCGCCGCCTGTCGGTCGCGGTGGTGGTGAATTACCTGCCCGGCGAAGACGGCCAGGCGCAGCCGCTGCCGCCCGAAGAGATCGACAACCTCAATCGTCTCGTGAGAGATGCCATGGGGTTCTCGGAAGATCGCGGCGATACGCTCAGCATCGTCAACAGCCGCTTCACCCCCGACGCCTCCGCCCAGGTCCCGCTCTGGGAGAACCCCGACTATCGATCGATGGTCATGCAACTCCTGCGTTATCTGCTGTTGGCCATCGCCGCCTGGCTGGTGTGGCGCAAGGTCGTCAAGCCCTATCTCGCCCATCTCGCCAGCAGCCAGGAGGCCCGGCAGATCGCCGCCGAAGAAGATGCGGCCACCCGCAACGCGGCGGCCAACGCGGCCGCCGCCGCGGCGCGGCGCGCA
The DNA here is from genome assembly GCF_003545815.1 of Pusillimonas caeni. GTDB lineage: Bacteria > Pseudomonadota > Gammaproteobacteria > Burkholderiales > Burkholderiaceae_B > Pusillimonas > Pusillimonas caeni. The sequence continues at coordinate 72,451 of NZ_PDUW01000004.1, forward strand.
TCGGAGATCAGCCGCTACGAAGACAATCTGAACGTCGCGCGGGACCTGGCTTCGAAGGATCCGCGCGCCGTGGCCATGGTGCTGCGCTCTTGGATGGAACAAAATGGCAAGCACTAGTCCGGACAACCACCTGCAGCGCTGCGCCATCCTGATGATGTCGTTGGGAGAGGACGCCGCCGCAGAAGTCTTTCGCCACCTTTCGGCCCGCGAGGTTCAGCTGGTGGGCGGGGCCATGGCCACCCTGTCCCAGGTCACCCGCAGCGACGTGGACAAGGTGCTCGAGGATTTCCGGCAAGAGGCCGACCAGTTCATGGCCGTCACCGTGGGGTCGGACGACTACATACGCAGCGTCCTCACCAAGGCGCTGGGCAACGATCGTGCCGCCGGCCTGATCGAGGACATCCTCGAAGCCAGCGACAATGCCAACGGCATCGACGCCCTGAACTGGATCGACGCCAACAGCGTCGCCGAACTCATCAGCGACGAGCATCCGCAGATCATCGCCACCATCCTGGTCCACCTTGAACGCGACCGCGCCTCGGCCGTCCTGGCCCTGCTCGATGAGCGCCTGCGCAACGACGTGGTGCTGCGCATCGCCACCTTCGGCGGCGTCCAGCCTTCGGCGCTACACGAACTGACCGACGTGCTCAACGACATGCTGTCGGGCCAGGGCGCCAAGCGCAGCAAGATGGGAGGGGTGCGCGCGGCCGCCGAGCTGATCAACTACATGAGCTCGTCCGACGAGGACGCGGTGGTGGCCAACCTGCGCGAGCTCGATCCGGACCTGGCGCAGCGCATCGTCGACGAAATGTTCGTCTTCGACAATCTGGTCGAGATCGAGCCTTCGGCCATCCAGCTGATTCTCAAGGAAGTGGACACGGCGACGCTGACGATCGCGCTCAAGGGCGCGCCCGAAGAGGTGCGCGACACCTTCATGAAGAACATGTCCAACCGGGCGGCCGAAATGCTGCGCGAAGACCTGGAAGCGCAAGGCCCCATCCGGATGTCCCGCGTCGAAGAAGCCCAGAAGAGCATACTGCAGGTCGCGCGGCGCCTGGCCGAAGCCGGCCAGTTCAGCCTGAGCCGCCGCGGAGACGACGAATATGTCTGAGCCCGCCCGCCGGGCGCTGCGCGCCTACGGAGACCAGGCCTGGCGCCGCTGGGAAATGGAATCGGTGGAATTCGCGGCTCCCGACGACGAAGGGCTTGCCGACGCTCCCTTGGCGGTGCCCGAACATCTGCGCGATGAAATCGCGCGGCTGGAGCGGCAGGCCCGCGAAGAGGGACGCGCTCGAGGCCAAGCCGAGGGCCACGAGGAAGGTTTCAGCCAAGGTCTCGAGGAAGGCCGGGCGCGCGGCCGCGAAGCGGGCCATGCCGAAGGCTTCGAGGCCGGCATGAAGGATGCCCTCGAACAAGGCAGGATGCGGAACGATGAGCAGGCGCGCCGCCTGGCCGAACTGCTGGACGCCTGTTCCGGCGCCTTGCACGACGTCGAAGCCGAAACCGGCCAGGCCCTGGTGCGCCTGGCCATCAGCATTGCGCAGCAGGTCGTCCGCTCCACCTTGGCGGCCGAGCCGGAGAAGATCCTCGACACCTTGCGCGACATTCTCTACCTGGATGCCGGGCAGGAAGGCCTGCTTCGCCTGCGTCTACATCCGGACGATCTGGCGCTGGTCCAGCCCCATCTGGCGGACGATCCGGGCGCGCGCCGCTGGCGCCTGCAGGCCGACCCCAATATAGAGCGCGGCGGATGCGTCGCCGAGACGGCGCTGGGCAGCATCGATGCAACCCTGCAGACCCGATGGCAGCGGGTGGTCAGCGCACTGGGCCACAATCTGCCCTGGAGCGCCGCGCCGTGAACGCCACCTCGCGCCTCGAAAGCGCCGCCGACCGCTGGCGCATGCAGCTTGCCATCGGCGCCCGGCGCGTGGCCCATGTGGAATCCTGGCATGCCACCGGCCGCATCACGCGCGCCACGGGCCTGGTGCTGGAGGCCACCGGCCTGCGGCTGGCCGTCGGGGCCGCCTGCAAGATCGAGATCACGCCGCGCCAGAACCACTGGGCCGACGCCGAAGTCGTCGGCTTCAACGGCCATACGCTGTACCTCATGCCGCAAAGCGATATTTCGGGACTGCCGCCCGGCGCGCGGGTGGTGCCCGTCGAGGCGGGACTGCGCACGCCGATTACCCTGCCCTCGCACGATGCGGTCGAAAACCCGGTCACGGGCCAGACCCGGCATCTGCCGGTGGGCGACGCCTTGCTGGGCCGCGTACTGGACGGCGCCGGCCGGCCGCTGGACGATCTGGGCCCGCTCAAGCACGTGCATCCCGCCCCGCTGGCGGCGCAGACCATCAACCCGCTCGAGCGCGCGCCGATCGACACGGCGCTCGATGTCGGCGTGCGGGCCATCAACGGCCTGCTGACCGTCGGCCGCGGCCAGCGCATGGGCCTGTTCGCCGGTTCGGGCGTGGGCAAGAGCGTGCTGCTGGGCATGATGGCCCGCTACACCCGGGCCGATATCGTGGTGGTGGGCCTCATCGGCGAGCGCGGCAGAGAGGTCAAGGAATTCATCGAGCACAACCTGGGAGTAGACGGGCTGCGCAGATCGGTGGTGGTGGCGGCGCCGGCCGACGTCTCGCCCTTGCTGAGGATGCAGGGCGCGGTCTATGCGACCCGTCTGGCCGAATACTTTCGCGACCAGGGCAAGCACGTGCTGCTGATCATGGATTCGCTGACGCGCTATGCCATGGCGCAGCGCGAAATCGCATTGGCCATCGGCGAGCCTCCCGCCACCAAGGGCTATCCGCCGTCGGTATTCGCCAAGCTGCCGGCGCTGGTCGAGCGTGCCGGCAACGGCGCGCCGGTGGACGGCCAGCCCGCGGGATCGATCACAGCCTTCTATACCGTGCTGACCGAGGGCGACGACCAGCAGGATCCCATTGCCGATTCGGCCCGCGCCATTCTCGACGGACATATCGTGCTGTCGCGCAGCCTGGCCGAGTCGGGCCACTATCCGGCCATCGACATCGAGGCATCGATTTCACGCGTGATGTCGGCCGTGGTGCCGCCCTCGCAATTTGCCATGGTCCATGCATTCAAGCAGATGCTCTCGCGCTATCAGCGCAACCGCGACTTGATCGCAGTGGGCGCCTACGCCCGCGGCAATGACCCGCGGACAGACGAGGCCATCGACAAATACCCCTGGCTGGAGGCGTTTCTGCAGCAGGGCATAGAACAGCGCATCGACTACGGGCGCGCAACGCGCGAACTGGCTGCGGTGCTGGGACACGAGACGGCGGAGGCCTCCCATGGCTAAGACTTCGACCCTGGACATGCTGGTCGACCTGGCGCGCAACGACACCGACGAGGCCGCCAGGCAGCTGGCCCAGCTGTCCAAGGCTCGGCACGATGCCGAACAACAGCTGCAAGCCCTGCACAGCTACAGGCAGGATTACGCCGAACGGCTGCAGCGGGTATCTAAATCGGGCCTGACGGCTTCGAACTATCACAATTTTAGGCAGTTTATCGCCACTTTGGACGAAGCGATCTCGCAGCAAAATAGGATACTGGAGCAGATGGATGCCCGGCTGCAGAAGGGGCGAGACTCCTGGCAAGCCGAAAAGCGGCGTCTCAACTCATTCGAGACCTTGCAAACGCGCCAGCTGCGCCAGCAGGCCGTGCACGAGGCGCGCCGCGAACAACGCATGAACGACGAGATTTCCGCCCGCGGGTATCGCGGAATGGGTCATTGAGCAATCACCTGGTCACCGCCATGAATTCACCGACAATCGCCGCCGTGGTCCCGGGGCTTGCGCCGCAAGCGGGCCGCGCGCCATCCGCCGAAAACACGGCCGCCGACAGCCCGCGCTTTGCGGACGTCCTGGCCGGCCAGGCGCCGGCCGCCGCCAAGGAAGAAGGCCGGACGGACGCCCGCGCGCAAGCGAAATCAACCGCCGGCTCGGACCATTCCGTGGAGGATGGCGACCAGGCCGCCCAGGCGGGTGAACCGGCCGAAAGCGACAAGGCGGGATCCGAACCGAATGCCGCCGACGACGCCCTGGCCGCCCTGCCCCAGATAACGCTCGAGATCGCCTTGCATGCCCGCGGCCAGGCGGGCCGGACCGGCCTGCCCTCCGGCGACGGCCTGCCAGTCGCGGCGGGCGGACCGGCCGCCGACGTCCGATCCGACGCGTCGCGCCGGCACACCGCCAGCGGTAAAGAGCCCTTCCCGGGCGCGCTGCGCGCCGAGGCGCTCGCGGCCGCCCAGGCCTCGACGGCGAATGGTCCCGAGACGCCGGCCATCGACACCACGTCTGTCGCGCAGGCGTCGGCAAGCGGCGCCACGGCCGCTCCGGGCCCCGCCCGCGCCGCATCCGCCGAACTCGCCGCGGTGCGCCGGAAAGCGGCCGCACAGCTCTCGTCCGCCACGAACACCGAGCCCGCGGGCGCGCAGCCGGGCAAGCTTCCGGGCGCGGCAAACGGCCCCGCCGCCCCGGCGTTCTCCCATGCCGGCGATGCCGCGTTCGCGCCAGCCCAAATGCCCGTTGCAAGGGACCAGGCGGCCCCGCAGAACACGCAGGCCATGCCGGCCGTCGAGGCGCCCGCGGCGGCTTCCGCAGGGGCAAACCCTTTCGCCCAGGCGGGAACGGCGTCCTTCCCGGCCGCTTCGGCCATCGCCACGCCCTTGCACCATGCCGACTGGAATACGGATTTCGGCCGGCAGGTCATCATGCTGGCGCGCGACGTCCATGGCGGCGCGCAGACCGCCGAACTGCGGCTGGATCCGCCCGAACTGGGGCCGCTGCGCATTTCGATCAGCCTGAACGACGGCATGGCCAATGCGGTTTTCGTCTCCGCGCACGCGTCGGTGCGGCAAGCGGTCGAATCGGCGCTGCCCCAGCTGAGCCAGCAGCTCGCCCAGGCCGGCATATCGCTGGGCCAGACTCACGTGGGCGACCATGGCCAAGCCGGTTTCGCCTTCCATGACGAGGGCGGTCCGGCGGGCGGCCGCATGCCGGGCGCCGGCGCCGGCCATGCCGCAGCGGCCGACGCCTCGCCCCCGCCGCGCGTCAGCGTCGCGTCCAACGGCCTCGTGGACACCTTCGCCTGATCGGCCGCCACCATGAAAACGACACTCATCGCCCTTCGCTGATTCAAGCCCCATGCGCATTCTCAACACCATTCTGCTCGTTCTGATACTGCTCGTAGCCAGCGGCGGCGCCGCGTACTATTACTTCACCACCAGCGGGCAGAGCGCGCCCGAGGCTCAGGCGCAGGAACCCGCCAGACCCGTCGTGGCCGCTCCCATTTTTCTGGCGCTGGAGCCTTTCACCGTCACCCTGCGCGGCGAACGCGGCAGCCAGATCCTCTACACTGAAATCACGCTGCGCCTGAACGAGACCGAGTCGCATACGACGCTGGTGCAGTACATGCCCGAAGTGCGCAATCGCGTGCTGGCGGAGCTGGCCCAGCACACCGCCTCCGAGCTGCAGACCACCGAAGGCCGCAACGCGCTGGCAGGCCGCCTGAAAAGGGTGCTTTCCGCATCCTTCCATCCGCATCTGAGCGCCCCGGGCATCTCCAGCGTGCTGTTCACCGCTTTCGTGATCCAGTAAATGGCTTATTCGAACTTCCTGTCGCAGGATGAAGTCGATGCGCTGATCGCCGGGGTCACCGGGGAAAGTAGCGAGGCATCGCAAACCGAAGAGCTTGGCGGCGTCCGGCCCTACGACTTGAGCTCGCCCGATCGTGTGGTCCGGCACCGCATGCAGACGCTGGAGCTGATCAACGAGCGATTTGCCCGGCGCCTGCGTTCAACGCTGCTGAGCTTCATGCGCCGCAATGCCGACATCACGGTGTCCACCATCAAGGTGCAGAAATACTCGGAGTTCGAGCGCAACCTGCCCGTGCCCAGCAACCTGAACATGGTGGCCATGAAGCCCCTGCGCGGCGTGGCGCTGTTCACCTTCGACCCCAATCTGGTGTTCCTCGTCATCGACAGCCTGTTCGGCGGCCATGGACGCTACACCACCCGGGTCGAAGGCCGCGATTTCACCACCACCGAACAGCGCATCATCCGGCGCCTGCTCAACCTCACCCTGGAAAGCTACGGCGAATCGTGGCAGAACGTCTATCCCGTCGCCTTCGAGTACATACGCTCGGAGATGCACACCAAGTTCGCCAGCATCACCAGCGGCAACGAGATCGTCGTCGTCACGTCCTTCAACATCGAACTGGGCGCCTCCGGCGGCAATCTCAATATCTGCCTGCCCTATTCGATGATAGAACCCGTGCGCGACCTGCTGACGCGGCCCCTGCAGGAAGCCTCGCTGGACGAAGTGGACCAGCGCTGGACCCAGCAGCTTTCGCGCCAGGTCCGCAGCGCCGAGGTCGAACTGATCGCCGAATTCGCGTCCATACGAACCACCGTCGGCGAACTGATGAAGCTGAAGGTCAACGACGTCCTGCCGGTGGACATACCCAAGATCATCACCGCCCATGCCGGCAACGTGCCGGTCATGGAATGCACCTACGGCACTTTCAACGGCCAATATGCCTTGAGGGTGCAGAACGTCCTGGCCCATTCCGAGCCCGAACTCAAGAAAACCACCACATCTCATGACTGATCCAAACCAAGACTCCGACAAAGACCAGTCCGCCCCCGACGCGGCGGACGCGGACTGGGCCTCGGCTTTCGCCGAGCAGTCAGCGGGCCATGCCGGCACGCCCAGTCAGGCCGAAGGGCTGCAGGGCGACGACTGGGCCAGCGCGCTGGCCGAGCAGACGGCGGCCGAGAACACGGCCAAGCCTCCCGCCACCTCCAGTGTGGCGGACCTCTTCCAGCCCCTGGCCGGCATGCCCGCCGAGGGCGAGAGCGACATCGACCTGATCATGGACATTCCGGTGCAGCTCTCGGTGGAGCTGGGCCGCACCCGCCTGACGATCAAGAACATCCTTCAGCTGGGACAAGGTTCAGTGGTCGAGCTCGACGGCCTGGCCGGCGAACCCATGGACATCTTCGTGAACGGCTACCTGATCGCCCAGGGCGAAGTGGTCGTGGTCGACGACAGATACGGCATCCGCCTGACCGACATCATCACGCCCTCCGACCGGCTCAGCCGGCTGAACGGCAAGCGCTGAGCCATGAACGAGGGCGATGTCCTGCGCATGGTGAGCAGTCTTGCGTTCATTGTGCTTCTCATCCTGGCGGGGGCCTGGCTGATGCGCCGCGCCGGATGGCTGCGCGCGGGCCCCGGCCAGGCCATCAGGGTCGTGGGCGCGCAAAGCCTGGGCGCCCGCTCCAGCGTGGCGATCGTGCAGATCGAGAACCAGCGGCTCGTGCTCGGCGTGACGCCCCAGCAGATCACCCTGCTCCACACGCTGCCTGCAGGCGGCGAGCCCGACGCCGCCGGCCATGCCTCCACCCTGCCCGCGCAGCAGGGTTTCGCGCAATCCCTGCGCACCGCCCTGGCGCGCGGTGGCAAAGGCTCGAACGGCATGCAGCCATGAGGCGCGTCTCGCTTCCTTACCGCCCCGCTCCGTTTCGTCTGTCGCCAAGCCTGCTGTGGATCGGCCTGGCGCTGCTGCTTTACCCCGGAACCGGCATCACCCAGGCCTTGCCAGCCCTGACCGCCACCGCGGCGGCCGATGGCTCGCAGACTTATTCGCTCAGCATCCAGACGCTGCTGCTGCTGACGATGCTGTCCTTCCTGCCGGCCATGCTGCTGCTGATGACCGGCTTCACACGCATCATCATCGTGCTGGGCCTGCTGCGCAACGCCATGGGGACCGGGGCCTCGCCCCCTAACACGGTGCTGATCGGCATCGCCCTGTTCCTGACCTTCTTCACCATGTCGCCGGTATTCGACGAGGTCTACTCCCAGGCCTATCAGCCCTTGAGCGAAGGCAGCATCGGCTTCGAAGCCGCGATGGACCGCGCGGCCGCGCCCATGCGCAGCTTCATGCTGAACCAGACGCGGGAATCCGACCTGGCCCTGTTCGCCAACATGGCGCAGGCGCCGGAATTCGATTCTCCGGCCGATGTGCCGCTGCGCGTGCTGGTGCCGGCCTTCGTCACGAGCGAACTGAAGACGGCGTTCCAGATCGGCTTCACCGTGTTCATTCCCTTTCTCATCATCGATCTGGTGGTGGCCAGCGTGCTCATGGCGCTGGGGATGATGATGGTGCCCCCCGTCACCATATCCCTGCCGTTCAAGTTGATGCTGTTCGTGCTGGCCGACGGCTGGCATCTGCTGCTGGGCTCTCTGGCCCGCAGCTTCTACCAATAAGCAGCCGTACAGGAGGCGCCCGATGACCTCGGATACCGTGATGTCCATGACCTATATGGCGATGAAGGTGGCCCTGGCCATGGCCGGACCGCTGCTGCTGGTCACGCTGGTCGTGGGCCTGGTGATCAGCATCTTCCAGGCCGCCACCCAGATCAATGAAATGACGCTGTCCTTCATTCCCAAGCTGCTGGCGGTGGGTGCTGCCCTGGTGCTGCTGGGTCCGTGGCTGATCAGCACCATGGTCGACTACATGCGCCAGCTGTTCACAGGCCTGCCCGGCCTGGTGTCATAGGGCCCGTCAATACAAAACACCCCGGGCTCCGCGCCCGCCTCGCGACATGGTTTCCTTCGAACTCGAGCAGCTTTATGGCTGGATGAACGGCTTTCTGTGGCCCTTCCTGCGCATACTGGCTCTGGTGGGCACGGCGCCGCTGCTGAGCGAGTCTTCCATACCCACCCGAGTCAAAGCAGGCCTGTCGGCCCTGCTCGCTCTGGCCGTGGCGCCCGCCCTGCCGCCGCCTCCCGAGTTCTCGCCCGCCTCTTACCAAGGCCTGTGGATCGCCGCGCAGCAAGTGCTGATCGGCATTGCCCTGGGCTTGACCATGCGCATCGTGTTCGCCGCCGTCCAGACGGCGGGCGAATTCATCGGCCTGCAGATGGGGCTTTCCTTTGCGTCCTTCTTCGACCCCGCCACCGGAGCGAACACGGCCGTGCTAGCCCGCCTGATGAACGTGATCGCCATGCTGCTGTTCCTGGCGCTCAACGGTCATTTGCTGATGATAGGCGGCCTGGTGCGCACTTTCGAGGTGCTGCCGGCGACGGCCGGCTTCCATCTCGAGGGCCTGGGCGTACTGTTCGACTGGAGCGCTCAGGTGATGGTCTCGGGCATGCTGCTGGCGCTGCCGCTCATCATCGTCCTGCTGACGATCAGCCTTTCCCTCGGCATCCTCAACCGCACCGCTCAGCAGCTGTCGGTCTTTGCCGTCGGCTTTCCCATCAGCCTGTTGGTGGGCCTGATCCTGCTGGCGGTCGTCCTGCCCCAGACCGCGCCCTTCATCGGCCGCCTGTTCGACGCCGGACACGAGGCCATGGCGCGTCTGATCCAGGCGCTGGCCGGCGTGTCCTAGAATCGTTGGCGAATAAAGGACAGCCCCTATAACGCCCGGGCGAATCAGCGCACCGGATAAACCGCGGCCGGTCCGTCGCCGAAGTCCGGGCCGTAGGGAAAGCCGGCGGGCACGGCCCGGGGCAGGCCGCCGGCTAGCGGATCGGACGCCTGCTCGGCCGCCCGGCCGGTTTCCCCGTGGACATTGACACGATCGACGACATGCTGGAAGCGGCCGTCGCCGCCGAAGCGCAGCCACAGTTCGCGGCGGAAATACACGGCGTCGGTGACCAGGGTGGCCTTGTGGGTCCAGCCCGCCAACGCGGAACCGTCCCCCTGGCGGTAGACATGGTCGGGCTCGGCCTTCAGGATGCCGGACGCCTGCTCGAGGGTCGTCCGGCCCGGCAGGATGCGATTCATCCCGGACGTGTCGAAGGAGTGGCCCGTCGTGCTGCACGCGGCCAGCGCCCATGCCAGGCCGGCCAGGGCCAAGCCGCGCGAGACCGACCGGAACACCCTCGCCGCGCCTTGGCCGCCGGACATCAGAATTCTTCCCAATCGTCGTCCGCCGGCTTGCCGGCAGGCGCGGCGGCCAGGGCCGGCGCGGCCGCCGTCCTGCCGAGCGCGGGACGGGCCGTCGGCGTCGAGGGTGTCGCTGCGGGCGCATCGGCCGCGGCATCGGGCGATGCCAGCGAAGTCCGCGCGGGTCCGGCTACCTTGGCCGCAGGTTGCGCCGCGCCGCCCGCCCGGCGCTCGCCGCTCTTTGCCGCGGGCGACGCGGCGCGATGGCCGGCGGCCAGGCGGAAGGTCGATACTGCCTGGCCGACGCTGCCCAGATGGCGGCGCAACTCCTCGGCCACGCGGCTCGCCTCTTCGACCAGCACGGCGTTCTGCTGAGTGACGCCGTCCATCTGGGTGACGGCCAGATTGATCTGCTCGATGCCGCTGGACTGCTCGACGGTGGCGGCGGATATCTCGCCCATGATGTCCGTGACCCGGGCGACCGAAGATACGATTTCCTCCATGGTCGAGCCGGCGCGCTCGACTTGGTCGGAACCCTCGGCCACCTTCTTCACCGAGTCCTCGATCAGATCCTTGATCTCCTTGGCCGCGTGCGCGCTGCGCTGGGCCAGGGCGCGGACCTCCGAGGCCACCACGGCGAAACCCTTGCCCTGCTCGCCCGCGCGCGCCGCTTCCACGGCCGCATTGAGGGCCAGGATATTGGTCTGGAAGGCAATGCTGTCGATGACGCCGACGATGTCCGAGATCTTGCGCGAGCTGGCCGAAATGCCCTGCATGGTGGAGACGACCTCGCCCACGGCGACACCGCCGCGTTGCGCCACCTCGGAGGCGGTCACCGCCAGTTGATTCGCCTGGCGTGCATTGTCGGCATTCTGCTTCACTGTGCTGGCCAGCTCTTCCATGCTGGCGGCCGTCTGCTGAAGCGCCGCCGCCTGCTGTTCGGTGCGGCTGCTCAGATCGGCATGGCCGGAAACAATGCGCTGGGCGCTGTCCCCGATCAGCTCCAGGCCGGCGCGCACATTGCCCACGCTTCGAGCCAGGCTATCCTGCACACGCTTGACGCCCTGGGCCAGCGGGCCCAGTTCTTCGGGCCGGGCCTCGACGCGATAGGTGAGATCGCCCGCGGCCAACGCATCGAGTTGGCGCCCGACCAGGGCCAGCGGCCGGATGGCATTGCGCGATACCAGGCGCAGCGCCGCGGCGGCCAGTACGACCGCAAGCAGCGATACCGCAATGAAGCCCCAGGCCGCCTGGCCCAGCCGCTGGTTCGCCGCTTTCAGGGCCGCACCCTGCAGCGCGGCGGCGTTCTGCTGCAGCATGTACCATCCCGCCGCCGCGGAAATCAGGACCAGCAGGCAGAGGCACACCATCAGTACCGAAATGCCAATGCGGATTTGCCATTGTGTGGATTTCATCAGCTAGACCCCATGTTGAACAGGCTTGTACCTTGAATCTTCTTGAATGCCAGCGCGGCGGCTTCCAGCGCGGAACGGCGCAACTCGAGCTGGGTGGTGACGGTGTAGTAATCGACGTCCTCGAGCTTGGAAAGCTGGTTGGCGTAGCTCAGGCCGCGCGAACTGCCGTTGGCGTCGATGGCGTCGATCTCATTGAGCCGCGAACCGACCGAAGCCCGCACCGTCAGGACCTGGTTGTAGTTGATGTCGATGCGCTGCATGGCCGAGGCCAGCGCGTTGGCCACCTTCGCCTGGCCGAGCTCATCGCCATCGTTCGGCGTCTCGAGCGCCTGGATGATGGCGTCCAGCGTGTCGAACACGTTCAACTCGGTGTCCGCATGGGCGGCCGGCTCGACCGAAAAACTGTCTCCCGCCTTGGGCTGGCCGGAGAAGGCCACCTGCACGCCGCCGGGCAGTTGCAGCGTCGTCGTCCCCTCCTCGTAGTCGATCGGGCCATAGCTCTGCGGATCGCCATCCGCGTCAAAGGTGTTCACGGTGTACTGGAGCACCGGATCGGGGCCGGCGGTCTCGGTGAACTCGATCGTGAAAGGCATGCCGACGTGCTCGCCCTGGGCGTCGGTGACGACGGGCGCGCCGATCAGCCCCGTGCCCTGGTTGCCGGCCCCCGCCTGGGTGAGATAGGCGCGCGAACCCGACGCCGCGCGCGCAAAGACGTCGCTGCCCAGGTCGGTGGCGGCGATGCGCCGCGTCTGGTCCGCCTGTATCTCGCGCTTGCCGCCATCGCCGGCGTAGCTCACCGCGCCGCCCGCGTCCTTCACGAAGGCCGGCTGGGTGGCCGAGAATCCCGAAAACAGGTACTGGCCGTTCCCGTCGGTGGAGTTGGCCAATCCGAACAGCGTCTCCTTGGAATTTCTCAGCACGTCGGCCAGAGTGGCCCTGTCGGCGTCCGACATGGTGCCGTTGCCGGCCTCGACCAGCCGGGTCTTGATGTCCTGCAGCAGGGTCGTTACCGAGTTGAGCGCGTTTTCCTCATTGCCCAGATTCATCTTGAGCACGTCGCGGTTGGCGGCGTAGCGCTCGTTGAGCGATTGCGACTGGCTCAGATTGACCGCCTGGGCCGCGCCCAGCGGATCGTCGGCCGGCGTGACCATGCGCTGGCCGCTGGCCGCCTGCTGGTAAAGATGCAGCAGATCGGACTGCTGGGCGTTGATGGCATTGAGCCCGGTCTGGAAAAAATAGGAAGAACTGATACGCATGATGGCGGCCCCGAATGGAAAGACGCTGATGTGGCGATGGACTCAGGCGGCTCAGGCGCGCAAGCCGAGCAGCGTGTCGAACAGGGTCGAACTGACGTCGATCAGGCGGGACGCCGCGCGGAACTGCTCCTGATAGCGTTCGAGATTGACGTACTCTTCGTTGAGATTGACGCCCGAAACGGCTTGCTGTGCGGCATAGTTCTGCTGGATCAGCGTGGCCTGCGCCTTGGAGGCGGTGGCGTTCTGCTGCGTCAGCACGCCCACTTTGTTGACAATCTGGGAGTAGGCTTCGTTCAGGCTCATGGAGCCCTTGCCCAGCGTCTTGCCGGTCTGCAGCTCGGCCAGGCGCAGCGCATTGTCGCCGTCCGCCTCGCCCGCCGCGCTGCCCGCCGCCGCGATCTGCGAGGCGCTGTCGATGGCCAGCTTCAGGCTTCCGGCCGCATTCCGGGTGGGCTGCACCAGCCAGGAGTCGCCCGCCATGGGCGTGCCGCCCGAGATATCGAACTCCACGCCGTCGAAGGAGGCGGGCAGCGTGTCGCCTTCGTACACCACCGAGCCGCCCGGCACGCTGGTGATCTGGTAATTGGAACCGTCGAACACGACGCGGTAATCCTGGGCGGTCAGCTGATTGGCGTCCGTCAGCACGGCGCCGGCCACCGCGCTGCCCTTGTTCGTGGCGGCTTCGATCACCTTGGGCGCGCCCAGCGAAAAGAAGTCGACCCCTGCGGCGCCATTGACGTCATAGCCCTGGCGATGGATCTCATTGACCGCCATGGCCAGGCCCGCGGCCAGGCGTCCCAGGTCGTTCTGGACGGTGTCCAGCGCTTCGCTGCGATATTGCAGCAGGCCGCCCAGGCTGCCGCCGCCGATCGAGGCGTCGGACATCTCGACCAGGGTCGTGCGGCCCGAACCCGTCGGAGCGCTGTAGGCGACGACGAGTCGGGTGGGATCGTCGGCCGACGGTACGGCCTGCAAGGGAAAGACCGTGTCGCCGCCCAGCAGCACCTGGCCGTTGCCGATGGTGATGTTGAAACTTCCGTCCTGCTCGATGACGCGGACGCCGGCCAGCTGGCTCAGTTCCGACAGCACCTGCTCGCGCTGGTCCAGCAGGTCGTTGGGCGGCTGGCCCGAGCTGGACGCCTTGGCCACCACGATCTGCTGATTGAGATCGCGGACGCGTTCGACGTAGCTGTTGATCTGCGTCACCACCGTCGAGATCTGCGTATTGATGTTTTCGCGCTGCGAATCCAGAAAAGCGTTGGCATCGTTGATCTGGCCCACCAGGCTGGACGCGCGGCCCAGCAGCTCCTGGCGGGCAGCCGGATCGGCCGGAGCCGACGCAACGGCCTGCATGCCGTCGAAGAACTTCTGCAGCGCGGGGCTCACGCCCACGGTGCGATCGCCGAACAGATTGTTGATTTGCGTGATTTCGGTGCCGTACGACACCAGCGAAGCGCCCGTCGTCTGGGCGTTGACCAGTTGGCGATACAGGAAATTATTGTACGAGCGCTCGATGCTGTCGGTGCGCACGCCCTGGCCGACGAAGCCGTAGCCCATGTTGCGTCCGCCCGCGCTGGACACCACGACGCTCTGGCGGTTGTAGCCTTCGGTGGCGGCGTTGTTGATGTTGTGCCCGGCGGTCTGCAGGCGCGCCGTGGCGGCAGCCAGACCCGATAGACCAAGATTTGCTAAATTCATTGTGATTCCGCTGTTGGTTGTTGATACCCGGCACGGAGGGCACAGGCACGGCTTCTGCTTGTATTACGGCACGGAAGGGAGAATATTTAATACGGGGCGGCGGGCGATGGAACCCTCCGGAAGACCGTCACCGGTGCGTTGCCGCCGCCCTTCTTCACGCCCTCCGGCTGTCGAAATAGCCCATGATGGAAATCAGCTTGTCCGCGTAGTCCGGGTCGGTGGCATAGCCGGCGCGCTGGATGCTGCGCGCGGCCTCTTCGGCGCTGCCCGCCTTCACGACCTCGCTGTAGCGTTCGTTGCGGCTGATGAGGAGCGCATAATCGGCGAATGATTCGGCGTAGGAGTCATAAGCGCGAAACGGCTGCATCACCTTGCGCGCGACGCCGTTCTCGTACTCGGTGGTCATGATGTTGACCACCTTGCCCTTCCAGTTGGGCGAGGCCTTGATGCCGAACAGGTTGTAGCTCTGGCTGCCGTCCTCGCCGCGGATCTCGCGCCTGCCCCAGCCCGATTCCAGCGCCGCCTGGCTCAGGATCAGCTCGGCCGGAACCCCGCTCTCCTTCGATGCGCTGCGGGCCGCGTGAGTCATTCTGGAGACGAACTGCTCGATGTGCTGCGGTGCGCCGCGTATGGCCGACACGGCCGCGCCGGCGGCCCGGCCCGCCACGCTGTTGGACAGCATGTCGATGAGCGCGGAGATGGACGGCGCGTCGTCGGGACGCTCGGGCCCTATGCGCGACCGCAGCGCCGGCAGGCGCGAGCCGGACAGTTCGGGCGGACGGCTTTCGGCGCCGCTTCCGGAGGCCCTGTCCCGTCCGGCGCCGCCCTGCATCTGGTCCAGCAGCGCCTGAGCCAGGCCCACGCCGGGGTCCGCCAGCTGCAGGGCCGTCTGCTCGTCCGACATGCTTTGCGCAAGACGGGTCTGGTCGCTTTGGAACAGGCCCTGTATGCCCGTGGAGGCCTGACGGGCCTGCTTGATCAGCTGCTGCAGGAACAAGGCCTCGAACTGGCGCGCCACCTCCTTCTTTTCCTCGTCGCTGCCGCCGCTGCGCGACACCTCGCCCTGCAGGCGCGACAGGGCGCTGGTGTCGAAAGCCGCGCGGGGGCTGTCGGCCGGCCGGGGAATGTATCGCACGAAACTCATGATCGTCTGTTCATTGTTCGTCGTCTAGATGATTTCCAGATCGGCGCGCAAGGCGCCGGCGCTCTTGAGGGTCTGCAGAATGGACAGGAGATCCTGAGGCGTCGCGCCCAGGGCGTTCAACGCCTGCACCACGTCGGCCAGATTGGCGCTGGTGTTGACGCGATGAATGGCGCCCGTGTCCGAACGCATCTCGATCTGGGTGTTCTCGGTCACCACCGTCTGGCCGCCGCCGAACGGCGTATCGGGCTGGCTGACCTGCTGCTGGCTGCTGATGACCACCGACAGATTGCCGTAGGCGATGGCGGCCTCTTCGATGGTGACGGTACGGTTCATGACCACCGAGCCGGTGCGCGCATTGACGATGACCTTGGCGCGCGCGGGCGGCAGCGTCACTTGCACATTCTCCACGCGCGACAGGAAGCGGGTCTGCCCCGCCGAGTCGAGCGGGCCCCGCAACTGCACCAGCCGCGCATCCAGCGCGGTGGCCGTGCCGGGACCGAGTTCGCGGTTCAGGGCGGCCACCACCCTGTCGGTCACGCTGAAGTCGGAACTGTTCAGTTCCAGATTGATCAGGCCGTCTTGCGCGAACAGGGTCGGAACGGCGCGCTCGATGATGGCGCCATTGGAAATGATGCCGCCGTTCAACTGGTTGACCTGGACGCTGGACCCGCCCGCCTGGGCGCCGGCGCCGCCCACCAGCAGATTGCCCTGGGCCAGCGCATACACCTGTCCGTCCGCGCCTTTGAGAGGGGTCATCAGCAAGGTGCCGCCGCGCAGGCTCTTGGCGTTGCCCATGGAGGAAACCACCACGTCCACCGTCTGCCCCGGCCGGGCGAAAGCCGGCAGGCGCGCGGTGACCATCACCGCCGCCACATTCTTGACCTGCATATTGGTGCCCTGCGGCACCGTGACGCCCAGCTGGGACAGCATATTGGTCAGGCTCTGCTGGGTGAAGGGCGACTGGCGCACCTGGTCTCCGCTGCCGTCCAGTCCCACCACCAGGCCATAGCCGATCAGTTGATTGGCGCGCACCCCCTGGATGGAAGCCAGGTCCTTGATGCGGTCGGCCGCGCCGGCGGGCGCGGCCCACAGGCCGCCGAGCAGAAGCAGGCAGGCCAGGGCGCGACCGGCCCGGGCCGGCAATGCGAGGATGAGGTGAAAGCGTTGCGGCACAGCCGTCCTCAGAAAGGTGAAATGTTCAAGAAAAAGCGCTGCAGCCAGCCCATGGTCTGCACTTCGTCCATGCGTCCCTTGCTGCGAAACTCGATGCGGGCGTCGGCCACCTGGGTGGAAGAGACCGTATTCGAGCCCGTGACCGAGCGCGGGTCGACCACGCCGGAAAAGCGTATATGCTCGCTGCCGCGATTGATGGCGATCTGCTTCTCGCCGGCGATCTGCAGATTGCCGTTGGGCAGGATGCCGATCACGGTCGTGGTCAGCGTGCCGCTGAAGGTGTTGTCGGCGCGGCTGGAACCCGTGCCCTCCGCGGCGTTGCCGCCGCCCATCTCGAAGCCCTGCTGGGGTCCCAGGCCCGGGGGGAAGAATGCGGGCACCACGTCCAGGCCGAGGTTGGCGCTGCCAGTGCGGTTCGACGACGTGGCGACGTTCTTGGCGGCGTTGGTGCGTTCCTGGATGATGACGGTGACGATGTCGCCCACGTTGCGCGGGCGCCTGTCCTCGAACAGCGGGTAGTTGCCATAGGCCGTGGGCTGGTAGATGGCGCCGTTGGCGACCGGCGCCGGCGCCTGCATGGCGGGCGGCGGCGCGGTAAGCGGGCCGGTCACCACCGGCTCGGGCGGCACCAGCGCGCAGCCCGTCACCGCCGCGGCCAGCAGGCAGGACAGGCAAAAGCGTAGGAAATTGCGCATCATGAAGCCGGCCGCGTCAGATCTGGGTCAGCCGCGCCAGCATCTGGTCGGAAGTCTGGATCGCCTTGCTGTTCATTTCGTAGGCGCGCTGGGTGGTGATCATGTTCACCAGTTCCTCGGCAACGTTGACGTTGGACGTCTCGACGTAGTTCTGCAGGATCAGGCCGGCGCCGTCCAGGCCCGGCGCGGCGAAGTTGGCCGGTCCCGACGCGTCGGTTTCCACGTACAGGTTCTCGCCGGCGCTTTGCAGGCCGGTGGGATTGATGAAGGTGCTGATCTGCAGCTGGCCGACCTGCACATTGGTGCCGATCGCGCCGGGCTGAGTCACCGATACGGTGCCGTCACGGGCGATCGTGATGCTCAAGGCATTGTCGGGGACATTGATGGGCGGCTGGATGGGATAGCCGCCGGCCGTCACCAGCTGGCCGTTCTGGTCGACCTGCAGGCTGCCGTCGCGTGTGTAGGCGAAGGTGCCGTCCGGCATCTCGACCTGGAGAAAGCCGCGCCCCTGGATGGCGATGTCCAGCGAATTGCCCGTGTCCTTGAGATTGCCCTGGGTGTGCACGCGTTCGGTCGCCACGACGCGTGTGCCGGTGCCCACCTGCAGCCCCGAAGGCAGTTGGTTGGCGGCGCCGACCTGGGCGCCGGGCTGGCGTATGGTCTGGTACATCAGGTCTTCGAACACCGCGCGGCTGCGCTTGAAGCCGGCCGTATTGACGTTGGCCAGATTGTTCGAAATGACGTCCATCTGGGTCTGCTGCGATTCCAGACCCGTCTTGGCGGTCCACAGTGAGCGTATCATTTTCGTTTCCTCGTCGATGCGCCCGGGCGCATCCAGTAAGTTCAGTTGCCGATGGACAGGATCGAATTGGCATTTTGCTCGATGCCGCTCGCGTCCTGGATGACCTTCATCTGCATTTCAAAGCGGCGCGCATTCTCGATCAGGGCCACCATGGTCCCCGCCGCGCTGACGTTGCTCTTCTCGACGAAGCCCGACACCATTTGCACGGCGGGGTCGGCGGCCACGAAAGGCAGTGCCTCGGGATCGGCGCGAAAGTAGCCGTCGCCGCCCCGCTGCAGAGCAGCCGGCTCGGGGTTGGACAATTTGATCTGGCCAATGACCTGGATATCGGCAGGGTTGTCGCCCGCACCCAGGGCGGTAATGGTGCCGTCGCGCGAGAAGGTGACCGTGCCCCGATCCGGTATCTCTATCGGCGCGTTGTCCGCCGACAGCACGGGATACCCGTCCCGGTTGACCAGCAATCCCTGCAGGCTGACCTGGAATTCGCCCGCCCGCGTAAAGGCCTCGCCACCGTCCGGCGTCTGGACGCTGAACCACCCCTCTCCGGTCACGGCCAGGTCCAGCGCGCGGCCGGTCTCGGTCATGATGCCCTGCTCCAGGTTGCTGCCGGGCGTGGTGGCCACCGTCGAGACACGGGTCGACAGCTCGTCTCCGGCCACCACCGGCACCGAGCGGTAGTTGATGAATTGCTCGCGGAAACCCGTGGAACCGATGTTGGCCAGATTGTTGGACAGCACCGCCTGCTGATCCAGCACGCGGTTGGCGCCGTTGGCCACTGTGTAGATGATGCGATCCATGGCGGCGCTTAACGCATGGTGATCAGGGTCTGCAGCACCTGATCCTGGGTCTTGATGGTCTGCGCGTTGGCCTGGTAGGTGCGCTGCGCGATGATCATATTGACCAGTTCCTGGCTCATGTCCACATTGGATTCTTCCACCGACTGGCCCTGCAGCGTAGCCAGGCCGTTGCTGCCCGGACGGCCCACGACCGGACCGCCCGAGGCGCCCGTTTCCACCCAGGCGTTGCCGCCGACGGGCTGCAGGCCCTGCAGGTTGTTGAAGTCGGCCAGCGCGATGTAGCCCATGGCCTGCGTTTCGCCATTGGTGTAGTTGGCCACGATGGCGCCATCGGCGGAGATGGACATGCCGGCGTATTCGCCGGTCGGGAAGCCCGTCTGGGTGAAGTTGGGCGAGAAGTCGCCGCCGAACTGGGTCGAGCCGCCGTAGCTGACGTTGATGCTCAGGTCGTTCGCCGGCGAATTCACGCCGCCGGGGTTGGCGAAGCTGAGGGTCTGCGTGCCGCCGCTGAGCAGCAGCCCGCCGCTCGAGAAGCGCAGTTCGGCCGGCGAGCCGTCGGGATGGGAGTCCAGCTCCTGGCCGTTCAGGCGGTAATACACTTCCCAGGTGCTTTCGCCGGGGGTGGCGCTTTCGCGCTTGACGAAGTATTGCGTCAACTGGTGCGCGTTGCCCAGCGAGTCGTAGACCGAGATCGGCAGCGAGTGGGTGAAGCTTTGCGCGTCGTTGGGGTCGAAGGGGTGGCCGACGATGGCGGGAACGAAGGCGGTTTCACCCGCGCCCTGCGCGGGCAGGCCGCTTGCGGCCAGCGGCGTGGTGGCGGCAATGGTCACCGTCGAGCCATCGGCGGACGTATATTCCCCGTCGTCCGGTGCCGTTCCACTCCAGACAACGTCGCCATTGGCGTTGACGGTGTAGTTGTAGGCTTGCGTAGCGGGCGGCGTGCCGCTGTCGGTCAACACGATCGTGCCGGGAGTCTGGGGCACCGACGCCGTATGGATCACCGGCGCATTCGCGTCCAGATTGGTCTTGGTCGTCATGCTGTCGGTCGCGCGCGGCGGAATATTGCCGACCGGCACCTGAATGGGCACGAGGTCGGTGCCGTTCAGGGCGTAGCCCGTCAGGCGATGCCCCTGGGCATTGACGATGTAGTTGTCCTTGTTGGCGTGGAACTGGCCGTTGCGGGTGTAGAGGATGTTGCCGCTGGCGTCCTGCACCCGGAACATGCCCTTGGCGCCGTCTATCGCCATGTCGAACTGATTGCCGGTGGCGCTGATGGTGCCCACCGTGAAGCGCTGGTTGACGCTCGAGACCTTGGTGCCCAGGCCCACCTTGCTGTTGGCGTACACGTCGGCAAAGGCGGCGGAGCTCGATTTGAAGCCGACCGTGCCCGAGTTGGCGATGTTGTTGCCGATGACATCCAGTTCCTGCGCGGCGGCGTTCAATCCGCTCAAGCCTTGTCCGAAACCCATGATCTACCTCGTTGTGTGTTTATTCAAATGAAGCCGCGCGACGAGACGGAATTCGCCGCATCGACGCTGTGCTACATGATCTTGCGAATATCGAAAAGCGAATACGTGCCCGCCAGCCCAAGCTCCAGCTGCAGGCCGGTGGAGGCATAGGCGACGCTGGACACCGTGCCCGAAGTCAGCGCCTCGGCCGCCACCGGCTGGCCCTCGGCGTCCATGGCCGCCACCTGCACGGTGTAGGCGCCGTCCCCGGCGGGCAGGCCGGCATCGTCCTTGCCGTCCCATTGCATGGTCAGCACCCCGGCCTGCTGCGGATCCTCCAGTTCGATCTGGCGGATGGCTTTCCCGCTGGCGTCCAGGATCGTCACGACCACCTTGGCCGCATCGGAAATCAGGTCGACCCCGAAAGGCGTGGCGACCTGAGTGGCCACGCCGTCGACCACGCTGCTGCCCAGCGACACTTTCTCGCCCGGCACCAGCACCTCTTTGCCGATCAGGTTCGCCGCCTGCATCGATTGCGACAGATCCATCTGGCCCGAGAGGGCCAGCAGCGTGTTGTTGAGCTGGTTGATGCCGTTCACCGTGGACAGCTGCGCGATCTGGGAAGTGACTTCGGCGTTGTCCATCGGATTGAGGGGATCCTGGTTCTGCAGCTGGGTCACCAGCAGGGTCAGGAACTGCTCCTGGGTGGCCGCGGTCGTGTCGCCGGCCTGCCCCAGCAGCGACGCGCCGCCGGCGCCGGACAAGGGATTGACTGTGCTCATGGCCGGCTCCTTATTGACCGATGGAAAGCGTGCGCATCATCAGGCTCTTGGCCGTATTGATGACTTCGACGTTGGCCTGGTACGAACGGGATGCGGAAATCATGTTGACCGTCTCGGCCACCACGTCGACGTTGGGCATGGCGACGTAGCCGTCCGCGTCGGCCAACGGGTTCCTGGGGTCGTAGCGCAGGCGCGGCGGCGCCTCGCTTTCCACCACGCCGGCCACGCGCACCCCGCCGACCGACTGCGTGTAGGGCTGGCCGGGCGCGGGCTGCATCTTGAAGACGACTTCGCGCGCTTTGTAGGGCTGGCCGTCCGGCCCGGCGACGCTGTCTGCGTTGGCCATATTGCTGGCCGACACGTTCATACGCTGGGATTGCGCCGTCAGGGCCGATCCCGCGATCTCGAATATGCTCATGGAAGACATTGCTTGCCGTCCTTTCCGTTTATTGTTGCAGCGCGGCCATCAGGCCCTTGATGCGCTGCGAAATGATGGTCAGATCGGTCTGGTACTTGACCGTGTTGTCGGCGAACTGCACCCGCTCCACGTCCATCTCTACCGTATTGCCATCCAGGCTGGGCTGCCGCGGCAGGCGGTAGAGCAGTTCGGCCGGGTCGGGCGTGACCGCCTTGGCCGGTATGTGGCGGCTCGAAGTCAAGGACAGCTGGGTATCGGCCAGGCGCATGCTCTCGCCCATGGCGTTCTGCAGCGCCGACCTGAAGTCGAAGTCGCGCGCCTTGTAATTCGGCGTGTCGGCATTGGCGATATTGGACGCCAGCACCTCCTGCCTTTGCTGGCGCAGGTTGATGGCGGTCTGGAAGAACCTCAGGTCCTCGCCGATTCGATCAGTCATCTGCCTCTTCGTCCATGTAAACAAATAGTTGGATGCGCCGTAGACCAGAAGCCGCGCAGCGCCGCGGGGCGCGGCGCCCCACGGCGCAAGCCCTTCTCACATGCCAGCATGTTAAAGGCGGCCCCGGCAAGACAAACTACGAAACAAGGCGCTATTTCTCGGCCAATTCCGCCGATGCCGGCGCAGGCCGCTCTATACAATTCCAGGCATGCTCAAGCATTGTCTTTCCGCCGCGCTCCTGGCCGCTTCGTGCCTGGCGCCGGCCATGGCCCAACCCGCGTCCGCCCTCACCCGCGACGACCTGTCGCGCCAGATCGAGGAATTCCTGCGCGACCAGGCGGCCGCCTATCCCGGCGAGCCGCGGGTCGCCGTCACGCCGCCCCAGATCGACCGCATGCCGGCCTGCGAGCAAAGCGAGATCTTCCTGCCCTCGCAGGGCCGGCTGCGTTCCCGCATGACGGTGGGCATACGATGCCTGGCGCCCAAGCCTTGGGTCAGCTACACCCAGGCGGAACTGGGCGTCGAGGGCAACTACTACGTGGCCAGCCGCAGCCTGGACGCCGGCACGGCCATCGCCCCCGACGACGTTGCCGTCCGCGAGGGGGATCTGCTGCGCCTGGCGCCGGGCACCGTCTATGATGCGGAGCGCCTGTTCGGCAGCATCACCACGCAACGCATAGGAACAGGATCGCCGTTGCGCGAAAGAGCCCTGCGCAGTCCCGACTCGATCGCGCGCGGCCAGGCTGTGCGGCTGGAAGCGCGCGGCGTGGGTTTCGTGGCCAGCAGCGACGGCACCGCCCTGCAAGGGGGAGAGCCGGGCGCCCGGATCCAGGTGCGGGCCGCATCGGGACAGACAGTAAGCGGAACCGTGCTCAACGGCCAGACCGTACTGGTGCTGATGTGACCGACATGCAATATTGCCGCCGCGGCCAAGCGCTTATTCCGCCTAAATTTTTTTCTCGTGGGACCGTTACCCTCTATACTGAAACTGTCAGTGATACAGCCTGACCGGAGCCTTTCTTGAAGATCACGCCCACTCCTCACAATTCGACACTTACCGCTGTTTCCGGCACACGTTCGCCCTCGGGTGCGCAGCCCGGCTCGAACACGGCGGGCAAGAGTACGGTCGAACTCAGTCCGGCGGCACGCCAATTGGCCAGCCTGCAGAACGGCGACAACGATGTCGACCTCGAACGAGTCCAGCAGATCCGCGACGCCATTGCCTCGGGTCAGCTCAAGGTGGACGCCGGCCGCGTCGCCGACTCTCTTCTGGCCAGTGTGCGCGAGCTGCTCAAATAGCCGGGGCTCCTGAACCTTCCCATCATGTCCGCATCGCCTCAAATACTGCAACGCGCCCTGGAAGCCGAACTGGTCCTCGTTCAGCGCTTCATCGACATTCTTAAAGCCGAGGCGCATGCCCTGGAGCAGCCCGACCACGGCGAGGCGCTCAACACATCGACGCAGGACAAGAACGCCTGCATCGAACAATTGCTGGATGCCGGCCGCACACGCGAAAGCGCCTTGCGCGAACTGGGCTTCGGGCCGGACCGGGCCGGGCTTGACGAGGCCGCGGCAACCCACCCCGCCCTGCGCGAATCCTGCGCCGGACTGTTCGACCTGGGCCGGCGGGCGAGCGAACTCAATGCCGCCAACGGCGCGATGATCAATACCTATCTCAGGCACACGCAGCAAGCGTTGCAGGCCCTGCAGCCCCTGGTCGGCAACCCCGGCCTCTACGACGCCAGCGGCCGGCCGGGCCAGGCCAAAGGCCAGCGCAAGAGCATTACCGCGGGCTAGGGCCTAACGCCAGGCCTGTCGCGCTAAGCTCTCTCCATCAGGTCTTTCACCGCGAACAATCGGATCAGAGACGACGCCGCCGCGGAGGCGCCCGGCTGCGCGCCGGAAGCGCCCGCGAAGGCGGCCAGCGCGGCCGATACCGGCCCGCCCTCCTGCGAGGCATGCCAGGCGGCCATTGCAATGTGTATCGATGCGGCGGCGCGCTCGCCCAGCGTGTCCCGAACCGCCGGCGTCGCCGGCAGGGGCCATGCGCCCGGCAGATGCCGCGCCGCCTCCCTGGCCTCGGCCCTCACCACCAGCCAGGCCACCAGCGCATCCAGGTCGGCCTGCTCCATCGGCACATTGCTCAAGCCATGCAGGGATTTGATCGTCCGCCCGCTGCGCCGGTCGATCAGGCGCACGGCCACCTGGCGCACAGGCAGGGCCGCCGCGCCGCGCCGCGCCAGCTCGACGGACCCGCCGGCCGCCCAGAGCGCCACATGCGCGCGGGGCACGCCCTGCAGCGCGGCCAGATCCAGGCGCGACAAGACTGTATCCAGGCAGCGGTAGTCCAGCGTTTTGGCATGAGCGGCAACCGTCGTAGCACAAGACTGCGCCTCGACGCGCACGCTGCCGGGGCAATGCGCCAGCCACCGGGCCGGCTCTGCACAGAGCTCGCGCAACAGCGCCTGTCCCGAAAAATCGAATAGATGGATGGCGGCCGAAGCGCCGGCTTGGCGGCCCACGAACCGGATCCGGTGCCGCAGCCGCTCGGCCTCCGACATGGCCTGCGGCCCCGAGGAGCCGTCGGACGCCTGCCACCCCTCGCCCACCGGCCATTGCTGCCAGGGCGAAGCCAGCGCCCGGCCGCCTTCCCCCAGCAAGAGGGTCGCATGCAGTTTCGCGCGCGCCGCCCCGGGCAAGGAACCGAAGCTGTCGTGCAGCGCCAGCATGCGCTCCTGGCCGAGCAAGGCCAGTTCGCTGCGCGCGGCCGCCCAAGGGCGCCAGGAAGTGCCCGCGTCCGCGACGACTCGCCGCCACAGGCGGTAGGCGCCCGAATACACTTCGCTGGAATCCAGTTCGGCGCAGGCGGCCCGCAAGGAATCCGCATCGAGCGCCGCGGCCTGTGGACCGGCCAGGGCCAGCAGGCCCGGCAAGAAGGCCTGCATCGCCGCCGGCTCGGCGCGGCGCCGGGACGACGGCTCCGGCGGCGCCTCCATCAGCGCCGCCAGATCGGCCGCGCTGGGCGAAAACAGCGCCGACGCGGGCTGGACCGGCATGAACGCCTGATCGATCCAGGCCTCGGCATCCATGCAGGCCAGGTCCTCGGGCACTTTCTGTCCGGTCGAAGCGTAATGGATCGGCAGTTGATAGCGTATGGCGATGTCCAGCGCCGGGCCCAGCCTGGGGCTCTCATCCAGTTTCGTCACGATGCAGCCCGCCGGCCGCCGGCCTCCGTCGTTGGTGTAGGCGCGCGCCACTTCGTCCAAGGTGTCGCCCTGGCTGGCGGAATTCAACACCAGCAGACGCTCCACCGGCCTGGGAAGGCCGCTCAGCATGGCGGCCTGCTCGCCGACATGGCGATCGCGCTGGCTCACGCCGACGTTGTCGATCAGGATGCGCGCATCCGGATCGGCCGACGCCATCAGACGAGCCAGTTCGGCGCGGTCCTGGGCGACGTGCACCGCCACCCCCATCATGCGGCCATAGGTTCTCAATTGCTCATGGGCCCCGATGCGATAGGTGTCCGTGGTGATCAGCATCAAGCCGCCGGCCCCGAAACGCCGGGCGCAGCGCGCGGCCAGCTTGGCGATGGTGGTCGTCTTGCCCACGCCGGTCGGCCCGACCAGGGCCAGGGCGGCGCCCGGGGCCCATAGCGCGTCCTCGTCGGGCAGGACCGGCAGATGCCCCGTCAGCTCATCGCGGCACCATTGCAGCGCGGCGCGCGGCGGCAGGGCCTCGGGCAGGCGCTTGAGCATGGCGCGCAGGAGCGCGGTGCTGAAACCCATGGCCATGAGCTTCTGAAATAGGGACACGGCCTGCGGCGCCTTGCGCAGCTGGGCACCCCACAGCAGCTCATCGAAGCCGTGCTCGAGCAGCCCTTTCATGGAGCCGATGGCCTGCATGACGTCGGCCGGGCTGGCGCCCGCCTGCGGCCGGGGCATTGCCGGCCGCGCGGCGGCGGGCTGGGGCGCAGCGGCGGGCCGCCGAGGCGCGGCATCGAGAGGGACGCCGGCCGCGCCGCTGCCGGAGGGTGTGGCAGGCGCCACGCTGGTCTGGTCGGTCGCCAGGATTTCCACCCCGCCGTTGACGCGCCGGCTCGAGACGATGAGGGGGTCGGGCCCCAGCGCCATTCTCACCTGGCGCATGGCTTCACGGTTGGTGGCCCCGAAAAAGCGGCTTACGTTCATGATGCGCTCCCGCCGATGACGGATGTCACGCGCAGAACCCGTTCATCCGGAATCTCCTGATGGGACAGCACGCCCAGCTGCGGCAGATGGTGGCGCAGGAAGCGCGAGAGCGAGGCGCGCAGCGGGCCCGGCACCACCAGCACGGCCGCATCGCCGTTGGCTTCCTGGGCCTGCACGGCGGCCACCGCATCGCTCAGCAGGCTTTCCGCCAGGCCGGGCTCGAGCGCGCCGCTGGTGGCCAGGGCCTGGCCCAGCACCCGCTCCAGCTTGGGATCCAGGCCGATGACCCGCAGCTCGCCCTCGCCCGGAAACCAATGCTGCGTAATGGCGCGGCCCAGCGCCGCACGGGTAACGGCCAGCAGTTCGGTCGCATCCGGGCCCGTGCCGTTGGGATGGGCCGCCGCCAGCCTGGGCGCGTGCTCGGTCAGCGTCTCGATGATGGTGCGCATGTCGCGGATGGGCACGTCTTCGCTCAACAGGCCGCGCAGCAGTTTCTGCAATTGCGACAGAGAGATCGTCTTGGGCACTAGGTCCTCGACCAGTTTGGGCGCTTCCTTGCCGACGTGGTCGAGCAGTTGCTGGACTTCCTGGCGGCCCAGCAGGCTGTCGCCATGGCGATGCATGAGGTGGTTCAAGTGCGTGGCGACCACGGTGCCCGCATCGACCACGGTATAGCCCGCGATCTGCGCCTGCTCGCGCAGCGAGACGTCGATCCAGACGGCGGGCAGGCCGAAGGCCGGATCGGTGGTGGGCGTGCCCGGCAGCTTCATCGCCGCCTCGCCCGGGTCGATGGCCAGCCACTGATCGGGCATGGCCTGGCCGCGGCCCACTTCCACCCCCGAAAGCAGAATGCGGTATTCGTTGGGCTTCAGTTCGAGATTGTCTCGTATGTGCACCACGGGCGGCAGGAAGCCGACGTCTTGTGCATACTTCTTGCGCAGGCTGCGGATGCGGTGCAGCAGTTCGCCGTTCTGCGCATGGTCCACCAGCGAAATCAGGCGATAGCCCACTTCCAGGCCGAGGGGGTCGACCAATGAAACGTCGTCCCAACTCGCCTCGGCCGCGGCCGCTTCGGCGGCTTCCTGATTCTTCATTGGCTCCCGGGCCTTCTCCGCCGCCGCCGCGCGCTGCCGCTTGCGCAGCATCCACCCGGCTCCGGCCAGGGCGGCCGCCAGCGCCAGGAAGGAGAAATGCGGCATGTTGGGAATCAGGCCCATGGCCGCCAGGATGCCGGCCGTGATGAACATGACGGCCGGATTGGCGAACAGCTGATTGACCATCTGCTGGCCCACGTCCTCGTCCGTCGCCACGCGCGACACCACGACGCCGGCGGCGGTGGAAATGATGAGCGCCGGAATCTGCGCCACCAGGCCGTCGCCGATGGTCAGCAGGGTGTATACCCGTCCGGCGTCGGAAAAGCTCAGGCCGTGCTGGGCCACGCCCACGATCAGGCCGCCGATGACGTTGATGACCATGATCAGCAGGCCCGCCACCGCGTCGCCGCGGACGAATTTGCTGGCGCCGTCCATCGAGCCGTAGAACTCGGCCTCTTGAGACACCTCGCTGCGCCGGCGGCGCGCCTCGTCCTCGCCGATCAGCCCCGCGTTCAGGTCGGCGTCGATGGCCATCTGCTTGCCGGGCATGGCGTCCAGGGTGAAGCGCGCGCCCACCTCGGCGATGCGCCCGGCGCCCTTGGTAATGACGACGAAGTTGATGATGACCAGGATGATGAAGACGATGATGCCGACCGCGAAGTTGCCGCCGACGAGAAAGTGGCCGAAGGCTTCGATGACCTGTCCCGCCGCGTCCGGCCCTTTGTGGCCGTTCATCAGCACCACCCGCGTGGAGGCGACGTTCAGCGCCAGCCGCAGCAGGGTCGCGAACAGCAGCACGGCGGGAAACGCCGCGAAATCGAGCGGTTTTTTAGTGAACATCGCCACCAGCAGAATCATCACCGCCAGCGAGATGTTGAAGGTGAAGAGCAGGTCGAGCACGATCGGCGCCAAAGGCAGAATCATCATGGCCATGACCATGAGGATCAGTATCGGCCCGGCCAGCAGCCGCGCGTGCTGCATGCCGTCGTTCTTCAACAGCGAAAGTATCTGGTTCATGAGACTTGCGGCTCGGCGCCGCGCTTGTTGGCCGGATCCATGTCCGCGGGAACCGGAAGGTCGTCGGGACGGATCGGCGCCGCGCCCCGGCCGGGCTGCCAGGTGCGCAATTGATAGACCCAGGCCAGGACCTGCGCCACCGCGCCATACAGCGCCGCGGGAATCTCCTGGCCGAGTTCGACATGATGATGCAGGGCGCGCGCCAGAGGCGGCGCGCTGAGCATCGGCACTTTATGCGCTTGCGCGATCTCGCGGATGCGGGCGGCGATCAGGCCCGAGCCCTTGGCCACCACGCGCGGCGCGCCCGCCTGCTGCTCGCTGTAGATCAATGCGACGGCGTAGTGCGTGGGATTGGTGACCACCACGTCGGCCTTGGGCACTTCGGACATCATGCGCCGGCGCGCCATGGCGCGCTGCTGCTGGCGGATGCGGCCCTTGACGTGGGGATCGCCCTCGCTTTCCTTGTGTTCCTGCTTGACGTCCTGGCGCGACATGCGCATTTTCTTGTGATGGCTCCACAACTGCCAGGGCGCATCGATGGCCACCACCAGGATCAGCGCCGCCACGATCAGCGCGCAGCACAGCGCCACCAGGCGCATGCCCGCCGTCAGGGCCTCGGTGGGCGTAGCGTGCATCAGAACGATCATGTCGTCGCGGTAATGCCATATGACCATGGCGCCGATGCCGCCGATCACCGCCGCCTTGGCCAGGGTCTTGAACAATTCCACCAGGGTCTGGGACGAGAACATGCGCGCCACGCCCTTGAGCGGATTCAGCCGCTCGAACTTGGGCTCGAGCGCCTTGGCGGTGAAGACCAGTCCGCCCAGGGCCACCGACGACAGCACGGCCACCGTCACCAGGGCGCCGAACAGAGGCAGCAGGCTGGCCAGCGCCTGGAAGGCGGACTCGGCCGCGGCGGCCGTCATCACCCCCGTATCCCGGGCGATGCGCGGATCGAACCACAGGCCCGCCCTGACCACGCCGTTGAGCGACCGGTACAGATAGGCGCCGGTCAGCCACAGCATGGCCACGCCGCAGGCCAGCAGCATGAAGGTGTTGAGCTCGCGCGAACGCGCCACCTGCCCTTCTTCGCGCGCCTTTTCCAGGCGCCGGGGGGTGGCGGCTTCGGTTTTTTCGAGGTCGCTGTCCTCAGCCATTCAGTATCACGCGCGCAATTTACCCATAATCACCGTGAATTCTAGTGATAGGGGCCGCGCCGCGATCGCTGAAGCAAGGCGGGGAAACCCGCCCAATTCGTTCGACCCGCTTCCGGCCGGCGGCATGCGCCGGCCATAACATGCTTAACGGGCCGCGCGGCGGAACTGCTCGTCGAAACGGTTGTAGTCGACCCCGAGCCGCACCCCGCCCCACCGCCGGCCGCCAATGTCCAGGGGCAGCGACAGGTCCGTCACGATGTCGCCGGTATCCCGCATATGGGTCTGGCACAGCACGCCCCTGGGGTTCTTGACGGCCGCGAGGCTGAACTCGTCGTTGAAAATGCGCTTGTGCCGCACGTGGACCTTGTCGTGCTCGGGATCGCCGGTGGGCGCCTGGCAATAGCGCGAATTGTGGCTGGGGCAATAGCCGTTGTCGTCGAACAGCACCGCATAATAGCCGGCCGGTATCATGGCCAGGACATTGTCCAGCACAGGCTGCAGGCTGGGCTCGATCGCCGAGTCGTACAAGGTGTGATAGCGCGGCGGATTGCTGCCCGCTATCGGCCGGTATTGCCGGTCGAAAATGTCCAGACCCTGCTCCTGAGCCTGCTGAAGCAGTTTCACGCAGGACGAGCGCAACTGCTGCAGCACCTGGGCCAGCCAGTCGAAAGGCGTGTCGCCGGTGCGCAGCGCGGCCAGCTGCTTTTGCAGGCTCTCGGTCTTGTTGCGCACGCCCTGGACCTGGTCGGTCATGGTGACCATGCGGTTCTGCACCTGCGCGCTCAAGGCCGCGATGCGGGCGATGGCCTCGTTCATGTCCCGGTTGGTAACGTCGACCTGGGCGACGGTCTGGGCCATTTCGCCCATGCGGGCGTCCATGCGCTGGAAATCATCGACGAAGCGATCGAAGTCCTTTCTGAAGCCCGACACCACTTGCTCTGAACTGCTCATGTCGGCGTGGATCTCGCTGGTGCGGCCGCGCGTGTCGGATACGAGTTCCAGGATCTGGCCCGCCTGCAGCACGATGTCGCCGGTCGCGGCATTCACCCTTTCGGCCAGTTTCCCCACTTCGGTCGCCACCACCGCGAACCCCTTGCCCGCCTCGCCCGCCCGGGCGGCCTCGACGCCCGCATTGAGCGCCAGCAAGTGGGTCTGCAGGGCAATGTCCTTGATCAGCCGGCTGGTGTCGCCGACCGATTGGGCGCGCTGGCTAAGCTGCGCCACCACCCCGGAGAAGACCTCCATCTGGCCGGCGACCCGGCCGACCCGCTCGTGAAGCTCATTGAGCTGCGACAGCGCCTGGTTGGCCACGGCCAGCTGCGCGGTGCAGGCCTGCGCGACCTCGGCCACGCCCTGTGCCGTTTCGCGCGACAGGGTCTCGATCTGGTTGCCGCTGACGGCCAGCGCCTGCGTGTCGGCGCTTTGTTCGGATACCAGCCTGCGGCAGACCTGCGCCTGGCCATGCAGCCTGGCGGTATTGAGCGCGATGTCGATGGTGGCCTCGCGCATCGAAACCAGGCCCTGCCGCACGGCGCCCAGGAGCCGCCCCAGGGGCCAGGAGACCGGGCTCAACGACCATGCGCGGTCCGCGAAAGTGGCCTTGCCGCGCGCGATGCGGCTCACCAGCCGGTAAACACCCAGAGTGCGTCTTTTGCTTTTGTGCCTCATTCAGTCTCCCCCTTATTGTTCTAGGCCTGCGTGCTCATGCGGCTGTCCTTCTAGTGTCAACAGGCCCTATCGGCGTGAGCCCGCTTCAGAAGCCCAGGCTGGCGAGCAGGTCGTCGACCTGGTCCTGGTTGGCCACCACGTCCGGCTTGCCCGCGGGATTGGTCTGCGGGCCGTTCAACAGCGAATTGCCTTCGTCGCGCTTCTCTTTGGGCGCGTTGTCGATCAGCACCTGGACGAGTTCCTGCTCGATGGTGCCGATGACGCCCAGCATGCGGGTGATCACCTGGCCGGTCAGGTCCTGGAAGTCCTGCGCCATGATGATCTCCATCAAGTGGTCGAGCGAGACCTGCGTGTCGGCGGGAATGTCGCGCAGCAGTCCGCGCGTGTCGTCGACGAGGTCGCGCGCCTGGTCCAACTCCACGGGATGGTCGAACCAAGCCTGCCACCGCTCGTCCAGCTCGCGGGCGCGCCGCTGCATGCCCTCCTGGACCGGCTGGACGGCTTCGGCCGCGTTCAGCACGCGGTTGGCGGCCTGTTCGGTCATGCGCGCCACGTAGCCCAGGCGGTCGCGCGCGTCGGGTATGGCTTCGGCCGCCTCCTTGATGGCGTGATCCAGCCCGAGTTCGCGCATGCTGTCACGCAGCATGCGGGTCAGTTGCGCAATCTTGGCAATCAGGTCTTCGGCCTCGGCGCCGCCGCCCTGCGCCACTGCGTTTGCCTGCGTAGTCATAGTCGTCTCCCCGTTTCTCAAGCGTTCAACTTCTCGAAGATCTTGTTCAGCTTTTCTTCGAGGACGGCCGCCGTGAAGGGCTTGACGACGTACCCGCTGGCCCCCGCCTGGGCGGCGGCGATGATGTTCTCTTTCTTAGCCTCGGCGGTCACCATCAGCACCGGAAGCTTCGACAGGTTGGCGTCCGCGCGTATGAGCTTGAGCATGGCCAGCCCGTCCATATTGGGCATGTTCCAGTCCGAGACCACCAGGTCGAAATTGTTGTTGCGCAGCTTTTCAAGCCCCATCACGCCGTCTTCGGCCTCGTCCACGTTCTCGAAGCCCAGGTCCTTGAGCAGGTTCTTGATGATGCGGCGCATGGTCGGAAAGTCGTCGACCACGAGGATTTTTATCGATTTCTGTACCACTTGGATTCTCCAGTTAAACAGTTTGTGCCTGGCTCGCCCGGCGTCCGCGACGGACCCTGGGGCCTGTTGACGCTAGACCCGATGGCCATATGAGCCGGCGCTTCTGAGCAGCCGCTCGCTGATTTCGGACAGGGGCACCGCCTGATCGGCCGCGCCGATGAGCAGGGCTTCGCGGGGCATGCCGAACACCACGCAGCTGGCCTCGTCCTGCGCGAAAGTCTGGGCCCCGGCCTGCTTCATGGCCAGCATGCCTTGCGCGCCGTCCTTGCCCATGCCGGTCAGGATGACGCCCACCGCGTTCTTGCCCGCCACCTGCGCCACCGAATGGAACAGCACATCGACCGAAGGACGATGGCGGTTGACCGGCTCGCTGGGATCCAGCCTGACCACGTAGTTGGCGCCCGACCTTGCCAGCTTCATGTGGGCCACCCCGCCCGGCGCGAGATAGACATGGCCCGGCAGCACGCGCTGGCCGTCCTCGGCCTCGTGGACCTGGACATCGCACAGCGTGTCGAGCCGCTGCACGAAGGAGCGGGTGAAGCCCGCCGGCATGTGCTGGGTGATGAGTATCGCCGGCGCATTGGCGGGCATGGGCTCCAGCACTTGCCGTATGGCTTCGGTGCCGCCGGTCGAGGCGCCGATGACGATCAGTTTCTCGGTCGTCGAGAACAGCGACTTCAAGCGGCGCGGCGGGGCCGCGGCGCCGGTCGCGGCGGGCCTCGGCCTGGGCCGCGACAAGGCCGCGGCGCGGATCTTGTCGGCAATGAGATCGCTGTATTCCATCAGGCCGTCGCGCAGCCCCAGCCGGGGCTTGGTGACGAAATCGACGGCGCCCAGTTCGAGCGCGCGCAGGGTGACTTCGGAATTGCGCTCCGTCAGCGACGAGACCATCACCACCGGCATCGGCCTCAAACGCATCAGGCGCTCGAGAAAGTCGAGCCCGTCCATGCGCGGCATTTCCACGTCCAGGGTCAGGACGTCGGGATTGTGCTGCTTGATCAGTTCGCGCGCGACCAGCGGGTCGGGCGCCACCGCGACCACTTCCATGTCTTCGTGACTGTCGATGATCTCGGTCATCAGGCTGCGTACCAGCGCGGAATCATCCACGCACAGAACGCGTATCTTCTTCATGGCCCTCGCCTCCGGTCGATGTGCATGCGGCTGCCCTTTTCCTAGGCCAGCGTGTAGACCGTCTGACCGCGCAGGCGGAAGGCCTTGGTCAGATACGTGAAGTTTTCGGAGTGGCCCGCAAAGAGCAGTCCGCCCGGCTTGAGCATGGGCGCAAAACGCTCCAATATGCGCGTCTGCGTCGGCTTGTCGAAGTAAATCATGGTGTTGCGGCAAAAAATGGCGTCGAACTTCTCGGCGGAGGGCCACGAGGGCGCGACCAGGTTCAAGGAATCGAACTGCACGACCTCGTGCAGGACGGGCTTGACGCGGACCAGTCCCGCCTTCGCGGACTTGCCCCGGTAAAAATACTTTTTCAGCAGGTCTTCCGGAACGGGCTTGACGCGTTCCAATGTGTAGATGCCCTTGCGGGCCTTGTCGACGGCCTGGGTGTCGATGTCGGTCGCCCACACGAAAGGCCTGGCCTGCTGGCCCGCGGTGTTCTCGAGCAGGGTTATGGCAATGGAGTAGGCTTCTTCGCCCGTCGACGCCGCGCAGCACCAGACCGAGACGGGCGCCTTGCGGCTGCGCGCGAAGTCGGCCAGCAGGCCGAAGTGATGCTGCTCGCGAAAGAACGCCGTATGGTTGATGGTGAAGGCGTTGACGAAGGCGTCCCATTCGGACGAATGAGGGTCCTGCTGCAGATGCGACAGATACTCGGACGCCCCGGCCAGACCTCTCTTGCGCGCGCGCATGCCCAGCATGCGGGCCGCCAGTTCGCGCTTGTGCTCGCCCAGAATGATGCCCGAGCGGGCATGCAGCAGCCGGCCCGTCCGGGAAAACTCTTCGTCCGAAAGCAGGAACTGCTCGGGGACGAGATGGTGATACGTGGGCAAGCCCGTCATGGAATCCTTAGCCTTGCGGCGCAAGTAAATGGTGTCCGGGCAAGCCGGGTTCTTCCTCTTCGGAATGAGCAATGCGAGCCGTTTCGAGTTCGTCGGGCAGCGGCACGTCGATGACCTCGGCGCCGCCCACCTTGAATACCGAGACGGCTTCGGTCAGATGGCCCGCCTGATCCTGCAATGAGCCGGCCGCGGCGGCGGCCTCTTCCACCAGGGCGGCGTTCTGCTGCACGACGATGTCCATCTGTGCCACAGCCTGGTTGACCTGTTCGATGCCGTCGAGCTGCTCGTTCGACGCCGAGGCGATCTCGCCCATGATGGTGGTGACGCCTTCGATCGACGCCACCACTTCGCGCATGACGGTCCCCGCCTGCGTCGCCTGCCGGCTTCCCGACTGCACGGTTTCCAGCGAATCTTCGATGAGCGTCTTGATCTCCTTGGCGGCCTGCGCGCTGCGCTGCGCCAGCGAACGCACTTCGCCGGCCACCACGGCGAACCCCCTGCCCTGCTCGCCCGCTCGGGCCGCCTCGACCGAGGCGTTCAGGGCGAGGATGTTGGTCTGGAAGGCGATGCCGTCGATCACGCCGACGATCTCCGCGATCTTGCCCGAGCTGGCGGTGATGTCGTCCATGGTGCCCACCACCTGCGCGACGGCCTGGCCGCCGCGCTGCGCAACCTGGGCCGCTTCCTTGGCCAGGCGGTCCGCCTGCAGGGCATTGTCGGTATTTTGCTTGACGGTGCCCGCCAGCTCTTCCATGCTGGCCGCCGTCTGCTGCAAAGAGGCGGCCTGCTGCTCGGTGCGACTGCTCAAGTCGGTATTGCCGACGAAGATCTCGCGCGAGCCCAGGTTGATCTCGTCCACGCCCTGGCGCACCGCCGTCACCGTGCGCGTCAAGCTTTCCTGCATACGGCGCAGGGCTTCGAACAGCACGCCGATTTCATTGCGCGAACGCACCTCCACGCGCTGGGTCAGTTCTCCGGCCGCGATGCGGTCGAAATGCGCGCCCGCCTGGCGCAAGGGCCGCAGCACGACCCGGCCCAGGAATATGTAGGCCAGCAGGGAGATGACCAGCGAGGCCAGCAGTCCCGCGCCCACCAGTTGCATGACGAGCAGGTATTGCGCGTCTTCTTCGGCCGCGATGCGGTCTATCTCCTGCTGCTGGTACTTGTTGAAGTCGGCCACGGCGCTGTACAGGTCGTCCTGCATGTATTCGCCCGTGCCGTCCTTGAAGGCGTTGTAGCCGTCGACGTCGCCCTTTTCGAGAAAATCGAACAGCGGTTCCACGCCACCGTTCATCAGCGAAGAATAGGCGTTGCTCACACTGGTGTAGACGCGGTGCGTCCGGCCTTCGGACAAGGCGAGAAAACGCTCATAGGCCTCGCGCGAGGCGGCGAACTCCTCCTTCGCGCGCGCCACGAAACGATGCGCCGGCTCGCCGCTGATGATGATCGGGACCGGATAGCCGCCCGCGTCCAACGCTTCGGTCTGCAAGGCCACACGGTGCTGCATCAAGGCCTCGACACCCAGCCCCATGGACACCTGCACCGACTTGAAGCGGTCGATCGATTCGCTCAGCGCAGCACGGATGTTCTGGCTGCGCACCACGTGGTCGAACGTCTGGCTGTTGGCGCGCAGCGAATACAGGCCCAGCGCCGCGCCGACGATCAGCGAAAGCACAAAGAAAACAAGCACCAGCACCAGGCTGGTTCGGACCTTCAGGTTTCTGAACATGGCAATACGAAACATCTGGACTCCTCCTCCAATGCAAGGCTGACTGTTCCCGCCGGCGGCGTTTGAAACGCTCGTTGATTTCTATCGGACGGCAGCGGCGCCGCCCTTCCCCGACGAGAACCGCATAGGGCGGTCCGGGCTCCGGGGCGCCGAAGCGCCCCCCGGGGCTTGGCGCCAGGGCCGGGCCCTAGACCAGGGCCGCCTGTTCGACCAGCGCCATCTCGGAGCTCGTCATGAGTTTCTCGATATCCACCAGGATGAGCATGCGTTCGCCCACCGTGCCGATGCCCGTTAGATACTCGGTCGAGAACGCCGTGCCGAACTGCGGCGCGGCGCTGAGCTGCGAAGGCTGCAGCATCAGCACGTCGGACACGCCGTCCACCACCACACCCACCACGCGCGAAGCGAGATTGAGTATGACCACCACGGTCTGGTGGTTGTATTCGACGTTCTCGAGGTTGAACTTGATGCGCATGTCGACGATGGGCACGATGACGCCGCGCAGATTGGTGACGCCCTTGATGAACGAGGGCACGTTGGCGATGCGGGTGACGCTCTGGCTGTCGTAGCCCCTGATCTCCTGCACTTTCAGGATGTCGATGCCGTACTCCTGATTGGCCAGGGTGAACACCAGGAACTCCTTGCCCGTGTCGTCCGCCTGCTCGGAACTTCCGTCCACTTTGTTAAGCATGTTGTCTATCTCCGGTAAAACTGGTGGCCCGTCAGGCCGCCTTGTTGCGCGTCATCCGCAACAGGGCAAATACATCGACGATGAGCGCAACGCTGCCGTCGCCCAGGATGGTTGCGGCCGAGATGCCCGGTATCTTGCGGTAGTTGGCCTCGAGGTTCTTGACGACCACCTGCTGCTGTCCCACCAGGTGGTCGACCAGCAACGCAAAGCGCGACTCCTCGGCCTGCAGTATCACGGCGATCGAACGCGTGACCTCGGTCTGCGCGCCCTGCACGTCAAACACTTCGTGCAGCGCGATCAGAGGCAGGTATTCGCCTCGCACATGCAGTACCTTGTCGCCCTCGGAAATGCTGTGCAGCTGTTCGGCGGTGGGCTGTATGGACTCGGACACATTGCTCAACGGTAGGATGAAGATCTCTTCGCCCGCCTGTACCGTCATGCCGTCCAATATGGCCAGCGTCAGCGGCAGGACGATGCGGGTGGTGGTCCCCTTGCCGGCGCGTGAACTGAGCTGGATATGCCCGCCCATACCTTGTATGTTGCGCCGGACGACGTCCATGCCCACGCCCCGCCCCGATATGTCGGTCACCTTCTCGGCGGTGGAAAAGCCGGGGGCGAAAATGAGCTGCCACAGTTCATCGTCCGGCGTGTTTTCATTGACGGGAAAGCCCTGCTGCATGGCCTTGTTCAGGATCCGCTCGCGGTTCAGGCCGGCCCCGTCGTCGCTGACCTCGATGATGATCTGGCCGCCGCTGTGCTGGGCCGACAGCGTCAGGTGGCCCTCCGGGTCCTTGCCCGCGGCGATGCGTTTCTCGGGCGTTTCGATGCCGTGGTCCAGGCTGTTGCGCACCAGATGGGTCAGCGGGTCGATGATGCGTTCGATCAGGCTTTTATCGAGTTCGGTGGCCTGGCCCCGGGTCGTCAGGCGGATCTGCTTGCCCAGCTTCGAGGCGCTTTCCCGCACCACGCGCGGAAAGCGGCTGAAGACGTAGTCCATGGGCATCATGCGGATGGACATCACCGATTCCTGCAGGTCGCGGGCATTGCGTTCGAGCTGCTCGATGCCGTTGAGCAGGCGATCGTGCTCGACCGGGTCGAGCGTGGAAGCGGTCTGCACCAGCATGGCCTGGGTAATGACGAGCTCGCCCACGAGGTTGATGATCTGGTCCACTTTCTCGACGCCCACCCGCAGCGTGCCGCCCTCTTTGGCGGGCTTGCGCGCGGCGTCGCCGGCGGACTTGGCGGGGGCTTCGATCGGTCCGGGCCGGACCGGCGCCTCGGCCGCGGTGGCGGCGGGCTCGGCGGCGGCCATGACGGCTTCAGGAGCGGGCGAGACCGTCTCGGCATGCACCGCCGCTGACAGGGCGGCGCCGGGCACCGGCTCCGGCGCC
This sequence comes from Pusillimonas caeni, assembly GCF_003545815.1. GTDB lineage: Bacteria > Pseudomonadota > Gammaproteobacteria > Burkholderiales > Burkholderiaceae_B > Pusillimonas > Pusillimonas caeni. The sequence continues at coordinate 110,513 of NZ_PDUW01000004.1, forward strand.
ACGCGGACCTGGTCCGCGTTGACGATGAAGCAGCACACCGCCTCGAGATCGTCGGTGCTGCAGGTGGTGCGCAGCCAGACCGAGAGCGTGCCCGCGCCCTGCTCGTGGTGCAGCACTTCGCCCAGCAGTCCCATTTCCGTCAGCAATGCCTGTGCGTCGTTGGGCTGGATGCGCTCGATATGCACCCGCAGCGGCAAGTCGCCGCTCGCATTCGACCCGACGGCCTCACCGGGCTCCAAGCCGGCGCCCGGTTCGAGGCCGGTCTCGGAGGCAGCCGCCGGCATGGAGGACGCCGCATGCCCGGTCACAGCCGCGGCCGCGGCGGCCGGCGCATCGCCCTTGTGCTCCAGCGCCAGCTCCCGCAATTGCGCGCAGATGCGTTCGTAGGCCTGCTGATCGGGTTCCTGAGAATTCCGGTATGCGGAGACTTGTTCTGTAAGCACGTCCTTGGTTTCCAGGAAGAGGTCTATCATGTCCTTGCGCAAGGCGAGCTCGCCTTGCCTGAGGGCGTCCAGCAGGTTTTCGAGAAGATGGGTGGTATCGGCCAATTGCCCGAAGCAGCCGAATGTGCCCGCGCCGCCCTTGATGGAATGGGCCGCGCGGAATATGGCGTTCAATTGATCCGGATCGGGATGGTCGATGTCGACATTGAGCAGAATTTGCTCCATGTCGGCCAACAGCTCGTCGGCCTCGTCGAAAAATGTCTCGTAGAACTGGCTTAAATCGACACCCGCACTCATGTTCGTTCCTATGACGACGCCAAAAGCCGCGGCGCGGCTTCCCTGTTTCAGCGCTGTTGAGCGGCCTCCCCGGCCTCGTCGCCGGGCAGCGGCGAAAGATGCTCGTCCACCGGCGCAGGCTGGAGCGCCTCGTAGAAGCGAGGATCGGAAGAGCCGGCCGCGTTCTGGGCGTCTATACGCTCTTCCGCCACCCGGTTCAGCACAACAATGCTTATACGGCGGTTAACGGCAGCGTTCGGATCGTCTTTAACCAGGCTGACGGTGGACGACAGGCCCAATACCCGCTTTATCTTCCTTTCTTCCATCCCGCCGGCCACCAGTTCCTGGCGCGCCGCGTTGGCCCGGTCCGCGGACAGCTCCCAGTTGCTGTAGAGCCGTTCGCCGGAGGCATACTGCACGGCATCGGTATGACCCGAGATGGTGATGGAGTTGGGCAGGCGGTTGAACACCGGCCCCAGCTCGCGCAGCACGTCGCGCATATAGGGCTGCACCTGCGCGCGGCCGGTGGCGAACATGGGACGGTTCTGCCGGTCGACGATCTGTATGCGCAGGCCGTCCGGCGTCATGTCCAGCAGCAGCTGCGGCCGGAACTCCTGCAGGACGGGATTGGTGTCGATCAGGGCCTCGAGGTCGGTCTTGAGGTCTTCCAGCCGCTCGGTGTCGCGCCGCAGCTCCGACCCCCGGCTGCTGTCGACCGGAGGCTGGGTGATCGGATGCTTGCTGGGGATGGGGCTGGGCGAAGCGCCCGGTATGACGCTGCTGCCCGTATCGATGTTCGGTCCGCCCTGGATGGCGGTCATGAGCGGCATGCGGAAATACTCGGCGATGCCCGTCAGGTCGTCGCGCGGAATCAGCGACAGTATCCACATGATCAGGAAAAAGGACATCATCGCCGTCATGTAGTCGGCGTAGGCGATCTTCCAGGCGCCGCCATGATGGGGCTGCTCGGGCGCGCGCTTGCGCCGGATGACGATGCGGTCCGTGGCGGTAGGCTTCATGGCGCTTGGAACCTATGCGGCCTTCTTGAGCGGCGCCTTGGTCTGCCGGACATGGTCCTCGAGCTCGGCGAACGAAGGACGGATCATGGCATACAGCACCTTGCGTCCGAATTCGACCGCGAGCTGGGGCGGATAGCCGTTCATGCTGGCCAGCAGGGTGACCTTGATGCATTCCAGCACCTTGACCGACGCCACCGTGCGGCGCTCGACCGACTGCGCCAGGGGCGAGACGAAGCCATAGGCCAGCAGAATGCCCAGAAAGGTGCCCACCATGGCCTTGGAAATGAGGTCGGCCAGGATGGCCGGCGGCTGGTCCACCGATGCAAGCGCCTTGATCACGCCCAGCACCGCGGCCACGATGCCGAAGGCCGGTAGCGCGTCGGCCACCGACGCCAGGGCGCGCGCCGGGATATTGCGTTCGGTTTCGTGCGCTTCGATTTCCTGGTCCATCAGGGTTTCGATTTCATAGGGGCTCATATTGCCGCTGATCATCAGGCGCAGATAGTCAGTGATGAACTCGAGCAAATGCGGATCGCGGACGATGCGCGGATACTGCGAGAAGATAGGGCTTTTTGCCGGATCTTCGATATCCGATTCGATGGCCATCAAGCCGTCGCGGCGCGCCTTGTTCAGCAGTACGTACAGCAGGGCCATGAGCTCCATGTAGAGCTCTTTGTCGTAGGGCGTGCTTTTGAACACCGAAGGCAGCGCACGCACCAGCAGGCCGACCGACTTGCCGCTGTTGGACGAAATATAGGCGCCCAGCGCGGCGCCGCCGATCAGAATGAATTCGAAGGGCTGGTACAAGGCGCCCATATGCCCGCCCAAAGCCACAAAACTGCCGAATACGGACAATATGACGATGACGAAGCCCAGAAGAATCAACACGAGCGTATCCTCGATAAATGCATAGTGCCCTATGATCGCCCCGAACGGCTGCGACAAAAGCGTCCGTCAACGGGGTTTTTCGAAGCTAGATCAGCGTTCTGGCCGCCGCGGGCGGCCGCGCCCACCCCCCGGCCTCGGATCCACAAGCGTTTGCGCGCCGGGAGCCGGCGGCGGTCTGGTCAGACTGCGCGCACCCGGCTGCGGGTCTTGCCCGCGCGCGGGGGCGGCCGGCAGATGGCGCAGACGAAATTCTGCTGCGGATCGTGCGCGTGCGCGACGAAGCCGCCGGTGCAGCGCGTGCAATGAGAGAGCTGGATCATGCCGCTTTCAACGAAGCGGATCAGCATCCAGGCACGGGTGAAACTGAGCACGGGCTCGTCGAGAGCCTCGGCCGGCCGGCCCACCGACGCCTGCTCCAGATAGAGGCGGTAGGCCTCGATCAGGGCGCGCGTCTTTTTGGCGGGCGTATAGGTGTCGAGATAGCGATAGACGCCATAGAAGACGCTGGAGTGGATGTTGGGCAGCCAGGTCATGAACCAGTCGACCGAAAAAGGCAGCATGCCCTTCGGGGGAGAACACCCCTTGATCTCGCGGTACAAGCGCGAAAGGCGATCATAGCTGAGCGAGGTTTCGGCCTGCAGCACCTGCAGGCGGGCGCCCAGGCGGATCATGTCGCTGGCCAGCAGGATTTCCTCTGCTTCCCTGCTCACGCTTTTGCCGGCGCTTTTCGCGGCGCCGGGATTTACGCTTTTGACGGTCATGGGGTTTCCCGGCAGCGCCTAGACGGCGGGTTCGATAATGGTTTCGGGGGCGCGCTGGGAAAGGAGAATGGTGGAATGGGCCTGCTGCAGGGCCCCGCCCAGCACGTCCTGGCTGAGCGCGGAAAGCAGGCCATAGTCGTCGAGCCGGAAGCCGCAGATGAGCAGGCCCGAGCTGGCGAGCTTGACGATCTGCGCCGGCGAAAGCTGCATGACGGTGGTGGCGACGTCTTCACAAAAACCAAGACGGAACATCCCTGCCGCGAAATTTTCACGCAAGAGACGCTGGGCAAGCATCAGATAAGTAAGGTTGACTTCTTGGATATCTTTTAATGCCGAGCTGCTCTCGTATGGGGGCAGGTTGTCGCTGCTGGACACGATGTACTCCTTGGAGGGTGCGGAAACCGAAAAAATGTAACTGCTTATACCGAAAATGAAACGGTACGTTTGAATACAAACGTTGTAAATCTAACCCGAAATTATGAAAATGTCGCGTCAGAATCGTATGGTTACTTTATTGAAAATAGCAGTTACCTAAGCTCTGAACTGATAAATTTCTGATAAACGGCTTTTTATCAAATATTTAGGCCGAATTTGCGTTAAAAAGCTGGCGAAATAATACAACTTGCCGAGTTTCTGTATTTTGACAATTATCAATCCGTCACAGTTATGACTGCATGGATTTTGTAAGTAAACGTATAAATAACGTAACTTTGTACGAATTTTAAGGAAGTTTGTGTCAATATAACGTAATTAAGCGTTCATACAATAAAAAATTGATCAGGATTTACCCCTATTTTTATATGTAATTGTATGAAAAGGTGTCTTTATTTGGACGCCCTGGTGTGAACCGCGGCCAATTCCGCAATTGACGAGGGCGTCTTGCAAGCCTAATGTTGTATTTTCAACTCACGGCCCGCCATGCGAACAAAGCTATTTTCATTGCTGGCTGCATTGATCGCCTTATTACTGGCAGGGTGCGCCGGCCCGAGGCCTTCCTCCGTAGACGGAATGAGCCGTCACCCCGCCATCTCCGTCGATCCCGCCAAGCGCAGCGAGGTCGCCATGGCGGCGCTATCCCTGCTCGACACACCTTACCGCTATGGCGGCCGCTATCCAGAGCAAGGCTTCGACTGCAGCGGCCTGGTGGCGTATGTCATGCGTTCCGCCGCCGATGTGCGGCTGCCCCACAACAGCGCCGAGATCGCACGGCTGGGCCGACCGGTATCCAGCCGCAAGCTCAATCCCGGTGATCTGGTGTTCTTCAATACCCTGGATCGGCCGTTATCGCATGTCGGCGTCTATATCGGCGAAGGCCGGTTCGTCAACGCGCCGTCCAGTGGCGGCCGGGTGCGTATCGACAGCCTGGCCAATCCCTATTTCGCCCAGCGTTTCGAGGGTGCGCGCACGCTTTTCGCGGAATAGGCCTGCCGGCCACCGCCGCCGGGCCTCCCGTTGCCTTGACGGTCCCGCCCGTACCGGCTTCAAACCATGCCCAGGCCGTAGCGCCGGGCGAGAAGCAGAAAATCGTCCAGCCCCGCATCCACTCCGGTTTCGGATTGCAGGATACGGGCCGCGTCGGGTGCCGCCCGCGCGGCCAGCGCCGCATCGAGGAACAGGAGCCGCGAACGCCTGGCCAGCACGTCTTCGACCTTGCGGGCGTACTCGTGTCGTGCGGCATGGCGGATCATGGCCGGCGTCAAGCCCGCCGAGCCGAGCACATCGCCTCCTCGCTGCGCTCCATGAGCCGGCCCGGCCCGGGGTCCGGCCGCGGCCGCAAGAACGAAGTCCTGCGTGCGGCAAGGCGGCAATGTGGCCAACAGGCCGGCGCGGGCGCAGGCTTCCAGCGCGTCCTGCGCCATGGCGCGATAAGTCGTCCACTTGCCACCCGCCACGGTGACGAGTCCGGCGGCGCTGATCTCGACGGTATGTTCGCGGCTGATGCTGCGCGTCGCCACGGGGCCGGCGGCGGCGCCCTCGGCCGCCGGATCGACCAGCGGCCGCAGGCCGGCCCAGGCGCTGCGGATGTCACGCCTCGCAGGCTGCACCTGCAGGTAGCGGCCGGCCTCCTGCAGGATGTAGTCGATTTCGGCGTCGTCGGGGCGAGGCTCGCGCGTCAATTCGTCCGTCGCCACGTCGGTAGTACCCAGCAGCACCTTGCCCAGCCACGGCACGGCAAACAACACGCGGCCGTCCGCCGTACGCGGCACCAGCAAGGCCCGGTCGGACGGAAAGAAAGACCGATCGACCACCAGATGCGTGCCGCGGCTCGTCCTGATCAGGTCTTGCACGGGCCGGTCCGAAGCCTGGGCGTCGAGACGGCGAAGCGCGTCGGACCAGACCCCGGCGGCATTGACGACGCAGGGCGATCGCAGCATGAAGTCCTGCCCCGTTTCTGTGTCTTGCGCCCGTACGCCCGCCACCCTGCCCCGTTCATGGATCAGGCCCGTCACGCGAACATAGTTGAGCACCACCGCGCCCGCCGCCTCGGCCGCGCGTGCCAGCGCCACCGCCAGTCGGGCATCGTCGAACTGGGCGTCCCAATACTCGATGCCTCCGACCAGACCCTTCATGCATACCCCGGGCAGACGCTTTCCGGTCTGCCGGCGGCTCAGCACATGGGTCGCGCCCAGTCCGTCGCGGCCGGCCAGCACGTCGTACAGGCTCAGGCCCGCCGTATAAAAGGGGATCTCCCAAAAGTGGTAGGCGGGCACGACGAAAGGCAGCGGCCGGACCAGTTCGGGCGCGTTGTGCAATAAAGCCGAACGCTCGCGCAAGGATTCGCGCACCAGGCCGATGCGGCCCTGGGCCAGATAGCGGACGCCGCCGTGCACCAGCTTGGTGGCGCGGGACGATGTACCCTTGGCAAAATCATGGGATTCGAGCAAGGCTACCTTCAGCCCTCGCAAGGCGGCGTCCAGGGCCACGCCCAGGCCCGTTGCGCCTCCGCCCGCCACCACCAGGTCGAAGGGCCCGTTGTCCAGACGGCCCAGCATGGACGCCCTGCCGGTCGCCGCGCCGGACGACGGGCCAAGAGGCGCCAGGGAGTCCGTAGTGGTGGATGCCGTCATTGTGATCCCGCCCTCGCAGATGCCTCCGTTCACAGCTTCCCTAGCGTAACACCCCGAGCCGGGTTACGCTTGAGCCGTCACGACGGCCATCACAACATCGCTACCACACCGCCATGCCATATATCCTCGCTCTGGACCAGGGCACCTCCAGTTCCCGCAGCATCGTGTTCGACGACCAGGGCCGCATCGTGGCCAGCGCCCAGAAAGAGATCCGCCAGATATTTCCGCGCTCGGGCTGGGTCGAGCACGATCCGGCCGAACTCTGGCAGACGCAGCTGGATACCGCGCGCGAGGCCATCGACAAGGCCGGAGTCGGCGCCGCCGGCATCCACGCCCTCGGCATCACCAACCAACGCGAAACCACCGTGCTCTGGCATCGCGACACCGGCGAACCGCTGGGCAATGCCATCGTCTGGCAAGACCGCCGTACCGAACCCCTGTGCGCGCGGCTGCGCGAACAGGGGCTGGAATCGCGCATACTCGACAAGACGGGCTTGCGCATCGATGCCTATTTTTCGGCCACCAAGCTGCAATGGATGCTGGACGAGACGCCCGACGCACGCCGCCTGGCTCAGGCCGGCAAGCTGGCTTTCGGCACGGTCGACAGTTGGCTGATCTGGCGCCTCACGGGCGGCGGCGTGCATGCCACGGACATCACCAATGCCTCGCGCACCATGCTTTTCAATGTGCGCGAAGGCCGGTGGGACGACGAGCTGCTGCGTCTTCTGGACATTCCGGAAAACCTCTTGCCCGACGTGCTGCCTTCCTGCGGCGAATTCGGCGTCACCGACACGGCCTTGCTGGGCCGGCCGATTCCCATCTGCGGCGTGGCCGGCGACCAGCAGGCCGCCCTGTTCGGCCAGGCCTGCTTTCAGGACGGCATGGCCAAGAACACTTATGGCACCGGCTGCTTCGCCCTCATGCACACCGGGGAACGCTTCCAGGTCTCGCAGAACGGCCTCATCACCACGCCCACCGCGCAGGCCGGCGCGGTGCGCCACTACGCGCTCGAAGGCGGCGTATTCGTCGGCGGCGCCGTGGTGCAATGGCTGCGCGACGGCCTGCACGCCTTCGAGAAGAGCCCGCAGATCGAGGCGCTGGCGCACAGCGTGCCCGATTCGGGCGGCGTGGTGCTGGTCCCCGCCTTCACCGGCCTGGGCGCCCCCTACTGGCAGCCCGACGCCCGCGGCACGGTGACGGGCCTTACGCGCGGCACCACCATGGCTCACATCGCGCGCGCCGCGCTCGAAAGCATTGCATTCCAAAGCACCGCGCTGCTTCAGGCCATGGAGCGCGACGCCGCGGCCGCGGGGTCGGCGCCGCTGTCCGAAGTCAGGGTCGACGGCGGCGCGAGCGCCAACGACCTTCTCATGCAGTTCCAGGCCGACCTGCTGGGCTTGCCCGTGGTGCGCCCCGAAGTCATAGAGACCACGGCGCTGGGCGCAGCCTTGCTGGCCGGCCTGGCCAGCGGCGTGCATTCCGGACTGGATGAATTGAGCCGGCTGTGGCGCGCCGAAAAAACCTTCACGCCCCGGCTCGATCGCAAGGAGGCCGCCGAACACATGCAGCGCTGGGAGCACGCCGTGCGCCAAACCTGCCTGCCCAGGGACGCGGTCGATTGAAGCCGTTGCGGAATGCTGCGCACAAACGCCGGCCTTCCCATACAATCACGCTTGTTTCGTCACGGCCTCTCGTTCCATGCAGACCCAGTCTCGTCCAACTCCTCCTCTTCACGTGTCCTGGATGGAAAACGGCGAATCACGCACCGCCTTGTGGCTGGGCGAACATGCGGGCAATCCGCCCCGGCGCATCGTCGTGGTGGACGACACCTTGACCGCCGACGCCGCCTTTCAATTGGCCAATCAGGGCGCCCACATGCTGTGGCGGGGAGACTTCCACAACGCCCGCCAATTGCTCGACGCGCTCGCGCGCCGGGTCGACAAGAAAAAACGCAGCAAGGCCGCCGTGACGCCCCAACAGGCTTTCAACCAGCACCGCCTGGCGCAGTCCCGTCGCGCGCGCCTGCTCGGTTCGCTCTTGCTGCCTCTGGATGAAGGCCTGCGCATCCCGCTGCGCCGCGCGCCCGACGTCCAGGCCGCCTGCGGCGCCGTGCTAGGCCGCATCGACGAGGCGGCCCTGCTGCCGCTGCGCGTGCTGCAAGGCATACTGGGCGCGGCCGAATGGCAGCGCAAGGGAGTCATCATCCCGGCCCTGCAGCAAAGCATCCATGTCCATTACGGCGTCTTCTCGCCCATACGCGGCGAATACATCGACCTGGTGGCCAACGCACCCCTGCCGGACACCCGGCTGGCCTTCGACATCGGCACGGGCAGCGGCGTGCTGGCGGCCGTGCTGGCGCACCGCGGCGTAGAACGCGTGGTCGCCACCGACGTCGACGAGCGCGCACTCGCCTGCGCCCGCGACAATATCGAGCGGCTCGGGCTGGCCGACCGCGTCGTGCTGGAACATGCCGACCTGTTTCCCGAGGGCCGCTGCGGCCTGATCGTCTGCAACCCGCCCTGGCTGCCCGCGCGTCCCACATCGTCCATAGAAACCGCCATCTACGATCCCGACAATCGCATGCTGGCGGGCTTTCTGGGCGGGCTGGGCCAACATCTGCTGCCCGGCGGTGAAGGCTGGCTGATACTTTCCGACCTGGCCGAACACCTGGGGCTGCGCAGCCGCGACTTCCTGCCCCAGGCCATCGAAGCCGGCGGGCTCAAAGTGCTGGGCAGGCTGGACGCGCGTCCCAAGCACCCCAAGGCACTGGACCCTTCCGACCCGCTGCACGAGGCGCGCGGCGCCGAAGTGACCACGCTGTGGCGCCTGGGGCGGCGCGGTCCATAGTGCGCCGCGCTATGCGCGCCGCCGTCCGGCGCCCTGCCCGAGCAAGCGGCGGCGCCCCATGATGCACGTATACTGAGAGCACCCTCTGCAAGCCCACAGCCGCCATGCTAAAGAAAATCTCCCTGATCATTGCCGTATTCCTGATCGTCCTGGTCGCCCTGACCTTCGGCGAAACCATTGTCCATCAGGCCCTGGCATGGTTCAGCTATCTCACCGGCATCGTGTTCCACAATTTCGCCGACCTGTACTACGCCGTCCATGACTACGTGCTGCGGCACAGCGGCAAGATCCTCATCGCGTTGGCGCTGACCGTGCCCATCAGCTACTGGATCATCAAGAACAAGGACAGCGAACTGGGACGGCGCTACAGCCCCCGCAAGATCGCCATCGTGCTGGCCATTTTTCTGGGCTGGCTGGGCGCGCACCGCTTCTACCTGGGCCAGATAGGCTGGGGCATCATTTACCTGATCATTCTGTATGTGTTTGCGCCGCTGGTGGTGGCCCTGGCCCTGATCGACGCGGTGCGCTATCTGTTCATGACGGACGAGGATTTCGTCGTGCCCGCCGCCCGCCGCTAAGCCCGACGCACGCCCCGCTTTGCGTCCAGAGCGGCGCCAGACACCCGCGCCAGGGCCGGTCCGGCCGGATGAGCGCTTGCAGGCCGGCCGGGCGCCGGGACAATGGTCGCCTGCGATGCGCATTGAATTACAATGGCAAGCACATCATCGTCCCTACACGCCATGGAAAACAAGACCGCCCGCCTGACCGTCCTGATCGACCCGCGCAAGAAAAAAGCATTCGAACAGCTCTGTGCCAGCCAGGATCTGACCCCGTCGCAGGTGGTGCGCCAATTGATACGCGACTACCTGGCCCAGCACGGCGTCAGCTACGGCGCCCGCGGCGCCCTGGACAACCCCAAGCTCAAGCGGCCCGATTCTCGATAAGCCGGCCCACCGCCTGTTCGAACGAAGCGCCCGGATCCCCGCCCTCGATCTTCTCGATCAGGCCCATGCGCTGCAGCTTGCTGCGGACCCGATCGTTGGCCTCGGCCAGCACCACCCTTCCGCCTTTTGCACGCTGGGCGTCCGCCAGGTTTTCCAGCGTGCGCAAGCCGGTCGCATCGATGAAGGGCACGCGCCCAAGCCGGATCAGCAATACGGCGGGCGCGCCGCCCGTGTCGGACAGCGCCTGCTCGAAGGTTTCGACCGCGCCATAGAAAAGCGGGCCATCGATCTGATAGATCATGATGTCGTCGGGCAGGCGCGCCAGGCCGCGGTCCCGCAGCAGGCCGGCCAGCTCCTGATCGAGCGAGGGCCCGCCTTGCCGCGACACCGCCACGCTGCCCGCCATGCGCCGCAGGAAATGCAGCATGGCCAGCACCACGCCGATGTTGACCGCCACGACGAGATCGGCGAACACGGTCAGCCCAAAGGTGACCAGCAGGATCACCACGTCGGCGCGCGGCGCGCGCCGCACCATGCGCAGGAAGTGCCTGGCCTCGCTCATGTTCCACGCCACCACGAAAAGGATCGCGGCCAGGGCGGCCAGGGGCACATTGGCCGCATAAGGCGCCAGCGCCAGGATGATGAGCACGAGCGTGACGCAATGCGCCACGCCCGCGATGGGGCTGCTGCCCCCGTTGCGGATGTTGGTCGCGGTGCGCGCAATGGCGCCGGTGGCCGCGATTCCGCCGAACAGCGGCGCAGCCATGTTGGCGATGCCCTGGCCGACCAGTTCCTGGTTGGAGTTGTGCCGGGTGCCGGCCATGCCGTCGGCCACCACCGCCGAAAGCAGGGACTCGATGGCGCCCAGCATGGCGATGGCGAAGGCGGGTCCGATGAGCTCCACGACGCGGTCGAGCGTGACGGGCAGCCATTGCATGCGCGGCAGCTCGCGCGGGATTTCACCGAAAGCGGATCCTATGGTGGCCACGCCCTCGAACTGGAATAAAGCCTGCAGCACAGTGGCCGCCACCAAGGCGACCAGCGGCCCCGGCACACGGCGCATGCCGGGCAGGCGCGCCGAATACAGCACCAGCAGCAGCGACAGCACGGCCACGCCCGTCGTGGCCAGGTGCAAGGAAGGCAGGGCCTGCGCCAGCGTCCACAGCTTCTGGTGGAAATGGCCGGCGGGCGACACGGGCAGCCCGAAGAAATCCTTCCACTGCCCCACCCAGATGATGACGCCTATGCCGCTGGTAAAGCCGATGATGACCGGACGCGGGATGAACTTGATGGCGCCGCCCAGCCTGGCCAGCCCGAACAGAAGCAGTATGACGCCCGCCATGAAAGTGGCGATCTGCAGGCCTTGCACACCATGCTGGGCCACGATGCCGGACAGGATGACGATGAAGGCTCCGGTCGGCCCGGCGATCTGCACGCGGCTGCCGCCCAGCAGCGAAACCGCCAGCCCGGCGATGATGGCAGTATAAAGGCCCTGCTCGGGCTTGACGCCCGACGCAATGGCGAAGGCCATGGCAAGCGGCAGGGCGACCACGCCCACGATGACTCCCGCCACGATGTTGGCGTACCAGTGCTTCCAACCCAGCAAGCCCGCGCGCTGCGCTTCCAGAAGAGCAATCATGATGTCCGTTCCATGGGATGTGCCCTTGATTATAATATGGTGCACATGCTCATCGTCGGCCGACATGGCCGACCCCGTACGGAACACGGACTCGAAAATGCCCCCGCGTTGCGCAGACTGCGCCTGCTTGCTGTCCGCCTCGCGGCCTGCATGCCGCTCGGATTCGCCAGGCGCCGAACCTTGGGGCGGCCCGGCGGCAAAAAAGCCCCCACGCTGCGCAGGCTCGCGCCTGCTTGCTGCCCCCGAGGGGGCGCTTTTTGCCTTGGGGCGGCCCGGCGGCAAAAAAGCCCCCACGCTGCGCAGGCTCGCGCCTGCTTGCTGCCCCCCGAGGGGGCGCTTTTTGCCTTGGGGCGGCCCGGCGGCAAAATAACTACAATAACGGTTGCATTCATTTCTTCTGAGATCAACGTGAGAAAAGTCGTACGGGGCAAGCTCCATGGCATCCGCGTCACCGGTGCCGACCTCAACTACCATGGTTCCATCACGCTGGACCCCGACCACTGCGAAGCCGCGGGCATTTTGCCCATGGAGTTCGTCGACATCTGGAACAAGGCCTCGGGCGCCCGCATCAGCACCTACGTCATCTACGGAGAACGCGGCTCGCGCTGCTGCATCCTGAACGGCGCGGCGGCCCGCACCTGCCAGCGTGGCGACGAAGTCATCATCTGCAACTCGGTCTACGTCACCGAGCCCGAAATCGAGCAGATCAAGCCCGTCGTCCTTACCTTTCACGACGACAACCGCATCCACGAGCGCCTGGGCTACGACGTCTCGCGCGACGATCAGGGCCGCCTGGCCTTCAACATCGTCAAGTTCGATTAGCCTTCGCGCCGCCGCCCGCTGCACCGGCCCATGGCCTTCGGCCGGCAAACTGGGTACAATCTGGCGCTGATTCATCCAAGCATTCGCTAGGGGTGCCGCGTTTCACCGCGGCTGAGACAGTCCCTTTGAACCTGTGAGATCATCCTCGCGCAGGAAAGCGACCATGCACGCCGAAGCACCGCGCCCGCGCGCACCCGCTTCCCGCCATGCCTGCCGCTCCTGCCTTTACGGACGGCAACGACATGACAAGCTCCACCTCTTCTACATCGGGCAATCACGCCCTGACTCCCGTTTCGGCACACGAACGCGTATTCGGCTGGCATGAGCACGCCTCGCTGTGGTTCAGCCTGGGCGTCGGCCTGCTGGTCATGCAGGTGGGCGCCTACCTGGTGCCGGCCACCGGCCTGCGCGAAGCCGTATTCGCCATCCTGCTGGGCTCCCTCCTGGGGGCGGCCCTGCTGGCCTGGGTGGCCAAGCTGGGATGCGACAGCGGGCGGTCCAGCGCGGGGCTCATGCACCGCAGCTACGGCAGCCTGTTCGCGCGGCTGCCCGTCTTCCTGAACATCGTGCAGCTGCTCGGCTGGACCACCTTCGAGCTCGTGATCATGCGCGAAGGAACGGCCGCCATCGCGCGTGAGGCCTTCGGCCTGAACCTGGGCGCGCTCGCCGCCGTCGTGTTGCCCACCTTGCTGTGGGGCGGGGTGCTGATCGCCCTGCTGTCGGGCTCGATGATAGGGCTGGTGCGGCGTTTCGTCGCCCGCTTCGGCCTGCCGCTGGTCGTGCTGTCGCTGATCTGGCTGAGCTGGCAGTTCGCGGGCCAGCTCCGCGCGAGCGGCCTGGCCGAACTCTGGCACCGGCCCGGCGACGGGAGCATGAGCCTATTCTCGGCGCTGGACCTGGTCATCGCCATGCCGGTTTCCTGGCTGCCCCTGGTGGCCGACTACGCCCGTCACGGCCGCAGCGGCCGCGGCGCGCTGGGCGGAGTCTGGCTGGGCTATGCCGTGGCCAACATCTGGTGCTACGGCCTGGGCGTGATGATCGTCAGCGCGGTAGAGCCCGAGACCGGCCTGGTCAGCGCCCTGCTGCTGGCGCAGGGCGGCCTGATCGCCCTGGGCCTGATCATGATCGACGAACTGGATAACGCCTATGGCGACATCTATTCGGGATCGGTGTCGGCCCACAGCTTGAAGCCGAAATGGAGCATCAAGCGCTGGGGCCTGGCCCTGGCGGCGCTCAGCATCTGCCTGGCCATGGTGCTGCCCATGCACAGCCTGGAGCCCTTTCTGTTGACGCTCAGTTCGGTATTCGTGCCGCTCTATGGCGTGATCCTGGGCCGCCTGTCGCTGGGCGGCAATGTCGATGCACCGACGCGCCGCATCGAACCCATTTGCGCCGGGCTATGGCTGCTGGGCATCGCCTTTTACCATGGCCTGGCGCAATGGGCGCCTGGCTTCGGCTCTGCCCTACCCACGCTGGCGCTCACCTTCGTGCTGGCGCTGGCGACCCGCCGCGCCGGCGGCCTGCGGTCCGCGACGGCGGGATAACGCCTGTCGCCGCGGACGCCTCGGCGAGCCGCTACCGCGGGTGCCGGCCGGCGCAGGGCGGCCTCAGCGCAAGGCCCCCACGTCCCCCGGCTGCACATCGCCCTTCTGCCCGCCCCAGCGCGTGCGCAGATGATTGGCCAGCCTGGCGATCTGCTCGTCATCGAGTTCGCCGGCGAATCCCGGCATGGCCTGGCGGTCGCCCTCGGGTAGCGAGCGGGCTTCCAGGCCGTGCAGTATGACGTGGACGAGGTTGTGCGCATCGGCATTGCGTAGGGTCGAATTGCCCTTGAGCGCCACGGTGGCGCCCGGCTTGCCCTCGCCGTTCATGGCATGGCAGCCGGCGCATACCGCCAGATAGATCGACCGGCCAGTGGTCAATCCGGCCTGCGGCGCCTCCTGCTGGTCGGCCGGCGCGGGCAAGGCAAGCGGCGGCAACGGCTCATCGCCCGTCAGATAGGCCACCATGGCCTGATTGTCGTCCTTGCTCAAGTGCCGCGTGCTGAAGTGGAAAGCCTCGTACATATCGCCATAGGCCGACCCCAGCGGCGAAATGCCCAGCGCCAGAAAGCGCTGCAGATGTTCCGGCGTCCAGCCGCGCCGTGCCAGTCCCTCCGGCGTGATGTCGGGTGAATTCAGGTCCCCCAGCGTGCCGCCTTCGAACGAAGCGCCCAGATCCAATTGGCCGAAGGCGCCGCGCGGCGTATGGCATTCGGTGCAATGCCCCAAAGCGTTGGTCAGATAGCGCCCCCGCAGCCATTGCTGCGACTCGCCCTTGGAAACGTCGGGCAGTTCGTCCTTCAAGAAAAGCAGATTCCAGCCGCGCATGAGGAAGCGCATATTGAAGGGAAACGGCACTTCCGTCGGTTTGTTGGGCACCGCAATGGGCGGCACGCTGCGCAGATAAGCGTAAAGGGCGTCGCTGTCCTCGCGCGACATGCCCCGGTAGGTGGTGTAGGGCATGGCCGGATAAAGCGGATGCTCGGGCGCCAGGCCGTCGTGCAGGGCACGGTAGAAGTCGGCGGAAGTCCACTGTCCTATGCCGTACTGCTTGTCGGGCGTGATGTTGGTGCCGTAGATGGTGCCGAACGGCGTCTCTATCGGCACGCCCCCCGCATACAGCGGCCCGTCCTGAGCGGTATGGCAGGCCATGCAGTCGCCCGCCTGGGCCAGATATTTGCCCCGATCCAGCATTTGACGGTCGGCTGCCTCCGGACCGTCGGCGGCGCCGGTTTCGTAGCGCGGGTCCAGCAGGCCGGACAGTACGACGGCAGCCCCGATACCCAGCAGGATGACGACGACCAGCACAATACCCCAGCGTTTGCGTGTCTTAGCTCGCATCGGCGTTCTCCCTGGTCAGGCCCGGCGTGGCGAGAATCAGGTCGCGCACCGCGCTGTGGTATCGAACGTAGCCCGTACAGCGGCAAATATGCTCGTTCAGCGAGTCGGTCACGACCTGCTCGACCCGGCTGCGTTCGATGGGCTCGCGCTGCAGTCGTTCGATCAGCACGGTGGCCGCGTTGACGAAGCCCGGCGTGCAATAACCGCACTGGAAGCTGTAGTGCTCGAGAAAGGCCTGCTGTACCGGAGACATAGGCGGGGCGGCGCCTTCGCCGCCGGCTTTGGCGTGTCCCTCGACGGTGCGGATGCTTCGGTTGGCGAAGAAGCCCACTCCGGTAATGCAGCTGCGCACCGTCGCGCTGCTGCCGTCCTCTTTGTCGAGGATGACTGCACAGGCGTGGCATACGCCCTGCCCGCAGCCCAGCTTGGTACCGGTCAGGTTGGCGTACTCGTGCAGAAAATCGATCATCATCAGGCCTTCGGGCACTTCGATCGGCCCGATCTTCTCGCCGTTGATGGTAAGGCTGATTGGTATCGTGCGCAGGCTCATCCCATGGCCTCCTGTATCTGCTCCGGCGTTACGGGGAGGGTGTAGAAACGTAATCCCGTGGCATGCGCGATTCCGTTCACGATTGCGCCCACGATGGGAATCATGACCACCTCGGCCATGCCTTTGGGCGGGTCCGTGTCGGAAAGTGGCGGGAGCACTTCCGCGGTCTGCGTCCACAACGCCACTTCCTTCGCGCGCGGCAGATGATAGCGATTGAAGTTCCAGGTACCGTTGCCCGGACCGTCCTCATAAAGCGGCAGGTGTTCGTACAGAGCGTGGCCGATGCCCATGGCGATGCCGCCCTCGATCTGGCCCGACACCAGTTGCGGCGAAAGCAGGTTGCCGCATTCGATGATCGAATGGTGGTTCAGCAGTTCGATCTCGCCGCTGCCCTGGTCGACCGACACTTCAGCCAGGGTGGCCATGGCGGTGTAATAGGTGACGGCCGCGTTGTTGCGCTGGACCGGCGGGTAAAACACCTTGCTGCGGGGAATCACCTGGTACGACAGCCCGGTGCGCGAGCGGGTCGCGATCAGGGGATCGACGCCGGTGTTGGTGACGTAAGGCAGGCCGGACTGGCCGGGCGGGTTCGGCGAAGTGGGCGTGTCGTCCCCTTCTTCAGTCGTGGAGCCGCTGTCCTGCCCCGCATCGCCGCCTCCTGCGCCGTGTCCCGTCATCTGGCGCGTGTTGGGGCTTTGCTCCTGCGCTCCGGCGGCGGCGCCCCCTCCGCCGGCTGCTCCGTTCGCGCTGCCCGTCTTCGTCCCGGCAGCCCCGCCGCCTGACCCTTCCGGCTGTCCATAGGCCAGCGCCAGCGCATCCAAGGGCAGGCGTTCGGCGGCGTCGCCGATGGGAAAGTCGGCCTCGGCCCATTGCCAGCGGTTGAAGGCGTGAACCACCGCGCCCACCACCAGTCCCATCTCGTGCGCCTTGGCGGCGAGCTGGGCCAGCGTCAAGGGCTGCATGCCGGCGGCGGTAAGGCGTCCGGCCTCCCAGCGGGCATCTTCCTGTCGCAGTACGTAAGGCGCGGCCTGCCCCGAGCCGATGCCCTGGCTCCAGATGGCCACCGCGGCCGGCCACAGGCCGTGCCGGAATATCAGGCGACAGGCCTCGCGCGTCGTATGGGTGTAGTAGTAGGCCGAATTGGAAGCGCTGGCCGGAGAGGCGTAGGCGGGCGTCCAGGCCGGATCGGCGGCAAGCCTGTCCTGGTCTTCCTGGCTCATGGTATAGGGATCGCCGCTCGAATAGATAGGCAGATCGGGCCAGTCGGTCAGGGCAAAGCCCACGTCTGTCGCCGGCGAGCCCAGCCACTGCGCACAGGCCAGCGCCTGCGACGTAACGGTGCCGGTGCCGATTTCAGTGCCCGTGTGCCGCAGCATGACCTTGCCTTCCCGCGTGAGCTCGACCTTGGCCAGTGATGATTCCGCCCCGGTGCCGAAGTCTTTCTGCACACAGGCAAAGCCTACGCCATACAGGCGTCCCGGGTGGTTCGCCTCGTAATCCGCTTTGCGCCGCTGCCGCTCCTGCCAGATCGGATGCCGCCTGGCCTTCTCCATGACTTCGTCCGCGCGAAGAGCTCCGGCGGGTATGGCGCCCTGGGTGTTCTTCATGCCGGTCTTGAACACATTGCGCAGGCGGAAGTCGATGGGATCGAAACCCAGCTTGCCCGCGACCTCGTCGACCAGCATCTCGGTGGCGGCCATGGATTGCAGCGTGCCGTAGCCCCGGGCCGAGCCGGCATCGATTGCGCGCGAGGCGTCGGCCCGCGCCGTCAGATCGGACTGCGGAATGTAGTAGACCGATTGCGCGGCCGTGGCGCCCACCATCACGACCGAAGGCGAAAAATTGCATCGCCCGCCCCCATTCGCCGTCATGTCGGCCACGAACGAGCGGATCTTGCCTGTCTTGCGGTCGACGCCGATACGGTAGTCGATATGAAAGGCGTGGCGCTTGAGCGAGGTTTGAAATTGCTCGTAGCGGTCGTTGGCGATGCGCACGGGGCGGCCTTCGCCGTACAGCGCACAGACCAGGCCGTAATACGGCATGTTGAAGTGGTCTTTCGAACCATAGCCCACGGTGTAGCAGGGATGCAGCACCAGCGTCTGAACGTCGAACGAGGACTTGCCCAGCATGGTCGCGGCCGTGGCCGCCACCTCGCTGGGCGACTGCGTCGGCACCACCATGTGCATCACGCGCGCCTTTTCATCGAACCAGCAGTTGGCGCTGTCCAGCTCCATCGATGCCGTATCGATGGACTGCGTCTGGTAGCTGCGGTCCAGCACCAGCCAGTCTTCGGGCGGGTCGTCCAGGCGGGCCCGTATCTGCTGCGCATGGAACATGCCCTCTTCGCCCAGCTCGCCATGCGCCTTGCCATCGGGCCACACCGGAAGCTGCTTGCGCATCTGGCTTGGAAACACCGGGGCTTCCTTGAGGCTGGAGAACACGTCTTCGTCGAACGGCGTCTCGCCGCCCACCCTGACGAAGCGGAACGTACCCCAGGGATCGCGCTGCAGCGGCCCAGTGCGCTCGCCATAGTGCAGCACATCCTGCCGGAATTTCAAGGCGTCCTTGGCCAAGCGGAAGCGCGCGAAATCGTGAAAGATCAATATGGCCACCGCATGGCCCAGGTAGGCCGGCGTCTTTCCTTCGGGCAGCAGCATGTCTTCGCCGTAATACTCCGTGAACGCCACGCCGTCCCTTTCGAGATCGGCGGCAGTCACGATACGGTCGGGCGCCAGGTCGGGCTCGAGCCTGGACAGATCGAAGCCCTGGTAGGGCGCGTCGGCCCGGGTCGCTCGCAATATGAGCGCGTGGCTTTGATGCTGAGGCCAGTGCGGAAGATCGCGGGCGCGCACGTCCAGCGCGAATATCTTGCCGCCCCGCACCTTGGCCGGCCCGTCGACGCGGAAAGAAGACAGACCCGTGCGTTCGTCCCAAGGCACGGGCTCCACCAGCTTCTGTTCGAACAAGGCCGCATAGGCGCTGCTGCCGAACGGCGCGATGTAGGCCGTCAAGCCCGCGATGCTGCTGGCTTTGAGGAAACGACGGCGCGACGGATCGAGTTTGGCCATGAAGTCTTCCCGGTATCGATAGAGGGGCGGTGACATGATTTTGCCACCGCCCTCATCAGCAAGGGACAGGCCAGCCGGTACTGACGGCAAGCTTAAATGCCCGTGGCCGGCAAGCCCATTCCGGAAAATGATTTACGCAGCATACATCACAAGCTCATGTGCGAGCGCATGCGCTGATTCAGCTGACCGCAAGAAAGCGCTATACGCATCGGCATGCCGCCGGGATGTAATGCGTGCACACGCGCACTGCAGAAATTACATGCCCATGCTGTGGAGCAGGCATGGTTCAGCCGGCAAAGCCGCCGTCGTCCAGAAAGGCCTGCTCTTCGGGCGTCGTCTCGCGCGCCAGGCTGGCATTGCGATGCGGGAAGCGGCCGAAGCGCTTCACGATGTCGAGATGATCGACGCCCCAGGCCAGCGAGTCGGCGGCGTGCTCTCGATACAGCTGCAGCGACAACTCCTGGTCGGCAAGGTCTTCGGAATGCGTGAAAGGCAGGAAGGCGAACAGCCGCAAGGGCGGATCGAGCCGCATGATGAACCCTGCATCGAGCAGTCTTCGGGCATAGAGCCTGGCCAGCGGGTCGGTCGCAAACATGTGCGCCGTGCCGCGAAACGCATTGCGCGGAAACTGGTCCAGCAATATCACCAGTGCAAGCGCCGACTCGGGCTGCGAGCACCAGTCCTCCAGTTCGCGCCGGGCCGCCGAAAAATGCAGTTCCCGAAACCGCCGATTGAATTCCTCGTCGAATGCGGTGTCTTTGGCAAACCACTTGGCCGGCCCGGCCTGCCGCCAGAACTCGATGACGTCCAACGCTTGAGGAAAACGGGTTTCAGAACGGGCTGCATCCATGGCGGGGCTCCTGGTCGAAGTGTATGGAATAGTGCCAGCATAGCAGCGTGGGCCCGCGCTGGTACAGTCTCTTGATCGACGGCCAGAACGCAAAAAAGGCCTGCAAGCGCATGCTTGCAGGCCTTTGGGTTTGCTTCGACGGACAGCTAAACGATTGAACTCGGGCTGTCCATTGACCACGGTGCAGCCGCCGGCCAAGGCGTGGGGCGCCAAGGCTTTTCGGCCTCGGCGCCCAGCTCCGTCAGAAGCGGGTGCGCAGGTACAGCTGGCCGCTGTGGTCGGTGTTGTCGTTGCCGTACTGGCCGCTGTAGCCCAGCCCCATGGCCGTGTTGCGGCCCACGGACATCTCAACGCCCAGGTCCAGCACCGCCGCGTTCTTGGCGATCGGCGCGCCGGCCACGTTGAACGCCGCCCCGCCGCCTTGCACGAACGACACCCGCCGGCCCGGGTCGACATCACCCGAGGCATGGCGCCAGCCCAGGCCGGCAAACACATGCGCCGGGTTCGCGCCCACGTTTAGCGCCGTCTTGCCCCGCAGGCCCAGCGTGAAGGTCGTCACATCGTCCTTCTGGCTCTCGCCCTGCAAGGCGGCCGCCCCGCCCTCTTCGGTAAAGCCCTTGGCCTTCTGGCTCAGCCAGGCCAGGCCCAGGTAGGGCTCGACCACGCTGCGCTCGCCCACCGGCACCGCATAGCCCAGCTCGGTAAACAGCTGCGTGGTATGCGCCCGGTAGTCGGCCTTGAGCGTCTGGCTGCCGCCCACATTCACCGTGCGCCGCGAGTCGATGTCGTGATGGCTGTAGGCCGCGCCGGCCAGGAAGTTCAGCGTGCCGGTGCCCTGGCGCCAGCTGTTGCCACCATACAGCGCAGCCGTGAAGGTGCTGACATCCGACTTCGAATCGCGCTCGTCCACCTTGATGCGCCCGTCGGTATAGCCCAGGGCCCCGCCCACGCGCCAGCCGGCGCCCACCTCGGTGTCGCCGCCCAGGAACAGGCCCGCGGTATTGGTCTTGACCTTGGCTGCATTGCCGTCGCTGTCCAGCGTGTTCCAGTTGCCCACCACCTGGGCCCACAGCGGATAGGCCGCCGACCTGGGCATGGCCCCGGCCACCGCGCCGCCGGCCTGCGCCGTGGGCGCGCCGGGCAGCATGCCCGCGCCCAGGTTGGCGCGCAGGCGCTGGGTCAGCGTGCGCGAGACCAGGCTGCTGGACTGCAGCAGGGCCGCCTGTGTGCTGCCGTGCAGCTCGCCTGACAACTGGTTCAGCGCGTCCTTGCGGGCGTCCGGCTGCATCAGCATGACCGCGTCGGCCGAGGCGTTCTTGCCGGCCACCGACAGCGCGCCGTCCAGCGTGGCGTTCTGGTTGGCCGAGTAGCCCGTGCGGTCGATGGCTTCCTGATCTACCGACAAGCTCACCTTGACGTCCTGGGCGCCGTACTTGACCGGGTCCAGCTTGACCAGCGTACCGGCAAAGGTGTCGCCCAGCTGCTCGCTGTCGAACTCGTTCACCACGTTGCCGGCTTCGGTACGGATGATGGTGTAGTCGTGGTCAAGGCGATAGCCCTGGTACTGGTCCACCTTCAGCGCCGCGCCCTTGAGATCGGCGTCGCCGTTGCGCACCACCAGCAAGTCGGCCTGGCCGTTGCCGTCGACTTCAAACTCGAACACCGAGCCTGCGACGGAACCAAGCGAATCGGCGGTGATCGTGCCGATGGAGTTGCCCGGAGCAACGAAGGAAAGGATGCTGTTCAATGGGCCCTGGATGTTCAGGTTGCCGCCCAATGTCGTGCCGCCCGTTACGTCGACGCCGCCGCGTACGTTGATCGGCTTCTCAATGCTGCCGCCCCCAATCGACGCCAGCTGTGTCCGGCTTTCCGGCGCCAGCGCCAGAAGCTGTGCCCGGGCCTTGGCGAGCTGGTCTTGAATCTGCTGTTCGATCTCTGCCTTGCGCGCCTGAATTTGAGCGATCAGGTCGGCAATGTGGGCATGCAGGCCGGTGTACGAATTATTATCCAGGCTCAAGGAACCGATATTGGTCGTCCCGCTACGGCTGAAGGCGAAGCTGCTGCCGCTGCCCTGCACCGGACCGTCGATGGTGGTGTTGCCGTTGAAAACGAACGTGCTGCCCACGCCATTGACTGCAAAGCCGCCCTGCTGGCCGGTGCCTTGTCCCTGGATGTGAACATCGTTGTTGAAGGTCACATTCGACTGCGGCATGCCGAACAGGCCGCCCACAATGGTGGTAGGCGAACCTGCGAACAAGAAGTTCGAGCCCAGGGTTGTCGAGACGCTGCCGCCGATGCTGGACACGTTCTGGAACGAAACATTGGAGCCGTCCGGCGCGGTCACGTTACCCGCCTGGCTGCCCGTGACGGTGTCGCCCGACTTCGCCACATTGGTCTTGTCGTCCATCATGACGCCGACCCAGGACGAGGTGCTGTCGACTTCTATATGGGTATGCTCCGAAGAACCCAGCTTGCCGTCGCTGCCATAGTTCTCGATGTTGCCGATGGCGACCGTGCCATCGCGCAGGTTGACGGCGATCTCACCGTTCTCGCCGCCTACGCCACGCGTTACGTGCAGGAACTGGCTGTTGTTCAGCGTGAAGTTGGAGCCCCTGAGCTCCACCGTCTGCTCCGGCTCGGCCAATATGCCCGAACCGTCGACCGTGCCGAAGTAGGAACGGATGGACGGGCCGTTTGCCTGGACCGTGACGCCATCCAGCTCGATGTCGGCGCCGTTCAGCAACTGCAGGCCGGCGCTGCCTTCTCCGGAAGCGGTGATGGAACCGCCCTTCATGAAAATGTCGCTGTCGCCGTTGTAGGCGCCAAGGCCGACCGCATCCTTGCCGGAAACGTTGATGTGGACGTTGTGGAGCTCGACGCCGGAGGACGCGTAGCCGACCGGGCCGGCAGCCATGGTGGTGACTTTGTACTCCACGGGCTCTGGAACCAGCACGGCCGCGATCACGCCGTCGGCTCCCTCGCCGCTGGTCGTGATGGTGGTATTGGCAAGCCCGATCAAGCCGCCATTGAGCGCCACGGCGCCCATGGCGTCTTCACCGCTGGTCTTAATGGAACCGCCGGTGAAGTTCAGCTTGCTGCCGCTGCCCCATTCTTCTGCTTCGTAGTCGTAATTCGAGCCGTAGGCCGTAACGCCGTGCGCTTCCTCGCCGGAGGTCTGCACGGTGACGTTGTTGGCCACTATGGTCGACGCAGTATTGAGCTCGTTTCCTGCGGCGCCGTCGTTCTCGGCGCGCAGCCCTTCCGCATACTGGCCCTTGGTAGTGACCGTAGTACCCGTGATGGTTACGGAGCTCTTGTTCTTGGCCAGCACTCCGTAATTACCGACATCGACCGGGTAGCCATTGATCACATTCCCTTGAACGCCTTCGCCATTGGTCGTAATCGATCCGCCCTTGATGTCGAGCACACCTTCCTTATAGGCAAACGCACCGAAACCCCATGTGCCTTCGGTCGTAATGTCGACGTTCTCCGTCGCGATTTCGCCCGAGTTCTGCGCTGAAAGACCGTACGACTCAAATCCTTGAGTGGTGACTTGACCGCCCGTAAGGTTAACTTTGGGCTTCGTTGATAAGTCTGAATCACCCCATGCGTGCACGGCATGAGAGTGATCGCCTTGAGTGCCGATGTCGGTGTTGTGAGTGCGGACTGTAGCATCCGACATGGCAAGAATGCCGCGCGTATAGGCAGCGCCTTCGGCGGTGGCATTGATGGAACCGTTCTCGACTGTAACGTCGGCCGAGTTTGATGCGCGCAAGCCGGCGACCGGGCTGCCCGAGGCGCCCGTTGCGTTGCTTACGATATCTGTATCGGTGAATTCAGCGGTCGAACCGTCGACGACCACGCCGTGATGCTGCTCGGACACCAGTTCGGAGCCCTTCACCACCAACTTGCTGCCATGCATGACGCGAGCGGCTGCGCCCGCGTGGGTAACACTGGAACCAGCACCCGACGCCAGCACTTCGCCGTTGGTAAAGGTGATGTCGCCGGCGGTCTTCTTGCCTCCCGCTCCATCCTCGTCACCGGCCATCAAACCCACGCCTTGTTTAGATTCGACTTGATATCGGTCCAGAATGATGGAGCCCTTGGAGGCGCCATCCTCATTTCCACTGATGGCGCGCGCGCCGGCTGCCCCGGCGCCGTTTGTCACGATGGTGCTAAGGCCCTCTGCGCCCTGCAAGCTGATCTGTCCGCCGCGATCGACCTCGACGCCTGAGCCGTATTGCCCACTGGTTTCCACGTCTACAGCAGTTCCCGAGATGGACGTTCCTTTCTGGGCCAGGACGCCCACTGCGTATGCGTCAGACTCCGTAGTGACTGTGGAATTGTTGATCGTGATGTGGCTGCCGGGCAGTGAAGTGTTGGACTGGTGGCTTTGCACACCATGTCCGGAACCGCCGTTCGTTGTGATCGTAACGCCTTCAAGCGTGATGTTGGCGCCATTGTCGGCCAGAACGCCCCTAGCTTTATTTGCTCCCTCGATCGTCGAACCTTGTACGGTAAAAACCGCCTCATTCGAACCGCGTACTGCAGCCTGGACGCCACTGGAGCTATCCCGGAAATAGCGCTCCGCAATGTATGGACTGTCTGTGCATGTACTGGCGTTACCGCAGTCTAGCGGCGGGTCAACCGGCGTCGCCCCCGCAACCCCATAAACTCCCATCAAAGCCGCCGTCAGTGTGGTAACCCTGAGCAGCGAAGCCTGCTTGTTCCAACTCTTCATTAAAAGCTCCTATCCACCTTCTTTATCGTTAAAACGCAAGAGAAGCGCAGCAAATATGCCCGTTCTTCTTTTTCAAAGCCAATGTATCATCCGTTACATTTAACCATGAAAGAAGAAAATAGAAACAAGAGAGAGGAAATTAAAATCTAGGGAAAACTCTAGTTCCCAGGGCAATCGATTAAATGCGAATACACCCAAATAGCCGGAAACGGCTCCTATCTACCAGTGTTCTGTTCACAGATCGGTGCCAGACGAACGTAAGCGAAATAGAGAATAAATTCTTTACAAGCAATTAAAACCTTGTCGAAAAACAACATTTCCACCCAATAAAAAGCCGGTGCGGCGGAACTGAATCAGTCCCGCCGCACCGGCTTCGACAGCGATCTTATATAAAGCGAAAGGCTTTAGCGCCCTGCCTGCTTGGCAGTGATGCCGCCGGCCATGCCGATGTTTTCCTTGGGAAAGTCGGAAAGTCTGGCGCGGATCTCTTCCTCGGAAACGCCCGTGGTTTCGTGGGCAACTTTGCTCAGGCCATGGATCAGCCTGGCCTTGGCCTCTTCCGTACGGCCCTCGATCATGTCGATGTCGAACAGAATGGCGGGCACGTCGAATTTGCCGCCGCAAAAATAACTGCCCTGGGGCATTTCCTGCAGCAGGATCCGCACTGAAGGCAGGGAGGCGGATAGCGCCTCGATAATGGTATCGCTGGTACGCTGCAGCAACTGCTGCTTCTGCTCGGCCGAAAGGGGCTGGGTGGTCGTGATGTTTACGAATGGCATGAAGCACCTTCTAGGTGTGATGAATTTGATTCGGAACGGCGGGAGTCAGGCCCCCGTAAGGCGGCGGGTCCAGTCTTCGACCGTCATGGACGACAGGCGCCTGGCGGCCAGTTCGCGCAACCGCGGAGAAAGCTCGGCCATGTCGGCCAAGGCTGCAAGCTCGTCGCCCTCGAGCCGTTCATGATACAGGGCGCGCAACACGCGAGCCACCGTCCAGTCGGGCTGCGAGCGCCCGATGCGCCGCAAGGGGTCGTCGGGTTGCACCCAACCGGTTTGCAGTACGCGGTAATACCAGCCGGTGCGCCGGCTGGTCTGCACACGCAGTGCCATGTCGGGCACATTGAAGCGATGGTTCAGTTTCCAGCAAGGCTGTCGCGGCTGGGAAACCTGAATCACCGCATCGCCCAACTCGAAGATATCGCCGATGGCCACCCCTTCTTCGGTCAGGCCAAGGGTGGAAAGATTTTCGCCGAACCCGCCCTCTTGCAAATTCTGTACGGGCAGGCCCGCCAGGTCTTCAACCCATCTCGGGTAGTGCTCGGCCGCATAATGATGAACGGCTTTCTCGGGCCCGCCGTGATGGACCGTGTCGCCCTGCTGGTCTTGGCGAAAGCGGTGTTCTTCGAGATATTGCGCGCGGGAAACCGGTTGCTTGTCGATGGCGGTAAGCTGATTGCGAGGTCCGGCCACCGCCGAACCCACCCGTAACGACAAGAGAGACCAGTGGGGATTCATGATGTTTTCGCAGACAAACCCGGACAAGACGACGAATAATAAAAGAAATTCAGGAAAAAAGAAGTGCTGTTAACCCCTAACGGCAGCTCGTTTCCCGCGGGCCGGCCGGAAGATTTGGTACGCTAATGGACCAGTTGCCTGCCCCATCGGCAGCCGTCCACTTCTCCTTTATACATCTTTCATCCAGCCATGCTCTATCTCTACATCAAGCACCTGCACGTCACCGCGGCCGTCGTCAGCATCGTCCTCTTCATCATACGCGCCTGTTGGTCCGTCAAGGGTTCGCCTCTGCTGCAATCGGGCTTTGCGCGCATTGCTCCCCACATCATCGACACCATCCTGCTGCTCGCGGGCATTTACCTCGCCAGCGTTCTTGGCTGGCACCAGCCCTGGATAGCGGCCAAGATCGTGGGCCTGGTTCTGTACATCCTGGTCGGCACCCTGGCCATCAAGCGCGGCAAGACGCCCACCAGCCGGACGGTTGCAGCCATTGTGGCGGTCGTCATCTTCCTGTATATCGTGGGCGTGGCCATGACCAAGCAACCCATGTCGTGGCTGGCCTAAGGCCTGGGAGCAGGGCGGCTATTTCCGCGCCCGGCCTTCTGGCTGGCCGCGCAAGTTGTCCGGTCGTCTCGGCCAGCGGCCCTACCCCGCCTTCCTGAAGGTCAAATTGATGCGCCGGGACCCCATGGCAGGATGCTCGGCCGGCTTCAAGGGCGCGACCCCATGGAACCGCATCCTGTCTTCCCCGCCCCAGACGACCACGTCGCCATGAAACAGCGGCACCCGCCGCGCCTTGTCGCCGCGGCGATGGCCGCCGAATAGAAATACCGCCGGTATGCCCAGCGACACCGAGACAATGGGCGCGTTCCGATCCATCTCGTTCGAGTCCTGGTGCAGGCCCATTCTTGAGCCGGGCACATAACAGTTGACCAGGCAGGCGTCGGGATCGAACGGCCCCACGCCCGCGGCGTCCGCAGCGCGCCGCGCCAGCCGGCGAAACGCATCGGGCATGGCCGGCCAGGGCCGGCCCGTGTCCGGATCGATGGCCGCATAGCGGTAGCCGCGGCGATCGCTGACCCAGCCGCGTTCACCGCAGTTCGTCATGGCGGCCGACATGGTGTGCCCGCCCGCCGTCATCATGCGACGAAACGGCGACTCGCGCTCGACAGCGTGCAGGGCCGGCATGAGGTCCTCGATGAACGCCAGGGCAAAGCCGCGCAGCACACAAGCATGCCGGCCCAGTCCCTCGGTTCCTTCCATGGCGGAGGGGGCGAATAGTTCAAGATTCACAGCGTTGGCTCAAGGCTCATGCGGCGGCTTCTAGCCCGGGGCGCCGTCCGACGCGGCACGGCAGCCCGCCGCTACGGGCGGGCGGCGCCCGCGGACCGGGCTCAGGCGTCTCCCCAGACCTCTTGCGCGGTCTCGATCACCAGGCGCAGCTTGTTGCGCTGGTCTTCGAAGGCGATGTCATTGCCGTGCACCGTGCTCGAGAAGCCGCATTGCGGCGACAGCGCCAGCTGCTCGAGCGGCACGTACTTGGCGGCCTCGTCGATGCGGCGTTTGAGATCGTCCTTCGATTCTATGGCGCCGAACTTGGTCGTGACCAGTCCCAGCACCACCAGCTTGCCCTTGGGCAGGAAGCGCAAGGGCCGGAAATCACCGCTGCGCTCGTCGTCGTACTCGAGGAAATAGGTGTCGACGTGCATTTCGGAAAGCAACGCCTCGGCAACAGGCTCGTAGTTGCCCGATGCTGCGTGCGTGCTCTTGAAATTACCGCGGCACAGGTGGATGCCCAGGGTCATGCCCTCGGGCCGCTGTGCGACCACGCGGTTGATGAAGCTGGCGTAACGGTGCGGCAATTCGTTGGGGTCGTCGCCCCGGTTGCGCGCCGCCTCGCGCATGTTCTCGTCGCACAGGTAAGCCAGGTTGGTGTCGTCCATCTGCACATAGGTGCAGCCCGCCGCCGCCAGCGAACGCAATTCGTCGCCATAGGCATCGGCCACGTCCTGGTAGAACGTCGGATCGAGTTCGGGATAGTGCTCTTTGCTGATGCCGCCCCGGCCGCCACGGAAATGCAGCATGGTGGGCGAGGGAATGCAGACCTTGGGCGTATGACCCTTCGACACCTGCGACTTCAGGTATTCGAAATCGGCCTTTTGTATGTCCTTGACGTGGCGCACCTTGTCCACCACGCGGATGGTCGGAGGCGCGAGCTCCATCGTGCCATCGGGCTTCTGGAACGCGAAGGGCTCGTCGCTTTGCACGCCTCCTATCTGCTTCAGGAAGTCCACGTGGAAGAAAGTGCGGCGAAACTCGCCGTCGGTAATGGTCTTGAGGCCCACGTCTTCCTGGAACTTGACGATCTCGGTAATGGCCTTGTCTTCGACTTCGCGCAATTGTTCAGCGTTGATCTCGCCCTTGGCGAACTGCGCACGCGCATCCAGCAGATATTTCGGGCGCAGGAAGCTGCCTACCTGGTCGAAGCGATATATTTGGGGAGTGGTTTGCGTCATGGCGATGGGTACCTGAAAAAGTAATGAAGGCCCGTGGCTGCCGGGCAGCCGCCGGGCAAAGCCAATTCATTCTAATAGAGAAGGCGTGGAAGCGAAACACGCCTTCTCAGGCGTCGGCCCGCGGCTCTTTCCACGCCAGGCACGCGCGGGATATGCAGGCCAACGCGGCGAACACGAACGCTGTAGCCACAGCATGCGAGTATTCCCACTGCCGCCGCAAATCCATCCGGCTATCGGGTGCGACCGCCCGCGCGGCAGGATTTACTGTAAAAAGACACCGATGGATCACTTCATCATCATTTCCGGCTGCTCAGGCGGCGGCAAATCGACCCTGCTGGCCGAACTCCGGCGGCGTGGCTATGCCGTTATCGAAGAACCCGGACGGCGCATCGTTCAGGAACAAACATGCACGGGCGGCCAGGCCCTGCCCTGGCTCGACCTAACGGCCTTTCTGCGGCGAGCCATCGACCTTGCGGTGGATGACCATGCCACTGCGCCACGCGACAACTCGCAATGGGTGTTTTTCGACCGTAGCCTGATCGACGCGGCGGCTGCACTCCAGGAACTGACAGACGAACCTGTCCTGAACACTCTTTGCCAGAAGCACCGCTACCACCCGCGCGTTTTCTTAGCTCCGCCGCGGCCTGAAATCTATGTTCAGGACGAGGAGCGCCGCCATGGTATGGGTGCGGCGCTGGAGGAGTTCGAGCGACTCCTGCGCATCTATCCGGCCCTGGGCTATGCGGTATCGCTGTTGCCCAAGGTCGGCGTGGCGCAGCGCGCCGACTTTGTACTGAACACTTTGGCAGGTCGCTGACCCGCCACTTCCCGCTTGGCCAGATCGGCACGAGCCGCACACCAGGGGCGATAAGAAAAAGCCCTTGGCGACGAATCGCTAAGGGCTCGATTTCTTTAAACTAGTTTGGCTCCCCGAGCAGGGCTCGAACCTGCGACCTGCGGATTAACAGTCCGTGAAATGCAACATTGTTTAAAATTGATCGGCGTTGAGAAATTCGTTAATTCCCTTATTTTTCAACGGTAATTTGTGAATTTCCCAAGATGGTGGGTAGATTTAAATTGATTAATATTGCATGATTCGGGGTACACAGGGGGTACACGGACAATGCAACGAATCAGGCTGACACCGGGCCGCATCCAATCTTTTTCATGCCCGGCGGATAAACAGCAGGCGTTTTTACGCGATGCCGAGCAACCCGGCTTGGGCGTGCGCGCCACCGCCGGCGCCAAGGTGTTCATTTTCCAGGGCAAGCTGGCTGGCCAAGTCATCCGCATGACCATTGGCGACGTGTCCACATGGACGCTGCAGGATGCCCGCGCCAGGGCTCGCGAACTCAAGTCAACTATTGATCAAGGCCGCGACCCGCGAATTATAAAATTAGAGGCTCAGGCGGCCGATGCAGCCAAACGTGAGAGCGCCAAGCGCGAGCGCCAGGCCCTGGTCGAAGCCCAGAAGTACACCTTGGAAAAGCTGCTGACAGCCTATTGCGACTATCTTGAAAAGAAGAAGCGCAGTTCTCACAAAGATGCACGTTCAATATTCAGGCTCCATGTGTTTGAGGCATGGCCCCAGCAGGCTCAGGCGCCGGCGGTCGACCTTACGCCAGAGCAGGTTGCCGACATGATGCGCAGGCTACTGGACGCCGGCAAGGGCCGTACAGCCAACAAGCTGCGTTCATATATCCGCGCCGCCTTCCAAGTCGCCAAGGACAGCCGTTTTGATGCCCGTATACCGGTCGCCTTCAAGGCCTTTGGTGTCTCGATCAATCCCGCGGCTGAAACAGTGCCAGATGGTACCAAGAACCGATCCGGCAAGAACCCCCTCAACCATGACGACCTCATCATCTACTGGGGCTTGATCAAGGACGAACCGGGCCTGCGTGGAGCGCTTCTTCGCCTGCACTTGCTCACCGGGGGCCAGCGTATTGCGCAGTTCGTTCGCTTGCGTTCGCCCGACACCACCGCCGACACCATCACGATATTCGATAACAAAGGCCGACCAGGCCAGGGTGCGCGCCCTCACCTGCTGCCCTTAATCCCGGAGGCCAAGAAGGCCCTGGACGAGGCTGCATCTGGGGGCGAGTACGTTCTGTCAACGGATGGCGGAAAAACCCACCTTAGCGCGTCTACGCTGACCAAATGGGCCCAGGAGATCGTGGGCGAGACAATCTCTGGATTTACCGGAAAACGCATCCGCAGCGGCGTGGAAACCCTGCTGGCTAAGCACCGCGTGGGCAAGGACGTGCGGGGCCGCCTCCAGTCACATGGCATTACTGGCGTTCAAGACGTTCACTACGATGGCCACGATTACCTGCCGGAGAAGCGCAAAGCGTTGATGATTCTATACAGGGCCCTTGACCAGAAGAAGGCAAAGGTCATGCAATTGCGCAGCAATGCGGCCTGACCACATCGACAATTGAAAGGGGGAGGAAGATGAGAGATGTCTATGCACTGATGGCTGCTATAGGCCTGTTCAGTCTATCGGCTCACGCTCAGCAGTACCCGGCTAGCTGCTGGATGCTGCATGACCTGAGCGGCGTAGGGTATTTTCAAGATGACGGGTATTCGCCTCAGATAGACAAGTTCTCCAAGCCATTGCGTTTGATCCTAAACGGCGATGGCACAACCGTTGGCGAAGACTCTCTTGCCATGATGCAGTTGGACGAGTTCATGGCGGTCGGCATGGGAAAGACCGATACCTTCACGACAGTGGAAACTTACCAAGTTGATCCCACTCTAGGCGTCGCGTTATACACAAAAGCAATTTACGGAAAAAGCGAGTTTAGCAACATGACTGGCGCCAGAACGTTTACCGGCCGCGCGGTACGCTGTCAGGCCAAGTAGAAGAGGAAAAAGAATGAGACTGCCCCTTTTTTTAGCCGCCGCTCTCTTTGCCTCACCTGCTGCATCGCAGAGTGATGAAAGCATGGTTTCGCTAGTGTCAGGCAACCACGTGTACCAACTATGCGAGCCGAAAGCGAGCGCTGTAAGAAAGAATAGCTGCTCTTGGTATGTGAAAGGCATCATTGAGGGCGTGCAGGTACATGCACAGCCGTCGCAACTGGGCTATTCATTGTTATGCATGCCGGATGACTTGCCTGGCGCCCAACTGACGGGCGTCTTTGGTAAATATTTGGAAGATCACCCGGAGCAGCGACATGAGCCGGCCCTCGCCCTTGTAGTCCGCGCAATGACGGCGGCGTTTCCATGTCCTTAGTGGATTGTGGATAACTCTTTTTTGGGTCCAAAATAATTATTGGTTAATTATTATCCAAATCGGCGCGCACCCGCAAAGTCGCACGGATACTTGGTTTCTCGTTTGCGTACAAATGTTGTCCACACGGGCGCTGTCGCATAATGGGTCTTATGTTAATTTATGCGTACATATAAACAAAAAATGATTGCATAACGAGAATTTAGGGGTTAGCATGAAACCTCATTCTCGCCCGCGCGAGCCAGAAAACCCATACGGTAAGCAGCATGACACCAGAAGAATTTACGGCCGCACTCAATACCCTAAGTTGGAAGCAAAACGATTTCTGCCGTATGGCGGGAGTTAATAAATCCACACCCAGTCGTTGGATGGCAGGCGACAGCCCCATTCCCGAATGGGTGTCCAAGTTCTTGGGTATGGCCCAAGAGGTCAAGAGACTGCATGACACATACGTAATCCCGCCCAAACCGGGCAAGAAAGCCGACGCCTGACGGTATCAGGCAAAAGCGGGGGTAGATGGTATTGCAGTACCAAACGCCCCCTAACCATCATTGACTGAGAAGGAGTGAACGATGGCTATCGATGATATTAGCGTAGCGAGCGCCGATCCCTACAGCGCTGGCCAGTCCCTGCAGCAGGCAGAGGCGCCCTCCCCTGAGCTAGCCAAGGCGATAGCTCAACAGAAAGAACCGGTTAGCACCGAAATGATTGTCTGGCTATTTCAGCTAATGGAACGGCAAAAAGAGCAGGTAGATGCCCTGCTCCTGGTCATCAAAGACCAGTTGGACAGAGGCACTTTCGCCTACACCCTTGCTGACTTGGCCAAAAGCATCCAAGAGGACCATAAATGCTGGTACGAACTGCAGGATAGGCTTGGTATCAGTGAGCGGATGAGTACGGAGGTGAACCATGGCTGAAAGCACCTACATCCTCTGCCTGGACGAAGGCCATGGGCCGGTCAATTCAGCGCCTAATGATTTCGAGGGAACTACCGCCTTGATGGTGAACCCATCTGCCTCGCAATCGGTGTTGCTTGATGCCACTATATCCCGAGTAGCGCGCATTATCGACGTCACAAAACCATGGCTGGATCTGGAAAATGAAGACTTCGATTTTCCGCGCGAAGATGCCATCCGCATGCTGATCACGCTCTGCGCCATGAGTCAGGAGGTGCACGCTCTGTTGAAGCGGGCGCAAGATAGCAATGTACCGCAATTGACTTCGCCCTCAACAAAAGGCCCGCGCTGGGCCTGCGATTTGAACGGCATGCGTAAAAGCTACCTCCAGACGGTCGAGGCAGCGGAAGCTTTGGTCAACGCCGTCAACATTCAAGAGTTGGATCGACTGCCTGGCAACAAGGAAGCTGCTATTGTCGCCGCTATCTTTGAAATGGAAGGCCACCTAGGGGCTGCCCGGAATGATTTTCTTGGCGTTAAGGAGGTGTGCCATGAGTAATCATCATCTTATTGTCGATGCCCATACGCTTGCCAATCAGCAATTGGAGCGCTTACGCATTCTCTTGTTAAGCCTCTCAAATAGTGACGACGTTCGAGGCATGCTTCCAGATTGCCAAGTGAGAGAGTTGGACGGGTGGATGTTTGATTTGGTGTGTCAGGCACAAACACACCTCGAAGCTGCTATTGAGTACGCCGCCCAACAGAGAGACATTGCAGTAGTGCCAAAGGAGACATGATGATGGTCAACCATGGCACGTCAAAGATGGCGGTGTCACGTGAGCATTCTGGAATGCTTGCAGGCACAACGATAATCCCAGCCTCCATGGGCTGCTGGTATCCACCCTCGGTTGAGGCTGAGGACCTACTACGGGTTGATTTCGATAAGCGGGCTGTAGATGCGGATGGGTTGTATTTGGTCGAGGAGATGGCCCCGCATGGCGTCGTGTGGCGGGGATGCCGTCGATTCTGCATTCAGCCTTCCGGTGTTCGGTTCGACGCCTCAGGCACTGGCGACTGGATGCCGGCGCCCCCAAGTACGACTTTAAGAATAGTTGGGTTCGTAGAGCGAGTATTTCGACCTGTGTAGCAATGCCTTACGCCAGCGCCTAGCCCGACGGGGCGAAAAGCCGGATACCTTCACCGGCCTGGCGCTGGTACCTGTTTTTGAAGGCCGCGGGGAAGGGGCGGAAACTATGGGCAATGAAAATAGACCGGGAGGCAGCGCCAATCTGCACGAACTGGTCGCGGAAATAGCGGCCGAACTGGCGGACGCCCATCCCGGAGGTTGGCAGAAAGACGGGCAAGACAATGAATTGCGGCGGGCAGTGGCAATGGCCATCAACCAACATGGGGTGGACTCTGCCGCGATCTTACCGCTCATCAAGCGTGCACTTGAAAACGGAGACATTACGGCATTGAGTACTTTCAATGGCCTACCAGTGAGCAATTGTCCAAGCTCAACACCATCAAAGACGACCTAGTCAGGCTAGATTTCGCCAATAGTTCAAATCGGGTAGGTTCTGACACGGTGCAGAAACTGGCCTTCAGCAACATGCTCAATCAGGCGGGTATCCCGAGCGCTATACGAAACTTCGGGCCGGCAGGAGTTGTCGGGAGCTTGCTTGAGCGAGGCGGCCAGGCTGTGTACGGGGGCGCCAATAAGCAGATGACCGCACAGCTTGCCGAGGCGTTGCTAAACCCGCAAAGTGCGGCTGACCTTATGGCGCCTTCCGCGATGGCCACACCTAAAATGCAGGCGCTGGCGACAGCCTTGAGGGCGCTGGAGACCACGGGATATAGGGCGGGCCCAGTCCTGGCGGCACAGTAAGGTTAAGGTCGTACTCGTAAAAGGGCCGTCATGGGCACGGCCCTATTTTTCTTCCTCCCGCTACCGCTTGCGTAACAAAAATAGATCGCTCATCCGAGATAACATTTTTGTCTAAATTAAGACACGCATTCGATCTAAATTAGCATCGGGTAGATAACATTAGTGCTACACCAAGAGACATTTCAGCGGCCAGCGGGACCAAAAAAATGTAATCGAGACTTTTGGGTGGTGGCGCCACGTCTCTCCCTTGCTGCTATGCCCCGCGGTCGCCCTCAACTCTCCGCGCGATATCCCAAAGCTTGCCATGGTTGGTTCGAGCGATGCACTATTACAAGCGCCATTTCGCAATTGACCTCAGCAGGTCTCATGGCGGAGGGGAAGGGGTATGATTCTCTGGCGCCAGGGTGGCGCAGGGAGAAGACATGCGATACGCCGAATGGGTGGTCTGCATAATTGCCGGCTGCGTTGCGGGGTGGCTGTGGGGAGAGCGGCCCGACGTTTTGAATTTCGTCAGCGCCCTTGACGTACTGAGCACGCTGGGAACAATCGGCGCGGCCCTGGGTGCTTTCTATGCAGCTCGGGTCGCGCTTCGCATTGGTCTAACCGAAATCAAACGGCACCGAGACGACGGAAAAAGGAAGTCTGAGTTTTTGCTTAACTCGATCAGTTATGAGCTCAAAACTCTTGACGGGACGCTCGGAAATCTCTTGGCTACGCTAGAGACAAGCATTAACGCCGCTCGAAAAATGGCAGACAAGGGCAAATCATCGTTTTACACGGAGAATGTCGCCAGGACTGTAGCTGCATGTAGAAAACGACTCGGTACGCCTACCCTGGATAGATTTTGGCCCGACCTAAAGGATCTAAATAATGGTCTCGGGGTGGATGTCGTTTATCTAATCACTGAAACGAAACGGCTTGACGAATGGCTTTCATGGTTGCCGGTTCATGATTCCATCATGGATACGGACGATGGAATCTTCCATCACTCTCTGTTTTGCGCCGACACTGCCGCCGAAATAGGCATGAGGGTTTGCAAAGTGCTTCGTGCACTTAATCCAGCAAAGAGCGATCGCCAGTACCGTGAATATCTCGACTCGAGAGAGAAATAGCCTACTTGATCCGTAGCGACACCCCTTGCGCCGGCTTCGACCAGACAGTTCACGTAGGACGCCATGCCTAGCCGTCAATACGCAATGTGGGTTTTCCATGTCAAAGCGCTCGGATGCGAGTTAGAAAGAGGCGTCCCGAATAAGTTAGGTGCCAAGTTAGGTGCCGAATTGAGGCCAAAGGGGTACACCCGGGGTACATGGCGCCACAAAGCAAAAACGCCAACCCCGAAGGATTGGCGTAAGTGCTTGAATTTATTGGCTCCCCGAGCAGGGCTCGAACCTGCGACCTGCGGATTAACAGTCCGTCGCTCTACCGACTGAGCTATCGGGGATCAAAGAAGAAAAACTATAGCATAGTTTTTTACACTCGCGCAAGCGCTCAACCTGCTGTTTCCTTCCGTTTTGAGGACTTTTCCTACCCGGGCACGCCATATGCTCAAAGAGGTTCCCATATGCCCGCTGGCAGCTCTTCGAGCAACCCGGGAAATGGATGCAAGGAGCAGACTATGCCGCAGAACCAGTCCAACCAGCCCGGAAAACAGCAAGCTCCCGGGCAACAGCAGCAAAGCAAGTCCGGACAGCAGCAAGCGGGGCAGCAGAAGTCCGGCCAGGGTCAGTCCGGGCAAAAATCCGGGCAGCATAACCAGAGCAAATAGCCAGCCGCTTAGCGTCTACCGCGACTGACTAGCTCGCCGGCGCCCCGAAGGCTGGATCGTCATCCGGCTTTTGGGGCACAGCCGACCGGTGAAAGGATTTGTCCCGGAAGCGCACGATGCAAGGACTTGCCTCGACTTGACAGGACCCAGCCATGACAAAGCCGATTCCAGACACTGATCCGTTAAAGCGCGAACCGCCCGGAGAGCTCAGCAAAGTGCCCGACAATGACGTCGGCGAGGCCGGACGGCCGGCCGGCAAGCCGGGGGAAAAAGGCATCGATGTCCCGGCGGAGCCGGGAAGGCCGACGCCCTATCCCACCAACCCCGATCTGCCCGGCAACCCTCCGGAGCCCGTCGACCCCGGCAAGACGCCAAGCCTTGGCGGGCGCGGGCCGGTCAAACCCTAGGGCCGTGGCCGGCCAGTGTGGCTGCCCTTTTAGCGTCAACAGGCCCTAGGACCTGGAAAAGCCGAAGATCTTCATGGCGGCGGTCAGCGGGCGGGCCGATTTCGCATAAGAGGCCCACGGCGCGTTGCCCACCGCAAGGCGATCGTGGACGTTGACGACATTCCACTGGTCCGAGGCACTCAGCGTTTCGACTTCGTCCCAGCCGATGGGCACCGACACACCCATGCCGGGACGAGCGCGCGCGGACCAGGCGCAAACGGTGGTTGCGCTCCAGCCGTTGCGCAAATAATCGATGAAAATCTTCTGGACGCGGTTGCGCGGACCGCTCTTGGCGGTAAAGCGCTGCGGAAATGTCTGCGCCAGTTGCTGGACCATCAACTGGGAAAAGTCCTTTACAGTGTCCCAATCGTGCCTGCGCTGCAAAGGAACGACGACGTGAAGCCCCTTACCGCCGCTGGTCTTTACGAACGGAACCAGTTCGAGCTTTTCCAATAGCGTCTGCATCAGCAGCGCTGCCTCCTGAGTCGCCGGCCACTGCACGCCTTCGCCGGGATCGATGTCGAATATCATTCGATCGGGTTTGCCGATCGAGGTTTTCGTGGCGTTCCATGTATGCAGTTCAATGACGTTCATCTGCGCCGCGGAGAGCACGCCGACAGGCTTTGCAACCTCTATCATGGATTCGTGCCCTGGTCGCAGCCGTTCGGGCAGCGCACGGAGGCCATCTAGTTCGCCTTCCAGATGCCGCTGAAAGAAGAGCTCCCCCTGTATGCCCTCCGGCGCACGCACCATCGACACCGGCCTGCCCTGCAGATGATCGAACATCAAAGCGGCCGCCTTGGCGTAGTAAGACACCAGATCGACCTTTTTAATGTCGGCGGTGGGGTCGATGACCCGATCGGGGTGGGTGACCGTGAACTTCTCCGGCAATGGCGACACCTTGCCTGTTCGAGACGCTCTGGGCGCGTCCTCGCGGCGTATCCGGCGTGGTGACTTATCCGCCCGCTTCCCCGGCAGCGCACTCTTCATTGCCCGTATCTCCGAGATTGAACGTCTTCTCACTCCAATATCAAGCAACCCGCAGGCCCGGCGAGAATCGTCTTGATTGCTTTCAATTAAACGTTAGGAGGCGATCGAGCGGCAGCGTATCGTGTGAGGATATTAGCCAATGACAGTCAGCCATACGGGATCTCTTTCGTAACTGACGAGGAGATTCTTTATGGCCGCCTCGCTCCAGCCCGCCCTGCCTTTATCGGGCCAGGGAAACAACATGAACACTCCGCCCAATCCCCCTTCGCCGGCGGACGACGACGTGCGCAAGCGCCGGGCGGCGCTTCTTCGTCATCGCATCGTGCAGCAATTGAAACGCACCTATCCGGGCTTGCCTTACTGAAAGTTTTCTGTGGCTATCGCAGCCACTGCAGACCGCTGCGCCTTGCGAACTCTTCATGACTCAATGGCGCACCCGCCCGGGCGGCCGCGCTGTTTGCCTGCCAATGCACCCATGCGCGCCCGGTCGTCGCATCGTAGACGGCCTTGTACAGATGGGTGGGCACGGCGACCTTCCCGTCCCCTATCGTTTCCAGCGGCTCCGCATACACCGGTCCTGTAAGGACGAACACGTCTCCCCGGGCGCGCATCACATACTTGCGGGTGTCCTGCTCGATCTTGCTCCATGAGCCGGCATTGTGGCGCTGGTCCTGCGGAACCATATTGGCAAGCGAAAAACTTTGCGCCATCGCCGCGTCGGACGGCATATCGGCCGCCGGCGCCATATGGCCGCGCGAATAGCTCGACCCCCGATAATCATCCAGCTCGCCGCGTTCGGCTGCGGGCAGGCGCGCCTCGGCATAGAACCTGTCCTTGCGCCCTATCTCCCGGGCCTCGACCAGCATCCGGCGATTCAGGCGCTGGGCGACGAAGACGGGAGTTTTCGTCCGGCCGCTGTGCAGGATGGCAAAGGACTCGAAACACAGTTCGCGCAGCGCCGGGCCCGCCGGAACAATGGGCGGCCTGCCGCCCGGGAAGAAATGCGGACAATGCTCGAACCGGGTCTGGACCCGCGGGCCTCGGGCTTCCAAACGCGGAGCCGGCCGCTCCTGGACGGGCAGCCCGAGCTGGGACAGGATGGGCTCGAGCGGGATCTGCTCGCGCAGATGGGGGTTGAGCGCGCAACTGCCTATGCCAAAGGCCGCAAGGGCGGAAACGGTAAACGCCTTCAGGAATCGCTTGAAGCCGCTCGGTTTCCTGCCTCTGGAAGTACGTTTCTTCGGGGTGGTTCTCTTCTTCGTCATGCGCCGCCATTGTAGGCGACGCCCATGCCAAGCCCTGCCTAGAATCCGCAGTCCCCTTTCGCCCTCGGCGGGAACCGGACTTGCTGTATCGGAAAGCCGGCTGGAGGCGAGCATGCGCAGACAGCCCGAGCGGACGAAAAACGCTAATGACCATAAGGAAAAGCGCCGGGCGACCCTTGGCCAGCAATGCAAAACTATCTTCAATTACTCAAGCGGATCAGCGCGCGTCTTCAGGCGGACGAGGCGCGTATTCCGATCCAGACCGCCTCCGCGGTCCTCATGGCCTACCTCGCGACCAGTTTCATGGACAAGGAAGATGTGTCGTGGGGCGTGTTTTCGGCGCTTTTTGTCGTACAGGCGAGCATAGGCGGAACCATAGGCGCCGCCCTGGGGCGTATAGCGGGCGCAGTGCTGGGGGCCGTCATCGCCGTGGCTCTGGTCATTCTGCTTGGCGCCGCCGAAGACTGGGGCACCCCTGTCGCCCTGTTGACGGGCGTGGGCCTGATGAGTTTTCTAGCGGCAAAATGGCCGGTGCTGGCATACGGGCTCGTCACCGTCACCATCATTGCCGTCGCGCCCGACTTTCACGTCGTGGAAGGCGCTTTCAGGAAAGTACTGGCGATCGCAATTGGATCGAGCTGCGGAATGATTGCCGCGTTTGCGGTGCTGCCGGTGCTCGCCAGACGCACGGAACAGCAATATCTGGCCGCGGCATTGCGCCATTGCGGCGCTTATGTACTGGAGTGCACGGCATGCCTGGTGCGCGACAAACAGAACAAGGACAAGGCGACGCTGGACTCCATACAGTGGTCGATCGAACGGGCCCGTCTCATGGCGCGCGAAGCGCGCATAGAAGAAAAGACGCCCGCCATGGGGTTCAGCCCCTTTTCGCAGGCCCTGCTACCTGAAATCGAGCGCTTCGCCTATACGCTTACCCTGGTGGATCGTTTCAGCGACAGGCCCATGGCCGAAACGCTATGTCACGACACCAAGGAGGCGCTTCTGGACCTGGCCGGCGCAGTCAGGGCCTGCCTGGAACAAATCGCCGACGCTATAGAAGCCGGCAAGGCCTGTGAGGAAATCGACGAGGCGCAACAGGTTTACGAGGCGTTCGAAAAAAGGGTCGAGGAGTCCATCGAACGCGAACGCCTTCCCGCCCAAGACAAAGAACACATGGTCGCCATAAAAAGCGCATATGGTTCTGTGCTAACGAATCTGGCGGAATTGGCCCGGCAGGTGCAGGAGCGCTAGCCGCAACTGACGCTTTCGATCTTGCCCGCCTTGTCCACCATTACGTTCAGGCGGTCGCGCCGGTAGTCCATCGTGGCCACGCTGTCCGGATACAGCACCCTGGTGCCCTGGGGCAGCGTCGATTTATCCAGTTCGGATGCCGGAGTTCCGACCCAGTGCTGGCGGCTCTGGGCCTGGCAAAGGTCGTCCGACGCCGAATCCGTCGTCGTGGAGGGGCTCTGGCATGCGGCGAGCAAAAGCATGGAAGCGGCAATGGCGATGTGTTTCACAGTTTCTCCTGCTGGTTGAATCGTCCCCATTATGCAGGTAAACGCCGGACGGGCGTGTATCCAGCTGTTCGCGAAGCGCCTGTCGCCATGGCTCGCCCGTCGCCTGCACGGCAGCAGGGCCACGCGGCATTGCCCGGGCATGCTTCTTGCTGCAGCCTTGCCGGCGGCCTGTCGAGTGCTTGGTCGCCTCAACCCGTTGCTTTGTCTACTTTGGCCCCTTCACAGGGGCTTTTTTTTGCCTCAAAGTCGTCTTCAAAGCCCCCGTCCCAGAACGTTGGGCAGCCACAGGATCAAGTCGGGGAAAGCGGCGCACAGGCCGAGCACGAGCATCTGCAATCCGACATACGGCAACACGGCAATATAAATGTCCCGCATGGTGACGTCCGGCGGCGCGACGCCGCGGAAATAGAATACGGCCAGGGCGAAGGGCGGGGTCAGATAAGAAAGCTGCAGCGCGACGATGATCATCGTTGCGAACCACACCGGGTCGAAACCCAGCGTTGCCGCGATGGGCGTAAAGATGGGCACGACCACCAGCACCGTGGGAATCCAGTCCAGGAACATGCCCAGCACAAAGACGATCAGCAGCATGACAACGAACACGCCCCACTTTCCATAAGGCACCTGAAGCATCAGGTCTTCGACCACGTCGCCGCCTCCCATCGCCATGAATGTGGAGACGAAGAGCGTGGCGCAGGCGGTCATGGTCAGAATCATCGACGTGGTGCGCAGCGTCGACTCGCAGGCATCTCCGACCATCGACATGCTGAATTTCCGATAGCAGGCGGCCAGGACGATGGCCGCAAAGGCGCCGACGGCGGCCGCCTCGGTCGGGGCGGCGATACCCAGGAAGATGGTTCCCAGAACGGCGAGGATCAGCACGACCGGCGGGAAAAAGGACGTGGCCAGCACCCGGGCTCTTTCGCGCATCGTGATCCGGGCGTATTCCTCCGCCGTCATCGGCGGGCCGAGGCGCGGATTGATCGTGCACCGGATCAGTACATACAGCATGTAGGCCAGCGCCAGCGCAAGCCCGGGCCCTACCGCGGCCATGAACAGGGTGCCCACTGGAATGCCCGCCACCGGGCCGTAAACCACGATCATGATGCTTGGCGGGATGAGCACCCCCAGGCATCCTGCCGCGCAGATCAGGCCGGATACGAGCCGCTTGTCGTAGCCGCGCTGCAGCATTGCAGGCAGGGACAGCGACCCCATCGTCACCACCGAAGCGCCCACCACGCCGGTGCATGCGGCGAAAATGGTGGCAAGTATGGTCGTCGCCACGGCCAGTCCGCCCGGCAGCCGACCGCTCAGGATGTAGATGGCGCCGAACAACTTATTGCTTATGCCCGAACGCTCCAGGACGTTGCCCATCAGGATGAACAGCGGTATGGCCAACAGGACGTAATTCTTCATGACGGCAAGAAAGTTCAGCGCGAACGAGCCGAGAAAATTCATGCCGAACAGGCTCAGCCCGAAGAACAGGCCGATGCCCGCCAGCACGAACGCGATCTGGTAGCCAAGAAGAACGCCCGCCAGCAACATGCCGAACATCAGCAAGGTATTCAGTTCCGTCGAGAATTCCGCAATCAAGGTTTTTCTCCCCGGAAAATGATTTGAATGCTGCGCACGAATTCCGCCAGCCCTTGCAGGAACAGGAGCACGACGCTGATCAAAAATACGGTCTTAAAGGGATAAATAGGCGGTCGCCAGAAGCTTTCCAGCGACTTTTCCCACGTTGCCCACGAGTCGTAGACAAAGGGGACGAGGTAATGGATGAGTAGAGCGAAAGTCGGAATAAAGAAGACAAGCGTCAGGACGACGTCGATGATCGCCTGCGTACGCCTCGAGAACAAGGAATAGAAAACGTCGACGCGCACATGAGAGCCCTTCAGCAGCGTATACCCCATGCCCAGCGCAAAGAAGGCGCCGCCCAGCATATAGCTTATGTCGAAGACCCAGATCGTCGGGGCGTTGAACGCATATCTCATCACCACGTCGTAGGTCATGATGACCGCGATCACGACGATGAGCCATTTGCTGAGCCCGCCAACCCAGATATTCAATCTGTCGATGCCATGCAGTAACCTGTTCATCGCTTACCATCCTTTGATGCCTACGTCGGAAAACCGCTCGGGCGCGCCGCCGGGGCCTACAGGGCGGCCGCCTTCCTGCCGGCGGCCGATCGCGCGGCCGTCAATGGGCGCAGCCGGAAGGCGGCCTTGAAGCAGCTCCGCTCATGCAGCCGGCGGAGGCACCATATAGCTTGCCCACCCGGTGTACTCTTTCATGACTTCTTGCTGAGACTTGTAGGCGCGGGCAAAGAACTCGTCGCTTGCGGTTTTCTCCTTGTAGTAGTCTTCTGCGTGCTTTCTCAAATCGGCAATGAATTCGGGTGACAGCTTGACGAATTCAGTGCCGTGCTCCTTGAATTTCTGAAGGGCCTTGTAGTCTTCGAGAATGCAATGCCCCCAGCTTTCGAACGTGGTGGTTTTTGCGGCCTCTTTGACAATCGTTTGAAGCTCGGGCGAAAGCTTCTCCCATGCCTGCTTGTT
The DNA here is from genome assembly GCF_003545815.1 of Pusillimonas caeni. Lineage (GTDB taxonomy): Bacteria > Pseudomonadota > Gammaproteobacteria > Burkholderiales > Burkholderiaceae_B > Pusillimonas > Pusillimonas caeni. Next base: position 153,901 of record NZ_PDUW01000004.1, read on the forward strand.
GAAGATCACTTCGGAAATGGTGGTCGGCTGATGCACGCCCGGCACATGGACGTATTTGCATACCTGATGGAAGCCCGTGACGTAGTCCGTCGAGGGGTTGGCGAACTCGGCGGCATCGAGCACCTTCTTTTCGAGCGCGCCGTATATCTCTCCGCCGGGAAGCGTCATGACGCGTGCGCCGAGCTTGGAGACGATCTCGCCCCAATAGCCCACCGTGCGTATCTTCAGCCCTTCGAAGTCGCTGAGCTGGCGGATGGGCTTGTGCGACCAGAGGAAGTCTTCCGCAGTGTTCAAGCCGCAGGCTCCGACAAAGCCGAAGTTGTATTTGGAGTACATCTCCTTCCACAGATCGAGCCCGTCCCTTTGGTAGAACCAGATCGTGTACTGCAGGGCGTCCATGCCCAGCGGGATGGCCGCAAACAACGGCGCGGAGGGTTCCTTGCCAAGCCAATACGATGAAATGCTGTGGGAAATGTCGATCACGCCTCGATCCACGGCATCGAAGACATCCAGCCCCCCGACGACGGTTCCCGCGGTCAGGCTTTGAATCGTGAGCCGCCCATTGCTCAGTTCGCTGACCTTCTTGGCGAAAAGGTCGGCGTGATATTGGGATTCGACTCCCTTGGGCCAGCTGGACTGCATCCGAAGCCGGATTTTTTCCTGTGCCGACGCAATCGCCGGCGCGCCTACGATGGCCGCGGCGGAAACCGCCGATTTATTCAGAAATGATCGCCTGTTCATGTCTCGTCCTCGCTTGATGGTTGAGCAACGTTGTCTTGCTTTATCGGGTCAAACAACTGCAACCGCTTTGATCTCGATCAGCGCATCCGGATGCACGAACCCGGATACCCTGACCAAGGTGCTTGTCGGATAAGGAGGGTCGAAGTACTTCAGGCGCACTTCGTGCACGTGCTTCAGACCCGTCATGTCGGTCACGAACACGGTGACTTCGACGATGTCGTTCAAGGTGGCGTCCAGCTTCTCGAGCGCGGCCTGCAGGTTCTTCACGCATTGTTCGGTTTGCGCCGCAATATCGCCCTTCCCCACAATGTCGCCCTGCTCGTCGAAGGCAATCTGTCCCGACAGCCAGATCTGCCTTTTGACGGTCGACATATCCACCGATATGGCATTGCAAAATGCCACCTCCATACCCATTGCATCGCCAAAAGGAACCGCCTGTTTCTTGATCATTTTCATTCCCTTCAAAAAAGTTCACGATTCATGAAGCCGATCTCCGGCCTCAGCCCTTGCCGCCGCCGCAATCCCGTTCATGGCGAACGGAGCAATCATTGATCGTAGATACGGACCAGGATGTCAGTGATTTTTGAGCCGCCGATCGGATTGAGATCCATGGGACACGCGGAAACCGCCCCGATCAATTCCATCTCGGCTTTCAACAGAATATGGTCGCCCGCACGAGTGGGCGAAGCTTGCTGAATCAAAGTGCCATCGGGCTCGATGCGCGTGCTCTGGAAGAAATTGAACGGCTCCAGGAACATGTCCCGGCCGATGCCGTAGGGCTGCAAGGCCTCTTCGATATTGGCCACGCAGCTTCTGTGGTTCAACACGCCGTAATCGACCAGATAGCGCCGTTCGTCGCAGGCGGCAATCAGCAAGTCGTGGATTTTGGCCGTGTCCTGCACGACTTCGAACATGGGATTGCGCCAGTTCGTGCGCAATGAGTCGCCGACCTTGATGGCCAGGGAGCGAAGCGAGGTCCGCGTGTGCGACGGGGAAAGCCGCTCGGCATGGTCCTGCTTTCTGAAAGCAAAGAAATCGGCTACCTGCCGCCCTTCCACGTCGACGATTTCAAGCAGCTGGCCCTTCCCGACTTCGAACGCGCGCCCGTGTCCACCCGGCACGATGAGCTCTGTGATGAGTTTCCCTTTACTGATCATGGCATTCCCCTCGTCGTAAGAATTACCTGCAGGAAAACGGCGTGCCCGATGAATCAACCGAATGCGATGAAGCCTTGCCGACCTCTTTGGCTAGGGCCTGTTGACGCTACAGCGCTTTGAGCAGGCGCGCTGCGGTATGTTCGCAATGGATTCTTCCAAGCTGCCCCAGCCTTTCGGCATCGCCCGCCAGGAAGGCTTCGTAGATCTGCCTGTGCTCGGCCTGAGCGCCGTCCATGGTGAGGCTGACCTCGACCCGTATGTACGGCTCGACCATATCCCGCAACATGAGTGCTACGCGTGAAACATGCCCCAAGCCCGCGCTTGCGAAGATGCGCTGGTGAAAGGCGAGATTCAGTTCGAGCCAATCGGAGGCGCTTTGAGTGGAGGAAACAGTGATCTGTTCCATTTGGCTCAGTATGGCCAGAACCTCTTCGATGTCCTGGTCGGTGCGCGCCAAGGCGGCGGCGCGACCCGCGTGTTCTTCAACCACTGCGCGCAGCGCGAAAATTTCCTGGATTTCATCCGGCTTCAGCGAGATGACCGAATAGCCCCGACGGGGTTTGAGTATCAGCAAGCCCTCGGCTTCCAGCCGGGTCATGGCCTCGCGCAAGGGCACGCGGCTGGCTCCGAAACGGTGGGCGAGTTCTTCCTGGCGCAGGATCTGCCCGGGCGGAAACTCGCCTCGCAGAATTCCCTCGCGCAGCCGCTGGTACAGCAGTTCCGATATGGAAGGCACCTGAGTGCCAAGGTCGCTGATCATGCTCATGGATCAATTGAAAACAAAGTCGGTCGGGCCAACGCTGCATCGCCTCCATCCACTACGGTCAGCGTGAGCGTAGCAATTTTGAATACAATATGCAAGATGTTTTTGGCGCGCATCGAAATAGACCCGCCGGCGGGTTCAAGGGTATGAATTTCCGGTGTTTCACTCGGCCGGGCCGCGGTCCTCGGCATGGCCCTCATCGGGAAATACCCGTCCGGGAACCGCCCACATATAAAGCACCATTCCAAACAGCTCTACCAGCGACTGCGTCACGATGACGAGGGCCGTGGTTTCCCAGCCGGCCGGCAGGGAAAGCGCCAGAGGAAGGACGACGAAAGAATTGCGGGTGCCGAAGCTGAAGGCCAAGGTGCGGCCCTGGCGGGCCGGCAAGGCCAACCACCGCGCCATCAGTTTCGCCAGCAGGACGGCCAGCATCAGGAACAGCACGAAGGCGGGCACCACGCTTGCCAGCTGCGCCAGCGCGGATGCCACCTCTCCCACGTGGGCGGCGGCAATCAGGAATACAGTCAATCCCAGCAGCGGCACCGGTCCCCACGCCGCCATGTTCCTTGCCGGCTCCAGACGGGGATGCCTGCCGATCAACGACTCGGTGAGCGCGGCCGCGGCAAGCGGGGCCAGCACTACCAGCACTGCGGGCAGCAGCTCACCCATGCCCCACCCATCGAGGCCGGTCTCATCGGCCATGAGCCAAAGGTAGGCGGGCAGAAGCAGCAATTGCAGAATGAGGTTGAGCGGCGTAGAGGCGACGGCCCTGAGGGTGTCTCCCCTGCCCAGTTGGCTGAAGGTGATGAACCAGTCGGTGCATGGCATGAGCAGTACCAGCAGCACGCCGAGGCGGGTCGCGGGATCGAAGCCGAACAGCTCGACCAGCCCCCACACCAGCATCGGCAGCACGACGAAGTTGCCCAGCAGCATGGCCAGGGCGAAGCGCCGGTCGCGCAAGGCCCGGCGCAGGCGCACCAGGGGCATTTGCAGGAAGGTGGCATACAGCAGCAGGACCAGCGTGGGCCAGAGCAGGCGCTCGAGCAGGGGCCTGACCTCGGGGAAACCCGAGCCCGTCGCCAAGCCAAGCAGAATGGTCCCCAGGTAGACGCCTGCCTGGCAGCGCTCCAGGGTCATGCGAGTCACAGGCGATGCTCCGCCCGGCTGGCGTGCGCATTGGCTGGCGTGTTCATGAGGCGTTCCTTCAACGGTGCGCTCAAGTTTACCGAACTCGCATGGCCATGCCCCGGGACATGACAGCACTGCGACTTGCCTCCGGTCAGCTCATCAGGGCCTGTCGACGTTAACAGGCCCTAATGCGCTCCCGCGCCGGCGTCGCCGGCCTTGCCGACCTGCGGTCTGGTCACCCATATCAATGCGATCATCACCAGGAACAGCACGCCCGATGCATAGAAGATGTCGACCGCCGACAGGGTGAAGGCCTGCTGGTTGATCAGCCGGTCGACCAGCGCCGCGCCGTGCTGGGGGTCCACGCCCTTGCTCTGCAGGCCGGCCATGGCGGCATCGAAGGCGGGCTCTCCGGGGCGCGCGACTTCCGCCAGCTGCGCATGATGCAGGCTGGCCCTGTTTTCCCACAAGGTGGTGGTGATGGAGGTGCCGAAAGCGCCGAACACCAATCGCACGAAATTCGACAGGCCGGCGGCGGCGGGAATGCGATGAGGTTCCAGTCCCGACAGCGAAACCGTGGTCAGGGGAATGAAGAAAGTGGCCATGGCCGCGCCCTGTATGAAGGTGGGCAGCATGATGGTGCCGATGTCCACGTCGGTGCTGAAGTCGGCGCGCATGAAGCTGATCAGCGAGAAGGTCAGAAAGGCGAAAGTGGCGATGATGCGCGGGTCGTGCCTGGACAGCATCTTGCCCACGATGGGAGAGATGATGATGGCCAATATGCCCACCGGCGCCGACGCGATGCCGGCGTCGGTGGCGGTGTAGCCCAGCGTATTCTGCATCCACAGGGGCAGCAGCACCACCGTGCCGAAGAACACGCCGTAGCCGACCGAAATGGTGACCACGCCCGCGGTGAAATTGCGGGACTTGAATAGGGTTAGGTCCACCACTGGATGCTCGGCGGTCAGCTCCCAGATGATGAAGAAGGTGCAGGCCACCACGGCCGTCACCGCCAGCACGACGATTTCAGTGCTGGCGAACCAGTCCAGCTCCTTGCCCTTGTCCAGCATCAGCTGCAAAGCGCCCACCCACAGCAACAGCAGCATCAGGCCGACCGTGTCGATGGGCAGCTTGGTCCGCACGGAATCCCTTTCCTTGTAGATCTGCCAGGCGGCCCAGCCGGCCACCAGGCCCACCGGCACATTGATGTAGAAGATCCACGGCCATGAGTAGTTGTCCGAGATCCAGCCTCCGAGCAAAGGCCCCACCACCGGCCCGACCAGGATGGTCATGGACCACAGGGCCAGCGCCATGCCCGCCTTGTCCCTGGGGTAGGAACCCAGCATCAGCGATTGCGACAGCGGTATCAGCGGACCGGCGACGGCCCCCTGCAGAATGCGCGCGACCACCAGGGACTCGAGCGACCACGAGAAGCCGCACAGCCAGGACGACAGGACGAACAACAGCACCGAAAGCACGAACAGCCTCACCTGGCCGAAGCGCTGCGTCAGCCATCCGGTCAGCGGCACGGTGATGGCGTTGGCCACCGCGAACGAGGTGATGACCCATGTGCCCTGCGTCGCGCTGACGCCCAGATCGCCCGCGATCGTGGGAATGGACACATTGGCGATGGACGAGTCCAGCACGTTCATGAACACCGCGGCCGACAGGGCGATCGTGCCCATGGCGCGCGCCCTGCCCTGCAGCGGCGGGTGGGCGGCCTGAACGGGCCGCGCCGATTCCGAAGTGGCTTCTTCGTGGTCCGGCATGATCAGGAACCGCTGTTGTCTTGGATGATCTTGGCGATCAGGGCCTCGGCCTGGCCGATCGGCTCATCGAAGACGGACGTGCGCAGGCTGCCCGCGTCGGCGATGGCCTGCGCTTTCCGGACATCTTCTTCGGCCGGCTCGCGCAGGTCGACTTCGACCTGCATGGAAAGCCCCACTCGCAAGGGATGCTGCGCCACCTCGTCGGGATCCAGCACGATGCGAACGGGCAGACGCTGCACCACCTTGATCCAGTTGCCGCTGGCGTTCTGCGCGGGAAGCAGCGAAAAGACGGCGCCGGTGCCGGCGGCCAGCCCCTGCACATAGCCATGGTAGACCACGTCGCCGCCATAGAGGTCGGCGGTGAGCGTCACCCTCTGGCCGGGCTTCATGCGCCGCAGCTGGACTTCCTTGAAATTGGCCTCGACCCACAGCTGATCGAGCGGCACGATGGTCATCAGCGCCGCGCCGGGCACGACATGCTGGCCCACCTGCACCGAGCGCTCGGCGATCATGCCGTCCACCGGCGCGCGGATATGCGTGCGCGAGCTGGCCAGCAGCGCCTCGCGAAGCTGGTCTGCCGCGAATTCGACATCCGGATGATGCTCGGCCGATGTCCCGGCGGTTCGGGCCAGATTGGTCTCGAGCTGGGCGCGCGACACGGCCAGTGCGGCGCGCGCCTGCGACACGCCCGACTGCGCCGCCTTGACGGCCGTCTGCGCATGCAGGATCTCCTCGCCGCTGACGCCGCCCGACCGGGCCAGCGCCTGGCGCCGCTTCAGATCGCTTTGCGCCTTGGACAGATCGGCCTGCGCCCGTTCGACGTCCGCCTTGCGCGCCTCGATGTCGGCGCCCAGCGCATCGTTCTGGGCAAACAGGCCGCGGGTCTGGCGCAGCGCCTGAGCAAGGGCCGCCTCGGCCTTGCGCGACGCCAGGTCGGTGTCGCCGCTGTCCAGCGTGATCAGCTCCTCGCCGCGCTCGATGCGCTCGGTTTCGTCTGCGCCGATGGCCACCACCGTGCCCGGTATCTGCGCGGTCACCTGAACCAGATTGCCCTGCACGTAGGCGTTGTCGGTGTCTTCGAAGTGCGAGGCGTACAACCACCACCATACGGCGTAGAGGATGCCCAGTGCCACGAAGACCAGGGTGGCGATGATCAATAGCGATTGGCGTCGAGACGCCGGTTTTCCCTTGACTCTCATGAATGTTTCTCGTGACTCAATGTTTGGCGGGGTGAAGATAGCCGCCGCCCAGAGCGGTGGCCAGTTGCGCGTCCAGCTCATAGGCCCGCGCCCGCATGTCGGCGGCCAGAATGGACTGCTTCTGCACTTCGTTCTGCGCCAGCAGCACCTGAATGAAATTGCCCAGACCCGACCGATAGCGATCGACGGCAAGCTGGTAGGCCGCGCTGATGGCCTGCAGGCTTTCAGCCTGGTCCTTGGCCTGCTCTTCCAGCGCCTGAATGGAAGCCACCGCATCGGCGGTTTCCCGCAGCGCCGAGAGCAGGGTCTGGTTGTAGTCGGCAATGGCTGCGTCGCGATCGGCGCGCCGCTGGCCGAGCTGCGCATTCAGCGCGCCGCCATGGAAGATGGGCAAAGACACCGCTGGGCCCACGCCGTAGGTCTTGCTGCCGCCTTGCAGCAGGCTGTCCAGCCCCAGCGACATGAAGCCCGCGAAAGCCGCGAGATTCACATTCGGGTAGAACTCGGCCTTGGCGGCCGATATCTGGCTGGCGGCGGCCAGCGCGCGCTCACGGGCTGCGATCAGGTCGGGCCGGCGCGAAAGCAATTCCAGCGGCAGCACCGCGGGCACGCGCGCAGGCATGCCGTCCAACACGACCTGCTCGATATGGCCGCCGCGCTCCGGGCCTTCGCCCAACAGGGCGGCAAGCTGGTTGCGCAGCAATTGGGCATTGTTGCCGGCCTGGCTCCACTGCACGCGCGCCGACGCCACGGCGGATTCGGCCTGCCTTACCTCGATCCGGGTATCCAGGCCGGCGCCGACACGCTCGCGCGTGATGTCCAGCACCTTTTGCTGCTGCTTGGCGATGTCTTCCAGCACGGCTTGCTGCGCCAGCGCGTTCTGCAGCTTGTAGTAGCTTTGCACCACCGCGCTCACCAGCGTGTTGCGCGCCATTTCCAGATCGGCACGCGCCGCCTCGCGGCTCGACACCGCCGCCGCGAACCGAGCCCGGTTGCGCCCCCACAGATCCAGATCCAGCCCGACGTCCAGCCGCAGGTTGGCGTCGGTCAGCATCGAGCCGCCATAAGGCGGCGGATAAATATAGTTCTCGGAAAAGCGCTGCCGTGTGACGTTCAGCCCGGCATCCGCCTGGGGCAGCCGCAGCGCCCGCGCCCCGCGCACCGCCGCGTTCGCGGCGTCCAGCCTGGCCCGGGCCGCGTCCATCGACGGGCTGCCGGCCAGCGCCGCATCGACGAGGCCGTCCAGCTGCCCGTCGCCGTAGCGGGTCCACCAGCGGTCGGTGGGCCAATCGATTTCGTGCTGTTGCAGGCCCAGCCGGGCCGCATCGATCTGGACGGTTCCGGGCTTCCCGGGGTCCATGGCCGCGCAGCCTGCCAATACGGCGGCCAGCAGCAGTGATATGAGGGCTTTCATGATTTCGTAGCGTGGCAAACGTTCAACGTGCAGGCTGACAGCAAGCTGAATATATCTGCCTAGTTAGTAACTGCCTAGGCAGCTATTATATAGAAATATTCCGGCCAACGGCAAGAGCTTCGCCCGGCTCGCGGCGGCCGCCTCGGTATCCGGCTCTGTCGCGGGTGCAAAAGAAAGTGTTTTTCGGAAAAGACCCCGGCGTTTGCCCAGGGCCTGTCAACCTTAAAAGGGCTGCCCTTTTAGGGTTGACAGGCCCTAGGGCGCCTTGTCTCCATTGCCCAACATGCGCAGTACCATGCTGATGAAGAGTTCGACCTCGTCCTTGCGGAACCCCTGCAAATGGGTATTGAGGGTGGCCGCCACTGCGGGAAGGATCTGCTCGGCCACCTCATTGCCGGCTTCGGTCAATTCAATGCGCACGCTGCGCCGGTCGTCCGCACTGCGCTGCCTGGTGATGAATTTCTTGGCTTCGAGCCGGTCGAGCGCGCGCGTCATGGCGCCGGTGTCGATGTCGGCGCGGCGCGAAAGCTCGGCCGGGGTGTTCACCTGGTGATAGCGGATAAGAGCCAGAGGACGCCATTGCGTGGCCGTGAGCCCCATTGGCGCCATGCGCTGGTCCATCATGCGCGTCAGCGAGGCTTGAAGCTGCTTGACCAGGTTCCCGATGCTGACCTCCGGATCGAGCGATTCGGCGGTACCGCGATAATAGCCGGCAGCCTCAGGCCGCTTGGCGGCCTGCTTTCCGGCGGCAGCCGAGCGCTGCCGCGGTATGGATGGGGCTGATTTGCTCATGCGGGCATTCTAACGCCAAAGCCGCCGGCGGGCGAAGGACAACGAGCACGAGCAAGCCGGCCTGCCCGGACGCGAAGTCCCCGGGCCGTTTCTTGCTGTTGAGTTTTTCCACGATCCCGCTAGCATAGAGTCGACGACCCTCGCGGGGCGGCAACACAACAGGAGGAAACCATGTCTCAAACCATCTGCATCGGCGGCCACCTGCATGGCAAGCGGGTCCATATCATGTCGCATCCTTCCGAAACCAGCGACATGCTCGACGAGCCGCGTTATTCGCTGCGCATCCTGTCCAAAGGTGAAACAGACCAGCCGTCGGAGCAGCGGCGCTTCTATGTCTTCGATGAAATCTCCGACGGCGAGGCCACCATACTGGCCGCTCACCATTGGAACGACGGGGCCGGCGCCGAAGAAAACTGACAAGCAGGCGGCCCGCGTTCGATTCGAAAGGGCCGGGCTCTACGCCCGGCCTTTCCCGCAGGCGGTCTTAGAAACCCACCGTCAGTTGTGCCCAGTAGCGCCTGCCGTCGTACACGGCGTCGAACGTTTCGTCCGTGACGCGCTTGTCGAACACGTTATAGATGCCGAAGCCCAGGCTGGCATTCTTGTTCAGCCGGTAATTCAAGCCCACATCGACGAATGTGAACGAAGGCGTGCCCTCGGCCATCGAAGTGCGGCTCAGGTATTCGGAGGTCTTGCCGCGGAAATTCACGCGCGACCAGAATCCGAGCCGGGCATTGGCGTCCCAATCCAGCGTGGCGTTGAACATGTGCTTGGGCATCTTGTTCAAGGGAAGGCCCTCGAAGTCGCCGCTCTTCTGCTTGGACTGCGTGTAGGTGTAGTTGGCCGACAGGCGCAGGTCGTCGCGGGCTTCCCAGGTGGTGGTGGCCTCGATGCCCCGGATATTGGCGCGGTCGACGTTGACCCGGTCGCTGATGAATTTGTATCCCTGATCGCCCGGATTCACGTGGCAGGTGGGCAGGCCGTCGGGGTCGGTGCAACGGCGCACTTCAGATATCTTGTCCTTGAAGTCGGTGTTGAAGAACGTCAGGCTGCTGACCCAGCCCTGGCGGTCGTCCCAGATGACGCCGAGCTCCTGGCTGACGCTTTTCTCGGGCTTGAGGTTGGGGTTGCCCACGATGATGGCCGGCACACCGCCGCCGCCCGTGATCTGGCCCCAATCGGCCACCGCCTGACGCAGCGATGGCGCGCGAAAGCCCGTCGACACACCGCCCTTGAAACTGAGATTGTCGGTGGCGTGCCAGACACCATACATGCGGGGCGTCCAGTGCGTGCCGTAGTTTTCGTCGCGCGTCATGCGAACGCCGGTCGTCAGCGCAAAGTCCTCGGTGATCGACCACTCGTCTTCGGCGAACAAGGCCCACTGGTACCGGTCGAGCTTGGTAAGCGCGGCATCGTACTGGTTGCCCGCATCGCTCAGGCTTTCTTTCTGGTAATGGAAGCCGCCGCTTACCAGGTGGTTGCCCAGCGGCAGGTTCCACTGCGTATTGAATTCCGTGTTCTTCAAGTACATGTCCCGCGACGGATTGTCTATCTCCTCGCGCTGCACATAGGTATTGGACGTCGCAAGGCCCCAGCGCCCGATGTGGGTCAGCGAATACACGTTCTTGTCGTACTTCGTGCTGGAGGCCGTATTGGGACGGCCGCGGCTGTCGAGTTCGGCCATCGACTTGCCGGGCGTGGAAGCGCGCTCCTGCAGGGTGCGCGAAAACTCGGCGATCAGATCGTGGTCTTTGTTGGGCGTCAGGGCAAGCTTGACCGTGCCCGACGTCATGTCCTGCTTGTTGAAGCCGTTTTCGATCCGGTCTTCCTGGCGGCGCGCCTTCTGGCCATATACCTGCAGGCCCAGCTTGTCCTGCATGAGCGGCCCGGCCAAATAGAAATTGCTCTGGAAAATATCGCCCGAATCGGAATCTTCCTGAACCGTCACTTCATTGCGCAGGCTTCCCGTCCAGGCGTTCGGCACTTTGCGGGTAATGATGTTGATCACACCGCCCATGGCATCCGAACCGTATAGCGATGACATGGGGCCGCGCACCACCTCGATGCGTTCGATGGCCTGCATCGGCGGCAGCCAGCCCTGCTCGATGCCGGGGCCGTCGCTGTTGGGACGCGTCTCGCGCGAGTTCTGGCGCCTTCCATCGATCAAGATCATCGTGTAGGTGGGCGCCATGCCCCGCACACTGATGTCGCTGGAGCTTCCGCCGCCCGTGATGACCACGCCCGGGACGTCCTTCAAAGCGTCCGTGACGTCCTTGAACGCTCTTTTTTCGAGTTCCTCGCGGGGAATGACGGTAATGGATGCCGGCGCGTCTTCGACCATCTGCTCGAAGCCGGTGGCCGTCACGACCACATTATCCAACTGGGCGACCGGCGCTGTGGCCTGGGCATGAACGGAAGAGGACAGAAAAGTAGCGGAAAGTGCGCAGACGGCGACAGCCACGGGCTTCAGCCGGAAGACAACGGGGGACATGCGTTTCCTTTTTCAACAAACAGTAAGGCAAAAATGAGAATGATTATTGTTTGTTTACGCGTCCACTGTCAACGAAGCATGGCGGAATGAGACTGGCGGGGAATGCTTTTTGCAGACGAATTACAACATCGTCTTCATAAACGAATGGCAACGCCCGCGTACAAGCGTACGCGGGCGTGTTAGCGGCGTGGTATGTTTTGTGCCGCCCGTGCTATTGGGCGCAGGCCTCCGACGGCGGAATGATGCCCCATTCGATCTCGATCAAGGGGCTCTTCTCCGAAGACCAGCGCAGGCTTTCGACCCCTTTCCAGCTTGCCTGCTCATGCAGGCGCAGCAGTGCTTCGGCCAGATAGCCGCGCGTGTCGCCGCTATAGGCGACCAGGACGCCGCAGTCCAACGCCGTGTCGGGAAAGAGCCAGGGAGATTCCGCATAGCTGCCGTTGATGAAGACCTGCGCCACCGGGTGGAGATTGATCGCGATGTTGCCGCCCAGCCAGGTGTCGGACGCGACCAGGCGCAGCGGCGTGCCGGGCGCATGCGCCTCCCAGTGCTGCTGCATCCGTTGCGCGATCTCGGGGCCCGGAAAGGTCGAGCGGGCGGTGCGCCCGGAATAATGGGCAAGGGGGCCGCGCGCCGCCGCATAGCCCACTGCCATCAACACATGCACCGTTATCACCAGAATGGCCGTGCGGCGGAGCGTCGCGCGGGTGGACCCCGACAGCCACCAGAAAGCGAAGTAGCCGTACAGGATAAAAAACGTAGTGCCCCAGGAAGCCACCAGGCGGGTGCCCAGAACAGCCGACATCAACAGGGTGGCCAGGAAAGGTCCCAGGCCGACCCACAAAAGAAATGCGCGGTCCCACTTGGCGAGTTCCCCCGCGTAGGTGTCGCCCCGCTGCGCGATCGGCCGCCGGCGGTTCCACACATACAGGGCCAGCCAGACCAGCAGCATGGGGCTGAGGCGCGCCAGCTGGTCGATCGAAAAATCCCATATGCCTTTCAAGACCTCGGCATAGGAACTGGTCTCCATGGAATTGTCCAGATAGCGGAAGGGCGCGAAATCATTGTCGACCAGCCAGTAAACGTGCGGCGAGATCACCACGGCGAACACCGCCAGCGCCTGCAGCACTCCGCGCCGCACGCCCGGGTCGCGCCAATGGCCAAGCGCCACGATGAAGATGAAGAACACGCCGAACTGTATGACGGCACTGTATTTGGTCAGGACGGACGCCCCGGCCACCGCCCCCAGCCAGAGCCACGAGCTGGCGCGCCCGTGCCGCAAAGCGCGGTAGAAGAGCCATGTGCAGGCCGCGATGGACCACAGCTGCGCGGTATTGTGGTTGTAGATGGTGCCCCGCAGCGAGAAGTACAGCGTCGTGGACACCATCAGCGTCGCAATCAACGCCCGGCGCGGGGAGGTGAACTCGCAGCCGAGCCGCCACACGAACCACAGGCCCAGGGCGGACACCAGCTGGCCGGCGAAGAAGGCCAGCCAGACAGGCTTGCCGAACAGGCCGCTCAACGCATACATGAACCACGACGGCAGAGGCGGGTGCTTGGTATAGCCGAACTCGAAGCTCGAGGCCCACACCAGTTCCTCCATGCCGTCCAGGTCGGGCGCACGATGGCTGACCGCGCACAAGAGGGTCCACAAGGCCACCATGCCCGCCAGGAACGCAAGGACCACCAGATTTTGCGCCGGCGACGGTCCGGCGCCGCGCGTGCCCGCCCTGTTCTCGTCCGCCCTGTTATTGATATTGTCGTCCCGCATGCCTTGTCGCCCTCGAGTGGATTCGGTCCGCGCAACGCCGCGCCGGATGTCCGGGGTGGCCGCGCAGCGTGATTGTAGCCCCGGTATACTAGGGCGCTTGCGTCGCGCGAGCACGACGCAAGCGTCGCCATACAGACAGCGCCCGGAGCCCTCATGACCGATAGCAAATTGCACTATCGCACCTTCATCATCCTGCTACTGATCGTCACGCTCGCGTTCGGCCGGCTGCTGCTGCCCTATTATGGCGCGGTCTTCTGGGGCGCCATCCTGGCCATCAGCTTCATGCCCCTGCATCGCCGGCTCTTGTCGCGCCTGCCGGGCCGGCCCAATCTTTCGGCCTTGCTGACCGTGCTGCTCGTCCTGCTGCTGGTCATACTGCCTCTTACCCTGCTCACCGGCTCGCTGCTGCAGGAAGGCTCCAACCTGTACCGGCGCGTCGAAAGCGGCGAACTCAACCTGGGCTCGTACTTCGAGCAGATCGTCGGCGCCCTGCCTCCTTCCATTCACGGGGCGCTGGAGCAATTCGGCCTGACCGATCTGTTCAGCATCCAGGAGAAGCTGTCGGCCGGCGCGCTGCAAGGCAGCAAGTTCCTGGCCTCGCAAGCCGTCAACATCGGACAAAACACCTTCCAGTTCCTGATCGGGCTGGGCATCATGCTGTACCTGCTGTTCTTCCTGCTGCGCGACGGCGCAAAGCTGGCCCGCAAGATCATGGCGGTCATTCCCCTCAGCGCCGAGCACAAGCAACTGCTCATTCACAAGTTCATCACCGTGGTGCGCGCCACCCTCAAAGGAAACATCGTGGTGGCCGCCACTCAGGGCGCCCTGGGCGGGCTCATCTTCTGGATACTGGGCATCGAAGGCCCGCTGCTGTGGGGCGTGATCATGGCGCTGCTGTCGCTGCTGCCGGCCGTAGGAGCCGCCATCATCTGGCTGCCGGTGGCCATCTACTTCCTGGTCACGGGCGAATACTGGGTGGGCAGCATCCTCATACTCTATGGCGTCCTGGTCATCGGCCTTGTGGACAACATCCTGCGCCCGCTGCTGGTGGGGAAGGACACCAAGATGCCCGACTACGTGGTGCTCATTTCCACCATCGGCGGCCTCACCACCTTCGGGCTCAACGGCTTCGTCATCGGCCCCCTCATCGCCGCGCTCTTTATGGCGGTATGGGACCTCTTCCCTTCCGCGGCGCAGCAGCAGGGCGACGCCTGACATCCGCCGATATGGCCGCCCGGTCTTCGCAAACGATGAATTTTCAAGGACACTTCATCCACGCTATGGCCTGGCCGGCGCGACTTTGTTGTAATAACGCTTTTGCCGACCAGCCGCTTTGCTCATTACCGTGACATCAAACGCTTCGCCCTCTTCCAGCGCCTACGCCCTGACCACCGAATTCGAGATTCTGGGAGTGTTGCGCTCTCTGGCCGCCGACCAGCGCCTGATCCACCTGCGCGCGCCCGCCGGCAACGCGTCCGTGGTGACCACCCTTCTCCATATCGATCCGGAAAAGTCCGCGCTGACCTTCGACGGCACCGCCGACCCCGGCGTGCTGAGGCCCATCCTCGCCGCAGAGCGGCTGCACTTTGAAGCTTCGCAAAACGGCGTGCATGTCAGCTTCAAGTGCGGGCCGGCCGAATCGTTGCTGTTCGAAGAGCGCCCCGCCCTGCGCCTGCCGTTTCCGGCCGAGCTGATCCGCGTGCAGCGCAGGGATGCGTTCCGCGTCGCGACTCCCGTCAACAGCCCCGTGCTCTGCACCATTCCCCTCGAGGACGGCCCGGTGACGCTGCCCCTGGAAGACCTCAGCACCGGCGGGCTCGGCGCCTCCGATGCCGCGCACGCGGTGCCGGAGACCATCGGACAGGTCTTCAACGGCTGCCGGCTCGACCTGCCCGACACGGATCCGCTCGAAGTCACCCTCAGGCTGGTGCATATCCGCGAATTCGAACGCGCCGGCAAGCAGCTGCGCAGCCTCGGCTTTGCTTTCGAAGGCCTGCGCGGCGCCGCCTCGGCGCGCGTACAGCGCTACATCACCGCGCTGGAGCGCGAAGCGCTGGCCCGCAACCGCGGCTTCAGGTAAAGAAAGCGAGCAGGCGGCTTGGAAAAAGTGGTACAATTTTGGGCTTAGCCGATGTAGCTCAGTTGGTAGAGCAGCTCATTCGTAATGAGAAGGTCGAGGGTTCGACTCCTTTCATCGGCACCAGTATTCATGCGGCTTTGCAAGAACCTTGCAAAGCCGCATTTTGTTTGCCCGGCGCCAGGCGGTTTTTTGCCGCCGGGCGGCCGCAAGGCCAGGCACTCCAAGCAGCCAGGCATGAGCCCGCACGGCGCGTAGGCACTTTTTTCGGACTCTAGCCGCGCCGCTGCCTCAAGGCCAGGCCCAGCAACAGCGTCGACCAGCCCTGGAACAGCAGGTCGATGGACAGGATCAGGCCCAGCAGCCACAGGCTGTTGCCCGGCCACAAGGCGGCGATGAGGATGCCGGTCGCCAGGGTGATGGCTCCTGAAAGCGCCAGCCACAGCCAACCCCGCTGGCCCCGGTTGTTGAACCAGATCCATAGGCGCAGGGCGCCCACGGCGATCAAGGTGGCGCCCAGCAGCAGGGTCAGGACCGATGCCCCCGCCACGGGGTTGACCAGCGCCAGGACGCCGGCGCCCGCATAGAGCAGGCCGCTGGCGGTCCAGAACAGGAAGCCCGCCAGATGCTTGACGCGCCAGGCATGGATCAGCTGGCCCACGCCGCCGATCAGCATCAGGGTGCCGATGAAAATGACGCTGACCAGCGTGGCCGCGAAAACGTAGGCGAAGCCGATGAAGCCCAGGGCGAGCAGCACCGCTCCCAGGGCGATGAACCACCCCCAGTGCGCGCCCAGTTCATTCAGCGCCTGCGCAAGCCCGTCGGAAGCCGGACCGGTGTTGGAATCGCTATTTCTCATGATTAGCCCCTCATGGTGAGTCGACATTCTCAATGTATCAGCCAGGACATGCTTCGCCCTTGACTTTGATCATGCTCAATCAAGACTGGCCTTGATGCGCTCGGCCATGGCCTTCAGGCCTTCTTCGTCGGCCCGCTGGGCGGCATGCACACGCAGCACACCGCCGGCCGCATGCGGGATCACGTGAAAGTGGATGTGGGGCACCGTCTGGCCCGCCGCCGCGCCGTTCAGCTGCATCACGTGCAGGCCCTCTACGCCCAGGGCCTTCTTGACCGCGATGGCGATGCGCCGCGTGGTGCGCATGGCCGCCATGGCGCCCGCTTCGGACAGTTCCAGCAAGGTCTCTGCCGGCTCCTTCGGCACGATGAGCACATGGCCGTCGGCCTGGGGCATGAGGTCCATGAAGGCCAGAGTCTGGTCGTCTTCGTAGACCTTGATGCAGGGCGCCTCGCCGCGCAGGATCTTGGCAAAAATATTGTTGCTGTCGTAAGCCATGAATATCTCCTGAGATCAGTTTGCTGCCGGCGACGATAGCAGCCGCCAATTCCGGCAATAGTAAAGCATCCGGAAAGCGGGCGCTGCGCCGCCGCGCGCACTGCCGCTGCGGCCACGCCGGGTATGTGGCTTGCTGCGACATCGGCGGCCCGGCATTTCGCCCGCCGATCCCGTTTTCTTGAGAGAGGCTTATGGACACCGCTTCGTTCGAGCCGGCGCGCGCATTGCGCATTCTGACCTGGCACGTTCATGGCAATTACCTGTACGCGCTGACGCAGGTGCCGCACGAATTCTTCATCCCGGTGCAGGCCGACGGCCGCGCGGGCTATGCGCCGCTCGGCACCAAGATACCGTGGGGCGCCAATGTGCATGAAATCAGCGTCGAGGACATCGCGCGCGAGCAATTCGATTGCATCGTCTACCAGTCGCAAGCCGCCTACGAACAGGATGCGCCCGAGCTGCTGACGGCGGCGCAGCGCGCGTTGCCAAGCATCTACATCGAACATGACCCTCCGCGGCCCTATCCCGTGGACACCCCCCACCCCTTCAAGCACGATCACGGCATCCTGGTGCACGTCACTCACTACAATGCGCTCAATTGGGATGCGGGCGACCAGCCCGCGCAGGTGATAGAGCACGGCGTGCCCTTCAACCCTTCGCTGCGCCATACGGGCGAGAAAGCCGCCGGCATCACCGCCATCAACGGCCTGAAGAAGCGCGGCCGCCGCATGGGGGCCGATCTCTTCGAATGGAGCCGCGAGCAGGTGCCGCTCGATCTCATCGGCATGCAAAGCGAGGAAATGGGCGGTCTGGGCGAAGTCCCCAACCTCGATGTGGCAGCCGCCATGGCCCCTTACCGGTTTTTCTATACGCCCATCCGCTATACCAGCCTGGGCCTGGCGTTGATCGAGGCCATGCTGCTGGGCATGCCGGTGGTGGGCGTGGCGGCCACGGAACTTCCCACCGTCATCGAGAACGGCAAGAACGGCTTCGTGCATACGGACAAGCACAGAATCATCGACGTCATGCGCCAGCTCATCGATGAGCCCGAACTGGCCCGCCGATGGGGCGAGCAGGCGCGCCGGACGGCAATGGCCCGCTTCAACATGGAGCGCTTCGTGAACGACTGGCTGGAAGTACTGGCCCGCGTCACGGAGACCCGGGCACCGCATGCCCGGTCCGGCGTCCAGCCGGCCCGTGCATCGGGCTAGGGCCTGCGCGGGCTAAGCCGATGCCGCGCGCAAGGGAGGCTCGTCGTTGCTCAGCCAATCGATGCCTCCCACGCCCTCGGCTTCCAGCCACCGATTGGCCATGGCGAAATGCCCGCAGCCGATGAAGGGCCGAGGCGGCCGAAGCGCCGACAAGGGCGAGGGATGGTTGGCCTTCAACACATGGACCGGCCCCTGCGGCGGGTGCTCTTTCAGCAGCGCTTCGCGCGCCTGGGCGTGCGAGCCCCACAACATGAGGACCTTGGGCTGCGCCTCTTGCAGCACCCTCGTCAGAATGGCGTCGGTCACGGTCGTCCAGCCGCAACGGGCATGTGAACCGGCCTGGTGCGCTTCGACAGTAAGAGCGGTGTTGAGCAGCAGCACTCCCTGCGTGGCCCAGCGCACCAGGCTGTTGCGCTGGGCCTGATACTGATCGGCGTACTCGCGCTTCAGTTCGGTGAACATATTGCGCAGGCTCGGGGGCGCGCGGCAATCGTCCGGCACGGAGAACGCCAGGCCCTGCGCCTGCCCGGGCCCATGGTAAGGATCCTGGCCGAGAAGAACCACTTTCACGTCCCGCGGGGCGACCTCGTGCAAGGCGCGAAAGGGCCTGGCCGGGAAAATCACCGTCCCGGCATCGAGCCTGTCCTGCAGAAAACGGTCGAGTTCGTGCAGGGTCTGACGCACAGGCTCCGCTTCGAAGGCCGAGCGCCATGCGGGATCCAGTGCTTTGACGTGGGCCATCAGCTTGCCCTGAAAGAGATTGTCCGCCATTAGTGCGTCTCCTTGCTGGTCGGCGCTTGTTCTCGGCTCCAGGCAAGCAATTGAGCCGTCAGTTCGTCGACGGCGAAGCCGAAGGCCTGGACGACTTCGGGCACTTCCTTGCCCTGCACGGCCCGCTCGGCATGAAAGCGCCGCGACGCCAGGATGCGTGACGAGGCCGGCTCGACGAGTGTGGCGTCCAGCGCCACCACCGCCACCGGCGAACCGGAGCGATAGATCACATGGAACTGGGACAGGTCGCTCGACAGTTCGAGATCGGCGCCCAGGTTGCCGCTGTCGGCCACGACCGAGCGAAAGACCCCGGCGTCGCGGAACGACTGGATCAGACGATCGCGCAGCAGCACCGGCGCGGTGTCGCTCCATCTGGCCCCCTTGTAGGCGCTGACTCGATCGGCTTCGGGAACGACCAGGATGCGGGTGCTGTCGACCGCGCGATTGCCATAGGGGGTGGCCACCCGCAGCACCGCCGGCAGGCGGGGGCGCGGCGCAGCGGCGTCCGCCGCCTCGACCGCATCGGGCAAGCGATAGAAAGTCAGGGTTTCAGACGCGGGCAGCATCGCGCAGCCGGACAATGCCAGCAGGACGGCGGGCACGCATGCCTTGAGCATCTTTGCAATGTGGCGCGCAAGCGCGGGGGAATGCCTCATGGTTCGAACTCCTCGATCTTCGTGCGTCCAAGCAGGAAATTGGTCGGGCTGTCGCCGAGCTTGCGCACGACCTCCTGCAAGCTGGCCAGGGTGCCGCGCAGCTCGTGCAGGGCCGGTCCCAACTGACGCAATCCGTCGACGCCGGAATTCAAGCCCGAGCGGTTCTCGCCGATCAACTGGTCGAGGCTGTTGCCGGTGCTTTCGAGCGACGCCATGGCGCGCTGAACGCTTTGCAGGGTGGCCGTACCCTGCTTGTCGAGCAGAGTGTCCGCATGGTCCATCAACACCGTCGCCTGCGCCAGCGCATCATTCGCCTGCCGGCTTGCCTGGGTCACCGCCTCGACCAGCTGGTTCATATTGCCGGACTGCCCCGATAGCGCGGCGGTGAGCTGCTCCAGGTTGTCCAGCGAGCGGCTGATCCGCTCGGCATTTTCGGGCGACAGGACTTGCTGGGCGCTCATGATCAGCGAAGTCAGATTGGTCATGAGGTTGTCGCTGTTGGCCAGCAGTTGCGTAATCGGCGAAGGCGTAGCGATGATAACGGGATCGCCGGATTCGGGTTCGGGCAGTTCAGCGCTGTCGGGCGACCCGCCGCTCAGGCCGATGACCGAAGCGCCTGTGATGCCGGTCAGCACCAGTCTTGCGCGGGTGTCCTGCTTGATGGGGATGTCGTCCTGCACCTCGATGCGCGCCCTCACCACCGCGGGATCGTTCGGATCCAGCGAAAGGCCCTGCACTTCGCCCACCTTGATCCCGTTGTACTGGACCGCGCTGCCCACGGTCAGGCCGCGCACGGCTTCGTTGAAAATCACGACGTAATGCCTGTCGCCCGCGTTCTGTCCCGCCTTGCCGAGCCATAGCGAGAACAGCACGGCCAAGACGGCGACCACCACGGTGAAGGCTCCGATCATTACATGATGCGCCCTGGGTTCCATTATTTCGCACTCCGCGATTCTGCCGCGCGGTAAGCCGCGCGGCCTCTGGGTCCATGAAAATATTCGCGTATCCATGGGTCGTCGATGGCTTCGACACGCTCGAGCGTATCGGCCGCCAACACCTTTTTTCGGGACAGCACCGCCACCCTGTCGCAGCTGGCGTACAAGGTGTCCAGGTCGTGTGTGACCAGGAACACCGTCAGGCCCAGGGCATCGCGCAAGGTCATGATCAGGCGATCGAAGGCTCCTGCGCCGATGGGGTCCAGGCCTGCGGTGGGCTCGTCCAGAAACAGGATGTCCGGATCCAGGGCCAGCGCCCGCGCCAGCGCGGCGCGCTTGACCATGCCGCCCGAAAGTGAACTGGGATACTGGCTGCCGGCTTCGGCGGGCAGGCCCGCCAGGCCTATCTTGCTGCGGGCCAGCGCTTCGGCCTGGGGTCGCGCCAGGCCTGCCTGCTCCATCAGCGGCACCGCTACATTCTCGATCACGGTCAGGGACGAGAACAAGGCGCCGCTCTGAAACATCACGCCGAAGCGGCGCTCGATATGGGTACGCCGCTCTGGCGGCAGCGCGAGCAGGTCCTGCCCGAATATGAATATGCTGCCGGCCGCCGGAGGCTGCAGGCCGACGATGGAACGCAACAGCACCGACTTGCCCGTGCCCGAGCCGCCGACCACGCCCAGGATCTCGCCTTTGCGGATGTCAAGATCCAGGCCGTCATGCACGACATGGCTGCCGAAGCGATTGACCAGGCCCCGCACCTGGACGATGGGAGTCTGCGTGCCGGCCTCTACCATCCCATCTCCATGTAGAAAAGCGCGGCCAGCGCATCGATGAGAATCACCACGAATATGGACTGCACGACCGCCGAGGTGGTGTGCTCGCCGACCGACTGCGCGCTGCCGCGCACCTTGAAGCCCTCGAGGCAGCCGATGATGGCGATGAGGTAGGCGAAGATGGGCGCCTTGGCCATGCCCAGGAAGAAATGCCGCAGGGCGATGTCGCGCTGGAAGATCGTCAGGAACATGCTGGGCGAAATGTCGAGCGCCACCGCGCAGACCAGCATGCCGCCGACGATTCCGGACACCATGCCCACGAAAGTAAGGGCCGGCATGGCGATCAGCAGCGCGATGATGCGCGGCACCACCAGCAGGTCGATCGGACTCAGGCCCATCATGCGGATGGCGTCGATCTCCTGGTTGGCTTTCATGGAGCCCAGTTGCGCGGTATAGGCGCTGGCGGTGCGGCCGGCAATGAGGATGGCGGTGAGCAGCACGGCGAACTCGCGCAGAAACGAAAAGCCCACCAGCGTGACGGTGTAGATGGTGGCGCCGAAGTCGGCCAGCACCGTGGCGCCCAAGAAGGCAATGACCGCGCCCACCATGAACGTGAGCAGGGCCACGATGGGCACCGCATTGAGTCCGGACTGCTCGACCTGGGCCACTACCGCGGTGATGCGCCAGCGGTCCGGCCGGAACAGGTTGCGGCCCAAGGCTTCGAGGGTCAGTCCCATGAAGCCCAGCAGCGCGACGATCAGTTGCCAGATGTGTTCCACCGACATGCCGATGCGGCCCAGCAACTCGCGCCAGGCCGGGATGGGCGCCCCGGGCGGTTCCGCCTCGGGCTCGGCGGCCGCCACCGCGGCAAGCAGGGCCAGGCGCTCTGCCGGAAGCCCGTCTTGCTGCGAAAGCAGTTCGCTGAGGTGCGCGGGGCCGATCAGCCGCGCCAATTGAGCCGCGCCCGCGGTGTCCACCGCGGCCAGGCCGCTCAGGTCGATTCCGCTGACCTGCAGCGCGGAAGGCAAGCGGCGCTGCTTCGCGCTCGATGCATGGCCGGCCTGCGCCAGGAACGCGTGGATGGCGCGCTCGATCGCCTGATAATTGGCCAGGACCCATTCGCCCCGCACGATAAGCCGTGCCGAACCGTCAATGGAATCCAGGCTCAGGTATTGCGCGCCGTCCCGCATCGGCGCGTCAATCCAGCCAGACCGTGAAGTCTTCCGGCGGCACGCGGGGAGTGCGGAAGGTGTTGACCAGTTCGTCGGGGGCGGCATGGCCCAGCGCCATGCCGCATACGAGCATTTCGTCATCGCCGGCGCCGATGTGAGGCAGGATGATGCTGGCGTATGAGTTCCAGGCGGCCTGCGGGCAGGTGTCGAGCCCGCGCGCCCTGGCCGCGATCATGATGTTCTGCATGAAGGCGCCGCAGTCGAGCAGCGCGCCCTGTCCCATGATGGTATTGACGGTAAAGAACAGCCCCACCGGCGCATCGAAAAAGCGGAAATTGCGCTGATGCTGGGCGTGCATGCGGTCCTTCTCGCCCTTGGCGATGCCGAGCAGGCCGTACAAGCCCCAGCCGTTCTCGCGCCGGCGCTCGAGATAGGGACTGATCCATTTCTGGGGGTAATAGGCGTAGGCCTCTTTATAGCGGGCGGCCTCTTCGGGGTTGGCATACACCGCATCGTGGGCAGCGCATACTTTTTCGACCAGCGTATCGCGGGCCCGGCCTTGCAGCACGTAGGTTTTCCAGGGTTGAGCGTTGGCGCCCGAGGGCGCCCGGCTGGCCACGGCCAGTATGCCGTTCAGGACTTCCCTTTCGACAGGCCGGCTCGTAAAGGCACGGATCGATTGGCGCGACTCGATCGCCGCATCGACGTATTCGGCGCTTTCAGGGCAAAGAGATGGATCCAGTACAGAAGAGGACATGCGCGGCAAAGCTCCTGCAGGCAAACGAAAGATAGGAAAGTTTAAAGGGGGGCGGACAAAACGGCCAGGGCTGCGGCCAAGAGTCGTTTCGATTCTACCGGCCTGCGGAGCCGGATTTGCGGTTTCATCCAGTTGCATTTACAAATAGCTCGCCATATTATCCTTATATTATGAATGAAAAAGCAGTCATTACAGGCCCTTATGCGTCGCAGCCACAGAGGCTCATGAGGTAGCGGCACTTAAAACATACCCTTACTACCATCATGAATCTGCCGGACGACCCTTCCTCTCCTCCCAGCGGCCCGCCGTCCAAAGAATGCTGCGCCGTGGCCAAAACCAGCCGCCGCGGCGATTCCGGAGCCGGCCGCAGCGCATTGCGCCGTCGGCGCCTGCAAATGGTCCGCTACCTGCAGATCATCGCCTGCCTACGCGACGAGACCAGCGAACTGCGCTCCGAGATCGCCAGCCTGGAGTCCATCATCGGCGCTCAGGCCGACGCCATCGATGCGCTGCGCCGTCACCGGGACGAGCCGGAAGAATGACGCGAAAGACGCTGCCCTTGCCGCGCGCGCTCTCGACCTCCACGCGTCCGCCATGGCGCTGCACGACGGCGCGCACCAATGCCAGTCCCAGGCCGCTGCCCTCGGGATTGCCCGGCGAGTCCACGTCGAAACGCCGAAAAGGCTCGAAAAGCTGCGCCTGCTGATCGGCCGTCATGCCGCGGCCCTTGTCCTTGATCGACACGGCCCAATTGCTTCCTTGAGCGTATAGGCGGCACATCACGTGCGCCCCGTCGGGGCTGTAGTGGATGGCATTGTCCACCAGATTGCCGAACGCCCGACCCAGCATCTCGCCATCGGCCGCCACGATGGCCTGCCCCATGGACGCATCCACGGCGACGACGATCCGGCGCCGGCGCGCCATGGGCCAGCGCTCGTCGCACACCGAATGCAGCAGCTCGCCCAGATCGATGTCCTGGAAGTCCAGGGCCGTCGACTCGGCGCGGGCCAATCGCACAAAACCATCCACCAGGCCCAGAGTACGGGAAGCGCACCGGTCGACGCGCTCGAGCAGTTCAGGTTGGGCCAGGGGGTTTTTGCCGTAACGCTGCAATTGGGTCAGCGCCAATATGGCGTTCTGGGGCGAACGCATGTCATGGGAAAGAAAACGCAAGGCCTCTTCGCGCTGGCCGATCGCCTGGCGCAACAGGCCCATGGCGCGGTGCAATCTGACCATGCGGGCCGGCAGCGATGCGCCCCCAGGCGTATCTTCGGAATCGGGAAGCGCCTGGGTATGCATCAGGTTCTGTTCATAGAGCTGATCGAGCTCGGCGTCCACCTGCCGCAAGGTCGCCTCCTGGATGCGCCAGTTCCATACCGGATAAGCCAGCACGATGCCGATCAATGCCGCGGAAGGCCCCACCCAGACATCGGCGTGGCGCATCATCAGCCAGACGGCGGTGAAGATCAGGGCGACGATGATCAATATGACGAAGAACGATTTGCGGGGCGACAGCCTGCGCAAGGCCACGCATACCAGCAGCACGGGCAGCATGCACAGCAGGGCCGACTGCAAGCGGTCCGGGGTATGGATCCAGTAGTTTCCCAGCGCGTTCTGCAGGCCGTTGGCCAGTATTTCCACCCCGGCCATCGGCTCGCCCGCCTTGGACAAGGGCACGGACATGGTGTCGCCCAAGGCCGCCGCCCAGGCCCCGACCAGCACGTACTTGCCTTCGAGCGCGGCGGGCGGGACCGACCCGTCGAGCACGCGGGCATAGGGATACATCGCGAAGCTGCCCGGATCGCCGGCGTACGAGATCAGCCGGGCGCTGCCGTCGGAACCGCGCAAAGGCGCAAGCCGCTCTCTTTCTCCCCCCGCCTCCAGCATGGCCAGCACGAAGTGCTCGACGTTGATGTCGTCCACCTGCTCATGCAGCCGCATGGACCTCACCACGCTGTCCGGATCGAGGAGGACGTTGATGTAGCCCATGGCGGCGGCCGCATCGGCCAGCACCGGCAGCGGCTCTTGAACCCGATTCTGGTCGATAACCAACGGCAGCGCCACCCGGCCGTGCTCGCGCATGGCGCCGGCCAGGGTTTCATCGTCGTCCGGGTAGGCGGGATTGGGATCGCTCAAGACCAGGTCGAGGCCCACCGCCCTTGCTCCCCGCAGGCGCTCCAGCAGTTGCGCATGGACGGCCCTGCGCCAGGGCCAATAGCCCATTTCCCGGATGCTGGCGTCGTCCAGCGCCACGATGACGATCTCGTCCGACGGTTCGTGCGTCGTCAGCGCCATCGTTCGTCCGTACAGGACATGGTCCAGCCGATGCATGCCCAGATGCTGGCCAAAGTAGCTCAGCAGAAAGGTCAACGCCATCAGAGCCGGCACGGTGCATAGCCATTCGATGCGAAGCCGCCGCTCGAGCCCGTCCCGCTTCCCGCGCGCCGACCTGCGTGATTTCAGCATGGCTGCCCTTTTCAGTGTCAACAGGCCTTGGTGCCGCGCCCTCTAGTAGTCAGCGACGATGATCAGGCTGCCGTCGCCCGCGAGAACGGGGGTTCCGGATTGGTCCGACAACACGAAGGCGCCCTCGAATGCTTCATGGGCGTCCAGTCCGCCTATGCCCGCTGCGTCCAAAGCACGCACGAATACATAATGAGTGCCGGGCCCCGAGGCCGCGAAGCGGGCCGGCGGCGCATCGATGCGCTGGCGCGACACCAACCGGCCGCCTTGCGGGTCTCGGGCCACGCTTACCAGGTAGGATGCGGCCCCGTCGACGGGTTCGAATTGCGCCGACCACCCGCCGGGCCCGCGAACCGGAGGCGAAAGCCGTGGAGCGGCCAACAGCTTGCGGACTCCCAGGCTCTTGCCCAGGGAGTCCACCGCCACGCCCTGCTGCTGGCGCAGGACCACCTCGGATGCAGCCGAGCCATCGACGCCCGCCATGCCGGTGACCACTTCGCTGCGCGACCCTTCGGGCGTCGCATGCACGCGCAGGCGCGTGCCGCGCACACCGGTGACGCTCACGGGCGTGCGCACTTCGAAGCGGCCCACCCCGGTGTCGTTCGGCGCGACCTGCGTCTCGATCGTGCCCGCCTTCATGTCGAACACCGAATCCGTGAGCCCGACGCTCGTGAATTCGCGCAAGCGCCTCACCACCAGGGAAGTAGACGGCGGGATGCTGACGATGCTCTCGTCGGACAGTTGCAAGGTGACGAACCCGTTCGGCCCGGTCTCGACCGTCTGGCCCTCTTGGACGCTGGAGCCGGAGGATAGGGCCCGGCCGTCCGCCGACGCCTGTCCCGTCAGATGAAGCACGCGGGCCGCCGACTCGCGCAGTGGAATCATCGAGAACGGGATGCGGAGCAGCTTGGCGATAGGCAGGCGATAGGGATCGTCGATGCCATTGATCCGCTGCAGCGCCGACCAGTTGGAAAAGCTCATGGTGTAGCGCTGCGCCAGGTCGCCCAGCGTGTCGCCCTGGACCACCCGGTAGAGGAAATCGTCTCCTTTGGCGCCGGCAGGCTGGGCGTTTGCCGACATGGGCAGCAACAGGCCGCAAAGAAAAGTCACGGTGCAGAGTATGCGAAACGGATGCATGGGAGCTCTTTGATTTTTGGTTGTAGCCGAATGTGGAACGAATGAGTGCGAACAGGGCCCGCGTCAAGCGTTGCCGTCGTCCGCCTCGCTGATGATTTCGAGCCGGTAGCCCAGGGCATATGACGATGCCAGTCGAACCCCGTTTTCCGGCCGCAGGCGCAGCTTCTGCCGTATGTTGGACAAATGCGTGTCCAGGGTGCGAGAGGTGGCGGGAATCTCGCGGTTCCAGACCGCCGCGCTGAGCACGTCGCGCGAAAACAGGCGGCCCGGGTTGCGGAAGAACAGCATCGCCAGCTCGAACTCTTTGGGGGCCAGCACGATGTTCTCGTCGTCCAGGCGGGCCGTATAGTTGGTCTCGTCGAACGTGTAGCGGCCGACCTGGATCGCCGACTGCTCTTTGATGGCCTCGACCGCGCGCCGCCGCAGCAAGGCATCGACGCGCGCGATGAGCTCGCCGATGCGAATGGGCTTGGTGACGTAGTCGTCGGCGCCGGCCTGCAGACCGGCGACCAGATCCTTTTCGAGCGTGCGGCTGGTCACGAACATGAGGGGCAGGTCATAGCCAACGTGCGTCCTGACCCACCGCACGACCTCGATGCCCGTGATGTCCGGGATCTCCCAGTCGATCAGCATCAGGTCAAAAGGCTGGCGTTTCCGCAATACATCGAGCAGCGCCTTGCCCGTGGCGAACGAAGTGCAGTCGTGCCCTGCCTCGGCCAGTATGTGGCGGATCAGCTCTGCCTGATCCACGTCATCTTCTAGGGAAGCGATGTTCATGGAAATAACCGGGAAATAATTGGGTGTCGCGGCGCGGCCGCGATGGGCGCGCAATACTCGTAGATTCGTCTATGGTACCCGATTCAGGCATGAAACTTGCACCGAGCCCGCCACCGATGCATGTCCGCCGGCCTTCGGCGCCCAACAGGAGAACCCAACATGCTCCTATACGATCCACGCTCGATACGATTCGCCCACGTGCCGGAAGTGCCTCCGGACCAGCCCCCGCGCACCCCGCCGCAGCGCCCGCCCGAGACCGAACCGCCCGGACCCGACGAGATCCCGCCGGACGATCCGAATGAAATCCCGCCTCCGCCGGACGAGCCCGAGCCGGACATCGACCTGCCGCCCCGCGAAGCGCCCCCCGGCGTGCGCGAACCGCCTCAAGTACCGCCCGGAAACCCGCCCGAGCGCGTATGAAGGACCACTCCATGCGGCCAAGGGACTATTACGACCTGACGCGCAACTCCATCCGGGCCTGGCAGGACGATTACGCCTCCAGCCTCGGGGCCGCCATTGCCTTCTACACCGCGTTTTCCATCGCCCCGCTGATGATCATCATCATTGCCGTCGCCGGCTTCGTCTGGGGCGAGGAAGCCGTGCGCGGCCAACTCATCCATCAGCTTGGCGACATTGTCGGCAACGACGCCGCCGCCGGCATCCAGGCCCTCATACGCGACGCCGACCGGCCCAGCCAGGGGCTGACCGCCACTTTGATCAGCGCCGGCGTGCTGATCTGGGGCTCGACCCGCGTCTTTGCCGAGCTGCAAACCGCGCTGGACCGGATATGGGAAGTCCCCAAGACCCAGCGCGTCCAGGGCATCTGGCGCACCATACGGGCACGGCTGCTGTCGTTCGGGCTGGTCCTGGGGCTGGCATTCCTGCTGCTCGTGTCGCTGGTGGTCACTACCGGGCTGGCCGCCCTGGGCGCTTGGGCGGGCAGTTTCTTTCCGGGCATGGAGACTGTGCTGCAACTGGCCAATACCGTCATCACCTTCGCCATCACCACCGTGCTGTTCGCCATGATCTTCAAATTCATGCCCCAGGCCAGGATCGCCTGGCGCGACGTCTGGATCGGCGCTTTGGTGACCGCGGTGCTCTTCGAGATCGGCAAGCTGCTGATCGGAATGTACGTCGGCAAAAGCACCTCGATCTCGGTGCTGGCCGCGGCGGGCTCGCTCATCATCCTGCTGATCTGGGTCTATTACGCCGCGCAGGTGTTCCTGCTGGGCGCGGAATTCACATGGATCTATGCGCGCCACTACGGCTCGCATCGCGGGCGCCTTTCCGACGAATCCAGCGCCGCGCCCCCCGCCGAAAACGCGGTTGCCGGCACGTCCGCCGCCATGGGCATGAAACGCGACATACCTTATGGAAATGATTCCATCCGGTAACAAGCCTGTCCAGTTCTGCCCCATATCACAAGGCCGCAAGGGAACCGTAACCTAAGGTTTCCCCTCGACAATGCCCCTCACAGCGAAAACCTTGTGCTGGCCGCCAGAGTTGGCACCATAGAGATGTACTCACCCGCAACTGAATAGGAGTCTGCATGAATAAATGGATCACTACCGCATGCTCGGCCGCGCTGCTCGCCATGGGCGCCGCCGCTGCCCCCTCGATGGCGCAACAAGCACAGGCGCCCGCCGCGCAGCAGGCCCCTGTGAACTACTCTGATGCGCAACTCGAGAAGTTCGTCAGTGCATCCAAGAAGGTCGCCGTCATTTCGCAGGAATACACGCCCAAGCTGCAATCGTCCACCGACGAAGCCACGCGCCAGGAGGTGTACCGCGAGGCTGACGAGAAAATGGTCGACGTGGTTCGCAAGGAAGGCATGACCGTGGAGGAGTTCAACGGCATCAACCAGGCCATCCAGCAAGACCCGGCCCTGATGGAGCGCGTACAGAATATCGCCAGGTAAAGGCCGCGCCGCAACCGGCCTATTGGGCGAAGGCGCAAATCCCTACTGACGGGGATTTGCGCCTTTTTTTACACTGGCGTTCTACATCAGCAGCGCCAGCAGCGCGCGCTGCATGAACTCGGCCACCGGCATCTGCCTGCCGTTGGCGTCGATCCGGCCATCGCGATACACGATTTTCGCGGTGGCGGCTTGCTCGGCGAAAGCGACCAGTCCGGCGGCCTGCAAACGGTTTGCATACTCGTCATACAAAGATCCTGCCAAGGCGGTGATCTCGGGATCGTCGGCCGCGCCCTGCAACTGGGCCATTGCCCGGACGAACATGGCTTTCTCGATGCGCAGGTTCAGCTCGAGCCCGCGCACGGCCTGTTGCAGCAGCGCGTCGATCGACGCCGCCTCAGCGGACCCGGCCGGCCGGGTCAGTTCCACCGTAAGGCCGGCGCTGCTCTCGCCCTGATCGTTCTTCCAGACGAGCGGATCGAAGATCAGTACCGGATTGCTGGCCAGCAGCGCAAGGAATTTTTCCTGCAGCAGCGCCGCCTCGTCCGGCGAAAGCTGCCACTCCTCTTCGCGCGGACCGTGACGAGCGCTCAGCTCGTCGTAGACCTGCGCCAGCTCCGACAGGGCGGGCATGCTCAGGTCCCGGCCCCGCGCGCCCATCGACATCTGGCCCAGGTTCCTGGTGCCCAATTGGACTTGGCCAAAATCGTAGCGTATGGCGCCGCTGGCCAGATCGCCGCTTTGTTCGCTGGAAACGTCCATCACCGCGTCGCGCAGCGAGACCGTGTCTTCGTCGGGCACTTCCAGATCGAGTCGCGCCGCCCGGGTGGTCGAATGCATGCGCGTCCCTTCGCCGCCGGAGGCTTCATACTCGAAGCGCACGCCGTCGATGGCGATGCGCTCGGCTTCGGCTCCCATCGAGTAATCGAGCAGATCGAATTCCCCCGATACCCGGCTGTCGGAAAAGTCGTTGTCGAACGACGCCTGCATGGTCCCGCCCGAGAACTTCAGCACCTCGCCGCCCTGGGCGACATTCAAGGGCTTGAACGTCCATTCGGACACAGCCTTGCCGCCGAACCTCACTTCGGTGCGTCCGGTGACCGGCGTGTCGCCATCCAGGCTGTCGAACCACGCCTGGGTCGCAGCCGACGGCAGCAGCCGCGCCTGGCTCAGCGCCAGCATGGGGGCCAAGCGCCCCGTCCGGATCGCGTCCAGCGGAAACGGCCCGTGCTGAAGATGGTCGCTCAGCAGGAATTCCTGCTTCTGGCCAGATTCGTCCTGCAACTGCAGCGAATAGACGACGTCGGATGAAAAGACGCGGCGGCGGTACTCGGCCACGGCCAGCTTTGCCTTGCCCGCGCCCGGCTGGGCGACCATGGCCTGCGCCATGCGCTCGTTCGCCTGGGCCACGGCCTGCTCGATGGTCGCATGGGCCTGCTTGCCCACATACCATGTCGTCGCTACATACGCGACCGCCACCACCGCGAGGGCGGCCAGAATACCTGCAGTTTTTCTCATTGTGGATCCCGTGGTTGATCGAGTCCGTCAACGCCGGCGCACCCCTGCTTCGCCGGCGCCGTGCGGACCTATGGCCTGTTGATACTACACGGCGCGTTTGCGGGAAAGCTCGCGCGGCAGTGGAAAAGCGATGTTTTCTTCGGTTCCGGGCAGCGTGCGCACCGACACCGCCCCCAGCTGCTTGAGCCGCTCGATGACCTGCTCGACCAGTATCTCGGGCGCCGACGCCCCCGCGGTGACGCCGACCCGGCGCGTTTCGTCGAGCCATGCGGGATCGATCATGTCGGGATCGTCGATGAGATGGGCGCGGGCGCCGCGGCGCTCGGCCACTTCGCGCAGGCGGTTTGAGTTCGAGCTGTTGACGCTGCCCACCACCAGCACCAGATCGCAATCGGGCGCCATGATCTTGACCGCGTCCTGGCGGTTCTGCGTGGCATAGCAGATATCGCTCTTTTTGGGTTCGACGATGTTGGGAAAGCGCTTGCGCAGCGCGTCGGCCACCTGCGCCGCGTCGTCCACCGACAGCGTGGTCTGGGTGACGAACGCCAGGTTGTCCGGCGAGGCGACCTCGAGCTCGGCGACGTCCTGCGGCGTTTCGACCAGATACATGCCTTCGCGGGCCTGGCCGAGGGTGCCTTCCACCTCGGGGTGGCCGCGGTGCCCGATCATGACGATTTCCTTGCCCGCCGCGCGCATCCGCGCCACCTCGACGTGCACTTTGGTGACCAGCGGGCACGTGGCGTCGAACACCCGCAAGCCCATGCTCTCGGCCTGCGCCCGCACGTCCTTGGAAACTCCGTGGGCCGAAAACACCACGATGGCGCCGCTGGGCGCCTGATCCAGCTCGTCGATGAAAATCGCGCCCTTGGCGCGAAGATCCTGCACCACGTAACGGTTGTGCACGATTTCGTGCCGCACGTAGATCGGCGCGCCATGCAGCTCGATCGCCCGCTCGACGATGTCGATCGCGCGATCGACCCCCGCACAAAAGCCGCGCGGCTGCGCCAGCACGACCTCGGGCCCCATGCCGCTCGCCGCGGCCGTGTTGTCAGTCATTACAGTACTCCAAGCAGCGACACGTCGATGCGCAGGTCCGCGCCGGCCAGCGGATGATTGAAATCGAACAGCGCCCAGCCATCGCCTTGCTCTTTGAAGACCCCCGAGTACCGTCCCCCATTGGGCGCCGCGAACTCGACGATGTCGCCCGGCTGAAACACCGTGCCGGGTTCGGTGTTGGCATCGAGCATGGCCTGCGTCACGCACTGCAGGAGGTCCGGATTGCGGTCGCCGTAGGCCTGCGAGGCCGGCAGGTCGACGGAAAAGCGGCTGCCCTCCTCGCGCCCGATCAGCGCCTCTTCCATGCCGGGCGCCCATTGGCCGACGCCCATCTGCAGCGTGGCCGGCCGATCGCTGAACGTGTCCGCGAAGACCGAGCCCGCGGCCGGGCCGCTGGTGATCTCGATGCGGTAGTGCAAAGTAAGGTAGGAATCCGGGCGGACAAAAACGTTCACCGGATGGGCTTGCGAGGTCAAAATCTGTCACCGTACGAAAGTCTGATATTTCTCTATTTTAGAGCCTTTATGCCTTTCGATCGCCCTCCACTCCAAGCCGAGCGCCCCCGCGAACGCCTGCTCGCCCACGGCGCCCGGGTGCTCACCACGCCCGAACTGCTGGCCATCGTCCTGCGCACCGGCCCGCGCGGCAGCGACGCGGTCGATCTTGCCCGCGGTCTCATCAGCCGTTTCAAGGGCTTGCGCGGGCTGCTCTCGGCCGATGCCCAGGCGCTGCTCAAGGTGCCGGGCCTGGGCCCAGCCAAAACCTGCGAACTGCTCGCCATCAACGAACTGAACCGGCGCGCCCTGGCCGAAACCCTGCAAGCCGGCATCGACCTCGACCAGCCCCAGCGGGTCAAGCACTATTGCATCGCCATGCTGGGCCACCTGCGCGTCGAGCACTGCATGGCGCTGTACCTCGACAGCCAGTACCGCCTCGTCGCCGCCGAAGAGCTGGCCCGCGGCACGCTTAGCCAGGCATCGATATATCCGCGCGAAGTCGTGCGCGCCGGCCTGCGCCACCACGCCGCCGCCCTCATCCTGGCCCACAATCACCCATCCGGCGTCTCGGAACCCAGCCAGGCCGACCTCGCCCTCACCCGCCACCTCAAGCACGCCCTGGCCCTGGTCGACATCCGCCTGCTGGACCACCTCATCGTCACCGCGCAGGGCGCGGTATCGCTGGCCGAGCGAGGACAGGTCTAGGTTTCCTGGCCTGGGCTTCACTTCACTGTAGGCGGCGGGTTATTCAATGCAGTCGGAGCTGCATCCCGTATCCGTTCAAGGCCCGTTTTTGGTCCTTTAGCGCTGTCGGGGGCGATGCGGTTCGCCATGCGAGATACCGACACTGCGCGCCTATGCTTCGAGAAGCCGGCCTGCCGGCTTGCATGGCTTGCCTCAAATGTGAGCCGCTGGAGGAGGGTCTATCTGAACCGGGCGTTGGAGGGCGCTGCCTCGGACCGCCCGACCGCCCGGTTCAGATAGACCCTCCTCCGGCGGCGCTCAAGAACCCAAAAACAGCAACACTTCAAGTCACAGCATCACCGCCAGAACGCCGGCAGTTGCTAGCCCGCATAGAGCACTTGAGCAAACCCAGCGACACATGATAAACTTACGAGTTACTTTGGATACGTGGCTGAGCTGCCTAGTGACTTTAAAGCTTAAAGAGAAGCAAAAGCACATAGAAAAAGCGCAAGCTTACAGACCGGCGACCCCCAACAAGCATAGGCGAAAGCCCACAGGAAATTACCATGAAAGAAGGCATCCACCCCGAATACCGCGAAGTCGCATTTCTCGACCAGCAAACCGGCAACACGTTCATCTCGCGTTCCACCCTGAACAGCCGCGAAACCACCGAGATCGACGGCAAGACCTATCCGCTCTTCAAGTGCGAAGTCACCTCGGAGTCGCATCCCTTCTACACCGGCGCGCAAACGCGCATCGTCGAGACGGGCCGCGTCGAGAAGTTCCGCGCCCGTTTTGCCCGCACCGCCGGCACCGTCAAAAAAGCTTCCTGATTCCAGCGGCGCCTCGCCTTCGCGCAAGGCGCCCTCCCATGGATGCTTGCCGCCGCAACGGCCGTCCGTCGCGGCAACATCGGCCTCATTGAACGGTCTCGAAAAGGCAGCCTCAGGGCTGCCTTTTTACTTTAAGATGGCCCTGTCCCGTCACTTTCGTCCCTAATTGCTCTGTGGCTCTGCAAGACTCTCGTTCCACGCCGGCGCGGCTGACCGCAACGGCCACCACCAAGCTTCCCCGGCTGCTTCTATTGGCCCTGGGGCTGGTGTACATACTGGCGGGGCTGTTCTTCCGGGACCCCTGGAAAACCGACGACGTAGCTGGCCTGGCCACCATGATGACCGCGCTCGAAGGCTCATGGCAAACCTGGCTGCTGCCCCAGATCGGCAATATGGCCTATGCCCAGAACGGCCCTCTCATCACCTGGGTGGGCGCCTTCAGCATATGGCTCTTCGGGCCGCTGTTCGAACTCTTCACCTCGCCGCTCGATGCGGCCCTCATCGCCTCGCGCCTGCCCAACCTGCTCTGGTTCGGCCTGATCACCGGCTCCGTCTGGTACGGCACTTATCTGCTGGGGCGCCGGCCCGAACCTCAGCCCCTCGCTCTGCCCTTCGGCGGCGAGCCCACCGTGCGCGACTACGGCCGCATGATCGCCGACGCCGCCCTGCTGCTCATTCTCGCCACGGTCGGCATCATGTGGCGCCTGCACGAAACCTCCGAAGTGCCGGCCCTGATCGCCTTCCAGGCCCTCGCCTTCTACGCCGTCGCGCGCATGCTCGACCATCCGCTCTCCGGCGCCATCACGCTGGGCGTCGCGCTGGCCGCCGCCTTCCTGACCCGCGGCTGGATCGGCTCCCTGCCCATCATTCTGGCCGTGCCCTGCGCCTTCATTCCGCGCAGCGCGCTCTGGCCCATGAAGCACTGGCTGATCATCAGCGCCGTGCTGGCGGTATTCCTGTGCCTGCTCTGGTGGATACCCGCCAACCATTTCAGCACCTACTGGATCCATAACTGGTGGCTCTGGAACGTCACCTCCTTCGGCCCGCCCCGCTACCAGGAGATCCTCAGCGTCCTGCGCGACCTGCCCTGGTTCCTGTGGCCCACCTGGCCCTTCGCCCTGCTCGCCCTGTGGCGCTGGCGCGCCTGGCTGTTCGCCCCGCACATCTGGATACCCCTGATGTTCGTGCTGTGGCCTTTCGTCATCATGCTGTTCCTGGCCGATCCGTTCGAACCCGAATACAGCCTCATGGCCGTGCCGGCGGCGGTGCTGGCCGCCTTCGCCCTGCCCACGCTGCGCCGCGGCGTGGTCAATTCGCTGGACTGGTTCGCCGTCATGTGCTTTTCGCTCACCTGCGCGACCGTCTGGCTGGGCTGGATCGCCCTGCAGGCCGGCTGGCCCGAGCAGATCTCGCACAACATCGCGCGCCAGACCCGCGGCTACGAAGCCTTCGTCTACTGGCCGGCCGTCGTGATCGCCCTGCTGGGCACCCTGGCCTGGATCGCCATAGTCTATTGGCGGCTGCACACCAAGCCCTCCGCCTTGTGGCGCGGAACCGTGCTGTCGGCCTGCGGCATCGTGCTCACCTGGCTGCTGCTGGTCACGCTCTGGCTGCCGGCCCTCGACTACGTGCGCAGCTACCGCGAAGTATCCGGACAACTAGCCCAGGCCTTGCAGACCCACCAGCGCCCGGGAGAATGCGTACGCGGTCTGGCCCTGGGAACCGGTCAGCGGGCCTCCTTCCTCGTGTTCAATGAGTTGCGGTTCAGCTACAGCGCCGACTGCTCCCTGGTGCTGCAGCAGACCTCGCCCGAGGCCGTGCAGTCCGGCGCCGCCGACTACACGCCGCAGGCCCGGGTGCTCTGGGAAGGCAAGCGCGGCGCCGACCGGCGCGAAATGTTCCGCCTGCTGCGCATCACGCCTCAATGAGCCCGCCTGCCACGCGGTCCTTCCTTCAACACGTCGGCGAAACGCTGCGGCAAGCCTGGCCGGTGCTCATCAGCGCCTGGGCCAGCATGGCCTTCGGCGTCATGGACACCGCCATGGCGGGCCACGCCAGCGCCGCCGACCTGCAGGCCATGTCCTTGGCCGTCTCCATCTACATCACGATCTTCGTCGGCCTGATGGGCGTGATCCATGCCCTCATTCCCATCATCGGCCAGCATTATGGCGGCAAGCGCCTGCTCGAGGTTGGCCGCGCCTGGGGCCAGGGGGTCTGGCTGGCCCTGGGCCTGTCCGCCATCGGCGCGGTCGCCATGCTGTTTCCGAACGTCTGGCTGACACTGTCCGGCGACGTCGACCCGGCGGTGCGCAGCGGCGTCACCTGGTATCTGCGCGCCCTCATCCTGGCGCTGCCGGCGGCGCTCGTGTTCCGCTCCATCTATTCGTTCGGCACGGCCGTGTCCCGACCCAAGATCGTCATGGCCATCAATCTGGCCAGCATCGGGGTCAAGGCCTTGTTCAACTGGGTGTTCATCTTCGGCAAGCTGGGCATCCCCGCCATGGGCGCCGCCGGCGCCGGACTGTCCACCGCCCTCACCAGCTGGTTCAGCCTGGCCGCCGGCCTTTGGATCATCCACCACGACGAGTTCTTCAGGCAGTTCCAGCCGCGCCTGGACAGGCCGCGCTGGACGGATCTCAAGGAGTTGCTGCGCCTGGGCATCCCCATGGGCGGCTCTTATCTGGTGGAAGTATGCGCCTTCAGCTTCATGGCGCTGCTGATTGCGCGCGAAGGCATGTATGTCACCGGCGGCCATCAGATCACCGCCAACCTCGTCGCCCTGTGCTACATGCTGCCCATGTCGGTGGGCATCGCCTCGGCGTCCCTGACGGCGCAGGCCATCGGCGCGCGCGATATGCTGCGTGCGCGCCAGACGGGTCTGGCCGGACTGACCATCACCCTGGCGGGCGCGATCGTGGCCATCTCGCTGGTCGTGGGCGGCCGGCCGGCCATTCTCGCCGCCTATACCGACGACCTGAAGGTCGCGGCCATGGCGGCCACCCTGCTGCAAATCGTCCCCTACTTCCATCTGTGCGACGCCATGCAGTGCATCAACTCTTACCTGCTGCGCGCCTACAAGGTGGCCGTCGTGCCGCTGCTGATGCAGATCATCGCGCTGACCGGCATAGGCCTGATCGGAGGCTGGTGGCTGGGTTTCGGCCCCCTTGCCGGAAGCCTGAAACCCGTGCTGGACGTCGTCATGCCCGGCGCGCCGACAGGCGCCTCGTCGATGTGGCTGATGGCCGTCGTCGGCCTGGCGCTGTCGGCCCTGCTGCAGCACCTGTGGTACTGGCGCGTGGTGCGGCAACACGCCCGCGCGCAGTGATCAGCGGTAGATGTAGTCGCGCCGCCAGGGGTAGGAGAGATCGGCCGGGTGATCCAGCTCGTCGCGGCGGCCCGCCACGGGCTTGTGCTGCAGCAGCACCTGATGCAGCGCTATCCAGGCATGCTCGAACCCCATCGCGCAGCCGGCCAGGTAGATGCGATAGGCGCGCAGCGAACGCTCGCCGTTCTCGCCCTTGAGCGTCTTGCGCGCCTCGTCCAGCTGCGCCTCGAGCGCATCGCTCCATGCCCACAGCGTGCGGGCATAGTGCGGGCGCAGGTTCTCGACGTCGACGTCCTCGAGTCCGGCGTCGGCGATCTGGGCCAGCTCGTTGCTGATGTGGGTCAGCTCCCCGCCCGGGAAGATGTATTTTTCGATGAACTCGCCCATGCCGGCGCCCACTTCGGCGTTGTAGACCCCGCCCGCCGTGATGCCGTGGTTCATGATCAGGCCGCCGGGCCTGAGCAGGCGGCGCAGCTTGGAAAAATACTCGAACAGCTGGGCGCGGCCCACGTGCTCGAACATGCCCACCGAGGCGATCTTGTCGTAGGGCTTGGCCTCGTCCAGTTCGCGGTAGTCCAGCAAAGTCATACGCACCCGTCCCGACAGGCCTTTTTCTTCGATCAGGCGGTTGACATGGGCGTGCTGGTTCTTGGACAGCGTGATGCCGGTCGCGTCCACACCGTAGTTCTCGGCCGCCCACAACAGCAGGCCGCCCCAGCCCGCGCCGATGTCCAGGAAGCGCTCGCCCTCATGCAGGCGCAGCTTGCGGCAGATGTGGTCGAGCTTGGCTTCCTGCGCCTGGGCCAGCGTCATGTCGGGCTCGCGGAAATAGGCGCATGAATAGACCCGCCGCGGATCGAGCCAAAGCTGGTAGAACTCGTCGGACAGGTCGTAGTGGAACTGGATCTGGCGGGCGTCGCGCGCCTGCGAATGCCGCCGGATGGAGACCCAGTGCCGCTTCATGCTGGTGAACCAGCTGCCCTTGGCCGTTTCGATGGGCGAGTCGGGCAGGATCGACGACGCCAGCAGCATCAGATCGCGCATCGAGCCTTCGAAATCGAATTTTCCCTCGACGTAGTCTTCGCCCAATGTACCCGCCTCGCCGGAGGCCAGATGGCGCAGCGTCGAATTATCCTTGACCTTCATGCGGATGCGGGCGTTGGCCGGCCCCGCCGTTTCTCCACTGGGCAGCACCACCTGCACCGGCAGCGGCAATGAGGCAAGTTTTTTTTCTACCAAAGACAAGACAGCACTCACGTTCTCAACTCCCTTTACTTAGCTGAAATCGAATCCTCAATCGGGACAGCGAAGCCCTCGTGTTTTATGTTCTGGTCACTGTTATTCGTCGGCAAATCGGCCTCCGGCCTTCTTGCATGCGTCCGGATGGGTTGCTCGCCCGTCAATTTATCACCAAATGCGACCCGCGGCATATGCCGTCGCCCAAGGCGCCCCCGCCGGCCAAAGCGCTCGGCCGGCGCCCGTAATCGCTGTTAGACTACTTGCTTCTTTCTTCCGGGGCTCGCGGGCCCACGTCTCTTTGATGCCTTCCAGACAATTGACTCGCACCGTGCCGGGCTGGCTGCTGCTCATGGGCGCCCTGACCGCGCTGGGGCCTCTGGCCATCGACATGTATCTGCCGTCGTTCCCCGCCATCGTCGAGGGCCTGGGCGCCACCCAGGGACAGGTCGAGCGCACGCTGGCCAGCTACCTGCTGGGGCTGGCGATGGCGCAAATCGTCTACGGGCCGCTGGCCGACCGCTACGGCCGCAAGAGGCCCCTGATGGCGGGACTGGTCATCTTCACCATTGCCTCGGTCGGCTGCGCATTTACCAGCGATATCGAGCATCTGACGCTCTGGCGCGTCGTGCAGGCCCTGGGGGGCGCGGCGGGCATGGTGGTTCCCCGGGCCGTCGTGCGCGACAACCTCGACACCCGCGATGCCGCCAAGGCGCTGTCGCTGCTGCTGCTCATCATGGGCGTGACGCCCATATTGGGCCCCATCATCGGCGGCCAGGTGCTGTTCATCGCAGGCTGGCGCGGCATCTTCGGCATCATGGCCCTGGTGGGAGCGACATTGCTGTTCATGACGGCGCGCCACATGCGGGAGACCCTTCCCGCTGAAAAAATCGTCCCGCTGCGCGTCGCCACCATAGCGCGCAACTACTGGGGCCTGCTGCGCAATCGCCAGTTCATCTGCTATTCGCTGGCGGGCGGGCTGGGCAGCGCGGGCATCTTCACCTACATATCGGGCTCGCCGCGCGTCCTGATCAACATCTACGGCGTCGAGCCCCAGTACTTCGGCTTTCTGTTCGGCCTGTGCGCGGCTTCGCTGATTTTTTCTTCACAGCTCAGCGCCCGGCTGCTGGACCGCCATCCGCCGGAGCGGCTGCTCAAGCGGGCGCAGATCTGCGTCGTGCTGGTCACCCTGACCGGCCTGGCGCTGACGCTTGCGGGCTGGCTGACGCTGCCCCTGCTGATACTGTGCCTGATGGGCTTCATGGCCAGCCAGGGCTTCGTCAACCCCAACGCGGCGGCCCTGGCCCTGTCGCGCCAGGGTCATCGCCTGGGGGTTGCATCGGCCATGATGGGCGGGGTGCAGATGGTCAGCGGCACCCTGGCGGGCATCGGCATCAGCCACTGGCAGTCCGATAGCGCCCTGCCTTTGACCGGCATTCTGGCGACCTGCATGGTGCTATCGTGGCTTTTTGGGTTCCTCGCCCGCCGAGCTGCTTGATAAGGACGTGCTTTTCGTTATAGAATACATGGCTTTACAGATGCCGGGTTTGGTGTAGTGTAGCAACCTGGGGTGATTAACCCGGGGTGTAGCAACCCGCCCAGGCCCGCAAGCAAGTTCTGCAAACGAACCCGCAACGTAAACAAACCCGCAAACAAACCCGGGCAGTCTCGCAGGCGGCAGAACATGCAGGGCGAAATCGCGGCAGAGCAAATTTTTTAAGGGGTATGATCATGGCACGCGTATGCCAAGTTACCGGCAAGGGCCCGCGCACGGGCAACAATGTTTCGCACGCTAACAACAAGACCAAGCGTCGCTTTTTGCCCAACCTGCAATCGCGCCGGTTCTGGGTCGAAAGCGAAAACCGCTGGGTTCGCCTGCGTGTTTCGGCCAGCGCCATCCGCACCATCGACAAGAACGGCATCGAATCCGTTCTGGCCGACCTGCGTGCCCGCGGTCAAGCGGTTTAATCCGCAGCACCGGTAAACCCATACTAGGAGCACATCATGGCTAAAGGCATCCGCGAGAAAATCAAACTCGAATCCACGGCTGGTACCGGTCATTTCTACACGACCACCAAGAACAAGCGCAACATGCCCGAGAAAATGCTGATCAAGAAGTTCGATCCCGTTGCTCGCAAGCACGTCGACTACAAAGAGACCAAGCTCAAGTAATCGACTCGGCGCCGTACCCCACGAATGCCCCGCCCACAGCGGGGCATTTTGGTTTTGCGCGTCCTATAATGTGACGTTTGCCCTAACCCGAAACCAAAGAATCCGAACCCATGCAGGAACGCTACAATCCCGCCGAAGTCGAAGCGGCCGCCCGGCAAGACTGGCAAGCCCGCGATGCCTATCGCGTCACCGAGCACGCCGTCGGCGCCGACGGCCAACCCAAGCCGAAGTTCTACGCCTGCTCGATGCTGCCCTATCCCAGCGGCAAGCTGCACATGGGCCACGTGCGCAACTACACCATCAATGACATGATGGCGCGGCAGCTGCGCATGCGCGGGTACAACGTCCTGATGCCCATGGGCTGGGACGCCTTCGGCATGCCGGCCGAAAACGCCGCCATCAAGTCCAAGGTGCCGCCCGCCAAATGGACCTACGACAACATCGCCTACATGAAGAAGCAGATGCAGGCGATGGGGCTGGCCATCGACTGGTCGCGCGAAATGTGCGCCTGCGATCCCGGCTACTACAAGTGGAACCAATGGCTGTTCCTGAAGATGCTCGAAAAAGGCATCGCCTACCGCAAGACCCAGGTCGTCAACTGGGACCCGGTCGACCAGACGGTGCTGGCCAACGAGCAGGTCATCGACGGGCGCGGCTGGCGTTCCGGCGCGCCGGTCGAAAAACGCGAGATTCCAGGCTACTACCTGCGCATCACCGACTACGCCGAAGGGCTGCTCGAACAGGTGCAGAACGGCCTGCCGGGCTGGCCCGAGCGCGTGCGCCTCATGCAGGAAAACTGGATAGGCAAGAGCGAGGGCGTGCGCTTCGCGTTCACGCACGACATCCACGGTGACGACGGCCGGCTCATCCAGGACGGCCGCATGTACGTCTTCACCACACGCGCCGACACCATCATGGGCGTCACCTTCTGCGCCGTCGCGCCCGAGCATCCCCTGGCCGCGCACGCGGCCCGCGGCGACGCCGAGCTGGCCGCCTTCATCGAAGCCTGCAAGCAGGGCGGCACGACCGAAGCCGAGCTGGCCACGCGCGAGAAAGAAGGCATGCGCACCGGCCTCACGGTCACTCACCCTCTTACCGGCCAGCAGATCGAGGTCTGGGTCGGCAACTATGTACTCATGAGCTACGGCGACGGCGCCGTCATGGGCGTGCCGGCCCACGACGAACGCGACTTCGCCTTCGCCAGAAAATACGGCCTGCCCATCAAGGACGTCATCGCCGTCGAAGGCAAGGCCTTCTCGACCGACGCATGGCAGGAATGGTACGGCGACAAGCAGCAGGGCCGCACCGTCAACTCGGGCAAGTACGACGGCCTGGACCACCAGGCCACCGTCGACGCCGTGGCCGCCGACCTCGCGGCCAAGGGCCTGGGCGAAAAACAGACCACCTGGCGGCTGCGCGACTGGGGCATCTCGCGCCAGCGCTACTGGGGCACCCCCATTCCCATCATCCACTGCGAGCACTGCGGCCCCGTGCCGGTGCCCGAGAAAGACCTGCCCGTGGTGCTGCCCGACGACCTCATCCCCGACGGCAGCGGCAACCCCCTCGCCAAGCACGAGGCCTTTCTGTCCTGCACCTGCCCGAGCTGCGGCAAACCCGCCCGGCGCGAAACCGACACCATGGACACCTTTGTCGATTCGTCCTGGTATTTCATGCGCTACACCTCGCCGGGCAACGATCAGGCCATGGTCGACAGCCGCAACGATTACTGGATGCCCATGGACCAGTACATCGGCGGCATCGAGCATGCCGTGCTGCACCTGCTGTATGCCCGGTTCTGGACACGGGTCATGCGCGACCTGGGCCTGGTGGATTTCGACGAGCCCTTCACCCGCCTGCTTTGCCAGGGCATGGTGCTGAACCACATCTATTCGCGCAAGAACGAACAGGGCGGCATCGAGTACTTCTGGCCCGAAGAGGTCGAGGACATCCATGACGCCAAGGGCGTCATCGTGGGTGCGCGCCTGCGTTCCGACGGCTCGGCCGTGCAGTACGGCGGCATCGGCACGATGTCCAAGTCCAAGAACAACGGCGTCGATCCCCAATCGCTGATCGACTCCATGGGCGCCGACACGGCGCGGCTCTTCGTGATGTTCGCCAGCCCGCCCGAGCAGACCCTCGAGTGGTCCGACTCGGGCGTCGAGGGCGCGCACCGCTTCCTGCGCCGGCTGTGGGCCTTCTGCCATGCCCAGCAGGCCGCCGTCCGCGACATCGGCACGGAACAGCCCGACTGGTCCGCGGCCGACGCGGCCACCAAGACGCTACGCCGCGAAGTGCATGGCCAGCTCAAGCAGGCCGACTACGACTACCAGCGCATCCAGTACAACACCGTCGTCTCGGCATGCATGAAAATGCTCAATACGCTCGAGTCGGCCTCGCTGCCCGATACGTCCATCGCCCGCCAGGGCATGGC
The DNA here is from genome assembly GCF_003545815.1 of Pusillimonas caeni. Lineage (GTDB taxonomy): Bacteria > Pseudomonadota > Gammaproteobacteria > Burkholderiales > Burkholderiaceae_B > Pusillimonas > Pusillimonas caeni. Next base: position 196,882 of record NZ_PDUW01000004.1, read on the forward strand.
CGACGCACTGGGCGTGCTGCTTCGCGTGCTCTATCCCGTCGTGCCGCACGTCACCTGGCAATTGTGGCGCGAGCTGGGTTACCACGATCGCCACGGCGACATCCTGGATGCGCCCTGGCCCCAGGTCGACGAATCGGCCCTCGTCGCCGACGAGGTCGAACTCATGCTGCAGGTCAACGGCAAGCTGCGCGGCTCCATTCTGGTGGCCAACGGCACGCCCAAGCCCCAGATCGAGCAGCAGGCCGCCGAGCACGAAGCCGTGGCCCGTTTCCTGGAAGGCCGTCCCGTCAAGCGGGTCATCGTGGTCCCCGGTAAACTCGTCAATGTCGTCGGATAAAGTCGGATAAATCATGCACCTCACCGCGTACCGCCCCACCTTGACTGCATCCCGCCTGGGGCTGCGCGGGCTCGCCTGCGTGCTGCTTCTGGCCTTGCTCGCCGCCTGCGGGTTCCGGATGAAGGGCACTTCGCCCCTGCCCTTCAACACGCTCTATACCAACATCAACGAAAACTCGGCGTTCGGCGCCGACCTGCGCCGCCTGATCGTCGCTACCTCGCCCAACACCCGCTTCGTGGACGATGTCACCGAGGCCGAGGCCCGCCTCACCCAGATCTCGATGCGCCGCTCGATGCGCGAAATCTCCATCAGCCCGGAAGGCCGCGTCGAAGAATACGAGCTCAACCTCATCTTCGTCTTCCAGCTTACCGACGCCCAGGGCCGGGTGCTGCTGCCACCCACCACCCTGAGCTCCACCCGCGAAGTCCCCTACGATCCGGATGCGCTGCAGGCCAAGCAGGGCGAAATCGGCTCGCTGTTCCAGGAGATGCAGCGTAGCTTGATAGACCGCATCGTCCGCCGCATCACCTCGCCGGAGGTCGCCGAAGCCTACAGCAATCGCGAGGCCATTACGCCGGAAACCCAAGACATCGCGCCGGAGTCCCCCGAAATACCTTCCGACGACATGATGCCCTCGCCCGACCGCACTCCGCTGCCCGGGCCGGGCATGCTCCCGTCGTACTAGCATGGCGCGCGGGCTCGGGATCGATGGCCTCTTGCGGCAGCTCGACCAGGCGAGCCAGTCGGGCCGCAGCCTGGACGGCCTGTACGTAATTTCCGGCGACGAGCCCCTGCTGGTCACCGAGGCGCTCGATGGCTTGCGCTCGCTGGCCGCCAAGGCCGGATACCTGGAACGCACCAGCCTGGTCATGGACGCGCGCAGCGACTGGTCGGCCGTCATGGGCGCAACACAGAATGTCTCGCTGTTCGGCGACCGGCGCCTGATCGAGCTCAAGATTCCGGGCGGCAAGCCGGGCAAGGCCGGCGGCGACACCCTGGTCAATCTCGCCGGGCTTGCGGGCGGCGCCGGGCTGCCCGACACGGTTATGCTGATCAGCCTGCCCCGGCTCGACCGCGCCACGCGCTCCAGCAAATGGGCCGCCGCCCTGCAGCAGGCGAGCGCCTTCGTCGAAGTGCCCACCATCGAGCGCCAGAACCTGCCCGATTGGATCCGCCAGCGCCTTGCGCGCCAAGGCCAGAGCCTTCAGCCCGAGAGCCTGGAATGGATGGCCGACAAGGTCGAAGGCAATCTCCTGGCCGCCCATCAAGAAATCCAGAAACTCGGCCTGTTGCACCCTGAGGGTCCCATCAGCCCCAAGGAGGTCGAACAGGCCGTCCTTGACGTCGCGCGCTACGACGTCTTCGGCCTGCGCGACGCCATGCTGTCCGGACAAGCCAACCGGGCGCTGCGCATCCTGGCCGGCCTGAAGGCCGAAGGCGAAGGCCTGCCCCTGGTTCTCTGGGCGGTCGGCGATGAAATCCGGCTGCTGGCCAGGCTTGCCGCGGCCCAGGCGGCGGGACAGGACATCGGCGGCGCCATGCGGCAGCAGCGCGTGTTCGGCCCTCGAGAACAACTGCTGCGCCAGACCTTGCGCCGCCTGCCGGCCGGCTTGTGGCCGGTGGCCGTGCAGCATGCGCATGACGTCGACCGGCTGATCAAGGGACTGAAGGCGCCGGGCCGCCTCGACGATCCCTGGGAAGAGCTTGCCAGGCTGGTGCTGCGCGTGGCCGCAACGCGCGCGGCGCGAGCCGGCTGACACCCATTACAATAGAGGTTTCGGCGCCGCTGCGCCCAGTCTCTTCTTTTGCAGAGCCCAGCATGAACAGCCTTGGTTCCAACGACACCCAAGCCATCGAACAAGCCACCCGCGCCACGGCGCTCGAACTCGGGCAGCGCGCCCGCGCCGCCTCGCGCCTGATGATGTCCGCCCCCGACTCGGCCAAGGCGGCGGCCTTGCGCGCCATGGCCGAACGCCTTCAGCACAGCAAGCAGGCCCTGCAAGAAGCCAACGCCAAAGATCTCGAAGCGGCACGCCGCAACCAACTGCCCGCCGCGCTGGTCGACCGCCTTACCCTGTCGGACAAGGCGCTGGCCACCATGGGCGCCGGCCTGCAGCAGATCGCCGCCATGCCCGACCCAGTCGGCATCCAGACGACGTCCGTCGTCCGGCCCAACGGCATGCGGGTCGGCCAGATGCGCGTGCCCCTGGGCGTCATCGGCATCATCTACGAATCGCGGCCCAACGTCACCATCGACGCCGCCGCGCTGTGCCTGAAATCAGGCAACGCCACCATACTGCGCGGCGGCAGCGAGGCCTTCCACTCCAACCAGGCCCTGGGCGAAGTCATTCGCGCCGGCCTCGACGATGCCGGCCTGCCCCAGGACGCCGTGCAGGTCGCCGGCACCACCGACCGCGGCCTGGTGGGCGAGCTCGTCACCCTCACGGACTATATCGACGTCATCATCCCGCGCGGCGGCAAGGGCCTCATCGCCCGCCTGGCCGCCGAGGCCAAGGTGCCTCTGCTCAAGCACCTGGACGGCAATTGCCACGTCTACCTCGATGCGGCGGCCGACCTGGACAAGGCCCACGACATCGCCGTCAATGCCAAGACCTATCGCTACGGCATCTGCGGCACCATGGAAACCCTGCTGGTCCATTGCGACGTCGCCGGCGCCATCCTGCCCCGGCTGGCGGCCACCCTGCGCGAAAAAGGCGTAGAGCTGCGCGGCTGCGAACGCACCCAGGCGCTGGTGTCCGACGTCATACCCGCCACCGACGAAGACTGGGCGACCGAATACCTGGAACCCATTCTTGCCATCCGGGTCGTCGACGACCTGCAGCAAGCCATCGAGCACATCGCCCGCTGGAGCTCCGGCCATACCGAGGCCATCGTCACCGAAAGCCTTTCGGCCGCCACCCGCTTCCAGCGCGAGGTCGACTCCAGTTCCGTCTACATCAATCTTCCCACCTGCTTCGCGGACGGTTTCGAGTACGGCCTGGGCGCCGAGATCGGCATCTCGACCAACCGGCTGCATGCGCGCGGGCCGGTCGGCCTCGAAGGCCTGACCACCTATAAATGGGTATTGACCGGCGACGGGCAACTGCGCGGCTGACCCATGCTCTGGATCAAGTCGTTTCATCTGCTTTTCGTCATTTCATGGTTTGCGGCCCTGTTCTACCTGCCCCGCATCTATGTGAACCTGGCGCAAAGCACCGAGCCGGCGGTGCAGCGGCAGCTGCTGGGCATGGCGCGGCGGCTGTACCGCTTCATGACCATCCTGGCCGTTCCGGCGCTGCTGCTGGGCCTGTGGCTCTTCCTGGGCTACGGCTTGGGCATGGGGCAGGGCTGGATGCACGCCAAATTGCTCTGCGTGGTGCTGCTGCTGGGCTACCATCATGCCTGCGGCCGCCTGCTCAAGAAATTCGAGGCTGGCCGCAACACGCGCAGCCATCGCTTCTACCGCTGGTTCAACGAGATTCCGGTACTTTTGTTGCTGGCCGTCCTCATCCTCGTCATCGTACGGCCCTTCTGACACCGCGTCGCTGCGCTTGGCGCCGCCGCCTATTTCCATGACCGACTCCAACAAACCCGGCAAGACGCTGACCCTGAAGAAAAAACCCTCGGCGCCGTCCGGGCCGGCAGACGACAAGCGCAAGCGCTCCGGCGCCCGGGCGCGCCAGGTCGCCCTGCTTCAGCGCGAGCGCCAGCAGGACGCCGCGCCCGCGGAGACCGTCCGGCCGGCGCCAAAGAAGGCGCCCGAGGTCCATGCCGGCGGCACGGAACCCCCACGCATAGCCACGCGCCGCCGTGCCGAACGCCCGCAGCAAGGGCGCTCCCGGCGATCCGCCGAGATATTTCCGGTATTCGCTCCCTGTCCGCATGGCCTGGAGGAAGCCCTGGCGCTCGAGCTGCAGGCCCTGGGTTTCGAAGACGCCAGCGCGGATCGCGCCGGCTGCCGCCTGAACACCGACTGGACCGGCATCCAGCGCATCAATCTCTATTCGCGCCTGGCCACGCGCGTATTGGTGCAGGTATCGCACGGGCCGGTCCAGCACGAGGACGACATCCTGGAACTGGCCCGCAGCACCGAGTGGGAGCGCTGGTTCGGGGCGGAGCAGACCCTCAGGGTGGACACCTCGGCCATACGCAGTCCCATGAAAAGCCTGCAGTACTGCAATCTGCGCGCCAAGGACGGCATCTGCGACCGCCTGCGCGATCGCGAAGGCAGCCGTCCCGACATCGATACCGTGCGGCCCGACGCCCGGGTCCATCTTTTCCTGACCGAAGACACGGCCACCCTGTATCTCGATACCACCGGCGAATCGCTTTTCAAGCGCGGCTGGCGCCTCGACAAGGGCGAAGCCCCCATACGCGAGAACCTCGCCGCGGGCCTGCTGGCACTGGCCGACTGGGATCCGGGCCAGGCCCTGCTCGACCCGTTCTGCGGCAGCGGCACCATACTCATCGAAGCCGCCTGGATCGCCCTGGGGGTGCCGCCGGGCATCTGGCGACCATTCGGCTTCGAGCGGCTGCGCAACCACGATGCGCGCCACTGGCGCGACCTGAAGGACGACGCCCGCAGCCGCATCGCCACCCGCCTGGAGGCGCCGCTGGTCGGCGTGGACCTCGATCCGGCCGTCATCGAGGCGGCGCGGCAGAACGTCGAGCGGGCCTGGCTTACTCCCGACACCATACGGTTCGAGGTGGGCGACGCACGCACGACGCCGCCACCCGCGGAACGCGGCTGGATCGTCACCAATCCTCCCTACGGAGAGCGCCTGCCCGGCGATGAGCCGGAACTGTGGCGCGAATGGTCGCAAAACCTCAAGAGGCACTACAGCGGCTGGCAGATCCATGTCATTTCCAGCGACCTGGACCTGCCCCAGCGCATGCGGCTCAAGCCTCTGCGTCGCCGGCCGCTGCACAACGGCCCCCTGGATTGCCGCCTCTTCAGTTTTGAAATGGTCCAGGCCGGCTATCGCCGCCCCTCCCGCGACAGCGGCGTGGACTAAAAAGCAACACCCCTGTCGCAGCGCAGCATATTGGCTTGCTTTTCATAGGGGTTAACCCTATAATAGGGTTAACCCTGAACGAAACGTTCATTTCATGTAGAGAGGCCAATCATGATCCACCTGAACAGCGAAATCCGTCTGACCGATGAACTCGAACGCCAACTGATGCAAGAGGCGATCGAGGAGCAGGCGCGCTTCAAGCCCGGCAAGGCCCTCAAGAATCTGTTCGTCAAGCTGAACGGTTCTTCGAAGCAAGCCGCCGGCGTCAAGGTCGCGCCGCGCAATGTCGAATCGGCCGCCTAAGCGGTCCATCGCATTCGGCCGCCTTGGCGGCTATGCCGGACACGCTCCGGCCACTAAAAAAAAGCCGCGCAAGCGGCTTTTTTGCCGTCTGGAGATACGCCGCGCATCTGGGTGCTTTTTCAGAAGCAGGCGGCATTATGCGGGATAATAGAAAAATTCGTCCGTATTTTGCGGCCTCTTCTTTATTAGCGACTCTTTTGCAATGCAATATTCGATCACCTTCGGCTCGGGCCATACGGCGACCGTGCCCAGCCGCTGGCGCCGCTTTGCCAGCATGATGTATGAAGGCGTCCTGCTGTTTGCCGTGGTTTTCCTGGCCGGTTACCTCTTCGACACCCTGACCCAGAGCCGCAGCGGACTGACCCTGCGCACCCTGCGCCAAGTCGCGCTCTTTGTGGCCATAGGCGTCTATTTCGTCATGTGCTGGCGCTACAGCGGCCAGACCTTGCCCATGAAGACCTGGAACATCCGCCTCGTCGACCGGGACGGCCGCACACCCGTCCTGAGCCGCCTGATCCTGCGCTACATACTGCTGTGGCCCATTCCCCTTCTTGCCGCGCTGCTGGTCCAGGGCGCATCCCATCTCACCGGCTATCGCTCGACGGACATGCTGATCGTGTTCGCCCCTTTCACTGTCTTCCTCTGGACCTGGCTCGACCCTCAAGGCCAGTTCCTCCACGATCGCCTGCTGGGCACGCGGCTGATCCACATCGACGCGGCAAAGTCGACAAAGGCGGTATAAACCCTAGGACTGACACTTTCTGAAACGTGGGGGATTGCACAGAACCCGCTTGTCGTTCATGCTTGCGGGGTATCGGAAGCCCACGCCCTCACCTGCCAAGCTGATTCTCCACAGAAATGAACGATCAATACGCGGAGCTGTACTCTTCTTATCAGTGGCTAGTCCCTTCTCAGTTCAATATCGCCCAAGCGTGCCTGCATCGCTGGGCCGAAAACTCCCATGAAGGGCGGCGCACCGCCATCTACACAGAAGACGAGCTCGGCCACGTAGACAGCTGGTCCTATACGCGTCTGTCGGAAACCTGCAATCAGTTGGCCAACGGCCTGCTGCGCATGGGCGTGCAGCCGGGCGACCGGGTAGGCATCGCCATGGGGCAGCGGCCCGAAGCCGTTGCCAGCTACATGGCCATATTCAGCGTAGGCGCCGTGGCGGTGCCCCTTCCCGGCTCGCTCGAGGCGGGCGGCATCGAAGCCTGCCTGCGGCATGCCCAGGCGCGCGTCGCGCTGGTCGACACGCTGTCGGGGCCCGACCTGCTGCAGGCCCATATGAACTACCCGGAGCTTTCACAGATTGTCGGCCTGGGCTTCCAGCACGACAACATCATTCCCTGGCGCACCTTGCTGGCCCGCCAGCCGGCCTCTTTCAAGCCGGCCGCGGTCAATGCCTCCCGCCCTGCGCTGCTGGTATACGAGAACCCGGGCCGCAAGCCGCTCAAGGGCATACTCGTCCCGCATGGCGCGCTCATCGGCAGCCTGCCGGGCTTTGTAGCGTCGCAAAACTGGTTCCCCCACATGGCCGGGCCTTTCTGGAGCCCGGCCGACTGGATGTCGGCGGCGGGCCTGCTGGCGTCCTTGCTGCCCGCCCTGTACTTCGGCCGCTCGGTCGTGGCGGCGCTGGGACGCTTTTCGGGCGCGCGCGCCATCGAGATCCTCGATCGCTACGGCGTCAGCCACGCGTATTTTTCCGCCGTCCAGATCGAGCAGATGGCCGCCGAAACAGACCTCGTCGCACGCGATGCGCAACTGGCCCTGCGCGCCGTGGCCATCGACGGCGCAAGCGACCGCAACGAAGCCATGTACCAGTGGTGCGAGCGCAATCTGGGCCTTGCGCCCAACATCGTGCTGGGCGCGGCCGAAGTCCCGCTTTTCATCGGCAACAGCCAGCATAAATGGCCGGCTGTGCCGGGCAGCATAGGCCGCCCTTATCCCGGCCACCTGGTCACTGTGCTCGATGCCCAGGGCCTGCCTTGCCCCGCGGACGTCGTCGGCGAGCTGGCCGTGAACCGATACGACGTCAACGGACATCCCGACCCGGCCATGTTCCAGAACTACTGGAACGATCCCGACGGCACGCAGGCCCGCTTCATCGGCGACTGGTGGCTCAGCGGCGCGCAGGCCAAGGTCGATCGCCATGGCAACTTCTGGTACATGGGTTCCGCCGCGGCCGCTATACAATCCCCTTGAGCAAACTCAACACGACACGGGATTTCCATGGCCATATACGAGTTCGACGGGCTCGCCCCCATCATAGATAAAGATACTTTCATTTTCGACAGCGCCGACATCATCGGGCATGTCGTGCTCGAGGCCGGCGTCAGCATCTGGTCCAACGCCAGCGTCCGCGGCGACAACGCCGTCATCAAGATAGGCCGCAACAGCAACATCCAGGAAAGCAGCGTCCTGCACGTGGACACCGGCGTTCCCCTCACCATCGGCGCCAACGTCACGGTCGGCCATCAGGCCATGCTGCACGGCTGCACCGTCGAAGACGGCTCGCTCATCGGCATCCAGGCCATCGTGCTCAACAACGCCCACATCGGCCGCAACTGTCTCATCGGCGCCGGCGCCATCATCCCCGAGGGCCGGCAGATTCCCGACAACTCGCTGGTGGTGGGCGTCGGCAAGATCGTGCGCCAGTTGTCCGAAAACGAGATCCGGTTCATGCACGAAAACACCGAAAGCTACGTGTTGCGCGCGCGTGAATACCGCCAAAGCCTGAAGCGCATTTAGAGCGCCGCCCGGCGTCCCTGGGCTAAAATCGCGCTATGACCGATCTACTCAAAAAATACCTGTTCCAGGACCACAGCGTGCGCGTGCAGGCCGTCAAGCTCGATGAAGCATGGCGCACCGGCCTGGCCCATCAAAGCTATCCGCCGTGCGTGCAAAGGCTGCTGGGCGAGCTTACCGCGGCGGCCGTGCTGCTGGCCGCCAATATCAAGTTCGACGGCTCGCTGGTGCTGCAGCTGCAGGGCGACGGGCCGGTCGCGCTCATCGTCGTCGAATGCACTTCCGACCTGACCATACGCGCCACGGCCAGCCTGCGCGAAGGGCTTTCCGTGCCCCGCGACGGCAATTTCCAAAGCCTGCTCAACAGCCAGGGCCAGGGCCGCTTCATCGTCGTACTCGATCCGCAGCGCAAGAATGCCGCCATGCAGCCCTACCAGGGCATCGTGCCGCTCGAAGGCGATAGCGTCGCCCAGGTGCTCGAGCATTACATGCGCAACTCCGAACAACTGGACACGCGGCTCTGGCTGGCCGCGGACGCCGGCCAGACCGCCGGCCTGCTGCTGCAGCGCATGCCCGATCAGGGCGGGACCGAGGCGCCCGGGCCGGCGCACGACACCTGGGAAAGAGCCGTCGCCCTGGCGTCGACGATCGAATCAGGCGAATTGCTGGGCCTTGATACCGATACCCTGATACACCGGCTGTTCTGGGAAGAAACGCTGATAGCCTTCGAGCCCCAGAACGTGAGCTGGCACTGTCCCTGCACCCGCGAGCGTGTGGCCAACATGCTGCGCATGCTGGGCCAGGAAGAGGTCGAGGACATACTCTCGCAGCGCGACCAGATCGATGTGTCGTGCAATTTTTGCGGCAAGCCCTATCGATTCGATCCCATCGATTGCGCACGGCTGTTCACCAGCCCTCAGGACACGCCCCCCTCCGGCGCGGGATCCATCCACTGAACAAATTCGTCCAGGGCATTTTCCACAATCGACGCAAGGCCGTGAGCCGAGCACACTCCACGAATGCCCATTCGTTCGCGCCCTTCAATGTCCGGCCGCCAGCGCGGCTCGAGCTCGGTCGAATTCATTCTGGCCGGCATACCCATCCTGCTGGTCGGGCTGGGCGCCGTCGAACTTAGCCGATGGTTCTTCATCAAGCAAGCCATCAGCCTGGCCCTGCTCGAAGCCGGGCGCGCGGGCATCGTCGACCACGCCCGCCCCGCATCCATCGAAGCGGCCTTCGAGCGCGCGCTGCTGCCGCTGTTTCCACCCACGTCCGCCCAAAGCGCAGAACAACGCCTGCATCAGGCGTTCGACCGGCGGCAAGCCGCCACGGGCGCGCCGCCCTGGCGGATCAGAGTCATCGCGCCCGATGCGGCGATGTTCCATGATTTTGCCTCTTCCGGCCTGACGCTTCCGGGGGCGGCCGGCTTGGCCGCCATCGACAACGACTACCAGGCCGAACAGCACCAACGCTACGAGAAGCAAGGCCGGGCCGGCGGGCGCGGCCCGCTGTCCGGCGCCACCATCTTCGAAGCCAACGATCTGGCGTTGCGACTGACCTATATGCACGAACCCCTGGTCCCCGGCATCGGGGCGCTGCTGCGCCTGCTGTCGGCGGGCTCCTCCGGCTACACACGGCAGGCGCTGGCCGGCGGCTATCTGCCGCTGCGCCAGACTCTGCGTTTGACCATGCAGTCCCACCCTGTGTCCTGGAGATATTCGAACTACAAGGTTGTGGGTCCCGACGCCGTGTTTACGGCTACCCCGCCCGACGGACAACGCCCGGCCTGCCACGGCATATGGTGCGGCCACGCGTTCCATCCCCTGGCCGGTCCCGCACCGCCGGTCGAGCCGCCCCCGGCGCCGTCTCCACCGCCGGCCGGCCTTCCGGGCGCTCCGCCGCCAACGACAAAGCCGCCCGAAAACCCGCCAACGGCCCCCGAAGGCCCCGGTCCGCCCACTGCGGACGACATCGCCTGCGGAACCGTGGTGTGCTGTCTTGAAGGATAAAGGGAAGGGGCCGGCGTATTGCGCACCGGCATCCCGAAGGAAACCGGCGAGCCTGGGGCGGAAGTGGTTTAGCGGCTGCCCTGGCGCGCGGGCGCCCGGGGCTTGGACACCACGGGCTGTTTTTCGTTGGGCGCCAGCAGCTGGACGAAGACCTCGCCCTGCTTGACCATGCCCATCTCGCCCCGCGCGCGCTCTTCGACCGCCTGGGTGCCGGACTTCAGGTCTTGCACTTCGGCGGCCAGGGCATTGTTGCGGGCCACCAGGGCTTCGTTGGTTTCGTTCTGCGCCGCGATCTGCAGTTCCAGCTCGTGGACACGCATCCAGCCCCCCTTTCCGAGCCACAGAGGGTATTGGATGAACGCCGTCAGCAGGACCAGAACTATCAGTAGCAGTCGCATGGTCGGCAGCGGACCCGGCTTTTAACGCAGGTTATAGAAAGCGTCGCGGCCGGGATAGGTGGCGACGTCGGCCAGTTCTTCTTCGATGCGCAGCAGCTGGTTGTACTTGGCCATGCGGTCGGAGCGCGACAGCGAACCGGTCTTGATCTGCATGGCATTGGTGGCCACGGCGATATCGGCGATGGTGGAGTCTTCGGTCTCGCCGGAGCGATGCGAGATGACCGCCGTGTAGCCTGCACGCTTTGCCATTTCGATGGCCGCGAAGGTTTCGGTCAGGGTGCCGATCTGGTTGATCTTGATCAGGATGGAGTTGGCGATGCCCTGCTCGATGCCCTGCTTGAGGATGCGCGTGTTGGTGACGAAAAGGTCGTCGCCCACCAGCTGCGCCTTCCTGCCCAGTTGGTCGGACAGGATCTTCCAGCCTTCCCAGTCGTTCTCGGCCATGCCGTCTTCGATGGTGATGATGGGATATTTGTCGCACCAGGTGGCTAGCAGATTGGAGAAGTCCTGCGAGGTCAGCGCCACGCCGCCTTCGCCGGCCAGGTGATAGCGTCCATCGCGATAGAACTCCGAACTGGCGCAATCGAGGCCCAGCGCGATCTGCGAGCCCGCCTCGTAGCCGGCCTCGGCAATGGCCTGCAGGATCAGCTGGATGGCCGCCTCGTGGTTGGCGACATTGGGCGCGAAACCGCCTTCGTCGCCTACGGCGGTGGACATGCCCTGGTCGTGAATGAGCTTCTTGAGGGCATGGAAGACTTCGGCGCCCATGCGCAGCGACTCGCGGAAGCTGGCGGCGCCGACGGGCAGGATCATGAACTCCTGCATATCCAGCGTATTGTTGGCATGCGCGCCGCCATTGATGACGTTCATCATGGGCACGGGCATCTGCATGGGGCCGCTGCCGCCGAAATAACGGTACAGCGACAGGCCGGAATCGTCGGCCGCAGCGCGGGCCACCGCCATGCTGGCGGCCAGCATGGCGTTGGCGCCCAGGCGCTCTTTGTTCTCGGTGCCGTCGAGGTCGATCAGAGTGCGATCGACGAAGGTCTGCTCTTGGGCGTCCAGCCCCATCAGCGCTTCGGAAATCTCGGTATTGACGTTCTCGACCGCGCGCAATACGCCTTTGCCCAGATAGCGCGCCTTGTCGCCGTCGCGCAGCTCGATCGCCTCGCGGGAGCCCGTGGATGCGCCTGAAGGCACCGCCGCGCGCCCCATGGCGCCCGACTCGAGCAAGACGTCGCACTCGACCGTGGGGTTGCCGCGTGAGTCAAGGATTTCGCGTCCGATGATGTCTACGATTGCACTCATAGTATTGATTATCCTGCCTGATGGATTGGGACTCGACGTTCACCGCGGCGCTGCGCGCCGGGCAGCCGCAAAAATTCGATTGTACTGTGCAATGGCCCGGGCTTGACCAGCCTGTTGCAGGCCCTTGCATAAATTCATAGCCCTTGCGCGAGCACACCACCCTGCTTGACGATGCGGTCGATGGCCACGAGGGACTCGAGCAGCGCCGCCATGCGGTCCAGCGGCACGGCATTGGGTCCGTCGGACAAGGCCTTGGCCGGTTCGGGATGCGTTTCCATGAACAGGCCTGAAATGCCTACGGCCACCGCGGCGCGCGCCAGGACGGGAACAAACTCGCTTTGTCCGCCCGAACTGGCGCCCTGCCCTCCGGGAAGCTGTACCGAATGCGTGGCGTCGAACACCACGGGGCAGTTCGTTTCGCGCATGATGGCCAGCGAGCGCATGTCGGAAACCAGGTTGTTGTAGCCGAAGGAGGCGCCGCGCTCGCACACCATGATGTTGCCGCCGTCGCCGCCGGCCTCGATGGCCGCCGCACGCGCCTTGTTGACCACCTGCACCATGTCGTGCGGGGCCAGGAACTGGCCCTTCTTGATGTTGACCGGCTTGAGCGAGGCCGCGCATGCGCGGATGAAATCGGTCTGGCGGCACAGGAAGGCCGGCGTCTGCAGGACGTCGACCACGGCGGCCACCTCGGCCACCTGCTCGGTGGTGTGCACGTCGGTCAGGACGGGCACGCCGAAATGCTCGCGCACGTCGGCCAGGATCTGCAAGCCCTCTTGCATGCCCGGGCCGCGAAACGACTCGCCCGAACTGCGGTTGGCCTTGTCGAAGGAGCTTTTGTAGATGAAGGGAATGCCCAGCTCGCGCGTGATCTCCTGCAGCCGGCCGGCCGTATCGAAAGCCAGCTGCCGCGACTCGATGACGCAGGGGCCGGCGATCAGAAAGAAGGGTTGATCCAGCCCCACCTGATACGGGCCGAGCTTCATGGGGCGACCTTTTCCTTTGGGGCCGCCTGCGCCTGGCGCTGAAGCGCGGCATTGATGAAACTGCTGAAAAGCGGATGGCCGTCGCGCGGCGTGGAGGTGAACTCGGGGTGGAACTGCACGCCCATGAACCACGGATGCTGCGGCAGCTCCATGATCTCGGGCAATTGCTCGGTGGGGGTGCGCGCGCTGATCACCATGCCCGCCTCTTCGAGGCGCGGCACGTAGGCGTTGTTGACCTCGTAGCGGTGGCGATGCCGTTCGTAGACCTCGTTGCCATAAATGGTTTGCGCCCGGGTGTCGGCCTTGACCGGACAGCGCTGCGCGCCCTTGCGCATGGTGCCGCCCAGGTCGGACGCGGCGTCGCGCCGCTCGATCTGGCCCTCGCGGTCTTGCCATTCGGTGATGAGCGCCACCACGGGATGGGGCGTGGACGGATTGAACTCGGTGCTGTTGGCGTCCTGCAGTCCGGCCACGTTGCGCGCGAACTCGATTACCGCCAGTTGCATGCCCAGGCAGATGCCCAGATAGGGCACGCCGTTTTCGCGGGCGTAGCGGATCGCGGCGATCTTGCCTTCGGTGCCCCGCTTGCCGAAGCCGCCCGGCACTAGAATGGCGTCGAGGTGGGCGAGGCATTCGGTGCCTTCGGACTCGATGCTTTCGGAATCGATGTATTCGATGCAGACGTGCGAATGCGTATGGATGCCTGCATGCACCAGCGCCTCGGTGAGCGACTTGTACGACTCGGTGAGATCGACGTACTTGCCGACCATGCCGATTCGCACCTGATGGCGGGGATGCTCGATGGCATCGACCAGGCGGTCCCAGACGGTAAGATCGGCCGGCGGCGGCGACAGGGCCAGCGCATCGCACACCAGATTGTCCAGGCCCTGCTTGTGCAGCATGGACGGGATCTGATAGATGGAGTCGGCGTCCCAGACCGAAATGACGGCGTCCAGCGGCACGTTCGAGAACAAGGAGATCTTGGCCCGCTCGTCGTCCGGCACGGGACGGTCGGCGCGGCACAGCAGCGCATTGGGATAGATGCCGATCTCGCGCAGCTTTTGCACCGAATGCTGGGTGGGCTTGGTCTTGAGCTCGCCCGCCGAAGCGATGAAGGGCACCAGGGTCAGGTGCACGAAGGCCGCGTTGTTGCGTCCCAGGCGCAGGCTCATCTGGCGCGCCGCCTCGAGGAAAGGCAGGGACTCGATGTCGCCCACCGTGCCGCCGATCTCGACGATGGCCACGTCGGTGTCGCCGTTCCAGGCGGCATTGGCGCCGCGCGCGATGAATTCCTGGATTTCGTTGGTAATGTGCGGGATGACCTGGACGGTCTTGCCCAGATAGTCGCCGCGGCGCTCTTTGCGCAGGACGGATTCGTAGATCTGGCCGGTGGTGAAGTTGTTGAACTTGCGCATCCGGGCCGAGATGAAGCGTTCGTAATGGCCCAGATCGAGGTCGGTTTCAGCGCCGTCTTCGGTGACGAAGACTTCGCCATGCTGAAAGGGACTCATGGTGCCCGGATCGACGTTGATGTACGGATCGAGCTTCAACATGGTGACGCGTAGGCCGCGAGACTCGAGAATCGCGGCAAGAGAAGCAGCAGCAATGCCCTTTCCTAGGGAGGACACTACCCCACCCGTGACAAATACATATTTAGTCATCGTAATTGGCGCCCGGGGCGGCCGGGCATGAGCGGGAAATTGGAATTATAGCCGAGAGCCGGCGCAGGCCCGGAGCCTGTTTCGCCAAAAACGGCAATCAAGCGTCAACAGGCCCTAGCGGCTCGGTGCGGGCCATGAGCCAGGCAAGGGCCGCCCCCTCGACCAGCGGCGCGAGCCGTTCGCGCACATGCCCGTGATAGGCATCGAGCCAGTCGCGCTCGCCCTTGGTCAGCAGCCCGGGCAGGACACAGCGCGTGTCGATCGGACACAGGGTCAGGGTTTCGAACTGCAGGAAGCGGCCGAACTCCGAGGTGCCCGCCGGCCGGTTGGCCACCAGATTCTCGATGCGTATGCCCCACTTCCCGGGCCGGTACAGCCCCGGCTCGTTGGAAGTGATCATGCCCTCTTGCATGCCCATCGAGGGCCTGGGCGGCGTGCGATAGGAAATCGACTGGGGTCCTTCGTGCACGTTCAGGAAGTACCCCACTCCGTGGCCCGTGCCATGGCCGAAGTCGGCCAGGGCCTGCCAGATGGGCTGACGCGCAATGGCATCGAGCACCGGCGCGGCGACGCCCACGGGAAACACCGCCTGCGACAGCGCGATCATGCCTTTGAGCACCAGGGTGTAGTCGCGCTTTTGCTCGGCATCGACGCTGCCCACCGGCACCACCCGGGTGATGTCGGTCGTGCCGCCCAGATACTGGCCGCCCGAGTCGATGAGCAACAGCCCGTCGCCCTCGATCACCGCGTGCGATTGCGGCGTGGCGTGATAGTGCGGCATGGCGCCATTGGCCTGGTAGGCGGCAATCGTCGAGAAGCTGGGAGACACGAAATGCTCGCGGCGCGCGCGCGCCTGGGTGATCTTCTCGTCGATGGTCAGTTCAGTGATGCGCTCATTGCCCTGGGCGGCCTCGAACCATGCAAAGAATTCGCACAAGGCTGCGCCGTCCTGCTCCATCGCCCGTCGCACGTGGGCGATCTCGGCATCCGTTTTACGCGATTTGAGCAGTTGGGACGGGTTCAAGGCATGGACGAGCCCGGCCGCGGCGTGCGCGGTGATGCCCACCGTGGTGCGCGCCGGATCGATCAGCACCGCGTCTTGTGTCGGCACCTCGGCCAGCGCCCGGCCGGCATCCTCGTAGGGCAGCAGGCGGACGCCGTCATGTTCCAGCGCCCGGCGCAATGCGTCATCGACGCGCGACTCGTCGACGAACAGCTGGACTTCGTCTTTGCCCACCAGCGCATGAGCCAGAAATACCGGGTTGTACGAGACGTCGCTGCCGCGCAGATTGAGCAGCCACGCGATGTCGTCCAGAGAGGAGATCCAATGCCAGGACACCTCTTCGCGCGCCATGGCTTCGCGCACGGCGGCCAGGTTGTCGGCGCGGCTGCGGCAGGCAAAGGGCGGGCGGTGTTCGTACAGAGGCGAGGCCGGCAAGGCGGGCCGGTCGGGCCAGATGCCGCCGGGCAGGTCGAGGTCGGTCACCCATTGAATGTGCCTGGCTTCGAGGGCGCCGCGCCATTCCTGGTATGTCTGCACGCTGAGCGTCAGGCCGTGCACGGCCACGCGGGCCCCTTCAGCCAGATGAGCGCCCAGCCAGGCCACGATGCCGGGCACATCGTCGGCGCCCGCCCTCATGGTCTCGATGCCGCTGCCGGCCAGGTCGCCCGCCGCCTGCTCCCAGTAGCGGGAGTCGGTCCACAGGCCCGCAAAAGCGGCGCTGACCACCAGCGTGCCGGCCGACCCCTCGAAGCCGCTCAGCCACGCGCGTGCCTGCCAATGGTCGGGAAGGTATTCCGACAGATGCGGATCGGATGAAAGCACGACGCAGGCGTCGATATTGTGCCGCGCCATGGCGGCGCGCAGGGCTTCGATGCGATCGGCGTGGACGGTGGGAGCCATGATGAAACAGACCTCGATGCAAACGAAAACAGCGCCCGATACGGGCAACGGGCGCTGTGGAGAAGAAAGGATTCCGCGCCGCAGGGGCGCGGAAACACCGGCTAGCGAACCGCCGACACGTCCAGCTTGGCCTTGGTCTTGGCCTGGATTTCCTCGATCGTGACGCCGGGCGCAAGCTCGATCAGCTTCAGCCCGTCGTCGCCGACCTCCATCACGCCCAGGTCGGTGATGATCAGGTCGACCACGCCCACGCCCGTCAAGGGCAGCGTGCATTCCGGCAGCAGCTTGATGTCTTCGGTGCCGTCCTTCTTGCGCGCCACGTGGTCCATCAGGATGACGACTCGGCCCACGCCGGCGACCAGATCCATGGCGCCGCCCATGCCCTTGATCATCTTGCCGGGGATCATCCAGTTGGCCAGGTCGCCTTTCTCGGACACCTGCATCGCCCCAAGGATGGCCAGATTGATCTTCCCGCCGCGTATCATCGCGAACGAATCCGCCGACGAGAAAAAGGACGACCCCGGCAGCGTGGTGACCGTCTGCTTGCCCGCATTGATGAGGTCGGCGTCGATTTCCTCTTCGGTGGGAAAGGGACCGATGCCCAGCAGCCCGTTTTCGGACTGCAGCCATACTTCGACGCCCGGCGGCACGTGGTTGGCCACCAGGGTGGGCATGCCGATGCCCAGGTTCACGTAAAAACCGTCCTGCAGCTCGCGCGCCGCGCGCGCCGCCATTTCGTCTCGATTCCAAGCCATTTGCGTTGTCTCCTTAGGCGTTGCGCACTGTGCGGTGTTCGATGTGCTTCACGGGGTTCTCGGCCAGCACGATGCGGTGCACGAAGATGCCGGGCAGATGGATCGAATCGGGCTCGAGCTGGCCGACGTCGACCAGCTTCTCGACTTCGACCACGGTGATCTTGCCCGCCATGGCGACGTTGGGGTTGAAGTTCCGGGCCGTCTTGCGAAAGATCAGATTGCCGCTGCGGTCGGCCATATAGGCCTTGACCAGCGACACATCGGGAACCAGAGACCGCTCGAGCACGTACTGCTCGCCATCGAACTCGCGCACCTCTTTGCCGTCGGCCACCATGGTGCCCACGCCCGTGCGCGTGAAGAACGCGGGAATGCCCGCGCCGCCTGCGCGCAGCTTCTCGGCCAGCGTGCCCTGGGGCGTGAATTCGAGCTCGAGTTCGCCGGCCAGATACTGGCGCTCGAACTCTTTGTTCTCGCCCACGTAGGACGAGATCATTTTCTTGATCTGCCGCGTTGCAAGAAGCTGCCCCAGCCCCAGGCCGTCGACGCCGGCGTTGTTGCTGATGCAGGTGAGGTCCTGAACGCCGGAATCGCGCAGCGCCTCGATCAGCACCTCGGGGATTCCACATAAGCCAAAGCCCCCCACGGCAATGGTCTGCCCGCTGGCAACAACGCCTTTCAACGCTTCTGCGGCGTTTGCATAGACTTTATCCATCACTCCATCCCAAAAATTTCGCCCGGTACATGCACACTAGCATGTGCTTGGGCGGTTAAAAAAAAGCCCCCACGCTGCGCAGGCTAACGCCTGCTTGCTGCCCCCCGAGGGGGCGTTTTTTGCCTTGGGGCGGCCCGGCGGCAAAAAAAGCCCCCACGCTGCGCACTCTCACGCCGGCGCAACGAAACAGCGTCCATACGCGGCGAGCTCCTGCTCGGACCATGCGCACGATTTGCCGGTCGCGGCATCGGTATTGACGGTCACGTTCTTGCCCCGCGCATACATTACACCGGGCTCGTCCTGGCGCTCGACGATGAAGTCGTAATCCATGCTCGAGCGCCCCAGCCTCGTGAACTCGAGCCTGACCACCACGGTCGCCGGATAAGTAAGCGGCTTGAGAAAATCGCATGCGGCATGGGCCAGCACGACCTCGCGCTCGCCCGGCACCGGATGCCCGGCCTTGGCGTACAGCTGGGCGCGCGCCTCTTCGCAGTAGCGAAAATATACCGTGTTGTTGACATGATTGAGCAGGTCCTGGTCGCCCCAGCGGACCGGGATCACACATTCGAATACATGGCCGATCTGGGGCGCGGCGGAGGCGGCGTCTTGCAACATGGCGGTATATCTATAGGGCGGCAAGAAACAAAGAACGTTAAGTATAACGGCAAGCATGCGGTTTCCCGGCCGCTGCGGCCGCCCAACGCCCGCCCGGTCTGCAATACAATCGTCCTTGACCATTTCTATACAATGCATAAAAAACCGCGGCACGAGGCGCGCCGGGCGTTGCCGCCGCAAGACAATACATCGATACGGGAGATCCATACTCATGGCCGAGCGCGAATCAATGGAATACGACGTCGTCATCGTCGGAGCCGGACCAGCGGGGCTGGCAAGCGCCATCCGCCTCAAGCAGCTCGCCGCCCAGCGGCAAAGCGAAATCAGCGTCTGTGTGCTCGAAAAAGGGGCCGAGGTCGGCGCACACATCCTGTCGGGCGCGGTCATGGACCCCAAGGCCCTCACCGAGCTCATTCCCGACTGGAAGGAAAAAGGCGCGCCGCTGAACGTGCCCGTCACCGAGGACAAATTCCTTTTCCTCACCGACAAGGGCGCGCGCCAGACCCCCAACTGGCTGCTGCCCGAATGCTTCCAGAACCACGGCAATTATGTGGTGCGCCTGGGCGATGTCACCCGGTGGCTGGGCGAACAGGCCGAAGCGCTGGGCGTCGAGATATTTCCCGGCTTCGCCGCCGCCGAAGTCCTGTACACCGACAGCGGCGCGGTCAAGGGCGTGGCCACGGGCGACATGGGCGTGGCCCGCGACGGCTCGCATACGGCCAATTACCAGCCCGGCATGGAACTGCATGCCCGCTACACCCTCTTTGCCGAAGGCTCGCGCGGCCAGCTGGGCCGCGAGCTGATCTCGCGCTACAAGCTCGACGAAGGCCGCGATCCGCAAAGCTACGCCATCGGCATCAAAGAAATGTGGGAAGTCGACCCGGCGCAATCGCAACCCGGCCTGGTGCTGCACACTTCCGGCTGGCCGCTCGACGCCGACACCTACGGCGGCTCTTTCCTGTACCACCTTGCCGACAACCTCGTGGTGGTGGGCCTGGTGGTCGGCCTGGACTACGCCAATCCCTGGCTGTCGCCCTTCGAGGAATTCCAGCGCTACAAGACCCACCCGGCCATCCGCCCCACCTTCGAGGGCGGCAAGCGCATCGCCTACGGCGCGCGCTCGCTGACCGCCGGCGGCCTGCTGTCGCTGCCCAAGCTCGTTTTCCCGGGCGGCGCAATGGTGGGTTGCGAGGCGGGTTTTCTGAATGCCTCGCGCATCAAGGGCAGCCATGCGGCGATCAAGAGCGGCTCGCTGGCGGCCGAGGCGGCCTTCGAGGCCCTGACGGCCGAGCGCAGCCACGACGAACTCACCGCCTTCCCGCAGGCTTTCGAGAAGTCCTGGCTGCATGCCGAACTGAACAAGTCGCGCAATTTCAAGCAGTGGTTCAAGAAGGGCCGCACGGTCGGCACGCTGATGACCGGCATCGAGCAATGGCTGTTCAAGGGCAAGATGCCCTGGACGATCCGCCACAGCAAGCCCGACCACGCCTGTCTGCAGCCGGCTTCCGAATGTACGCGCATCGAGTACCCCAAGCCCGATGGCAAGCTCACCTTCGATCGGCTCAGCTCGGTGTTCATTTCCAATACCAACCACGACGAAAACGAGCCCGTCCACCTGACGCTCAAGGATCCGTCCGTGCCGGTGGCCGTGAACCTGGCCAAATACGCGGGCCCCGAGGCGCGATACTGCCCCGCCGGCGTCTATGAATTCGTCAAGGACGACGGCGGCGAAGACCGCCTGCAGATCAATGCGCAGAACTGCGTGCACTGCAAGACCTGCGACATCAAGGACCCCACCCAGAACATCGTGTGGGTGGCCCCTCAAGGGGGCGAGGGCCCGGTCTACAACGGGATGTAAAGCTTCGTCTCGAAGGGGGTGGCCATGGCGGTACGGCGAATCGTATCCAACATCGGCACATCGTCGATGGCAGAAGTGCGGCGGTTCTACGAAACGCTGTTCGACCTGCATCCCGTCATGGACCATGGCTGGCTCGTCACCCTGGCGTCGGGCGAACATGCCTTGACGCAGGTGGGCATCGCCACCGAAGGCGGTTCCGGCACGCCCGTGCCGGACCTTTCCATCGAGGTCGACGACGTCGACGAAGTATATCGGCGCGCCAAGAGCCAGGGCCTCGACATCGTCTACGAGCTTACCGACGAGCCCTGGGGAGTGCGGCGCTTCTACCTGACCGACCCCACCGGAAAACTGCTGAACGTCCTGTCTCACCGCCCGGACGCAAGACAGGCCCTGTCGGGCTGAAGACCTGGTTTTCCGCGCCGGGCGGCGCGTCGGCCCCAACGAGCCGATAAGATCGAACTCCAGGCCGGGGGCAACGCCGTCCGGCCTGGAGCGCGGCCCTTGCCTACACCGATTGCGACAACTGGCTCAGAATCGCGGGATTCTCGAGCGTGGAGACGTCCTGAGTCACTTCTTCGCCCTTGGCGACCACGCGCAGCAGGCGGCGCATGATCTTGCCCGAGCGCGTCTTGGGAAGGTTCTCGCCGAAGCGGATGTCCCTTGGCTTGGCGATGGGACCGATCTCTTGCGCCACCCAGTCGCGCAGCTGCTTGGCAATGGCGGCCGCCTCGTCGCCTTGCGGCAGGTCGCGATTGAGCACGACGAAAGCCACCACGGCCTCGCCGGTGGTGCTGTCGGGGCGGCCCACCACCGCGGCTTCGGCCACCATGGGGTGGGACACCAGCGCCGACTCGACCTCCATGGTGCCCAGGCGGTGTCCGGACACGTTCAACACATCGTCGACGCGGCCCATGATCCAGAAGTAGCCGTCGGTATCGCGCTGCGCGCCGTCGCCCGCCAGATAATAGCCCTTGAGCTCGGGCGGGAAATAGCTGCTTTTGAAGCGCTCGGGGTCGCCCCACACCGCGCGTATCATGCCCGGCCAGGGACGCTTCACCGCCAGGAAGCCGCCCGTGCCCGGCGCGACGTCATTGCCCGCCTCATCGACGATGGCGGCCGCGATGCCGGGCAGCGGCAGCGTGCACGAACCCGGCTTGAGCGGCGTGACGCCCGGCAGCGGCGTGATCATATGGGCGCCGGTCTCGGTCTGCCACCAGGTGTCGAGCACCGGGCAGCGTTCGCCGCCCACATTGGTGTAGTACCACATCCAGGCCTCGGGATTGATGGGCTCGCCCACCGACCCGATGATGCGCAGGCTGCTCAGGTCGTAGCGGCGCGGATGGACGTCGGCATTGCTCTCGGCCGCCTTGGTAAGCGAACGGATCGCCGTGGGCGCCGTGTAGAACACCGTGACTTTGTGGCGCTGGATCATCTGCCAGAATCGGCCCGCATCCGGATAGGTGGGCACACCCTCGAACACGATCTGCGTCAGGCCCGCGGCCAGCGGGCCGTAGGTGATATAGGTGTGGCCCGTGACCCAGCCCACGTCCGCCGTGCACCAATAGACGTCGCTGTCCTTGGCGTCGAAGGTCCATTTCGTCGTCAGCAGCGCCCACAGCAGATAGCCGCCCGAGGCGTGCTGGACGCCCTTGGGCTTTCCCGTGGAGCCCGAGGTATAGAGAATGAAGAGGGGATGCTCGGCGTTGACGGGAGTCGGCTCGCACGTGGAAGGCTGATCGGCGCAGACATCGTGCATCCACAGATCGCGGCCTTCGGACCAGTCAATGGCGCCGCCCGTGCGGCGATAGACGACGACCTGGCGGACGGCATCGCAGCCGCCCATGCCGAGGGCCTCGTCCACGGCCGGCTTGAGCGGTATGCTTCGGCCGCCCCGCATCTGCTCGTCGGCCGTAATGATCAGCGTGGCGCCCACGTCGACGATGCGCTCGTTCAGGCTCTTGGCCGAAAAACCGCCAAACACCACGGAGTGGATGATGCCCAGGCGGGCGCAGGCCTGCATGGCCACCACGGCCTCGATCGACATGGGCAGATAGATGATGGCCCGCTCGCCGGCCTTGTAACCCAGCGACTTGATGCCGTTGGCGAACTCGCATACGCGCGCGTGCAGCTCGCGGTACGTCACCTTGGTCACCTTGCCGTCGTCGGACTCGAAGATGATGGCGGTCTTGTCGGCCGTCGGCGTATCCAGGTGCTTGTCCAGGCAATTGGCGGATACGTTCAGCTCGCCGTCCGCAAACCATTTGTGGAAAGGCGCGTCCGAACTGTCCAGCACCTGCGAGAAGGGCTTGCTCCAGAGCAGATTTTCGCGCGCCAGCCGGCCCCAGAATGCGTCGGGAGATTTATCGGCCTCGTCGCACAAGGCCCGGTATGCGTCCATGCCCGATATATTGGCCTGCTCGACAAGCGCCTCGGGAGGCGGAAACACGCGTTTCTCGACCAGGACTGATTCGATCGCACTAGACATGATTGACTCCTGTAATGGTTGTTGTCCCCATATATTTAATAACCGCCTACTCTGACTGGACGCTTACATCGATACAGTATCGCGCACCCGGGCGCCGCGCGCAAAATCCAGGCGCGCCAGCACCACCAGGCCGCCGACGAAGAACAGCCCGGTGATCAGCAGCGCCAGCCGGTGATTGCCGTCGGTCACCCAGGTGACCAGCCCATAGCACAGCGGCCCCACCACGGCCGCCAATTGCGTGGCGAAGGTCCACAGGGAATAGAATTCGGCCAGACGCCGGCTGGGAGCCAGTCCGCCCACCATGGCCCTGCCCGCGCTTTGGCTGGTGCCCATGCACAGGCCCGCCAGCGTGGCGGCGATCCAGAACACCCACACCTGTACGGCCGAATACGCGACCAGCACCATGGCAATCCAGCCCCACAGGGTGATCGTCAGTGCGCGCTTATGTCCCACCCTGTCCTGGAAGTGGCCGAACGTCAACGCTCCGGCGGCGGCGGCGATATTGACCGTAAAGACCAATACCATGGTCTGCGCCATGGTGAATCCCATCGCCTGGTTGGCATAGACGGCGGCCAGCGTCACCACTACGGAAATGCCTGCATGGTAGAAGGCGCCGCACACGAGCAGCAGCCGGAAGTCGGTGAAGTGTTCGCCGGTTTCGCGCCAGGCGCCCGCCAGCCTCTTGAGCCATCCCTGGGCCGGTCGATTGCTCGGCGCGCTGCGTTCGCGCAGAAACAGGAAAGACGGTATGGCCGATAGCGAGAACATGAAGGCGGTCAGCAGCATGACGTAGGGCACATACTGATGCGCCTCCGCCCCCCGGTTCGAGGCCCAGCCCACCAAGCCGAGGGACAAGCCCAGGGTCAGCATGCCGCCGAAATAACCGAAACCCCATCCCCACCCCGACACACGCCCCAGGGCATCGGGGCGCGCGATTTCAGGCAGGAAGGCGGCCACGACGGACTCGCCCACGCAGTAGCAATAGTTGGACAGCGCCAGCAGCACCAGCGCCAGCGCGATGTCGCTGGGCCCGACCAGCGCAAGCAGCGCCGTGGCGGCCACGCAGCCCACGGTGCTGCTGAACAGCAGCCGGCGCTTGCCCGCGCGCGCATCGGCGCGCGCGCCCAGCGCGGGCATGCTGAGCATGATGGCCAGATACGAAAGGGACAAGGCCATGGTGAAGGCCAGTGTGCCCCAAGGCCTGCCGGCCGCCACGACACCGACGAAGTAAGTGCTGAAGACGGTCGTGATGACGACCGTCGTATAGCCCGAATTGGCGAAGTCGTACATGGCCCATGCCCAGACTTCGCGCCGGCGCACGCCCGGCTTCAGGGCGCTGCGGAACAATCCGCCGCCATGGTCGTCGGGCGGGCCCGATTCAGCCGCCGGCTCGTTCGGAGCCGATGCGCTCATGACGCAGCGGCGCCGGCCCCCGCCCGGGCGATGGCGGCGTCTTCCGGCGACTTGACGCCCGATACGCCCACCGCTCCCACCACCTGGCCGTCGACCACGATAGGCACCCCGCCCTCCATCAACCCTTCGATGCCGGGCGCCGACAGGAAGGCATAGCGTCCCTGATTGATCATGTCTTCGAACGCCTTGGTTTCACGCCGGCTGACCGCCGCCGTGCGCGCCTTGGCCAAGGCGATGTCCGCCGACATGGGCGCCGCGCCGTCCAGGCGGACCAGTCCCAGCGCATGTCCCCCGTCGTCGACGACCGCAATGGTGACCGCCCAGGAATTGTCCTTCGCGTGGCGTTCGGCGGCGTCGAGAACGGCCTGGACGTCTGCGCGGGCCAATGTCTTCTTGGTATTCATAGAGTCTCCTGATGTCGTGTGAAAGGCATGCGATGTTCGCGCCCGACATGATGCCATACTCGATGCGGCGGCAGCTTTTCAGCGGCGGCTTCCCTTCGGAGCAAAAAAAGCGCTTTCTACGGAAAAAGCAAGTTCCAGGGGTAACGCGCCCCATCTATTTTGTAACGACGCTTTACCCTCTAAATGAGATTGGTTAAACTCGGGGCAGTTTTTTTCAGGCGCCTGATTTCTGCGCGATCCCCGTTCTTTGCCCACTGCTTGCCACAGCAGGCAAGGCCGGTTCATGGCCGCGCCACGTGTACGTATTTTTTTGTCGAATAGCCCTATAGCTCATGCCGCCACATTACACCCCATCGATTCCGACGCTTACCCCTCGAAGTCTATGGCACGCAGGAAAGATCCTGCTGGCGGCATCGACCCTGGCACTGGCAGGATGCGCTACCAATCCGAATACCCAGCAACAGGCCGAAAACAGCTCACACCTCATCATACGCGACAGCTATCTGTCCAAAACCAAGTCCGACCCGCTGGGTGCTTACCTGGCAAGCAGCGACTTCAACCGCGTCCGATCCAGCGGCGCTTATTCAGAACCCCGGACCCCGTCGCTGGTCAGCACCGCCCTCGAAGTCCTGGGGGTCAAATATAAGTTTGGCGGGGAATCGCCCAACACGGGCTTCGACTGCAGCGGACTGGTCAGCTATGCGGCGGAAAAATCGCTGGGCCTGAAGCTGCCGCGGCAATCGTCCGAAATGGCCCGGCAAGGCATCTCGGTAAAACGCTCCGAGCTCAAACGCGGCGACCTGGTGTTCTTCAATACCCGTGGCGCCCGCTTCTCTCATGTCGGCATCTACCTGGGCAACCACAAATTCGTGCATGCGCCCCGCACCGGCTCGGTGGTGCGCATCGAAGACATGAATATCGCCTACTGGAAAAAGCGCTACAACGGCGCTCGCCGCCTGGTGGCGGCGAACACGGCCAGAAAGTAGGGCCGAAGCGGTCGGGGCGGCCTTTCGGGCCGCGAATCGAAACAGCTTCGGGCGGCTCGTCCATTGAGCCGCGCATCGAAACCGTTCCCGCAAATTATCAGGCCGCGAACCTCAAAGCCTTTTTTCCGACCGGCCGGCTTTGGGCTTCGGCCGGACACGCCTCGCAATAGCCGCTTTGCGTCAGCGCGCGCTTCATGCAGCACACCGATCGCCTACACACCAGAACCTTTACGCCCGACCGCTGAGCCGCGGCACGGAAGGTCTTCATCACATTGTGGCCCAGGAAATCGGTTAGAAGAATCAATAGATCCGTGCCCGAGGGAAGCTGCAAGGTCTTCTTCTGGTGGGCCGGATCGCGTCCGCTGATGTGATGCCTGATGGCGATGTTGTGCACCTTGAGCAATTCGGGGATATTGCCCAGCCTGTCCGCACCCACCACTACTGCCCTGACGAGTTCTGTCATGAAAGATCTCCTTTGCGTCGATGTTTCGTAACGATAATCATTCCTATCTTCTAAGTCAATAAGAATCATTCTTATTTTGAATCAGGGTTTACCCAGGGGATGTCGTGACGGAGGAATGAAGGGGCGTTTTTTGCCGGGGGCGCCGAGCCTTGGGGCGGCCCGGCGGCAAAAATACCCCCACGCCGCGCAGGCTCGCGCCTGCTTGCTGCCCCCCGAGGGGGCGCTTTTTTGCCTTGGGGCGGCCCGGCGGCAAAAAGAACGCAATGGAAAAGAAAGAATCAGCCGTTGACGACCTGGCGCAGCGGCTCGGAGTCGACCGCCTCTTGCACGACGTCGCGGTTCAATTCGGGTGACAGCATCTCGAGCAGCACATAAACATAGTCGCGCAGGAAGACGCCCGACTTGATGGCCACACGGGTGGTATGGGTGCCGAACAAATGACCGGCCGGAATGCCCACCATGCCCTTGTCGCGGCGCGGGTCGAAAGCCATGCCGGCGATGATGCCCACGCCCAGCCCGACGTCCACGTAGGTTTTGATGATGTCGGCGTCGATGGCCTCGAGCACGATGTCGGGCGTGATGCCGTTCGAAGCGAATACATCGTCGATGGTGCAGCGGCCCGAGAACTGCCGGTCATAGGTGATGATGGGGTATTGCGCCAATTGCTCGAGCGACAGCGCCCTGGCTTCGCTGGAGGTGAGCTCGGCCAGCGGATGATCCGGCCGCATGACGATCACATGCTCCCACGAATACACCGGCAGGGTCGCCAGCCCTGGGGTGCGGGACAGCGACTCGGTCGCAATGGCGATGTCGGCCTGCTCGTGCAGCACCATCTGGGCGAGCGTGGGCGGGTTGCCCTCGGCCAGCGACACACGCACTTTGGGAAAGCGCTCGCGAAACGCGGGGATCACGCGCGGCAGGATGTAGCGCGCCTGGGCGTGCGTGCAGCCGATGACCACGCCCCCTTCGTCGCGATGAGCGAATTCGTCGCTGACCTTCTTCAGGTTGTCCACTTCGCGCATGATGCGGTCTATGACCTGGGCCACCACGGCGCCCGGCTTGGTCAACCCCTTGATGCGCTTGCCGTGACGCTCGAATATCTTGACGCCCAGCTCGTCCTCGAATTCGATGATGGACTTGGAAACACCGGGCTGGGAGGTGAACAGCGCCCGCGCCGCTTCGGTCAGATTGAAATTGCGGCGTATGGTCTCGCGCACGAAACGGAATTGTTGCAGGTTCATAATGGGAGGGCCGGTTGGAACCAACCCATTATAAGTAATATAGAAGCAATTCCAAATTATTTTTTTATATAAGCATATGCGCGGAGGGGCGAGAACACGAAGCGCGGCGGCATGCCGTGGTACCGCGCGGACCCGGTCAGCCGGCGGGGCGCGCCTCGCGCGGCGCCTTGATACGCAGCTTGCGCCACAACATATAGGCCATCAAGGCGGCAAACACCCCATGAACCAGCCAGACTCCGAGCCTGAAGTCGAGTTGTCCGCTGCCTATCCATCCGCGCGAAAGATTGATCAGGTTCATATACAGCAGGCCGATGAGGCCGGCCATCAGGAGGTCTCCGGACCGTCCCAGCCGTGGATTGACCGACCCGAGCGGGATGGCGAGCAGGGCCAGGTTCAGGGCCGCCAGCGGCAGGGCCAGCCGCCACATGATTTGCGAGCGCGCCGTATCGTTGCCGTCGCGAAAGAGCTGCTCGGTGGGCCTGGCCTTGATCTGCCGTTCGGCCAGCTCGCGCATTGCCGCGGGCGAAGTGGCATCGGCCCGGCTTTCGAGGCGAAAGCCGTATTTGTCGAAATCGAACAGGCGAAATTCCGAGGTGTCGCGTTTGAGGTCGTAGCGATGCCCCTCGCTCAATACCAGAAAGCGGTCGCCGTTCTCCTGGGTCTCGATGCGGGCGCTCTCGGCCGCCACCACGCTGAGCCACTCGGGGTCGATGACCCGTGCCACCACGCGTCCCAGCTCATCTCCCGGCGTGACGGGCTCTTCGGCAAAAAAGACGCGCGCGCCGTCCTGGGTTTCGATGAACTGCCCCACCGTCACCTTGGACAGGTCGGAGCGCTGTTCGTAGCGCTGGCGGTACTCTTCGATCTGGCGATAGGCCCAGGGCGAAGCGAACAGCGTCAGAAAAGCGATCAGCAGCGCAATGGGCACGGCGCAACGCAGCACCGGCCGGATCCAGTCCTTCAGCGAAAGGCCGCTGGCAAACCAGACGACCATCTCGGATTCACGGAAATTGCGGGTCACCGTGGTAAGCACCGCGATGAACAGGGAGACGGAAAGAATCACCGGCAAGGCGGTGATGCTTGAAAAGGTGGCCAGCCCCAGCACGACGTCCCCGCCTATCGCGCCGTTGGCGGCGTCGCCCAGCAGACGCACCAGCAGCACGCTCAGCCACACTACCAGCAAGGTGGAGAACACCACGCCGGCATGGCTCATGATTTCGGATACGACGGAACGTTTGAATAGTGACATGAGACAATATGCAGGATAATCGACAGTTCACTCAATAGCATCCTGTAGACACCTTGGGGAAACTCGTATGGAATTTAGCACACAGACTTCGGCCTCTTTGCATCAGATCAAGACTGCGGCGCTGGCGGTCGGCGTCTTTGCCGACGGCATGCTGAGCAGTGCGGCCGACATCATCGACAACGCCAGCAATGGCGCCATTCGCGAAGTGCTGAAATCCGAATTTCCGGCCAAGCCCAACACGCACCTGGTACTGCGCAAGCTGCCCGGCGTGGCCGCCGCACGCGTCATTTTAATCGGCCTGGGCAAACAAGAGGCCTACAACGCCAAAACGCATGCCGGCGCCGAACAAACCTTCGCCAACTATTGCGCGCAGGCCCGGCTCTCCGAAGGCGTCTCCACCCTCGCCGCCATCGAATGCAACGGCACCACGCTGCGCGGCCGCGCGCAAGCCTGCGCCGTCGCCGCGGGCCAGGCTTTGTATCGCTACGACGAGACGTTGGGCAAGCGCGATCGCGAAGGCCCGCCCAAGCTCAAGAAAATCGCCGTCCACGTCGAACGGGGCCAGGCCGCGCAGGCCCAGCAGGGCCTGGCGGCCGGACGCGCCATTGCCAACGGCATGCAGCTCGCGCGCAAGCTGGGCGACCTGCCCGGCAACGTCTGCACGCCCACCTATCTGGGCAATACCGCCAAGCAGCTGGCGCGCGAATTCAAGAACCTGTCGGCGCGCGTATTCAACCTCAAGCAGATCGAAGCGCTGAAGATGGGTTCCTTCCTGTCCGTGGCCAAAGGCTCCTCGCAGCCGCCCGCCTTCATCGAACTCAAATATACGCCGGCGGGCGCGCGCCGCCAAGGCCGCGCCCATCGTCCTGGTGGGCAAGGGCATCACCTTCGACGCCGGCGGCATCTCGATCAAGCCCGCCGCCAACATGGACGAAATGAAGTACGACATGTGCGGCGCCGCCAGCGTGCTGGGTACGCTGCGCGCCATCGCCGAACTGGGTGTGGACCGGCCGGTGATCGGGCTCATTCCGGCCTGCGAAAACCTGCCCAGCGGCCAGGCCAACAAGCCCGGCGACGTGGTCACCAGCATGTCGGGCCAGACCATCGAAATCCTCAATACCGACGCCGAAGGGCGCCTGGTGCTCTGCGACGCCCTCACCTACGCCGAACGCTTCAAGCCCGAGGCCGTCATCGACATCGCCACACTGACCGGCGCCTGCGTGGTCGCGCTGGGGCACGTCAATACCGGCCTGTTCTCGAAAGACGACGAACTGGCCGAGGGGCTGCTCACGGCGGGCCGGACGGCCAACGACACGGCGTGGCGCATGCCCCTCGACGATGCCTACCAAGAGCAGCTGCGCTCCAACTTCGCCGATATGGCGAATATCGGCGGCCCTCCGGCCGGCTCGGTCACGGCCGCCTGCTTCCTGTCGCGCTTCACCGGCAAATATCGCTGGGCCCATCTCGACATCGCCGGCACGGCATGGCGCAGCGGCAAGGACAAAGGCGCCTCGGGGCGGCCGGTGCCGCTGCTGGTGCAATTCCTGATGGATCAGGCCTGAGCCATGCCCGGCGCGCCCATCTCACGCTTTGACGCGCCTTCGGCGCACATTGTGCGCTGATGGCCCGCGTCGACTTCGCCTTCGGCGCCGCCGACCGGCTGCGCATGGCCTGCGAGGTCGTGCTCAAGCACTACAGCAAGGGCCGGAGGCTGGTGGTGTATTGTTCCGACGCCGTGCTGCTCGAACGCTTCGACCTCATGCTGTGGGGGTTCGAGGCCACGGCCTTCGTCCCTCATGTGGACGCCGGAGATCCGCTCGCGCCGCAAACGCCCATACTGCTTTCGGGCAAGGCCATCGCCCCGCCCGAGGGGCCGCCGCCCTCCCCCTGGCTCGTCAATCTCGATGCGCAGTGTCCGCCGGGGGCGGAGCAGTACGAGCGCATCCTGGAAATCGTTTCGCAGGACGAAGAATCGGTGTTGATGGCGCGCCAGCGCTGGCGCCGATACAAAAGTGCAGGCCACGATCTGCACGCTCACGATGTATCAAACAGAACTTGATTATTCAGCCTCTTGTAAGTTAATCTCTTTTGGTACTTTCAATAATCGTAGTCGTCGGCGCGGGCGCCCGCCTCGTCCGGAAGGCGCCACATCGCATTTTCCGCCTACAGACACAGGAATCCATCATGAACGATCACACTACCTTGTCCCGCGACAGCTATGCGGCCCGAAGCGAGGTCATGCGCAACCGCGTTCTGCGCAACACCTACTGGCTGCTCGCGCTGTCGCTCATACCCACGGTCCTGGGCGCCTTCGTGGGGCTCAACACCGGCCTGAACGCGGTCATGGCCACCAGCCCCGGGCTGAGCGTGGTGGTCTTCCTGGTCGGCGCTTTCGGCCTGATGTTCCTGGTCGAGCGCAACAAGAACAGTTCGCTGGGCGTAGCCCTGCTGCTCGCATTCACGTTCTTCATGGGCATCATGCTGTCGCGGCTGATCGGCCATGTGCTGGGCTTTTCGAACGGTTCGCAGTTGATCATGCTGGCATTCGGCGGCACTGCCCTGGTGCTGGGCGCAATGGCCAGCGTGGCCTCGACGACCAAGCGCGATTTCTCGCACTGGCAAAAGTTCTTGTTCGTGGGCGTGGTGATCCTGATCGTGGCCGCGGTGGCGAATATCTTCCTGCAGCTGCCGGCGCTGGTGCTGACGGTGTCCGTGCTGGCCATCGGCATCTTCTCGGCCTTTCTGCTGGTCGACCTGCAGCGGGTCATCCGCGGCGGCGAAACCAACTATATTTCGGCCACTCTGGCCATCTATCTCGACCTGTACAACATCTTTGCCAATCTGCTGATGCTGCTGGGGATTTTCGGCGGCGACCGCGAGTAGGCTGACATTCCCGAGTCGGCGGCCCACCGAAAGACAGGTCGCCGACGCAACCGAAGCCAGGCCGGTGATGCAACACCGGCTTTTTTGTCGCCGGGCCGCCCCAAGGCTCGGCGTTGGGGCGTTGTTCGTGGACGCGTTTCCGTTCCGGCCAGTTCGGTGCGACACTGTCCGCTTGAAAAACTTGCTCAATCCAAGAGCGGCACATAGACAATGGCGCACATCGCAACGATCAGAATCCAGCTCATCGAAAAAAAATACGCCTCGCCCATTGGCGGCTCGGGCGTAACCGGCGTCGACATCATCGTGGCGACCCTGCGCGACGACGAGGGCGCCGAGGGCCTGGGCTTTTCTTACGTGATCGGCGGAGGTGGCGCGGTTGTCGCGCAGCTGGCCCAGGCGCAGGCCGCCCGATTCCTGGAAGGGGCGGCGTTACGCCTGCCCTCCGAGCATTGGTCCGAGATCAAGAAAAGCTTCAACAGGACCGGCGACGGTCCGAACGTTCTGGCTCTTGCCGCGCTGGATGTCGCGCTGTGGGACTTGACCGCAAAGCGGAAGGGCGAACCCCTGGCACGCGCCATGGGCGGAGACGTTCTGCCCGTGCCCCTTTACGCAAGCGGCGGCTTCAGCCCCACCGATCCGCCCCAAAAAAGCGCAGAGCTGGCCGCCTCTTATATTGCAGCCGGCTATGCGGGAGTGAAGCCGCGGGTAAACGCCGACAGCGGCGACGAAGCCGTTCTGCGCGCAGTGCGCGATGCCATCGGAGCAGATGCCCGCCTGATGGCCGATGCCAACGAAAAAGGCAATCTCGACACGGCATCGAGGCTGCTGGCCCAGGCTGCGGAATACGGGCTGAGCTTTGTCGAAGAGCCGCTGCCTTCCATCGACATCCTGGGCTATCGCCGGCTTGCGGCGCAACAGAGCGGCACGCCCATCGCCATCGGCGAGCACCTTCAGGGCCTCGACCGTTTTGCGGTCTGCCTCGATGACGGCATCGCAGCCGTCATCCAGCCCGATCTCGCGATGGCCGGCGGCCTGACCCCATGCCTGGAGGTAGCGCGCATGGCGGCCCTCAAGGGGGTGACGATCGCTCCGCACTTCTTGCCGGGATTGTTCGTACAGCTCTCGGGCGCCTTCGGGGGCCGGCTGCTGCTGGAAGAGTTTCCGATCATAGAAGATGCTTTCGAAGGCTGGCCGGAACGCGACGCCGACGGCGCCCTTCGGCCACGGGCCTGCCCGGGACACGGTCTCTCACTGAAGGCGCAGCCCGCCTAGGGCCTGCCCGGAAGCACGGACCATCGGCCGACCGGTCCGTGCGCCTTCTGAGGCAATCATGGCCGACCGCCGGAAGCGCCATGCCGGCGGCAAGCGCTCAGTGTTATGCCGCGTACAGCTTGTTCAATCGGAACAAACGCTCGCGCTTCAGGATGACGTCCAGGGTCTCGAGGGGACGGCCGGAGGCGGCCAGGTCCAGCGGCATATGCTCGAAGGCGGATCGCAACGTCTCGCGATGGTGGTCCCAGCATCGCACCAGCAATTGATCGGGGTCCATCAGATCTATGCCCAGGCGGCGCAGCTCGGCGCGGCGGAAGTCGCGCAGATTGCGCGTCACGACGGCCACCGAGGCGGTGGGCCGCCTGGCCAGCACGGCGCGGGCGGCGGCAATCACATGCCAGTCTTTGGGATCGCTGTACACCAGGCCTTGCTTGAACGGCGCGACGTCGCCCTGATCGGCTTCGGGGTACAGGGCCTGAAGCTGCTTCCATTCCTGCGCGATGATCTCCGGCTCGACTTCCCAGACCCGTGCGGCGTTGCGCCGCCATTCGTCGCCGATGATCTCGCTCCAGGCGGGCTGGAAGCAGGCTTGATCGGCTAGGCGCAGCAACAGGCGGCGCAGCACGTTGGAAAGCAGCACGCAGGTGTCCAGCACGAGGAAATCGGGAACACGGTTCAAAATCGCTGCAGCGCCATCAGGACCCGCCGGGTCTGCAAGGGGCGGGTCAAGAGTTCGTCCAGACGCTGCCGCAGCGACGTGCGCAAAGCGGGCTCGATGGACGGATCATCGAAGTCGGGTGGCGCTTCGTCCAGGCCGTAGCCGGCCTCGTTCAGCAGCGTCCATTCGAAGCGGCGCAAGGCGCCCGCCGCCCGGGATCCGCCCGCCAGCTGCTCCAGCGCGGCGTCGTAAGCGTCGTACAACACGGGATGCGGGTCTTCACGCGGCAGCAGGCGCAGCAGCAGTTCGTTCATGTACCAGGCGGACATCAGGGCCTTGCCGCCCAAGGGGCGCACGCCGGCGCAGTCGGCGCGCATCAAGGTCTTGACTTCGCCGCCGCCGCTCCAAGACAGGGACAGGGGCTGGAAAGCCGCCAGGACCGGGCGCAGCACCGAATAGGGGCGCTTGGCCCCCTTGGCCACCATCGCGACATTGCCATGGTCCCGCGTAAAGGCCTGCACGATCAGAGAGGTTTCTTTCCAGTCGGTGGCGTGCAGCATGTAGCCGGCCGCGTCCTGGATGCGATGGCCTCGCCGGCTAGTCATATCCCAGTTCGCGCAGGGTGCCCTCGCGGTCGGACCAGCCTTTGCGCACCTTGATGTACACCTCGAGATGCACCGGCTTGTCCAGCAGCTCCTGCATGTCCTGGCGCGCCTCGGAGGCGATGCGCTTCATGTGGCCGCCGCCGGCGCCGAGCAGGATGGGCCGATGGCTTTCGCGCTCGATCAGGATGCAGGCCGCCACCCGGGCCCCCGCGTCGGTCTCTTCCCATTGCTCGATGACCACGGTGCAGCCGTATGGCAGTTCGTCTCCGACGAGGCGGAAGATTTTTTCGCGCAGCAGCTCGGCCGCGATGAAGCGTACGGGCCGGTCGGTGAGGGAATCGGCCTCGAACATGGGCTCGCCCTCGGGCAGGCGGGAAGCCACCTCGGCCAGCAGATTGTCCAGCTGTATGTCGCGCGCGGCGCTGACGGGCACCACGGCCGAATAGGGATGCAGCGCCATGATCTTGCTGACGAAGGGAAACATGGCGTTCTTGTCCTTGATCGCATCGACCTTGTTGACGACCAGGACGGTGTTGTTCTTTTTGGGCAGCAAGGGCAGCAACTGCTCGTCTCCGGCCGTCCACTTGCCCGCCTCGACGACATGCAGCACCACGTCGACGTCGGCCAGGGCCTGGGTGACCACGCGATTCATCATGCGGTTCATGGCGCCGCCGTGGCGGGTCTGGAAGCCGGGAGTGTCCACGAAGACGAACTGTTCATTCTCGCGCGTGAGGATGCCGTGGATGCGGTGGCGGGTGGTTTGCGCCTTGCGCGATACGATGGAGATCTTGCTGCCGATCAGGGCGTTGGCCAGGGTGGACTTGCCCACGTTCGGGCGGCCGACGATGGCGACGAAGCCGCAGCGAAAAGGTGTACTCATTTGTTTTCCTGGGTAACCGCCACGGGCAGCGACAGCTGCGCCGACTTGCGCGCCCTGCCCCGGCCGGACGCCCCCTTGCCCAGTCCCAATGCCTGCACCGCGGCAATAGCCTGGGTGGCCGCAAGCTGCTCGGCGGCGCGCCGGCTGGAGCCCGGCGCCGAGACCTTGATGTCCAGCGCGGGAATGGAACACTCGACGTCGAACATCTGATTGTGCGCCGCACCGTGCGTGGCGACCACGGTATAGGTGGGCAGATCGAGCTTGCGTCCCTGAAGCAGCTCCTGCAGCAGGGTCTTGGGATCTTTGCCCAGGGTCTTGGGATCGACGCTTTGCACGATGGGCGTGTACAGCCGCACAATGGTCTTCTGGGCCGCGTCGAAGCCCGCATCCAGGAAGATGGCGCCGAATATGGCTTCCAGCGTGTCGGCCAGGATGGAGGGGCGGCGAAAGCCGCCGCTCTTGAGTTCGCCCTCGCCCAGGCGAAGGTACTGGGACAGGGACAGCTTCTGGGCGATGTCGGCCAGGGACGACTGCTTGACGAGGTTGGCCCGAAGGCGCGACAGGTCGCCTTCGTCGATCTTGGCAAAGCGCTTGAACAGCATGGCGGCGACCACGAAGTTCAGCACCGAGTCGCCCAGGAATTCGAGACGCTCGTTATGGCGCGCGCTGTGACTGCGATGCGTCAGCGCCTGCTCGAGCAAGGAAGCATCCTGGAATCGATAATCGAGTGCGGTTTCGAGGGTTGCCGTGCTCGCCATTATTGGAATCCGCCAATACGACTGGGTTCGCTGAAATTCATCCAGATGAGAAAGGCCCGCCCGACGATGTTCTGTTCGGGCACGAAGCCCCAGTAACGGCTGTCGAGGCTGTTGTCCCGATTGTCGCCCATCATGAAGTAATGGCCCTCCGGCACCTTGCAGCGCACCCCGTTATGGAAGTACTCGCAGTTGCTTCGATACGGATAATCGGCGATCGGCATGTAGTCCTGGGGGGCGTGCTTGTTGAGCAGCAGGCTGTGCTGCTTGTCGCCCAGCATCTCAGTATACCGCCCGACATAGACCGAGCGATCGGGCTCGAAATAGTCGCCCGAGCGCGTCTGGGTGACGGGCTGGCCGTTGATGAACAGCATTTTGTCCTGGTAGACGACCTCGTCTCCCGGCACGCCCACCACCCGCTTGACGTAATCGATATCGGGTTCGACCGGATAGCGGAACACCAGCACATCGCCGCGCTTGGGCTCGCCGATGTCGATGATCTTCTTGTCGATCACCGGCAGACGGATGCCGTACTGGAATTTGTTGACCAGGATCAGGTCGCCATTTTGCAGCGTGGGCAGCATGGAGCCCGACGGAATGCGGAAAGGCTCGACCACGAACGATCGCAGGACGAACACGAACAGGATCACCGGAAAGAAACTGACGCAGTATTCGATCCACCAGGGCACGCGGTGAGCATCGTCGTAGGCCTCTTGGCGCAGGCGCGCCGCCTCGACCGTGCCCACGCCCGTGGGATTGGCGTCGAACACCGCCATCTGCGCCTGGGCGCGCTGCAGGCGGCGCGACCGCAGATAGAAGAAATCCAGCGCCCAGACCGCGCCCGTGACCACCAGCAGCACAAAAAGTATCAGTGCGAAATCCCAGCTCATGCCCAGCTAATCCTATTGTTTTTGCCTATTTGTCTTCGACCTGCAAGATGGCCAGGAAGGCCTCCTGGGGTATCTCCACGTTGCCCACCTGCTTCATGCGTTTCTTGCCGGCCTTTTGTTTCTCGAGCAGTTTTTTCTTGCGCGAGATGTCGCCACCATAGCACTTGGCCAGCACGTTCTTGCGCAGCGCCTTGACGCTCTCGCGCGCGATGATCTCGGCGCCGATGGCCGCCTGGATGGCGATGTCGAACATCTGGCGCGGGATCAGCCCACGCATCTTGCCGACCACCTCGCGCCCCCGATAGCGGGCGTTGCTGCGGTGCACCATCATCGACAGCGCATCGACCCGGTCGCCATTGATCAGCACGTCGACCTTGACCACGTCCGAAGGCTGGTATTCCTTGAACTCGTAGTCCATGGAAGCATAACCCCGCGACACGGACTTCAGCCGGTCGAAAAAGTCGAGCACGATCTCGGCCAGCGGCACTTCGTAGACGAGGTGGACCTGCCGGCCGTGATAGCTCATGTTCTTCTGCACGCCGCGCTTGGCCAGGCACAGAGTCATGACGGGGCCGACATACTCTTGCGGCATGAACAGCGTGAGCGTCACCATGGGCTCGCGTATCTCGGCGATCTGGCCGATTTCCGGCATGCGCGAGGGGCTTTCTATCATGACCACCGAACCGTCGCGCTGCTCGACTTCGTACACCACCGAAGGCGCCGTGGTGATGATGTCCATGTCGAACTCGCGCTCGAGGCGCTCTTGCACGATCTCCATGTGCAGCAGCCCCAGAAAGCCGCAGCGAAAGCCGAAGCCCAGCGCCTGGGACACCTCGGGTTCGAACATCAGCGACGAGTCGTTGAGCTTGAGTTTTTCGAGGGAGTCGCGCAGCTGGTCGTACTCGCTGCTTTCGACCGGATAGAGCCCGGCGAACACCTGCGGCTTGACCTCTTTGAAACCCGGCAGCGGCCGGTCGGCGGGCTTGCCCGCCAGGGTGATCGTGTCGCCCACCTTGGCGTGCTCGAGCTCTTTGATGCCGGTGATGACGAAGCCCACCTCGCCCGCCGACAGCCTGGAGCGCGGTTCGGACTTGGGGGTGAATACGCCCAGCTGGTCGCAGGGATGGGTGGCGCCGCTGGCCATCAGCTGCACCTTGTCCTTGATGTTGAGCACGCCATTGACGATGCGCACCAGCATGATGACGCCCACGTAGTTGTCGAACCACGAGTCGATGATGAGCGCCTGCAGCGGCTTGGCGGGGTCTCCCTGGGGCGCGGGCACCTTGGCCACGACGGCTTCGAGGATGTCATCCACGCCCATGCCCGTCTTGGCGCTGGCCAGGATGGCCTCGGAAGCGTCGATGCCGATGACGTCCTCGATCTCCTGGCGGGCGGCGTCGGGATCGGCCGAGGCCAGATCCATCTTGTTGAGCACCGGCAGCACCTCGACGCCCAGCTCGATGGCGGTATAGCAATTGGCCACGGTCTGGGCCTCGACGCCCTGCGAAGCATCCACGACCAGCAGGGCGCCCTCGCAGGCGGACAGGGAGCGGCTGACCTCGTACGAAAAGTCGACGTGGCCCGGGGTGTCGATGAGGTTCAGCGCATAGACTTTGCCGTCGCGGGCCTTGTAGCTCAGCGAAGCCGTCTGGGCCTTGATGGTGATTCCCCTTTCACGCTCGATGTCCATGGAGTCGAGCACCTGGGTCGACATCTCGCGGTCGGCCAGGCCGCCACAGCGCTGGATCAGCCTGTCGGCCAGGGTCGACTTGCCGTGATCGATGTGGGCAATGATGGAAAAGTTGCGGATGTGATCCATAAACCTGCGAAAGAGGCCCGGAAAAGGGGCGATTGTGAAGGGGCCGAAAACGCGGCGATACGTAAAAAAGAGGAGCGCATCGGGCGCCCCTCTTGCTGTTACTGCATTTTAGCCGTTTTTATTTGGATGGCGTGACGGGCACCCACTGCGTCTGCCCGTCGCGCCAGATGAGCATGGCGGCCGCCCGATTCTTGTCCAGGCCCTTTACCACCTTGGCGAACTGGGCCGCATCGGTGATGTCCTCGTTGTTGACGGTAAGGATGACGTCGCCCGGCACAATGCCCGCTGCGGCGGCCGGCCCCTGCGACTGCGACACCTGGACGCCGCCCTTGATGCCGGCCTGCTTGCGCGCGGCCTCGGGGACGTCGGCCACCGTCAGCCCCAGAGAGTCGGCGGTGGTGCCGCGCGATTCGGGCGCCTGCGTCGAAGCGGTTTCGGTCGCCGAGGGCATTTCTCCTACCTTGACCTTGAGGGTCTGGTTCTTGCCCTTGCGCCACACCTCGATGTCGGCCCGGGTGCCCGGCTTGGTTTCGCCGACGATGCGAGGCAGGTCGGTCCAATGCTTGATATCCCTGCCGTCGAATTTCGTGATCACGTCGCCCGAGCTCACGCCCGCATCGGCCGCGGGCCCGCCCGGCTCGACATTGCTGACCATGGCGCCGCGTGCATCGCCCAGGCCGATCGCCTTGGCCACGTCGGGGGAAACCTGGCCGATCTGGACGCCGATGCGGCCGCGAGTGACCTTGCCGTGCTCTTTGAGCTGCTCGACGACCCGCATCACTTCGTCGATGGGGATGGCCAGCGAAATACCCATAAAGCCGCCGCTTTGCGAGATGATCTGCGAATTGATGCCGACCACTTCCCCGGCCAGGTTGATGAGCGGACCACCCGAATTGCCGGGATTGACCGCGACATCGGTCTGGATGAAAGGCAGGTAATCGCCCGTTTCGCGATTGATGGCGCTGACGATGCCGGCGGTCACGGTCGAATCCAGCCCGAACGGCGAACCGATGGCCAGCACCCACTGGCCCTTCTTGAGCTGCTTGGAGTCGCCGATGGGCAGCGGCGACAGGCCTTTGACGTCGATCTTGATGAGGGCGATGTCGGTGCGCGGATCGGTGCCGATGACTTCCGCGGTGTGCTCTTTACCGTCCGTCATGGTGACGAAGATGCCGTTGGCGCCCTCGACCACGTGATTGTTGGTAAGAATGTAGCCGTCGCTGGAGATGATGAAGCCCGATCCCACTCCACGCGGCACAATGCGCTCTTCCTCGGAAGGAGGCGGCATGTTGCGCCGCGGAGAAGGCTGGGCGCCCGGAGGCATGAAGTCGGGTCCGAAGAACCAGCGGAACATTTCGTAGGGGTCGGTTCCCCCGGGCCCGAAAGGCGACTGGCGCACTGTCACGGCTTCGGTGGTGCGGATATTGACCACCGAGCCTTCGGTCTTGGCAACCGCCTCGGTGAAATCGGGAACGGCCAGGACCGGGGCCGACGGCTGGGCCGTCGAGGCCATGGACGCGCAGGCCAGTACGACGCCGACGGCGGCCGCTGACAGGAACTGCTTGAATTTATACATGGACATGCATGCTGTACGCATCTTATTGACTCCTCGTACTAAAAGCTGTGCCTAAGGGCCCGCAATACTGAAACCCTAATGCAGTGCGCCGCCAGGGGGCACATATTCGATGTGCTCCACGAGCTGGCTCAGGGTGCCGGCCGGGACTTCTCCGATGGCCGTCAACCAATGATCGCCGATGCGGGCGCCGTAGATGTTCATGGCGCCATTGCGCGCCGCGCCCTGGGGCATCAGGCGGGACTCCTGCGAAGGATGGAATTGCTCGATGAAGACCGATATGGCTGCAAGCCCGTCGGTCAGCACCATCTGCATGACCGGCTTGCCCGACTTCATGGGGCGGGAAACCTGTGTACTGTGGACGAAGCCCGGCGGCAGGGCCACCCGCCACCCGAGTTCGGCGATGTCGACGGCCTTGGTGGGAAGCTCGATGGTGCGCCAGCCGCGCATGTCCCAAGATGTTTGAAGTTCGCGCGCCTGCACCGCCGTGCCCTGCTGCAGCGAGGTGAAGGCGATCTGGTTGACGACCTCGCCGTGTTCGTCGACGGTTTGCGCCTTGATCAGCAGCTTGCTGTCCGGGTCGACGCAGAAGCGATAGCCGTAGCGCAGATCGTCCCGAGGGTGAATTTCGGCGGGGATGCATTCGTGTCCCGCGACGCGCTGGCGTTGCGTGCCCATGCGCAGCGTGTAGTGGCTGTCCAGATCGTGGCCTTCGCCTAGCAGCACGCCGGGGAAGCGGTCCATGCGATGCTTTTCGACCAGCACCAGCTCTTTTGTGGGCACCAGGCACTGCACCGTGTCGTTGTGCCGGATGAATTCGCGTGGTTCGCCGTCGAGGATGACCAGCCGCTCGCGCTCTCCGGTGCCGTCGACCACGTGCACGATGCGCGAAGACTGCATGCTGGCGCCCTGCTGGTAGGTGAACACGCCGGAATAATCGGAGTTGCGGGCCGCCTGCTGGGTTTGATGCAGAAAGCGGGTGACTTCGCCTTGGAGCGGATCGGCGGCCTGGGCGCGCTGCGCGGCGCTTGCCATGGCACAGGCGGCCATGAGCAGCACCACGCCCAACCGCGACAGCGCCCCATCGCGCGCTGCGGGTCCGTGCGTCCGAAATGCCAGAGCCTGCTTCGCCATCAGCGCGAGGCCCCCATGTCGAACGACACCTGGCGGATGGGGTTGGCGCCTGCGAACTGGCGATGGGCCTCGATGTAGTCGTCTACCTGGCCTTCGTCCGCGGCAGCCAGCACCTGGGTCTGCGCCCCGCCGGAAGCCTGGCCGGAGAAATAGGGCAAGGCGACCCAGATGACCGAGGCGACGGCCGCGGCCACCGCTACGCCCGACAGCCCGAGCCGGGTGGCCGAAAAGACCCGGCGCTGGGGCGCCACGATAGCCGGCTCGGCGTCGATGGCCTTGGATACCCTGGCGTAGAACAGGTCGGACGGCCTGATGGCGAGTTCGTCGCTGCGCAACACGTCGCCAATCAGATGGTAAGTGTCCCACACCTGCCTGCCGTAGGGCGAGTCGAGGTCTTCGGGACGGATTTCTCCGTCGCCGTCCATCCATGCGGATACGGTGCTGTCCCAGGAATCGGTCTGGGCGTCGGAATTGACACCTTGCATTTGAATACTCCTTACCACCGACGTTCGGAATCGGTGTCCAAAACAGGACGCAACTGCGTCGCGATGGCCTCGCGGGCGCGAAATATGCGCGACCGGACCGTGCCTATGGGACAACCCATGGTCTGGGCGATGTCCTCGTAGCTCATGCCCTCGATTTCGCGCAGGACGATCGCGGTGCGCAGCTCTTCGGGCAGCGCGTTGATGGCCGCGTTGACCGTCTCGACGATCTGCCTGCTGGCCGCCAGCGACTCCGGCGTACTGATATCGGTTAGGTTGTCGATCTGACTAAAAGTTTCACCGTCTTCGGTCTCTATTACATTTGGAGCGCTGGGGCGCCGCGCGCTGGACGCCTGCCAGTTGCGCGCCGTATTGATGGCGATGCGGTACAGCCAGGTGTAAAAAGCGCTTTCCCCGCGGAACTGCGGCAAGGCGCGATAGGCCTTGATGAAGGCTTCCTGGGCGACATCCTCGACGTCGCCCGGATCGCGTATCATGCGCGACAGCAGGCGCATGATCTTGCGCTGGTACTTGAGCACCAGCAGATCGAACGCCCTTTTGTCCCCGCGCTGCACCCGGGCGACCAGTTCGGCATCGACGTCGCGTTCGCTCATTGACCCTCCGTGATGCGCGTACGGGGCTGTTCGGGGCTGCGCGCCGCGAGCTGACGCAAGCGCCGCCAACCAGACGATGATACATCGCTGCGCCAGACGGTCAATTTCAGGACTGCGCCAGAGGAAGGTGAAAACTTCAGGGTGGTCCAGGCGGGGCCGTGCCAGACGTGCCGCAGGGCGAGCGCCCGGCGCTCACCGCCGTGCTCGAACGCCCAGCCGCCTTCCCAGCCCCGGGCCGACAATCTGCCTTGAAGCGGGGCGACCCGGCCCAGGCGGGGACCCGCCGTCAGCCGCGCCAGCAAAAGCGCCGCCAGGGCGGCCCAACATGAAACGGCGATGCACAGGCTGGCAAGCGCCGCCGCGCCCAGGAGGAGCGCGGCCGCCCGGGCCCATGCGGCCCGCCGGACCGGCCATTCGAAGCTTTGCGGCGTCCGGGTAGTCAGATTCAGACCCGCTTGACGACCATGGAGCCGTTGGTTCCGCCAAACCCGAAGGAGTTGGACAAAGCCACGTCGATCTTGAGATCGCGCGCCTGGTTGGCGCAGTAGTCAAGATCGCACTCGGGATCCTGGTTGAAGATGTTGATGGTGGGCGGGGAAACCTGGTGATGCACGGCCAGCGTGGTGAATACGGCTTCGATTCCGCCCGCGGCGCCCAGCAGATGGCCCGTCATGGACTTGGTGGAATTGACGACCAGCCTGGAGGCATGGTCGCCGAACGCCAGCTTGAGCGCCTCGGTTTCGTTCTTGTCGCCCAGCGGCGTGGACGTGCCGTGCGCGTTGACATAGCTGACGTCCCGGGGGTCGATCTGGCCGTCGCGCAGGGCATTGACCATGCCTCGGCAAGGGCCCTCGCGGTCGGGCGAGGTGATGTGATGAGCGTCGGAGCTCATGCCGTAGCCCGCGAACTCGCCATAGATCTTTGCCCCGCGCTTGCGCGCGTGCTCGTATTCTTCGAGCACCAGCACGCCGGCGCCCTCGCCCAGGACGAAGCCGTCGCGGTCGACATCCCAGGGGCGCGAGGCCGTGGCGGGATCGTCGTTGCGCGTGGACAGCGCCCGCATGGCGGCAAAGCCGCCGATGCCCAGGGGGGAAACGGTGGATTCGGCGCCGCCCGCCACCATGACGTCGGCGTCGCCATATTTGATGAGCCGCGCCGCATCGCCGATGGAATGCAGCCCGGTGGTGCAGGCCGAGACGACCGCGTAGCTGGGCCCCTTCAGGCCCAGCATGATGGACAGCTGGCCCGAGACCAGGTTGATGAGCGAGGCCGGTACGAAGAAGGGCGAGATGCGCCGCGGCCCGCGATCGAGATAATCGATCTGGGTTTCTTCGATGCGGGGCAGGCCGCCGATGCCCGAGCCCACGATGACGCCGACCCGGTCGGCATTGGCGTCGGTGATTTCAAGGCCCGAATCCTTCCAGGCCTGCACGCCCGCCGCCACGCCGTAATGGATGAAAGTATCCATCGTCTTGGCTTCCTTGGCGGCCATATAGTGCGTCACGTCGAAATCTTTGACTTCACCCGCTATCTGCGCGTTGAAGGCCGATGGATCGAAACGCGTAATGCGCCCGACGCCCGAACGCCCATTGACGATATTGTCCCAAGCGCTTTCGACACTGTTGCCCACTGGCGAAACAATACCGAGGCCGGTAATGACGACACGTCGCTTCACGGATGACTCCCCTAAATTGAAAGAGCGGTTCGAGGCAAACATGCCCGTTGGAGCGCCGGACCCGTAGGTCGGACGCCGCAGGCCTGTTTTCTAGGAACCGCCCCTCTGGCGCGGCACGTGACGCCGCACCCCTTCTAATGATTGAAATTACTGCTTGCTGTGCGAGTTGATGTAGTCCATGGCTTGCTGAACCGTCGTGATCTTCTCGGCTTCC
This sequence comes from Pusillimonas caeni, assembly GCF_003545815.1. Classification (GTDB taxonomy): domain Bacteria; phylum Pseudomonadota; class Gammaproteobacteria; order Burkholderiales; family Burkholderiaceae_B; genus Pusillimonas; species Pusillimonas caeni. Next base: position 241,185 of record NZ_PDUW01000004.1, read on the forward strand.
TCGTCGGGAATCTCGGTTTCGAATTCGTCTTCGAGTGCCATCACGAGCTCGACCATATCGAGCGAATCGGCACCGAGGTCGTCAAGGAATGAAGATTCGTTTTTGATCTCGGCTTCGTTGACGCCAAGTTGCTCAGCGACGATCTTCTTGACGCGCTGTTCGATGCTTTCCATGCAGATCTCCAATTGGGAAAAAATCCCGCGAATTATAGCCAAACGTCTCGGTTGTGGGCGCCGGCCATGACAAAAAAATGGCATTTCCAAAGACGGGGATTTGCGCCGCCGGGCGAATCGTCTGTTGGGAACACCTCTGAAATGAACAGATTTTACCCTGTTCGCCTGTTTACATGTACATACCGCCGTTGACGTGCAGCGTGGTCCCGGTAATGTAACCCGCCTGCGGTCCGGCCAGAAAGGCGACCGCGTGGGCGACGTCGGCGGCCGAACCCAGACGTCCCAGGGGGATCTGGGTGAGCAGCGCCGCGGCCTGCGCCTCGCTCAGGGCGCGGGTCATGTCGGTTTCGATGAAGCCGGGAGAGACGCAGTTGACCGTGATGTTGCGGCTGCCCAGTTCGCGCGCCAGGGCCCGGGTCATGCCGGCCACGCCGGCCTTGGCCGCCGCGTAGTTGGCCTGCCCCGGATTGCCGCTGGAACCGACGATGGAGGTGATGTTGATGATGCGGCCGGAACGGGCCTTCATCATGGTCTTGAGCACGGCGCGCGACAGGCGGAACACCGCGGTCAGATTGGTATCGAGCACCGCGGCCCAGTCGTCGTCCTTCATGCGCATGGCCAGCGTGTCGCGCGTGATGCCCGCGTTGTTCACCAGGATGTGCGGACCGCCGTCTTCTCCGGCGAGCTCGGCCACCAGGGCTTCACAGCCCGGCGCATCGTTCACGTCCAGCACGACGCCCCGCCCGCCGGAGGCGGCCAGCATCTCGGAGATCGAGCTGGCGCCCTGCTGAGAAGTAGCCGTGCCGACGACTTTTGCGCCGCGCTCGGCCAGCTCGAGCGCGATCGCCTTGCCGATGCCGCGCGTTGCGCCGGTGACCAATGCGATCTTGCCGCTGAGTTCTTGCTGTTGCACGAGCCTACCCCTTCAAAGTTTCCAAAGTTGACTGGAGCGACGCCGGGTCGCTGATGGACAGGCCGACCAGATCGCGGTCGATGCGCTTGACCAGGCCGGAAAGCACCTTGCCCGGCCCGCATTCGATCACGTGGGTGACGCCCTGCGCCTTCATGAACTGGATCGTCTCGACCCAGCGAACCGGATGCCAGGCCTGGCGCACCAGCGCGTCCTTGATGGCCGCCGGGTCGCTGACGCTGGCCACGTCGACGTTGTTGACCAGCGGGATCCGGGGAGCCTCGACCTGGATGCCCGCCAGGGCCTGCGCGAGTTTTTCGGCCGCAGGCTGAAGCAGGCTGGAATGGAAGGGCGCCGACACCGGCAGCATCAGGGCCCGTTTTGCGCCGGCCTCTTTGGCCAGTTCGCAGGCACGCTCGACGGCTGCCTTGTGCCCGGCGATGACGACCTGGGCGGGCGCATTGAAGTTGACGGCCTCGACGACCTCACCCTGGGCGGCCTGCGCGCACACCGAACGCACCGTGTCGTCGTCCAGGCCCAGCACCGCGGCCATGCCGCCCTGCCCCACCGGCACGGCCTGCTGCATGGCATCGGCGCGGATGCGCACCAGCTTCACGGCGTCGCTCAGTTCGAGCGACCCCGCCGCGGCCAGCGCCGAGTATTCGCCCAGGCTATGGCCCGCGACCCAGGACGGCTCCTGCCCGCCCGCCTGCCGCCAGGCGCGGTACATCGCCACGGCCGAGGCCAGCATGACAGGCTGGGTATTGGTGGTGAGATTGAGTTCTTCGGCCGGGCCCGCGCTGATGAGCGAAGAAAGGTCCTGGCCCAGCGCATCGCTGGCCTGCGCCATCGTGTCGGACACGACGGCATCCTGCGCCCAGGCATCGAGCATGCCGACCGCCTGGGACCCCTGCCCCGGGAAAACAAAAGCAATTTTCATGGTTTTTATCTACGGCTGTGTTTACATTCTGACCAGCACGGAACCCCAGGTAAAGCCGCCGCCGACGCCCTGCATGAGCACCAGATCCCCCTCTTTGATCCGGCCGTCGCGACGCGCCGCGTCCAGGGCCAGCGGCACACTGGCGGCCGAGGTGTTGGCGTGCTTGTCCAGGGTAATGATAACTTTTTCGGGCGCGATGCCCAGCTTGCGGCTCAGGAAGTTGAGGATGCGCACATTGGCCTGGTGGGGCACCATCCAGTCGATCTCGTCCAGCGAGACGCCGGCCTGCTCGCACACCTCGTGCGCGGACTGCACAAGCGAATTGACCGCAAGCTTGAAGACCGCCTGTCCGTCCATCCGGAGAAAGGGATCGCCCACCACTTCGCCGCTGGCCACGTTGCCGGCGGCGTAGAGGATGCCCATATGACTGCCGTCGGCATTGAGCCGCGTGCCGATGATGCCCGGATGCTCGGAGGCTTTCAGCACCACGGCGCCGGCCCCGTCGCCGAACAGCACGCAAGTGCGCCGGTCGTTCCAGTCGAGTATGGTCGAAAACACCTCGGCGCCGATGACCAGGGCGTTGCGCGCCTGGCCCGAGCGGATGAAGGCATTGGCCGTGGTCAAGGCATAGACGAAGCCGCTGCACACCGCCTGCACGTCGAAGGCGGGGCAGCCCTGGATGCCGAGATTCGCCTGAACCAGGCAGGCCGTGCTGGGAAAGATGTAATCGGGCGTGGAGGTGGCGACGATGATGAGATCGACGTCCTGCGGCGCCAGGCCGGCATCTTCGAGAGCCATGCGAGCGGCCTCGGTGGCCAGCTTGCTGGATGTCGTGCCCGGATCGGCAATATGGCGCTGGCGGATTCCGGTGCGCTCGACGATCCATTCGTCGGACGTTTCGACGTTGCGCGCGGCCAGCTCGGCGGCCAGCTCGTCGTTGGAGACGGCCCTGGGCGGCAGACAAGAACCCGACCCGATTATCCTTGCATAAGACATATCTGCTTCCATCAAGCGCCCGGCTTGTAGGGACTTGAAAGTTCGTGGGAAATCTTCGCGGTCTGGTCGGCGGCGGCCTGCAGGCTCTGGCGAAGATGATCGACCGTGGCGGTGGTTCCCGCCAGCAGTCCATTGTGCACGGCCTCGCGCGCCCGGACGAGGGCATTGCCGAACGCATAGGCGTCGGCCGAGCCGTGGCTTTTGATGACGATACCACGCAAGCCCAGCAGCGCGGCCCCGTTGTAGCGCCGGTTGTCGACTTTGTCGCGGAACCGGTTGAGAACGGGCCGGGCGATGGCGCCGGCGGCCATGGAAAGCACGTCGCGCTTGAACTCGGCATGCATCATCTGGCTGACCATGCGGGCCAGGCCTTCGATGGACTTGAGCACCACGTTGCCGACGAAGCCGTCGCACACGATGACGTCCACCGTGCCCTTGCAGATGTCGTCGCCCTCGACGTTGCCGTAGAAGTTCAGGCCGCTGCCGCGCAGCAGTTCGGCCGCCTGCTTGACGACCTCGTTGCCTTTGATGACTTCTTCGCCGATGTTCAGCAGGCCGACCGTGGGCCGCTCATTGCCGTACAGGGCGGTGACCAGGGCCGTGCCCATGATGGCGAACTGCAGCAGGTGCTCGGCGGTGCAATCGACGTTGGCGCCCAGATCGAGCATGGTGGTGGCGCCGCCCTTCTGGTTCGGAATGGAGGTGGCGATGGCCGGGCGGTCGATGCCGTCGAGCGTCTTGAGCACGTAGCGCGAAATGGCCATCCAGGCGCCGGTGTTGCCCGCCGAGACGCAGGCATGCGCCCTGCCGTCCTTGACGGACTGCACGGCCACGCGCATGGAAGAATCTTTCTTGCGCCGCAACGCGACCTCGACCGGATCGTCCATCGTGACGACCTCGGACGCCGGCAACAGCTCGAACCAGTCAGTGCGCGTGCACCCCAGCCCATCGAGCTGGGACTGGATGGCCGCCGTGTCGCCCGTGAGCAGGAAACAGGTATCAGGATGGCGCTGGGCAATCTGATACGCCGCGGCCACCGTGACCGGCAAGCCGACATCTCCCCCCATGCAGTCGATGGCGATTCGTATCGGAGCTGTCGACATCAAGCGCGCAAGCTAGCGAAAAATCGCACTGAGACAGGCTTGATTATTCGTCGTTCTTGGTTTTCAGCACTTTACGGCCGCGATAGAAGCCGTTGGGGCTGATGTGGTGACGCAGGTGGAGTTCGCCGGTGGTGGGCTCGATGGCCGTGGGCGGCGTGCCCAGGGAATCGTGCGAACGATGCATGCCGCGCTTGGACGGACTTTTCTTGTTTTGCTGAACAGCCATGATGACTCCTGAAAACGGGGCGCCACTACTGGCGTGTTACCCGCAAAAAATAAAATTAACTCAAATGCGATCTTTCTTCAGCCGTTCCAGCGCCGCGAACGGCGATGGACGCTCGGCATCGGTTTCCGGCTCGCCAGACGGCTCGGACATGCCGGGCGCGGATGGACAAACATCGTGCTTGGGCACCGAAGGCAGACTCAGGATGAGCTCGTCTTCGATGAGTTCCAGCACGTCGAAACGCGTCGAACCGACAATACGCTCGATTTCCTCATCGTCGCCTTCGAGGTCGGACGGGCTGCGCACGATCTCGAGGCGATTGTCGACCTGCAGAGGCAATACAAACGGCTGCAGGCAGCGCTGGCACTCGAGCGTGACCTCGGCCTGGGCCTGCACCTCGATGAAGCGCCTGCCCGCCGCCGTACCCTCGCCTTGCAAAGACCACTGCACCTGCGTATCGGCCTGCCGCGGCAAGCCCGCGGTCAGGCGCTCAAAACCCGCCAAGGCATGCCGGCCCGAAAGCCTTGTGCCCTGCTCACTGCCATGGCTCTTGGCACCCGAAGCCGTAAGCGCAAAAAGGTCGACCACATCGCGCATGCCTATCCCCACTCTGATGCTAGCAATACAAACGGCAAGTAAGCAAAAAGCGCCGGCAAAGCCAAAAAACGAAAGCTAAGAAAACATTAGATAATAACGCTTTCCGGCTTATCCAGTCAAACGCCACACCGCGTCATCACACCAGATCCAGCCCATGCGTCTCATCCTTGCATCCAGTTCCCGCTACCGGCACGAAATGCTGTCCCGGCTGCGCGTCCCGTTTACAGCCGTCTCGCCCGACGTCGACGAAACACCTTTGCCCGGCGAAACACCCGCGGCCCTCTCGCTGCGGCTTTCCCGGGCCAAGGCGGAAGCGGTCTGCGCGCAGCATCCGGGCGCCGTGGTGATCGGCTCCGACCAGGTGGCGACCGTGGACGGCGCCCCCATCGGCAAGCCGGGCAGCTTCGAGCGCGCCCGCGAGCAGCTGCGCATGCTGAGCGGCCGAACGGTGGAGTTCCACAGCGCCCTGTGCGTGCACGACGGCGAACGCCATGAACTGGAAGACGTCATTACCCGCTGCGTATTCCGCACCCTGAGCAACCGCGAAATCGACACTTACCTGCATCACGAAAAACCCTTCGACACGGCCGGCAGCGCCAAGGCCGAGGGCCTGGGCATCGCGCTGATGGACGCCATGCACAGCGACGACCCCACCGCCATCATCGGCTTGCCGCTGATCGCCCTTTGCCGCATGTTACGCTCTTTTGGTATCGATCCCATTACACACGGCGCACAGGCATGAAAACCAGCGGAACCCTGCACCTGATCCCCGTCGGCCTGGGCGACGCCCCCGCATCGGTCTGGCTGCCCACGGCCGTCCAGGAACTGGCCGGCCGGCTCACCACCTACATCGCCGAAAACGCCAAGACGGCGCGCGCCTTCCTGAAGCTGGTCGGCACGGCCGCGCCGCTGCAGGAGATCACCATCCACACCCTGAGCCCCAAGACCGATGCGCGCGAGATCCGCCAGTGGCTGGCCGGGGCCGCCCGGGGGCAGGAAATCGGCCTGGTTTCCGAGGCCGGCTGCCCCGCCGTGGCCGACCCCGGCGCCAAGGTGGCCGCCCTGGCCCATGAGATGGGCATACGGGTCGCTCCGTGGGTGGGCCCCTCATCCATTCTGCTGGCGCTGATGGCCAGCGGCCTGGACGGCCAGCGCTTTGCCTTCCATGGCTATGCGCCGGTCGAGCCCGGCGAGCGCGCCAAGCGCCTGAAGCAATGGGAGGCCGAATCGCGCAAGCAGAGCCAAAGCCAGATACTGATCGAGACGCCCTATCGCAACGACGCCATGTTCAATACGCTGAAACAGGCCTTGCAGGGTCACACCCGGCTGTGTGTCGCCCGGTCGCTGACGACAAGCGATGAATGGATACGCACCCACACCATCGAACACTGGAAGACACTGCCGGCGCCGGACCTCAACAAGAAGCCCGCCATCTTCCTGTTTCTGGCCGGCTGACGCCCATGATTCTTCAGCCGAGCGCCGCGACTACATCCCGATACGCCGCCGGCCTCGCCGCGGCGGCCTGCGCATTGCTCGTCGGCTGCGCCGGGGCTCCCAAGAGCCCGCCCCGGCTCGAAATCGACCGCAGCATCCAGGCCCAGAGCCAGAACAGCCGGGTCGAGTTCGTCGTGCTGCACTATACCTCGGCCTCGAACGAGCGCTCGCTCGAATTGCTGTCGCGCCGCAATGTCAGCAGCCACTATCTGATCACCGACGAACCCCGGCCGCGCGTCTACCAGCTGGTGGATGAATCGCGGCGCGCCTGGCATGCCGGCGTCAGCCAATGGTTCGAGCGCACCGACATGAACTCCGCGTCGATAGGCATAGAAATCGTCAACCCGGGCGGCGCGGGCCTGGACTGGGCGCCCTATTCCGACGCCCAGATCGAAACGCTGCTCCTGTTGCTGAAAGACATCGTCCAGCGCCACCAGATCAAGGCCTATAACATCGTCGGCCACAGCGACATCGCGCCCCAGCGCAAGGTGGATCCCGGGCCGCTGTTTCCCTGGAAAAAGCTGGCCGACGCGGGACTTGGCCGCTGGTATGACGAAACCCTGGCCGCCCAATACCGCGGCGAGTTCGAGCGCAAGGGACTGCCCGACGTGCGCTGGGTTCAGGGCCAACTGGAAAGGCTCGGCTATGACGCGCCCAAGAACGGAAGGTTGGACAAAGCCACCCGGAAAGTAATCGCCGCCTTCCAGATGCACTATCGCCCCCGCCTGTACGACGGCCTGCCCGACGCCGAAACGCTGGGCATCCTCAAAAGCCTGCCCTGAGCGGCCACTCCGCTCAAAGCCGACGGCCGGGCCGATGACTCGGAATCGGCCGACTCGGGACCGATGGCTAGGACTTGTCGTTGAGCCGTGCCGGAATCAGCCGCGTCAGGAGGAGGACGCCCAGCACCGCGCCATACACATAGACTTCCGCGAAGTCGTTCTTGCCGGCCCTCACCAGCCAGAAATGCCAGACGGACAAGGCGGCGATGGCGTAGATGCTGCGATGCAAGGTGTGCCAGCGCGCGCCGAGCCGGCTCATCCAGCCGCGCGTCGACGTCAGCGCCAGGGCCAGCATGGGCGCCACGGCCAGCACGCCAATGGCAATGAAGGGGCGCTGCAGGACGTCGTCCCACATGGCGGCCGGCGACATGTCTCTTTCCCAGTATGCCCAGCCCAGCACATGGAGGACGGAGTAAAAAAAGGTATACAGGCCCAGCATGCGCCGGCAGCGCAGCAGCGCGGGCTGGCCCAGGTAGCGCCGCAGGGGCGTGACGGCCAGGGTGAGGCCCAGGGCCACCAGGGCCCAGATGCCCGATGACCGGATCAGGAACTCCGGCGGATTGGCGGTGAGCGCATCGTGAAACCCCAGCCACAGCCAGCGCATCACGGGATAGAGGCACACGATGAACAGCAGCGGCTTGAAGAACGCGATCTGCCTGGCCGTCCAGCGAGGCCTGGGCGCCGCGCCGACGCCGGGCCGGATCGCGCCGGTCCGGTCCGCCAGGCCGCCTGCCGGTAGCCCTGCTTCTGTACGGTGGTCGGAGACTCCCATTCTGCGCCCTAGTAGTAACGCCGCAGATCCATGCCCTGGTACAGCGAGGCGACCTGCTCGGCATAGCCGTTGAACGGCAGGGTTTTTTCCCGCGGCGCGAAGACCCCGGCGCCGATGCGCCTTTCGGTCGCCTGGCTCCAGCGCGGATGGGGCACGTCGGGATTCACATTGGCGTAGAAGCCGTATTCTTGCGGCGCCACCTTCACCCAGCTGGTCAGGGGCTGCTCTCGCGTGAATCGTATCTTGACGAGGGACTTGCCCGACTTGAAGCCGTATTTCCAGGGTATGGCCACCCGCAGCGGCGCCCCGTTGGCCGCCGGCAGCGGCTTGCCATAAACCCCGAACACCAGCAGCGTAAGAGGATGCATGGCCTCGTCCATGCGCAAGGCCTCGACATAAGGCCAATCGATGATGCGGCTGTGCAGGCCCGGCATCGCCTCGGCCTGCGTCACGGTCGTGAATTCGACGAACCTGGCCTCGCCGGTGGGCTCAGCCTTGCGAATCAGGCTGGCCAGCGGATACCCCAGCCAGGGAATCACCATGGACCAGGCCTCGACGCAGCGCATGCGATAAACCCGCTCTTCGAGCGGCGCCAGGCGAAGCAGCTCGTCCAGATCGAATGTGCGCGGCCGGGCCACCTCGCCCTCGACGGAGACCGTCCAGGGCCGGGTCTTGAGTTCACCCCCGTACCGGGCGGGGTCGCCCTTGCCCGTGCCGAACTCATAATAATTGTTGTAGGTGGAGACATCGCGCTCGGAAGTCAGGTCGTCGTCGAGATCGTAGGCCGGATTGCGCCCGGCGGACCAGAGTCCGGCCGAATCCGCCGGCCCTTGCTCGCCGCCGTCCGGCTGAACCGCGGCGGCCCTGCCCGGGGCCAATCCCATCAGGCCCAGTCCCGCCACGGCCAGGCCCGAGCGCCGCAACCACGATCGTCGTTCGCGCCAGACGCCTTCCGGGGTGATCTGCGAAGCGGGAATCGCCGGGATATGTATTCTGCCCATGACAACATCCTGAAAAAGCACCGTGCTTTCGTGCCGGATGCCAGCCTTATTTCATAAGCTCATAAGGCGCTTGCCGGCTCTCTATTGCTCATTGGAGCGCGCCGGCGCTCAATAGTTCGGCGCCGCCTCGTTCAACCCGCGATGCGTCGGCTCAGCCAGTCGCGCATCTGGGCCACGCTGTCGACCATGGCGAGCGGTTCGCCGGCGCTCAGGGCCTCCGGATCGTGGGCGCCGTAGGTGACGGCCAGGCCGTCGATGCCGGCGTTGCGAGCCATCTGCATGTCGTGGGAAGTGTCGCCCACCATCAGCACTTCGTCGGGCGCCAGGCACAATGCCTCCATGATTTCGAGCAGCATGGCCGGATGCGGCTTGCTGAACGACTCGTCGGCGCAACGCGTGACGTCGAACTGCCCGTGCATGCTGCGTTGCGTCAGCACGCGGTCCAGGCCCAGTCGGCTCTTGCCCGTGGCGACCCCCAGCAACACGCCCTGCCCGCGCAGCGTGGCCAGCAGCTCGGCCATGCCGTCGAACAGCGGCAGCTGGCCGTCCTGGCCCAGGTAATGGGCGCGATAGCGGCTCTGGAAGTCGTCGAACAGATCGGCCGTCAGGGTGGGCACCGCATGGTACAGGGCGCTTTCGAGCGACAAGCCGATGACCCAGCTCGCCTGGCGCGCATCGGGCACCGGCAGGCCCAGATCCGCGCAAGCGCCCTGTATCGAGGCGACGATGGCGCGGGTCGAATCCATGACGGTGCCGTCCCAGTCGAACACCACCGCTTTGTAACGATTCATGATTGCTCCAGGCAGGCGAGGATGCCGCGGCAGGCATCGGGCAGGTCGGCCTGCAATCGCAGCATGTCGCCGGTCAGGGGATGGGGAATCTCCAGGCGATGGGCATGCAGGAACATGCGGTTCAGGCCCATGCGCGCGAACTGGGCGCGCACTTCGTCCGAGCCGTATTTGTCGTCTCCCACGATGGGATAGCCGGCGGCGGCCAGATGCACCCGTATCTGGTGCGTCCGGCCCGTGCGCAGCTCGGCATCCAGCAGCGAATACTCGCCGAAGCGTTTTTGCAGGGTGATGATGGTATGGGCCGGCTTGCCGGCCGGGTCCACTTTGACCCGCCGCTCGCCGGAAGCGGTCAGCCACTTCAGCAGCGGTGCGCGCAGATGCTGCCGGTCGTTGACCCAATCGCCCTTTACCAGGGCCAGATAATGTTTGCGCCCCTTGCCCTCCCGCAGCATGTCGTGCAGGGCCACCAGCGAGGAGCGCTTCTTGGCGATCATCAGCAGGCCAGATGTTTCGCGATCGAGGCGGTGCGCCAGCTCGAGCATGGACTGGGGACGGGCGGCCCGCAATTGTTCGATGACGCCGAACGACACCCCGCTGCCGCCGTGGACGGCCACGCCCGCCGGTTTGTTGACCACCAGCAGGGCATCGTCCTCGTACACGACGGGGAAAGCGGCGGGAGGGACGGGGCGCGCCTCGTTCGGCGCCGGCAGCCGCAGGGGCGGCACTCTGACCAGATCGCCTTGGCGCAGGCGGTAGTCGGCCGACGTGCGGCCCTTGTTGACCCGCACCTGGCCGCTTCGTATGGCTTTGTACAAATGGCTTTTGGGCACGCCTTTGCATGTGCGCACCAGGAAATTGTCGAGGCGCTGGCCCGCCTGCTCTGTATCAATTTGAAACATCCGGACGCTCGGCGCCGGCTGCTCACTGTTTTCAGTTTTGCGCATATGTGAAAAAGCGGCATATAATCGGAACCAGCCTATGGAGGCTGAAACCACCCCTGACGTAGAGATGCAATGGATGCGTCTCCGTCGGTTGCAAGATCCCATTGTACCGCCTGTGTTTTCAGCCTCTGGGCCATAAGGTCGCCGGGGCGATGCCTGTTGCAACGATGGCGCGGCAAGATGCCAGCCAGAAGTTCCAGGTTCCGCCTGTCGCGTGCGGCGCTGAAGTCTTGCAAAGCTTAGATCTCGTTTTATGCACCAGCCGCACCCACAAACCGTGCGTCTGCCGTTCTCCAGCAATTATTTTCGTCAACCACTATCGTGACCCTGACCTTCCTGCTGACCGAACAGCGTGCCCGCTGGCACGCCGTGCCTGCCTAACGACAACGGCAGGTGTTGCCCGATTCGGCCAGCCCTGCCCCCAGCCGCAAGATTTTGCGTTGCACACCGAGTGGCCCGCGGTCGTGCGCCGATTACCGGCGCGCCATGACTACGGAGAAACACACTCATGAAACGCATGTTGTTCAATGCAACGCACCAAGAAGAACTACGCGTTGCGATTGTCGACGGTCAGAAACTCATCGACCTCGACATCGAAACCGCCGGGCGCGAGCAGCGCAAAGGCAATATCTACAAGGGCGTCATCACCCGCATCGAACCCGGTCTCGAAGCCTGCTTCGTCAGCTACGGCGAAGAACGCCACGGTTTTCTGCCCTTCAAGGAAATCGCCCGCAGCTACTTCAAAGAAGGCGTCGATGTACGCACTGCGCGTATCCAGGACGCGCTGTCCGAAGGCCAGGAACTCATCGTCCAGGTCGAAAAAGAAGAACGCGGCAACAAGGGCGCCGCCCTGACCACCTTCATTTCGCTGGCCGGCCGCTACCTGGTTCTGATGCCGAACAATCCGCGCGGCGGCGGTGTGTCGCGACGGGTCGAAGGCGAAGACCGCCAAGAACTGCGCGAAGCCATGGATCAGCTCAACACGCCCCAGGGCATGAGCATCATCGCCCGCACGGCCGGCATCGGCCGCAGCGTCGAAGAGCTTCAGTGGGACCTTTCCTACCTGCTTCAGCTGTGGAACGCGATCGACGCAGCCGCCCGCGACAACGCGGCGCCCATCCTCATCTATCTCGAATCCAGCCTGGTCATCCGCGCCATTCGCGACTATTTCTCGCCTGAAATCGGCGAGATCCTGATCGATACCGACGAGATCGCCGAACAAGCCACCGCTTTCATGAGCGTGGTCATGCCGGACAACGTGCAGCGCGTCAAGGTATATCGCGACGACGTTCCGCTGTTCTCGCGCTTCCAGATCGAACACCAGATCGAAACCGCCTATTCGCGCACGATCCAGCTGCCTTCGGGCGGTTCGGTCGTCATCGACCATACCGAGGCCCTGGTGGCCATCGACGTCAACTCGGCCCGCTCCACGCGCGGCGCGGACATCGAAGAAACCGCCCTGCGCACCAACCTGGAAGCCGCCGACGAAGTCGCCCGCCAGCTGCGCCTGCGCGACCTGGGCGGCCTGATCGTGATCGACTTCATCGACATGGAGGACAGCAAGAACCAGCGCGCGGTCGAACAGCGCCTGCGCGACGCGCTGCATTTCGATCGCGCACGCGTTCAAATGGGCAAGATCTCGCGCTTCGGCCTCATGGAGCTCTCGCGCCAGCGCCTGCGCCCCGCCCTGAACGAAGGTTCTCACGTCACCTGCCCGCGCTGCACCGGAACGGGCGTGATCCGCGACGCCGAATCCAGCGCGCTGCACGTCCTGCGCCTGCTGCAGGAAGAAGCCATGAAGGAAAATACCGCGGCCCTGCACGCCCAGGTGCCGGTGGACGTCGCCACCTTCCTGCTCAACGAGAAACGCAACGACATCACCAAGATCGAGTCGCGCCTCAAGGTCAACCTGGTCCTGATTCCCAACAAGAATCTCGAGACCCCTCATCACCACATCGAACGCCTGCGCTACGACGACCCCCGCCTGGAAGCCAGCGAAACCAGCTTCGAACTGGTGCAGAGCCCGCCCGAAGAATCGCTGTCCTGGTCCGCCCAGAAGGGCGAGGACGCCAAGACGCGGCCCGAAGCGCTGGTCAAGGGCATCACTCCCGCCCAGCCCGCGCCGGGCGCCGGAATCGCCCCCGCCCCCGCCCCCGAAGCGCCCGTCGCGCCGGCCGCGCCCCGCAGCCTGTTCTCGCGGCTCATCAGCTGGCTCACCGGCTCGACCGGTACAGAACAGCCCCAGCCTGAAGCTCAGGCCCAGTCCCAGGAAAAACCCGCCCAGACGGGCCGCCGCAAGAGTTCCCGCAGCGGTGAGCGCCGCGAGCGCGGTTCCGATGAGCGCCCGCGCTCGCGTCGCGGCGAACGCCGCGGCGAGCCGGGCCGCGGCATCGAGGCTGCCGAAACCGAACAGGCGCGCGGCCAGCGCCGTGGCGCCGGCAATCGCGGCAATAAAGCTGTGGCCGAGCAAAGCCAGCCGGAAGCTCCCGTCACTGCCGAAACGGCCGACGCCGCCGAAAGCGCGTCGTCCCGTGGCGGACGCGGCCGCCGCGGCCGCGGACGCAATCGCCGTGAAGAAAGCACCGATACGGCCGCCGAAACGACGACACTGATCGCCGCCGCGGCAAATGGCGAAGCCCTTGTCGCCGACGAAACCCCTGTCGAAGCGGCTCAAGCCGAGGACACCGGCCTGACGGAAAACACCTCCGCATCCGACGTCGGCGCCGAACAGGCCGACCCGGAACGCAAGCGCCGTCGCCGCCGCAGCCGCCGCGGCCGCCGCTCGGGCGAGGGCCAGTCCGAAGCCGCCGATAGCCAGCAGGACGCCGAGGCTGGCCGCGCCGAAGCCGGCCAGGATGAGGCCGCCGGCGAAGCCGAGCCTCCCCGCCAGGCCGACGCCGCAACGGCAGAAGCCGTACCGGCTCAGGCTGCATCGCAGCAGTCGGCCGAGGCCGCCCGCCAGACTCCCGAGCAGCTCGTGGCCACCGCGGGCGAAACCGGCACCGGCGAAGATCGCCAAGCCGCGACTCAAACCCCGGCCGACTCCGATGCCCCGGTCCATGCCGCGCCCGACACTGTCGCCGTCGGCGAGCATCAGGCCGACTCCGCCACGCCCGACGAGGCGGTCGAGCCCGTCGAGTCGACCACGACGACCTCCATCGCCGTGGCGGCAGCCAGCGCCGTGATCGCCGTGTCCGAACCGGTTTCGCAGGCTCCGGCCGAGGCGGAGCCCTCCGACGACCAGATCGACCCGCAGGACGCCGATACGGCTGAAGCGCCCGCCCTGGCCAACGGAGCCGCCGCCAACGGCGTAGCCGCGCCGCAGTCGAGCTCGCTCGAAGAAGTCGTCCGCGCCGCGGGCATGCAATTGATCGAGACCCGCTCCGACGCGCCGGCCCCCGCTCCCGAGCCGGCCGAACGCCTGGGCCGCGCCCGCAAGGCCGCGCCCGTCACGGAAAGCGAGCCCCTGCAGCAGGTCGAAACCCGCTCCTGATCCGCCGCTGTCGGCCTGGGCTTGCCCAGGCCATAAATGAAAAATCCCGCCGGATTCCGGCGGGATTTTTCGTTGGCGGCAGCGGCCGCCGACAACTACAGCCTTGGGACTTTATTCGGCCTTGGCGATGACGTCCACCGACTGGCGCGTGAGAAGGGCCAGCAGGTGGGCCAATTCGCTGCGCATCTCGCGGCGGTCGATCACCATGTCGATGGCGCCCTTGTCGAGCAGGAATTCCGCCCGCTGGAAGCCTTCGGGCAGCTTTTCGCGCACCGTCTGCTCGATGACCCGGGGACCCGCGAAGCCGATCAGCGCCTTGGGTTCGGCGATGACCACGTCGCCCATGAAGGCAAAGCTTGCCGAGACGCCGCCCATGGTGGGGTCGGTCAGCACGCTGATGAAAGGCAGGCCGGCCTCGGCGAGCCGCGTCAGCATGGCGTTCGTCTTGGCCATCTGCATCAGCGAGAACAGGCTTTCCTGCATGCGCGCGCCGCCCGAAGCGGCGACGCAGATGAAGGGCGTGCGGTTCTTGATGGCCTCCTGGACGCCGCGCACGAAGCGTTCGCCCACCACCGAACCCATGGAGCCGCCCATGAACTCGAACTCGAAGCAGGACAGCACGACGGGAATCGAATGGATGCGGCCGCTCATGGTAACCATGGCTTCGGATTCGCCCGTCTGCTTGGTCGCCTCGGCGACGCGCTCGGGGTACTTGCGTGAATCCTTGAACTTCAACGGATCGACCGGCCGGGTGTTCTGGCCGATCTCGACCCGGCCCTCGGGATCGAGCAAGGCGTCGATGCGGGCCCGCGCCCCGATGCGCATGTGATGGCCGCAATTGGGGCAGACATTGAAAGTGGCCTGCAGGTCTTCTTTGTAAAGCACCGTTTCGCAGCCCGGGCACTTGACCCACAAGCCCTCGGGCACCCGGCGGGTGCCGCTGTCGTTGCGGTTGATCCGGGGGGGCAGAATTTTCTCGATCCAACTCATTGAGTTTCCCTGATATTGATTTTTGTCGCGAGGCCGGCCTAGTCGAGCGCCTTGCGTATGCCGGACAGCCATCCGGAGGCCGCCTCGATGACGCGCGCGTCGATCCGGGCGCTGTCGGATATGCCCTGCCCAGCCGCGTCCTGAGCCGCATTTTCCATGGTTTCGATGAGCTTGGTGCCTATGATCACGGCGTCCGAAAACCGTCCGATGCGCTGCGCGCTGTCGGCATCGCGTATCCCGAAGCCGACGCCCACGGGGACGCGCACATGGCGGCGAATGTCGGCCAGACGCTGCTCGACCGCGTCCGTGTCCAGATGGCCGGCCCCCGTAATGCCCTTCAAGGACACATAGTACACATAGCCGCGGGCGATCTGGGCGACTCTTGCGATGCGCTCCTCGGTGGAGGTGGGTGCAAGCAGGAAAATGGGCGCCAGGCCGCCGCTATCGAGCATGGCGGCGAAATCGCTCATTTCCTCGGGGGGATAGTCGACCACCAGCACGCCGTCCACACCCGCCTTGGCCGCGGCGTCGACGAACCGCTGCTGGCCCATGCGTTCGATGGGATTCGCATAACCCATCAGCACGACCGGAGTCGTGTCGTCCTGCCGGCGGAACTGCGCGACCATGTCCAGCACCTGGGCCAGCCCGACGCCCCGTTCGATGGCGCGTTGGCCGGCGCGCTGGATGACCGGGCCGTCGGCCATGGGATCGGAAAAAGGCACGCCCAGTTCGACGATGTCGGCGCCCGCCTTCACCAGGGCGTGCATGAGCCCGGGCGTGGCCTGGGCCGAGGGTTCGCCCGCCGTGACGTAGGGAATCAGCGCCGCGCGGGGGGCCGCCTTGGCAAACGCCGCAGCCAGCCGGTTGTTCGGGGAATTCATGGCTTGTGCTACCTTGTTCTACAGCGAGATGCCGCTGCGTTCGGCAACGGTGTGCATGTCTTTGTCGCCCCGGCCCGAGAGATTGACCAGAATGATTTTGTCCTTGGGCAGGGTGGGCGCCAGCCGGACCGCGTGCGCGATGGCATGCGACGACTCGAGCGCCGGCATGATGCCTTCGGTGCGGCAGCAATCGTGAAAGGCCTGCAGGGCTTCTTCGTCGGTAACGCCGACGTATTGCGCGCGGCCGCAGTCCTTGAGCCAGGCGTGCTCGGGGCCGACCCCGGGATAGTCCAGGCCGGCCGACACGGAATGGGTCTCGATGATCTGGCCGTTTTCATCCTGCATGATGTAGGTGCGGTTGCCGTGCAGCACGCCCACCGCGCCGGCATTGAGCGAGGCCGCGTGCCGGCCCGTATCCAGGCCTTCGCCCGCCGCTTCGACGCCGATCAGCTGGACGTTTTCGTGGTCGATGTAGGGGTGGAAGATGCCCATGGCGTTGGAGCCCCCGCCCACGGCGGCCACCACGTAGTCGGGCTGGCGGCCGGCTTCGGCCGGCATCTGCTCGAGGCATTCGTTGCCGATCACCGCCTGGAAATCGCGCACCATGGCGGGATACGGGTGCGGGCCGGCCACGGTGCCGATGATGTAGAAGGTGTTCTCGACGTTGGTCACCCAGTCGCGCATGGCTTCGTTGAGCGCGTCCTTGAGCGTGCGCGAGCCGGAGTCGACCGGCACCACGGTGGCCCCCAGCAGCTTCATGCGATATACGTTGGAGGCCTGGCGGCGCGTGTCTTCGCTGCCCATGTACACCACGCATTCGAGGCCGTAGCGCGCGGCCACCGTGGCGGTGGCCACGCCGTGCTGGCCGGCGCCGGTTTCGGCGATGATGCGGGGCTTGCCCATGCGCTTGGCCAGCAGTATCTGGCCTATGCAGTTGTTGATCTTGTGCGCGCCGGTGTGATTGAGGTCTTCGCGCTTGAACCAGATTTGCGCGCCTCCCAGCCGCTCGGACCAGCGGCGCGCGTGATACACCGGGCTGGGACGGCCCACGAAGTGCTTCAGTTCGTAGGCGAATTCGTTCTGGAAATCGGGGTCGTTGCGGTATTTTTCGTAAGCGCGCTTGAGCTCGTCCAGTGCGTGGACAAGGGTCTCGGATACGAACGAACCGCCATATTGACCAAAATGCCCCTGGTCGTCGGGCAAACTATAGGGTTTCAATGACTGACTCTTTGGGTTGTGCGCGGGTGGCAAAGCACGCCGTTCAATGCGTAATCCCCGATTTTACCAGTGCCGGGCCGCTTGCGCCGCCGGCTTATGGCTTACTGCCGAACCGCCGTCACGCCGGGCAGTTCGTTGAGCGCGGCAAGGGCCCGGCTGATCTGTTCGCCGCTGCGCACCTCGACGGTGAAGACCATGTGGGCGAGCGAACGCCGGCTGTGGGTGTTGACGCCGATCACGTTGAGCCGCAGTCGGCCGAACACGTCGGACAGGTCGCGCAGCAGGTTGGCGCTTTGCTGGGCATGAATGACGATGTCGACCGGATACACGGCTTCGCCCGTATCGCCCCAATCGACGTCGATGACGCGCTCGGGCTGGCGCGCGGCCAGCGTGGCGAACGATGGGCAGTCGCGCCGGTGGATGGACACGCCCCGGCCGCGCGTGACGAAGCCGGCGATGTGGTCGGGCGGCGCCGGCCTGCAGCAGCGGGCGAGCTGGGTCAGCAGCGAGTCGACCCCCATGACCAGCACACCGCTTCCGCCCACGCGTCCCGTACTGGCCTGCCCGGGCGAAAACACCTGGGCTTCTTCTGCATCGTTTTGGGCCGCGGGAGCGGGCGTCTTCAGCGCCTGATCGATTTGCCGAAGGCTGAATTCGTCCTTGGCCACCGCCACGTACAGGTCGTCGGCACGCGCGAAACCCAGTTGCTGGGCCAGCTGCTCGAGGTTGACGGCCGTCCTGCCCAGGCGCTGCAGTTCTTTCTCGACCATCGTCTGGCCGTTGGAGATGCGCTCTTGGAGCTCGATGGCATTGAACCAGGCCCTGACCTTGGCCCTGGATCGGGGGCTGGCGAGATAGCCCAGCTGCGGATTGAGCCAGTCGCGTGAAGGGCCACCCGACTTGGCCGCGATGATTTCCACCGTCTGTCCGGTTTGCAGACGCGTCAGCAAAGGCACCATCTGGCCATCGACGCGCGCGCCGCGGCAGCGGTGGCCCAGATCGGTGTGCAGGTAGTAGGCGAAGTCCACCGGCGTGGCCCCTTCGGGCAGCTCGATGACGCGGGCCTGGGGTGTCATGACGTAGATGCGGTCGGCCGGCGTATCGCGCGCAGGCTCGGGCGCTGCGGGCGCGTCGGGCGCGGCATCGCTTCCCCAGGAAAGCAATTGGCGCATCCAG
Organism: Pusillimonas caeni; assembly: GCF_003545815.1. GTDB lineage: Bacteria > Pseudomonadota > Gammaproteobacteria > Burkholderiales > Burkholderiaceae_B > Pusillimonas > Pusillimonas caeni. The sequence goes on from NZ_PDUW01000004.1 coordinate 259,666, forward strand.
GCGATCTTGCGGTCGTAGTCGCCCGACGCCTTCTGCGTGCCCCCTTGCGCCCCCGCCTCTTTGTAGCGCCAGTGCGCGGCCATGCCGTATTCGGCGAAGACGTGCATCTCGTGCGTGCGGATCTGGATCTCGAAAGTGCGTCCGCGCTCGTCGGCGACGACCGTATGCAGCGAGCGATAGCCGTTGGGCTTGGGCCGGGAGATGTAGTCGTCGAATTCGTCGGACACCGGCGTCCAGCGCGCATGCACCAGCGCCAGCGCGGCGTAGCAGTCTCTTTCGTCCTCGACGATGACGCGCAGCGCGCGCAGATCGTACAGCTTGTCGAACGAAAGATTCTTGATGCGCATCTTGTTCCAGATGCTGTAGATGTGCTTGGGACGGCCGGAGACGTCAGCGGCGATGTGGGCGTCGGCCAGCATGGCCTCGAGTTCGCCCACCACCTCGGCGATGAAGGTCTCGCGCTCGGCGCGGCGCTCTTCGAGCTGGCGTGCGATGGCCTTGTAGGTATCCGGCTGCAGAAAGCGGAAGGCCAGGTCTTCCATCTCCCACTTGAGCTGCCAGATGCCCAGGCGATTGGCCAGGGGCGCATAGAGCTCCATGGTCTCGCGCGCAAATTCCGCCGGACAGGGCGTGCGCGATTCGGCGTACCAGCGCAGCGATTGCATGCGCGAGGCCAGCCGCAGCAGCACGATGCGAAGGTCGGCCGCCATGGCGAGCAGCATCTTGCGCTGCATCTCTTTCTGGCCCGGCCGGTCGGCCGACTCATCGCGCGACTGGCCGGCTATCCGGCCCAGCCGCAGCAAGGAACGGGTGCCCTGCACCAGCGCCGCCACCTCCGCCCCGAAAGCCTTGAGCAAGGGGCTTTTACGCTTGTCGGCGGCATCGGCTTCGTCGGGAAGCACCGCCAGCAAGGCGCTGGTCCGAGTCGCAGCGTCGGTGTGCATGCGCGCCAGGATGCGGGCGACCGAGGCGCAATGCGTGTCCAGGGGCTCTCCGGTGCTGGCCCGGACGCCGCGCAGCGGCTGACGCACCCATTGGACGGCCGTGCCGAGCAGCGCTTTGCCGTCGTCGTCCAGCCCGGCGCAAACCTGCTCGAACCAGGACGCATCGAAGGGCGGCGCGTCGGTGTCGGAAGAAGGCGTACTGGACATAGGTGGAGAAGGCAGAAGTAATGTGGAGCCCGGCTGATGGCATTGGATGCCGTGCGGCCGCGGCTGCACGGTATTGCTCGCGGCGCGGCTTCTATACTACCGTGTCTTGAACCCACCCGCCACAGAACCCGCCCGCCTTATACGACTCATGGACAGCACGCACCGCAGGCTACTCATCGTCTGGCATTCCCGTACCGGTTCGGCGCGCCGGATGGCCGAGGCCGCCCGGCAGGGCGCGCTGGACATCGCCCGCGAACTGGGCGCCACCGATCGTTTCGACGCGAGGCTTTCGCCGGCGGCGCAAACCGGCGCCGGCGACCTGCTTGAGTCGGACGGCTTTGTCTTTTGCGCCCCCGAGAACCTGGGCTCGCTCAGCGGCGAAATGAAGGAATTCTTCGACCGCTGCTACTACGGCGCGCTGGACCAACTGAACGGGCGCCCCTATGGGCTGCTGGTGGCGGCCGGGTCGGACGGCCAGGGCGCCGTGCGCCAAATGGAGAAAATCTGCACCGGCTGGCGGCTGGAAGCGGTTGCGCCGCCGCGCATCGTGCTGACCCATGCGCAGACCCCTGAGGCCATCGCCGCCCCCAAGGAAATCGGGGCGGCGGACCAGGCCCACTGCCATGAATTGGGCGGCACGCTGGCCGCCCTGCTGCTGTAGCCGGCCCGCCAAGCGCAAAGGCTTGGCGGTGCCGGCGCCCGCCTCAGCCGACTGCGGCGGTGACGACGATCTCGACCTTGTAGTCGGGGTTGGCCAACAGCGCCTCGACGGTGGCCCGCGGCGGCGTGTTGCCGGCCGGCACCCAGGCTTCCCAGGCGGCGTTCATGCCGGCGAAATCCTGGATATCGGCAAGAAAGATCTGGGCCATCAGGATGCGGGTCTTGTCCGACCCCGCTTCGGCCAGCAGGCGATCGATCGTCGCCAGCACCTGCCGGGTCTGTTCGCCGATGTCGGCCTTGCCATCGTCGGGCACTTGCCCCGCCAGATAGGCCACGCCGTTGTAGACCGCGACATCGGACAGGCGCTTGCCGACGTTGATGCGTTGAATAGTGCTCATTGATCCTCCTTGATGGACCCGCCCTTTCATCAGGGGCTGGGCGGCAGCTGAAATACCTGGCGCAAGTATGCCAGGTAGGCGGGATCATCGCACATCGTCTTTTCGGGCGCATCGGACACCTTGGCCACAGGTTGGCCATTGCAGCGGACCATCTTCATGACGATTTGAAGCGGCTCGTGCCCCAGGTCGTTGGTAAGGTTGGTGCCGATGCCGAAAGACACCTTGCAGCGGCCCGCGAAGCGCCGCGCAAGCTCGATGGCGCGCGGAAACGTCAAGGCGTCCGAAAACACCAGGGTCTTGGTACGCGGGTCGGTGCGGTTGGCGGCGTAATGGGCCAGCAGCCTTTCGCCCCACAGGAAGGGATCGCCCGAGTCGTGCCGCGCGCCGTCGAACAGCTTGCAGAAGTACATGTCGAAGTCGCGCAGGAAGGCGTCCATGCCGTAGACGTCGGACAGCGCAATACCCAGATCGCCCCGGTATTCTTTGGCCCAGACCTCCAGCGCGAACACCTGGGAGTCGCGCAGCCTGGGGCCCAGCGCCTGGCAGGCCTGCAGATATTCGTGGCCCATGGTGCCCAGCGGCGTCACATTGTGCTTCATGGCCAGCTTGACGTTGCTGGTGCCGGCAAAATGCTCGCCCATCTGCCTTTTCATGGTCGTGACGACTTCTTCGTGCCACACCTTGGAAAAGCGGCGCCGCGTGCCGTATTCGGCCACGCGAAAATCGGCCAGCTCGGGGTCGTCGGTGACCAGTTGCATCTTGGACTGCAGCCGCTGGCGCCCTTCTTCCCAGCCCGGGTCCCTGCATTCGTTGCGGAAGTACACCTCGTTGACGATGGCCAGCACGGGAATCTCGAACAAGATGGTGTGCAGCCAGGGACCCTTGACCGTGATGTCGATTTCGCCGCTGCGTTCGCCCAGGGAAAGCTGGATGCATTTCTCAGGCAGATGGAACAGGCCCAGGAAATCGACGAAGTCGCTCTTGATGAAACGCAGGCTGCGCAGGTAGTCGAGCTCTTCTTCGGTGAACTTGAGCTGGCACAGCGAGTGCACCTCGGCGCGGATTTCGTCGAGATAGGCGCTGAGATTGACGTTGGGGGTTCGGCACTTGTAACGATACTCGACCTGGGCGGCGGGGAAATGATGCAGTACCACCTGCATCATCGTGAACTTGTACAGATCGGTATCGAGAAGCGAAGTAATGATCATGAAACGATGGATTCGTATGGGCGCCGCAACGCCCGGGATGCGGGCCAGGGCCTGTCAACGGGCCCTAAAGACCCGACGCTGCGGCAGGTCTATCGGGGAGTCTCTGTTTTTATTGGGTAAAATCTGTATCGCGTACTTTCGCCCTATTGTAATGTTTAATGCCTTTCCTTTTTCGACGCAGCAAAGCCCAGCAAGCCAGGTCGCCAGGGTATTGACCATTGCGATACTTACTGGAGCTTCCATCTCATGACCCACGTCGTCACCGAAAACTGTATCAAGTGCAAATTCACGGACTGTGTCGATGTCTGCCCCGTCGACTGCTTTCGCGAGGGCCCCAACTTCCTGGTCATCGACCCCGACGAATGCATCGACTGCGCGGTCTGCGTCCCCGAATGCCCGGCCAACGCCATTTTTGCCGAAGAAGACGTACCTGCCGACCAGGTCGACTTCATCGCGCTGAATGCCGAGCTTTCGCCTGAATTCGGCATGATCAATCGCTCCAAGAAGCCCCAGCCCGACGCCGACGAGTGGAACGGCGTCGAGGACAAGCTGAAATACCTCGAGCGCTAGGGTAGAAAGGCCTTAGCCGATGTCCGATTCGAAGTACACGCGCGAAACCGTACTGCAAGTCCACCCCTGGGTTCCCGGCAAGCTCCTGTCCATCACGACGACCCGCAGCCCCGAATTTGAATTCACGGCGGGCCAGTTCGCGCGGCTGGGCCTGCCCGCCGCCGGCCTGCCGGACGAGCCGCCCACCATCTGGCGCGCCTACTCCATGGTCACCCCGCCGGCGCAGCGCGAATTCCTTGAGTTCTATTCCATTGTCGTGCCCGAAGGCGAGTTCAGCCCGCGCCTCGCCGCCCTGCGGCCGGGCGACTCGCTGTATGTGGACAAGACCGCCTTCGGCTTCCTGACGCTGGACCGCTTCATTCCCGGCGGCGCTACGTCGGGCGGAGGTACGCCGACCCACGGCGATTTGTGGCTGCTGGCCACGGGCACCGGCTTGTCGGCCTATCTCTCGCTGCTGCAAGAACCCTCCACCTGGGCCGCCTTCGATCAAATCATCGTGGTGCACGGGGTTCGATCCGTTCAAGAGCTGGCCTATCGCGATCGCCTGCAGCAATGGAGCCGCGACGGATTGCCGGAAGCCGCCGGCCTGCCCGGGCGTGCGCAACTGACCTATCTGCCCATTCCCACCCGCGAGCCCTTCCAGGACATGCCCGCGGCCCGGCTGACCCACCTGATCGAGGACGGGCGGCTCGAAAATCTGGCGGGCCGCAAGCTGGACGCCGATGTGTCCAAGGTCATGCTGTGCGGCAACCCCGACATGCTGACCGAAGCCCGCCAGCTATTGAAGACACGCGGCTTTGCCGTGGGCCGCCGCGGCAATCCCGGCAACCTGGCACTCGAAAATTACTGGTAGAAGCCTTGGCCTGCGCCGGTCCGGTCGCTGCGGAATGTGTGGTCCAGCCGCCACAGAGAGCGCCTGCGCAACACTCATAGCCCCTTCCAAAGAGATATAAAGGAGAAAAGGCGCTTCGCGTGAGCGTCTTTTCCGTCCGCTCCGCCCCCGAATACGGTCGCTGGGCATGCTAAATGCGGAGGCCCCGTGCGGCATCCACGCATAAACGGGCTGAACCTGCTTCCCGAGGGCGCGCCGCGCCAAACCGCGAGGGCGATATGTGCACATTCAATACATTCAGTAAAAGAATATTTTTATAATTATTGGCCATAACCTTATAATTTAACCTTCAACCACTTCGCCACGGGTTTTCATGCTTTACGATCTGCACGAACTCCAGCGCTCGTTCCTGACCCCGCTCTCGGCTTTCACAGACACGGGTTCGCAGCTGTTCTCGCATCCGTACAGCCCCTTTGCCTATACCCCTCTGTCGCGCCACATCGCGGCCGGATACGAGCTGATCCACCGGCTGGGCAAAGACTACGAAAAACCCGCCTGGGGACTCGATTCCACCCAGGTCGACGGCAAGCGTGTCGCCGTGCACGATAAAACGGTGCTTCACAAGCCTTTCTGCGATCTGGTGCATTTTCAGCGCAAGCTGCCGGCGGACCGGCCCGCGGACTCCAAGGTGCTGCTGGTCGCCCCGCTTTCGGGCCACCATGCCACGCTGCTGCGCGATACGGTCAAGGCGCTGCTGCCCAAGCACGACATTTACGTCACCGATTGGATCGATGCGCGCATGGTTCCGGTCGACGAAGGCCCCTTCCACCTGGACGACTACGTGCGCTATGTGCGCGAATTCCTCCAGTTTCTGGGTCCCAATACACACGTCATCTCGGTCTGCCAGCCCACCGTGCCGGTGCTGGCCGCCATCTCGCTCATGGCCGCCGACGACGACCCCTGTACGCCGACCAGCATGGTCATGATGGGCGGCCCCATCGACACGCGCGAATCGCCCACCGACGTCAACCTGCTGGCCACCAATAAGCCTTATTCGTGGTTCGAAGACAACCTCATCCATCGCGTGCCGCCCCGCTATCCCGGCGCGGGCCGCCTGGTGTACCCGGGGTTTTTACAGCACGCGGGCTTCGTCGCCATGAATCCCCAGCGGCACCTGCGCTCGCACTACGACTTCTATCTCGACCTCATCAAGGGCGACGACAGCGACGCCGAGGCGCATCGGCGCTTCTATGATGAATACAACGCCGTGCTGGACATGCCGGCCGAGTTCTATCTGGACACCATCCGCATCGTGTTCCAGGAGTTCCTGCTGCCGCGCGGCAAATGGGAGATCGACGGCCAACTGGTCGACCCCTCCGCCATCACCCGCACCGCTCTCATGACGATAGAAGGCGAACTGGACGACATCTCGGGCCTGGGCCAGACGCGCGCGGCGCAAAAGCTGTGCAAGAACATTCCCGCCGCACGCAAAAAACATTACACCGCTCCGGGCGCCGGCCACTACGGCATTTTCTCGGGCCGCCGGTGGCGTGAAACGATTTGTCCTAAAATCACGGAATTCATACGCCAATCGCAGTCGGCTTGACCAGGGCCTTGCCCTACACCGCAATCGGGGGCGCTGCGCCCCTTTTTTTCGTCATGACCATGCCCTCCCTCGTCGACCAAATCGATGCCCTGCTGCCGCAGACGCAATGCACCCAGTGCGGCTACGAGGGGTGCCAACCCTATGCCGAGGCCATCGCGTTCGAGGACGAGGCCATCAATCGCTGCCCGCCCGGCGGCCAGGACGGCGTCAAGGCGCTGGCCCGGCTGCTTGCACGCCCGGAAACGCTTCTGGACGCTTCCTGCGGCGAACATCTGCCGCTGACCGTCGCGGTCATCGACGAGTCGCACTGCATCGGCTGCACTCTGTGCATACAGGCCTGTCCGGTCGACGCCATCGTAGGGGCGAACAAGCTCATGCACACTGTTCTTGCCGACCTGTGCACGGGCTGCGGCCTGTGCGTGCCGCCCTGTCCGGTGGATTGCATCGAAATGCGGCCGGCCGGCCACGAATGGACGGCCGCCCACGCCGCCCAGGCCCGCCGGCACCACCAGGCCCGCCAGCGCCGTCTGAACATCCAGCATAGCGAAACCTCTTCGCTGGCTGCGCGCACGCTGGCCAACAAGGCGGCGCTCAGCACGGCGGCCGGCCACGACCAGGACGCCAAACGAAAAATCATCGCGGACGCGCTTGCCCGGGCACGCGCACGCCGCTCCTCCACCGCGACATGAACAAGCAGAAACGCCACCAGATATTCGAACGCCTCCAGGCCGCCAATCCGTCACCGACCACCGAGCTGCATTACGAGACGACGTTCCAGTTGCTGATCGCCGTCATTTTGTCGGCCCAGGCGACGGACAAGTCGGTCAATCTGGCCACGGCCAGGTTCTTCCCCGAGCATGGCACGCCGCAAGGGCTGGTGGACCTGGGCCTGGAGCGGCTGACCGAATACATCAAGACCATAGGGCTGTACAAGACCAAGGCCCAGAATGTCCTGAAAACCAGCCGCATCCTGCTCGAGCAGTATGGCGGCGAAGTGCCGGAAGACCGCGAGGCCCTGGAGGCCCTGCCGGGCGTGGGCCGGAAGACGGCGAACGTGGTGCTCAATACCGCCTTCGGCCATGCCACGATTGCGGTCGATACCCATATTTTCCGCGTGGCCAACCGTACCGGCCTGGCCCCCGGCAAGAATGTGCTCGAGGTGGAACGCAAGCTCGAGAAGTTCGTGCCCAAGGAATTCCTGCAGGATGCGCACCACTGGCTGATTCTGCACGGACGCTATATATGCGTGGCCCGCACGCCCAAATGTCCCCAGTGCGGCATTGCCGACTTATGCGAATACAAGCATAAGACACCGCCGCGCTGAACCTGCGCCCGGCGGTGAATGCGGGTTTTCCATAGCTTATGAAAAACCCCCATGGTATTCATTACAGGAAGATTTCATACTAGCTGGTATTGGCTGCTCGTTCATGGCGATTGCAGCGCAGGCTGTCGCCCGGCGCAAAGGGTCGAGGGCGCCTGCGCATGGTACTGTGCGCTTGCAGCCCCCCGCGCGCGGGTTGTCCCGTAAGTGTCGTTTCAACAATCAATAATATGCCTGAACGTTCCCTGGCCGCTTTATCGAGCGTTCCCGCGCTCGAAACCACCGACCTGCATGCCTGGCACGACAATGTCCACGTGCTCAGGGGCGTCAATCTCGATATACCGGTCGGGCAGGTGGCGGCCTTTCTGGGGCGTCCGGGCTCGGGCCATGATACTCTGCTGCGCGCCATCATGGGCCTGACGCCGTTCCGTACGGGTTCAGTGCGTATCCACGGCACAGAATCCATTCACCATGCGCACGAAAAAATCCAGCATCTGGGCGTGGGATACTGCGGGGCGGACACGGGCATATTCACGGGGCTGTCATGCGAAGAAAACCTGCTTCTGCCGTCCAGCACTGAAGACACGCTGGGCGGGGGCATGTCTCTGGCCGAGATCTACGAGCTTCTTCCCACGCTCTATCCGCGCCGGCACATGCCATGCACCCGTCTTTCGGGCGGCGAGCAGCAAATGCTCGCCGTGGCCCGCATCTTGCGCACGGGCGCGAATCTGCTCTTGCTGGACAATGTCGCCGACGGCCTGGCGCCGGTCATGGTGCAGAGCCTGGCCCACCTGATCGATCAGCTGCGCAATATGGGATATACGGCGGTTCTCATCGAACAGAATCTGGATTTTGCGGGGCCGTTGGCCGATTGCTTCTATGTGATGCACGAGGGCCAGGTCATAGACAAGGCCGCGCCGGATGCGCTGGCTTCAAAGCAAGAGGCCTTCAGCGCGCTGCTGGGTATTTAGGTTTTGGCTTTTTCGTCCGGGTGCTATTTATTGGACGGCTGTCTTTGAGTTCTTGACACGGCGCGGGGCGGGTTGGTATTTTGGGGCCTCGCACGCGAGCCGTCTACTTACTCCAATGCACACCCCCGCAGCACAGGGACGTGTTTAAAGCTAGAAGCCTCGCATCAAGCAAGCTCGACTTCCTGCCCCTTCTTGCCCAGCCCCAGATAGCTCTCGATCACCCGCGGGTTATGCGCCAGCTCTTTCGCTGGACCCTCGAGCACCACCTCGCCGGTCTCCAGTACATAACCATAGTCGGCCACTTGCAAGGCCGCCCGCGCGTTCTGCTCGACCAGCAGTATCGACACACCCGTGCTGCGCAGCCGCGCGATGATCTGGAAGATTTCGCGCACGATGCGCGGCGCCAGGCCCAGGCTGGGCTCGTCGAGCATCAGCAGCTTGGGCTGGGCCATCAGGGCCCGGCCCACCGCCAGCATCTGCCGCTCGCCGCCGGAAAGCGTGCCGGCCTGTTGCTGGCGGCGCTCGCGCAGCCGGGGGAAGATGTCGAAGACCTCGTCGATCTTGTCCTTCCAGCCCGCCTGGCGCGCCCGGTACAGCCGGAAGCCGCCCAGAAGGAGATTGTCTTCGACCGTCATGCTGCCGAACAGCTCGCGCAGTTCGGGCACCAGCGACATGCCGTTGGCGACCCGGCGCTCGACGTTCCAGCCGCTTATCTGCTGGCCCAGGTACTGCACCGCGCCGACGCTGCTGCCCGTGCTGGGCAGCGAGCCCATGATGGAGTTGAGCAAGGTGGACTTGCCCGCGCCGTTGCCGCCGATGACGGTGACGATGCTGCCCGGCGCGACGGTGATGTTGGCATTGAGCAGGGCGTGAACCTTGCCGTACTGGGTGCAGAGGTTGTCGACCTTCAGCACCGGTTGTTGCGTGGCGGTGCTCATGCTGTGCCTCCTGCGACTGCCGTGTCTTCGGGTGTCTCGAATTCGAGATCGTCGTCGATGCCGCCCAGATAGGCTTCCAGCACGACGGGATTCTGCTGGATATCGGCCGGCGTGCCTTCGGCGAGCTTGGTGCCGAAGTCCATGACGACGAGGTGATCGGTAAGGTTCATGACGAAATCCATGTCGTGCTCGACCAGCAGGATGCTCATGCCTTCTTTGCGCAGTTGGTCGAGCACCTTGGCGAGTTCCTGCTTTTCTTTGTAGCGCAGGCCGGCCGCGGGCTCGTCGAGCAGCAGCAGGATGGGGTCGGCGGCCAAGGCGCGCGCGATTTCCAGGATGCGCTGCTGGCCCAGGGCCAGGTTGCCCGCCTGCTCGTACAGATAGTCGCCCAGGCCGACCCGCTGCAACTGCTTGGCGGCCTCGTGCAGCAAGGCGGCTTCGGTGCGGCGCTCGATGTGCAGGGCGGCCGGCAGCACGCCGACCTTGCTGCGCAGGTGGGCGCCCAGCGCGACGTTTTCGAGCACTGTCATGGTGGGCAGCAGTTGCACGTGCTGGAAAGTGCGCCCCACGCCCAGCTTGGCGATTTCGCGCGAAGGCAGTTTGTCGAGGCGGTTGCCCAGGAAGGTTATTTTGCCGCTGGTTGCCGGCAGCACGCCCGTGATGAGATTGAAGGTGGTGCTTTTGCCCGCGCCGTTGGGGCCTATGAGGCCCATGATTTCGCCCGCCTTGAGCGAGAAGCTGATGTCGTTCACGGCCACCAGGCCGCCGAACTCTTTGCGCGCGGCGTCGACGTCGAGCACCAGCGTGCCCAGTTCGGGACGCTGGCGCTGCGGCAGCGCGGGGGCCTCGGGCGGCGCGACGGCGCTGCGGCGGCTCTTGGATTGGCCGGTGATGTTGGACCACCATGACGCGATGATGGGCCAGACCCCGTCACGCGCGTATTGCAGCACCAGCACCATCAGAATGCCGAACACCACGAGTTCGAAGTTGGCGGTGGTGTCGATGACCTTGGGCAGCACGTTCTGGATCTGGTCCTTGAGCGTCAGGATGAGGCCGGAACCCACGATGGCGCCCCAGACGCTGGTGCCGCCGCCCACCACGGCCATGAAGAGGTATTCGATACCGTAGTTCAGGCCGAAGGGGCTGGGGCTGACCGCGCGTTGCATGTGGGCGTACAGCCAGCCCGACAGGCAGGCCAGCAAGGCCGAATAGACGAAGATGATGACCTTGTAGGACGCCATGTTGATGCCGAAGGACTCGGCCATGCCGCCGCCGCTCTTGAGCGCGCGGATGGCGCGGCCGGGCCGCGAATCGAGCAGGTTGCGCGTGGCCCACATGGACAGCAGCACGACGATCCAGATCAGATAGTAGATGTCGCGGCCGTCGCGCATCGACAGGCCCAGGAGGTCGATGGGCTGGATGCCGGCAATGCCGTCGTACTGGCCCAGGAACTCGAGGTTGCCGAACAGGTAGTACAGCGACAGGCACCAGGCAATGGTGCCCAGCGGCAGATAATGCCCCGACAGGCGCAAGGTGATGGCGCCCAGGATATAGGCCACCGCAAAAGTGATGACCAGCCCCGCCACCAGGGCGAGCCAGGGCGACCAGCCGGACGCGGTGGTGAGATAGGCGGTGGCGTAGGCGCCGATGCCCACGAAGGCCGCCTGGCCGAACGAGGTGAGGCCGCCCACGCCGGTGAGCAGCACCAGGCCGAGCACGACCAGGGTGGCGAGGCCGATGTAGTTGAGCTGGGTGATCCAGAATTCGGGGGTTGCCGACCAGGCCGGCAACAGCGCCATGACGACGAGGAAAACAATCAGGATGATGCGGTTCATGATCATGACTACTCCTCGTCGACGTGGGTTGTGCCGAACGAGCGCCACAGCAATACTGGAATGATCAGGGTAAACACAATGACCTCTTTATAGGCGCTTGCCCAGAACGACGAGAATGCCTCGAGAATGCCGACGAACAGGGCGCCGATGGCCGCCAGGGGGTAGCTGCCCAGGCCGCCGATGATGGCGGCCACGAAGCCCTTGAGGCCGATCAGAAAACCGGTGTCGTAATAGATGGTGGTGACGGGCGAGATCAGCATGCCCGACAAGGCGCCGATGGCGGCCGCCAGGGTGAACGTGAGGCTGCCCGACATGTTGGTGCTGATGCCCACCAGCCGCGCGCCGCGCCGGTTGACGGCGGTGGCGCGCAGGGCGCGCCCGTACAGGGTCTTGCCGAAGAAGATCCACAGCGCGATGATGAGCAGCGCGCACGTGGCCAGCACGAAGAAGGTCTGGGCCGACCACGAGATGGCGCCCATCTGGATCTCGCCTTCCATGAAGGGCGGCGTACGCCAGCCTTCCGCGCCGAAGAAGACCAGGCCCAGACCGGTCATGGCGAAGTGCACCGCCACCGAAATGATCAGCAGCACAAGCACGCTGGCTTCGGCCACCGGCTGGTACACGAGGCGATACACCATGGGCCCGAGCGGAATGACCAGGGCCAGCGAATACAGGACGTTGACCCACAGGGGCGTGGTGGTGCTGACGATGTAGGGCGCGGCGAAGAACAGCACCAGCGGCACCACCAGCGACCAGAAGGCCTTTCGGGGCATGCTGGCCCATTCCCGGCTGCGCAGCGCCGCGATGAGGTCGGCGATGAACACCACGATGCCCACGATGAGCAGCAAGCTGACCGTGCCCGGCACCCTGCCGTTGACCAGGAAGGCCAGAGTGAGCGCGCCGTATGCGACGTACTCGCCCTGAGGTATGAAAATCACCCGCGTAACCAGGAACACCAATACCAGGGCCAAGCCCAGCAGTGCATATACGGCGCCGTTGAGGACGCCGTCCTGGAGCAATATCAGTATTATTGTCGAATCCATCCCTACCACACTGTGTGAGTCGATTAAGCAGCACAACTGTTAGCCTGAAATACATTTCAGGTTTGTGCTAACTAGCCATTATGGAGAGAAACCGGGGCAAAGTCTTTTAGGGGATTCCCTGCATAGCGCCCGCCCCTTGCCGCTAAAGCGCCGGCCGCGCGCCGCTCGGGCCATGCCGGGGAACCGACGCCGCTTTTCAAAGTCGATTAACATAGAGCAAGCTTCACATCACGAAACGGCAAGGTGTTTTCATGCAAAAAGTTCGTAAGTCCGATGCCGAATGGCGGGCGCAGCTTTCGCCCGAAGAATACTACGTCACAAGGCAAAAAGGCACAGAGCGCCCTTTTTCGGGCCGCTACTGGGACACCAACCAATCGGGCATCTACCGCTGCGTCGGCTGCGGCACGGCGCTATTCGCCTCCGACACCAAGTTCGACGCCGGCTGCGGCTGGCCCAGCTATTTCGAAGCGCTCGATCCCGACCTCGTGCGCGAAGAACAAGACACAAGCCACGGCATGGTACGCACCGAAGTCCTGTGCAATGTCTGCGACGCCCACCTCGGGCATGTCTTTCCCGACGGCCCGCCCCCCACCGGCCTGCGCTATTGCATCAACTCCCTGTCGCTCGACTTCGAACCCTCTGAATGAAAAAATTCCTTTTCGACCTGTTCCCGCTGATTCTCTTCTTTCTGGCGTTCAGGTTCTACGATATCTACACGGCCACCGGCGTCGCCATGGCGGCCGGGGTCGGCCAGATCATCTGGCTGAAGCTGCGCGGCAAGGCGATCGAAGCCATGCACTGGATCAACCTGGCGGTCATCGTGGTCTTCGGCGGCGCCACCCTGCTGCTGCACAACGACGCCTTCATCAAATGGAAGCCCACCGTGCTGTACTGGGTGTTCGCAGCCATTCTGCTGGGCGGCCGCTGGATCTTCGGGCGCAATCTGCTGCAGAAGGTCATGGGCGGCCAGATATCCCTGGATGAAGCCGTCTGGGACAAGCTCAATGCAAGCTGGGCGGGCTTTTTCGTCCTGTCCGGCGCGCTCAATCTCTACGTGGCGTTCTCCGGCCGCTTCACCGAGGCCCAATGGGTCAACTTCAAGGTGTTCGGCCTGATGGCGCTGATGCTGGTCTTCGTCATCGCCCAGTCCGTCTGGCTGGGACGCCACATCAAGGAAGACGGCCAGGCGGCATTGCCCGGCAAGAAGGAAAACCCCTGATGTCCACATCCGATACCATCGCCGGCGAACGCGCCGCCCTGCTGCGCGAGCGGCTGGCCGCGCTCGAGCCCTCCAGCATCGAAGTCATCGACGAGTCCCATCTGCACGCCGGCCACGCGGGCGCGCGCGACGGCGCCAGCCACTTTCGAGTCGTCATTGCGTCCCCCCGGTTCGAGGGCCTCGGCGCGCTGGCGCGGCATCGCCTCGTGTATGATCGCGTGCACGATCTCATCCCCCATCCCATCCACGCCCTGGCCATCGTGACCAGCAAAACTTGATAAAGGTATCCATGAAACGACTCGCCCTGTTTGCCGCAAGCTGCATCATCGCCCTTCCGGCTTACGCTCAAAACGTCGCCACGGTCAACGGCAAGGCCATTACACAGAAACAGCTCGACGATTTCGTGAGCCTGCTGGTAGAGCAAGGGGCGCAGGACTCTCCCCAATTGCGCGAACAGGTCAAACAGGAAATGATCGGCAGGCTGGTGGCCGTGCAGGCGGCCGAAAAAGCCGGCATCGACAAGCAGGCCGACGTCCGGCAAGAGGTCGAGCTGGCCCGCCAGGGCATCCTGGTGCGCGCCCTGATGTCCGACTACCTTAAAAAGCATCCCGTCTCCGACGCCGACATCCAGGCCGAATACGACGAAATCAAAAAGGCCCAGGAAGGCCGCCAGGAATACAAGCTGCGCCACATCCTGGTCAAGGAAGAGCAGGCCGCCAAGGACATCATCGCCGCCATCAAGAGCAAGAAGACCACCTTCGACGCCGCGGCCAAGAAAGACTCCATCGACCCGGGCAGCGGCGCCAAGGGCGGCGATCTGGGCTGGGGACCCAGCAGCAACTATGTGCCCGAGTTCGCCCAGGCCGTCGAGAAGCTCAAGAAAGGCCAGATGACCGACACGCCCGTCCAGACCCAGTTCGGCTGGCACGTCATCCAGGTCGATGACGCGCGCCCGGTCTCGCTGCCCGACCTCAAGGACGTCAAGCCGCAGATCGAAGAAATGCTGCGCCAGGACAAGCTGGTGCAATTCCAGCAAGAGCTCATGAAGTCGGCCGACGTCAAGTAAAGGCCGCCGCCTCATCAAGGCATTGCCCGCGGCGATGCCCGGACAGCGCCCCGCAATCGGTTCATGCCGCTTGCGGGGCGTCTTTCATGCTGTGTCTACCGGCCGTTCTCCAGCAATGCGATCAGGCCGGCCTCGTCCAGGATGGCGACGCCCAGGTCCTGGGCCTTGGTGAGCTTGGTGCCGGCTTCTTCGCCTGCGACCACATAGCTCGTCTTCTTTGACACCGAACCGCTGACCTTGCCGCCCGCGGCAAGTATGCGCCGCGTGGCTTCGTCGCGCGTGAGCGTCGGCAAGGTGCCCGTCAGCACCAGCGTTCTTCCGCTCAGAACCAGCCGGCCCGATGGCGCGGCGTCGACGGTGGGGCTTACGCCCGCATCCAGCAGCGCCTGGACCACTTCGCGATTGTGCGCTTCGGCGAAGAACTGCCGAATCGAACTGGCCACCACGGGGCCTACGTCGTTGACGGCGAGCAGCGCTTCTTCGTCGGCCTGCATGACGGCATCGAGCGAGCCGAAATGCAGAGCCAGATCGCGCGCGGTGGTCTCGCCCACCTGCCGTATGCCCAGGGCGAACAACAGCGCCCTCAAGGAAGGATGGCGCGCCTTGTCGATCGCCGCCACCAGATTCTCGGCCGATTTCCGGCCCATGCGATCGAACAGCACGAGCTCTTCGACCCGCAAGGTGAACAGGTCGGCCAGGGAACGGATGCGTCCGCTGTCGACCAGCTGATCGATCAGTCTTTCTCCCAGCCCCTCGATGTCCAGCGCCTTGCGGCCCACCGCATGCAGCAGGGACTGCTTGCGCTGCGCGGGGCAAAACAGGTCGCCCGTGCAGCGCGATACCGCCTCGCCTTCGAGGCGCTGGATGGCGGAGCCGCACACTGGACAGGCCGCGGGCATGACGAATGATTCTGCCCCCTCGGGACGCAGTTCGATGACCGGGCCGACGACTTCGGGAATGACGTCGCCCGCACGCCGCACGATGACCGTATCGCCCACCCGGACGTCCTTGCGCCGGACTTCGTCCTCGTTGTGCAGCGTGGCGTTGGTGACCGTGACGCCGCCCACGAACACCGGCTTGAGCCGGGCCACGGGAGTGATTGCGCCGGTGCGGCCGACCTGCACCTCGATGTCCATGAGCAAGGTGGTTTCTTCCTGGGCGGGAAACTTGTGCGCGACGGCAAAGCGCGGGGCGCGCGCCACATAGCCCAGGACTTCCTGAGCATCGAGCGCATTGACCTTGTACACCACACCGTCGATGTCGAAAGGCAGGCCGGCGCGGCGTTCGTTCATGCGCGCATAGTATTCCAGCAGCTGATCGGCGCCCTTGATCAGCGCCCGCTCGCTATTGACCGGCAGGCCCAGCCGCTCGAGCCACTCGAGCGCGCCCGCCTGGGTTTGCGGCTGGTCGCCCTGAATCTGGCCCCATCCATAGGCGAAAAAACGCAACGGCCGCCGCGCCGTGATGCGCGGATCTAGCTGGCGCAGGCTGCCTGCCGCGGCGTTGCGCGGGTTGACGAAGATTTTTTCGCCGCGTGCCTGCTGAGCCTGGTTGAGCGCGTCGAAATCGCTGCGATACATCAGCACTTCTCCGCGCACTTCCAGCACCTCGGGAAAATCGCCTCGTAGCTTGAGGGGCACGGACCGCAAGGTGCGGATGTTGCTGGTGACGTCTTCGCCCACCTGGCCGTCGCCGCGCGTGGCCGCCTGCACCAGCAGGCCGTTTTCGTACCTCAGGCTGATGGCCAGGCCGTCGAACTTGCATTCGGCCATGTATTCGACCGCCTGGTCCTGACCCAGCATGCCCGCGGCGCGCAGGGTGTCGGCGATGCGCTTGTCGAAAGCCAGGATGTCGTCCGGCTCGAAGGCATTGCCCAACGAGCGCATGGGCACGGCGTGGCGGACGCTGTCGAAGGCGGCAAGCGGCGCCCCGCCGACCCGCTGAGTGGGCGACTCGGGCACGATCATGTCGGGATGCAGCTGCTCCAGCGCTTGCAGCTGCGCCATGAGCTCATCGTACTTGGCGTCCGATATGACCGGCGCGTCGAGCACATAGTAGCGATGATTGTGCGCGGAGATTTCCTCGCGCAAGCGCTGCAGGGTTTCCTGGACGTCGGCGGCCGATTCCTTGCCGTCGCTCACGAGAACAGCCTTGTGGTGCGCGTTTCAGCCGCGGGAAAGCCGGCTTGCTCCAGGTTCTTGTACAGGTCGTGCAGCTTCTCGTCGATAGCGTGGTCGGCGTTCTCGAGCACGGGCTGTCCCTGGTCGTCGACCAGCGTGCCGCCCAGCCGGGACGCCAGGTCGCGGCCCACGCTGGCCATGCGGCTGAAAGCCTGCTCGTCGGCCTGGCTGCGCGGCACGTCCAGCAGCAGGTCGAGCCGGTCCACGCCGGCCGACTGGAAGTCTCCGGCCGGCACGCCGTCGAACAGCAAGGTGAATCTGGGCACGCCCGCCTCGGACATCCAGGCGAGCTGATTGCCGTACGAAACGAAGCCGGCGTCCTTTACGGCCTGCAGCACCTCATTGATGGAGCGCGCGCCGCCCAGCCTCAGCGCCAGCCCTACCTGAGCGTCCAAGCTGGCGCATAGTTCGTCCAGGGCCTGGGCGCGCTGCAGCACCTGAGCCTGGTCGGGGCCTTCGACGGAGCCCTCGAAGCGTTCGGCCAGGTCCTGGGCGATGGTCCACAGGTGCGACCATTCGATGTCGGTCAAGGCGCCGCTTCGGTTGGCCAGCAACACCGCCAGCTGCACGGACAGGTAGGCGTTGCCCTCGCGCAGGCGCAGCGTGTGTCCGCCTTCGTGCTCGACCAACACGCGCACCGGCTTTTCGCCGGCCTTCTGGATGGAGCGCACGGCCTGCTGCAGCTCGGCCCCCGAAACGGGATGCGAGAAGACGACGTCGATGACGGCTTCGCAAACCGGATCGGCCTCGGTCATGTCTTCGACAGGCGCGTCGGCGGACCCTATTCCGGGCTCGCGCCGCCCCATCGCCGGCGCCAGGCCGCCCATGAGCGGGTCTTCGTCCGCCTCGGGAAAATGCTCCTGCATGCGCTGCCTGACGCGCCGGTCCTGCCACCAGTTGAAGCACACCAGCACCAGAATCAGGATCACGCCCAACGAAATCAGGCCTATCTGCAAATCACTCATTGTCCGCCCCGTAGCGTCCGTAAACTGTTAAGCACTTTAAAGCGTCAGGCTTCGGCCAGCTGCAGCGCCGATTCGATGTCGACGGCAACGATGCGGGAAACGCCCTGTTCCTGCATGGTCACGCCGACCAGCTGTCGAGCCATCTGCATGGCAATTTTATTGTGAGATATGAATAAAAACTGGGTCTGTTCGCTCATGCTGGAAACCAGGTTGGCATAGCGCTCGGTATTGGCGTCGTCCAGCGGCGCATCGACCTCGTCCAGCAGGCAGAACGGCGCCGGGTTGAGCTTGAACAGCGCAAACACCAGCGCGGTCGCGGTCAGGGCTTTTTCGCCTCCCGACAGCAGGTGGATGGTGCTGTTGCGCTTGCCGGGCGGCTGCGCCATGACCTGCACGCCGGCGTCGAGGATTTCTTCGCCCGTGATCGTCAGCTTGGCTTCCCCGCCGCCGAACAGGCGCGGGAACAGTTCGCCGAAATGCGCGTTGACCGTGTCGAAGGTTTCCTGAAGCAGTTCGCGCGTTTCTTTGTCGATCTTGCGTATCGCGTCTTCGAGCGTTTCGATGGCGCTGCACAGGTCCTGATGCTGGGCATCGAGGAAGCTGCGCCGCTCGCGCGCCGTGGAGAGCTCGTCGAGCGCCGCCAGGTTGACCGGCCCCAGGGCATCGACCTGGCGCGAGATGCGCTGCACCTCGGACTGCAGCCAGCCCGTGCGGCGCCAGTCGTCGGGGCGTTCGTCCAACAGCCTGCCCAGCGTCTCGCGGTCGACCTCGTGCGCGTCCAGCTGCTCTGAGAACTGTTCTACCGCCAGGCGCGCCGCCTGCTCCTGCAGCTGCAACTGCATGATGCGTTCGCGGCGCGGTTCGAGGGAACGCTCTTGAGCCAGGCGCTCTTCGTCGGCGGTGCGCAGCAGGGCTGCCAGATTGTCCAACTCGATGCGCGCAAGATTCAGCACCTCTTCGCGCCTGGCCCGCTCTTCGAGGGCGTCCTGCAGGCCGGCCTGCGCCGCGGACGCGTCCAGTTCGAAGAGTTCGCCCTGCAGCCCTTCGAGTTCGTCATTGGCGCGTCCGACCTGATCCTGGGCCAGTTGCAGATTGCGCCGCAGATCGGCCATGCGGGTCTGCAAGGAGCGCTCGGCGAACTCGGCCTCTTGGACGGCGCGCTCGAGGTCGCGCAGGTGCTGGCGCGCCTGTTCGGCTTCGCGCGCCAGGTCTTCGCCCGACATCTCGGCGTCGGAGAAACGCGTCTGGTGCTCGGCCAGCTCGATGTCCAGGGCTTCGAAACGCGCCTCGGCCTCTTCGCGACTGGCGCGCAGCTCTTCGGACTGCGCGTCGATTTCGGCCAGTTCTTCGCGGATGCGGGCCGCGCGCTCGCTGGACTGCCTGGCCCGTTGATCCAGCCTGGAATGTTCGAGCTGCACGTCGTGCAGTCGCCGGGTGAGCTCGCCCACGCGCGTACGGGCGGGCGCCACGGACTGCGACACCTGCTGCCAGGCCGCTTCGGCCTTGGCCACCCTGGATACGGCTTCGTCGGCCAGCAGCTGCCGCGCCTTGACCTGGCGCTGCAGGTTCTCGATTTCCTGCTGTCGCGCCAGCAGGCCGGCCTGTTCGGAATCGGGGGCGTAGAAACGCACGCTATGCCGGTCGACCATGTGGCCCGCCTTGACCACGTACAGCCCGCCGGCCGGCAGCCGGTCTCTTTGGAGCAGGGCGGAGTCGACGTCATCGGCCAGATAGACGTCGCGCAGCCAATCGTTCAGCAAGGCGCGCAGGTCGGCGTCGCTGATGCGCAGAAGCGACATGAGCGGAGTGAAGCCCGCGGGCGCATCCGCCGCCGGTGCGGCCGGAGGCAGCTGGTAGAAGGCCAGCCGGGCGGGCGGCGGCTCGGCGCTGAAGGCCCGCGCATGTTCGAGCTGCCGGATCTCGAGCGCCGCCATGCGTTCGCGCAGCACCGCCTCGAGCGCAGGCTCCCAGCCCGGCTCGACATGCAGCTTCTGCCACAAGCGGCCCAGGCTGGTCAGCTCATGCTGCTCGAGCCAGGGCTGCAGCGCGCCCTGCTTTTGCACGTCTTCCTGCAACTTGCCCAAGGCCGACAGCCGCGCCTCGAGGCGGGAAAGCTCTTGCGATTCTTCGCGCGCGGCGGCATGCGCTTCGCTGCGCTGCGCATCCAGGCCGGGCAGCTGGTCTTCGAACTCGGCCAGTCTGGCCTGGGCCTCTTCGAGCTGTTCGTCCAGCACGGCCAGTTCGCCGGCCAGGCGCTGGAGATTTTCGGGATCGGGGGCATCCAGCTCGCGCATCTCTTGCTCGAGGCGCTCGCGCCGCTGCTCCAGGGCGCCGAGCTGGCGGTCGGCGTCGCGCTGGGCCTGCGCCACCAGAGCCAGGTTCTGCTCGACCCGCGCCAGGACGCCGCGCAGTTCGTCGCGCGATGATCCGGCCGCCCTGACCCGGGCGTCGATCTCGGGCAGAGCCGCGGCCGCTTCCTCGGCGCGCGCGCGGGTTTCTTCGATGCGCGCGACGGCGGCCTGGCGTTCGTCTTCGCTCTGGGCCAGCTGCTCGGTGCAATGGCGCTCTTGGTCGGTCCATTCCTGGATCTGCTGCTGCAGCTGCCCGCGCCTGGCTTGCAGGCGGTTGCGCGAATCGACCACATGCCGGATCTCGGCTTCGAGCCGGCTGACCAGTGCGCCGGCCTCGAACAACTGGCCCTGGGCGGCGTGCACCGCGTCGGCCGCCGCATAATGCGCCTGCCGGCGGGACTCGAGCGCCGACTCGCCGGCCCGCAGGCCGGCGATGGCGCCTTCGAGTTCGGTCTGGGCCTGCTCGATGGCCAGAAACTTGGCCTGCTGTTCTTGGCGGGCGTTGGTTTCCTTAAGCAGCCACAGAGCGTGCTGCTTCTGTTCGCCTTCTTCCTGCAGCGACCGGTAGCGGGCCGCGACCTCGGCCTGGGATTCGAGTTTCTCGAGCTGGCCGGTCAACTCCTGAAGAATGTCCTCGACCCGCGTGAGATTTTCGCGTGTATCGCCGAGGCGGTTTTCGGTTTCGCGGCGGCGCTCTTTATACCGGGACACCCCGGCGGCCTCTTCGAGAAAGACCCGCAGCTCTTCGGGCTTGGCTTCGATCAGCCGGTTGATCATGCCCTGGCCGATGATGGCGTAGCCCCGGCTTCCCAGGCCGGTGCCCAGGAAGATGTCGTGGATGTCGCGCCGGCGCACTTGCTGGTTGTTGATGAAGTAGCTGCTGGTGCCGTCGCGTGTCAGCACCCGCCGCACCGCGATCTCGCTGTAGGCGCTCCATTGCCCCGCGGCGCGGCCCTCGGAATTGTCGAACACCAGTTCGACCGAGGCGCGCGCCGCCGGCTTGCGGTTGCCCGAGCCATTGAATATCACGTCCTGCATCGACTCGCCGCGCAGTTCCGAGGCGCGGGTCTCGCCCAGCACCCAGCGCACAGCATCGATGATGTTGGACTTTCCGCAACCATTGGGCCCCACGACGCCGACCAATTGACTGGGCGTGGGGATGACCGTCGGCTCGACGAATGATTTGAAGCCGGCTAGTTTTATTTGGGTCAGGCGCACAATGAACGGATGAGCTGAAATGTAGGAGCGGAACTATGTGGCTAAACGGGAACCATACCCGATGACAATTGGTTTGTATGATACCGCACCGGAAAGCAGTTCCAGCAAGCCGGTTCTGCCGGACGGCCACGGGTTTTCGCGCCTTTGCGCCATGTCCGGCCGCGCCTGACGCTATACTCTTTAACTCTTTTCGCGAATTGTTGCGATGATTGCCTGAAACGCGACCCATGCCCCATGTCCTGAACAAGCCTCCGCCCGCCTTTTGCTGATGGCCCGCTCGCCGGCCCCCAACCCGCAAACATCTCCTTTCTTAACCGGGAACATCATTGAAAAAAGGCTTTTATCTCGTCATGGCTGCCCAGGCACTGTCGTCTCTGGCCGACAACGCGCTGCTGATCGCGGCCATTGCGCTCATCGCGGACCTTCAGGGTCCCGACTGGATGGCGCCGATGATGAAATGGTGGTTCGCCCTGGCCTACGTAGTATTGGCGGCCTTTGTCGGCGCCTTTGCCGACTCTTATCCCAAGGGCCGGGTGATGTTCGCCACCAATGCGGTCAAGGTCGTGGGCTGCATGCTGATGTTCAGCTATCAGCTGACCGGGCTCGGCGTACCCGGTCAATTGGTGCTGGTGTTTGCCGCCTACACCCTGGTGGGCATCGGGGCGGCGGCCTACTCGCCGGCCAAGTACGGCATCGTCACCGAAATGCTGCCGCCCGAACAACTGGTCAAGGGCAACAGCTGGATAGAAGGGCTGACCGTGCTGTCCATCATTCTGGGCACGGTGCTGGGCGGCGTGCTGGTGAACCCCTCCGTGTCGGCGCACCTGCTGAGCATGTCTTGGATGCCCGGCATCGTACAGACCCGGGCCGAGGCGGCCATCCTGCTCATAGGGGTCGTGTATTGCCTGGCCGCCCTGTGCAATCTTCTGATTCCGCAAACCGGCATCAGCTATCCCAAACAGCAAACCAACCCGTTCAAGCTGGTGGTGGAATTCGCCGGCTATGTGCGCATCCTCTGGACGGACAAGCTGGGACAGATCTCGCTGGCGGTCACCACGCTGTTCTGGGGAGCCGGCGCCACACTGCAGTTCATCGTCATCGAATGGGGCGCCCAGCACCTGGGCTACCGCCTCGACCAGGCGTCCATCCTGATGGGAGTCGCCGCCCTGGGCACGGTGTTCGGCTCGATATGCGCGGGCCGGGTGCCGCTGCGCAAGGCGCTGTCGGTGCTGCCCCTGGGCGTGCTCATGGGCCTTGCCGTCTTGCTGATGCCCCTGGTGAACAGAACCTGGGAGGTCTATGGGCTGCTTCTGCTGGTGGGCGCCCTGTCGGGCTTCTTCGTCGTTCCCATGAACGCACTGCTGCAGCATCGCGGCCACGTCCTGCTGTCGGCCGGACACTCCATTGCCGTGCAGAACTTCAACGAGCAGCTCAACATCCTCTTGATGCTGGCGGTCTATAGCCTGATGTTGTGGCTGAACCTGCGCATCGGGGTCATTATCGTCATCTTCGGCTTGCTGGTCGCCAGCCTGATGCTGCTCTTCATGCGCTGGAGCCGCCTCAATCACAAAAGAGATCCCGAGCTGCACAAGCAGATCGGCCAGCATGGTCACGGCCAGGCGCTGCGCTGAACAGCCGCCCGCTTCAGACGAGCGCGCGCGCCAGATTCAGGTCGCGCCAGCTGGCGGCCTTATGGCGTGGCCGCGACAACAGCGAGGCCGGATGATAGGTCACCACCACCGGGATGTCGGACCCGCCTGACTGGAAGGCATGGACACGGCCCCTGTATTGCTCGAACGTAGCCGCATCGCCCAGCAAAGCCTGCGCCGCCAGGCGTCCCAGGGCCAGGATGCCGCGCGGCCTAAGCAAGGCGATCTGGCTGTGCAGATGCGGCAGGCAGGCGGCGATTTCTTCCGGGGTGGGCGGCCGGTTGCTGCGCGGCCGGCATTTGACCAGATTGGTGTAGAACACTTTTTTGCCGGGCTCGATGTCCGCCGCCGCGAGCATGGTGTGCAGGAGATCGCCGGCGGTGCCCTGGAAAGGCCGGCCGAGCCCATCGTCGCGTCCGCCCGGCGCCTCGCCCACCACCAGCCAGTCCACGGCTTGAGTGGCCCCCGCCCCCGGCACCGCGCTATGGCGCCCGGCGTGCAGGCCGCAGGCCTCGCAGGTCTGGATGCTTGCCTCCAATGCTTCCCACTCGGGCGACGACTCGCCTCGCGCCCCGTCCGGGCCCCGCACCGGGCTGTCCGGAACTAGCGCATCCACAGCCGGGATTGAAGGCGACGCCGGTGCATCGGGGGCCGGCATCGGCGCAGGCGAAGTTTGCACCGACGCAACGACTGTGTCCGCGGGAGGGACATCGCGTGCAGGCTTTGCGACGCCCGGTCCGGGCGCGGCCGGGCCGCGTTCGCCCCCGCCTTGCTTCAAGGCGGCCAGGGCCGCGAGGGCGCGGCTCCGGTTGTCGGATACGGCGGCGCCGGCGTCCATCTCGTCCGCCGCGGCCGCCTCGAGCGCGACAGTGTCCGCGGCTGCCGCACGCCCGCCCTGCGCCGCGCCGACGGCGCCGCCTGTCAGCGCGGCTCCGGCGTCGCCCCGTGCAAGCGCATCGCCGCGCGCCAAGCGCGCCAGCATCGGCCGATCAAGGCCGATTTCCTGCAGCCAGAGCCGCTGGGCATCGGTCAGCCGCGGTGGATCGGGCAGGCGCTCAGACATGGCCGGCACCAAGCTTTTTCTCCATGACCAGGGCGTCCTCGCGCGCATTGCGGTCTTTCGGATAGTAGTCTTTACGCATGCCTATCTGTGAGAATCCGCGATTGCGGTAGAAGGCCAGCGCCTGGGCATTCGAAGGACGCACTTCGAGGATGAGGGCCGGCAGGCCCCGGGCCAGCGCCTGCCCTTCGCAGTGGCGCAGCAGGCCATGGCCCACCCCGCTGCGCTGCGCATCGGGACGCACGGCGATCAGCAGCAGGTGCGCCACGTCGGGAGCGAACATGGTCAGGGCGAACCCTTGTATGCGCCCGCCTTCGCAGGCCACCCAGGCGCCATAGCCGGCCTGGAGCGCGTCGCGGAAATTGCCGCTCGTCCAGGGAAAGGACTGGACGGCGCTTTCGATGGCCGCCGCCTCGTCGATGTCGGCCTCGGTCATGCCGCGAATGGCAAGGGCCGGCCGCGCCTTGGGATTGCCTCCCCGGCCCTGCTCGCGCTCGGCGGTGGTATAGGCCACCTTGTCTCGCACGTACAGCGGAGCCGCCTGATGGGGCGGCACGGTGTGGCCGCGCTGGAAGGCATGCCATGCCAGTTGGGCCACCGTCTCGGCGCAGGCGCGCAGCGGCCCGCCCCGGCGCAGGATCACGCCGTCGTCGAAAGCCCGCGACGCGTCGGCCACAGCCACTTCGCCCAGCATCTGGGGATAGGCCTCGAGCGCATCGCCCAGCAGCTTGACCGCCGGCGTGTTGCCGCGCGCCCAGTGGCGCGCCTGGCGCCTTACCCAGGGAAGGACGTCGGAGACATCGAGCAGCACCGGCTCGTGCAAAGTATGCCAGCCCGAGGGATGATCGGCCGCCTTGCCGTACACGGCCGCATAGACCTCGGACATGCGGGCGTCCTGCACCACGGCCCGTATGGGTTCATCGCCGTCGTCGCGCAAGGCCGCGGCATGCAGCGACACGACGGGAATGACCGGCAAGCCAAGGGCGAACGCCATGCCCTGCGCCACGCCGCAGGCCACGCGCAGGCCCGTGAAGCCGCCCGGGCCCTGGCCGAAGGCGATGGCATCCAGGTCGGCGCGGCGCAGCCCGGCCTGTTCGAGGAGTTCGTCCACCATGGGCAGCAGGCGCTCGGCATGTTCGCCCGTCGCGTCGTGCGACAGAGAGCGCAGCCTGAACGCCTGGCCGTCGGAAGACAACAGCGCCACGCCGCACACACTGGAAGAAGTCTCTAGCGCAAGAAGATGATGTCCAGCAGTGCCCATGTGCCTCCAGAAAATGCCCTGTGCCGTTCCGTGTCGGCATCCATTTTAAGGCCAATGGTGCTAAGCTATATGGCTTGTATGAGATGGTAAACGGTTTGATTCGAGATTCGCAGAACGAAACGCCCCAAGGGGGCTCAAATAAAAATTGCCCATGCCTCTTGCCCTTGACGCCTTCCGATGCAAGGGCCGATTCTACCAAACGCTTAATATGTAATTTCTTGCTACCAGCCCCTTTCCGGGTTTCCCCGAGCCTGTTACATTTTCGACCATGAATACACAAAACCAATCCCTCATTCGAAAAATTCTCGTCGTCGACGACGATCCCCGGTTGCGCGACCTGCTGCGTCGCTACCTGTCCGAACAAGGTTTCAACGTGTTCGTGGCCGAAGACGGCAAAGAAATGAGCAAGCTCTGGCAGCGTGAACATTTCGACCTTCTGGTGCTCGACCTCATGCTGCCGGGCGAAGACGGCCTGTCCATCTGCCGCCGCCTGCGCGGCGGGCACGACAACACGCCCATCATCATGCTGACGGCCAAGGCCGAAGAAATCGACCGCATCGTGGGTCTCGAAATGGGAGCCGACGACTACCTCTCCAAGCCCTTCAATCCACGCGAACTCCTGGCCCGGGTCAATGCCATCCTGCGCCGGCGCGGCACCGAAGAGCACCCCGGCGCGCCCAGCCAAGAAAACGAGTCCATCGAATTCGGGCCGTACGTGCTCAATCTTTCCACCCGCACGCTTACCCGCAACAACGAGCAGGTGCCCATCACCACGGGCGAATTCTCCGTTCTCAAGGTCTTCGCGCGCCATCCCAAGATCCCGCTTTCCCGCGACAAACTGATGGAACTCGCCCGCGGCCGCGAATACGAAGCGTTCGACCGAAGCCTGGACGTCCAGATTTCGCGTCTGCGCAAACTGATCGAACCCAATCCCTCCAAACCGGTCTTCATCCAGACGGTCTGGGGCCTGGGTTATGTCTTCGTGCCCGACGGCGGACGCTGACGTCCCCCGGCGGGGCGTCGGGTAGTTTTTTGCAGTCGCCTGCATGTCGCGCCTTTCCAGACAACTCAAAAAGATCACTTCCAGGCTGCGCCTGGGCTTGTTCAGCCGTTCCTTCCTGCTGCTGGCCGCCTTGATGCTGGTCAGCCTGGGGGCATGGCTGCAGGTGTTCTTCAGCATGGAAGAAGGTCCCCGGGCCACCCAGATGGCGCAGCGGGCCGCCACGTCCGTCAGCATCACGCGCTCGGCGCTGGTCTACGCCCCGACCAATGTCCGGCCGGCTCTGCTGCTGGATCTGGCCACTAAAGAAAGCCTGCGCATCCAGCCTCGCGAGACGACCGACCGGCTCGAACCGCTGCCCGACTCCAACTACTGGAATCACGTCGCCTCCGAGATCAAGAAACGCCTCGGCGCCGGCACGCAGGTCATGTGGTCGGTCAACGAGGCGCCCGGCGTGTGGGTCAGCTTCGAAATCAATCGGGATCAGTACTGGCTGGTCTTCGACCGCGAGCAGCTGGGCCTGACCGCCGGCATAGAGTGGTTCGGCTGGGGCGTCACCGCCCTGCTCCTGGCTCTCATCGGTTCGGCCATCAGCGTGCGCTTCGTCAACCGCCCCCTGGCCCAGCTGGCCAAAGTGGCCCAGCAGCTCGCCCGGGGCGAAACGCCCTCCCCGCTGCCCGAGAAAGGCCCGCTCGAAATCCGCGAAATGAACATCGCCTTCAATCGCATGGCGCGCGACCTGCGGCAGGCCGAGGCCGACCGCGAAATCATGCTGGCGGGCATCTCGCACGACCTGCGCACGCCCTTGGCGCGCATGCGCCTCGAGATCGAAATGACTTCGGTCAGCGACGAAACGCGCCAGGCCATCGACGAAGACCTCGCGCAGATCGACCACAGCATCGGCCAGCTGATGGAGTACGCTCGGCCCGCGGGGGTCGTGCCCAGCAAAGGCATCGACATTTCCCGCGTGCTGAACGACCTGTTCGACCGCGAGCGCACCCACACCGAGTCCTTGGGCGGACATCTGTCCGCGTCCATACAGCCGGGGCTGTATGCCAAGATCGCGGCGCACGACCTCAAGCGCGTGGTCAGCAATCTTATCGAGAATGCCCGCCGCTACGGCCGCTCGCCCGCCGACGATCGCGCCTATATACAACTGCTGGCGCGCCAGGAGGGCGGCACGCTGGCGATCGAAGTCACCGACCAGGGCGCGGGCATCGCCGAAGCCGACATCGAGCGCCTGCTCAGGCCGTTCTCCCGCGGCGAATCCGCCCGCACCGGAGTCAGCGGCGCGGGCCTTGGGCTGTCCATCGTCGAACGCCTGCTGGGCCAGGTGGGCGGCCAGCTCAAATTGCTTCAGCGTCCCTCGGGCGGCCTCATCGCGCGCATCGAGCTGCCTCGGGCAAGGGGTTGAACCTGAGGCATAATTTGCTTATTGCAGGCGCATAAAGGAGAGCAAATGAAAACCGTAGGCGACAAGCTCGAGCCGTTCAAAGTCACCGGCGTCAAGCCGGGCTTCAATCTGCCCGAGGAAAACGGGGTGTCGGCCTTCGAAGACATCACCGAAAGCTCGTTTCCGGGCAGATGGAAGGTCATCTACTTCTATCCCAAGGACTTTACCTACGTATGTCCCACCGAGATCGTCGGCTTCGACCAGCTCAGCGCGCAATTCGAAGAGCGCGACACGATACTGATGGGCGGTTCGGTCGACAATGAATACGTCAAGCTCGCGTGGCGGCGTGCAGACCCCGAACTGGACAAGCTGAGCCACTACCAGTTTGCCGACATCACGGGCTCGCTCATCGACCAGCTGGGCATACGCCGCAAGTCCGAAGGGGTGGCCCTGCGGGCCACCTTCATCGTCGATCCCGACAACGTCATCCAGCACGTGTCGGTCAACAACCTCGACGTCGGGCGCAATCCCGAAGAGGTCTTGCGCGTGCTCGACGGCTTGCAGACCGAAGAGCTGTGCGCCTGCAACCGCCGCATCGGCGGCGCGACGCTGTAGAAGCCTAGCGTTCGACGGCCTTTCTCAGGCTGTCGAGCAGTTTTTCCGCCATGTCGGGGTCTTCGAAGTTGGACGCGGCCCGGACGCCGGCCGAACTGGCCTTCAAGGCCTCCGGCTTATCGTCGAAAGGCAAGGGCTTGCCCTGGCACTCGGTCAGGCGCTGCGAGGGCTCCTTGCCCAACAGATGATCCATGACCGCAAGGTCGACGCACTCGGTTTGATATACGATGAGGCCGTGGGCGCCTTCGTTCTGGACGCGCACCATATGGGCGGCCGGAAGCTGTTCGAAGGTTTCCATGGCGCCGCTGAGCGGCGTGGGCACATCGAACTGGCTTTGCAGCATCAGCAGCGGTGCATCCTTCAGGCTTTCCATTGAAGGCTTGGCTACGTTGGCCTTCCAGTCCCAGTAAAGACAAGGCTGCTTGGCGACCCGATTGCTGGCGATGGGCAGCGTTTGGGCCTGTTCGAAACCCGTGTCGATCCAGAACGCCTGGTCTTTATTTGCAAGAGGCTCGTCGTTGCAAACCACCGTATCCCAGACGGCCCCTCCAGTGTCGAGCGCAAACAGGTCGGGCTCGGCATAGAAGTTGGGGTCCTGCAGCATCCTGAGGCGCTGGACCAGATGCGAAGCCCTTCGCTTGAACAGCTCGTTGAGTGCTTCGTCGGCAAAGTAAGGGCCGCCGTTTATGAAGGCGATTTCTATGTCATTGAGCGACTTGCCCTGGCCGATGAGTTTCTGGGTTTCGATGGCGGCCTTGACGGAAGAAAGATAGCCGGGAATGACCGTCCGTTCGGCCCTGAAGCTTCCGCCGGTGTCGAGCAGGGCCTGGGTGACCTCGTGGCCCACGGTGTTCAGGTCGTCGACGATGGACTGGGCGCTTGTCCCCATGCCGAAGACATCGTCGTGCCTGGCGGCATACGGCGCCACATATTCCTTGAACGTGTGCACCTGCCCGTTCACATAGCTGATGGACGCATTGTGAATCGACTTGCTGAAGTTCATATTGCTGTCCAGCACCATGGGGCCCACTTTGTCGGGGAAGATGCCGGCATACCAGAAGCCCAGCCAAGTGCCGTACGATATCCCGTAGTAATGGAATTTTTCATCGCCCAGCAGATGGCGCATCAAATCCATGTCGCGTGCCGTGGCGTCGGTGTGGATGTAGTCGGCAACGGGGTTTTTCTGGCAATTGCTGGCCGTATAGCGCGCGATATCCGTCAGCCGGCGAATATTCTCGGCGCCATCGCCCCACTTGGTGTCGTCCGTCGGATAAATGAGCTCGTTGCCGACACACACGATATTGGTGCTGGCGCCCACTCCGCGCGGTGAAAAGCCCACGAAGTTATATGCTGCGCCCACCTCTTTGTATTTTCTGCCCAGTGCGGAATCCTCGTTTCCATTCGACAGCAGCATGGAAAACAGCAGGGAATTCATCTGGCCGTCGCCTCCCGGCCCGCCGGGATTGAAAAACAGATTGGGTTTTGTCTCGGCCGCCTCGGCGGCTTTTACACGCAGCATCGACACCGAAATCTGCAAACCATCCGGATTCTGATAGTCCAACGGGGCTTTGATGTCGGCGCACTGTACGCGGTCTCCCAGCTTGGCAGCGTGCTGCGCGAAATCGGCGGATGGCCCGTTTTCGGCGATATACCGGCTGCAGTCGCTCCAGTTGACCGTTTGGTTCTTATAGAAGGCAAGGGGATCGGGCTCCGGCTTGGGGGTGGGCTTGCCGTCGCCCCCGCTGCCGCCGCAAGCGGCCAGAGTAAGCGCCGCGGCGCAAGAAAGAAGAGTGATCGATACTTTCACGGGGATAAGGGGCGAGGTCATGGAGAGAAAGGTTTAGTTACCAACGGGAACTTTTTTTGTCGCAGTATACAGGCGCGCTGTACGCGCCGGAAGTCCCGGGTTCACCCCGGCATGACGATGGCGGCAGAAGGGAAAAGAGAGATCTACAGGCTAGCTGCGGGCCAGCAGCGCGACCACGGTGGCCGCTATGCCCTCCTTGCGGCCCAGGTGGCCCAGGCCTTCGTTGGTCTTGGCCTTGATGTTGACGGCGCTGGCTTCCAGGCCCAGGTCGGCGGCGATATGGGCCGCCATGGCGGGCGCGTGCGGACCGATCTTGGGCGCCTGGGCATGCACGGTGGCGTCGAGGTTCACTGCCTTCCAGCCCGCCGCTTCCACCTTGGCATAGGCTTCGCGCAGCAGACGGCGGCTGTCGGCTCCCTGGTAGGCCGGATCGGTATCGGGAAAGTGCCTCCCGATGTCACCCAGCCCCGCGGCGCCCAGCAAAGCATCGGTGACGGCATGCAGCAGCACGTCGGCATCCGAATGCCCCGCCAGACCGTGCGTATGGGGAATCTCGACCCCGCCTATGATCAGCGGCCGGCCCTCGACCAGCGCATGCACGTCGAAACCCTGCCCCACCCGAAAGGGAACGCTCATAACCATTTTTCCATCAGTTCGAAATCTTCCGGCCAGGTCACCTTGAAATTGCGCACCGAGCCCGGCACGAGCCGGGGCCTGTGGCCGGCCAGCTCCATGGCCGACGCCTCGTCGGTGACGGGCCGATGGGCCGCCTGAGCCTGCTCCAGGGCGTGCAATAGCTTGTGCGCGAGAAACATCTGGGGAGTCTGCGCCGTCCACAAGGCCTCGCGGTCGACGGTCGAATGCACCACGTAGCCGCTGTCTGTGGTACCCGCCCCGCCCGTCAGCAGGCAGGCGTCGCGCTCGGCCTCCACGGCCCGCTTGACGGTGTCGGCCACCGGCAAAGCCAGCAAGCCGCCCGTTCCGTGAGCAAGGCAGGAGTCGATCAGCCTGGCCAGGGCCTGGGCCGGCAGGCCGGGACGGGCCGCGTCATGCACCAGGACCCAGTCCTTGGGTCCCGGCGCGGCCTCGCGCAGGGCGGCCATGACGGTCCGGGCGCGGGTAGGCCCGCCGCAAGGGCGAACCGCCACCCGGGAGAGGCCGGCCAGGGCCGGCCCGGCCAGGTCGTCGCCCGCCGCCACGGCCACCAGCACGCGCTCGATGCGCGCGTCGGCCAGCAGCGCCCGCACCGCGTGCCGCAGCATGGGTTCGCCGCGCAAAAGGCGGTATTGCTTGGGCTGAGGCGTCTGATCCGGCGCCGGCTGCTGCGCGCGCTGGCCGACCCCCGCGGCCGGAACGATGGCGATCAATTTATCTGGCATGCAAAGATTTTATAATGACAGCCTGAAATGGCTACGACTTCTTCCCTTTTGCTTCCTTCCATTCCTTCCATTCCGTCCCTCATCAAGGCCCTCAAGCCCGGCCAGCGCCACGCGGCGCCGACCCCGCCCGGCTCGGGCGATGCCTGGCTGCTGGCCGACCTGGCGCGGCAGGCATCGCGCCCTCTCGTCGTCCTGTGCGCCGACCCTTTGACGGCACAGCGCCTGGCCGATGAAATCAGGCTGTTCGCGCCGCAATTGCGCATACGGCAGCTGCCCGATTGGGAAACCCTGCCCTACGATAATTTCTCGCCGCACCAGGATCTGATTTCAGAACGGCTGCAGACGCTTCATGCCCTGCTGCAGGGTACGGTCGACATTCTGACGGTGCCCGTGACGACGGCGCTGTACCGCCTGGCCCCGCCCGCCTTCCTGGCCGCCTATACCTTCTCGTTCCGGCAAGGCGACCAGCTCGATGAAGAAAGCCTGCGCCGTCAACTGACCCTGGCCAATTATTCTCACGTCACGCAGGTTACCGCGCCCGGAGAGTTCTGCATACGCGGCGGCCTCATCGACCTGTTCCCGATGGGATCGGTGCTGCCCTACCGGCTGGACCTTTTCGACGACGAGATCGAATCCATCCGGGCTTTCGACGTCGACAGCCAGCGCAGCCTCTACCCGGTCAAAGAGGTGCAATTGCTGCCCGGCCGCGAGTTTCCCATGGACGAGGCCGCGCGCAACCGTTTTCGTGCGGGTTTTCGCGAGTTCATCGAAGGCGATCCCTCGCGCGCCCTGCCCTACAAGGACATCGGCAACGGCATCGCGTTTGCCGGCGTGGAATACTATCTGCCCCTTTTCTTCGAAGAAACCGCCACTCTCTTCGATTATCTGCCCGCCGATACACTGACCGTTTCAGTGGGCGACATCGACGAAGCCATGCGCGGCTTCGCCCAGGATACGCATAGCCGCTACCAGTTCCTGAAAAGCGACCGCGAACGGCCGGTGCTGCCTCCCGGCATGCTGTTCCTGGATTCCGAAGCGCTGTTCCTGCGGCTCAAGGACTTTGCCCGACTGGCCCTGACTGCCGGCGGGTCGCATCCCGATTTTTCAAGCGTGCCCGACGTCTCGGTAGCGCGGCGGGCCGAGAACCCGCTGGCGCGCCTGCAGGCCACGCTGCAACAGCCGGAATTGCGGCTGGCGCTGTGCGCCGACTCGGCCGGGCGACGGGAGACCCTGCTGCAGATGCTGGCCGAATTCGGCATCGCGCCCGACGCCGGGGCCGATACGCTGCAGGAGTTCCTCGACAACGACAACCATTTCAGCGTCATCGTGGCGCCGCTGGCGGCCGGATTCTTCCTGCCCGGCAGCCGCCTGATGCTGCTGACCGAGAACGACCTTTATCCCAACCAAACGCATGCTCTGCGCCGCAGGCGCCGAGCCCAGGAGCGCAGCAGCGATGTCGAGGCCATGGTGCGCGATCTGTCGGAGCTGCGCGAAGGCGACCCGGTCGTCCACGCCCAGCACGGCATAGGCCGCTACCACGGCCTGGTCGACATGGATCTGGGCGAAGGCAAGATGGAGTTCCTGCATCTGGAGTACGCCAACGGCAGCACGCTTTATGTGCCGGTCTCCCAGCTGCACGTCATCGCCCGCTACAGCGGCGCCGACCCCGAAAGCGCTCCCCTGCATCAGCTGGGCTCGGGCCAGTGGGACAAGGCCCGCCGCAAGGCGGCGCGACAGGTGCGCGACGCCGCGGCCGAACTGCTGGCGCTTTATGCCCTGCGCGCCGCGCGCGAAGGCTACGCTTTCAAGCTGCCGCTGAACGACTACGAGGCCTTCGCCGAAGGCTTCGGCTTCGAAGAGACGCCCGACCAGTCTGCGGCCATCGAGGCCGTCATCGGCGACATGACCTCGGGCAAGCCCATGGACCGGCTCGTCTGCGGCGACGTGGGCTTCGGCAAGACCGAGGTCGCCTTGCGCGCCGCCTTCCTGGCGGTGGCCAACAACAAGCAGGTGGCGCTGCTCTGTCCCACCACGCTGCTGGCCGAGCAGCACGCGCAGACCTTTGCCGACCGCTTCGCGGACTGGCCGGTAAAGGTGGTCGAGCTGTCGCGCTTCCGTTCCAGCAAGGAAGTGGCGGCGGCGGTGCAGGGCCTGAAGGACGGGACGGTGGACATCGTCATCGGCACGCACAAGATTCTGTCCAAAGAGGTTTCGTTCAAGCGTCTGGGCCTGGTCATCATCGACGAGGAACACCGTTTCGGCGTGCGCCAGAAGGAAGCCCTCAAGGCGCTACGCGCCGAGGTCGACGTGCTGACGCTCACGGCCACCCCTATTCCGCGCACCCTGGGCATGTCCCTGGAAGGCATACGCGACTTCTCGGTCATTGCCACCGCGCCGCAAAAGCGCCTGGCCATCAAGACTTTCGTGCGACGCGAAGACAACAGCACCATACGCGAAGCACTGCTGCGCGAACTGAAGCGCGGCGGCCAGGTGTACTTCCTGCACAACGAGGTCGAGACCATCCACAACCGGCGCGCACGGCTCGAAGAGCTCGTGCCCGAGGCCCGCATTGCGGTCGCCCACGGCCAGATGCCGGAGCGCGAACTCGAGGAGGTGATGAAAGGCTTTTACCAGCAGCGCTACAACGTGCTGCTGTGCACCACCATCATCGAAACGGGCATCGACGTGCCTTCGGCCAACACCATCGTCATCCACCGCGCGGACCGGCTGGGCCTGGCCCAGCTGCATCAGTTGCGCGGCCGCGTCGGCCGCTCGCACCATCAGGCCTATGCCTATCTGCTGACCCCGGGCGAGGACGCCATCACCAGCAACGCCAAGAAGCGGCTGGAAGCCATCCAGGCCATGGAGGAGCTGGGCGCCGGCTTCTACCTCGCCATGCACGACCTCGAGATACGCGGCACGGGCGAAGTGCTGGGCGAATCGCAATCGGGCAACATCCATGAAATCGGCTTCTCGATGTATTCGGAAATGCTGAACACGGCGGTGCGCGCGCTGAAGGCCGGCGAAGAGCCCGACCTGGAAACGCCCTTCGCGTCGACCTGCGAAGTCAATCTGCATGCTTCGGCGCTGCTGCCTCCGGACTACTGCCCCGATGTGCATGCGCGGCTGGGGATGTACAAGAAGCTTTCGCACGCACGCAGCGAAGACGACCTCATCCTGATCCAGGAAGAGCTGATCGACCGCTACGGGAAACTGCCCGAGGCGGCGCAGACGCTGCTGGCCACCCACCGGCTGCGCCTCATCGCCGAGCCGCTGGGCATCATCAAGATAGACGCCAGCGAAAGCCAGGCCATGATACAGTTTTGCGCCAAGCCCAATATCGATCCGATGCGCATCATCCAGCTGGTGCAAACCCAGCGGCACGTGAAGCTTGCGGGACAGGACCGCATCAAGATCGAGATCAAGCCGGCGCCCGGCGGCAAGGACGATTCGCGTCAGGCCCAGGCCGGCAAGGTCGCGACCCGTATCGACGCAGTGCGGTCGGTGCTGCGTGCGCTGGCGTAGGCGCCGCCGGCGCACTGCGCTTCGAGCCGGCCCGCCGCAAGAACCGCGTCGGGCCTTCCGGCACAATTACCGATTCATCAACCCCCTTGTATCCCTAAGACTCTCCAGCCATGAGCCACCTCATACTCCAGTCCCCCGCGCTTCGCGCCGAGAACGTTGAACAGATCGCCGCGCTGGCCAACGCCCAAGGCGTGCATAGCCTCGGCAACACCGCGGCCCACCTGCTGGGCGTCGACGAAGGCGAACGCGGCGAGATCGGCCGGCGCTGCGATGACCTGGGCATCGACTACGCGTTTCTGGACAGCATCCGCAGCCTGTCGGAATGCAGGATACTGGCCATGGACATGGACTCGACGCTGATCAACATCGAATGCATCGACGAGATCGCGGACATGGTGGGCCGCAAGTCTCAGGTCGCGGCGATCACCGAGGCGGCGATGCGCGGCGAGATCGCCGACTTCGCCGAAAGCCTGCGCCGCCGCGTCGCCCTGCTCGAAGGCGTGCAGGCCTCAGACCTGGAGCGCGTCTACGTCGAGCGCCTGTGCCTGAACGCGGGGGCGGAACGGTTGATCGAAACGGCGCATGCGGCGGGCGTGAAGACGCTGCTGGTGTCGGGCGGCTTCACGCTGTTCACGCAAAGGCTGAAGGAACGACTGGGCCTGGACGAGGCGCACGCCAATGTGCTGGAAGTGGAAAACGGGGTCCTGACGGGCAAGGTGCTGGGGCCGATCGTGGATGCGCAGGGCAAGGCGGACCGGGTTTCGGACCTGGCTCGGCGGCTGGGCGCGACGAAGGACCAGATCATCGCGCTGGGCGACGGCGCGAACGACTTGAAGATGCTTGCGCTGGCGGGATATTCGGTGGCCTATCGGGCCAAGCCGGTGGTGCGTGAGCAGACGCGGTTTGCGATCAACTACAGTGGGCTGGATGCAGTGTTGAATTGGTTCAAGGCTTAAGGTTTGACGACGCTGCGTCACCAGTAAGGTTCTTTGTTCTAGTCCCGTCCCTGCGCTGCGGGGGTGTGCTTGGGCGGGCAGCGGCGGTCGGCCCTTCGGGCACGCCTGTCCGCTTCGTCCGGGGCTTACGCCCTCTCCCTTCAGCGGCGCCTGGCTCTCCCACCAATGCCCGCCCAAGCACACCCCCACATCACAGGGACTGCACCGGAGTAAGTAGACGGCTCGCGTGCGAGGCCACACAATTCGAAATCTTGAGGCGCGGGGCGGGTGGGTATTTTGGGCGACGTCCGAGCAAGCCGAGTACCCTGTCATTTTCGGGGAGGCAAGCCCGCAGCTGTTTGAGCGGCCGCTTGGCGGACCACTGGTCCGCCGCCGCGAGTTCTGCGGGCGCCCCGAAAATGATAGGGTAGGAGGGAAGCCCGGCGCAGCCGGGCCGCAGCGAGCGGCGCCCAAAATACCCACCCGCCCCGCGCCGGCTTAAGTACTTATATGGTTGAAGTGTCGGAGCAGAGAGACATTAAGAACTTGCGACCGCCTAGCGTACCGACCGTTCAAGTATTCTCCCACCCCACTTATTACCGTCGATAAGGAACTGAGCAGCGCAAGGTTAACCATGGCGACCGAGCAGCCTACGCCTTCCGCCCAGCATGATGGCGACGCAGCAAATAGCGCAGCACGAAGCCGGGATAAGCCAGCACAAGATATAGGCTGAGGGTAATGGCGTAGAACTCCCAACCCTGCTGGAAGGGATTGCCGATATTCGCTTCGAAGGCGAAGCCCAGAGTGCCGACCATCAGGTACAGCACCAGCACCTCGATCAGCCGGGCCAGGAAAGGCTTCTCCACCGCCACGCGGCGAAAACGCCAGCCGGGGTAGGACAGCAGCAGTACCGCCCCAATGGCCACCGCCAGCAGCTTGCCCAGGAAGAGCGCCGCCGATGCAGCGTCGGCGCCTATGATCAGCGCGCCGCCGATCAAGTCCAGCGCCAGCAGGCACCAGCCCGCCAGCAGTGCAAAAAAGACAATCGACTCCAGCACGCGAAGCAGTGCCGGGCGAGCCGGCTCGCCCGGCTGAGCCCACGGCAGCGCCAGCAGATGGCGCTGCAGCAGGAACGGCAGGCTTGCCGTGCCGAACGCCAGCAAAATGACCACCCAGACTGCCAAAGACTGATCCATGACGGCCGCTAGAAGCCCAGTGAAGTTTCAATGGCGCGAACGCAAAGCGCCATGAGACCGCCGGGCAGTATGCCCAGCGCCAGGATCGCCAGGCCGTTGAGCGACATCAGGCCATTGGGCAGCACGCCGCTGGGCGCGGACAGCACTTCGCCTTCAGGCTCGTCGAAATACGCCATCTTGACGATGCGCAGATAGTAGAAAGCGCCCACCAGCGAAAACAGCACCGCCACGACGGCAATCGACACATAGCCCGCGCCGACCAGGGCCTGCAGCACCGCCAGCTTGGCATAGAAGCCCACCATGGGCGGAATGCCGGTCAGCGAGAACATGGACACCAGCAGCACGCCGGCCAGCACAGGACTGCGCTGGTTCAGGCCCTTGAGGTCGGCAATGCGCTCGCAATCGAAGCCCTTGCGGCTGAGCAGCAGGATCAGGCCGAAAGTGGACAGCGTGGTCAGCACATAGGTCAGCATGTAGAACAAGGCCGAACCATAGGCCTGGCCGGTGGCGGCGGCCTGGTCCTCGACCACGCCCGAAAGCAGTCCCAGGAACACGAAACCCATGTGCGAGATGGTGGAGTACGCCAGCATGCGCTTGAAGTTGGTCTGCACGATGGCGGTCAGGTTGCCGATGGCCAGCGAGAGCACGGCCATGATCAGCAGCATGGGCTGCCAGTCGAGCGCCAGGCCGTGCAGGGCCTCGGTAAGCAGGCGCAGCACGATGGCGAAGGATGCGATCTTGGGCGCCGCGCCCAGGATCAGGGTCACCGACGTGGGCGCGCCGTGGTAGACGTCGGGCACCCACATATGGAAAGGCACGGCGCCCAGCTTGAACGCCAGGCCCGCGACGACGAAGACAACGCCAAATACCAGCGCCAGGCGGTTCGCGTCGCCGGCGGCGATGGTTTGCGCGATACGGGCCAGATCCAGGTGCCCGGTGGCGCCGTAGATCATGGAAAGGCCGTACAGCAATACACCCGAGGCCAGCGAGCCCAGCACGAAATACTTCATGGCCGATTCGACGGCGGGCATGTGGTCGCGGCGCAGCGCGATCAGGGCGTACAGGGCGAACGACATCAGTTCCACACCCAGATACACGGTAAGCATGCTGCCGGCCGAGATCATGACCATCTGGCCCAGCAAGGCAAAAAGCGTCAGCGTATACAGCTCGCCGCCGTTGTCGAGCATGTCGCGCGCTTCGGCGTACGAACGGCCATAGATCAAGGTGACCGCCACCGCAATGTAGGAAGCGATCTTCAGCAGATGGGCCAGGGGATCGACCACGTACAGGCCGTGGAAGGTAGAGCCGGCCGTGCCGTTGGACCATTGCACCGCGCTGACCACGGTGACGGCCAGCAGCGTGGCAAGGCTCAGCACAAAGGTCAGGTGGCGTTGCGAAGCCTTCGAGAACGCATCGATCAGCAGGATTGCCGCGGTGAGGACCAGGAGCAGAATCTCGGGCAGCGCCAATGCGAAGTGAAAATGGTTTTGCATAGTGATCCAGGCCTACAGTTTCGAAATGGAGACGTGCTGCAACAAGGCCTGTACCGACACATGCATGACGTCCGTGAACGGTTTGGGGTGGATGCCCATGTAAAGCACCATGATCGCCATAATTCCCAGGATGAAGAACTCGCGCGCGTTCAGGTCGGGCATGGCGCGCACATTGTCGTTGCCGATTTCGCCGAACGCCACCCGCTTGAGCATCCAGAGGGAGTAGACCGCCCCCCAGATGAGGGCGGTAGCCGTCAGCAGGCCGATCCAGAAGTTGTATTCGACCGCGCCCATGATGACGGTGAACTCGCCCACGAAGCCGCTGGTGGCCGGCAGGCCGCTGTTGGCGAGCGAGAACAGCACGAAGAAAGTGACGAAGCGCGGCATGACGTTGATCACCCCGCCGTAGTCGGCGATGCGGCGCGTGTGCATGCGGTCGTACAGCACCCCGATGCACAGGAACATGGCGCCCGACACGAAGCCGTGCGACACCATCTGCACGATGGCGCCCTCCATGCCGGCCGTGTTGAACAGGAAGAATCCCAGCGTGACGAAGCCCATGTGGGCGACCGACGAATACGCCACCAGCTTCTTCATGTCGTCCTGCACGATGGCGACCAGGCCGATGTAGATGACGGCGATCAGCGACAGCGCGATCATCAGGCCGGCCAGGCTGTGCGAGGCGTCGGGCGCGATGGGCAGCGAGAAGCGCAGGAAGCCGTAGGCGCCCAGCTTGAGCATGATGGCCGCCAGCACCACCGAGCCGCCGGTGGGCGCCTCGACGTGGGCGTCGGGCAACCACGTATGCACCGGCCACATCGGCACCTTGACGGCGAAGGCGGCCAGCAAGGCGATGAACACCAGCACTTGCGCGGTCTGGCCCAGCGGCAGCTGGTGCCAGGTCAGGATGTCGAACGAGCCATCGGCCGCATGCCACAGATAGATGAAGGCGACCAGGGTCAGCAGCGAGCCCAGCAAGGTATACAGGAAGAACTTGAACGCCGCATAGACCCGGTTGGGGCCGCCCCACGCGCCGATGATGAGGTACATCGGAATGAGGGTGGCCTCGAAGAAGACATAGAACAGCATGCCGTCCAGCGAGGCGAACACGCCCACCATCAAGCCCGACAGGATCAGGAAGGCGCCCATGTACTGCGCCACGCGCTTGGTGATGACCTCCCAGCCGGCCAGCACCACGATGACCGTGATGAAGGCCGTCAGCAGCACGAACCACAGCGAGATGCCGTCGATGCCAAGATGGTAGTTGACCGCGAAGGTCTCGATCCAGGGCGCTTTCTCGACGAACTGCATGTCGGCCGTGCCGGGATTGAAGCCCGTGTACAGGGGCAGCGTGACCAGGAAGCCCAGCACCGAGCCGGCCAGCGACAGCCAACGCGTGAGCCCCGGCCTGTCGTCTCGGCCCAGAAGCAGGACGATCAGGCCGGCGACGATCGGCACGAAGATCGATAGAGTCAGCCAGGGAAAAGTTGAAGACGCCATGTCGCTAGCCATCAGTGAACCGTCAGCACGAAAAAGGTTAAGAACGCCATGATGCCGATGATCATGGCAAAGGCGTAGTGATAGATGAAGCCGGACTGCAGGTGCCGGCTAATGGCCGCCACCCAGCCCACGACCTTGGCGCTGCCGTTCACGACGATGCCGTCGATGAAGCCGCGGTCGCCGCCCTGCCACAGTCCGCGGCCCAGGCCGAGCGCCAGGCGCGACACCACTTGCTCGTTGAACCAGTCGGCATAGTATTTGTTCTCGAGCAGGCCATAGACGCCCGACAGGCTGCGGCGCAGGGCCGCCGGCACCGCCGGATTCACCATGTAGCAATACCAGGCGACCACCAGGCCGGCGATCATCAGCCAGAACGGCACGGTAACGAATCCGTGCAGTGCGTAAGCCAGCCAGTCATGCCAGTGAGCAGCCAGCTCGGCCATGGCGGGATGCTCGGCCAGCACCGTGATGGAGCCTTCGAAGAAACCGCCGAACAGCATGGGATCGATCAGCAGCGCGCCCGCGATCACCGACGGTATCGCCAGCAGCACCAGGGGCAGCGTCACCACCCACGGCGACTCGTGCGGCACGCCGCCATGGTGGCCATGGTCGTCGGCGTGGCCGTGATCGTCCACATGGCCATGGCCCGTGGTGTCGAACCTTTCTTTGCCGTGGAAGACCAGGAAGTACACGCGGAAGGAATACAGCGAGGTCACGAACACGCCGATCAGGGTGGCGTAGTAGGCGAAGCCCGCGCCCCATACGTTGGCCGCGCCGGCGGCTTCGATGATGTGCTCTTTGGAATAGAAGCCCGCGAAGAACGGCGTACCGACCAGCGCAAGCGTGCCCACCAGGAAAGTGATCCAGGTGATGGGCATGTACTTGCGCAGGCCGCCCATATTGCGGATGTCCTGGTCGTGATGCATGCCGATGATGACCGAGCCGGCCGCCAGGAACAGCAGGGCCTTGAAGAAGGCGTGGGTCATCAGGTGGAACACCGAGGCCGCGTAGGCCGAGGCGCCCAGGGCCACCGTCATATAGCCCAATTGCGACAGGGTGGAGTAAGCCACGACCCGCTTGATGTCGTTCTGGATGACGCCCAGGATGCCCAGGAACAGCGCGCCGATGGCGCCGATGACGATCACGAAGGACAGCGCAGTGGACGACAGCTCGAACACCGGCGAGAAGCGGGCCACCATGAAGATGCCCGCGGTCACCATGGTGGCCGCGTGGATCAGCGCCGAGATGGGCGTGGGGCCTTCCATCGAGTCGGGCAGCCAGCTGTGCAGCGGCACCTGCGCCGATTTGCCCATGGCGCCCACGAACAGCGAGATGCAGGCCACGGTGACCAATTGCCAGTCGGTGCCCGGGAAAGGCAGCGCGGCGAGCTTGTCGGTCTGCTCGAACACCTGGCCGTAGTGCATGCTGCCGGTATAGGCGAACAGCAGGCCGATGCCCAGGATGAAGCCGAAGTCGCCCACCCGGTTGATGACGAAGGCCTTCATGTTGGCGAAGATGGCCGTGGGCCGCTTGAACCAGAAGCCGATCAGCAGGTAGGACACCAGGCCCACTGCTTCCCAGCCGAAGAACAGCTGCAGCATGTTGTTCGACATGACCAGCATCAGCATCGAGAACGTGAACAGCGAAATGTACGAGAAGAAACGCTGGTAGCCCGGATCGTCGGCCATGTAGCCGATGGTGTAGATGTGCACCATCAGCGACACCGAGGTGACGACCACCATCATCATGGCGCTGAGCGAATCGATCAGGAAGCCGATTTCGATCTGGATGTCGCCGATGGCGTTCCAGATGTAGACGGTGCCGTCGAAAGTCTGGCCGTTCAGCACCTGGAACAGCACGACCACCGAGCCGATGAAGGAAACGAGCACACCGAGGATGGTGATGCAATGCGCAGCGCTTCGGCCCACGAAGCGGCCCAGGAAGCCGGTGCCGAACAGGCCCGTGATCATGGCCCCGACCAGCGGCGCCAGCGCGATAACGAGATAGAGACTGGTTGAACTCATAGTATCGGTAATCCCATCAACCCTTAAGCTGGTCTAGTTCTTCGACGTTGATCGTATTCAGGTTGCGGAACAGCAGCACCAGGATGGCCAGGCCGATGGCCGCCTCGGCCGCCGCGACCGTCAGGATGAAGAAGACGAACACCTGGCCCGACATGTCGCCGAACCAGGTGGAGAACGACACGAAGTTGAAATTGGCGGCGAGCAGGATGAGCTCGATCGACATCAACAGGATGATGAGATTGCGGCGATTCAGAAAAAAACCGAATACGCCCACGGCAAAGAGAATGGCGCCCAGTATCAGATAGTGGGCCAGCGTGATTGTCATTTTGTGTCCTTGCTGCTTGATTCGGTCTGCGACGGGATGCTGACCAGGCGCAGGCGGTCATGGGCGCGCACGCGCACCTGCTCGGAAGGATCGGTGCGCTTGACGTCGCGGCGCTTGCGCAGCGTGAGCGCGATGGCCGAGACCATGCCGACCAGCAGGATGACGGCGCCCACCTGCACGGCAAAGACGTATTCGCCGTACATGAGGCTGCCCAGGGCGCGCGTGTTGTTGAAGTCGGCGCCCATGTCCGCCTGGGGGCCGAAGCCGTACCACAGCGTGGCCAGAACGAAGGCCAGTTCGAGCACCATGATGGCCCCGATGACCGAGCCCATGGCCATGTAGGTCTTGAAGCCGCGTCGCAGGGTTTCCATGCGCACGTCCAGCATCATGACCACGAACAGGAAGAGCACCATGACGGCGCCCACGTATACCAGCACCAGCAGCAGGCCCAGGAACTCGGCGCCGGCCATCACCCACAGCATGGAAGCCGTGAAGAAGGCGAGAATCAAGTGAAGCACGCCGGTGATCGGGCTGGCCGCGGCGATCACGCGGATCGCGGCATACACCAGCACGAACGACAGGATGTAGAACAGGACGGAATAAAAAGTCATGAGTTCAGCCCCGATGTCAGCGGTAAGGCGCGTCGGCTTCGCGCCGGCGGGCGATTTCTGCTTCGTAGCGGTCGCCGACCGCCAGGAGCATGTCCTTGGTGTAGTAAAGGTCGCCGCGCTTTTCGCCGTGGTATTCGTGCAGGTGCGTCTCCACGATGGAATCGACGGGACAGCTCTCTTCACAGAATCCGCAGAAAATACACTTGGCCAGGTCGACGTCGTAGCGCGAGGTGCGGCGCGAGCCGTCCTCACGCTCGTACGATTCGATGGTGATGGCCAAGGCCGGGCAGACCGCCTCGCACAGCTTGCAGGCAATGCAGCGCTCTTCGCCGTTGGGATAGCGGCGCAGCGCGTGCAGGCCCCGAAAACGCGGCGACGCGGGCGTTTTTTCCTGCGGATAGCGCAAGGTGACCTTGCGGCGGAAAAAATACTTGCCGGTCAGCCGCA
Source organism: Pusillimonas caeni (assembly GCF_003545815.1). GTDB lineage: Bacteria > Pseudomonadota > Gammaproteobacteria > Burkholderiales > Burkholderiaceae_B > Pusillimonas > Pusillimonas caeni. The sequence continues at coordinate 303,418 of NZ_PDUW01000004.1, forward strand.
TACCCTTGAGCATCTCGGACAGCATCAGGCTGCCGAAGAAATCTTTGATAGCTTCCATATCTAGCCCCAGTCAGTCTATTGCCATATGTTCCAAGGCGTCTGCATCCAGATCGCCACCACCAGCAGCCAGACGCCGGTGACGGGGATGAATACCTTCCAGCCCAGCCGCATGATCTGGTCATAGCGATAGCGCGGGAAGGTCGCGCGGAACCATATGAACAAGGAGACGACGCAAAAAGTCTTGATTCCCAGCCACAGCCAACCCGGCACCCAGGTAAAGGGCGCGAAGTCGAAAGGAGCCATCCAGCCGCCCAGGAACATGATGGACGCCACGGACGACAGCAGGATCATGTTGGCGTACTCGCCCAGGAAGAACAGCGCGAAAGCCGTTCCCGAGTACTCGACCATGTGGCCGGCCACGATCTCGGACTCACCCTCGACCACGTCGAAGGGATGGCGGTTGGTCTCGGCCACCGCCGAGATGACGTAGATGACGAACAGCGGCAGCAGCGGCAGCCAGTTCCATGACATGAAGGTGACGCCGCGGTCGGCGAACCAGCCGCTGCCCTGCCCCAGCACGATCTCGCTCATGTTGAGCGAACCGGACACCAGCAGAACGGTAAGCAGCACGAAGCCGATCGCCAGTTCGTAGGAGATCATCTGCGCCGAGGCGCGCATGGCGCCCAGCAAGGCGTACTTAGAGTTCGACGCCCAGCCCGCCACGATGACGCCGTATACGCCCAGCGACGTGACCGCCATGATATACAACAGCCCGGCATTGACGTTGGACAGCACCAGTTCGGGACCGAACGGGATCACGGCCCAGGCGGCCAGCGCCGGCATCAGCGTGACGACGGGCGCCAGCAGGAACAGCACCTTGTTCGACTTGCTGGGCAGCACCAGTTCTTTGGTCAGCAGCTTGAACACGTCGGCGAAAGGCTGCAGCAGGCCCTTGTAGCCTACCTGGGTCGGCCCCAGGCGCGCGTGCATGGCGCCGATCATCTTGCGTTCCCAGTAGGTCAGGTAGGCCACCATCAGGATGACCGGCACCGCGATCACCACGACCTTGACCATCGTCCACACCACATACCAGGCGGTCGGGCCGATGAGGCCGCTTCCGAAGGCTTCCAGTTGATTCAACCAATCCATTTAGGCACGCTCCACCGAAATCTCGCCAAACGAAGCCCCCAGCGGCAGGGTCTCGGCAAACGCCGTGGAAATCCTTACGGCTCCGTCCGCCACCGCGGCGTCGAGCTCGGCCTGCAAGGCGGCTTCGCCATGAGCCGACCGCGCGCGCACCGCATCGCCATCCTGCAGCCCGAGGCTTTGCAGCGTGGCCGCATTCATGCGGGCCGTGGGCTTGCGCGAGGCCGCCGTCTGCTGAAGCGGCTCGGCGCGCCGCACCAGGGCGTCGCTGCGATAGATGGGCACGTCGGCAACGCGCTGCAGGCCCTGCGCGCCCCGCCCCAGCCCGACAGGCCCGGCAACCTGATTGGACAGGCGCTCTTGGATGCCGTCGACCAGCACGGTGTCGCGCACCGTCTCGGAGGTCTCGTCATCGAAGCCGGCAAGCTGCAGCAGGTTGCCCAGAACACGCAAGACCTTCCAGGCCGGACGGGTGTCGCCATAAGGCGCGGCCGTGCCCTTGAAGCTTTGCGTGCGCCCTTCGGCATTGACGAAGGTGCCCGAGGTTTCGGTAAACGGCGCAATGGGCAGCATGACGTCGGCCCATTCGGCGGCGGCCGAATAATAAGAGGTCAGGGCCACCGCGAACTGGGCGTTCTTGAGCGACTGCACGGCCTGTGCGCCGTGGTCGGAATCGAAGGCCGGCTCGGCGTGCAGCACCACATAGCCCTTGAGGCCTTCTTGCAGCATCTGCTCGGCCGTCAGCCCGCCGGCCTGGGGCACGGCGCCGGCCAGGTAGCCGCCCACCGTATTGCCGCCCGGCGTCAGGAAGCCCAGGCGGGCGCCGGCGGCTTGCGCCAGCGCCTGTGCGTTGGCGGCGATCAGGGCCGCTTCGGGCGAGGACACCGCCATATTGCCCAGCATGATGGCCGTTCTTTCGCCGCCTGCCAGGCTCGCTGCAAGCCGGCGGGCCTCTTCAGAGGGCTCGACCGATGCGAAGGCTTCGGGCACGTCCTGCTGATTGGCCTTGGCCCAGGCGACCAGCACCTGCGCCAGGGCATGTGGGATGCCGGCCGGCGCCACGGTGTAACGCGCCGCAACCGGAAACAGCGGGTCGTCGGCGGCGCTGTCGATGAAGGCGACGCGGGTGCCCTGCTTGACCGCCTGGCGCAGGCGCTGAGCCAGCAAGGGGTGGTCTTTGCGCAGGAAGGAGCCGACCACCAGCACGCGGTCGAGCTGCGCGAATTCTTCGACGGACATGCCCAGCCAGGGCACGCCCGACAAGGCCGAATCCAGCGCCGGATCGTTGTAGCGCAGGCGGAAGTCGACATTGCTGGAACCCAGGCTGCGCGTCAGCCGCGCCAGCAGGGCCAGCTCTTCGACCGTGGCGGTATGGGCGCCGACGGCGCCCAATTGTTCGGCGCCGTGATCTTCACGCACCTGGTTCAGGCCGCGCACCACCGCCTGCAGCGCGTCGGCCCAGGAGGCCTCGTGCCATTGCCCCGTCGCGTCGCGCACCATGGGATGGCCCAGGCGGTCTTCGGTGTACAGGCCGGTATAAGAGAAACGGTCACGATCGCTGATCCAGCATTCGTTGACTTCGTCGTTCTCGAAAGGCACGACGCGCAGCACGCGGTCGCTCTTGACCTGCACCACCAGATTGGCGCCCAGGCTGTCATGCGGGCTGATCGAGCGGCGCCGGGCGAGCTCCCAGGTACGGGCCGCGAAGCGGAAGGGCTTGGAAGTGAGCGCACCCACCGGGCACAGGTCGATCATGTTGCCGGACAGCTCGGATTCGACCGCGCGGCCGACGAACGACGTGATCTCGGAATGCTCGCCGCGGTTCAGCATGCCCAGTTCCATGATGCCGCCGATCTCCTGGCCGAAGCGCACGCAGCGCGTGCAATGAATGCAGCGGGGCATTTCCTCGGCGGAGATGAGCGGACCCATGGGCTTGTGGAACACCACGCGCTTTTCTTCTTTGTAGCGCGAGGCCGATTCGCCGTAGCCCACGGCCAGGTCCTGAAGCTGGCACTCGCCGCCCTGGTCGCATACGGGGCAATCGAGCGGGTGGTTGATGAGCAGAAATTCCATGACGCTTTTCTGGGCGGCCACGGCTTTTTCCGAGCAGGTGTGCACCACCATGCCGTTGGTGGCCGGGGTGGCGCAGGCCGGCATGGCCTTGGGCGCCTTCTCGACTTCGACCAGGCACATCCGGCAGTTGGCGGCAATGGAGAGCTTCTTGTGATAGCAGAAATGCGGCACGTACAAGCCCAGCTTGTGGGCCGCATGCATGACCATGCTGCCCTCGGGGACTTCAACCTTGTTGCCGTCTATGGTGAGTTCAACCATTAGCTTGTCCTGACCCTACAGATATTTGGGCACCACGCAGCTTTTGTGCTCGATGTGGTGTGCGAACTCGTCGCGGAAATGCTTGATGAAGCTGCGCACGGGCATGGCGGCCGCATCGCCCAGGGCGCAGATGGTGCGCCCCATGATGTTGGAAGCCACCGAATCGAGCACGTCGAGGTCTTCGGGGCGCCCCTGGCCGTTCTCGATGCGCTGGATCATGCGATACAGCCAGCCCGTGCCCTCGCGGCACGGCGTGCACTGTCCGCAGCTTTCTTCGAAATAGAAGTACGACAGGCGCATCAGCGACTTGACCATGCAGCGGGTCTCGTCCATGACGATGACCGCGCCCGAACCCAGCATGGATCCGGCCTTGGCGATGCCGTCGTAGTCCATGGTGGTCTGCATCATGATGTCGCCGGGCAGCACGGGAGCGCTGGAGCCGCCCGGAATCACCGCCTTGAGCTTGCGGCCGCCGCGCATTCCGCCGGCCAGCTCGAGCAGTTCCGAGAACGGCGTGCCCAGCGGCACTTCGTAATTGCCGGGCAGCTCGACATCGCCCGACACCGAGAACAGCTTGGTGCCGCCGTTGTTGGGCAGGCCCGTCTCGAGGTAGGCCTGGCCGCTGTTGCGGAAAATCCAGGGCACGGCGGCGAAGGTCTCGGTGTTGTTGATGGTGGTGGGCTTGCCGTACAGGCCGAAGCTGGCCGGGAACGGCGGCTTGAAGCGTGGCTGGCCCTTCTTGCCTTCGAGCGACTCGAGCAGCGCGGTTTCTTCGCCGCAGATATAGGCGCCGTAGCCATGGAAGGCGTGCAGCTGGAAGCTGAAGTCGGAACCCAGGATGCGGTCGCCCAGAAAGCCCGCTTCGCGCGCTTCTTCGAGGGCCTCTTCGAAGCGGTCGTACACTTCGAAGATTTCGCCGTGGATGTAGTTGTAGCCGACGCTGATGCCCATGGCATACGCGGCGATGGCCATGCCTTCGATCACGATGTGCGGGTTGAAGCGCAGGATGTCGCGGTCTTTGAAAGTGCCCGGCTCGCCCTCGTCGGAGTTGCAGACCAGGTACTTCTGGCCCGGCAGGTTGCGCGGCATGAAGCTCCATTTCAGGCCGGTCGGGAAGCCCGCGCCGCCACGCCCGCGCAGGCCCGAGGCCTTCACTTCGGCGATGACGTCCTCGGGCTTCATGCCGGTGGTCAGGATCTTGCGCAGGCCTTCGTAGCCGCCGCGCTTGACGTAGTCCTGCAAGCGCCAGTTGCTGCCGTCCAGGTCGGCGACGATCTGCGGCTTGATGTGCCGGCCATGGAAGATCATGCTGCGCGGCAGGTCGCCGCCGGGCGCGACGTCGAGCCCGTGCGAGAACTGGCTGAGTATTTCCGGAGCGTTCATGCCGATTCTCCGTGCCGTTTGAGTTGCTCGATCATAGAGTCGATTTTCTCGGGCGCCATGCGAACGCACATGTGCTTGTTGTTGACCAGCAGCACCGGCGAATCGCCGCAAGAGCCCATGCACTCGCCTTCCATCAGGGTGAACATGCCGTCTTCGGTGGTTTCATGGAAACCGATGCCCAGCTTCTCGCTGAGGTATTCGGCGGTCTTCACGCCGTCGCGCAAGGCACAGGGCAGATTGGTGCACACCGTGATCTTGTAGCGCCCCACCGGCTTGGTGTTGAACATGTTGTAGAAGGTCGCGACCTCTTGCACCGCGATGGGCGGCACCTGCAGGTAGTCGGCGACGTCTTCGATGATTTCGGTCGAAACCCAGCCTTGCTCGTCCTGGGCGATGGCAAGCGCCGCCATGATGGCCGATTGCTTCTGATCGCCCGGGAACTTGGTCAATTCCCTATCGATTTTTCGGTAGGCTTGTTCGGAAAGCAGCATAATTTGAATCCGGTTTATACCTGGTTTGGGCGCCGCCTAGCGGTCGATTTCGCCGAACACGATGTCCAGCGTGCCGATGATGGTGACGGCATCGGCGATCATGTGGCCGCGCGACATTTCGTCGAGCGCCTGCAGATGCACGAAACCGGGCGCCCGGATCTTCAGCCGATACGGCTTGTTGGCGCCGTCGGACACGATGTAGGTGCCGAACTCGCCCTTGGGATGCTCGACCGCCGCATAGGCTTCGCCGCGCGGCACGTGCATGCCCTCGGTAAACAGCTTGAAGTGGTGGATGAGGTCTTCCATGCCCAGCTTCATGCGCTCGCGCGCCGGCGGCGCCACCTTGTGGTTGTCGATGATGACCGGCCCCGGGTTGTTGCGCAGCCATTCGACGCACTGGCGGATGATGCGGTTGCTTTCGCGCATCTCGGCGACCCGCACCAGATAGCGGTCGTAGCAGTCGCCGTTGGTGCCCACGGGAATGTCGAAGTCGAGGCGGTCGTAGACTTCGTAGGGCTCCATCTTGCGCAAGTCCCACTCGACGCCCGAGCCGCGCAGCATGGGGCCGGTGAAGCCCAGCGCCTTGGCCCGCTCGGGGTCCACGACGCCGACGTCGACCAGGCGTTGCTTCCAGATGCGGTTGTCGGTCAGCAGCGTCTCGTATTCGTCGATGCAGGTGGGAAAGCGGTTGGTGAAGTCTTCGATGAAATCGAGCAGCGAACCCGAACGCGCCTCGTTCATGGCCCTGAGTTCTTTGTCGCCGCGATACTTGCTGCTGGCGCCATACTGCGGCATGGCGTCGGGCAGATCGCGATACACGCCGCCCGGCCGGTAGTAGGCCGCGTGCATGCGGGCGCCCGAAACGGCCTCGTAGCAGTCCATCAGGTCTTCGCGCTCGCGGAAGGCGTACAGGAACACCGCCATGGCGCCCACGTCGAGCCCGTGCGAACCGATGGACATCAGGTGGTTGAGGATGCGGGTGATCTCGTCGAACATGACGCGGATGTACTGCGCCCGCAGCGGCACCTCGATGCCCAGCAGCTTCTCGATGGTCATGACATAGGCGTGCTCGTTGCACATCATCGAGACGTAGTCCAGGCGGTCCATGTAGGGCAGCGCCTGCAGATAGGTCTTGTGCTCGGCCAGTTTCTCGGTGGCGCGGTGCAGCAGGCCGATATGCGGGTCGGCGCGCTGGATGACTTCGCCGTCCAGTTCGAGCACCAGGCGCAGCACGCCGTGCGCCGCCGGATGCTGGGGCCCGAAGTTCAGGGTGTAGTTCTTGATTTCTGCCATGTTTAACGCTCTATTCCGTAGCCTTCTTCGCGCACGATGCGGGGGGTGATCTCGCGCGGCTCGATGGTGACCGGCTGATAGATCACGCGCTTCTGCTCGGTGTCGTAGCGCATTTCGACATGCCCCGACAGCGGGAAGTCTTTACGGAAGGGATGGCCGATGAAGCCGTAGTCCGTCAGGATGCGGCGCAGATCGGGATGCCCCTCGAAGACCACGCCGTATAGATCGAAGGCCTCGCGCTCGAACCAGTTGACACTGGGCCAGACGTCGACCAGCGAGGGCAGGATGGGGAATTCATCGTTCGGCACCCACGTGCGCACCCGCAGGCGCCAGTTGTGGGACACCGACAGCAGGTGCAGCACCACCGCATAGCGCTGCGGAAACTGCGGCGCCGGCTGGTCGAAAGCCGGCTGGCCCCACATGGAGTAGTCGACCGCGCACAAGTCGATACAGGTGGCGAAATCGAGCGCCGGCTGGTCGCGCAGGGTCGTGCAGGCGTCGACCCATTGGTCGGAGGCCACGTCCAGCGTGAGTTCGTTCAGGGCTTCGACAAGCGCGGCGCCCTCGCCGAATTGCGCCAACAGATTGGATTTCAGTGTTTCAAGCCGGGTCATAGCAAGCCATCAACCGTTGAATAAAGGGATTGGTCGCCGGTCATGCCTAGCGCGCAATCGTGTTCGTGAGACGGATCTTGTTCTGCATTTGCAGCAGCCCATAGACCAGAGCCTCGGCCGTGGGCGGACAGCCCGGTACGTAAACGTCGACCGGCACGATGCGATCGCAGCCCCGGACAACGGAATAGGAATAGTGATAGTAGCCACCGCCATTGGCACAGGAGCCCATCGAGACCACCCAGCGGGGCTCGGGCATCTGGTCGTACACCTTGCGCAGGGCCGGGGCCATCTTGTTGCACAAGGTGCCCGCCACGATCATCAGGTCGGACTGCCGCGGGCTGGGACGGAAGATGATGCCGAACTGGTCCAGGTCGTACCGCGCCGCGCCGGCGTGCATCATTTCGACCGCGCAGCAGGCCAGGCCGAAAGTCATGGGCCACAAGGACCCCGTCTTGGCCCAGTTCAGAAATTTATCTGCGCTGGTCGTGATAAAACCTTCTTTGAGTATGCCGTCAATAGCCATGATTTTGCCTTAACGCTTGTACAGCGAGGGGCACGGCGAACCGGTATGAGCCGTGCCAAATAAGTTGCGATGCGGTCCATGCCGCGATGAAAGCCGGCGCCTACTCCCAGTCGAGCGCGCCCTTTCTCCATTCGTAGACGAAGCCGACGGTGAGCACCGCCAGGAACACGACAACCGTCCAGAACCCAACGAGGCCCACTGCGTCGTTGGCAATTGCCCACGGAAACAGGAAGGCGATTTCGAGATCGAAAAGAATGAACAGGATGGCGACGAGGTAGTAGCGCACGTCGAACTTCATGCGCGAGTCGTCAAAAGCTTCGAAACCGCACTCGTAGGGGGACAGCTTTTCTTCATCGGGGCGATGAGGCCCAAGCACCCGTCCCACCGTCAAGAGCGCAAAACCTATCAAGATCGCAACAATAATAAACAGCAAGACGGGAAAGTACTGTTGCAGGTTCATGCCCAACATCCAATCACGATAAGTAAACTGGTCGATTGTAGCATTTCGAGCGGCTGCGACGCTGCCTGACGCCGCCGCGCCTGCGCCGACTGCCCTCTCTTACACGTCCATTTGGCCAGGCGAAAAAAAACCACCCTGAAAGGGTGGCCGGAATTCCGTCCGGAGTGCCAGGTAGACTCGACCATGCCCGGACGGAAACCGAAAGGCCGCGGGCCGTAGCCCGGGCCGACTCGGAGCGGTTTTCTTAGAACTGGTGACGCATGCCGACACCAACCAGGGTGGACTTCAGGTCGTCCTGGAAGGCAACGTTCTTGGCATACGAACCGACAGCGTAGATGTTGGTACGCTTGGACAGCGGGTAGGTGTAGCCCAGGCTGTAGACGTTCTGCTTCTCGTCGTCTCCGGCGGTGCCGCGCGGATCAGCCATGCCCCAGGAGGCCATGACTTCACCCGGGCCCACGGGGGCGCTGAGGCCGACCGTGTAGGAGTTGACGCGCATGCCGTCTTCGACCACCAGCGCGCCGGCGGTATCCAGGTCGGCAAAAGTGATGCCCTGGAACCAGCCATTGCGCGTCTGGCCGAAGCCTGCGTGCAGACGGGCCACCGAGAAGTCATAGCTGGCACCCACGTTCCACGACTTGACCTTCACGCCGCCATCGGGGTTGGGCGTGCCATCACCGAAGGACTCGGGCGCTTCAAACTGGTCGTAGGTAGCGGCCAGGCCGATCGGGCCGTTCGCATAGCGAAGGCCGGTGGTCCAGGCATGGGTGTTGGGATCGTCGCCGCCGCTTTGACGGAACTGCTGCGAACCGTTGGCGTTGAACGAATAGCCGACGCCGAACTGGAAGCCCGAGAAGTTCGGGGTCTGGTACATGACCATGTTGTCATAGCGCAGGCTGGCCGCCGAGTTGAACGTGGTGCCGGCCGCCGCTTGGCCGAAATCGACGCCGAAGGGGCTGGCGACGTCGGCAAAGTACTTGGTGGCGATGTTGGTCTGGCGACCGAGATCCAGGCGACCCCAGGCATCGGACTGCAGGCCGACGGTGGCCTGACGACCGAACATGCGGTTGCTGTTACCCAGCGCCTGGCCGGAAACGCCCGTGCCCAGGTCGAAGCCGCTTTCCAGCACAAAGACAGCCTGCAGGCCGTCGCCCAGATCTTCCGTACCCTTCAGGCCCCAGCGGTTGGCGGAGTTGATGCCGTTGATCATGCCGGTGCGCTTGCCGTTGTACTCGACGGGCTCACCAGTGACAGGGTCGGCGACCGTGCCCTTGAGTTGCTGGTAGCCGATACCCCCGTCGACGATACCGTACAGCGTCACCGACGTTTCTGCATGCGCCGCACCGGCAGCAACAAAGCCGGTAGCGAGGGCAGCAGCGAGCAGAGTCTTTTTCATTTGAGAAATCTCCGTAGATTTGATTTGATCTGATTTGGTTTAGCGACAGCGCAGATGTGTCTCTGCTTTTGGGTTTGTCCGCCGCTGGGGACATGACGACTGTTGCAATAAAATCGAAACATGCCGTACACATGGCCATACTAAACCTGCCCACGGAGCTTTTAAAAGAAAAACCACTCCGAAGAGTGGTTTTAAGTCCACGAAACGTAAGTTCGTGTTTCAGGCAAGGTTTTCCCTAAACTGGAAAACCCTGCCAGGTCATAGCGTTACCGCTATTTTGCGGCCAATTAGAACTTGTGGCGCAGACCGACGCCAACCAGGGTGGCCTTCAGGTCGTCCTGGAAAGCCACGTGCTTGGCATACGAACCGATGGCGTACACGTTGGTGCGCTTGGAGAGCGCGTAGGTGTAGCCCAGGCTGTAGACCTGCTGCTTCTCGGCTTCGTCTTCGCTGCGGGGATCAGCCATGCCCCAGGAGGCCATGATCTCGCCATTGGCGCCCACGGGAGCGCTCAGGCCCAGCGAGTAGGAGTTGACCTTCAGGCCGTCTGCGGGAACGTAGCCGCCGGCGTCCAGATCGAACGAGCCGTCAACCGTTTCAAGCGCGCCAAACCAGCCGTTGCGAGCCTGGCCGAAACCAGCGAACACCTTCACAACTTCGAAGTTGTAGCTGGCGCCCAGGTTCCAGGAACGCACGGTGATGCCGGCTTCGTCGGCAAAGTCGCCGCCCAGAGTTTCGCGGACCTTGATCTGGTCGTAGGTCAAGCCGGCAGCCAGGGGGCCGTTGGCATAACGCAGACCGGTGGTCAGGGCGCGGTCGTTGGGCTGTTCGCCGCCGTTGGTCTTGAAGCGCTGGTTGCCTTCGGTGTTGAAGGAGTAGCCAACGCCAAGCTGGAAGCCGGAGAAGCTGGGGGTCTGGTACATGACCAGGTTGTCGTAGCGGATGCTGTTCAGCGCACCGAAAGTGGTGCCCGACTTGGCTTGACCGAAGTCGGTGCCGAAGGGGGTCACTACGCCGGCCAGGTATTTGGTGGCGATGTTGGTCTGGCGACCGAACTCGAGCTGGCCCCAGGCGTCGGACTTCAGGCCGACCGTGGCTTGGCGGCCGAACATGCGGTTGCCTTGGCTGGCGGTGCCGCGGCCCAGGTCGAAGCCGTTCTCCAGCACGAAGATGGCCTGCAGGCCTTCGCCCAGGTCTTCCGTGCCCTTCAGGCCCCAGCGGTTGGCCGAGTTGATGCCGTTGATGAGGCCGGTGCGCTTGCCGTCGACGTCGACCAGGTCGCCGTCATCGTTGGCGATCGAACCCTTGACGCGCTCGTAACCGATGCCGGCGTCAACGATACCGTACAGCGTGACCGAGGTTTCGGCTTGGGCGACGCCGGCGAAGCCAGCGATCAGAGCAGCAACAAGCAGACTCTTTTTCATGTTTTGAATCTCCGTAGATTTGACTAACCAGGCAGTGAAGCACTTAGACTCACCGCCTTTAGAACTCCGCAGTGGAAGCTGGACGTATTCCAACAAAAAACCTGTTCGCTGGCTACGAACACGTCTGGAAACGTTTGCTTTTCTCCTGTTTCTGTAGCATTACTGCAACAAAAGTGTTGTTTTAAGGGGAGTTTCATTCGCCGAAGCGCCTACGCCGCTACATGGTCAAATCCATCGATTTCACGGAAAAAACAGTTCGAGTTTTTAAAATAAATTTTTAGTTCTCTACCTAATTAATTGTTTTTATTAGCTTATCTAATGTAGTTTTAGACAATTCCGAAATTGCCTCCTCGTCCTCGGCCCTTCCGGCCGACCAAGAGGCACGGGTATTCACCCATGGCTGGCCAGCCGCATCCAAATCAAACTACGCAGTTGCCCGGCGATTGCGGGTGTCTGTTGCAGCAAACATACTGAAATCTGCCGAAACATGCCGTTTCGTCGGCAAGCGTCCATGCCGGACGCTATGAAACCGACGAAACGTACTTCATCGCCCTGATCGGCTTCCGAACGCGGAAACCGTCGGACCGCAGCGTTACCGCTATTTGCGCCGGTTAGAACTGATGGCGCAGGCCGATGGCGAACTGGGTGGCCTTCAGGTCGTCGTAGAAATGGACGCCCGTGCCGTACGAACCCAACGCGTAGACGTTGGTGCGCTTGGAGAGCTTGTAGGTATAGCCCAGGCTGTAGAAGTGCTGCTTGTCCTGGCGGTCGTCGCCGAAACCGTCCTTGGGGTCGGCCATGACCCATGAAGCCAGAATCTTGCCGCTGGCGCCGACCGGGGCGCTCAGACCCAGGGTATAGGAGTTGACCTTGGCATCGTTGATGGCGCCCCAGGTCTGGCGGCCCGTCATGTCCTCGGTGCCGCCGATATCGCGATAGTCAATCGCCGACACGTGCTTGAACCAGCCGTTGCGAGTCTGGCCCACGGCGGCGTGCACTTCGACGACGTCGAAGTCGAAGCTGCCGGCCAGGTTCCAGGACTTGATCGCCGTGTCGCGGTCTCCGCCGATGCCGTCCACGCGCACTTCGGACGTCTTGTATTCGTCATACGACAACGCCACAGCCAGAGGGCCGTTGGCATACCGGGCCGCCGCGCCCCAGGCCTTGTCGTTCGGCTCGTCGCCGCCGCTGGTCTTGAAACCCTGCGTGCCGGCATTGCCGGTGAATGAATAATTCAGACCCAGCTGGAAGCCCGAGAACTTGGGCGTCTGGTACATGATCATGTTGTTGTAGCGGACGCTGTTGAGGGCGCTGAAGGCCGAACCGACAGAAGCCTGACCCCAATCCGGTCCGAAGGGGCTGGCAACGCCCGCCAGGTACTTGCTGGCCACCGTGGTCTGGCGACCGAAATCCAGCTGCCCCCAGGAGGAGGACTTGAGGCCGAGAGTCGCCTGGCGACCGAACATGCCGTCGCTTTGCGTTCCGTCGCTGAGGTTGAAACCGTTCTCCAGAACAAAAACAGCCTGCAGCCCCTCGCCCAGATCCTCGGCGCCCTTCAAGCCCCAGCGGTTGCCCCCCATGACTCCATTGGCCATGCCGGTGTTGCTGCCTTTGAAGCTTTCGCCGGTGGTGGGATTGGTGCCCTTGAATTGTTGGTAGCCGATACCGCCGTCGACACGGCCATACAGCGTTACCGAGGTCTCGGCTTGGGCGGCGCCGGCAAAGCCGGCAATCAGAGCAGCAACAAGCAAACTCTTTTTCATGTTTGAAAATCTCCGTAGATTGAGTAAAGGGCAGCGAAGGCTGGTTTGCCGCCGATCCAACTCCGCGAGCGGAAGTTGGAGGTATTCCAGCAAAGAACAGTGTTAGTGGCTACGAACATATCCGGAAAGCCCTGTTTTTCTCTCGATTCTGTTGCTTGAACACAACGAAATTGTTGTTTTTATGGCTTCAGCTGTAACAGAATTTTCTTATTTTGCGTCGCAATAAATCGCTTCAACCCAACCTTCATCCGCCCTTTGAAGACTCCCTATTTTTCTATTTATGCTTCTATTACTCTTTTATTTCAAGTAACTTACATTTCATTTTTATGACGCGACATGATTTGATGCGCCGCACTATCAAGACTCATAAATGTATCTTCCATGGGTTTTATCCTATATTTTTCTCATCAAAATTAGGTTAAAATTTTGCCCCAATAAATTCATGCACATGCGGCATGCCGACCGGCCGCCTTTGCAGCCTCCTTCCCGCGCCCTTCTTCCACCCGGCCCTTCGAGGCCATGCTTGCCATGCCCGGCCCACCACAAGCGCCGGCACGCGATAAAATCATTCATTGCCCATAGACAGGAATCCATATGATCAAGGCAGCCATCATCGCCCTGTGGCTGGGGTCGCTGACCTACATCTACTTTCGAGGCAAGGTTCGTCTCAGCTTCTTTCGCACGGTGTTCAATCACACCGCCCTGCTGGCGCCGGTCAATGCCTTCATGTATTTGTTTTCGGCCGTGCCGGCGCGCCCCTATATCTCCGACACCGGCATCAAGGGACTGGCCGCGCTCGATCAAAACTGGCAGGTGATACGCGAAGAAGCCGCTAATCTGGCGCAGGCCGAACGCATACGCGCAGCCGCCAACAACGACGACGCGGGATTCAATTCCTTTTTCAAGACCGGCTGGAAGCGTTTCTATCTGAAGTGGTACGACGCGGAACACCCCTCGGCCGGCGAATTGTGCCCTCGCACGGTGGCCTTGCTGCGCCAGATCCCCGAAGTCAAGGCCGCCCTGTTTGCCGTGCTGCCGCCGGGCGCCAAGCTGAACCCCCATCGCGACCCCTACGCGGGTTCGCTGCGCTACCACCTGGGGCTCGACACCCCCAATGCCGACGGCTGCTTCATCGAGGTGGACGGCCAACGATACAGCTGGCGCGACGGCGAAAGCGTGGTTTTTGACGAAACCTACATCCACTGGGCCGAAAACACGACGGACCAGACCCGCACCATCCTGTTCTGCGACCTGGAAAGGCCATTGAAATACGGCTGGGCGGCCCGTTTCAACCGCTGGTTCTCCCGAGTCGTCATGACGGCGGCGGCCTCTCCCAATCAGGAAGGCGACCAAGTGGGGCTGGTCAGCCGCCTATTCCGCATCTCGTGGGTGGTGGGCCAGTATCGGCGCAGGCTCAAACGCTGGAACAAAACCGTCTACCATCTGCTGCGGGCCGCCCTGGTCGTCGGCATCATTGCGCTGATCATTCTCATCTGACCCCTCACTGCGGCACGAGGCTTGCTGCGTTCTGAACGACCCGTCCGGGTTTCACACTTGAGTCTTTACCAAAGACCCTCAGGAGAACGCCATGAAAAAATCCATTGCCGCGATACTATGCTCTTTGCCCCTGGCCTGGGCCTCGATGGTTCACGCCGAAGGAGGCGACACGGTCAAACCCGACATGCAGGGCTCGCCAGCCACCTCTCCGGGCGATGCGCCGGTACCCGGCACAGACCGGGACACCCGCCACGACGGCAGTGCCTCGGACCGCATGGATCGCCAGCACCCTGCCGACCGGATGCCCGATGCGACCGGCCGCCGCGACTCCACTTCGGGCTCCATGGACAGCCCGGCTGACCGCAATCCCAACCCGGCAAGCCCCACCGACCGCGAAGGCCTGGAGTCCAATTCGACCTCGACCGACACCCCGCCCAACGTACCGCGCACAGCGCAGTAGGGCTATTGGCCCATTACCCGGTTCAAAGCCAGTGCATTTGCCAGCGCCTGACTGCGAAAAGAGGAAGGTGACGCGCCGACCGAACTGTTGAAGGCCGTCGAGAAATTGGCGGCGCTCGAGAAGCCCACCTTCCTCGCGATGGACCGTACGCTGAGCGTTGTATGGGTCAAGAGGTATTTGGCCTTGCGCATGCGTTCCTGGCGTATGTATTCGGCCACCGACATGTCGAGGCAGTTCTGAAAGGCCTGGGCCAGACGCCGCTCCGGCACCGATACCGCCTCGGCAAGATCGGCGAGGCGCCGGATGTCGGGCAGCCGCTCTTCCAGATGCTTTTTGGCGCGCCGAACCAGGTTCCAATCGTCCCGCTCTCCGGAGCGGGACGTTTCTTTTCTTGTGCCGCGATCATCGCGCAGCATGAGAGACAAGCGCAATTGCGCCTGCACCCGCTCGATCAGCTGCCCCACGGTAAAGGGCTTGACGAGATAATCCAGCATTTCGCTGCGCTCGGCGACATCGCGGCCGTTGAAATGCTTGGCGGTCGCATAGAACAGCACCGAGATGTCCTCGGTGACGGGATTCCCTCGCAGCATGCGCTCCAATGCGAAGGCATCCAGGCCCGGCGTCTGGAGGTTCATCAGGATCATGTCGGGCCGTGACTGCAGCGCCAGCTCATAGGCCTCCCGGCCCTCGCCGGCCACGCTCAGGTGAAAGTCATTGCCGCGCAGCATCTCCTTGAGAAGATGCTGCTCTTCGGCGCTGCCGTCGACGATGAGCAGATGGGCGGCAGGCAGGGGGAGAGAAATAAAGGCCTTCACAAAAAGACAAAATTCGTTTGAACAAGAGCAGGCCTTATATATAAAAAATGGCTTGACAGCTGTCCAAGAATTTCATCCGGGCTTGACGTTTGTTGACAGTGGACGCTTCGAGGCGGGCTCAGGAAGGCGTCTTTTCGCTGCGCTCGTGGAATAGCGCGACATAGATGCCGCTGCCTGCAATCAGCAAGGCGCCCATGTAGAACCAGCTGGTGGGTATTTCGTGCCAGACCAGCCAGCCGAACAGCGTGGCCCAGATCAGGCCGCTGTAGTCAAAGGGCGCGACGATGGAGGCCGGGGCCACGCGAAAGGCCTGGGAAATCAGGCCCAACCCCAAGGTGCTGAACAGCGCGATGCCGACAAAGCCCAGCAGGTGTTCGGACTGTATGGGCTGCCATACCGGCACAGACAAAGGCCCGGCAAAAACGGCCTGGCCCAGCGCAAGATAGAGCATCATGGTCAGCATGCTTTCCTGGGCCTTGATGTAGCGCGCCGTCGTCATCATGACCGCGTAGGCCAGCGCCGTGGCCAGCGGCAGCAACGCGGCCCATTGCACGTGGCCCGGATCGGGACGCGCGACCAGCACCACGCCGGCGAACCCGATGCACAGCGCAAGCCAGCCGCCCAGCGCGACCTTTTCTTTCAGGAACAGCACAGAAATAATCGTGACGAAGAACGGTGCGCTGAAAGCGATGGCCGTGGCCTCGGCCTGGGGCAGCATGGTCAGGCTCAGGTAAAAGCAGTATGCCGCCGCCACATTGAGGGCCCCGCGCAGCAGATGTATGCCCGGATGCATGGTCTGCAGCGCTTGGCGTCCGCCCGCCGCCGCGGCCAGGCCCAGCAGGACGATTGCGGCCAAGCCGCCGCGCAGAAACAGGATCTGCATGGGGGAATACATATGCCCCAGCCATTTAGCCAGTGTATCGCTGACCGTCAGACAGAAGATGCCGCTCGTGATGCAAGCGATGCCCAGCGGGACGCGTGAAGAGGAAATACTCATAGGCGCCCATCATACCCAAAAGCGGCGTGAAGTCAGCCTCGCTGGGCCAATTCATGAATTGCGTCGAAATTCAGTTCATCGAGCGCCGCTTTCACCGCAGTTCTGAAGCCGTCATGGCATGACGAAGAAAATACCGCCGATTCGAGCAGATCATCGATGTCGCTATAGCTGCCCTGAAGGGCGTACTCGGCCAACTGCTCCCGCACTACCTTGGGAAGCTTGCCGGCCGGCAGGGACTGTTGGGCGGCTGCCGCCGCGCCCGTCTCTAAATTTGATTCAAGCGGCCGCCATCCCGCCGGCAACAGGCTACTGGAGCATGCCGGCACCCGCAGCACGAGCGAAAAACAGCTGCCTTTGCCGGGCTCGCTGGCCACCTCGAGCACGCCGCCCATATTCTTTGCAATTCTCTGTGCAATGTACAGGCCCAGACCCGTGCCGTGCCATTTCTCGTCGGGACGCTGATTTTCCTGAAAGAGCATGGCGAGTAAATCGGCCTCGATGCCCGGCCCCGTATCCAGGACCCTGAACTCGAGCGTCGCCGACCCGGGCTCTGCGGGCGACGCCGCCACATGAAGCGCAATGTCGCCATGGCGAGTCGCCAGCGCCGCATTGGAAATCAGATTGAGCAGGACCTGCTTCAGTCGGCGTTGGTCGGTCTGGATATGAGCTGGCAGCTCGGTCAGGACGCGCAGCGAGAAGTCGTTGTTCCGCGCAAGGCACCATGTTCGGCCATGGACACACAGCTCGGTCAGAAAGGCGTCGACCTGGACGGGCCTGGGATCGACCTTCAGCAAGCGAAAGTCATCGTGCCCGCCCGCAAGAATATCTTCGATCAGCGAGGCCTGATACTGCGTGCTGCGCTCGATCGCCCGCATATGGGCAATCTGTTCCGGACTCGCCGTTTTTTCCAGCAAGCGCAGATTGCCCACGATGGTCGCCAGAGGGGCGCGCAGGTCGTGGCTGATGAGGCTGAGGTTCTTGTCGCTGATGGTTTTCGCCCTGGCATTTCGTTGGACGATGGTGACGATCAATGCAAGCGCGAACGCCGGGGCGAAGGCGTAGATCGAAACCTGGGTGAATATCCAGTATGCGCTGAAATCGAAGCCATAGTCGCCAGATGGTTTGGTCGTCACGAGCAGCGCCCGAGGCACGGTGGTAAGCGTGAACAACACGAAGGCGTAATACGCCACCCGTTCGGCCAACAGCCCCTTGCGCAGGTTTCGGGCCACCACCGCCCCATGAGAAAACACCAGGAAAACGGCGCCGTTCAAGCAGTACGACCGCATGACCCCGTTCTCTTCGATGAACAGGAAATATGCCCGGCACGCCAAGGCGGCAATCAGAATTGCCGCCGGCGCCGCATAGCGGGGCCTCGCCCCGGACAGGGCGATCAGCCCCTGCGCGAAAACAGTGACGGCCACCAGGTACATCATGCCGCTGAACAGTACGTTGTAGGCGCGGCTTGAAGGAACGAGGATGACCTGCGACGTGACTCCGGCGGCATAGAACAGATAGCTCAGGCCGAAGTAAAACAAATACCGCGGCCGCCGCGGATCGGCGCGCCACAGCGCCAGAACGCCAAGAGCAATGAGAACCACCACCAGGGGATGGGCAAGCGCAAGCTGAATACCAGCGTCATTCAACATAAATTGACCCCAACCATGTCGACCCGGACAGCGCCGCCGAGATTTTCAGAGTTGTTTCTTCAATTATGTATCAGTTTTCTATGTTCAGCTTTTTGCCAGGAAGCGATTCCTCGCGGCGCCTCTTGCTGCGTCCCCCAAGGGGCCGTTTCGCCGGCGCGCCCAGAGACAAAAATACCCACGCCGCGCAGGCTACGCCTGCTTGCTGCCCCCCATGGGGACTTTTTTGCCTTGGGGTGGCCCGGCGACAAAAAAACCCGCATGAACGTCGTTCATGCGGGTTTCTGATGTTCTATCGGTCGTTGACTGGATCGAACGGACCGATCTCAAATTTGGTGCCGACGGCGAGACTCGAACTCGCACAGCTCTCGCCACTACCCCCTCAAGATAGCGTGTCTACCAATTCCACCACGTCGGCAAATGCAAAGAACGCAATTTTAGCATGTTTTTCACAATACAAATCGCCAAACGTCGGCGGCATTGCAAAAAGTGCGGCGATCATGCCTTTGAAGCATCAGGGCGCGGACTGCGCGGGAGCGTCGGGGGCCTGAGGCACCTCGGGCTGAGCGGGCGCAGCGGACTGCCCGGCCTGAGAACCGGAAGGCGCCTGGGGCACTTCCGAGGGCGCTTGCGGCGCCTCGCCGGCAGCGCCAGTCGGCGCAGCGGGCACGGCCGCCCCGTTGGACGCAGGCGCGGCCCCCTCGTTGCCGGCCGGCGCAGCTTCTCCCGGCACCGTCGGCACGGCGCTGCCCGAAGCGGGCGGCGGAGGCGCCTGGTAGTCCTGCATCAGGCCGCCATCCAGAATGGAGTCGCCCGTGCGATGCGCCGTATAGGCCAGGCCGATGGTCGACAGGAAGAAAACAATGGCCGCCCACTTGGTCATGCGCGACAGAAAGTTTGCAGCGCCCGAAGCGCCGAAAATACTGCCCGCCGAACCGCTGCCAAAGGACGAACCCATGTCAGCGCCCTTGCCCTGCTGCAGCAGAACGAGCACGATGATGCTGAGCGACGTGATGACCTGAATCGCCAGAAGTAAAGGTGACAACCAATTCATTGAAATGACTCCGAAGCCTATGAGGCTGCAATGCGTAAAAATTCGTCCGCCACGAGCGAGGCGCCGCCCACCAGCGCTCCGTCGATGTCGGGCATGGCGAACAGGCTGGCAGCGTTGTCGGCCTTGACGCTGCCGCCATACAACACCCGCACCTGAGCCGCGTCCACCGTGGCCAGGCTGGCGCGGATGGCGGCGTGCACGTCCTGGGCCTGCGCCGGCGTGGCGCTGCGGCCGGTGCCGATGGCCCATACGGGCTCGTAGGCCACCACCAGCCTGGAAACCGCCTGGGAACCCAGCGCCAGCACCGGCTCGAGTTGACGCTGGATGACGGCGAGCGTCCGGCCCGCGTCCTGTTCGTCCAGCGTTTCGCCCACGCACACCACGGGGGCGAGGCCGGCAGCCAGGGCCGCCTTGGCCTTGGCCGCAACGAGATCGTCGGTTTCGGCATGCATGGCGCGGCGCTCGGAGTGCCCCACCAGCACCCAGGTGCAGGCGAAGTCGTTCAGCATTGAAGCGGAAACTTCGCCGGTGTAAGCGCCTTTTTCGTGGGCGCTGACGTCCTGGGCGCCCCAGGACACGGCACTGTTTTCAAGCTGCGAACGCGCCTGGGCCAGATAGGGAAAAGGCGTGCAGACGGCAAGCGTGCAGTAGTCGGCCAGGATGCCCGCCCCGGCGCGCAGATCGGCCAGCAGCTTGGCATTGGCCTCGAGCCCGCCATGCATCTTCCAGTTGCCCATGACGAGGCGCTTGCGAAAAGAAGCAGTATTCATTGAGTTCCAAAAGCGGCAACCGCCCCAATGCGCCTCAAACGCGCCCGGGCAGCCACCTTGGCATGGTGCTTTCGTGCAGCCGGCCCCAAAAGGGCCGATCACAACTATAAAAATCGAGTTAACCGGGCATTATATCGCGTTACGCCCCCGGCATCCAACAGCTGCACCATGCAGCGTGGCTCCCGAACCCCGCTGGGCCCGCCGGGGGCGCTTTCCCGCCCACACGAGCGCGCTACTACACGGTAAGGATCAGCTTGCCGATCTGCTCGCCCGCCTCCATCATGGCGTGTGCATCGCACGCCCTGTCCAGCGGGAAGGTCTTGTGCACGATGGGCTTGATACGCCCCGATTCGAGCAGGGGCCACACGTGGCGCTGCAGCGACTGCGCAATGTCGGCCTTGAATTCGACGGGACGCGGACGCAGGGTGGAGCCGGTGACCGTCAGGCGCCGGCGCAGTATCTGGCCGCAGTCTATGGTGGCCTTGCTGCCGCCCAGCACCGCAATGATGACGATGCGGCCGTCGTCCGCCAGGCACTTGAGGTCGCGGTCGATGTAGTCGCCCGCCACCATGTCCAGAATGACGTTGACGCCCTTCTTGTCGGTTGCACGCCGGATTTCCTCGACGAAGTCCTGGCTGCGGTAGTTGATGCCCAGCACCGCGCCGAGTTCTTCCGCCGCCCTGGCGCGCTCGTCGCTGCCGGCCGTGGCATACACTTTGTTGCCCATGGCCGTGGCCAGCTGGATTGCCGTGGTGCCGATGCCGCTGGCCCCGCCGTGGACCAGCAGGGTTTCGCCCTGGGCCAGACGGCCCCGGTCGAACACATTGCTCCAGACGGTGAAATAGGTTTCGGGCAGACCGGCCGCCTCGATCTCGGACAAGCCCTTGGGTATGGTGAGACATTGCGCGGCCGGCGCCACCACGTATTCGGCGTAGCCGCCGCCCGACACCAGGGCGCAGACCTTGTCGCCCACCGAAAAACCGCCGGCGGCGGCATCGCCGGACACAATCTCGCCCGCCACTTCCAGGCCGGGCAGATCGGAAGCGCCGGGAGGCGGAGGATAGACGCCCTGGCGCTGCAGCACGTCGGGCCGGTTGACCCCCGCGGCGGAAACCTTGATCAGCACCTCGCCCGGACCCGGCTCGGGCATGGCGCGCTCGATCGGCACCAGCACCTCGGGACCGCCCGCTTTCGTAATTTCCACCGCTTTCATATCGACTCCTGTATTCGTTGACCTCGCAAGGCGGCCCGTTTTCGGGATGCGCTTGCACCGCAAGCGTCATTATCGCCCATGCGGCGCAGAGCACTGCATGGGCGATGAGGCGCTTGCAAGTTCGCTCAAAGCGTCCAGGATATCGTCGGTGCTCGCCGACCTGGGCAGGCAGACGTCGGCGCCCGCGTACAGGCCCCGTTCGCTGGCCAAGGGCATGGCGTCGGTCAAGAGCATGATCGCCGCGTCATCCACCCGACGCAGCGCTTCAGTCACGGCGTATGGGTCGAAATCGCCGCTGGAGTCGCCGTCGATGACCAGGACACGCAAACGCCTGGCCGTATGGCCCACCTCGGCCGGACTGGTGGCAATGACTGTGTGGAAGCCGGCATTGGCAACGGCATTGTGCAATGCCAGGAAATCCACGAAGCGCGTCGAACGGGGCGAACTGAGAAGCAGGAAGACGATGTCGGCGTCATACATGGGGCGCAGGCTTAAGAGCCGCCGCGCATCATCCTGACGATCGCCTGGCTGTGCTGAACGCTTTGCGTGCCGACCAGCAAGCGGCCGTCCCGGATGGTTTCGCCTATTTGAGCGACGCTGACCAATTGCCCCTGCACGCTGAGCAGCAGGTAGTGGCCGCGGGCCTGTTGCGTAATGCTGTGCAGCTTGGGTATGCCCCGCTCGTTCATCTCGAGCAGGACGAAGGTGCCGCTGGGTCCGCTCACGGGCGACACGCGTCCGATGTCGGACTGGGTCAGCACCGGCTGAGGCAAGGCGTACAAAGGCGTCTTGCCTCCGGCATCGACTTCGATCAGCGCCGGCTCTTGCTGCTGTTGCGCCAGATGCAGAGTGATGATGGTGGCCGATCGCGGTTGCGGCGCACTGCGGGGCGCAGCCGCGGCGGCGGGCGGCGCGCTCTGGCTTCTGACCGAAGGAGGAACCGGATCCACGGGCTGAGGCACTTGGTTCGGCGCGGTGTGCTGGCATGCGGCCAGGCCGGCCATAAGCACCGCCGCCGTCAATTTGAGCAGGATATTCATTGTTTTCTGAAATAAAAAAGGCCGGCCAGGAATCTCCTGGCGGCCTGTTGGGCACCAACGCTAGCGCTGGCCCTGAACCTCGATGTCGACACGGCGGTTGGGCGCCAGGCAGGCGATCAGATCGCCGCGGTCTCGTTGATCACACTGCACCACCGGCCTCTCCTCGCCGAAGCCCTGCGCCACGATCACTGAGGCGGGGATGCCCTCCGCGGCCAGAGCGCGGCGCACCGACTCGGCCCGCTGCTGCGACAGGCGCTGATTGGACGCCGCATCGCCGATCCGGTCGGTATGGCCCGAAACCGTGATCCGCTGCACCTCGCGCATCTGTTTCAACTGCCCGGCAATGTCGCGCACCGTGCTTTGGCCTGCCGCCGTGAGCACCGCGCTGCCAAAGGCAAATCCGACGTCGCCCGAAAGCGAGAACGGCTTCACGGGCGCCGGCTGGCTTGGGTTCAGGATGTCGGCGCACTCGGCGGGAGCCCAGTGGAAGCTGCGCGCAATCTTTTCATTGTCGAACAGCACCTTGAACTGGCAGGTCTTCAGGCCCTGGGGCGTGTTGAAATGGAACAGGTAGTCCCACTCGCGCACCCGGAAGCCTTCAGAGAAATGCGGCCGGCCCAGCAGATCGTAGAGCTGATCGCGCGTCACGCCGTCCCGAACCTGGCGCAGGTTGTCGATGTTGGGGAATGAGCCCGTGTGAAACGTCGCTTTGTCCACGTCGGGGAACACCGGTTCTTCGGTCTGCCCGTTGGCGTCCACTTTGCTCAACGTACCGCAGCCTGCCAGGGCAAAGCCGACCAGAACAGCGGCTCCAATCAATTTTTTATTCATGATGTGAATTCCTTCAAGGATAAGTGCGGCGCATCGGCATGGTGCCGGCCGATGCGCCTTCGACTTCAGGGCTACCTACCACTGATAACCGATACCGACGGCTCCGCCGTAGTCGCCGCGCGACGTGGCATTGCCCGAAAGCTTGTAGATCCACTTGCCGTTATCGGTAATGCCCGAGAAGCCGATCGCCATGCCCGATTCGCCGTTCCAGGTGCCGCCCGCCATCGCCATCATGTTCTTGCCGGGCAAGTAGGCTTGCGGCAGCGCTGCGGTAGCCATGGCCGCCGCCACACCCGCGCTCAGCTTGTTGTCCAGGCGGCGCACGTCGTTGCGCAGGCTGTTGACCTGGCCCTGCAGATTGCCCGTGGCCTGCTGCAGCTGGCCCACGTTCACCGCATCGGTTTCGTTCACGCCCGCCGCCACATTGGTGATGGGCTTGCCCGACATATCGATGCCGTTCTCGTTGATGACAGGACCACCGTTGCTGATCTGGATTTCATCGGCCTGCACCTTCACCGCGGTGATGGAGTTGACCTTGATGTCCTGAGCCACGGATACCTTGATGTCCGCGCCCGCACCGTCGGACCGTTCGGTCTTCGAGATGACGATGTTGTCGCCTTCGACGAAGCCCACGGTGTTGCCGTTGTGGATGGGCGTGCCGCCCGAGCCGCCGCTGCCGCCGCCGGATCCACCGGAACCCGAGCCGCCCGAACCGCCCGAGCCATCGCCCGAGTTGTCAGGCGCGGGCGCCTCGACGTTCCAGTGCATGCTGTCGAGCACGTCCTTCAGCGAACCGTGCTGCGTGCCGTTGTAGGCGAACGTACCGTTTCCGTCGAGATCGATGAAGGACTCTATCGGCCTGAGCTGGCCATAGTTCACCGCATCCGTGTCGTTCACTCCGGCAGCAACGTTGACGATGCGCATGTTGCCCGCATTGATGCCGTCGATGGTGACGCTGGGACCGTTGTTGATCGTCAGGCCGGTGTTGCCCAGGTGCACGTCGCCGCCCACGTTGACGCCGCCGTTGTTGATTACGGTGTCGCCGGTCGTCAGGCTGCCGTCGGGACCAAGATCAACGTCCTTGTTCAGCGTGATTTCCACCACGCCGTCCTGGTCGTCGCCTGTCTGGGCCACGGTGATGTTGTCGTCGCCCTCGAACGTCACGAGTCCGTTCGGTCCGATATTGACATCGTTGCCCTCGGCGTCGGTCAGGTTCCAGCCGGCGTTGGCCGTTTCGCTGACGACCATGAGCTGGTCTTCCGTCGCCGCTTGGCCGCTGACGATCGGCCCATCGGGATTCCAGGTCTTGTTGGTCAGGCCGCCGATCGTGCCGGACTCGCCGTCGATCGTGACGGGGTTGCTGCCGCCGACCATGACTTGAGTGCTGCCGATGGTCGTCGTATTGCCGCCCGCATCGGCCACCGAGATGGTGCCGGCGCCCACCGTGGTCGAATCGCCCGCAGCGTTGCTCACCGTCGTACCGTCGGCCGCCAACGTGGTCGTGTCGCCTGCGCTGTTGGTCACGGTCGTACCGGCGACCGTGGTCGTCGTCGAGTTGCCGGCACCGTCATTCACCGCCAGGCCGTCGTTGTTGACCAGCGTATTGCCCGTCCTCAGGCTGCCGTCCGAACCCAGGTCAACGTCCTTGTTCAGGTTGAATTCCAGGTCGGTGCCGTTGCGGGTGATTTCGATGTTGCCGTCGGTGTTGCTGAAATCGACCACTCCATTAGGCCCCACCTTGTTGTCGGCCAGAGCGCCCTCGCCCCCCACCGACACGTTCCATCCAGCGTTGGCCGCCTGGCTGACGAGCATGAGCTGGTCTTCCGTCGCGGCCTGGCCGCTCACGATGGGCCCATCGGGGTTCCAGGTCTTGTTGGTCAAGCCGCCAATGGTGCCGGCGTCGCCGTCGATGGTGACCGGGTTGCCGCCGCCGACCACGATCCGATTGCCGCCGATAATGGTCGTGCTTCCGGCGCCGGCCACTTCGATCGTGCCTGCACCCACCTCCGTTCGGTTGCCTGCGCCGTCATCCACGGTCAGGCCGTCGGTGTCGAGCACCGAGTCGCCAGCCGTGACGCTGTCCACGTCCAGGTCGCGATTCAGGGCGATTTCGATCACGCCGTCCTGATCGGCACCCGTCTGCTCGACGGAGATGTTGCTGTCGCCCTGGAAGGTCACCAGGCCGTCGGGGCCGATGTTGACTTCGTTGCCGCCAGCGTCGGTCAGGTTCCAGCCCGCGTTGGCGACCGCCTCAACGGCCTCCAGCTGATCGAGGTTCACCGCATCGGTGCCGTCCTCGCCGGGGGCCAGGTTGGTGATGCGGTTGTCGTTCATGTTGATGCCGCCTTCATGAATCACCGGACCACCGTTGTTGATCGTGATGCTGCTCAGATCGGTCAGGTTTTGCGCCATCACCAGGTTCAACTGGTTGCCGTCGCTATCCACGCGCAGATTGGCGCCCGTGGAATCTGCGCCGGCAGCCAGCTCGCCCGAGATGGTCAGCGGCGTGTTGTCGCCCAAGGTCTTGGCGATGTCGGTTCCGGTGTTGCCCGCAAAGCTCAAGCCGTCGTTCTGGGTGGCGATTTCATAGCCGTTGTAGGTCACGTCGCCGGCATTGTTCACGACGAAGTTGTCGCCCAGGCGGGTTTCACCTCCAACCGTCAGGTTGTTGGTCGTGATGCTGTCGCCCTCGATGACGGTGTCGCCAACAGTGATGCTGTTGCCGACCTCGATGTCGTTAGCCAGGTTGAACGTCATGTTCGTACCGTCGCGGGTGACGACAATGTTGTCATCGGTATTGCCGAAGTCCACCGAACCGCCTGGGGCGACGTTGCCGGCGGCACCGCCGTCGGCGCTGATGTTCCAACCCTGGCCGACATAGCCCAGGGCGTCCTGCACGTTGTTGTAGGTATTGCCGTTCACCGTCAGGTTCGCAGTGACTTGGTGGGTGGTGGGGTTGTACGAAGAACCGCCGCCCAGCGCATCAGCCACGCTCTGGCCCGCGGTATCCAGATTATCGGCCAGGCGATCCAGCGCCACGTTGGTGCCGTACAGCTGGCTGCCGTTGATGGCGTCGGTGCTGGTGGCGCTTACGCGGCCGGCGGCGACGTTGGTGATGGTGCGCTCGGCGCCCGGAGCGCCCACGCTGACAGTCGCAATCGGGTTGGTGCCGGCGAAGTTGTACGTGTTCTTGTCGACCGTCATGCTGGAAGTACCGACCGCTGCCGCCGTGACGGCGCCGCTGCCCAGCGCGACCGCGCCAATATGCCCGGCCGTTGCGCCCTGGCCGAATGCGGATGCATTCGTCGCGGCGGCGCTTGCGCCCGTGCCGACAGCGATGGAGTCTGTGCCGGTAGCTTGTGCATTCGTGCCGCTGGCTTGCGCATTCGTGCCGCCGGCGGCGGCGCCAGTACCGCTCGCCTGCGCGTTGGCGGCGCTGGCAACGGCTCCATTACCGCTTGCCTGAGAATTTGTACCGCTGGCCCGAGACCCGGTGCCGAACGCCATAGCATCCACAGCAGTCGCCTGCGCATCCTGGCCCTGGGCCACTGCGCGAGCTTGCGTGGCGCGAGAGCCGCTGCCGATGGCAATGGAGTCCATGCCGCTGGCCCGGGCGTCCGTACCCTGAGCTTGAGAGCGGACGCCGCTGGCGCGAGAACCCGAACCGAAAGCCATGGCGTCCACCGCGGTCGCCTCGGCATTGTCGCCCTGAGCAATGCCCCTGGCGGCATTCACGAGAGAATCCCGGCCGATGACGATGCCTTCCTGCGCCGACGACACCGAGCCGGTACCGATGACGATCGAGTTCTGGACGTTGGTGCCGTCCTGGTCATCCACTTCCGAATCGGTACCGATGACGATGGAGTTCGCGCCGCGGCTGCGTGCGATGTTGCCAATAGCCACGCCGCTGTCGTCGCGCGCTTCCGTACGGTCATTACCGATAACCACCGACTTGGCACCCACCGCTTTAGCATCGTGACCCATGGCTACCGAAGAATCGCCCAAGGCTTCGACATCAGACCCGACGGCTGTTGAATTGGCGCCAGAAGTGCTGGCATCCGGCCCCAGGGCAATTGAGCGAATTCCGCCCGCGCCATCGTTATTTACGTTGTCGTACGGAGTGCCGCCATCGTTGATGGAAAGATATTTGGGCTTGGCCGCGGCAATTTGATCGCCCCAGTTATCGCCGATTTTGTCTGCCAAAAGGTCGTAGTCAACGGCTGCGCCAAAGTCATCGATGATCGTCCTCAATTGGCGGACGTTCACCGCATCAGTATCGTTTGCGCCATCTTCCACGTTGACGATACGCCGCGTAAATTCGTTGCCAGGCTCGCTGCTTCCCACGGAAACAGCACTTCCTGTAAAAGGATTATTGGTGAACGCACCGGCCCCGGAAACATCCGCCGCGACAGCCCGGGAACCCGAGCCCAGGGCGACAAAGCCACTGTCAGCCAGGGTATTACGGCCGATGCCAACACCCGAGCCCTGCGTACTCGCGCTAATGCCGATCGCCACGCCATTGATTCCGGCAGCGGAAGCGAAGGAACCCATTGCGACACCGTCGGTGCCCGCCCGGGCGCTTTCGCCGATAGCGATGACGCGGTCCACCGAACCGCCAGCCACATTTGCATTCCTGCCGATACTGATATTGGAATCACCATCCAGCCCGCTGCCCGCATTTTCCCCGAGGGCCACATTGTCGTTGCCCAAGGCGCCATTGCCGGCTGAACTTCCCATTGCCACGTTACGTTGGCCTTGGACGTTTTGACCGGCCTGGGCTCCGATGGCGATATTATTCTGCCAATCGTTTGCGGGGCGACCAACCGTGCCTACGCCAGCTTGTTCACCGATCGAGATATTGTTCTGGGCTGCCGCCACGGCGCCTGAGCCTACAGCAATGCCGACACCACCCGCTGCGCTCGCGCCGTCACCCACGGCAACCGCGCTACCTCCGGTGGCGGCGGCCTCGTCGCCAACGGCGACCGCACCTGTACTGGAAGCATTGGCCCCATAACCCACGGCGGTCGCACGGGTGCCGCCCGCACGTGTACCTGCGCCTAGCGCGGCGCTATTGACTCCGGTTGCCCGTGCGTCATCACCCGCAGCAAGGCCGCGGTTACCGCTGGCCACGCTGCGAGGGCCGATGGCAACCGACTCAGCGCCACTTGCCTGGGCATCCGCAGCGGTGGAATTGGCGCGGAAGTATTTGACGCCGGGGTTGGCGCCATCGACGCCCAATGCGCTCAGGCTGTTGTTGATTGCGGCAATATCGCCTTCGTTGCCGGTGATTCTTGTTTCATGATCAGCGATCGCAGTTTCGTTGTTGGTGATCCTGGTCTCATGACCCGAGATGGCTGTTTCGTTACTGCCGACCCGGCCTTGAAGCGTAGTGATGGCCGATTGCGCGCTGGTGACTTGTTGATTGGTCGCAAACAACTGCTGGCCTGTTACGACCTGCATGCTGGAGGCATTGAGCACCGCATTGGCGCCAACGGTAACCTGATCGGCCGACAGCGCCCCGCCTACCGTCAAACCGGTCAGGCCGGTAATGGTGCCACCGCCCTGGAAGTCGATGTTTCCGCCCGGCGTGGTGAATTCAATGGTGTTGCCTGGCTCATCAACTACAACGTCAGCCAGCGCGCTTCCCATGAAAAGCGCGCCCGCCGCGACCGCCGCCGCTAATCCACCCGCGGCACGAACACGGCTGGAAGACCGCTTGCCTCGTGCCTTTGAATTTTCCGAAACTGCAACGAAGGTTCCTGTCCTTTCGTTGTATATGCTTTTGTACGCTTTGTTCATCTTGCTCTCTCCGAAGGGGGCCTTTAACCCGAACGGACGCAAGTATGGGAGGGTCCAACGCGCGCTACTTTTGAAAAATAACTTGAAACCTTTGAAAAACTTCCAAACAAAGCTGAAACTTACAAACTTGTTTTTTCTTGACATTCTGCCCGCCGAACCTCGCGCCGGTATTGCGCGGGGCTCATCCCAACAATGCTTTTGAACGCCGTCGAGAAATTGGCGGGGCTCGAGTAACCCACGTCAAGCGCGATCTGAGCTATAGGAAGGCGTGTACGTACAAGCTCGGCTTTCGCTGCGTCTATTCTGTGCGCTCGTATGTAAGAGAAAGCGGTCAGGCCAAGATGGGAGATGAACGCTTTATTGATGTCTTTTTCACTTCGGCCCATATGCAACGATAAATCGCTCACGCTCGAAATATCCGCTATATGCTTTTTGATGTGCCATAGGGCATTTTGCATAAGCAGCCGGTCTTCCATAGGATAGATGCTGTTGAAGTCTACGCCCAAGTCAACGGGTTCATTCAACTTTGCACTGGTATTCCAATGCATCCGGGCCCGTATCGCCAACTCTCTGTCGACATATGAAATAGGCAGATAGTCGTTCGCCCCCGCTTCCAGTGCACGGACTCCGCTGTCGGATGCGCTTTCTTTGACGATGGCCAGAATCGTTATCGTCCGATACGCCTCTACCCGCCTTAGCGCGTCAATGGCTACGGCGATATCGATATCGTCGTCGGCATTGTCGATGATGATCAGGCGGGTAGTGCCTGATCGCCGCCGGCCCAGCAGCGACCCAACGTCGGAAAAGAACAAAAACTGCGAAGTGAGCGCATGCAGATTCAGCATGTATTGGGACAAGCGCTCGGGTACTCTGCTCAGAATGACAATTGATCCTTCTGACATACGCGAATCTACTCGACTGGAGTTGCTATATGAGAATCGCGAGCGAAATATGTAATTTCCGCGACTGAAATAGATGTATCAATATTGTGGGGCTAGCCTGAGTTTTTCCCCCTTTCAAGCATTGCTTTATTGTCAAATTTTGACACTTATAGAAACGTGTCAGGACGCAATCGCCTGGCAGTGCACGGGAAAGCCCAACGCGATTATTCGTAACCGCGTTCGGGATGTGGAACCCGCCGTTAACGCACGTCCGCAAATGACAAGCACCCGCGGCATGCGTTACACTGCCATGCTTTGCTGGAAGCGTGCCAGAGTGGTTGAATGGACCGGTCTTGAAAACCGGCGACGGGGCAACCCGTCCGTGAGTTCGAATCTCACCGCTTCCGCCATCCCACAGCAGTTACAAAGCCCCAAGTCACCAAACAATGCGTCCATGGCGGAATTGGTAGACGCAAGAGACTTAAAATCTCTCGATCATTGATCGTGCCGGTTCGATTCCGGCTGGACGCACCAATAAAATCAAGCAGTTAGGGCCAAATCCATTCACACAAAGCTAGCGTAGCGTGTTCCGCGTCCATATCTTCACGCACGTTATTGCGCCTACGCTGAATGCCGCTACGGACAGCAAAAAGGGCTGCCTGATATCGGCAGCCCCAAAACCGTAGACCTGTACATCGGCTTTACAGGTCTCGGGCCCTACCCCCTATGGTGGCGGCAAAGCTGGCTACAAATGCGCCCAGCAGTAACGAGGCAAACGCCCAAAGGGCAAATGCGGCGGCGGCTTTGCGCGCGGCGTCCGCGGCCTCTCGAGCCTTGGTCTCGAGCTCGTCGGCGGCTTGTTTCGCTTGCGCAGTGATTCGATCCAGACGCTCTTGCGCTTCGGCTTCGCTGACGCCGGCGCGCTGAGCGATCACTCGGGTCAAGTAGGTCTTGTCTTCTTCTGAAATTTCGCCTTGGGCGACGCTTCTGCCCAGAATCACGGACACCTCACGCTTCACGTCACCCTGGGGGCTGGACAAGTCGACCTCGTTCGGCCGCAACAAGGCATCGGCAAAGTAGTCCAGCGACCATCCACCTTCATCGCTGCCGGCGCTTTCGCCGCCATTGGATGCGCCTGCGGCCAGCGCGGTAGTGCCTGTCTCGGCCATCGATGCGCCCGCCCGCGCGGTGCCCGAGATGACGGACGCCGCGGTGGAGCCCAGCAAGGCGAGGGCTACGACGAAGCTCAGCGCCCAGACCAGAAAGCCATGGGCGGTGTCCCTGAAGTAGATCTCGTCCCCGCGGGCGTCGGCCCATTTGGTCCTGAGCCTGCCGGCTACGTATCCGGCCACGGCGTAAGAGATGATCTGGCTGATGAAGAGCCATATTATGGTTCCGACGGCCAGAGTGGTTCCGGAAGCGCCATCGTTTTTCCAGGGCGAGACGGCTAGAAATCCCAGTCCGGTACCGCCGGTGATAAGCATTGCGCTCAAGGCCGCCGCAATCACGGCGCCGGCGATGACGGCCCCCCATGACACGGCCGAGTGGGTGGATTCCATAGAAACATAAGGGTTCGGGCCATACCCCGGAGCGGATTCGGTTCTTTGCATGACATATCCTTTATTGATTGATCGGACTTCAAGAACTCAGTGCCAAAACAAAGCCAGCAGAATGATGATCGGAATGGGTACACCCAGCAGCCATAAAAGAATCGATCGCATAATTGCTCCTTGAAAATTCGGTGGGCAAACTGCCTGTTCAAGAGGTGTCAGGAAAACGGGTATAGAAACGGCCCCGCCATAGCGGTTCGTGATCGCATAGCAAAAACCTTGCCCACGCTCGGACGCGGGCGTATGGGACAGGCCCGGGCACGTTACCTGCTGCTTGTCTGCTGCTGCCTTGAATCGCCACCCGGCGCTACGTCGGCACAGCATCTCAGGAGAGCACCATGAAACATTTCATCGCCCTTTCGCTGTGTACGCTGGCACTGGCCTGGGCGTTGCCGGGCCATGCACAGACCAGCCCCGCTCCCGAGGCCGGCAAGGCTGGACAGGGCAGCGCCGCCGACACCGGGGTCACGGGCAATGACGGCACAGCGCCCCAATCCACAGGTGCGGACAGCCGCTCGGACCGGACCAAGACCTCTGAAAGCGAAGAGACCAAGCCCAAGAGCGGAGAAGTCGGAGACAAGACCGACTACAGCGGAAACGAAGGCACGGACATCGAAAGCACCGGCACGGGAACCGGCCACGGCACGGCCACCAAGGACGCCGACTCCGCCAAGCAGACGCAGGACTCCAGCAACTCGGGCTCCTCGGGCGGCTGATACGGCAAACAGCCTTTGATAGGCGCATGAAAAAAGCGCCCGCGAATTCAATTCGCGGGCGCTTTGAATGCGATCCGTAAAACGCGGAATCGCAGGCGCGGCGGCCATGGAGGCCGGCGCGCCGGGCAGCGAAGCTTACTCGGCTGCGGTCTCGGACGCAGCGACAGGCCCCTGGGGTCCGCCTTGCGCCTCGATGCCGCCGATGGCTTTCATGGACAGGCGCAGACGGCCCTTGTCGTCGGCTTCGATGACCTTGATGCGCACGACCTGCCCCACCTTCAACACATCGTTGATGTTGTTGATGCGATAGTTGGCGATCTCGGAAATGTGCAGCAGGCCGTCGCGTCCGGGCAGTACCTGGACGATGGCGCCGAAATCCAGCAGGCGCAGCACGGGACCTTCGTACTCTTGGCCGACTTCGACGTCCGCCGTGAGTTCCTTGATGCGGCGCTCGGCTTCGCGGGCCTTGTCCAGGTCGGCGCTGGCGATGGTGATAACGCCGTCGTCGCCGATGTCGATCTGGGTGCCGGTCTCTTCGGTGAGGGCACGGATGGTGGCGCCGCCCTTGCCGATGACGTCGCGGATCTTCTCGGGGTTGATCTTGACGGTGAGCATGCGCGGAGCGAACTCGGACAGTTCGGTGCGCGAGCTTTCAAGGGCTTCGCGCATCTTGCCCAGGATATGCATGCGGCCTTCGCGGGCCTGGGCCAGCGCAACCTGCATGATTTCCTTGGTGATGCCCTGGATCTTGATGTCCATCTGCAGCGCGGTGACGCCCTGCTCGGTGCCGGCCACCTTGAAGTCCATGTCGCCCAGGTGGTCTTCGTCACCCAGGATGTCGGTGAGAACGGCGAATTTGCCGCCGTCTTTGATGAGGCCCATGGCCACGCCGGCGACGTGATTCTTGATGGGCACGCCGGCGTCCATCATGGCCAGCGAACCGCCGCACACGGAAGCCATCGACGAGGAGCCGTTGGACTCGGTGATTTCGGACACTACGCGGATGGTGTACTGGAAGTCTTGCGGCTCGGGCAGCAAGGCGATCAGTGCGCGCTTGGCCAGGCGGCCATGGCCGATCTCGCGGCGTTTGGGCACGCCGAAGCGCCCTGTCTCGCCGGTGGAGAACGGAGGAAAGTTATAGTGCAGCATGAAGCGGTCGCGCGACTCGCCCATGATGGAGTCGATGATCTGCTCGTCTTGCTTGGTGCCCAGGGTGGCGACCACCAGAGCCTGGGTTTCGCCACGGGTGAACAGCACGCTGCCGTGCGCGCGCGGCAGCACGCCCAGGCGGATGCTGATGGGACGCACCGTGCGGGTGTCGCGGCCGTCGATGCGGGGCTCGCCGCTGAGGATCTGGTTGCGCACCAGTTGCGACTCGAGATCAAACAGGATGTTTTCGACCTCGACGTTGTCAGGGGCCTCTTCGCCGCGCGCCGCGGCATGTTCGAGCATCTTGGCCTTGACGTCGGCATAGACCTGGCGCAGTTGAGCCGTGCGCTGCTGTTTCTGGCGCACGCTGTAGGCGGCCTGCAGGCCTTCCAGCGCGGCGGCTTTTACAGCGGTGATCAGGGCTTCGTTCTTGGGCGCGGGCTGCCAATCCCATTCCGGCTTGCCGGCTTCGGCAACCAGCTCGTGGATGGCGTTGATGGCGGCCTGCATTTGCTCGTGGCCGAACACCACGGCGCCCAGCATCACGTCTTCGGAAAGCTCATGCGCTTCGGATTCGACCATCAGCACGGCGGCTTCGGTACCGGCCACCACCAGGTTGAGCTGGGACTCGGCAAGCTGGCCGGCGGTGGGGTTCAGTACATAGCCACCGTTCAGGTAGCCGACCCGGGCGGCGCCGATGGGGCCGTTGAAAGGAATGCCCGAAATAGCCAGCGCGGCCGATGCGCCGATCATGGCGGCGATGTCGGGATCGATTTCCGGGTCGACCGATACAGTATGGACGATGACCTGCACGTCGTTGTAGAAGCCCTCGGGAAACAAGGGGCGCAGCGGACGGTCGATCAGGCGGGAGGTGAGGATTTCTTTCTCGGACGGCCTGCCTTCACGCTTGAAGAAGCCGCCGGGGATGCGGCCGGCCGCATAGGTTTTTTCAACGTAGTCGACGGTGAGGGGGAAGAAATCCTGGCCCTGCTTGGCCTGCTTTGCCGCAACCACAGTCGCCAGAACTACAGTGTCTCCGATCGAAGCCAGCACGGCGCCGGACGCCTGGCGCGCGATTTCGCCGGTTTCGAGAACCACCGTATGCTGACCATACTGAAACGTTTTGGTCACTTTATTAAACATTACGGAATATCCTTACAATAAAAAAACCGTGCACACGGCGACGAAGGTCGCAATGTGCACGGTCGTACATAGTGGGGAGCTCGCCCCGGGTATCACTTACGCAGACCGAGCTTTTCGATCAGAGCGCGATATGCGTCGGGGTTGCGGCCCTTGAGGTAATCGAGCAGTTTGCGGCGACGGCTGACCATGCGCAGCAGCCCGCGGCGCGAATGGTGATCTTTCATGTGGGCTTTGAAGTGATCGGTCAGTTCGTTGATGCGTGCCGTAAGCAGAGCCACTTGCACTTCGGGGGAACCGGTATCGCCTTGCGCGCGTTGAAATTGCGCGACGATGTCGGATTTTTTGATGTCAGCAACAGACATTTTTAGCCTCGTTAACATGCGTCAGGGCCGAGGTGCCCGGACGTGATGGATTGACAATATACATTTGCATCGAAAGAGTCACACCATGCTCTTTGGGCATGAGGTAATCTTAAGACTCTGGCATTATAACGGATTTGGTGCACGTCATGATTTCCTTCCGCTTGCGCCGCGCCTGCCTGGCCGCACTCCTTCCTCTTGTCCTGCTCGGCGGCTGCGCCACCTTCAAAAGCGTGCCGCCCGGTACGCCTCTTGCGCAGGTCGAAAGCGAGTTCGGGAGTCCCAACTATTCCTGCCCCTTGCCCGACGGCGGCCAACGCGTCATCTGGAGCGGCCAGCCCTTCGGCCAGTTCGCCTGGGGAACCAATGTGGATCCCACAGGGCGGGTCGGCGAAATCGCCCAGCTTCTCACCGACCAGCATTTCCAGGTGTTGCGCGAAGGCACATGGACGCCGGAACAAGTGCTTTGCGAGTTCGGCCCCCCGGCCGAAAAAAGCGGGGTCGGCCTGCCCTCTTCCATCCAGATCGTCTGGAGCTACCGCTACCAGCAAAGCGGCGTGTGGAATTCGCTGATGCACGTGTATTTCGGTACGGACGGCGAGCGGGTCACCCGCTTCCACCCCGGCCCCGATCCCATGTACGACCGCGACCGCTTCATGCCCTTCTTCTAGTTCGTTTTGCTTCGCGCGCTCGATTTTCAAAGCGGGGGTGGTTGCGGTCCGCACACCGCCCCCGCTAAAAACTCAAAGAGCGCTTTGCTTCAAAACGTTCTAGGTTCCGGGCCGCCGCGGTTCGTCCTCGTCGCGGGGCGTGGCGATGGTGTGCGGAGCCGGCGGCTCGGGAAACGGCGTCGCCTCGGGAGCGCCCTCCTGGCGCATGCGGCTAAGCTGCCGGGCACGGCGCCAGCGCCACAGCATGATGCCCCAGCCCGACAGCCCATAGATGACGAACAGGCCGAACAGCATCAAGGGCGGATCGCTGGAAACGAATACGAACACCGCCACCAGCACCAGCATCACCCAGAACGGCACGCTGTGCCCCAGCGCGAACGACTTGCCGCTGTAAAAAGGCGTGTTGGACACCATGGCGATGCCCGCGTACACCGTGATGATGAAGGCGCACCACGCGATCGTGGCCGAGCCCAGCTGCAGGCGGTTGTCGATGGCGACCCAGATGAAGCCCGCCAGCAGCGCCGCCGCGGCCGGACTGGGCAGCCCCTGGAAAAAGCGCTTGTCGACCACGGCGATGTTGGTGTTGAAGCGGGCCAGCCGCAGCGCGGCGCCCACCACGTAGATGAAAGCGGCCAGCCAGCCCCAGCGCCCCAGGCCCTGCAAGCTCCACTGATACATGACCAGGGCCGGCGCAATGCCGAAAGACGTCATGTCGGACAGCGAATCGTACTGTTCGCCGAATGCCGACTGGGTGTTGGTAAGGCGGGCCACCCGGCCGTCCATGCCGTCGAAGATCATGGCCACGAAGATGGCGATGGCCGCGATCTCGAACCGGCCGTTGATGGCCTGGACGACCGCGTAGAAGCCCGCGAAGAGATTGGCTGTGGTAAAGACATTGGGCAGCAGGTAGATGCTGCGCCGCCGCCTGTTTTCATCCGAAAAATTGGGCATATTGTCTTTCCTTCGGGCTGGATGACGAAGGACCCGCATCCTTCGTACATGGCCATTTAGAGGGCAACGCGGCTCAAGCGTCCGTGGCGCTCACAGCCGCCGCTGCCGGCAACTCAGCAAGAACCGTGCTGGTGGCGCTGACCTTGTCGCCGATCGCCACGCGCGGCCGCGAGCCGATGGGCAGATACACGTCCACGCGCGAGCCGAAACGGATGAAGCCGTAGCGCTGGCCATGGTGAAGCGAGTCTCCCGCCTTGGCATAGCAAAGAATGCGCTTGGCCACCAGGCCGGCCACCTGCACGGCGGTCACGATGTGGCCCTGTGTGGTGCGCAGCACCATGGCATTGCGCTCGTTCTCGAGCGACGCCTTGTCCAGGGCGGCGTTGAAGAACTTGCCCGCGAAATAATCGGTGGACAGCACTTCGCCATCGACCGGCGAGCGGTTCGAATGCACGTTGAAGACGTTCATGAACACACTGATCTTGAGCGCGTCGCGGTTGCCGTGGTAAGGGTCCTGGGTTTCTTGCACGACCACGATGCGGCCGTCGGCCGGGCTGAGCACATTGAGTTCGCCGTCGGGCGCCACGCGCGGCGGATCGCGGAAGAACTGCAGCACGAACACCGACAGCAGCCAGAACGGCACGCTGGCCCAGCCGGACCAGATCGTGACGGCGATCGATATGACGACGATGCCGGCCAGAAACGGCCAGCCTTCGCGGGCAATGATGGGATGAGGATAGGAAGGTTTATTCATCGTATTAAAGGATAACTGAAAACGCCCGGCAGATGGTTGTCCGCCGCCATACTGCAACCGCGGCCCGGCGGCTCGGCGCCCCCGGCAAAAAATGCCCCCACGCCGCGCAGGCTACGCCTGCTTGCTGCCCCCCATGGGGGCTTTTTTGCCTTGGGGCGGCCCGGCGGCAAAAAAACACCCCGCTGGGGCCGGAGCGCTGCTCCGGCGTGCGGGGTGTTTATAGAACGACCGGCAAGAGCCAATCAGTTCTTGGTCTGGTCAACCAGCTTGTTGGCGGCGATCCAGGGCATCATGGCGCGCAGCTTGCCGCCGACCTGCTCGATCTGCGATTCGGCATTGAGACGGCGACGCGAGGTGATGCTGGGCGCGCCGGCGGCGTTTTCCAGAATGAAGCTCTTGGCGTACTCGCCGGTCTGGATGTCGGTGAGCACCTGGCGCATGGCCTTCTTGGTTTCGTCCGTGACGATGCGCGGGCCCGTGACGTACTCGCCATACTCGGCATTGTTCGAGATGGAGTAGTTCATGTTGGCGATGCCGCCCTCGTAGATGAGGTCGACGATCAGCTTGAGCTCGTGCAGGCACTCGAAGTAGGCCATCTCGGGGGCGTAGCCCGCCTCGACCAGCGTTTCGAAGCCGGCCTTGATCAGCTCGACCGTGCCGCCGCACAGAACGGCCTGCTCGCCGAACAGGTCGGTTTCGGTTTCTTCGCGGAAGTTGGTTTCGATAATGCCGGCGCGGCCGCCGCCGTTGGCCATGGCGTACGACAGGGCCAGGTCGCGCGCCTTGCCGCTGACGTCCTGGTGAACGGCGACCAGGTGCGGCACGCCGCCGCCCTGGCGGTAAGTGCCGCGCACCGTGTGGCCGGGGGCCTTGGGAGCGATCATGATGACATCGACGTCGTTGCGCGGCTGAACCTGGCCATAGTGCACATTGAAGCCATGGGCGAAGGCGAGCGCAGCATCGGCCTTGAGGTTGGCATGGACGTGGTTGCGATAGACCTCGGCGATGTTCTCGTCGGGCAGCAGCATCATGACCAGGTCGGCGGCCTTGACGGCCTCTGCCACTTCCAGCACTTTCAGGCCGGCATTTTCGGCCTTGCTCCACGAAGCGCCGCCCTTGCGCAGGCCGACGACGACGTTCACGCCCGACTCATGCAGGTTGAGCGCATGCGCATGACCCTGCGAACCGTAGCCGATGATGGCAACCGTCTTGCCCTTGATCAGGGACAGGTCGCAGTCTTTGTCATAGAAAACTTTCATTGATAATGCTCCAAACTAAGCGTATTTTTAGCGGGCCGTGCAAGACGGCCCGGATTGATAGTGTTCGGGCTGTATACCGCTGCCAGACCCGTGATTTTAATTACAATTTCAAAACGCGTTCGCCGCGGCCGATGCCGGAGACCCCCGTGCGGACGGTTTCCAGGATGGCGCTGCGGTCCAGGGCGCCGATAAATGCTTCGATCTTGTCCTGGTCGCCGGTCAGCTCGATGGTGTAGGCCTTGTCGCTCACGTCGATGATGCGGCCGCGAAAAATATCGGCCATGCGCTTCATTTCGTCGCGCTCTTTGCCCACCGCCCTTACCTTGATCATCATCAGTTCACGCTCGATGTGCGGGCCTTCCGACAGATCGACCACCTTGACCACGTCGATCAGGCGGTTCAGGTGCTTGGTGATCTGTTCGATCACGTCCTCGGACCCTTCGGTGACGATGGTCATGCGGGACAAGGTCGCGTCTTCGGTCGGCGCGACGGTAAGGGTTTCGATATTGTAGGCGCGCGCCGAGAACAGCCCCACCACGCGCGACAGGGCGCCCGGCTCGTTCTCCAGAAGAATGGAAATCACGTGTTTCATTGTTCTGTCCTTATAGATCTTCGGCGCCAAGCAGCATTTCGGTCAGGCCGCGGCCGGCCTTGACCATGGGCCACACGTTCTCGGTCTGGTCGGTGATGAAATCGAGGAAGACCAGGCGATCCTTGTGCTTGCCGAAGGCCTCGCGCAGGGCGGGCTCGACGTCGCCGGGGCTTTCGATGCGAACCCCCACGTGGCCGTAGCTTTCGGCCAGCTTGACGAAGTCGGGCAATGCGTCCACGTACGATTCGGAATAGCGCGAACCATAGTCGATCTGCTGCCACTGGCGCACCATGCCCAGATAGCGGTTGTTGAGGCACAGAACCTTGGGCGACAGATGATACTGCTTGCAGGTGGACAATTCCTGGATGTTCATCTGTATGGAGCCCTCGCCGGTGATGACGGCGACGTCGGCATCGGGATTGGCCATCTGCACGCCCATGGCGTAGGGCAGGCCCACGCCCATGGTGCCCAGGCCGCCGGAATTGATCCAGCGGCGCGGCTGGTTGAAGCGGTAGTACTGGGCCGCCCACATCTGGTGCTGCCCCACGTCGGAGGTGACGAAGGCATTGCCTCCGGTCACTTCGCACAGCGTCTCGATGACGTATTGAGGCTTGATCAGGGTATCGGAGCCCGCATAATCCAGGCACCGCTTGCCGCGCCAGGTCTCGACCTGCTGCCACCATTTTTCGAGCGCGGCCCTGTTGGGTTCGGTTTCGACGGCGGTCTGCATGTACAGAGCGTTGAGGTCCTGCAGCACGTCCTTGACGTTGCCCACGATGGGCACGTCCACGCGCACGCGCTTGGATATCGACGAAGGGTCGATGTCGATATGGATGATCTTGCGCTGGTTCTGCGCGAAGTGGCGCGGGTTGCCGATGACGCGGTCGTCGAAGCGCGCGCCCACGGCCACCAGCACGTCGCAGTTCTGCATGGCCATATTGGCTTCGTAGGTGCCGTGCATGCCGGGCATGCCGACGAAGCGCTTGTCATCGGCGGGAAAGGCGCCCAGGCCCATCAGGGTGTTGGTGCAGGGCGCGCCGACCAGCTCCACGAGCTGGCGCAGCTCTTCGGCCGCATCCGACAGCACCACGCCGCCGCCCGAATAGATCATGGGGCGTTCGGCCGCCAGCAGCATCTGCACGGCTTTCTTGATCTGGCCGTGGTGCCCTTTGACGACAGGCGTGTACGAGCGCATGGACACCTCGCCCTTCTTGGCGGTGAACTTGCACTTGGCGACGGTGATGTCCTTGGGGATGTCGACCAGCACGGGGCCGGGCCGGCCGGTCTGCGCGATATAGAAGGCCCGGCGCATGGTTTCGGCCAGGTCCTTGACGTCGCGCACGAGGAAGTTGTGCTTGACGCAGGGGCGGGTGATGCCGACCGTGTCGCATTCCTGGAATGCATCGGAGCCGATGGCGGTCGTAGGCACCTGGCCGCTGAGTATGACCATCGGGATGGAGTCCATGTAGGCCGTCGCAATGCCCGTGACGGCATTGGTCAGCCCGGGTCCGCTGGTGACGAGCGCCACCCCGACCTTGTTCGACGAGCGCGAATACGCGTCGGCCGCATGCACGGCCGCCTGCTCGTGGCGAACCAGAATATGCTTGAAAGAGTCTTGCTGATAGATGGCATCGTAGATGTACAGCACTGCGCCGCCAGGGTAGCCAAAAACGTGCTCCACGCCCTGCTCGGCCAGGCATCGTACGACGATGTCGGCGCCATTGAGTTCCATGTTGTAGTCCTTTCGTAACCGGTACGGACATCTCGATTGGCCAATGAAGGCCGAAGCTGCACCAAACGCGGCATGATGTGCTGAGGCTTGATGGCTCACGGAGCCACTCCACCCAGACACCGTGCCGTACCGATGCCCACTCGTCGAAACACCGTACGAGCGCTCTTGTGAACGCGGGAGGTAGAAACGGATGCCATGGCAACACACGCTTGTGACGCGGCCCTTGGCTAAGTGATACAGGCGCAAAAAACGGGCGGATGGCCCGAACGATAGTGCCCACAAGGCCGGGTTGGGGATGTTGCACCCGGCCAAGTACACTACTTTACTGCATTGCACAAGACAAGGCAATCAAGCACGGGAATAGCGGGGGAAAGTGTCGCGGGCAGCCGACGGTCGCGGGTTGGTATATTTCGCGGCGCCTCGGCTCTCGTCGGGCCGGGAAAAAGCAATGTGCTGCGGGGCCGGAACGTATAATGCTGGTGCTTCACCGAATCGGCGCAGCTTCCAAACGCGTCTTCCGCCCTCTTGGCCGATCGGCCACAACCGCCTTCCGCAACCCAGCCATGGCTTCGCGATGAAACTCACCTCGATGTCTATCCGC
This sequence comes from Pusillimonas caeni, assembly GCF_003545815.1. GTDB lineage: Bacteria > Pseudomonadota > Gammaproteobacteria > Burkholderiales > Burkholderiaceae_B > Pusillimonas > Pusillimonas caeni. The sequence goes on from NZ_PDUW01000004.1 coordinate 344,779, forward strand.
CCGCTGCGCCGCCTGGGATACTCGTGGCTTCTCAGCGCTTTGCTGCTCCTTGTGCAGGCGGGTGCGGGCCACACGCAAACCATTGCTCTTACTTTCGACGACGGCTTCGATGTGGCCAGCAGCGGCCCTCGAGCGGTGGCTGACAATACAGCAATGCTTGCCGCCCTGAAGCGGCATCGGGCGCGCGCCATGCTCTTTCCGTCGGGGATGGCATTGGCCAATCCGGAAAACCTGGCTTTGGTGCGGGCCTGGGGCGAAGCCGGCCATGCTGTCGGCAACCACACATACAGCCACGGCTATCTGAGCAAGTCGGATACGGCGCACTATTTTGCCGACGTGGAGCGTGCGCAGGCCCTATTGCAAGCCTTGCCGGGCTGGTGCCCGCGGCTTCGTTTTCCCTATCTGGATGAAGGGGGCAGTCCGGCACAGCACGATCAGGCCATGCGATGGCTTGCGCAGCACGGCTACGGCGTGGCTTCCGCCACCATTTCAATGCCCGACTGGGAATTTGCGCAGCGCTATCTCGACATACTGCGAACAGGCTCACAAGCCGAAGCGGCCGCCTTCCGGCAGGACTATGTCGAGCGGATATTGGCCGAGGCCCAGGCGCAAGAGACACACTGGGTTCAAGAACTGAAACGGAGTCCGGCGCACGTGCTGCTTCTGCACGCCAATCACTTGAACGCGGCCATACTGCCCGAACTGCTGCACGGCCTCGAGAGCCGGGGCTGGACCATCATCGATCCGGCAAGCGCATTTCAGGATCCGATCTATCAACGCGGCTATACCGGCGAAAGCAAGGACGAGAAAAAACTCCTTGCCTTGCCGGTTCCGTCCTGTCACTGAGCCTTGGCTTTTCTCAGCTGCTCGATCATGGGCATTTGCGTGACCTCGCCCACGATGGCTTTGCTCCATGCGGCATAGCCGTCCGCTGCAAAGTGCTGCCCGTCGAAGGTACGCCATTGCCCCGGCTTGGCGAACTTGAGCGAATTGATATAAACGCAGGGGCTGACATTAGCCGCCAGGAAGCGGTCGGCGCGTTCGACACGATCGTCTTTCTTGTTGTACTTTCCGCCGGCCTTGCCGTAAGGCGGCCCGACCCAGACGCAGCGCGTGCCCGTAGCGGCGATCTCTTTGGTCAGGGCCGAGACGCCTTGCCACGCCCAAGCCTTGGGAAAGGTTTCATTGTCGTAGGACCCCATCGTATCGCCGATGACCAAAAGCACGACATCGGGTTTGTCCGACGCAATCAGTTGCTTGATGGCCTGGGTCTCTGAACCCGCGGTATTGAGTTTGGCGGGCGCGTCGTTCTTCTTTTCGGCGCCGCAATCCACTTTTCTGGGCTTGACCCAGTCGATGGCGCTCGCCCCGCAGGCGCCCACCGAATGCACATAAGCCGCGCCCTGGGCATCCAGATCCGCATGGAGGGCATCGCGCAGTTCATACATCATGTGACTTTCGCCGATGACGAGAAAACTCAGTCCCGCCAATGCCGCCGCTGCCATAGCCATATCAATCACTCCTGTCTTTCTTATGGTTCAAGTATTTCGTTCGCGCGCCCTGGTGCGTCAGGGAGCCGCCTTCTTTTCCACCGCCGCCTCCAGGCTATCCATCCATGCCCGCTCTTCCGCAACAATGGGCATCTGCAGCACGCGTTCGGGTATTTCCCAGATCACCACCCGCGGAGGCGTATCGCGGAATTCGGCCGACGCCAGATAGGTTTTTGCCGCTCCCCAGAAGTCGCCGCCGTCCTGAGCAAAGCTGGGTACGGGAGTATGCAGCGCGGTCTCGAGGAAAGGCACAAAGGACGAGGTCCGTGAATACGAGGTGCCAATGAGCGCCGCCGAAGGCAGGCTGGCGTCTCCGAACAGGTCGTCGGCCGTATCGCCGCTGCCCGGGGCCGCGTCCTTGGCAGCCGGCGCTTCTATGCTGAAGCGCGTGGGCGCCACCATATCGGGAGCGGGTTGAAGCGCCATGGGAAGCCAATCTATTCCCGCCAGGCGCACCAGGTCGCCTTCCCGGACCCCAGGTTCACCGCTTTTCAATCCATAGCGCAGAGGGGGCGTCAATTCCACTCCGGTCCGGTCCATCGCATGCGCAATGGCCTCTGCCGCGGCGCGCGCTCCCGTCTCTGTCCAGTGGGTATCGGTCCTTAGAAACGGCTGATCGCCACCGCCGCGCGTCGCCTCGAGCGCCGGCAGCAAGGCGGCGCGCGCAACACCGCGCTGCGCCAGCCCCTCTTCCCAACCATGCAAGCGATCGGAGAACGATGCGGGACGATATATGCCGCATAGCTGTTCATGCTGCACGCGGCTCTTGTCGGGCACGGTCGCGATCAGCAGCTCGACTCCGCGGCCATGCAGCAGCGTGCGCATGTGCGCAGCCGCATCCAAGCGTGTTTCGAGATTCCGTCGCGCATCCGGATGAACCGTCAACTCGTCGACCAGAAACAGCCATTGGCCGCAGCCTTGGCGCACGCGCGGTCCGAGGGAGCCGGCGAGCAGCCATGAGGCCCCCCTCTCGGCGTCGGCCATGGCGGCGGGCAGTGGCGCCTGCGCCAGCTCGGAGGCCAGGCGCCGGGTCGTCTCCCCCTGCATGAGCCCGGCGCGGGTCCATGCCTCGGGCGCCAGGGCGGCCTGGCCGGAGGCCAGGCTCCAGGCCGCCGACGCGGCTCCGGCGACTATGGCGATAAGAAAGACCGCGCCCGCCGCATACCTGGCCGTACGGGAGGGCAGATTGAACGACTGCACGGGATCAGCCAGCGCCATGTCGTCTCCTAGAATTGGAAATACAGGAACGGCACCGCCTTGCGGCTTGCCACCAGCGACATCGCGAAAACGAAGCCGAGTACCGGCCACAGATCGGCCACCGCCAACAGGCCCGCAGGGGTGCGCCGACGCACAGGCTCGCGCAGCAGCGGCGCCACGATGCATGCCAGCCCCAGCAATATCGCGGCCAGATGCGAGGGTTGCAGCACTACCTTCAGGGCATCGCCCAGCGCCCAGCCCCGCAAGCCCAGCTGTCCCATGTACAACGACCAGGCCGTATCGAAATCGGCCGCGCGGAAAACCACCCACGCCATGCAGACGAACAGCAGGGTCGCCGCCCTGGACGCCAGGACAGGCACCGGCGGCAGCCCGGACCGGCTCCACGCGCGGGCCGCCGCCAGGGCCGCGCCGTGCATCAAGCCCCACAACAGAAAGTTCCAGTTGTCACTGCCATGCCACATGCCGGCGATGGCCATGGTGAGGATGAGATTGACGTAGGTGCGGACGGCCCCCTTGCGATTGCCGCCGAACGGGATGTAAAGATAATCGCGTATCCACGTCGACAGCGAGATGTGCCACCGCCGCCAGAAGTCCTGGATGCTGCGCGCCAGATAGGGATGGTTGAAGTTCTCGGGAAAATGAAAGCCCAGCATTTGCCCCAGGCCGATCGCCATGGCGCTGTATCCGGCAAAGTCGAAGAACAGCTGCAGCGAATACGCCAGGCAAGCCAGCCACGCGTCGAGAAAGCCGGGCTCGGGAACGGCAAAGCCGGCGTCGACCAGCGGCGACAGCGTATCGGCGACCAGAACCTTCATGCACATGCCCACCATGAAGCGCCGTGCGCCGGCGGAAAAATCCACCCAGGTGAAGTGCCGATTGGCCAGTTCGCGTTCGACCCATTCGTAACGCAGGATGGGCCCCGCGATCAACTGGCCGAACATCGCCAGATATGCGGCGAACCATACGAAACGGCGCTGAGGCCGGAATTCGCCGCGGTACACGTCCACCAGATATGAAATCGCCTGCAGAATGATGAACGACAGCCCTATTGGCAAGGCGACACGCTGCCATTGCAGCGGCATGGCGCCCGCGAAGACCATGAGTTCGCTGACGGTTTCGACCAGGATATTGATGTACTTGAACCAGAAAAGCGTGCCCGCGTTGGCGGCGATCAGCAGCGCCAGCAGCCATGCGCGCAGGCGGCCGCCGGGCAAGGCGCCCAGCACCAGCCCGCCTATCCAGGCCAATGCCGTCAGGCCGATAAACAGCAGCAGGAAGGTCGGGCTCCACCAACCATAGAATATCCAGCTTCCCACCAACAGGACGGCGTTGCGCCAGGCCACCGGCGCCGCCGCATACACCAGCAGAAACGCCGGTAGAAACAGCGTCAGGAACTCGATCGAGGTGAAGATCATCGAAGGCTCAGGGCGCGACCGTGTCTTTTATGTGAAAAAAGCCGCTGGCCGGATCGCCGGGCGCCAGAAACAGGCTGTGGCGCTCGCCCGCCTGCAGCGTGCCCAGATCGAGCGGCTGCCCCACCGGCTGTCCGGCGCACATCAGCTGGACGCTCAAAGGCACCGGATTCACCTGGCGGCGCACCCATTTGCCGACCTCTACATGCTCGAACAAAAATACCTGCCGCCCGGCGACCTGCACCCCGGCGTCCTCGCACGCGGGATTCAAGTCATAAAAAGCGATGGAAGCCCTGACCGCGGTGAAATCGTCCGCCTCTTCATGGATGGTGTGGACCTGCAGCCCTTGCTGGGTCTTGACCCCGAGCACCGTGACGAATTCGCTGGGCAGTATCTCGACCGAGACGGTCTGTTCGTCTTTGCCCTGCGTCAGCTCGCCCTTGATCGTGGTTTTCCCGGCAACGGGCATGTAGGCGCTGGCGCGGGACTCGGCATCCAGTTCAAGCGCCGCCGCCGAACCGGCGGCGGTGACGCGCAGCCCGGCCGCGCTGCCGTCGACAAAACGCACGAAGGCGGAGTCTTCGGCCGGCCCCGTGGGATAGAGCTTGATTTCGGCGCCCTGGGCCGGAAGACTGACTAGCCCGGCCATCACACTGCATAAAGCGACAAGGGAGGGTTTCATTTTTTCTTGATTTCCTGGACGATGGGGGACTCCGCCAACTGCTGGGTCAGGGCCTTGCCCCAGGCTTCGTATCCCGACTTGGTGAAGTGCTGGCCGTCGGTCGTGGCCCACTCGCCCGGCTTCGACAGCGTCAGGGAGTCGATGTACTGGCAAGGCGCCACGTTGGATGACAGAAATGCCGACACCTGCTTCGCGCGCGCGAAGGTCTTTTGATACTTGCCGCCCTCGGTGCCCCAGGCCGGGCCGATCCACACACATGCCGTATTGGCCTTGGCCACCGTCTGGGTCAACGCGGTGACCTGCTGCCAGGCCCATGTTTTTGGAAAAGTGGCTTGCTGATAGCCGGCCATGGTGTCGCCCATCACGATCACCACCAGATCGGGCTTGTCCCGCGCCAGCAATTGATCGATGGGCGTCGCCGGCGTGTTTACGTCCAGGACCTGTACGGCGGCGTCGCCGCGGCGCTCCGCCGCGCCGCAGGTGCCCTTGACGGGCTTGAGCCAATCGCCGGGGTTGGCGCCGCAGACGCCGATCGTATGCACCTGGGCGCCCTGGCGCTCCAGACCCATGTGCAAGGAATCGATCAGGTAATACGGAACGGTCAGGTGGCTGTCGCCGATGATAAGAATCGACAGACCGGCCAATACCGAAGTCAACATGCTTGTTTTCTCCTAATGTTGCAGGCCTATCGGCCGTAGGTAATGCCATAAGGCGAACGGTAGGGCTCGACAGGCAGGTCGAGCAGGCCGCGTTGCGGATGAAAGTAGTAGCGCAGATAGAGGCCGCCCATCCATTGCCGGTAGTTGTCGGCGTTGTCCGCGCCAAGCGTCGCGCCAAGCACCAGATTGGGATCGAGGCGATATTCGGCCGATGCCTTCAGGTTGTAGCTGATGCCGGTCTTGCTCTCGCCGCGGTAATACCCATCGCCGAACAGATTGTTCGCGCCGGCCATTTGTTCGGCATAAGCCTGCAGGTCGGGGTTGTTCGGAAACACTGCCGCATCGTCCTGCTTGAAGTGCTGCAGACCCACGGAACCGTCCAGACGATAGCTGAAGCGGCCGGAGCGCTGCGCCCAGGTTACGGGCAAGCCCAGAGCGTAATAATGCTTGGGGCTGAAGTAGCCGCCATGGCCGTACGTGAAGTAGCTCAGGTTCTTGTTGTAGAACGTGGCATTGAGGTTGACGCCCGCCATCAGCTGGGTGTCGAGCTCGTCGATGACGCGGAAATAGGCGCCGGCATTGAGTTCCGTACGGTGGTTGGACGCCACATTGTGCCCGCGCAGGCTGTGCCAGGCGGCCGAGCCGTACAAGCCGGCCGCGCCGAAGTCCTTGGAGAGCGTGAGACGGGCGCCTGTGGCGGTCACCCCGCCCCATTCGAGCCCCTGATCCTCATACCTGCGGCCGGCAAAAGACAGCACACTGTCGGTGACGGGCCGGCGCGAGACGTCGAACCGATAACTGACGGTAGCGGCATCGTCCAGCGTTCCATCGAACAAGGCGCCGCCCGTGAAGTTCGTCTCCTGGAAACCCAGCGGGGTGACGCCGGCATCGAATTCCATGCCTCGAGTCTGATACCCCACCGACAGGCCGACGCCGCGCTGTCGTTCATCGCTCACCAGGTATGGGCTGTATTGCAGGAGATCGGCGGGGCCGGTCGACGCCGGCATGTCTCCAATGGAGCCGGCGCTCAGCACGATGGGCGTGGCCCGCACGCTCATCCGGTCGTTCCCGACCGGGAAATTCACTTCGATCGGTAGCTGGGTTTCCGTGAGCTTGCTGGTGCCGTCCTCGCCGTTGCGGCTGCGCACCTCTGTTCCCACCCGCAACTGAGGGCTGCGCTCTTGGTAGATCTCGTCCAGCTCTCGCGCCAGCTTCGATTGCGGAGCGGTTGCCGCCGCCGTTTCCGCGAAGGGATTGGACTGGGCGCCTGCTGGCGCGGGCCGTGCCGGAACGGACGCGGAGGCCGCAAACACGGGCGCAGAGCCCGGCCCGCTCTGTGGATACGGAGGCACGGAAGAAGCGGGCGGCTGCGTCCGGACCGGAGCCGGCAGCGCGGTCTGCGGCGACGCAACGACGGCTTCCGGGCGCGATGAGGCGGCGGGCGCCGGCGTGGCAAGGGCCGCCTCCGTCCGTGACGGCGAGAATGACGGCGGCGGCGCCACCGCCATGGCTTGCGAAGGGGCGTCAAGAGTCGATGTTGTGCGCTGCCCGGGCAGCCCTACGAAGGGGTTGGCGGACGTCTCCGGCGCGGGTGCAGGCACCGCAGCGGCGGCGGCAAGCTGCGTCGCTGGCTCTGCGGAACGCTTTTCCAACGCCACTGCTCTTTCGAGCAGCTTGGCGGCATCGCCCGTCTTGCCCGAGGCTCGATAGATGCGCGCAGCGGAAGTCAGCACCTGGATGTTTTCCGGCGCCAGCGAAACTGCGATGTCGGCCTCGCGCTGGGCCTGGCGATAGTCTCTGGACTGCTGGGCCACCTGAGCCAGTCCCAGGTGCAGATCGGGGTTGTCGGGATCCGTCCGCAACAGCGTCTCATAAATTCCGAATGCTTTTTCTCCCTGCCCCGACGCGGCATACATGCGGGCCAGGGCGCCCTGCGCCGCCGGATCATTGGGGCGCTCGGCAAGCACCGGGGCCAGCACGTCGTAGGCGGCGACGAGGTCGCCCCGTTCCGTAAGCAGGTCCGCCTGCCTGATCCGATAGGCGCTGGACAACTCAGCCACCAGCTTTCGCTGGGATACCGTCAGACTTTCAGCTTGCAACTGGCGCAGCACGACGGAGGCCTCGACATCCTGCTCGGAAGCCAGCAGCAGGCCGGCATAGGCGATGGAGGCGTCCACGCTGCGCGCCTGGCCTTGTTCCCGCAAAGGCTTGAGAAGCGCCAGGCCGCGGGCCGGCTCGCCGATATCGACGTAGGCGGCGGCCACCGCGCTGAGCACGTCGAAATCATTTGCCGCGCCCGCTTCGATCTGTCCGAGCCAGACCAGCGCATCCGCTTTCCGGCCCGCATGAGCCATGCCGACCGCCTCGGCGATCTGCACCCTGCGATTGGCCGTTGCGTAAAGCTGGTTCATCGGCGCCGTGCGGCGGGCGGCGGGAATCCGTTCAAGCGTATCGCGCGCCTGAGCCCACTGCTGGTTGTTCGAGGCCAGCAAGGCGCTGGTATACAGCACCTCGGGATCATCGGGGTGCGTCATGAGCAGCCCCTCGATCAAGCCGCGCGCTTCGCGTGTCTGTCCCGCCTCTTGATAAAGCTGGGCCAACTCGTAGCGCAGCCAAGGACTGTCAGGATCTTTGGCCAGGGCGTCCTCGAGCATTCTGCGGGCCGCTGCATCATCTCCCGAGAGCTTTGCCGCGCGGCTCAGCCCCAGCAAGGCCTGGGAATCGCCCGGACGGCGCTGAAGCACGGCTCGATAAGCCTGCACGGCTTCGGCCGTTTTGCCCTGGTCCAGCATGATGTCGGCCAGCTGGACATTGGCCGCGACTTCTTTCGGCGCCCGCTTCACGGCCTGGTTCAAGAGGCGGACGGCTTCATCCGTCTTGCCGGCTCGATGCAGCGCCTGCGCCTTCTCGACATCGACCCAGTACTGGGCGGTGGAAAGCGACGGCTGCCAAGCGGCATTGCCCCGCCGTGCTCGAGTCAGGTAATCGAGGGCCTGCTGCCAATTTCCCTCGCGCATGGCCAAGACCCCCATGCCGCCCAAGGCTTCCGAATCATTGGGACGCTGTGCCAGCACCGACTGGAATTCGTTCCGCGCACGGGCCGCATCGCCCGCCTCGATCAGCTTCATGGCTGCGGCGGTGCGTTGGCGCAAGGGATCGGGGCGCGACACCGGCTGTGCGCGGGCCGCCTGGCTCGGCGCCGCCACGCGCTGTTCCGCTTGCTGGCGGATCTCGGCGTCGTCGGGATGCTTGCTCAGATACTCGGCGAACAAAGGCCTGGCTTCCGGCCGGGGCGGCCCTAGCCACACCAGCGCATCGCGCCAGCTTTCGGTCGCCTCGCTGCCGACCTCCGGGTGCTCGGACAAGCGCGCGAGGCGCCGTATGCCTTCCAAGCGGGTCGGTTCATTGCGGGCCAAATGCCGTGCCAACGCGAGCTGAAGCGCGGGATCGCCGGGAGACTGGGCCAGCAGGCGCTGCAGCCCTTCGATGGCTTCGGGCAGCCCGGCCGGCGTATAACCCAGCAAGCTGTAATAATTGCCGCCGACCGTTCCCACCGGAGCGCGCCCATCGAGCGCCTGCCGATATTTTTCCAGCGCCTGGTCGACATCCGCCGAAGCCACGGCCTGGCGAGCTTCTTCGAGAAGAGCCTTGTTCCGGTCGGAGCTGAGTTGGATGTCCTGTTCCAGCTGAAGCACGAGGTGATGGTCCGGCTGCGATTGCTTCAGGCGCTGCAGGAAGGCGCGCGCTCCCTCGATGCGCCCCGCGTCCAGTTCGACCGTGGCCAAGCCGTACAAAGCCTGTGGATTGCCGGGGCTGACCAGCAGGAGCTTGTTCCATGCCTCGGCGGCCCTTTTGGTGTCCTGCCGCGCCTGCCAAAACTTGCCCTGCTCGATCAAGGCCTGATCGGCGTCGCTCTGCGCCCAGCCCGCATGATGCAGCAATGCCACCAGAAGGCCGCAGGCTATTCGGTTGTAGCGAAGCATTCGTTCTCCCACGATAAAGATAAGGTGCCATCAGGCCGGAAGCGGTACATGCCGTCCAGCCAGCCCGTTCCGAATAAACTCAGCACATGGTCGTAATAAGGCGGCTGGCCAAGTGCGACCGCCCCGGGTTCGAGCGAACGAGGCAGAGCATCGCGCACTCTCTGTATTTGCTGTTCGAGCAGCAGCGCCTGCCCCTTGGCCTTGAAATACGGAATCAATGCGGCCGAAAATCCGAAAGGCCCTTGACCCGAGGCCCCGCCTGTCTGGGTGTCGACCGATTCCGGCGGGATGCCCTCGCCATGCTGCCGGGTCGCACTCACCATGCCGTCGAGTGCGCGCAGCATGCGGGAGAACAAAGGATCGTCGGAAGAGGTCAGGCCCGCCCACAAGTAATTGCGTATGGCGTCATAGCTTCCGACCGGTCCTTTGATCGGGTCGACCACAAAGGAAGGCGGCGTTTCTTTGGCCTGATAGGTCGTCCAGTCAGGCGCGAGGCCGTGGGGCGCCGTGGCTTCGACCATGGCCGCGGTATTGTCGGCGATGGCGCGCCACGGGCCTTGCGGCCGCGCCAGGGCCAGGCGCCGCAGAAGGGGAATGGGCAGGTAGCTGGCATTGAGTTGCCATGTCTGCTCTTGGGGCTTGGCGAACCACTCTCTGCCGGGCAGCAGCATGGGGCCCAACCCCGGCAAGTCGGCGACTTCCTGGCTTTCGATCAGGTCGAGCAGAGCGTTGGCCTGACGCGTGTAAGCGGGTTCCTGCCAAAGCCTGCCCGCCTCGAGCAGCGCGTAGGCGAACCAGAGGTTTGCATCGGATGCGGAATTGTCATCGATCACTCGCCACGATCCATCGTCCGCACGGCCCCATATCCAGGCGGGCAGCCGCCGGCCGGCGTCTCCGCCGCTGAGATTGTCGATCGTCCAGCCCCATAGCCGGTCGAACATGCGCTTGTCGCCCGCGACCAGGGCGAAAAACATGCCGTAAGACTGCCCTTCGGACGAGCTGTGCTGCATGGCGGTGCTGGCGTCCAGGACCCGGCCGCTATCCTGGATGAAATGCACGCCGAAATCATGCCACAGAGGCCACTCTGCCGTGCCGCATGACGCGGCCGCCGCCCCTCCTCCGTGCAAGGAAAGGGCGGCAAGGCAGCCGACGAAGAAACGCTTCACGCCTGTTCGCACCGTAGCTCCTTACGTCTTTCGCCGTCCGCGCCGCCAAAGCGCTATTGCCAAAGCCAGCACCAGGACCGCCAGCAACAGCCATCCCAGCCACTGCAACGGCGACACAGTCGGCCAATGGCCGGCGAGCGTCCATTCGATGCTGCGCCAAAGACCCAGCTTGCCGATCGAATAACTGTACTCGGAGGCCAGGGGAGTGATTCCGCCGTCATGGACCACGGCGAGGCTGCCTTTCAGGCCTTCCTCGGGATCGCCGCCGGCCAGCAGCGCCTTGACCGCCAGAGCCTGTCCCTGCGGCTCGCTGCTGGCTATCAGGACCACGCTGCGTCCCTTTGCCGCCGGAGATTCGAAACCCGCGAAGATGGCGCTGTCTCCGGAGCTGGAGTAGCTCAGGTCGGTGCGGACGCGGCTTTGCGATTCGCGCGGATCGGGCGTCTTCCAGCCGACCGGCTTGAAGATGAGGTCGGACGTGCCGAAACGCTTGCTCTGGCCCGCAAGCACGGCCGGCATGTATTCGGCCCAGGACTTCAACCAAGCCTGATCTCCGGACGCAATGACGACGAGGTCCTTGTCGTCCAGCCCAAGGCCCGGCTCGCCCAGCGCCACCGTCACGTGGGTTGCGGGATAACCCGTCGATTCTCCGAACCGCCCCATCAGGGCCAGATAGGTCGACACGTCCTGGGCGGCCGGGCTGCCCGCAAGCACCACCGCGGTTTGCGACAGATCGGCCAGCCGCGTGAAGGGGAAACCGCTTTCGCCGAAGGCGGCCAGGTCGGGAAGCGGCATGAAGTGCGGATAACGGGAGAAATCCAGCGTGGAGTCCGGATCGATGCGGCCGCGCACATTGTCGATGATGATGTCGCGGCACTGCCCTTCCTTGATGTAGTCGTACATAAAGCGCAGCTCCAGCTCGGAGCGAGCCAGCAGCCGGTCCAGCGGGATCTGCATCTGGGCGCGGACCGGAAGCATCTCGTTGTCGTTCAGCATCTTGAGCCACGACTCATTCTTGATCTGGTCGACCGACGGCAAGGGAAAGGACTTCAGGAACTGCTGGTCGACGCTGATCAGCAGCGACGAGTTGGCCTGGCCCGGCTGGGGGGTGTAGCGATAGCGCAGATCGACAGGCACGGGTTTTTCGCGCCATCCGAACAGGTCGGGAGGCAGGCGCAGGTCAAGGCGGACTGGCGCCCCGTTGTAGCCGGTGACGTCGAGCGCCTGCTGGGAAACGATTTCGCCGAACTTGACCGGACGGTCCGTGCGCAGCCAGTTCGGCGCATCATAGGGTCGGCGCGGCGCCAATTGCGCCAGTTGCTGGATGGCGGCCACCTCGCCGGTCAGCGTGACGCCGCCGGTGACCAAAGCCTGGGCTGCCAGCCTGACCTCTTGGGCATCGCGGCCCATCACCCATAAAAGCTTGCCGCGCGGATCATTCGGATTGGTGGTGATGGCCAGCGCAGGCCCGGACACGGCGGGCAAGGACGCCGCGGCGCCCGCATCCCCACCTTGGCTCAGCACCACGGCATTGCCTTTTTCGGGATAAGCGCCGTCCCAGTGCGCCGGGAACTGGGCCCCGCGATACCCGGCCATCGCGCCGAACCACGATGCGACCATGCCGGCCGACTCGAGAACGGCCTCACTCTTGTCGTTCGCGAACACGATCGGCAAAGTCAGGCGGCGGCTGTCCCGATGATCGAAGAAGGGCAGCGGCAGTATGGACAGGTCGTCCGGCAGAGCCATGTGCCGCACGTCCAGCGCCAGCGTGCTCTTGTTGCTGATGTTGGCCCAGAGGCTGGAATGGAGAGGGTCCTCGCATTCGAGCGTGTAATGGCCGATCAGCTGGAAGCGCAGCCGGTTGAATTCGGTGACAAGGTGGGCGGGCAGCTCGATGGTCCGCCGCAGGCTTTTTCCCGCCTCTTCGCGGGGCACCGGTATGGTCGCGGCCACCTCGTCATTGACCAGAACATTGATGTGCGACAGATCGCTGAGCAGGGCCGGCGAGTAGCTGTAGGTCATGTCGACCTCGGCGCGGGTCACCACTTCGTCGGCGCGCACATTGAACAACACACTGTCGCTGCCGTCGATGCCCCGCAGATTGAAGGGATAGCGTGCCCCCAGTTGTTCGAGGGTGTAGCGATACTCGGGCCGGACAGAGGCGATTTCGTGCGCTTCGCTCACTTGGGAAAGCGGCGCATCGACCGAAGACGTGTTGTCGAGCAGCGATGGGCGAGGCAGCAACAGCCCCGCCTTCTCTTCGGCGCTCAGGTCTTGGGCAAGAGCCGGGCAGGCGCAGGCCAGCGACAGCGCGGCGGCTGTGAGCAAGGAGGAAATCGAATGGGCGGACAAGAAGGGATTTTTCATCGGCTATGCTCTTTCACAATTACCGCGGACCGGGAGAGCCGGCACGCAGGCGCCTCTGGGCTCGCGCACGCAGTGATAAATACAGGACGATTGCAATCAGCACCGCACCCAATAGATAAACCACGAACAACAATAGGGGATGTCTGGACATGAACCAGGCAATGGTCTGGTAGAAGCTCAGATTTCCCACGTAATAACTTTTCGATGACGATAGAGATTCGATTCGGCCCTCGCGCACCAGGGCCAGGCTTCCCTGCAGCCGCTTGCTCTGCACATCGTCGGCGATCATCGATTCAACCGCGGCCTGAAGGCCCGCGCCATCGGCGCCGGCCACCACGACGACGCTGCGGCCGCGGCGCATCGGCGACTGGAATCCCGCTACATAAGCGCCGTCGGCGGGAGCCGCGATGGGACGCGCGAACGACGACCGCAAGGGGCTGCGGGCGAGGCGCTCGGACAGGGCGCCGAGCCACCCGCCTATGCCCGTGTCTGCCGACGGCCGCGACGTCGCGGCGCGCTCGGGCAGAGGAAGGTGCCGGGCCCAGCCGGATAATGTGTCGGAGCGCGTTCCGGCTTCGATCAGCAGCAGGTCCTTGTCCGCCACGCCGGCGGCATCGCGCTGTACGGTCACTCCTGTCGCCGGATGGCCGGTGGCCTGGCCCATCCTGCCGAGCAAAGTCAGAAAGGCGGCGAATTCGGATTCGTGCGCATCGGTCCGCATCACAACCGCTGTTTCGGACAGATCGGCCATGCGCGAGAACGGAAAGCCCGACGTGCTGAAGGCCGCCAGGTCGGGCATGGCCTTGTGATGGGGCAGGCCCGACAGATCGATGGTGGAGCGAGGGTCGATGGCGCTGCGCCGCGCGTCGATCAGGCTTCCGCGGCATTCGCTATGGAAGGGTGGACGGTAATGGAAGCGAAACTGCAGCTCCGCCTGCGATTCGAGCATCGACAGCGGCAGGAACACCTTCTGCTTCAAGGCCGACCCGTCCCTCGCCAGCAAACGGCGGGCATTCTCTTCGTTGTCCGCCAGTTCGATATGCTGTACACGCTGCTGATTGACCAGCACGTCGAGCGTCGCCCCATCGTCGGCGTCTATGGCCGAATGCCGGTACAGCAGATTCATGGGCACCGCTTTGGTACGCCAGTCGGACAGGTCGGGCGGAAGCCGCAGACCGACGCTGATGGGGCCCGGCTCGTATCCGGAAACAGTGAACTCGCGCAGCGGCAATAGCTCGCCCAAGGCGACGGGCCGGTCGGCGGGCAGCCAATTGGGCGCATCATAGGGTTTGCGCGGAACGCCCTGCACTTCGGCGACCGTCGCGGTGAGCCCAGACAATGCCTGGGCCCCCAATGCCAGAGACACCGCGGCGCTGCGGATTTCGTCGTCATTGCGGCCCGTGATGACAAGCAGCTTTCCGGCGGGGTCGTGAGGATTTGCCCGCATGGCCAGGGTCGGCCCCTCGGCCTTCGGCAGCGTGAGTCCGGGCAATGATTCATTTGCGCCCAGCACGATGACCGCGTGTCCTTGCTGCGGGATCTCGTCGGACAAGGCCGTGAATCGCGCCCCGCGATATCCGGACAAAGCTCCAAGCCACGACGCCACAATGCCCGCCGCCTCGAGCCGCTTGTCCGAAGGCCGTCCCAATACGAACGGCACGTCCAGGCCCCGCACGTCGCGCGGATCGAAGAAGGGCGATGGCAAAAGGCCGAGGTCGTCAGGCAAGACCAGCCGCTCCACGTCGAATAGCAAGCGGCTCGATGCGTCGATATTCGCCCACAGGTCGGGATGCAGCGGATCCTCACAGCCCATGGTGTAGTGGCCGATCAACTGAAGCTCGAGGAAGTTGTATGGCTGCAAATGCGCCAGCGGCAGAACGACCTGCGCGCGATTGGCCTCGTCCGACGGCTGGCCGGGCAAAGGCAGCGAGGCGATGACCTCGCCGTTGAGCACCACGTTCAGATGGGACAGTTCCTGCAGCAGGGCCGGCGAGTAACGGTAGGCCAGGTCCAGCTGCAGGTCGTCGATCCGCTCATCGTCCCTGAGGCCGAATACGACTCCCCTGCTGCCATCGACGCCACGAAGATTCCATTGAGCATAACGATTGTATTGCTCGAGGCTGACAGCATAGTTTCTGTGCAAGGCATCGGCGGCAGCCCCGGTTTGAGCCGATTGCGCCCATGCCATGCAGGCCGCTCCCGCCAGTAAACCGGCGAGGCAGGCTCTGACCGCTACGAAAAAGCGCCCCGCCCCGCTCATGTCTCCTGGGCCCTCCGTCCCATCGCCCGCCCGGCGCGTCGTCCGATCGCTTTGCCGGCCTCGCGGAACAACACGAGAAAGCCGCGCGCGCCGATCCGCCCGATCTGCTTTACCGCCGTCAACGGCGCATCGGGAACCGAAGCATTCCATATCGTCGCCCAGATGTCGGCTCTGCCGAAGGTGACCTGAGCCAGTTCGATCTGCTGCTCGATGGAGAGGCCGAGGAAGTGCAGGCCGACGCGCTTGTCTTGGACGAAGCGCACTTCGGCGGGAAAGACGCGTTCGTCGTCGCCCCGAAACAGGGACACCTGCACCGCGTCGCCAACCTTGAGGGCGGCGGGCGCATTCAGCTCCAAGCCCAAGCCTTCGGCCGAGAAGTCGCTGGTCTGGCAGGCGATGCGGTGCCCGGAGGCCAGCCCCAGGCTGGCGGGCAGCACGGCCTCGACCCGCGGCGAGGAGCGGACCTGGCGCTGCTCGCCGGCCACGGCCACGCTGGCGCTGCAGATGACGATGTTGTGCACCGTCCAGGCCATGTTGAACGCCACCGTATACATCAGGCTGCGGTCGCCGCCGCTGTGCGCCAGCATCCAGATGCCCACGATCAGGCCGGCCAGGTTCAGGCCCAGCAGCACGATGTAGGGCCGGGCCAGCGTCCAGTCGAAATAGGATTCGGTCGTGGTGCCGCCCTTGGCCGTGACGTTGAACGTGGCGCTGTTGGGATTGATCAGCGTGGCCAGCGTGGGCCGCATCAGATACCAGGCCAGCACCGATTCGTACACCTCGTTCCAGAAAGAATGCCGGAACTTGCCCTGCACCCGGAAGTTCGTCAGTTGGGCGTGCAGAATGTGGGGCAGCACGTAGGCCAGAATCATCAGCGCCGATGCCTGGAACACGCGCGCGTCGAAGAACAGATAGGCCAGCGGCGCGGTCAGGAACACCAGGCGCGGCAGCCCGTAGAAAAAGTGCAGCGAGGCGCTGATGTAGCAAATGCGCTGGCCCAGGTTCAGGCCCTTGCCCAGCAAGGGATTGTGGCTGCGCATGATCTGGGCCATGCCGCGCGCCCAGCGGATGCGCTGGCCGATGTGGCGCGACAGGCTTTCGGTGGCCAGCCCGGCCGCCTGCGGCAGGGCCAGGTACGCGGTATTGAGCCCTACGCGGTTCATCTTCAGGGCGGTGAGCGCGTCTTCGGTAACGCTTTCGGTGGCCACTCCGCCTATCTGCATCAGGTGTTCGCGGCGCAGCACGGCGCACGATCCGCAGAAGAACGTGGCGTTCCAGAGATCGTTGCCGTCCTGAGTCAGGCCGTAGAAAAGCTGCCCCTCGTTGGGTACGCGGTGAAAGACGCCCAGGTTCTGCTCCATGGGGTCGGGCGAGAAAAAGACGTGCGGCGTCTGCAGCATGGCCAGCTTGGGGTCTTTCATGAACCAGCCCATGCATATCTGCAGAAACGACCTGGTGGGTATGTGGTCGCAGTCGAAGATGGCGATGAATTCGCCATGGGTGCGCGCGAGCGCGGCGTTGATGTTGCCTGCCTTGGCATGCTTGTTGTCGGGCCGGGTCAGGTAGCCGACGCCGGCCTGCTCGCAGAAAGCGCGGAACTCTTCGCGGCGGCCGTCGTCGAGCACGTAGATATTCAGGCGGTCGGCGGGCCAGTCCTGGGCCATGGCCGTGAGTACGGTCTGGCGCACGACGTTTAGCGGCTCGTTATAGGTGGGTATGTAGATGTCGACGCTGGGCCAGGAGGAAATGTCCTCGGGCATCAGGACGGGCTTGCGGCGCAGCGGCCATGCCGACTGGAAATAGCTCAGGAACAAGGTCAGCAGCGCATAGAGCTCGGCCATCAGGAGGCCATAGCCGAACACGGCATCGAGCAGGTGCTCGAAACCCAGGGTCTCGGTCAGCCGCCAGTACATGTAGCGCAGCGTGGCCACCGACGAGATGGCCATCAGCACCAGCACCGTCAGGCGCGCCCGTGAAACGCGATTGAGCACATAGGCGGTGGCAAAGGTGATCAGGCCGAAAAGCGCCTGATGGCCCAGGGTCAGCGGAGTGACGATCACGCTGGCGAAAAACGCCAGCGCCACGATCAGCGCCAGCACTCGGAAGGCTCGGCTGTCCCAGATCGAAAGTCCCACCAGCCAATCGCCGGCCCGGCCAAGTGCTTTGCCCAAGCGCTCGTACATCAGCCTTCCTCCTGATTGGATGCGGCCAGACGGCCGCTGATCCAGTTGGCGCACGCCATGATGTCGCGCGCGCCTTCGCTGTGCGGCGCATATTGGAAAACGCTCTGCCCGAATGCCAGGGCCTCGCTGACGGCCTGGTCCTGGTGTATGCGTCCGATGATGCGGTCGCCGAACGAAGCCCGCAGCATGGTCGCCACGTCGCGGCTGAGCTGCCGGCTCTGATCGACCTGGTTCACGATGAAGCCGTAGCCGCGAAAGTCGGGCCGGCCCAGGCAATACGATTCGAACAGGGCGCGCAACTGTGGCAAGGTGACGTACGACCCGGCGTCCGGCAGCGTTACCGCGATGGCCAGCGAGGCGGCGGTCAAGGCCTGTGTCATGTACACGGACGGGCCGGGCGGGGTGTCCAGCACGACGATGGCGTCGTCGGCCAGATTCATGCCACGCAACGCATCGGCCAGCCAGGAAGGACGATGGACCAGCCCCGCCTCGAAACCCAGCCGCTGCGCTTCGTCGCATTGGCCGTAGGGAATCAGCGCCACGCCCGAGGGCGTCATTTCGGCCAGCCGGGCCAGGGCCGCCGCGTCGCCGCCCGAACTCGACAGCCCGTCTCCGGAACCTGCCTCGAAAGAGAAATGGAACCTGAGCCCGTTCTGCGGGTCGAGGTCGATGGCCAGCACAGGATGTCCCAAGCCGTGCAGCGCGACGGCGAGATTCGCCGCCACCGTGCTTTTTCCCACGCCGCCCTTGGCCGAGACAACTGACAATACATTCATGGGCGGCGCAGGCGATCGAAGAGCGAGCGTATGGAACCGGCAGGCTGCTCGGGCCGATCCACGGCCGGCGGCTCGGCGGAAGCAGGCGGTGCCGCGGGATCTTCGAGCCGCCTGAACAGGGACTTCAGGTCGCCCGAGGCGCTGCCCGCCGGCGCCGGCACGGAATCAGGCGCCGCACCGCTCGGCGTACCCACCGAAGGCGAAGGCTGCGCGTCCCGCCCGGCATCGGCTGCCGGCGAAGAGAAGGGCCTGCCCTGGCCCGCTGCCGTGGAGCGCGCGGGCGAGGACAGCGGCGCTGTCGCAGAAGGACGTGCCGCGGGTTCGGACGAAGGCGCCGCGGCATGGGCCTGGGCCCCGACCTGAACACGCTTGAACAAAGGCCAGCGCTCGACGGTTTCGCGCTGCTGATCCGTCTCGTGCACTTCGCGATACTGCTTTGCTTTGCTGCCGTCGAAAAGCGCGAAAAGCTTGCCTATGTCGTCCGATTCTTTCATCGTCATCCCACTTTCAAAAGAAGTCTACGCCATGGATATGGCCGCTGGCAGCTGGACCTCATGCCGCCAGCCGGTATAAGAACATGTTGCTGTCGGTGCTTTCGCATTGCCGTACCTGCAGCCGCTCTCCCGCTCCAAGAGACACGAACCATTGCTGGTACACGCCCGCGAGGAAGTCCGCCAGGCCCTCTTGCGCAAGCGGATCGGCGGGAACGCCTTCGTGAACGATTTCGAGGCAATCATTGCGTTCGAGAAAGCTTACGACCCCCAAACCCAGGCGCGCCCAGTACCGATTGGCCGCATCCTCCATCTGTTCGATGGACTCGCATTCGGGCAGCTCGATCTCCCGCCCCGCCCCCATGCCCGCCTTGACCATCAAACCGCGTGCCTGCTCCGGCCCCAAGGCCGTCGAAGCCTCGTGGACAAATGACTTGAGAAGAAAACCCCATTGCGCGTCGCGGCGCTGGTTTTGGAGATAGGAGATCAGCTTGCTTTGCACGTTAGATATCCAAATCGAGGGTTGAGGGACGCCGTCCGCCCGCATGCGGGCGACTGCATTTACTGGAGTCACGGAATGAAAGACGGCCCGCGGAAGCGGGCCGACGTGCGTCGGCCGCGAGCGACGCCGACGAAAGCGTACCCGCCGCGGAACGAGGCAAGAAACGGAGGAAACTGCCAATGTCACGAGACCGGGCATGCTGTACACCATGGGCGCACAATGCCGCCAAATTCGGACCAAGGCAACTACAAGTCATAACTGGGACTAGCAGCTTCGGCAAGGCGGAGCTACGGGCTTCTGGCCCATATTCTTGAAGCATAACCTTGCGTCTGGATGAGGCGCCGCTGACACGTCGGCGTAAATGCTGCGGCCAAATGTATCAAAAATGTAACACATGACGCTCATCTGCATAGAATTTTAACCAAATATTTAATCTCGTCCAATCTATTGGAGCGATACAACTGTAAATGGCGGCCTCGTTTCCGGCGTGCAAAACCCGATAATCGGGCACAAGGAGCTGTTCATCCCCTGCCGATAACGCTGCCCCGGCGCGTTTCGCAACAAGGTAAGATAGGACCAAACGACTATCTCCCACGCTTACCGCCCCATGGCTACGCGCATTACGCAACTGCAACGCTTCTTCCACAGCCATTATTTCTTCGGGGGCCTGCGCCAGGCAATCGGCGTCATGCTGCCGGCGCTGCTGACAGGCGTTCTGTGGCAAACATACGACATCGGCATGATCGCCGCCATCGGCGCCGCCTGTGTGGCGGTCATCGACCAACCCGGCAGCCCTCGGCGCTATAGCGTCAACACTATGCTGGGCGCGGTGTTGCTGGGCACCCTCACCGTCGCACTTACCGGCCTGGTTTCCAGCCACCCATTGGCGCTGTGGGCGGCCATACCGTTGATGAGCTTCGCTTTTTCGATGTTGACGGTGTATGGCCCGCAAGGCGGGCTCATGGCTTTCGCCTGCCTGCTGATCATGACGCTGACCATGCGCGCGCCGCTCAGCGGACAGCAATTGCTGCTGCATGTGCTGTATTCGCTTGCCGGAGGCCTGTTCTACTTCGCCTATAGCGCCCTGGTGCGCCGTGTTTTCTGGTTGCGGGAAGAACAGCAGGCCTTGTCCGCGGCGCTGTTCGCAACCGCCGACTATATCGACGCGCGCTCGCGCTTCTACGACGTGCACACCGACCTGGACGCTACCTACCGCGAACTCATTCGCGCCCAGGCCGACATGATCGACAAGCAGCAGGCCGCGCGCAACACGGTGCTGCGCGAACTGCCCAAGGGCGGGCGGCGCGGCGACCGGCATCGCATGAGGGCCTTGAACCTGTTCATCGACATGGTTTCACTGCTGGACACCCTGATCGCCACCCATACCGATTATGCGACCTTGCGCCGCGAACTGGGCGACAGCGACGTGCTGGTCTTTGCGCGCGATACCCTGATCAAGCTGTCCGACAATCTGCAGCGGATCGCCCTGTGTACGGCACGCAACCAGGCCGTGCTCAGCCGCCACAGCGCCAAGGCGGAACTGCGCGCCATCGAGTACGAGCTCGAGCAATACCGGCAAAGCGGCTTCGCCGAGGCCAACCCCGAGGTCTACGCCCTACTGGTGCAGGTGCTCAGGCGCCTGCGCAACGGCTCGCGCATCGTCGAGCGCATGGCCGCCCATACCCAGCCGGGCGCCGACACCCAGTTGGTGGATCAACGGCTGGACAAAGCGCTGGGCCGATTCATTTCGCGCGGCAGCGAACTGCGCTTCGGCATGATCACGTCGAATCTGCGCCTGGATTCGCCGCACTTCCGCTATGCCTTGCGGGTTGCCATCGCGGTGCTGATGGTGCTGGCGGTGGTGGCGCTGCTGAACTACGGCCTGGCCCGCCAGCAATGGGGTCCGGCCATCGAGCTGCATGGCTACTGGGTCATCCTGACGGTCATCGTCATCATGAAGCCGGGCTTTGCCCTGACGAGACAACGCAACGGCCTGCGCCTGGTGGGCACCCTGATCGGCTGCATCCTGACGCTGGGCCTCTTCATGCTGACCGATAATCCGGACATCCTGCTGGCCGCCCTGATCGTCTGCTGCATCCTGGGCTACAGCCTGATACAGGTCAGCTTCATGGGCACGGCCATCTTCAAGACCATCATGGTGCTGCTCGCCTTCCATCTGCTTGCCCCGCACTCCAACGCGCTCATCGGCGAGCGCCTGCTCGATACCGTGATAGGCTGCGCCATCGCGCTGCTGGGCAGCTACATACTGCCCTGGTGGGAGCACAACTATATGGGGTCCCTGGCCAATGCCCTGCGCACCGCCAATCATCGCTACTACAAGGCCGGCCTGCATTACGCCGAACTCATCCGGGCGCTGCGCGGCCACCCGGCGGGAACAAAGGATTCGCTCGAGGCCGATCAGCTCGAAGCGGACATGGCGTGGCGGCTGGCGCGCAAGAATGTGTACATTGCTTTCGGCAACTATGCGGCAGCCTTCTATCGCATGGCGGCCGAACCGGCGCGGCGCCAGAAGAACGTGCCCGAGTTGAACAACCTGCTGATCCAGAACCATGTGCTGACGTCGCAGATCGGCGCCGCCGTTCCGCAGCTGGCGACCCTGGCCGAGGTACCCCCGGGCATCCGCCAGGCGCTCGAAGCCGTCGACGGGCTGTTGCAGGACCAGGATGCCAAGCTGCCCGCCTCATTGGAAACCGAGGGCGAACTGGCCACGCTGGCCTACCCCCTGCGGCAGATGATGTCGGCGGCGCAGCTCATCCGCCAGGAGATGCGGGCGCTCGAAACGCCCTCGCCCGACGGTGTCCACCCCCCTTCATCGCACCAGCTGCCGGACTCGGTCGCGGCTTAGCAGGCCGGACGAATGGGCGCTGAACCCCGCCTGCGCGCTTCAGCCTCCGCCGCCAACGCGCTGAAGCGCCCCCGAAGGGGCGGCCGTCCGCCCAGGTGAGGGCCAGAAGTACCATATCGCGCATGCGAGCTGAAGGGCCAGCAGGCATGACCAGGCGGTCAGATGGGCCTCGGCGGGGTAGACGCCCGGCACGATCGGATCCCAGCGCTCGACGATCCATCCAATGACGTTCTGCACCGCGAAGATCATGAAGAACACCAGCATATTGAAAGTCGTGTTCGCCCTGCCCCACATCGCGGGCGGATAACGAGTGACGAAGATCGCGAAAATCAATACGCAGCAGGCGCCGAACAGACCGAAACAGGTCCAGAGAATACTCTTCGGGATGGACGCATCGAGCATGATCAGCGCCTGGATCGCCACGAACATCCCCAGACATGCGCCGTTGAATACCACCAGGCTCACACCCAGGCGTTCGAAGCGCCGGGCAAGCCCGCCCGACATCAGGCTTCCGCACACGGCCGCCAACCCCATCAGCGAGACCAGCGCGTCGGTCTGCGCCAGACCGGCCTGGCTGACGTCCAGCAGATAGGGCTTCATCCAGAGCGATTGCACTGCATAGAACATGCCGCCGCTCACGGACGGAAAGAGCGAGAGCTTCCAGAACGGTACGCTGCAAAGCAGTTCCCACGTGCCGCGAAACTGCGCCCATACCGAAGGGCGTTCTTTTTTCCGGGGCACGGCCTTGGCGTCGGTCGCCCCGAACCAGATCATCCCCGCCACCGCCATCGTAAAAATTGCCAGCCCTGTGCTGATGGTCCGCCACGAGGCCACGTCCAGGAGCAGGGCCAGCGGCGTTCCCACAAAGGCGCCCCCCAATCCGCCAATGGCGATCAGCGCCCCGTTCAGCAGCGGAATGCGGTGGGCCGGAAAGTGTTGGGCCAATGCCTGCAGCCCGGCGCCCATGCACACCGCCACGCCCACGCCGATCAGGACACGGCCCGCCATCATTGGAATCAGGCCGTCGGCCAGCCCGAACACCAGCGAACCGAGCGCCGCCACCATCATCAGCGCGGCAGTGACCCTTCGCGGTCCCCAGGTGTCCAGCGCGGCGCCGGCCGGAATCTGCGTCAGGGCGAATCCCAGGAAATACAAGCTGGTCAGGCTTCCCAGGTCGGCCGCCGTCAGGCCCATTTCCCGGGTCAGGAACGGGGCGAAGCCGATATTCAGCCCACGGAATATATAGGAAACAAAATAACCGGCCGAAAAGAACAAAAATACGCGTGTCGCTGCGTTCATACATCCAATTCCGAAAGGGCGGGTTCCTTGTCCGCCTGTGTGCTGTCCGCAAGGGCGGCCCGAGCCGCCCTCTTATGCTGCCTAGGACGCCTGCTTGCGCCGGAACACCAGGCGCGAGTCGGTCGACGACTTCGCATCGTGGATATAGCCTTCGGAATCGAAGCCCGCCAGGGCGGCGGGATCGCTGATTTCGTTTTCGATGACGTAGCGCGCCATCAGGCCGCGCGCTCGCTTGGCGTGGAAGCTGATGACCTTCCATTGTCCGTTTTTATAGTCCTGGAATACGCACTGCACGACCTTGGCCTTCAGCGTGCCGAGGTCGACCGCCTTGAAATACTCTTCGGATGCAAGATTGAGCACCATGGGTTCGGCCTGCCCTGCAAGGCGCTTGTTCAGGTATTGGGCGATCTGGGCGCCCCAGTAATCGTACAGCGTCTTGCCCTTGCCGGTGGCCAGCCGCGTGCCCATCTCGAGGCGATAGGGCTGCATCAGATCGAGCGGCCTCAGCACGCCGTACAGGCCGCTGAGTATGGCCACGTGCTCTTGCGCCCATTGCAGCTGATCGTCCGACAGCGAAGGCGCGTCCAGTCCTTCGTAGACGTCGCCGTTGAACGCCAGCGCGGCCTGGCGCGAATTGGTCTGGGTAAACTTGGGCTTCCAGGCGGCGTAGCGCTCTACATTGAGCTTGGCCAGGGCGTCGCTGAGCTTCATCAGGTCGGCGATTTCGCTGGCCGACTTTTCTTTCAGGACATCGATCAAGGCCGCCGCCTGCTTGACGAACTGCGGCTGGCTGTGCAGCGTGGTTCGGACCGGAGAATCGTAATCGAGCTTTTTCGCGGGGGACAATACCAACAACATTTTCTATACCTTGATCGATGAGCCGGCGAGAGGCCGCCGGAGTCCGGTCCGGGCAAAAACCCGACGCCGGGACAGCCTTGATAATGGGCAACCTTATACGGAAAGCGGGGGGCGCGTCAAAAGCGGCTGGGAACCGGCTACCGCGACCGCCCGGCGGCGCGGGGGGCCGGACGTGAAGCCCGGGTCGCGAGCAAACCGCCGCGGCAGGCGCATGCCAGCCGTCGGCGTCGCACCTTAGCGAGCCGTCCAGCCCCCGTCGATCGACATGGAAGCGCCGGTGATCTGTTCGGCCGCCTCGGAGGCCAGGAACACCGCCATGCCGCCGATCTGCTTGGGCGTCACGAACTGCAGCGAAGGCTGTTTCTCGCTCAGCAGGCGCCTGGCCGCTTCGTCGATATCGACGTTTTGCGCCTGCGCGATGGCCTCGATCTGCTTTTCGACCAAGGGCGTACGCACCCAGCCCGGGCAGATGGCGTTGGCCGTGATGCCGTTGCCTGCATTTTCAAGAGCCGTCACCTTGGTCAGCCCCACGACGCCGTGCTTGGCGGCCACATAGGCCGACTTGGCCGCGGAAGCGACCAGGCCGTGGGCCGACGCGATATTGATGATGCGGCCCCAGCCTTGCTTCTTCATATAGGGCAGCGCCGCCGCCGTGCCGTGGAATACGGCCGACAGATTGAGCGCGATGATGGCGTCCCAGCGTTCGACGGGGAAATCCTCGATCAGATCGGTATGCTGTACGCCGGCATTATTGACGAGGATGTCCACCCCGCCGAGCAGGCGTGCCGCTTCGTCGATGAGGGCGCGGGTGGCATCGGCGCGGCTAAGGTCCGCGTTGACGTAATGCGCCTTGACGGCGAACTCGAGCTCGATGTTGACCCGCTCTTTTTCGATGGCCTGCGCATCGCCGAATCCATTGATCACCACGTCCGCCCCGTTGGAGGCCAGTTCGCGAGCGATTCCCAAGCCAATTCCGCTAGTCGATCCCGTAATTACAGCGCGTTTGCCATCGAGCATGTTGTTATCCCCAATCAGTTTATGCAGGTCAGCGCGTCTCGGCCCTTGAAAGGCGGCCGGTCGCAATACGCTTAGTGTAAACGGAGAGCGTCGAACGAAGCGTCGCCGCCGCATGACAAAGCCCCGATATCCGCGATATCGGGGCTTTGTCATGCGGCGTCCTTGGGCCGCCTTCTTAGCCCGCGGCCTCCCGGCCACGAAGGCCGCAGGCGTAAAGGCCCTATACGGGAGCCTCTATAACACGACACTCACTTGGGCGCGGGACGGCCAAGCAGTCCCTGCACCGGGCTCAGCAAGCCCTCGCCGCCGCCGCGAGTCAGCGCATCGACCGCTCCGGTAGTGTGGTCCAGCACCTGGCCCACCGCATTCTGGGACGTGGGACTGGAATGCACCAAACCGCCTGATGCCGACACGGCGGACCCGACATTCGCCACCGCCCCTCCCAGGCCGGAGGAGGAGGAACCGGCTTGCCCGCCGGCAGCTTCCAGCGCCCCGCCCGCCTTGGCAAGCACGCCATTGGCGGTCGGCCCTATTCCGACACCGTCGCCGACGGCCTGCCCGAGGTGGCCCGCGGAGTCCGTAACGGGCGCGACGACGGTATCCAGCGACCGCCCTGTATCGCCCAGCGGCCCGGACAGATTGCTGCGGGCGATATTGTCCACCGCCTGCCCCGAGTTGCCCAAAGCGGGCTGTAATACAGGGTTGGGATCGGTCGACGCCACGCCCAACTCCGCCGCCGCGGTGCCGATGGGTTTCAGCAACCCTCCGTCGGAGCCCAAGGCTTCGGTCAGCGCCGAAACCGATCCCGTGGCATGGTCGAGCGTGGTGTTCAGGGGTTGAGGGTTGTCGGGGTTTTCATTGAGCAGGTCGCCCGTACTGGCCACCGTATCGCCCACTCCCTCGACCAAGGCGCCCGCGCCGGTGCCCACATTGCCGCCGATTCCGGTGTCGCCGACGTCGGTGCCCGCGGCGGAGACCGCTCCGCCCACGCGTTTCAGCAGTCCGTCGGCCGGCTCGCCCACGCCCGTGCCCTCGCCGACCGCCTGCGTGACATCCGTGATGCCCGACGCCGCCGGGTCGACCGCTTGATCCAGTATCTGGCCGGTTCCGCTCAGGGCGGTCGACGCCTCCGTGTCGACCACGTTGTCCGCGGCCTGCCCGACATTGCCCAGCGATGTCTCCAGTGCGCCGCTCTGCGTGGCGCCGCCGCCGTCTCCGCCGGAGCCGTCGCCCGGACCGTTACCGCCGCCTCCCGAGCCACCGCCGGTGCCTCCATTACCGCCCGTATCTCCGCCGCCGCCCGTGCCGCCCGTACCTCCTCCGCCCGTACCATCGCCTCCGGAGCCGCTTCCGCCGCCGTCCTGCGAGCCGCCGCCGGCGGGCGGGCCCGCATGGCTCATGTCGCCCCGCGTACTTCCGCTGGAACAAGCGCTCAGAACAGCGGCCCCCGCCAGCAATCCGGCCAGCAGCGTAAGCCGAAAGCCCAATGACGCATCGAATTTCGTTGTTTTACCATTGTGTCGCATAAGGTTCTCCTTGAATGCGTGCTGTGGATCGAAACAAAGCGCCAGGCGGCGGCAATTAATGTGCCGGCGCCCAATGCGCCGTGCCCGTCAGAAGGCGTCGTAAGCCAGCGAGAAATTGAAATTCACGCGGACCTCCCCGCGTCCGGCGCCATAGGGACTGTCCCGCAACGGGCGAGCGACGTTCAAATCGGCCACAAAATAACGCTCGTCGCTGAGACGGATTCCCACGGCGACGGATGCGAGGGACGCCCGCTGCCAGTCATACAATCCGTCCTCGTTGTACCAGGCTTGCGCGTGATCGGCGACCACGTAGGGTTGAACAGTCGTCAGCCGGTTCCAACCCGTGGCGAAGCGGCGATTGACCTCCAAAGAAACGCCGTATCCCTTGTCGCCCGCCAATTCGCCCGGCGGATAGCCCAACCCATAGCGCCAGCCGCCAAATGAAATCTGCTCGCTCGAAGGCAGTACATTGCGGCTGTACTGTCCGATGGCCGACAGGACGAGGCCGACCCCCGAATCGAGCTTGACCGTTTGCTTCAGCCCCAGGACATAGCGCGTGAAATCGAGATCGTAGGAAGGCGGTTCGAAGACGGCATAGTTGCTGCGCCGGCTTTTCTTGGCGCCCAGGGCATCGAATCCCTTGTGAACATCGAGCAAGACTTCCCGGCTCTGGGACTGCCCCGTCTCCCGGTAGCTGAACGATGCACGGGCCGCCCTTACGTGCGTCCGGTGCTGCAGCCAGGCATTGTCCGCATCGCGCTGGTATTCGTCGATGCTCTGGCCCGCATAGACGCCCAGGCCGCCGGTAAGGCTGCGCTGATTCTCCAGCACGAAGGGATATTTCAACGACAGGCGTAGTTGCTCGTTGACCACGCGCCGGCTCCAGCCGGCCGCCTCCAGCAGATCGTCCTCGGGATGGGAGTTGTAGTGATAGCCGTCCAGTTCCGCGCTCAGTCCGTCCGTACCGATCGGCACCGCGACGGAGCCGGACACATACCTCACGCTGCTTCCCGTTCGCGGAATGGCGGCTGTGAGCTTGACCTGTTCGCCCAAGGGACTGATGCTGTTCGCCGTCATATCCACCAGCATCTGATAGCCGGTGCCCAAATCGGCTACGCTGGCCGCGACGCCCAAGCGCTTGTGGCTTACGTGCAGGGCGAGCGCGGTGGAGCCGTCCGCGCGGCGCGGCATCTCGAGCTTGGGATCCAGCCGCAGGCCGGGCACCCGGCGCATCAGGTTCAAGGTGCGCTCGAGCGTCGCACGGGTCAGCGGCTTTTCGGCAAGCAGCGGCCGGGCCAGCGCATCGAGCCGCCGGCGCACGCTGCGCGGCGCATCGCCCGACACATCGACGCTTGCGATGTGGCCTTCCACCACTGTCACCACAACCAGCCCTTCATGGAAGTCCTGTTCCTGCAGCAGCGCGAAAGAAAGCACATAGCCCCGCTCGCGATACAACGCCGTGATTTTGTCCATCTCCCGGACCAGTTCACGCACCGTGATCGCCCGTCCGACCAAGCGCGCCAGGATGGGCCGCAGCTCGTCCAGCGGCATGGCGCGGTTGCCCGCAACGCTGAAATGCCGCGGAACAATGGTTTCGTCAAGCTGGGATCGGACCGCGTCGGCAGGCTCTTCTTTGGATAGCGGCGGCTCTTTGGGTCGCTCTGCATCGTGTTCGGGCGGCGCCGGCAGGCTATCGACCGGATTTCCGCGCAAGGGCCCGGCGCCCCAGGCATTTCCCGCTGTCATTCCCCAGGCAAGTGCAGACGCCGTCAATAAATGGGCGGCAAGACGCATGTCCTCTTCCTTTATTGTTTATCTTTTTGGCGGTAGCCGGACGGCCCATCAGCGAAAAACGTGCCTGGCCATAAGGACGAGGTTTTGCATAACCGTTCTGGACCGTCGCTCCTTTGCCTGGGATGCCACCGGAGTGCTGACCATACTGCGATCCGCCGCCCCGTCTTCTGCGGCGTGGTCAGTGATCCATAGATCTAAGATGTGACACTTACAACGATGGGATAGACTGCGAGACTGCGACATCGACATGCACCAATCACCCACTCACAGCTAAGCCATGGTCAGACTGAACGAAATCCGCGAGAACGAATTGGCCGTGAATGCCCCGGCGCCTACGGATGCGGGGCTGGTTTTTATCGGGCGCATACATACTCCTTGGACCTCGCGGCTTGAATGTCCGCGTCAAGGCCGGCCGGATGGGCCGATATGCGAGATCGAAATCTTCGAACCCTGGGTGGCCGCGCTTGATGGGATTGAAAACTTTGAACGGATCGAAGTGTTGTATTGGCTGCACGAATCCAGGCGCGATCTTGTGCGGCAAAGCCCCGCCAACGACGGGGCAACCCGGGGCACCTTTTCCTTGCGATCGCCCGTTCGGCCCAACCCCATCGGCACGTCCATAGCAACCATGGTTTCGCGTACAGGCGGCAAGCTGCTGGTACGAGGGCTGGACTGCCTCGACGACACCCCTCTTATCGACCTGAAGCCGGACCGCGCCCTGTTCACTCCCATTGCGCCACCGCAACCCGGCGATTTTCAGACGGGAGACTGACGACGCCGATCACTCGGCTGCGTACCGACCGTAGCGGAGAACCATATACATCCGGCCGGGTACGCGGTTGAAAGTTTGGGCTCACTGTTATCTTCACTACCCACCATCCGCACCATGCTCTAGCAGTCGCAGACAAAGTTCTATTGATGATCGACCTTCACCAACGGACGCTAGACGGCATTGCCTCAAAACCCATCTTTTGATAATATAAAAACTATCAATTGACGAACTTACGAGGCCATCATGTCCACCCACGCCAACCAAAGCAAGCCATCACATAAGCAGCCCGGCCGGCCGCCGGCCCACGCCTTTTGGAAGATGGCGCACAAGCTGGGGACGATGAGCGAGTCAGACCGCATCCAAAGCATCAAGACGGGCTTTACCTTCGAGATGGCCGATGCGGCTAAGCAGACATTCCGGCTGACCTCCCAAAACATTGGGGCGTTGTTGAACCTGTCTGTGGCCACATTCGAGCGGCGACGCAAGGATGCCAAGCCGCTGGACGCGGTCGCCTCGGAGCGGCTGGACCGGATCGCCGCCATCGCCCTCATGGCCGAAGAAGTCTTCGAAGATGCCGCTGCAGCCTCGGAATGGATGGCGACGCCTAATCCGGCGCTGAATGGAAACTCGCCTGTCATGCACTGCGAGACGTCGATCGGCGCCCGCCAAGTGCGTCGAATCCTGAATGCTTTGGAATGGGGCGGCGTAGCTTAATGATCGCCTGGAGAATCACCAAGGCCAAAAGAGCGCGGGACTTGACAGGGAAAGGGGCGGCGCTCGATGGCGGCCGCTGGAACGAAGTGGACGTGCCCGCCGTCTACATGGGGCTCTCGCCGGCCATCTGCAGCCTGGAAACATTCGTGCATACGAACCGCTACCCGCTGCTGCCTCTGAAGATCACACGATTTATATTGCCCGACGATGCGAACTTGTATCTCGAGCCGAATCCGCGCACGCTGCCCGAAGGTTGGGCAGTGATTCCGCCCGATCGCGCCAGCATGGCCTATGGAACGAAGTGGCTGCGCAACACGCAGCACCTCGGGCTTATTGTGCCGTCGGCCGTATTGCCGCTCGAGCGCAACATTGTCATCAATCCCGCCCATCCAGCCATTGCGAAGGTGACCATCGACGCACAATTCGACTTCATGTACGACCAACGGATGTTTCTGAAGCGCTGATAGCGGTTTAGCCGCTAAACAGGTCGCACCATCCGGCCCGCACTAGAAGCTGACGCCCCACTACGGACCGATCCCGACTTATCGGCGTTTTATTCCAACGGAGGTAAGTTGCTCATCTGGTACGGAGCCGGAGATACCTGCGTGGCAAGTTACTTTGGCAAACGTCGCACACTGGGTAGCAATGCTAGGTAGAGCCGCAAAAGAAAAACCCTCGCAACTCGTTGAATTGCAAGGGTCTTCAAATACTGGCGGAGAGGGTGGGATTCGAACCCACGGTACGGTATTACCGTACGCCTGATTTCGAGTCAGGTACATTCGACCACTCTGCCACCTCTCCAGGTCTATTTCTAGACTTGTCTATTGCTAGACATTGACTGCGGTCAAGCCCGTGATTCTAGCATAGAAGACGAGCGGCGTGGAACCAGCAGCACCAAAATCAAGGTCAGTGCCGCCACCCACGCCATGCCGGCATAGACATAATGCGTGGCGGCGTCGAAAGCCGACTGCAGATAACGCGTGCCGGCCGGCCCCAGGCTGCCGGACTGCAAGGCGCCCACCACGGCATTGACTTCGGGAAGCGTGCCGGCCAAGGACGCGGGAGCATCCTGCAGCTGGCCGCGCATGGCGCCGTTGAAGATCGCGCCCGCAATGGCGGCGCCCAGGCTTTGTCCGAGATAGCGCGACCACATATTGGTGCTTGTCGCCACGCCGCGCTGGTTCCAGGGCACGATGGACTGTACGCCGACCAGCAAGGGCGTGGACAGCATGCCGAAGCCGGCGCCCAGCAAAATCTGGTCGGCGATGACCATCCAGTACGAGGGGTTGTCGGGCAGCAGCCTGAAGCCCGCGACCGCCGCGAACATCATTCCGGCTCCCAACAGGGCCGTGTCGCGGAAACCGATGCGCAGATACAGCCTGCCCGACCAAGAGGCCGCCGTCACCCAGCCCACACTCATGCTGGCCAGCACCAGGCCGGCGGCGATGGGGCCCAGGCCCAGCACCGCCTGGGCGAAGACAGGCAGATAGGCGCCCGGCGCCATCATGACCAGCCCCATGCCGACCATGGCCAGGTTGGAACCCAGCATTACGCGATGGCGCCACACCCAGCCGGGCATGATGGGCTCGGCGGCGGTGCGCTCGCGCACGACGGTGGCGGCGACCAATATCACTACTACGGCGAAGGTCAGCAGACTGGGCGCGGATGACCAGTCCCAGGCATTGCCTCCCTGAAGCAGGCCGAAAACGCCGGCCGATCCGGCCATCATCATCAGGATGGCGCCCGGGTAGTCGATGGCATGGTGGCGGGCGGGCGCCCGCTCGTGCAGGAAACGGGCGATGAGGCCCATGGCCGCCAGGCCGATGGGCAGATTGATGAGAAACACCCAGCGCCAGGTCGCGTACTCGGCAAAGGCCCCGCCCAGCGTGGGCCCGAGGATGGCGGCGATGCCCCAGACGCTGGACAGCCAGCCCTGGATTCTGGCCCTTTCACGCGTGGAGTAGAGGTCGCCCGCCAAGGTATTGACCGTGGCCATGATGGAGCCCGCACCCAACCCCTGCAAACCGCGAAACACGATCAGCGGAATCATGCCCCAGGCGGCCGCACAGGCCGCCGATCCGATCAGGAACAGCGCGGTGCCTCCGATCAGCACGGGTTTGCGTCCGTATAGATCGGCAAGCTTCCCATAGATGGGGATGGTGACGGTCTGCGCCAGCAGATAGATGGAGAACAGCCAGCTGAATCGTTCGAAGCCGCCCAGGTCGCCCACGATCTGGGGCACGGCGGTGGCCACGATGGTGATGTCCATGGCGGCCAGGGCCATGGTCAGCATCAGGGCGGCCAGTATCCACCGGCGATGAGCGATGGTGGGAGCTTGCACCGGTGCGTCAGGCTGGGTTTCGGGGGCGGCGTTCTCGTTCATGATGTCATCGCGCTGGAGTTGCCACATCTTAACGCGGCGGCGCCCGCGCCGCGAAGCGCTGAACCGTTACGCTGACGCCCCGGCCCGGCGAACGAGGCCGAACACACTTCTCCATGCGCTCGTGCTCAGCGCTTGAATGCTCTGCCCCAAAGGCCTATAGTGATTACAGAAACAAATTTGTGACACACGGCGGCACAAAGGGAAATGCCTTGGCATCTTCCCGTGTGGTCCGGCTTCAGGCCGGACAACTCTTCAAAGGAGGTTGTCATGTGGATCGAATCTTTCAATCTCGTGCTCGACGCCAACCAGGACGGCGCCATCAGTCTGGCCGAAGCCTGGCATATTTTCGGGTGGCTCTATCAGTTGCCCGGCAATCTGGTCATCGAGCTGTTGGGGGCCCTTCCCCCAATCGCCAATCTGCTGCAGATTCGCGCCTCGGCCGAAACCGGCTATGGCAGCCTCAACGGCGGGCTCGCCACCGCGGTTTCATTGCTGATCTGGCTGCTGGTCGTCATACAGCTGGCGGGCCTGCGCGAAAAATGGGCGGCTCACCGCCAAGGCAAGCCGGCCCATCGATCGAACCACTTCAGGCACTCTTAGCCGGCTCCAAGCGCTCGACGCCGCCCATGTAGGGGCGCAGCGCCTCGGGCACGACCACGCTGCCGTCCTGCTGCTGGTAGTTTTCCAGCACGGCCACCAAGGCTCGGCCCACGGCAAGGCCCGAACCGTTCAAAGTATGCAGATACTCGGGCTTGCCTTTTTCAGGACGATAGCGCGCCTGCATGCGGCGCGCCTGGAAGGCCTCGCAGTTGGACACCGAAGAGATCTCGCGCCATGTGTCTTGCGCCGGCAGCCATACTTCGAGGTCGTAGGTCTTGGCGGCGCCAAAGCCCATGTCCCCGCCGCACAAGAGCACCACCCGATACGGCAGCCCAAGGCGCTGGAGCACGGTTTCGGCATGCCCCACCATCTCTTCGTGAGCGCGATACGATTCATCCGGATGCACGATCTGCACCATTTCGACCTTGTCGAACTGGTGCTGGCGGATCATTCCGCGCATGTCGCGCCCGCCGCTGCCGGCCTCGGAGCGGAAGCACGGCGTATGAGCCGTGAGGCGTATGGGCAGGTCGGCCAGCGGCACGATGGAATCCCGCACCGAGGCCGTCAAGGTGATTTCCGAGGTGGAGATCAGGTACAGGTCTTCGCGCGCGATGGGCTTGCCCTGCTCGTCGAGCTGTTCTTCGTCGTCGCCGCCCTTGGTCACCCAGAACATGTCGTCCTTGAACTTGGGCAGCTGGCCCGTTCCGAACAGGGTCGAGCTGTTGACGATATAAGGCGTATAGCACTCTTGATAGCCATGCTCTGCAGTCTGCAGGTCGAGCATGAACTGCGCCAGGGCGCGATGCAGGCGGGCTATGGGGCCGCGCAACATCATGAAGCGGGCGCCCGACAGCTTGCGCGCGGCATCGAAATCCAGACCCAAGGGCTCGCCCAGGCTGACGTGATCACGCGGTTCGAATCCCAGCGGGGGCGGATTGCCGTCGCTGCCCGCCTCGCCCGGCAGCCAGCGCCTGACCTCGACATTGTCGGCCTCGGACTCGCCCGCCGGCACGCTTTCATGCGGCAGATTGGGCAGCGTCATCAGCCAGCCGCTGAGTTCTTCCTGCACCTGGGCCAGGTCGGATTCGAGTTCTTTGAGGCGGGCGGGAATGGCTTGGGATTCGGCCATGGCGGCCGTGGCGTCCTCGCCCTTGGACTTGAGTTGTCCAATCAGCTTGGATACGGCATTGCGGCGCGCCTGCAGGGTTTCGGTTTCGACCTGGACGGCCTTGCGGCGAGCCTCGAGCGCATTGAACCGCTCCACGTCGAAAGAGAGGCCGCGGCGTTCGAGCGCGCTGACGACGGTGGGAAGATCTTTGCGTAGCTGATTGGGGTCTAGCATCTTGATTGGAAGAGAAGAAAATTAAATATAAAGAAAACGGGCGCCTTCGGCCCGCTTAAACAGCACATACGAAAGAAGCGCCGGCGCTGCTCGACGCATCTATTACCTTTTTAACAACCAACCATTTAAATGGTTGGTTGTTAAGATTTTACCCTTGCGACACGATGCCCGCGGAAACGCCGCGGCCTTTCCGAACCGCTCAGGCGCCGCCCTTCCCGCCCGCCTCGTCGTCGAGGCTTTTGAGAAAAGCCAGCTTATCGGCGATTTTCGACTCCAGGCCGCGCGCCACCGGCCGATACCAGCCCGGCGCCGGCATGCCGTCGGGCAAATAGGTTTCGCCCGCCGCATAGCCATGCGGCTCGTCGTGCGCATAGCGGTATTCGCGCCCATGGCCCAGCTCTTTCATCAGCTTGGTGGGCGCATTGCGCAAATGCACGGGCACTTCGCGGCTCTTGTCCTTCTTGATGAAGGCGCGCGCCTGGTTATAGGCCATGTAGCCGGCGTTGCTCTTGGCCGCCACCGCAAGATAGATCACCGCCTGCGCCAGGGCCAGCTCGCCTTCGGGCGAACCCAGGCGCTCGTAGGTCTGCGCCGCGTCGTTGGCGATCTGAAGGGCGCGCGGGTCGGCCAGCCCGATATCCTCCCACGCCATGCGGATGATGCGCCGGGACAGATAGCGCGGATCCGCGCCGCCGTCCAACATGCGGCACAGCCAGTACAGGGACGCGTCCGGGTCCGAGCCCCTGACAGACTTGTGCAGCGCGGAGATCTGGTCGTAGAAGCTGTCGCCGCCCTTGTCGAAGCGCCGGGCATTGAGCGTCAGGGCGTTCTCGATGAAAGCGGCATCGATGCGGGTGGCGCCGCTGGCCTGGGCTGCCGTGCCGGATTGTTCGAGCAGGTTCAGGAAACGCCGGGCGTCGCCGTCGGCATAGCCGATGAGGGTGTCGATGGCCAGCTCGTCAAAACTGAGATGCCTCAGCGACTCGGTTTGCGCCGCCTTGTCGAAAAGCTGCCGCAGCTCTTCGTCGCTGAGCGATTTGAGCACGTATACCTGCGCCCGCGACAACAGGGCCGAATTGACTTCGAAGGACGGGTTCTCGGTGGTCGCGCCGATGAAGGTGACCAGCCCCGACTCGGCATAGGGCAGCAGGGCGTCCTGCTGCGACTTGTTGAAGCGGTGGATCTCATCGACGAAGAGAATGGTCTGCTTGCCCAGCGCCAGGTTGTGCTGGGCCTGCTCCATGGCCATGCGGATGTCCTTGACACCCGAGAAGACGGCCGACAGGGCGATGAATTCGCAATCGAAGGCCTTGGCCGTGAGCCGCGCCAGCGTGGTCTTGCCCACGCCCGGCGGGCCCCACAATATCATCGAATGCGGCTTGCCCGACTGGAAGGCCAGCCGAAGGGGCTTGCCCTCGCCCAGCAGATGCGACTGCCCGATGACCTCGTCCAGAGTCTGGGGCCGCAATGCCTCGGCAAGCGGCGCCACCGGCTCTTGTGAAAAAAGATCGGCCATGCAACTGCCCTTTTAGTGTTAACAGGCCCTACTGCATCTTGACGACGTCGACGTCGGCCGGCGGCTTGAACTGGAACAGGGACGCGGGCAGCTCGGGATTGGCCTTGATATCGGAGAGATCGATGCGCGTGGTCTGGCCGAAAGCGTCCAGCAGCAGCAGGCGGGCCGGCAGGTCGTTGCGGAAGCCGATGTCGACGTGGCTGAATCCGGCGTCCGCTCCGCGCGGCGTGGCGCGCAGCCACTGCAGGCCGTCGTCGTCGGGCAGGGACTGGACGACGAAGGAATCTTCGAGCGAACCCGAGCCGAACAGGATGGCGGCGGGCGAAGTGCCAATGGACTGATCCACCGAGCGCTGCGTGACCTGCGCCAGATCGGGGTCGTACTGCAGCACTTTCTCGCCGTCGGAGACGATGAGCTGCTCGTAGGGTTTTTTGACGTGCCAGCGGAACTTGCCCGGCCGCTGGAAGGAAAACTCGCCCGACTGCTCGGGCCGGCCCTGGGCCTGGCCGCTGGTCTGCTGGCTGAAACTGCCCGTGGCCGAGGCCACCTTGGCGACGAACTGGTTCAGTTGCGCGGGCGCGGCGGCCGCCATGGACACGAGCGGGGCCAGCGCAAGGGCCGCCGCCGCCCAGAACTGTTTAATCTGCATTGGAAGCGTCTCCGGCGGGTACGAGAATGTCGCGATTGCCATTGGCCTGCATGGCCGATACCAGACCCGCCTGCTCCATTTGCTCGAGCAGGCGCGCGGCCCGGTTGTACCCGATGCGCAAATGCCGCTGCACCGACGAAATGGATGCACGGCGGTTCTTCAGAATAACTTCGACGGCCTGGTCGTACAACGGATCGGACTCGGCGTCCGCAAAGCCCGTGACGCTGCTCACACCGTCGCCGGTTTCGCCCTCTAGCGCACCCTCGAGCAGGCCCTCGACGTAATTGGGCTCGCCCTGCTCTTTCAGGTATTCGACCACGCGGTGTACTTCGTCGTCGTGCACGAAAGCGCCATGGACGCGGGTGGGCAGCCCCGTGCCCGGCGGCATGTACAGCATGTCGCCCTGGCCCAGCAGGGCTTCAGCCCCCATCTGGTCGAGAATGGTGCGCGAATCGACCTTGGACGACACCTGGAAGGCGATGCGGGTGGGAATATTGGCCTTGATCAGGCCCGTGATGACGTCGACGCTGGGCCGCTGGGTGGCCAGAATGAGGTGGATGCCGGCGGCCCGCGCCTTTTGCGCCAGCCTGGCGATGAGCTCTTCGATCTTCTTGCCGACCACCATCATCAGGTCGGCCAGCTCGTCGATCACGACCACGATGGTGGGCAGGGTATCGAGCGGCTCGGGCGCATCGGGGGTAAGCGAGAAGGGATTGGGAATGGGCTCTTCGCGCTTGATGGCCTCGCGGATCTTGGCGTTGTAGCCGGCCAGATTGCGCACCCCCATCTTGCTCATGAGGCGGTAGCGTTTTTCCATCTCGCCCACGCACCAGTTCAGGGCGTTGGCGGCGTGGCGCATGTCGGTGACGACCGGCGCCAGCAGGTGGGGGATGCCCTCGTAGATGCTCATTTCGAGCATCTTGGGGTCGATGAGGATGAGGCGGGTCTGGGTGGCGTCGGCCTTGTACAGCAAGGACAGGATCATGGCGTTGATGCCCACCGACTTGCCCGAGCCCGTGGTGCCGGCCACCAGCAGGTGGGGCATCTTGGCCAGGTCGGCCACCACCGGGTTGCCGGCGATGTCTTTGCCCAGCGCCATGGTCAACAGGGACGGCGCGGCGTAATAGGTTTGCGACCCCACGATTTCGGAAAGCTTGACCATCTGGCGGCGCGGGTTGGGCAGTTCGAGCCCCATCAGGTTCTTGCCCGGTATGGTCTCGACCACCCGGATGCTGACCAGGCTGAGCGCACGGGCCAGATCTTTGGCCAGATTGACGACCTGGCTGCCCTTGACCCCGGTGGCCGGTTCGATCTCGTAGCGCGTGATGACGGGCCCCGCCTGGGCAGAGACCACCACCACCTTGACGCCGAAGTCGGACAGCTTCTTCTCGATGAGGCGCGAAGTGAACTCGATGGTTTCGGGAGATACCGTTTCGACCTGCTCGGTGACCGGATCGAGCAGGCTGATGGCGGGCAGATCGCCTCCGCCCCCGCCGGGCGCGGCCGGAGCGGTGAACAGCGTTTTTTGCTTTTCTTTCTCGACCCGCACCGATTTGGGCACGGAGACGATGGCGGGCTCGATGCGAACGGGCTGCTCGTGCACCAGTTGTTCCTGCTTGGCCACGACGCTTTCGTCGCGCTCGGCCTTTTTGGCGACGCCGACCCGGCGGTCTTCGCGGGCGGCCTTGAATTCGAGCAGGCGGCGCAAGCCTTTCTCGATGGCGCTTCCGACGCGCTCGGCCACGTGCAGCCAGGAGAAGCCGAAGAACAGGCTGGCGCCCACGGCCATGAATACCAGCAGTATCAGGGTGCAGCCCGTGGAGCCAAAGGCCTGGACCATGCCGGCGGCCAGCAGCTTGCCCAGTTCGCCTCCCGCCCCGCCGGGCAGATGGGCGCCGACATGGGTAAGCTGCATGGCCTCGACGCCCATGGCGCCGATGAGGAGCAGCGCAAAGCCCAGGGCGACCTCCCAGCGCACGCGCGGCAGGGTTTCAGCCTTGAGTTCGGGCAGCAGGACGCTGGTCAGGCGGTAGAAGCCCACCACCACCCGATGCACCAGCAGCACCACCCACAGCCAGGCCGAATAACCGAACAGGAACAGCAGAAGATCGGACACGTAGGCGCCCAGCATGCCCCCGCCGTTGGCGATGGACGATGCATGGACTGAATGAGACCAGGCGGGATCGCCTGGGGACCAGGTTGCCAGCACCAGGCCCAGCCAGGCCGCCAGTGCGGCGAAGAGAATCCAGCGGGCTTCGCGCGCGAGCCCCGAGAGGCGGGTTTGCAGCGGCGAAGGGCCGTTGCGTACATTGCGCGAGGAGCGGGAAGGAGCAGCGGGTAATCTAGCCATGGACTCATTATAATTGGCTGGATGTCTTTTTACGGATTTTCTGCAATGACCACACCCAAGCACGTCAAAGTACTCATTCTCGGCTCGGGGCCGGCAGGGTACAGCGCGGCCGTGTACGCGGCGCGCGCCAACCTGAAGCCCGCCCTGATCACCGGTCTGGAACAAGGTGGCCAGCTCATGACCACCACCGACGTGGACAACTGGCCCGCCGACGCCCAAGGCGTGCAGGGCCCCGACCTGATGCAGCGCTTCCAGGCGCACGCCGAGCGCTTCGACACCGAACTCATCCACGACCACATCGCCAACGTGGATCTCTCCAAACGCCCCTTCACCCTCACCGGCGACACGGGCGCCGTCTATACCTGCGACGCCCTCATCATCGCCACCGGCGCCTCGGCCCAGTATCTCGGGCTGCCCTCCGAACAGGCGTTCATGGGCCGCGGCGTGTCGGGCTGCGCCACCTGCGACGGGTTCTTCTATAAAAAGCAGGACGTCATTGTCGTCGGCGGCGGCAATACGGCCGTCGAAGAAGCTCTTTATCTTTCCAACATCTGCTCCACCGTCACCCTGGTGCACCGCCGCGACAAGTTCCGCGCCGAACCCATCCTGGTCGACAAGCTCATGGACAAGGTCGCCAACGGCAACATGAAGCTCAAGCTGTTCTACGAGCTCGAAGAAGTCCTGGGCGACGATTCCGGCGTCACGGGCGCCAGGCTGCGCAACAACCAGAACGGCGAGACCGTCGATCTGGCGGTCACCGGCGTGTTCATCGCCATCGGACACAAACCCAATACGGGCATCTTCGAAGGCCAGCTCGACATGGAAAATGGCTACATCGTCACCCGCAGCGGCCTGCAGGGCATGGCCACCATGACGTCCGTGCCGGGCGTGTTCGCGGCCGGCGACGTACAAGACCATGTCTACCGCCAGGCCATCACCAGCGCCGGAACGGGCTGCATGGCGGCGCTGGACGCACAGCGCTGGCTGGAGAATGCAGACAAATAGCAAGCCCGGCCTGGCCGACCTGAAGCGCCTGCGCCAGAAGGCTCAGGCGGCCGACACGCCGGTTCCGGCGCGGCCGCGGAAAAAACGCCGCAACGCCTCGGACAAGAAGAGCGGCGAGGGCGCGCCGCCTCCCGAGTCGGGCGATGCCGGCGCCGGACCTGAAACCGCCACCGAGCCTTTGACAGCGGAAGACAAAGCCCTGTTCCGGCAGGCGGTCAAGTCCGCCCGCCCCCTGGCCCCCACGAATCGGGCAATATTGCCCCCCGTGCCGGCCGCGTCCGCACCCATCCTGAAGCAAAGACGCCAGGCGGCCGCGGGCGCCGAGGCCGCCGTACCCGCGCCGATCTCCGACCTCTATGCCTCGCCGCGCCTGGCTCCGGACGCCTCCCATTTCGTTCAGGCCGGCTACGGACCGGACCTGCTGAAGAAACTGGCAAAGGGAAAATGGC
This sequence comes from Pusillimonas caeni, assembly GCF_003545815.1. Taxonomy (GTDB): domain Bacteria; phylum Pseudomonadota; class Gammaproteobacteria; order Burkholderiales; family Burkholderiaceae_B; genus Pusillimonas; species Pusillimonas caeni. The sequence goes on from NZ_PDUW01000004.1 coordinate 385,168, forward strand.
CCATCGGCGCAAGCCTGGACCTGCATGGCGCCACCCTGGACGAAGCGCGCCTGCGCATGGACGGTTTTCTGCGCTCTTGCCTGCAACACGGAATCAGATGCGTGCGCATCGTGCACGGCAAGGGCCATGGGTCTAGAAACAATGCCCCCGTGCTGAAGGAAACCGTCAGGCGCTGGCTGACCCAGCTCGAAGATGTGATGGCCTATGCCGAATGCGACGAGCGCGACGGCGGCGCCGGCGCCGTGCAGGTCTTGCTGCGAGCCGACGAAGAGCCGGGCTCATAACGGCGGCCGCAAAGCCCCGCGTTACGCGGGCTCACGCCCACTTGCCGCCCCAATGAATTGCTTTTTTGCCCGGGTTGCCGGTTGTGGGGCGGCCTGGCTACAAAAAGACTAGCGTCAAAACATCAAGGCCGGCGAAGAATCGCCGGCCTTGATGTGGTTTCTATTTTTTATGGGTGCTGCTTTATGTGCATTGTTATGCGCCGTAACCCGGCATGCCCATGCAGGGCCTGTCTCCTCACCTGCATGAACCGCATTTTGCACCATTCTCTTACATGACACACTTAGGGAATGCACCTATATTGGGCAAAAAGCTTCGATTGAAAAATCCTATTACGGCGACTGCAGCCCGATCAGCTTATAGTCGCACAAACTCATACCAACACGAGGAGAACACTCATGGCCTTGCCTTTCGACCCCAATGTGAACCACGGACGCCGCCATCTCATCGGCACGGGCCTGGCCACCACGGCCCTGGCCGTGGCCGGCTCGGTCTCGGCCGCCGACGCCAAAGTGTGGCTCGACTACGACCAGGCGACATTGGACAAAGTCTATGATCAGGTCAACTATGCGCCCAACATCAAGACCGTACTGGGCCGCTATGCCAGCAACAGCGACATCACGCGGTCACGGCTGGGCGAACCCAAGCGCCTGGCCTATGGCAAGTCGAAAGTCGAGGCCATGGACCTCTACCCTGCCGCCCAAGACAACGCCCCCATCCACATCTTCATACACGGCGGGGCCTGGCGCTCCGGCGCCGCCAAGGCCTACGGCTTCCTGGCCGAGCCCTTCGTGGCGCGGGGCGCCCACATGCTGATTCCCGACTTCACCAATGTCCTCGAAAACGACGGCAATCTCATGCCGATGACCGAGCATGTGCTTCGCTCCGTCGCGTGGGCGTACCAGAACGCCGAGTCTTTCGGCGGCGACAAGAACCGCATTTATTTGTCGGGCCACTCTTCAGGCGGGCATCTTGGCGGCGTGGCGGTGACCACCGATTGGGAAAAAGAATACGGCGTGCCGGCCGACGTCATCAAGGGCGCCGTGCTGATCAGCGGCATGTTCGACCTGAAGCCCGTGCGCTTGTCCTCGCGCAGCAATTACGTGGCCTTCACCGATGAAGTGGAGCAGGCGCTGAGCCCGCAGCGCCACCTGGACAAGCTCAATACGCCTTTGGTGCTGATTTACGGCGACCAAGAAACGCCGGAATTCATGCGCCAGTCCAAGGATTTTGCCGCGGCGGTCGAAAAGGCCGGCAAGCCGGTGCAATTGATCGAAGGAAAGGGCTACAACCACTTCGAGATCGCCGAAACCCTGGCCAACCCGTTTGGAATCGCCGGCGCCCCGGCTCTGGAGCAGATGAAGCTGTAACCGTCCCCGCCGGCGACATAGACTTATATCTGCTGAAAATTGTCGAAGTGCCGCTCGGTGTGGTTTTGACTGTGCGTCACTTCGGCCACCCGCGCCGACGGCGGGCCCTGATGCAGCCACGACAGCATCCGGTCGACCTGCTCGGCGTCGCCCTGGATCAGCGCCTCGACCGAACCGTCGGGCGCATTACGCACCCAGCCCGTAATGCCCAGAAGATGCGCCTGCCGCACGGTGGCGGCGCGAAAGCCCACACCCTGCACGCGCCCGGTAACACGCACGTCGAGGGTCTCTATTCCGTGATTCGAACCTAAAGTCTTCATACCGGCAGTTTAACGAATCCTGTTTGCGGGATGGAGCGCGTCCGACGCGGGCGAAAATGCCTTTTTCTTGACGGAACGCAAGAAACCGTCGTTTTCATCCCGCTATAGTAAAGGCGTCCGGTCGGCAAAACGGCGGCCGGGCAAGCCCTTTCATATGCTCTGGTAGTACCTTCGCGGGCCGCAAGGCCCGTTTTTTTTGCCGCAGGACCAGCAGGCGCATCGCCCCGAGTAGGATAAAATCGCCCTACCCTCCGTGCTTGCGACGGCCGGCACGCCGCGCCAGGAATCCTGCCCCATGAAAAACCTGTCCAAGTACTTCATCCGCGGCCTGATCGCCATTCTTCCCGTGGCGTTGACCTTATACCTGCTGTACATCTTTCTCGCCTGGAGCGAGACCCTGGCCTATACGCTGCTGGGGCCGATCATCGGCGACATCTATGTGCCGGGCATGGGCCTGGCGGTTGCCGTATTGCTCATCATCGCCCTGGGCTATCTGCTGTCGCTGCGGCGGATTCGGCGCATGGTCATCATCTTCGAACTGCCCTTCAACAATATTCCGGTCGTAAAAAGCATTTACTCCTCGGTCAAGAGTTTTGCGGACTATTTTTCGCCCGGCGGGGGTTCCCAGGGCACTCAGCAAGTCGTTTTGCTGCGTCTGCCGGACCAGCCGGTGGAACTGGTGGGGCTCGTCACCCGTCACGGCGTGGAAGACCTGCCCGAGGGTTTCATCACGGGCGAGCGGGTGGCGGTGTATTTGCCCATGGGCTACATGATAGGGGGCTATACCCTGTTCGTTCCCAAAGACTGGGTGCATCCCATCGACATGTCGGTAGAGGAAGCGATGCGCTCGTCGCTCATTGCATGGATGGCCCGCTCGGGCCCCGCGAGCCGGCCGTAACACCCTCTTTCAAGCACAGGCTCCACGCGGACGGCCGAAGGCACTACCATGGGTGGTGTGTCAACCGTCATGCAAGGAGGCTGCAATGGGTGAATTCGCCAAAATGACCGGCGCCAAGTACCAGGACGGCTACGTCCGGTTCTCGTGGGGCGAAGGCGTCAACAAGCGCCAGTACGAAATCTCGGGAGACGCGCTGCTGCAGGCCTTCGATGCCGAAGACGGCAGCGGCAACAAGCTGCTGGACGCTTTCGAGCGCGGCCGGGAACACATCATCAGCGCGGCGGAGGAAGCCCGCAATACGCCTACCGATGGAATCATCGAATTGGGCAGCGGCGATTTCGAACCCAAGAACGATCGGGGCGGCATTTCGCCCGGCGAGTCGGGCGGGCCCGGTTGACGACCCGCCGCACAATGCACGGCTTACCCCGGACAGCCGACGGTGCGGGCTCAGCGCGGCCGTGGAGCCTGTAGATGGAAATCAGGGCATAATTTCCCGGTCGCAACCGTTAGAGTGCCCATGAAACCCATCATTGCCGCATACGGCGCCCTGGGCGTAGCCATCGTTCTCGAAGTGATAGGCACGACCATGCTGCAGAAGTCGGAGCAGTTCACGCGCCTGTTTCCTACGCTGGCCATGGCGCTGTGCTACCTGAGCGCTTTTTATTTTCTGTCCGTGGTGCTCAAGACCATGCCCGTCGGCCTGGCCTATGCCATCTGGAGCGGCCTTGGCATCGTGCTGATTTCCATCATCGGCTATGTGGTGTTCGGCCAGAAGCTCGATCTGGCCGCGCTTATCGGCCTGGCCTTCATCATCGTCGGCGTGATGATCGTCAATTTATTCTCGAAATCAATCGGCCATTGACGGCGCCGGGTCGCGCCGCAGCCTCCTATTCGAAGTTGACGTGGGTCGCGGGAGCTTCCCTGCGCCAATAGCTTGCCGCGCGGATTCGGCCTTTGTCGAGGCCGCGCTCATTGACCAGGTGCTCGCGCACTTTCTGGATGGGGGTGTATTCGCCCGCGGCCCAGACATAGCCCTCGCCCTCGGGCAGGACCAGTTCGCGCGTAGCGCGCTCCAGGGCGTCCATGCCATCATCCGATGCGTCCAGCCATTGGATGCGCAGATCGCAACGGGATTGGAAATCCATGCGCGACGCTTCGTCTCGTATCTTGACGATCACCAGCGCCTGCGCGCCCTGCGGCAACTCTTCGAGCCGCCGCCCGATGGCGGGCATGGCGGTCTCGTCGCCGATCAGCGCATGCCAGTCGAAGCCTGTCGGAATGACGAAGGAACCGCGCGGGCCGCCAACGCCCAGGGTATCGCCCACAGACGCCCCCATGGCCCAGTCGGTGGCTGGGCCGCTGTGATGCAGGACGAAATCGATGTCCAGTTCTTGTGCCGCCGGATCGTAGCGGCGCGGCGTGTAGTCGCGCGCGATGGGTCGCGGCGCGTCGTCCGGAAACTGCAGGCCGTTGGGCCCGGCGACGGGCATGGCCAGCTCGGCGCCCGGCTCGGCGGGAAAGAACAGCTTGACGTGGTCGTCGAAGGAAGCGGAATGAAAGCCTTCGAGATCGGCGCCCACCAGTGTGATGCGGCGCATGGAAGGCGTCAGCTCGGTGATGCGGCCCACCCGCAGCATGCGCAGCTTCAGGGGATGCCTCAGTTTTTGTACGGTCAGGTCTGCTTGGGTCATGTGGTGTTCGCTTGTTTGTTTGGGAAGAGATGGGGTCAACAGGCGCCGCGGCTTTTATTTGCCGGCGGTGTGCCGGAAGGAGCGGCGCCCTGCTCGATTTCGGCCACGGCCTTGTTCAGGATGGCGACCAGGCGCCGCTGCTCGTTATGGTCGGCATCGCTGCGTGCAAACAGGGCCGAACGCATGGCCCGCCGCGCCTCGACGAACTCGGGCAGCCAGCCCGTGGCCTGCGCCGCGGCCTCGGGGTCCATGTTCTGGGAAATCCAGAGCATCTTCTTTGCCGCATGGCGCAACCGGGTAAAGAGCATCTGCACGGCATGGGCTTGGCTTTCCAGATACCGCCGGCCCGAATCGGACAGCATGTAGCACTTGCGCTTGCCTTCGGCTTCGACCCGGGCATGGCCCTGTTGCACCATCTGGCCCAACACCGGGTACAGCGCGCCCGGACTGGGACTGTAGAAACCCAGGGACGTCGCCTTGAGCTCCTTGATGACTTCATAACCATGGCGCGGCCCCTGCTCCAGCAGGGCAAGCGTCATCAGATACAGCTCCTGCGCCGTGAATTTGCGTCCGCGCGTAAGGGACCCGTGCCCTTGCGACGGCATGTCGCCGGTTATGTCATTGTCCATAGATTATATCTTACGATATATCTTATGACCCATGCAAGTAATAAACGCCGTGCTGACATGAGCGCCCCGATCACGCGCGGGTCAGGCCTGCAATGATGGGCGTGCCCGTATGGGGGTCGGGCACCAGCGTGCACCGTACGCCGTAAAGCCGCTCCACGAGTTCCGGCGTCACGATCCGGAGGGGCCGGCCCTCGGCCACGATGGCGCCGTCGCGCATGGCAATGAGATGATCCGCGTAACGGCAGGCGCTGGACAAGTCATGCACCACCATCACCACCGTCTTGCCCGCCTCGGCCAAGCCGCGTATCAGCTCGAAGACTTCGATCTGGTGCCCCAGATCGAGCGCCGACGTGGGTTCGTCGAGCAGCAGCAAGGGAGTCGCCTGGGCAATGGCCATGGCGATCCATGCGCGCTGGCGCTGGCCGCCGGACATGGCCTCCAGCGGGCGGTCGGCCAGGTCGAGCAGATCCGTGGCGCGCAGCGAAGCCTGGACGACTTCCTCGTCTTCTTGCGACCACTGCCGCAACAGACCCTGATGCGGCTGACGCCCGAAACGGATGAGTTCGGCCACCGTCATGCCGTCCGGCGCAATGGCGTCCTGCGGCAGCAAAGCGAGCTTGCGCGCCACTTCACGCGAGGGACAGCTCGAAATGACGCGGCCATCCAGCAGCACCGCCCCGCTGCTGGGCTTGCGCAGCCGCGACAGCCCGGCAAGAAGCGTCGATTTGCCGCAACCGTTGGGACCCACAATGGCCGTCACCAGCCCATCGGGAATGGTCACGGACAAGTCCTCGATGATGCGGGTCTTGTCATAGCCCAGCGTCACGCGGCTGGCCCGCAGGCGAGCGCTTGCGCCGTTCCGCTCGCGCGCGGCGTCGAAAATAGGGTGCAAGGAAGACTCCTCTTTCATGTCATGCCCCTGCCGGGTTTGCGCAGCAATATCCATAACAGGTACGGGCCGCCGACGACCGCCGTGACGACGCCGACCGGAATTTCGATGGGAGCGAACAAGGTACGGCCGACCCAGTCGGCGGCTATCATCATCAGCGCGCCGACCAGGCCCGAGAGCAGCACGGGCACGCCTTTGTCGTCCGCAAGATGGCGCGCGGCCTCGGGAGCGGCCAACGCGATCAGTCCCACCGGCCCCGCCACGGCCACGGCCAGGCCGGTCAGCCCCACCGTCAACACCAGCACCATTGCGCGGGTGCGGGCCAGACTGACTCCCAAGCCGATGGCCACCGCATCCGACAGGCGCAACGGGTCCAGAGATCGCGCCGCATACTTGGCGGCCGGCACGCACACGGCCAGGCCCGCCGCGAGCAGCCATATCGACAAGGCCGGCCTCGCGTTGAGACTGCCCACGGTCCAGGGATAGGCCTGGTTGGCGCTGTCTATCCCCGTGCGAGCCAGCATCAGATTGGTGATCGCGCCAAACATCACACCCACCGCAATGCCCACGATGATGAAGCGGTACCCCCGCGCGCCGGCGCCTGCGGACAGCGCAAAAACCAGTATCGCCGCAACGGCCGCGCCCCACAGCGCCAGAACCGAAGGCGCGAGAGAAGTGGGCACGGCCACGATGGAAGCCACGGCGAAGGCGCTGGCGCCGTCGTCGATGCCTATGATGCTGGGCGTGGCCAGCCGGTTGCGGGCCAGGGTCTGCAGCAGGCAGCCTCCGACCCCGAAGGCAAAGCCGCTCAGCACGCCCGCCGTCAAGCGCGGCAGGCGCAAGTGCTGGATGAGAAAGACCTGCATGTCGGGTCCCGCTCCGAACGCGGCCAGGACCGCATCCAACGGCGACATGCCGGCCGCGCCGGTCGACAGGCTGAGCGCCGACAGCGCCAGCAGGACGCAGGACATAAGCAGCGCCGCCCCGGCACTGCGGCGATGGACCAGCACATGCAGGCCCCGCGTACGGAGCAAAGCGTAGCCATGGGGCGCGTAACGGGCGGCGGAAGATGGAATGCGAGAACTCATGCGCTGTTGACACTACAGGACGGGAAGGCGCTGGCTGCGCACGATGGCGACCAGGCAGGGCGCGCCCACGAAGGCGGTGACCACTCCTATGGGCAGCTCGTAGGGCCGAACGACCAGGCGGGAGACGATGTCGGTAAACAGCACCAGGGCCGGGCCGGCCAGCAGCGACAGGGCCAGCGCGCGGCGGATGTCCGTGCCCACCAGGCGCCGGGCGACGAAGGGCACGACCAGGCCGACGAAGGCGATGGGCCCGGCGGCCGCCGTGGCGGTGCCCACCAGAATGGCCACCACCACCAGCGCCCAGATGCGGGTCGCACGCGGGCGATGGCCCAATCCCGTCGCCAGATGTTCTCCCAGCGCCAGGGCGGCCAAGGGCCGCAGCACAGGCAGCAGCACCAGCAGTCCGGCCACGGCGCCTGCTATGCTCCAGCTCAGTGCCTCGGCCGGACGGCCTCCCAATGCGCCGATGATCCAGAAGCGGATTTCGTCCGCCGTGCGCTGGTCGTAAAGCAGGATGAGCGTGCTGAGCGACATCAGAATGCCGCTGAAAGCGGCGCCGGCCAGGACGAGGCGGACCGGGTCGTCGCCCACGTTCCGCATCTGCGTCACCAGCAGCACCAGAAAACAGCCCGCCATCGCCCCCAGAATGGCCACGCCCAGATTCAATGTGGCGGCTCCGGCGCCCAGGCCGATCGCCAGCACCACGGCGAACGAAGCTCCCGCACTGACGCCCAGAAGCCCCGGTTCGGCCAGCGGGTTGCGCGTGGCGGCCTGCAGCACGGCGCCTGATGCGCCCAGGCATGCGCCGACCACCAGGCCCAGAAGCGTTCGCGGCCAGCGCAGCTGACTCACCACGAACTGCGCATCGGGATCCTGGGACAGGCCGGCCAGCACGCGCATGGCCTCGCGCGGCGAAACGCTGCCGGCCCCCCAGGCTAGGCTGGCCAGGACCAGCAAGGCCAGTACGATGGTTGCGGCCAGGGCTGCACGGCCCGGTGAAAGGGCCGCGGACGGGCTTGCTGCACGCATCAGTTCAGGAAGGTCTGTTCGATGTTGTCGAGGATGAGATCGGCGGCGAGCACGCCGGTGGCGCTGCTCCATATCTGGCCGTCCACCGTAGAGACATGATCGTTCTGCACGGCGGCGAGCCGGGTGAACGCGGGCTGGCGCTTGGTGGCCGCCAGCGTGTCGGCGCCTTCTTTGTTCAGCGTGGCCAGGAACAGCCAGTCGGCATCGATGCCGCCCAGGTTCTCCAGGCTGAGCACGTCGCTATGGGGCCGGTCGCCCTGCTTGCCCGCCAGTTCGGGAGTCTTGAAACCCAGGGAATGCAGCAGCTGGCCGGTGAACACTTTGTCCGACATGATCATCGGCCCTTGCGGCATCCAGCGCACGACCGAGACGGTGCGGGGTTCTCCCAGACGCTTGCGCAGATCGTCGATGCGGGCGTCCAGCTTCCGATAAGCCTCGTCGATCTGCGCCTCGCGGCCCAGAGCCTGGGCGTAGGTGGACACCATCAAACGCCAATCGTCGGTGAATTCCGCGTCTGGAATGATGGTGGGAGCCATCAGGCTGAGCTTGGCGTAGACGTCGCTCGATAGCGTTTGCGGCGCCAGGATGAGATCGGGCTGCAGGGCCAGGATGGCTTCCAGGTTGTATTCGCGCGCCGTGCCCACGATGCCGAGCTTGCCCGCGCGCTGCTGAAGATATTCCGATACCGTGTTGCTGCCGCGCGTAGCGACCGTGCCCACCGGCTGGATGCCGACCGCAAGCGCCGTATCGAGCGCGCTTTCACTGAGGGTGACCACGCGCTGCGGCGTGCCTTCGACCTGGACGACGCCCTTTGCGGTCTGGACGTCCCACGCAAACGCTGCGGAAGACGCGCCGGCGGCCAAGGCTAGAGTGACTCCGATTGCCCGCGCAAAACGAGAGAACCGGCTTGTGGAGGTGCTGCTGTGGGGGAAATTCATATCGACCTAAGAAAAACGTGACAGGCGGCCCCCTCCCGTAATGCAAATCGTTATTGTTACCAAAAAATTATAGCCCATTCGGCCAAGCGTCAGCGCCGGCGGCGGTCCAAAAAAACAAAACCCGCGGAATCAGATGTTTCCGCGGGTTTCAAAAGCAGTGTGAACGGCGCAAGCTTACATGTTGTCGATCATGACTTGGCCAAAGCCCGAGCAGGAAACCTGGGTGGCGCCTTCCATCAGACGGGCGAAGTCGTAGGTGACTTTCTTGGACAGAATGGATTTTTCCATGCTGCTGATGATGAGGTCGGCGGCTTCGGTCCAGCCCATGTGGCGCAGCATCATTTCGGCGGACAGGATCTCGGAACCGGGATTGACGTAGTCTTTGCCGGCATACTTGGGCGCGGTGCCGTGGGTGGCTTCGAACATGGCCACGGAGTCGGACAGGTTGGCGCCCGGAGCGATGCCGATGCCGCCGACCTGCGCGGCCAGCGCGTCGGAGACGTAGTCGCCGTTGAGGTTGAGCGTGGCGATGACGTCGTACTCGGCCGGACGAAGCAGGATCTGCTGCAGGAAGGCGTCGGCGATCGAATCCTTGACCGTGATCTCGCGACCGGTCTTGGGATTCTTGAACTTGCACCACGGGCCGCCGTCTATCAGCTGCGCGCCGAACTCCTTCTGGGCCAACTCGTAGCCCCAATCACGGAAGCCGCCTTCGGTGAACTTCATGATGTTGCCCTTGTGCACCAGGGTGACCGACGACTTGTCGTTGTCGATGGCGTACTGGATGGCCTTGCGCACCAGGCGCTGCGTGCCTTCGCGCGACACGGGCTTGACGCCGATGCCCGAGGTTTCGGGGAAGCGGATCTTGTCGACGCCCATTTCTTTCTGCAGGAAGCTGATGAGCTTCTTGGCGTCGGCGCTTTCGGCCGAGAACTCGATGCCGGCGTAGATGTCTTCCGAGTTTTCACGGAAGATGACCATATTGGTTTTTTCGGGTTCTTTGACCGGCGAGGGAACGCCCTTGAAGTACTGCACGGGACGCAGGCAGACGTACAGGTCGAGCTGCTGGCGCAGGGCCACGTTCAGCGAGCGGATGCCGCCGCCCACGGGCGTGGTCAGGGGGCCCTTGATCGAGACGACATAGTCTTTGACGGCCTCGAGGGTTTCTTCGGGCAGCCAGACGTCGGGACCGTAGATTTTGGTGGACTTTTCGCCGGCGTAGACTTCCATCCAGTGGATCTTGCGCTTGCCGCCATAGGCCTTTTCAACCGCGGCGTCGACCACCTTGAGCATGACCGGAGTGATATCGGCACCAGTACCATCGCCTTCGATGTAGGGGATGACGGGCTCATCCGGAACGTTGAGCGAAAAATCGGCGTTTACGGTAATTTTTTGGCCCGCATCGGGGACCTTGATGTGCTGATAGGACATGGACGCTCCAGTTGCTCCATAAAAAATGGAAGATTCAGTGAAACCGCAACATTATAAACCAAGTCTTATATAAGACTAAGACAAAGGAAATAGCGCCGGCTTCGAGGGTGTTGGGCTCATTTTAACGACTATCCCGCCGCACATGGAGACCCGCAGAGGCGATACGGGCAAGGATTGGATCGGCGGCCCGTCCAGACATCGGGTATATCCGGCCGGAGACGGCATAGGCAGGCGAGCCGGAAGCGGCGGTTAAAATGGCTTGTGTCCCACCTTCTCATGCCTCTGCTTCCATGTTCAACCCCTCTCGCGAGCAAGTACGCCGATTTTTCACCGAAGCCTGGCTCAAGCACAGGCGGGCGGGCGTGCTGACGCCGCTGGAAAGCATGGCGGTCGATTGGATGCTTCAACATCCCGAATACCATGCCGCGCTCGAAGACCCCGATGCGGTCGAGGCCGACTTTCCCGTCGAGGCGGGCCAGACCAACCCCTTTCTTCATCTGTCCATGCACCTGGCCATCAGCGAGCAGCTTTCCATCGACCAGCCGCCCGGCATCAAGGCGGCCTACGAACAGTTGCTGGCCACCCGCGACCCGCACGCCGCCGCACACGAAATCATGGAATGCCTGGGCGAAGTGGTGTGGGAAGCGCAGCGCCTCGGCACCGCCTTCAGCAGCGAAGGCTATCTAGACCTGATCCGGCGCCGCATCACACGCAATTAGTATTGACACGAAGCGGACCGCGCCAGCCCCGGACCCGCCTCGTGGTGCGCCTGCTGCCCGGTCGAACAAGAAAAACTCGGAAGCCCGAAGCACCGCATGACGCGGAAGGTAAACCGCATACCGCCTCTCGCCAGGGCAAAGCGCTCGATGAATGCGTGCTTTGCAGAAAGTACGTCGCCGTTTCTTGCACCATGAAAAAACCGCCTGCAGGAGGCGGTTTCTTCATTGGGGCAGCTCGAAGGCAGGCTTGCCGGCTCGAGCGGCGGCGGCCGCCTACTTGCTGACGGACAGCGGCGAAGGCAGCGAGGCCAGCCAGGCGGAGATGTTTTCGATGTCGGCGTCGCTGAGCTGCTGAACCATGGCGCCCATGACCGCGTTCTTGCGCACGTTGGCCGAAGCGGGCGCGCCGGCCTGGCCGCGCTTGTAGGACTTGAGCGAGTGGGCCAGATAGTCGGCATGCTGGCCGGCCAGAATGGGGTAGGTGGGCAGCGTGGACGTCTTGGCATCGGCGCCGTGACAGGTGGCGCAGGTGTACTTCTGGAAGGCTTCTTGGCCTGCGGCCAGGTCGGCGGCTTGGGCGGATGCGCCCATAGCAGCGAACAGGGAAGCCGCTACGGCGAGAGTCAGTTTGTTCATGTCGGCTCCCGGATTACTTGAGACTGGAATAATAGGCGGCGAGATCGGCCATGTCCTGAGGGCTCAGGCTTTTGGCGATGGCTTCCATGGTGGGAAAGGTGCGGTCGCCGCTGGCGTATTCCTGCAGGGCGGTGACGATGTACTCGGCATTCTGCCCGGCTATCATGGGAACGTGGTAAACCTCGGGGAAGCTGGCCTTGTATCCTTTGATGCCGTGGCAGCCGATGCACATGGACACTTTACCGACTGCCGCTTGCGCGTCGCCCACGGGCGCATCGGCGGCCAAAGCCGGGCCCGCGATTCCACAGAAAGCCGTCACGGCCAGCGCAAATGCTGTGCGCTTCAGATTTGTTCGCAACTTCATATTAGCTCTTTTAGCAGTAGATAAAAGCCGGCCTTGCTTGCTCGCGACCGACGAACCCGTTGGATTGTACGATAATTGAAGCCAAGCCTGCCATGCACCCTACTCAACCAGGCGGTGCGGCACTGACCGCCGCGCCGCAAAAAACGGAAGCAACATGACATTCAAACCCTCTGCCACCGAACGTTTCGAAGGAACCGAACGCTATGTCGCCACCGACGACCTGAAGCTGGCGGTGAACGCCGCCCTGTCGCTGCAGCGGCCGCTGCTGGTCAAGGGCGAGCCCGGCACGGGCAAGACCATGCTGGCCGAAGAAGTGGCCGCGGCCCTGGGCCGCCCACTGCTGCAATGGCATGTCAAGTCGACCACCAAGGCCAACCAGGGCCTGTACGAATACGATGCCGTCTCGCGGCTGCGCGACTCGCAACTGGGCGACGAAAAAGTGCGCGACATCGGCAACTACATCGTCAAGGGAGTGCTGTGGCATGCCTTCGAATCGCCCGACCCGGTCGTGGTGCTGATCGATGAAATCGACAAGGCCGACATCGAGTTTCCCAATGACCTGCTGCGCGAACTGGACCGCATGGAGTTCCATGTGTATGAAACCCGCCAGACCATCCAGGCGCGGCACCGGCCGCTGATCATCATTACCTCGAACAACGAGAAGGACCTGCCCGACGCCTTTCTGCGACGCTGCTTTTTTCACTATATCAGCTTCCCCGACCCGGACACCATGCGCAACATCGTGTCGGTGCACTTTCCGGACATCAAGCAGGACGTCCTTTCCGCCGCGCTGGACACCTTCTTCGCCCTGCGCGATGCGCCGGGCCTGAAGAAAAAGCCCTCCACCTCCGAATTCCTCGACTGGCTTCGCCTGCTGATGAGCGAATCGATTCCGGCGGCGCAGGTCGCCAGCCCGCAAGACCTTCCCGTCATGGCCGGCGCGCTGCTCAAGAACGAGCAGGACCTGACCCTGCTGCAGCGCCTGGCGGCCGTCAGCCGCGCCAGCCGCCGCTGACCGGATGCCTTTCATGCCTGCCAAGGTTCACACACGGGTATCGGCGCCATGCTGACGGACTTCTTCTATCATTTGCGGGCCCACAAGCTGCCCGTGTCGGTGCAAGAGTATCTGACCCTGCTCGAAACGCTTCGGGCGGGTGTCATGCCTCCCACCCTGGACGACTTCTACCATGTGGCGCGCATGGCGCTGGTCAAGGACGAAACCCTGTTCGACCGCTACGACCAGGCTTTCGGCGCCTTCTACCGGCAACTCGAAGCCGCCTTGCCCGCCGACAAGGAAATCCCGCTGGACTGGTTCCTGAAGGATTTCCAGCGCCAGCTCACGCCCGAAGAAAAAGCGGCCATCCAGAAGCACGGCTGGGACAAACTCATGGAACTCTTCAAGAAGAGGCTCGAAGAGCAGCAAGAGCGCCATGCCGGCGGCAACAAGTGGATAGGCACGGGCGGCACCTCGGCCTTCGGCCATGGCGGCTACCACCCCGAAGGCATACGCGTGGGCGGGCCCTCGGCTGGCCACCGCACCGCGGTCAAGGTCTGGGAAAAACGCGAATTCCGCGACTACGACGACCAGCAGGAACTGGGCACGCGCAACTTCAAGATGGCCTTGCGGCGCCTGCGGCGCTTTGCGCGCGAAGGCGCCGAGCTCGAGCTGGATCTGGACGACACCATACGCAGCACGGCGCGCAACGCGGGCTTTCTCGACTTGCAGATGGTTCCCGAGCGCCACAACACTGTCAAGGTGCTGATGCTGCTGGACGTGGGCGGCAGCATGGACGACCACATCAGCCGCGTCGAAGAGCTTTTCTCGGCGGCGCGCAGCGAGTTCCGCCACCTCGAAGTGTTCTACTTCCACAATTGCCCTTACGAATCGCTGTGGCGCAACAACCAAAGGCGCCGCGCCGAGCGCTTCGACACCTGGGACATCCTGCGCACCTACAACGACGACTGGCGCCTGATTATCGTGGGCGACGCCACCATGAGCCCGTACGAGATCCTTCATCCGAACGGATCGGTCGAGCACCACAATACCGAGACGGGCGCCGCCTGGCTGCAGCGCCTGCTCGACAATTGGCCGCGCGCGGCATGGCTCAACCCCGAGCCGGAGGGTTACTGGCCGTATCGGCAGTCGATCGCCATCATCAAGAACATCATGCAGGATCGCATGTACAGTGTCACCGTAAGCGGCCTGGAGCAGGCCATGCGCCAGCTGTCCAAATGAACTTGCCCGCCCCGAAGGGCTCAAAGACATGATCCGGACCGGCGCGGAGCCTGCCGACGACAGGGCGGTTGCCCCAGTCGACAAGCCCCCGGCGCCGCGGCAATAACAGACAATACTTCGTTTCACGGAGCGCGAAAAACATATGGGCCACTATTTTTCCCGGTTCTTTTTCTTCTGCCTGCTGCTGATCGGCGGCTTCGTCCCGGCGGTTGCGGCACAGGCGCCCGACACATTGCCGGCCGGCATCACCCAGGGGCCGTCCATCGAGGGCACCACCCAGTACACGCTGCCGAACGGGCTGCGCGTGGTGCTCACACCCGATCCGTCCAAGCCCAACGTCACGGTCAACATGACCTATCTGGTCGGCTCCCGCCACGAGAACTACGGCCAGACCGGCATGGCTCACCTGCTCGAGCACATGCTGTTTCGCGGCACGCCGACGCTGCCCAACGCCCTGGCCGAGTTCTCGCGCCGCGGGTTGCGCGCCAACGGCTCGACCAGCACCGACCGCACCAACTACTACGCCAGCTTCGCCGCCGACCCTGAAACCCTGGAGTGGTACATACGGTGGCAGGCCGATGCGATGATCAACTCCACCATCTCGCGTGAAGACCTCGACGCCGAGATGACGGTGGTGCGCAACGAAATGGAAAGCGGCGAGAACAACCCTTTTCAGATCCTGATGCAGAAAATGCAGGCGGCCGCCTTCCAGTGGCACAGCTACGGCAAAAGCACCATCGGCGCGCGCTCCGACGTCGAACAAGTCGACATCGAGCAGCTGCGTCAGTTCTACAAGCTGCACTACCAGCCCGACAACGCCGTGCTCATCATCTCGGGGCAGTTCGAAACCGACGCGGTGCTGAACGTCATCGCCGACGCATTCAAGGACATCCCCCGGCCCAAGCGCACGCTGCCGCGCGAATACACAGTGGAGCCCGTCCAGGACGGCGAGCGCCTGGTCACCCTGCGCCGCCAGGGCGGCAGTCCTTTCGTGGCCTCGATGTTCCATATCCCGGCGCTGGGCGACCCCGATTTCACCCTGCTTGATCTGGGCGTCGACATGCTCAGCGACACGCCTTCCGGGCGTCTGTACCAGACTCTGGTCACCCAGAAGCTGGGCGCCAGCGTCTTCGGCTTTGCCCGCCCCATGGCCCAGCCCGGATACGCCCTGTTCGGCGTCCAGCTCGAACCGGGCATGGACGCCCGCAAGGCGCTGGACGCGCTGGACGAGTCGCTTGGCAGCTTGAAGGACAAGCCTTTCGTCGAAGAACAGCTGAAGCGCATCAAGAACAAATGGATGACCGGCTGGAACCAGATCTACGCCGACCCGGTCAGCCTGACCGATGCCTTGTCCGACGCCGCGGGCGCCGGCGACTGGCGGCTGTTCTTCCTGCGGCGCGATCAGGTCGAGAATGCGACGCTCGATTCCGTACAGACCGCCACCGAGAAATACCTCGTTCCCAGCAACCGCACCGACGGCATGTATCTGCCCACGGCCAAGCCCGTCAGAGCCCCGCTGCCCAAGCCGGTCGACCTGAGCGCCCTGCTGCAGGACTACGCCGGCAAGGACGCCCCCGAATCGGTCGAGGCCTTCGACCCCTCTCCCGCGTCGATAGACGCCGCCACCTTGCGCGAGCCGCTGGATCTGCCCAACGGCACGGTCCAGCTGGCGCTGCTGCCCAAGGCCACGCGCGGCGATCGCGTCCAGGCCACGCTGCTCGTGCAGTTCGCCGACGCAGAGAAACTGAAGGGCAAGCGCTCGGTCGCCCAGATCACCGCCGACATGCTCGAGCGCGGCACCGACGAACTATCGCGCCAGCAGATCCAGGACCGTTTCGACGCCTTGCAGGCCGAGGTCGGCTTCAATGGCAGCGCCGGAAATCTCTCGGTCCACATGACCACCATCGGCGAGAACCTGCCCGCGCTGATCGAGGCGGTGCTCGATGTCGTGCGCCACGCCAGCTTTCCGGCCGAACAGCTGGCCGAGTATCAGCGCCAGGCTTCGGCCTCCATACAAAGCAGCATGGACGACCCCATGTCGCTGGCTTCCCAGGCCATCTCGCGGCACGGCAACCCCTGGCCGCGCGACGACGTGCGCTACGTGCCCACCTTCGAAGAAAGCCTTCAGGACATCGCTTCCATCAGCCGGCCCGATCTGGTGCGCTTCCACGAAGAGTTCTATGGCGCCGGCACCATCCGCTTCTCGGCGGTAGGCTCCTTCGAGCCGGACGCAGTGCGCGACGCGTTGGCCAAGGGACTGAGCGGCTGGCGCAAGGCGCCCGCCTACGCACGCGTCGACAACCCCTTCCAACCGGTTCCTCCGGAAGATTTCGACATCGACACGCCGGACAAGGCCAACGCCTTCTATCTTGCATCTCAGCCCATCAAGATCCAGGACACCGACGCACGCTTTCCGGCGCTGTATCTGGCCAACTACCTGCTGGGCGCTTCCGAGACATCGCGCCTGTGGAACCGCGTCCGCGTGCAGGACGGCCTGTCGTACAACGTGCGCAGCCAATTCGACGCCTCGTCGTACGAGCCCTCGGGCAGCTGGGACATCTACGCCATCTTCGCGCCCGAAAACAGCGACCGCCTGCGCACCGCCGTTCAGGACGAAGTGGAAAAAGTGCTGAAAGAAGGCTTTACCGAGCAAGAGGTCAAGGACGGCGTCGACGCCCTGCTGAAGCTGCGCCGCCTGGCCCGCACCCGGGACGGCGTCCTGGCGTCGGCCTGGATCAATTATCTGCAGCTGGACCGCTCTTTCGAATGGTCCCAAGATATGGATGACGCCCTTGCGGCCCTGACTGCGGACCAGGTCAATGAAGCGATGCGGTCGGTGCTGAAGCCCGAGAACTTCAGCGCTGCTCTCGCCGCCGACGCCGATAAACGGCACAAGAACGATAACGGCGGTTCTTGAGCCCATCGGTCCGCAGACCGACTCCCTCCCTCAGCCCGACCACGTCCCGGCCCCGCGCCGGGACGTTGGTTATATACATTCGAATACAGCGCGCTCATTTTCTGTTACGATACCGCGCATCGGCCTATGGGGATATCAGCCTGACCATCCCTTGAACACAGCACTTCGGGGCGGGTTTTGCTCGGCCCGATTTTTTACCTTTCGCTATATACAATTAAACATAACGGTTGAGGGAGAACCATGAATCAGAAGAAGAACGCGGGCTATCCAGCGTCGATGCTTGCCGCGGTGCTGCTGGGCGCATATTCCGCCCTGCCGGCTGCGCAGCCCGCGCTGGCGGCGGACAATGTCTTCCGGCTGGGCAGCATCGTCGTCAAAGGGCCGCAGTCGGCCACGCTGGATGACGAACAGGTGATGACCAGCACTCAAATCGAGCGCTACGATCTGAATACGGTGGGCGAGGCGGTCAAGACCCTTCCCGGGGTCAGCGTCTCGCGCAACAGCCGCAATGAAGAGATGGTGTATCTGCGCGGCTTCGACGCACGCCAGGTTCCGGTCTTCCTGGACGGCATTCCCCTGTACGTTCCGTACGACGGCTATGTGGATTTCGGCCGCTTCACCACCTTCGACCTGTCGCAGATCCGCGTCGCCAAGGGCGCGGCCTCTTTGCTGTACGGGCCCAACATCATGGGCGGCGCCATCAATCTGGTCACGCGCAAACCTTCGAAGGAATTCGAAGGCGACGTGCGCATCGGCTACGCCACGGGCAGCGAACGCAAGGCGGCGCTGAACGTCGGCACCAACCAGGGCCTGTGGTATCTGCAGGCCGGCGCCTCGTGGCTGGACGCCGACAGCTTTCCGCTGGGCCGCGGCTTCCATGACTACCGCCAGCCCGCACCCACCGACACCGGCAAGTATCGCGAAAACGCCTACCGCAGCGACAAGAAGTATTCCGTCAAGCTGGGCCTGACGCCCAACGCCACCGACGAATACGCCATCGGCTACGTCAACCAGCAAGGCGAAAAGGGCAATCCGGCCTATACCGGCGAACTGAACAACAGCCGCTTCTGGCAATGGCCTTACTGGGACAAGGAAAGCCTGTATTTCATCAGCAGCACGGACATCGACCGGGAGCACACGGTCAAGTTCCGCATCTACCATGACAAATACAAGAACCGCCTGGAGTTCTTCAGCGACAGCACCTACACCAGGCCTCATGCGCGCAACCTGCCCAGCCTGTACGACGATGAAACCTACGGCGCCTCGATGGAGCTGGTCAGCCGGGCCTTCCGCAATCACGAGCTGCACCTGGCCCTGCACTACAAGGACGATCGCCACAACGAAAGCGAGGAAGGCAGCGACAACCCCACGCAGAAGTACCGCGACGTCACCAAATCTGCGGCCTTCGAAGACCTGATCGACCTGTCCGATTCCTGGCACATGCGCGTGGGCGCCAGCTACGAGCAGCGCGAGGCGCGCGAGGTGTACTTCTGGCCCACGGGCAAGACGCACGCCACCAACGGCCTGGCCGAAATCATGTACGACCTGACGCCCGGCTCGCAGCTGTTTGCCAGCCTGGCTTACAAGACCCGCTTCCCGACCATCAAGGACCGCTACTCGGCGCGCTTCGGCAGCGCCCAGCCCAACCCCGACCTGCAGCCCGAAAAGGCCCAGCACATGGAAGTGGGCTATCGCGGCGCACCGTGGTCGGGCGGAAGCTTCGAGGTGACGCTGTTCCAGAGCAATATCCGCAACCTGATCCAGAATGCAGTGCTGCCGCTGTCGGAAGCACAATGCGGCGACAACAACGACGAGCTCTGCAACCAGGCGCAGAACATCGGCAAAGCCAGGCATCGCGGCCTGGAAATCGGCTTGCAGCAAGAAATTACGCGCCAGTGGCGCGCGGGCCTGGCCTATACCTACCTGGACCGCAAGAACCTCAGCGACGAATCCGTGCGCCTCACCGATACGCCGCGCCATCGCCTCTTTGCCCACGTCAGCTGGAAACCCAATGCACAGTGGGAAGTCCTGGGTACGCTCGAGGCCGAATCGGGCCGCTACGTGAGCTACAGTAATGCCGAACCCTACAAGAAGCTGGCCGGTTTCGGCATCTGGGGGCTCACGGGCATCTGGACGCCGCGCAGCGATATCTCTCTGGAGGCCGGCGTACGCAATCTGACCGATCGCAGCTATGAGCTGGCCGACGGCTATCCCATGCCCGGACGCGTCTGGTTCGCCAACGCCATGTATCGTTTCTAACCTGGACTTGGAGTAAATCATGGACGACACCGACGAGACCATCGCCGTCGCGGCCATCGTGCACGAAGGCAAGGGCAGCGCCGACGGACCCTTGCTCGAGTTCGTGCAGCGCGTGCAATCGCAGGGCCGCGTAGTGCGCGGGCTGGTCCCGGGCCCGCAAAGCGATCCGCACGATTGCGCCACGCGCACCGTGCGCGACCTGGAAGCAGGCACCGTCTATCCCATCGGCCAGAGCCTGGGCAAAGAATCGAAGGCCTGCTGCCTTGATCCCGGAGCCTTGCTCAAGGCGGGCGTCGTCCTGCGGCGCGCGATCGAGACCGGAGCCGACCTAGTGGTCGTGAACCGCTTCGGCATCCTGGAGGCCGACGGCGACGGGTTCAGCGCCGAAATGCTCGAACTGATGACCCGGGGCTATGCAGTGCTGACGGTGGTGTCGCCGCCTTATCTGGAAGCCTGGCGGGAATTCACCGGCGGCATGGCGACTGAACTTCCACCCGACCCCGACGAGATCCTGACATGGTTCAATGCCACGCGCCGCAACGCGTCTGCGGCAGAAGACGGCCGTCGATGAACCGCAGGCGGCTGCTCCAGTCGTTCGCGCTGGCGCCCCTCGCCTGGTCGACTAGGGCGCTGGCCTCGACCGGCGAACTGTTCAGTGCATTCGGCCCCGGCCCCGGCCGCGAGCCGACTCAACGGGTTTATGCGGCCGGACCGCCCGCCTCGATTCTGGTCTATTGCCTGGCGCCGGAAAAGATGCTGGGCTGGCCGTATCAGTTGAGCCCGGCCGCCCTGGCCATGCTGCCTGCCGCACAGCGCAATCTTCCCATGGTCGGCCGGCTGTCCGGACGCGGCAGCACCATGGGCCGGGAGCGCCTCATCGCCATGCGCCCCGACCTGATTCTGGATGTGGGCACGGTCAACGACAATTACCTCGGCGCCGCCGAGCAGGTCGCCGCCCAGACCGGCATACGCTACATATTGATGGCCGGCGATCTGAAAGATTCGCCGGAGCAGCTGCGCGCCGCCGGCGAAATGCTGGGCGTCCAGGCGCGCGCCGAGCTTCTTGCGATCCGGGCGCAGTCTATCCTGGACAAGGCCGCACAGGCACGCGGGCGATCAGGACGCGGCACGCCTCCCTCGGTATACCTGGCCCGCTCGGCCGATGGGCTCGAGACCGGACTGGCGGGCTCCATACACGATCAGGCCTTTACCATGGCGGGCGCGCGGAATGTGGCCTACACGCCGGCGTCTACCGGCGTGGGCCGCGTCTCGATGGAACAGCTTCTGGCCTGGGACCCCGACTACATCTTCACGCAGACCCCCGCCTTCGTTCAGCATGCGCGCCGATCGCCGCTGTGGAGACAGTTGCGCGCCGTCAAAGAGCAGCGTCTCGTGCTGACGCCGATGCTGCCCTTTGGCTGGGTCGATGTCCCGCCCGGCATCAACCGCCTGCTGGGGTTAAACTGGCTGATCGACATTTTCGACACCGGCCGGCCTTCAGCGCAAACCGACGACTTCATCGTGGATTTCTTTCGCGTGTTCTACCGTATCGACGCCCCCGCCGACCTGCTGGCCAGCGCGCGCAACGCGCAGCACGGCCCATGATGCTGCAATCGCTGCGTCTACGCATCGTATGGACGCCCCTGATCCTGCTGCTGCTGGCCGCCGCGGCGACCGGCATCGTGGCGGGCCAGTATCCCATGACGCTGTCCGACATCATGTGGACACTGCTGCGCGGCATGGGGCTGTCGGACCGGGCGGCCGACAATGCCGCCACCCTGGACGCCGTGATCTGGAACCTGCGCATTCCGCGCGCCGTGGCGGGCGCCCTGGTGGGCGCATCGCTGGCCGCGGCCGGCGCCACCTACCAGGGCATGTTCCGCAATCCCCTGGTGTCGCCGGATATTCTGGGGGTATCTGCCGGAGCCGGCCTGGGCGCCACGGCGGGCATCTTCATGGGGCTGTCCATGATTCTGGTCCAGGCCATGGCATTCCTGGGCGGGCTGGCGGCGGTGGCCTGCGTCTACTTCATCTCCCTGTCGGTGCGGCGGCACGATGCCATTCTGGTCCTGGTGCTGGCGGGCGTTGCGGTGGGCACTTTGCTGGGCGCGGGCATATCGCTGCTGAAGATACTGGCCGACCCCTACACGCAGCTACCCTCCATCACCTTCTGGCTGCTGGGCGGACTGAACACCATCACGCGCGCGGACATTCCCTACATTCTGCCCTGCCTCGCCATCGGACTGGTCCCCATGGTGCTGATGCGCTGGCGGGTGAACCTGCTCAGCCTCAGCGATGACGAAGCGCAATCGCTGGGCATCAATACCTTGCGCACGCGCGTCGTGTTCATTGCGGCGGCCACGCTCATGACGTCGGGATCGGTCGCCTTCACCGGCATCATCGGCTGGGTCGGGCTGGTCATTCCCCACGTGGCGCGCCTGTTGGTGGGGCCTGATTTCTCGCGCCTGCTGCCCGCCTCGGCCCTGCTGGGCGCCGTGTTCCTGATCTTCACCGATACCTTGGCGCGCACCGTGATCAGCATCGAACTGCCGCTGGGCGTATTGACCGCCCTGGTCGGCGCGCCTTTCTTCCTGATGCTGCTGGCGCGCGGAAGCCGCTCGTAGCAAAACGCGGGCGCCGGGTCGAAACCCGGCGCCCGCGCCTGGCCTTGCCAGGCCATGTCGGCCCGGCCGTCCATCGTTCAACTGAAGAAGTTCTTGACCCTATCGGTCCAGGATTCGCTCTTGGGCGAATGCTTTTCGCCGCCCTGGGACAGCGAGGCCTCGAACTGGCGCAGCAGCTTCTTCTGGTCGTCGGTAAGCCGAACCGGCGTCTCGACCGCGATATGGCAGTACAAGTCGCCGGGATAGCTGGAGCGCACGCCGCGCACTCCCTTGCCGCGCAGGCGGAAGGTCTTGCCGGTCTGCGTGCCTTCGGGAATGGTGATCTCGCCCTTGCCGTTCAGCGTCGGCACTTCGATATCGCCGCCCAGGGCCGCTTTGGTAAACGGGATGGTGAGCTCGCAGTGCAGGTCTTCGCCGTCGCGCTGGAAGATCGCATGGGGCTTGATGTGGATCTCGACGTACAGGTCGCCCGGAGGCCCGCCGTTGACGCCCGGCTCGCCGTTGCCCGACGAGCGGATGCGCATGCCGTCGTCGATCCCGGCGGGAATCTTGACCTGCAGGGTCTTGTTCTTGCGGATGCGGCCCACGCCGTCGCAGGCCGTGCAGGGGTCGGTGATTTCCTTGCCCGTGCCATGGCAGGTGGGGCAGGTCTGCTGCACGCTGAAAAAGCCCTGCTGCATGCGCACCGCGCCGCTGCCGCCGCAAGTGTGGCAGGTCTGGGGCTGCGTGCCCGGCTTGGCGCCCGAGCCATGGCAGGTTTCACAGTTTTCCCAGCTGGGCACCCGAATCTCGGTATCGAAGCCGGCCGCAGCCTGCTCCAGGGTGATGTCGAGCGCATATTTCAGGTCGGCGCCGCGATACACTTGCGGCCCGCCGCCGCGCCGGCCCGCGCCGAAGATCTCGCCGAAAATGTCGCCGAAGGCGTCGGCGAAGCCCGCGCCGCCCATGCCGCCGGCCGCGTTCGGATCCACGCCCGCATGGCCGAAGCGATCATAGGCCGCGCGCTTTTCCTGGTCGCCAAGTATCTCGTAGGCCTCCTTGGCTTCCTTGAAGCGCTCTTCCGCCTCTTTGTTGCCGGGATTGCGGTCGGGATGATATTTCATCGCCAGCTTGCGGTAGGCTTTCTTGAGTTCGTCGTCGGACGCGTTTTTTCCAACGCCCAGCACTTCGTAATAATCGCGTTTTGACATAATCCGTGGCGTTCGCGACGCCTATCATCGAAAAACAACAATGCCCGGCCTCCGGCCGGAGCCCGCATCGACGGGCCCCGGCGCCAGAGGGCCGGGCCTTGAACGGCTAGGACCGATTACTGATCGCGCTTGACTTCTTTGAAGTCGGCATCGACCACGTCCTCGTCGGCGGGCTTGGCCTCGGCGCCTTCGGCGCCCGGCTGGGCCTGAGCCTGAGCCTGCATGTCGGCGTACATCTTCTCGCCCAGTTTCTGGGAGGCCGCGGCAAGCGCCTCGACCTTGGCGTCGATGGTCGCCTTGTCGCCCTCTTTGAGCGTCTCTTCGAGCTCTTTGACGGCGTTTTCGATGGCTTCCTTCTCGGCCGCTTCGAGCTTGTCGCCGTACTCTTCAAGCGACTTGCGCGTGGAGTGGACCAGCGCATCGCCCTGGTTGCGGGCCTGGGCCAGCTCGGCGACGCGGTGGTCGTCCTCGGCGTTGGCCTCGGCATCCTTCACCATGCGCTCGATTTCGTCCTCGGTGAGGCCGGAGTTCGCCTTGATGGTGATCTTGTTTTCCTTGCCCGTGCCCTTGTCCTTGGCGGACACGTGCAGGATGCCGTTGGCGTCGATGTCGAACGTGACTTCGATCTGCGGCGTGCCGCGCGCGGCGGGCGGGATGCCCTCGAGGTTGAACTCGCCCAGCGCCTTGTTGCCGGCGGCGATTTCGCGCTCGCCCTGGAACACCTTGATGGTGACCGCGGGCTGGTTGTCGTCGGCCGTGGAGAACACTTGCGAGAAACGCGTCGGGATGGTGGTGTTCTTCTGGATCATCTTGGTCATGACGCCGCCCAGGGTTTCGATACCCAGCGACAGCGGAGTCACGTCGAGCAGAAGCACGTCCTTGCGGTCGCCGGACAGCACCGAACCCTGGATCGCGGCGCCGGCGGCAACCGCCTCGTCGGGGTTGACGTCCTTGCGCGGCTCTTTGCCGAAGAACTCCTTGACCTTTTCCTGCACCTTGGGCATGCGGGTCATGCCGCCCACCAGGATGACGTCGTCGATTTCGCCCGCCTTGATGCCGGCGTCCTTGATGGCCGTGCGGCAGGGCTCGATCGTGCGGCCGATGAGCTCTTCGACCAGGGCCTCGAGCTTGGCGCGCGTGATCTTCAGGTTGAGGTGCTTGGGACCGGAGGCGTCGGCCGTGATGTAGGGCAGGTTGATCTCGGTCTGCTGCGCGGACGACAGCTCGATCTTGGCCTTCTCGGCGGATTCCTTCAGGCGCTGCAACGCCAGGACGTCCTTGGACAGGTCGACGCCGCTTTCCTTCTGGAATTCGCTGATGATGTAGTCGATGATGCGCTGGTCGAAGTCCTCGCCGCCCAAGAAAGTGTCGCCGTTGGTCGAGAGCACTTCGAACTGCTTCTCGCCGTCGACGTCGGCGATTTCGATGATGGAGATGTCGAACGTGCCGCCGCCCAGGTCATACACCGCGATCTTGCGGTCGCCTTTCTCGGCCTTGTCCATGCCGAAAGCCAGCGCCGCGGCGGTGGGCTCGTTGATGATGCGCTTGACGTCCAGGCCCGCGATGCGGCCGGCGTCCTTGGTGGCCTGGCGCTGGCTGTCGTTGAAGTAGGCGGGCACGGTGATGACGGCCTCGGTCACTTCTTCGCCCAGATAGTCTTCGGCGGTCTTCTTCATCTTGCGGAGCACGTCGGCCGACACCTGGGGCGGCGCGAGCTTCTTGCCCTGGGCCTCGACCCAGGCGTCGCCGTTCTCGGCCTTGATGATCTTGTAAGGCATGAGATCGATGTCTTTCTGCACGGCCTTTTCATCGAACTTGCGGCCGATGAGGCGCTTGACGGCATACAAGGTGTTGGTCGGATTGGTGACGGCCTGACGCTTGGCCGCGGCGCCGACGAGGACTTCTCCGTCTTGCAGGTAGGCCACGATGGAGGGGGTAGTGCGCGTGCCCTCGGCGTTCTCGATGATGCGGACCTTGCCGCCGTCGAGCACGGCGACACAACTATTGGTTGTGCCAAGGTCGATGCCAATGATTTTGCTCATAATCTATAACCCTGAAAATGGAATCTGGAATGTTGAAACTCGGGATGATTTCAATATTGGGGCGGTTCGCCCGGTTTTCAAGCCGCGCAAGCGGCGCCGTCCGGAACGCGCCCCGCCGTCTCAGGCCGCCTGGCCCGAAGATACGGTAACGAGCGCTGGGCGCAGCACCCGCTCGGCAATGGTGTAGCCCTTCTGCAGGCGCTGCACCACGCAGCCCTCGGGAAACTCGGAGGGCACGGTGGAAATGGCCTGGTGCACGTTGGGATCGAATTTTTCGCCCGGCTCGGGCGATACTTCCTTGAGCTGGTTGCGCTCGAATGCGGCGGTCAACTGGCGCAGCGTCACTTCCACCCCTTCACGCCACGACTCCGGCGTCTGGTCGGTGGCCGCGAGGGCGGCTTCCAGGCTGTCGCGTACCGGCACCAGGCTTTCGGCGAACGATTCGGTGCCGAACTTGCGCGCCTTGGCCACGTCATCCTGGGCGCGGCGGCGCACATTCTCGGCTTCCGCCTTGGCCCTCAGCAGTTCGTCGTAGTACTGCGCGACCTGGGCCTGGGCCTGCTCGAGCAGCTCGGCCAGGTTTTCTTCAGGCGCGGGCTGCTGCTCGCCGGTGTTTTCTTCGGGCTGACCGGACGCATCAACGGATTGATTTTCTTCATTGGGATCAAGGGGTTGATTCGTTGCCGACATAAACGGTTCTCCAATTGCTGTATGGGCGATCCCATCAACATGGGGTCGCCGGCCTGCATTTCAAGGCCCTGGAGCGGTTTTACCCTAAGGCAGGTCGCCCCAGCCCTGCAGGTGACGGCCGATGATGGCGGCGAAGCCCCGGGCCCATTGCGGGTCGTCGTTCAGGCAGGGGATGAAGCCGAAGCGCTCGCCGCCCTCGGACAGAAAGGCGTCGCGGCACTGCATCTGGATTTCTTCCAGGGTTTCGATGCAGTCGGCCAGGAAACCGGGGCACATGACGTCCACCTGCCTGACGCCCTCGCGCGCCCAGGCGCGCAAAGTAGGCTCGGTATAGGGCTCCAGCCATTTTTGCGCCCCGAAACGGCTTTGAAACGCCACGCTGACGAGCGCGCCGCGCTCGCCCAGCCGCTTGGCCAGCAGACCGGCGGTTTCCATGCAGTCGCGGCGATATGGGTCGCCCTTTTCTATCACCGCACGCGGCAGGCCGTGAAAGCTGAGCAGCAGTTTTTGCGGCAGCCCGTGCGCCTCCCAGTGGCGCTCGACCTGGGCCGCCAGCGCATCGATGTATTCGGGCTGGTCATGAAAACGCTTGATGAAGCGCAGTTCGGGCTGGTTGCGCAGCCGGGCCGCATGCTGCGCGACGGCATCGACGGCCGTCGCCGTGGTGGAGGCGGCGTATTGCGGGTACATCGGCACGGCCAGGATGCGTTCACAGCCCTGGCTGCGCAGCTTTTCGATCGCCTCGGGCAGCGCCGGACGGCCATAGCGCATGGCCACCTCGACACACACGCGTGCGCCCCGGGCCTTCAGCGCCTCGCCGACGGCTTCGCCCTGCGCCAGGCTCCAGACCAGCAAAGGCGAGCCCCGCTCATGCCAGATCTCGCGATAGCGAGGCGCCAGCTTGCGGGGCCGCAGCGGCAGGATCGCCCCCCTGAGTATGGGTTGCCACAGCACCTGGGGCAGTTCGATGACCCGCGGATCGGAGAGAAATTCGGCCAGATACAGCCTGATGGCGCCCGCATCGGGAGCGTCCGGCGTACCGAGATTGATCAGCAGAACGCCGGTCGGCCCCGGCGCGCGGGGCGCCGGATGGTCGGAAAACGCCTGGTCGTCGGCAGGCTCGGGCAGATAGCGGGGCGGAAGGACGGCGGACATATACAGCCATGAAAAAGAAACGGAAGCGTCGGAATCGGCCAACGCCGAAAGAATAGCCTTTTTTCAGCGACCGGCCCTTTCCAAAAGGACGCCCTTTCGCTGCAGAAGGACCCTAGGACTGATTGTGGCTGAGCGCGTTGGACAGCAGGCGGGACGTGATGTCCACGATGGGGATGACGCGCTCGTAGGCCATGCGGGTGGGCCCGATGACGCCCAGCGTGCCCACCACCTTGCCGTCGACGCCGTAGGGCGCGGTAATGACCGACACGTCTTCCATGGGCACAAGCTGCGAATCGCCGCCGATGTAGATCTGGACCCCCTGCGCGCGGCTGGAGACGTCGAGCAGCTGCAGCAGGTCGGTCTTTTTCTCGAACAAGGCGAACATGCGGCGCAGGCGGTCCATGTCGGAGGCCAGTTCGGAGACTTCGAGCAGCTTGCTCTCGCCCGAGATGACGACCGCCTCGTCGGTGTCGTCCTTGGCGGTGCCGGCCTCGACCGCCGCCTGCATCAGGCGGGAGATGTCGGCCTGCAAAGTGGACAATTCGTCGGCGATGGCGACCCGCACTTGGTCGAAGGACATGCCCGCGAAATGCTGGTTGAAGAAATTGCTGGCTTCCTGGAGCTCTTGCTCGAGATAGTCGCGCTGCACGAACAGGATGCGGTTCTGCACGTCGCCGTCGGGCGTGACGATGATGAGCAGCACCCTTCTTTCGGACAGCCGGATGAATTCGATCTGGCGGAACACTTGCGCGCGCTTGGGCGCCAGCACCACGCCGGCGAACTGGCTGAGATTGGACAGCAGGGCCGCCGCCGCATTGACCGCGCGGCTGGGTTCGGCGGCGGGCAGCATCTCGAGGATCTGGCTGGGCTGCAGCACTTCGAAGCGCTGCACGGCCAACAGCCGGTCGACGAACATGCGGTAGCCGCGCGGAGTGGGCACCCTTCCGGCCGATGTGTGCGGGCTATGTATCAGGCCCAGCTCTTCGAGGTCGGCCATGACGTTTCGGATGGTGGCCGGCGACAGGTCGAACATCTTCGACAAGGTGCGCGAACCCACCGGCTGCCCGTCGGCTATATAACGTTCAATCAACGCCTTCAACAGCGCTTTGGCTCGATCATCCATAGACATATAGTATGCGCTTGGGTTCGTACGTGTTTTCCACACGCAGCCACCGCCACATCGGGAACTTATAATCGATCTATCTCAGTGGTTCAATAGATAGACTCTATCTTAAACCTAACAGTTGCCCAACCACTTTCGGCATAATTCCAATATTGCACATAACAAGGCTTCGCCCATGCATTTTAAAACCGTTGCGCTCATCGGCAGGTACCAGGACAGCGGGCTGGACGGGCCTTTGCGCGAACTCAGCGGCACCCTGCGCGCCGCCGGCTGCAACGTCCTGATCGAAGCCGAAACCGCACACAATACCGGCGTCACCGACCAGCCCATCGCCACCTACGATCAAATCGGCGAAACGGCCGACCTGGCTGTCATCATGGGCGGCGACGGCACCATGCTGGGCGCGGGCCGCCTGCTGGCCCCCTACAAAGTTCCCCTCATCGGTATCAACCACGGCCGGCTGGGCTTCATCACCGACATTCCCCTGCAGGACGCCACCAGCGCGCTCACCAGCGTCATCCGGGGCAACTTCGACATCGAAGAACGCATACTCCTCGAAGGCCGGGTCGTGCGAGGCGACGAAATCATGTTTTCGGGCCTGGCTCTGAACGACGTGGTCATCAACCGCGCCGGCCGAGGCGGCATGATCGAACTGCGCATCGAGCTCGACGGCAGCTTCATGTACAGCCAGCGGGCCGACGGCCTCATCATTTCCACGCCCACCGGCTCCACCGCCTACGCCCTGTCGGCCAACGGGCCCATCCTGCACCCCCAGCTCAAGTCCATCGTGCTGGTGCCCGTCGCCCCGCAGACATTGTCCAACCGCCCCATCGTCATACCCGACAGCGGGCTGCTCAGCATGACCATCACCGCCCTGGGCCGGGTCGAGTCGGGCGCCAGCGTGCACTTCGACATGCAAAGCTGGTCCGACTGCCAGCCCGGCGACCGCATCGACGTGCGCCGCGCCAGCCACACCCTGCAGTTCGTCCACCCCGCGGGCTACAATTTTTTCTCCACGCTGCGGCGCAAGCTGCACTGGAACCGCATGCCCCAGCTCACCGACGAAATCGAGTAACCCATGCTGCGCAGCCTCCATATCCACGACTTCGTCATCGTCGATCAGGCCGAGATCCAATTCGAGTCGGGCTTCACGGTGTTTTCGGGCGAAACCGGGGCGGGCAAATCCATTCTCATCGACGCCCTCTCCCTCGCCCTGGGCGCGCGCGGCGACGCCGCGGCCATCCGCGAAGGGGCCAGCCGCACCGACATCAGCGCCGTCTTCGATGTGCCGCCCGAGCTGCGCCAGTCCCTGGCGGACCAGGACTTCGACCCCGACGACGCCCTGGTGCTGCGCCGGGTCATCGACAAACAGGCGCGCAGCCGCGCCTATATCAACGGCGTTCCCGCCACGCTGGCGCAACTGCGGCAGCTGGGCGAAGCCCTGGTCGACATTCACGGTCAGCACGCCCATCAAAGCCTGGCCCGGCCCGCCAGCCAGCGCGACATGCTCGACGCCCAGGGCGGCCATCAACAGCTGGCGCGCGACACCCAACAGGCGTGGCAACAATGGCAGCAGGCCGAAAAAATCCTGCTCAAGGCCCGCGGCAATCAAGAAGCGCTGCAACAAGAGCGCGACCGCCTCGAGTGGCAGATCGGCGAGCTCCAGCGCCTGGATATGGGCAAGGACGAATGGGAAACGCTCAGCGCCAGCCACAACAGGCTGGCGCATGCCCAGGCGCTGCTCGAAGGCGCCACCCAGGCCCTGGCGGCGCTCGACAACGACGAGGCCTCGGTGCAGCACTTTATAAGCGCCGCCCTGCACCAGCTACAGCCCCTGCTGCGTCACGACACCCATCTGCAGGGCATCTGCGATGCGCTCGAGTCGGCACGCATCGCCGCCGGCGAGGCCGCCTCCGACCTCAACAGCTATCTCGACCGCCTCGAACTCGACCCTGACGCGCTCGCCCAGGCCGAACGCAGGCTCTCGGCGCTATTCGAGGCCGCGCGCCAGTTCAAGGTCGAGCCCGAAGCCCTGCCCCAGCTGCTGCAAGACCTGAAGGCCCAGCTGGCCGAGACCAACGTCGCCGGCGACCTCGACGCCCTGACCGAGCAGGCGCGTCAAGCCCAGGCCCGCTACCACGAGTTCGCCAAGCAACTCAGCGCCGCCCGGAAGAAAGCCGCCAAAAAACTGTCGACCCAAGTCACGGAAGCCATGCAGACCCTGGCCATGCAGGGCGGGCGCTTCGACGTCGCGCTCCAGCCCTCCGCGCCATCGGCCCAGGGCAACGAAACCATCGAGTTCCTGGTCGCCGGGCATGGCGGCGTCACCCCCCGTCCCTTGGCCAAAGTGGCGTCGGGCGGCGAACTGGCCCGCCTTTCGCTGGCGCTATCGGTCATCGCCAGCCAGGCGGCGCGCGTGCCCACCCTCATCTTCGACGAGGTGGATACCGGCGTGGGGGGCGCCGTCGCCGAGGTCGTGGGCCGGCTGCTGCGCGAACTGGGCGCACGCCATCAGGTGCTGTGCGTCACCCACCTGCCGCAGGTGGCGGCCTGCGGCGACCACCACTACGAAGTCAGCAAAGCCACCCAGAAAGGGGCCACCCTGTCGCAGATACAGCTGCTGGGCGCCGACGGTCGCATAGACGAAATAGCCCGCATGCTGGGCGGGCTCAAAATCACCGACACCACCCGCAAGCACGCCCGCGAAATGCTCGCCTCGTAGCAGGCGCCAGGCCGCCGCAGCCCTGCCGCGAAGATCGTACATACGCCGGTGCGCAAATAGCACGCTCGCGCTGGGCCATGCAAAAGCCCCCGAAGGCCGGACTCACGTCCGGCTTTCGGGGGCCAGCACTATTTTGGGTGGATACCCGGGGACGACGCGGGCCGCCCAACGGCCCTTGCCGCCCGTATATGGTTTTACGCGGCCTTGCCTTTGGGGCTGCAGTCGGGGCAGATGCCGTACAGCAGCATGGTGTGGCTTTCGAGCACAAAACCTTGGTCCTTGGCGATTTTGTGCTGGCGCTTCTCGATGTCGTGGTCGGAGAACTCGACCACCTTGCCGCAATTGGTGCAGATGAGGTGATCGTGGTGATCGCCGTCGTTCAGCTCGAATACGGCCTTGCCGCCGTCGAACTGGCTGCGCACCAGTATGCCGGCCTGCTCGAACTGCGTCAGCACCCGGTAGACGGTCGCCAGGCCGATGTCCACGTCTTCGTTGATGAGGGCACGATAAACGTCTTCTGCGCTTTGGTGCCGGTGATCGGCTTTACGAAAAATATCCAGGATCTTCAGGCGCGGGAAGGTCGCCTTCAAACCCATATTCTTCAATTCATTCTGGTCGTTCATAGATAAAATAGCTCTGGCAGAAAATGAAGGATGACCAGGCCTTGGCCCGCGAGGGCGCCTGGCTCGGACGGACGCTGTGACGCGTTTGTTGTTATGCCTTTATGATAACGGTTTTATTCGACTTGGAATAACAGGGGCGCTTTGTGCTGACGACTGCAAAACCATTGGCTTCAATCTTGCGCAACAGCGTGGCTGTATGCGTTCTTGCCGTAGCCTTGTCTGCCTGCGGCAGCACCAAGTGGGGCTTCCCCTACCGCGCGGATGTCCAGCAGGGCAACTGGGTTACGGCTGAACAGGTGGCTCGCCTCGAACAAGGCATGACGCGCGAACAAGTGCGTTACGTCCTGGGTACGCCTACGCTGCAAGACATCTTCCATGCCAACCGCTGGGACTATCCCTACTATAACAAACCCGGCTACGGAAACGCCCAAGAACGCCGCTTCACCGTCTGGTTCGAAAACGACCAGCTCGTGCGCTGGGAAGGCGACGATCAACCCAACTACCAGCCCTTCCAGACGCCCGATCCCGACGCGCCCGTCCGGCACGGGGTCGACCCCCGGCCCGGCGCGGCGCCGTCCGTCGAGGGCGGCCAGGACGGCCAGGCGCCCCAGCAGGAAGAGCGCGCGGTGCCCATAGGGCTGGATGCGCCTGCCGCCCCCCAGCCGGGCGCCACACCCAATCAGCCCGCCCCTCAACCGTTACGCTAAGGACCGACCATGCGCATAGCCATAGCAGGCGCCGACGGCCGCATGGGCCGCATACTGATCGAAGCCGTTCTCGGCACCGACGACTTGACGCTTACCGTGGCGCTGGATCGCGCCGGTTCCCCCTGCCTCGGTCAGGACGCCGGTGCGTTCCTGGGCCGTGAAACCGGGGTCCTGATCACCGACGACCTGGAAGCGCTCAAGAACGCCGACTGCCTCATCGACTTCACCCGTCCCGAAGGCACGCTGAACCACTTGCAGGTCTGCGCCGGCCTGGGCGTCAAATGCGTCATCGGCACCACCGGCTTCGACGAATCGGGCAAACAGGCCATCCACGCCGCCAGCCAGAAGATCGCCATCGTTTTCGCGCCCAACATGAGCGTCGGCGTCAATGCCACCCTCAAGCTGCTCGACGTGGCGGCCAAGCTGCTCAACAGCGGCTACGACGTCGAAGTGTTCGAGGCCCACCACCGCAACAAGGTCGACGCCCCTTCCGGCACCGCCCTGGCCATGGGCGAAACCGTGGCCAACGCCTGGGGCCGCAAGCTGGACGACATCGCCGACTGGGCCCGCCACGGCCACACCGGCGCGCGCCAGAACGGACGCATCGGCTTCTCGGTGGTGCGCGGCGGCGACATCGTGGGCGACCATACGGTGTATTTCTGCGGCGACGGCGAGCGCATCGAGATCACCCACCGCTCCAGCAGCCGGGCCACCTACGCGCAAGGCAGCCTGCGAGCCGCCCGCTACCTGGCCCGCAAGGAATTCGGCCTGTTCGACATGCAGGATGTATTGTCCACCTGAGTAGCATGCGCGTGGCGGCCGGCAGCAGCGCCTCGCGCAATCATCAGTGTCCGCCCACATCGATACGGCGACATTCAGCCTTGCCGCTCGCCGTGATGCGCCCTCGCTGC
Organism: Pusillimonas caeni; assembly: GCF_003545815.1. Lineage (GTDB taxonomy): Bacteria > Pseudomonadota > Gammaproteobacteria > Burkholderiales > Burkholderiaceae_B > Pusillimonas > Pusillimonas caeni. Next base: position 418,651 of record NZ_PDUW01000004.1, read on the forward strand.
CGCGACATCACTCTTGCTCTCATGTCCTGACAAACAAGCATTGTGCAGGCTGCCGCCACCGCGGCGACAAAGGTGCGCGCCGTGTCAGGATACCTGGACGGGCTCCTGCTCCAGCACCACCCCAAACCGCCTTTCCACATCCGCCTTCACCGCCTCGGCCAGGCGCTGGATGTCGTCGGCCGTGGCGCCGCCATGGTTGACCAGCACCAGCGCCTGCCGGTCATGCACGCCGGCGGGGCCCAGGCGCCGGCCCTTCCATCCGGCGCGGTCGATCAGCCACCCCGCCGCAAGCTTGTAGCTTCCATTCCCCTGCGGATAGGCGACCGCGTCCGGATAGGCCGAGTGGATGCGTTCATAGACCGGTGCATCGACGATGGGATTCTTGAAAAAGCTGCCCGCATTGCCCAGCACTGCCGGATCGGGCAGCTTGCTGCGGCGGATGTTGCATACCGCCTCGAACACCTGCCTTGCAGTGGGCATGGCCGACTGTTTGAGCGACTCGTGTCCCGCCAGTGCCGGGTAATCGAGCACCGGCCGCCACTGCCGAGACAACCGCAACCTCAGCGCCACGATGATCCATGTGCCGGCTTCCGAACGCTTGAACACGCTGTCGCGATAGGCAAAGCCGCAATCCGCCGCCCCCATCTCCACCATGCGCCCGCGACGCAGATCCCAGGCCAGCAAGCTGTGAAAGCGCTGATCCAGCTCCACGCCGTAGGCGCCGATATTCTGCACCGGCGCCGCCCCCACCGTGCCCGGGATCAGGGCCAGGTTCTCCAGCCCGTGCCAGCCCTGGTCGACGCAGTGCGAGACGAAGCCATGCCAGTTCTCGCCCGCCTGCGCCTCGACCACCACCTCTTCACCCTCTTCCGACAACAACCGCGTGCCCCTGGCCTCAACCTTGATCACGAGGCCTGAAAGCCGCGGCTCGAGAATGACATTGCTGCCCCCGCCCAGGACAAAGACCCTGCCATGGCCATGCGCCGTCTCGGTCAGTTCCTGCAATTGCGCCGCATCGCTGTACCGCACAAGCGCCGCCGCCCGGCTGGGCAAGCCCATGGTGTTGAAAGAGGCCAGATCTTCGTCGGAGGTAAGAGACAGCACGTCGATTTCGAATGCGGAATGAGTGGAAAGCACGATGATAAACGACGAGCGTTCATGCCGATGCCGGGCCAAGCGAGGCGCACGGACATCGATCAAACGGCGCTGAAGCAATGCGGCCATAAAAAACATGTCGCCCGATGCAGCCATGAAAAAACTATGCTAATATTTCGTTCCTTCTCGGAGACGGGAAAGAAAAGACGGCAGCAGATTCAACAAACAGTTGATTTGCAGCAGTCGAAAAAGCAGGATATAATCTTTTGCTTACCAAGTGCACAACAATGCACCAAACGCGGGAATAGCTCAGTTGGTAGAGCGCAACCTTGCCAAGGTTGAGGTCGCGAGTTCGAGACTCGTTTCCCGCTCCAGTTTATGATCTACAGACTTCCACTGACGTCTGTAAGTCATTGAAAAGAGGAGCTTCGGCTCCTTTTTTCATTCCAGCGAAAGCCATGGGAATCCACTGACAGCCACCATTTTTGAGGCCAAAAACAAGGCCAAAGAATGCGGGTCGTGCCGGTTCCGGGTTGTTGCTGGGGTTGGATCGGGATGACAAGCAGCATCGGGCCTAAGTCCAAGACTTAGGAGCTTGATGATGACACTCTCTGATCTGACCGTGCGGCAAGCCAAGGCCGCCGAGAAAACCTACAGCATCCCCGACACCGATGGCCTCGGCCTGGTGGTCGCCCGCACCGGCGGCAAGTCGTGGCATTTGCGCTATTACTGGCTCGGCAAGCAAAAGCGCATCTCCCTGGGGAACTACCCCGAGATCGGTTTGCGCGAAGCGCGCACCTTGCGCGACGAAGCCCGGGCGCTTCTGGCAAAGGGCGTCAACCCCCATACCGATCGGAAACAGAAGCGACACGCGGTCAAGCTTGCGGCCGACTACACCTTCAAGGCCGTCTTCGATGCGTGGGTCGAGCATCGCCGCAAGGAAATCAAGGAGGGCAGGAACAGCACGCTGTCGCAGATCCTGCGGATCTTCAACAAGGACGTGCTGCCTAGCCTCAAGCAGATGTCGATCTACGACATTCGCCGGCCCCAACTCCTGGGCGTCCTGGCGAGGATCGAGGAGCGCAAGGCGTTCACCACTGCCGAGAAGGTCCGCACCTGGCTGGGGCAGTTGTTCCGCTATGCCCTCGTCATCGTGGAGGGGCTGGAAGCCAATCCGGCCTCCGACCTGGACGTGGTGGCCGAGCCCAAGCCCCCGGTGAACCACAACCCCTACCTGCATCTTCCGGAGCTCCCCGAGTTCCTGCACAAGCTCAGGCTCTACAACCCTCGTGGTTGGCAGACCCAACTCGGCATCCGGCTGCTGTTCCTGACCGGCGTGCGTACCGGCGAGCTGCGGCTGGCGACCCCGGACCAGTTCGATCTCGACCGTGGCCTGTGGATCATCCCGCCGCAGATCGTCAAGCAACTCCAGGACGAGATGCGCAAGGCCGGCAAGCGCCCGCAGGACGTTCCGCCCTACATCGTGCCGTTGTCCGTGCAGGCCATCGAGATCGTGCGCTACCTGTTGGGTGTGATGAGGCCGGCCCAGGTCCATCTGCTCACGCACCGCAGCGAACTCAAGAAGCGCATCAGCGAGAACACCCTCAACGCGGCCTTGAAACGAATGGGCTACGAGGATCAACTGACCGGTCACGGCATCCGCGGAACCATCTCGACGGCGCTCAACGAGATCGGCTATCCCAAGATTTGGGTGGACGCGCAGCTTTCGCACTCGGACCCGAACAAGGTGAGTTCGGCCTACAACCACGCCAAGTATGTTGAGCCGCGCCGCCGGATGATGCAGGACTGGGCGGATCGTCTCGATCTGCTCGAACAGGGCCAAGTGGAAGCGGCCAGCGCGCACCTCACGATCCATATCGAGGGCGTGCCGGCCATGGCAGAGGAGGACAAGCCCAACACCATCGTCGCTGCTGCTTCTGCGGCATCCCTTCCGCCTGTGGTGGCCGAACCCATCGTCGTGACGCCAAACGACGGGGGAATCACATTCCAGCGACTGTCGCAGGTACCACCGCCCCCGACGCATGCGCCAGAGCCGGAGGTGTCAGTCATCCAGCGCGAGCGCGAGGAAATGCTGGCCATCTACGAATCGCCGAGCAGTCTGCCGGTCCCGCTGTTCGGCAAGTTGGCCGGGAAGTCCAAGGACCAGATCAACCGCGAGCTGAAGGCGGGCAAGCTGCTGTCTATCAGCTTGGGCAACCGCGGGCAACGCGTGCCCGACTGGCAGCTGGTACCCCTCAAGCACAAGCTGGCACAGGTGCTCATGAACCAGTGCCCGCATGCGGATCCGTGGGACCTGTACCGGATGCTGACCCGCCCACATCCGGACCTGGGTGATCGCGCAGCCATCGACATCGTGACACCAGGAAATTTGGGCATGGTCGTGCGGGTCATCGCGGGCACCCAGCAGCAGCCAAACAGGCCCGGACCTGACTCGTCTGTGCAAGGTTGATATTGCCCCCGTTTCTCGTAGTCCTTAGCCTCGGGTTCAGGCAGCGACCTTATATTGGCTCGCATGCCAGCGTTCTTCATATTCCATCGGACTCGTATAGCCCAATGCCGAATGCAGTCGTCGG
>NZ_PDUW01000005.1 GCF_003545815.1 Pusillimonas caeni
GGAGAACTCGACCTCCGCCGCTGCGCGGCTCCGGGACTCGGACAGGCTCTCGCCGACATCCCCCACGCCGGCGCGCTCAACGCGGCGCCCTCCAACGCCCGCTTCGAGCCTGCCCGCCTCCAGCGGCTTGCATTTGCGGCCTGCCGGCTTGCCCAAACATAAGCCGCTGGAGCAGGGGGTATTTGCGCCAGGCGTTGGAGGGCGCTGCCTCGGAACGCCCGACCGCCCGGCGCAAATACCCCCTGCTCCAGCGGCGTTTAAAGACCCAAAAAAACCGGCGGAATAAAACTCAACCAGGGCCGGCAGATAATATTCAAAAAGCCGGCACGATTAGATTCCGGCGTCCCTACTTGCCGCCACCCGTCGCATGCACGACATAGCTCGACACAGCATCCATCTCCTCTTCGCTGAGCGTAGCCGCAAACGAAGGCATCACGCCCACGCCCTCATGCAGTGCCTTTTTCACGGCCGCCATGTCCGGCTTTAGCTCATCCAGGTCGGGACCGATGGCGCCCTCCGAGCCCGCGTCGGCCAGGGTATGGCACACGGCACAGGCCGGAACCGCCTTGGTAAGGAATAGCTCTTTGCCCTGCTCCAGCACCGCTGGATCGGGCGCGTCCGAGGCGTGAGCTGAAAAGGCCGCGCCCGCGATGGACGCGGCGGCCAAAAAGAAACGTGCTGCTTGCTGCATTGAAGAGTCCTACGAAATTTTTTGTATGAAAAACAAGATTGGCCCCGCTCAAGCCATGCGGCTTGGCAGAGGCCGCCTAAGTTCGAGCCGCCTCGAGCGCAGAAAAGCGCCGGCCGGTTCAAGCCGCCTTGGCCTTGCCAAAGCGGCGACCGGCTCAGTGCGACTACTTCAAGCGACCTTGACGGTGACCATGTGGTCGCGCCAGCTGTTGTTGATGTAGCCGCGGTTATTCTCGACGCGCTCCTCGGGCTGGGTGTCGCCGTCGTCGTTGGTGACGCGCGAAGCCAGTTGATGTTCGCCGGCCGGCAGATCGACCGTCAGCGCAAAAGCGCGCCACGCATACTTGCCCAGATCTGGGCCGATGAACTCGGCTTTCTGCCAGTCTTTGCCGCCGTTGATCGACACCTCGATCTTCTCGGCTTCGCTCATGCCGCCCATGGCCACCCCATTGATGGTGACCTTGCCCGCCTTGACGGTCTGCTCGGCATCGGACGGATAATTGATCCACGACTTGGGCGGCATTTCCCAGACGGAATCGTGTTCGGGCGTGCCTTTGACACCCACCGGCGACATGCGATAGCTGTTCTGCTGGATGCTTGCGGGCGACTGCTCTTTGGTGAAAGCCAGCTTCTTCACATACTTGACGTTGTTCACGCCCGTATAGCCCGGCACGATCATGCGCAGCGGCCCGCCATGGGCCAGCGGAATGGGCTCGCCGTTGATTTCCCAGGCCAGCAGCGCGTCTTCGATCGCCGACAGGGGCACGGAGCGCTCGACCATGATGGTATTGGCGTCCAGGCCCGCGGGAATCTCCTCGCCGCCCGTGCCCGTCATGTATTCCATGCCGTCCACCATGCCGCCCGTGGCCTCGAGTACGGCCTTGACCGGCACGCCGGTGAACACCACGCAGCCCGCCGCGCCCACCGTCCATTGCGTGCCGCTGGGCTTGTGAGGAAAGTAGGCCCGGCCGTTGCCGGAGCATTGCAGCACCATGGCCACGGAAGTCAGGCCCAGCGTCTTGAGCTCGGCCACGGTGAAGCTGCGCGGCTTGTCCACGCCGTCGACCTGAACCTGCCATGCGTCGGGGTCCTTCACGATGTCGGCCGAGGGGGGCGTCACGTTATTGCGGATGAACAGCTTGTCCAGCGGCGTGATGCCGCTGGAGCCGAAGGCCGTGCGGCGCGTCTCGATGGTGTTGGCGCTGTGCACGATCATGCTGTCGGCGTCTTTCCATTGGGCATAGCCAGGCAGCGGCTTGGCGTCCGACACGGGGCCGGGATTTGACTGCGACGCGGGTTCGGTGGAGTCGGCCAGGGCCGGCGCCCCCAGGCCCGCCCAGGCGACGGCGCCTCCTGCGGTGGCCAGCAAGCGGCGGCGGATGATGTTCGTCTTATGTTCCATGATGATCTCCTTGTCGTAACCCGGCGGCGGTGCGCCTCTGAATGCTGGCCCTGTTTCCAGGGCCGAATTTCTTTCTCTCCCCTATATATGGCCATATATAGCCAGAGGAAATTAGCTTATTGCCATTAATAATATATCAATATATGCCCTCGCAGCCGCGCCGGCGCCGTCCGTTCGAACGAGGCGCAAGGCGTACGGGAAATGCGCCGCGCGGGCCGAGGAGCCCGGTTCGCAGTACAATCGTGGGTTTCCATCTGCCCCCGGGATCGACACCCGTAACGGCCGCTCATCATGCAAGAAACCACCCTCAAGCGCGCCGGTGGCGCGCCCGCCGACTCCGGCGCCACGCCGCTTTCACCGTCCGCCGCTGGATCGAGCCGCAAGCTCTTCATCAAGACCTTCGGCTGCCAGATGAACGAGTACGACTCCGACAAAATGGTCGACGTGCTGCGCAACGACCAGGGGCTGGAGCTCACCCAGGACCCTGAAGAAGCCGACGTCATCCTCTTCAATACCTGCTCGGTGCGTGAAAAGGCGCAGGAAAAAGTCTTTTCGGACCTGGGCCGGGTGCAGCACCTGAAACAGCTCAATCCCGACCTAATCATCGGCGTGGGCGGCTGCGTGGCCAGCCAGGAAGGCGAGGCCATTGTGCGGCGCGCGCCCTACGTCGACGTGGTGTTCGGGCCCCAGACGCTGCACCGCCTGCCCGCGCTGATTTCGCAGCGCAAGCAGTCCGGGCGGTCGCAGGTGGACATCAGCTTTCCCGAAATCGAAAAATTCGACGCCCTGCCGCCGGCCAGCATCAACGGCCCCAGCGCGTTCGTCTCCATCATGGAAGGCTGCAGCAAATATTGCAGCTTCTGTGTCGTGCCCTATACCCGCGGCGAAGAGGTGTCGCGTCCCTTCGACGACGTGCTGGTCGAGGTGGCCGACCTGGCCGACCAGGGCATCAAGGAAGTCACCTTGCTGGGGCAGAACGTGAACGCCTATCGCGGCCCCATGGGCGACAGCGCCGAAATCGCCGACTTCGCCATGCTGCTCGAATATATCCACGAGATTCCGGGCATCGAGCGCATCCGCTACACCACCTCGCATCCCAAAGAGATGACCACCCGCCTGATCGAGGCCCACGGCGCGCTGCCCAAGCTGGTGCCCTTTCTGCACCTGCCCGTCCAGGCCGGCAGCGACCGGGTGCTGGCGGCCATGAAGCGGGGCTATACCTCGCTGGAGTTCAAGTCCATCGTTCGCCGGCTGTGCGCCGCGCGGCCCGGCATGACCCTGTCGTCCGACTTCATCGTGGGCTTTCCCGGCGAAACCGAAGACGATTTCGAGAAAACCCTCGACCTCATCCGGCAAGTGGGCTTCGACCAGTCCTTCTCCTTCATTTACTCGCGACGTCCCGGCACGCCCGCCGCCGACCTCGAAGACAAGACCACCAAAGAAGAAAAGCTGGCTCGCCTGTACAGGCTGCAGGCGCTGGTCAACGACCAGGCGGCCGCCATCAGCCAAGCCATGGTGGGCGGCATCGAGCGCGTGCTGGCCGAAAAGCCCTCCAAGCGCGACCCCAACGAGCTGATGGGCCGCACCGAGAACAACCGCATCGTCAACTTCGCCGCGCCGGCGAACCTGATCGGCCGGATGGTGGACGTGCGCATCGTCTCCACCAACACCAATACGCTCAAGGGCGAGCTCGTTTCTTCCGAGGCGGGCCCGGGCCTATGAGCAGCGCCGCCCGCCACAAGCCCGTCGCCGTCGTGCTAGAGGGCGACAACACCCATCTGGCCAACCTGTGCGGCCCGCTGGACGAAAACCTGAGACAGATCGCCGACGGCTGGAACGTCAAGCTCAACCGGCGCGGCAATCGCATCACCATCGAGGGCGAGCAGGCGCGCGCCGCCGCCGACGCCCTGCGCCTGTTCCACCGCCGCTCGGTGCACAAGCCGCTCTCGGTCGACGACATCCAGCTGGGCATGGTCGAGCTGGGCGCGGGCCGCAGCCGCGACGAAGACGAGCCTGCCGACGCCCCCGCCCTGCCCGAACTGCCGCCGGTCGACGACCATAGCGGCGATATTTCGTTGCGAACGCGGCGCAGCGACCTGCGCCCGCGCACGCCGCGCCAGCGCGACTACCTCAACAACATCCTCAAGCACGACATCACCTTCGGAGTGGGGCCGGCCGGCACGGGCAAGACCTGGCTGGCCGTGGCCTGCGCCATCGATGCCCTCGAGCGCGAGTCGGTGCAGCGCCTGGTGCTGACCCGGCCCGCCGTCGAGGCCGGCGAGCGCCTGGGCTTCCTGCCCGGCGACCTGGCGCAAAAGGTCGATCCTTATCTGCGTCCCTTGTATGACGCCCTGTACGACCTCATGGGCTTCGAGCGGGTGCAGCGCCTGTTCGAAAAGCAGACCATCGAAATAGCGCCGCTGGCCTATATGCGCGGCCGTACCCTGAACCACGCTTTCGTCATCCTGGACGAGGCGCAGAACACCACCCCCGAGCAGATGAAGATGTTCCTGACCCGCATCGGCTTCGGCAGCAAGGCGGTGATCAACGGCGACCCGTCGCAGGTCGACCTGCCGCGCGGCCAGCCCAGCGGCCTGACCCATGCGCTGGACGTGCTCGACTCGGTCCAGGGCATCGCCACCACGCGCTTCACCAGCCGCGACGTGGTGCGCCATCCCCTGGTGGCGCGCATCGTCGACGCCTACGAAAAAGCGGGCTCGGGCGATGCATGAGCTTTCATTGGCGGTGCAGTACGCCGAACCCGCGCCCGAACTGCCGCGCTGGCGCTTGAGGCGTTGGGTGCAGCGCAGCCTGGACGTGGCCGGCGACACGCTGCCCGGACTGCGCGCCGCCGCCATTACGCTGCGCCTGGTCGGCCAGGACGAAGGACGCGAACTCAATCGGCAATACCGCGGGCGCGATTACGCCACCAATGTCCTCACCTTCGAATACGGCATGGACCCCGAGGGCACCCTTGCCGGCGACATCGTGCTGTGCCTGCCGGTGCTCGAGCGCGAGGCGCGGGAACAGGGCAAGACGCTGCTGCATCACGCCGCCCACCTCACCGCGCATGGCGTCCTGCACGCCTTGGGGCACGACCATCTGGACGCCGCCGAGGCGCGCGACATGGAAACGCTGGAAACACGCATTCTCGCTACTTTCGGCATCGCCGATCCTTACGCCTGATCACTGTGCCGGAACCCACGGCCGCGCCCGTGCGCCGCGCACTTCAGCGCCCATGCGAGCCCGCCGCAACAATCACTGCGACCGAAAAATTTTGCAATTTCGGTTATGCTAAATGCTTCATAACCAGTCCTGTGGACAATGTCAGAATCCCATCCCAACGACCCTGAGCCCCGATCTAGCAAGGCGTCCTCGAAATCCCTGCTCGCCAAAATCGTCTCCCTCATCCGGCCGGAACCGGAAGACGAAGAAGACATCAAGGCGGTACTCGAGGCCGCACACGACAGGCAAGTGCTGGACGGCGATGCCTTCACCATGATTTCCGGCGCGCTCAACGTCGCCAACCAGACGGCCGCCGACATCATGGTGCCCCGCTCCAAGATCGACATGCTGGACATCACCAAGCCCCTGTCCGATCTCCTGCCGGAAATCATCGAAACCGGCCATTCGCGCTTTCCGGTTTACGAGGGCGACCGCGACAACATCGTCGGCATCCTGCTGGCCAAAGACCTGCTCCTGACCCTTACCAACCCCTCCATCGACCTGCGTCCGCTGGTGCGGCCGGCGGTGTTCATTCCCGAGACCAAGCGCCTGAACGTGCTGCTGCACGACTTTCGCAGCAGCCGCAACCACCTGGCCATCGTCATCAACGAGCACGGCGGCACCGCGGGGCTGGTCACCATGGAAGACGTGCTCGAGCAGATCGTCGGCGACATCGAGGACGAATACGACGAGGACGCCGAAAAAACCATCTTCCAGACCGGCAGCAACAGCTGGCGCGCCATGGGCGCCACCGAAATCGAGATCTTCAACCGGGCGTTCAACACCAGCGTGCCGGACAATGACTACGATACGCTGGGCGGCTGGTTCACCGCCGAGCTGGGGCGCATACCCAAGCGCGGCGACACGCTCGATTTCGAAGGCCTGAACATGACAGTGGTGGGCGCCGACAACAAGCGCGTGCTCTGGCTTCACATCCAGCACGACGCGCAAAGCCCCCTGGCCCTGTCCGAAGCGGCCAAGCCTTGAAGCCCACGCTGCAATCATGGCGCCATGGCGCCAGCCTGCTCCTGCTGGGCGCGGCCCACGCCCAGGCCTTCGCGCCCGAGCCGCTGCCGGCCGTGCTCCTGCCCTACGTGCAGCTGCTCTGCCTGGCCTTCCTGGCCCGGGTGGTCTGGCGCGCGCCCAGTGTCAAGGGCGCGGCGGCGACGGGCTTCCTGTTCGGATTGGGCAGCTTCGCGGTGGGCCTGTACTGGATCTTCATCAGCCTGCATCGCTACGGCGGCATGGCGGCGCCCCTCGCCTCGGTCGCAGTATTGCTGCTGGCCGCGGGAGAGGCCCTGTTCTACGGGGCGGCCGCCGCGGCGGCCAAATGGCTGGCGGGGCGCGGCCTGCGGGAGGGGGACGGCTATGCCCGCCATTTTCTCGCGATAGCCGCCTGGGCCTCATGCTGGACCTTGGCCGAATGGCTCAGAGGCACGCTCTTTACGGGGTTTCCCTGGATGGCCGTCGGCTACGCCCACGTCGACGGTCCTCTTGCCGGCTGGGCGCCGATTATCGGCATGTACGGGCTCACCTGGCTGGCAGCCTTCATCTGCGGCGCGGTAGGCCTGCTGATGCACCTGCAGCGCTCCGGCCGCGAAGCCCCGGCTGCCGCCACCGTCGCCGGGGCCATCGCTCTGGCCCTGATCGGCTGGGTGCTGGGCGGGCTTTCCTGGGGCCAAGCCGACGGCAGGCCGGTGCTGATGCGCCTGGTCCAGGGCAATGTCCCGCAGTCCGAGAAATTCGACCCCGCCCTGATGCAGCAAGGCATAGAGACCTACATGCAGCTTGCCGCCCTGCCGCCCCGGCAGCCGGACATGAATCCCGCCGTCATCGTGCTGCCCGAAACCATCGTGCCCCTGTTCCAGGACCGTTACGCGCCGCAGTTCTGGGACCAGTGGCGCCAGATCGCGGCCCAGCGCGGCGCCGGCATCATCATGGGCGTACCCCTGCATTCGCGCGGTCCCGAAGGAGAACGCTACACCAACAGCGCCATCGGCTTCGACGGCGCCACTTCCGTAGAGCGGCTGGTCTCGGGTTCGACTGCCATGCGCTACGACAAGCACCATCTGGTTCCCTTCGGCGAATTCGTGCCGCCGGGGTTTCGCTGGTTCGTCGACGCCATGCACATTCCGCTGGGCGACTTCGACCGCGGCGAAACCCGCCAGACCCATTTCGAACTGGCCGGCCAGCGCTTCGCCCCCAATATCTGCTACGAGGACGTGTTCGGCGAGGAAATCATCCGCGGCGTGCGGGACAGCGCGGAACATGGTCCGGGCGCCAGCATACTCGTCAACATGAGCAATCTCGGATGGTTCGGCGAGTCGTGGGCTTTGCGCCAGCATCTGCAGATCTCGCGCATGCGCGCGCTGGAAACCGCCCGGCCGATGGTGCGCGCCACCAACACCGGCATGACCGCGGCCATCGACCCCGACGGCCATGTCAGGGCCGTACTGGACGCCCACGTGAAGGGCGTATTGGACGTCGAAGTGCAGGGCATGGCGGGCATCACCCCCTATGTCAGGGCGGGCAACTGGCCGGTACTGGCATGGAGCCTGTTGGCGGCTGCCGCCGTACTGCTGCGCCGCCGGACATCGGGGGCTGCTGGCGCGTAGGCGGAACCGCTCGTGCAGGTATCGGCGCGCCGGCGCCATACTGCTAATCGCCGAACGAGCGGTCCAGCAGCTTTTCAAAGCCCTGGGCATTGACGGGAGCCGAATACAGAAAGCCCTGGGCGAAGTCGCAGCCGGCCTCGGCCAGCACCTTGCGCTGCCCCGGCGTGGTGACGCCTTCGGCGATTACCGACAGCCCCAGCTTGCGCGCCATGAGGATGATGGCCTCGCACAGGCGCTGGTCCTGCGGGCTGCGTTCGATATTGCGCACGAAGGACATGTCGATCTTCAGATAGCCGATGTGATGGGTAAGCAGATAGGGCAACGATGAATAGCCGGTGCCGAAATCGTCCAGCGCAATCTGTATGCCGGCATCGCTGAAGGCCAGCAGCTTGTGGCTGATCTGTGGACTGATGTCCATGAGCAGCCTTTCGGTGATTTCCACCACCATGCCTTCGCCGGGCACACCGAGCTTGTGCAGGCTGGCCAGCAGATCGGCCGGATGCAGCTTGCGGCTGGCGAATTGCGCCGGCGACATATTGACCGCCATCTGGAAATCAGGCTGCCTTCGGCGCCACTGCGCCAGCTGACGGGCGGCTTCTCGGAACACCCAGTTGCCCATGTCGACGATAAGGCCGGTTTCTTCGGCCTCATGCATGAAATGCATGGGACTGAGCAGGCCGTTGCGCGGATGCTGCCAGCGCAGCAGCGCCTCGGCCTTGACCACCCGGCCGCTGAGCAGGTCGATGATGGGCTGGTAGTACAGGACGAGCTGCCCGGCGTCCAGCGCCCCGGACAGGTCGCGCACCAACTGGCGGCGCAGGCCGGCCTCGCGCCGCATGCCGGGCGCGTATACGCTGTAGCCGTTGCGGCCCTGGTCCTTGGCCGCGTACATGGCCAGATCCGCATTGTGGATGAGCTCGTCGGCGCTCTCGCCGTCGCGGGGGTAGAAGGCCGCGCCTATGCTGACGGATATTAGGCCGCGGTCGTCGCCCAGCAAATAGGGTTCGGCCACGGCGCGCACGATTTTCTCGCACAGGCCGCGGGTTTCCTCTTCGCCGCAGATGCCGTCGGCGACAATGCAGAATTCGTCTCCGCCCAGCCGGGCGACCAGGTCCGAGCGGCGCACGCAGGCCAGCAGGCGAGCGGCCACCTGACGCAGCATTTCGTCGCCCTTGCCGTGGCCCAGCGTGTCGTTGATTTCCTTGAAGAGATCCAGGTCGAGATACAGCAGGACGAACGCCGAACCGGTGTGGCGGGCATACAGCATCTTGGCTTCCAGCCCCTGTTGCAGCATGAGCCGGTTGGGCAGGCCCGTGAGATAATCGTAATGAGCCTGGTGCCAGATTCGCTCGTCGCGCCGTTTTTTTTCGGTGACGTCCGAGAACAGCCCGACCCGGCAGCGTACGCTGCCATCGTCGTTATAGGAAGTGCTGATCGTCAACCGTTCGGCGTACTCTTCGCCGTTCTTGCGCCGGTTCCAGATTTCGCCCTCCCAGCTTCCGCTGCGGCGGATGGATCTCCACATCGCCCTGAAAAAAGCCGGGTCGTGCCGGCCCGAACTCAACACGCTGATGCGGCGCCCCACCACTTCGTCCAGGCTGTAGCCGGTGATATCGGTGAACGCGGGATTGACGGTGATGACGATGCCGTTGGCGTCGGTCACGACCATGGCATCGCTGCTGTGCTGGTAAACCAGCGACGTGAGCTGCGCCATGGCTTCTTCCTGCTTGCGGCGCGTCACGTCGAGCATCACTCCCGCGATCAAGCGCCTGCCCTCGACATCCAGCCGCGAGCCGAAAACCTCCACGTCGATAAACGAGCCGTCCTTGCAGCGCGCCCTGCGTTCGTAGTGGATGTCTTTTTCTTCGGCGAGCGTCTGCTGCAGTTTCTCGGCCACACGCTGGCGCTCGTCGTGCGCCACCACGTCGAAGATGGAAATGCCCAGCATTTCGGCGCGCTGATAGCCCAGCATCCGTGCCAAGCGGTCGTTGACATACAGGAAGCGATCGTCTTCCAACAGGTACATGCCCACAGCGGCGTGATCGGCCAGGCTTGCGTGCATGGCCGGCGTCCATGGGGAAATGCGATCCAGACGGGAGAATTCGGGTCGATGACGTTGCCACTCTTCAACCATAGGCCGTCCATCCAAAAATAGGACTGCTGCTGTGAAGCCGCCCTGCTGCAAAGGCGGGCGCCGATCAAGTGCGCGGAATCAGGCGCATCTAAATTTGAATATCGGCATTAGACGTCTATTGTACGCTTTTCGAAACCCGTCGTTACAAAAGCTCGCAAGCAAAAATTCCTGTCTTCTTCCGCTTGCATTTCGGGGCGATCGAAACGCGCAAAAGCGCTTCAGTCCTTACTGGCCGCGGCCTCCTCACCGCTGTCGGCCCTGCCGCGAAGGCGCCAGCCATTTCCGTCGCACGCTCATCTGTTTCCTTTTCTACTTGCACAAAAAAATTTTATGGTGCATAATTTCGCTTCTTTGCTAGGCACCGCAACACGGGGGTATAGCTCAGCTGGGAGAGCGCTTGCATGGCATGCAAGAGGTCAGCGGTTCGATCCCGCTTACCTCCACCAGTTCCTACAAAGAAGCAGTAGAAAGGCTTGTTAAGCAAATAGCAGTAATGTGGGCCCAAACGCCCGGCGCTTGAAGAAGTTGCCGCCAAAAGCAGCGTACGCTTCGTGCTATAATTTACGGCTTGTTTGTCCTTGTGTCCCCTTCGTCTAGAGGCCTAGGACACCACCCTTTCACGGTGGGTACAGGGGTTCGAATCCCCTAGGGGACGCCAGCACTTTCTGGCAAGCAGTACACCGCTGCGGAGCGGTAGTTCAGTTGGTTAGAATACCGGCCTGTCACGCCGGGGGTCGCGGGTTCGAGTCCCGTCCGCTCCGCCACCGAATTCAGTAAAAAAGCACTTACAGCAAGTAAGTGCTTTTTTTTTCGCCTCGCTCGTGCCTTCCCATGCATGAAGAGGTTGCCGGAGGCAAACGATGACACGAGTTCGCGTCGAGGGCTTCACCATCTCGCTCGATGGATACGGAGCCGGTCCGCATCAAGACATCGACCATCCGCTCGGCGTTGGCGGGGCGGAACTGCATCAGTGGCTGATCCCGACACGCACGTTCCAGCGGACCTTGTTCGGCAAGGATGACGGCACGACCGGCGTCGACGATGACTTCGCCGCTCGCGGCTTCCTGAACGTCGGAGCCTGGATTCTCGGAAGGAACATGTTCGGGCCCGTTCGCGGGGAATGGCCGGACACGAGCTGGAAAGGCTGGTGGGGAGACAACCCGCCGTACCATGTACCCGCCTTCATCTTGACTCATCATGCTCGCGCCCCCATCGAGATGGAAGGCGGCACGACGTTCCACTTCATAACGGGGGGCATACACGAAGCGCTCGACCGCGCACGCGAAGCCGCCGGCGGACTGGATGTGCGGATCGGCGGCGGGCCGGACACGATTCGGCAGTATCTGCGCGAAGGCTTGATCGACGAGCTGCACATCGCCATCGCCCCCGTCCTGCTCGGCCGGGGAGAATCGCTGTTTCAAGAGGTCGACCTGCGGACGCTGGGATACGAATGCGTTGAATCCGTAGCAACGGAGAAGGCCACGCATATCGTCCTAAGGCGCCAAGGGCACACGGGCGCCTGACTGCCGCCATCGTCCTTCGGCGCCTTTCGCTTGGTCAGGGCGCCGGCCCGATCGTCGGGACGCCTCGCCGAACATATTCGGCGTCCAGCAACTTGGTATCGGGGCAACCCAGCTGGACGAGTGTGTTCCGGTACTCTTCCTGCAGCAGGCCCAAGGCATGGAATACGCCCGCTTCGCCGGCGCAGGCCAGGCCGTACAGCGCGGCGCGGCCCACCATGACGGCGCGCGCGCCCAGCGCCACGGCCTTGGCGATGTCGCTGCCGCGGCGTATGCCGCCATCGACCAGAATGTCGAAGCCGGGCATCGGCGCCAGCTGGGCCAGCACGTCCAGCGGCGCGCATGCGTCGTCCAGCTGCCGGCCGCCATGGTTCGACAGCACCACGCCGTCCATGCCCATCTTGCGGCAGCGCTCGACGTCGTCGGAATGCAGCACTCCCTTGACCAGCATTTTCCCGGGCCAGCTCTGGCGGATGGCGTCCAGGGCGGCCCAATCGAAGCTCTGGTCCATGGACCGGCTCAGCAAAGCCGCCCGCGCTTCGGGGGACGGCATCTGGGAGGCATGGAAGTTTCCCAGCACCGGAAGGCCATGGCGCAGATAGCGCCATGACCAGGCGGGATGGCAAAGGCCGTCCCAAAGCGTGCGGATTCCATAGCGCACGGGCAGCCCGAAGCCGTTGCGCAAGTCGCGCTCGCGCTTGCCGTTGGCCACGACGTCGGCGGTGACCACCAGGCATTCGTAGCCTGCGCTCTTCGCCCTCTCGACCAGCGACCGGGCCAGCCCCGGTTCGATGACATACAGTTGGAACCAGAGCCGCCCCGCGCTGAGTCCGGCTACCTGCTCCAGCGACATGCTGGACGCCGTGGACAAGGTGAAGGGAATGCCGCAGCGCTGCGCCGCGCGCGCCAGGGCCAGGTCGGCCTGCGGCCAGAACAGGGAGTTCAGGCCAGTGGGCGCCACGACGGCGGGAAACGCAATGTCCCGACCGAACATCGGGGTTTCGGGCCTGACGGCGCTCAGGTCGACCAGGCGCCGCGGCAGGAAGCGCCAATTCCGGTATGCCGCCGGATTGTCCCGCAGCGTACGCTCATCCAGGGCCCCGCCCTCGAGATAGTCATACACCATCTTCGGCAAAGTGCGACGCGCCTGCCGGCGCATGTCATATACGCTTACCCATTTCATGTATCAACTACCGCCTTCATTTCGCCTCGCACTCATGGCCCTTGCCACGTCAGAAATGGTGGGTCAGCCCTACCGCCACGCTGGTCTGGCTCCCTCCCGCCTCGGCCTGGAAACCCGCGCCAGACGTGCCGCTCGAGGCCGAGTTGGCGGCATAGCCCTTGTTGTCCATGTAGGCAGCCGATATGAAGACATGGGTACGCTTGGAGAACAGATAGCGGGCGCGAGCCACATAGAACCATGACTTGGAGCCGACGTCCGCGTCCTTGTAGCGCAAATAGTTCACCGAACCGTCCAAGACCACGGCAGGACTCGCCTGATATGCCGCGTTCAGGGACCACATGTCGCTGCGATCGCCCAGAGACCCCGCATAGCTGGCCATCCCCGCATCGTTCTTGCGGTTCAGGTAGATCAGGCTGAGCTTGAGGTCGTCGAACTTGACGTAGCCGTTGAGCGTCCAGTGCCTGTCCTTTTCGTCCTTGAGCAGGGGCGCTCCGGCGCCATACCATTCGTTCCAGGCGCCGCCGCCGGCGTCCGTGCCTTGCAGGACGTCGTAGGCCGCCGCGACGCCCCAGTTCGCCGCATCGTAGCCCAGCATCACCGACCAGGCCTGGCATGCGGTCTGGTCGGTGTAATCGACTCCGCAGCCCTTCAGCGTCTCGCGGCCGCGCGCGTAGGCGGCGCCGAAGCGCAAGCCGTCGAACTTGCCGAGATAGGTGATGGAGTTGTCCATTCTCGTATTGGGTATGTAGCTGTTCAGCGACGCCAGGCCGTGCGTATTGGACCCAAGCAGGTCGGCCTCCGCCAGGCCCCGCTTGAGCATGTTGTATTGCCGGCCGAAGGCAAGCTGGCCGAAATCGCCCTTCAGGCCGACCCATGCCTGGCGGCCGAACAGGCGCTCCCCTTGCCGCGCAACGCCCGTGGCGGTGTTGAATCCCGACTCCAGTACGAAGGCCGCGCTCAGGCCATTGCCCAGGTCCTCTTTGCCGCGCAGGCCCCAGCGGGACGAGATGGAAGACGTGACGTTGTTGAAATGGACCGAACTGTGCTTCTTGCCGGTCTCGACGTCGTAGACGTTGTTGACGTACTCGATTCCCGTCCCGACGATGCCGTACAAGCTCACGTTCGTCGAGCTCTGCGCACTTGCCATCATCGGAAGTACGGATGCAATACCGATTGCAATAGTTTTTGGTTTCACTGCTATCTCCTCCATTGGCGGTCAAAAGGGTTCAATATCGTTGTCGCGGGCAACACGCCGCCAATCGGGACGCCAGTCGGACGCCCGTTGCGGCCCTGAGCCGCCGCTTGGCTCAGGGAAAGCTATGGATGCAAGCGGAAGGGGTCAGGACGGCCGCGTGGCAAACTCGCTCAGCGCGTCACGATTCAAGGTGAATCCGAGGCCTGGAGTGTTCGGCAGCTCGAGCCATCCGTCGCGAGGGACGGGAAGATCATTGAATATCTTGCTCAGGCATTCGACCGAAAAGATGTGGTACTCGATCATTCCTCCGTTGCGCAGGCCGGCGTGCAGATGCATGTTGTGGAAGGGCCATGCCCCGCCGTTGTCGATGTTGACGCCAAACCCTTCCGCCATGGCCGCAATTTTGCGGCACAAGGTGATGCCTCCGGTGATGGCCACGTTGGGCTGCAGCACATCCAGCGAACCATGAAGGAGGAAATCCCTGAACTTCTGGATCTGCCCTTCGTTCTGCCCACCCGCCAGGGGGATTCTCGTTTTGCCGCGCAGTTCGCGCAGGCCGTGCACGTCGTTCGCGACCAGCGGCTCTTCGAAGAACGAGATGTCGAAAGCCTCGATGCGTTGGGCCAACCACGTCGCGTGATAAAGGTCCAGATTGCAGTTCGCATCGACGAACAGCTCGGCCTCCTCGCCCGCCGCCTCGCGCAGGATCTCGACCCGCTTGATGTCCTCGCGCATCACATCCATCAGGGGACGCGGCTCGTCCCGCCGCTTCAGGCCATTGTGTCCCACCACCATCTTGAACTTGCTGAACCCCCTCGCCTTCCAGGCGGTGGCCACTTCAGCCAGCTGCTCGCGATCGAAGAAGTCGAATCCGATGGTGGCATAGGTCTGCACTTTCGGACGCGCCCCGCCCAGCAGCCTCCAGACGGGCAGGCCCAGCTCCTGTCCCTTGATGTCCCACAGGGCCAGGTCCACGGCGGCGATGGCATGCATGGCATAGCCCGATTGTCCGCGAGGCGTCATCATCCAGTAGAGCTTGTCCCAGATTCTCTCGATATTCAGCGCGTCCTGGCCGACCAGCGCCGGCGCCGCGATGTCGTTGATCGCGCATGCGACGACGCTTTCCTCCGTGATCGCGGTCATGCCGACGCCGACATGGCCCGCCTCGGTCGTGATTTCAACGATACAAATACCCAGCTCGTGCTGGTTCTTCCGACCGCAATAGTCGAAGGAAGCGGGAACAGAGAGGGCCGTCGCCCGGACCTCGGTGATTTTTGTCGACTTGCTCATGACTGCAATAACTCCTGATGAGTGATGCGTCGCCGGCTACTCGCCGGACCGGACGCATCCATTCCAAAAAACAGATCAAGCCTTTCTGGATTCGCGCAGGGCGCTTATGGCCACCCAAAGCAATGTCGCGACCGACGCGGCGACGAAGAACAGGCTGATCGGGCGTGTCAGCAGCGGCAGGTAGCTGCCGTCATACAAGACCAGGCCGGATCTCAGATTGACTTCCGCGATCGGGGTCAGAATGTAGGCGATGATGAACGGACCGACGGGCATCCTGGCCTTCTGCAGCAGGAAACCGAAGACACCGAAGCCCAGCATGACCAGGACGTCGAAGAAGTCGTTCGACACGGAGAAGGCGCCGATCACGCAGAACACCACGATCACGGGAAACAAGACCGATTTGTCGAGATACATCAGCTTGGCCAGAAGCGGCGTCGCGATCCACATGATGAGGAAAACGATGATGTTCGCCAGCAAGGCGCCCGCAATGATGGTGTAGGCGATGTCGGGGTTGGAGCTGAACAGCAGGGGCCCCGGATTCAGATCGTGAATCACCATTGCGCCCAGCAGTATGGCGGTGGTCACCGAGCCCGGTATGCCCAAGGCGATGAGGGGCGCCAGAGAGCCCACCGCGGCGGCGTTGTTGGCCGTCTCGGACGCGACAATGCCCTCGCTGGCCCCCTTTCCGAATTGATCGGCGTTCTTCGAGGTGGCCTTGGCCACGCCATAGGAAACGATGGAGGCGGTGGTGGCGCCGATACCCGGCAAGATCCCGATCCATGTCCCGATGACCGAGGAACGGATCAGGTTCCAGCCGTTGATACGGAAGTCCCTCAGCTTGAAGGCCACTTTATTGGACACGCTGTCGACGATCTCCGCCACAGCCGCCGTCTTCGACACGTCGATCAGCACCTGGCTCAGGACCAGCATCCCGAGCATGACCGGCAAGAGTGAAAAGCCGTTGTCCAGGGCGCTCACGCCGAAGGTCAGCCTCAGCGATCCGGAGACGGGGTCGATGCCCGGGAAGGACAACAAGGCGCCGAGTCCCGCCGAGATGAGACCGTTGACGAATCCTCCCTTGGAGATCGCCGCGATCAGGACCAGCGCCACCAGCGTCATCGAGAATATCTCGTACGGACCGAACCGCACGGCGAAGTCGGAAAGCGGCGGGGAGAATACGGCCAGAACCACCCATGCCAGCATGCCTCCCGCCAGAGAAGCGCCCACTCCCAGTCCCAGGGCCCGCGAAGGCTCTCCCTTCTGGGCCATCGGGTAACCGTCCAGCGTCGTCATGATCGCGGACTCTGTCCCCGGCATGTTCATCAACGTGGCGCTGATCAGCCCGCCGGTCGTGGCGCCTATGTATATCGTTATCAGAAGAATCAGCGCATCGCTCGCGCTCATGAAATAGGTCAGCGGCAGCGCCAGCGCAATGACCATCGCGCCGGACAGGCCCGGAATGGCGCCCACGAAAATACCAAGGCTCGCGCCGACTGCGGCCCAAAGCAAGCCGTTCACCGAAAAAGCGGCGAGATATCCTTCCATCATGTCTTAGCCCTCTCTGGATTCCCGCTCACAGGAAGAAATGAAAAACCCGGGTGGCGACATAATCGACGGCGGCGGAGAAAATCGCCGTGGCGACGACCGCCTTGATGATCGTTCCGGCCGTGCGCAGCCTGACCAGATACAGGAAGGAAACGGTCAGAAAACAGAACACTGCTATACCGAACCCAAGCTTGAACACATCGATCGCGAGGACGAACAGCACGATGAGGCCCAGCATGGCCAAAGATCTGAGCAAACCGCTTTCAGGCTGGCCGGCCTGCATGCCCCGCCCTTTCAGCATTGCGGCCAGCTTGGCCAGGGCCATGACAAACAGGAAGACGGCTACCGCCTTGGGCAGCGAGGCCGCCCCCAGGGGCTCGTAGGCGCTCGGCTCGATGCTTAGCGACGAGGCATAGAACAGGGCCGCCAAGCCCAAAGAGAGCACAACGCTGATCCAGTCGTATCGGACACGTGGAGTAAACATGGCTTATCTCGCTATCGCTTGGTTTTATTTGGATGCGGACGTGCCTTTCACAATGTCCACGACATCTTCGAAAGACTTGAACTCCGCCGCCACGCGCTGCTTGAGCGCATCGCCGCGCACTATCTTGAGTTCTTCGCCGGTGCGCGAGAGATAATCACCGACGCCTTTCGAATGAGCGGCTTTCTCGATAGCGTCGGCGATGACGTCGATACGCTCGGCGGGCGTGCCTTTGGGCGCCCAATAGCGGCGGTTGATGCAAGAGGAAATCGGGTAGCCCAGCTCTTTCGCCGTGGGCAGGTCCGGCGCGATCGCCGAACGCTCCGGGCTCATCATCGCCAAGGGCCGCAGATCGGCCTCGCCTCGCTTGATCCACAATGGAGACATCAACGCCATGTCCGTGAAGCCGCCTTTCAGCGACACGAATCTTTTCGCCGTCGAGCCGACGGGGACGATGGACCACTGCGTCCCGAGTAGCTTCATCAGTTCGGCCGACGGAAAATGCGTCACGCCTCCGATCTCGTCAGCCTGCTTCAGGCCCCTGCCCTCTTTCTTGACGGCGGCGACGAAACCCTCGAAGTCCTGGATCGGAGATTTTTTCGGCACGGCCATGAACATGCAGGCTTCGCTCACCTGGATCACCGGCTCGAAGTCATCGACGGAGTAGTCGACCCGGCCCATCGCCATCGAGCTGAACATCTCCTGGTGTATCTGCAGGATGGTGTATCCGTCGGGGTCGGCCTTCAACACCTGGCGGGTTCCGACCGCGCCACTCGCCCCCTCGGCGTTGGTGATGACCAGGGGAACGGGCAGGAGCTTGTCGGTTTCGATGACGTTCTGAATGGCACGCGCCAAGCCGTCGGAGCCGCCGCCGGCACTGAAAGGAACGACCAGATGGACGGGCTTGCCCGGAAACGCGTCTTGCGCGATCGCATGCTGCGCCGCGGCCATCTGGGTGAGCCCCAGCACGGCGGCGGCAAGGCTCGAGGTTACAGCTTTCTTCATAATGCCTCCTTGTAAAGCGCCCAGTCCTTCCACCTCGTGGTGTTCGCCTGGCCGGCATCTGATTCCATTGTCCAGCGCCGCCTTCATGGCCGGCCTTCCCGCTTGGGAAGGAAAGGCTCGTCGGCGATGAAGCGCCGGCGGCCATGGACAAGGTTTGTCTCGGATGTAGAAATTTTTCTCGGATCCCCTGAACGCTGCGTCGCCTTGCCGGCGGCCGCATCCTTTTTTCAGGTTGAATCTATTGTGTGGTGAACATCGATATAAGACAATAAACATGAACTAATAAACAACATTAGCCAAATGAATGTTAATGATCTCGACCTGAACCTATTGCGGCTCTTCAATGCGATATACACGCGCAACAAAGTCAGCCTCGCGGCGGACAGCCTGGGAATCAGCCAGCCCGCGGCCAGCCAGGGGCTGGCTCGCCTGCGGGTTCTGGTCGGCGATCCACTGTTCGTGCGCGCGCCGGGCGGGGTGCGGCCCACGCAACGCGCCGAAAGGCTTGCGGCGGCGGTGCGCAACGCACTCGACATACTCGACCTCGCGCTTGCCGATACGGACGCCTTCGATCCGGCCCAGTCGCAACGCGTGTTCCGGATTCAGATGATGAGCGACATGGGCGAAGACCGGTTTCTTCCCGGCCTGCTGGCCGAGATAGAGCGCCAGGCGCCAAGAATCGGATTGAAGTCCATATCGCTCGAAACGATTGAACTGGCTCAGGCCATGGACAACGCGCAAGTGGACTTCGCCTTCGGCTATTTTCCCCGCCTCAACGGTACCCGGCGCGTGCCGCTGTTCAACGACCGCTACGTCGTCCTGCTGCGCAAGCGCCATCCCCTGTTGTCGCGCGCCAAAGACCACCGCGTACCCGCGGCGCTGCTGCAGCAAGTGGAATTCGTGGCGGTCGAAACCCATCTCGATACGCTGCGCATGCTCAAGCTGCTCGGCCTGGAGCAGCGTTTGCGCCTGGTGTCGCAGCACTTCATGACGCTGCCGTCCATTATCCGCGCGACCAATCTATGCGCCGTCGTGCCTCACACCACCGTGGGCGAGTTCAATCGCCACGGCGAATTCGCGTATATCGAGCCGCTGGATCTCCCCCTGCGCAATTTCACGGTGTCGCTGTACTGGAGCCGGCGGTTCGAACAAGATGCCGGCATCATCTGGTTCCGCGATCTGGCAAGCCAGCTGTTTGCGCGCTCGCCTTATGGCGGCAAAGACGGTCAATGAGCCGGCTTGGCCAGCCAACGGCGGCGCGGCGATCGAAGTGGATTGACTGGTTGCAAAGTGGTATTGGAGTAGTGCCGCTCCACCATAGACCTCAAAAAAGCCTGATCGCTCATCGAGCACCGGGCTTTTTTTCATTTTTCAGATAAGCCAGTTTTCCACTGCCAGGCCGCGAATTCGCTCGAACTCTCTGACATTGCCCGTCACGAGTGTCATGCCAAGCGCGTAGGCGTGGGCGCCGATCAACAGATCGTTGGCGCCGATGGGCTCTCCAGCTGTTTCAAGTTCGGCGCGAATGCCGCCATATTTAGTATCGGTCGGGATGTCCAGAGGCAGAACGGGAATCGTCTCCAAAAGACTTTCAACCCGGGCCAGGAGTTTGGCGGAGCCCTTCTTCGCGCAGCCATAGCGCAACTCGGCCGCGACGATGATGCTGGTGCAGATTTCTTGGTGGCCGACGCGCTCGATGTGATGAGCAGCAGGGCCGTCCGGGTCGCGCAGAAGCGCACTGATGATGTTGGTGTCCAGCAGATAGCCGCTCACAGGAGGTCTTCCGGCGCAGTCGGTGTGTCGGAGATGTCGGGGAATTGGTCTTCAGGAGCAAGCGGCTCGTCTTTTCTCCATTGGACCAAAAGCTCGACGATGTTCCTTGGTCCGGTCACAGGCTCGATGATGAGCTTCGTGCCTTCTCGCCGTATCAACACGCGATCGCCCGGCAGTTCAAATTCTGCCGGAATCCGCACAGCCTGGCTGCGGTTGTTCCGAAAGAGCTTGGCTTCCCGCGGTCTGGAATTAGTGGTCGTGGCGGTCATGTTCTCGCTCCTGGAATGCATATGCCACATTGTATATGCCAAAACATGAGAACAAAAGTAAGGCAGGACAGTTTTTGCCGTCGGATGTATTGCATTCTCGATCGAGCGCCTGGCGCAGGCCTCATACATCAAATAATTTGAGGTAAAACCGAAAAATAACTTGTTTGAACTTCATGCACGCGCTTCCTATACTGGACTGAACACCAGCGGCTTCTTTCCGGCCGCAATTCAAGACCAGCGAGGAGCCATGATGACTGTAGCGGCAGCGACAAACTCGATCGGCGAACGCCATGAAAATCGGAAAACGGCCATCGCAGTCAGGGTGGCCGATGTGCAGAAGATCGCCGAGGACATCTACAGCTACGAGCTGGCGGCCGACGGCCTGCCCGCGTTCACCGCGGGTTCGCATATAGACCTCTATTTACCGAACGGGCTGATACGGCAGTATTCCCTGTGCAACGATCCCGCCGAACGGCATCGCTATGTGATCGCCGTGCAACGGGAACAGGAGGGGCGCGGCGGGTCCATCTACATCCATGAAAACCTGCATGCGGGCTGTGAACTGAGCATTTCCGCCCCGCGCAACCACTTCCCTCTGGAAAGGTCGGCCCGACGCTTCACATTCATCGCCGGCGGCATAGGCGTGACGCCGCTGGCGGCCATGGTCAAGACCTGCTTGCGGGAGCAGGCTGATTTTCATCTCCATTATTGTGTCCGTTCGCGCGCGCGCGCGGCGTTCATGGAAACCCTCCTGCCTCTTGCCGCGAAGGGCCGGGTCTCCCTGTACTTCGACGATGAAGGCGGCCGCCCCGACTGGGCCGAAATATTGAAGCATCCCGGTGAAGGCGAGCATGTGTATTACTGCGGCCCTTCGGGCTTTCTGGACATCGTCGGCGCGGCATCGGCTCATTGGCCGGCGGGCCACGTCCATTTCGAACGGTTCAGCGCGGGCAGTCCTTCAAGCACAGAGGCGCCCGGCGAAGCGGACGAGCCCTTCGACGTCCGGCTGGCGCAGAGCGGCGAAACCTATACCGTGGGCGCGGATGAAACGATTGTCGAGGTGCTCGAGCGCAACGGCGTGCACGTCGACGTATCCTGTGAGGAAGGCTATTGCGGCACCTGCATGACTCGTTATGTGGGCGGGGTGCCCGAGCACCGGGATTCCGTCCTGGACGACGCAAACCGGAAAAACTACGTGATGGTATGTTGCGCCCGCGCCAAGCAAGGCCCTCTGGTCCTGGACATCTGAACGCCGCCGCATCCGAGCGGGGTCTTCACGAAGACCCCGATTAAGCAACCCATGCAAGTACGACTGCCCGAAAGCCGGACGGCGCGTCCGGCTTTCGGGGCAAAGCCGATGCAGCGCGGTCAAGCCTTCACTCGGCGTGAGCCATGTACTCTTGCGGCACGCTGACCCGGCTCGTCGCCAGGCACACCACGATCATCAGCACAAAACCCACGATCGAGCTTATGCCCAGCGCGACGAAGACGTTCTCCTGTATCCCCGTCACTGTAAGAACAATGTAGCACCCCGCCCCGCCGATGGTCGAAGCCAGGGCCCCCAGGCGATTCGCCTTCTGCCAGACGTATCCCAGCGCGATGGGGGCGATGACGCCGCTGATGATCGCCGATATGCCAAATTGCGTCAGCAGCGCCAAAGAGTCCGGCCGCTTGAACGACATGATCATCGACACCACGCCGACCACGATGAGACCCGCCCTGGACACCACGAGTGTGCTTTTTTCGATCTTGTCGCTGTCCGCGTTGGCGTCACGATAGATCAAGGGCGCGATCAAAGGCTTGTAGATGTCGTTTCCAATGATGGCGGACATGCCCAGATAAAGGCTGTTGGTGGTCGAAAGAATGGCCGACAGCAGCCCTCCTATCATCAGCGCAACCACAATGGTGGGGAACGCGTGCTCAATATAGACGGGGATGGCGCTGTCCGCCGAGGCCAGGTTGGGCATGATCACCCGGGCGGCCATGCCCGCAAACACGGCAAAACAGGACAACAGGAACAAGGTGATGCCCGAAGACAAGATGAACGGCCTCAGGTCTTCTTCCTTTTCTATTGAAAGGACTTTGTTCATCAGGTGCGGCAACAGCCCGAAGGTAAACAACAGCCAGCTGATGGAGATGATGGCCAGCCAGCTGTAGAAGGGACCGGATTGCGCCACCGGCGCCGTCAGATTCGGATCGATCGCATGCAGCTGTGCGCCGAGCTCGCCCAGAAAATTCCATCCGCCGCCGATGGTCCAGGCGAGGGAAACAAATATGGCCAGTCCGGCCACGCACATAAAGACACCCTGGATGCCGTCCCCGATATACTGCGCATAGGCGCCGCCTACGAACAGATAGGCGACTGTCACGGCCACGCCCAGTATGACACCCCAGGCATACGGCAGGCCCATGATCGCTTCGAACGTGGTGGCCAGGCCCACGTTCTGGCCGACGACATAATAGATATTGAACAGCGCCAGCAGCCCCACCAGCACCTGTATCGACACACTGCCATACCGGATCTTGAGCCAGTGAGGCAGCGTCAGGGCGCCTTCCTGTTTCTGGCCGTCGCGCCAGAACTTGCGCGCGAACAGCACCAGGCCGCTCCATGTCAGGACAAAACAGCCGAACGTCCACCACAAGGTGGGCGCGCCATAGGTATAGGCCCAGCCGGGGACACCGAGAAACAGATTGGCGCTCGCATAGGTTGCGCCGAAGCTGATGCCGATGATCCACGGGTTGACCTGCCCGCGCGCAATGGAATAGCCGCGCATGGATCTGCTGTGCTTGGCCCCGAGCTTTCCCACCCATAGTATGACCACTAGGTACAACAGCAGAAAGGCTGTGATAGACCATATGAGAAAGGTTTTATCAGCCATAGTCGCCTCCAAATATTATGTAAGTACTTCATCTCTCTGCGTTAGTAGCTACCCATAAAAACAAACCAATAACCCGCGCGCACATCTTCCCGGACGCCTTGAGAAAAGCGCCTTCTTTCAATGTCTTGCTGAACTTTCTAAGTTGGCCGCCCAGGCGGCGTTACAGCCGCCCTGAGCGGCGCCGATACGGCTCGTCGAACGCTTAATGCGGATGTGCGATATAGCGCGACCGGTGTGCCTTGCTCAACCCCGCGCTCGATCGCGGATACATATGGTTCCAGATGGCGACCACGATTCCGCCACAGACGACGATGCCTATCCAATACAGACTGAACATGAGTTTTACCTCCTCCTTTCAAATAAACCAGCTCGACCGCAACGACTGTTATTGTTGTAGAAAGCTTGAAACTCGATACATCACACTGCTTGCGACGGCCCGCTGCGTCTTCAACTTCTGGCGGCAGACTGTTTGACGCTCGCCCAATATTCCTGCATTCGCCTCTTCAAGCCCGGCTCGGCCACCGTTCCGGCCAAGATGCCCATGTCCAGGTCGGCCTGCCGGGAGTCGCGCCTGAACAGGCGCGCCCGGGTTCCGGAGGGTATGCGCGTCAGCGATTCATATTGCCGGGTAATGGCTTCATCCAGTTCGTGGCCGTCCATCACCTGATGCACCAGTCCCAGATCCACAGCCTCCTGGGCAGTGATGCGCTGCTGCTCGACCACCGCCCGGTATGCGTGATCGCCGATCAAAGCCGCCAGGCGATTGGTGCCCAGCAGGATGCCGAAACGGATGCCGGGGAAACGAAAGGACGCGTCCGGCGCGGCAAGGCGCACCCGGCAGGCGGCCATGAGGTCGGCGCCCGCGCCCATGACGGGCCCATGCGCGTACACCAGCGTCTGACAGGGCGCATAATGGAGTTTCTGCAACAGCGTTTCCAGCCGCAGGAAACGATGGGCGAGGCTGGCGTCGGACTCGCCGTCCAACCCTCTTAGATCGAACCCGCCACATAGCGTGGAGCCGTGGCCGCGCAGGACGATGAGCGCCACCCCGCTGTCTATGCTTTGCTGCAGGCTGGCCGACAGCGCCTCGACCATCTCGACATTCAACGCATTGGCGAACCGTGCGCGGTTCAGGCAGATTTGCGCGACCGCGCCCGCATGGCTGAAAGCCGTTTCGACGAGCCCTCCGCCCGAGGCATCGGACAGGTCGTTCACGATTGAGCCTCCGCCTTGCTGGTCCATTCGTTGAGGACGGCCTGGTTGTGCTCTCCCAAGCGAGGAGGAGTCCGTCGGACCTTGAACGCGTAGCCGCTCATTCCTATCGGAAAGCGCGTGGTCCTGGTCGACACGCCATTGGGCAGCATCAGGTCCTCGACGATTCCCATATGCCGGACATGCGGGTCGGCCATCACATCCGCAAAGGAATTGATGGGGCTTGCCGGGACGCCGCGCCGATCGAACTCGGCCAGCCAGTATTCCGCCGTGCGTTCGACGAACTTCGATTGCAGGATTTCCGCCAGGCGCTCTTGATTCTTCGCCCGCGACAGCTGGTCGATGAAGTCCGGTTCGCTCGCGAGCTCGGGCTTGCCCACCGCCTCGCATACTTGCAGCCACAGCTTGTCGGTACCGGCGGCAATTACAAAGTAATCGTCGCTGGCCTTGAAAGCCTGGTACGGCGCATTGCGCGGATGCGCCGAGCCCAGGCGCCCCGCCGGAACGCCATTGCCGAAGAACTCGCTGGTCTGAAGCGCGGAAATCCCGATGAGGCTTCCCAGCATCGAGCAATCGATATGGCAGCCCTCGCCCGTTTCACGAGTGCGCAGCAGGGCCGCCGTCACGGTGTACGCGGCGTACAGCCCGGCGCAGAAGTCCCCTACCGGAACACCGCATTTGACGGGGCCGCTGGCCGGCTCTCCCGTCACGCTCATCAGCCCGCTCATGGCCTGCACCGTGACGTCGAAAGCACCCCGTTCGGCGTAAGGGCCCGTCTGGCCGTAGCCGCTGATGGAGCACATGACGAGACGCGGATTCAACGCCTTCAGCGCCTCGTACCCCAACCCCAGGCGCTCCATGACGCCGGGGCGGTAGTTTTCGACCAGGGCGTCGGCCGCCGCGCACAAGTCCTTCAAGGCCTCGACGTCCTTCGGGTCTTTGAGATTCAGCGCAACGCTGCGCTTGTTGCGATTGAGCGAAGCGAAGTTCTCGCTGTAGGTCTCGCCGTCCGCGCCGTCCGCAAGAGGCGGCCACGACCTCATCCCATCGCCTTGGCCCGGGCTTTCGATCTTTACCACGTCGGCGCCGAGATCCGCGAGCAACGAGCCGGCGAAAGGCCCGGCCGCGATCTGCCCGAGCTCCAGGACGCGAATCCCAGCAAGAGGGCCAGGAATGTTCATGCTGATACCTCATGCACTGATGGTTGGCGGCAGCCGCAGCGAGTTGCCTGGTGGCTGCACGGGGAAGCAGTCAAGCGATGGTTTCTTGCGCCACCCGGACGCGGCGGGGCGCCGGCTCGGCCTGGCGTTCCGCCCGCTGCATGCTCAGCATGATCTGACGCGCCCGCCGCAGCGCCGCGTCCGAACCCAGGAACAGTTCGGAATAGCCCTCGTCGGGGTACTCCATCATTTTCTGCTGCCGCTCCAGGGCCCATTCATCCTCGGCCACCACGGCATGGAACATGTCGGCGATTGCCTGCGTGGTCGAACGCGATGTGTCGTTCAAGGGGGTATGCCCCTTCCTGCTGGAAATCAGGATTCGCCACACCAGATTGCTCTTGTCGACCGGATAATGCAGATGCAGCAGCGTGTAGCCGCGCTCCATGTCGGTGCCCAGCTGTCCGGGAGGCGCCACATTCATGACCACCCGGGTCAGCCCCGGCGTCACCATGGTGTGCGTGTGAACCCGGTCTATCACCTCGTAGTGGAACCACTCGCGGAAATAAGGCGGCTGCTTGTAGTTTTCCACTTCACGGATCGTCCGCACATACTTGAAGCCATCCTGCTCGCCCTCTTCGAGCTGCACCGGTATGTCGCTGTTGGCGCGATCGCCGATGTTGCCGTCATGCAGCGGATAGAAGTGGCTGATGTCGAGCAGGTTTTCGATCAGCAGCAGATAGTTCGATGGCGAATGGACCACCTGGGGCAGCGGCATGGCCGTCAGGTTCTCGTCCACCGCTTCTTGGGTGCGAGGCGGCGCAATCCCCTCGCAGGCGCTCGGATCGCCCGGCCACATCCACACAATTCTGTCCTGCTCGCAAACCGGGATATTGCGCAAATGAGCCTGCTTGGGAATGGGGCGGTCTGCCTGCGAGGGAATCTCGACGCACTGTCCGCTGGAGTCGTATTGCAGGCCGTGGTAGGCGCATTCCAGATTGCCGTTGTCGAGCAGCTTGCTCTCCGACAATGGGAAGCGCTTGTGACAGCACCGGTCGTCAAAGGCCACCACTTCGCCTTCTTCGGTGCGCCAGACCACCACCGGCTTGTCGGCGATCTTCAGCCCTTTGAGCTTCGATGTCTCGAATTCTTCGGAAAAGCCTATCGGATACCAACAGTTCCTCACGTACTCAAACTCAGACATTAGTCTTCCTCCTTGCTGGACTCGTTCGTGTCAAGACCGTTTCAGCCAAGACCGCTTCGGTGATTCATTCTGGTTTGAATACAGCATAGGGGCTGGATTTATTAACAACAAGCGATATATTATGGGGTTAAGCATCAAAATTATTGATCTGTTTATGCCGGGGCAAATCGAGCTTTTGGTCCAGATCGATGTCTCGCTGACATGCGGAACCCTTATCAAGGCGGTGACTGACTATGTCGTTCCAGCAGATTGAAGCCTTCTACTGGGTGGTTGTGCTGGGCAGTTTCGCTGCCGCGGCCGATCGCCTGTATGTCACCCAGTCCACCATTTCAATGAGGATACGAGAGCTCGAAAAGCATCTCGGCGTAGAACTGTTCGACCGCTCCAACCGGTCGGCCCAGCCCACCGCCACGGCGCTTGAATTGATGCAGTACGCGCGCCGCCTGCTCGGGCTGAACACCCAGCTGAAGCAGAAGATCATGTCCGCCACGGCCTTTACCGGACAGGTGAGGCTGGGCGTGGCCGAGGTGGTGTCCCTGACCTGGCTGCCAAAGCTGATCGAGGCCATATCCGCGTCCTATCCCCGGGTCAGGCTGGAAATCGAACAGATGCTGACCGAGGACCTGATGCACAGCCTCAGGAAAGGCGCACTGGACCTGATTCTGGCGCCCGGCCGCGAGCCCGAGCCGGGGCTCGACACGACGTCTTTGGGCAGCGTCGAGTTCTCGTGGATGGCCAGCCCCAAACTGCGCCTGGGCGGCGCGAAGCGAAGCGCGCAAGAGCTCGCCGAGCAGCCGGTGATCGGGCTGGCGCGCCAGTCCTATCACCACGCAATGATCGAAGACTGGTTCAGGAAGGGGCATGCCTACTGCTACTACCAGCTGCGCTGCACCAGCATGCTCGTGGCGGCCTCCATGGCCGTCAGCGGTGTCGGCTGCGCCTATCTGCCGGCACGGTGCTTCAGAAAAGAACTTCAGGCGGGCGAACTGGAGCTCATCAACACCACCATGAACTCCCGCGTGGGATTCATCACGGCGATGTCGACCGATGAAATAGACCCTTTGCTATTGCGCATCGTCGACCTGGCTCTGGAGGCCAGTGATTTCGACGATAAAGAAATCAAAGAAGGCGCGGCCGTCAAGCCACTCCCAACATAGAATCCAGCAACGCTTCGTCCGCGGCGAGCTCATCGCTGGCCGCCCTGTGGCAGATGCGCCCGCGCTCCAGAACAATGGCCTGCGAGGTCATCTTCAGCGCCACGATGGGATGCTGCTCGACCACGATGGCGGTGACCGTGCCTTGGCCTATCATTTTTTGAACCGCCACGGCCACTTCTTCGGCGACGATGGGCGCCAGGCCTTCCAGCGGTTCGTCCAGCAGCAGCAGAGCCGGGTTGGTCATGAGGGCGCGGCCGATGGCCAGCATCTGTTGTTCGCCGCCCGAAAGCTGGTCGCCGTAATGGTGTCTGCGCTCCTTGAGCCGGGGGAAGAGCGTCCATACGGCATCGAGGTTCCAGTGCCCCGGCCGCGCGACGACCGACAGATTCTCTTCCACCGTCAGCGACCTGAACACGCCCCGCTGCTGGGGTACCCAGCCCATGCCCATGCGGGCGCGCCGGACGGCGTCGACGCCGGCCAGCGAATCGCCGCGCCAGCGTATGACGCCGCCTGTCTGCCGGGTGGCGCCCAGCAAGGTGCGCAGCAAGGTGGTCTTGCCCACGCCGTTGCGTCCCAGCACCGCCAGGCTGGCGCCTTCTTCGATCGTGAGGGAGATGTCTTCGATGATGGTGGCATCGCCATAGCCGGCGTCGATTTCTTGCAGGGTCAGGAGTTCAGGCATGGCTGTGTCCCAGATAGCTTTGGCGCACTCGCTCGTCATGCGCGATTTCCTGCGGCGTGCCCTGGGCCAGCAGCGCGCCTTCGGCCAGCACCGAAATGCGCGACGCGAACTGGAACACCAGCTTCATGTCGTGCTCGATGAGCAGAATGGTGAGTTCGTCGGGAAGCTCGGCCAGCGTCTGGAACAGGCGGCGGCTTTCGGCCATGGGCACGCCCGCGGCGGGCTCGTCGAGCAGCAGCACGCGCGGCCGGCAGGCCAGTGCCAGCGCAATCTCCAGCAAGCGCTGATGGCCATAGGCCATGAAGCGCGTTTCGTCGCGCGCATGCTCCAGCAGGCCCACGGTGCGCAGGATCTCGGCCGCCTCGTCCACCGCTCCGGCATGGGCGGCCGAGGCGCCCACGAAGGAAAGGCCCGCGCCGTTCGCCTGGCACACCGCCAGCGCCACGGAGTCCAGCGGCGTCATTTCTCCGAACAAGGCGGTGATCTGAAAGGTCCTGACCAGCCCCCGCCTGACCCGCTGGAACGGCGCGAGCTTGTTGATGCGTTCGCCTTCGAGCAGGATATCGCCGGACTGAGGCTGCAGAGCGCCGGCCAGCAAGTTGACCAGGGTGCTTTTACCGGCGCCGTTGGAGCCGATCAGGGCATGGCGCTCGCCCGCCCTCAGTTGGAAGTCGACATTGCGCGTAACCTGCAGGGCGCCGAAGCTGAGGCATAGCTTGCGGGTCTCGAGCACCACCCTGGCCGAGGCGCCGGCGGCCGGCGGCGAAGTTGCGGCGTCGGCGGACTGCATGGCGGTTGAAGCCGGGCTCATGGCTGCCTCCGTTGCATGCGGCGGCCCAGGCGCTGGGCCATCCGGCGCACCACGGCCACGACGCCGCCCCGCACGAACAGCACCACCAGGATCAGCACCAGGCCCAGCCAGAATTGCCAGTAGACCGGATTGACGGCGGCGAGCGAGTCCTGCGCCACCAGAAAGCCCGTGGCCCCCACCAGCCCGCCGTAGAGCTGGCCCAGGCCGCCGATGATGAGCATCGTCGCCACGTCGGCGCTGCGCTGGAAGGACAGCACGTCGATGGCGACGAACTGATTGGTTTGCGCCAGCAGGCCCCCCGCCACGCCGGCCATGGCGGCCGACAGAATATAAATGCGGCTCAGGGCGCGCGTGTTGTCGATGCCGATGGCGCCGGAACGGACGGGGTTGAGCCGCACGGCATGCAGCGCCAGGCCGAAGGGCTGGCGCACCAGATGCCGCGCCAGCAGGAAGCCGAGAAACAGGCAGACGGCCGAGTAGACATAGGCGGTGCGCCCCCACATGTCGAACTCGAACGTGCCGAACAGCGGAGCAATGACGATGTCCAGCATGCCGTCGAGGCCGCCCGTGAGGCTGGCCGCCTTGTTGGCCACCTCGTAGAACAGCATGCCCAGGCCCAGGGTGATCATCAGCCGGCTGAGGTCGTTGCCGCGGCAGACCAGGCGCGCCGTCAGTGCGGCGATGAAGGCCGCTGCCGCCGCGGCGATGAACAGGCCCGACAAGGGCTCGGTCCACCCCTGCTGGCCCAGCTTGCCCGCCGTGTAAGCGCCTATGCCGAAGAAAGCCGCATGGCCCAGCGTGACGATGCCCGCGTATCCCATGACCAGGTCGAGCGACAAGGCGAACAGGGCCGCGATGAGGATCTGGGTGCCCAGCACGAGATAGCCCGGAAATACGAACCAGGCGGCGGGCACCAGAAGCCAGAAGACGATTTCGGCCCAGTGCCAGCGCCGCTGTTCGCGCAGATATTCCGCCCCGCCGTTCATGGATGCCTCCTTCTCACGCTGCGCAAGCCCGTCGGACGCAAGGTAAGCACCACGATCATGACCAGATAGATGATGAACGCCCCCATGGCCGGCACGTAGTAGGCTCCCGCTATGATGACGATGCCGATGAGCATGGACGACAGGAAGGTGCCCATGATGGAGCCCGCGCCGCCCAGCACGACGATGAGCAGCGCCAGAACGAGATATTTCAGCCCGAAGCTGGTGTCCAGCCCCATGGCCTGCACACTGAGCGCCCCGCCCAGGGCGGCCAGCGCCGACCCCACCGCAAAAGCGCCCATGAAGACCCTGTCCACCGGAATGCCCAGGCTGCGCGCGACATCCTGGTCGTCGACCGAGGCGCGCACCATGGCGCCGAAGCGCGTGCGCACCATGCCCAACTGCAGCAGGACGAGCACGGCCAGCCCTACCACCAGCAGGAAAAGCCGGTAGCGCGAGAAGCCGAAGGGTCCGATGCGCAGGCGTCCCTGGAGGAACTCGGGAATGGTGACGGCCTGCAGGCCCGGCCCCCATATGTAGGTGGCGGCGGCGGCGATCATGAAGAGGGCGCCTACCGTGAGCAGCACCTGGGCCAAGGGCGGCGCGCCGTAGACGAAACGGAACAGCCCCCTCTCGAGCACCACGCCGAACAGGCTGGTCAGGACAATTGCCAGCAACAGGGCGGGAAAGAAGGACCAGCCCAGCATGGACATGCCGCTGATGAGCGCATAGCCGCCCAGCATGGCGATGGCCATGTGGGCCAGGTTGACGAAGCCCATGAGGCCCAGGGTAATGGACAGGCCGACCGACATCAGGAACAGCAAGGCGCCATAGGCGAACCCGTCGAGCAATACCGCAATGCCGTTGATCAGCATGAAGCCATTCCTTTTACGCGCCTTCCAGGCCCAGCCAGGCCGCCATGGGCCGGCCGAATCGGGCTTCGGGCCCGTCGAGCGCCGCGATCATGGACAGATGATTCAGGCCCGCGCCTTCCTGGTAATCGACGTGGGCATGGCCGAGCAGGTGCCTGGCGTATGCGCGCGACTGGGCAATGAAGGCCTCCGGCTCATCGGCCCCCACGGCCACCATGACAGGCGCCCGCAATGGCGGAGGCGCTTGGCACAAAGGGCTGAGCCGCAAAGCCTGCTCGGCGTCGAGGCGCAGCCACTCCTGCGCCGGCGTGGCGACCACCGGACGCAAGTCGTACAGGCCGCTCAGCAGCATGCAGCCCGCAATACGGCATGGCGCCTCGGTCGGCAGGGCGTCGACCAGGGCCTGCGCCACCAGATGCGCGCCCGCGCTGTTGCCCGCCAGCACGACGGGGCCTTCGACCATTTCGAATGGCGACCCGCCGCTGACGACGGCGTGCAGCGCGCCGCCGATCTGGCGGGTGATTTCAGGCAGGGGCGTGTCGGGCACCACCGGGTAGCCCAGATTGATCCATTGCACGCCGGCCTTCACCCACGCGGGCGCCAGAAATGCCCGATTGGGACGCCCCTTGCCCTTCCAGTAGCCGCCGTGCACGAAGACGATGGTGCCGCGAACCGGCCCTTGGATGGGCCGGAAGATGTCGGCCGCGGCCAGCGGGTCGGCACCATACGAGACAGTCGTATGCTGGATGCCGGGCTGGGCCCGCGCTGCTTCGCTGAGCTGCTGGAAGCGCGCCAGCTGCCCGGCGGCGTCGGGCGTGCGCGCATCGATGTCGTAATCCTCGAAGCCGTTGCCCAGGCCGGAAATATCCAGCCCGGCCCAGGCAGGCGATTGTGCATCGGACGCCGTGCTCATTCTTGCGTGGTTCCTACATTGGGGATGGTTTCGAACTCGACGTTGGCCAGCTTGCCATCGACCTTCTCGACACGCCGGATGTACATGTTCTGGACGATGTCGCGGTTCTGGTCGATGGAAATGGGCCCGCGCGGGCTTTCGGACTTGAAGCTCTTGAGCGCTTCGATGGCTTTGTCGCCGTCTATCTTGCCGCCGAGTTTTTCGATGGTGTAGTAGATGGCGGCCATGCCGTCCCACGCGCCGGTGGCGTACCAGTTGGGCTGCTCGTTCTGGCCGTAGGCGGCCTTCCAGGCCTTGACGTACTTGCGGTTTTCGTCGGAATCGTGCGCCACCGAATAATGCATGCTGGTGATCAGGCCGACGGCGTCGTCGCCCAGACTGTCGAGCACGACTTCGTCGGTGAGCTCGCCGGTGGACAGGAGCTTGATGTCTTTTTCCATGCCGCGGCCGCGGAAGGTCTTGAGGAACTGCAGGCCCTGGTCTCCGGAGGGGCTCATGAAGAAAATGGCATCGGGTTCGGCCGCCGCGGCCCGCTGCAGGTAGGGCGCGTACTCGACCCCGCCCAGCGGCGTCTTGACCGAGCCCACCATCTTGCCGCCCGCCGCCTCGAAGGCCCTGGAAAAGTATTTTTCGACGTCGATGCCGGGCGCGTAATCGGGCACGATGGCATAGACGGACTTGATGCCCTGCTTGGCCGCCCATTCGGCCAGGGGTTCGGCAACCTGCTGCTGGCTGAGCGACACCCGCGCAATGTAGGGGGAACGGGTCGGCACGAAAACCGTGGCCGCGGCGTTCATGACGATCATCGGCGTCTTGGTCTGGGTGGCTACCGGAGCTACCGCCAGCGCATTGGGCGTCAGGCCGAAACCCGCCAGGAACTGCACGTGCTCGCGGGTAACCAGCTCTTGCGCGGCCCGCCGCGAAACTTCGGGATTCAGGCCGGTGGTGTCGCGATAGACCACTTCGACACGGGTCGACCCGGCCTTGTCGCCGTGCTCTTTCATGAAGAGTTCGATGGCGCGGCGCGACTGCTGCCCGTATATCGCATATGCGCCGGAGAATTCGCCGATGACGCCCACGCGCACGACGTCCTCGGCCCAGGAGGGGGCCGATCCGCCGGCCAGGAAGGCGCCGGCCGCAAGCGCCGCCATCGCGGCCCCGAAGCGGCGGCGGGACGGGCGCGGCCCGCCGGGTGCGGCATGGGAATCTAAAGAGAGATGTCCGGATGTCTTCATTTTTTGTCGCCTCCTTGGCTAGGGCCCGTTAACACTAACGCAGCACTTCATCGAGCATCTCGTCGGACGTGAGCACGTCGCCGAAGCTCTGGAATACCGTCGTGAAACCCGCTTGATGGTCTTCGGGATAGCGGGCGGCGTTGGCGTCGGACACCATGGCCACCTTGTAGTCGAGCATCATGGCGTCGCGCGCCGAGGTTTCACAGCAGAAGTTGGTGACCACGCCGCCTATGGCGACGTTCTCGATGCCCCGGGCGGCCAGTTGCTCGTGCAGATCGCACACGCCCGGAAAGAACGCGCTGAACCGGGTCTTGCTGGCCTGGATGTCGCCGGCCTGGACATCCAGGCCGGGATGCAATTGATGCCCCG
This sequence comes from Pusillimonas caeni, assembly GCF_003545815.1. GTDB lineage: Bacteria > Pseudomonadota > Gammaproteobacteria > Burkholderiales > Burkholderiaceae_B > Pusillimonas > Pusillimonas caeni. Next base: position 33,802 of record NZ_PDUW01000005.1, read on the forward strand.
GGTCGCCGGGCGTGAGGCCGTCGCGGTGCCGCGCGCCGTTGTCGGCCGAGAAGAAATAGTCGTGGTACAGAGGCCAGAGGCTCTTGCCGTCCTCCCCGGCCGTCATGCTGACCCAGGCCACGCTGGCGCCCTTGGCCCGGAAGCCCTGGGCTAGACGATTGATGACGGGAATGATGCGGCTGGCGGGCGGCAAGCCCTCGACATAGAATCGCTGCATGTCGATCACGACGAGGGCCGTGCGGCTGGGTTCGAAGCGGTCGAAAATGCGCATGCGCCCCCGTTTTTGCATGACACGCTCGACGACGTGGCTGGGCATGAGCTGCGATGTGGTCATGGCAATCGGCACATCCGTAAAGTTGATCGGTCTAGTGCGGCGGGCCCTTCGGCATAGGGCCAGTTTTTTTTAGTCTAGGGTGGAAAAACCCCTCTGAATAGACGAAAATCGCCTCATTCACTATCGAAAAAACTTATATGCACCTGCCCGTCACCCGTCCCGCCGAGCCCGCCGCGCCGTCCGTGTCGACCCGCCACTTGCGGGCGTTTCATGCGGTGTGCCTGCATGGCAGCGTCTCGCAGGCCAGCGCCGCGCTGTGCCGCGCGCAGTCGGCAGTGACGCGGGCCGTGCTCCAGCTCGAAAGCGAACTTGGCGCTCCGCTGTTCGAGCGCTCGGTGCACGGCATGCTGCCGACGCGGTTCGGCCAGGTGCTGCTGCGCCGCGTCGAGCGCGCCTTCGCCTACATGGACACCGCCTACCGCGACGTGGCCGTGCTGTCCCGCGACGCCCGGCGCAGCGGGCTGTACAGCCTGCACATGAACGAACGCCGCCTCAAGGCGCTCATCGAGCTGTCGCGGCGGCGTCACATGGGCGCCGCGGCCGAGGCGCTGGGCATTTCCCAGCCGGCGGTGAGCCTGATGCTGCGCGACATCGAGCAGGAAATCGGCGCCACGCTGTTCGAGCGCGGCGTTCGCGGCCTTTATCCCACCCAGGCGGGCGAAACGGTCATCTGGCAGCTCAAGCTGGCCCTGAACGAGATCCGCATCGCCGCGGACGAGGTTGCCGCCATTCGCGGGCTGAAGCAAGGCGAGGTGCGCGTCGGCGTGCTGTCGTTGGGCCGCAGCTACGTGCTTCCGGTGGCCATCACCCGGCTGCTGCGCAAACATCCCCAGCTCAAGGTCTCGACCATGGAGGGCGCGTTCGAAGTGCAGGTGAATGCCCTGCGCGCCGGCGAGATCGACTTCGTGCTGGGCGCCCTGCGGCCGCCCCAGCACTGCAAGGGCCTGAGCCGCGAGCCGCTGCTGAACGACATGATGGCCGTCGTATGCCGCGCCGGCCACCCGCTTTGTGCCCGGGCGGGCGTTTCGCTGGCCGACACGCTGGCGCACGAATGGGCGCTGCCCCATGCCGGAACGCCCACGCGCAGCCTGTTCGAGACCCTGTTCAGCAGCCGGGGCATCGGCCAGCCGCAGATCACGCTCGAAACGACAGACCTTTCCATCATCCGCGAAGTCTTGCTGGAAAGCGATATGCTCTCGCTCGTATCGCCGCATCAGTATCGGCGCGAATTCTCGTCCGGCATGCTTTGCCAGCTTCCGCTGGCCCTGCCAGAAACGGCCCGGCAAGTGGGCCTGCTGCGGCGCACCGACGACCGGCCCTCTCCCGGCGCGCAATTGCTGCTCGCCGAAGTGCGCGCCATCACATCCATACCCGAAGTGCCCCTAACGGAGCTCGAGCTTTCACTATGACCCACACCCCCCAAGTCCAGTTTCGCATGCGCATCTATCGCGACGGCACGATCGCCATCGGCCCCGGCCGGATCACGCTGCTCGAGGCCATCGACCGTACCGGCTCGATTTCCGCCGCCGCCAGGCACTTGAAGATGTCCTACAGGCGGGCCTGGCTATTGGTCAACGACACCAATAACGCTTTGAAGCAGCCGGCCGTCACATCGTCCGAAGGCGGTGCGTCGGGCGGCGGCAGCCGGCTGACCGAAACGGGGCAGGCGCTGATACGGCATTACCGCAACATCGAAGCCATCGCAGCCCAATCGGCACAGTCCGACATCGACGCGCTCACCGCATTAATCGCCCGCTGACCTGACAGAGATACTATTTTCGGGCGCTTGCAGCGCAGGCCGTTTAAGTTGAGGCGAGCGCCGGCGTGCCGTTGATGTTCCACAGGGACGCTGTCGACTCATTTGTCCGCGGCGACCTTGCCCAGCAGCTTGATCAGCGTCGCGCGTTCGCGGCCGGTAAGCTGCGCCGCGATGATGTCTTCGTAGCGGCGCGACAGCGCCGTCAGCCGGCGCAGTTCGGCATGCCCTTCGGAGGTAACCGCCAGCGCGTAGCTGCGCCGGTCGTCGGGTATGCTTTGGCGCTCCACGTAGCCCACCGATTCCAGGGCGTCGATGACCTTCACTACGCTGGCCCGGTTGACGCGCAAGGCGTCGGCCAAGGCCGACTGGTTGATGCCGGGCTGGGTGCCGATGATGCACAGGGCCGTCATGCGGGCTGGCGACAGCGCATCGGGGCCGAAGAGTTCGAACAGCACTTCGTACGACCGCACCTGGGCCTTCTTGATCTCGTAAGCCAGGGAATCGCGCAACAGATCGATATCGTCTTCCTTGCCCCGGCCCGAGTGCGCGTCGCGCTCGCCGGAGGCGAGCGGTTGTGGAAGGTCGCCGGCCGCGCCGGCGGAATGGTATGTGTTCATCGATAGCGCCACTGGAAGTACGCGGCAATCCTCCGTCGAATCCGGGCCCCAGGCCAGGGTTAGCACCGATGGAAGGCAGCCATCCGAGATAATATGATCTTTATAACTGTTAACCAGCCTAACAATATATTAGTATCGGCCCTGATGGACAAGCGCGCATCTCCGCGCAAGCCCATGCAACACGAATCTTCCAAGGACACCCATGACCGGCCTTAATCAGGTAGTGGCCATCGACATCCACACCCACGCCACTGTTTCCACGCGCAACGCGCCCGACGAAGTCGCCATCGCCTTCGATGCCGCCATGGCGGCCTATTTCAAAGAGAAAATGCCGCGGCCGACCATTGCCGAAACCGCCGACTATTACCGCGAGCGCAATATGATGGCCGTGATCTTCACGGTGGACACCGAGAGGGCCAACGGCCAGGTGCGCATCTCGAACGAAGAAGTGGCCGAAGAGGCCGCCCAGCATCGGGACGTGCTGATTCCCTTTGCCAGCATCGACCCGCTGCGCGGCAAGATGGGCGCGCGCGAGGCCCGCCGCCTGATCAAGGACTTCGGCATCCGGGGCTTCAAGTTCCACCCCTCGCAGCAGGAGTTCTACCCCAACGAGCGCCGCGCCTATGATCTGTACGAGGTCATCGCCGAAGCGGGTCTTCCGGCCATTTTCCACAGCGGCCAGACGGGCGTGGGCGCGCGCATGCGCGGCGGCGGCGGCGTGCGCCTGAAGTATTCCGATCCCATGTTCCTGGACGACGTGGCGGTGGACTTTCCCGACATGCCCATCGTCATCGCCCACCCATCGTTTCCCTGGCAAGAGAACGCCCTGGCGGTGGCCACGCACAAGCCCCAGGTCTATATCGATCTGTCGGGCTGGTCGCCCAAGTATTTCCCGCCCATTCTCATCCAGTACGCCAACACCGTCCTGAAGGACAAGATGCTGTTCGGGTCAGACTTCCCGGTCATCACGCCCGACCGCTGGCTGGAAGACTTCGACAAGATCGGCATCCGCGACGAGGTGAAGCCGCTGATCCTGCGCGACAATGCCATCCGGCTGCTGGGGCTGGACAAAGACCCGGTCTACGGCCGCTACGTGCGCCTGCAGCCCCCGGCGGGCGACGGCTGCTGCTAGAGCGGGTAGCGGCGTTCATCCAGGCATGCAGCGCATGCCTGCGTATAAGCCCCGGCCGTGACCGGGGCTTGTCGTTGCCATGCGGCGATGGGCTCAGGAAAAACAAGCCTTGAACTCGTCTGGAACGGCGGCGCCCTTCAGGCGGCCTTCGCCGACGAGTTCGGCCCAGGCGCGCAGTTCGTGGCCCGTGGCCACGAGCCGGTCGCCGCATTTCACGGTATAGCCCACCTTGAAGCGGCGCTCGGCCCACTCGACGATGTCGGCTTCGACGGTGATGACGTCGTCGTAGGTGACGGGAGAGCGGAACACGCTGCCGGCATCGACCAGCGGCGTCACCGCATTGAAGCGCGAGCGGATGATGCGCTGGCTAAGGCCCCGGCTGCGGCAAAGCCCTTGATAAGTGCTGTCGTACCAGTAAAAGAAAGTGGGGTAAAAGACGATGCCGGCATCGTCGCAATCGCCCCACTCCACGGTAAGGCTACGTTCAAACAGGCTCATTGTCGCCATGCTCCGCAATGCAAAAGGTCTGATGATAGCCTTTTACGACATCGAGCACTGCTCGTGATAGACGTCTTTATGCATTTCGAGCGGGGTGTCGATCTTCTTTAGCACCACATCGTCGCCCTCGCCCTTGACCGCTTCGAAGGCATAGTAGTTCTGGATGGGCATGTGGTTGTTATTGAACTTGAACGGCCCCCGCACCGACTTGAGCTCGTCGCCCGCCGCTTTGACCGCCTGCGCGAACGCCTTCTTGTCGGAGACGTCGCCGTTCAACTTGCCGACTGCAATGTCCAGCAGGTTGCCCGCATCGTAAGCCGCAGCCGCGTACATGCTGGGAGCGCGATTGTATTTTTCCTTGAACGCCTTGACGAATGCATTGTTCTCGGGGCTGTCGTATCCCGCGCTCCACATGGCGCCGGCGATGACGCCTTCGGCCAGGTTCTTGAGCGCCGGCAAGGTGGTGCCGTCCACCGTGAACACCGACAGCACGGGCAGCTTGCCCAGCATTCCGGCCTGGCGCATCTGCTTGACGAAATTGATGCCCATGCCGCCCGGATAGAACACGAACAAGGCATCGGCGCCCGAGGTTTGCAGCTGGACGATTTCGGCCGAGTAGTCGGTCTGGCCCAACTGGGTGTACAGCTCTTCGACCACCTCGCCCTTGAAGTAGCGTTTGAAGCCTTCGAGCATTTCCTTGCCGGCCTGATAGTTGGGCGCCATCAGGAACACCTTGCCATAGCCCTTCTTTTGCGCATACACGCCCATGGATTCGGCGGGCCCGTCGCTTTGCCAGGCGGCGGCGAAAATATTGGGCTTGCACCCGTCTCCGGATATGGCGCGGGCCCCGGAGTTGGTGGAAATGGCCACCACGCCCGATTCGACGATTTGCGGAAGCTGGGCCATGAGCACATTGGTGTAGCCCATGCCCACAATGGCATCGACATGGTCGCGTTCGATCAGCTTGCGCGCAATCTGCACCCCTGTTTCGGGCTTGACCTGGTCGTCTTCCTTGATGACGGTCACGGCCTGGCCGCCCAGCTTGCCGCCATGCTGGTCGATAGCCAGCATGAGGCCGTCGTACTGGTCTTGCCCAAGGGCGGCGCCCGGCCCGGACAAGGGGCCGCTGAAGCCGATCTTGATGTCGGCGCTGGCCGGCGAAGCCAGCAGCGCGAGCGAGCTCGTCAAGCCCGCGATAAGCATTTTGCATTTCATGTTTGTCTCCTGGGGAAACTCAAACCGAGTGATTGTTATGGGTTTGAGACGGGCACTGCATCGATCAAAACGAAGCCCACCATGCAGGGCTTGTCGCTTCTGTTGCTCCACGAATGGTTGGTGCCCCGCTGGACGAGCACGTCGCCGGCGGTCATGCGCACTTCGCCCTCGTCCATGACGGCCCAGATCTCGCCTTCGAGGACGAAGGCGTAATCGACCGAGTTCGTCCGATGCATGGCTTCGTGGCGTTCGCCGCTTTCATGCATCGCGTCCGCGCCGGAATCGCCCATCGAAGCGAAGGCCTGGTCGCGCTTCCATTTGCCGACGTATTCTTTGTCGGGAGGAAACTGCACCACCCTGAACACCGAGCCGGAGGGCGGCGGCGCCAGGCTGATCTGGGCCGAGCACGGGTCGGCGCTGCCCTCGTTGCTGGCCGGCGCCCGGTCGGTCTTCCAGATGTCGGTGACGCCGAAATTGGACACCCCCGCCAGCGCCATCGAGTGCGGCGACGGCGCGTCGGAAATGATGATGGACCTGCCCCGGGCGTCATGCCCCGTAACGATGCGGCGCACGGGCCGGATGTCGCTGCCAGTCTCCATGATGGCTCCTCCGATTGTTGTTGTATGTGTAGCAGGAACAGGGGGGGTGCCGCCTGGGCGCCCCGCCCAGACACGGCTATTGCTTGAGCGGCGCCAGGCCCATGATCTCGCGCGCCTCGGTTGCCGTGGCGGGCTCGTGACCCAGCTCGCGGACGATGCGCACCAGGCGCTCGACCAGCTGCACATTGGTGGCCAGCACGCCGTGTTCATAATACAGGTTGTCTTCCAGGCCGGTGCGCGCATGGCCGCCCAGCAGGATGCCCTGGACCGTGGCCGGCAACTGCGCGGGACCGATCCCGCTGACGTTGAAGATGGAGTCGGGCGGCAGATGGTCGACCATCATCTGCAGGATGCGGGGGGTGTAAGGCAGCGCGCCCTGAAAGGCGTTGACGCCGATGACTATGTTGATGAAGTACGGCGCCTTGTCCTGTCCGGCCTTGATGGCCCTGCTCACATCCTGGACGATGTCCTCGAGGCTGAAGACCTCCCATTCGGGCTTGATGCCGCGCGCCATCATCTTCTCGGCCAGTTCCTGGATGCGCGTGGGAGTGGTGGGAACCAGAATCTCCTTGCCGCCGAAGCTGGCGCAGATGGTCTGCGCATCGAGCGTGCACATTTCGGCGCCGGGGGCTTCCATGCCCTTGAGGCGCTCTTCGAAGTTGATTTCCCACAAGCCGTTGTTGAGCTGGTGAATCATGTCGCCGTTGATGCCGCCGCCGGTCGAGTTGTTGAGCACGATGTCGCATTTGTCGCGGATCAGGGCGTTCATTTCGCCGTAGACCGCCGGATCGCAGGTGGCCTCGTCGTCGCTGGCGCGGCGCGCATGCAGGGCCACCACACTGGCGCCCGCGTTGTAGCACCGCAGCACGTCTTCGGCGATTTCCTTGGGCTGGGTGGGCAGGTTCGGGTTCTGCTTTTTGCTGGCCATGCCGCCGGTGGGAGCGACGGTGATGATGACTTTGCGCTTGCTCATTGTTTGTCTCCTGGTGCAATGCGGCCGATAGCGGATCTTTGCATCGTATCGGCCATGAGGTGGCTTGAATAATGCCCGAAGGCTATATGCGCTATTCAGTTTTCAAGTATCGGACGTCAGCTTTTCGTATGCCGAGGCCAGTTCGGGGTCGATGCGGCGCATGTCTTCGTGGGACACGCGGCCGGTGCGGGTCATGTAGCTGTAGGCAAATTCTACTGGACTCATGGAGGGCACCAGCCGGTCCATTTTTTCGTACCATTCGATGCTTGCGTTCGCGGCCTCCCAAATCTTGCGCATGGGCGGCAGGCGCAGTTCGCGGAAGCGCTCGCGCGCTTGCGCGACGTCCTCGCCCTTCTCTTTGAAGGCCTTGAACAGCGCGACGGCGTCCTCCATGGCCAGGCGGGTGCCCGACCCGATGGAGAAATGCGCCGTGCGCAGCGCATCGCCCACCAGCACGACGTTGTCGAAGCCCCAGCGCTCGTTCCAGATGACGGGAAAATTGCGCCAGTAAGAATGGTTGCTGACGATGGGATGGCCTTCGAGGTCTTTGGCGAACACCCGCTCGCAGTAGGCAATGGTGTCTTCCGGGCTCATGGTGTCGAAGCCCGCGCGCCGCCAGGTGTCCTCTTCCACTTCCACCAGGAAGGTGCTCATGTCGGGCCGGTAGCGGTAATGGTGGGCGCAGAACACGCCCTGCCCGGTTTCGCGAAAGGTGAGCGTGAGACTGTTGAACGCCTTGGTGGTGCCATACCAGATGAACTTATTGGGCCGCCAGTCGGTGGTGGTGCCCAGTTTTTCTTCGTTCTCGGCACGCAGCCAGGACGACACCCCGTTGGCGCCCACCACCAGATCGGCCTCGCCGAGTTCTTCCAGGCCGGCGACTTCGGTCTGGAAGCGGATATGGACGCCCAGTTTTTCGACATATTCATACAGCAGAGTCAGGAGCTCGAGCCGGCCGATGGAAGCGAAGCCGTTGCCGGCGATGGGAATTCGGGTGTCGTTATGGACCACGGTGATCTCGGGCCAGTTCTCCAGATGGGGAGTGAGATAGTGGTAAAGCTGCTCGTCGTCGCCCTTCAGGAACTCCAGCGCGCGGTCGGAGAACACCACGCCGAAGCCCCACGTGGCGTCGCGCGGATTGCGCTCATAGATGACGATGTCGTGCGCCGGGTCGTGCTGCTTCATCAATGCGGCAAAGTAGAGCCCGGCCGGGCCGGCCCCGATGATCCTGATCTTCATTGAACTGTCTCCTTGACTGCGTTCGCCCTTTGGGCGCCGCGCATACCGCCATAGTAGTGCAAGCCGGGGTTATAAAAATAATGCCTGAGTGATATAGTCGTTATTCGAAATTCGGTTAACCCTGCCGCCTCCTGGCCGGCGCCGGCCTCTTTCGCATCGACCGGTTTCCGTCTTTTTTTCAGCCCACCCACCATGCACACACGCCTGCTCGAATACATGCTGCGGGTCGCCGAACTGGGCAGCATCAACAAGGCCGCCCTCGACCTGAACCTGTCGCAACCCACGCTTTCGCGCCATATTGCGGCGCTGGAAAAGCTGATGGGCACCGCGCTGTTCGTGCGCACCCAGGGCGGCGTCAGCCTGACGGAGGCGGGCAGGCTGCTGGCCGATCGCGCCCGTCCCCTGCTGAGGCAGTTCTCGATGCTGAAGGACCAGGTGGGCGAAATGGCGACCGGGCAATTGTCCATAGGCGTGCCCACATCATGGCAAAAGGTCTTTACCTCGCGCTTCGTGGGCACGCTCGTCAAGCAGCATCCGGAAATCAAGCTGCGCGTCCACGAAGGCGTCAGCAATATATTGCGCGACCATCTTCTGGCCGGCGTGCTCGACCTGTGCATCATTCCCTTCGACCCTTCGCCGCCCACCGGCTATGTGCAGACTCCGCTGGTTCGCGAACCCCTGATCGTATTGGGCAACCGCGCCGAAAATCTCGACCCGGGCGAACCCACTCCCATATCGCGCGTCGACGGCGCCAAGCTGATTCTGCCCGGACGTCCCAACGCCATCACTTCGCAGATCGAGCACATGCTCAAGCGCAAGGGCATGCATTTCAACATCGCGGTCGAAACCGACACCTTGGCGCTGTGCCTGGACCTTGCCCGCGAAGGCCTGGGCCTGACCATCGTTCCCGCCTGCGCGCTATACGAGCACGGCATGTCCGACATCAGCTGGAGCCCTTTGCGCGGGCTGTACCTTACGTGGTCGCTGTTCGAGAGCCTGGCGCGCTCCCACTCGCAGGCCGTGCACGAAGGGCGCCGCCTGGTGCACAGCACGGTCGCCGAGGCAGTCGGGCAGGCCGCCTGGCACGGAGTGGAAGCCACACGCCAATTGGCGCATGCGGCGCCGGACGTAGAGCCGGCGGGATGAGCTTCTTCAAAGGGTGAATGGCCCGTCCCTCTTAAAAGGCCCCGCCAACCTGCTGGTGCGGTTTACTCATGCCGTTTAGATACATTTAGAAACCCTTTCGCCAGGGAAACGTTCGCCTCATCGGACGCAATGTTATAGCCAATTTTTAGGCGAAAATACGAGAAATTAGGAGTTTAAGATAGCAACTTGACGAAAGTTCCATCCTTATCAGAATTTGCCGAATGGTGCCGGCATCCCTAACATAGCCGGATACCTTCAACATTTTCACTCCCCGACTTCCATGACCGCCATCACCACGCTCGAAGTCCGCCGCAAAAAAGACGCGGCGTCCGTTCGCTGGACCATAGGCCAGATCGTCGAACTGTACGAATTGCCCTTCCTCGATCTGCTCTTCCGCGCCCAGACGGTGCATCGCGAACATCATGAGCCCAATACGGTGCAGCTTTCCAGCCTGCTGTCGATCAAGACGGGCGGCTGTCCGGAGGACTGTTCGTACTGCCCTCAATCGGCGCGCTATGAAACCGAGGTGGAACGTGAAAAGCTGATGCCGCTGGACGAAGTGCTGGAAGCCGCGCGCCAGGCCAAGGCCGGCGGCGCGCAGCGCTTCTGCATGGGCGCGGCCTGGCGTTCGCCCAAGCCGCATCAGATCGACGCGGTGGCCGAAATGGTGGCCGCCGTCAAGGCGCTGGGCCTGGAAACCTGCGTCACGCTGGGCATGCTTAAAGAGGGACAGGCCGAACAATTGCGCGACGCGGGACTCGACTACTACAACCACAACCTCGACACCTCGCCCGAGTTCTACGGCCAGATCATTTCCACGCGCACTTATCAAGACCGTCTCGACACCCTCGAGCGCGTGCGCAACGCCGGCATCAATGTCTGCTGCGGCGGCATCGTCGGCCTGGGCGAATCGCGCCGCGAGCGCGCCGGGCTGGTCGCGCAACTGGCCAATATGAATCCCTATCCCGACTCAGTGCCCGTCAACAATCTCGTCAAGGTCGAAGGCACGCCGCTGTACGATACGCCCGACCTCGACCCGTTCGAGTTCATCCGCACCGTCGCCGTGGCCCGCATCACCATGCCCAAGGCCGTCGTGCGCCTGTCCGCCGGACGCGAAGCCATGAGCGAGACGATGCAGGCCCTGTGCTTCGCGGCCGGGGCGAACTCCATCTTCTACGGCGAAAAGCTGCTTACCACCGGCAACCCGCAATACGTGCAGGATCGCGCCCTGTTCGAGCGCCTGGGGCTTCGGGAAGCCGGCCACGAGGGCCACGATACTGCCGCGACGGTGCATGAAGCATTGAATCAGGCCTGATCCCGGCGCGGCGGAACCGAAACCGAAGCCGGAAAACACCGAACTCAGCCCTATGTTCAATCTTGCGGCGAGCGTCGCCTCCAGCGTCGCCGTCTCCGTCCTGCTCAAGGTCGCGCGCCGCCGGGACATCCGGGTCGACCAAGCCATTGCCGTCAATTATCCCGTTGCCGCCCTGCTCTGCCTTGCGCTGCTGCGGCCCCATCCCGGGCAATTGCTTGCTCCCGGCACGCCGTGGTGGGTGCTGATTCTGCTTGGCCTGCTGCTTCCCGGCATTTTCCTGGCCATGGCGGGCGCGGTGCGCCATGCGGGCATCGTCGTCAGCGACGCCGCGCAGCGGCTCTCGCTGCTGATTCCCCTGGCGGCGGCCTTCCTGCTGTTCGGTGAAAGCGCTTCCACCACGAAACTTGCGGGCATGGCCGTGGCGCTGGCGGCGCTGGCTTGCCTGCTGTGGCAGTCCGGCGGAACGAATGCCGCGACGCAGGACGGCATGAACATCGCGACGCAGTCCGCCGGCGGACGTTCGGGAAGCAGGAGCGGCACCCTGGCCTTGCTGCTGTGCGTCTGGGCCGGCTACGGTGCGATCGACATCCTGTTCAAGCAGATGGCCCGCAGCGCCGTGGATTTTTCCAGCAGCCTGTTGGCCTCCTTCGTGCTTGCCGGCCTGCTCATGGGGGCCTGGCTGTTTCTACGCGGCACCCGGTGGCGGCTGCGCAGCGTGACGGCGGGCGTGCTGCTGGGCGCCTTGAACTTCAGCAACATCTATTTCTATCTGCGCGCCCACCAGCAGTATCCCGACAACCCCACCCTCGTCTTCGCCGCCATGAACATCGGCGTGATAGGCCTGGGTACCCTGGCGGGCGCCTGGATGTTCAAGGAAAGCCTGCCGCCTCGCAAACTGGCGGGCCTCGCCTTGGCGGTGGCCGCCATCGGCCTGCTGATGCCGCGCTAGGGCCGTTGACGCCAAGGCCTGCGGCCAGAAACGATCTCAGGTCGCCGCAGGCGCTTCTTCGGGCAAGGGCTCGCCGGAGACGTCGCTCTCGACATCCACGCGAGGATCCAGCGCGGCCACCACCGGGGTGGCCTGCACTTCGGCCATGGGCACGAACTGGGTCGGCGCGTCGGGACTGAGGTGATCGCCCTTGACCTGCTGCGGCCGCACGTACAGCACCAGAATGGCTGCGCAGGCCGACACGAAGATGAAGAAGGTTTCGGTGCCGATATCGCGCATCAGGGCGCCCGCCGCCAAAGGCCCCAGACAGGCGCCCAGCCCATAGGCCGTGAGCACGATGGCGCTCAGGCCCACGCGGCGCTCGGGTTCGATATTGTCATTGGCAAAGGCCACGCCTATGGGATAAAGGGTGAACTGCAATATGCCGAAAGCGCAGGAAATCAGCAGCAAGACCCAATAGGGCAATTGTCCCCAGCCCCACAGCGGCACCCCCACCAGCAGCAAGAGCAGCGAATTGACGCGTATCAGGCCGGCGCGGTTCACCCTGTCGGCCAGCCAGCCCAGGGGGCCCTGGGCCAGCAGGCCCGCCGCCACGGCCGCCGCCACGAAGATGGCCGCCTGGTTGTTGTCCAGCCCCTGCTTCACCGCAAAGACGGGCCCGAGGCCGTAGAAGGCCCCCGTCAGCAGGCCGCTGATGAAGACCGTCGCCAGCGACATGGGCACCAGCGAAAGGTAGTAGCGCGGCTTGATGGGCACGGGCACCTGCATGGCGGGGTGCAGGCGGCGCGTCAGGGCGACGGGCACCAGGCACAGCACGGAGCAAATGGCCGCAAAGACGATGGGCTTGTAGTCCAGTTCGGGAAACATGGCCAGGGCCAGCTGGCCCAGCACGGTACCCAGGCCGGAAAAAACCATGTACAGCGCGAAAATGCTGCCGCGGATCTCGTTCTCGGCCTGCTCGTTCAGCCAGCTTTCCACCACCATGAGCTGGGCGACCATGGCCAGACCCACCAGAAAGCGCAGCGCCAGCCAGATCCAGAGGTTGTCCACCAGGGCCATGGTCAACAGCGCCACCGTGACGATGGCCGCGCCCGTGGAATAGGCGCGTATGTGCCCGAACAGGATGATCAGCTTGTGGGCCACCCGCGCGCCCGCCACGAGGCCGAAGTAATACGCCGCGATCTGCGCCCCGACCCACATCTCGGACACGGAAGCGGCCGTCAGCCACAGGCTGAGGAAAGTGTTGAACAGACCGGTGCCCAGCAACATCAGCAGCGTTGCCAGGTAAAGAGAGAAAAAGGACGCTACGTTCTTCAGCATGAATAAGCACTGCCGCCCGGCAATGCCGGACGGCAGATCGATACTCCCACATTAAAAGTCCCGACATTGCAGCGCCGGCCCGGCGGGCGGCGCCGCAATGGGCCGACTTTGCAAGGGAAGCACTCGGCGTGCCGGAAGGCGTTCCCGCGGCTTTCACATGCCAGGGCCTGCGACGCCACAAGGGCAGCCGCGCAGGCTCCTGAGCCGGTCAGATCTGCTTGAGCAGTGTCTGGGCATCGCTGACGCTCAGCCCCGGGCCGTTCTCGAGATTCAGTTTCTCGACCACGCCGTCGCGCAGCAGGGCCGAATAGCGCTGCGAACGCACCCCCAGGCCCTTGTCGACCAGATCGAGCTCCAGCCCCAAGCTCTTGGTCCAGGTGCCGCTGCCGTCTCCGAGCATGCGCACACGGCCGTCGACGCCCAGGCTCTTGCCCCAGGCTCCCATGACGAAGGGATCGTTGACCGCCACGCACCAGATCTCGTCCACGCCTTTGGCCTTGAGCTGGTCGGCTGCCTCGACATAGCCGGGCAGGTGTTTTTCAGAGCAGGTGGGCGTGAAGGCTCCCGGCACCGCAAACAGGGCCACTGTCTTGCCCTTGGCTTGCTCGGCCACCTTGAAAGGATTGGGCCCCAGGCCGCAGGCGTCGGTCTCCACCTGCACGTATTCGGCCAGCGTGCCGTCGGGAATTCGATCGCCTTCTTTGATGGTCATGGTGTTTCTCCTGTTGGATGGTGGCTTGCCGCGGACATGCGTCCGAAGCACTGTATTGAGGATTTACGCAATGTTGTTTGTAGCATGTTCCGATGCTGCCCGAGGGGGAAAACCCTAGGCGGAGCATAGGCAAAACAGGGCTTTATTCAGAAGGACATGCTTGAATTCAATTAGAAACATCTGAACACGCGGCTTTCACTTTTCGGCAATGTAAGTTGTGCACAATAGCCATCCATCGTGCTCCCGGCGCGCCGCCACACAATCATAAGCAGAGACTTCGCATGATACTGCCCAAAATGTCCGCCGCCTTGCTGTCCATGAGTTTCTTCGGCAGCGCCTATGCCTGCGCCGAACTGCATGGCCATACTTCGCTCGATCAATGGATCGTGATATGCGGCGCCGCAAACGGCGCCGCCGCCGTTTTTCACGCATTGCCTCACGATCTGGCCCTGCACCGCGAGACGGCCAAGACGCACATCAGCCGCTTCGCCGCCGAAAGCGGCGCCGGCTCGCTGGAGTTCGAGCCTCTGTTCGAGCGCGGATTGACCGAGGGCCAAAGGCTGGTCTCCAGCCGCAGCAACCTTTTCGTGCCCAGGAAAGGAACGCTGCTCGACGGCTTCCACCATGACAAGCACATCGACTACGCCGACGTGCAACGCGCGCTCAGCGCTTAGCATCCGTTGACGCCGCCAGGGCGGCCGCACGGCCCTGGCGAACCATACTCGCGGGTATCGCGTATAGTATAAGGTTCTGATCCTTATCCAGTTTTTGACATGAGCCACACCCCGTCGGCCGAGCCCGCGCTCAGCCATCTCGACGATGCCGGCCAGATCCGTATGGTCGACGTCAGCAGCAAGGTCCCGACCCAGCGCAGCGCCACGGCGCAATGCCGCGTCCGCATGAGCGCGCAGGCCTATCGCTTGCTTACCGCACAAGAAAATAGCAAGGGCGAAGTCCTCAACACCGCCCGTGTCGCGGGCGTGCTGGCGGCTAAGCGGTGCGCCGAGCTCATCCCCTTGTGCCACAGCCTGCCGCTCAGCTTCGCCGGCATCGAGTTCTTCCCCGAAGACGAGCACCACGCGATCACGGTGCGGGCCACCTGCCGCACCGACTACAAGACCGGGGTCGAGATGGAGGCCATGACCGCCTGCAGCGTGGCGGCGCTTACCATCTACGACATGTGCAAGGCGGCCGACAAGGGCGTCGTCATCGAAGACGTGCGGCTCAAACACAAATCCGGAGGTAAAAGCGGTGAGTGGCACAGCGATTAATGTTCTGTATTTCGCCCAGGTCGCTGAACTGACCCAGGTGCGCCAAGAGTCATGGCCCCTCGAAGGCCCCATCAGCGGGGCCGACTGGCTGACCCAGCTCGAACAGCGCTATCCCCAGCTTGCGCCCGCCAAGCGCCTCAAGCTGGCCGTCAATCAATTCCACGCGCGGCCCGACAGCGTCATCCAGCCGGGCGACGAGGTCGCCGTATTCGAGCCCGTGACCGGAGGCTAGCCATGGTCATCGTGCAGCAACAGGATTTCGATTCCGCGGCGCTGGTGGCACAGATCCGTGAACGCACGGCGGGCACGGCCGGCGCGCTCGTCACCTTCACGGGCTATGTGCGCGACTACGCGCCCGACCAGCCCACGCAGACCCTGTATCTCGAACACTACCCGGGCATGTGCGAACGCGAGATCGCCGAAATCTGCGATACCGCGCTGTCGCGCTGGGACGTCGCCGAAGTGCTGGCCGTGCACCGCTACGGCGAATTGCACCTGAAAGACCAGATCGTCTTCGTCGCCGTGGCCAGCGCGCATCGCGGCCAGGCCTTCCTGGCATGCGAGTACGTCATCGACGCGCTCAAGACCCGCGCGCCTTTCTGGAAGCGCGAAACGTTGGCCGGCGGCGAACGTTTCTGGGTGCAGCAGCGCGAGGCCGATGCCGAAAAAACCGAGCAATGGAAGCAACCCTAGAGAGCGAACAATGAGCAAGGCAGATCCAAACGCCCCCCGCGTATCGTTGAACTGCGCCGTACTGACCATTTCCGATTCGCGCACGGCCGAGAACGACACTTCGGGCGATTACCTCGGCGAAAGCATCGGCGCGGCGGGACATCGCTGCGTGCGCCGCGCCCTGTCCTCGGGCAATATGTACGAGTTGCGCAAAATCGTCAGCGACTGGATCGCCGACGGCGAAGTGCAGGTCGTGATCACCAACGGGGGCACGGGCTTCACCCATCAAAAATCAACCGGCGCCGCCATCACGCCGCTGCTCGACATGACTCTGGCCGGATTCGGCGAACTGTTCCGCCATCTGTCGTATCTGGAGATCGGCAGTTCCAGCCTGCAGTCGGACGCCTTCGCCGGGGTGGCCAACGATACCCTGATCTTCTGCGTGCCCGGCTCCACCAATGCCTGTAAAACGGCCTGGGAAGGCATCATCAAAGAACAGCTCGACAGCACGCATCGCCCGTGCAACTTCGCGACGCATTATCTCAATGCTGCCGATACGCTGAGCCTGTAGAACCGCGTCTTGCGGCGCTGCCGCCCGGCCATCGACCCACTGCGGCTGCCCATGCGGCCGCAGCCGACAACATTAACCGCTGATAACGACATGCTTGATTTCGACGTCGCCCAGGCCCAGCTCGCCCAGGCCGGAAACGCCCCCCGACAAACCGAGGACTGCCCGCTGCACGAGGCAACGGGCCGCATCCTGGCCAGATCGCTGACCGCGCATCTGGACATGCCGCCGGCCGACAACAGCGCCATGGACGGCTACGCCATCCGCTTCGCCGACTACCAGCCGGGCCGCGGCCTGCCCGTGCAGCAGCGATGCTACGCCGGAGAGCAGCCCCAGCCGCTGCAGGCCGGCCAATGCATCCGCATCTTCACGGGCAGCCTCATCCCAGAGGGCGCCGACACGGTGGTCATCCAGGAAGACACCAGCGAAACCGACAATGTCCTGCTCATCAACGAGGCTCCCGAGCTGGGCGCCCACATCCGCCGGCGCGGCGAGGATGTCCGGAAGGACAGCATCCTGCTCGAAGCGGGCAGGCGGATCGGCGCGGCCGAAATCGCCCTGCTCGCCTCCCAGGGCTACGCCAGGGTGCCCGTCCATCCCCGGCTGAAGATCGGCATCCTGACCACCGGCGACGAGCTGGCCGAACCGGGCACGCCGCTGAAAGCAGCGCAAATCTACAACTCCAACGGTCCCATGCTGGCCACCCTGGTGGCGGGGATGGGCGCCCTGCCCGTCCACGTGCTGCATGCCAGGGACACGCTCGAATCGCTCGAGCAGGCGCTGGACACCCTGATCGCCGACTGCGATCTCATCCTCAGCGTCGGCGGGGTGTCCGTGGGCGAGAAAGACCTGGTCAAGCCCGCCATCGAGAAGGCCGGCGGCGAACTCGACCTGTGGCGCGTCAGGATGAAACCAGGCAAGCCGGTCGCCCTGGCCCACGCCCAAGGCAAGCCCATCGTGTGCCTGCCGGGCAATCCCGTCTCGGCCTTCGCCGTGTTCGCCCTGCTGGTGTCGCCGCTGGTGCGCCGCATGCAGGGGCGCGAGCAATGGCTGCCGTCCATCGAATACGCCCGGCTCGACAGCCAGCCGCCCTTCAATGACATACGCGATGAGTTCATCCGCGTCCGGGCCGAGCGCGGCGACGACGGCAGTACGCGGCTGGGCGTGTTTTCGCGCCAGGGCTCCGGCGTCATCAGTTCGCTGCCCTGGTCCGACGGCCTGGCACGGATTCCCGCGGGCAGGCAGTTCGAGGCGGGCGACCTGGTGCCCTACTACAGCTGGTCGACCTGGCTGGTGTAATCGCAGTGCGCGGACACCGTGTTGCCGCGCAATACCGCCTGCCTGCGCGCGCACAGGCCCCGCTCCGCTTGCAGAGACATCAGTGAAAGCCTAGGGGATCTTCTTCCCGCCGACCATGCGCCACTCATCAGGCGTATTGATGTTGCGGAACAGATCCGGGCCCTCACCGAAATCTACCGGCACGGCGCCATGGCGCCGATGCCAGTCCAGCACCTTGCGCCCGCCGTCCAGCAAATAGGCTCGCAGGTCTTTTTCCAGCTCTCGTCGCACCAGCATGCACAACGGATGCGCCTTGGGCCCGGCACAGGCGTAGGCCAGCGGCGCGGCGCCGGCCACGGCCTCGCTGAGACGCGCGGGCAGCTCCGGAGGCAGATGCGGCACATCGACCGGCGACACGAGCAGCCACGGCCGCCGGGACCGCGCCATGACGCTGGCCACGCCGGCCAATGGCCCGGCATCGCCGCCGAATTCAGGGTCGTCGGAAACACACTGGCCGTAACGGCCGTAGGCATCGAGGCGGCGGTTGGCGCTGATATAGACGGTGTCCACCCAGGGCCTCATGTACTGCGCCACCCATTGCACCAGCGGCGCGCCGTCGAGCATCAACAGCCCCTTGTCGACCGCAGGCCCGCCTTCTGACCGCATGCGGCGCGACTGGCCGCCCGCAAGCACCAGGCCGTCGATTTCGTTGCGGTGAATCATGCGTCGACGACCGGGCCGAAGCTTGCACATGCCGTGTCTTGCCCGGTTTGATATCGGCGCCTCACGCCCCCTCGCGGTCGAACTTCGTGCGCAGGCTTTCGCCGGCCACCCCCCAGTATTGCGGATCGACGAGCTCGATCAGCACATTGACCGATTCGGGCGGCACCTGCAATTCTTCGATCAGCACGTCGGTCAGGCGGCTGATCAGGCGATCGCGCGCCTGCGCATCGGGATGCTTGGCGCAACTGAGTTTCAATATCGGCACGGCGGGGATTCCTATAAAAGACAAATACAAAGAGAGGGGAACGAACCTGGTCGAGCCGGATCGTCCGTCTTTCGCGCCCGACGGAAAGAATCCCTTTCACAATGGGGTGGTATGTCGCAGTCGAAAGCGGTCCCTTGCGCAATGAAGCCCAGCTTCGCTCCGTCACATTGAGCCGATTCCATTTCCCATCGCAACGAACTGAAGCGCGGCGGCCCTTATCCGCCTATATAACTCATTTCGACCTTGTCGCGCCGTGCGGTCTCTTGGCCGCGCAGTTCAGAGTAGTGGTCGTCGCGGCCGTGCCAGATGGCGGCCAGGCGGTCGCGGATCTGTTCGTCGCTGGCGCCGCCGCGCAGCAGCGAGCGCAGGTCGTGGCCGGAGTCGGCGAACAGGCACAGAAAGATGCGGCCTTCGGGCGACAGGCGGGCCCGGGTGCAATCGCCACAGAACGGCTGGGAAACACTGGTGATGACGCCGATTTCGCCGCCGCCATCGGCATAGCGCCAGCGCTCGGCCACCTCGCCCCGGTAATGGGCATCGACGGGCTCGAGCGGGAACTCGCTGCCGATGAGGTCGAGAATCTGCTTGCCGGTCAGGACCTCATCGAGATTCCACCCGTTGGTCGAGCCGACGTCCATGTATTCGATGAAGCGCAAGATGTGCCCGGAATGGCGGAAATGCCTCGCCATGGGCAGAATCTGCCCGTCGTTAAGCCCCTTGCGCACCACCATGTTGACCTTGACGGGCGCCAGGCCCACGCGAGCGGCCTCTTCGATGCCCTCGAGCACCGTGGCGACACTGACGTTGCTGTCGCTCATGCGTTCGAACATGGAGTCGTCCAGGGCGTCCAGGCTGACGGTAACGCGTTCCAGGCCGGCGTCTTTCAGCGCCCTGGCCTTCTTGGCCAGCAGCGTGCCATTGGTGGTAAGAGTCAGGTCGACCGGTTCGCCGTCGGGCGTGCGCAGGTCGGCCAGCAGGGCGATGAGGTTCTCGAGGTGCTTGCGCAGCAGCGGCTCGCCGCCGGTGAGGCGTATCTTGCGCACCCCCAGACCCACCGCGATGCCCGCCACCCGCGCAATTTCTTCGAAGCTGAGCAGGGAGGCGTGCGGCATGAACTCGTAGTCGCTGCCGAAGACCTCGCGCGGCATGCAGTAGGTACATCGGAAATTGCAGCGGTCGGTCACCGAAATGCGCAGGTCGTGCAAGGGCCGGCGCCGCAGGTCGAGCAGCGGCCCGCCGGCGAAGGGCGCGTCGGTGCCCGCCGCGTGCGGCGTGCCGGTAGATTGCTGGGTTAGGTAAATGACTTTGCTCACGGCTTCATGGTAATCGTTTTTGCTCAGGCACGGGCGGCGCTGCGACCGGCGGCGGCGCCGAAAGCCTGCTGCAGGCTCAGCACCTTGCCGATGTCGGCGGCATCATAGCCCACCAATTGAGACACATAGCCGCGGTAAGCCTCGCTGTCGAGCAGGTCCAGCAACCGGCGCATTAGGGGGCTTTCGAGGCTGTCGCGCTGCACGGCGAAGAAATAACGCTCTTTGGCCAGCGGGATGAAGTCGAGCCCGCATCGCCAGGCCGCGGTTTCGACGCCTATGCCCGCGTCGGCCATGCCGCTGGCGATATGGGCGGCGATGGCCATGTGGGTGAACTCGCTGCTGTCGTAGCCCTGGATGCGCCGGGTATCGATGCCCAGTCGCTCGAGCATGAGGCCCACCAGCAAGCGGGTGCTGGACCCGACCTGCCGGTTGACGAAGCGCACGCCGGGCTTAACGAGGTCTGCGATGGTATGGATCTGCTTGGGATTGCCGGGCTGCACGAACATGCCGGTGTCGCGCTGCGCCAGGTAGATGAGGCAGTGCCGCTCGCCGTCGAGCCGTGGGCTGTAGTGCCCCAGGATGGCGTCTTCGAACTCGCCCGCCGGCACCTGGAACCCCGCCAGATCGCACTCGCCGCGATTGAGCGAGGCCAGCGCTTCGAATGCCGTGCGATAGCGGAGCTCCACCGGCGACATGTCCTGGTCGTTGGCCATCTGCATCAGTCCCTCGACCGCAAAGCCGTGGCTGGCGTGCAGCCGCAGGCGCGGCCGGCTTTCGGGGTACAGGCTTTCGAGCTCTTCCTGGAGTTCGGACGCCATGCTTTCGAGCATGGGCGTCAGGCGCGCGTCCATGCGGCGGTTGGCCCACAGCAGGTGGCGGGCGAAATCGGTCAGCTTGCTGCCCTGGCGGCGGCTGGTTTCGAGCAGGGCCATGCCGAATTCTTTTTCGGCATGGCGCAGCAGGCCCCAGGCGTGGCGGTAGGAAATGCCGCAGGAACGACAGGCCCCCGCGATGTGGCCGACGGCATCGATGGCGGCCAGCAGGCGCAGTATTTCGCCCAGAGCGAATACCGCGCCGCTGGGCTTCTCGAGCACCCATTCGGAATTCAGGCGGGCCTGGAACTTATATGTCATTTTGTGCCTATTGAAAGCAGGCTACATACCTAGTAGATTAATATTTCCAGCATGCGGTTATTATGCACTCATACTCATAATAAAGCACCCGGCCCCACCCCAAGCGCCGCCCTTGCGCGCATACCGGCCCGTCGCATCGCGCATACGCCACGTATTACCAAGGAATCCTATGAACACGCCGCACAAGGCCCCTCTTTCCGAAGACACGGTGCAGCAAGCCACCCAAGAGGCCCTGCACCGCCACGCCGGCCAGAAAGGCAATCTGCTGCCCATCCTGCACGACGTCCAGCACGCCCTGGGCCATATCCCCGAGGCAGCCGTGCCGCTCATCGCGCGGGCCCTGCAGCTGTCGCGCGCCGAAGTGCACGGCGTGATCAGCTTCTATCCCCATTTCCGGCAAACTCCCTCGGCGGACCTCGTGCTGGAAGTCTGCCGCGCCGAGTCCT
The DNA here is from genome assembly GCF_003545815.1 of Pusillimonas caeni. GTDB lineage: Bacteria > Pseudomonadota > Gammaproteobacteria > Burkholderiales > Burkholderiaceae_B > Pusillimonas > Pusillimonas caeni. The sequence goes on from NZ_PDUW01000005.1 coordinate 55,279, forward strand.
GTCAGGCCATGGGCGGCGACCAGCTCGCCGCCCATGCCCAGCAAAAGCTCGGCTGTGGTTTTCACGCAACCAGTACCGACGGCAAAGTCACCCTCGAACCGGTCTACTGCCTGGGGCTGTGCGCCCAGTCTCCCGCCGTCATGATCAACGGCAGGCCCCACGCCCGCGTCACCCCCGCCAAGCTCGACCAATTGCTGGGCGCCCAAGGAGCCTGACCATGACCGATACCGTCAAAATCTTCATTCCCCGCGACTCGGCCGCGCTGGCGGTCGGCGCCAACGACGTCGTCCAGGCCATCGAACGCGAAGCCGCCGCGCGCGGGCAATCCATCCAGATCGTGCGCAACGGTTCGCGCGGCCTGCTGTGGCTCGAACCCATGGTCGAAGTCCAGACCCCGCAGGGCCGTATGGCCTACGGGCCCGTCCAGGCCGAAGACGTGCCCGACCTGTTCGATGCCGGCTGGCTGCAGGGCGCGTCGCATCCGCTGGCGCACGGCCTCACCGACGAAATTCCCTATCTCAAGAACCAGCAGCGCCTCACCTTTGCGCGCGTGGGCATCACCGACCCGCTCAGCCTCAGCGACTACCAGGCGCACGGCGGGCTGACGGGGCTCAAGCGGGCCGCCACCATGGAACCCGCCGCCATCGTCGACGAAGTCATCGAGTCGGGCCTGCGGGGGCGCGGCGGCGCCGCCTTCCCCACCGGCATCAAGTGGAAGACGGTGCTGACCACGCCCGCTCAGCAAAAATACATCGCCTGTAACGCAGACGAAGGCGATTCGGGCACGTTCTCCGACCGCATGATCATGGAAGGCGACCCCTACACCCTGATCGAAGGCATGACCATCGCCGGGCTGGCGGTGGGCGCCACCTATGGCTACATCTACGTGCGCTCCGAATACCCCGACGCCGTCGCCACGCTCAACAGCGCCATCCAGAACGCGCGCGCCGCGGGCTGGCTGGGCCACGACATCGCCGGCACCGGCCGCGCCTTCGACCTCGAAGTGCGCGTGGGCGCCGGCGCCTACATCTGCGGCGAAGAAACCTCCATGCTCGAAAGCCTGGAAGGCAAGCGCGGGCAAGTGCGCAGCAAGCCGCCCCTGCCGGCCATCAAGGGCCTGTTCGGCCAGCCCACCGTCATCAACAACGTCATTTCGCTGGCCACGGTGCCCATCATCCTGGCCAAGGGCGCAGCCTACTACCGCGACTACGGCATGGGCCGCTCCAAGGGCACGCTGCCCTTCCAGCTGGCGGGCAATCTCAAGCACGGCGGCCTGGTCGAGCGCGCCTTCGGCCTGACCCTGCGCGAACTGCTGTACGACTATGGCGGCGGCAGCGCCTCCGGGCGGCCGCTGCGCGCGGTGCAGGTCGGCGGCCCCTTGGGCGCCTACCTGCCCGAATCCCAGTGGGACACCCCCATCGACTACGAAGCCTACGTCGGCATCTCGGCCATGGTCGGCCACGGCGGGCTGGTGGCCTTTGACGATACCGTAGACATGTCTAAAATGGCTCAATACGCCATGGAATTCTGTGCCGTCGAGTCCTGCGGCAAATGCACGCCCTGCCGCATCGGCGCTGTACGCGGCACCGAGGTCATCGAAAAAATCCGGGCGGGCAACGAACGCGAACAGCAAATACACCTGCTGCGCGACCTGTGCGACACCATGCTGGGCGGATCGCTGTGCGCCCTGGGCGGAATGACTCCCTATCCGGTTCTTTCCGCGCTCGATCATTTCCCCGAAGACTTCGGCCTGGCCAAGTCCTCACAACCGGCCGCCAGCGCCGTCTGACTCCGGAGCCCAACATGCTAGAAACCATCGTCCAACGCGAACGCGACTTCGGCACCCCCGCTTCGCTCGCTGCCGAAACCGTCACCCTCACCATCGACGGCGTCGAATGCGCCGTGCCCGCGGGCACCTCCGTCATGCGCGCCGCCGCCATCGCCGGCATCAACATTCCCAAGCTGTGCGCCACCGACAGCCTCGAGGCCTTCGGCTCCTGCCGCCTGTGCCTGGTCGAAATCGAAGGCCGGCGCGGCTACCCGGCCTCGTGCACCACACCGGTCGAAGCCGGCATGGTCATCCGCACCGAAACGCCCAAGCTCCACGACTTGCGCCGCAACGTCATGGAACTCTACATTTCCGACCACCCGCTCGACTGCCTCACCTGTCCTGCCAACGGCGACTGCGAACTGCAGGACATGGCCGGCGCCGTGGGCCTGCGCAACGTGCGCTACGGCTACGAGGGCGCCAACCATCTGGACGACGCCACCGACACCTCCAATCCTTATTTCGACTACGACCCCTCCAAGTGCATCGTGTGCAGCCGCTGCGTGCGCGCCTGCAACGAGGTCCAGGGCACCTTCGCCCTCACCATCGACGGCAAGGGCTTCGCCTCGCGCGTCGCGGCCGGCCAGAACGAGCCCTTCCTGGACAGCGACTGCGTCTCCTGCGGTGCCTGCGTGCAGGCCTGCCCCACGTCCACCCTGGTCGAGAAAACCGTGGTCATGATGGGCCAGCCCGAGCACTCGGTCATCACCACCTGCGCCTACTGCGGCGTGGGCTGCGCCTTCAAGGCCGAAATGAAGGGCGACCAGGTCGTGCGCATGGTGCCCTGGAAAGACGGCCAGGCCAACCGCGGCCACTCCTGCGTCAAGGGCCGTTTCGCGTGGGGCTACGCCACCCACCAGGACCGCATCACCAAGCCCATGATCCGGGCCAGCATCCACGAGCCCTGGCGCGAAGTCAGCTGGGACGAGGCCATCAATCACGCCGCGTCCGAGCTCAAGCGCATCCAGGCGAAGTACGGGCGCGATTCCATCGGCGGCCTGACCTCCTCGCGCTGCACCAACGAAGAAACCTACCTGGTGCAAAAACTGGTGCGCGCCGCCTTCGGCACCAACAACGTCGACACCTGCGCACGGGTCTGCCACTCGCCCACCGGCTACGGCCTCAAGACCACGCTGGGCGAATCGGCCGGCACGCAAACCTTCGACTCCGTCATGTTCACCGACGTGGTCATCCTCATGGGCGCCAATCCCAGCGCCGCGCACCCCGTGTTCGCCTCGCGCCTCAAGCGGCGCCTGCGCGAAGGCGCCAAGCTCATCGTCATCGATCCGCGCAGCATCGAGCTGGTCGACTCGCCCCACATCAAGGCCGACTTCCACCTGCCGGTCCGTCCGGGCACCAACACGGCGCTGCTCACCTCCATGGCCCACGTCATCGCCACCGAGGGCCTGATCGACGAGGCCTTCGTGGCCGAGCGCTGCGAACTGCCGGCCTTCGAGCAATGGCGCAGCTTCGTCTCGCAGCCCGAGAACTCTCCCGAAGCCATGGCCGAGATCACCGGCGTGCCGGCCGCCGACGTGCGCGGCGCGGCCCGCCTGTTCGCCACCCAGGGCAACGGCTCCATCTATTACGGCCTGGGCGTCACCGAGCACAGCCAGGGCTCCACCACCGTCATGGCCATCGCCAACCTGGCCATGGCCACCGGCAACCTGGGCCGCGAAGGCGTGGGCGTCAACCCGCTGCGCGGCCAGAACAACGTGCAGGGCTCCTGCGACATGGGTTCCTTCCCGCACGAACTGCCCGGCTATCGCCACGTGTCCGACGACGCCGTGCGCGGCGAATTCGAACGCGACTGGGGCGTCACTCTGCAGCCCGAACCGGGCCTGCGCATCCCCAATATGTTCGACGCGGCGCTTAGCGGCTCGTTCAAAGGCCTGTACTGCCAGGGCGAAGACATCGCGCAATCCGACCCCAACACGCAACACGTGGCAGCGGCGCTGTCGGCCATGGAATGCGTCATCGTGCAGGACATCTTCCTGAACGAAACGGCCAAGTACGCGCACGTTTTCCTGCCCGGCTCCAGCTTCCTGGAAAAAGACGGCACCTTCACCAATGCCGAGCGCCGCATCTCGCGCGTGCGCAAGGTCATGGAGCCCCTGGGCGGCCTGGGCGACTGGGAAGCCACGTGCGCCCTCTCCAACGCCATGGGCTATCCCATGCACTACAGCCATCCCAGCGAGATCATGGACGAGATCGCGCGTCTTACGCCCACTTTCCAGGGCGTCTCGTTCGCCAAGATCGACGAACTGGGCGGCAGCGTGCAGTGGCCCTGCAACGAAGAGGCGCCCGCCGGCACCCCCACCATGCACGTCGAAGAATTCGTGCGCGGCAAGGGCCGCTTCGTCATCACCAAGTACGTGCCCAGCGACGAACGCAGCACGCGCAAGTTCCCCTTGCTGCTTACCACCGGCCGCATCCTGTCGCAGTACAACGTGGGTGCGCAGACCCGCCGCACGGCCAACAGCTTGTGGCACAAGGAAGACGTGCTCGAGATGCATCCCCAAGACGCCGAAGACCGCGGCATCTCGCAGGGCGACTGGGTGGCCGTGCAAAGCCGGGTGGGCGAAACCGTGCTGCGCGCCGACATCACCGAACGGGTGCAGCCAGGGGTCATCTACACCACGTTCCACTTCCCCGAGTCGGGCGCCAACGTGGTCACCACCGACAGCTCAGACTGGGCCACCAACTGCCCCGAGTACAAGGTGACGGCGGTGCAGGCGCGGCGCGTGTCCCAGCCCTCCACCTGGCAGGCCGGCTGGTCGCGCTTCAGCGACGTGCAGCAAAAGCTGCTGCACGAGCGGCAGCGCGAAGGCGAGGCGCTGCCTGAAAGCACGGCCCAGGCCAAGCCCGGCAACGAGCGCCCGACAGAGCGCGAAGGCGAAGCCGCCGAACAGGTGTAGGCGGTGCAATCGGCCGACCCCAAGCGCGACACGCCCCCGCCTGATGAACAGGCGGGGCATGCCGCCCATACCGTCCACCGGCAGGGGCCGGGCATGCCTTTCGTCGCCGAGCCGGACGAACTGGCCCGCGAAGTGCCCATTGCGCTGGAGTACAACGGCATTTCGCACGCCACGGTGCTGGCCACGCCCTGCGATCTCGAAGACTTCGCCTTCGGTTTTTCGTACACCGAAGGGGTGGTGCGATCCGCCCGCGACATCTACGACGTGGAACTCGCCACGCGCGACAAGGGCATCGTGGTTCAGCTGACGATCGCCAGCGCCTGCCTGAACCAGCTCAAGCTCAGGCGCCGCAGCCTGGCGGGCCGCACCGGCTGCGGCCTGTGCGGGCTGGAAAGCCTGGACGAGGTGCAGCGCACGCTGCCCGCGCTGCCGGCCCGGCCGGCTTTTGTCCATGCGCGGGCGGTATCGGCGGCGGTCGAGGCGCTGCGCGACCTTCAGCCGCTGCACCTGGAGACGGGGGCGACGCACGCGGCGGGCTGGGCCGATCTGCAGGGCCGCATACAGGCCGTGCGCGAGGATGTCGGCCGCCATAATGCGCTGGACAAGCTCATCGGCCATTTGCTGCGCGAAGGCCACGATACGTCGGCGGGCTTTGCCGTGATTTCCAGCCGCGCCAGCTTCGAGATGGTGCAAAAGGCGGCCTCGGCGGGTATTTCCGCGGTGGTCGCGGTGTCGGCCCCCACCACTTATGCGGTGCAGATGGCCACCGACCTTAATGTGCTGCTGGCCGGTTTTGCGCGCAAGAACGGCTTCACCGTTTATGCGCATCCCGAATTTCTCATTTCTTACGAATCACCATGAACAATATCGACCACCTGATCCAGATGGCCAATCGCATCGGCGATTTCTTCGAAGCCCTGCCCGATCGGCAAGAAGGCCTGGACAGCATTGCAGACCACATCAAGAAGTTCTGGGAGCCGCGCATGCGTACCGCGATGCTGGATTTCCTGGCAGAGCATCCCGAGGGCCGCACGGAAAGCGCCGAGCTGAGCGAGATCGTCAAAGAGGCGATTGTTAACAATCGCGAGAAGCTGACGCCTAGAGTGGTGAGTTAGCATTTCGCATGGCGCAAAAAACCCTTTAAGGGTTTTTTTGCCGGGGCGCCGAGCCATGGGGGTCCGGCTGCAAAAAAGGCGGCAATCATGCCGCCTTTTTGTATAAAGTGCTAAACGCTATTCCACCGGATCCTTCACCCGGTAGACCAGCACCGCCGTACGCGCCAGGCCAAGCACCTTGACGGTTACGCTGCCCAGCAGCAAGCGCGACAGGCCCGTGCGGCCGTGGCTGCCGATGAAGATGAGGTCGCAGCCGTTGTCGGCGGCGGCTTGCACGATGCCGTCGGCTACGTTGAAGCTGGACACGGTTTGGGAAGTGGCCGTGACGCCCGCGGTGGACGCACGGTCGAGAACCGCCTTGAGATACTTTTGCGCCTGTTCGGCGGCCGTCTTCTCGTAGTCTTCGTCGGTGATGGCGTAGGCTGCCGCCATGCCATCGAAGCCGACCGTGGCGGCAAAGGGCTGCGTCACGTACAAGGCAACGACTTCGGCACCGATCTGACGCGCCAGGCAGACGCCCTTGTTGGCGGCCTGCGCCGCGAGAGGCGAACCATCGGTGGGGATGAGTATCTTTTTAAACATTGCGGTTCCCGTGGTTGAAAGATGCTTCTATCCTAGCCATAACCGCGTCAAAAACATACAGGTAATAACGCGGATGTTTGCGTCTGGTCAACTTCAAGCCAACCAGAGCCCAGGGCCTAGGGCCTGTTGACACTAGCCGCCCTTGGCCGCGCGGTAAAGCGTGGTACAGCGGGTGCCGGTGCGGCAATAGGCCAGCACCGGGGCCGGAAGTTCTTCGAGCAGCTGGCTGAAGCGTTCGACATCCTGCTGCGTCATGGCGCCGCTGACGACGGGCTGATATTCCACCTGCAGGCCGGCGGCGCGCGCAGCGGCCATCACGTCGGCCGAAGTGGGTTGATCGGCCCCGCCTTCGAAATCGGGCCGGTTGATGATGACGCTTTTATAGCCGGCTTGCGCGACCGCCTGCATGTCGTCGGGCCTGAGCTGGGGCGCCACCGCGAAATCGGCGCTGAGCGGGTTGAGAGGGACTGCCATTGCATTTCTCCATAGTTGTTCGGTGCCTTGCACCCATGGCTTCGGCGCTGGATGCGGCGTGAAATCAGGCGTCGTGCCCGAAGCGGGCACGACGTGCTTGTATTCTGTTTTCCTGCAGCCAATGTCCGGCCTCGTCTCCGGCCAGCACATTGAATTCTGCGAGGCGCTGGCGGCCCAGAGGGTCGGTGGCGTCGGCGTAGGCGGCCGGATGGCACATCAGCAGATCGCCGTCCCGCATGTGCCGCAGCCAGTTCGGCAACAGGCGGCGATAGGCCGCCTCTTCGCCTCGAAAATCATACACTCCCGCAAACCGGGCATTCAAGTGAAATCCGTATCGACGGGCACTGTGATTGAACGTCGCCGCACCCAGGGCCTGGATGATCATCGCCTTGGCCCGTTGGCCCGCGGGCAGCCGTGGAACCGGGCGCGTGCTGCGCAGCCATGGCCTCGACCGGCCTGTGAAACGCCGAGCCAGCACGTCGAGCAGGACATGGCGAATTTGCGGCAGCTGGTGGACATGCTGGTGGCCATCGACGAAGTCGGGAGCCCTGCCAAGCACGGATTCGAACGCTTCGAGCTGATCGAGAATCTGGTTGCGAACCACCTCGCCGTCGAGCCGGCGGCCATAGGCGCGGCGGATCAGCACCGGCAGAGGCAGGTACAATCCCGGCTGCCCCAGAGCTTCGGTGAAGTTCAGGTGCAGGCCCGCCTGTATGCCCGTCTCGGCCAGGGCCGGCGCATGCCGCGCGAAGGTGGGGCCCTGCGACAGGCAGCTCGCGGCGCTGAGACGGCCCTGGGTAGCCAGGCGTATGATGCCGGTGTCGATGGCCTCGCTCATGCCGAAATCATCGGCGCACAGAACCACCCGCTTGATCCCCTTGTCGACGCTCAAACCCTCTTTCGGAAACCGCTGCACATGATCAATCTGTTCAGGCAGATAGGCTGGTTCGTGGCCACGGGCTGCGCCGCCGCCCTGACCCACTGGCTGGTGGCGGTGCTGTGCGTGCGCGAATTCGGCCTCGATCCATTGCTGGCCAATCTGGCCGGTTGGCTGGTGGCCTTCTGCGTGTCTTTTCTGGGTCATTACAACTTTACCTTCAGGCATCAACGCGGGCCGTGGGCCAGCGCCGCGTGGCGCTTCTTCGTGGTGTCGGCCGTGGGTTTCTGCGTCAATGAACTCTCTTACGCCTATCTGCTTCGCGCCACGGCCGTCCGCTACGACCTGCTGCTGGCGATGATACTGATCGGCCTGGCGATGTTGACCTTCATTCTAGGGCGATTCTGGGCGTTCCGTCATAAAGCGGGACGCGCATGAACCGCCCTTGAACTGGATGGCGGTTTCGTGAGGCGGAAAAGGAAAACGAAGCCGGCAAGCGTCGCGGAGAAGGCGGCGCCCGACGCCGCCCGCACCGGCCATGCCGGCGCCACTATTGATTGATGGCGCGGTTGACCGCCTGGGGCCGCCGGTCGGCGGCGAAGAATTCGGGCTGTGTCAGCGATATGCGCTGGCCGAGGCCCTGACCCTTGTGGGTGCGGACCAGGTACAGGGGACGGTTCTTGACCTCGCCGAATATGCGGGCGATGTATTCGCCCAGCACACCCATTGAAATGAGATTGATGCCGGCAAAGAACAGCACCACCGTGATCAGCGAGGCCCAGCCCTGAACCGGATCGCCGTGGATGAAGTACTTGACGACGATGAACAGCCCATAGGCGAAGGACAGCAGCGACAGGCAGATGCCCGCCATGCTGAGCAGGCGCAGCGGCCAGGTGGTGAACGAGGTAAGGCCGTCGAGCGCAAAATGGAAAAGCTTGAACGGCTTGAAGCTGGTGGTGCCGTACAGGCGCTGCGGCGGCGCATAGGCGTAGGGTTCGGTCTTGAAGCCGACCCAGGCGAAAAGCCCCTTCATGAAGCGGTTGCGCTCGGGAAGCAGCAGCAGGGCGTCGACCACCTTGCGGTCCATGAGGCGGAAATCGCTGGCGTTCTCGGGCACGGTCAGGCCGCCCGACGTACGCATGAGCCGGTAGAAAAACTTGGTGCCCAGCCGCTTGAAGATGGATTCGTCTTCGCGCGTGGCCCGCACTGCATAGACCATGTCGATGCCCTGCTGCCAGCGCTTGAGCATGGGGGCGATGAGGGCTGGGGGATGCTGCAGGTCGGCATCGAGCGTGACCACGACCTGGCCATGCGCGGCCTCGAGCCCCGCGCTGAGGGCGGCCTCTTTGCCGAAGTTGCGCGACAGCTGCAGATAGACCACTTGCGGATGCTGCCGCGCGAGTGTTTCCAGGAGCTCCTGCGTGCCGTCCGTGCTGCCGTCGTCGACGACGATGATTTCGAATGCGGTCGCCAGCGGCGACAGGGCCGAAACCAGGCTCGGAACCAGCACGCCGAGATTGGCCGCTTCGTTGAGGCAGGGCACGACACAACTGATGGAGGACGGATGTTCGGAAATCTTATCGGGCATGGAAGGGCTCGCGAGCGCAAGCACTGTAACGAAACTTGCAACTATAATTAACAACTTGAATTCAAGCGTGTTGCGTCCAATGTAGAGCACTCCAGGCAACCATGCAATGAAAACCGGTCGAATCTAGGGTAAGCCTGTATGCGTGACGCCACAAAAACGTAACAGCGGCGGGCAGTTACGGATTTTGGACGAAGAAACGATTCCCCTGCCATATGCCGATTGCCGCCGCGATGCCGCATTGACGTCAAGAGGCCTTTTGTTTAAGATTCATTGTAAATATATCTTTATGTTCGCGGCGCCGGTCCAGCCTCATCGTTGACCGCCCGCGTCTTCCTCTTGACGCTTTATCGGAGCCGCGCATGGCCACTCGAGACGAAATCTGCACCGAAGACGAGATCGCCACGCTCGTTTACAGCTTTTACGACCGCGTGCGCGCCGATGCAAAGCTCGGGCCCATCTTCGATGCTCACATCAGCGACTGGGACACCCACCTCAAGAAGATGGTCAGCTTCTGGTCCTCGCTGATGCGCGGCACGGGCACGTATAATGGCACGCCCATGCCCAAGCACATCGCCCTGCCCGACCTCAGCGCCGAGCTCTTCCAGCAGTGGCTGGCCCTGTTCCACGACACCACGCAAACCCTGCCCAACCGCGCTTTCGCCCAAAGGGCCGAAGACTTCGCCCATCGGATCGCGCGCAGCCTGTGGTATGGCTATCAATTGCACAACCAGCCCGACCAGCCTCTTACAGAAGTCTTTTCATGACCAAGGCCAGAGCCATCCCGGTTTCCTTGCACGAACCCGGCGAACCCCTTCCCCGGGGACCGCGGCTCGAGGCTTTTCTGGAGCTGGGGTTTCGCCCCCTGTATATCGCGGGCTGCGCCTGGGCCCTGCTCTCCGTCGCGCTATGGATCTATGCGCCGCAATGGCTTTCCGCGCCGCTGAGTGGCGTGGCCTGGCATGCGCATGAAATGCTGTGGGGCTTCGTCGCCACCATCGCGGTGGGCTTCCTGCTGACGGCCAGCGCCACCTGGACGGGCGTCAATCCCCTCAAGGGGCTGCCCCTGGCCGCCGCCTGTCTGCTATGGCTCGTGGCCCGCATCGGCTATCTGGCCGGCGGCAATATCGCCTTCTACGTTGCGGCGGCGGCCGAAACCGCTTTTTTCCTGCTCAGCGCCCTGGCGCTGCTGCGGGTCATGTTCAAAGGCAAAAGCAAGCGCAACTATGGCATTCCCTTCCTGGTATTGGGCCTGGGCATCGCCAACTGCCTGTACCTGCGGGCATCGCTGTCGGGCAATTACATGGTGCTGATGCAGCATTTCGAAACCGGCCTGATCTGCATGGCCGTGATCGCCCTGCTGGTGGCGCGGCGCGTCATTCCCTTCTTCGCCATGCGCGCCATTCCGGGCCTGGCCATACCCATGCTGACGCGCAGCGGCCAGGCGCAGATGGTTCTGGGCATCCTGGCGATCGTGCTGGGCCTCGCCGGCCAGAAAGCCCCCATGGCGCTGGCGCTTGCGGCAACCGGTCTCGTCGGCCTGTACCAGATCGCCAACTGGAAGCCGCAAGCCGTACTGCGCAAGCCCATACTCTGGATTCTGTATCTGGGCTATGCGGCCATGGGCCTGGGCCTGCTGCTCGCGGCGGCTCATGTGGCGGGCTTCGGCTCGGCGGCCTTTGCGCGCGCAGCCGTCCATGTGCATGTCATCGGCATGGCGGGCTTTTCGGTGCTGATCATCGGCATGGTCACGCGCACCGCCCTGGGCCATCTGGGCCGCCCGCTGCAACTGGATCAAAGCATGGTGGCCAGCTACTGGCTGATGCTGCTCGCCGTGGTTCTGCGGCTGGCTGCCCTGGTTCCGTCCAGCGCCATGCAGCCGCTGCTGCATGCGTCGGCCGCCGCATGGGTGGCGGCCTTCATTCTGTATTTGTGGCGCTTCGCGCCCCTGCTTATAAGGCCCCGTCTATGAGGCTTACCCAGCACAGCGACTACGCCATGCGCCTGCTCATGTATGTGGGCGGGCACCCCGACAGGCTTTGCACCATCTCGGAAGTGGCCCGGGCCTACGGCATTTCCGAACCCCATCTCATGAAGGTCACCCATCGCCTGAGCCAGCATGGCTGGCTCGAAACCGTAAGGGGCAAGAACGGCGGCATGCGCCTGGCCATGCCGCCCCAGGATATCCGCCTGGGCGCCGTGGTGCGCGACACCGAGGCCGACCTGGCGCTGGTCGAGTGCCTGGGGCCCAACAACAGCTGCACGCTGGTCGGCGGCTGCGGCCTGACAGGCGTCGTGCATGGCGCGCTGCAGGCTTTTCTGCAGCACCTGGATCAGTACACTTTGGCCGATATCCTGAGCAAGGCGCCGACAGAAGACGCCTCGCCGGCTCAAGTCGTGAATTGGGTTAAATAAAGCCGGGGGCTTTTTTGCCTTGTGCGGCCCGGCGGCAAAAAAAACAAGGGCGGCCGTGCCGCCCCGTTGCTTCAGACGATCAGGTCGCAGCGCACCGTGATGGGATGCGCCCGCAGGTCGGCCATGACGGCGTCGTCGACCTTGCCTTCGACATCGGACACCACATAACCGATCTGCCCAAGCGTTTGCAGCTGCTGGCTGACGATGTTGAGCCCGTGCTCGGCCATCAGGCTGCTGAGCGTGCCCATGGCGCCGGGCAGATTGCGATGCACGTGAAGAATGCGGGCCGCGCCGGCGGGCTCAATGTAAGGCACTTCGGGGAAGTTGACCGCGCCCTTGGTGGTTCCGCTCTGGATGAAGCGCACCAGCTTCTCGGCGACCTCTTTGCCGATGTTCTCTTGGGACTCCTGCGTGCTGCCGCCGATATGGGGGGTGAGGATGATGTTGCGCATGCCGATGAGCGGACTGTCGAGGGGTTCGTCCACGCTCTTGGGTTCGGTGGGGAACACGTCGATGGCCGCGCCCGACAGATGCCCGGCCTGCAAGGCCTCGCGCAATGCGTCGATATCGACCACGGTGCCGCGCGACGCATTGATGAGGATGGCGCCCTTGCGCATGGTGGCCAAGGCTTCGGCATCGATGATGTTGCGGGTGCCGCGGCCGCCCGGCACGTGCAGCGTGACCACGTCGGACTGGGCCAATAGCTGCTTGAGCGTGGTGCAGGCGCGCGCATTGCCCAGCGGAAGCTTGGCCTCGATGTCGTGGAACAGCACCCGCATGCCGACGGCCTCGGCCAGCGTGCCCACTTGCGAGCCGATATTGCCGTAGCCGACGATGCCCAGGGTCTTGCCGCGCGCCTCGTAGGCGCCTTCGGCGGTCTTGTCCCAGAAGCCATGGTGCACCCGGTCGTTTTTTTCGGGTATGCGGCGCAAGAGCAGTATCGACTGGCCCAGCACCATTTCGGCGACCGAGCGGGTATTGGAGAACGGCGCGTTGAACACCGGCATGCCGCGCAGCATGGCCGATTCGAGATCGACCTGGTTGGTGCCGATGCAGAAGCAGCCGATGGCGCGAAGCTGCGGCAGATCGGCCAGCAGCGCGCCGTCGAGATGAGTGCGGGAGCGGATGCCCACCAGGTGCGCGTCGCGCAATTCGTCGCGCAGCATGTCGGGCGGCAGGGCCGAAGCGTGAGTCGTGATGTCGTCAAAGCCCGCCGCTTCGAATACTTCGCGGGCGCTTGCATGGATATTCTCAAACAGAACGATACGAGTCATGTGTGCCTTTCCAGAGCTAACGGCCAAAAGCATATTGTGACGCATAGCGCCGCTTTCGTCGCCCACGGCCCTTCGACGATAAGGGGTAAAGCTTGTTATGATAAAGTCACGCACGATGGGCCATACCGCCCGTCTTCGGCACCGGCGCACGCAACGCGCCACACGCCCATCCATCTCTAGAACCGCCATGATCACGACCGACGAACTCACCTGGACGGACGCTTTCCTCGTCGGCTATCCGCCGATGGACGACACTCATCGCGAATTCGTCGATATCGTGGGCGCCATGCTGCAAGCTCCGGACGAAGCCCTGCTGGGCCGCCTGAAAGAACTCATCGTCCACAGCGAGCAGCACTTCTCGCAAGAAGAAGCCTGGATGCAGAAGACCAGCTTCCCCGCCACCGAATGCCACACCAACGAGCATAATGCCGTCCTGACCTCGATGCGCGAAGTGGCCGCCTACGTCGAAGGCGGCGGCGCCCCCGACGAAGCACGCCGCCTGGCCGTCGAACTGGCGCGCTGGTTTCCCGGCCATACGGACTATCTCGACGCATCGCTGGCGCAGTGGGTGTCCAAGAAGCAATTGGGCGGCGTGCCCATCGTCGTGCGCCGCGGCGTAGCCAACCACGACGACGCCTGACCGGCGTCAGGCCGACGCGGCCGGCTTTGGCCGCCGCCGCGCTGGCGGCGACCGCCGCAGCCGCGCAAAGCTTACACGGGCAGGTCGAACAACAACACCTCGGCCCGTTCCGCATCCGACAGAACCACCTGCGATCCGTCATCGATGGTGGCGGCATCGCCCGCCGAAAGCTTCACGCCATTCACGGATAGACCGCCGCGCGCTACGTGCACATACACGAGGCGCCCCGGCGCCGGCTCGTGCACCAGCGGCCTGTCGCCTTGCTCGAGCAGGGAGGCATAGACGCTGGCATCCTGGTGAATGCGCACAGAGCCGTCCCGGCCGTCGGCCGAGGCGATCAGGCGCAGCCGCCCCCGCTTCGACTCGGAATCGAAATACTTCTGCTCGTAGCTGGGCTGGACGCCGGCGACATCGGGCATGATCCAGATCTGCAGGAAGTGCACCGGATCCGTTTCCGAATGGTTGAACTCGCTGTGCCTGACGCCGCTGCCCGCGCTCATGCGCTGCACGTCGCCATGGCGGATGACCGAGCCCGTGCCCATGCTGTCCTGGTGCGCCAACTCGCCATCCAGCACATAAGAGATGATTTCCATGTCGCGATGGCCATGGGCGCCGAATCCCTTGCCCGGCTGCACGCGATCTTCGTTGATGACGCGCAAAGGGCCCACGCCCATGTGGCGCGGGTCGTGATAATCGGCGAACGAGAACGTATGCCGGGAGCTGAGCCAGCCGTGCTCGGCAACGCCCCGCTCTTCGCTTCTTCTGATGGTAAGCATGGGGATACCTCCGTATGTGTTGATGCCTACCATTCTATTGGCCTTCAGGACGAACAAATAGCCCTGGGTTCGGTTATTATTATTTCAATTTTGGAACAATGGGCCGATGCCATGCCTCTGACAGCCAATGATCTGATTCTTTTCGCCCATGTCATCGAGGCCGGCAGTTTTTCGCAGGCTGCCGAGCGCACCGGCCTGCCGAAATCCACGTTGTCCCGCCGCATCATGCAGCTCGAGAATCAACTGGGCGAACGCCTGCTGACGCGCAGCACGCGCAAGCTCGCCATCACAGACTTCGGCGAACGCATCCTCGAACATGCGCGCCGCCTGCTCGACGAAACTGAAGCGGCCAAATCGCTGGCCCTGCATCGCCAGGTGATTCCTCAGGGAACGCTGCGCGCGTCCCTGCCGCCCGAGTTCAATGAACTGTCGGTGGTGCCGTTGATCTGCGAGTTCCGCCGCAGCTATCCGCAGGTCAGGCTGGAGCTCGACCTTTCATCGCGGCGTGTCGACCTGATTGCCGAGCGCTTCGACGTCGCGGTGCGCATCGCCGACCGCCTGCCCGACGACGGCACACTGATCGCTCGCCAAATCGCCGTGCTTCGCAATGCCCTGTACGCCAGCCCCGCTTATGTGTCCGCGCACGGCATGCCCCGCGAACCGGCCGACCTGGCAAAGCACACGGGGTTGATGGTGATTCCCAGCAGCGGAGAAGCCCAGCCCTGGCGCCTTTCCCGAGGCGCCGAACAATGGCAGGGCGCCCCCGACTGCATACTGCCCTCGAACAGCATGGGCCTGCTGCAGGCGCTTGCCATCGAGGGGATGGGCATCGTGGGGCTGTCCGAAAGATTCGCGCGCGCCCACACCGAGTCGGGCGCCCTGCTGCCGGTGCTGCCGGAATGGTCGCTGCCCACCATGACAGTGTGGTGCGTCATGCCGGGCCGGCGGCTGCTGCCCGAGCGCACACGCGCCTTCGTCGAACTCTTCAAGAAAGTGCTGGAAGAAAGGCCCTAGGCCTTTGCCGGCTTGTAGGCGATTGCCTTGATCTCGATCAGCAGGTGGGGATGCGGCAATTGGTGCACGGCCACCGTGGTGCGCGTCGGGCCGTCGACATCGAAGTACTGGCCATACACTTCGTTGTAGCCGCCGAAATCGTTCATGTTGACGAGATAGCTGCTGATCTCGACCACGTCGGCCAGCGATGCCCCTTCGCTGGCGAGGATGTCCTTGATGTTCTCGATGACGGCCCGCGTCTGCTCGCGGATGTCGAGCTGGGTGGTGCCCATGGCATCTGCCTGCGCGCCCACGATGCTGTTGTCGGGACGGCGCGAGCTGGTTCCGGACACGAACAGGAAATCTCCCGCGCGGCGGATGTGGGGGAACTTGCCCCGAGGGGTGGCCTTGCCCGCCACGAGTCCGGTGTTGGACGCTTGATTCAAGATGCTTCTCCTATCCAGTTGAGTTGTAGTCGCACGAGTATAGGAAGGCAGCCCCGGCAACGTCAACGCGGCGCCGGCACATCCGTTGCGGAAGCGCTTGCCGCTGCGCCGCTCTGGCATCAACCGCCCTCGGACCATGCCGCAAAAATTCGAGAAATCCCATACAATGGCACACGCATGAAAACAACAACCATTATCATTACTGTTTAAAACGCCTCTCTTGCGGGCCACTTCATCGTAGAAAAGTACCATGTCCGGTTTTCTGGCTTTCATGCTGACGCTCGCGGGCGCCGCATGCTTTTATCTGGGGTGCCGCCACCAGCGCTGGCGCCTCAACCCCCTGCCGCTCAAGGCGGCCGCGCCGGCCTCGGCGCTCTTGCTGCTTCTGGGCCTGGCGGCATGGACACACGCCACCCGGCTCGACACGGGCATATTCATCTTCCTGACGCTGCTGATGCTTCTCTGGTCCTGCTTTCCCTTCGTGGGTATCTACAAGAGAGGCCGGCAATGAGCCATACACGCAGCAAGGAAGCACCACGCCACGCAGGCCGCGCCAAACAACGCAACGACCTCGGCAAAGGCTGGCTGGGCAAGACCCTGGCGGGGAGTCTGTGCGGCTTGGCCCTTGCCTTGATCGCCAGCGGCTTTTTCATGCTGCCCGACACCAAGCACAACACCGTCTACGACAAGTACCAGATCGCCATGTGGATGGTGCCGCCGATCTGGCTGGCGGTGCTGTCATTCTGCTATCTGTTCCGCGACGCGCTGCGCGCCTGGCTCTGGCTGGGCGGTGCAAGCGTGCTGGGTTTCGCACTGTTCAAGGTATTGGCCCCATGAAGATCAGGAAAGACGTCCTCGACATCTACAAGGCGGTCCACACCTGGACGGGAATCATTGCCGGGCTCGCCCTGTTCGTCGCCTTCTACGCCGGCGCCTTGACCGTGTTCAAGCACGATCTGGCGGCCTGGGTGGCGGCCCCCGTGCAGGACGCCGGCCCCGTCGACGTGAACGATGCCGGCCGGCTCATGGAAGAAACACTGAGGGCGCGGCCCGACGCGGCGAAGGATCTGACACTGAACCTGCGCGCCACCGATGCCGAGCCCGCCCAGCTTTCATGGAAGACTCCCGATGGGTCGCGGCAGTATCTCGCGAACTTCGATGCCTCGGGCGAGCTGATGGTCCGCGAGCGCGAACCCACGGCGGTCGCCGACCTGGTCGACAATCTGCACCGCACGGCGGGCTTCGTGCCCGGCGACGTCGAGCTCGGCATTCTCGCCATCGGCTTCATCGCCATGATGTACGGCCTGGCGCTGGTGTCGGGCCTGATCATCCTGCTGCCCAGCCTGGTCAAGGACGTGTTCGCCCTGCGCCTGGGCAAGAACCTGAAGCTGATGTGGAAGGACTCCCACAACGCCGTCGGTTTCTTCAGCCTGCCTTTCCACCTCGTCATTGCATTGACCACGGTGGTGTTCGCATTTCATGACCAGATCTACGATACCCAGGACGTCTTCATCTATGAAGGCGCGATGATGGATCAATGGACTCTGCCCCCTCCGCGGGTGGCCGCGCCCAGCCTGGCCGCTGCGGCGCCCGGCACGGCGGCGGCATCCACCCCCGGCGGCGCCGCGCCGGGCGCACAATCCGCCGCGCTGGCTTCGCCGGCAAGAATGCTGGCCGACCTGCGCGAGCTGTCCCCGGGCTTCGAGCCGCATTACATGCATTACCGCAATCTGCAGGGCGAACGCCCCACTGTGTGGGTCCATGGGGTCGACCCCGATTACATGATGCGCTATGACGCCTTCGCCATCATGCAGCCCTACACGGGCGAGATCGTCAACGCCAGCTATCTGCCCGGCCATACCGATGGCTGGACCAGTTGGCTCACTGTCTTCTTTGCCCTGCACTTTGCCACCTTTGGCGGCGCGGCCGTGCAATGGATCTACTTTCTGCTCGCCATCAGCGGGGCCTTCCTGTTCTATTCGGGCAATCTGCTCTGGATAGAGTCGCGCCGGCGCCGCGCGCAGAATGCGGGCCTGCCGGAGCAGAAGACCTCGGTGCGGGTCATGTCGGCGCTAACCGTAGGCGTCTGCCTGGGCTGCATCGCGGGCGTCTCGACCAGCCTGGCGGCGGGCAAATGGCTGCACGGACACGTCGCCAGCCTGAACACCTGGCACGTCATCGTGTACTACGCCGTGTTCTTCCTGAGCATTGCCTGGGCCTTCGCGCGTGGCGCCTCGCGCGGCGCTGTGGAGCTGCTATGGCTTGGCGCCGCGGCAACGGCCGCCATTCCCCTGACCAGCCTGCTCGGATGGCTCGCGCCCGCCTCGGGGCTGTGGGCCAATACATCGCCAGCGGCCACGGCGGTGGACATCGGCGCCCTCGCGGGCGCGGCATGCCTGGCATGCATGGCCCGCGCAACCCGCCGGCGCCAGAAGCACGGCCAGCCCGACAGCGTCTGGGCGCTGGCACGGGCGTGACGGGCCTTCGAAGCAGCACGCCTTAACGTCCGGAGCCGGAGGGCCGCTCACCGCCCGATGCTCTTCCAGCGTCAATAGGCCCGGAGCCGATGAAACCTAGAATCGATCCGGCCTGGCGACATCTTGAGCGCAGCCTGGCAAGCCGCTCTCGTATGCGGACGGATTGAGCAGCGCGACCAGGCCGCAGCCCAGCGAGCCCTGCCAATGCAGGTAATCGTGCCCGGTATCATGCTCCACCTGGGTCACCGCATACCCCTTGGCGCGCAGCACGTCGCCCAGGTGGCGGCTGGTTTCGAGTATGCCGTCGCGCCCGCCGCGGCTGGCCTCATAGCGGCCGGCATCCAGATAGAAGCGCAGCTTCCTGGCCGGCTCCTTGGCATACTGGCGCATCATCCAGCCGGGGACATCGCCGTCCGGCGACCACCAGTACGAGCCCGACAGGCTCAACACATTGCCGAAACGATGCGGGCTGCGCAGGCCCGCGTAGGCGGATGCCAACCCGCCGTAGCTGGAGCCCGCTATCACTGTGCGCGCAGGCGGCTGCGCAAGGCCCTGCCTCTCGACCCAGGGCATCAATTCTTCGTCCAGGAAACGGGCGAACGGCTCGTTCGGCGGCAGTTCGCGCCCCCGCGCCTCGGGGCCGGCATTGCCGATGAGCACCACGGCGGTGGACGGTATCAAGCCTTCCGCCATCAGGTTGTCGACGATCGCCGGCGTGGGCACCTGCTCGACATAGGCGTGGGCGTCGAACAGCACCAGCAGCGCCTCGGGCGCCGCGGGCCGGTAGACCCATATGTCGCGCCGGTTGCCCAGCACGGCGCTGTCGAATTCATGCCGGGCCAGCGTACCCGACGCCCGCCCCGCCCTGCGCGCCACCCATGGCTGGGGCGGCGCATCCGGCAGCGTCAGCACGGATGAGCCCTGGTACACATCGATGCGCGTGTCCTCCGTATCGGGAAAGACATGGGGGTTCAAGGGATCGCGCTGCGCGGTCGCCAGGATGACGCGCCGCTGGTCCATGGGGCTGCCTTGCACGCGCGGCACATCAGGCGCAATGCGGTAGCTGAGACGCGCGGTGTCGGGCATGCGAAACGTGGCCCACCAGACATCGCTGTCGCCCAGTCGCCGCATGGGGTCGTGATTGCCCGAGGGACTGCCGAAGAGGCGCACATTGTCGCCCTCCCCCCGCCATAGGAAAGTAACGAGCGATTCGCCGTCAGGCAAGGGCTCCACCAGAGGGGTGCCGGCACGCGCCCTTTCCACCCAGAATGCGTCGGTGCCTGCGCCGGCCGCCAGGGCCTGCTGCAGCGAGCGCAATCCGGGGCTTTCGAGTTTGGACGCTTCGCCGCCGCCGGGCTCGGCCCGAGGCGCCAACGTTCTGACCAGATGCAGCTCGAACGTGCCGGGAGCGCCGCCCACTTGCCGCACCGCAAGACGCCGCGGCGCTTTCGATGCAACCCACATCCATTCCTGCGCGGTGGTGTCGGCGCGGCCCAGGCGGCGCAGGTGCGCTCCGCCTTCGTCCTGCAGGTCGAGCACGGCATTGCGGCCATGGAATTCGCCCTGGACGACGTAGCCCGCCGGCACGTCCAGGCTGAACACATGAGCGCCGGCCATGGGCACCCGGCCCTGCACACTGCGTCCGACCTCCAACGCCGGCGGGGCGCCGGCGCCGGCGGCCCAGACCCACAGACTCAGCGCCACGCCCAGGGCCAGTTTCGGGGCGCGGCGCCACGGCAGCATCGCCATCAGAACTGGAAGGTAGCCGCCAGGCGGATCGTGCGCGGCGAAGCCGGCATCAAGTAGCCGCTGGTGAACAGGCCGGACCAATACTGGCGGTCGGTGAGGTTCTCGACATACAGATTGAAGGTGACCGGAGTGCCCGCGACCTTGGTGGCATAGCGCGCGTTCAGGTCGAAGCGGTGCCAGTCGGGCAGCTCCAGCGTATTGCCCGTATCGGCCCATTGCTTGCCGGTATAGACGACGCGTCCGCCCACGCTCAGGCCGGTGACCGGGGTTTCCCAATCGAGCCCGAGGTTGGCGGTCCATTTGGGCGCGGCAAAAGTCCGCAGGCCCGTGTCGCGCTGGCGCGCATCCAGGTAGGAAATGCCGCCCAGCACGCTCAGCGAAGGCGTAATCTTGCCGAACATGCTCCATTCCACGCCGCGCAGGCGCTGCTTGCCGCCCTCGACCATCATGCGTCCGCCGTCGACGTCTTCGTCTATCACCGTGGGCCGATCGATCTGGAAAGCGCTGACCGAGTGCGTAAAGCCGCCCAGGCGCTGCTTGACGCCCACCTCCGCCTGTTTGGTTTGCAAGGGCTTGAATGTCTGTCCGGCGTTCACATACTGTCCGTTGTCCGGCACGGTTTCGCCGGGCGAGAGGCCTTCCATATAGTTGGCGAACAGCGAGGTGTTTTCTCCCCAGGGCTTGACGACCACGCCCACCGAAGGCGACAGCCGCGACTCGTCGTAGTCGGCCAGCTTCTGCCTGACGCGCTGCAGGCGCGCGCCCAAGGTCAGCAGCACCCGGCCTTCGGCGATGTCCAGCGTGTCGGCCAGGGCGAACGATGTCATGACGTTGTCGACCGAATAGTCGGGCACGCCCGGATCGTCCGGGAACATCGGCGGGGCGACCGGGTTGTAGATGTTCTGCGGCCAGCCTTCGTTGGGGTTGTTGGCCGTGCCCTCTTTGTAGTTCAGCCACGACGCCGACGCCACTACATTGTGCACCACGCCGCCCGTGTTGAAGCGCCCTTTCAGGCCGGTTTCGGCCGTGCGGCCGCGCGTGACCGTATTGACGTTGTAGACATAGCCGGCCGCCGTTCCATCCGGGTCGGTGACGATGACGCGGGTGCCGAACATCAGTCCCTTGCCGGAACTGTTGGCCGCCCCCACCGCCGCATAGGCGCTGAGATTGTCATTGAGCTTCAGATCGCCGCGCAGCGCAAAGCCGTTGTCTTCATACGTGCCGTGCGTGCCCTTGAACATATTGCTGTCGGCGTCCGGCACGTCGACCAGCTCGCCCAGGCCTACGACCGCACGGCGCGTGGCGACGAGTCCGTACATGCCCTGGCTGCCGTTCTCGATCTTCTCGCGCGAGGTGTATGCGTCCAGCGCCAGGCCCCAATTGTCGCCCTGGTAATCCAGCGCCAGCGCGCCCAGGCGCCGCCCTTTCTTCTGATCGGCGACGCCGGTGTCGCCCGAGCCGTACGCGCCATTGAAGCGCAGGCCCAACCGCTGGTCGTCTCCAAAGCGGCGCCCCACGTCGGCATGCCCCTGGAAATAGCTGTCCGAGGAATAAGATGTGGTGAAATTCGTAATGGGCTCTGCCGTGGCGCGCTTGGTCACCACATTGACGGTGCCGCCGAGATTGTCCACCGGCGCCATGCCGCTCAACAGGCCGCTGGGGCCGCGCAGCACTTCGACGCGCTCGAGAAATTCGGTGGGAATGTGCCCCTTGGGCGCAATGCCGTACAGACCGTTGAGCGCTACCGAAGGGCCGCTTACGTCCAGCCCGCGTATCGTGAAGTGCTCGAGCATGTGGCCGCTGTTGGTGGTGAATCGCACCGAGGGGTCGTTCTGCAATACATCGGCCAGCGTGCGGGCCTGCTTCTCCTGGATGACCTGCGAAGTGTACGAGTTGATCGTGACGGGAGCATCGAGCACGTCGACATTGCCCAGCATGCCCAGCCGGCCGCCCGTTGCGGCCTGGCCGCCGGGCGCCGCGGGCGGCAGGAAATCCTCGCCATCGCCCTGGACGGTGATGGAAGGAAGCGTCTGCGTCGACTGTGCGTGGGCGCCGCCGAGGGCGCCCAGCACGGCCAGCACAATAGCAAAGCCGACCGAAGCGTTGAAGGCGCACGGGGGTTGTTTGAGCATGATTGAAATCCGGTTGAGTTTTTTGGAAAGCTTTTTTGAAGCGTATGAGCGAATGTGAGTCGTGTGGCTTGGACCGCCAGTTCTAATTTAGGAATCACAACGATAATTATTATCATTAATAGAAACCTCTGCAAGGCGGACGTAGCAGCCATACAACGATATTGCGTCGGTCATAGCCGGCATTGCTTCTGAACGGGAAGCTTGGAGTTATCATTCCGAGGCGGGGACGACCCCGCCTTCAGAGCCATTCGGGACGGCCCGGCTTTCTCAAGGAGAACCGCATGGCTTGGATTTCACTCACCCTGGCCGGCTTGCTGGAGGTCGTCTGGGCCTTCTACATGAAACAGTCGCACGGCTTCACCAGGCTGACTCCCTCCATCATCACGCTTGTCGCCATGTTCGCCAGCTTCGGACTGCTGTCGTTTTCGATGCGCAGCCTGCCGCTCGGAACCGCCTACACCATCTGGACCGGCATCGGCGCCGTCGGCGCCTTCGTGGTGGGCCTGATGGTGCTGGGCGAACCCGCGAACCTGCTGCGCATCGTCGCGGCCGGCCTGATCGTGAGCGGCTTGATCCTCATGAAAATGGCATCGTAGAAGGCCGAACCGCCGCGTTCGTGCTCGTATCGCCCGCCGCGGCTTTGCGCCGCAAGCAACACGCGTTCATTCGGGTAGGCACGCCGCAGGCGGGTTAAGCGCGCCATATCAGGCCATGGGAAGTAGAATAAGGGTTTTCCCTCATTCCACTTCCTCGTGAGCATATCTTCTTCCACCCGCCCCGCCCGGAAACCCTCTCCCGGCTGGGTGATCTTCGCCCTGGCCATCGGCGCCTTCGCCATCGGCACGACGGAATTCGCCACCATGAGCCTGCTGCCCTATTTCGCCCGGGACCTGGGCGTGGATGCGCCTACGGCCGGACACGCGATCAGCGCCTATGCCCTGGGCGTCGTGGTGGGCGCGCCCGTTCTCACGGTATTGGGCGCGCGCGTGGCGAGGCGCACGCTGCTGGTGTGGCTGATGGGCGCCTTCGCCGTATTCAATGCGCTCTGCGCCTGGGCGCCCAGTTTCGAATCGCTGCTGGTGCTGCGTTTTCTCAGCGGCCTACCTCATGGCGCCTACTTCGGCGTCGCCGCCCTGATGGCGGTATCGCTGGTGCCGTTGAAGCAGCGCAACCAGGCTGTCGGCCGCATGTTCCTGGGTCTGACCATTGCCACCATCGTTGGCGTCCCCCTAGCCAACTGGCTCGGACAGGCGGCCGGATGGCGCTGGGGCTTCGTGCTGGTCGCGGCGGCGGGGCTGCTGACGGCCGTGATGGTGGCCCTGCTGGCGCCGCTCACCCCCGCAAGCTCGGGAGCCAGCCCACTGCGCGAACTGGATGCGCTCAAGCGCGGGCAGGTCTGGCTCACACTGGCCGTGGGCGCCGTGGGCTTTGGCGGCATGTTCGCCGTCTATACCTACCTGGCCGACATCCTGGTCGAGGTGACCGAGGTCTCGCCGGCGACCGTACCGCTCGTGCTGGGCCTTTTCGGCGTGGGCATGACGGTGGGCAGCCTGGTCGTGCCCCGTTTCGCCGACCGGGCCCAACTGCCCACCGCCATGGGCCTGCTGGTGTGGAGCGCCATCGCCACGGGCCTTTTCACCTTTACCGCCTACAACGTCTGGACGATTTCCCTCACCGTCTTTCTCATCGGCATCGGCGGCTCGCTGGGCACCGTGCTGCAGACCCGTCTCATGGACGTCGCCCGAAACGCCCAGGGCCTGGCCGCCGCGCTGAACCACTCCGCCTTCAACCTGGCGAACGCCCTGGGACCTTTCCTGGGCGGGCTGGCGATCTCCCACGGACTGGGCTGGACCTCGACCGGCTGGGTGGGTTCCCTGCTGGCGCTCGGAGGCCTGGCCTTGCTGATGGTGTCGGTACGCATCGAGCGGCAGGCCGCCGCTTCCACGCCGGCGTCCGGCCGGACCCGATGAGCGGATATGGCTGATACTGATGGGCGAGAGCCTGTTTCGGACGGACGTCACGACCCGGTTGAATCGAGGAGCGGGATACCTGATTCACCGAAATACGGGCCGCTATTGGTCAGCGGAGGCTTGGTCATCCGCTGCTCGTCATCTTCCCCGCGCCGGCCTTGTAGCTGCCGATGCGGACGAGCTTGCTATGAAATCATCCGGCACACATGCAGTCAAATGTATCGGCTTGAGGGAAAAGAATTGAGTTAGCATCGTCTTGCAGCACCCGCTATCGCGGGCTATGACCGCAGCCCTGTCTTTCCTCATACCCAAGCTCAATGCGAATCTTCTCGCCCCTTTACGCATACGCGATGAATTGGTCGCGGCATCCCAAAGCACCCTGGTATCTGGTAACGCTCAGTTTTTCCGAGTCGGTGTTCTTTCCCGTTCCGCCCGACGTCATGCTGGCCCCCATGTGCATGGCCGATCCCAAGCGTGCGTGGCGCCTGGCCCTGCTCACCACGCTCGCTTCCGTGATCGGCGGATTCTTTGGCTACCTGATCGGGTACTTCGCTATCGACGCGATCCTGCCCTGGCTGCGGACGACCAGCTATTTCCCCGCTTACGGGACAGCCGTCCAATGGTTCAAAGACTACGGTTTCTGGGCCATATTCGTTGCCGGCTTCTCGCCTATTCCCTACAAAGTGTTCACCATTGCCGGCGGCGCGATGGCGATGACACTGGGCCCCTTCATGCTGGCTTCGCTCATCGGAAGAGGGATGCGTTTTTTCTTGGTCGCCGGTCTGCTTGCCTGGGGCGGACCCCGCATGGAGGCCCTGCTTCATCGATATGTCGACCGGATAGGCTGGACCATGGTGGCGCTTGTGGCCGCCGTGGCTGCATGGTCGGCCCTGAACTGAAGCATGCGGCGCAGGCCTGTCCGCAATCAACATGAAACGGAGCGCTTATGAAACCACGGCTTAGCGTCATTACCCTCGGGGTCGACGACCTTGAACGTTCGCTCAAGTTCTACCGCGATGGGCTGCGCCTGCCCACGGAAGGAATAATCGGCGCACAGTTCGAGCATGGCGCCGTCGCGTTCTTTGATCTGCAGGCGGGCCTGAAATTGGCCCTCTGGCCGCGAGAAAGCCTTTCAAACGATTCAGGCATCCCGTTGGCAAGCCCCAGCGCCACCGAGTTCACGCTCGGGCATAATGTTTCCTCCAAAGCCGAAGTGGACGAGACGATGGCCCAGGCAGAAGCCGCCGGAGCGGTCATCGTCAAGCCGGCGCAAGACACTTTTGGGGCGGCTATGCCGGCTATTTCCAGGACCCCGACGGCCACCTATGGGAAGTCGTCTGGAATCCTGAGTTGCTGCCCTCGGATTGAAAGGACTGGCCTGGTCCAGTCATGACGACGTGACTATGACATAAGGACCGCCCTGGAACTGAATAAGCCTGGACTGCATCGTACGAAGAAAACGTACGGTGGATTTATCGTACTCTTTGATCAGCCTGTCGGCCTCTCTTACGAGGTCACCATACGCCTGCATGTTGTCGATGAAACTCGACATGCCCTCTTTCGACATCGCAAAATCATTGGCGGACCGGGTCACCGCCGCCATACGCAGACGGCATTCCGCCAATCGGGCCAGTTTTTCTATATCGAGGCTGTCGCTTGCACCATATGACGAGCAAGGGTCCAAAGAGCCCAAGTCGGCCGCAGCAGGATCAAGGTCTATTTCGTCGACATGGATCAACTCGTCGGCGAGGTCCTTGCCGAAGTAGCGGACCAGCTGAAAATGGTGCGCAATGAGCTGCTGGCGCCAGCGCCGATGAAAGCCCATGAACTCGCGCCATGGACCACTGTTTATTTCTTCCCATGTTTTCCCATGGGAATCGCGTGAAAGCTTGACCAGGGCATTGTAGCCATCGCTCAATAAATGACTTGTTTCCTGCGCCGTATTCTGCGCGCCGCCCAGCAGCCGGACTTTCTCGAATTGCCGGCTCTGTTCGTTCAACTGCCACGCAATGCCCACCAGGGAAATCAGCGCCGTGAGCCCTGCTGCGACCACAGAAGGCCACCATGATGTATATGCCTTGCACTCCCTTCCTTC
Source organism: Pusillimonas caeni (assembly GCF_003545815.1). Lineage (GTDB taxonomy): Bacteria > Pseudomonadota > Gammaproteobacteria > Burkholderiales > Burkholderiaceae_B > Pusillimonas > Pusillimonas caeni. The sequence continues at coordinate 81,625 of NZ_PDUW01000005.1, forward strand.
GCTCCTCCTTTTCTGAAGCGGGGTACACCTGACCCTGTGACGCCTGAATCGCATGCAACATCTCCCATATGAACGGGCATACTTTTTAACATTCAAGACAGGCGGGCGGGAACGCTCCGGACGGACCTCATCGCAAGAAGGAACGCAACGGAGCCGCCCCCAGCGTATGAGCACCACTTAATCGATACAAATCTGCCTACAATTCAACTTTCCGGGCTCGGCGTACAAAAGGATAGCCATGCGACTCGCAAAACCCACGATCGGACTCGCCCTGGGCAGCGGATCGGCGCGAGGCTGGTCGCACATCGGCATCATCCGGGTGCTCGAAGAGGCCGGCATCGTGCCCGACATCGTTTGCGGCACGTCGATCGGCGCCTTGGTGGGGGCCGCCTATGCGGACGATCAGCTCGCCCGCCTCGAGCAGTGGGTCCGCGGCCTGACATGGCAGAACGTCATGGGGCTGCTGGACTTCACCATCAACGGCGGCCTCATCCACGGCGAAAAGCTCTTCACCTTTCTTCGCTCTCATGTGGGCGACAAGGACATCGCTGCCTTGCCCAAAGCCTTCGCTGCGGTGGCCACCGAGCTCGTCACCGGCCGCGAAGTCTGGCTGCGCGAAGGCTCGGTGATCGACGCCGTACGCGCCTCGGCAGCCCTGCCGGGCCTGTTCAAGCCATCGCAACTCAATGACCGCCTGCTGGTCGACGGCGCCCTGGTCAACCCCGTGCCGGTCTCTTTGTGCCGCGCCATGGGGGCCGACCTTGTCATTGCCGTGGATTTGAATTCGGACCTCATCGGACGCCACTTCGACCTGAGCGACGCACCCGAAGAACCTGAACCCGAGGCGCCGAGCACCTTTGCAACGGTGCTGGATAAACTGCCCTTGAAGCTGGGCCGCCTGAAAAGCGGCCCCTCCGCCTCGACCGCCATGCCGTCCATTTTCGACGTGCTGAGCATCAGCCTGAACATCATGCAGGTGCGCATCACCCGCAGCCGCCTGGCGGGCGAGCCGGCCGACGTCCTGATCCGCCCGCGCCTGGCCAACTTTGCCCTCATGGACTATCACCGCGCTGCCCATGCCATCGAAGAAGGCGAGCGCGCGGCGCACCATGCGCTGCACGAAATCAATGATCTTCTTGGCCGGCGCTGACGCCAACTGCTTGCCGAAGCCGCCTCTTGCCTCTCGGATGCGGACCTTGGCCGACTCCGCCGCGCGCCTGCTGTTTCGATCCCGTAACACTTGGCGGGCGAAGAATCGTCTAACATGAAAAACGCCTCTTGCAGGCGTTCAAGCAGTGTGCCCGTCCTCTGGCGCGCAGGCTCCGGAAACTGGCCGGGCAATCCCCCCAGAAAGGAGTCATCATGAGTACCAGCAAAACGCTTTTCCTGCTGCTCCTGGGCACCGCGCTGTCCGGTCCAGCCCTGGCCGACCCGCCCAAGACCCAGAACGGCCACTTCATCGATTCCAACGGCGCCACCCTCTATACCTACGACAAGGATACGGGCGGCAAAAGCGCCTGCACCGACAAATGCGCCCAGAACTGGCCGCCCGCCCTTGCCGGGCGAGACGACACAGCCAGCGGCGACTGGACCTTCGTGGAGAGCCATGACGGCAAGCGGCAATGGGCCTACAAGGGCAAGCCTTTATACCTCTTCGCCAAAGACGCGAAACCCGGTGACACCACCGGAGACGGCGCGGGCGGCGTGTGGCATCTGGCCAAGCCCTAAAAAAGCGTCAACTGAGGCTGCTGTTCTGGCGGCCTTGAAAAAAGGGTCGTGTCCAAAGGGTGCCGGGTCTGGTTCAACCCGGCTTTGAGACACGCCCTTTTGAACCTCTGTTCGAGCAGTTGGGCAAATACCCCGGTTCCTTTCATCCTGGTCCGGTAATCGGAATCGTATATCTTGCCGTTGCGCATCTGCCTGACCAGGTTCATGACGTGGGCTTCCTTCAGGGGATGGTGGGCCGCCAGCCATTCTCGAAACAGGTCCGCGATTTCCAAGGGCAGCCTCAGCAGGACATACGCCGCACTCTTCGCGCCTGCGTCTTTAGCGCTGAACAGAATTTTTTCCATGTCATGGTCGGTCAAGGCGGGAATGACGGGCGCCACGATCACGCCCGAAGGAATGCCGGCCTCGCTGAGTGCGCGGATAGCCTCTATGCGCGCCCCCGGCGTACTGGCGCGCGGCTCCAGAGTTCTTGCAATGGTTCGGTCCAGCGAGCCCACCGACATGAAAACCCGAACCAAGTTCTTGCGCGCCAATCGGGCAAGCACATCGATGTCTCGCGTCACGGACGCGGACTTGGTGGTAATGGCGACGGGATGGTTGAATTCTTCCATGACCGCCAATACCGAAGCCGTTATTCCCAGCCTGCGCTCTATGGGCTGATAGGGGTCGGTGTTGGCGCCCAGGGCGATGAGCTTGGGTACGTAGGACGGCTTTGAAAATTCCTTGCGTAGCAGGTCGGCCGCATTGCTCTTGGCGTAGAGCCTGGTCTCGAAATCAAGACCGGGCGAGTGATTCAAATACGCATGCGTAGGCCGGGCATAGCAGTATATGCAGCCGTGCTCGCATCCCCTGTACGGATTGATCGACTGCTCGAACCCGATATCGGGCGAATCATTGCGCGAAATGATCGACCTTGCTGTTTCCAAAGAGACTGTCGTAGCCGGCTTGGGCGTGGTTTCCGGTTCAGCTTGGGCCCATTCATCGTCAAACCGTTCGCGCTGAAAATGCTCGAAACGGGGCGTTCTGTTCGAGATGCTGCCTCTGCCTTTGATGGGAGTCGTTTTCATGATGCCCCCCGATTACTGTATAAATAAACAGTATATAACAGGAGCATAATGACAGTACGGCAGTGCGAGTACCATCTCGGCTTTCAAGGCCAAACAAGGAGCAAAACATGGGAAAAAAGAACAAGCCCGATCCGGACGAACTGGCACTGATCGAGTGGTGCACTGAAGTCGAGGGGTTCCTGGTCGCCGCGGGCGCATCGCTGCGCGAAGCGCAGGACCACATCGAGGAGCAGGCCGAATGGTTTACGGATCAGTTCTATAACGGCCTGACGCCTGAAGAGGCGGCCAAGGAAGCTTTGAATTGAGAGACTGGACCATTTCATCCAAATCCTCTTGAATAGACCGCAGGACCCATTTAGAATCTGACTATACTGGTCAGATTAAGGAGCATCCTATGCAAAGCTGGCAAATCCAGGAAGCCAAAGCGCGGATGTCTGAACTTATCAAGCGGGCGCAAGAGCAGCCGCAAGACATCACATTGCATGGCAGATCCGTCGCCGTGGTTGTATCGCGCACCGAGTTCGATCGTCTCTCGCGAACAGAGGACTCCCTTGTGGATTTCATGCGCCGGTCACCACTTCATGATTTGGATGAAATAGACCTGGAGCGAGACAAGAGCCCGACGCGCGAGGTCGCGCTTTGAGCTATCTGTTGGACACCAACGTGCTCTCCGAGCTAAGGCGCAAAATGCCGCATCCGGATGTGCTGCAGTGGTTCGAGGGCAGGCCGGCCTCGACACTCTTTTTAAGTGTCCTGACTCTGGGTGAGATCCGCAAAGGAATCCAGGCCCTGCCGCAAGCAGGTCGCCGCGAGATGCTCGTGGATTGGCTTGAAACCGAGCTTACCGCCTTTTTTTCACGACGCATTCTGTCCGTGGATGCCGCGGTGGCGGACCGATGGGGCCGTTTGGTGGCTGACGCAGGCAGACCCGTGCCCGCGATAGACAGCTTGCTGGCTGCCACGGCTCTCGAGCACGACTTGACGCTCGTTACTCGCAATACCAAAGATTTCGAGGGCTTGGGCGTTTCGCTCGTTGATCCGTGGGCTGGAACCAGATATAGACGGTAGAAATTCTGAGTGGCGTCAAGACTCCTTCCGGGGCCGGCATCCTCTCCCGCCGACCGTCACATCGGCACCCACGAACCATGCAATCCCGCGGGCACCCGGCGCGGCAGGCGTATGACGGCTATTGGACCGCGTTCGATATGGCGGGCGTCCAGGATGGCGAAGCTGCCCTCGGAGCTTCCCTCCGTATGGACGAACGTGACAATGAAGCCATCATCCTCGCGCCCGCCCTCGGCCTCCGCCACGAACACCGGCTCACCCACCGTGACCCCTGGGGAAAACTGATGAACCACTTTCTCGCCCGTAGCCAGATCGTAACGGGCGATCGCTTCGAAGGTGCCCATCTGAGGCGTCCGACCAGGCTGCGGGATACGCAGACCCACATAGCAATAGCGAGCCTTGCTGCCTAGGAACGAGTCATTGATGCGGCCGAACTCGCAGGCCTGTTCATCGATTGTCTGGTCTTCCACCGTGTTGGCGTCGGCATCGACGATCATCCGATGCAGCTCCAGCTTTCTGTCGCCCCTGGTCAGTGAGAGGGAGTCGTACCAAGGCAGCACCACTTCGATACGGCCGCCTTCTTCATGTGCGTTGATGACATGCCAATGAAAAAAAGCGGGGCCCTTGATCCATCTCACATCTTGCGCCGCTCGTGCGTCGCGCGGAATCAGCGCAACCATTGAGCCCCTGTCCGGCTGCCAAGCCGCGGGCGGGCCGGAGCGCGAGAAATCGAATACCAAGGGGCACACGAAGATGACGACATAATGCTCTGTCAGTCCGATGTCGTGAACCATGGCCGGCCACGGCGACTGAAACGGTACGATGCGATCGAGCCGTCCGGCCTTGTCGGCGCGCAGGTAAAGCAATTCGCCCGTTTCCAGGTCGTATTGCACCGAAAACAGCGCGCCGCTGACCGGATCCGCCTTGGGATGAGCGGACATCACGCCCGGCAGCATGCCGTCGTAGTCGAAGACGTCTATCGTGTTGAGGTCGCGGTCCAACTCGTAAGGTTCACCGCCTTCAAAAAGAGCCAGATACCGGCCCGCGTGATGGATGATATGGGTATTGGCGAGATTCGCGTGCGGTGGCACCGAAAGCGTGGAATGATAAAGCCGCCGACCGGCCGCCCTCTCCTGCGCCAGCTCCTTGGTCAACACCCAGCGGTTGCGATAGCGTGCCCGGCCATCCTCTATGTAGACCGCGTGGATCATTCCGGTTCCGTCGAACGGGTAGGCATAGTGATCGTCAGGCCTGAACTGGGGGTTGGGCCCATTGCGCATGAACACGCCCCGCATGCCCGAAGGTATCCTTCCCTCGACCGCCAGGCCAGTGTCGTCTCGCTCATCGAAGACGGGCGCGAACGCGCGGGTCAAAAATGGGTTGTCGCTGGTCCAGGGTTCCATATATTTCACGCAGGTGGGGTTGCGGGATGCCGCCGGGGGCTCTGGCTGCGCATTTCGGGCACGTCACATTGCAATGATACTGCGGGTTTCCCTGGCGCTGGCGCGTGCCAGTCGCGCATCGGACCTGAGCCACGATACGGCGGCCGCCGAACGTGCTACAACAATATAGGCTGGCAAAAGCATTATTGATCGTCGCCGGGCTTAGGCCATGGCGCGGCAAAGTAGATGCGCTGCGCATTCCTGTTTACAGAGGTTGAAATGACTGACAAGCCCACAGTTCAAGTTTCATACGAAGACAATGACCAAAAGGGCCGTTTCGTCGCCCGCATCGAAGGTATTGACGAAGAAGGCGAACTGACGATCTCCAAGGTTTCAGAAACGCTCGTCATCGCCGACCACACCTTCGCTCCCGATGCCCTGCGTGGCACAGGCGCCGCTTTGGCCATGGTGAATGCGCTCATCGCCGACGCCCGCGCCAAGGGCTATCGCATCGTGCCGCTGTGCCCCTACGTACGCGCGCAGTCGCAGAAACATCCGGAATGGTCAGATGTCATTCAGCTTTGATGAACGCGGCGCCGCAACCGGGGCGGCGGCTGAATACCCGCAGGGTGAGGACATAAAAGGGCAGTCGGCCGTGCTTTAGCGACAACATAGCGTATCCTTCGCAAACGCAATTGTTTTACCGTTTGTGGGAAATCCATGTCGCCCTCCCTGCCGCCATCTCCTTCTTTGCCCGACCCGGCCGCTGAACGCTTGGCGCAGCGCCCTCCTGGCGGCAAGGCCACCCTGGCCTTGTTTGCCTCGATCCTGCTGGCGTTCGTGTCCGCATCCAGCGCCCCCTCGCCTTTGTATCGCTTGTACCAAAGCGCCTGGTCGTTTGGCTCGACGTGGGTGACGGTGGTTTTCGCCGTCTATGCCCTGGTGCTGCTGCTGTCTTTGCTGATAACGGGCCGGCTGTCCGACTACCTTGGACGCAAGCCCGTGATGGCGGTGGCCCTGATAACGGAAATCGTCGCGATGAGCATGTTCTGGAATGCCGACAGCCTGAGCGACCTGATTGTCGCGCGCATGCTGCAAGGTTTTGCCACCGGGATGGCGACCACCTCGGTGGGCGCGGCGCTGATCGACCTGAACAAAGAGCGCGGCGCGTTTATCAACAGCATGGGACCCATGTTCGGCACGGCACTGGGCGCGTTGGGCAGCACCGCGCTGATGGTGTATTTTCCCGCCCCCACGCAGACGGTGTTCGGCGTGTTTCTGACGGTGTTCGCCCTGCAGGCGATCGCCTTGTTCTTTGCGCCGGAGACAGCCCGACGCCGCCCCGGCGCCTGGGCCAGCTTGCGGCCCCGCATTGCGGTGCCCGCTCAGGCAAGGAGCGCATTGCGCGCCGTCAGCCCCAGCAATATGGCCGTATGGATGCTGGGCGGCTTCTATCTTTCGCTGATGCCGTCGCTGGTGCAGGGCGTAACCCAGGTGCGTACGCCCTGGCTTAGCGGCCTGGTGATCGCCGCCCTGACCGCAAGCGGCGCCATAAGCGTGATCTGCCTGCGGGCCAAAGAACCCGCGTGGCTGCTGCGCACGGGCCAACAGGCGCTTATGTCGGGTATTGCAATCATCTTGCTGGGCGCCAACTTCAGCCAACCCGGCTTGCTGCTGATCGGCTCTCTGACTGCGGGATGCGGTTTTGGCGTCACCTTCCTGGGCGCATTGGGCCGCCTTCTACCCCTGGCAAAGCCGCACGAGCGCTCGGCCTTGATGGGTGTGTTCTACACGCAAAGCTACCTGGCCCACAGCGTGCCCACCATCGCGGCGGGTTATCTGGCCCAGCGCACGAACTTGCTTACCGCCGCCAATGTGTATGGCGCCGTGATCGTGGCGCTGGTGCTGGGGACATACATGAGGACACGGCGTAGCGCCTGAAGCAGTGCTTGGTACACGCTTGGGCTAGAATCCTAGCGTCTCCAACTTCTTCGACAACCCATGCCCGTACTGGAAACCGACCACCGGCGCATCGACTATCTGGACGAAGGCAGCGGACCGACCGTGCTGCTGATTCATAGCGCCTCGAGCAGCAATCGGCAGTGGCGCGCCCTGATCGACCGGCTCGCGCCGTGCTATCGGGTGGTCGCCATCAACCTCTTCGGTTACGGCCAGACCTCGCCTTGGCCCGACAGCCGGCCCCAGACGATTCACGACCACGCCGAACTGGTGTTCGCGCTGATGGACAAACTACCCGGTATGGTTCATCTGGTAGGCCATTCCTTGGGCGGCGTCGTGGCCATGGAAGTTGCCCGGCTGCGGACCGATCGCGTAGCCAGCCTGGCCTTGTACGAACCCAACCCCTTCCATCTGCTACAACATCATGGCGACCCAAGCGGCTTCGAGTGCATGGTGGAAATGATGGACGAGGTGGAGGGGCTTTACCGGCAGGGTCGACTGGAACATGCCGCGCGGCACTTCATTGTGTTCTGGTCCAGCGAGGCCAACTGGAATGCGCTGCCGGAAGAACGTCGCGCGCGCTTTGCGGCGACCATCGGCGCCAGCGTGCATGAAGGGCGGGCGCTGCAAAACAACACCACACCACTTGGCGACTACGCCGGCCTGCGCCTGCCCTGCCTGCTGATGTATGCGCGCGACACCTTGCCCGCCCTCTATGCCGTACAACAGGTACTCGTCGAAGCGTGCCCGCATTGGCAGGTTCAGTTCCTGGATGAGGGCGGTCATATGGCGCCGCTGACCCGCGCTGATGAGGTGAATGCACGGTTGGAGACATTTCTCGAGGCGTGGACAGTACACACATAGATAGAGCGCCTGCATTGCAGGCTTAAGGCACCTCTGCCTCTTTTCGGAAGTCACTCGAAGTTGTCATTATCTAATTTAGTAAACTTTGAGCGACATTTTGTTGACTCAGATAGTTCCCGCAACGCTCTTGGACTCGCATGCGCTCTCTTCTTGCCTACCTAAGCGCCCTATTCCTGCTGGCCGCCTGCGGCGGCACCGGCGGCGAAACACCGGCGCCGCCCGCCCCCATCGCCGCCGCCTGGTTCTATTTGTCCGACGACCATGACTACTTCGACATCCCGGCCGAATGGCAAGAGATCGCCTTCGACAAGGTGGACGTGCTGTACGTGGGCCCCGGCGGCATACAAGAACACAACCGCTTCGGGCTCTTCGAAAGCGCACAGACCGGCCCGCTGCGCCATCGCTTCGAGTGGCTGGTCGATAGAGCCAGGCAAGACAACCCGGATATCAAGATCGTCATCTCGCAATGGTGGGGCAAGGGCCAGGGCGTATGGGGCAAGCCGCTGTCGGCTTTGCAGGGTCAAGCCGAGCTGAACACCTACGTGCAATCCGTGGCCGACTTCATTGGCTATTATCAATCCTATGCCGGCGGCCGGTATGCGCTGGACGGCTTCGACATAGACTACGAAGACAACAACGTCACCGCCGACTTCCCCGCGCTGGCGCACAAGCTGAAGGACGCGCTGCAAGCCTTGACGGGCGAATACGGAAAGCCCTTCCGCTTGACGCTCTCGCCCGCCGAGGGCGAGTATCTGAACCCCGACAGCCTGTCGCCCTTCGATTACATCAATATGCAAAGCTACGCCGGCGGCATGGACATCCCGCCCGAAGCTTTCTTTCAGGAAGGTGTGCCGGCCGGCAAGATTCTCTACGGCATCTGCCCGGAGACCAACTGCGACACCTATGGCGTAGAAGACGTGCTGGCCAAGTACCGTCAATACGGCCTGGCGGGCGTGCACCTGTGGCGCCTGAACTCGGACAACCATGTCTACGAGGGGCAGGTACAGGAACGGATATATTCAGCGCTGCATCCGTAGGCGCCGTATCCTGCTTGGCAGGTATTTGCCGCTATTTGGCAATGCCTTATGGCTGGAGTACGAAGACCTGCTTGGTCGCCCCGTCTGGACAGACGCAACCACAGCCCGGGAGCGTCGCGAGATTTTAGCCGCGCTTGCCCAAGCTGGGCGATGGGTATCAGTCTATTACGGTTGGCGGCCGAACTTGCCTGATGAAAGCGACAATCATCTTATCGAACTGGCCATTGCCGGTGGCGCACAGACCATTGTCACGCACAACGTCCGCGATGTGGCACGCGGAGAGCTGGCCTGGAAGGAGTTGCGGGTACTGACTCCTGCACAATGTTGGGAGAATCTACCATGCGCACACTGACAATACGTTTGCCGGACGATACCGCTCAACGCCTCAAGACGTTGGCGCGGTCACGCGGGCTCAGCGTCAACAAACTGGTCGAAGAAATGAGCACCCAGGCCATTGCGGCATTCGACGTAGAAATGCGATTCAAGACGTTGGCCGCCGGAGCTGATCGGGAGAAGGCCCTTGCGATCCTCGATCGGCTGGACGAGTGAACCGCACGTGGATAGCTTCTCCCGTCGGCCGTGCTTAAGCCATGATTCCGCCTACGGACGCGCAATGGCGGTCCCGCCATATACGGACGCTGGGTCGATCTTGACGTCGATCACCAATGGGCGCTTGCGGTCGCGCGTGGCCACAGCGGCCATCGCGGCCTGCAGTTCGGCGCTGCTGGTCACGGTCAACGCCTTGCAGCCGAAAGCCTCGGCGATGCGTGCGAAATCGCGCGACGGCAGCAGCGAGATGTCTGGATCCATGTTGTGCATGGTCAGGGCAATGTGCTCCGCGCCGTAGCTGCCATCGTTGGCAACGACAACCACCAGGTCCAGTTCCTCGGCTACGGCTGTGGCCAGTTCGCTCAGGCCGCTGAGCATGAAGCCGCCGTCACCGGTAACAAGCAGGGTGGGCCGATCTGCGGCCGCTACGGCGGCACCCATGGCCGTTGCCTCGCCGATACCGATGGAGGAAAAGCCGTTGCCGTCGACGTAAGAGCGCGGATTCGGCACCGAAATCACGTTCCAGAAGGCGAACATGAAGCGCCCGGAGCCGGTGACGAACACACGGTCCTTGGGCAGCGCCTCTTCCAGTGCGAAGGCCACCTCGTAAAGATCGACGGTGCCGGCCGGCGTCGAACGCACGAGTTTCTTTTGCGCCGTCTCGTGATAGGTCTTGAGTTCCTCGAGCAGGTCGTCGTTGCGCGCACCGGAGCCAGGAATCTCGGCTTCATCCAACCACTTGACCATGGCGTCGGCCGTCAAACCGGGATCACCGACCAGACCGACCGTCACCGGCGTGCAGCGTCCGAGTTCGCTCGCCAACGGATTGATCTGGATAATGCGTTTGCCGCGGGTCAAGCCCCGTTCGCCCGACGTGTATTTGTTCAGGCTGGCGCCAAACACGATCAGGCAGTCGGCGCGGCCGATGACGTCGGAGGCCACATCATGGCTGACGGTTCCGGAGATACCGAGGTGGAATGGATCATCATTAAAAAGACCTTTCCCACGCAACGAGGTTGCCACGGGCGCCTCGATGCGACGCGCGAAGCGCAATACCGCCTCCTCGGCTTCCGGGTCACTCACCCCGCGCCCGGCGATAACGACCGGCAGGTGCGACGAGGCGATGATGCCGATGGCGTCATCCATGTCGTTGCTGCTTGCAATGGCGCTGCGCGTCTCGGGCAGACGCAGATAGGGTTTCTGGTATTCGACTTCTTGCCACTGGAACTCTACCGGTATGTTGAACACGATCGGTCGATGCTCGGACTGTGCTCGATAAAATGCACGAGCCAAATCCTCGGCCACGGTTTCCGGGCTGCGCAGCGGCTCGAAGCCTGCGCCAGTGGCGGCGACCAGCGCCCGCTGATCTACGTTCTGGGCATGTTCGCGGTCAATCATCGGGGTATCACCGGCCAGCAGCACCATGGGCGTGCCTGCCTTGGCGCCTTCGACCAGGGCCGTGACGGTGTTCGTCAAGCCAGGACCGTGGGTGACTGCAGCCACGCCGACCTTGCCGGCCACACGCGCCCAACCCTGTGCCATCAACACCGCGCTACCTTCATGAACTGCCGCTACATAGCGCCCGTTGCAGTCACGGCGAAAGCTGTCGATGATGTACACACAACCGTCTCCAAGTACTCCAAACAGCTCCGTACAACCCAGATCCGACAATCCGCGGGCAATGGCTTCATAGACTTTCACAATTTCACCTCGATTATTCAATTTCGGACGAATCTTATTGGCGCCTATCCGGTTAGAGTTTAGACCCGCTCGGGAATACTATCAGCATTGACCCTGCAGAGAACGTGCTTTAAGTTCGCGGTGCATATGCGCGAGGTAAGGGCGGGATGGGCGTGTGATTGTCACACCGATGTAGGCGATGACTGGCTCGATCGCAAAATCCACACGACCGGTACGAGAGCCGTCTCAGTCGGCATGACCGGCGAAATTCTGGAGGTCGGCGCTCACCCAATTAGAGCGGTTGGCGTTCCAAGCTTCTTTGGTCAATCTACCCGGGTAATATTGTTATTTTAATAATACCCGGGTAAAATGTCTCCGTGATTAAAAATATACGGAAAAGATAGCCATGCCGGATTCAAACCGATACTCAGCTTTCGCGGGGTCGCGCCTTGTTCTGACAGGTGGCCCAAGCGATGTGGCCATTGCAGTCAGGAATACGCTAATGCGTGAGCAGACCGACACAATTCTTATTTTCGATAATCAAACAGGCCGGCAGGTCGACTTTGACTTGCGGGGCACCGATGAGGAAATTACGGCGCGCCTGGAAAGCCAGGACGAGATGCAGCACCACCCTGCTCCAAGATCGCCCGGACGTCCAAAGCTGGGGGTGGTTTCCCGAGAGGTCACGTTGCTTCCGCGACATTGGGATTGGCTTTCTGAGCAGCCAGGCGGTGCTTCAGCAACGCTACGCCGACTGGTGGACGCAGCTCGCAAGAGTAAGGATCACGGTCAGCTGGCACGCCAAGCTCAGCAGGCGTCGGATCGCTTCATGATGGCCATGCTGGGTAACCAGCCCGGCTACGAAGAGGCTGCGCGGGCACTCTATGCGTGCGACAGGGCCCGCTTTTTTGCCATGAGCGACAGTTGGCCAGCCGATTTGCGTGATCATGCGCGCCTCTTGGCGGAACCGGCATTTGGCGGATGCTGACCTGCCAACATCAGAGAGTTTTCACACAGCCTCGACCCAAAGCAGTCAGTCAGCGCTTTGTCGTTATCTCTTGGATCTGGACCTATGTGACTGAACATACCAGGCCAAGACGCTTGCGCTGCATAGGGTGGATAAAGCCAGAGGCAGGAGAAACGTCATATCTTCAAACGGCATGCCTGTAATAAGCTGGTTTGGCATGAATACAAGCGCCGTCAGGGCGGTTGCAAAGAACATTGCAACCACTATGCACGCAACAAGAATAATAAGTTTGAAAAGGCTTGGCTCGTGTATTGCCGCTTTGTTCATTGTCTTCCCCTTTTTGTTTTAGTTTTCTGCTATTAGTCGATCATAGGCTGCCAGATACGGTGCAAATAATCACTTGCGAAAAACTTGTTGTGTAATTTCCAGCAGCGTAGGGGATACCGATTGACGGGTCAAGCATCCGTTCCTGGAGCCAAGGCGAAGTCGGAGACTATCCGACCCTGACCATACTCTTTATCTCCGTAGGACGAGAGCAGGGCAAACACAAGGAGAAGAAAGAAGACATCATAGGCTACAAGTTCATAACCTATTAATTTTTAAAGGGGATTTCTTGGTGGGCGGTACTGGGTTCGAACCAGTGACCCCTGCCGTGTGAAGGCAGTGCTCTACCACTGAGCTAACCGCCCCAAAGCGCCGAAAGCTTGAATGCCTTGGGAAGTGAAGTCCGTTATTCTAACACAACGTCACACAAGCTGCCGCTTCAGCACCTTGCCCGCCGGGCTGGTGGGCAGGGAATCCCTGAACTCGACGATGCGCGGCACTTTGTGCCGGGCCAGGCGCTGCTCGCAATGGGCGATGATGTCGGCCGCGTCGACGCGGCAGCCGTCCTTGAGCACCAGGACGGCCTTGATGACTTCGCCCAGGATCTTGTCGGGGCTGCCCACGACGGCGGCCTGGGCGACCGCCTCGTGCAGCAGAATCTGGTCTTCGACCTCGGCGCCGGAGATCTTGTGGCCGCCGGATATGACTTGGTCGCGCTCGCGGCCGACCACGTGATAGAAGCCCTCGGCGTCGCAATAGGCCAGGTCGCCGGTGTTGAACCAGTCGTTCACGAAGGCCATGGCATTGCGCTCGGGGTCGAGGTAGTAGCCGGGCATGAGGCGCTCGGAACGGACCAGCAGCCTGCCCGTCTCGCCCGCGGCCACGGGCTTGCCTTCGTCGTCCAGGATCTTGACCTCGGCGCCGGGCACGAGCTTGCCGGACGAGCCGATGGGCGGCATGACTTCGCTGAAGTCGAACGAGAAGATGGGCGTGCACTCCGACAGGGCATAGTATTCGAGCAGGGGCACGCCCATGCGGCGATGGAACTCTTTCTTGGTGATGGAGGCGATGGGCGCACCCGAGGAGGCCATGAAGCGCACCCGGTCCAGCTTGTATGTCTTCCCGGTTTGATCCACATGCTCGAGCATCATGGCGTACATGGCGGGCACGCCGACCATGTAGCTGGCGCCGTGTTGCTGGACACCCTCGAGCACCCGCACGGGGTTGAACTTTTTGAACAGCAGCACCGTGGCGCCGGCGCACAAGGCGACGAACGAGGCGGTGAACAGGCCGAAAGTGTAGGAAAGCGGCAAGGCGCAGACGGACATGTCTTGGGGGCCGAGCCGCCATGCTTGTATCAAGGCCCGGGCGGAAGCGACTTCCATACGGTCGGTGGCCACCACGCCTTTGGGCAGCGCCGTCGTACCCGAGGTGTGGATGACGACGGCGACACTGTCCGGCTCGCGGCGCGGCCAGTCTTCGCCGCCGGGCGCGCTCGCTTGGCGCAGGTGCGCGCCGCGTTCGAACAGCTCGTCCAGGAGGCAGTGCGGCGCGTCGATGGCATTCCGGCTCCATGTATCGAGTACGGCCTGCCGGCAGTCGTCGTCGTGAATGACGAGCGCGGGATCCGATTTTTCGACGATGTAGGCGATTTCGTTGCGGCTGAGGTCGGAATTGATGGGAAACAGCGTGCCGCCGGCCCTCAAGACACCCAGGTAGGCCGCGTAGTAATCAGGACAATTGCGGGCGATGATGCAGACGCGGCTGCCTGCGCCCACGCCTTTCTCGCGCAGCGCCAGGGCCACGGCGTCGATGCGTTCGCCCAGCTCACGATAGCTGAGAGGCCGGCCCTCGAACAGCACGGCCGCGTGGTCGGGTCGCTCGCGAATATGGCGGTCTATCAGGCTCAAGGCGTTCAAGGCTTCTGCCTGGGCCAGCTGCGGGGCGTCGTTCATGCGTGTCTCCTTGCTTACAGGCCGAGGGCTTCGGCGTCGCCCGCCTGCATGCGCTTGGCGATGATCAGCTTCTGGATTTCGTTGGTGCCTTCGGTCACGATGAAATAAGGCGCTTCACGATAGTAGCGCTCGGCCGGAAAGTCGGAGACGAAACCGCCGCCGCCGTGGATGCGCACGCAATCGAGCGCGACCTTGGCGCAGGTCTCGCCGGCGAAGAGCTTGGCCATGCCGCAGACCATGTCCGCGCGCTCGCCGCTCTGCTTGACAGCCGCCGCGGTCTGCACCAGGGACTGCGCCGCCATGGTCTGGGTGGCCATGTCGGCAAGATGCATCTGTATGGCCTGGTGGTTGATGATCTCGGTGCCGAAGGCCACGCGTTGCATTGCGAAATCTTGCGCAGCCTTGAGCGCCGAACGCGACAGGCCCACGGCCGTGGCCGCCATGGCGATGCGGCCGGTTTCCAGGGCGTCCAGCATCTGTTTCAGGCCCTGCCCCTCGACCTGCCCTATCAGGCTCCCGGCGGGCAGCTTCACATCTTGGAAGACCAGCTCGGCCACGTCGATATGGCGATGGCCCAGGGTGCGTGCATTGGCGCCCACGGTAAAGCCGGGCAGGCCTTTCTCGATCATGAACAGGCTGATGCCGTCCTTCCCGTCTGCGGTGCGGGCCAGCACCACGACCGCGCCGGCGCGCGCGCCGTTGGTGATGAATATCTTCGAGCCGTTCAGCACATAGCCACCGCCGGCTTCTTTGCGCGCCTTGCTGCGTATGGCCTGCAGGTCGGAACCCCCATTTGGCTCGGTCAGGGCGATGGCCACGCGCAGTTCGCCGGTGGCCATGCGCGGCAGCCACTTCTGCTTCTGCGCCTCGGTGCCGTGCCTGGCCAGTATGCTGGACGCGGAGGTATGGCTGTTGAGAAAACAGCTGAGCGTCGTCCAGCCGGCGGCGAGCTCTTCCATGATCCTGGCATAGGTGGGCACGGAAAGCTCCAGCCCGCCATACTCCTGGGGCACGGCGATGCTGAAGAGCCCGAGCTCCTTCAAGGCCGAAACGATTTCTTCGGGGTAGCGCTGGTCGGCCTCGAGCTCCTGCGCGCGGCCGACGATCTTCTGCTGGACGAAGCGCTGCACGCCCTGCACCACTTCGTCGTCCCATGGTTTCTGGATAGGCATCTGAATACTCTCAAAAGTGTCTTTGGTTTTGCCGCGACCCGTTATGGGGCCACGGCGCCCGCTTTGGCGGGCAAGCCGCCGCCCTCGTCGCCCTCGGCCGGACAACGCTGCCGGTATTCGCGGATGCGCTCGGCGATGGGCTCGGGAATGGGAATGGAGCGCATGGCGGCGCCGTCGACGAAGACCACGGTGAAGGTGCCCGAGAAGGAAGGTGTGCCGTCCGCGCGGGCGCCCAGTATCCGGAAGGTAAGCGAGGAGCGTCCCAACGCCTGGACCAGCACGGTGACGGCCAGCTCGTCGCCCGGCCGCAGGGCCGATTGGAAGTCGATACCGGCGTGCACGAAGGGACAACTGATGCCGTGCTCCACATTCAGGCTGTACAGGCTGAGGGTGAGCACGTCGGCGTACCAGGCGTCGATGGCGTCCAGCGCGTAGTCGAAAAAGCGCACGGTATAGACGATGGCGGCGGCGTCGGTCTCGCCGAAGCGGACTGTGCGGCGGTGTATGTAGGGTGCGCCGTAGTCGGCGTTCTCGACTTGCATTGTGTCTCCGTGGCGGTTCGCCGCCTGATTCGATGATGGCTGCCTTCGCTACCTGAAAAGGGAACGCTTCTTCGAGCCATCCATGATTCATCGCCAATGTACCTTAACTAATATATGTTCGACAAGTTATTTATTGCCGTGCCTTTTCCATGCATGCATGGCGAAGCCGCCGAGCTCATGGGGAAAGCAGTGAATGCGAGGGAGCGGAACGGGGAGAAGCGCCAGGACGAGCCGTGTCGCGCCGCCAGTTGCCTTGGCTGCCGGCTACCGGACCCGCTGGAAGCCGTAGCCGAAGACGATGCGTATGAGTTGCCGGCCGATCTCTTCGGCGGACAGCGGCCCCGAAGGCCTGTACCACACCCTCGTCCAGTTGAGGGCCCCCAGCAGGGTCAGGCGCAGCAGCGTCCGGTCGGCCTTGGCGTGCAGGGGCAGCCCGTCTATCAAGAGGCGGAAGCGGTCTTCGTACGACGCGCGGTCGGCATCGATGCGCCGCTGCAGCCGGGCCGGATAGCGTATGCCGGGGTCGACGCGCACGACGACGGCCAGCTCGCTGGGGTTCAGTTGGAATTTCAAGGCCGTGGCGCAGGCCTCTTCCAGCCGTTTCCAAGGGTCTTCGTATGAGGCGATGGTGGCATCGAGCGCATCGTTGACGCGGCTGATGCCGAGGTGGTGGACCGTTGCGAACAGGTCTTCCTTGGAAGCGAAGTGATAGTACAGCGAGGCGGGCTGTATGCCGGTCGCCGCGGCCACTTCGCGCAGCGAGGTCTCGGCATATCCCTTGGCGGCGAAGATGCGCGCCGCCGCCAGCAGCACCTCTTCACGCCTCAGAGCCGATACGGCCTCGTCCTGCCCCTTGGCTTTCGCGGCCAGGCGTCGATTGCGTCGTTCGCGCTTGAGCTGGCTGAGTTCGTCCTGGTTGAGTTCGGCCTTGCCGCCGCCTTCCGAGCCCTTGGACTTGGCGAGCAGGCGCAGATAGCTCGTCTCCAGTCCATGGCGCTTCCAGATGTTGCGCACCGTCGAGGCCGAGACCTTCAGGCCTTCGGCCTGCAGGGCCTGGGCGACCGAAAACTGGCCCAGGGTGGGCTGCTCCAGGCCATACTGAAGCACCCTGGCCTCGATGTCCGGCTTGGAGCGGCTGCTGGCGGAAGGGCTTGTGGTCATGAGGGGCCGGGACGGGTCCTATGACAGGACGCCGAGGGCGCTCAATTCGCCGCCTGGGCGCGCCACACGCAAGGCTTGCCGGCGGCCTTGTCCAGCGCATCCAGGTAGGCCTCGTGCGCCGCGAGTTCGTCTGCGCCGGCGGACAGCACCTGCAGCACCGAGGCGTCGAAGCGCTCCAGCTGCACGCCGTTGCCGCTTTGCGTTTCGGCGCCGCCGAAATCCATGATCAGCGCGTCCTGGCCGCGCGTCATCGCCAGCCACACCTCGGCCAGCAGCTCCGAGTCGAGCAAGGCCCCGTGCAGCGTGCGGTGTGCATTCGATATGCCGTAGCGTTCGCATAGGGCATCCAGGGAATTGCGCTTGCCCGGATGCAGCTCGCGCGCATGCAGGAGGGAATCGATCACCTTGCCGCACAAAGTGTTGAAGGCCGGCCGTCCCACGCGCTGCAGTTCGGCGTCCAGGAACTTCAGGTCGAAGGCGGCATTGTGGATGATGATTTCAGCGCCTTGCACGAAATCGCAGATATGATGCGCGACTTCTGAAAACCTGGGATGGGTGGACAGAAATTCGGTGGTCAGCCCATGCACCGCCAGCGCCTCGGGGTCGCTGTCGCGGTCGGGATTCAGGTACAGGTGCAGATGGTTGCCCGTGAGGCTGCGGTTGACCATCTCGACGCAGGCCACTTCGACGATGCGGTGGCCCTGCGCCGGGTCCAGTCCCGTGGTTTCGGTATCGAGAATGATTTGACGCATGAACGGCTGACCCTGGCTGAAAAAACTCGGGCCGCCTCATGACGGCCCGCCACAGATTGTAGAACGGTCTGCGCATCCATGCAGCATGGCTGCTGCCGGCCCGCCACGCGCGCCGGGGCGCCGGCGGGCGCCTCTCTCTATTTGCGGCTCACCTTGCCCGCGATCAGCGTGTAGGCCACCGGCACCACATACAGCGTCAATATGGTCCCCAGGCACAGGCCGCCCACCAGCACCCAGCCTATCTGCTGGCGGGACTCGGCGCCCGCGCCGCTGGCGTAGGCCAGCGGCAGCACGCCCAGCACCATGGCGCCGGTGGTCATCAGGATGGGGCGCAGGCGCAGTATGCTGGCCTGGATGACCGCGTCGAGCTTCTCCATGCCCTCCGCCCTCAATTGGGTGGCGAACTCGACGATGAGAATGCCGTGCTTGGTGATCAGGCCCACCAGCGTGATCAGGCCGATCTGGCTGTAGATGGACAAGGTTCCACCCGACAGCCACAGGGCCAGCAGCGCGCCGGTCATCGACAAGGGCACGGACAGCATGATGATGAGCGGATTGCGCCAGCTTTCGAACTGGGCCGCGAGCACCAGGTAGATGAAGACCAGCGCCATCAGGAAGACCAGGTAGATGTTGCCCGACGAATCCCGGAATTCGCGCGACTGGCCGTCCAGGTCGGTCTGCACGGTTTCAGGCAGCATCTCGGCCGCCACGGCGTTCATGTGGTCCAGCACTTCGCCCAGGGCGTAGCCCGGCGCCACGGCCGCCTGGATCTTGACGGCCCGCAGGCGGTTGAAGTGGTTGAGCGACTGGGGCGACACGCTTTCGTTCACGTCCAGGAAGTTCGAAAGCTGCCCCATGCCGCCGTCGCGCGTCCGCACGTAGATGTCGGCAATGTCGCGAGGATCGGCGCGGTCTTCTTTCTTGACCTGGACGATGACGTCGTACTGCTCGCCGCCGTCGCGAAAGCGCGTCACCTGCCGCCCGCCCAGCATGGATTCCAGGGTGCGGCCGACCGTGCCGACGTCCACGCCCACGTCGGCCAGCCTGTCGCGATTGACCAGCACCTGCAGCTCCGGCGTGTTCAGGCGAAGGTCGGACTCGATGTTCTGCAGGCCGGGATATTCGGCCAGGCGCGCCATGAAGGCGTCGGACAGTTGCGCCATCTCGGGATACGAAGCCTGGCTGAGCAACACGAACTCTATTGGCTTGGACGTGGCGCGCTGGCCCAGCGACGCGGGATTGGTGGGAAAGGCCCGCACTCCCGGCAAGGCATCGAAGCGCGGCCGCAGTTCGGCCGCGATGCTTTGCTGCGACTTGTCGCGTTCGTTCCAGTGCTTGAGGCGCAAGATCGCGAAGCCGTCCACCACGGTCGGAAAGCCGATGACCGTCTGGTTGCCCGAGGCCTCGGGAATATCGGCGTACATGGCCTCGATGCGCCGCATGCTTTGCAGGGTGTAGTCCAGTGTAGAGCCATCGGGCGCGGTGACGATGCCGTAGATGACGCCGCGGTCTTCGACCGGGGCCAGTTCGCTTTTGACCGTCTTGAACAGCACGCCGCTGGCCAACGCCACCAGCAGCCCCAGCACGAGCACGATGGCCCGGTGCCGCAAGGCCAGCTTGAGGCTGCGCTGGTAGCGGTCCGTCAGGCCCACCAGCAGGTTCTCGATGAAGGTGTAAAGGCGCCCATGCCCGCTTTGGTGCCGCAATATCGTGGCGCACATCATGGGCGTCAGCGTCAGGGCCACGAAGCCCGACACCAGCACGGCGCCGGCCAGGGTCAGCGCAAATTCGATGAACAGCCGCCCGGTGCGCCCGGTGGCGAAGGCCAGCGGCGCGTAGACGGTGACCAGGGTCAGCGTCATGGCCACGATGGCGAAGCCGATCTCCTTGGAACCGATGAAGGCCGCCTCGAGCCGCGTCTTGCCTTCCTCGATGTGCCGGTAGATGTTCTCGAGCACGACGATGGCGTCGTCCACCACTAGGCCGATGGCCAGCACCATGGAAAGCAGTGTCAGCGTGTTGATCGAGAACCCCAGGAAAAACATGATTCCGAAGGCGCCGATCAGCGACACCGGAATGGTGACGATGGGAATCAGGCTGGCGCGCACGCTGCGCAGAAAGAAGAAGATCACCAGAATCACCAGGACGATGGCCTCGCCTATGGTGTGATAGACCGACTTGATCGATTCTTCGATGAACACCGAGCTGTCGTAGGCCACGTCGATGCTCATGCCCTGGGGCAGGCCTTCGTTGATGAGCTCGACCTCCGACCGCATGGCCTTGGAAAGGTCCAGCGGGTTGGCAGTGGACTGCTTGGTAATGCCGATCAGCAGCCCGTCGCTGCCGTTGAAGCGCGCCATGATGCGCTCGTCGGCGGGGCCTATCTGCACGTCGGCCACATCGCTCATCCTCACCGAATAGCCTTGCTCGTTGGCGACGATGACATCGCGGAACTGCTCGACCGTCTGCAGGTCGGTCGTCGACACCACCGAGAATTCGCGCATTTCGGATTCGATGCGTCCGGCCGGAATCATGACGTTCTGAGAACGCAGGGCGTCTTCGATGTCCTGCACGGTAAGGCGATACGCCGCCAGCTTGGCGCGATCGACGTAGATGCGCATCGAAGGCAGGCGTTCGCCATAGATGCGCACCTCGGCCGCTCCCGGAAGCACCGACAGCCGCGTCTTCACGTAGCGCGTGATGTAGTCCGAGGCTTCGAGCGTGGACATGCCGCCGGCGTTCACCGCCAGGAAAATGATGGGCGAGGAATCGGCCTCGACCTTGCTGATGATGGGCTCGTCGATTTCGTCCGGCAAAAAGCGCCGGGCCCGCGCCACCTTGTCGCGCACGTCGGCGGCCGCCGCGTCGGGGTCGCGGTCGAGGCCGAACTTGATATTGATGAAACTGGTCTCGGAGCGGCTGCGCGACGTCATGACGTCGACCCCTTCCATGCCGGCCAACTGGTCTTCCAGCGGCTTGGTGACCTGCGATTCGATCACCTCGGGCGAGGCGCCCTTGTAATCGGTGCGCACCGACACCACCGGCTCGTCGATGGCCGGATACTCGCGCACGGTCAGGCGTTCGTAGGAAATCAATCCTATCAATACGATTACCAGGGACAGGACGGTGGCGAATACCGGGCGCTTGATGCAGACTTCGGATAGAACCATGGGGCGGCCCGCCTCAAGACTCGGCCGGGGTCGCGGCCCGGCCGATCACCTTCACCGGCGCGCCGTCGATGACTTTCTGCAGGCCGGCCACCACCACCTCGTCGCCCTGCGACAAGCCCGAGGTGACCTCGATGCGGCCGCCGCGGCGCTGGCCGATGCGCACCGCCAGCCGTTCGGCCTTGCCGTCGGCCACACGATATACGTAGCGCTCTTCGCCCGAGGGAACCAGGGCGGTTTCGGGAATGGTCAGCACCTGATCGTCGGCAAACTGCAGATCGACCCGCGCGAACATGCCGGGCCGCAGCGCATCGTCGGCATTGCCCACATTGGCGCGCAGCAGGATAGAGCGCCCGCCCACGTCGATGGAGGGGCTGACCGCGCCGACCTCGCCCTCGCGGACCTGGCCGGGCAGGGCATCGAAGCGCAGGCGAAGCTTCAGGCCGGGATGCACCAGCGACAGATATTGTTCCGGAATACGGAAGTCGACCTGAAGAGGATCGACGGACTCGATGGGCACCAGGACATCGCCCGGGCCGACATAGTCGCCGACCGACACATTGCGCAGGCCGATCAGGCCGTCGAAAGGCGCCACGATGGCGGTTTTCTGCAATTGCGCCTTGGCCAGCGCCAGCGCCGCCCGCTGCACTTGCAACTGGCTGGCGGCCTCGTCGCGGGCCTGCTTGCTGATGAAACCCTGCCGGGTCAGTTCGCCGGCCCGCCGGTCCTGGCTGACGGCCAGGGCAAGACTGGCCTGGGCCTGCTGCACCTGGGCCTTGGCGACGCTGTCGTCCAGCCGCACCACCACATCGCCACGCTTGACCTTGCCGCCCTCTTCTATATTGATCTCGGTGATGCGGCCAGTGATTTCGGAACGCAGCACGACCGAATCCTTGGAACGCAGCGTACCCACCGCCGTGGCGCTGCGCGGCATGGACTCGAGCCTGACCTCGGCCACCTCGACCTGCGTGCCGCCTTCGGCCTTGGCGGGCTGCGCGGCAGCGACCGGGCCTTGCGGCTGCGACGCCTGCTTCCCCGCCCACCATCCGGCTCCCGCCACGCCCAGCACCACGCCCGCGCCCAGTGCGACGATCCATCCCAAGGTATTTGCTTTCATGAAATTGACAATCTGTATCCTACCGTCGCAGATAGTAGCGCAGTTGCAGCGGCGCAGCGCCAAAAAATAGGTAAGACGCCGCACGCCCGGCGGACGTCGCCGGCCGCCCGCGCGCGGCCGCCCCGCCTGGACTTCATCGGCCGGTGCAGTCGCCCTTCAGCGCCGACGGAATCTAGCCCGCATCCGCCGAGGCGGCCATGGAGCGCGCCTGCTGGACGCCCATATTGGCCAATTGGTCGGCCATCTCGTTGCCGGCGTCGCCGGCATGGCCGCGCACCCACTTCCATGTGACCTCATGGCGCCCGACAAGTTCGTCGAGTTCCTGCCAAAGGTCGGCGTTCTTGACTGGCTTCTTGTCGGCGGTGCGCCAATCGCGCCGCTTCCAGTTGACCAGCCACTGCGTCATGCCCTTCTGCACATACTGAGAATCAGTGTGCACGACCACGTGGCAAGGCCGTTTGAGCGCCTTCAACGCCTCGATGACGGCCAGCAATTCCATGCGATTGTTGGTGGTGTCGGCCTGGCCGCCGAAAAGCGTCTTCTCGTGACGGCCCTGGCGCAGCAACGCGCCCCATCCGCCCCAGCCGGGGTTTCCCTTGCAGGCGCCGTCGGTCCAGATTTCAACAGGATTACTGCTCATGATTGCTTTGATTCACTATGGCCGGACGCCCGCATGGCGCCCGAATGGCGTCCCGCGACCACCGCCGCGCGCCGGACGCGCTGTTTCTTGTCTTTCCAGGCGGGCCCGATGATCTGCATGCCCGCCACCCGTTTGACCGCCGACACCACATAGGCGGCGCCGCACACCGGCCACCACCGGTCGCCGGCCGACTCCATGAACGCCCAGCGCGACAGCCATTTGGTGCTGAGCGCGGGCGGCGCATAGCAGCCGAAATGGCCCCGGTCCGCTTCAAAGGACAGCAGCTTGAACCAGTCTTTGAGCCGGCCCAGCGATACCTGCATGTGGGCCGGCACCGGAACGATGGGATCCAGCCCCGGAATGCGTTCGTGCGCGCCCCAGAGGCTCCAGGGGTTGAAGCCGGAAATCACCACCCGCCCCTCGGGCACCAGCACCCGCTCGGCCTCGCGCAGCACCTGGTGCGGACTATTGGAACACTCCAGGACATGGGGTAATATCAGCAGGTCGATGCTCTGGCTTTCCAGAGGCAGGTTCTCGGGTTCGGCATACAAGGCGACATCAGAATCGTTTTGCCGCGCGTCGTCCCAGCACGAATGCGTGCGCCCCTTGTTGGGAATACGATTGGCGCGCAACAAATCCCACTGAGGCTGTCCGATCTGCAGGGCATGGTAGCCAAACACATTGGCCACCATGCCGTCGATCTTTTTCTGTTCCCAGCTTTGTACATATTGGCCGACCGGCGTGGTCAGCCATTGGGCTAGCTCTACGGCCAGAGGCTGGTCCGACGAAACAGACACATGAGCTCCTTGCGTTAGGGTGGAAACTACGATGGCACACACAAGCAGCCGGCTGACGCCCGTACCCGCGTTCAGCGACAACTATATCTGGGTGCTGAGCCGCGATGGCCGCGCCGTGGTGGTCGACCCCGGCCAGTCCGCACCGATCGAGTCCTTCCTGGAAGAATACCAGTTAAGGCTGGACGCCATTCTACTGACACATCATCATCCCGACCACGTCGGCGGCGTCGAGGCGCTCAAGAAACTCACCGGCGCAACCGTCTATGGCCCCCTGGGCGAAACCCTGCCGGTGTGCGACGTGCGTCTCAAAGAAGACGACGAGGTCTATATACAAGAACTGGACCTGCGGCTTTCCGTGCTGGACGTTCCCGGCCACACGGCTGGCCACATCGCCTACTTCGGCTACATGGACGACGACACGCCCCTGGTTTTCTGCGGTGATACACTATTTGCCGCCGGATGCGGACGCCTTTTCGAGGGCACTCCCGCCCAGATGCTGAATTCGCTGAGCAAACTCAAGGCGCTGCCGCTCGAAACCCTGGTGTGCTGCGCCCACGAATACACCTTGTCGAATCTGCGCTGGGCCTTGCAGGTCGAGCCGGGCAACGCCGCGCTGCAGCGGCGCTGGGAGTCGGCGCAGCAGCTGCGCGAGCAGGGCCTGCCCACCGTCCCGTCCACCATCGGCGACGAACTTGAAACCAATCCCTTCCTGCGGCCTCTGCAGGAAGGTGTCTCGGCCGCCGCGCGCGCGCATGCGCAAGCGCCGCTCGATTCGGCCGTTGCGGTCTTTGCCTGTCTACGCGAATGGAAAAACAGCTTTCAATAAATCACCAATGAACTGCCTACGACTATTCATCCTGCTCTTCGTGGCAGTTCTGGCGGGTTGCGCCAGCAATGCTCCCCACGGCAACCACCGCCCCGTCAAAACAAGCTATAGCGCCTCCGACACCTCGCGCACCATCGACCTCACGCACGCGCCGCGCGACATGTGGGACCGCATCCGGCGCGGCTTCGCCATTCCCAACCTGCATTCCGACCTGGTGGAAGAATGGACGGCCTACTACGCCTCGCATCCGGAATCGGTCTATCGCATGAGCGAGCGCGCGGGCAAGTATCTGTATTACATCGTCGATCAGCTCGAAGAGCGCGGCATGCCCTCCGAACTGGCCCTGCTGCCCTTCGTCGAAAGCGCTTACGATCCCACCGCGTACTCGCGCGCCAAGGCGTCGGGCCTGTGGCAGTTCATTCCCAGCACCGGCCTGCACTACAACCTCAAGCAGGACACCTGGCGCGACCTGCGCCGCGACCCGGTCGCCTCCACCAATGCCGCGCTCGATTACCTGACCTATCTGTACGATTTCCAGGGCGACTGGTATCTGGCTCTGGCCTCCTACAACTGGGGCGAGGGTGCGGTCAAGCGCGCCATCGACCGCAATGCCGGACAAGGCCTGCGCACCGACTACATGGCGCTGGCCATGCCGGACGAAACCCGCAACTACGTGCCCAAGCTGCAGGCCATCAAGAACATCATCGCCGATCCCGCCAAGTACGGCATCACCCTGCCGCTGGTCGACAACCAGCCCTATTTCACCACCGTCATCGAGCCCCCCTCCCTCGACCTGGCCACGGCGGCCCGCCTGGCCGAGATGCCGCTCGACGAGTTCAAGGCGCTCAACGCGTCGTTCAACCGGCCCATCTTCCTGGCCGAGCACAAGCCCACGCTGCTGCTGCCCACCGACCGCGTCGACGTCTTCAACGCCAACCTCGAAGCCTATAAAGACCAGCTCGGCGGCTGGACCACCTACAAGAGCAAAAAGGGCGAATCGTATGCGTCCATCGCCAAGAGGTTCGGCGTCTCGCTCGAGCAACTGCGCGCTCTCAACGGCCTGAGCCGGAAAAGCACGCGCGCCGTCGCCCAGACACTGGTGGTGCCGGGCAAACCGTCCGGCGGCGGCATCATGCTGGCCTCGCTCGAACTGCCCGCGGCCGACGCCACCGCTCCCGCCTCGCGCGGCGCCGCCAAATCCCCGGGCAGGCGCGATGTGGTGGTCGTGCGCGGCGGCAGCAGCAATGTGCGCACCCACACGGTCCGCAAGGGCGACACCCTGTTCGCCCTGGCCAAGCGCTACAACACCTCGGTCAGCGCACTGCGCCAGCTCAACAACCTGCCCAGCAACAATCTGTCGCGAGGCAAGCGCCTTCGCATCCCCGGCACCAATGTGCACGGCTGACGTCCACTTCTATACAACAGGATCTTCAACATGGGTTTCTTAAACGGCAAGCGCATCCTGGTCACCGGCGTGCTGTCCAACCGCTCCATCGCCTACGGCATCGCGCAGGCCTGCCGCCAGCAAGGTGCTGAACTGGCTTTCACCTATGTGGGCGAACGCTTCAAAGAGCGCGTGGAAGGCTTTGCCGCCGAGCTCGGCAGCAACATCGTCCTGCCTTGCGACGTTGCCGAAGACGCCCAGATCGAGGCCGCCGTCGAGCAGCTTGGCCGGCAATGGGACGGCCTGGACGGCCTGGTCCACTCCATCGGCTTTGCGCCGCGCGAAGCCATTGCCGGCGACTTTCTCGAAGGCCTGTCGCGCGAGGCCTTCCGCGTCGCGCACGACATCTCCGCCTACAGCTTCCCGGCGCTGGCCAAGGCCGCGCTGCCGCTGCTCAAGGGCCGCAACAGCTCGGTCCTGACCCTTACCTATCTGGGCGCCGAAAAAGTTGTTCCCAACTACAACACCATGGGGCTGGCCAAGGCTTCGCTCGAAGCTTCGGTGCGCTACCTGGCGACCTCCCTCGGCCCGCTGGGCATACGCGCCAACGGCATCTCCGCCGGGCCCATCAAGACGCTGGCCGCAAGCGGCATCAAAGACTTCGGCTCCATTCTCAAGTTCGTCGAGTCGCACGCCCCCCTGCGCCGCAATGTCACGATCGAGGACGTCGGCAATGTCGCGGCGTTCTTGCTGTCGGACCTGGCGGCCGGCGTCACGGGCGAGATCACCCACGTCGACGCGGGCTTTTCCACGGTCGTTCCGGGCATGGAATAAGGCTGGAGCCAAAGGCGGGCCCGTCCCGCCCCGGGCGGCTTCGCCTTCCTAAGGAAACAGCTCTGCGGGCGCGTCCGGCGACCAGGGCCGATACTTGGCCATGACGCGGGCGAACAGGTCCGATTCCATCCAGGCAGTCAGCCAGGCCCGCAAGGCAGGCCACGGACAGGTCTCGAACCAATCCCGGTCCACGTGCGCATACTGGCGCACGAAAGGCGCGATGGCCATGTCGGCCAGCGAGGCGCGTTCGCCGAGCAGGCAGGCGCTTTGCGCCAATCTCGCCTCCAGTGTTTCCAGCCAGCGCGCGCCGGCATCGCGATGCCCGGCCGCCCACAGCCTCAACGCTTCCTCGCTCTCGCTGCCCGAAACATCAACGCGGCTGCTATCGATACCGTTGCTCCCGTTCCGGGCCCCGGCGGCGGGTTCGCCATTGTCCGCCGCTGACGCGTCGCGCTCCCGCGCGAAGCGTTGCGGGTATTTATAACGATCGAGCCGGGGCTTGAAATGCCGGTCGCATTCGCGGATCAAGGACAGCATCGCGTCGAGGCCGTCGCGTTCCGGCGCAAGCCATCCTAGGGGATCACGCAGGCGCAGCGCCCAAAGCATGATGTCCAGGCTCTCGGCCAGCACGCTTCCATCGGGCAGGACCAGCACGGGAACCGTGGCCTTGGGCGAAGCCTGAAGCAGCGCCAGGGGCTTGTCGCGCAGCACCACTTCGCGCAGTTCGCAGCGCTGGCCGCTCGCGACAATGGCAAGCCGGGCGCGCATCGCATAGGGGCAGCGCCGGAAAGAATAGAGAATGGGCAGCCCGGACACCGGCCGGCCTATTCCAGCAGGCCCGCGGCCGAGCGCAGGCGCAGTTCGGCCTGGGCGGAAACCTGCTCCACCACCTCGGCGGCGGAGGGAATGGAATCGATGAGATCGATCGCCTCGCCCGCCCAGACCATGGCGACGTCGTAGTCGCCGTCGGCCGCCGCCGCCCAGAAGGCCGGCCCCTCGATATCCACGCCGCGGGCCAGTTCTTCTTCGCGGCCTTCCCAGCGCTCGATGAAACGGTTGCGCAGCGCCCGGCCGGTATAGCCCGCCGGCCAGTCGTAGCCGCGCACGATGTCGAACACCCTGGTGCGCTGGGTGGCGTCGCCTTGCCCCTGGACGATGCGCTGCTTGGCCTGATCGTGACCCAGCGCTTCGCGCGTGGCATAGAAACGGGTGCCCAGCAGCACGCCCTGAGCGCCCAGCATGAGAGCCGCCGCCAGGCCCCGGCCATCGGCGATGCCGCCCGCCGCCAGCACAGGCGTCGGCGACACTGCATCGACCACCGCGGGCAGCAAGGCCATCGTGGCCCGTGAGCCGCCATGTCCGCCCCCCTCGGTGCCTTGGGCGACGATCACGTCGGCGCCGGCCGCCTGCGCCAGGCGTGCGCCGGCCACGTCCTGCACCTGGCAGATCAGCCGGCAGTCCGCCGCCTTGATGGTGGCGGCGTACTTGCCCGGATCGCCGAAAGACAGCATCAACACCGAAGGCCGGGCCTCCAGCACCAGCTCCAGAGCCGCTTCGGAAATATTCCAGGTGATGAAGCCCGCGCCCCAGGGACGGGTGGACAGCTCTTTGGCCAGCGCCAGTTCGGTCTTGAGCCAGGCCAGGTCGCCGTAGCCACCGCCCACCAGGCCCAAGCCGCCGGCGTTGGACACCGCCGCGGCCAGGCGCCCGCCCGCCACGCCTCCCATGGGACCCAGCACGATGGGGTGCCGCAGGTCGAAGGATTCGGTAAAAGGCGTGGTGATCATGGCGTACTCCTTCAGGCGTCGGTTTCCGGTTCGAGCGCCGGCCTGGCCGGCATGGTTGCGCCGATATGGCGGGTCTTGCGCCGGCGGGCCAGTTCGACCTGCTTCTGGCGGTCGCGAAAGCGCCTCATCTGGTCTTCGGTATGCGTGCCGTGGCAATGAGGACAGCTGACGCCCTCTTCGTACAAAGGCGAGGCCTTGTCGGCTTCGGACAGCGGCAGGCGGCAGGCCCGGCACAATTCGTAATGGCCCGGACGCAGGCCGTGTCCCACCGAGACCCGCTCGTCGAAGACGAAGCACTCGCCGTCCCAGCGGCTTTGCACGGCGGGCACGGTCTCGAGATACTTGAGAATGCCGCCCTGCAGATGATAGACCTCGTCATAGCCCTGGGACCGCAGGTAGGCGGTGGACTTCTCGCAGCGTATGCCGCCGGTGCAGAACATCGCCACCTTGGGTTTTTTTTGCCGATCGAGCAGCCCGCCGCTTTGCGCCTGCTGCGCCACCCATTCGGGAAATTCGGTGAAGCTGCGCGTGTGTGGATTGACGGCGCCCTCGAACGAGCCGATGGCCACCTCGTAGTCGTTGCGCACGTCGATCAACACGACATCGGGGTCGGCGATGAGTTCGTTCCATTCGTCCGGCGCCACATAGGTGCCCGCCATCGTTTCGGCCTGGACATTGGGCACGCCCATGGTGACGATCTCGCGCTTGAGCTTGACCTTGAGCCGGTAGAAGGGCTGATTCTGCGCCCAGGATTCTTTGTGTTCAAGACTGCTCAGGCGCGGATCGCTGCGCAGATACTGCAGCACGGCCCGCACCCCCGCCTCGGGGCCGGCAATGGTGCCGTTGACGCCCTCCTCGGCCAGCAGCAAAGTGCCCCGCACTTCGTGCGCCCGGCAGAATTCGAACAAGGGTTCGCGCAGAGCGCGATAATCGGCAAGCGGCACGAATTTGTACAGCGCCGCAACGAGAAACTGGGCCATGGCTTAAAACACAGAACTGGGCGGAAACCGCCATTTTACCCCGCCCCCCGGTTGTATCCGCCGTGGCGAAACCGTAAGATAGCCTATCGGAGTCCTGCGCAAGACACTTGAATCAAGACTGCTTCGCCACCATGGCTTCGCCGGGCGAACCGGCATCGGGTCCGCCTATGCACATCATCATCCCCGACGACTACCAGGATTGCGTACGCTACCTGTCCTGTTTCGAGAAACTGCTTGGGCACAGCGTACAGGTGTTTCACGACTCGCCCAAAGACCTGGCCTCGCTCGCCTCTCGCTTCGCCCTGGCCGAGGCGCTGGTGCTCACCCGCGAGCGCACCCAGATATCCGCCACCCTGCTCGAACAGCTGCCCCGGCTGCGCCTCATCAGCCAGACCGGCCGGGCCGGTTCGCACATCGACGTGGAAGCCTGCACGCGGCACGGCGTGGCGGTGGCCGAGACCCACAGCACCGGCACCGCAACCGCCGAATTGACCTGGGCCCTTGTGCTCGCCAGCCGGCGGCATCTGGTGGCCGAGGCCAATCGGCTGCGCGACGGCCTGTGGCAAGGGCATCTGGGCTGCAAGCTGCAAGGCGCCACCCTGGGCATCTGGGGCTATGGGCGCATCGGCAAGCAGGTGGCCGCCTACGGCAAGGTCTTCGGCATGCGGGTGTGGATATGGGGCAGCGAAAACTCCAGAATGCAGGCTGCCGCCGACGGCTTCGAGGCGGCCCCGTCGCGCGAGGCCTTTTTTGCCGAAAGCGACGTGCTCAGCCTGCATCTGCGGCTGCTGCGCGCCACCCACGGCCTGGTCACACGCAGCGACTTGCAGCGCATGAAGCCCTCGGCGCTGTTCGTCAATACCAGCCGCGCCGAGCTGCTGCAGCCCGGCGCGCTCGAACGGGCCGTGCGCCACGGCCGCCCGGGCTTCGCCGCGGTCGACGTCTACGAGAGCGAGCCCGTGCTGGGCGCCCGCCATCCCCTGCTGCACCTGCCCAATGTGCTGTGCACCCCGCATCTCGGCTTCGTCGAGCGCGACAATTACGAGTCCTTCTATGGCCAGGCCTTCGACAATATCCTCTGGTACCTGCAGGGGCGGCAAGATCATCTGTTGAATCCTCAGGCAATCAGCCACCCGCGTCAGAAAGCGGCGCTCGCCGGCTTTACCGTGGGAACCAGCCCGAAGGGCTACCCTAAGTTGATGAACCACCCTCAAGGGTGAAGCCGTTCCTGAATGCATCACGCAAGTACGCGACCAGCAATTGGGCCGCCCGAGGCACATGGGTGGTATAGGGCCTGATGACATAAAGCGCCTCGCCGAACACACCGACCGGACGCCAGTCCGGCAGCACCTGGACAAGGTCGCCCCGGGTCAGCGCCCCTTGCGCGGAGAAATCGGGCAATATCGTCAAGCCAAGGCCCGCCTGCGCAGCCTCCCGCAAGCCTTCGCTGTTGTTGACCGCAAAAGGCCCACCCACCGCGACAACATGGCGCCGCGGCTCCGCCCTGCCTTTGGCAGCCGCCTCGAATGTCCACACAGCATTGCTTTGCCGGCGCGGATAATGCAGGCAAGCATGATCGGCCAAGGCTGACGGATGCTCGGGGGTACCGCAACGGTCCAGATAGGGCTGGCTGGCCACCAGCACAGACCGGACGCCACACAGCGCCCATGCCACATAATTGTCGGGCGGCGTCGAGGTGTGGCGGATCGCTAGATCGAACCCCTCGCCGGACAGCGAGCTGAGGTGATCCGAGAGCACGAGTTCGATACGGATGCGCGGATTCTCTTTCAAGAAGGCGGCAAACAACGGCACCAGTTGTTGACGCGCCAATGCAACCGGTGCGCTCAAGCGCAGCGTTCCCTGCGGGGAAATCGCCAGTTCACGTACCGCCTCGAAGCTGTCAGAGATCTGATCGAACGCGCCTTGTGTGTTTTCGGCAAGCTGCTGGCCCGCTTCAGTAAGACGCACGCTGCGGGTCGTGCGCTGCACGAGTGGCACGCCGGCGGCCTGTTCAAGTTCGGCAATGCGCTGGCTCATAGCCGCCTTGCTGACGTTCAGATAGGCCGCAGCACTGGAAAAGCTTCCCTGCCGGGCCAACACCGATAACCAATGCACATGTGACCACAGCGACGCTATTTTCTTGTCTTTCATAACGGGCATTATTCAATATACTGAACAATGAATCCAGTGTTCCGATCTATCGCATGGAGACACTGGCCGCGTAAACTGAGATCCTCCGCAACCGGAAAATCCCTTCGACAATACAATGCAAGCCTACAACGACACCGCCGACGTCGGCCACTTCATCAACGGCCGGGCCACATCCGGAGCCGCCCGGCGCCGCCAAGACGTCTACAACCCCGCGCTGGGCCGGCCGGCCCGTCAGGTGGTGCTTGCAGAATCCCAGGACATCGACCAGGCCGTGGCCGGAGCCAAAGCGGCTTTCAACGAATGGGCCGACACCTCGCCTCTGCGGCGGGCGCGCATCATGTTCAAGTTCCTGAGCCTGATGAACCAGCATCGCGACGCCCTGGCCGCCATCATTACCGCCGAACACGGCAAAGTATTCAGCGATGCGCAGGGCGAAGTCTCGCGCGCCATCGACGTCATCGAGTTCGCCTGTGGCATTCCGCAGCTGCTCAAGGGCGATTTCACGGATCAGGTCTCGCCCGGCATGGACAACTGGACCTTGCGCCAGCCGCTGGGCGTGGTCGCCGGCATCACGCCCTTCAATTTTCCCTGCATGGTGCCGTGCTGGATGTTTCCCGTCGCCATTGCGGCCGGCAACTGCTTCATTCTCAAGCCCAGTGAACGCGACCCTTCGGCCTCGCTGTACATGGCCCGCCTGTTTCAGGAAGCCGGCCTGCCCGACGGCGTGCTGAACGTCGTGCAAGGCGACAAGGCTGCGGTCGACGCCTTGCTCGCCCACCCCGACGTCAAGGCGGTCAGTTTTGTCGGTTCAACGCCCATCGCCCATTACATCTACGAGCAGGCCGCGCATTTCGGCAAGCGCGTGCAGGCATTGGGCGGCGCAAAAAACCATCTCGTCGTCATGCCCGACGCCGATCTGGACCAGGCCGTCGACGCCCTGGTCGGCGCCGCCTACGGCTCGGCCGGCGAACGCTGCATGGCCATCTCGGTCGCCGTGCTGGTCGGAGACGTCGCCGACCGCATCGTTCCCCGCCTCGCCGAACGGGCAAGGCAGCTCGTGGTGCGCAACGGCATGGATCCGCAAGCCGAGATGGGGCCCATCGTCACCCGGCAAGCGCTTGAACGCATCGAAGGCTATATCCAGTCGGGCGTGGACGAAGGCGCCGAGCTCGTCGTCGATGGGCGCGGCTATGCCGTGCCGGGGCACGAGCAAGGCTTTTTCACGGGCGGCACGCTGTTCGATCGCGTCGAGCCCCACATGCGCATCTACAAAGAAGAAGTGTTCGGCCCGGTCCTGGCCTGCGTGCGGGTCGCCGACTTTGCTTCCGCGCTGGAACTGGTCAACAGCCATGAGTTCGGCAACGGCGTGTCGTGCTATACCCGCGACGGCCACATCGCGCGCGAGTTCGGCCGGCGCGTCCAGTGCGGCATGGTGGGCGTCAATGTGCCCATTCCAGTGCCCATGGCCTGGCATGGCTTCGGCGGCTGGCAGAAATCGCTGTTCGGCGACATGCACGTCTATGGCGAGGAAGGAGTGCGCTTCTACACCAAGCAAAAAAGTATCATGCAGCGCTGGCCCGAAAGCACCGGAAAAGGGGCGGAGTTCGCCATGCCGGCGCCGAAGTAGGCCGTGAAGCAATTCGCGGGCGCCACATCGAGCCCCATCCGGGCGCCCGTTTCGCTGCGCAGGCGCCGACAGGACGCCGCGGCAGACCGGCGCATCGTCCTCAGGCGGCCGGTGCTTCTTTCAATACGGCGGCAAACGCCTGGGCGACGCGGTCCACATTCTGATTGTTGAGCCCCGCGATACAGATGCGGCCCGACTCGATGATGTAGACGCCGTGCGCCTGGATGAGCCTGTCCATGTGCGGCGCCAGGACCGGCGCATAGCTGAACATGCCGCTTTGCGCCAGCAGGAAGTCCCAGTCGTAGTCGGGGTGATGGCGCACCAGCCCTTGGTGCAGGCGGTTGCGCATGGCGTGGATGCGGTCGCGCATTGCCGTGACTTCGGTTTCCCACATGGCGCGCAGCGCAGGGTCCAGCAACACCGTCTCGACCAGGTGGCCGCCATGGGCCGGCGGACTCGAATAATTGCGCCGCACGGCCTGCTGCATCTGGCCCAGCGCGCGGGATGCCTCGTCCGCGTTCGCGCACACCATGCTCAGCGAGCCGCAGCGTTCGCCGTACAGCGAAAAAATCTTGGAAAAAGAATTGGCCACCAGAAAGGCCACATTGGCCGCCGTCAGCGCGCGCACCAGATAAGCGTCGCGCTCGAAGCCTTCGCCCAGGCCCTGATAGGCCAGATCCAGGAAAGGGATGAGCCGACGCTCGATCACGATGTCCACGATCTCGTCCCACTGCTCGGTGCTGAGCTCGGCGCCGGTGGGATTGTGGCAGCAGGGATGCAGCACGACCACGGTCTCTTCCGGCAGGGCGTACAGATAGCCCGCCATCGCGTCGAAATCGAGGCGTTGCGCGGCATGGTCGAAATAAGGATAGACATCGACGGCGAACCCCGCGCCCTCGAAGATGGCGCGGTGGTTGTCCCAGGTGGGACCGCTTATGCGCACGGTCGAATCCGGAAAGAAACGGCGCAGCACATCGGCGCCCACTTTCAGCGCTCCCGATCCGCCGACCGTCTGGATGGTGGCTACCCGGCCCGCCTGCAGGGCTTCGGAATCGGCGCCGAACACCAGGCCCTGCGCCGCGCGGCAATAGGCCGGGCTGCCGCTCATGGGCAGGTAGACGCAGGGCGCCGTCGAAGCGTTCACGACCTTGGCCGCCTCGCTGACCGAAGGCAGGCGCGGGATGCGGCCTTCTTCGTCGTAATAGAGGCCGATGCTCAGGTTCACCTTGTCGGGCCGTTCGTCGTCACGGTAGGCAAGCTGCAAAGAAAGTATCGGGTCGCCCGCATAGGCCGAAAGCGTACTGAACAAGGTTCTTCCTTGGGCCGGGGCCAAGGGCGTCGAAAGACGCGGCATGCCGCCGGCAGAGCATTGATGACAAAGCGTATATTCTACCTCCGCCTGTTATCCTTGGCGCTTTCCGAATTTGCTTGATCGACATGGATTCCATTACGCAAGCCGCACTGGGAGCCGGCATCTGCGGCGCCATGCTGGGCCGCTTCCATGGCCGCAAGGCCATCGTGGCCGGCGCCGTGCTGGCCACCCTGCCCGACCTGGACGTGGTCATACGCTACGCCGACCCGGTCTCGGCCATGATCAACCATCGCGGCTTCTCGCATTCGCTGTTCGTGCTGACCGTATTGTCCATTGCGCTGACCGCTGCGTTGCGGCACTGGAGGCCATCGCCCCACTATGGCGCGGGCCGCCTGTTCTGGGCTATATGGCTGACGCTGATCACCCACCCCCTGCTCGACGCCTTTACCGCCTACGGCACCCAGCTGCTGTGGCCCCTGCGCCCAACGCCCACCGCCTGGTCCACCCTTTTCATCATCGACCCTTTCTTCACCGCGCCCTTGACCCTGGCCGTCATCGCCGCCCTGTTCGCCGGCCCCGGCGAACGCACCCGGCGCGCCATGCGATGGACCCTGGCCTGGTGCTGCGTCTATCTGGCCGCCTCGATCGCCTTCAAGCAGGTCGTCGAGAACCGCGTCCGGAATCGCCTCGAAAGCAACGGCGTCGTGGTGCAGGCCATGTTCTCCACGCCCCAGCCGTTCAACATCCTGCTATGGCGCGTCGTCGCGCGCACTCCCGACGGCCAGTACTATGAATCCACCACCGGGATCCTGGACCGCCGGCCGTCGGAACAGCTGCGCCTTCCTCTGAATACCGAGCTGGCCCGGGCCATGCCCCCTTTCGAGCCGCTCGAAGGCCTGCGCTGGTTCTCGGGCGACTGGCTGCGCTACGACGACATCGACGGCAAGCTCGTGGTCTCGGACCTGCGCATGGGTCTGGGCGCGGGCTACTATTCCTTCCGTTTTCTGTTCGCCCACCGCGCCTCGCCGGGTGCTCCCTGGCAACCCCGGACGCCTGAATTCTGGCCCACCCGGCGCGGCACCTCCGAACTGTCGGCTGTCGTGCGCCGTGTCTGGCAGCAGACCCCGCCCTTGCCTCTGGCGACCTGGGCGGAGCGCATGACGCAAGCTCCGGCTGGCGAGGCGAACACGCAAGATGAGTAGGCAAATGGTCTCTGCGATGTGTATTCTTGAATCCGCCGCTGATCTGGGTTCTAAAACGCCGCCGTGGACGATGCTATTTAGCCCGGGCGGTCGGGCGGACCGAGGCAGCGCCCTCCAACGCCCGGGCTAAATAGCATCGCCCCCGACGGCTCGCATTGGCGGATTGCCACGGATGCCGAACTCTCAAGATTGTGGTCTAACGAATTTGGCGAGGCTTCAATACTCTCCAGCCCGACAATAGAACGCCGGCTTGTGTGGCTTGCCCAGCTATAAGCTGATGTGGGCGGCCTGGCTTGTACCGGGCGTTGGAGGGCGCTGCCTCGGTCCGCCCGACCGCCCGGTACAAGCCAGGCCGCCCACAGCAGCGCTCAAGAACCCAAAATCGGCCGCGCTTAAAGAACCCAAAATCGGCCGCACTTAAAGACGCAACAAAAAACGTCCCGATACGCATGAAGCCACCCTCTTGGGCAAATAAAATTCCTGCACGAATCAGACAGCCATCTGCACAGATCCGATAGCCCCGCCGCCGCCTCCCGACTTACCTTTGAGCCACAAGAACCATCACCACAAAACGCTCAAGCACACATAAAAACGGAGACAGGCATGCACACCCATCCCTTCCTGCAAAAAGACCACTTCCTGCTCGGCACCTTCGCCAGCAATTGCTCCGGCGGCATGACCGTCTCCAAGCTGCCCGGCCGCTGGCCCGCCGACTGGGAAAGCAACCTCAAGCTCGGCAAGCTGCTGGACGACGCCGGCATCGATTTCATGCTGCCCATCGCACGCTGGATAGGCTACGGCGGCGAAACCAATTTCCATGGCTACGTGCTCGAGACCATCACCTGGGCCGCCGCCCTGCTGGCGCACACCCGGCGCATCACCGTCTTCGGCACCATCCATACCATGGCCAACCACCCCGTCATCGTCGCAAAACAGCTGGCCACCATCGCCCAGATGAGCAACGACCGCGTCGGCCTGAACGTCGTCGCCGGCTGGAACAAGCCCGAGTACGAAGCCCTGGGCCTGACCCTGCCCGACGACCACGAGACTCGCTACGGCTATGCCCAGGAATGGTTCGACATCATCCAGAAGCTGTGGACCCACGACGGCCCCTTCGACTGGGACGGCAAGTACTTCCATCTCAAGAACACCTACGGCTATCCCCAGCCCGACGCCCTGCCTCCCATCTTCAACGCCGCCGGCTCGGGCCTGGGCCGCGAATTCGCCTCGCGCAACGCCAACTTCCTGTTCACGCCCGCCATCGACCTGAACCGCTCCAAGCAGGAAGTCGCCGAACTCAAGCAGCAGGCGGCCGACCTAGGCCGCAAGGTGGGCGTGCTGACATTTGCCCATGTCATCTGCCGGCCCACCCAGGCAGAAGCAGAGGAAGGCTGGCAGCTGCTGCAGGACAATGCCGACTGGGCCGCCGTCGACAACCTCGTCCGCCTGCAGTTCGCCCACGCCCAATCCTTCCCGCACGACCTGCTGGCCCTGATCCGCGAGCGCTTCGCCGCCGGCCATGGCGGCTTTCCCCTGGTCGGCACGCCCGAGCAGGTCGCCGACGGCATCATCCAGCTGCACGAAGCGGGCTTCAGGGGCACCACCCTGTCGTTCTTCCATTACGCCGACGAATTTCCCTATTTCCGCGACACGGTGCTGCCCATACTCGAAAAACGCGGCATCCGGAAGAAGCAGCCATGAATCAAGACCAGAACCAGGATCTGAACCAGGCGTTCAGGCAGGCCATGCGCCAGATGGCCGGCGGCGTCTGCGTCATCACCGCCAATGACGGCGAGCAGCGCACCGGGCTGACCGCGACCTCGGTCGTGTCGGTGTCCATGGACCCGCCCGAACTGCTCATCTCGGTCAACAGGACGTCCTCTACCTGGCCCGTATTGGAGAAGGCAGGGCGATTCGGCATCAATGTGCTGAGCCGCGCGCAGCAGCATGTCGCCGAGAACTTCTCGGGCAAGGGCGGCCTGCGCGGCGCCCAGCGCTATGCCGACGATGGCTGGACCCAGACGGCCGAAGGCGTATGGCTGTCGCGCAAGGCGCTGGCCGTCTTCGCCTGCGACGTCGAGAAAGTCGTGGAGCACCGGCAGCATGCGCTCATCGTGGGCAAGGTCACCTTCATCGGCGTACTGCCCGGCGATTCTCCGCTGACTTATTGGCAAGGCCAATATGGCTCCTTCGCCCCGCCGGCGGCGCCCTGACCCCAGGAAAACCCCGGGGCGCGGCGGAATGGTTTAGGACTAAACTGTTCTTTTCCATCCTCAGGCACCCCGGGCCGCCGCACCGACCCGGCCCGCGCCGCCAAGCGGAGCCGCCCGGCGCCAAAGGCAATGCACATGCAGACGGCACTCTCCCCTCATTTGCGCAGCCATTTGTTCAGCCGCTTCCCGCGGTTCACCTCGCGCGACGCCGACGAGGTGCGCCACGAGGTCAGCCAGATTTTCTGCGAACACGACCTGCGCGTCGTGGGCAGGTCGCAATCGCTCAATACCGAGCTGCATTTCCGGCGCGGCAAGAAAGTCAGCTACGGCCGCATGCTGTACGGCGCCACGGTGGACATCGAACCGGGCAGGCTCGACGACTTCTATCTGATCCAGCTGCCCATTTCAGGCCAGGAAAACATCCACTGCGGTGCGCAAAGCGTGCTCTCCGACGCCGGCATGGCCACCATCATCAGCCCCGCGCTCGAATTCCGCATGCGCCACGAACGCAATGCCGAGAAACTGTTCATCCGCGTCGAGCGCTCGGCCTTCGAGCAGCAATGCGCGCAGTATTACGGCCGCCCCACGGGCGGGCCGCTGAATTTCTCGCCCGCCATCCCGCTGCACAGCCCCGCCACCCGCTCATTGAAGCGGCTGCTCGAATGGCAGCTTACCGAGGCCTCGGAAGGCTCGCTGTTCGACCAGCCCCTTATCGCCGCCCAATTCGAAGAAGCGCTGATGGTGTCCCTGCTGGGCACGCTGCCGCACAATCAGGACGCCGCGCGCGAGCCGCTCGGCGCCATCGCGCCCGGCTTCGTCAAGCGTGCCGAGGCCTATATCGAACACAACGCCCATCTGCCGCTTACGGCGGGCGACATCGCCGACCACGTCGGCGTCAGCATGCGCAGCCTTTTTGCGGGCTACCGCAAGTACCGCAACACCTCGCCCATGCAGCAGTTGAAAGAGATCCGGCTCAACGCGGTCCGCGCCGAGCTGTCCGCCCCGCAGCCGGACACCACCGTGACCCAAACCGCGCTGCGCTGGGGCTTCGGCCACCTGGGCCAGTTCTCGGCCGCCTATCAGCAGCGTTTCCACGAGCTGCCTTCCGCCACGTTGAAACGCCACAAGGGCTGAACACGAGATGCCGAAGCGGCGGCGCATGAGGGGCCGTGATACCGCGCACCGAAGGTAACGACAAGCAAGAATCCTTTTGACACCATTTATTTCAATACTTCTGCTTTTACATGGCGAGCCGGTGCAGACCTGCCGTTTGTTACGACACTTTCCTCATGCAGCAGCCTGGAATCATGAGAACGGCTCATATAAATGAAGGCGCTTAGCCTCGGCGCAATGCTGCGCCGAGGCTAAGCTCGATGCGCGAGATACACTTGCACACAAAACAGTTCAACGACGCGCTCGCGCCTCCTCATGCTTGAAAGCAGCTATAACGCCATCCTGGTCGTTTTCTCTTTTCTGGTCGCCATACTGGCTTCGTACACTGCGTTGAGCATGGCCAGCCAGATCAGCAAGACACGCGGCAGAACCGCGGCGTGGTGGCTGGGCGGCGGCGCCTTCGCCATGGGGTTGGGCATCTGGTCCATGCACTTCATAGGCATGCTGGCCTTCAGCGTGCCGATAGAACTGGGCTACGACCCGTGGCTTACCCTGCTTTCGCTGCTGGTCGCCATTGCGTCGTCCGCCTTCGCCTTGTGGGTGGCCTGCCGGCGCCGCCTGACGGCGCGTCGCCTTTGCGTGGGCGCCCTCGTCATGGGCCTCGGCGTGGCCGGCATGCATTATCTGGGCATGGAGGCCATGATGATGCTGCCGCGCATCGTCTACGATGCCGGCTGGTTTGCGCTGTCGCTGTTCATCGCCGTCACGGCGTCTGGGGCGGCCCTGTGGATCACCGCCTATCTGAGCCGCCATGGGTCGCATCGCACCACCCTGAAGATCGCCGCGGCCATCGTCATGGGCTGCGCCATCGTCGGCATGCACTACAGCGGCATGGCGGCCGCTCGCTTCCCGCTGGGCAGCCTATGTCTGGCGGCCAATGCCGGCGTGGATACCAACTGGCTGTCCGTGCTGGTCACCATGGTCACGATCGCGGTGCTGGCCATCGCGCTGGTCATCACCGTACTCGACAGCCGCCACGCATCGCGCACAGGCGCGCTGAATCTATCACTGCACAAGGCCAACAAAGCCTTGGAACACATGGCCCTGCATGATGTGCTGACGCATCTTCCCAATCGCGCGTTGCTGGAAGACCGCATCGAGCAGGCCAGGCAGACGGCGCTGCGCAACAACAGCCGCTTCACCATATTGTTCATGGATCTGGACGGCTTCAAGACGGTGAACGATGCCTATGGCCACGCCGTCGGCGATGAATTGCTCATCGAAACCGCAAAGCGCATCAGGTCCGGCATCCGCGGAGAAGACACCGTGGCCCGTTTCGGCGGCGACGAATTCGTGGTGCTGAGTCAGATCGACGGGGCCGAGGACATCGCCACGCTCGCCGCTGAGATCGTCGACCTGGTGGCCCGGCCTTACAACATACGTGGATTCGAACTGCGCCTTTCCGCCAGCATCGGCATCGCCATTTATCCCGAAGACGGCCTGGATGCGGACGCCCTGCTCATCAACGCCGACGCCGCCATGTATTATCGCAAGGACATGGGACGCAACGGCTATTCCTTCTTCGATCCCTCGATGAACGCCAACGCGGAAGGACACCTGCAGTTGGTGCAGGACCTGCGCAAAGCGGTAGAACAAGGAGAGCTGCTGCTTCACTACCAGCCCCGGTTCGACGACCCGAACGGCCCACCGCAAGGCGCGGAGGCGCTGGTGCGCTGGCTGCATCCGCGGCGCGGCCTCATCATGCCCGACGACTTCATCCCCACGGCCGAAAAAACCGGCCTCATCATCGACATCGACAACTGGGTGCTGAACGAAGCGTGCCGCCAACTGAAGGAATGGCGCGATCAAGGCCATGACTGGACCGTATCGGTCAACCTGTCGCCGCTGCAGTTCGCCCACGCCGACCTGATCCAGACGGTCGGAAGCGCGCTCAGGCGCCACGGGCTTCCGCCGGGCTGCCTGGTGCTCGAAATCACCGAGTCGACCGCCATGCGCAACGTGGACGCCAGCATGACCATCCTCCGGCAGCTGGACGAGCTCGGCGTGAAGATCTCGATCGACGATTTCGGCACGGGCTATTCGAGCCTGCTCTACCTCAAGCGCCTGCCGGCCAGCGAATTGAAGATCGACCGGGGATTCATCAGCGAGCTGGTGCGCGACACGGAGGATGCGGCCATCGTCTCGGCCATCATTGCGCTGGGCAAGGCGCTGCAGCTGAAGATCGTCGCCGAAGGCGTGGAGACGCCGGCTCAGCAGAGTTCCTGAGCGAACTCGGCTGCGATTCGCTGCAAGGCTATCTATTGGGGCATCCGGTGTCCGGTGCGGAATTTCCCGGCCTGCACGCCTGAGGGCGCAGGGCCGCCTTCAGGCCCAAAGTAGAATAGGCAAATTTTTTCGCTCGGCCGGACGGGCGCGCAGCAAGCGACCGAGCGCATGACACCCGCGAACCTCCGACGGCATGGCGCGGTGTGAAACTTCGGGGTAGTTTCGACGTGGACGCAAAGACGGTCTTCACCATCATTTCATTGACGATACTCGCCAACGGCACGGTCCTGGCCATCGCCTACCGCAGCCTGCCCGACCTGTTGCGACCGGCCGCAAGGTTCTGGCAATGGGGCACGCTGCTGATCGCGCTCGGCTGCGCCCTTTTCGCCTTCGGAGAACCACTGCCCCGCTTCGTGATGCTGACTCTGGCCAACGGCTGCATGGCTTTCGGGCTGGCCTTCTACAGCCTGGCGCTGCACGAGGTGAACGGCATCCGGCCCGATCCTTCGCTATACGCGCCGGCCCTGGGCGTCACGATCGGCATTTTCTGGTTTTCGGCGGTATTTCCCGATTTCAAGATCCGGGTGGTCATTGCGGCGCTCGCATGGCTGGCCCTCGCGCTGACGGCCCTGCAGACCCTCTTCAAGCGTCCCCCTGAGCAATTCTCCTCGAGCCGCAAGCTGCTGATCGCGCTGTTTTCATTGCTCTTCATCTGCACCGCCGTGCGGCTCGGCATCTACACGTCGATGGATCTTCCCGCCGACTTCCACATCGAGACAGGCGCCAGCGGCTGGAACCTCGTGTCCGCCATCGTCCTTACCATGCTGCCGATCGTGGGCACCACGGCATTCCTCATGCTGTGTTCGGACATGCTCAGGGTCAGGCTCGAACATGCCGCCGCTACGGATTTCCTCACCAATCTGCCCAATCGCCGCGCCGTCACCGAACGCGGGGCGCACATGTTCAACGAAGCCGCCGACTCGCTGGGAGGATTCGCGGTGGCGGTGCTGGACATAGACGACTTCAAGTCCATCAACGACGGATTCGGCCACGAAGCGGGCGACCAGGCCCTGGTCCACATCGCCAATCGCCTGCGTCAGCAGATTCGCTCGGCCGACATGGTGGCCCGCTCGGGGGGCGAGGAGTTCATCGCCCTGTTCAAGGATATGGACGCCGTCCACGCAAGGGCCGTGGTCGAGCGCATGCGCCGCAGCATCGAAGGCGGACATTTTCGGCATGCGGACGAGGCCATCCCCATAACGGTATCCGCCGGTCTCTCGGCGCGGCGGCACGATGACAAAAGCTTTGAAGACATTTTGCGGCGCGCGGACAAGGCCTTGTTTCTGGCCAAGTCGCGAGGCCGCAATTGCATAGAAGTCGCGTAGCGGGCGAAGAACTAACCCGCCCTGCCGGCCGCATCGCAGCAGCCCAGACGGTCGAAAGAAATGCGGCACAAAAACCGCTGCATCCAGCCCGCGCCGCTCGGGCGTTCGATTCCGGCCAGGGCGATCAGTCCGAGCAGCAGCATGGCGCCTATCGCCAGCACCGCCGCGGTCGCCAACAAGACTGAAATTAATAATTCATTCATGATTCAGCCTCCTAAGGGTTAACCCTTATTCTATAGAGTTGAACCTTTTACTTCAAGCTCATGGCGTCCGGCGCAAAAACAAAAAGGCCGGCTAAGCCGGCCCATTGTCGAAATTTCTGGCGGACAAGGGGGGATTCGAACCCCCGATACGCTATTCACGTATACACGCTTTCCAGGCGTGCGCCTTCAACCACTCGGCCACCTGTCCTATTTCCATGCGCTCTGCAAATAAAGCAGCAAAGCGAAGTCCGCCATTTTAGCAGAATCGGGGGGCTTTGGCGCGGGCCGGCTAGCGTCCGTACTCCTCCAGGCGATAGCGGCGCGGCTTCAGGGCGCGGCAGACTTCGCGCACCACGCCCGACTGCGGCAGCGAGAGTCCGCTTTCGACGGCCATTTCCGAGACGATGGCCATGTCGTCCTCGGCCCAGGCCATGGTCTGCTTGCCCCAGGCGGCCAGCGAACCGTTGGTGGCGCTGCTGCTGAGCAAGGCCTGGCGCAGCGCAACGATGTTCACGTCGTAGGT
This sequence comes from Pusillimonas caeni, assembly GCF_003545815.1. GTDB lineage: Bacteria > Pseudomonadota > Gammaproteobacteria > Burkholderiales > Burkholderiaceae_B > Pusillimonas > Pusillimonas caeni. The sequence goes on from NZ_PDUW01000005.1 coordinate 125,376, forward strand.
CTGGGCAAGCGCCAGGGCCTCGTGGTTGGCGACCAGGCAGGCCCACAGTATCTGGTTGTTGGCGGCGCGCGATGCCTGAGCCGTGCCGATGCCGCCGGTGTGCACCACGTCCGATGAATAAGCTCGCATGACCGGCTCGAGCCTGTCGACCACTTTTTCTTCGCCGCCGACGAAAGACAGCAGCGTGCCTTCGTCCGCCGCCCAGGCGCCCCGGCACACGGTCGAATCCATGATGATGAGATCGCGCTCGTCGCCCAGCCGGGCGAATTCGATCATGGACTTGGGATGGGTGGTGCTCATCACGGCAATGATGGCGCCCGGCCGCGCCAGTTCGATCAGCCCGCCGGGCGCGCACAGCAGCTCGCGCACCTCGACCTCGTAGCCGACGCAGATCAGCACCACCTCGGCTCGGGAAGCCAGTTCGGCCAGTTCGACGCACTGGCCGCCGCGTTCTTTGATGTCCGCCAGGCGCCCCGAGTCGCGCTCGCTGACGAGCACCTCGAAACCGGCGCGATTCAGGTGTCCGACGATGGGCATGCCCATGCGTCCGGCGCCTATGACTCCTACTGTCTTGATCATGATGAACCTTCAGCTCTTGAATTCAAATCGCTTCTGCGTGATGGTGTCGAGCAGGGCCGGCTTGCCCGCCTTGACCTGCTCGATGGCCCGGCGCAAGGCGGGCCCGACGTCCCCTGCGTGTTCGATGGGGCCTTCGGCATACCAGCCCATGGAGCGTGCCAGGGCGGCGAAATCGGGCGCCGGGTCGTCCATGTCCATGCCTATGTGGGCCCGGTCCAGCGCAGTGCCGCGATGCTTGGCCATGCGCACCTGATGCTCCCAATCGTTGTAGTAGGCGCGGTTGTTGTACATCACCACCAGCATGGGAATCCTGTGCTTGGCCGCCACCCATAGCGCGCCCGCATCGAACATCAGGTCGCCGTCGGGCTGGATGTCCACCACCAGGCGGCCATGGTCGCGATGGGCCAGGGCGACGCCCAGCGATATGCCGAACTGCGTGGCCGTGCCCAGCGACTTTCCGGGGTGCCGGTAGGGCTTGTCGAAATCCCAGAGCTTGCGCGTCCAGTCTTCGAGCGTATTGGCGGTCAGCACCCAGTCTTCGTGCCGGATGACTTCCCAGATCTCGCTGGCCAGGCGCGGCGCGGTCATGGGGCTCGCGTCCCAGTCGCGTCGCGCCTGCTCCTGCCACTTGGCGCGCGCGGCGCGGTGCCTGCCCGCCGTCTCCTCGCCGCGGCGGGCAATGCGGCCGGCCAGATCGGTGTCCCGCCCGATGCGCTCGTGCAGCAGCCCTGTCAGGGCGGGAATGGCCACGGCCGTGTCCGCCAGGATGCGAAGGTCGGCATGCAGCAGGCGCTGGTAGTCCATGGCCCAGCTCGACAACTCGACATCGCTGAAGCCGATGTCTATCCACTTGGCCGAGACCGGCACCAGTTCGCCCAGCTGGCGGGTGGTGCTGACGAGCTCCGTGGTGGGCTTCTCCCAGTCGCGCACGTCCAGGCACAGCATGAGGTCGGCATCACGGAACACGTCCTTCACCATGCTCATGTTCAAGGGATGGCGATTGGGAAAATTCAGGCGCGCGTTGATGTCGAAAACCGGCGCGCCCAGCGTCTCGGCCAGTTCCACCAAGGCATCGAAGGAAGGGTGATGGCGGCCGGCATATTCCACCAGGATGACGGGACGCTGGGCCTGGGCCAGCATGTCGGCGGCCTTGCTCAAGGCCGCGGGGTCGGGCGCCATGGGCGTCGGCACGGCCATGGCCTCGGCGGGCGGCAACGGCACATCATGCTCCAGCGGCTTCTCCTGCAGCCAGGCGTCATAGCACATGTAGATGGGGCCTTGCGGCTCCGTCATCATCACCCCGTAGGCGCGGGCGAACGATTCGGGCACGCCGTCCACCGTGTGGGGCTGGTAGTCCCATTTGGTGTAATCGCGCACCGCCTGGCCCTGCACATGGGCGGTGTGGATCCAGTCGATGTGAGGGCGCCGCTTGGATTCGTCCATCGGCCCGGTGGCGCCGACGATGAAGATCGGAGCCCGGTCGACGTAGGCGTAGTACACCGCCATATTGGCATGCAGCAGGCCGACCAGGTTGTGAAGAATCGCCACCATCGGCTTGCCGCTGGCTTTTGCATAGCCGTGCGCGATCTGCACCGCGGTTTCCTCATGCTGGCACAGCATCATGCGGGGATAGTTGTCGCCGTAGTTGACGATGGAGTCGTGCAGGCCGCGATAGCTGGCGCCCGGGTTCAGCGCGGCATAGGGCATCTTGTACTGGTGCAGCAGGTCGACAATGACATCGGAGCCCCAGCGCTGGGCCGACGGCACGACGGCGGGGGGAGGCGCGTCGTTGCCGATATCGTCGGCCGGCGGCAGGACTTCCGTGGGTCTGGCGAGGGTGTTCATGGGTCTCCTTGCTCTCATTTTCGAGCCGCAGCCTGCGCCCGGCCTTCACGATGCGGCGTCTTCCGCACAGCGCCGCGTCGAAGCGGCCATCATAAGATCGCGGGGCCCGCCAAGTCAACTATATGAGTTGTATAACATGGATGAAACGACCAACGTGTGAACAGAGCGCTTGGCTATAATCGGCGGACCCAGGTTCTTCGTCCGCCGGACGCTCTCGCCATGCAAAGCCCCATGCCCACTCTCGATCCCGCCTCCTCTTCCGGATTGCCCCTTTACAAAGAGGTCAAGCGCCAGATCGTGCAGGCGCTGTCCGTCGGCGAATGGAAGCCGGGCGATATGATCCCATCGGAAAAACAGCTGTGCGCGCGCTTCGGCGTGTCGATCGGCACCCTGCGCAAGGCGATCGATGAACTCGTGTCCGAGAACATTCTGGTCCGGCATCAGGGCCGGGGCACTTTCGTGGCGGTTCATAACCGCGGCCCGCGTCTGTTCCGCTTTTTCAACCTGATCGACAGCGACGGGCAGCGCACCTATCCGCAATTGGAGATAGTGGGTTTCTCCAAGGGCCGGGCGGATAGAACGGTCGCCGCCAAGCTGGGCATCGCCGTCGGGACGCGCACCTATCGGATCGCCACCGTGCGTTCAATCGACGGCAAGCCGCTGCTGATCGAGGACATCACGCTTTCACAAGCGCTGTTCCCCGACCTGACGGCCGAGAAAGTGCATCGGCGGCCCAGCACCCTGTACAACCTTTACCAGGTCGCGTACGGCATCAATGTGGTGCGCATCGAAGAGGGCGTCCAGGCCTGCATTGCCGAGGGCGAACATGCCCGCCGGCTGGGCGTCGAGCCCGGCCTGCCCCTGCTGCAGGTGCGCCGGGTGGCCTATTCGTACAACGATCAGCCGGTGGAGTATCGGGTCTCGCACATCGACAGCCGCCACCACGAGTATTTCCGGGCGGTGTCTTGAGGCGTCCGGAGCCTTTTAGCTTTTAGTATTGACGGCGTCAGCCTTTGGCAGCCAGCGACACCATGCGCTCGACATAGCGGGCAATGGTGTCCACCTCGAGGTTGACGGCCGCGCCGGCATGCAGGTGCTTGAGTGTCGTGACCTGGACGGTGTGGGGAATGAGGTTGATGCGGATGCGGCAGCCTTGCGCGTGGTCTTCGACCTGATTGACCGTAAGGCTTACGCCGTTGACGGTGATCGATCCCTTGTAGGCCAGGTATTTGGCCAGATGCACAGGCGCGTCTATGCGCAGGTCCCAGGACTCGCCCACCGGCTCGAACGCCGCCACGGTGCCCACGCCGTCGACGTGGCCGGAGACCAGATGCCCATCCAGCGAATCGCCCAGGCGCAGGGCGTGCTCCAGGTTTACTTCGCCCGGCGCATCCAGGCCGACGGTGAGGTTGAGGCTTTCGCGCGAGACATCGACGCTGAAGGAATCGCCCTCGAGCTCGACGACGGTCATGCACGCGCCTTGTATGGCGATGGAATCGCCCAGCCGGGTCGACTGCAGGGGAAAGCCGGGCGCGTGGACGGCGAGCCGCAGGCCGGCTTCCCGGTCGCCTTCGCCCAGGGGCTGGACCTTGGTGATGGTGCCGACCGCGGCCACTATGCCTGTGAACATGAATTGCTTCCTTGTAGTGTGTAAAGATCAGGATACGGCGTCGAGCAAGCCGCGCCATGCCTGCGGCTTTCTGGCCAGGAGGCGCACGTCGGCGCCCAGGCCGGCCAGGTCATGGAACTCGAAGCGCAAAGCCTGTTCGAGTTCTTGCAGCACCGGCAGTTCCGCCATGGGCCGCCCCGCGCCCAGCAGCATGGGGGCCAGATATACCAGCAACTGGTCCACGCAGCCGGCTTGAAGCAAGGCGCCGCTCAGGACGGAGCCCGCTTCGACGTGCACTTCGTTGACGTCATGCTCGCCCAGCCAGCGCATCACCGAAGGCAGATGCACCCTATCGTTGTCCAGCGGCATGCGCACCACCTGCACATTGCGGTCGGCCAGCCGCTGCGCCTTGACGGGATCGTCGCTGGCCGTAAACACCCATGCGGGCGAACCGTCGAACAGGCGGGCGTTCTCGGGCACCTGCAGGCCGGTGTCGATGACGGCCTTGACCGGCTGGCGCGGCGTGTGCACCTCGCGCACATTGAGTAGCGGGTCGTCGGCCAGCACGGTGCCGGCGCCGGTCAGCACCACGCAACTGCGCGCGCGCCAATGGTGGCCGTCGGCGCGGGCCTGCGGCCCGGTGATCCACTGCGACACGCCGTTGCCCAAGGCGGTGCGCCCGTCCAGCGATGCGGCGGTCTTGAGCCATACCCACGGAGTGCCGCGCGTCATGCGCGCCACGAAGCCGGGGTTGACCTCCAGCGCCTCGCCGGCGCAAAGCGGACCGCTTACGGCGATGCCGGCCGCCTCGAGCTTGGCCAGCCCCCGGCCGGAAACGAGCGGATTGGGATCGGTCATGGCCACCACCACCCGCTCGGGGCGGGCCTCGATCAAGGCATCGACGCAAGGCGGCGTGCGGCCATGGTGGCTGCAGGGCTCCAGCGTGACGTAGAAGGTGGCGCCCTGCGTCGATATGCCGTGCTCTTTTGCCTGGCGCAGGGCCATCACCTCGGCGTGCGGGCCGCCCGCCTTCTGAGTGACGCCCGAAGCAAGCAAGCGGCCGTCGCGCACGATCAGGCAGGCGACGCGGGGATTGGGCGTGGTGATGTAAAGAGACTGCCGGCTGAGGGCGATGGCGCGCCGCATCCATTCTTCGTCTGCATCGCAGCGGCCTGCGGGGGTGGGCAGGGGCTCGTTCATGCTGCCGACCCGCCGCTATGAGCCATTGCCCTTGGGCTTGGGCGGCACCTTGATTTCATCGATGGCCCTCACGAATTCGCTGATGTCTTCGAAGCTTTTATACACCGACGCGAAGCGCACATAGGCGACGTGGTCGAGATGCTTGAGCTCGTCCATCACCAGTTCGCCCAGGCTGCCCGAGCTGATTTCGCGCCGGCCGCTGGTGAGCAGTTTTTCTTCGATGCGGGCAACGGCGGCGTCGACCTCTTCGGTGTCCACAGGCCGTTTGCGCAAGGCGAGATTGAGGCTGCCGCGCAGCTTGGCCGGGTCGTATTCGACGCGCGTACCGTTGCGCTTGACCACCGCAGGCATCACCAGCTCGACCCGCTCGTAAGTGGTGAAGCGGCGGTCGCAGGCGGCGCAGCGCCTGCGCCGCCGAATGGTGTCGCCCTCTTCGGAAACCCGCGAGTCGATGACCTGCGTATCGAAACTGCTACAGAAAGGACATTTCATGGCAGCCTGTGCCCGGGTACCCCGGGCGGTGAGGGGTGGCTAGCTGTAGACCGGCAGGCGCGCGGTCAGCTCGTTGACCCGGGCGCGCACGTCGGCGATGGCGGCTTCGTTATCGGGGTTGTCCAGCACGTCGGCGATGAGATGGGCGGTGAGTTCGGCCTCGCCTTCTTTGAAGCCCCGCGTGGTCATGGCCGGCGTACCCAGGCGGATGCCGCTGGTGACGAAGGGCTTTTCGGGGTCGTTGGGAATGGCGTTTTTATTGACCGTGATGTGCGCCTTGCCCAACGCTTCTTCGGCAGCCTTGCCGGTGATGCCCTTGGCGCGCAGATCGACCAGCATGACATGGCTTTCGGTGCGGCCCGACACGATGCGCAGGCCGCGCTCGACCAGCGTGCGGGCCAGGACGTCGGCGTTCTTGACCACCTGGGCCGCGTATTCTTTGAATTCGGGCTGCAGGGCTTCCTGGAAGGCAACGGCCTTGCCGGCGATGACGTGCATCAGCGGGCCGCCCTGGATGCCGGGGAAGATGGCCGAATTGACGATCTTTTCGTGCTCGGCCTTCATCATGATGACGCCGCCGCGCGGACCGCGCAGCGACTTGTGCGTGGTGCTGGTGACGAAATCGGCGTAAGGCACGGGATTGGGATAGGCCCCTCCGGCCACCAGGCCGGCATAGTGGGCGATGTCGACCATGAACAGCGCGCCGTTGTCGTGCGCGATACGGGCCATGCGTTCAAAATCGATGCGCAGCGCGTAGGCCGAGGCGCCGCCCACGAGCAGCTTGGGCTTGTGCTGCTTGGTGAGCTCTTCGAGCTGGCCATAGTCGATTTCTTCTTTGTCGTTCAGGCCATAGGACTTGAAGTCGTACAGCTTGCCGGAAGCATTGACCGACGAGCCGTGCGTGAGGTGGCCGCCTTCGGCCAGGCTCATGCCCAGCACGGTATCGCCGGGCTTGAGCACCGCCATGTAGACGCCCTGATTGGCCTGCGAGCCCGAATTGGGCTGCACGTTGGCCGCTTCGGCGCCGAACAGCTTTTTCAGGCGGTCGATGGCCAATTGCTCGACGATGTCGACGTATTCGCAGCCGCCGTAGTAGCGCTTGCCGGGATAGCCCTCTGCATACTTGTTGGTCAGTTGCGTGCCCTGGGCCTGCATGACGGCAGGGCTGGTGTAGTTCTCAGAGGCGATCAACTCGATGTGTTGCTCTTGACGGACGTCTTCTTTCTGGATTGCGGCCCACAGTTCGGGGTCGACTTGGTCAAGAGTGCGTGAACGGTCAAACATGAGGCTTCCTAGATTGTATGGCTTGGTATGGCGCAGATACTGCTCGGCGGGAACGCCATTTTAGCGCGAATGCGCGACGTTCCCCGGCGAAAAGCGTCATAGGCTGCCTGAAAGCGGTTCTTTTCGGGTTTGGCGGCTGCCTGCGCCAAATAGACTCAAGCCAGCATGAGCGACGCTCATGCTGGCTTGTCGTGCCTGACGCTTTTTTATTTAGTCGGCGCTGGGCAGCAGACGCGGATTGAGCGTATACAGCCCGGTCATGCTGCACTGGGCAAGAATGTGGCCCTGCATGGCCTTGAGCACATCGGCGCCGGTAAACGCTCCTTCGACCGGAAGCTCGGCGATGTCCAGCGCATAAAGCGTGAATATGTAGCGATGGACGATGGAGTCGTTCCAGGGCGGGCACGGGCCGTCGTAGCCGAAATAGTCGCCCTGCATGTCGCGGTCGCCTGCGAACCAGCCCGTGAAATCGTTCAGGCCCTGGCGGGTGTCGTTGGGGGCCACCGGGCCGCCCTTGCCGCGCGGAGTGATGCCGTTCGAATAGGCGCCTTCGGCGATCTCGGCCACGCCGGGCGCGATGTCGATGAGCACCCAATGGAAGAAATCGACCCGCGGCAGGTCGGCGGGTATCTCGCGGTCTTCCTGGTTGACGTCGTCGGGCTTGCTGGGAACGTCGGGATCGTGGCAGATGACGGCGAACGACTGCGTGCCCTTGGGCGCCTCGGACCAGGCCAGATGCGGATTGGCATTGCCCGCCAGCGCAACGTGAGCCGGCCCGTCCGCCTTGCCGAAAGCATTGCGCTCGGACATGAACAACTGATCGACGAATGATGTGCTGGTGAGCTTCATGAGAGTACTCCTTGACTAACCGTTGAGTGTCACGCGGGCGAACTTGCGCTTGCCCACTTGTATCACATAGGTGCCGGCCGGCAATTGCAAAGACTTGTCCTCGATGCGCGTGCCGTCCACCCGCACGCCCCCCTGCTCGACGTTGCGCTGGGCTTCGGCGCCCGAGGCGGCCAGGCCGGCCTCGCGCAGCACCTTCAGGATGCCCAGCGGCGCCGCGCCGATCTGCACCTCGGGCATGTCGTCGGGGACGGCCCCGTCGCGGAACCGCGCCTCGAACTGGGCCAGCGCGTCGTGCGCGGCCTTGATGGAATGGAAGCGGGCGACGATTTCCTGGGCCAGCAGCACTTTCATGTCGCGCGGATTGGCCCCTTCGGCCACCCGTGTCTCGAGCTGGGCGATCTCGTCCATGGAGCGGAAGGACAGCAGCTCGAAGTAGCGCCACATCAGCGTATCGGAGATGGACATCAGCTTGCCGAACATCGAATCGGGGCTTTCGGTGATGCCGATGTAATTGCCCTTGGACTTGGACATCTTGTCGACGCCGTCGGTGCCCTCGAGCAGGGGCATGGTCAGGACGCACTGGGGCTCCTGGCCGTATTCTTTCTGCAGTTCGCGGCCCACCAGCAGGTTGAACTTCTGGTCGGTTCCGCCCAGCTCGAGATCGGAGCGCAAGGCGACCGAATCATAGCCCTGCATGAGCGGGTACAGGAACTCGTGCACCGAGATCGGTATGCCGCCCTTGAAGCGGCGGGTGAAGTCCTCGCGCTCCATCATGCGCGCCACCGTGTAGCGCGAAGCCAGCTGGATCATGCCCCGCGCGCCCAGCGGGTCGCACCACTCGGAGTTGTAGCGGATTTCGGTTCGGGACGGATCGAGCACCAGGCTCGCCTGAGCGTAATAGGTCTTGGCGTTTTCCTGGATCTGCTCGGCGGTAAGCGGCGGGCGCGTGGCGTTGCGGCCGCTGGGGTCGCCGATCATGGAGGTGAAGTCGCCGATCAGGAACACCACATTGTGGCCGAGGTCTTGCAGCTGCCGCATCTTGTTGAGCACCACCGTATGGCCGAGGTGGATGTCGGGCGCGGTGGGATCGAGCCCCAGCTTGATGCGCAGGGGCTGGCCGGTCTGATGGCTGCGCGCCAGTTTCTGGGCGAACTCCGATTCGACCAGCAGTTCGTCGCACCCGCGCTTGACGATACGTAAATCAGCTTCGACTTCGGGCGTGATGGGCAGGGGCGAGGACGACATAGAAAAATTAAGATGAAATAAAAATCGAAAAACACTCGATAAAATGAAGCGAATGCGCTAGCATAACGCGTTAATGCGATCGCCCCTTCGCAGCTTCGGCGCAACAAAGGGGCATTTTCTTAGTGCTTGGCGCAACACCATCTTATCAGAGTGTTTGGGTCTGGCTAACCCGATCGGGCCGCCCATCGCTCTGGCGTGCGTGCACTTTTCGGACGAATCCATTTATCGAATACGACTGACCAGGCTCCAGCTTTATGTCCAGAAAAGGGATCCCCGCTACTCCCTCCATGGCTGACAAGAATCTTGTCCGCCCCACCAACCGTCATCACTATGTAACCGGGGGCCTGGCCACCATCGCACTCGGGCTCTTCGTGGCAGCAGCGGCACTGGCCGTGGTCAAGCCCTCCAGCCAGATCGACCTGCCCGCCGTCACCGAAACCAGTCGCAGCCTCGCCCTGCCCTCGCCCTTCCCCGAAGCCTCCGCCAAGTTTTCCTCCCCCTTCATCGACGAAACCCGCATCAAGCCGGGCGACACGGTGTCCGCGCTGCTTCAGCGGCTCGACGTCGATGAATCCGGCCTGCTGGCTTTCCTGACGCACGACAAGTCCGCGCGCTCCATCTATAAGCTGTATCCGGGCCGCACCGTCCAGGCGGCGCTCGACGAGGCGGGCCAGCTCGTCTGGCTGCGCTACTACCATACGCCCGCCTCCAGCCAGGACGGCAAGCCACTCTCGCAGTGGCTCGAAGTGCGCCCCGACGGAAGCGGCGGCTTCGAAGCGGCCGAGCAGTCCGAGCAGGCCCATACCCACGTACGCGTGGCCGAAGGCGAGATCGAGTCGTCTCTGTTCGGCGCCACCGACAAGGCCGACATTCCCGATTCCATCACGCTGCAAATGGCCGAGATCCTGAGCAGCAAGATCGACTTCATGCGCGACCTGCGCAAAGGCGACCGCTTCCGCGTCGTGTACGAGACCCACAATGCCCAGGGAAGCGATGTCGGATCAGGGCGCATCCTGGCCCTGCAATTCATCAACCGCGACAAAAACTACGACGCGGTATGGTTCAAGCCCAGCGACGCCAGCGGCGGCTACTACGACTTCGACGGGCGCAGCATGCGCGGCGCCTTCCTGCGCTCGGCGCTGAAGTTCACCCGGGTCAGCTCCACCTTCGGCGGCCGCAAGCACCCCATCCACGGTACTTACCGCAACCACAAGGGCGTCGATTACGCCGCCCCGGCCGGCACGCCCATACATGCCACCGCCGACGGCACGGTGTCCTTCATCGGCGCCCAGCGCGGCTACGGCAACGTCATCATCCTGCAGCACCACGGCAAGTATTCCACCCTTTATGCCCACCAGCGCGGCTTCGCCAAAGGCCTCAAGAAAGGCAGCAAGGTCGAACAGGGCCAGTTGATCGGCTACGTCGGCTCCACCGGCTGGGCCACGGGGCCGCATCTGCATTACGAGTTCCGCATCGGCAACCAGCACGTCGACCCGCTGTCGGTCGACCTGCCCATCGCGCGCACCCTCGAAGGCCCCGACCGCAAGGCGTTCGAAACCATGCTGGCCGGCTACAAGCAGCAGATCGACATGCTGGCCGCCCTGCAAGAAGACCAGATCCAATTGGCCGGCCTGGCGTCCGGCGGCTAAGGCCGTTCGACAAGCGAGCGGCCCCATGTCCAGCACCGGCTCCGCGCCGCTGTTCATCGGGCTCATGTCGGGCACCAGCACCGACGGCGTGGACGCGGTGCTGGCCGAATTCCCTTCCACCCGGTCCCCTCGCCTCCTGGGCGACGCCTCGCTGCCGATGCCCGCGGCCCTGCGCAAAGAATTCCTGGCCCTCAATTCGCCGGGCCGCGATGAACTGGCCCGCGGCGCCCGTGCCGGCAACGAGCTGGCGCAGCTCTATGCGCAAGCCTGCCGTCAGCTCATCGACGAGGCCGGCATCACGCCGGCGGATGTCCGCGCCATCGGCGCCCATGGCCAGACCGTCAGGCATGATCCCGGGGCGGGTTTTTCCATTCAGATCAATGCGCCGGCCCTGCTGGCCGAGCTCACCGGCATCGATGTGGTGGCCGATTTTCGCTCGCGCGACATCGCGGCCGGCGGCCAGGGCGCGCCCCTGGTTCCCGCCTTCCATCAGGCCGTTTTCCAAAGCGACCAGCCCCGCGCCGTATTGAACCTGGGCGGCATCGCCAACATCACCGTCCTCGAGCCGGGGCAGGCCTTGCGCGGTTTCGATACCGGACCCGCCAATGTGCTGCTCGATCTCTGGTGTCACGAGCACACGGGGGCGCTCTTTGATGCCGACGGCCGCTGGGCGGCCTCCGGCCGCACCCACGAAGGCCTGCTTGCGGCCCTTTACGATAGCGAGCCGTGGTTCACGCAGCCGCCGCCCAAGTCGACGGGCCGCGACCTGTTCAACCGGACATGGCTGGAAAAAAGGCTGGAGCCTTTCCAGAACGCGGGGTTGGCCAAAGAAGACGTGCAAGCCACCCTGCAGAGCCTGACGGCCCTCAGCATCCAGAAAGCGGTGGCGCAGCATGCGCCGGCCACGCGCGAAGTGCTGGCGTGCGGCGGCGGCGCGCTCAATGGCGGCCTGATGAACGAGTTGGAAGAGCGCCTGGGGCGTCCCGTACGCCCCACGAGCGAACTGGGCGTGCCGGTGCAAAGCGTGGAAGCGCTGGCCTTTGCCTGGCTGGCTTACGCTCATGTGAAAGGCATTGCCGCGGGCCTGCCAAGCGTAACGGGCGCCCGCGCACCCAGGGTGCTTGGCGCCCGTTATCCCGCCTGAACGGCGGGTGCCGCCGGCGGCATGCCGGCGGATCGATCAAGCAGTGAAGGACGAACCGCAGCCGCAGGTGGAGGTGGCGTTGGGGTTGCGGATGACGAACTGCGCGCCTTCGAGATCGTCTTTGTAGTCGATTTCGGCGCCGAACAGATATTGAAAGCTCATGGGGTCGATCAAGAGCTGGACGCCTTCTTTATCGATGGTGGTGTCGTCTTCGTTGATGGTTTCATCGAAGGTGAAACCGTACTGGAAGCCCGAGCAGCCGCCGCCCTGCACGAAAACGCGCAGCTTGAGGTCGGGGTTGCCTTCTTCGAGCAGCAGGTCTTTGACCTTGGCCGCGGCGGCGTCGGTAAAGACGAGGGCCGGCGGGGGAGCTTGCAGGTCGACGGATTCGGTAAGGGTGGACATTGAGTACTCCTGCAGCCATGGGGCTGCAAAAAAACAGTCTGTTATGACTATATTGTAAGGTCTATTCGCCGGGTGGCAAATTGACGGTGCGCGACACGCGCAGGGTTTTTCCTTCGAGCACGTTGAGGGTGACCGAAGAGGGTTCGAAACCCTCGGGCAGGCTGAGCAGGCCCTCGCTGCGTTGGAACTGCTCGAACTCCAGAGCCAGCGGCGTCTGCTCCAGAGCGGGGCTGCCGGCGTCGGAGACATCGGTGGCCGCGTCTTCGGCAGCCGGCGCCGTGGCCGGTTCAAGGGTAAGTGTCGCGGCCTCGCCGTTCAGCCTTCCCTTGGCGACGAACTGCATCTGGCCCGCGAATGCGTCGGCGCCCGGCGCATTGCGCATCAACAGCACCTTGTATAACAAGGTGGGGCCGCGATGCTCGAAATCAAGCGCCCGTATGCTGACCGAGCCGTTGGGGCCGGGCGGCAGCAAACGATCGAAAAAAGCCAATTGATCGCGCGCCCTGCCCAGTTCGGCCTGGGTGGACTGCAGCGCCGCCTCGAGGCTTCTGCGGGTGCTTTCCTCGACCAGCATCTGTCCCTGCAAAGCGTCGAGCCGGGTTTGCAATGCCTGGTAATCGTGGCGATTCTGGGCAGTGACCAGTTCGAATTGCGACTTGAGCTGGCGATATCTGATCGCGGCCGTCTCTTCGCCGACGGTGCTGGCCGCCCAATACCCTGCGCCGCCGCCGGCCAGTGCCGCCAGCAGCAGCCAGACCCAGATCCAGCCGCTGCGCCGGCGACCTGCCGCAGGGCCCGGCGGGGTGTCTTGCCCGGTTTGTGCTTGATTCATTTACCAACAGACCATGCCCGGGCGCTAAAGTTCTGCCTTGTCCTTAAGGCAGTACGGCAATGGCGCCAAGGCCGGCGTCCTCGGGCAAGCCGAACATCAGGTTCATGTTTTGCACGGCTTGGCCGGACGCCCCCTTGACGAGATTGTCCTGCACCACCAGCACCACCAGCTGGTCGCCGCCGTCCGGACGATGCACCGCAATGCGCAGGGTATTGGCGGCCCTGACCGAACGCGTCTCGGGCAGGCTGCCGGCCGGCATCACGTCGACGAAGGCCTCGTTGGCGTAGCGTTGCTCGTACAGGGCCTGGAAATCGGTGTCCATGGCCTCGGGCAGAATGCGCGCGTACAAGGTCGAGAACATGCCCCGTATCATGGGCACGAGGTGCGGCACGAAGGTAAGCCCGACCCGGCGGCCGGCGATTTTATCGAGCTGCTCGGAAATTTCGGGGTGGTGGCGATGCCCCGCCACCCCATAGGCCTTGAAGTTGTCGCCGGCTTCGGAATACAGGGTGCCGACCGAAGCGGTACGGCCCGCGCCGGACACTCCGGACTTGGAGTCGGCGATGACGTGGCCGACATCGATCAGTTCGCGTTCGCCCTCGAGCAGGGGAAGCAGCCCCAGGATGACGGTAGTGGGATAGCAGCCGGGATTGCCGATGACCTTGGCGCCGGCGATGCGCTCGCGATTGAGCTCCACCAGCCCGTAGACCGAGTCGGCCAGGATCTGGGGGCAGGCATGCGGCATCTTGTACCACTGCTGGAAGACCTCCGTGTCCTGCAGGCGGAAGTCGGCCGCCAGATCGATGATGCGCACTCCTTTGTCGAGCAGGGCTTGCGCCTGGCTCATGGCCACCCCGTGAGGCGTGGCGAAAAAGACCACGTCGCATTGATCGAGCTGGGCGGTCTCGGGCGTCTGGAAGCGCAGGTCGACCTTGCCGCGTAGGCTGGGATACATGTCGGCGACCGGCATGCCGTCCTCTTTGCGCGAGGTGATGGCGCGAAGCTGCACGTTCGGATGCTGGGCCAGCAGGCGCAGAAGCTCCACCCCCGTATAACCCGTGCCGCCCACGATGCCCACTTTGATCAGACTGCCTGCCGCCATGATGTCGCCCCAGAAAATCGAAAACAATTAAACCAGATTATGCAAGATGGAAATGCGCTTGGGGCGACCCTGAAGGTTCGCCCGCCCCATGCGTACGATTCCAAGTATATGCCGCCGCGCCCGCCACGATGCGCATGCCCCGAAACGGCAAAGGCCCCGGCGCGAGCCGGAGCCTTTGTGCCACGATGCAAAAGGCGGCGGGCCGCCCTTGCCTCGCCTTGATTAGCGCTTGCTGAACTGCTTGCGGCGACGCGCCTTGTGGAAACCCACTTTCTTGCGCTCGACTTCGCGCGCATCGCGGGTGACCAGGCCTGCCTGCTTCAGCGAGGGCTTGAGCGTTTCGTCGTAGTCGATGAGCGCACGGGTGATGCCGTGGCGCACCGCGCCGGCCTGGCCGCTTTCGCCGCCGCCGTGCACGTTGATATGAAAATCGAACGACTCGAGGTGGCCGGTGAGTTCGAGCGGCTGACGCACGATCATACGGCCGGTTTCACGAGCGAAGTACTCGTCGACGGGCTTGCCGTTGACGACGATCTTGCCCGAACCTTTCTTCAAGAACACTCGCGCCACCGAAGTTTTGCGGCGGCCGGTGCCATAGTTCCAATTACCGATCATGACCTATCCTTAGATTTCGAGAGGCTTGGGCTGCTGCGCGGCATGGGGATGCTCGGCGCCAGCGTAAACCTTGAGTTTCTTGGCCATGGCGTAACCCAGCGGGCCCTTGGGCAGCATGCCCTTGACCGCCTTTTGCAGGGCGCGACCCGGAAAACGCTGCTGCATTTTCTCGAAGTTGGTCTCGGTGATACCGCCGGGATAGCCCGAGTGACGGTAGTAACGCTTGTCTTGTGCCTTGTTACCGGTCACGACGATATCAGCTGCGTTGATGATGACGATGTAATCGCCGGTGTCAACGTGAGGCGTGAATTCTGGCTTGTGCTTGCCGCGCAAACGGCGTGCGACTTCGCTGGCCACACGACCCAGGACTTTGCCCTTGGCGTCAATCACGTACCAGTCACGCTTGACTTCATGCGGCTTGGCCACGAAGGTCTTCATGATGGTTCCTGATAAATTTAAAAAACGGGATGCAAAAGCGGCCGGACCATCCGGTGCGCTTTTTGTTGCCGGTTTTTGGCGCCGACACACGCAAGCCCTTGTAAATCGACCCTGAACCCAGCCAAAGCGTTGTGATTCGCCCGTGCCAGGCCCTTAAAAAACCCATCAATATGGGCCCCAGGATCAAAGTAAGCCCTCTATATTAACATATCTTCTTGTTTTTCCAAGGATATGTTGCATGCACGCCAAGGGGGACCGGCACCGCTCCGCCCGGACGGTGCATGGGGCGCCCTTATTGCCCGGCGATCGCCATCTGCTCGATCAGGATCGAACCCGTGGTCTTGGAACCGCGCGTAATGGCGTCCGAGCCGACGGCCACGATCTGGCGCAGCATGTCGGCCAGGTTGCCGGCTATGGTGACCTCTTGCACCGCGTGCTGGATTTCACCGTTTTGCACCCAGTAGCCGAAGGCGCCGCGCGAATAATCGCCGGTGACGTAATTGACCCCCTGGCCGATGAGTTCGGTGACCAGAAAGCCCGTGCCCATTTTCTTCAGCATGGCTTCGAGGTCGTCGCCGGATCGCGTCAGCCGCGACGCCAGCCTGAGGTTGTGGGAGCCGCCCGCGTTGCCGGTGGTCTGCATGCCCAGCTTGCGCGCCGTGTACGACGAAAGAAAATAGCCTTGCAGCACGCCCGAGGCCACCACGTTGCGCGCCTGGGTGCGCACGCCTTCGTCGTCGAACGAGGAACTGCCCATGGCTTCGGGCACATAGGGATTCTCGATCACCGCGAGGTGGTCGGCCATGACCTGCTTGCCCAGCGAGTCGAGCAGGAAGCTGGCCTTGCGGTAAAGCGCCCCGCCGCTGGCCGCCTGCACCAGCGAGCCCAGCAGGCCAACGGCCAGCGGAGCCTCGAACAGCACCGGAAACCGGCCGGTCTTGATACGGCGCGCCGACAGCCTGGACAGGGTGCGCTGCGCGGCATAGCGCCCGACTTCCTGCGGCTCGGCCAGGCGGCGCGGATCGCGATGCGAGCTGTACCAGTAATCGCGCTGCATATTGGCCCCCCGGCCGGCGATGGGCGCCACCGACACCGTATGCCGGGAGTAGGGATAGCCTCCCAGGAAGCCGCGGCTGTTGCCCAGCACGAAGTGGCCTTCGAAGGTGCCCACCGATGCTCCGTCGGTATTGCTTATCAGGGGACTGAGATCGCGCGCCGCGCGCTCGGCCCGCAGGGCGATGGCCGCGGCGGCCTCGGTGTCGATGTCCCAGGGATGATGCAGCTGCAGGTCGATGAAGTCGGACGCCAGATATTCGGCCTCGGGCAGTCCCGCGGCCGGGTCGGCGGCGGTATAGCGGGCGATATGCCAGGCCGCGTCCACGGTCTCGCGCAGGGCCTGGTCGGAAAAGTCGGAGGTGGACGCCGACCCGCGCTGCTGTCCGGCGAACACGGTCACGTCCAGCGAACGGTCGCGTGTCTGCTCGACGGTTTCTATGTCCTGGTTGCGCACCGAAACAGAAAGGCCGCGGCTTTCGGACAGTTCGGCGGCGGCGTCCGACGCACCCAGGCTTTTGGCGTAGTCAAGCGCTTTTTGCACCAGCTCGCGAAAGACCTGCTGATTGTGTTCGATGGGTAGATGGGGGGAAGGTTGGTCGCTCATTGCTGCTCATGAAAATGTTACCCAGTTATCATATCGCTAATCACGAATATTTTTGTCCTCATGGCATCAGAATCCACCCCGCACGACGACGATACCTTTCCGGATCGTCCCAGCAAGTCGCAGGTCAAGCGCGACATGCATGCGCTGCTCGACCTGGGCAGGCAGCTTGTCGACCTGCCCGCCGACAAGCTGAAGCAGCTTCCGCTGTCCGAAGCGCTGTACGAAGCCATACGCCTGGCTCAGCGCACCACCAGCCGCGAAGGCCTGCGGCGCCAGGTGCATTACGTCGGCAAGCTCATGCGCCAGGCCGACGCCGAAGCCATCCGCGTCCAGCTTGCGATCTGGCAAAACGGCTCGCGCGCCGAAACGGCCGCCCTGCATCGCATCGAGTCCCTGCGCGACGAGCTGCTGCGCGACGACGACGCTTTGACTGAACTGCTGCGCGAGCACCCCGCGGCCGATGCCCAGCAACTGCGCACCCTGATCCGCGAAGGCCGCAAAGAAGCCCAGCGCAATGCGGTCCTTCAACCCGGCCAGGATCCCCAGCGCAAGCACTACCGCGCCCTGTTCCAGGCCTTGAAATCACTCGGCGACGAACCAAGCACACAATGAAACCCGAACTGCTCGACGCTCTTGAAATAGAGACCGCCCCCCAGCCCACCCACGCCGTCATCTGGCTGCACGGCCTGGGCGCCGACGGCCACGACTTCGCGCCTATCGTCCCCGAATTGCGGCTGGGCCGGGCGCCGGCCGTCCGCTTTGTGTTTCCGCATGCGCCGGTTCAGCCGGTGACCATCAATGGCGGCATGGCCATGCGGGCGTGGTACGACATCCGCAACGCCGACTTGGCCCAGCGCGAAGACGCCCAAGGCATTCTGCAATCGCAGAAAGCGGTGCGGGCCCTGATCCAACGCGAGAACGAGCGCGGCATTCCCACGGGCAACATCGTGCTGGCGGGCTTCTCGCAGGGCTGCGCCATGACACTGCAAACAGGCCTGCGCCTGCCCGAAAAGCTGGCGGGGCTCGTCGCCCTGTCGGGCTACCTGCCGCTGGCCGAATCGCTGCGGGCCGAATTCAGCCCCGCCAACCGGGACACGCCCATCTTCATGGCTCACGGCACCCAGGACCCCGTCGTGCCTCTGCAGCGCGCGCAGATGTCTTGCCGGCTGCTGCAGGAAATGGGCTACCAGGTCGACTGGAAGACCTATCCCATGCCGCACTCGGTCTGCCTGGAAGAAATCAACGACATCGCGGCCTTCCTGAAGCAAGTCATGAACGGCTGAGTCTTCCGCCCTATGCGTCGGCTGTCCGCGGGCCCAGATTCAGCCACACGCGCCGGGTGCCCGGATCGTCCGGGATGCTGTCGTTGCGGAATCCCAGGCTCTGCATGAGCCGCAGCATGGCGCGGTTGGACGACAGCACATAGCCGTCTATATAAGAAAACCCCTGTATCTGGGCCGCTTCGATGAGGCCCTGCATCAGCACCGTGCCCAGGCGGCGGCGCTGCCATTCGTCGCCCACGACCAGGGCGTACTCGGCGCCGCGCCCGTCGGGATGGCGCAAGTAGTGCGCAAAACCGATGATCTGCTCGCGGGGATGCCCCCTGTGTTCGGGATTGGGCACCTGCACCGCCGCCACCAGGGCCAGTTCGCGGTCGTAATCGATGCGCGTGTAGCGCGCCAGCATGCGCGGCGTCAGTTCGCGCAGCATCGACACGAAACGCATGTAGCGCGCCTCGGTCGACAGGCCGCGTATGAATGCCTGCAGCGGCTCGGCGTCTTCCGGCCGGATGGGCCGCATCGTCCAGGCGCGCCCGTCATCGAAGCGCTTGTGCTGCACCAGCCGCCGCGGATAGGGATGGATGGTCATGTGGCGATAGCCGGACGATTCGGGCAGCACCAGCACTGTCGACGAGGACAGGCTCACTTGCGCGCCATGAGCCGTCACGTGGCCGGCGCCGGCGACCAGCGGGTCGAGGATCAGGCTGTCGATCTCGGGCAGTTCGCTGACCAAGTCTGAAATGCGCTCGAGGGTTTCGCGCAGAGTATCGAAGGCCGCGGGCGTCATGTCGCGCGACAGGACACGGTTCCAGACCAGGCTGCGCTCGATGAGCTGGCGCGCCAGGAAACTGTTGAGCGGCGGCAGCTCGACCGCCCTGTCGTTGGTCGACAAGGCCCCCGTGCCTCCGGTTCCGAACTTGATATAGGGCCCGAAACGCGGATCGCGGCGGGCGCGGATGGCCATCAAGGGCTCCTCGGCGGTCCAGGTGTCGACGCCGGCGCCACCTTGCGACCGATGCAGGGGAAGATGGAAGCAATCGAACAACTCCCAGCATTCCGCCGGCGTCAGTTCGCTGCGGCGCTCGGCGCGCACCCGTGCAACCAGCGCGCGCGCCTGCTCCAGCAGGGGTTGGCGGCGCAAGGGCTCGGGCGGCAGGGTCTGCTGCGACAGCAGTTGGTTGTAGTGATACGAAGCCAATACACCGAACGCATTGGCGGCCGACTCGGGCGTGCGGAACGCGGGCGTGCCGACTTCGTCGAGCAGGTGGCGTAGCGGTCGAACGGTTTCCTCGCCCATGAAGCAGGTGATGACGGGCTTGCGCGCCGCCGGCGCGCTGAGCGCAAGCTGGTGCGCGACCCGCGTCATGTCGGCCAGCGGATCGGGCGCCAGCAGCACCAGCACACCGTCCACCGCGGCATCGGCGGCCAGTATCTCGACCACCGATCGCACGGTGTCGGGCGTGAGCGGCACAGACGTGGCAACGGGGTTGTCCACCTGCGCGCCCGGTTCGAGCACATCCTGCAGCGCCTTGATCGTGGGCTTGGTCAACTCGGCGCGCAGCACGGGAAAGCTGGGGCCGATGACCGTCATGGCCAATTGGGCCGCGCCATCGCCATTGGAAAAGACGGCGATGCGGCGGCCGCGCGGCCAATAGGTATAGCGCAGCACCTTGATGGCCGAGAACAGCTGCACGAAATAAGGCACGCGCACGGCGCCCGCCCGGCGCAGCATGGCGTTGAAGACCGCCTCGCCGGCCTCGGACGCCCGGCCGAGCTGGCCCGCCTTGAGCACCACGACGGGTTTGACGCTGGCCGCCGAGCGCAGGGCGCTCGCCAGGCTTCGCGCCGTGAACGTATCCTCGAGATACAGCGCGATGCTTTCGGTGCCGCGGTCGTTGGCCAGGTAGTCGAGCACCTGGGCGACCTCCAGGCCGGCCTCGTCGCCCAGCGAGACGACGGTGGAGAAGCCCAGCCGAACGTCGGTGGCCCAGTCGAGCACCGCGGCCACCAGCGAGCGCGACTGTGTCACCAGCGCGACCTTGCCGGGCTGGGCCAACTGTGCAATATGGCTGAAATTGAGTCCGCTGGCCGGATTCTGCACGCCGAAGGAGCGCGGGCCCAGCAGAGCGCAATCATTCAGCCGGGCCCAGCTGCGGCAATAGACCATGTCCTCCAAGGCATTGTCGGGAGCCGTTTCGGTGGACAGCAGAATCAGCGCGCGGGGCCGGTGCGGGCCAATGGCCTCAAGGGCCTGGGGAAGCTGCCGGGAAGGCACGCACAACAGGGCCAGGTCGACCCGTCCGCCCGGCTCGACGCCGGCCAGCTCCCGTGGCACGGAGCAGTCCGAACCGGTCGCGGCGCCTTCGGCCGGCAGCTCCACGAAAGTGGCCGCCTTGGCCAGCGCGGGCGGCAGGCTCCGGGCCACCGGCAAGGGCCGATAGCTGAGCACGAGCAGGGAGCGCGGCTCGAATAGCGCGGCAAGATGGTGTCGCAACATAAGGCCCCGTTTTTCGGCAATGAATCTTCAGTACTCTAAAATACGCCAAGCCATGCGGTCCGGCGGCGCCCATGCCGGCCAACCGCAGCGCATTCAACACGAAAGCCTAAAGCACAATCTATGTCATCGTCCATACCCCCCGTCGTACGCACCCGCTTCGCCCCCTCGCCCACCGGCTATCTGCACCTCGGAGGTGCGCGAACCGCCTTGTTCTCCTGGGCCTATGCGCGCCATCACCAGGGCGTTTTCGTGCTGCGCATCGAAGACACCGATCTCGAGCGCTCCACCCCCGAGGCGGTGCAGGCCATCCTGGACGGCATGCAATGGCTTGGCATGCAGCCCGACGAAGGGCCCTTCTATCAGATGCAGCGCATGGACCGCTACCGCGAAGTCATCGCCCAGATGCTGCGCGAGGGATCGGCCTACCTGTGCTACAGCACGCCCGCAGAAGTCGAGGCCATGCGCGAGAAGGCCCGCGCCGCGGGCCTGAAGCCCCGCTATGACGGCACCTGGCGGCCCGAAGCCGGCAAGACCCTGCCGCCCGTGCCGGCCGATCGCAAGCCGGTGGTGCGTTTTCGCAGCCCGCTGGAGGGCAGCACGAGCTGGGACGACGTCGTCAAGGGGCCGATCAGCTTCGACAATGCCGAGCTCGACGACCTGGTCATCGCCCGCGCCGACGGCACGCCCACCTACAACTTCTGCGTCGTCGTCGACGACTGGGACATGCGGATCACCCACGTGCTGCGCGGGGACGATCACATCAACAATACGCCGCGCCAGATCAATATCCTGCGCGCCCTGGGCGCCGAGCCCCCGCGTTACGGCCACCTGCCCATGATTCTGGGCCCCGATGGCGAAAAGCTCTCCAAGCGCCATGGCGCCGTCAGCGTCATGGAGTACGACAAGCAAGGCTATCTGCCCGAAGCCATGATCAACTACCTGGCCCGCCTGGGCTGGAGCCATGGCGACGACGAGCTCTTCAGCCGCGAACAGCTGATCGAATGGTTCGACACGCGCAACCTCAGCAAATCGGCGGCCCAGTGGGACCCGAAAAAACTCAACTGGGTCAATGCCCACTATATTAAGCACAGCAAGGACGAAGACCTGGCCGCCCGCGTGGCGCCCCGCGTCGCCGAGCTGGGCGGCGATCCGCAAGGCGCCGACCTGCCGGCCGTCATGGCCCTGCTCAAGGACCGCGCCGAAACCTTGAATCAGCTGGCGGAAGGCGCCATGCTGTTCTGCGCGCCGCCGGTCCAGATCGACGCCGAACTGGCGGCCCAGCACCTTACGCCCGAGACCAGGGAAATTCTGCGCGACTTCGCCGAGCACGCCCGCGCACTGCCCGCCTGGGACGCCGCCAGCCTGGCCGGGCTGATCCAGGAAACCCTGGCCCGCCACGGCATCAAGATGCCCAAGCTGGGCATTCCGCTGCGCCTGGCGACCACGGGCCGCAAGCAGACGCCGGCCATCGACGCGGTGCTGGCCCTGCTGGGCCGCGATACGGTCCTGCAGCGCCTGGCGGCCATACACGGCTAGGGCCTGTGACGCTAAAGGACAGACCCTAGAACATCGGCATACGATAATCGTCGGGCATGCGCTTGAGGCTCAAGGGGCCTTCGGGGCCGTTCAGCACCAGTTGCCCGGCGCGCATCTGCACCTCGTACTCGTTGGTGTAGATGGGGTCGCCCTGCTCTACCGCCACCGCATTCGAATGCGTGGTGCGCATGACCAGGGTTTCTCCGTCGCGCTGCCAGCAGCCGGTTTCGTTCAAGGCCTGGGGCGATTTGCCGGCGCGCTTGAGCTGCTCGGCGTAGGCCATGCTGCCGTCCTGCTTCAAAGTCATGAGTACGTGCAGTTCTCCGGCAATGCCCTTGCGCTTGTTGACGCCCAGCCAATTGCCCACCCAGGCGTCGCCCGGAGCGGCCTGGCGGCAGCTCGTCTGGTCCTGCGCCGCCTGGCCCGGAGCCGGCTGCGGGCCAGGCTTGACGGCGCAACCCGCTGCCAGCACCGCGGCCGCCGTCAAGGCGGTCCATGTCCGCAAGCCGGCTTTTCCTGCCTGCTTCCCCTCTGCGTCACTCATGTGATCTCCTGCGTGATGTCCGCCGCATCATTGCGGCCATGCCCTCGGCCATCGAGGCGTGTCGTCGGGCATAACCACAAGCCCGATGCGGCTACGGCCAGCAACGCGCGGGCCCGGTCCTACAATGGCATCCAAGACACCATTCTATAAAAAGGGAATCGCGCCGTGGACTACTTCACCCTGCTCGTGTTGCATCTGTTTGCCGCCATTCTCTTCGTGGGCACGGTCTTCTTCGAGGTGCTGATGCTCGAGGGCATACGCCGGCACGTGCCGCGCGAGGCCATGCGGGCGGTCGAATCGGCCATCGGGCAGCGCGCCCGCCGGCTCATGCCGTTTGCCATACTCGTGCTGTACGGCGCCGGCCTGGGCATGGCCTGGCGCTACCACGCCGTGCTGGCCCGGCCTTTCGACAGCACCCTGGGCACGCTGCTGAGCCTGAAAATACTGTTGGCGCTCAGTGTGCTCGGCCACTTCATCTACGCCGTGAGACTGGGCGCGCAGGGGCGGCTCAAATCCCGGCAGTCCCGCCTGATCCATCTGAGCGTATTTACGCATGTGGTGCTCATCGTATTTCTGGCCAAGGCCATGTTCTATCTCGGCTGAGCCCTCCGCTTGTCCCGCACCGCGGACCGAAGCCGTCGAATACGAAGAGACACAAAAAATTTTTTATCTTCCCATGCTGCAACGCAAGAAGACCGCAAGGCAAAGACTGGCGCGCCTCGGCGGGAAATCGGCCCTCTCGCGCCGCCCCGCCATGCATATTCGTAGAAAAAATCAAGCCCCAAATGCGCTTGCCTAGGTCCTGCACACTCACTACAATTAGTGCCTGAAACAAACCCAACCACTATATATTGTGGTTGGCCCCACAAGAGCGGCCCTTCTCCCACAGCCGCCGGTAACCCCCTAGATTCCACCCAGAACGCACGCACCGCCGCCCGCCGGCGGGCCATTGACTATCCCAGGAGCCTTCATGCAAACGCCCACCATCGCTGAGTCCCGGCCAGAAAGCCTTCCTCCGTCCACACCCGCGCCGAAAGAGCAGGTGTCGGCCGGAGGCCAATGGCACAATTTCAACATCATCCGCCGCAACGGCGCCGTGGTCGGCTTCGAACCCAGCAAGATCGCTATCGCCATGACCAAAGCCTTCCTGGCGGTCAACGGCGGCCAGGGCGCGGCATCGGCGCGGGTGCGCGAACTCGTCGACCAGCTCACCTCGCAAGCGGTCAATGCGCTGGTGCGCAATCGGCCCAGCGGCGGCACTTTCCACATCGAAGAAATCCAGGACCAGGTCGAACTGGCGCTCATGCGCTCGGGCGAGCATGACGTCGCGCGCGCCTATGTGCTGTACCGTGAAAAGCGCTCGCAAGAGCGCGCCCGCGCCGGCCAGCAAGAGGCTCCCGTCGAAAAAAGCACGCTCAACGTCAACGACAACGGCACGATGCGGCCGCTCGATCTGGCCAAGCTGCGCACCACCGTCGTCGAAGCCAGCCAAGGGCTGCCCATCGAGATCGACGTCGACGGCATCCTGAAGGAAACCGTCAAGAACCTCTACGACGGCATCCCCGTCGACGAAGTCTACAAATCGGCCATTCTGTCGGCGCGCGCCATGGTCGAGACCGACCCCGCCTACAGCCAGGTCACGGCCGGCCTGCTGCTGCACACCATCCGCAAAGAAGTGCTCGGCCGGGAAGTCGCCCAGTCCGCCATGGACGAAGGCTACGCCGAATACTTCCCCCGCTTCATCAAGAAAGGCATCGAAAACGGCCTGCTCGACAACAAGCTCAGCCAGTTCGACCTGCCGCGCCTGGGCCGCGCCCTAAAGGCTCAGCGCGACCTGCAGTTCAACTACCTCGGCCTGCAGACGCTGTACGACCGCTACTTCCTGCACGTACGCGGCCGCCGCATCGAACTGCCCCAGGTGTTCTTCATGCGCGTCGCTATGGGCCTGGCGCTCAACGAAATCGACCGCGAAGCCCGCGCCATCGAGTTCTACGAGATCCTGTCCTCGTTCGACTTCATGAGCTCCACCCCCACGCTGTTCAACTCGGGCACCCTGCACTCGCAGCTGTCGTCGTGCTATCTCACCACCGTGTCCGACGACCTCGAAGGCATCTACGACGCCATCAAAGAGAACGCGCTGCTGGCCAAATACGCCGGCGGCCTGGGCAACGACTGGACTCCCGTGCGCGCGCTGCGCAGCCACATCAAGGGCACCAACGGCGAAAGCCAGGGCGTGGTTCCCTTCCTCAAGGTGGTCAACGATACCGCCGTGGCGGTCAACCAGGGCGGCAAGCGCAAGGGCGCGGTCTGCGCCTATCTCGAAACCTGGCACCTGGACATCGAAGAGTTCCTCGAGCTGCGCAAGAACACCGGCGACGAACGCCGCCGCACGCACGACATGAACACGGCCAACTGGATCCCCGACCTGTTCATGAAGCGCGTCATGGAGAACGGCGACTGGACCCTGTTCTCGCCCTCCGACGTGCCCGACCTGCACGACAAGTACGGCATCGAATTCGAAAAGGCCTACACGGCGTACGAAGCCAAGACGGTCAGCGGCGAGCTGCCCCTGTTCAAGACCATCCCGGCCATATCGCTGTGGCGCAAGATGCTATCCATGCTGTTCGAGACCGGCCATCCCTGGCTCACCTTCAAGGATCCTTGCAACATCCGCTCGCCGCAGCAGCACGTGGGCGTCGTCCACAGCTCCAACCTGTGCACCGAGATCACGCTCAACACCAACGAGTCCGAAATCGCCGTGTGCAACCTGGGTTCGGTCAACCTGGCCGCCCATCTCAAGCAGGATGCCGACGGCCGGTACGTGCTCGATCACGACAAGCTCCAGCGCACCATCGACACCGCCATGCGCATGCTGGACAACGTCATCGACATCAACTACTACGCCGTTTCCAAGGCGCGCAACTCCAACGTGCGCCATCGCCCCGTCGGCATGGGCGTCATGGGCTTCCAGGACTGCCTGCACATGATGCGCGTTCCCTTCGCTTCTGACGCGGCGATCGAATTCTCCGACCGTTCGATGGAAGCCGTGTGCTACTACGCCTACTGGGCCTCCAGCAAGCTGGCCATCGAGCGCGGCTCCTACGCCTCGTTCAAGGGCTCGCTGTGGGATCGCGGCATCCTGCCCCAGGACACCCTGGCCATGCTGCGCGAGCAGCGCGGCGGCTACGTCGAGATCGACGACAGCAGCTCGCTCGATTGGGACACCCTGCGCGGCCACATCCAGCAGCACGGCATGCGCAACTCGAACTGCATCGCCATCGCTCCGACGGCCACCATCTCGAACATCATCGGCGTCTCGCCGTGCATCGAGCCCACCTACCGTAACCTGTACGTCAAGTCCAACCTGTCGGGCGAGTTCACGGTGGTCAACGACTATCTGGTGCGCGACCTCAAAGAGCGCGGCCTGTGGGACGAAGTCATGGTCGCCGACCTCAAGTACTTCGACGGCAGCCTGGCGCGCATCGACCGCATCCCGGCCGACCTGCGCGAGCTCTACGCCACGGCGTTCGAAGTCGATCCCCAGTGGGTGGTCGAGTGCGCGGCGCGCCGCCAGAAATGGATCGACCAGGCCCAGTCGCTCAATATCTTCATGGCGGGCGTGTCGGGCAAGAAGCTGGACGACACGTACAAGCTGGCCTGGCTGCGCGGCCTGAAGACCACCTACTACCTGCGCTCCAGCGGCGCCACCAATGCCGAGAAATCCACCGGGCGCGGCGGCGAACTCAATGCCGTTTCGACGGGCAGCTCGCCCAGCGCAGCCGCCGCGGCTCCCGCTGCCGCGCTGCCCGAAGCCGAGGTCGTCGGTGCGGTATGCACCATGCGCCCCGGCGACGAAGGCTTCGAAGAATGCGAAGCCTGCCAGTAACAGCAAGAGGTCACACACTATGTTGAATTGGGACGACACCCCTCAAACTCCGGCGGCGCCCGCGGCGCGGCCGGCCACCGCCACCCCGCAGCCTTCGCGCGTGTTCGACGACACCGCCATGCCGGCTCCCGCCGCGCCCCAGGCCGCCACGGCGCAAGCCGCCGGCGGCGCCGGCCAGCGCGTGCGCGCCGCCGACAAGCGCATCATCAACGGCGAGACCGACGTCAACCAGCTCGTGCCGTTCAAGTACAAATGGGCTTGGGAAAAATACCTCGCCACCTGCGCCAACCACTGGATGCCGCAAGAAATCAACATGTCGCGCGACATCGCCCTCTGGAAGAACCCCACCGGGCTCACCGAAGACGAACGGCGCATCGTCAAGCGCAACCTGGGCTTCTTCGTGACGGCCGACTCGCTGGCGGCCAACAACATCGTCCTGGGCACCTACCGGCACATCACCGCTCCCGAGTGCCGCCAGTTCCTGTTGCGCCAAGCGTTCGAAGAGGCCATCCACACCCATGCCTACCAGTACATCGTCGAAAGCCTCGACCTCGACGAGTCGGAGATCTTCAACGCTTATCACGAGGTCCCGTCGATCAGGGCCAAGGATGAATTCCTGATCCCCTTCATCGACGCCATCGCCGACCCCAACTTCAAGACCGGCACACCCGAAGCCGACCAGAAGCTGCTCAAATCGCTCATCGTTTTTGCATGCCTGATGGAAGGTTTGTTCTTTTATGTTGGTTTTACGCAAATACTTGCGTTGGGCCGCCAGAACAAAATGACGGGCGCCGCCGAGCAGTACATGTACATCCTGCGCGACGAATCCATGCACTGCAATTTCGGCATCGATCTCATCAACACGATCAAGCTCGAGAACCCGCATCTCTGGACTCCCGCCTTCCGCGAAGAAATCCAAGAACTCTTCAAAAAGGCCGTAGACCTTGAATATGCTTACGCTGAGGACACCATGCCGCGCGGCGTGCTGGGTCTGAACGCGTCGATGTTCAAATCGTATTTGCGCTTCATCGCCAATCGCCGCTGCCAGCAAATCGGCCTCGAACCTTTGTTTGCACAAGAAGAAAATCCCTTCCCATGGATGGCCGAGATGATCGATCTTAAAAAAGAACGCAACTTTTTTGAGACACGTGTCATCGAATATCAAACCGGAGGCGCACTTAGCTGGGAATAATGCTTGGAGACATCAACTCCTTACGTTAGACTCTAGGCGTGCAAGATGCTTATGCATCTTGTGCGCTTGCGCCATTTGAGATGGGTCGCACCCTTTCGTGGGGGCCATATCAAATGGGTGAACGTACTCTACGATTCATTCTCAAGGAGCCTGACCATGGCAACAGCCAAGAAGGCCGCGAAGAAAGCGGCTGCCAAGAAAGCAACAGCAAAGAAAGCAGCACCGGCCAAGAAAGTAGTCGCCAAGAAAGCAGCACCCGCCAAGAAGTCCGTCGCCAAGAAGGCGCCCGCCAAAAAAGCGGCAGCCAAAAAAGTAGCCACCAAGAAGGTCGCAGCCAAGAAGACGGCAAGCAAAAAAGTCGCAACCAAGAAAGTCGCAGCAAAGAAGGTCGCGGCAAAGAAAACCGTAGCCAAGAAAGCAGCCGCCAAAAAAGCGCCCGCTAAAAAGGCAGCAGCCAAGAAAACCGTAGCCAAGAAAGCGCCCGCCAAAAAGGCCGTGGCAAAGAAGGCTGTCGCCAAGAAAGCTCCGGCCAAGAAAGCCGTAGCCAAGAAGGCAACCGCCAAGAAAGCGCCTGCCAAGAAGGCGCCCGCTAAAAAGGCCGCGGCCAAAAAGGCAGCTCCCGCCAAGAAAACCAATGCCAAGGCCAGCGCCAAGGCAAACAAGGACACCGCAGCGGCAACTCCCGCGACCAAAACGGTAAACCCCGCCGCGTCGTGGCCCTTCCCCACCGGCGGCCGTCCTTAATCCATGGCCTTACAGTAGAAGCAAGCATCAAACTGCCCGGCAAGCCCGGGCAGTTTTTTTTCCAAGGGAAATTCAGTCATGCGACAATGGCGCTTTGCAACCATCCAAGTCTGAACCCATGATCAGCGGCATACTCGGATTCGTCTTCGACATCGTCTTCTTGCTGTTCGGCATCGCATTGATCGTACGCGCCTGGGCCTATGCAATACGGCTGCACCCTTTCAATCCCTATTCGCAAGCGGTCATCCGCCTGACCGACTGGCTCGTGCAGCCGATACGCAAGCTGGTGCCTCCTCGCGGCAAGGTCGATCTGCCCAGCCTGCTGGCCTGCTGGCTCACCGCGCTCGTGTACCTGCTGGCCACGTGGATCGTGCTGACCGGGCAGCTTCCGCTCGCACAGGCATGGCTTCCCGCATTGATCGCCAGCTTGCTGACCGTACTGAAATGGGCCTTGAATCTCGTCGTGTGGCTGACGCTGATCCAGGCCATTTTGTCGTGGGTCAATCCCATGGCCCCCATCATGCCGGTGCTGCATACGCTCACCGCCCCGCTGCTGGACCCCATACGCCGCATCATGCCCAATCTGGGCGGCCTCGACCTGTCGCCGCTCGTCCTGCTGATTCTGGCTCAGGTCGCCATGATGATCGTCCAGCGTTTCGCCTTCGCCGCATTGGCGGTATAGGGCGGCCGCGGTATCCGAAGGCGACCACGCGCAGTCTTGAAACTGGCTGCCGCGCCAAGACCCAAAAAAACACCCCAGCATGGAAACGTGCATGGGGTGTTTTGTTTGGCCGGTGCAGGCCAGGCCGCGACATTGAGGGGCCGAGGCAGCCCCTCGCCGCGCGCCGATTTACATGGGCACGACGCGCGTCGGACCGCCGCCGCTGATGAGGCGCACGCGCTGGCCCGATGACAGCGCCACGTCGGCCTCTTGGGCGACGACGCGGGTCTCGCCGTTGTCGAGCTGAACGGTGATTTCAAGGCCCTGCTTCTTACCCACCTGGTTTTCGACCGTATTGCCCAGCAGGCCGCCCAGGATGGCGCCGCCGACCGTGGCCAGCGCCCGGCCCGAACCGCCGCCCACCGCATTGCCCGCTACGCCGCCCAAGGCGCCGCCGGCCAGCACGCCGGCCCCGCTGGAGCGGTCGTCCTGGATGGTGATGGAGCGCACCGACACCACGGTGCCGGTACGCACGATCTGCTCTTGTTGCGCTTGCCCATAGGTGTAGACCGAGCTGGACGCCGAGCGGTTTGCGCAACCCGCCACCACGGCCAAAGAGGCGGCAACGACCGTTACCGCCAGCAGGCGCCGATAAGCCGTACCGGATCGCATTACAGATGTTGAATTCATGGAAGACTCCTTTCGGTGCACGACCGCCGGATCACGACAGGTCGATGCCATAGTGTTGTTTGAGCAATGCACCGATCTCGGCGCGAGATGGTTGATGATTCTGGGGACCCTTTGAAGAGATTTTAATGGCACCCATCACATTCGCCAAGCGACACGCATCAGCCAGCGGCCAATCGTTGACCAGCCCGTAGAGCAGTCCGGCGCGGTGGGCGTCGCCGCAACCCGTGGGGTCGACCACCTCGTCCACGCGGACCGGATCGATGTGGGTGGCGGCGCCGTCGGCATACAGAATGGCTCCTTCGCCGCCGCGCGTCACAACGGCCGCCTGCAGCGACTTGGAAATTTCGAGCATGCTGCGCCCGGTGCGCTGCTCGATGACGCTGGCTTCGTAATCGTTGGCCGTAAGCATCTGCGCCATCTCCAGCATCTGCAGCAGGTCGTCGCCGCTGAACAGCGGCATGGCCTGCCCCAGGTCGAATATGAAGGGCGTGTTCTGCGCCTTGAGGCGCTGCGCGTTGGCGAACATGCCTTCTTTCGAGTCGGGCGCGACGATGGCCCATGCCGCCTGGGTGCCGCTCAGGTCGTTCTCGGACGAGCGGGACATGGCCCCCGGATGGAAGGAAGCGATCTGGTTGCTGTCCAGGTCGGTTGTGATGAAGCACTGCGGCGTGAAGGTATCCGGCAGCACCTTGACCAAGGAAGTGTCGATGCCCAGGCGCTGCATGTACTCGAGATAGTCGCCCGCATCCACGCCCACCGTGCCCACCGGGACCGCATCGGCGCCCAGCAGTTTGAGGTTGTAGGCGATGTTGCCCGCGCAGCCGCCGTACTCCTTGCGCATTGAAGGCACGAAGAAGGACACGCTGAGCGATTGAATGCTGTTGGGCAGGATGTGGTCTTTGAAATGCCCTTCGAACACCGTGATGGTATCGAAAGCCACTGAACCGCAAACCAGAATCTTATTGGACATTTTCACCCTTACGGAAAGAACTTATCGAGCTGATAACCGTTGATCTGCGCGCCCTGGACCGTGATCGGCACGGACACCCGGACCTCGCTTGTGGCGGGAAAGGGCCGCTGCAAGGAAATTTCGGGCAGATAATCGGAAGGCGCCAACAGCCGCCTTGCCGCTACAGTACCCGAGAAATCCACCAGTTCGACGGACAGCGTCGGCCATTGCTGCGGCCGGTCGTAATTGTTGCGCAACACTACGTTGAGCATCAGGCGGTTTCCATCCGGGGGTTCGTTTTCGTCCCGTATCGCCTGCAGCGAAGAATCCATGATGGCGATCTGGGCGATGCGGCGCGGGTACTCCACCGTGCAGCCCAGCGTTTCGCAGTAGCGCTCCAGGGCCGGCCGCAAGGACGGCAGCTCGCTGGCGATCTGGACCCGATAGATATATGCGGCCTGCAGCACCGCCGCCGCCAGGCCAAGCACCACGAGCAGGCTCCAGAACACGCGTCCCAGGCCGATGCCGCCGGGCTGTTCATCGTCGTGGACGAATTCGGGGCCCGCTTCATGGCCATGGCGAGGCTCTACATACAGCCCAGATCCCGTGTCGCGATAGCCGTCATGCTCGCCCGGCGGCACAGGATCGCCGATGGTATGCCGTCCGCCATCGTCCGGCCGGTGATCATGGTCGCGCACGGTAAACGCGGCCGGCTCGGCGCTCGCCGCCTCGCGGGTGCGGATGGGAATGCCCGCGCCGGAGTGCTCGGGGCCGGAAACGATGAACCGGGGTTCGCCCGCGGCAGGCGCGGCCGGAACGCCGGAAGCGGAAAACCTGGGTTCGGTCTGTGGGGCGGGCGCCGCGGGGGCAGTCGTCGGGACGGTGGGCTCCGTCCCCGCGGCGGGCACCACCGCTTCGTAGCCGTCGAAGATGTGAGCGCAATTGATACAGCGGATATAACCCTTGCGTAGCTGCAATTGCTGCAAGCTGACCGGAAACTCGGCTCCGCATTGGGGACAGCGGGTGGTTAGATCCATATGCAAATATTGAACGTCGTCAGGTGCGTCGCCCGCTCAGGCACACCCATCCTTCTCGTGCGCGCCATACGCTCAGATCGAGCCAGGGCGCATAGGCTTGGGCGACTTCCTGTGCCTGGCGCTCGAGCACGCCCGACAGGACCAGCCACCCGCCCGGAGCGACGCGATTGGCCAGCATGGGCGCCAGCACCTTCAGGGGGTTGGACAATATGTTCGCCACCACGACTTCGAACCGCCCTTCGGGCAGGTCGTCCGGCAACATGGCGCGCAGCTCGCTGCGATTGACCTCTGCATTGTACTCGGTCGCCCGGACGGCCTGCTCGTCGATATCGACGCCCGTGGTGGACCCGGCGCCCAGCAGCTTGGCCGCGATGGCCAATATGCCCGAACCGCAGCCATAGTCCAGCACCGATCGTCCCGCCTCGAGATGCTGTTCGAGCCACTCCAGGCACAGATGGGTGGTGGGATGGCTGCCGGTGCCGAACGCCAGCCCGGGATCGAGTTCGATGTGGACGGCGCCCGCGGAAGCGGCCCGGGCCGGTACGGAGGGATCGTCCCGATGCCAGCTCGGCACGATCCAGAGCCGCTCGCCGACATGAATGGGCCCGAACTGCGCCTGCGTCAGCTTGACCCAGTCGGCGTCGGGCACGTCGCGGGTCGTCCATCCGCTGGCCATGAAGTCCAGCCCGCTGGCCACCCGCGCCTGCTCGAGCACCTGCTCGGGATCGATGCCGTCGGGCAACAGGGCCACGACACGATTGCGGCGCCACGCCTGGACCTCGGGCTCGGATCCCGGTTCGCCGAACAGAGGCTGCTCGGCCTCGGTGTCGCTGTCGGCATCTTCGACGGATACGGACAGCACGCCCGCGGCGAGCAGTGCATCCGATAGGGCTTCCGCCTGGGCTTCCTGGCAGTGCAGCACGAGTTCACGCATGGTTTGTTCCTGAAGGGGCCGAAGCGCCGCCGCATTGACGGCGGCGCTGCCCTTTAGCCCTAGGGGCGTTGCGACAGTTTGTGCTCGAGATAATGGATGCTGGTCCCGCCCTCGACGAAATGTCCGTCGCGCATCAGCTCGCGATGCAGGGGGATATTGGTCTGGATGCCCTCGACCACCATCTCGGACAAGGCGATCTCCATGCGCGCTATCGCCTGGCGGCGCGTGTCGCCATAGGTGATGAGCTTGGCGATCATGGAGTCGTAGTTCGGCGGCACCGTGTAGCCGCTGAAGACGTGCGAATCCATGCGCACCCCCGGGCCGCCCGGCGTATGCCAGTTGGTGATCTTGCCGGGACTGGGGATGAACTTGAACGGATCTTCGGCGTTGATGCGGCATTCGATGGCGTGGCCCCGAAACTGCACGTCGCGCTGGCGCAGGGTGAATTTCTCGCCGGCGGCGATCAGGATCTGCTGCACGACCAGGTCGACGCCCGTGACCATCTCGGTCACGGTGTGCTCGACCTGAATGCGGGTGTTCATTTCGATGAAGAAGAACTCGCCGTTTTCGTACAGGAACTCGAACGTGCCCGCGCCGCGATAGCCCATTTTGCGGCAGGCGTCCGCGCAGCGCTCGCCGATGCGCTCGATGAGCCGGCGGGCAATGCCTGGCGCCGGCGCTTCTTCGATGACCTTCTGGTGGCGGCGCTGCATGGAGCAGTCGCGCTCGCCCAGCCATACCGCGTTGCGGCCGCCATCGGCCAGCACCTGGATCTCGATATGGCGTGGGTTCTCGAGGAACTTCTCCATATAGACTTCGGGGTTGCCGAAAGCCGCGCCCGCCTCGGTGCGCGTCATGGACACGGCATTGAGCAGGGCCGCTTCGGTATAGACGACCCGCATGCCGCGTCCGCCGCCGCCGCCGGCCGCCTTGACGATGACCGGATAGCCGATATCGCGCGCAACGCGCTGGATCTCTTCGGGATCGTCGGGCAGCGCGCCGGGCGATCCGGGTACCACGGGCACGCCGGCCTCGATCATGGCCTGCTTGGCGCTGACCTTGTCGCCCATCATGCGGATGGTGTCGGGGCGCGGACCGATGAAGACGAAGCCGCTTTTTTCGACGCGCTCGGCAAAGTCGGCGTTCTCGGCCAGGAAGCCGTAGCCGGGATGGATCGCTTCGGCGTCGGTGACCTCGGCCGCCGAGATCAGCGCCGGCATGCTCAGGTAGCTGTCGCGCGCGGCGGCCGGACCGATGCACACGGCCTCGTCGGCCAGGCGCACGTATTTGGCGTTGCGGTCGGCTTCCGAATAGACGACGACCGTCTTGATGTCCAGTTCGCGGCAGGCTCGCTGTATGCGCAGGGCGATCTCGCCCCGGTTCGCGA
Source organism: Pusillimonas caeni (assembly GCF_003545815.1). Lineage (GTDB taxonomy): Bacteria > Pseudomonadota > Gammaproteobacteria > Burkholderiales > Burkholderiaceae_B > Pusillimonas > Pusillimonas caeni. The sequence goes on from NZ_PDUW01000005.1 coordinate 159,661, forward strand.
TGAGGATTTTCTCAAACATGGATTAATCAGCCGATGACAAAGAGAGGTTGACCGTATTCGACGGGCTCGCCATTTTCGACCAGAATCTCTTTGATGACGCCCGCCTTGTCGGCCTCGATTTCGTTCAGCAGCTTCATGGCCTCGATGATGCACAGGGGCTCGCCTTCTTTGACCGACTGTCCCACTTCGACGAAAGGCGAAGCGCCGGGGTTCGGCGCCCGATAGAAGGTGCCTACCATGGGCGACTTGACCACGTGTCCTTGAGGCGCGGCAGGGGCCGCCGGCGCAGCGGGAGCCGCGGGCGCCGGGGCGGGCGCAGCCGCGGCGGGCTCGGGCGCATAGGCCACCGGCTGGGGCGCCGGCACGGACTTGACGATGCGTACCTTGCCCTCGCCTTCGGTGATTTCGAGTTCGGCAATGCCCGATTCGGCAACCAGGTCGATCAGGGTCTTGAGTTTTCTGAGGTCCATACAGACTTTCCCATGTCATTTCACTGTGGCCGGCGTCGGCCCGCAGCGAAAGAAAATATTGATGAAAATGAAAACGGCATGCGGCATTCAGTCCGCCATCGCGTGGCGCAACGCGGCTTCATAGCCAAAAGGGCCCAGTCCCGCGATCACCCCGACAGCCAGGTCGGACAAATAGGAGTGATGGCGGAAGGGCTCTCGCTTGTGAACATTGGATATATGTACTTCGATGAACGGGATGGCGACCGCGGCCAGGGCGTCGCGCAGCGCGACGCTGGTATGGGTATAGGCCCCGGCATTGATGACAATGTAGTCGGTGCCGTCGCCGCGCGCGCTATGGATGCGATCGACCAGTTCACCCTCGTGATTGCTTTGAAACGTCGCGCATCTTGCGCCGTTTTCGGCCGCCACCTGCTGGAGCCGGGCATCGATGTCGGCCAGGGTCTGGCGGCCGTATACCTGCGGTTCGCGGGCGCCAAGCAGATTGAGATTGGGGCCGTGCAAGACAAGGATGTTTCGGGCCATGTTGGTTTCGGTCAAGGATCAGAACGTCTTTTTACGCCAAAAGGCGGGTGTTTGTCCACGAAATACGTTGTTTTTGCAGGGTTTTACGCCAATAGGCCTTGAATGGTTTTTTCGAGTTCGGCGGGCTTGACCTGGCCCAGTATGGTCTCGGCGACCTGCCCTTTTGCGTCGTAGACCACCGTGAACGGCAGGCCTCCGGCGCGGTTGCCCATGGAGCGCATGCGCTCGATGCCGCCATGCCCGATCATCAGCAAGGGATAGCTGACCTGCACTTTTTCGTTGAACTTGCGCACATTGACGGCGGTGTCCACCGCCAGCCCCAGGAAGTTCACGTCCGGATACTTTTGATGCAATGCCTCGAGATCGGGCATCTCTTTGACGCAGGGCGGGCACCAGGTGGCCCAGAAATTGACCACCACGGGTTTGCCCAGCCATTGCTTCATGGGCTGTTCGGCGCCGTCGACATCGGGAAAGCTGGCATCAAAGAGGTTTTCCGCCGCCAACGAAGGCAACGGAAATGCCGCGGCAAGGCCGGCGCCGGCCAGCAGGCCGGCTCGCAGAAGAAAGCCGCGCCGCTTCATGGCGCGACCTTGGGAAGGAGGTTTTTCATCATGAGCAACGATTTTATCATCGCAGCCCGCGCCTGCCAGAATCACTACAATACCGCCTGGAGGGATACACATGCATTTACACATCCTGGGCATCTGCGGCACCTTCATGGGCGGCCTGGCGCTGATCGCGAGGGCGGCCGGCCACAAAGTGACCGGCTGCGACACCGGCGTCTACCCGCCCATGAGCACCCAGCTTCAACAGCAAGGCATCGAACTCATCGAAGGCTTCTCGGCGGACCAGGTATCGCTGCGGCCCGACCTGTACGTCGTCGGCAACGTGGTCAGCCGCGGCAACCCCCTGATGGAAGCCATTCTGGACCAGGGCCTGGCCTATACGTCGGGGCCGCAGTGGCTGGGCGATGCGATTCTGCGCGGCCAGCATGTCATGGCCGTCGCGGGCACCCACGGCAAGACCAGCACCAGCTCCATGCTGGCATGGATACTGCGCGAGGCGGGGCTGGCGCCCAACTTCCTCATCGGCGGCATCGCGCCGGGCCTCGAAGTGTCGGCCCGCTACGACCGCGGCGGCTCCCTGTTCGTCATCGAGGCCGACGAATACGATACGGCCTTCTTCGACAAGCGTTCGAAGTTCGTGCACTATCGGCCGCGCACCGCCATCCTCAACAATCTGGAATACGATCACGCCGACATCTTCCCCGATCTTCAGGCAATCCAGACCCAATTCCATCACTTGGTGCGCACCATACCGTCCTCGGGGGCCATCATCCGGCCCCATGCGGACGAGGCCCTGGACGCCGTCCTGCAGCGCGGCTGCTGGACGCCGGTGCAAACCTTCGGCCCGGACGGCCGCTGGAGCGCCCATGATGCCGGCGAGCATCCCGGCCATTTCGAAGTACGCGTCGACGGCAAGGCCACCGGCACCTTGACATGGGGGCTCGGCGGCGAGCATAACCGCCTCAATGCGCTGGCCGCTCTGGCCGCCGCGACGCAGGCGGGGGTCCCGCCCAAGGCGGGCATCGAGGCCCTTTCCCGCTTCGGCGGCATCAAGCGCCGCATGGAGCTGCGCGGCACCGTGCGCGACATCGCCGTCTACGACGATTTCGCCCATCACCCCACGGCCATCGCCACCACCCTGGACGGGCTTCGTCGCCAAGTGGGCGGCGCGCGCATTCTTGCCGTGCTGGAACCCCGTTCCAACACCATGAAGCTGGGCGCCATGGCGGCCCGCCTGCCCGGCGCGCTGGAACAGGCCGACCTGGTGTTCTGCTACGGCGAAACCGAGGGCAAGCACGCGCTCGGTTGGGATCCGGCCCAGGTGCTGGCGCCCCTGGGAGAACGCGCTTTTACGCATTCCGACCTGGACGCCATGGTACAGGCCATCGCCGCCCGGGCCCGGCCGGGCGACCACATTCTCGTCATGAGCAACGGCAGCTTCGGCGGCGTACATCAAAAAATACTCGATCGCCTGGCCCTGCCGGCACAGGCCGGCGCATGATTCTCTATCTGCACGGATTCCGGTCTTCGCCATCGTCCGCCAAGGCAGTCATGCTGGGCCGTGCGCTGCGGGAACGGGGGCATGGCGGGGAATGGCACTGCCCGCAACTGCCCGCCAGCCCGGCGCAGGCCATCGCACTGTGCGATGCGCTCATCGACCTGCATCACGATGGCGGCAAGAACGGGCCGCTGACCCTGATGGGCTCGTCGCTGGGAGGTTATTATGCAACGTGCCTGGCCGAAAAAAGACAGTGCCGCGCGGTCGTCCTGAATCCCGTCGTTCATGCGGCGCGCGACCTGGCCACCCAGGTGGGCGAGCACACGCAATACCATAGCGACGCACCTTTCGTTTTTCTTCCCGAGCACGTCGACGAACTGGCGCGGATGGCCGTCGGCCGGCCCGCCGACCCGAAGCGCTATTTCCTGTTGGCGGCCACGGGGGACGAAGTGCTCGATTGGCGCGAGATGGCGCAGTGGTACGCGGGCAGCCACGGGCGCATCATCCAGGGCAGCGACCATGGCATATCGGATTTCGAACAATGGATGCCCGAAGTGCTGCGGTTCGTGCTGGAGCCGCAATACCGCTCCTAGAACCTGTTAATACTAAAAGGGCAGTCGTGCAGTCCATCCGGGCCGCCCTCCCATTCACCCTGGTGCCGCCGGCACCGCACTGATCGATCTATGTACGTCCTCTACGAAGACAGCGGAAGCTTCAAAGCCGAGAAGATCTTCTCCGAAAGCGACTCCACCTTGCAGGTGGAGTCCGCTTCGGGCAAGCGCAGCAAAATAAAAAGAGCCAACGTGCTGTTTGCGTTCGAGCATCCCGAACCGGCGGCCCTGCTCGAGCAGGCGGGCGACCTGGCCGCGACGCTCGAGATCGACTTTTTGTGGGAGTGCGCCCCCCAGGAAGAACTCGACGCCTGCGAGTTCGCCCAGGAATACTTCGGCCATCCGCCCAACGCGGTCGAGAAAGCCGCGCTGATTTTCGCGCTGAACAGCGCCCCGGCCTACTTCCATCGCCGAGGCAAGGGCCGCTACCGACCCGCGCCGCCAGACATTCTCGAGGCCGCCCTGGCGGCCATAGAAAAAAAACGCCTGCAGGCCGAGCAGCAGCAGCAATGGACCGAACAGATGGCGGCCGGCCAGCTGCCCGAGCCCATCGCCGAGGTGGCCAAGACCCTGTTGACTCGCCCCGACAAGAACACGCTGCAGTGGAAGGCCTTCGAAGCCGCCTGCGCGCAGACCGGCGCCACGCCCGAGCAGTTGCTGCTGCGCCTGGGCGCCTGGCCGCATCCGCTCGCCCTGCATCGGCATCGTTTCCTGGCCCAGAACTTTCCCAAGGGCACGGGTTTTCCCGCCGTCGAACTGCCGCCGCCCGACTGGGACTTGCCTTTCGCCGACGTCGAAGCCTATTCGGTGGACGATGCCTCGACCACCGAAGTCGACGACGCGCTTTCAGTGCAGGCCATTTCGGATGAAGTCGTGCGCGTCGGCGTGCACATTGCGGCGCCGGGCCTGGCGATCATCCGCGGCAACCCCCTGGACGATATCGCGCGTTCGCGCATGTCGACCGTCTACGTGCCCGGCGAAAAAATACCCATGCTTCCCCAAGGCTTGATCGAGCGCTTCTCGCTCGACGCGGGCGCGCCTCGGCCGGCGCTTTCGCTGTATGTACAGGCCAACCTGACCACCGGCGAAATCATTGAATCCGAAACCCGGGCCGAGATGCTGCAGGTGCGCGAGAACCTGCGCCTGAATACGCTCGACCCGCTGGTGACCGAGGAAGCGCTGGACGATCCGCAGGCCGAACTGCCCTATGGCCATTGGCTGCGCCCCTTGTGGCGGCTGGCCAAGGCGCTGAGCGCGCAACGCGATGCCGTGCGGGGCAAGACCGAGAGCAATAACCGGGTCGAGTATTCCTTCCAGCTGGAAGGCGCGCCGGACGATCCGGACAGCATCGTGCGCATCGTGCCGCGGCGGCGCAACGCGCCGCTGGACCGCCTGGTTGCCGAGTACATGATTCTGGCGAATAATTTGTGGGGCGGACTGCTGGCCCAGCATGGCGTCCCGGGCATCTACCGCTCTCAGCAGGCGGGCCGGGTGCGCATGTCGACCCAATCCCTGCCTCACGAAGCCATCGGGGTTCCGCAGTACATCTGGTCGACCTCTCCGCTGCGCCGCTACGTCGACCTGATCAACCAGGGCCAGATACTGGCCGCCGCGCAGCACGGCGTCTCGGCCCGGCTCGTGGCGCCGTTCAAACCCAAGGAGGCCGACCTGTTCGCCATCATCGGGGCTTTCGACTCGCAGTATGCCGTCTGGAACGACTTCCAGAACGACATGGAGCGGTATTGGTGCCTGCGCTGGATTCAACAGAATGACGTCAAGCGGGTGCAGGGCCAGGTATTGCGCGACGACCTCGTGCGGCTCGACGGCGTGCCGCTGGTCATACGGGTGGCGGGCATGCCCGAATTCGAGCGCGGCCAGGCCGTCGACCTCGAAGTAATGGGCTGCGACGAACTGTCGCTGGAGCTGCAATGCCGCTATCTGGGTACAGCCGCTCCTTGAACCGGGCCCGCCATGAAGACCGCGACCGGCCCCCTCTTGATATGGACGCTGATATCGCGGCCCCATGCCCGGGGCGGCTATCTGCCGCTGGCGCTGGTGCTGTCCCTGTGCATTCACGCCGCGCTGCTGGCGCTGCGCTTCCATGGCGCCTCGTCGGCGCCCGTGCGCTCCGACAGCAGGCTCGAAGTCACGCTGGTGAACGCTCGCACGGAAACCGCGCCGGCGCAGCCGCAAGTGCTCGCGCAGCAGCAAGTGAACGCCGGCGGCGACGGCGGCCGTGACGTCGCCTCGTCGCCCCTGCCGCGCACGGCGGCCGATTCTCCCGACCAGATCGTGCTCGAGGCGCTGCGCAAGCGCCAGGCGCAGCTGGAGTCAGAACAGGAAAGGCTTTATGCGCAATTGCAGGCCAGCCAGGCCGTCCCCGAGGCGCGCAAAAAGCCCGATCTGCTGCAGCAGTCGGACGCACCGGGAGAAGACGCCCTGGTGCAGGACAGCCTGGTGCTGAATGCGCGCATCAACGCGCTCAAGGAAGAGATAGAGCGCTACAACGCCCAGCCGCGCCAGCGGTTCGTCGGCCCGGCGGCCCAAGAGGTGGACTACGCCCAGTATGTCGAAGCCTGGCGCCAGCGGATAGAACTGCTGGGCACCGAACACTATCCCGCCGAAGCGCGCGGCAGGGTCTACGGCACGCTGCGGCTTACCGTCTACATCAAGAGCAATGGCGACCTTCAGCGCATCGACATCGATCGGCCCTCCGAGCATGCGGTGCTGAATCTCGCCGCGCAGCGCATCGTGCAGCTTGCCGCGCCCTTCGCCCCGCTGCCCGATTCGATCGCCCGCCGCACCGACGTGCTGGCCATCACGCGCACCTGGCATTTCACCCATAACCGATTGTCCACGGAAACCCCATGAACGACTCCCCTTCCACACGGCGTTTCGCCGTGGTCGGCAATCCGGTCAAGCACAGCCGGTCGCCGGCCATCCATGAAGCGTTCGGCCGCCAGACCGGCATCCCCCTGCGCTATGGGCTGCTCGAAAGCCCGCTGGACGGATTCGCCCGCAGCGTGGACGGCTTCTTCGCCCAGGGAGGCTGGGGCCTGAACGTGACCGTGCCGTTCAAGGAAGAAGCCCATGCATTGTGCGGCACGGGCCTGTCCGAGCGCGCCCGCCTGGCCGGCGCCGTCAACACCCTGTGGATGCAGGACGGCGGGCTGCGGGGCTGCAATACGGACGGCGTGGGCCTGCTCGCCGACATTGCCCGACAGGGCATCGACGTGGCCGGCAAACGCGTGCTGCTCATCGGCGCCGGAGGGGCGGCCAAGGGCGTCCTGTTTCCCTTGCTCGAGGCGGGCTGCGCCCGGCTTCGCATCGTCAACCGCAGCGCCGGGCGGGCACAAGGTCTGAAAGACCATCTGGACGCCCAACTGGCCGAGCATGCCGGCAAGGTTTCGGCCGGAGCCCTGGACCGGGCCGAGGGCGAATGGGACATCGTCATCAACGCCACCTCGAGCAGCCTGGCGGGCGAAGCCCCCGCCATTGCCAGCGCCCGGTACGCCCCCGGCGCCCTGGCCTATGACATGATGTACGGGCCTCATCCCACCCCCTTTCTGGTCCAGGCTCGCGCAGCGGGGGCCGGCCATGTCGCCGACGGGCTGGGCATGCTGGTCGAACAGGCCGCCGAAGCTTTCTTCATATGGAACGGCGTGCGGCCCGACGCAGGGCCCGTGCTGGCGCATTTGCGCAGCCGGATGCAAGGGCGCTGACCCATGGCGCGGCGGATCTCCAAGCTCAAGGTGGCGGCCACCGCCCTGCTGCTGGCGCTGTTCGCCTTTCTGCTGTACCAGTTCGGGCTGTTCGTGATGGTGGTGTGGCTGTGTTTCCACGACCCGGGCAGCAGCGCCTTCATGAAGGCCACCCGGGCCGAGCTCAGGCGCGAAAACCCGGATGCCGTCATCCGCTATCAGTGGGTGCCGTACGACCGCATCAGCAACAATCTCAAGCGCGCCGTAATCGCTTCGGAAGACGCCAATTTCGTCGCCCATGACGGGGTGGAGTGGGAGGCGATCAAGAAAGCGTGGGAATACAATGCGCGCCAGGCCGAACAGGGCCGCAACCGGGTGCGCGGCGGGTCGACCATTACCCAGCAGCTGGCAAAAAACCTCTTTCTGTCCAGCGAGCGCTCGTACTGGCGCAAGGCGCAGGAACTGGCGCTGACCTACATGATCGAATCCGTCATGAGCAAGCAGCGCATCCTGGAGCTGTATCTGAATCTGGCGCAATGGGGAGAAAACGTGTTCGGCGCCGAAGCGGCCGCGGCGCATTATTACCGCGGCAGCGCGGCGCGCCTCGGCAGCGCCCAGGCGGCCAGGCTGGCGGCGATGCTGCCCAATCCGGCGTACTATGACAAACGCGGCGATACATCGTACTTGCGCTCGCGCACCGCCACCATCCAGAAGCGCATGCGGCTGGTCGAGATTCCCTGACCCGCCCCTTCCTGCCTGGATGCGAAAACGCCCGATGACAGCCCCGCATTTGTTAAGCTTCCGTGTATCCGCCCGACGGGGCGGGTGCCTCCTATGAGTCCAGAATAGTTGCCCATGCGTACCGCCCGCCGTTATCTTGCCCGCGAAATCTATCGCTCCTGCGCCGTCGTGCTGCTGGCGCTGGTGGGCTTGTTCACCTTCTTCGCCCTGATCGAAGAGCTCGACAACGTCGGCTCCAAGTTCACCCTGCTCAATCTGTTCTATCTGCAGGCCTTGCAGCTGCCGACGAGGCTGTACGAACTGCTGCCGATCGGCCTGCTGATCGGAGCCATTCTTGCGCTCGCCAGCCTGGCGCAGCGCAACGAACTGGTCATCCTGCGCGTCTCCGGAGTCAGCGGCATCAAGCTTCTGGCCATGCTGTGGATCATCACCGTGCCCTGGGTCATCGGCGCCTTCGTGCTGTCCGAGGTGGTGACGCCGGCGGCCGAGATCAAATACAGCGAAGCCAACCTCTCGCTGCTGGGCCGCGCCGGCGGGGGCCGGCTCAACAGCGGCTACTGGTTCAAAGAAGAAGGCTCCACCGGGGGCAACCGCATCATCAATATTTCAGAACTCAAGGCCAATGGCGGCGTCAGCGACGTCACGGTGTACGAGTTCCGCAAGGACCAGGAGCTGGCGCGCCTGTCGCGAGCCAAGGACGGGCACTTCGAGCAGGGCAAGCTGGTGCTCACGGGCGTCACCGAAACCCACATCGACGACAACGCCCTGATGGCGCTGGCCGACGCGCAGGCGCCCGCCACGCCCCTGACCCAGATACATCAGGTCGAAAAGCGCGAGCTCTCCACCACGCTCACCTCCGAACGCCTGATCGCCCGCATCCTGACGCCCGAACGGATGTCCATCTCGGTGCTGCTCGACTATATCGACTACCTCGCAAGCAACAATTTGCAGACCGAGCGCCAGATCGTGGCGCTGTGGCGCAAGCTCGCCTATCCCTTCACCCTGCTCGTGATGATCACCATCGCGGCTCCGATCGGCTTCATGCAGACGCGGCGCGGCGGCGTCGGAGGCAAGGTGTTCATCGGCATCCTGCTCGGCGTGGGCTTCTTCATGATCAACCAGCTGGCGCTCAATGTGGGCATGCTGGGCAAATGGCCTCCATGGGTCACCGCCCTGGTGCCCAATCTGGCGGCGCTCGTCCTGGCATTCGGCGGCCTCATCCTCATGGAGAACCAGCATAATGTGCGGCGCGCGGCGCAGGCGCGCTGGCCCTGGAGCAAGGCGGCGGCATGAGCGCTTCCGATATCTGGATGGTGGGCGACCTGCAGGGCTGCTGCCGCTCATTGGAAGCGCTGCTCGATCACCCCGACATCGCAGCCGGCGACGAGCCCCGCTTCTGGTTCGCCGGCGACCTCATCAACCGGGGCCCGGCCTCGCTGCAGACCCTTCGCCGCGTCATGGCCATGGGCGACCGCGCCATCTCCGTACTGGGAAACCACGACCTGCATCTGCTCGGCATCGCCGCGGGCGTGCGCAAGCCGGGCAAGTCCGACACTTTCGACGAGATTCTGGACGCGCCCGACGCCGAAGATCTGCTCGATTGGATCCGTCATCGCCCGCTGGCGCATCATGAACACGGCCATCTGCTGGTGCACGCCGGCGTGCTGCCGCAATGGCGCGTCGCCGACGTCGCGAGGCTGGCCGCCGAAGTGCAGCGCGACCTGCGGGCGCCCGATTGGCGCGAACGGCTTCAAACCATGTATGGCAATGAGCCCTCGCAATGGCGGGACGACCTCGAGGGCGACGAGCGGCGGCGCATCGTCATCAATGCCCTCACCCGGCTACGCATGTGCGATGCGCAGGGCCGCATGGAGTTTCGCCACAAGCTGGCGCCCACCAAGCAGGACTGGGAAATCTCGGGGCTGCTGCCCTGGTACGATGCGCCGGAACGCCGCACACGGGACGAAGCCACCATCGTGTTCGGCCACTGGTCCACGCTGGGCCTGCTGATGCGTCCGGACGTCATCTGCCTGGATACCGGCTGCGTATGGGGACGGCGCCTGACGGCGGTGCGGCTGGCGGACCGCAAAGTGATCCAGATAGATTGCGGCAATCACGCCGATGCATCCTGACCGCCCGACGGGTGATCGGACGTCAGGCGGGCTCGCGTGATGAAGACGCCAGCGTTTCGGCTTGGCAATCGGGCGCAAGCTGCACGGCCTGGCGGATCGCCTGCTCGGCGTGGCGGGCCACTTCGTTGCGGCCCAATTCCCGGCATTGCGCCGCGCTGATCATCGGCAGAAACTCCACCTCGACCGATACCTCCGTAGCGCGCAAGAGGGTCCACAGATTGGCCACCAGCGTTTCCTCGCCCACGAACGATGCGAAATCGCTGCGCCGGCCCCGATACATGAAACGCAGTGCGACCGGTTGTATGTCCACCTGAGCGCGTATGGCCGGGTCGAACAGGCTGGAATGGAACGGCAGCACATCGAAGCCCGTGGACGTGGTGCCCTCGGCAAAAAGACCGATGATCTCGCCACGCTGGAAGCGGACCTGCATCTGCTCGCCGACCTGGCGCAGCGAATGCCGCTGGCCGCGCTGCAGAAACACCGTGCCCACCTTGGCCACCAGCCAGCCCACCACCGGCCAGGAGCGGATCTCGCTCTTGGCCACAAAAAAAACGCTGCGCACGCCGGCGAGGATGAAGATGTCTATCCATGACACATGGTTCGCCACCCATAATGCCGGGCCCGGCATGTGCGGCTCGCCCACGACATCGACCCTTACGCCGCAGAGGCGCACCAGTGTCCACGACCAGGCTTTGTTCATGCGGCCCCGCATCGCGGGCGACACCAGGGGATAGATCGTCGCAACCGACAACAGGCTGGACACCAGCCACACCAGGATGAAGGGCAGCCGCAGCAAGACAAGCAAAAAACTCAAAATGGGACTCTCTGTTCCGACGACTTGTTCTGAGGTTAGGGCGTAATGATATTACCTTTCGGCAATGCGTCGAAATAGCGCTGCAGGATGATGGCTGCGGCCATGGCGTCGTCGGCCTCGTTGTTGCCCAGTGCAAGCTGGGCCTCGATGCTGCTGCCGCGCTCGTCGACGAGCTCGGCCGCGACGCCGAAGCGGCCCCGCAACTGATTGGCGAAGCGGCGGCAGCGCAGCGAGTGGTATTGCTCACCGCCGTCGACCGCCAGCGGCAGGCCCACCACCACGCGATCGGGCTGCCATTCGCCAAGCAGCGCGGCAATGGCTTCGAAACGCTGTTCGCGTGTAACAGGAACCAGTATCTTCAGAGGCCTGGCCTGGCGAGTCAGGGTGTTGCCCACCGCGACACCGATTTTTTTCAACCCGTAATCGAAGGCCAGCAGGGTTTCCTCAGGCATGGCCCGCGTCGCCCGCCAGCATGGCGGAACTGATGCCCAGGACGCCGAGGGCCGCCTCGTAGCGCTCTTCGGGCGGGACGCTGAAGAGTATGTCGTTGGATGCGGTGACGTTGAGCCAGGCGTTCTGGGCCATTTCGCTTTCGAGCTGGCCGGCGCCCCAGCCCGCATAACCCAGGGTGACGAGCAGATGCTTGGGACCGCGCCCCTCGGCGACTTCCTGGAGCACGTCGCGCGAGGTGGTAAGGGCCAGTTCGCCCAGCGGGATGCTGGAACTGTATTCGCCGGCGGGCGCATGCAGCACGAACCCGCGGTCGGTCTGCACCGGCCCGCCGAAAAAGACAGGGGTATCCTGGACGGGCCCGATCTCGAGGGAGAGGTCGAGGTCGATGCGCTGCAGAAGATTGCCCACGGTGAGATCGGTGGGGCGATTCACCACCAGCCCCAAAGCTCCGTGGTGAGTGTGTTCGCAAACATAGATGACGGTGTTGGCCAGGTTGCCGCCCACCATGCCGGGCATGGCGAGCAGGAACTGCCGGGATAGGTCGACGATCGGTCCGGTACCTGAATCTTTACTAGCTGACATGGTATTGCCTCCTGTCTGCGGAAATCGCCGTTTCAATAAGCTTACACCTCCACGAGCTCGAAGTCTTCCTTGCGGGCCCCGCACTCGGGGCAGACCCAGTTGGGCGGTACGTCTTCCCAGCGTGTGCCCGGGGCGATGCCCTCTTCGGGAACGCCGGCTTCTTCATCATAGATCCAACCACATATCAGGCACATCCAGGTACGCATGTTCGTTACTCTCAGAAAAAAATAGGGGGCTCGAAGCGGCGAATTTCTCGTCCGGATTCTCAACGCTTCTATTAGAATGGGGTCAATATTACTAAACCCAATAGCCTTCCTTCTTGATCCGCACCAAAGTTTCCAAACAATTCCCCAACTCCGCTCCAAAGTCCGTGCCCTCCCCTGACCCCACCCTGGTTCTTTTTTTTGGCCCGTTCGACCCGAGCGGGTCGGGCAATCTGCCGGCCGACGCCGTGACCTGCGCCAGCCTCGGCGGCCATGCGCTCAGCGTGGTCACCGCGATCCATGTGCAGGATACTGCCAGCATCGAAGACGTGTGCGCCATGACGCCCGAGTTCATCGACGACCAGGCGCGCTGCCTTCTCGAGGACATGAATGTGCAGGCCATCAAGGCCGGGCCGCTGTACAGCACCGACGCGGTGCGGGTGCTGGCGCAGATCGCCGCCGACTACAGCCAGCTGCCGCTCGTGCTGCAGCTCGGTACGCCGCTCGATACCGAGGCGGCCGACGACAGCGACCCGGAAGAAGTCCTGGCCGCCATCTTCGAACTGCTGCTGCCCCAGGCCGACCTGGTGTTGGCCGAGCACGGCCTGCTGGCGCACTGGCAGAACGACGGCATACTGCCCGCCATCGAGAACGGCACGCCCGCCGTGGCGCTGCGCCAGTTCGGAGCCCAATGGGTGTTGACTACGGGCACCCCCATCCGGCCCGGGCAAGGCGCCCATTTGCTGCACGGGCCCGAACAAGCCACCTTCAACTGGCTCTGGCAGCCGCCCAGCACGCGGCTCAGCGACAGCGACGGCCCGCTCGCCTGCGCCGCAACGCTCGAACTCGCCCGCGGGCTGCCCATGCCCCATGCGGTCGATAGCGCGATCAAGAAGGTTGCCCATCTTGCAACCTCGACGTTCCAGCCCGGCATGGGCTACCGCATCATCGACCGGTCCACTCATGAAGAATAGTTCCTGCTCCACACGCTTTCCACGCGGACTCTACGGCATCACGCCCGACTGGCATGACACCGACCGGCTGCTTGCGGCCGTGGAACGAGCGGCGCAAGGCGGCATGAGCGCGCTGCAATGGCGGCGCAAGACGGGCGATCCGGCAGACCGGCTGGCCCAGGCGGCCAGCCTGCGCGACCTGTGCCGCGCGCTCGGCGTGGTCTTCATCGTCAACGACAGCGTGGAAACCGCCTTGCGCCTGGACGCCGACGGCGTGCATCTGGGGCGCGACGACGGACCCCTGCACCTTGCGCGCCGCGCGCTGGGCCCGGGGCGCATCCTGGGCGCTTCCTGCTACAACCAGCCCGAACTCGCCGTCCAGGCGCTGCGGGACGGCGCCGACTATGTCGCCTTTGGCGCGGTGTATCCGTCGCAGATCAAGCCCGATGCCGTGCATGCCACGCTCGACCACATCCGCGCCGGGCAAGGCCTCGTCGTGCAGGCGGAAGAATCAATGCAAACCCCGCGCGCCGCCGTGGTGGCCATCGGCGGCATCACGGCCGAGAACGCCGGCCCGGTGGTCGATGCGGGAGCCGACAGCCTCGCCGTCATCAGCGGCCTGTTCGAGGCGCCCGACATCCGGGCGGCGGCCGCGCGTTTCAGCGCTCTGTTCAACGCGGGGTAAGGCTCCGGCCAGCCGCCGAAAGGCGCTTCCCGCGCCGCGCCGCTTTCCATGCCGCATACGTGCGCTTGGTATGCTTATGACTTTGACGCGATCCGCGCCCGAGCGCGTCGCGACTGCATCACTTTTGATCCGGACTCTTCATCATGCCCCGTAACGCCTCTTTATTCGAACGCGCCTGCCAGACCATTCCGGGCGGCGTCAACTCGCCCGTGCGCGCCTTCCGCTCGGTGGGCGGCGTGCCGCGCTTCGTCAAGCGAGCCCAAGGCCCCTATATCTGGGATGCCGAAGATCACCGCTACATCGACTACGTCGGCTCGTGGGGCCCCGCCATCCTGGGCCATGCCCACCCCGACATCGTGCGCGTCGTGCAGGAAACCGCCGTCAACGGCCTGTCGTTCGGCGCACCCACCGAGGGCGAAATCGAGATTGCCGAGGCCATCGTCGCGCGCATTCCGTCCATCGAGAAGGTGCGCCTGGTCAGCTCGGGCACCGAGGCCACCATGTCGGCCATACGGCTGGCGCGCGGCGTCACCGGCCGTTCCAAGATCATCAAGTTCGAAGGCTGCTACCACGGCCACGCCGACAGCCTGCTGGTCAAGGCGGGCTCGGGCATGCTCACCTTCGGCAATCCCACGTCGGCCGGCGTGCCGCCGGAGTTCATCCAGCACACGCTGGTGCTGGACTACAACCGCCTCGAGGCGGTCGAAGCCGCCTTCAAGGAGTTCGGCAGTGAAATCGCCTGCATCATCGTCGAGCCCATCGCGGGCAACATGAATCTCGTCAAGCCGGCGCCGGGCTTTCTCGAAGGCCTGCGCCGGCTTTGCACCGAGTACGGCGCGCTGCTGATATTCGACGAGGTCATGACCGGCTTTCGCGCCGGGCCGCAGGGCGTTCAGGGGCTGACCGGCGTCACGCCGGACATCACCACGCTGGCCAAGGTCATCGGCGGCGGCATGCCGGTGGGCGCCTTCGGCGGGCGCGCCGACATCATGGAGCACATCGCGCCCCTGGGGCCGGTCTACCAGGCCGGCACGCTGTCTGGCAATCCGGTGGCTGTCGCCGCCGGGCTCACCACCCTGCGCCTGCTGTCCGAGGAAGGTTTCTACGACAGGCTGTCGGCCCAGACCGGGAAGCTGGCCGATGGCCTGGCAGAACGGGCTCGCGCGGCAAAGGTGCCCTTCAGCGCGGATCATGTCGGCGGCATGTTCGGCATTTATTTTCGCGAGGGCGTTCCCACGACCTTCGAGGAAGTGTCGGCGTCCGATGTGGAGCGCTTCAAGAAGTTCTTCCATGGCATGCTGATACGGGGCGTGTATCTTGCCCCATCGGCGTTCGAGGCAGGCTTCGTGTCGTCCACGCACGACGATGCGGTCATCCAGGCTACGCTGGATGCGGCTGAAGAGGTGTTTGCCACGCTTTGAGATAAGTGTCCCCACGCTGTGGGAGGCTGATGTCCGCCCGCTATCCCGATTTCGGCCCACGCATGTCGATGATTGGGATTCGCCAGTGCGGCCATTGTCACAAAAGCCGTCCTGGACCCAGGCTCGCCTGTCTCCCCGCGCGTTGGAGCTCGTTTGTGATAGTGTTTTTGGGTTTTTAAACGCCGCTGGAGGCGGGCGCATTTGGGCCGGGCGGTCGGGCGGTCCGAGGCAGCGCCCTCCAACGCCCGGCCCAAATGCGCCCGCCTCCAGCGGCTTGTGTTTACGCAGGCCGCACATGCCGGCAAGCCGGCGTTAAACGCGTGTATGGAATATCGGCTCTCGTGCACATCACGTTCTGGCTGCGTCTATGGTCAATGGCAAACTCGAGTTTCTGCCACGTCCCAATGAGCCGCAAGCTCGAGAACTCACTACATTAGAGTGCCGCAATTAAGAGGCCCACATCCATGGCCAGCCGCTACCGCAAGCCGTCGGAGGCGATGCGGTTTAGGCCGGGCGTTGGAGGGCGCTGCCTCGGACCGCCCGACCGCCCGGCCTAAACCGCATCGCCTCCGACGGCTCTCAAGAACACAAAGCCGGACGCCGACTATTTCACCAAACACATTCAAGAACACAAAGCAGAACGTCAAATACCCTGAAACGCGCTCAAGAACACAAACGAACCAGCATCAGCCATTCAAAGCAAAAGCCCACGAAGACATGTCTTCGTGGGCTTTTGCTTTGAACTGGCCCGAATACCGCGCGGGCCCGGCGTACGTGCCGCTTACTGCGCGGGAGGCACGACGGCCGTGACTTCGATCTCGACCTTGGCGCGGTCTTCGACCAGGTCGGCCACCTCGACCGCCGTCATGGCCGGGAAGTTGCGGCCGATGATTTCACGGTAGTGCTGGCCGATCTCGCGCAGCGATGCGACGTACTCCTTCTTGTCGACCACGTACCACGTCATGCGCGTGATGTGCTCGGGGCCCGCGCCGCCTTCCTTGAGGATGGCCACGATGTTGCGCAGCGTCTGGCCGACCTGTTCGGCCAGGTCGTCCGACTCGAACTGCTGCTGGGCATTCCAGGCGACCTGTCCGCCCACGAAGATGATGCGGCTGCCGACGGTCAGTTCGCTCATGATGCCGTTGGAGTAACCGCGCGGGGGAGCCCAGTCGGATGGTTGCAGGATTTTCATTCATTCCTCTCGTTAAAAAGAAAAAGCTATTTCTGGCGCAGCACGAAACGCTGGAGCTTGCCGGTTTCCGTGCGCGGCAGGGACGCGACGAACTCGATGGCGCGCGGGTATTTATAGGGCGCGATCTGGGCCTTGACGTGGTCTTGCAGCAGCTTGACCATGGCGTCGTCGCCGTCGAAGCCGGGCTTGAGCACCACATAGGCTTTGACGATGTTGCCGCGCTGCTCGTCGGGCAGGCCGATGACGCCGCACTCGGCCACCGCCTCGTGCGTCAGCAGCGCATCTTCCACCTCGGGGCCGGCAATGTTGTAGCCGGCCGAGATGATCATGTCGTCGTTGCGCGCCTGGTAGAAGAAATAACCGTCGTCGTCCTGTATGAAGGTGTCGCCCGGCAGGTTCCAGCCCTGCTGCACGAAGACGCGCTGGCGCTCGTCGTCGAGATAGCGGCAACCGGTCGGCCCCTTGACCACCAGGCGGCCCACCGTGCCGTTGGGCACCGGCTTGAGATTGTCGTCCACCACCTGGGCCACATAGCCCGGCACCACGGTGCCGATGGCGCCGCGGCGCACGTCCTCAGGCGCGCTGGCCACGAAGACGTGGATCATCTCGGTGCCGCCGATGCCGTCGATCATCTCGATGCCGCTGGCCTGCTTCCACAGCTGGCGGGTGGCATCGGGCAGCGCTTCGCCGGCCGACACGGTCTTCTTGAGGGAAGACAGGTCGTACTTGGACACCCGCTCGGCCATCTGCCGATAGAAGGTGGGCGCGGTGAAGGTCATGGTGACGCCGAAGTCTTGAACCGTGGCAAGCAGCGAGTCGGGTGTGAGCTTTTCGCACAGCACGGTCGAACCGGCCACGCGCAGCGGGAAGCACAGCAGGCCGCCCAGGCCGAAAGTGAAGGCCAGCGGCGGCGTGCCGCATACCACCTCGTCGGGCGTCATGCGCAGGACGTGCTTGGAGAAGGTATCGCACATGGCCAGCACGTCGCGATGGAAGTGCATGCAGCCCTTGGGCTTGCCGGTGGTGCCGCTGGTGAAGGCGATGAGACAGACATCGTCGACCGCCGTGTCGCAGGGCGTGAACTCGGCCGGCTTGCTCCGCGCGATGCTGTCGAGCGAATCGGGAGCGTCGTCGTGGAAATACAGCGCCTGCTTCAGGTCGGCGCAATAGGCCGGGTGCGAAGCGTCGAAGCAATGCTCGAGCTCTTCGGACAGGCGCTTGTCGCACAATACGGCGGAAATGCGCGCCTTCTCGATGATGGGCTTGAGCTCCACCGCGCGCAGCAGCGGCATGGTGGGCACCACCACGAGCCCCGCCTTGACGACGGCCAGCCACGACGCGGCCATCATGACGTTGTTGGGGCCGCGCAGCAGCACCCGGTTGCCGGGCACCAGCTTCATGTCTTCGGTCAGGACGTGGGCGATGCGATTGGTCAGTTCCGCCAATTCGCGATAGCTCATGCTGCGTTTGTTGCCGTCATCGTCGCGCCAGCGCAAGGCGATACGATCGCCGTCGCCGCGGCCGACGTGCGCGTCGACGAGTTCGACGACGCAGTTCAGGCGGGCGGGATAGGCGACGTCCGGATTGCCTTCGAGCAGAAACTCGGGCCATTCCGACTCGGGCGGCAGGTGGTCTCTGGCGAAGGTGTCTATGTGAGCAGAGCGTTCCATATTGTTGTCTCCTGGTTGATCGGCCGGTATCAGGCTTCCTTGAGCAGTTCCCGGGCTATGATGAGGCGCTGTACTTCAGTGGCGCCCTCATAGATGCGCAAGGCGCGTATTTCTCGATAGAGTCGTTCGATCGGCACGCCGGACATCACGCCCAGGCCGCCGAACATCTGCAGCGCCCGGTCGATGACCCGCTGGGCGGACTCGGTGGCCGCCATCTTGGCCATCGCGGCCTCGCGGGTAGTGCGCACGCCCTTGACGTCGCGCATCCAGGCGGCGCGATAGGTCAGCAAAGCCGCGGCGTCGATCTCGGTGGCCATGTCGCCCAGCGCAGCCTGGGTGATCTGCAGGTCGGCCAGCGTCTGGCCGAACATGCGCCGCGACCGGGCGCGGTCCAGGCCTTCTTGCAAGGCGCGCCGGGCGAAGCCCAAGGCCGCCGCCGCCACCGAAGCGCGGAAGATGTCCAGCGTCATCATGGCGATCTTGAAGCCCTGCCCCGCCTCGCCCAGCCGCTGCGATACCGGCACGCGGCACTGGTTGAAGCGCAGCCGCGCCAGCGGATGCGGCGCGATGACGTCGATGCGCTCGGCGATTTCCAGCCCCGGCGTGTCGGCGTCGACCACGAAGGCCGAGATGCCGCGAGCGCCCGGCGCCTCGCCCGTGCGCACGAAGACGCAATAGAAGTCGGCGATGCCGCCGTTGGAGATCCAGGTCTTTTCGCCGTTGAGGACGTAGCTGTCGCCGTCCAGCACGGCTTCGCAGGCCATGGCCGCAACATCCGAGCCCGCATCGGGTTCGGACAGCGCGAACGCGGCAATGGCTTCGCCGGCGGCCACGCGCGGCAGATAGCGTTGGCGCAGTTCGTCGCTGCCGGCGATGGAAATAGCGCCGCTGCCCAGGCCCTGCATGGCGAAGGCGAAGTCGGCCAGGCCGTCGTGGCGCGCCAGGGTTTCGCGCATGATGCACAGGGCGCGCGAGTCGATTTGCGGCCAGCGCCCGCCCCACGAGCCGTCCGGCCCCTGCGGCACCGCCACGCGCAGCCAGCCCGCCTGGCCCAGCGCCTTGACCAGATGCCGGCAGGCGGCGTCGGTGTCGGAATGATCGACCTCGGCCAGCGCCTTCCGGCACCAGTCGTCGAGCTCGCGCGCCATCTCGGGATGGCGCTCGTCAAAGAATGGCCAGTCGAGCCAGGAGGTATCGCTCATCAATCGCCCTCGAAAACAGGTTTCTGCTTGGCCACGAAGGCTTCGTAGGCGCGGCGGAAGTCTTGAGTCTGCATGCAGATGGCCTGAGCCTGGGCCTCGGCCTCGATCGCCTCGTCGACACCCATGCTCCACTCCTGGTGCATGGCTTTCTTGGTCATGCCGTGGGCGAAGGTGGGGCCGGCGGCAATGCGGCCGGCCAGCGTCTGCGCGGCTTCGAGCACCTCTGCCGAAGGATGCAGCGCATTGAAGAAGCCCCACGCCAGCCCTTCGTCGGCGGACATGGCGCGGCCGGTGTAGAAAAGCTCGGCCGCGCGGCCCTGGCCGATGATGCGCGGCAGTATGGCGCAGGCGCCCATGTCGCAGCCCGCCAGGCCAACCCGCGCGAACAGGAAGGCGGTGCGGGTCTCGGGGCTGCCCAGGCGCAGGTCGGAGGCCATGGCAAGAATGGCGCCGGCGCCGGCGCATACGCCATCGACCGCCGCCACGATGGGCTGGGGGCAATTGCGCATCGCCTTGACGAGGTCGCCCGTCATGCGCGTGAATTCCAGCAACTGGGGCATGCCCATCTTGGTAAGGGGCCCGATGATCTCGTGCACGTCGCCGCCCGAGCAGAAGTTGCCGCCCGAGCCCGTGATGACCACCGTCTTGATGTCGCTGGCGTAGCTCAGGCTGCGAAACAGATCGCGCAGTTCGGCGTAGGAATCGAAGGTAAGCGGATTCTTGCGCTCGGGCCGGTTCAGCGTAATGGTGGCCACCTTGCCGTCGTCGGAAACCGACCACAGGAAATGCCTGGCCTCGTAGCCCGCCAGGGGACCCGTGTGGTGCGCCATGGTGTGCTCTGTCTGTTCCATTATTGATGTGCTCCTTGTGCGGCGGGAATCAGCCCGCCATGACCTCGCCCCCGTCGACGGGGATGGATTGTCCGTTGACCGCCGAGGCGCCTTCCTGGCAGAGCCAGGCCACCGCGTCGGCCACCTGTTCGGGCTGCACGAGGCGGCCCTGTGGATTGCTCTTGGCCAGCTTGGCCTTGGCTTCGTCGGCAGACATGCCGGTCTTGTTCATGATGTTTTCGATCGCCTCGTGCACCAGGTCGGTCTCGGTGTAGCCGGGGCAGACCGCATTGACGGTGACGCCCTTGCGCGCCACTTCGAGCGCCAGTGAGCGCGTGAGCCCGACCACGCCATGCTTGGCCGCGCAATAGGCGGACACATAGGCATAGCCTGTCAGGCCGGCCGTGCTGGCCACGTTGACGATGCGGCCCCACTTGGCCGACACCATGTCGGGCAAAGCCGCCTGGATGCAATGGAAGGTGCCGGTGAGGTTGACCGCGATCATCTGCTGCCAGCCGGCTTCGTCCAGTTTGTCGAAGCGCTCGCTGACGGCCTGGCCGGCGTTGTTGACCAGGATGCCGATCAGGCCGAAGCGCTGCCTGGCCTCGTCGAAGGCGGCCTGCACGTCGGCCCGTTGCGAGATGTCGCCCGTGACGAAGCCCACCCGGTCGCCGCCGCCCAGTTCGGCGCAGGCCTTCTGCAAAGCAGCTTCGCCCCGGCCCATGAGCGTGACGCGCGCGCCCTGCTGCAGCAGGCGCCGCGCCACGACCAGGCCGATGCCGCGCGACGCGCCGGTGACCAGGGCGTGGCGCTCGGGGGTCGGCGCGGTCATGACCCCACCTGTTCGGCGTAGGCCGCAGCCCGCTCGAAATTGGTCTCGAGCTGACGCTTGGCCGGGAAGTACTGCTTGGGCCAGGTGATGTCGGTATAGCCGATGCGGGCGGTTTCGCGCAGCGTCCAGGCCGCGTCGGCCAGGTGCGGGCGGGCCAGCGCGCACAGGTCGGCGCGGCCCGAGGCGATGATGCTGTTGACGTGATCGGCCTCGAAGATGGCGCCCACGGCGATGGTGGGGATGCCGGCCTCGTTGCGGACCCGGTCGGCGAAAGGCGTCTGGAACATGCGGCCATACACCGGATGCTCGGCCTTGCTGACCTGCCCCGACGAGCAGTCGATCATGTCGGCGCCGGCCGCCTTGAAGATGCGCGCGATCTCGACCGCGTCGTCGGGCGTGATGCCGCCCTCGACCCAGTCGTGGGCCGAAATACGCACCGACATCGGCAGGTGCTCGGGCCAGGCCTCGCGCACGGCGTGGAACACCTCGAGCGGGTAGCGCATGCGGTTTTCGAGCGAACCGCCGTATTCATCGTCGCGCTGGTTGGTAAGCGGCGAGATGAAGCTGGACAGCAGATAGCCGTGGGCGCAGTGCAGTTCGAGCCAGTCGAAACCGGCTGCTGCCGCGCGGCGGGTGGACGCGACGAACTCGTCGCGGATCTCGTCCATCTGCTCGCGCGTCATGGCCTGGGGCACTTGCGATACGCCCTCGATGTAGGGGATGGCCGAGGCCGACACCAGCGGCCAGTTGCCCGACTCGAGCGGCAGGTCGGTGCCTTCCCAGCTGACCTTGGTGGAACCCTTGCGGCCGGCGTGGCCGATCTGCATGCCGATCTTGGCGGTGGTGTTCTCGTGCACGAAATCGACGATGCGCTTGAAGCCGGCCGCCTGCTCGTCGTTCCACAACCCCGGGCAGCCCGGGGTGATGCGGGCCTCGGGGGACACGCAGGTCATTTCGACCATGACCAGGCCCGCCCCGCCCATGGCGCGCGAGCCCAGGTGCACCAGATGGAAATCGCCCGGCACGCCGTCCACGCAGGAATACATGGCCATGGGCGACACCACGATGCGGTTCTTGAGCGTGGTGCCGCGCGCCGTAAAGGGCGTGAGCATGGGCGGCACGGGACGCTCGGAAAGCGAGCTGGCGCCGGCCTTGTCGGCCAGCCAGCGCTCGTAGCCTTCGATCCACTTGGGATCGCGCAGGCGCAGGTTCTCGTGCGAAATGCGCTGCGAGCGCGTCAACAGCGAGTAGCTGAACTGCTCGGGCTCGAAATTAGCGTAGCGCGCCACATTCTCGAACCACTCGGTGGAGTTGCGGGCGGCGTTCTGGATCTTGAGCACCTCGACGCTGCGCACCTCTTGATAGTGCGCAAGGCCCGCCTCGAGGTCGTTGTTCTGGGCGACGATGGAGCGATTGAGCTCGATGGCGTCCTCGAGCGCCAGCTTGGTGCCCGAACCGATCGAGAAGTGAGCGGTGTGCGCGGCGTCGCCCATCAGCACGATGGGCACGCGGCGGCCGTCGGGCAGGTCCTGGTAATGCACCCAGGTATCGCAGATGACGCGCGGGAAGCGGATCCAGATGGCGGAGCCGCGCAGGTGCGTGGCGTTGCTGACCAGCGGATTGCCGTCGAGCCACGGCGCGAACAGTTTCTCGCAATAGGCGATGCCCTCTTCCTGGCTCATGGAGTCGAGGCCCGCAGCCTTCCAGGTCTCGTCCAGGGTCTCGACGATGAAGGTCGACATGCCGGCTTCGAATTGATAGGCATGCGCCTGGAACCAGCCGTGCTCGGTGTTGACGAAGGCGAACGTAAAGGCGTCGAACTTTTTCTCGGTGCCCAGCCAGACGAAGCGGCACTGCCGCGTGTCGATGTCGGGCTTGTAGGTGTCGGCGTAGCGGGTGCGCACGCGGCTGTTCAGGCCGTCGGACGCGATGACCAGGTCGGCCTTGTACTTCTGCGCGATGTCCTGGTCGTCGGTAACCTCGGTTTCGAACACGAGCTTGACGCCGACCTGCTCGCAGCGTTCTTGAAGGATGTTGAGCAGCTTTTTACGGCCGATGCCGATGAAGCCGTGGCCGCCGCTGCGGATGCTGCGGTCGCGGTAGTTGATCTCGATGTCGTCCCAATGGTTGAAGGCCTCGCTGATCTGTTCGGCCGACACCGGATCGGCCTCGCGCAGATTTCCCAGGGTGGCATCGGAAAACACCACGCCCCAGCCGAAAGTGTCGTAGGGCCGGTTGCGTTCGATGACGGTGACTTCGTGCCGCGGATCGCTGAGCTTCATCAAGAGGCCGAAATACAAGCCTGCGGGCCCGCCGCCGATACAAACTATGTTCATGCTATCTCCGAGTGTTAGCCTATGAGAAGCGAAAGGTCGGGTGCCGGCCCCCGCCACAACTGCAAATTTAGTTTAGGCTTAAACTATATAGGCAAAAAACCCGCTGTGCAATAGGTTTTTTCAGCTATGCGGAAGGGTCCTGCTTTTTCAGATATTTACAGTTATGATGTTAGTTGAAGATTAAAATAACCCATCGTCAACGGGCTTTGCCGCAACCGCCATGAACGACATCCTCTCCCCGGCCGCGATTGAAGACACCCCCGATCTCGAGACGCTCACGGGGCCCGACGATCACGACGATCTTCGCCTGTGGCTGCGGCTGCTCACCTGTTGCAATCTCATCGAGGGCGACATCCGGGGCCGCCTGCGCACCGAATACGAGACCACGCTGCCGCGCTTCGACCTCATGGCCCAGTTGCACCGCGCGCCCGAAGGCATGAAGATGAGCGAACTGTCGCGCCACATGATGGTCACCAACGGCAACATCACCGGCATTACCGACCAGCTCGAAAAAGAAGGCCTGGTCCAGCGCAACAAGGTGCTGACCGACCGGCGCAGCTCGCTGATCAAGCTCACCGCCAAGGGCAAGCGCACCTTCAGGAAAATGGCCGATTCGCACGAGCAATGGATCCAGGACCTGCTTTCAGGCCTATCCGAGAAAAGCCGCAAAAACCTTTTCGAAGCCCTGGGCGAACTCAAGCTGGTCGCGCAGACCCGGCTCACTCCGCGCCCCTGAAGGCCGTTGCAGCAGGCGGGGCCGGCCTGTCCGCCGCGCCGGCCCGCTTCTAGTAAACTGTCCACCTGCGTCCCAGGGGCCGCACACCTGCATGCAGGTGTGCGCCTCATCCTCTTTCATCGAACCGCGCCATGGCCGTCAACCTGATCATCCCGCCCGAATCAGAAATCCATTCCGTCGACGGAGTCGAAATCGGCATCGCCGAAGCCGGCATCCGCAAAGCTCATCACAAAGACCTGACTGTATTCCGCTTGGCCCAAGACAGTACCGTGGCGGGCGTCTTCACGCGCAACCGTTTCCGGGCCGCGCCGGTGCAAGTGTGCGAAAGCCATCTGGCCTCGGGCAATGCGATCCGCGCCCTGGTCATCAACACCGGCAATGCCAACGCGGGCACCGGCGAAGCCGGCATGCGGGTCGCCCAGGAAACCTGCCGCGCGGCGGCTTCGCTGCTCGGCCTGCAGCCTGAGCAGGTGCTGCCCTTTTCCACCGGCGTGATTCTGGAACCCCTGCCCCTCGACCGCTTGCTGGCGGCCCTGCCGGCGGCGATCGATAATCTGGCGGCGGCCAACTGGCTGCCTGCGGCCCACAGCATCATGACCACCGACACCCAGCCCAAGGTGTCCTCCCGGCGCCTGCAGGCGGGCGGCCATACCGTCACCATCACGGGCATCAGCAAGGGCGCGGGCATGATACGGCCCAACATGGCCACCATGCTGGGCTTCATGGCCACCGATGCCGCCATCCCCGCCGAATTGCTGGCCGACATGACGCGACGCATCGCAGACCGCTCCTTCAACCGCATCACGGTGGACGGCGACACCTCGACCAACGATTCCTTCATCATCGTCGCCACCGGGCGCAGCGGCCTGAGCGTGGACTCGACCTCGTCCCCGCATTACCAGGCCCTTTTCGACGCGCTGGCCGCGTCGGCCCTGGAACTGGCCCAGAAAATCGTGCGCGATGCCGAAGGGGCCACCAAGTTCATGACCATACAAGTCGATGAAGCCGGCAGCGCCGAAGAAGCGCTTCAGGTCGCCTATGCCGTGGCCCACTCGCCCCTGGTGAAAACCGCCTTCTATGCCTCGGATCCCAACCTAGGCCGCATCCTGGCCGCCATCGGCTATGCCGGCGTCGCGGACCTGGACGTTTCGGGCGTCAGCCTGTGGCTGGGCGACGTGCTGGTCGCCAGCCGGGGGCAGCGCCACCCCGACTACCGCGAGGAAGACGGCCAGCGGGTCATGAAAGAAGCCGAAATCCCCATGCGCATCGCGCTGGGCCGCGGCCAGGTCTCCGAAACCGTCTACACCTGCGACTTCTCGCACGACTACGTCAGCATCAACGCCGATTACCGTTCCTGAGGCCTGCCGCCCCATGCCGGGCGGCTCGCCCCGCCCAGGCGGCCCGCCGCCAAGCACCTGCAGCTACGCTATGTGCTTGACTTAACTGATAAAACCCAGTTAACATAGCAGGCTTGGCATTTTGCCAATACATTTTTATCGAGGTTACCCATGTACGCGGTCATAAAAACCGGCGGTAAGCAGTATCGCGTTACCGCAGGCCAAAAACTCAAGGTAGAACAGATACCGGCAGACATTGGGCAAGAAATCACCCTGGATCAGGTTTTATCCGTTGGCGAAGGCGAGCAGCTGCAAATCGGCGCACCCCTCGTTTCCGGAGCCCTGGTCAAGGCAACAGTTCTTGCGCAAGGCCGGCATGACAAGGTCAAGATCTTCAAGATGCGCCGTCGCAAGCACTATCAAAAGCGCCAGGGCCATCGTCAGAACTACACCGAACTTCGCATCGACGCCATCACGGCCTGATCGAATCCCGGTATTGCATAGCAGGAGCTAAACATGGCACAGAAAAAAGGCGGCGGCTCGACGCGTAACGGTCGCGACTCAGAAGCGAAACGGCTGGGTGTGAAGATGTACGGTGGCCAGGCCATCCGTGCGGGTTCCATCATCGTTCGCCAGCGCGGCACCCAGTTCCATCCCGGCACCAACGTCGGCATGGGCAAGGACCACACGCTGTTCTCGCTGGTCGACGGCACCGTCAAGTTCGGCATCAAGGGCGCTCTGAACAAGCGCACCGTCTCGGTCGAAGCCGCCGAGTAAGCTTCGGTCCGAACGAAGCCGCAAGCCCTGCCGTCCAGGCAGGGCTTTTTTGTTTAGAATAGTCCGATCGTTCCGGCTCCTTGCCGCATTGCAGGCGAGCCGGCGCTTTTCCGCAGCGCTTGCGGCTCTTGTGTTCACAGATACCCCATCATGAAATTCGTAGACGAAGCCACCATCGAGGTCATCGCCGGAAAAGGCGGCAATGGCGTCGCCAGCTTTCGCCGCGAAAAATTCATCCCCAAGGGCGGGCCGGACGGCGGCGACGGCGGGCGCGGCGGCAGCATCTACGCCGTAGCCGACCGCAACATCAACACCCTGATCGACTTCCGCTATGCGCGGCTGCACCGGGCCAAGAACGGCGAAAACGGCCGCGGCTCCGACCAGTACGGCGCGGCGGCGCCCGACATCGTGCTGCGCGTGCCGGTGGGCACCACCATCCTCGATGCCGACACCGGTGAGCAACTGTTCGACCTGGACAAGCACCAGGAAAAAGTCACCCTGGCCGCCGGCGGCGAAGGCGGGATGGGCAATCTGCACTTCAAATCCAGCACCAACCGAGCGCCGCGCCAATGCACGCCCGGCAAGGCCGGAGAGCACCGCAAGCTGCGGCTGGAACTCAAGGTGCTGGCCGACGTCGGCCTATTGGGCCTGCCCAATGCCGGCAAGTCGACGCTGATCAGCAAGATCTCCAACGCCCGCCCCAAGGTCGCCGACTACCCCTTCACCACGCTCCACCCCAACCTGGGCGTGGTGCGCACCTCCGAGTCGCGCAGCTTCGTGGTGGCCGACATCCCCGGTCTGATCGAAGGCGCATCCGAGGGGGCCGGCCTGGGCCATCTGTTCCTGCGCCACCTGTCGCGCACCCGGGTGCTGCTGCATCTGGTGGATGTCTCCTCGCCCGACCCCGACCTCGACCCGGTCGAGCAGGCGGCCGCCGACGCCCGCGCCATCGTCGAAGAGCTTCGGCTGTACGATGCCGAGCTCTACGCCAAGCCGCGCTGGCTGGTGCTGAACAAGCTCGACATGGTGCCCGATGGGCAAGACGTGAAACGGCGCCTGTGCGAGGCGCTGCAATGGGAAGGCCCCGTCTTCGCCATCTCGGCATTGTCGGGCGAAGGCACGCAGGAACTGGTCTGGCAGCTGCAGGACTGGCTCGACGAACAGAAAGCGCGCGAACAGCGCGAGGCGGACATCGCGGCCGGCATGCCCGTGGACGACGACCCGCGCTTCGATCCCGCGCGCGGCGGCCCTCCGGGCGGCCCTACATTAAAATAGCCGATCTTCCGCGGCGCCTGGCTTTCGCCCGCCAGTGCGGCAGCCCTTTTAGTGTTAACAGGCCCCAGCCAGATGTCCTCCGTCCATTCGTCCACGCCGGTCGTCACTCAGTCCAAGCGCCTCGTCGTCAAGGTAGGCTCGTCGCTCGTCACCAATGAAGGGCGCGGGCTGGATCAGGCGGCCGTGGCGCAATGGGCCGCGCAAATAGCCGCGCTGCACGCACAGGGCAAGCAGGTCGTGCTCGTGTCCAGCGGCGCCATCGCCGAGGGCATGGCCCGGCTGGGATGGGCGCGCCGGCCCAACACCATGCACGAATTGCAGGCGGCCGCCGCGGTGGGCCAGATGGGGCTGGTGCAGGCTTACGAAGTCGCCTTCGCCGGCCATGGGCTGCGCACGGCCCAGATACTGCTGACCCACGAAGACCTGTCCGACCGGCGCCGCTACCTGAACGCCCGCAGCACGCTCTACACCCTGCTGGATCTTGGCGTCGTACCCATCGTGAACGAGAACGACACCGTCGTCACCGACGAGATCCGCCTGGGTGACAACGACACCCTGGGCGCGCTGGTGACGAATCTGATCGAGGCCGAAGCCCTGGTCATTCTTACCGACCAGTCCGGCCTGTATAGCGCCGACCCCAGAAAAGACCCGGCGGCCGAGCTCATCGCCTCCGCTCAGGCAGGCGACCCCGCCCTGGAGGCCATGGCCGGCGGCGCGGGCAGCGGCATCGGCACCGGCGGCATGCTGACCAAGGTGCTGGCGGCCCGGCGCGCGGCCAATAGCGGCGGCAGCACCGTCATCGCCTCGGGACGAGAACCCAACGTATTGCTGCGCCTGGCCCAGGGAGAACGCATCGGCACCGAGCTTCGGGCGCTGCTGCCGGTCCGCTCGGCGCGCCAGCGCTGGCTGGTGAACCAGTTGCGCCTGCGCGGACGCGTCATGCTCGACAAAGGCGCGGTACAGGCCCTGACACAGGGACATAAAAGCCTGCTGCCCATCGGCGTGATCGCCGTCGAAGGCGAATTCGAGCGCGGCGACGTGGTAGCCTGCATCGACGAAAACGGGGTGGAATGCGGCCGCGGCCTGATCAATTATTCCGCCAACGACGCTCGCCGCATCATGCGCCAGCCCAGCAGCAGAATCGCGGACATTCTGGGCAGCATGTCGGACACCGAGCTGATTCACCGCGACAATATGGTGTTTCTACGCCGCCCCTCTTGAGGCTTGGCCTTGTGCGGCGCCACCCTGCCGTCGGAGCCGGCCGGCGTTGCAAAGCCCCACACGGCGAGGTTGCCGGTGAACATATATCCCCAGTTGTGCAAGGACTTGAGCGGCAGTTCGTCGCCGCGGCCCGCCACTTTGCGGCGCAAGCGGCTGACCAGCACGCCGAGTCGCCGCTTGGCTACTTGAGCGTCCGCCGGACGCTGGCCGCGTCGTTGAAAGAGATCGATGTGGGTGGCCGTTTTGTCGGGCTGCTCCAGCAGCTTCAACATGAAATTGCGCTCGGACGAGGTGAGCCGCAACTGCTGTCCCGCCGGCGTTTCGAGCACCCACGCCTGCTCGCGCAACAGCCACTGCCCTTCGGCCGCCAGTGGCGGCCCGCTCGACGATGCCGGGCCTTGCAAGGCCTGGCTTTCGACTTGGCTCGCCGGGCCCGAAGCGGGCACGGCCGCGCCCGCACTGGCGTGTTCGAGCCGGCGCTTGAGATTGTGCAAGGCTAGAGCCAGGACTTCGGACGAGCAGTTACGGGGACACCAGGCGTCTATTCCCAGTTGCAGCGTGGCGACCAACGCAGCGTCGTCGCACGCGTCGAGTTGCGCCAATACCCCCACCTGGGGCCAGCCCGCCAAGATACTGGCCGCGGCGCGGTTGAGCGGCGTGGCATTGGCCAGCACCGCCAGAACGGGTTCGCTGCTTTGCGCGGATTCGTCCACCGCCTGCCTGACATGCAGGCGCAAGGCCGCCGCATTGGGGCAATGGCGTACTTCGTAGCCATGCAGCGCCAGTGCTGCTGCGTAGCGGCTTGCGTCCGGACTGGACTCGAAAGTGTAAAAGAGGACGACCGGCCTCATGCGCATACCCTTCTGAGCAAACGAAACACCACAGTGGGAACAGCAACGTTGTTACATCATTTTACATGAGAATATTTCGTATGTGTTCAAAATTATCGCCAACGTGATTGAATAAGCCGATTCAATCACGTATGTGAATACGTTTGCCGAACGACTCTCTTTTGCCCGCCGCCTGCGCCGATTGACGCAGGCCCAGTTGGCACGCGCGGCCCACATGTCTCAAGGCGCCATCGCCAACTACGAAAGCGGCTCGCGGCAATCCCCCCGGAATATCTTCCCCTTGGCCACGGCCCTGAGAGTCAGCGCACAATGGCTCTCCGAAGGCGTCGGGCCCATGGAGTACGACGCCCCGGCGCTGGCGGGTTCACGATATGGGCTGTCCGAAAGCGATCTCCATCCGACCGTACTGGACTGGCCCTTCAAGGATATTTCGCCCGAAATATATTGGTCGCTGTCGGAGGCCGACCGCGAGCTCATCGAAAACACCATCGCGGGGCTCATTGCGTCGCTGCTTCACAAGCCGCAGAATCAGGGCTGAGCTTTCGGCCCCGCCTTTCCGCTTTCCGACCTTTTTCCGAACGCCAAGAAAAACGGCCGGACGCCCATCCGGCGTCCGGCCGTAGCCATGCATTCAGAGCTGCTTAGCGCTGCTGAACGGCATACAGGAAAAGCTCTACGCGGCGATTCATCGCGCGTCCTTCCGCGGTGTTGTTGTCCGCAATGGGGTTGTTCGGGCCGCGTCCTTCCAGCGACAAGTTGCCGGCGGGCACGCCCTTGCTGCTCAGATAGTTGGTGACGGCCTGGGCGCGGTTGACGGAAAGCGTCTGGTTGACCGATGCGGGGCCCGTGCTGTCGGTGTAGCCGATCGCTTTGGCGCGCAGTTCGGGATGCTGAACCAGGGCGCGGGCCACGCTGTCCAGCACCGGCAGCAACGCCGGTTTCAGAGCGTATTTACCCGTATCGAAGGACACATTGCTGGGAATATTGACTTTGAGCGTGCCGTCCGGCATTTCGATGACGTCGATGCCCAGGCTGCTGGCACCCGACTGCTGCACGTCCTGCTTCACCCCGGACCAGTTGTATCCGGCAATGCCGCCGGCCACGGCGCCGATGCCGGCGCCGATCAATGCCGCCTTGCTGCTATCCCCAATCAGCGCGCCCAAGCCCGCGCCCACCGCGGCGCCGGCTCCGGCACCCGTCGCCGTTCGACCGCCGGTGCTCATCCCACCCATGGTTTCGTTGACGCTTGCGCAGCCGGCCATCAGGGCCACCGCGCACAAGCATACCGCCGTGCGATTCACACGCGTAGATAAGTTCATTTTTGATTCTCCTTGTCTCAGTCAACAAAATGCTCACTGCATCCGTATGCTAGCAATGCATGTTCCGGGGTAGTGTTACCGATTGATTCCTTCGCAAGAACGCGTTCCTCTGTCCCGGAGCCACCCGGCATACCTTACCGCTCGCGGGCTCGATCTTCGACGAGAGGGCCCCGCTTCTTGACGATTCTTTTCATCCGGCTCTGCCCGCTACCACATGGCGTCCGGCCGCCGCTGGCGCTCCAGCGCGCGGCTGTAGCGGGACATGGCATAGCAGAACACAAAATAGATGCCCCCTATGAAAAGATAGGCTTCGGTGCTGAAGCCCTGCCACTGCGGGTCGGAGAGCGCCACCTTGGCGGCCTGGGTCAGATCGAAGATGCCGATGATCATGACCAGCGAGGTGTCCTTGAACAAGGAGATGAATATGCCGACCAGCGGCCCGATGACGATGGTCAGCGCCTGAGGCAGTATCACGCTGCTCATCGTGCGCCAGTAGCCCAGCCCCAGCGAAGCCGCGCCCTCGAACTGGCCCTTGGGTATGGCCTGCAAGCCGCCGCGCACCGTCTCGGCGATGTAGGCGGCCGCGAACAGGATGATGGCGATCTGGGCTCGGAGCAGCTTGTCTATGGAGACGCCCTCCGGCAGGAACAGCGGCAGCATCACCGACGACATGAACAGCAGGCTGATGAGCGGCACTCCGCGGATCAATTCGATGTAGACGACGCAGACTCCCTTGACAGCGGGCATCTCGGAACGCCGGCCCAGAGCCAGCAGCACGCCCAGCGGAAATGCGCCGGCCACGCCGAACGTCGCCAGCATCAGCGTCAAGGGCAAGCCGCCCCACAAGCGGTTCTCGACGTAGCTCAGGCCGAACACCCCGCCCCACATCAATATGCCGGCGCAGGCCAGGGCGGCCGCCCACAACCCTGCCAGCCAGGCATGCCGAAAGCGGCGCAGGCAGCTGCATACGACGAGGGCGATGAGTATGAGGCTGGCCAGCAGAGGCCGCCACTGTTCGTCGTAGGGATAGATGCCGAACAGGATGAGCCGGTGCTTGTGGGCGATGAAGGCCCAGCAGGCTCCCGCGGAGGCGCGGCACTCTTGCGCCGTGGCGGCATGGAAGTCGGCGTTGATGAACAGCCACTCGACGGCGGCGGGTACGGTCATCAACAGCAGCCACGCCATCAGCGCCGTCATCATCGTGTTCAGCGGCGTCGCGAAGAGGCCTCCGGCCAGACGCCGAAGCGGGTTGCCGCGCGGAAGCGGAGCCGGGACGGCGCGTTCGGCCATGTCAGCGCTCCACCAGCGCGATGCGCCGGTTGTACCAGTTCATCAGCACGGAGATGGTCAGGCTGACGGTCAGATAGGCGGCCATGATGATGAGGACGCCCTCGATGGCCTGCCCGGTCTGGTTCAGAGTGGTATTGGCGATAGAGACGATGTCTGGATAGCCGATGGCCACGGCCAGCGAACTGTTTTTCGTCAGGTTGAGATACTGGCTGGTCATGGGAGGCACGATGACCCGCAGCGCCTGGGGCAGTACGATCAGCCGCAGCACCTGGCCCGGAGCCAGCCCCAGCGCCCGCGCGGCATCCCGCTGGCCCCGGCCTATGGCCTGGATGCCGGAACGGACCACTTCGGCCACAAAGGCCGAGGTGTAAAGCACCAGGCCGATCAGCAAGGCGGCAAACTCGGGGCTGAGCGTGGCGCCCCCTTGGAAATTGAAACCCTTGAGCTGCGGCGTCTGCCACTGAGGCGAGCCATTGACGGAAAACCACGCGGCAAGCGAGAGCGCCAGCAGCAGAAAGGCCGGCGTCCAGGCTACAAGAGGCCGGCGCATGCGCAAGGCCCTGCCCCGCTCCGAACAGAGCAGAAACACGATGCAGGCCGCCAGGGCGGCCAAAGCGGCCCAGGCCGGAAGCTGCGCGCCCGAGCCCTCGAACCATGGCACGGCAAGCCCCCTGTTCGACAGAAAGACGCCAGGCAAGGGGTTTAGCGCCTGGCGTGGCCCCGGCATGCTTTCCGTGATGAGGGCATACCAGAAGAAGAGATGCAGCAGCAGCGGAATATTGCGCATGGTCTCGATGTAGGCGCCCACAGTGCCCGACACGAGCCAGTTGCGAGACAGACGCGCGATGCCCAGCAGGACGCCCAGCACGGTGGAGGCGATGATGCCCAGAGCCGCCACCCGCAAGGTATTGAGCACGCCTATCCATAGCGCGCGGCCGTAGCTGTCGGTGGGCGTGTACGGCAGCATCGATTCGCCGATGGCAAAGCCGGCCTCGTCTTTCAGGAAGCCGAAGCCGGTCGATATATTGCGCGCCTGCAGGTTGGCGAGGGTGTTGGCGACCAGATACCAGGCGACAAGGCCCACGGCGGCCAGCAGCAAAGCCTGGTAAAGAAGCGGCCGCAGGCGCAATCCGCCCGCCGGGCGGGTCGGACGGCGGGATGGGGTCAGAGACGCTTTGCTCTTCATCGCAACGTTTTGTTAGCCCATTCGATACAATTCTCAGGCAAGATATCATATCCCTCAGACAGAACCACTCGAGAGCTACCCAGGCCTGCCCGCGCCAGCCACCATGATCGAATTCCAGCACGTGTTCAAATCCTACGGACGAGGCCGCAACATTCTCTCGGACATCAACTTCCGCGTGGATCCGGGCGAATTCATCTTTGTGTCAGGCCCTTCGGGCGCCGGCAAGTCCACGCTGCTCAAGCTCATAGGCGGCCTCGAGCCGCCCAGCCGCGGGTCCATCGCCGTCAACAACCAGCGCATCGACAAGATGCCGCCCAGGGCCCGCCCTTATCTGCGGCGCGCGGTGGGCATCATTCTGCAGGACACCCACCTGCTGTACGATCGCAACGCGATCGAGAACGTCCTGCTGCCGCTCAAGGTGATCGGCCTGGAAAATACCGTGGCCTATACCCGCGCGCGGGCGGCCATCGAAAAGGTGGGCCTCTCGGGCAAAGAAGACATGAACCCGGTCGAACTGTCGGGCGGCGAGCAGCAGCGCCTGGCGATCGCGCGGGCCATCGTCAACCGTCCCGCCATCCTCATCGTCGACGAGCCCACGGCCAACCTGGACCAGGACACGGCGCGGCGCATCATGGACGTCTTCAGGGACTTCAATCGCGTGGGCGTCACCACGCTCATCGCCTCGCACGACCGCCGCCTGATGGCTTCATACGCGTCGCGCACCTTCCTGATCGATCACGGCAGGTTCAACGACGTCAAAGGGGTGGCGGCATGAAGCGCTGGCTCAGGCAACACCGCTACGCCATCGCGGTCGCAGTGCGCCGGCTGCTCGCCCAGCCCTTCTCTTCTCTGGCGAATCTGCTGGTCATCGCCCTGACCCTGACCGTGCCCATACTGGGGGCCTCCATCCTGATCACGGCGCAACCCGTGGCGCGTCAGCTGTCGGTGTCGCCCGAAATGACGATTTTCCTGTCTCCCAAGGCCGACGCCGAGGCGGGCGCCGGCGTCGCTCAGCGTCTGAAGGACGAGTTCCCGGAGGATGTCGATTCGGTCAATGTGGTAAAGCGCGACGCGGCGCTGGCGAAATTGCGGGCGAACCCGAACTGGGCGCAGGCCCTGGCGGCCCTGCCGAGCAACCCGCTGCCCGACGCGGTGGTGGTCACGCTGCGCGACCATCCCGATCTCGCGCGCCATGCCGATACGCTGGCCACGCAGTGGCGCCAATGGGAGCAGGTGGATCTGGTGCAGCACGACAGCGCCTGGGTGCAGCGCCTGGAAGCCATACTCAGCTTCGCACGCATCGGCCTGGTCCTGCTGGCGATAGGGGTTGCGCTGGTGGTGCTGGCCACGGTCTTCAATACGGTGCGCATGCAGGCCCTGACGCAGCGCGAAGAGATCGGCGTGGCCCGCCTGGTGGGTGCGACCGAGTCGTTCGTGCGCCGGCCCTTCCTGTACCTGGGCGCCCTCACCGGCCTGACCGCCGGCCTGGGGGCCATCGTCCTGGCCTACTTTGCCTTGATGCCGCTGAATACGGCGCTGACCCGCCTGGCGCACAGCTATGGCACTACGCTTGCGCTACGCCTGCCCGACGCGGTCAGCCTGGCGCTGGCGGTCATCGTGGTCGCCATCCTGGGCGCGCTGTCGGCCCGCTGGTCGGTGACACGCAATACACGCTTCTGATGTCCGCACCGGTTTCCTCCGCGCCGGCCGGGCTGGCCGGCTTTGCTTCCACCGTCGTGCAATGGCAGCGCGCGCATGGCCGGCACGGCCTGCCCTGGCAAGGCACTACCGACCCGTACCGGATCTGGCTTTCGGAGATCATGCTGCAGCAGACGCAGGTAGCTACTGTCATTGGCTACTACGAGCGCTTCCTGCAGCGCTTTCCCACCATACGCTCGTTGGCCCAAGCCAGCCAGGACGAGGTCATGCCCTACTGGGCCGGTCTGGGCTACTACGCCCGCGCCCGCAATCTGCATCGCTGTGCCCAGGCCCTATGCGAATCATGGGAAGGGGAGTTCCCGCGCCATGCGGCCGAGATCATGACGCTGCCGGGGATAGGCCGCTCGACCGCGGCAGCGATCGCGGCGTTCGCGCACGGCGAGCGCAGTCCCATCATGGACGGCAACGTCAAGCGCGTATTCACCCGCTATTTCGGCATCGAGGGCGAGACGTCGACCCGCGCGGTGGAGCAGTTGCTGTGGCAAACGGCGGAACAGATCGTGGAGGCGGCGCCCGCCGACCTGGACATGGGCGCCTACACGCAAGGGTTGATGGACTTGGGCTCGGGGGTTTGCACGCGCAGCCGTCCGGCCTGCGAGGCCTGTCCTCTGGCAAGCGGCTGCCAGGCGCGGGCGCAGGGCCGGCAGCATGAACTGCCCACGCCCAAGCGCCGCAAGCAGCAGGCTGAGCGCCATTGCGCGGTGCTGATTCTGGAGAATTCAGGCTCCATCCTGCTGCACCAGCGCCCTTCTTCGGGAATCTGGGGCGGGCTGCTGAGCCTGCCGCAGTTCGACACGGCCGAGCAGCTGGAAGGCGCCTGCACTCACTGGGGACTGACACTGGGCCCGGGGCAGAAGATGGCGGGGCTTTCGCATACGTTCACGCATTTCAAGCTGCATATCGAGCCTTGGCTGGTGGTGTGGAACAAGGGACTCGTCATGGAACCGGCGGCGGATCACCTCTGGCTGCCGATATCGGACCTGCCGCAAGCGGCCTTGCCGGCGCCTGTGCGCAAGCTGCTGGATGGCTTGTATGCGCGGGATGATTTGCTGCGAAGCTACCGCCGGACCGGCCGATAAGTGCTGATGTTCATCAATATCCCGCAGGCAATCCCCAGCGTCAGCAAAGCCGTCCCCCCATAGCTCATGAACGGCAGCGGCACCCCCACCACCGGCAGGACGCCCATCACCATCCCCATGTTCACGAACACATAGACGAAGAACATCATCGCCATCGAACCCGCCAGCAGACGCCCGAACTGCGTATGCGCCCGCATCGCGATGGCCAGCCCACGCAGGATCAGCAAGCCGTACAGCACCAGCAGCATGATGCCGCCGTAAAGGCCGAACTCCTCTGCGTAGACCGCGAAGATGAAGTCGGTGGTGCGCTCGGGGATGAAGTTCAGGTGCGATTGCGTGCCCTGCATATAGCCCTTGCCATAGATGCCCCCCGAGCCGATGGCGATCATGGACTGGATGGTATGAAAGCCCTTGCCCAGGGGATCGGAGCCGGGATTGAGCAAGGTGCATACGCGATGCTTCTGGTAGTCGTGCAAGACGACCCAATCGACTTCCGGCTGGCAGATCTGGTCTTCGTAATAGACCACGGTGCCCAGGACGATGACGACCGCCAGAAACACGGGGGTCAGCAGCTTGAACGAAAGCCCGCCGAAGTAGATGACGCAAAAGCCCGAAGCGAACACCAGCAGGGCGGTGCCCAGGTCGGGCTGCAGGACGATGAGCGCGAAAGGCACCGCCAGCAGGAATGCCGCCGCGAGGAAGTCGAGGATGCCGATCTTGCCTTGATGGCGATGGAAATACCAGGCCAGCATCATCGGCACCGCTATCTTCATCATCTCGGAAGGCTGTATGCGGGCAAAACCCAGGTCGAGCCAGCGGGTGGCGCCCTTGCTGGTTTCGCCGAAGAATTCCACGCCCAGCAGCAGCAGCACCCCTATGCTGTAGAACCAGGGCGCCAGCTGCATCAAGCGCGGCAGGGGAATGATGGCTACGACCCACAGGGCGACGAAGGCCAGCAGGAAATGCCGCGACTGGTCGGCGAAGCGCCAGTCCGTGCCTCCCACGGCCGAATGCATCACCGTAAGGCCCAGCAGGGTCATGAGCACCAGGATGGCCAGCAGCGGCCAGTCGAGGCTTCTCAAGGCCTTCAGCGCGGCTTGCAGCAGAATCTTCATGAGCCGTCCTTCACGCGCTCGACCAGCCGCTGGCGTTCGGCGATGCGCTCCGGATCGAGCCAGTAGTCGAAGACGGTGCGCGCGATGGGCGCCGCCACAGTGGCGCCCCAGCCGCCGTTCTCGACGATCAGGGCCAGGGCGATGCGCGGGTTGTCGACCGGCGCATAGGCCATGAAAAGAGCGTGGTCGCGCAGGCGCTCTTCGATGTGTGCGGCGTTGTACTTGGCGCCGCGCAGGCTGAATACCTGGGCCGTGCCGGTCTTGCCGGCCGCCAGGTAACTGGCTCCGGCAAAGGCCTTGCGCGCCGTGCCCGACTTGAGCACGTCCACCATGGCGTCGCGAATGACCTTGAGGTTTTGGGGCTTGAGATCGATGACGTGGGTGGGCGCGGTGGACGTGGCCACGGTGTCGCCCGTTTGCGGATTGTGTATTTTGCTGACCAGGTGCGGCTCGACGTAGCTGCCGCCATCGGCCAGGACGGCTGTGGCCTGGGCGAGCTGCAGCAGCGTGAAGGCGTTGTAGCCCTGGCCGACGGCGACGGACACCGACTCGCCCGCATACCAGCGCTGCTGCTCGGGCTTGCGGTACGACTGGCGCTTCCAGTCTGTGGAGGGCAGGACGCCGCGCCGCTCGCCGTCCAGGTCGATGCCGGTCAACTGGCCGAAACCGAACTGCTTGCTGAAGTCGTGCAGGGCATTGACGCCGATTTCGGGGCCCAGCGAATAGAAATAGGTGTCGGACGACACGACGATGGCGCGATGCATGTCGGTGGGGCCGTACACGGCGCCGGCGGCATTGCGGAAGCGCTGCCCGCCCAGTTCGTAGTAGCCGGGATCGGGAATGCGCAAGGTGGGCGGACGCACGCCCAGTTCCAGCGCGGCCAGCGCCACAAAAGGCTTGTAGGTGGAACCGATGGGATACGTGCTGTACAGCGGCCGGTTGATCAGGGGATAGTCGGGCGATTCGTTCAGTTCGCGCCAGCTGTCGACGTCGATGCCGTCCACGAACAGATTGGGGTCGAACGAGGGCGCGGAGACGAAGGCCAGCACTTCGCCGGTGCCCGGCTCGATGGCGACCAGCGCGCCGCGCTTGCCCTCGAACTGCGCTTCGGCGATTTTCTGCAGCCCGATGTCCAACGACAGCCTCAGGTCGGAGCCGGGCACCGGGTCGGTACGCTGCAATGTGCGTACGGGCCGGCCCGAGGCCGTGACCTCCACTTCCTCGACCCCCGTCTTGCCATGGAGAGTCTGCTCCCAGGTCTTCTCGATGCCCTTCTTGCCTATGGTGTTGGTGCCCCGATAGTTGCCCAGCTCTCCGCTCTCTTCGAGCCGCGTCATGTCCGCCTCGGAGAGCCGGCCCACATAGCCGAGGACGTGCGCCGCGGACGCCCCCTGAGGGTATTCGCGCACCCAGCGCGCCTTCAGTTCGACGCCCGGAAACTTATAGGCATGGGCGGCGAACCACGAGGCCTCCAGGTCGCTGAGGTTATTGCGCAGAATGACGCTGGCATAGCGCCCCGACTGGGCCAGCGCCTGTTCGAAACGGCGCCGCTGGTAGGGGCTGATATAGACGATGGGGCTCAGTTCTTCCAGCAGCGCGTCCATGTCCTTGACGTCGGCCGGCACAACCTCGAGCGTGTAGTCGCGATAGTTGCGGGCCAGCACCACGCCGTTTCGATCCAGGATCTCGCCGCGGCGGGGCGGCACCGGCACCACGGCGATGCGGTTCTGGTCGGCACGCGCGGCAAAGCCCTCGTAGCGCTCGACCTGCAGATACCACAGGCGCCCCACCAGTCCCACGAAGCAGGCCAGCGCAAAGACGCCCGCCACCCAGATGCGCAGCATCATCCGGCGCTTCTGGTGCAGAGTGGTTCTTTTGTACTCGAACATGGCCTCGGTATTGACGCTAGCCCGCGCCGGCGTCGATTTCGTCCTGGCGCCGCTGGGGTAGATGCAGAAGAATGTCGGCCAGCGGCCACAGGGCCACCGTGAACAGGGCCGACCACACCCATGCCCAGCCCGTCCACTCGCCCGCCAGCCAGGCATGGATGATGCGCGTCACGGCTTCGGACGCCACGACCACGGGCAGGATGTGCACGGCCTGGGCCAGCGCGCTGAAGCGCTGCAGGCGGCGCGTCAGGACAATGGCCCCATAGGCGGCCAGCACATAGTTCAAGGCCTGCTCGCCGAGCAGGCCGGCGTCATGCACGTCCATCAGCAGGCCGAATACGAAAGCCGTGGTCAGGCCGATGCGTCGCGGCTCGTTCAGGCACCAGAAAAGAATGACGAGCAGCAGAAGGTCGGGCGCCGGCTGCCACAAGCGCCAGGGCAGCAGCGAAATCAGCCACACCAGCACGATGGTGCCCCAGATGAACACCCCTCCGGAAGGCCGGCGGAAAGGCGCGACGTCGATCGGCTCGAGCGAGCTGAGCGACGACTTGCGCTGGACGGGCAGAGCCGCCCGGGAGCTATTCGGACGGCGCTGATCCATCGGACTCGTCCTGTGTGGCGTCGCGGTGGCTGGGCTCGACCCTCAGCACCAGAAAATGGCGGTAGCGCTCGGGGTGCGACAGCGGCGTCGCCACCGCCATCGAAAACCCCGACGCGCTGTCGCGCTGGATTTCATCCACCTTGGCCACCGACAGGCCGGCGGGAAACAGCCCGCCCACCCCGCTGGTGACCAGCACGTCGCCGGGCTCGATGTCGGTGTCGTTGGTGAGGTAGCGCACCTCGACCTTGCCGCCGGGATGGCCTCCGAATGCGATCAGGCGCAGGCCGTTGCGCAATACCTGCACCGGGATGGAGACTTTGTCGTCGGTAAGCAGGGCGGCTTCGGAAGTAAAGGGCGTGACCCGGACGATCTGACCCACCACGCCGCCCTCATCGATGACGGGCATGCCGGGCAGGATGCCGCTGTTGCGGCCCTTGTCGAACACCAGATGGCGGGTAAAGGCGTTGGGCGGCTCGTACAGGACCTCGACCGCGACCGAAGGCTGGACCACCATGTCGGCCACGCTGAGCAGGCGGCGCAACTGCTGGTTCTCGGCCGACAACTGGGCGGCGTGCGTGGCGATTTGCGCCAGTTCGATGCGCTGGCGCTGCAGGGCTTCTTTCTCGGTGCGCGCCACCGACGCGGCGTCGGTCCAGTTGCTTACGGAGGCAATCAGGTCGCGCGGCACCATGACGGCCCGCTGGAAGGGATAAAGACCGATGGATACCGCCTCGCGGGCCGGATCGAGCACGCGCCAGCGCGTGTCCACGATGAGCAGGGCCAGCGACAGGACTACGAAGATGAACAGCCGGAGCTCCGCGGTCGGTCCACGCTTGAATAGCCTGATCGTCCCTTGTTCTTGCATTGTCTATCGCGCTTGCCTGGAAACACGCCCGGCGGCATGGGGCCTGTCAACGCTAAAAAACCGCGATGCCCCGGCGCGAAACCGGGACATGCCGCGTCAATCGTAAATGAAAACGGTGCCCAGCCGCTCAAGATGCTCGAGGGCCTCGCCGCAGCCGCGCACGACGCAGGTGAGCGGATCGTCGGCGACCACCACGGGCAGGCCGGTTTCTTCCTGGAGCAGGCGGTCGAGATCGCGCAGCAGCGCCCCGCCCCCGGTCAGGGCGATGCCCTTGTCGGTGATGTCGGCGCCGAGCTCGGGCGGCGTCTGTTCGAGGGCCGTCTTGACCGCCGAGACGATCTGGTTGAGCGGATCGGTGAGGGACTCGAGGATTTCGTTGGAGGACACCGTGAAGCTGCGCGGCACGCCTTCGGAAAGATTGCGGCCCTTGACCTCGATCTCGCGGATTTCGGCGCCCGGGAAGGCCGAGCCGATTTCCTTCTTGATCAGCTCGGCGGTGGGCTCGCCGATGAGCATGCCGTAGTTGCGGCGTATGTAATTGATGATGGCCTCGTCGAACTTGTCGCCGCCGACGCGGACCGAGCCCTTGTACACCATGCCGCCCAGCGAAATGACCGCCACCTCGGTGGTGCCGCCGCCGATGTCGACGACCATGGATCCGCTGGCGTCGGAAACGGCCAGGCCGGCGCCGATGGCGGCCGCCATGGGCTCTTCGATGAGGAACACCTGGCTGGCGCCCGCGCCCAGGGCGGATTCGCGGATGGCGCGGCGCTCGACCTGCGTGGAGCCGCAGGGCACGCAGACGATGATGCGCGGGCTGGGCGCGAACATGCTGCGCGGATGCACCATGCGGATGAATTGCTTGAGCATCTGCTCGGTGACGGTGAAGTCGGCGATGACGCCGTCTTTCATGGGGCGGATGGCTTCGATGTTGCCCGGCACGCGGCCCAGCATCTGCTTGGCCTCGCGGCCCACGGCCTGGATGATCTTCTTGCCGCTGGCGCTGCCGTCGTGCCGGATAGCCACCACCGACGGCTCGTCGAGCACAATGCCTTTGCCTCGGACATAGATGAGCGTGTTGGCGGTACCCAGGTCGATCGCCATATCGCTGGAAAAGTAGCTGCGCAGAAATCCGAACATGTGCTAAGAAGAGGAGTCTGAAGAGATTGGAATACGAGGACGGCCAGCCATTGACGGCTAAGCTTTTAATGATAACTTATAATTTACTCAAGTTAGCAGTCATTTATCGTCCCCTTACAGTTAATTCAGGGCATTCCCCCAATTCAGGGGCGCTCCCCAAAAGACCCTCTTCATGGCTATCACCGACCAAGACGTCGCGCGCATCGCCCATCTGGCGCGCATCGCCCTCTCGCCCGAGGACGCCGAGCAAACCCGCCAAGAGCTCAACGGCATCCTCGGCCTGATCGAGCAGCTGCAGGCCGTCGACACCCGGGGCGTCGAGCCCCTGGCCCACCCGCTTTCCGCGCACCAGGACATCAGCCTGCGCCTGCGCGACGACAAGGCGGCGCCGGGCGATGAATCCCAACGCTCCGCCCTCATGGCCAACGCGCCCGCCACGGCCGAGGGGCTTTTCCTCGTGCCCACGGTCATCGAATAAACATGCCCACCATGCCTTTGCACACTGAATTCGATTCCATCGAAGCCCTGGGCGCGGCCCTTCGACAGGGCAAGGTCAGCGCGGTCGAGCTGGCTGACAGCGCCCTGGACGCCGTCCAGGCCCGTTCCGACCTGAACGCCTTCCTGCACGTCGATGCCGAACTGACCCGCGCCCAGGCGCGGACGGCGGACGCCCTGCTGTCCCAGGGCCGGGGCGGCAGCCTGACCGGTATCCCCATCGCCCACAAAGACGTCTTCGTCACCCGCGGCTGGCGCACCACCGCGGCCAGCAAAATGCTGGCCGACTACACCAGCCCCTTCGATGCCACCGTGGTCTCCCTGCTGGAACAGGCGGGCGCGGTGTCGCTGGGCAAGCTCAATTGCGACGAATTCGCCATGGGCTCCGGCAACGAGAACTCCGCTTTCGGGCCTGCCCGCAACCCCTGGGATGCCGATGCCGTGCCCGGCGGCTCGTCCGGCGGCTCGGCCGCGGCCGTGGCCGCCGGCCTGGTCATGGCCGCCACCGGCACCGACACGGGCGGTTCGGTACGCCAGCCGGCCGCCCTGTGCGGCGTCAGCGGCATCAAGCCCACCTACGGCACGGTATCGCGTTTCGGCATGGTGGCCTTCGGTTCCAGCCTGGACCAGGCCGGTCCCCTCGCCCGCCACGCCCGCGATCTGCTCGAGCTGCTCGACCCCATCAGCGCCTTCGATGAGCGCGACGCCACCAGCCTGCCCGACTGCGACGGCGCGGCCAACAAGCCCGGGCGCGTCCGCGCCGACTTCGACGCCGCCCGGTCGGCCCAGCAGGGCGGCAAGCCTTTGCAGGGCCTGCGCATCGGCGTGCCC
This sequence comes from Pusillimonas caeni, assembly GCF_003545815.1. Classification (GTDB taxonomy): domain Bacteria; phylum Pseudomonadota; class Gammaproteobacteria; order Burkholderiales; family Burkholderiaceae_B; genus Pusillimonas; species Pusillimonas caeni. The sequence goes on from NZ_PDUW01000005.1 coordinate 202,801, forward strand.
GCCGAGTTCTTCAACGAGGGGCTGTCCCCGGAAGTGGCCCAGGCGGTCGAGACCGCGCTGCAAACCTATGAATCGCTCGGCGCGCGCCGCGTCGAGGTCTCGCTGCCCCGCACCAAGCTGTCCATTCCCGCCTACTACGTGATTGCGCCGGCCGAGGCCTCCAGCAACCTGTCGCGCTACGACGGGGTGCGCTACGGCCACCGCAGCGCCTCTTACGGCGACCTGGCCGACATGACCAGCCGCTCGCGCGCCGAAGGCTTCGGCCCCGAGGTCCTGCGCCGCATCCTGGTGGGCACCTACGTCCTGTGCCACGGCTACTACGACGCCTACTACCTGCAGGCCCAGCGCATCCGGCGCCTGATCGCCCAGGACTTCCAGCAGGCCTTCGCCGACCACTGCGACGTCATCATGGGGCCCGTCACACCCACGGTCGCCAAGCGCATCGGCGAGAACCGCGACGATCCGACCGCCGACTGGCTGGCCGACGTCTATACGCTGGGCGTCAGCCTGGCCGGCTTGCCGGCCATGTCCATTCCCTGCGGCTTCAGCGGCTCGGCCAAGCCTCTGCCCATCGGCCTGCAGCTCATCGGCAACTACTTTCGCGAAGGCCAGCTGCTGGCCATCGCCGACCGCTTCCAGCAGGCGACCGACTGGCATCAACGTAAACCGGAACAGCAATGATGGAATGGGAAATCGTCATCGGGCTGGAGACCCACACCCAGCTCGCCACCGAATCGAAGATATTCTCCAACAGCAGCACGCGATTCGGCGCTGCGCCCAATACGCAGGCCAACGAAGTGGACATGGCCCTGCCCGGCAGCCTGCCGGTGCTCAACCGGGGCGCGGTCGAGTGCGCCATCCGCTTCGGCCTGGCCATCGGCGCCCATATCGCCCCGCGTTCGGTCTTTGCCCGTAAAAACTACTTCTACCCCGACCTGCCCAAGAACTACCAGATCAGCCAGTTCGAGCTGCCGGTGGTGCAGGGCGGCTCGCTGCGCTTCTTCGTCGGCGACCAGGAGCACACCGTCAATCTCACCCGGGCGCACCTCGAAGAGGACGCCGGTAAATCGCTGCACGAGAACTTCACCGGCCCGCATGGCGAGTCGTCGACCGGCATCGACCTGAACCGGGCCGGCACCCCCCTGCTCGAAATTGTTTCCGAGCCCGAGATGCGCTCCGCCGCCGAGGCCGTGGCCTATGCGCGCGCCCTGCACGCCCTGGTGGTGTGGCTGGGCATTTGCGACGGCAATATGCAGGAAGGCTCGTTCCGCTGCGACGCCAACGTATCCGTGCGTCCCAAGGGCCAGGCCGAATTCGGCACGCGCTGCGAAATCAAGAACCTCAACTCCTTCCGCTTTCTCGAGCGGGCCATTCAGTACGAGGCCCGCCGGCAGATCGAGCTCATCGAGGACGGCGGCACCGTCCGGCAGGAAACCCGCCTCTACGACGCCGACCGCGACGAAACCCGCAGCATGCGCAGCAAAGAAGATTCGGACGACTATCGCTATTTCCCCGACCCCGATCTTCCCCCTCTGGCCATCACGGCCGGCTGGGTCGAGCGCATCAAGGCCGAGCTGCCCGAGTTGCCGGACGCCAAGCGCCGGCGCTTCGAGACCGAGTTGGGCCTGACCGCCTACGATGCCGCGCAACTGACGATGGACCGCGCCTACGCCGACTACTTCGAACAGGCGGCCGCGCAACTGCCGCAAGGCCAGGCCAAGCTGGCGGCCAACTGGATACTGGGCGAACTGTCCGCCACCCTCAATCGCGATGAAATCGACATTGCGCAAAGCCGCGTGGCCCCCGCGGCGCTGACGGCGCTGATCGCGCGCATCATCGACGGCACCATCTCGAACAAGATCGCCCGCGACGTGTTCGGCGCCATGTGGGCCGGCGAACAAGACGGCAATCCCGACGCCATCATCGAGGCCCGCGGCCTGAAGCAGATCAGCGACAGCGGCGCGATCGGCGCCATGATCGACGAGGTGCTGGCCGCCAATCCGGCCATCGTCGAACAATACCGCGCGGGCAAGGACAAGGCCTTCAATTCACTGGTGGGCCAGATCATGAAGGCGGCCAAGGGCAAGGCCAACCCTCAGCAGGTCAATCAGCTTCTGAAGGAAAAGCTGAGCTGACGCCGTATTTGTCGCGATAGGCGGCAACGGCGTCGCGGTGTTCGCCGAACTGGGCGTCGCCGTCCATCAACGCCATGATGTCGCTCAGCGAAGCAATGCTGACCACCGGTATGCCGTAGGTCTTGGCCACGTCCTGCACGGCCGAATGGCTGGACAGGGCGTCGTCGGCGCCGGCGCGCTCCATGCGGTCCAGGGCAATGAGCACGGCGGCCGGCTGCGCGCCAGAATGGCGGATGATCTGCACCGACTCGCGCACCGAGGTGCCCGCGGTGATCACATCGTCGATGATGACGACCCGGCCCTGCAGCGGCGCCCCCACCAGCACGCCTCCCTCGCCATGGTCTTTGGCTTCTTTGCGATTGAAGGCGAAGGGAATGTTGCGATCGGCCGTGGCTGGATGGTTGGCCAGGGCGACCGCCGTGGCGGTGGCCAGGGGTATGCCCTTGTAGGCCGGGCCGAAAAGCATGTCGAATTCGATGCCCGATTCGACCAGCGCCTCGGCATAGAAATTGGCCAGCCGGCCGACGGACGACCCCGAGTTGAACAGGCCCGCATTGAAGAAATACGGACTGATCCGTCCTGACTTGACCTTGAACTGGCCAAAGCGCAATACGCCCTGCTCTAGTGAAAAACGAACGAAGTCGGTGCGGGAATTGGTGTCGGCCATGACTCAACTGATAAATGCTGGAAAAGCCATATTATCGAACATAAAGCGCCGGCCATAAAACCGGGATGCCGAGAAGGCCGATAATCAGTGCTTGAAAACGCGCATGCGCCGGCCCACCGGGCGCGCTCGCCAACGCTCGCACAGCGGCATCCAGCCCCCCCGTCCGGTTGCAGTGCTGGCCGCTGCTATGCCAGATCCAGCATGCGGCCGAACATGCGCGTGGCCATCAGGCCGATGGGCGTATGATGGCCGGCCGGGCTCATCATTCCCGTCAATCTGTCCATCACTTCGTGTCTGCCGCCCGCCTGCATGATCTCATCCTCGAAGCGGCGCATTTCTGCACCGAAGTCTCCCGGCGACTCCGAAGGCAGGACCGCCTGGCCGGTTCGAAGCGCGCGCCGCGCCAGCAGCGCCGTCCTGCGGCGATCTCGCTCTTCCTGCGGCGTCGCTCCGGGCCCCGTCGGGCTTCCGGCCTGCCAGTCGCCTGAAATCCAGTCGTATATGACCTGCTTCTCGTAGCCGCTGAAAACGCCGAACATGTCGGCGCACTCGCCCTCGATCAGGCGCCAGAAGCGGCTTTGCAGCGGATCGCAATGCCGCTTGATCCAGCCATGACGCTCGAGTTCGCGCAGAAAAGCGGGCACGTCGCCGGGGCGCATGAGCCAATCGTTGACGGTGCGGCCCGCCACCTTGCAGTAGTTGGAATGCATGTGGCGGCCGTGCACGCTTTTTTCCGCCAGCACGCGCGTCACCTCGGCTTGCAGGTCGAAGGAGGCGATGACCGAGACGGTACCCGCGCCCAGTTCATTCAGGCAATAGCCCCGCCTGACGCGGCTGTAATAGTTCCGTTCGTCGTCTGCGGGGCACAAGGCCCGCACGGACTCCAGGGCTTTGCGCGCATGGCCGGTTCCCGCATTGTCGACCGTGACGTGGACCTGGAAGTAATAAGGATCGATGCCGAGCTCTTTCAATTCGTGCGTCGTGATCAGAAGATGCAGGGGCAACTGCTCGTAGCCCAGGTTGAATCCCACCACTTCGGGCAGGTAGTGCGCCGCATTCCCCGCCAGGCTCAACTGTATGGCCCCCTGCACGTAGTGCCCGTCGGACAGAGGCATGCCGTGTTCGCATCCGTTGGTCGCCAGCAGCTTGCGATACATGGAAACGTGGTTGTCCTCCACCCTGCCTTCACCCAGCTCTTCCAGGTAGATGCGGATCAGGTTTCGGTAACGGTCGTCCCGCCATTGCGGCAGCAGGCCATAGAGCCATGAGCCGTCGACGAACTTGGTCGGCGCCACGCCCTGAAGGAAATACAGCGCGTGGGACCGGCTGCCGAAATAGCGCCGCGGCGCGCCCGCCTCTCGTTCGGCCAGATAATCGAGATACTGCCGGCCCACGGCCTCGTGCCGTTGCGCCATCCATTCTTCCAGCCGGTCCCAGTCTTCGGGCAAGTCGCAGGGCAGGCCGCCGGCCTGCTCCAGGCATTCGTCCAGATAAGCGCGGCCCGTTTCGCCCGCGCGGGTGTCCGGAATGCTCCGGTATAGTTCTTCGTACAAATTGCGCACTCTGGCGTCTTCCAGAGCCGCTTTCATGCCGTCCTGCTCGGCTCGATACATCGGTAGGGCTGACATCATTCCAAACTCCGCTCGCCTCATGGGCCGTGGCGAAGTTCAGCAATCGACATGCCCATGCGGCGGCAGGCAAGGCGGTTTGTCGCCGCATCCATCGGCGTGCTATGTTGTCGGCTCTTCATCGTGATCGAGCCGTACCATGCACGCTCAGTCCAGCCCGCCACTCGACGACACCGAGCGCGCCCTGGTTCGCCTGGCGCTTGCCGCGCGCGAGCGGGGCTACCGCTTCGTCACCCCCACGCCCGCCACGCACGAGCGCGTCAATTCTCGCCCAGGCAATCGGTGGGCCGGCGATCTGCGCGGCATACTGGGCTGGAGCCGTCCCTTCAAGGCAGAGAATCTGCCCGGCGAGCTTTTCGCACTGATGCAGCAGGCCCAAATCCTCGACTCCGCCGAGGGCGGCTGGCGAAGCCGCCTGCGCCTTTCCTCGCTCGACGGCCAACTCTACTGGCATTCCGCCTATCCGACCACAGAAGCGGACGCGGTCTTCTTCGGGCCCGACACCTACCGCTTCGTCCAGGCCATCGGGCATTATCTGGGCAGCTGCAAGACGCCGATCGCCCGCGCCTTCGACATCGGCTGCGGCACGGGCGCCGGGGCGCTGAGCATCGCCCTGGCACGGCCCGCCGCGCAAATATGGGCCGGGGACATCAACGCCTCGGCCCTGCGGCTGGCCCGAATAAATGCCGCGGTAGCGGGGGCGGACAATATGACTGTCCGCCATAGCGACATGCTCGGCGGGGCGACGGGCGCTTTCGACCTCATCGTCGCCAACCCGCCCTATCTCAACGATTCGATGCAACGCGCCTACCGGCACGGCGGAGGCAGCCATGGCCAGAAGCTTGCCGCGGCCATGCTCGCGGCGGCGCTGCCGCGCCTGGCTCCGGGCGGCACGATGCTGCTCTATACCGGCACGGCCTTCGTCGACGGCCGCGACACCTTCCTGGAAGCGGCCAGGCGCGTGCTGGACGATGGCTCGCACAACCGGCGATGGAGCTATCGGGAAATGGACCCCGACGTGTTCGGCGAGGAACTGGACAGCCCGGCCTACCGGGACGCGGAAAGAATAGCGGCCGTGGTGCTGCAGGTGGACAGCCGCTAGATTCCGCCCCTCGAGCCCGTGAGCCGATGACGGCGATACCCGCCGGCAGGTCGAGCCGCCGGCTCAGTCCCGGGCGGCCGCCACGCGGTTGCGGCCGCCTTGCTTGGCCCTGTACAAGGCGCGGTCGGCTCGCCGCATGACATGCTGGTAATCGGGATGGCCGTCGTACATGGCCACGCCTATGCTCAGCGTAAGCGACAGCTTGTGTTCGCCCGGCAGGTCGAACTGCTCGTTCTCCACCACCTGGCGCATGTTTTCGGCCACGCGCAGCGCCGCCTCTTTGTCCAGGTCGACCAGCAGCAACATGAATTCTTCGCCGCCCAGCCTGAATATGTAGTCGCCCGCCCGGCTGTTATTGCTGAGCAGGACGGCCAGCTGCTGCAACACCAGGTCGCCGGCTTCGTGGCCATGGGTGTCGTTGATGCTCTTGAAATGGTCGACGTCCAGCGCCAGGACGGCAAAGTTGGTGTCGTGCTGGCGGGCGTAGGCCAGCTCTTTGGACAGCACCACGGGCAGGAACTTGCGGTTCAGCAAGCGGGTAAGCGCATCGCGTCCCGCCTCGAGCTCATTGGTCTGGCGAAACATCGCCTCCAGCCCGAGGCCTATGGCCTGCGCAAGGCTGCGCAGCTCGCGCAAACGCGTCGAACGCTCCAGAGGCGTCGCGTCTTCGCGGCTGAAACCGGGTATCAGCACTTCGTCGATCGTCCGCATGGATTTGAGAATCTCCGCCACCTCGTCCATGCCTCCGAACGCGTGCGCGCCCTTGTGCCGGAACCACAGGCCGAATTCGCTCGCGCCTATGCGCGGCAACAGCGCGGCCGTCTGGCCCACGGCCAGATCGAACATCAGCTTGTTCTCCCAGTCGAGCAAGGCGGCACGCTGGCGCTGCCTTTCGGTCGCGACGTTCTGCACCACCGCGAACAGCCTGTAGGCCTCCTGGGTCCGGCTGTAGCGATCATGGGAACTGGAATAGGTCTGGCCCATGATTTCCATGGTCAGGTCCACCACCAGCTGGATCAGCCTGGCGGCCTCCAGTTGTTCCGCTTCGCTGAAGGCGCCATCGTCGTGGACGAATTGCGCGAATCGTTCTTTCAGGTGCCGGGCGCCGCGCAACACGAGATGGATCGGCACATCGATGCGCGCGTGCACCTGGCCGACGTGCTTTTGCTGCGCCACGAGCGGCTTGAGATCGTCGCCGTCGCGCGCGGCGAACACCTTGGCGATCCAGCCGCACAGCGAGCTGTGCAGCTGGGTCTTGACCTGCTCATGCGAGATCAGCTTGGACGCCGCCGCGTCGCTCAGCAGACAGGCGTAAAAATGGTCGGCCAGCGCAACCTGGTGGCGAATGGCCAGCCCTCCCACCCGCTCGACGAGGTCGAGCGGAAAACGCTGAAGCAGCCCCCGCCATTCAAGGGCAAGCTGCTCGGTGGAAAAGCTGAACATAGATCGATTCCTGGTTGATGGGCCAGACCGGCATCCGCGCCGCCGTCCGGCGACGCACGACCGGCGCCGGCTGCGGTCCGCTACCGGTTTTCTGATAAAGTCATGAGCGGCAGGACCGGACGACGTCCAGCCTGGCGCTCGCAAAGTAAAAGCATGGAATGTACAACAGGACAGAATGAATCATAGCCGGATTGCGCTGATGATCTTGACTGCGGGGATGGGATTGACCGCCTGCACGAGCCCCGCGCCTGTCACCCATGGCGAAGGCCCGGCCGCGGAGGACATGTCGTTCGACCAATTGGCCCAGACCGACTTCAACCGGACGGTCACCATCGCCATGCGCGACAACCTGGACAGCCTGGCGCGTCTGCTGGAAAAATTATATCGCCGCAACCCGCGGGAATGGCGCAAGACCGGCGCGCCCGACCTGGATGCCGCCGTCCGGCAGGGCCGCAAGGCCATCGAGTCGGGCCACACTCCCGCCGACCTGCAGGGCCTGCGCGATATCCAGATACTGTCGGTGTCGCTCGATCCGCAATATCAAGGCGACCGGGTCGCCGCCTTCGTGCTGGGCCTGGCCGACATGGTCATCCAGTCGCACGGCGGCAAGACGCGCTTCTACGTGTCGGACGTGCTCGACGCCCGGCGTGTCTACAACGCCGCCCGCAACGTGGAGATCGCCGCATGGCTGCTGGCCAGCCGCCGCGACGAACACGGCAACCTCCTGCTGCTGGCCAACGAGATGTCCGACGAAGCCACCAACCTGAGCTTCGAGCGTGAATTCGGCCAGTTGGTCGGCAGGCTCGACCTGGTGGCCAACCTGTTGGACGAGAACGTGCGCCGCGTGGGCATCAACTACATGCAGGGCCTGCTGTTCTTCAACTTCCTGCCGGTTCGCTGAGCCGGCGCACCACGGAAGGCAAGGTCTCCGCCGGTCACCCCGCCCGCCGCGGCCTTCATGTCAACAAGTGTCAATTTCAGGGGCCGCAAGAGCGGTCCGCCCCCATCGCGTGGATAGAATCGCTTCGACCGAGCCGCAGGAAGCCCTGCAGACCGCGGCCTTTTCACACCAACCATCACACGCGAGACAATCATGAGCTTGACGAAACGCACGCTGGCCGAACTCATCGGCACATTCTGGCTGGTATTGGGCGGCTGCGGCAGCGCCGTGCTGGCCGCCGGATTTCCCGAACTGGGCATCGGCTTTGCCGGAGTGGCCCTGGCATTCGGCCTGACCGTACTCACCATGGCCTACGCAATCGGCCATATATCGGGCTGCCACCTGAACCCCGCCGTATCCATCGGCCTGGCGGCCGGAGGGCGCTTCGACGCCAGGGAGCTGCCCGCCTACATCATCGCGCAGGTGATCGGCGCCACCATCGCCGCCGCCGTGCTCTATGTCGTTGCCAGCGGCCAGGAAGGCTTCAGCCTTGCCGGCGGCCTGGCCTCGAACGGCTACGGCGAGCACTCGCCCGGACAGTACTCCCTGTGGGCGGGCCTGATCATCGAGATCGTGCTGACCGCGGCTTTTCTGTTCGTCATCATGGGAGCGACCGACAGGCGCGCCCCGGCCGGGTTCGCGCCCATCGCCATCGGCCTGTGCCTGACCCTGATCCACCTGATTTCCATTCCCGTCACCAACACCTCGGTCAACCCGGCGCGAAGCACGGGGCCGGCCCTGATCGTCGGCGACTGGGCGCTGGACCAGCTGTGGCTGTTCTGGCTTGCCCCCATCGTAGGCGGCATCCTGGGCGGCGTCTTGTATCGCTGCGTGTGCGAACCCCGAAGCGGCGCCGCACCCGCGGGCCAGCACAACGAAAGCCCCGCGACGGCATAAGCCCGCCGCCGGGCTTTCTTCGGGGCCGTCCGGTTACTGCTGCTGGACGGCCTCGATCTGTATCAGCAGCCGCACGTCGTCGGGCACGCCCATGTCGATGCCCCAGTTCATGCCCCATTGGCTGCGCTTGATGGTGGTTTCGAAGTCTCCGCCGCACACCGGCGCCTTCAGGACCGGCTGGTCGTAGCAGTTGAAGCGCTTGCCCTCGAGCGTGACCGGATGAGTCTGGCCCAACAGCGTCAATTCGCCCTCGATCGATTTGAGCTCATCGCCCTCGAACTTGAACGACTTGTTGACGAAGGTGGCCTCGGGATGCTTGGCCACGTCGAAGAAATCCGCGCTCTTCAGGTGCTTGTCGAAGTCGGGCACCCCTGAACTGATGGAGGACGCATCGATGGCCATTTCGGCGCGGCCCTGGCCGGCCTGCCTGTCGAGCTCCACGAATCCCTTGATGGTGTCGAAGCGCGCGCGCACGGTCGACGTGTTGAAGTGCGTCACTTCGAACGTGACGAAGGTGTGGTCGGGGTCGACCTCGTAGCGCAAGGGCGCGGCGTGGGCGCTGCCGGCCGCGGCAATGGCCGCCGCGGCAAGGACGCTGGCAACAATCTTCATGATGGCTCCTGTTCAATATGCGGGGGAAAACTACGTCCGATACAGACAATGTCCGCAGCGGAACGTTCAAGCTATTGTCAGCATAAACGATGGCTGCCCGCCTTGATGGGCATCAAAAGGCCTATTGATGCTAAAAGGACAGGCCTAAAGCTTCCAGTCGTAGTCGATCGTGAGGGGAGCGTGGTCGCTGAACCATTGCTCTTTGTAGATGGAGGCCTGCCTTGCCGCCGACGCGATGTCGCGCGTGGCGATCTGGTAGTCGATGCGCCAGCCGACGTTCTTTGCCCTGGCCTGGCCGCGATTGCTCCACCACGTATAGGCGTCGCCCGTCGCCTCGGGATACAGCGACCGATACACGTCCACCCAGCCCAGCTCGTCGAAGACCCGCGTCAGCCAGGCGCGCTCCTCGGGCAGGAAACCGCTGTTCTTGAGATTGCCTTTCCAGTTCTTCAGGTCGATTTCCTTGTGGGCGATGTTCCAGTCGCCGCACAGGATTACCTGGCAGCCGCGCCGGGCCAGATCGTGCAGGTGGCCGAAGAAATGTTCCATGAAGGCGAATTTGGCGGTCTGGCGATGTTCGCCGCTGGAGCCCGAAGGCAGGTAGACGGAAATCAGCGCCAGCTTGTCGTAGACCAGCTCCAGATAGCGGCCTTCGGCATCGATTTCCGGCACGCCCAGCCCTTCGATCACGTCGTTGGGTTCGTGACGGGCGTAGACGCCGACTCCGCTGTAGCCCTTTTTCTCGGCGTAATGAAAGTAGCCCTTGCAATCCGGCAGCGCCAGCATGTCGGGAGTCATGTTGGCCGCCTGGGCCTTGAGTTCTTGAAGGCAGATGAAATCGGCGTTCTGCTCGGCCGCCCAGGGCAGGAAACCCTTGCTGGTCGCGGAACGGATTCCATTCAGATTGGCGGAAATTACACGCATGACATCACCCAAACTTTAAAGACAGACAAAATAACGCCGGAATTCCGGTATATCGTAGCGGCCGCGCAGGACCGTGCTGGCGAGCCGCTCTTGCCGCCCGCCGTGCACCGCGGCTCAGGCAGCCGCCTCGTCGGTGCTATCGAGGCCGCGGATATCGCGGCGCTTCCACCATAACAGCACCAGGCCGGGCACGGCGATCAGCACCGTCAGAATGAAGAACGTGGGCCACCCCAGATTCTCGACCAGGGGCGGGGTCAGCGGGCCCGCCAGATAAGTGCGGCCCACCGCCGACAGGGCGGACAGCAAGGCGAACTGGGTGGCGGAAAAACGCTGATTGCACAGAGCCATCAGCAGCGCCACGAAGGCGGCCGTGCCCAGCCCGCCGCAGATGTTCTCGACGCCCACCACCACGGCCATGGAATACAGATGGGGCGGTGTGACCGCCAGCACCCAATAGCCGAAGTTGGACACGGCCTGCAGCAGGCCGAAGCACATCAGCGAGCGATAAAGCCCCATGCGCGACATCAGGGCCCCGCCCGCCAGCGCGCCCACTATCGTGGCGGCCAGGCCGAATATCTTGTTGACCATGCCGACTTCTTCGGTGCTGAAGCCGGCGCCCCGCAGCAGGAAGGTGGTGGACAGCGCTCCGGCGAAGGCGTCGCCCAGTTTGTACAGCACGATCAGCAGCAGAATCATGAGCGCGCTGCGGCGGCTGAAGAATTCGGCCAGGGGCTGGACCACCGCCTGCCCGAGCGTGCGCGGCGGCTGCGCCACCACTTCGGGCTCCGGGGCCAGCAGAGTCGCCACGGCGCAGACCAGCATGAAGGCGCCCATGAGCATATAGGTGTGCTCCCATCCCAGCCAGGTTCCGGCCAGCACCAGGGCCAGTCCGCCCGAGACGATCATGGCCAGCCTGTAGCCCAGCACCTTCAGTGCCGCCCCCGCCGCCCGTTCGCTGTCGCGCAGCACGTCGGTGCTGTAGGCGTCGAAGGCGATGTCCTGAGTGGCCGACAGAAAAGCCACCAGCACCGCCAGCAGCGCCAGCCAGCCCAAGTTGTTCGCGGGCGACAGCAGGCCCATGCAGGCAATGGAAAGCGCCAGCAGCACCTGGCAGCAGAACATCCAGCTGCGCCGGCGTCCGAGAAAGGGCGGCGCATAGCGGTCCACCAGCGGCGCCCACAGAAACTTGAGCGTGTAGGCCGTGCCCACCAGGGTGAGAAAACCGATGTTCTGCAGCGATACGCCCGCAACGGTGGCCCAGGCCTGCAGGGTGCCGCTGGTGAGCGCCAGCGGCAGGCCGCTGGCAAAGCCCAGCACCAGCAGCGGCATGACGCGCGGGCTGGCATAGACGTTGGTCAGTGAAGCGATGGTCGCCCCCGGAATTGAATTTGGATTGTTCTTACTTCGCCGCCATGGGCGATTCGAAGCGGTAAACAGCCAGCGTGCTGCGCCAGCCCGCCAGGAACTTTACCTCTTTTCCGCCATTGAAAGTGGCCAGGTGGGTGATGCGCAGCTTGAGCTTGGCCGCCAGCGCCTCGAAGTCCTTCAGAGTGCACAGGTGGATATTGGGCGTGTCGTACCATTGGTAGGGCATCTCGCCGGTGACCGGCATGCGTCCGCGCAGGATGGAAAAGCCGTGCGGCCAGTAGCCGAAATTGGGAAACGACACGATGCCGTAGCGGGCCACCCGCGCCATCTCTCTCAGGATGTGCTCGGTGTGATGCATGGCTTGCAGCGTCTGGGACAACACCACCGAGTCGAACTGCTGGTCGTCGAACAGCGCCAGGCCTTCTTCGAGGTTCTGCTGTATGACCCTGACCCCGCGCCGCACGGCGCTGATGACTCGCGCGTCGTCGAACTCGACCCCCGCGCCCTCCACCTGCTTCTGGTCGCGCAGATACGCCAGCAGCGTGCCGTCGCCGCAGCCCAGGTCCAGAACCCGGCTGCCGGAGTCTATCCAGCTTGCGATGCGGGCCAGGTCGGGGCGTATGGCTCGCGTGGCCGCTTGGCTCGGCGCTTCGTCGGCGCGCCGCAGCGCGTCCCGCGCGGCAAGGGTGCGTGTCTCGCTCATGCCAGCACCCCGTTCACCGCTTGCCGCCCGGGCAGGCCCAGTTGGGCCGCGATACGGTCATAGTAGCCCTGCACCACCGCATGGTATCGCGGATCTCCCTGCAGGAAGGCATCATGCCCGTGGGGAGCGTCGATCTCGGCATAGGTGACCGGCGTCCGGTTCTTAAGCAGCGCTTCCACGATTTCTCGCGACCGCGCAGGGGGAAAGCGCCAGTCGGTGCTGAACGACACCAGCAGGAATTCGGCGCTGGCAACGGCGAGCGCCTTGGCCAGATCGCCGCCATGGGCGCGCGAAGGATCGAAATAGTCCAGGGCGCGCGTGATCAGCAGGTAGGTGTTGGCGTCGAAATAAGTGGAGAATTTCTCGCCCTGATAGCGCAGATAGGACTCAACCTCGAACTCGACGTCGTAGCCGTAATGGTATTCGCCATTCTGCGCCGGCGAACGCTGTGTGCGCCCGAACTTGGCCGCCATGTCGTCGTCTGAAAGATATGTAATGTGGCCTATCATGCGGGCCACCGACAAACCCTTTCTGGGCACGGTGCCATGGGCGTAGTAATCGCCCCCATGGAAGTCGGGGTCAGAAATAATGGCCCGCCGCGCCACTTCGTTGAAACCGATGTTCTGGGCCGAAAGCCGCGGCGTGCTGGCGATGACGATGCAGTGCGCTATGCGTTCGGGGCAGGTGATGGCCCATCCCAGCGCCTGCATCCCGCCCAGCGACCCGCCCATCACGGCGGCGAACTTCTCGATGCCGAAGTGATCGGCCAGGCGAACCTGGGCCAGCACCCAGTCTTTGACTGTCAGCATGGGGAAGGCCGCCCCCCAGGGCTTGCCGGTGTCCGGATTGATGCTGGCCGGCCCGGTCGACCCGAAGCATGAACCGATGTTGTTGACGCCGATCACGAAAAATCGGTCGGTGTCCACGGCCTTGCCCGGACCGACCATATTGTCCCACCAGCCTATGTCCTTGGGATTGTCGGCGGACATGCCCGCCACGTGGTGCGAGGCATTGAGCGCATGGCAGATAAGCACCGCGTTGTTGCGCTCGGCATTGAGCATGCCATAGGTCTCGACGGCGAGTTCGTAGCACGGCAGCACCTGGCCGCTGCTTAGCTGCAGCGGTTCGTTGAAGGCGATGAAGCGGGGAGAAACCAGGCCGACGGACCCCGGCGGGACTGCCACGGGCTGGACGGCGCCGGACAGGCTGGCTCCGGGCGGCGGTGTTCCGTGCTGAACGCCCTGGGACGGCGCCGGATCGGAATATGTGGATGCGTCGGTTTCGGTAGAAGTATGCAACGGGACCATGCGGACCTCTTTAGCTGGATTTATCAGGCGCCCGCAAGCGGATCAGGCAAATCGGCGCCACAAACATCGCCTTATTCTAGCACCAAGCGCCCCGCCGCCGGCCGATGCGCCGCTTGTCGATCCCGACCGGGCCCCGGATGTCCCGCTTTGGCGCGACGTGCTTTTGTCCGCGCCGGATTTACCCGTTCGCATAAAATTGATACATTTAAATATGTATAGCAATAAAAAGTTGGACGGCGTTTTTTTGCCGCAGAACGGAGGACACTGAATGAAGCCGCTGACGGCTCGCGAGCTCGAATGTCTTCACTGGGCCGCGATGGGAAAAACCAGTTGGGAAATCGGCATGATCCTCGGCGTGACCGAACGCACCGTCAACTTTCACATCCAGAATGCCAGCCACAAGCTGCAGGTGCGCGGCCGACAGGCAGCCATCACCATCGCGTATCGAACCGGCCAGTTGCCTGCCCGCCAGCAGGCGGTCAGCGTCCCTTTGCGACCGAATCAAGAAACTCCTGAGCGGCGGCGCCAGGAAAGCGGTCGGCAGGCCCCATGACGATGCCCTCCACCAGCCCGCCTTCGGCAAGCCAGACTCGCGCCTGAAGCCGCATGCCGGGCGGCGCTGGGCCGGTCACCTCGAAAAGCTGTCCGAACTCGGGCAGTTCGGCGGGCGCCTCGCGGCCCAGGTTCCGGTACAGCGACGCCATCACCTCTTTGCCCATGCCCTGGCGCAAACCTTCGTCCGCCCGCATGGGTTCGGGCCAGGGAGCGTGCCCCACGGCGAAAATGGTGCCGCCGATATCGGCGGTGGTAAGGGTGAAGCGCAGCGCATGTCCCGCGAAGCTCAGGCTGCGTTCCTGCCTTCGGGGCTTGTCGGGAAACATCACCATGCCGACCCCGTCGTCCACCGTAACCTCGCGCCAGTTGTATTCGGGCGAACAGGCCGCGACCAGCGCCAAGGACAGCGCCGCCGCAAAAATCCGTACCGACCTCTTTCTGTTTTTCCACATGCCTGACATCCCGCAGCGGCGAATTTCCGCCTTGTACCCAAAAATCGCCGACAATAAACCCATCCGGGCATTTTAAGGGAAGCTCGGGACACGCCGCCGCGCCCCGTGCATGTGCGAATCGCTTATTCAATGCTTCGCAAGCGCTCGGGTAAAATCGCCCGAAATATCCGTATAAAGCGAAAGAATCCTCCAATGACTGACAGCCTTCCACGCCACAGCCTGCTGCGGCCCCACATTCCGATGCTCGCGGGCATACTTCGCGGCATCGAAAAAGAAGGCCTGCGCGTGGACGCGAGCGGCGCCCTGGCCCTGACGCCCCACCCTCCGGATCTGGGCAGCGCGCTGACCAACCCTCATATCACGACCGATTACTCCGAGGCCCTGCTCGAGCTCATCACCGGCACCCACGGCACCGTGCCCGGCCTGCTGGCCGAACTCGAAGACATCCATAAATTCGTGGCGGCGCGCATCGGCGGCGAGCTGATCTGGAACCAGTCCATGCCCGGCCGCCTGCCGGCCGAGGCCGACATTCCCATCGCCTGGTACGGCACCTCCAACACCGGCATGCTCAAGCACGTCTACCGGCGCGGCCTGGCCGAACGCTACGGCAAGGCCATGCAATGCATCGCCGGCGTCCATTACAACTTCTCGCTGCCCGATGCCATCTGGGACATCCTGGATACCGAAGGCGCCAGCCTGGCCGAACGCCGCTCAAAGGGTTATCTGGCGCTCATACGCAATTTCACCCGCTATTCCTGGCTGCTGATGTATCTGTTCGGCGCCTCGCCGGCGGTGTCGCGCGGTTTCCTGGGCGATGCGCCGCATGGCCTGCACATTCTGGACGGCGATACGCTTTATCTGCCGCATGCCACCAGCCTGCGCATGAGCGACCTCGGCTACAACAACAAGGACAAGGCTCAATCCGAGCTGCAGCTTTGCTATAACGATATCGAGACCTTCCTGCGGCGCATCTACGATGCGGTCACCACGCCCTGGCCGGCCTATCAGGCCATCGGCACGCATCGCGACGGCCAATGGATACAGCTCAATACCAATGTGCTGCAGATCGAGAACGAGTTCTACTCCAGCATAAGGCCCAAGCGCAGCGTCGAGCGCTGCGAGCGCCCGTCCACCGCGCTGGCGGCCCGCGGCGTCCAGTACATCGAAGTGCGCTGCCTGGACATCGACCCTTACCAGCCCCTGGGCATCAGCGCCGAAACCAGCCGTTTCATGGACACCTTCCTGCTGTTCTGCGCCGTCGAGGACAGCCCTTTCTTTCCCCAGAACGGCTTTTGCCCCGACAGCCACGACAACTTCGCCGTGGTCTCGACCGAAGGGCGCAAGCCCGGCCTCATGCTTGCGCGACGCGACGGGCCTGTGAGCCTGCGCGACTGGGGCGACGAGCTGCTCGGCCGCATGCTCGATTACGCCGACCTGCTCGATGCCGGCGTGTCCGGCGATGCACACCGGCAGGCCGTGCTGGCGCAGCAGAAAAAAATCGATGATCCCAAAGCCACTCCGTCGGCGACGCTGCTGCGGCAGATGCGCCAGGAGGGCGTCAGCCTGCACGAGCTCACCCTGCGCCAAAGCCGCGCGCATCGCGATGCGCTGCTCGCCTCGCCGCTGAACCATGACGCCGAGAAAGAGCTCCGGCAGGCAGCGGCCGAATCCTTGCGGGTCCAAGCGCAACTCGAACAAAGCGATACTGAAAGCTTCGACGACTACGTCGCGCGCTATCACGCCGGCCTGCTGCGCCCCGCCGCGGCCGCCTGAACCCGCCCGCCGCCGGCGGGCACCACACCAAGGAGTCGCCATGCTGAAGATATGGGGCAGGACCAACTCGGTCAACGTCAAGAAGGTGCTGTGGTGCGCCGAAGAGCTCGGCCTTTCGTACGAACGCGTCGATGCCGGCGGCCCCTTCGGCGTGGTCGACGAACCCGCCTACCGGGCGCTCAATCCCAACGGCCTGGTTCCCGTCATCGAGGACGACGGCCTCGTGCTGTGGGAGTCCAACGTCATCGTGCGCTACCTGGCCGCCAGGCACGGCGCCGTCCACCTGTATCCGGCCGGCGCGGCGGAACGTGCGCGGCTCGAAATGTGGATGGACTGGGTGGCAAGCACGATCATGGAGCCCTATCGCCAGCTGTTCTGGAATACCGTGCGACTCGCGCCGGAACGGCGCGACCATGCCGCCGCCGAAAAAGGCCTGCAGGACCTCCGGGGCCTTCTGGCCATCGCCGACCGGGCGCTGTCGAAGCAGCCCTTCCTGTCGGGCGAGGCGCTGGGCGTGGCGGACATCCCGCTTGGCTGCATCGCCTACTCCTGGTTCAACATGCCCATCGAACGGCCCGACCTGCCTCACCTGCAGGCCTGGTACCAAGGCCTGACCGGCAGGCCCGCCTACCGGAAAAGCGTGATGATCCCGCTCACCTGAGCACCACGCCCCGCATCAAAGGACTCGCATGGACCGTGCACGCTGGGGTTCGAATCTGGGTTTCATTCTTGCCGCCACCGGCTCGGCGGTGGGCTTGGGCGCCATCTGGAAGTTCCCCTACGTTACAGCCCATCAGGGAAGCGGCGCCTTCCTGCTGCTGTTCACCGCGCTGACCCTGACCATAGGCCTGGCGCTGCTGCGCGTCGAGATGACCATAGGCAGGGCCGGCAACGCCGGGGCTTTCGGCGCCTACCGCAAGCTGGGCGGCACCGGCTGGGGGCTGGTGGGACTGCTGGGCGTGCTGGCCAGCGCCACCATCATGTCCTACTACAGCGTGGTGGGTGGCTGGACCATCGCCTACATCTGGCAGAGCATGACCACCGCGCTGACGCGCGACCCCGACACGCTGCGCGCCAATTTTTCCGCCCTGGCCGAACATCCCTGGCTGCCGCTCGTCTATCATGCCCTGTTCATGCTGGTCACCGTCGCCGGCGTGGCGGGCGGCGTGCGCGGGGGCATCGAGCGCATCGCCAAGGTGCTGATGCCCTGCCTGTTCCTGATGATGTGCCTGTTGATCGTGCGCGGGCTGATGGTGCCCGGCGCCTGGGCGGGCGTCTCGGCCTTCCTGGTCCCCGACTTCAGCGGCCTGACCATGCAGTCCGTGCTGGACGCCCTGGGACTGTCCTTCTTCACCTTGTCGCTGGGACTGGGCATCATGTCCACCTACGGATCCTATCTGCCGGCCAGCGCCGACATCAACCGCTCGGCCCTGACCGTGGCGCTGTTGACGCTGCTCAGCTGCGTGCTGGGCGGCCTGCTCATCCTGCCGCCGGCCTACGCCCTGGGGCTGGACCAGGGCGCGGGCCCCAGCCTCACCTTCGTCACCATGCCCATCGTGTTCTCCTACCTGCCCTGGGGCAATCTGTTCGGCACGGTCTTTTTCGCGCTGCTCTTCATCGCCGCCCTCACCTCCTCCATCTCCATGCTCGAGGTGGTGGTGGCCTTTCTGATGGAGCATGCGGGCATGAGCCGTCGCGCCGCCTGCGCCGTGGCGGGCGTCGGCCTGTTTCTGGTGGGCGTGCTCGCCTCGCTGAGCATGACCGGCATGCCCGCGCTGCAGTGGGGCGATCGCAACGCCTTCGATTGGCTCGATCTCGTCGCCACCAACATCATGCTGCCCGTGGGCGGCCTGTTCACCGCGCTGTTCGGCGGCTGGGTGATCTGGCGTGTGCTGCAGAAAGAGTGGTACGGCGCGCCGCGGCAAGGTCCCGCCGCTGCCTGGCGCCGCATCCTGATCGGCGTGATCACGCCCATCGCCATCGGCATCATTCTGTGGAACGGGCTGCGCGGCTAGGACCTGTTGACAGGCCCTAGGCCCATGCTAAGATTTCACGCTTAGTCCGGTACCCTCGATGCCCATGGCACGCTTCAAAGCGCGACAGCCCACCAGTTGGCTGGTCCTCATCGCAGTCCTGTTCGCAACGCTGGCCCCTTCCCTCGGAATGGCCCTGGGCGGGCATGAGGCATCGCGCACGGTCTGGACTCAGCTTTGCAGTGTGGACGGCCCCGAACTGGTCGCCATCCAAATCGACGGCGACCCGGACTCCGCTTTCACCGACGATGGCAGCGCCCATCAGGGCCATTGCCTGCTCTGCTTCCAACCCTCCACCACGCCCCAGCTTCCCTCGCTCGCGCCGGCTGCGAGCGCCGCCGTCGTGCTGCGCATCGCCGCGGCTGAAACCTCGCCGGCGCGTGGCTCCGCCACCTGGACCATCCCGCTCGCCCGGGCGCCTCCCGCCATTTCCTGATTCCGTCCAGCCTGCACGCATCGGTCCATGCCGGCCGATGCATCCGGCAGGCACTCCCTTCCCGAATCACACATGCCGCCACGCCACGGCCGGCGGCGCTGCGTGATCTGCTCGACGGCGGCGGCGGGCTGCGCGCCCCTGCCGCATCGCCGGATCGCGCCTCATCAGGAAATAGCCATGACGGCCTCTTCTTTCATGCTCTGCGAGCAGATGCTTCGCACGCGCCCGCGCGCCGCCGGACCCGCCGCCGCGGGACTCATTGCGGCGCTGGCGCTCGGCCCCGTCCAGGGCCTGGCGCAAAACCAGCCCGACACGCTTGCACCCATTGTCGTATCCAGCGAACAAACGCCGAACCTGGACAGGCCGGCCCAAACCGGCTCGAACCTGGATCTCACCCCGCGCGAGACGCCCGCCAGCATCGACATCATCGACCGCCGGCAGATCGAGGCGCGCGGCCAGGCCAGCGTGACCGAGGCCATTACCCGCGCGGGCGGCATCAGCGCCATGGGCCACCCCGGCAATGGCGGCTCGTCGCTGTCCTCGCGCGGATTCACCGACAGCACTTCGGTCATGCGCCTGTACGACGGGTTGCGCCAGTATGGCGGCGTGGGCGTCACCTTTCCATTCGACACCTGGCCGGTGGAGCGCATCGAAGTGCTGCGCGGGCCCGCCTCGGTAATATACGGCGACGGCGCCATAGGCGGCGTCGTGAACATCGTGCCCAGAAAGCCGCGCCATGGGCCCATAGAGAATGAAATCCAGGCCACTGCCGGCACGGACGACACCGCCAGGCTCGGCCTGGACAGCAGCGGCAGCCTCAGCGACACCGTGTCGTATCGCGTCGATCTAAGCGGCAACCGCTCCGATAACTGGGTAGATCGGGGCGAGTCGCGCGACGCCACGTTCTCGGGCGCCCTGCAATGGGAGGCCGCGCCCGACCTGAGCCTGAGGCTCAGCCACGCCTATGGCTACCAGAAGCCCATGGCCTATTTCGGCACCCCGCTGGTCGACGGCCGGCAGCTGGACGCCCTGCGCAAGAAGAACTACAACGTCGAGGACGGCGTCATACGGCACCGCGACCAATGGACCGAGCTCGATGCCTTGTGGACGCCCGGCGAATCGGCCACGATACGCGCCAAGCTCTACCACGTGCGCAGCAAGCGCGACTGGCGCAACGCCGAACGCTATATCCACGACCCGGCCTCGGGCCTGATCGACCGGTCGGACAATACCGAGATCCATCACGACCAGAAGCAGACCGGCTTCACGGCCAACGCTTCCTTGGAGGGGCGCCTGGGCTCGCTGCCCAATACCGTTTCTGTCGGCTTCGATGTCAATCGCAGCAGCTTCCAGCACAGCAACAATACCTACACCGGCAGTTCCGGCCCCGTCGACCCTTATGACCCCGTACCGGGCTACTTCCACAGCGACGTTCCGACTCTGCCGCGCTATCGCAACGAGGCTGTCCAATACGCCTTGTTCATGGAAGACCGCCTCAAGCTGACGCCCAAGTGGTCGATATTGGGGGGCGTGCGCTACGACCACGCCGCCGTGCGGCGCGACGACCTGATCGCGGATGCGCGGACGCTGGACCGCAGCTATTCGAACGTGGGCTACCGCCTGGGCACCGTCTACGAACTTCGCCCCGATTTCACGATCTACGCCCAGTACGCCCAGGCGGCGGACCCGGTCAGCGGCCTGCTCATGCTCAGCCCGGCCAACAGCGAATTCGAGATGGCCGAAGGACGGCAGATCGAGGTGGGCCTGAAACAGGGCTTCTGGCAAGGCAAGGGCGAATGGACGCTGGCCGCCTACCACATCAAAAAAACCAACCTGCTGACCCGCGATGCCGACGATCCCAGCCAGCGGGTGCAGGTGGGCGCGCAATCGTCGCGCGGCATCGAGGCGTCGCTGGCGCTGGAGTTCGCCCGCGGCTGGACGCTGGAAGCCAACGGCACGATACTGCGCGCCCGCTACGACGACTTCGACGAGTCGGCGGGCTCGCCGCCCGCCGCGGTATCGCGCCGGGGCAATGTCCCGCCCAACGTGGCGCAAAAGCTTGCCAATGTGTGGTTGAGCTGGAACTTCCGTCCCGGCTGGACCGCCATGGGAGGAGTGCAGTACGTGGGCAAGCGCTATGCGGACAATGCCAACACCCTCGAGCTTCCTTCGTACACCAGCACCGATCTGGCGCTGCGCTGGCAAGTCGACAAGCGCACCACCATCACGGCGCGCGGCTACAACGTGTTCGACAAGGCCTATTACACCACCGCCTACTACACGCCGACGCAGTGGCTGTATGGGCCGGGGCGGCGCTTCGAGCTGACGCTGAACCATCGCTTCTGAGCCGGACCCAGGGCTTGTCGACACGAAAAGGACGGAGCGCATGAGCACAGCCTCGAAGGCAAAGCGCCTGATGTACCTGGCGCACCGATGGACGGGCATCGCGGGCTGCCTGCTGATGCTCGCGTGGTTCGTCAGCGGCATCGTCATGCTGTACGTTGGCTATCCCAAGCTCACGCCCTGGGAGCGGCTGGCCGCCCTGCCCGAGCTCGATCCGCAAAGCTGCTGCGCAGCGCTGGACGACGCGGCGGATGCGGCGGGCCCCGGCCGGACGGGAACAATGGCCTCGTCCGGCAAGCTCGTCTTGACCTCGATCGCCGGCGTCCCGGTCTATGTCGCCACCGGGGGCGGCAAGCCCAATGTGTATGACGGCGCATCGGGGGCGGCGCGGAAAGCGCAGGCAAATGCTGAAGACGCCATGCGGGCCGCTCAATGGTTCATCCGGGAAACGAGCGCCTCAAGCATGCAAGCGGAGCAACTTGCCGCCGCCTGGCAAACGGACGGGGCAGACCGGAGCGAAGAGCGGGTTGCCATGCAGAGGTCTGCGGCACAGACGCGGGTCCACGCGGTTTACGGGGGCCTCGTCCAGGAAGACAGATGGACCCATTCGCGCGGCCTCGATGGCCACCGCCCGCTGCACAAGGTCGAGATCTCGGCCCCCGAACCCGCCACCCTCTATATCTCTTCCCGCACCGGACAGGTGGTGCTGGATGTATCGGCGGCGCAACGGCAATGGAACTACGTCGGCGCCTGGCTGCACTGGCTCTACGCTTTCCGCACCACCTCGGCCGACCCTGTCTGGTCGTGGACGGTCATCGTCCTGTCTCTGGTGGGCACGCTGTCCGCATTGAGCGGGGTCTGCGTCGGCATCTGGCGCTGGCGCTTCACCCGCCGATACAAATCGGGATCGCGCTCGCCCTATCGCGAACCCTGGATGAAGTGGCATCACGTGGCCGGCTTGCTGTTCGGCGGCTTCGTCTGCACCTGGATATTCAGCGGCCTGATGTCGATGAACCCCATGGAAGTCTTCTCGCCCCGACACGGCCCCGACCTGCAAGCCTATGCGGGCGATACGCACGCGCCGCCGGGGCCCCTGGCCGATCCCGCGCGCGTCATTGCAGCGCTGCAGGGCCAGGGTTTTCGTCCCGTCGAACTGGCGTGGCAGCGTCTGGACGGCCATGCCTACGTGCTGGCTTACGACAAGCTGGCCCGCACCCGCATCGTCAAGATGCTGGGCGACGACATCATGGTGCTGCGAGCCCTGACGGCCGCCGAGGTGGAGCCCGCGGCGCGCAAACTGTTTCCCGCGCCGCTGCTGCGAGCCACACTCGTCACAAAGCACGACACCTACTACTATCAGCGACACTCCGAGGCCATGAACGGCGCCCTCGTGCGCGGCCTGCCCGCCCTGCGCCTCGACTTCGACGACCCTGAGCAAACACGGGTCTACCTGGATCTGACCACCGGCCAAGTCGGCATGAGCCTGTCGCGCTCGCAGCGCATCGGCCGCTGGCTGTTCTATTTTCTGCATAGCTGGGACACGCCGGCCCTGCTGGACACGCATGCGCTGCGCGATGCGGTCCTGATCGCGCTGAGCCTGGGCGGCATCGTGGTGTCGGCCGCCGGCACGGTGCTGGGCTGGCGCCGGCTGCGGCGGCGCCAGCGGGCCGTTCCGACGTAGGCGGTGCCCCGCCGGGACGCCGCCTTTGCGGGGGCATCGACCTCAGCGCCATTCGTCCCGATAGACGAACTTGGGCATCTGCCAGCCGTAGCGCAGCGCCAGAAGACGCATGGCCAGCCCGACTATCATGGCGATGAGCATGGCGGCGTTCATGTGCATCTCCAGCGCCTGCGCGGCCATGAAGACTCCTCCGGTCAATCCCGATACGCTGGCGTAGAGCTCCTTGCGAAACAAAAGGGGGATGTCGTTGCACAGGACGTCGCGCAGTACGCCGCCGGCGCAGCCGGTGATCATGCCGCTGACGAGGACGATGGTGATGGGCAGTTGCATTTCCTGGGCGATGCGGCAGCCGATCACCGTGAACACCACCAGGCCCAGGGCGTCCAGTATCAGGAAAAGGCTATGCAGGCGGCGCATGACGGGCGCGATGAGGGCGGTCAATATCGCCGCGCCGGCGGTGATCCACAGGTATTCGGGATGCCGGACCCAGGTCAGGGGATAGTGCCCCAGCAATACGTCGCGCACCGAGCCGCCGCCCAGGGCGGTTACGCAGGCAATGATGCACACCCCCACCCAATCCATGTCGCGCCGGCCCGCCGACAGCGCGGCCGTCATCGCTTCGGCGGTGATGGCGACGAGATAAAGCGCAAGCAATATCATTGCAGCTCCGTTCGTGGTGCATGAGTCGGCGGCGCCGATAGGCCGCCCCGCCGGCCGCCTGGTCTTGCGGGATTTTACGCCAGCGGAACAAGTCATGGCGGCCTTCGGCGAACTCATTCAAGCCGAGACGACGGCCGCCGCAATCTGGCGTAATCTAGCATTGGAGCGCTATGCCGGCGCTTCGCGCCTTTCCGCGCCGTCGGGCGCGTCATCTATATCAACGAGGCCGCCATGAGCACAGACAATACACAGCCGTCTTCATCCCTGGACTGTCCACCGGGCTCCAGCGCCATCCAGCGCGTCGCCTCGCGGCCCGCCGAGGTCGGCGGCATCCCCATCCACCGCGTGCTGCCCTCGCGGCACCGGCGCACCATCGGGGCCTGGTGCTTTCTGGACCATGCCGGCCCCTCCACCTTCGCGCCCGGCCGCGGCATGCGGGTCGGGCCCCACCCCCATATCGGCCTGCAGACTTTCACCTGGATGATCGAGGGCGAAGTCCTGCACCGGGACAGCCTGGGCAACGAGCAGGTGATCCGGCCCGGCCAGGTGAACCTGATGACGGCGGGCCGCGGCATTTCGCATACCGAAGAATCGCGCGACCAGGAAGAAAAGCTGCACGCGGCCCAGTTGTGGATCGCGCTGCCGCCCGAAGCCAGCGACTGCGATCCCGCCTTCGACCATCATCCCGACCTGCCCCGCTGGAGCGAAGCGGGCTGCGAGTTCACCCTGCTGGCCGGCAGCCATCAGGGCCATACCGCGGCCGCCAGGCTGTATTCCCCGCTGGTCGGAATGGACGTGTACAGCGCGTCGGGCGGCGCCACAACCCTGTCGCTGGACCCCTCGTTCGAATATGGCGTGCTGCCTCTCGAAGGCGAAGCCCATGTCGAAGAAGAAGCATTCGCCGTCAACGAGCTGGCCTATCTTGGCCATGGGCGCCGCGAACTGCGGCTGCGCCTGGCCCCGGGCAGCCGAGCCATACTGTTGGGCGGCGAACCCTGTGACAGCGAGATTCTGATCTGGTGGAATTTCGTCGGCCACGACAAGGCTGAAATCGCCCGGGCCCAGCGCGATTGGGAGGCCGGCAACGGCCGCTTCGGCCAGGTGCACGGATTCGACGGCCCCCCGCTGACCGCGCCCCCGTTGCCCTGGCCAGGCTATTGATTCTGCAACGATTATTTTTTATCGACAGTGTGGTTTGTACGCACAGATACCCTCTGCGTCATATATTTTTACGATAATATTGTCAAATGTAATCAAAAGGCCCATGCCAATCTATCGTGAAACAGCCTGACGCAGGACAAATCAAAGAATCTCGCTACTGCGAATTTTCCCTCAACAGGCTGTCCATCGCGCTCTTGCGCAGCGTTGGCCTCACCGTCGCACTGGCCTCATTAGGCGCCGTCGCGGCGGGGCCGGCGCGGGCCGATGGCAACATCTATCAGGTCAAACGAGGGGCCGACGGCAGGGACGGCGAGACAGCATTCACCTGGAAAGCCGCCACCCGGGGCGAGAACGCCCCGCCCGTATTCTGGACCCAATATGGGTCCATTCTTAATACGACATCGTCTGCGATCGAAATCGGCTCCGTCGGCGGCGCCGGGGGCTCCGTCTACACCAAGGGCGTCTTCCATAACGAGCCGGCCAAGCGCGGCGGAAACGGAGACACCGCCTCGCTCACCGTGGCGAAGTCCGCCGACATCTCGGGAACCCTGAAGTACGCGTTGAAGCCCTCCGAGCAATCCAGCCCGCTGATCACTGTCTATTCGATCGGCGGTACAGGCGGCTTGGGCTATACCTCCTGGACCGAGAGCGAGGGCGGCATAGGCCGCGGCGGCGACGGCGGACGGGTCGTCCTGAACATCGCTTCGCGCGTCACCGCTGCAAGCGGGCCCAATCCCCGCAATGTGGCGCTGCCGGCCATCAAGGCCTTGTCCCAGGGCGGGGCGGCCGGCGTCAGCAAAGTCGACGGGCGGCAATCTAACGACGGCACGTACGAAAGCAGGGTCGACACCGACCGCGGCGGCAGCGGCGGAACAGTCAGCGTCACCTTTCAAGAAAGCGCCAACGTCAGCGTGACCGGCGCGCTGGCCCCGGCGGTATCCGCCAGCTCCCTGGGCGGGAACGGCGGTCGCGCCACCAACAGCGGCGGTTATCCCTCCAACGCCGGAGACGGCGGAGACGTCGACTTCACCAACTGGGGAACGATCACCTCGAACGGAAGCAACTCCACGGCGGTCATCGTGCAAAGCGCCGGCGGTGCGGGCGGCAACGGCGCCAACGGCGCTTTCACTTCGGGCACGCCGGGCAGCAGAGGCGGCGCGGGCGGCATTGTCCGCGCGACGAATGGCGGTACGATCGGCACGCAAGGCGCGTACAGCTTCGGCATCATGGCGCAGTCGGTCGGCGGTGTCGGCGGAAGCGGCGGCGGAGCCGCATTCGTGTCCGGCGGCGACGGCGGCGGCGCGGGCCTGGGGCGGCTGGTATCGATCACCAACTACGGAACCATTAAGACCACGGGCGCCGGCGCCAGCGCCATCATGGCGCAGAGCATCGGCGGCGGCAGCGCCCTGGACGCCTTTCACGCCGCCAAGCCGGCCGTGAGCAGCGGCGGCGGATCGGGCGGCAACAGCGGCATACTGCCCTTCACCAGCGGCGGCACCGGCGGCCTGGGCGGCGTGGGCGGCGACGTAAAAGTCGAACACCGCGGCAACATCAGCACAGCCGGCGATTCGGCCTATGGCGTACTGCTGCAAAGCATTGGCGGAGGCGGCGGCACCGGCGGCGCGGCGTCGAGCTCCACAGCCTTTCTCGCGGTGGCGCTCGGCGGAGCCGGAGGCGGCGGCGGCATCGGCGGCGAAGTGACGTTCACCAGTCAGCTGGGGCGCATCGAGACAGTGGGCAAGCAGGCGACGGCGGTGCTGGCCCAATCCATAGGCGGCGGCGGGGGAACGGGCGGCTACGCCACCTCCCGTTCGGTCAGCCCCGGCCTGTCGGCCTCGTCCGCGACAGGCGGCTCGGGCGGCAAGGGCGGCAAAGGCGGCAAGGTCAAGATCGACAACACCTCCACGATCCGGACCCAGGGCGAAGCCGCCATCGGGCTTCAGGCCTCCAGCATCGGCGGCGGCGGCGGCACGGGCGGTGGCGCCTCGGCATTCGCCGTCGCATTGCCCATTGTCACTCCGTCAGGCAAACCCCTGCCTTCCATCGCCCTCACGAACGCCATCGGCGGTTCCGGGGGTGACGGAGGCCAAGGCTCGGCGGTCGACGTCTTCAACAAGAACGCCGGCATCGAGACGTATGGCGTCGGCGCCACCGGCATCTTGTCGCAAAGCATCGGCGGCGGCGGCGGCAACGCGGGCAATGCATTCGCCTACGGCCTGGCCATCGCCGCCCCCGGCGCCTCGGCATTCAATGTCAGCAATACCATCGGCGGCAGCGGAGGGGGCGGCGGCACCAGCGAGTACGCCAAGGCCTACAACGACGGCAGCGTGCTCACCCACGGCGATGGAGCCATAGGCATACACGTCCAGAGCATCGGTGGAGGCGGCGGCGCGGCCGGTTCGGCGTCCGCATCGGCGGACGCGCTCAGCCTCTACCGGACGATCGAGTTCGGGCAGACCATAGGCGGCACCAACAGCAAGGGCGGCGGCAAGGGCGGCACGGCCCACGTCGAGAACCATGGCCTGGTCGAAACCCGGGGCACCGGCGCGACCGGCATTCTCCTTCAGAGCATCGGCGGCGGCGGAGGCAGCGGCGGCGCGGTCAACGCTTCCGCCTCCTCCGGCCTGTCGTTCGACAAGACGCTCAACAGCCTCGTCCAGAAACTGCCCCTGGCCGACTCGGTCGTCGCTGTCAATGCCCTTGGCGGCAACGGGGGCAACGGCGGCGATGGCGGCATCGTCACCGCCACGCTGGCCTCTTCCAGCTTGATACGCACCCGCGGAGCCCAGGCCGACGGCCTGCTGGCGCAGAGCATCGGCGGAGGCGGCGGCACGGGCGGCGGCGGCTCCGCCGTGGCGGACGGCACACTCGCGCTTACCTTGTCCATGGGCGGCAAGGGCGGTGCCGGCGGTTCGGGGAAAACGGTCGAAATTTCCAACGCCGGCAAGATCGAAACGTACGGCGACGCCTCCCATGGGATGTTCGCCCAATCGATCGGCGGAGGCGGCGGCAACGGCGGCAACCTGACGGCGGCAGGGGACGACGCGCCGGACACGGTGGGCGAGATCTGGGCCACCCTGAAGAAGGCGGTCGGCGTGGAGGCCTATCAGAAATGGGCAGCCGACAAGAAAAACGCCGAGACCAAAGAAAACCTCGACGCCTTCATCAAGGACATCCAGAACACCGACACCTACAAGTCGCTTGCCGATGCTTTCAAGAAGTCCGACTTCTACAAGGAGATGCAGGCTTCGGGCAAGAAGATCACCGACTATCTCGACAAGCAGTCCAAGGGCGCAGTGAAACGCCCCGACGTCTCGCTGACCGCCTCCCTGGGAGGCAACGGCGGGCAAGGCAACCAGGGCGGCGCCGTCAAGCTTTCGCATACCGGAAACATCCTGACGGCCGGACACTTCTCGCATGGGATCCTGGCCCAGTCGATCGGCGGCGGAGGCGGCCAGGGCGGCGTCGCCTATGCCTCCGGCACCAACAAGACCAACCTTAGCGCGACCCTGGGCGGCAAAGGCGGCGGCGGGAACACCGGCGGCTACGTCGAAGTCAAGCACGCCGGCACGATCCAGACCTACGGCGAGGGCTCTTACGGCGTGTTCGCCCAATCGATCGGGGGCGGCGGCGGCAACGGCGTCGGCGCGCTCAGCAGCGACAACAAGAACCTTGTCCTGAACTTCACGGCCGGCGGCAATGGGGGCACCGGCGCCGACGGTGGATACGTACAGGTATTCAGTTACGGGAAAACCCAGACGCACGGAGACGAGGCGCACGCCATCGTGGCGCAGAGCGTAGGCGCCGGCGGGGGCGCTTTCATGATGAGCTCCCCTAGCGGCAAAACAGACGCACCTCCCGCCAAGGACGAGAAAGCGGCGTCGGACGGCACGATCAAAGCGCTTCTGAAAGCGGTCGGCATCGAGAACGTTCCGGCCGCCTCACAGGAAGCGGCCGGCAAGAAGCCCTCGTCCAAATCCGGAAGCTTCACGCTTGGCGGCTCTGGCGGTGCGTCTGGCGCAGGAGGCAGGGTCGATGTCCGCCATAGCGGCGCCATCACGACGTCGGGCGTCGCCGCATTCGGCATACTCGCGCAGTCCATCGGCGGGGGCGGCGGAATCTCCAACGCGGCGGGCAGCCCCGGCGGTGTCAAATACGCGGCCTCTTATGGCGGCAAAGGCGGAGCCGCCGGCAATGGCGGCAGTATTTACGTCCACTTCAGCGACAAGGCTGCGATCAAGACATCCGGCGATCACTCGACGGCGGTGTTCGCTCAGTCGATCGGCGGCGGCGGCGGTTATGGCGGCGCTTCGGTCTTGCAGGGCTGGACCCTTCCGGTGTTCGGCGGCAGTGGCGGCTCCAGCGGCGACGGCGGCTACATCGAGATCCGCAGCACCGACGGCAGCACCACCATCGAAACAAGCGGCACCAAGGCCCATGGCGTCTTCGCCCAATCGCTGGGAGGCGGCGGCGGCACGATCAGCGATGCGCTCAAGACCGACACCACGGCCCGCGCCGCGCTCGAAAAATCGGCGTCCGTGCTAGCCGACATCATCAAGAAGACCGGCGGCTCGGGCACGGTGCTCGACAACATCGACAAGGTTCCAAGCGAACTGCAGGGCGTCGTCAGGCTGTTCGGCAACGACAAGGACACCGTCGACAGCGTCCTGACGGCGCTCAAGGACAGCCTGAACAAGCGCAGCGCCTCGCAAGGAACGGGAAGCCCCATCTGGATCCAGTTGAAGGGCGACATCAAGACGAACGGCGTCGATTCGCATGGCGTTTTCGCTCAAAGCGGCTTCCAGCAGAGCAACGGCATGCTCGACCCCGGCCGCGCCGGCGGCAACATTACCGTTGACTATTCCGGCATTCTGCAAGGCGGCTCGGGCGATGGCGCGGCCATCGTCGTCGACGGCGGCAAGTCCAACACCATCGTCATCGGCGCCGGTTCGCACGTCAGCGCCCTCTCCGGCCGCGCCGTCACCTCGACGTTCGGCGAAGAAACGCTGCGCAACTACGGAACTCTGGTGGGCGACATCGACCTGGCTCACGGGAATACGAAAGAGTGGAACGGATTCACGAACGAATTCGGAGGCACCTATATCAGCGCCGACAATGGGACGCTCAACATCAGCAACGGAGGCGGCTGGTTCTACAACGCCGGGGCGTTCGACGTCGGCGGAATAGACGCCATCTCCACCGCCACGGTCAATAAAGTCGACGTCCAGCTGAGCGGCTCGCTGCTCGTCGACGTCAACAGCGTCGCGGCCAAAGGCGCCCCCAACGCCGATCTTCTGAAGGCGTCCAAGATCACGGTCGATGGCGTGGCCATCAAGCCGCACGCCGTCGAAGGCCTGCTGCCCGGCAGCTTTACCGTGGTGTCCGCTTCGACGCTCGAGACGAAGAAAGCGGCCACCGCCGGCGCCAGCCCCGCCAGTCCCATCTCCTGGACGGCCTCCCAAAGCGGCAACAACATCTCGATTTCTCCCTCAGCGGACTTCGTCGGGAAAGCCGAGGGCGGCCTGACGGACACAGAGCGCTCTCTGCTCGACAGCCTGCAGCAGGCCTGGGATGCGGACGATACCGGCGTGGCAGGCCTTTTTGCGGATCTGGCCAACGTCGAATCGGCCGAGATGTACACCAAGGCGATCAGCAGCCTTGCCTCGACGGAAGACCTCGGCCAGTCGGCCGTGGGCCAGACACTGACGGGGCGCAGGTCCCTCAACGCCGCGCTCAGCTGCCCCTTGTTCGAGGGCGCCGGCGTCACGCTGCGCGAAAGCCAGTGCGTATGGGCGCGCGTCATCGGCTCGCGCATGACCCAGAACGGCGATACGGCCTCCGACGGCTTCACGCAGGACGGCCGAAGCTATCGCATGGGCGGACAATGGGAGGTCCGTCCGGACTGGTTCTTCGGCGCCACCGCCGCCTACAGCACCAGCAAGATGCACACCAGCGACGGCCTGACCTCGATCAAAGGCGACAGCGGCGATGTCTCGGTCTCGCTCAAGCACCAGACCGGCCCATGGCTGCTGGCGGGCGCGCTGCATGCCGGCTATGGAAGCTACGACTCCAACTCCTTGTTCATGATCGGCGAGGACTGGTGGAGCGCCGCCAACACCAACGAAGTCTGGACCGCCGGCCTGAGGCTGCGGGCGGCATACGAAGTGGCTTACCAGAACTGGTATATTCGCCCGTATGCCGACCTGGACGTCCTGCATACCTACATGCCGGGCTATACGCTGACCGGCGACGGCGCGACGCTGCAGGCCAGTTCCATGAAGGAATGGAGCGTCGCGGTCGAGCCCACCATCGAAGCCGGAACCCGCATCAACCTGGGCAAATACGGATGGCTTCGTCCCTACGCCTCGGTGGGCGCCACGTTCATCAACAACAAGGGAATGAACAGTGAGGTGACCTTCTCTGAAAATGGCGGACGCGGCATCACGTTCAGTTCCACCTCGACCCTGCCCCACCGCATGTTCAACCTGGGCGCCGGCCTGCAGCTTTACGCGCAAGACAAATACGAGCTGCGCGCCGAGTACAAGGGCCAGATGGCAAGCGGCTTCCGCAACCACGAGCTGAGCCTGCGCGCGTCCATTCCGTTCTGATGGCTGTCGGCTAAAGCAAAATGAAACTGGGCACCCATTGAGGTGCCCAGTTTCATATCTGTCGTATCTGCTGCCATATATCTTGCTGCCATATCTGATTGGCGCGCCTGACAGGAATCGGAGATAACACTCACGCGCTAGCTGCAGCAGAGAATCTACGCAAGCGTTACTCAGAGTTGGCCATGTCGTTTAGTTGGTCGCGACTGAACCCGGCAGCGACGAGCATAGCTAGCGAGATGCGACAAATAGCTGTCCTCCAGTCATTTCGACATATCGCACTCCGCGAATAAAAAGCCCGCTTATTGGCAGGTCGAAAACAGTTGCATTAGCGTATCCATTCGGATACTATTCTATTCATGAACACGATCAACCGCACTGAGACATTCACTGCTTGGTTAGCTGGCCTGAAAGACTTAAAAGCTCGAGCCAAGATCGTGATCCACATCAGGCAAGCCAGCCAAGGAAACCTCGGTGACGTGAAGCCGATCAGCGATGGCGTATGGGAAATGCGTATCCATTTCGGCTGGCTATCGGCTCTACTATGCCCGCGAGGGCCGCGTGGTCTACCTTCTACTCAATGGCGGAGATAAATCCCCCCAAAAGCAGGACATCAAGACCGCCATTGCTATGTGGAAGAAAATTCAAGAGGAACAGCTATGAGCACCATCAAAATCGCACCATTCGACGCGGCAGAGTACCTCGACAGCGAAGATGCTATCGCTGAATACCTCTCTGCCGCCCTGGAAGAGGACGATCCCGCCCTGTTCTTGGCAGCGCTTGCCGACGTGGCCAAAGCCCGCGGCATGACCAAAATGGCCAAAGACGCAGGCCTTGGCCGTGAGAGCCTATACAAGGCGCTCGCCCCCGGAGCCAAGCCTCGCTATGACACAGTGCTAAAGCTAGCTCGCGCCGCAGGTGTAAAGCTCACTGTAGAGCCTGTCCACGCTTAATAACAGCCGCTCGGGGCGACCGAACCGGCCGCCCTTCTCACTATCGACTTACAGACCGCCCTTCCCCCGCCGCCTAACCAATATTGGATGTGGTGTGGAAACCGACCCTGAAGGCCTTAGGCATGCGGCATTCGGCATTGAGATGCGGGCCAGACGCGCCACACTTTCGCCACGATATGCCTGATCGCCAGTATGAATCCCGCCTACGTGTCCAAGCAGATGGCACACGCTAATCTGAGAATGTTCTTTGAGGTCTACAGCAAGTAGTGGATCGACGGGGCCGCCAGCGATCGAGAGAAGGCCAAAATGAATGCGCTATTTGCGCGCCCCACGGCCGAGAAACAGACGACGATTTGCTGATTCTGTCACGCTGTTGTCACGCAGCATACGCAAGTGCTTGACTTAATGGCGCGCCTGACAGGAATCGAACCTGTATCAAGAGCTTCGGAGACTCTCATTCTATCCATTGAACTACAGGCGCTGCAAAGATCATTATTGTAGCGTGTTTTGAAGACAGCCTGCATTCAGCGGGCAGTCCCGGTATAATCGTACGGTTTGTGGACAACGGCCTTGCATCGCCTTTGCCGTCGGTTGCAGGCTTGGCCGCAAACCAGCGCATAAACACTCATCGGGCGGGCAGGGTTCAGGTAAAGACCCGGGCGAACGACCCGCGCTAAGACCCCATGGGGCCTCGAAACATAAAGAGCTTTGAAGACAGGGCTTAAAGGCTTTGTTCCTTTTCAGGAAACGCAGGACTCGATCATGAACAACACAGAAGACCACGTCGAAACAACCATCGAGGGGCACGAAGGCCTCATCAAGACGCCCAAGCAGTTAATCGTCACCATCGTCCTTGCTTTCATCGTTCCGGTCATCATTATCTTCCTCTTGATCAGGCTCGTAATCAGCAGCATGGTTCCCGGCGCCGGTTCCGACGCGCAAAGCCCCGAAGCCATCGCCTCCCGCATCAAGCCCGTCGCCGGCTTCGCCCTGGTCGATGCCAATGCGCCCAAGGTCTTCAAAACCGGCGAACAAGTCTTCGAATCCACCTGTAGCGCCTGCCATACGGCCGGCGTTGCGGGCGCGCCCAAGCTGGGCGACAACGCCGCCTGGGCTCCGCTGATCAAAGAAGGCTACGAAAGCATGCTGCAAATCGCCCTGCACGGCAAAGGCGCCATGCCTGCCAAGGGCGGCAATCCCACACTGAGCGACTTCGAAGTCGAGCGCGCCATGGTCTATATGGCCAACAAGTCGGGGGCCTCGTTCGACGAGCCGGCCGAGCCTGCCGCCGAAGGCGAAGAAGCCGCCGCCGGCGCCGCCCAGGCATCCGCCGAAGCGCCCGCCCAGCCCGCTCCCACGCAACAACAGCCCTCCGCCGGCGCTTCGGGCGAAGCCGCTGCCGCCCAGCAAGCCGCGCCTGCCCAGCAAGCTCCGGCCGCACCGGCGGCTGAAGCCCAGCAGGCCGCCCCCGCCGCAGAAACCGCCGCTGTCGACCCCGCCGGCGAAAAGCTCTATAAATCGGTCTGCTTCGCCTGCCATGACGCGGGCGTCGCGGGTGCGCCCAAGCTGGGCGACAAGGCGGCCTGGGACCCTCTCATCGCCACCGGCATGGACGCCATGGTCGAGATCGCCATCCACGGCAAGGGCGCCATGCCCCCGCGCGGCGGCTCTCAAGCCAGCGACGACGAAATCCGCGCCGCGGTCCAATACATGGTGAGCCAGGTCAAGTAAATATATCTAGGCTGCTCAATAAAAAACGCCCGTTCAATCATGAACGGGCGTTTTTTATTGCGGTCGGGGCTGCCTCAAGGCTCGGCGCCCCGGCAAAACGCCCTCTATGGCGCAGCAAGCAGGCGCCGGCCCGCGCGGCATGGGGCATTTTTCTGCCAGCCTGTTCAGCGCGCCACGCAGGCCGGCTCGGCCGTCAAAGGCAAGCCCAGCTGCACGCGCCGCTGCAGCCACAGGCTGGCGCGATAGCGCGCATCGCCGGTGACGCGGTGCATGTTGCGCAGGATGTCCAGGATCAACGCCGCCCCGAGCGCATCGCCCATGCTCAGGGGCCCGCCCCGGGGGTAGCCCAGGCCCAGCGATACGGCCAGGTCGATGTCGCCCGGCGTGGCGATGGTCTGCTGCGCAATGTCGCTGGCCACATTGACGATGCTGGCGACGATGCGCTGGCCCACGAAACCGGCGGAATCGTCGATGACGGAAACCGCCGTATCGTCCGAGGCGAACAAGGCGTGGGCCGCGTCGCGCCACTTGGGCAGGGTGGCGGGCGAACACATGACGACGCGCCGCTTGCCCTGCTCCAGGCCGAAGAAGGTGTCGAGCGCAACCGTGCGTTCGCCGTCGAGCTGGTACTCGGCCACGACGCTGGAGGTGTCTTCGCCGAAGGGAGTAACCACGATCAGCGCGTCGGCGGGCGGCGCGTCCGTCGAAATGACGCCCACGCCAAGCTCCTTGAGAAGGGCGGCTGCCCGCTTATGGCCGACCGGATGGTAAGGCGCCAGCCACACTTTGAACCCTTCGGGCAGCGGCGGAACGGCCGGCGCTTCGGGCAATTGCTTGGCTCCGTCGACATAGCGGTAGAAGCCCTCTTTGGTCTTGCGTCCCAACAGGCCCCCCGCCAGGCGCACCGCGGTGATCGGAGACGGACGGAAACGCGGCTCGTCGTAGAACTGCTGGTAGATGGACTCCATGACCGGATGCGAGACGTCCAGCGCGGTGAGATCCATGAGCTCGAACGGCCCCATCCTGAATCCGGCCTGCTCGCGCATGACCGCGTCCACCTGATAAAAAGGCGCCACGGCCTCTTGCGCCAGCCGCAGGCCTTCGATGTTCATGCCGCGCCCCGCATGATTGACGATGAAACCGGGCATGTCCTTGGCCCGCACGGGGGTGTGGCCCATGGCGCGCGCCAACTCCATCAGGGCGTCGCCCGCCGCCGGATCGGTGCGCAGGCCGTCTATGATCTCGACCACTTTCATCAATGGCACGGGATTGAAGAAATGATAGCCCGCGACCCGCTCCGGCTTCTTGCAGCCGGCGGCGATGGCGGTGATGGACAGCGAAGAGGTATTGGAGGCCAGGATGCAGTCTTCGGAGACAATGCCTTCCAGCTGCTGGAAGAGATCCTGCTTGACGTCCAGCCGCTCGATCACGGCCTCGACCACCAATTGTGCCGCCGACATCGCTTTGAGGTCGGAACACGGCTGGATGCGCGCCAGCGAGGCCTGTCCGGCCTCGGCCGTGATCTTGCCCTTGGCGGCAAGCTTCTCCCAGGTCTGGCCCAGGTTGTCGCGCGCCGCCGCGACGGCCTGCTCGTTAAGGTCGTACAGCAATACCTGCAGGCCCGCCTGGGCCGCGATCTGGGCAATGCCGCGCCCCATGGCGCCGGCGCCAACGATACCTATGGTGTCGATTTTCTTCATGTCATCCCACTCCGTACTGCCGATTGAAAACAAAACCTTAATCATAGAACGGATTGGCATGCTGCCTGAGCGGCTGCAGGGGCTCTGCATTGTGGCGGGTTCGAGACAAAAGCATACATTAAGGGTAAACCCTGAAAAATGTCTTGTATAAGACTAGGGTTTACCCTATAATTTCATCATCTGCTCAAGAAACGAGCCAATCAACTCCGAGAACGCCATGATCGACTATCCGAACGCTATTCTGACCGACTCCCTGGAGCGCGAGTTGCTGCGCCAGGAACTCGACTACTACAACGACGCGCCCCTGCTTTCCCTCTTCGGCTGGATCGCTTCCGGCGCCAAGGCACTGCAGAGCACGGTCGTTTCCTTCGTGGCTTCGGTTTCGTCTGACATGAACGCCGCCCGCCGGGAAGGCCATAAAGTTACCGCCGCCTGAGCTCAAGGTTCGCCGCAATCCAGTTCAGCTTGACCTTCGGCGGCTGCCAAGAAAGCAGGCTTGCCGAATGAAGACGCCGGTCCCCACAAGGGACCGGCGTTTTTGTTCAACTATAGGTAAAAACACGAATATGAGTACGAGTAAAGTAGCTTGACAGAAAAAACCAGTGCAGCTACAGTGAACCGCAATCAGCCAGGAGAGCGCGTTCGCGGGAACGCCGCCGAAGGGGAATACCCAAAACTCTCAGGCCCAAGGACTGGCTGACCCATGATCCGCAGCGGCGGACCATGCAACTCTGGAGAGCGGCTTCCATCGAGAAGCCCACCGAAGGGGCAGAGCCGCCAGGCTCGAATCTCTCAGGTATCAAGGACAGAGCGGGAAGACAAAGCGAAAGCTTTGATGACTACCGTTTCCTGGCCTGAGATCATGAACATCACCGCTCCAGCTTTACGTCAAACACCGCTTGCCTCTCGGCATCTTGCACTGGGAGCGCGCATGGTGGACTTCGGTGGATGGGAAATGCCCATCCACTATGGCTCCCAACTCGACGAGCACCACGCCGTCCGGCAAGAGGCCGGGATGTTCGACGTATCGCACATGTGCGTGGTCGACGCGCAAGGCGGCGGTGTCCGTGGATTCCTTCGGGCCGTACTTGCAAACAATGTCGACAAGCTTCAGGTTTCCGGCAAGGCGCTTTACACCTGCATGCTCAATCCCCAGGGCGGCATTCTGGACGATCTCATCGTCTATTACCTGGACGAGTCGTCTTTTCGTCTGATCGTCAACGCGGCGACGGCGCAGAAGGACCTGCAGTGGCTGGCGCAACAGATTCGGCAGCTCGGCGTCGACGTCGCGCTTACCCCCCGCCGTACGGGCGACGCCCCGGACGGCGTTGCGCCCCTGGCCATCATTGCCGTACAAGGCCCGCAGGCGCGCGCCCGAACGTGGGAGGCAATGCCCGACGCCCAGGCCGCCGCGCAGACGCTCAAGCCTTTCCATGCCATCCATCACACCGACTCGCAGTTGGGCGAAGTCATGATCGCGCGAACCGGCTACACCGGCGAAGACGGCCACGAACTCATCCTGCCGGCCGACCAGGCCGTCGCGCTTTGGAATCGCTTGCTGGACGCGGGCGTGCGTCCAGCGGGTTTGGGGGCGCGGGACACGCTGCGCCTCGAAGCCGGCATGAATCTGTACGGCCAGGACATGGACGAGCAGACGTCCCCTCTGGACTGCGGGTTGGCCTGGACGGTCGATCTGGAAGCGCCTCGCGATTTCGTAGGTAAAACGGCGCTGATGGAACAGGGCCGGAAAGCTCAATTGGTAGGGCTGGTTTCGCTGGACCGCGCGGGAATCCTGCGCTCGGGGCAGCAGGTCGACACGCCCCATGGAGAAGGGAGAGTCACCAGCGGCACATTCAGCCCCACCATGCAACAGAGCATTGCACTGGCAAGCGTCCCGCCGGGCGTGGAGGTTGGCGCCGAAGTCCATGTACAGGTTCGGGGCAAGTCGGCCCGAGCCCGTGTCGTACGCCCCCCCTTTGTGCGCAACGGCCAGATCAAAGTTTGACGTCCCCACAATTTCCGGGCGCGCATCGCGTCCGGTGCAAAAACCAAACAAACAATGGAACAGGAGAAACAGAACATGGATTTCCCCCAAGACTTGCGCTACACGGCTTCGCACGAATGGATACGGCAGGACGAAGACGGCTCCCTGGTCGTCGGCCTGACGAGCCACGCTCAAGAAGCGCTGGGCGACATCATCTTCCTCGATCTGCCCGAAGTCGGAAAGAGCTACCAGCGGGAAGAGGTCTGCGGAGTCATCGAATCGGTCAAAGCGGCGTCGGACATCTACGCGCCGGTGTCCGGCGAGATCCTTGCGGTGAACAGCGCAGCCGCCGAAGAACCGGGCCAGATCAACGAGCAGCCTTACCAAACATGGCTGTTCCGGATGAATCCCACCAGCGCCGGCGAGCTGGATACGCTGTTATCCCCCGAGGACTACGCGAGGGCGGCAGAAGAATGAGCGCGCCCTTATGACCGCGCAGCTCCGACCGAACCAATGTCGATGGCCATCATGGAAAAACACATGCACAAACCCTTCAGCGAACGCCATATCGGCCCCGACAGGGACGATAGGCAACACATGCTCGATACACTCGGCTACGGCAGCCTGGACGACTTGATAGACGACATCGTGCCGCCCCGCATTCGATTGCGGGAAGCCTTGCCGCTGGGGGAATTCACTGAGGCCCTGTCCGAGGACGAGGCGCTGGCCGAACTGCGTGCACGGGCCAGCCGCAACAAAGTCTACAAGAGCTTCATCGGGCAAGGGTACTACGGCACATCGACCCCGACGGTGATCCTGCGCAATCTGTTCGAGAATCCCGCCTGGTATACGGCCTACACTCCCTATCAGCCCGAAATATCCCAGGGACGCCTGGAAGCACTGCTCAACTTCCAGCAGATGCTCACCGACCTGACCGGCATGGACATCGCCAACGCGTCCATGCTGGACGAGGCGACCGCGGCGGCCGAGGCAATGACCCTGCTGCTGCGGACAAACCGCAAGCCGCCGGAAGGCAATGTCTTCTTTGTGGCGGACGACGTCCTACCGCAGACGCTGGAAGTGGTGCAGACCCGGGCCAAGCCGCTTGGGATCACCGTCCGTGTAGGCCCGGCCGGCGACGCGGCGCAGGCCGGGGCCTTTGGCGTGCTGCTGCAATACCCCGGCGCCGATGGCGACGTGCGCGACT
Source organism: Pusillimonas caeni (assembly GCF_003545815.1). Lineage (GTDB taxonomy): Bacteria > Pseudomonadota > Gammaproteobacteria > Burkholderiales > Burkholderiaceae_B > Pusillimonas > Pusillimonas caeni. The sequence continues at coordinate 241,801 of NZ_PDUW01000005.1, forward strand.
ATCGCAGCCTGACACAGGCCGTGCACGATAACGGCGGCCTGGTCGTCGTTGCAGCCGACCTGCTTGCACTCGCCTTGCTGGCTCCGCCGGGCGAATGGGGCGCCGACATCGTGGTGGGCAGCGCTCAGCGCTTTGGCGTGCCGCTGGGTTTCGGGGGCCCGCATGCCGGCTACATGGCCGTGCGGGACGAGTTCAAGCGCAGCATGCCCGGCAGGCTCGTGGGCGTCAGCGTCGACGCGCAGGGAAACCATACTTACCGCCTGGCTTTGCAAACGCGCGAACAGCACATTAGGCGGGAGAGAGCCACGTCCAACATCTGCACGGCCCAGGCATTGCTGGCCATCATGGCCGCGATGTATGCCGTTTACCATGGCCCGGCCGGCATCAGAAGCATTGCGCAGCGCATCCACGACCTGACGAAGACACTGGCTGCGGGGCTTGAAGAGCTGGGCTGGCAGCGAGTCAACGACAACTATTTCGATACGCTGACGCTGCGCACGGGGGCCGCCGCCAAGGCGCTCCACGACGCGGCCGCCGCCCGGGGCTTCAATTTGCGCCACGTGGACAACGAGCGGGTGGGCATCTCGCTCGACGAAACGACGACCCCGGCCGACATCGAGCAGCTCTGGGCAGTGTTCGCTCAAGAGAAACCGGTACCCGCCTATGCGTCCGTGTCCGCCCGCGCGGCCCAAGCGGACGGCCATGTCCCGCTCGCGCGCACAAGCGCTTATCTGACGCACCCGGTCTTCAACACATACCACTCCGAGCACGAAATGCTGCGCTATCTGCGCCGCCTGGCGGACAAGGATCTCGCCTTGGACCGCAGCATGATTCCTCTGGGCTCATGCACGATGAAACTCAATTCGACCAGCGAGATCATCCCGGTCTCCTGGCCCGAATTCGCACAGATCCATCCGCTGGCGCCCGACGATCAGACGCAGGGCTATCGGCAGATGATTGCCGAACTGGAAGCGATGCTGTGCGCCGTCACCGGCTATGAGGCGGTCAGTCTGCAACCCAATGCTGGCTCACAAGGCGAGTATGCGGGTTTGCAGATCATACGCGCCTACCACGACTCCCGCGGCGAAGCGCAGCGCGACGTATGCCTGATCCCGTCATCGGCGCACGGCACCAATCCCGCCTCGGCGCAGATGGCCGACATGCGGGTCGTGGTGGTGGCCTGCGACCCGCAGGGCAACGTCGACCTCGACGATCTGAGAAGCAAGGCGCAGCAGCACAGCGACAGGCTGGCGGCAATCATGATCACCTATCCGTCCACCCACGGCGTCTTCGAAGAAGGCGTTCATGAAGTTTGCGACATCGTGCACCAGCACGGGGGCCAGGTCTATGTCGACGGCGCGAACATGAACGCCATGGTGGGGCTGGCGGCGCCCGGCCGCTTCGGCGGCGACGTCTCCCACTTGAACCTGCACAAGACGTTCTGCATACCGCACGGCGGCGGCGGGCCGGGCGTGGGGCCAGTGGCGGTCAGAACCCATCTGGCCCGGTTCCTGCCCAACCATCGGGCAGCGGGCTATCAGCGCTCCCCCGACGGAATCGGAGCCGTCAGCGCGGCGCCGTTCGGCTCGGCCGGCATACTGCCCATATCGTGGATGTATATCGCCATGATGGGCGCGCAGGGCCTGACCGACGCCTCGCGCAACGCCATTCTGGCCGCCAACTACATCGCTGCGCGCCTGGCGCCGCACTATCCGGTGCTCTACAGCGGCCGCAAGGGACTTGTCGCGCACGAATGCATACTGGATCTGCGGCCGCTGCAGAAGGAAACCGGCATCTCCAACGAAGACGTGGCCAAACGGCTCATGGACTATGGGTTCCATGCGCCCACAATGAGCTTCCCGGTGCCGGGGACGCTCATGATAGAACCCACAGAAAGCGAGGTGCTGCGCGAGCTGGATCGCTTCATCGATGCGATGGTTGCCATTCGCGGTGAAATCGCCAAGGTCGGTTCGGGCGAGTTCGATGCCAAGGACAATCCCCTGCGCAATGCCCCCCATACGGCAGCCATGGTCACGGCGGACGACTGGACTCACGCCTATACGCGCACACAAGCGGCGTATCCCCTGCCCGGCCTGATGCAAAGCAAGTATTGGCCGCCGGTCGGCCGGGTGGACAACAGTTATGGGGACCGCAATCTTTTCTGCTCCTGCATCCCCATGACTGATTACGCGAGCGAACAAACCGACACACAAACCACAATGGAGGCATGAATGTTCAACGATCAAATGGCCATAGAGGGCTTCGACGATGAACTGGCCCGGGCGATAGAGGGCGAGCGGCGCCGACAGGAAGCACACCTGGAACTGATCGCCTCGGAAAACTACACCAGCCCGCGCGTATTGCAGGCTCAAGGCACGGTCCTCACCAATAAATATGCCGAGGGCTATCCGGGCAAGCGCTACTACGGCGGTTGCGAGTTCGTCGATCAGGCCGAAACCCTCGCCATAGAACGGACCAAGGCGCTATTCGGCGCGTACTGGGCCAACGTTCAGCCCCACTCCGGCTCCCAAGCCAACGCCGCGGTATATATGGCGCTGCTGGCGCCGAACGACACCATACTGGGCATGAGCCTGGCCCATGGCGGCCATCTTACTCACGGCGCATCGGTCAGCTTCTCCGGCAAGCTCTATAAAGCGGTTCAGTACGGCGTCAATGACGAAGGGTTGATCGACTATGACGAAGTCGAGGCCCTGGCACTGGAATCCCGTCCCAGAATGCTGGTCGCCGGGTTCTCCGCCTATTCCCGCTTGCTCGATTTCGAGCGTTTCCGCGCCATAGCCGACAAAGTGGGCGCATATTTATTCGTGGACATGGCGCATGTGGCGGGCCTGGTCGCAGCGGGCATCTACCCGAATCCCGTGCCCTACGCCGACATCGTCACTACGACGGTGCACAAGACTCTGCGCGGTCCGCGTGGTGGATTGATCATGGGGCGCGATAACCCCGAGATTCAGAAAAAGATCAATTCCATGGTGTTCCCCGGTGCACAGGGCGGCCCGTTGATGCATGTCATCGCCGCCAAAGCGGTCGCTCTGCGCGAAGCAATGCAGCCCGACTTCGTAGACTATCAAAAACAAGTCGTAGCCAATGCCCGCGCCATGGCGGCGACATTCATAGAGCGCGGCTACCACGTCGTGTCGGGAGGCACCGACAACCATTTGTTCCTGGTCAGCCTCATCGACAAGGGCCTTACCGGCAAGGCCGCCGATGCTGCGCTCGAATCGGTCGGCATTACGGTAAACAAGAATGCAGTGCCGTCCGATCCCCAGTCTCCTTTCGTGACCAGCGGCATACGCATAGGCACCGCGGCGATGACCACAAGAGGCTTGAAGCAGGATGAAGCCATGCGGGTCGCCGGCTGGATCTGCGACATTCTGGACGACCTGTCCGATCTCGAAGTGCAGGAGCGCGTGCGCGGCCATGTCAGCGCCTTATGCGCGGAGTTTCCCGTCTATGCGAAAGCGGCACAGGCGCATGACGAGAAGCAGGTGGCCGTGGCGGGCGGAGGCTGACCATGACGATCAGCGTGTTCGATCTGTTCAAGGTCGGTATCGGCCCGTCCAGCTCTCATACCGTGGGCCCCATGCGCGCGGCGGCGGCATTTGCCCGTACGCTGCAAGCGGAAGGCCTGCTGGATCGTGTGGTACGCGTGCACGCAGAATTGTATGGATCGCTCAGCGCCACCGGGCGCGGACACGGAACAGACAAGGCCGTCCTGCTGGGCCTGGAAGGCAATGACCCGGAAAGCGTGGACGTAGACCGCATCGAGCCCGACCTCGAGCGCATTCGCAGTACAGGGCAATTGAAGCTGCTCGGGCTCAAGGCGGTCGGCTTCCACGAGCGCGAGAACCTGCTCTTCTACCGCAAGTCCCTGCCTTTCCATCCGAACGCCATGCGCCTGTCCGCATATCTGCCGGAAAGCGATTCGCCCCGCCTCGAAAGAACCTACTACTCCATCGGCGGCGGCTTTGTGCTGGATGAACGAGAGGCGCAGGCGACCACCCCGCCGCCGTCGTCCCCAGACGTGCCTCATCCCTTCGACAGCGGCGACAGCCTGCTGGCGAAATGCCGCGAGAGCGGCCTGTCCATAGCGGGCATCGCCCTGCGCAACGAGCTCACCTGGCGCACCGAGGCACAGGTGCGCGAAGGCCTGCTTTCCATCTGGAAAGTCATGCGGGAATGCGTCGAACGCGGATGTCGTACCGAAGGCGTACTGCCAGGCCCATTGGGCGTGCGCCGGCGCGCGTCCAATCTATACCGCGGGCTGATGAACAAGCCCGAATCCATGCTGAAGGACAGCTTGTCGGTCATCGACTGGATCAATCTCTATGCCCTGGCCGTGAACGAAGAGAATGCCGCGGGGGGGAGAGTCGTCACCGCGCCCACCAATGGCGCAGCGGGCATCATCCCGGCCATTCTGCATTACTACGTTCACTTTGTTCCCGGCGCCGACGACGATGGCGTGGTGGATTTTCTGCTTACCGCCGGAGCCATCGGGGCGCTGTACAAGCGCAACGCCTCCATATCGGGCGCCGAGGTGGGTTGCCAGGGCGAGGTGGGCGTGGCCTGCTCGATGGCGGCGGGCGGGTTGGCGGCCGTGCTGGGCGGCACGCCGGAACATGTGGAATACGCGGCCGAGATCGGCATGGAGCACAACCTGGGCCTGACTTGCGACCCTATCGGAGGTTTGGTGCAAGTACCTTGCATAGAGCGCAATGCGATGGGAGCCATCAAAGCGCTGAACGCCGCACGCATGGCGCTCAAAAGCGACGGATCCCATTTCGTCTCACTGGACAAAGTCATCCAGACGATGAAGCAAACGGGCGCCGACATGAAGACAAAATACAAAGAAACCGCTCGCGGCGGCCTGGCCGTCAACGTGATCGAATGTTGAACGCTTAAGCCGGACAAAGTCTTTTCCGCCATTCCGCCCATAGATATAGATGACTTGGCCATGGCGGCAGCTTCAGCTGCCGCCATGGCCAAGTTGCGCCTGTATCAGCGTGTTATCATGGAGCATGCTACTTGACTATATGACAGCAACTTTGACTGTCGGAGAGGTAGAGAACAATGCGCCTAACATCAATAACAAATGCTGTGAAGGAACCCGTGCTGGACGATTTTCACCAATTGCAACTCGGCGTAAAGCTGAAACACGCCCGCCGCCTCAGGGGGCTGCGCCTCAAAGAGCTGGCGCAGGCCGTAGGCTGCTCGGAAAGTTTTCTCTCCAAAGTCGAAAACGACAAAGTGCGCCCTTCGCTGCAAATGCTGCATGCAATCGTTTCCAGTCTCGACACGAGCATAGGCGAGCTGTTTTCTTCTTCGGCGACCGAAAAGAATCGCGTCATGCGCCTGCGCGACCGGCCGGTCATCGAAACCAGTTCTCCGCGCAAGAGTCCCGGCGTCACACTCGAAAATCTGGTGCCCAGCGCAACCCTGGATCTGCTGTACGGCTCCATCCACGTCGTTGAACCGGGCGGCTCCAGCGCGGGAATGATCGCCCATCAGGGCGAGGAACTAGGCTACATCCTTCAGGGCGAACTCGAGCTCACCATCGACGACACCACGTATCACCTGTACGAAGGCGACTCCTTCTTCTTCCAGAGCTCGCTGCCCCATGGCTACCGCAATCCCGGTGAAATCACCGCAAAAGTCATCTGGGTGAACTCGCCTCCCACCTTCTGACATCCGGTTGTGACGGCTTGAAGCAATTTTCCTCTGGGAATGGCCATTTCTTTTTTGGAAAGTTACTTGACTAACCAGTAAGTCACTTTTATCATTTTGAACTCCTACTACGAGATCAGGGGTTCTAAATGGCTTTGCTCGTCACTCACGCTTGCCCCTTGCGCTTCCCTTCCCGGGACGTATGGCGTGCAGCCGGCGCCTATGGCGCGCTTCATCACATCCACTCAGGCACCGAGAGCTGCACCCTCGAAGACGGGGGCCGCCTGCGCGTGCTCGTCACGAATGCGGGCGCAATCCTTTGGGAGCGCCTGCTGTCCTTCGACGAAGAAGGCATGATGCTGCGCTACCAGATCATCGACGCGAAGGCCCTGGAAAACTGTCCTTACGGCAGAGGCTATGTGGGCGAAGTGCGCATTGCGTCAGAAGGCGCCCACAACTCCGTATTTCATTACCAAGGAACGTTCGACCCCTTGCCGGGTTACGACGAAGAGCAATCGCGGGCGTCGGTCAAGGCTTTCGCGCAGGACTGCGCCGACGGCATCGCCAGATATCTTCATAACCGTTCCGCTGCTTGATTTGCAGTCATGTTTCGTTCTTATCAAGGCCATATAACAACAAAGGCCAAATGAGCATGAAACTTCGGTTCGTGGCGGGAAGCATGGCCGTCACGAGTAAAGGAAGGAAAAACCATTAGCGGGCCTAACGCTGTAAATCACATCCTCACAGGGGAGACAAAATGGAAGAGAGACAAGACAAAAGGGCGCCGTCCACGGCCGGCGCCGCGCTCGTGGAAAGCGCATCGGCCATGGAAAAACATGGGGTGGATTTCATACCCGAAAGCGAGCGCAGTTCGCGCCCGAGCGATCTGTTCTTCGTATTCGTGGGCTCACAGATGTGCTTCGGCATCATCGTCATCGGTTCTTTGCCTATCACCTTCGGACTCAGTTTCTGGGACGCGGTCACTTCCATAAGCGTAGGGCTGTTCTTCGGATCCATACTCTTTGGACTTCTCGCTCCTTTCGGAGCCAAAGCGGGAGCCAACGGGGCCGTCGCCAGCGGCGCGCATTTCGGCGTCAAGGGCAGGGCTATCGGCACGCTGATCGCCATTTTTACGGGCATCGGCTTCTATTCATTGACAGTATGGACTGGAGGCGAAGCCATCGCCGCCGGAGCCATCCGGCTCTTCGGTTGGGAACACTCGCCCCATCTGATGGCCCTGGGAGCCATCGTCATCGGCGCGCTGACGGTTCTGGCGGCCCTCTATGGGCACGCAATGATCGTCGCCACTGAGCGGCTCGTCAGCTACGGAGTCGCTTTCATCCTGCTGTTGATCGTCATCGTGCTCTGGGGCGATTTCGATGTCGGCTTTCAGGGAGGCGGCGAGCTGCTACTGGGCAGCCACTGGCCGACATGGTTTCTTTGCGTGACGATCTCAGCCGCGCTACCGGTGTCCTATTCCATATTCCTTAATGACTACACGCGCTATATCCCCAAAGGGCTTCCGTCGAACTCAATCGCCATCGCCGCAGGAAGTGGGATGTTCGTCGGATGCTGGGTGGCACTGGTATTCGCCGCGGGCATCACGACGATGCTCAAGTCGGTCGATGCGCCCTTCGTTCCCGGCCTGATCGATATCGTCGTGTGGTGGGGAGCCGCCCTGCTGGTCTTGGTCGGCGCCGTCGGCAGCCAACCACAAGGCAGTTTATGTCTGTATGGCGCCGGACTGGGCCTGCAAGCCATGGCCCCCAGCCTCGGACGTATTTCGGCAACGCTTTTGCTAAGCGCCGTGAGCCTGCTCGTGGTCTTTGTGGGCATCTATGTCTGGGACATGACCAACATGATCCTGGCGTTTCTGCTGATCGACCAATGTGTGCTCGCCCCGTGGCTGACAATCAATCTCGTCGGTTACTACTGCATCATGAAGGGCGAATACCGGCCCCAGGATCTATTTACCTTCATGGGCAACTCCGGCGGAGGCCGCTACTGGTACAGCGGCGGCTGGAATCGTAGCGCCCTGTTTGCCTGGATTGTCGGCGCGGCCGTGGGACTGATGTTCATTCATACAGACTATTTCTCGGGCCCGTTGGCCGAACTGTCCGGAGGCGTAGGGTTAGATTGGATTTTCGCCGGGGCGACGGCCGCGCTCGTCTATTACGTTCTGGAACGAGCCAAGCCGGCCGGGGCTCGAGCGGAGTATTCAGCCTGAGAGCCGTCATAGCCGCGCGCTAACACAGCATCGCAGCCGCAGGCTGGTGAGCCGGAAAGACACACCAGCCAGCCACTGAAATCTAGGGCAAACCCCTAGCAATAATAAGAATATTTATGTCTACCCAGTCAAGTTAATTGATTAGAATGACATTAAAGTAAAACCAACCGCATGCTGACCGGAAAACATCCTACAGCTCGGAGCGAAACCTGATGCATTAAAAGGAGATGCGACATGGAGATCAAGAACGCTGATTGGTACGACCTTCTGCAAGATACCAATTGGACCCCAAAGTACGTAACCGAGGAAGAGCTGTTTCCTCCGCAGCTCAGCGATCCCTATGGCATTCCGGTGTCGGAGTGGGAAACCTTCGATGAACCCTACAAGGTCACCTACAGGGACTATGTAAAGACCCAGCGCGAAAAAGACGTAGGCGCCTATTCGGTCAAGGCCGCGGTGTCTCGTGTGGATTTTTACAAGCAAGCCGACCCGGGCTGGAAAGCCGTGCTGCAAATGCACTTCGGAGCTGTGCCGTTCCTGGAATTCGGATCGGTTTCCGCCTTTGCACGCATCACCCGCTTCGGCAGGGGGCCGGGTATGCGCAATATGGCCAACTTCGGAACGCTCGACGAGATCCGCCATACACAGATTCAGATGTACTTCGCCTATGAGTTCCTGTCGGTCGATCGAGCCTTCGACTGGTGCCAGAAAGGCCTCAATACCGACAACTGGGTCATCATGAGCGAACGCCATTGCTTCGATGACATCGAGCATACCCGCGACGCCGTCACGTCGGCCGTCATGCTGAACTTCGCCTTCGAACAAGGCTTCACCAACCTCCAGTTCGTCGCATTGTCGGCGGACGCCAAGCGCTATGGCGACTTCAGTTTTGCCACGATGCTCCAGACGGTGCAGTCCGACGAGGCGCGGCACTCTCAGATCGGCGAGCCGCTTATCGAGATCCTGGTTCGCAATGGCCGCAAGGAAGAAGCCCAGAAGCTCGTCGATATTTCCTTCTGGAGGGTATGGAAGCAGTTTTCCGCTCTCAGCGGCATCGCCTTCGACTACTACACGCCGTTGGCGCATCGCGAGTTCAGCCTCAAAGAATTCGTACAGGAATTCGTCACCACCCAGTTCCTGCGCAACCTGAAGGCGCTCGGCCTGGACAAGCCCTGGTATTGGGACGAGTACTTCGTGCCCGACGTGGAAACCTATCACCACGCCCAGCAAATCGGCATCTACATGTATCGGGACACCGAATGGTGGGATCCCATCGCCGGCGTATCGCCCCAAGAGCGCGAATGGCTCGAGAAAAAATACCCGGGCTGGAACGACACCTACGGCAAGGTCTGGGACGTGATCACCGAGAACGCGGCCAAGGGACGCACAGAGCGTCTGACCCCCACCATCATTCCGGTCATGTGCGGAATGACCGGATTCGAGCTCACCGGCGTAGCAGGCTCGAAATGGAACGTCAAAGACTATACGCTCGACTTGGACGGGCGCCGATATCACTTCGGCTCGCCGGTCGACAAATGGATCTTCGAACAGGATCCGGCCCGCTACAAGAACTACTACGGCTTTACCGACAGGCTGGCCAACGGAATGATCCCGGCCGACGAAGGCCTTTTCGAGTACATGGGCATGTCCCCGGAAGAGCGCGGCACGTGCGGCATGGGCTTCAAATGGGCCGATCCCGTCAAGCGGGCGGCCTAAGCGGGACGAATCGACGGAGACAAGACAATGAGCGACACATTTGCACTGGGCTGCAACTATGAAGGCGACTATGGGCTGAAGATGCTGTACGTCAGCCCCGACAGCACCATGAAGGAAGTAGCCGATATCGCAAGGCAACACATCGCCGGCGTGTTCGTGGCCGAGCCGAAGCCGGGCGTCGTGCTGCGCGTGCGGCGCCATGGCGAAGAGGAGTTCCTGCCCGAGAGCCTGAAAGTCTCGGAAGCGGGTTTCATTCAGATGGATACCGTGGACATCATCCACGTTCCCGCCGCGCAGGCTTGATCACAGCAAGGGGCAGCACATGGTATTTAAAGCTATTTGTTCGGCTGACGACATATGGGAAGGAGAGTTCCAGGACTTCGAGGTCGATGAGCGTGAAGTCATTGTCGTTCATGCCGAAGACAACGGCTTCCGGGTGTTCGACGCCAAATGTCCTCACCAGGATCAATCGTTGGCCGAAGCGTCGCTGGAAGGCAATGTACTGACCTGCCCGGCGCATCTTTGGCAATTCGACGTCGCCACGGGCGACGGCGTCAATCCCACTGGCTGCAAGCTCACCAGCTACCCATGCAAGGTCGTCGACGGGCAGGTCATGGCCGATCTCGAAGCCGCCACGGAAGCCTCGCAATAAGCCGCGATAAACCATAAGAATCAGGAGAAAGAAATGTCGGAAGTTGACCAGGACGATTTCGTGGGTCCCATCATAGGCCTGGGCGAAATCGCGGATGCGGCCATGGAAGCCGTATATATCGACAACCCGGGGCGCGAGATCAAGATCGAGCAGAACTCGGGCTATGTGCGCGTACAGGTCAAAGGAGAATGCGTGCTGACAGTGGACACGATGTCCGATGTATTGGGACGCCAGTTCCGCATGGGCGATCTGGAAGGCTCCATGCCCGGTTTCGCCGGCTTCATCAGGACAAGCGACGAAGCAATACGTTTCATCGCTTCCAACAAATAGGAGTAGACAATGGGTCTCCAAAAAGGTGGTTTGAAAACATGGAGCGCGCTGGCAGGAAACAAGAAGCGCCCCAGCGAATATGAAATCGTGACCTACAAGCTGCTGTACCGTAATCGCAAGCCCGACGCGGCCTACGAGCAAAGCCCGGACAGCATGATGAACCAGTGGTACCAGAAGCACGTGCGCGACAGCCCATTGCAGCATCCGGACTGGGACAGCTTTCGCGACCCCGACCAGGTCACGTATCGTTCCTATACGACCATGCAGGACGCGCACGAAGAGTACGTCGATGGACTGATACGGGACCACGCGGCCAACGAACACGACGCCCAGCTGTCCGAAGAGTGGCTGCGCAAATTGGCATTGCTCTATACACCGCAACGCTACCTGTTTGCGGCAAGCCAGATGGCCGCTGCCTATGTGGTGCAGATGGCGCCGGCCAGCACCATCGTCAACTGTGCCGCCTTCCAGGAGGCGGACGCTTTTCGATGGATGTCGCGCGTAGCGTTTCGCACGCACCAGCTGTCGGTCCAGCATCCCGATTACGGCTTCCGCAAAGACGAACGCAAGCACTGGGAAGAAGCACCCGCGTGGCAGGGCATGCGCGAGCTCATGGAGAAAACGCTTGCCACCTATGACTGGGCCGAGAACATGTTTGCGCTCAATGTGGTGGCGGCGCGCGCCATCGACGAAATACTGCGGCAGCTCGCGCGCGCCGCTCGCGGCAATGGCGACACGCTTACCGCCATGCTCTGCGACGCCCAACAGCGCGATGCGGAAAGGTCACGCCGCTGGACCTCTCAATGGCTGAAGCTGGCGCGCGAGAGTGAACTCAACGACGCAGTGTTGCGCCGGTGGTCCGAGAAGTGGAACCCTCTGGCGGAACGCGCGATCGAGAACTATTGCACAGCCTTGGAAGTCGACGATGCCGCCGCATCGGCCATGCAAAGGCTGCGCGAGTATCAGGCCTCAGTTGGCATCGCAGCCTGACCCCAGGGGACGGAGACAGGAATCCTATGCAAGCGGAACAATCGAGCAGTGCATTGCTTGACCTCGCGGTGCACGCAATCACTCGCAAGGAGGGCGGGTCTTTTCCTTGCGAGCAGGGCGACACGATTCTATCCGGAGCGCTGCGGGCCGGCGTGGGCATGGCCTATGAATGCAACGCCGGCGAGTGCGGCAGCTGCAAGGTCACCCTTGTTTCAGGCGAGGTGCATGACCTCAAGCCCGAGGCCGGCGGCCTCCGTCCGCGCGAACGGGAGCGCGGCAAGATATTGGCCTGCCAGTGTGTTCCCCAGGGGCCCTGCACGGTGTCCTTTCGCGAGGATGCCGAAGCTGTGCCTCGAATTTCCCCGGCGATCAGGCAGGCCTGGTTCGTGCGGTCGGAGCCGATCACCCACGACATCTGGGAGTTCACTTTCCAGACGTCCGGCTCGGCGGAATTCCTGCCGGGCCAGTACGCTTTGTTGAAATTGCCGGGAATGTCCGAACGGCGCTCCTACTCCATGTCCAACCTGCCGAACTCCGACGGCATATGGCAGTTCCAGATCCGTCGCGTCCCGGGCGGGGCCGCTACGGGGATTCTCTTTGAACGCATGGCGGAAGGCGACGTCTGCACGCTCGACGGCCCCTACAGCAACGCATACTTGCGCGACGCGACGCGCGGCATCGTATGCATCGCCGGGGGATCCGGCCTGGCTCCCATGCTGTCCATCGTGCGGGGCGCACTGGCCCAGCCCGCACTCAAAGACGTGGACATCCATCTTTTCTATGGAGGCCGGCAGCCGCGCGATTTATTCACGCTGGATAGATTCGTCGACCTGGCGCCCCATGCACGACGCCTCAATTTCATACCCGCGGTGTCATGTGAAGACGATGCACTCGACGGATGGTCCGGCGAGCGCGGATATATCCACGACTGCGTGGGAAGGCTGATGGGCGACCGCTTCCAGAACAGCGAGTTCTACATGGCCGGGCCTCCGCCCATGGTAGAGGCTGTGCGCCGCCTGCTTATCCTGGAAAAGGGAGTAGCAACGGAACGTATTCACTACGACCGCTTTTTCTGACTGACAACAATACTCGATAGAGAGACGCCTCATGACTTCAGCAACCGTACCCAATGCCTCGAAATCCACCCAGGCATGGCCTTTTCCCCAATCGCGACGAGTCGGCTCCACCGTCTACGTCGGGCTGCAGACCACCACGCAGCCGGCCAGGCTCGAGGCGGGAAAGATCCACGACCAGACCCACCACGCCTTCAGCGCGCTGGTCGGCGAACTGGAAAAGCACGGCGCCAGCATGAAAGAGCTGACCAAGCTGCACACCTACTACGTCTATCAGGGCGAAGGCAGGGACGTGACGGATTACTGGGAAGACATGACCAGCGTGCGGCTGAAGTATCTGGCCGACCCGGGACCGGCGGCCACGGCGCTGCGTACGAAAGGGGTATGGTCGGACGGAGCGCTCATCGGAGTCGACGGCATTGCCGAGCTGGAAGGGCAACGTATCCGCATCATGCCGGAACATGCATGGGACTGGAGCATACCCACCCCGTTTTCGCAAGGCTGGCTGGTCGGCGACAGGGTATATGTGGGCGGGCAGATCTCTGCGGACCGAGCCGGCAAGGCGGTCGCACCCGGCGAGGTCGGGCCGCAAACCGTCAACACCATGGCCTATATCCACAGCGTTCTCAAGGATGCCGGCGCTGATTGGGCCGACGTATTGACGCTGAAGGTGGCCTATCAGCACAGCGGCGACGAAGAGCAAGCCAAGCAGACACTGGACGCCATCCTAGCCGAAGTGAACCAGATTTTCCCCGAACACCGGCCGGTGCTGGTCGCTTTCGGCGTGGACCTGCTGTACGAGGGACTGCTTCTGGAAATCGACGCCACAGCCATCAAGGGCGGACAGCGGCAGCCCTTGCGGCCCGCCGACTACCAAAACTGGGCGGATGCGCGCAGCGGCTTCACTCCCGGCTGGAAAACAGGAAACGACATCTTCATCGGCGGATTGTCGGCGCCCGGAGCCGCTTCGCTCGAGGCGCAGACCGAAGCCACCATGAGCCGCGTCAGCCAGGTCCTGGCGGCCGGCGGCGGCGACTACTCCGACCTCGTCAAGCTCAATGTCTATGTCTCGACGGACGACGCGGCTCAGCTTCGGCAGGTCGCCTCGATCCTGGACGGCTTTCTGACGCCCGGAAAAACCGTGGTCAGCATCCTGCGTGTAGCCGGCCTGCCGTGGCCCGGGCAACGCATACAGATAGACGGGTTGGCGGTACTGAACCAGCCGAACTGAACCCCATCGACGGCAAACCGGCCGAACACAATAAATACTTTGTAGGAGAAGAGCTCATGATGATCAGGAACCCTGTACCTTGGCCCAATGGGGCGCGCTGCGCTGTCGTGTTTACCTGGGACATGGACGCCGACAGTATTTTGCATCTGGCGCATCCCAACGACGCCGATACCAGGCTGTCCACCCACTCCATGCTGCGCTACGGGCCGGAAGTGGGCGTACCTCGCATCATCGACGTGTGCAAGCAATTCGGCATCAAGAATACGTTCTTCGTGCCCGGGTGGTGCGCCGAGCAGCATCCCCGCGCCGTGGAACTGATGGTCGAGAATGGCCACGAAGTGGCCACGCACGGCTATCTGCACGAATATCCGAATCAGCTGTCCCGTGAAGAAGAGCACTTCTGGACAAACAAGGCAACTGAGGCGATAACGCGCATTTCAGGAAAACGGCCCGTCGGTTATCGGTCGCCGTGGTATCGATACTCTAAACACACCACCGATATCCTGGTCGAAGAAGGCTACACCTGGGACACCTCCCTCATGGGCGACGACGTGCCTTACATCATCCAGTCGCAGAAAGGGCAATTGGTCGAGGTGCCTTCGCGCTGGCAGCTCGACGACTGGCCTCAGTTCGTGCACAACCACGACCTGGACTTCATGATGCCCATTGCGTCGCCCGCGTATGCAATGGACGTCTACATGGCCGAGTTCTATGCCATGTGGGAGCACGGCGGCGTATGGATCAACTGTTTCCATCCGTTCTGCACCGGGCAAGTCGCCCGCATGATGATGCTGTCCGAGATGATCGGCAAGATGCAAGCAAAGGGCGACGTCTGGTTCGCCACCGGCGAAGAAGTGGCAAACCACCTGAACGAGCTGATCCGTCAAGGCAAGTACGAGCCGCGGGTGGACAAACTGCCCTACTGCGAGGGGCGTCTGCCCGAGCTGGCCGAAGACTATTTCACCAAATCCCGCTGATGAAGCCCAGTCAGGAACGATAAAGATGTGTGGATTGTGTGCGGCGTTGAATGGGGGGCGAGCCTGGACCGATGCGGCGGGCCGCCCGCAGTTTTCCAGAGCGGGCAGCCCGATTCGCGCTTCGGACGAACGCGATCGTCTCGTGCGTCTTGCCAATGGCGTATTGCAGCATTACGGGCTGACAGTCAGCGACTGGGGAGGCGGTTCGTACATGGTGGCCAATCCGGCGGGGCAGAATGAAAACGTCTATGCGCTGGCCGGCATCTGGGAAAGCGTGGACGCGCTGCTGAACGGTCAAACCGCCGATCCGCTGGATGAAGCCCTGATCGAAAGCCTGGAAGGCCTGGTTTCGGCAAGGAGAACCAATGCGTGAAGCCACCATACTGACGGGCTTTCTCGGCAGCGGCAAGACGACGCTGTTGAACCGCCTGCTCACCCAGCAAGGCTTTCCGTCCTCCGCGGTACTGGTCAACGAGTTCGGCGAAGTGGGCATAGACAATGCCTTGCTGCGCTTCAGCACCGAGCGTGTAGCGGTGTTGGCGAATGGCTGCATCTGCTGCGCCGTGCGCGAAGACGTCGAAGAAGCGGTCCGCCTGCTGGTCGAGCAAGAGACGAGCGGCGAAGCGCCTCCGTTCGAACATCTGTTCATCGAGACCAGCGGCCTGGCGGACCCTGCGCGTCTGATCCAGACTTTCTCGGCCTCGCCGGTCCTTCGATCGAGATTCAAATTGCGCAGCGTCGTCGCCACGGTGGACGCCACACTGGGAGCAGCAACCCTGAACCGCTTTGCCGAGGCCGCGCGTCAGGTAGCGTTGGCGGATACCGTCATCCTGACCAAGACCGACCTGCTCGAGGCAGGCACGTCAATGGATCCGCTCTTGCATCAGATACAGGCGGTGAACCCAGGCGTACGCACAACGATGGCGCAGCATCATGTCCCGGTCGACATGCAGCACTTTCTGAACGAGTCCGGAACCGCAACCCGGGACACGGCATTTCGCTTCCTTCGCGGCAGCAGCGCCCAGGGAAGGATGAAGGTGACGCACCTGCTCGATACCGGCATATCCAGCTTCTGCCTGACATTGTCCGAAGCCATCGACTGGACGGCTTTCGGCATATGGCTCACTTGGCTGCTGCATCGGCACGGGTCTTCGGTGCTGCGGGTGAAAGGCCTGCTGAAAGTGGCTCAATGCGACGGGCCGGTCGTCTTCCACGCGGTCCAGCACATGGTTTATCCGCCGGAACATCTGGACCGGTGGCCTACCGAGGACGAAACCTCGCGCTTGGTCTTTATTGTCAAGGATCTGGACAGTGCGCTGGTCGAGCGGTCGCTGCGGGCCTTCAACAGCCTAACGACCGTCGAGGCCTCATACGCGCGCGAATGGTCGCGCCACAAGGATATCGGCGCCGGCTCGACGGTAAGGGGCCGGCCGGTGCGCCGGCCCAGCACGCCGCGCTGGATGAGATAGCGGAACAGGAACAACCTATGAGCGCATGCCGCGTGCCTGAGCATATAGGCGGGACTTTTTAAAGAAGCCGGGATCTTTATGACCCGCAATTGGGGAAGACTATGGATGTGGCAGTCAGAAAGGCGAATTTTGCTGTTGAAGTGGACGCGATCGAACTTACCAAGGAACTGATCCGCATTCCTTCTGTAAACCCGCCGGGCGACGAAACCGCCTGCGCCAACTATCTGGCCGGCGTGCTCGATCGCCTGGGCTTCGCAACACAGCTGCACAGCTTCGGCCCGGGACGCTTCAATCTGGTTGCGCAACTGGCGGGCAACGGAGCCGGCCGGCCCATTGGCTTTACCGGACATCTCGATACCGTCCCGCTGGGCGCCGCTCCCTGGTCCTTCGACCCTTTCGCGGCAGAAGAGCACGACGGAAAACTGTATGGCCGTGGCACCAGCGACATGAAAGCGGGCATCGCGTGCTTCATCGCCGCATGCTCACGTATGCTGGGCGAGCTCAAATCGGGTGGCGGCGTGCAACTGCTGCTTACCGGCGGCGAGGAAACGGGCTGCGACGGCGCCAGGGCCTTGGCGGAAGCGCGCCCTGAACTGTTCACGGAACTTGCATTGCTGATTGTAGGCGAGCCCACATCGAACTATCCCTATGTGGGACACAAGGGTGCATTATGGATGCGGGGCACCGCGGCGGGCAAGACGGCGCACGGCTCCATGCCCGAGCATGGCGACAATGCCATTTATAAGGCGACACGAGCGATCGACAGGCTACGCGGCTTCGATCTGGACGGCAATGAGCATCCATTGATGGGCCGCTCGACCATGAACGTCGGCACCTTCCGCGCCGGCTTGAACATCAACTCCGTGCCCGACAAGGCCGAATTCGAGTTCGATATAAGAACGGTGCCGGGCATGGACCATCGATGCTTGTGCACGCAACTGAAAAGCGTCTTTGCGGGTGAAATCGATCTGGATCCCATTGTCGACGTCCCCCCCTTGTACTCGGAAGTGAATCACCCCGTCATCCAACGCATTCTTTCGGTATGCAGCGACTTCCACGGCGAGCCCATCACGCCCCGCGCGGTCTCGTACTTTACGGATGGCAGCGTCCTGCTTCCGCCCACCGGCCATCCGCCCACAATCATATTGGGTCCCGGAGAACCCCAGATGGCGCATCAAACAGACGAATACTGCTATACCGCGCGCATCCAAGAGGGCGTAAACCTGTATCAGGCTCTGCTCGAACAAGGCTTTGAGTAAGTAAACCGCGGGGCGGGCGCATCGCGCTTTCTCGCATGGAAGGCGGCGCATCAAGTATTGATGGCGCCGCCTATCAACTCTTTTTGCCCAACAGATCTTTCAACATGCCCAGGCGCTGCTTGGGGCTTAGCGCCTGCAGCTCGGGATCTTCGCGCAGCTTCACCGCCGACAGGCCCATTTCGTCGATGAATCGCGAGGGCTCGCACACCACGTCCTCGCGCGCGCGACGGCGCTTTTTGCACCAGGTCAGATGCAAGGTCCGCTGGGCCCGCGTAATGCCGACATACATCAGCCGCCGTTCTTCCTGTATGCGCGTTTCGAGCGACTCGGCGGCCTTGGCCGGATCGCCGTCCTCTTCGTCGCGGCCCATATGGGGCAGCAAGCCCTCTTCCACCCCGACAAGGTATACATGCGGATACTCCAGGCCTTTGGAGGCGTGCAGCGTCGACAGCTTGACGGCGTCGGGGTCTTCTTCTTCGCCCCGCTCGAGCATGGTGACCAGGGCAACGTGCTGGACAAGCTCGAAAAGGTCCAGCTCGTCTTCCTCGGCCTTGCGCTTGAGCCAGCCGACGAGTTCCTGCACGTTCTGCCAGCGGGTCTGGGCGGCGCGTTCGTCAAGGGTGTCGTAGAGATGGCGCTCGTACTGGATGGCGCCCAGCAGTTCGTCCAGCAGCGGGCCGGCCGGCTCGGCGCCCGGCGAAACGCGATCGCCTCCCTTTCGGCCCGCCCGCTGCTGGATCTGCTGGATGAAGGCGGCGAAGGCCTGCAGCGGCTCGAGTTGGCGGGCGGCCAGGCGCTCGGCCTGGCCTATCTCGAATACCGCCGCAAACAATGAAAGCTGCTTCTGGGCGGCAAATTCGCCCAGTGTCTGCAGCGTGGCCTGGCCTATGCCCCGCCGGGGGGTGGTGACGGCCCGGATGAAGGCCGGGTCGTCGTCATCGTTGGCGATCAGCCGCAAGTACGCCAGCACGTCGCGTATCTCGGCCTTGTCGAAAAAGCTCTGTCCGCCCGACACGGTGTAGGGAATGCGCAGGTTGCGCAGCGCCTGCTCCACCACCCTCGCCTGCTGGTTGCTGCGATACAGAATGGCGAAGTCGCGCCACTCGGCCCGGCGCTCGAAGCGCTCGGCCGAAATGCGCAGGGCGACGGACTCGGCCTCGATCATGTCGGTATCCATGGCCGTGACCTGTATGGCCTCGCCCGCGCCCAGGTCCGACCACAGCTTCTTGTCGAACAGATTGGGGTTGTGGCTGATGACCTGGTTGGCCGCCGACAAGATGCGCTGCACCGAGCGGTAGTTCTGCTCGAGCTTGATGAGCTTCAGCTGGGGATAGTCGGTGGTGAGCTTGGCCAGGTTCTCGACCGTGGCGCCCCGCCATGCGTAGATGGCCTGGTCGTCGTCGCCCACCGCCGTGAACATGGCGCGCCGCCCCGTCAGAAGCTGCACCAGGCGATACTGGCATTCGTTGGTGTCCTGGTATTCGTCGACCAGCAGATACTGCACCCTCGCCTGCCAGCGTTCGCGCACCGCCTCGTTGCTTTGCATCAGCACGGTGGGCAGTCGGATCAGGTCGTCGAAATCCACCGACTGATAGGCCGCCAGCGTGGCGTCGTAGCTGCGATAGACGCGGACCGCCTCGGCTTCGTTGGCCGTGGCGGCGGCCCTCTCGGCCGCGTCCGGGTCCATCAGCGCATTCTTCCATAGCGATATCGCCTGCTGCACGCCGCGCAAACGCGCCTTGTCGGTGGTGGCCAGAAGTTCCTGGATGATGCCCATGGCATCGGTGGAGTCCAGAATGGAGAACTCCGGCTTCAGGCCCGCATGCCGCGCCTCTTCGCGTAGAAAACGTACGCCCAGCGAATGAAAGGTGCTGATGGTGAGCCCCTTGGTCAGACGCGAATCGACCAGGGTCTTGACGCGCTCGCTCATCTCGCGCGCCGCCTTGTTGGTGAAGGTCAGGGCCACGACGTGGCGACCCATGTAGCCGCATTCGCGCAACAGGTAGGCGATTTTCTGTGTGATGACCCGGGTCTTGCCGCTGCCGGCGCCCGCCAGCACCAGGCAGGGGCCGTCCAGATACAGGGCGGCGACCCGCTGCGGAGTGTTCAAGTCGCTGGCCAGCGTATGGCCGGGAGCGGGCATGGCTTGCGTCATCAGATTTCCAGGGGATCGACTTCGAGCTGCCAGCGTACACGCTTCTCGGCGGCCGCGTGCGGCAAGGCCCAGACCCATGCGGCCAGGAAGGCCTGCAGGGCCGGCCGGCTGGCGCTTTCCACCAGCAGCTGCGCGCGTTCTATGTTGGCGACGCGCACCACGCGCAAAGGCACGGGGTCGTACAGGGTGATGGCGTCGGCCATGGAAAACCGTTCCGGCTCGCCTTGCGGCAGGTCGCGCGCCAGGCCGAGAAAGTCGAGCGCCACGCGCAGTTCGCGCGACTCGGCGGTAAGCAGGGCCTGGTACGCGTAGGGCGGCAGCCCCACGGCCTGGCGTTCGGCCAGCGCATATTCGGCGAAGCCGGCATAGTCGTGGCGGGTAATGGCCTGATAGACCGGCTGCTCGGGGTAGTCGGTCTGGATGATGACCTGGCCGCCCTTGACGTGTCGTCCGGCCCGGCCGGCCACTTGCATCAGCTGTGCAAAAAGGCGCTCGGGCGCGCGAAAGTCTTGTGCGAACAGCATGGCGTCGGCGTTCAGAACGCCCACCAGGCCCAGGTTGGCGAAATCGTGGCCCTTGGCCACCATCTGGGTGCCCACCAGAATGTCGACCTCGCCGGCGTGCACCTTGGCGAACAAGGCTTCGGCGCTGCCCTTGAGCCGGGTGCTGTCGGCATCGATGCGCGCGATGCGGGCCTGCGGGAAATGCTCTGCCAGGTGCTCTTCGACGCGCTGCGTGCCCCGGCCCATGGGGCGCAGGTCCTGGTCGCCGCAATCTGGGCAGGCGCGCGGCACCTGTGCGCGGTAGCCGCAGTGATGGCAATGTAGGGCGTTGCGCCCGCCCCTGCCCCGATGCAACACCGTATAAGCGGTGCAGCGCGTGCACTGGCTGACCCAGCCGCAGGACGAACATGCCAGCACGGGCGCATAACCGCGGCGATTCAGGAACACCAGGCACTGTTCGCCGCGTTCGAGGCGCTCTTGCATGGCCGTGATCAGATGCGGCGAGAAGCCCTGCTGCATGGCCAGCCTGCGCGTATCGACCAGCCGCACCGAAGGCAGTTCGGCATCGCGCGCCCTGTGCGTGAGCGACAGCTTGAGGTAATGCCCGTTCTGCGCGTGATGCCAGCTTTCCAGCGACGGCGTGGCCGAGCCCAGCACCACCGGAATGCGCAGGTCGTGCGCGCGCCACACGGCCAGATCGCGCGCCGAGTAGCGCAAGCCCTCTTGCTGCTTGTAGGATGCGTCATGCTCTTCGTCGACGATGATCAGGCCGAGCTCGGGCATGGGGGTGAAGATGGCCAGCCTGGTGCCCAGCAGGATGCGCGCTTCGCCTCGCTGGGCGCGCAGCCAGGCGCGCAGCCGTTCGCCTTCGGCCAGCCCGCTGTGCAGCACGGCCAGGGCGTGGGGTTCGGCGATGGCCGCCAGGCGCGAACGCAAAGACCGTTCGAGCTGGGGGGTAAGATTGATTTCAGGGACCAGGAACAGCACCTGCCGGCCTTGGGCCAGCGCCTGCTGGGCGGCACGCAGGTAGACCTCGGTCTTGCCGCTGCCCGTAATGCCGTGCAGCAACACGGTTTTGTGGCCTTCGAGGCCACAGATGGCCTGGGCGGCGGCCTCTTGGGCCGCGTTCAGCACCGGCACCGCCGCCGGCTCGACCGCTGTGGGTTTGGCGCCCTGCCGGGCATCGCTGCGCTTTACCGGCCCGCCCGCCGAGCGCTTGCCCTGATACGCGCTCACCTTGCGCAAGCTCGAAGGCAGGGTGGGAAGCATGACTTCGCCCAGAGGCCGCTGATAGTACTGCGCGGCGAAACGGGCCAGTCGCAGCCAGTCGCCGGGCATCGGCGGAAGATCGTCCAGCACTTGCTCGATGGGTTTGACCAGACGCGGCTCGACGGCCGGCACGGCCGGAGCCTCGACGACGATGCCGACGAGCTTGCGGCGCCCGAACGGGACGATGACCCGTGTGCCGGCCGGCACCTGCCGGTCGGCGCGATAGTCGAACAGTCCCTGCAATGGAACGTCCAGCGCCACCCGGAGCCAGTGCGCAGCCGCGTCCGCCGACGGTACGGGGACATGATCGCAAGGCTCGACGGACGACGAAAAGCTCATTGACACTTAAAGTAAATTCTTATGAAGCGCACGCAAATGATGAGGGGACCGGACATTGCCAAGCTTATTCAAACGGCCTGTGGATAACTTTGGGGAGAAGCGCAATGACAACTCGGGAAAAGTCAATGGCGTTTCCGGTAATATGCCGGCCACACCAGTAAAAATTCTCTAATAATCCTTTAAATTCAATACCATATAAAAGATTAGGAGAATGTATCTCAACACCCTGCGGCTATGCTGCAAAGCGATATAACTTGTGTACAACTTGCGGAAAGAGCCCGCGGCGACGGGCCCTTATGGTTTGTTCAATGCAATAGATCAGCGTTTGGTACGACTGTAGCTGTGGACTTCGTCGACCAGGGTGGCGACGGCTTCGGGCGGGGTGAAACGGGAGATTCCGTGCCCCAGGTTGAACACGTGCCCGCCCTCGCCCACCGGGCCGAAGTCGTCGATGACCCGGCGCGCTTCGTTGCGTATGGCCTGCTCGCCGCCAAACAGGGCCATGGGGTCGATATTGCCTTGCAGCGCCACCTTGTCCTGCGTGCGGCGGCGGGCCTGCGAGAGGTTGACTGTCCAGTCGAGACCCACGGCGTCGCAGCCCGACGCGGCAATGTCTTCGAGCCACAGGCCACCGCCCTTGGTGAATACGATGACCGGCACGCGCCGCCCTTCGCGTTCGCGTGTCAGGCCCTGCACCACCTGGCGGGTATAGGCCAGCGAGAATTCCTGGAACAGGCCGTCGGCCAGCACGCCGCCCCAGCTGTCGAAGATCATGACGGCCTGCGCGCCGGCCTGTATCTGGGCGTTGAGATACTGGCTGGTGGCCTGGGCATTGACGTTCAGCATGCGATGCAGCAGATCGGGCCGCGCGTACAGCATGCTTTTGATCAGGCGGTAGTCGTCGGAGCCTTGCCCCTCGACCATATAGCAGCCGATGGTCCAGGGACTGCCCGCGAAACCGATGAGAGGCACTTTGCCGTCGAGCTCCTTGCGGATGACCGACACCGCGTCGAACACATACTGAAGCCGCGCCATGTCGGGCACCGCCAGCCTGGCCACGTCTTCTTCGTTGCGCACCGGCTTTGCGAAGCGCGGGCCTTCGCCGGCGACAAAGTCGAGCCCCAGGCCCATGGCGTGGGGTATGGTGAGGATGTCGGAGAACAAAATGGCGGCGTCGAGATCGAAGCGCTGCAAGGGTTGCAGGGTGACATCGCAGGCGTAATCCGGATTCTGGGCCAGGCCCAGAAAGGAACCGGCGCGCGCGCGCGTCTGGTTGTATTCGGGCAGATAGCGGCCGGCCTGGCGCATGAGCCAAAGAGGCGTGTAGGGGACGGGCTCGCGCATCAGCGCGCGCAGGAAGACATCGTTTTTCAGTGTGGGGGAGGACACGGCTATCCTTGAAAAAATACGCGGGTCATTTTACCCGTCGGCAAAAGGTTTGGGGGGCGACTCCGACCGATAGGGAGCGGCGTCGATGTCGTACTTGCGCATGAGCGCCCAGAACGCGCGGCGGTGCTTCTGGGCCGCGCGCGCGGCCATGGCGATGTTGCCGGAATGCCGGCCCAGCGCGGCCTTGATGTAGGCGGTTTCGAAGCGTTCTATGATTTTGCTTTTTGCGGCCCGGAAAGATTCGCGCGAGGTGGCGCTGCGCGATGCGCTGGCCGCCGCGTAGGCGTCGAGCTCGAGGCCGGTACGCTCAAGTATAGTCGAGCACAGCAAGGTCTCGTCGGCCGCCACGCCCGGACCGGCGTCCCGGTAGGGTTCGACGGACTCTTTGACGCCGAGCGCCGCGGGCACGGGCAGCGAGGGCCATGCCTGGACAGGAAGCCTCTTTTCGTCGAGCAGCCTTTCGATGCGCACACGCAGTTCTTCGGGGCATAGCGGCGCCCGCACGAAATCGTGCAGGCCCAGTTCGTAGAGATCGTTCAGGGCGGCCGCCTTGAGCTGGCCTATGAGGGCAAGCACGGGCGTTGCAAGGCGCCCGCGCGCGGCAAGCAGGCTGGTGCGCGCCCATGCCAGGTTGTGCGCGCTGACGGGTATCAGGCACACGTCGAAGCGGCGCAGCAGCATGGCCCCGCCTGCCAGACAACCGGAAGCGCCTTCGTGGCCGATGTCGATGCTGGGCAGCGGAGTATGAAAGTACAAACGGGCGCCCCAATGCCTGCCCGCCCAGGGACGTATCCAGTCGGCGGTGCAGGCTGTGCCGATCAAGGCGCAATCGAGTCTTTCCCTCATGGTCACCCTCCGTGTGGTGCGCGGCCCAGCCGCTCAGAATGAGCCAAGCTTAGTCAGACCACCAGAGCGCCACAATGGGCATTACCATTGACTCGGAAACTACCTACACACGGCTGGACAACACCTGCGGATTGTGCTGCGCCGGCGCAGCCTCGGTCGAATCCCAAGGGGGGAACGCGCAGGGCCGCAAACAGACAAGCCTCTCCGGAACGCCGGAGAGGCTTGTGTTGAACGGGCGGGCGAACCGCCGGGCACGCAGGACCTAGCGGCGCATCTTGGACAGCTTGCGCGCCGCCGCGACCTGCGCCGCCAGCATGGCAAGCTCGGCCTCGACCACGGCGATGTCCTCTTTGTCCTTGGCGTTGCGCAGGGCCTCTTCGGCGCGCTCGCGCGCCTGGATGGCCTTGGCTTCGTCCAGGTCTTCGGCACGGATGGCGGTATCGGACAGTACCGTGACCCCGCCGGGCTGCACTTCGAGAATGCCTCCGGCGACGAATACGCTGACTTCCTCGCCGCTATCGGCCAGCACGATCTTGACGGTACCCGGCCGTATGCGTGAAATCAACGGCGTGTGTCCGGGCATGATGCCCAGTTCGCCCGACTCGCCAGGCAGCACCACGAATTTCGCCTCGCCGGCGAAAATCGATTCTTCTGCGCTGACGACGTCGACATGCAGGTTGGCCATAACTGATCCCTATTAAAGTGCCTTGGCTTTCTCGAAGGCTTCGTCGATGGAGCCCACCATGTAGAAGGCCTGCTCGGGCAGCGCATCGCACTCGCCCTCGACGATCATCTTGAAGCCGCGCAGCGTTTCGGACAGCGGCACGTACTTGCCGGGCGAACCGGTAAACACTTCGGCCACGTGGAAAGGCTGGGACAGGAAGCGCTGGATCTTGCGGGCGCGGGCCACGGCCTGCTTGTCTTCGGGCGAGAGTTCGTCCATGCCCAGAATGGCGATGATGTCGCGCAGTTCTTTGTAGCGCTGCAGCGTCTGCTGCACGCCACGGGCTACGGCGTAGTGCTCTTCGCCCACGATCTGCGGGTCGAGCTGGCGGCTGGTGGAGTCGAGCGGATCGACGGCGGGGTAGATACCCAGGGCGGCGATGTCACGCGACAGCACGACGGTGGAGTCCAAGTGCTGGAAGGTGGTGGCGGGCGAGGGGTCGGTCAGGTCGTCGGCGGGAACGTACACGGCCTGGATCGAGGTGATCGAACCCGTCTTGGTCGAGGTGATGCGCTCTTGCAGCTTGCCCATTTCTTCGGCCAGCGTGGGCTGATAACCCACGGCGGAAGGCATACGGCCCAGCAGAGCGGACACTTCGGTACCGGCCAGGGTGTAACGGTAGATGTTGTCGACGAAGAACAGGATGTCGCGGCCTTCGTCGCGGAACTTCTCGGCCATGGTCAGGCCGGACAGCGCCACGCGCAGACGGTTGCCGGGAGGCTCGTTCATCTGGCCGAACACCATGGCCACCTTCGACTCGGACAGGTTGTCGAGCTTGATGACGCCGGCTTCGGCCATTTCGTGGTAGAAGTCGTTGCCTTCACGGGTACGCTCGCCCACGCCTGCAAACACCGACAGACCGCTGTGGGCCTTGGCGATGTTGTTGATCAGTTCGAGCATGTTCACGGTCTTGCCCACGCCGGCGCCGCCGAACAGGCCCACCTTGCCGCCCTTGGCGAAGGGGCAGACCAGATCGATAACCTTGATGCCGGTCTCGAGCAGCTCGACCGAAGGCGAGAGCTCGTCGAACTGGGGAGCGTCCTGGTGGATGGCGCGCACTTCGTCGCTTTGGATCGGACCGCGCTCATCGATGGGGCGGCCCAGGACGTCCATGATGCGTCCCAGCGTGCCTTGGCCGACGGGCACCGAGATGGGCGCGCCGGTGTTGGCCACGGCCATGCCGCGGCGCAGGCCGTCGGAGGAACCCATGGCGATGGTACGGACGATGCCGTCGCCGAGCTGCTGCTGAACCTCGAACGTGATGCCCGCTTCGGCGAACTTCGAGCTGTCGTCGACGAGCTTGAGCGCGTCGTAGATGTTGGGAATGCTGTCGCGGGGGAACTGAATATCCACCACGGCGCCGATGCACTGAACGATGGTACCGTTGCTCATGTTTAGTCCTTGCTAAATATCTTTGACGGGATGCCTTGTTTGCCTATCGCTAGACAGCGGCAGCGCCCCCGACGATTTCTGAAATTTCTTTCGTGATGGCAGCCTGACGGGTCTTGTTGTAGACCAGCTCGAGATCGCCGATGATCTTCTTGGCGTTGTCCGACGCCGCCTTCATGGCGACCATGCGGGCCGATTGCTCGGACGCCATGTTTTCAGCCACGGCCTGATACACCAGGCCTTCGACGTACCGGAGCAGCAGGTCGTCGATGACGGATTTCGCATCGGGCTCGTAGATGTAGTCCCAGCCGTATTGCGACTTGACCTGGGCGTTTTCCTGCGCCTGATCCGCGTCTTTGGACTGGAAGGGATCTTGCAGGCCGCTGGGCAGGGGCAGCAGGCGGATGAAGCTGGGGTCCTGCTTCATGGTATTGACGAAGCGGTTGGTCGCCAGGTACACGGCATCGATCTTGCCGTCGACGAAGTCGTCGAGCTGCACCTTGATGGCGCCGATGAGACGCTCGAGGTTGGGCGTGTCGCCCAGCTGCACTTCCTGGGAAACCAGGTTTGCGCCGATGCGGGTCAGAAAGCCCAGGCCCTTGTTGCCCAACGCCGTGGCCTGCACCTTGATACCCTTCTGCTCGAACTCTTTCAAGCGGGACAGCGCCAGGCGGGTGATGTTGGTGTTGAGACCGCCGCACAGGCCCTTGTCGGTGGTAACCAGCACGACGCCGACCGCTTTGACATCCTTGCGTTCAACCATGTACGCATGATGGTAGTCGGGATGCGCCTGCATCAGGTGTGCCGCGATTTCGCGCACCTTGGTTGCATAGGGACGGCCGGCCCGCATCCTGTCCTGCGCCTTGCGCATCTTGGATGCCGCCACCATCTCCATGGCTTTGGTGATCTTCCGCGTGTTTTGCACGCTTTTGATCTTGGTTCGAATTTCCTTAATTCCGGCCATCGCACTTCCTGTCAGGGCGTTGTCGCGGGTCGGTGTCGGAACCGGCCCGCATTACGTTCGGACTACCGGGGCACGGGCCCGGGCAGTCCTCGCCAATCAAACTTAAAAAGCACCGTGCTTCTTGAATTCCTCAATGGCAGCGGCAAGCTCGGCCTCGTCTTCCTTGGACAGCTCCTTCTTGTCTTCGATACGCTGCACCAGGGCTTCGTTCTTGGACTTCAGGGAGTCTTTCAGCGCTTTCTCGAAGGGCAGGATCTGCTCGACGTCGAGGTCGTCCAGATAGCCCTTGGTGACGCTGAACAGCGAGACGGCCAGTTCCCAGACCTGCAAAGGCTGATACTGGGGCTGCTTGAGCAGTTCGACCACGCGCTTGCCGCGCTCGAGCTGGCGCCGGGTGGCGTCGTCGAGGTCGGAGGCAAACTGGGCGAAGGCGGCCAATTCGCGATACTGGGCCAGGTCGGTACGGATACCGCCGGACAGCTTCTTGACGACCTTGGTCTGGGCGGAACCGCCCACACGCGACACCGAGATACCGGCGTTGATGGCGGGACGCACACCCGCGTTGAACAGGTCGGTTTCCAGGAAGATCTGGCCGTCGGTAATGGAGATGACGTTGGTCGGAACGAAGGCGGACACGTCGCCGGCCTGGGTTTCGATGATGGGCAGCGCGGTCAGCGAACCGGTCTTGCCCTTGACGGCGCCCTGGGTGAACTGCTCGACGTAGTCGGCGTTGACGCGGGCCGCGCGCTCGAGCAGGCGGGAGTGCAGGTAGAACACGTCGCCGGGGTAGGCTTCACGGCCGGGAGGGCGGCGCAGCAGCAGCGACACCTGGCGATAGGCCCAGGCCTGCTTGGTCAGGTCGTCGTACACGATGAGGGCGTCTTCGCCGCGATCGCGGAAGTACTCGCCCATGGTGCAGCCCGAGTAGGCGGCCAGGTATTGCATGGCGGCCGAATCGGAGGCGGCTGCCGCCACGACGATGGTGTATTCCATGGCGCCGTGTTCTTCGAGCTTGCGCACCACGTTGTTGATGGTGGACGCCTTCTGGCCGATGGCCACGTACACGCAGGTGACGTTCTTGCCCTTCTGGCTGATGATGGTGTCGACGGCGACGGCGGTTTTACCGGTTTGGCGGTCGCCGATGATGAGCTCACGCTGGCCGCGGCCGATAGGCACCATCGAATCGATGGCCTTGATGCCGGTCTGAAGCGGCTGGTCGACCGACTGGCGGGCGATCACGCCGGGCGCGACCTTTTCGATGATGTCGGTCGCTTTGGCGTTGATCGGGCCCTTGCCGTCGATGGGCGCGCCCAGGGCGTCGACCACGCGGCCGCGCAGCTCGGGGCCGACGGGCACTTCGAGAATGCGGCCGGTGGTCTTGACCGTGTCGCCTTCGGAGACACCGGTGTAGTCGCCCAGAATCACGGCGCCCACGGAGTCGCGCTCGAGGTTGAGCGCAAGGCCGTATACATTGTTGGGGAATTCGAGCATTTCGCCCTGCATCACGTCGGACAGGCCGTGGATGCGGGTAATGCCGTCGGTCACGGAAACGACCGTGCCTTGCGTACGTACGTCGGTGGACGCGCCCAAGCCTTCGATGCGGCTCTTGAGCAGCTCGCTGATCTCTGACGGGTTAAGTTGCATGTTCAGACTCCTGGAATCCTGTTGACCGGCTCGCCCTAGGCGGCCAGCGTATCGCGCATGCGGACCAACTGGGCCCGCACAGAAGTATCGAGTACTTGGTCGCCAACCACCACGCGCACGCCGCCGATGAGATCGGCATCGACGGTGACGGCCGGCTTGAGTTTGAGGCCGAATTTCTTTTCGAGAGCAGCGACGAGATCCTGCACTTGAGCGTCGGACAGCGCGAAGGCGCTGGTGATCTCGGCCAGCGCGGTACCTTCGAACCGGTTCTTCAGCAGGTCGAACTGCTCGGCGATTTCGGGCAGGACCAGCATGCGGTCGTTGCCGACCAGCAATTCGATGAAGTTGCGAGCCGTTGCCGAAACGGGTAATTTGACCAGGCCTGTAAACAACTCGACGCGCTGGGCGTCGTTCAGGCGCGGGTCGGTGAGCGCTTCTCGTACGTCTTCGAGCTTCGCCAGCCCGGCGAGCTCGTTGAGCAGCCCCGACCAGGACTCCAGATTGGCGCTTTCGTTCTGAGCCGCCTGGAATAGCGCTTCGGCGTAGGGTCTTGCGATAGTCGATAGTTCAGCCATTGCCTGCCCTGATGATTACAATTGTGCCTTGAGCTGGTTCAGCAGCTCGGCGTGTGCCTGTGCATCGACCTCGCGCTGGAGGATCTGCTCTGCACCCTTGACCGCCAGAACCGCCACGTCGGCGCGCAGACCGTCGCGAGCACGCTGGACCTCTTGGGCGGCGTCCTGCTTGGCTTGCGCGAGGATTCGGGCCTTCTCGGCCTCGGCTTCGCGGCGGGCCTCGTCGATGATGCTGGCCGCCTGCTTCTCAGCCTCGAGCATGCGAGCATGATTTTCAGTCTTGGCCGCAGCTTCGATCACGTTGATGCGCGCTTGCGCCTGGGCGAGGTCGGCCTTGCCCTTTTCGGCGGCCGCAAGGCCGTCGGCGATCTTCTGACGGCGATCGTCCATTGCCTTCGTGAGGGGCGGCCATACGAATTTCATCGTAAACCAGCCCAACACGAAAAACACGATCATCTGAAAAAAGAGAGTCGCGTTTAAATTCACGGTCGTTTCCCTTTAATACCACTTGTGCCAGACAGCCCCGCTGCATGACACCATGTCCAAGCCGTCGGCGGCGCCCCGTGTGCGAAGCGCGCCAAACGGCTGCTTACCCGCATGGATGCGGGCTTGGTCGCTTAGCCGACGAACGGGTTGGCGAAGGCGAACAGCATGGCAATACCAACACCGATCAGGAACGCCGCGTCGATCAGACCAGCCAGCAGGAACATCTTGGTTTGCAGGGCGTTCATCAGCTCGGGCTGACGTGCCGAGGCTTCGAGGTACTTGCCACCCATCAAAGCAATACCGATACTGGCGCCGAATGCACCCAGTCCAACAATAAGACCGCAAGCCAGAGCAACGAGAGCAACGTTGGTCATAACAACTCCTTGGTTAAAAACCTGGTAATCAAAAAGTCAAAAAAGAAAACTTCTTTGCAAGAACACCTTGCGCCCCGGCCGAGACGAATGCCACCCCGGACCGGAATTCGATCAATGGTCTTCGTGAGCTAACCCTACATAGACGAGGGACAGCATCATGAAAATATAGGCCTGGAGCAGGACGATGAGGATGTGGAAGATCGCCCACACCGACCCTGCGAGAACATGACCGATACCCAAGCCGATGCTTGCACCATTAAATCCGGCCCATGCACCGCCCAGCAGGGCGATAAGCATGAATAGCAATTCGCCGGCAAACATGTTGCCGAACAACCGCATTCCCAGCGACACCGTTTTGGCGGCGTACTCCATGAGGTTCAAAAGCAGATTGAAGGGAACCAGTAGCAGGCCGACGACGCCATGGCCGTGGAAAGGCGCGGTGAACAGGCCCTTGACGAAGCCGCCGCCGCCTTTGATCTTGATGCCGTACCAAAGGGTAAGCACCAGCACGCCCAGCGACATGCCCATGGGCACGTTCAGGTCGGCCGTCGGAAGAATGCGGTGATAATAAAGAGGATCGTGATGCTCGACCGCCAGGCCCAGCTTGATGAAGATCCAGCCCAGCAGGTCGACCGGCACCAGGTCGAGGGTATTCATGAGAATGACCCACAGGAATACGGTAAGGGCCAGTGGCGCCACGAAGCGGCGGGAGGTTTCGTTGGGGATGATGGACTTGGCTTCGTCGGCCACCATGCCGACCAGCATCTCGACCCCCATCTGGAAGCGCCCGGGCACCCCGGCGGTGGCCGATTTGGCCGCGCGCCATAGCACGAAAATGACAATGGCGCCCATGAAGATGGACCAGAAAAGCGAGTCGTAGTTGACAACGCTGAAATCAGCGATGGCGGTCTGCTTTTCACCCAGACTGTTCAAGTGAACCAGGTGATGCTGAATGTAATCAGACTGTGGCGACGACGCGTTGCTAGCAGCAGCCATTGGAACCCTACCCTGTAAACTGATGACAAGGACGCGCCATTCGCCAGAACGCCACGCCCGAAAACTTTGTATCCAACCGGCTATGGCAGCCGGCGAAACACCAGCAAAAGCACATAACCCTTTAACACGCACACCAGCCCGAACAGCAAAGCCGGCCACACCAACCAGCCCTGGCCCAGATAAGCAGCCAGCGCCAGAAGCAATACCGCGGAACCCAGCTTGACGAGCTCACCCATGAAGAAGGTAAGCGGGCTGGCCTGCCGAGAGCTCATCAACCCCATGAGCAATCGCATTGCAAAAAGCGCATTGGGTATGAAATAGGCGCCGGCCCCGATGAGTGCCGATGCACCCGCCGCCGCCCCTGCCACGAGCCACGAGATGAGACCCGCCGCCAGCCCCATGACGGCCTGAGCCGCCAGAGCGCGAAGCAGGCCTCGCCCCGCCTTGTATCTGAGCCGTTCGCGGTCGGCATCGCTAAGCACGATGGCGGCAACCGGATCTTGCCGGCCGGCGCCGGATTCTTGCGCGCCGCCACCGCTGTTTTGCATGCTTTCCCCGCGTCTCGCTCTTGGGTTCTGCTCATGGGTTTTGGTCATGGCATGGCCCATCTTCGTACCGCTCGCTGTCTTGGCCCAGCGTGTTGCGTCAAACTCGTAGAGTATAACTTTATTTTTTGGCGGTAAGCAAATTGTCAGCTTGTAAAACAACAGTTTCCCGGCATCGCGCGATGATGCGGATATAGGTTAGAAAGAACCGATGAAGGGGCCCGCGACCGAAGCGCACAGCCACCTTCTCAGGTTCGTATGGATCAGCGGTGCTTGAAGTCCGGCTCGCGCTTTTCAACGAAAGCCGCCATGCCCTCTTTCTGATCGTCGGTCGAGAACAGCGCGTGGAAATTGCGGCGCTCGGCCAGCATGCCTTCGTTCAGAGGCATTTCGTACGCCCGGTTGATGCATTCCTTGGCCATCATGACCGAAACCAGTGACTTGGAGGCGATGACGCGCGCGGCTTCCAGCGCTTCGTCGAGCAGCTTTTCGGCCGGCACCACCCTGGCCACCAGGCCGGCGCGCTCGGCTTCTTCGGCATTGATCATGCGCGCCGTCAGCACCATGTCCATGGCCTTGGCCTTGCCCACGGCGCGGGGCAGGCGCTG
This sequence comes from Pusillimonas caeni, assembly GCF_003545815.1. GTDB lineage: Bacteria > Pseudomonadota > Gammaproteobacteria > Burkholderiales > Burkholderiaceae_B > Pusillimonas > Pusillimonas caeni. The sequence goes on from NZ_PDUW01000005.1 coordinate 274,216, forward strand.
CGTGCCGCCGAAGCCGGGAATGATGCCCAGGTTGATTTCCGGCTGGCCGAAGCGCGCATTGTCGGCGGCGATGATGAAATCGCACTGCATGGCCAGCTCGCAGCCGCCGCCCAGCGCATAGCCCGATACCGCGGCGATGATGGGCTTGCGGATCCGGCGCAGCGACTCCCAGTTGTGTCCGAGATAATCCTGCTTGTAGACGTCGGCGTAGGACCAGTCCTTCATGGCGGCAATGTCGGCGCCCGCGGCAAAGGCCTTCTCGCTGCCGGTCAGCACGATGGCCCCGATACCGTCGTCGGCATCGAATGCCCGCAGGGCTTCGGCCAGTTCGTCGACCACCTGGTTGTTCAACGCATTCAATACCTTGGGACGGTTCAAGGTAAGCAGTCCGACCCTGCCACGGGTCTCGATCTTTACCAGCGCTTCGGTCATGCCCTTTCCTCTTGCACAGTAATATAGTGGGATGAAAATAGAACCCATACTTTACAGCCTAACGCCCTTCGATCCCGCCGGACACCGTTTTCGCATCGAGCTGCGGGTGCCGCGCCCCCATGCGCGCGGCCAGCAATTGAATTTACCCGCCTGGATTCCGGGCAGCTACCTGGTGCGCGACTTCTCGCGCCAGATCGAGACCATCCGCGCACGCAGCGGCGGCAAGCCGGTCGCCGTGCGCAAGACCGGCAACCACAGCTGGCAGTGCGAGCCCTGCCGCGGTCCGCTGCATGTGGAGTACATCGTCTATGCCTGGGACCTTTCCGTGCGCGGCGCCCATCTGGACGAAACCCACGCCTTCTTCAACGGCACCAGCGTCTTTCTTTCGCCCGCGGGCCACGAGCGAGCGCCCTGCCTGCTTCATCTGCATCCGCCCACGCACGCCCGCAACTGGAAGGTCTACACCAGCCTGCCGCCGGCGAACGGACGCGCGGCGGCGGCCAAGCGGCATGGCTTCGGGCTTTATGCCGCGCCCGACTATGACGCCCTCATCGATCATCCCGTCGAAATGGGCACGCCCCAGGTGGCGCGCTTCATGGCCCATGGTGCGGAGCACGAACTGGTCTTCACCGGTGTCCTGCCCAACCTCGATCTCAAGCGCATCGCCGCCGACGTCAAGAAGATCTGCGAAGCGCAGATCGCCCTGTTCGAGCCCGAATCGCTGCGCGCGCCCTTCCTGGATTCCGCAGACCGATACGTATTCATGACCATGGTGGTGGGCGATGGCTACGGCGGGCTGGAGCATCGCGCCTCCACCGCGCTGATGGCTTCGCGCCGCGACCTGCCCACCCTGGGCCGGCCCGACGCGGGAGAAGGCTACGAGAACTTCCTGGGCCTGGTCAGCCACGAGTATTTCCATACCTGGAACGTCAAGCGCATCAAGCCGGCGGCCTTTGCGCCCTACGACCTTGCGCGCGAGAACCATACCCAACTGCTCTGGGTGTCCGAAGGCTTCACCTCGTACTATGACGACCTGATGCTGATGCGCTCCGGCGTCATCGACCACAAGGCCTATCTGGCCCGCCTCGCCAAGACCATCTCGGCCGTACGGCGCGGGCCGGGACGGCACAAGCAGTCGGTCGCCGAGAGCTCTTTCGACGCCTGGACGCGCTACTACAAGCAGGACGAAAACTCTCCCAACGCGCTGGTCAGCTACTACACCAAGGGTTCGCTGGTGGCGGCGGGGCTGGACATGCTCGTCCGCCGCGAAACCCGGGGCGCCAAATCGCTGGACGACGTGATGCGGCTGATGTGGCGGCGCTACGGCAGGCGCTTCTACCAGGGCCAAGGCAAGGGCGTGCCCGAAGACGCCATGGCCGGCCTGGTGCAAGAGGCCACCGGGGTGGACGCCTCGGACTTCATTGCCCGCTACGCCTACGGCCGCGAAGACGTGCCGCTGGAGTCGCTGCTGGCCGGCCAGGGCATCGCCCTGAGCTGGAAAACCTCCTCGACCACGCCCTCCCTCGACATCCGCACCCGCCTCAGCCATGACGAAGTGCAGATCGCCACGGTCTACGAGGGCGGCGCGGCGCATCAGGGCGGGCTCTCGGCCGGCGACGCGCTGGTGGCCGTGGACGGCCTGCGCGTCACCCGCGACGGCGGGCTCGAGCGTTTGCTGTCGGCCTATCAGGCGGGACAGACGGTGACCATACATGTATTCCGCAGGGACGAGCTGCGGGCCTTCACGATAGTGCTGTCACAGCCCGAGCCGGGCGAGTGCGTGTTGGCGGCAGAGTGACCTCAACGCCTGGACTCAATCCGGGCCTGGATCGCCTTGGCCGCCGTGACACCGTCGGCCATGGCCGGCCACTGGCTCCTGACATACTGGTAGCGGCACGTCAAAAACCCCCCATCGTTTTGATATAGGAAACTTGCCCTGGTCCCGCGAGCTGACATACGATTGCTGTTAAATCAGAACACAATAGGTTTTTGACATATGAACCTTGTCGATTTCGATGCCGGCCGCTATGAGCAACGCTATGAATACAAGGCCTTCCTCCCGAAGCCAGTGTGCCACCCATGGATCATTGCTGATCCAGAGTTGATGGATTTGCTGGGGCGTGCCGACCGCGCCCTCGGCGAACTCAACGCCTTCAGTCAATTGATTCCCGACATCGACTTTTTTATCCGGATGTATGTGGCCAAAGAAGCGACTCAATCCAGCCGCATCGAGGGAACCCAAACCAATATCGACGACGCTTTCAAGAACGTAGACGACTTGAAGCCAGAGGAACGGAACGATTGGTCCGAGGTTCAAAACTACATTCGAGCCATCAGATTTGCGATCGATTCGCTGGACACGCTTCCGCTGTCAGTGCGCCTGTTGAAACAAACACATGCCGTATTGATGCAGGGCGTGCGCGGCGAGCACAAGCTTCCGGGAGAGTTTCGCACCAGCCAGAACTGGATCGGCGTCAGCCTCAGACACGCCGCGTTCGTGCCACCGCACCACGAACACGTGCCCGGACTGATGGGTGATCTGGAGAAATTTCTACATACAGAGGATTTCTTCGTACATCCGCTGGTGCGTATCGCAATAGCACACTATCAGTTCGAGACCATTCATCCCTTTCTGGACGGCAATGGTCGCCTGGGACGCTTGCTGATTTCGCTTTATCTGGCCTCCGAAGGCTTGCTTCACAAACCGGCGCTGTACCTGTCGGACTACTTTGAGCGCAATAAAACAGCTTATGTGGATCATTTGATGGCAGTACGCCACGGCAACCACGTGCGCGAATGGCTGATCTTTTTCTTGTTCGGCGTAGAAGAAACCGCAGGCGCCTCGGCCTCTGTATTCCGGGCCATCATCGACTTGAAACAGCGTATTGAGCGCGACGTTTTACCTCGCTTGAGCGCTCGCCGTCAGGACAATGCCCACACCCTGATGCGTCATCTATATGCCCAGCCGGTCATCGACGTGAAATGGGCGACCAGCACCCTGGGCACAGCCACCAATACCGCGGCCGCGTTGATCGCCGATATGGTCGCCTTCGGTGTGCTGGTGGAAATCACCGGGCAGCGCCGCAATCGACTGTTTATCTTCGAAGATTATTTGAAGCTGTTCAGATCGCCATCGGCCGCCGGTTGAAATTTTCAGCATAATGCAGCGCTGCTTCCTTATCGGACGCCGCCATTTTCGCCTCAACGCCCGGACTCAATCCGGGCCTGGATCGCCTTGGCCGCCGTGACACCGTCGGCCATGGCCGTCACCACGCAGGGATGGAAGCGCTGCGCCACCTCGCCGATGGCGTAAACACCCTCGCAATTCGTCTCGGCCGTGGCCATGTCGGTCTGGACGAAACCCCGACCGGACCGCGCCAGCCCCAGGCTCTCGGCGAAACCCACGCAAGGCTCCCAGCCGTAGAACACCATGATGAGGTCGTAGGAACGGCCATTGATGGTGCGCGTATGCGGATCCACCTGGTACTCGCCCCGCATCACCCGGCTTGAGGGCAGGCGCCGCACGAATTGGTGCTGCGCCCGCACCGTGCGGGCATAGACGTGGACTTCTTCGGCGCCGTGGTCCATGGCGTACAGCGCGTTCTCGAAGCCGTTGTCGCCGCCGCCCAGCACCGCCACCCGGCGCCCCTGGAAATTCTCGGCCACGATATGGTCGCCGGGGCCCACCAGCACACCGGGAAAAGGCCGCGCCCTGTCGAGGGCCGGCGCGGCGTCGGCCGAAGGCAGGCCGCGCGCCCGGGTGCCGGTCGCCAGCACCAGATGGCGGCCGCGCAGCACATTCCCTTCGCGGGTGGTCACCGCAAAGCCGGCGTCCACCGCCTCGACCGCCGTGACGGGCTGCGACAGCAGCAAGGGCACTTGCGCCCGCTGCAGGCTGATTGCGAAATTTTCGGCTACTTCGGGGCCCGTGTGCCCGGGCAGGGACGCGTTCCAATCATCTAGAAAGGGATGGGCCAGGCACAAGCCGCCCACCTGCGCGCCCGCCTCGACGAGCAGCGGCGCAAAGCCCAGCCGCGCAAGCCATAGCGCGCATGACGCCCCGCCGGCGCCGGCGCCGATGATGATGGCGTCGTATATCTGTTCGTCGTGCATCAGTCTTTTGTTCATTTCGTCCGCGCCGCATGCTGCCTGTACGGGCGAGGCAAAGGGTGAGGCCAATGATATATCATCCAACAACGCCCATTATTCCGCCACAGCCCACAAGGCCATCATGCCCACACGACGCATATTCTTTACCCAACTGGCGCTGGACGCCCGCATCGGCATTCTGGAGCACGAGCTTCGCGCCACCCAGCCGCTGCACATCGACGCCGAACTCGATGTCGATGTGAGCCAGCCGGTGCACGACCAGAACATCCAGACCGTCCTGGACTACCGCCTGCTGCGCAACACCATCGTGGACGAATGCACGCGCGCGCACGTCAATTTGCTGGAAACCCTGATCGAACGGGTGGTCGAGCGGCTGCTTCGGGAATTCCCGGAAGTGCAACGGGTTAAAATCCGCATCAGCAAACCCAGCGCGTTTTCCGACTGCGCCGCGGTGGGCATCGAGCTGGAACGCAGCCGATAGCCGACGCGGCCCCACTGCCCGGCGCCTTGCGCCGCCCTGAAGCCATGGACACCTCCAACCTCACCTCGCCGGCCTCCGCCCGGGACGATGCCGGCACGCATGCCGACGATGCGGCTGCGCGCCCCGTTCGCGACCGCCGCCAACGCACCCACGACAACAAGCTCACCAAGCGCCTGATGCGCGAAACCGGCCGCGCCATCGCCGACTTCAACATGATCGAGGAAGGCGACAAAGTCATGGTCTGCCTGTCGGGCGGCAAGGACTCCTACAGCCTGCTCGACATCCTGTTGACGCATCAGTCGCGTGCGCCGTTCAAGTTCGACATCGTGGCGGTGAACCTGGACCAGAAGCAGCCGGGCTTTCCGGACCATGTGCTGCCCGAGTATCTGGAGTCGCTGGGCGTGCCCTTCCATATCGAGACCCAGGATACTTATTCGGTGGTCACGCGCGTCATCCCCGAGGGCAAGACCATGTGCTCGCTGTGCTCGCGCATGCGCCGGGCGATTCTATATCGTGTGGCCGCCGAGCTCGGCGCCACCAAGATCGCGCTGGGCCATCACCGCGACGACATCCTGGCCACCTTCTTCCTGAACCTGTTCTACGGCGGGCGCATGAAGGCCATGCCGCCCAAGCTGATGTCGGACGACGGCAGGAACATCGTCATCCGGCCCCTGGCCTACGTGCCCGAAAAAGACCTGATCGCCTACGCCAAGCTCAAGGAATTTCCCATCATTCCCTGCAACCTGTGCGGCTCGCAAGAGAATCTCAAGCGCCAGGAAATGAACCGCATGATTGCGGAATGGGACAGGAAAATGCCCGGCCGCTCGTGGAATGTATTCGGCGCGCTGAACCGTGTGGTGCCTTCGCACCTGATGGACAACACGCTGTTCGATTTCGCCGGACTGAAAGCCACGGGCGTCGCCGACGAGGACGGCGACATGGCCTTCGACGCCGAAGACTTCGATGCTCCGATCGGAGGTTTCGAACACGAAGACGGCGGCGACGGCAGCGATGCAGACCGGGAAGCGCAACCCGCCGGCGCAAAGCGGCCGGTCGTCTTCATGACTGACTTGCGCGCAGAACGCAACGGCTGAACCACGGCGGCACATCGCCGCCGGCAACGATCAGCGCGGCTCGTCCATGCCCTCCCAGCGGGGGCCTTCTATGTGGATGTCGAACAGATCGAGGACGCGGGCGATCGTGTGATCGACCATCTCTTCGATGGTGGCGGGATGATGGTAGAAGGCGGGCAGGGGCGGAAACACGATGCCGCCCATCTCCGTCACCGCCGTCATATTGCGCAAATGGGCCAGGTTGAAAGGCGTCTCGCGCACCATCATGACGAGGCGGCGGCGCTCTTTCAGCGTAACGTCGGCCGCGCGGGTGATGAGATTGTCGGACAGGCCGTGCGCCACCGCCGACAGTGTGCGCATCGAGCAAGGCACGACGACCATGCCCATGGTGGCAAAGCCGCCGCTGGCCAGCGCGGAGCCCACGTCGCGAAAGCTGTAGACATGGTCGGCCATGTCGTACACCTGCTGGCGCTGCAGGCCGAGCTCGTACTTGACGTTCAGCACGCCCGGCGGCGACACCACCAGATGGGTCTCGATGCCGCCCACGCCGCGCACCGCCTGCAGCATGCGGGTGGCATAGACGGCGCCCGTTGCGCCGGTGACGCCCACGACAAGCCGGCGCTTTGCACTCATGCGAAAAGCGCCGCGCCGGAGCGGGCTTGGGCGTGGGCGTGGGCCACAGCCTGGACGGCGGAGCCGGAGAAGGCCCGAACCAAGGACTTGCTACAGGCGAGCGCGCTGCGCTTACTCATCGCCGAGCGCGCCGGCCTCTTTGAGCACGTCTACCAGTTCGCCGCTTTCGTGCATCTCGGCAATGATGTCCGAGCCGCCCAGGAACTCGCCAGCGACGTAGAGCTGGGGAATCGTGGGCCAGTTGGCATACTCTTTGATGCCCTGGCGCACTTCCTCGTCTTCGAGCACGTTGACCGTAACCAGCTTGGTGACGCCCGACGCCTTGAGGATCTGGATGGCGCGGCCAGAGAAGCCGCATTGCGGGAATTGCGCGGTGCCCTTCATGAAGAGCACGACGGGATGGGTGGTGACCGTCTCGCGAATGAAATCTTGGACTTCGCTCATGATGTTCAGTATCTCCAGGAAATATGCTTCATTATAGGTTGCCGCCGGAAATCCGTTCTAGTCCGGCTGGGATGTCGGCTTGCCGCAGGAAAGCCGGGTTATCCATCGTTCAGCGTCCCGCCGGAAATCCTTTCGATCCCGGCCAGGTCGCGCAGGCTGTCCACCCGCCCGAAGCCGGCCTTGAGCAGGAATCGGCGCACGTCGGCCGCCTGGTCATAGCCGTGCTCCATCCACAAGCCGCCCCCCGGCGCAAGCCAATGCGGCGCCTGCGCGGCAATGTGCGCCAGCGCGGCCAGGCCGTCGGCGCCGTCCGTCAGCGCGCCCGGGGGCTCGAAACGCAAATCGCCCTGGGCAAGGTGGGGGTCGCCGTCTCGAATGTACGGGGGGTTGGATACGATCAGGTCGAAAGGCCGCTGCCCTTCCAGGGCCTGAAACCAGCTTCCGGGCAAAAACTCGACCCGCGCCCCCAGCGCCCGGGCATTGCGCCGCGCCACGCCCAGCGCCGCCTCGCTCAGGTCGGTGGCCACCACTTCGGCATCCGGCCGCGCCAGCGCCACGGAGACCGCGATGGCCCCGCTGCCCGTACCCAGATCGAGCACACGCGGGCGCTCCGCACCCTGCCGCGCCAGCTCGCCAAGCGCGGTTTCGACCAGCAGTTCGGTCTCGGGCCGCGGAATCAGCACACCCGGCTCGACGACGAAACTGTGGCCCATGAACTCGCGCCGGCCGGTGAGATAGGCCATGGGTTCGCCTGCGAGGCGCCTGGCACATAGCGCCTCGAATTCACGCACATGCGCCTTATCGAGCGGGTCGGTGTCGTGCGCAATGAGCCAGGCGCGCGACACTCCCAGCACGTGCTGCAGCAGCATCTGTGTTTCGAGCCGGGGCAAAGGCGTGCCGCCGAGCAGGCTGCGGACACTCGCCGGCGTTTCTTCCCGGCTGCCGCCGGAGCTAGGATGATCACCCATCGACGTATCCATGCAGCTGCCCCATCGACGCCCGCTGGCCCTAGGCCTCTCCCATGGCGGCCAGCTGTTCGGCCTGATGCTCGGCGCGCAGGGCGCCGGTCAGCTCTTCCAGGTCGCCTTCCATGATGGCCTGCAGCTTGTACAAGGTAAGGTTGATGCGATGGTCGGTGACCCGCCCCTGCGGGTAGTTGTAGGTGCGGATGCGCTCGGAACGGTCGCCCGAGCCCACCAGGCTCTTGCGTTGGGCGGCTTCCTTGCTTTGCTGCTCCTGCTGCTGCTTGTCCTTCAGCCGGGCCGCCAGCACCTGCATGGCCTTGTCCTTGTTGCGGTGCTGCGAGCGGTCGTCCTGGCACTCGACCACCAGGCCGGTCGGCAAGTGGGTGATGCGCACCGCCGAATCGGTCTTGTTGACGTGCTGTCCGCCCGCTCCGCTGGCGCGGAAGGTATCGATGCGCAGTTCGGACGGGTTGATGACGATGTCGCTCTGCTCGTCCGCCTCGGGAAGCACCGCCACCGTGCACGCCGACGTATGGATGCGGCCTTGGGTTTCCGTCTCGGGCACGCGCTGCACCCGATGCGCCCCCGATTCGAACTTGAGCCGGCCGTAGACGGCGTCGCCGTCGATGCGGGCGATGACTTCTTTATAGCCGCCCACCTCGGACATGCTTTCAGACATGAGTTCCACCCGCCAGCCCCGGCTTTCGGCGTAGCGGGTGTACATGCGCAGCAGATCGCCGGCGAACAAGGCGCTTTCGTCGCCGCCCGTGCCCGCGCGAATCTCCAGGAACACATTGCGGCCATCATCGGGATCGCGCGGCAGCAGCAACACCTGCAGCTCGTCCTCCAGAGACTCGATGCGGTCCTTGCCGAGCTGGTACTCTTCTTCAGCCATGGCTTTCATTTCCGGATCGGCCATCATCTCCTGCGCCGCTTGCACGTCAGCCTCGGCGCGCACATATTCATTGAATGCCTGGACGACCGGATCCAGTTCGGCGCGCTCGCGCGACAGCTTGCGGAACTTGTCCATATTGCCCGCTATTTCGGGCTCGGCAAGCATGGCATCGATTTCGATCAGCCGGTGAGCAAGCTGCTCCAACCGGCTGCGCATGGAACTTTTCATAAGGGGAAAAGGAATGTTTTCAGAAGGAAAGAACGCGCAGACGGGGCCAGGGCGGCGCCGCTAACGACGGCGTTCGGCACGGGGCAGCAGGCGCGGCAGAAGACTTAGAAGCTGCTCGCGCTCGGCTTCTTCGCTGCGGTTGAGCGCCGCCAGCGGACCGTGCATGTATTTTTGAGTAAGGCTGTGGGCCAGCTGCTCGAGCACTACCTCGGGCGCTTCGCCCTTGGCGAGCAGGCGCCGCGCCTTGTCGAGCTCGGCCTGGCGGACCTGGTCGGCTGCCTGATGGATGTCGACGATGGCCGGCACGATCTGGCGGTTTTGCAGCCAGTGCATGAAATTCTGCACCCGCGTCTCGATGATGGCCTCGGCCTGCACCACCGCCGCCCGCCGGGCGTCGGTGCCGCTTTGCACCATGCGGCCCAGATCGTCGACCGAATACAGATACACGTCGGCCAGGCGGCCGACCTCGGTCTCGATGTCGCGCGGCACGGCCAGGTCGATCATGACCATGGGCTTGTGGCGCCGCGAGCGCGTAGCCCTTTCCACCATCCCCAGGCCGAGGATGGGCAGGGAGCTGGCCGTACAGGAAACGATGACGTCGAAATCGGCCAGCCGGTCGGGCAGGTCGGTGAGCTTCATGGCCTTGGCCGTGAAGCGCGAAGCCAGGATATCGGCCCGTTCGATCGTGCGGTTGGCCACCACCATATTGCGCGGCTTGAGCGCCGCAAAATGCGTGGCGCAAAGTTCGATCATCTCGCCCGCGCCCACGAACAGCACATTGGTTTGCGACATGTCGCCGAACACGCGCTCGGCCAGCCGCACCGCGGCAGCCGCCATCGACACTGAATTTGCGCCGATCGCCGTTTGCGAGCGAACCTCTTTGGCCACCGAGAATGTGCGCTGGAACAACTGATGCAGCAGCGTTCCCAAGGCGCCCGCCTCGTTCGCGGCGCGCACCGCTTCCTTCATCTGGCCCAGGATCTGCGGCTCGCCCAGCACCATGGAGTCGAGCCCGCTGGCCACGCGAAAAGCGTGGCGCACCGCCTCGTTGTGCTGATAGCGGTATAGATGGGGCTGCAGGCTGCCCGATTCGACACGATTGAAATCGGCCATCCAGGCCGGGATCTTGTCGGATACATGCGGCTCGGCCGCGCAGTAGATTTCGGTGCGGTTGCAAGTGGACAGAATGGCCGCCTCGCGCACCGATGAGCCGAACGCGGACTTCAAGCCCTCGAGCGCCGGCCGCAGGACGTCCAGCGGCATGGACACGCGCTCGCGCACCGACACCGGCGCGGAGACATGGTTCAAGCCGAAGGTAAGGACGTCTACGGACATAAAAGAGAGCGGATAAGGACGAAGGGCACATAGTTGGCCCAACTGACCACGATTATACCCCCAGGGCGTCCCCGGGAAAACCCTTGGTTACCTTCGCGCTTTCAAGCGCTCGTCCCGGGAATCGGCAAAATAGTAGCGACCTTGGGTCATGACGGCCAGCAAGGCATGGACGACCGCCGCGACGGCAAAGGCGATATAGCCCGACAGCCCGCGAAGTATCGAGTCTCCCGCAAACGACCAGGCCAACGACCCGATCATTGTCGCCGTTACCAGCGCGATGATGCCGACCGGGTTGTATTTGCGCAGCCGGGACGAACGGTACTCGATCGGCCCGTCCACGATCTTGAGCGCCTTGCGCACGATGAGCAGGTCTGAAACCAGGCAGCCGACCCACGCAAGCAGGAAGATCCCGTTCCACTCCAGAAAGAGAGTGAGGTTTCCAAGCACATCGAGCACCATCAAGACAACCACCGCAATGAGCACGGCAATGGTCCAGAAACGGCGGCCAAGCTTCGAGCCCCCGAACTGCCCCGAGGCGGAAGCAAAAGCTATCGAGCCCAAGTGGATATTGGTGAGGTTGATGCGTACCTGCGAAACCCAGGCCAGCGCCACACCCAGCGCCAAGCCGAGAAGGCTCACAAAATAGATGCCCGGATTGATCTCGCCCGTTGCACTGGCGAAATACATGCCCATCGGAATGGCCACAAAATACATCAGCGCGTACGGAAGCACGACAGTCACCCAGGAAGCCCGCCGGTACGACTCGTGCTTGATATAGCGGTTGTAATCGGCGCTTTCAAGCGGGTTCAGGCCCACGATGGACGACAAGGTTCCCATGATGGCGATCACTCCCACCCAGCCGCCGGTCGTCAGTTCGGGCGGCTTCAGCGCCGATGCGTCGGTGATATGTTCCGGCATATGCCCCCAGGCCAGCCAGATCGCCACGGCGATCAAGGGCAGATAGAGCAGCGTCGACCAGCTCAAGAGTTTCGAAATATTCGCTATGCCGCCCCATACCATCGGAATGAAGATGGCCGCCACGAAGACATACCAGATGATGTCGGGCAAGTCCCACACCAGCGCGATATTGGTGGCGAGGATCTGCGCCTCGGTCGCCGCCAGGATGACAAAGGTGACGCCATAGATGAGCGTGGTCAGCACGCTGCCTATGGAACCAAAGCCGCAGCCGCGCGTCATGAGTTCGGCCGTAAGGCCCTCGCGGGACGCGGCGAAGCAGGTGATCCAGCACAACGACGTCGTCAGCACGAACCCTATCGACACGCCTATCCAGGTGGCCGTCGCACCGTAATTCTGCAGGAACAGGCCGCCCAGGAAAAGAAAGAAGAAGGCCGTGACGATCCCGACCAGAACCGAGAGGATAGACCCCGTGCCGCGCTTTTCGGATTCGGGCACACGCGTCCGGGCATAATCGTCCAGCCTGTGCTGGGCATCGTGCTCGTGGCCCTCAAAGGAATTTGTTTCCGCACGATCCGTTACGAAATGACCGCTCATTCGCCCTCCTTTGCGGCATCGCCCAGTTCAATCATCGCGTCGGAAGAAGTCAGCACCCGCCCGAACGCCTCCGCCATCAGGTCCAGCTCCATGCTGCACCATTGCTCGGCCGTGGCGCCGGCGTGATCGTAGGAACTGACCCCATCGGCAATGACCGCAATATCGTAATGGCGGTGGTAGGCCGCCCGAACCGTGCTGTCGACACACCAGTTCAGCACCGTGCCCGTAAACATCAGTTGCGACACCTTCAGCGCATCGAGCACCTCGGCCAGACTCGACTCGGCAAAGCAGTCGTATCCGGGCTTGTCGATGACGTGCTCGCCCGGTGCGGGAGCCAATTCCGGCGTCACTTGCACCGCATGCGCATTACCTAGGAACTCGAAGTCGGGAGACTCGATGTCCATGCCGCGCTGTCTTGCAATGCGCCAATAGAAACGATGGGTTCCCTCTTCGCCGGAAATGCAGAAACGTGTGTACACGACGGGTATGCCATGGTCTCTGCAATATTGAATGAGTCTTTTGACAGTCGGAACCTGCCGGCGCGCCATCGGCACTTCCAGAACCGCCCCCTCTTCTATGAAGCCGTTCTGCATATCGATGACGAGCAGGGCGCTCTTTGAGGGGTCCAGGCGAAAAACCGGGTCCCAGTCCCAATATCGTTTGGTCATTGCTTCCTCCACGATCTCCATGCCTTGACAGGCAAAGCGGGAAATCGAATCCATTCAAGCCATAAAACAAAAACATCACGACGGCCGGCTTGCCGTCGTGATGCCAAAGAATAAATCAATGCGTACTGTGGGCGCTATGCGGCGCACTTGCCCGGCTGCTGCAGAGGAACATTGAAGACATCGTAGCCGTACACCCAGCTTGGGTCTTCATCGTGGCGCAGCCAGGTATTGTTGTGCGAAACCTTTTGCACGCGCGATGTGCGCTCGAAGCGGTTGAGCCGATAAAGCTCATACGCCTGTTGATAATCGGCCGCACCGACCTCGTCCAGGCAGCGCACCAGCATGGCCGCGTCTTCGATGGCCATGCCGGCCCCCTGCGCCATATGCGGACGCATGGGATGGCAGGCGTCGCCCAGCAGCACCACGCGGTCTTGATGCCATACGGCCTGCGGCTTGCGCTCGTACAAGGGCCACTTGGTGACTTCTTTGGTCTCGTCGACCAGCGCCTGGACAATGGGATGGTAGTCGTGGAAGGCCTCGCGCATTTCCGCCGGCGAACTCTTTACGTGCGAGGTACCGTGGTTCCATGCCGGCTCGGGCACGCCCGTTACGTAGTAGTACTCGGACCGGTCCGCCTTGGTGTTGTACACCATCATGTGACGATCGACGGATTCGTCGTGCGTGTCCTTGGACCACCATTTGACGCAATCCTCGAATTCGAGGTCGTATTTCTTCAGGTCTTCTCCGCGAATGAGGGCGCGATGCGCCACCCAGCCGCTGTACGTCGGCTCTTCAGGCCCAAGCAGCTTTTCGCGCAGTTTCGAATCGATGCCGTCGCCGCCAATGACGTGCGTGGCGCGGTCAGTGGTGCCGTCGGCGAAATGGAGAATGACCTCGTCGGGGGTTTGCTCGATGTCGACCAGCGTTTTGCCGAAATGCAAGGTGTCGGGGTCGAGGGTGTCGATGATGAGCTGATGCAAGTCGCCGCGGTGGATCGTGATGTAGCTGTTGCCGAAGCGTTCGACGGCCGATTTGCCCAGCGGAATGCGGGAAAGATATTCGCCGGTGACCGCGTCGCGGCTGAACCAGAAATCGGGGTGGCAGCCGATGGCATTGGCCTGCTCTTCGATGCCCATGACGGCCGCCACCTTCATCACGTTGGGGCCAAGCTGGATTCCGGCGCCCAGCCGGGAAAACGCCGGAGCCTGCTCGAAAACCTTTGTCGCATAGCCGGCCTTCTGCAGCAGGCGGGCAGCCGCCGCGCCGCCCAGCCCGGCGCCGATGACGGCGATGGTTGTAGGCTTGGTCATTAGTCGCTCCTATAAATAATGACTCGTTCGGTGGACGCCGGGCTGGCTCGCGGGGTTCGGCGGCACAACTGGCGTAAAATTAAAGTGTATACGTCATATTATAAACACAGATCCTTATGCCGCAAGGACTGTTTAACCACGGTAACAATTTAGACGACTGCCGCGAAAAGCCTGCTTGGAACTCTGACAAAAACATAGCCGAAAACTCTCCCGAATACTAGAAGGAAAGTTTTTATCTATTAAATTACAGTGGCTTATATACAGCACATAGAAAGCAGCAAGAGTCCTACCGAGCCCTCTCGACACGTAGCGCAAGGACTTAGACCTACCCAAAACCAGTCGGAGATTATTCGAACGAAGCCTTAAGAAGCTGCAATTTTATAGCGTGTACATTATTTAATGCCAGAAATACGAGGTCGCGTTACATATTCGGATGGAGACCGGCACGAGACATGCAGCCGCTCCAGCCCATATTTAGAAGGAGGCATACACGCAGGCGATTGAAACCACGACGCCAGTGCAGTGCCGAGCGGAGGCATCCCGCATCGAAAAGCAGGATCTATCCCACATTAAAAATGAGTGTTCAGCGCAGGCCAAAAAATTCGTGTATCATCTCGCTTTTACTGGCCTGGTAGCTCAGTTGGTAGAGCAGCGGATTGAAAATCCGCGTGTCGGTGGTTCGATTCCGCCCCAGGCCACCATCCCCTCTTCCCTCCCTGTCTCACCAAGTCCCATTTTCACTGCAAAAACAAGGGCTTGCGTCAGAAATCCATCCCAAGCTGTCTCATCGGATTCCACTGAATGCCGGGCTTTTTGTTCCCTGTTGCGTTCCCTTAACCTATTCCCAATTTCCACAGGGAACAAATCGGGAGCTCAGCGATGAAACTCACAGCCAAGACCATAGAGCTTGCTCAACCTGCAAACAAAGAGTATCTGCTGTCAGACGGTGAGAAGTTGTACCTTCGCGTTCATCCAAGCGGTGGAAAAAGTTGGCAATTTAACTATACAAGCATCGAAGGCAAGCGGGTCAAACTAACACTCGGAGCCTATCCAGAGATATCCCTTGCCAGCGCCCGCGAGCTCGCAGCAGAACAGCGGCGACACCTCGCAATGGGTAAAGATCCTCGCGTCCGAAAACTGGAAGAACAGCAGGAAGCCCGACGCCACGCACTGGCCACCTTCGAGAAGGTCGCACGAGAATGGCACGCTCATGCAAAGAAAGTTCATGAATGGAGCGAGGACTACAGCCAGAAAATCCTGCGGCAACTGGAGCTGCATGCTTTCCCGCGGCTCGGCCGCCACCCCATCGGCTCACTGAACCGGCTGGATGTCCTGCAATGCCTGGAGGCCGTTTCTCTTGCCGGCACCCGGGAAACCGCCATCCGGCTGCGGGAAAGCCTCCAACGCGTCTTTGCCCGAGCGGTCACTGTGGGGCTGCTGGAGCCCGGCGAAAACTATATGGCGAAAGGCGTGGCCGATTTCAAGCTGCGCAGCCCGATAGTGAAGCACTACGCTACCATCCTGGAGCCCACCAAGATTGGTCAACTGATGCGCGACATCCGAGGATACACAGGGCACTACATCGTCTGCTGCGCGTTGCGGATCATGCCCTATGTGTTTCAGCGCCCAGGACAGATACGCATGATGGAATGGGAGCAGCTCGATCTTGACGCCGGCATTTGGATTTGCCCGCCCCGCATGATGAAGATGCGGGAAGCCCACAAGAACAGTGGGCAAGCCGCGTCACACGTCGTTCCCCTGCCCGCGCAAGTCGTCGACATCCTTCGACAGCTCCACACAGTCACCGGGCCGACCGGTCCCGTGTTCAAAAGCGTATCACGTCGGCAAGGCAAAAACGGCTACTCACGCTACATCTCGAACAACACCATGAACAGCGCCTTGCGCGCCTTGGGCTATGACACTCAGACGGACATTACCGGCCACGGCTTCAGAGCAATGGCGCGAACGCTCATCCGGGAAAGGTTGGGATGGGATAGGGAAATGATTGAAAAGCATTTGGCCCACGTCTCGGACGAAGAACTGGGGGAAGCCTACGACAGAACCCGCTTCATCGAACAGCGTCATGAAATGGCGCAGGCATGGGCTGATTATCTAGATCAACTGGCAGAAAGAGAGACCTTCGTCGCGCAAAGTCGAGCACCTTCACTCTCCCACTCCACGCCAGGCGCCAAGAAGGGGCTTTCCGCATCATCGCACACGCTTCAGTAGCGCACTTTTCGTACTTTGGCTCCCTGGGAGCTGGTGATCGTCGCGCAGGACTCCATCAGTTTAAAACCTGTCGGGTTCTGCGCCCACTCCTCCAGATCAGTGCGGCGCCAGCCTTTTGCCGCTCCTCCTAGAGAAACAGGCGCGGGAAAGCTACCATCAGCGATGCGTCGATATAGAGTGGATCGGCTGAGCGCCGTCATCCTAAGTACATCTCGCATGCGATAGAACATGGGAATTGTGCTGTCGGTTTCACGGTTAGATTGCGCCGAAGGATGTCCAGTATGGAGCATTTGACTCTCCTAATGTGTCGTTCGGTGCCAGATTGCCCCAGGAAGGTCTGTGCGTACACTTGCTGCGGCGTACTCGGGCGCAGTAGGCGCGACCATACGTGCCTAAGCGGGTTTTGATGCGCGGTTACTACTCCCGCCACTTCTTCTAAATCCTCGATCCCCTGCCATGAATGCCTCCAGCATGTGCGGAATCAACGTCACGGCATCCACAGTCTCCCCGTAAGTCTGCGCATGCAACGCTGCATAGCGGTCAAGATCGGCTTTCAGGCTGGCCGGGCATGTAAAGGTCAGTTTGACGGTTGTGGTTGTAGGAAGCGGCCCAAGCCGCAGCTTTTTTACAGTGGTCATTGTGACGCTCCCTTGCTGAAAAACAATGGCTGGTACGGCCTGAGTACCAAATCCTTGTTAACAATGATCCGCACCGGCAAACCGAGGCGGCTGGTCAAGGTGGGCTGGATATTCATGTTGCGCCGGGTCATTTCCTGGCCGACTTGATTGATGCTGTCCTGGGCGCTGTCGCGCCCGGCGATGATGATGCGGTCGCCATCCTGCCGATTCTCCGGGGCGGCCAGCTCGGCGCCGACACCCAAGAGCGTCGTCAATACGGCGCCGCCGACGATGCGATCCCAATGCCAGTCCACGCCATCCTCCAGGCCCGCATAGCCCGCCGGGTCGCTGCCCACCAGATTGTCCAGCGTCAGTGAGGACGTATCCGGCAGGATAATGCGGTTCCACACCACCTGCACCCTGCTTTGCCCGTAGCTCACCTGGCTGTTGTAGCGGCCCAGGATGCGTGAGCCTTGCGGAATCAACAGGTGCCTGCCGGTCGCGGAGTCATATACAGGTTCGGTGACGGTGCCGATCACATCACCCGGCAAATCGGACTTGATGCCTGTCACCAAGGCGGCGGCGATGACCGTTCCGGCCATCACCTGATAAGGCGAAGCCGGCATTTGCAAATCCCCGGAATTACGAGTTTCTGTAGAACCGGATTGCAGGAAGGCTTCTTTCTGATCTTGCCGGTTCTGCACGGCAGTGGGGTCGGTGGATTGTGCCGCTGTCGAGGTCGGCCCGGCGGCCAGCGGGTCAAAGGCGGCCAAGGTGCTGTCCATTCCGGGCGCGCCAAGTCTCGCTTGCGCAGCCGTCGCTGTGGGTGGGCCGGACTGGCCCTGGCCGGTGCGGAAGAACACCGATGAGGCGGCGGCCGCGTCGGCCTCCTTGCGCAAGGCTTCGCGCTCGGCGGCTTCGGCGTCAATGCCAGGCGGCACGTAGGTGGCGACCGTCGGCTGCTGCGTGTTCACGATGGCCGGCCCCAGATCGCCCGGCAACGGCGGCCCGAGTTCGGGCACGTCGACCGGCACATCCGGGGCGGGTAGCATGGAATAGTCCGCAGGCAACGCATCGAGTCCTTCCGACTTCGATACCCGGTCTACGTTGTAAAGCTCGGTCTGTTCGCCCGCGCCGCGCCGCTGCGGTTGCAATGACCAGATCGTAGCACCCAGCACCGCGACGGCCAGGCCGCCGGTGAGCATGGCCAGCGAGCGCCGGTTCAGCCGCGTGACCGGGCGCGGCTGGGCACGCAGCGCGACGGTTTCGGGCGCGACCTTGGCCGCCTGTGGAGCAACGTCATCGGGCGTGTGTTCTTCGCTCATGCTCAGTTCCTCCGCGCCACGCCGTCGGTGCGCTCGATACGCACCATGTCGCCCTTATCGCCGCCCAGACGCAGTTCAGCCGCGCCGAACAGCCGATCCACGATGTAGTACGGCGAACGGAAGCGGTAGTTCACCAACTGGCCATCGCCTTGCGCGCCAATAACGAATAGCGGCGGCAATTCGCCTTGGGCGATCCCGGACGGGAACTGGATATAGACCTTCTCGCCATCATCGAAGGCGCGCAGCGGCTTCCAGGGCGGATTGCTGCCGCTGAGCGCGTACCGGAAGCGAAGATTCTCCAAGGCCAGCCCCGCATCCACGGGCGCGGCGGCTTGCGCTGCTTGGTTCTGGCGCTGCAAGGCCAACATGCGGTCTTTGGGGTACTCCCAGGACACCGACGCCATCCATGTCTTCTCAGTGGAAGTCAGCTCCAACAGGTAGGTACGGCGGTTGGTGGTGATTACCAAATTCGTCTTCAGCCCGGAACGAATCGGTTTGATAAGCACGTTGATGCGCAAATCCGCGCCGCTGCCGCTGGAGGTATCCCCCACAATCCAGCGCACCGTGTCGCCTGCGGCGACAGTAACCAGCTCCTCGCCGGGTTGCAGCGCGATCACCGTCACGCGCCCGACTCCCGTATAGACCTGATAGAGCGCCCCGTCGCTGTAGGGCCAGACCTGAATCGCGTTGACATAGCCCTCGCGGGTGGGCGCGATGCGGGCTTCGGCGTTGGCGCGGGATACCCGCACGGTTTCATCTGCGGGTTCCGGCGTTGGTTTGCCGCCTTCCGTGCCCGGCAAGGGTTTCAGTTGCGCGGGCAGCGCCAGCGGTTCCGGTACGGCAATCACTTCGACGGGGCTGGGCGGCTCGGGCAGCAGTTCAGCCTGTATCGGCTCATCCAGCGAAATCGCCGGTGGCGGTTTGCCCTGAGTAGCGCAACCCGCCAGGACGATCAGGGTCAAAGGCAAGATGTAAAAACGGATGGACGGTGTCATCGCTGGACTCCTTCGGACGAATCAAGTTCACGGCTCCACGACAGACCATTGACGTAAAGCCCCAGAGGGTTTTTGCGCAGACGCGTTTCGGTGCGTGGCGGCTGATGCACGATGGACACCACCGCCGTCCAGCGTTCCAGACCGGCAGAGGCGCCATTGACGTAGCGGCGTTCCGTCCAGCGCACGTTGAAGGACGTATCGCTCGCGCGCACGACACTGGTGATCTGCACCGTCACCGACTCTTTGCCGATGCGAGTGAAGGGATCGTTCACCCTGGCGTAGTCATTGAGCACGGCCGCACCCTTGTCCGTGGTGTAGTCGTAGGCATCCAGCCAGTTTTGGCGCACCACAATGGGGTCGATGGATAAGGCGCGCACCAGGCCAATGAAACGGGCGATGTGGTGGGCGATCTGCGCATCGTTGGGCCGGTATGGCGTGGCGGCTTCGCCCACCGCCCGTACCTGGCCGGCGTTATCCACCTCCACGACATAGGGCGTGACAATGGATTGCGCCGAGCGCCAAACCAGACCACCGGCCATGAGCAGCGCCAGCAGCAAGCAACCGAAGGCCATCAGCCGCCAGTTTCTGGCCTGTACGCGGGCCGAGCCGATACGATCGTCCCAGACCTGGGCGGCGGATTGGTAAGGGGTCGCCGGTTGCGGCGATTCGGCATAACGCACCAGCGGTCGTTTGAAACGCATGTGTGTATCTCCTTATGAATCTGCATCACGCAGGCTCGGGCCTTGGCCCGCGCCGCCACCGTCGCCCCCGCGCAGCGTGTGGGCGGCGGTCGTGGCGGCTTGCGTCAGTTGTTGTCGGCGATGCAGGCGCTTGGCCCAGGCGGGTTGGGCGCTCGGGCCAGCCGCTGCGGTTTCGGTGGAAGTGCCTGGCCCGGAGCCAGAGGCCGAACCAGAACCAGCGGGCGTGCCCTTTAATCCGCCGCTGGCCGCCGAACCGGCCTGGAAGGCGGAACGGGTACCACCCACGGTCGAGCCTACGGAACGCGCCGCACCCGCAGCCATGCGGGCGGCGCCCGGCATCATGCGTGCGCCGGCGGCTACCGCACCGCCAACACCCGTGGCGGCCGCGCCAAGGGCGACGGCGGCTCCTGCGGCCCCCACGGCGGCTCCAGCCATGGAGCCGGCGCCCAACTGCGGCCCGCCGGATACCAGCCCGGTGGCAATGCCTGGCCCGAAGATCCCCAGTGCGAGCAAGGACAACGAGGCCAGCATAATGACCAGCGCGTAATCGACAGACGGCTCATCGGGATGCACCTGGAACTCAGCAAACAAACCACTGCCAATCCCTACGATCACCGCTAGCACCAACACCTTAACGCCCGAGGACACGACATTTCCCAGCACCTTCTCAGCCAGAAAGGAGGTCTTATTCCACAGCGCAAACGGCACCAGTACGAATCCAGCCAGCGTTGTCAACTTGAACTCGATGAGCGTCACAAAAAGCTGGATGGCGAGCACGAAGAAGCTCAGCACCACCACCATCCAGGCGAGGAATAGCACGACGATGGGGTCGATGTTGGTGAACACTTCCGGAAAGCCCGCCATATCGCCGATCTGCTCCAGAATCGGCGCACCGGCATCAATTCCGGTTTTGGCGAGCCGTCCCGGCTGCAAGAAGTTGCCCATGGTGAGCGACGAACCGGAGGCGACCAGGCCCAGCCCCGCGAAGGATCGGAACAGGATGCTCGCCAGCGTATTGAAATTGCCAATGATGTAGGCAAACGCCCCGACGTAGAGCACCTTGCGAAGCAGCTTCGCGATCACATCGTCGCCCTGGCTGCTGGCGTGATTCATCGCCCAGAACAGACCAGCCAGCGTCATGTCGATGACGATGAGCGTGGCGGTGAGGAACGCCACCTCGCCTTGCAGCAGGCCAAAGCCTGAGTCGATGTACCGCGAGAAGGTATCCAGAAACCGGTCAATGACCGCCACGTCGTTCATGGTGTAGACGCTCCCGGTCAGTTGCCGTAGAAATCCACAACCTGCGGCGTGTATGGCGTGCCGGTGCCCTGGAAGCGCCGCCGCACTTCGCGGGCGCGCTCGGTGGCCGCCGCCTGCTGCGCAAGTTCCAGGGACGCGGCGCGATCCTGGGTAATCTGAAGCTGCTGCGCTTGGATGGCCTGCTTGGCCTGCAAGGCCAGCAACTGGTTGGTCGCCTGCGTGGCCTGTAACGCCCCTTGCGCCGACTGGCTCTGGTTCACCAGATCCGCCAGCGCGCTTTCATCAGCGTGGAGGTTCTGCGAGGCTTGGGCCTGTACGCGCATGGCGGTGTGCAGGCCATCGAGCGTGTTCTTCCAGCGCTCGCGGGCATCCTGGGCCATGTGGTCGCCGCTCACGGTGGCCGCGTACTGCTCGGGATAGAGGCGCGCGAACTCACGATTCAGATTTTCGACCTCATAGGCCAGCCCTTGCGCCTGGGCGATTTGCTGTTCGGTCGCCGCCAGGGTCGAACGCAGGCGGCTGACGATATCGAAGTCTAGGCTGGTCAGGTTACGTGCCTGGTTCATCAGCATCTGCGCTTCGTTCTGAAGCTGGTTGATCTGATTATTGATCTGTTGCAGCGTGCGAACGGCGGTCAGTGTGTTCTGCGTATAGTTGGAAGGATCGAAGACGGTACGCCAGCCCCAAGCGGGCGAGGCGGCCAGCAAGGACGCCGTGAACACGGCGGCGAGCGACAGGGAAGGTGAGTGGGTTCTCATGGCAGGGACTCCTGTGATGAAGAAGAAAGAGAGGATGGCAAACCGGGGAACTCGGGCAACAGGTCAGCCGCCCAATCCAGGCCGCGATGGCGCAGCCAAGCGCCTGCGAAGCCAGGCCCGCCGGCATACAGCAGAATGCGGTCGATGTCGCGCTGGTCTTGCGGGGTGGACGCCCCCGCAAAGGCAAGCGCCGCTGGCCCCAGGTCAAGATCGAACAGGCGGTTGCCCAAACGCGACTGGTAGTAGTAGTCGCGCTTCGGTTGAGCCGTGGCGACAATCTCGATCTGCCTGCTGTTCAGCCCGAAGCCCTCGTAGATCGTGCGGATCTGCGGCTCAGTCGCCTGCGGGTTGGGCAGGAAGATGCGGCTCGCACAGCTTTCGATAATGGCCGGTGCGATGCTCGAATCCTTGATGTCGGCCAGGCTTTGCGTGGCGAAGATCACCGACACGTTTTTCTTGCGCAGGGTCTTGAGCCACTGCCGGATGCGGGCGGCGAAGGATGGCTCATCGAGAAACAACCACGCCTCATCCAGAATCAAGAGGGTCGGCGCGCCATCGAAACGCTCATCGAAGCGGGCAAAGAGATAGCGCAACACCGCCTGCACGGCGGCGGGACTGTGCATCAGCTCTTCCATCTCAAAGCCTTGCACATCGGCCATGCCCAGCCGGTCATGATCGGCGTCCAGCAGCTTGCCGTGCGCCCCACCCAGCACATAGGGCGCCAACGCCTGGCGCAGCGCGTTCGATTGCAGCAGCACCGAAAAGCCAGTCAGCGTGCGCTGCTCCACCGGCGCACCGGCGAGGCTCCCCAACGCCGACCAGATGGCGGCCTTGTCATCGGGACTTACCGCCACGCCTTCATGCAGCAAGCGGCCTTCAATCCATTCGGCCGCCCCGGTGCGGTCGCCTTCGCGGTCAATGCGCGCCAGCGGCTGGAAAGCAATCTCGCCATCATTGCCCAAGTCGTAGTGTTCACCGCCCAGGCCAAGGATGGTGGCGCGCATTGAGCGCCCCATGTCAAAGGCAAAGATGCGCGAACCGGGATAACGGCGAAACTGCTGGGCCAGGACAGCGAGCAACACCGACTTGCCCATGCCGGTCGGCCCGGCGACGAGGGTATGGCCCACGTCGCCAACATGCGTGACCAGCCGGAACGGCGTCGCGCCCTCGGTGCGCGTGACGATCAATGGCGGGCCATCCAAGTGCTCGTTCCTTTCTGGACCGGCCCAGACCGCCGACACCGGCATCATGTGCGCCAGATTCAATGTAGATACAATGGGCTGCCGTACATTGGCGTAAGCATTGCCCGGTAGGGACGAGAGCCAGGCATCCACGGCGTTCAAGGTTTCGGGGATGGTCACAAAACTTCGGCCCTGAATCACGCGCTCGACCAAACGCAGCTTTTCATCTGCGATGGCGAGGTCAGCGTCCAGCACCGTCACGGTGGTCGTGACATAGCCAAAGGCCACTTGATCGCTGCCCAACTCCTGCAGGGCGGCATCCGCATCGGCGGCCTTGTTGCTGGCATCGGTATCGACCAGCGGCGACTCCTGCTGGAAAATCGTTTCCCGGAGCAACGCCACAACGTTCTTGCGCTTGGCGAACCACTGACGGCGCAGGCGGCGCAGCTCCTTTTCCGCCTCGGCTTTGTCCATGCACAGAAATCGCGTACTCCAGCGATAGGCAAAGCCAAGCCGGTTCAGGTCATCCAAAATGCCCGGCCAGGTCGAGGTCGGGAACCCCCGCACGGACACCACGCGCAAGTGGGTATCACCGAGAGTTGGCGCCAGCCCACCGACCAGTGCCGAATCAGTCAGCAGCGCATCCAAATGGAACGGCACCTCCGGCACGCCAATGCGGTAACGCCGTGTCGAGATGGTGGAATGCAGGTAGGTCAACGTCTGGCTGTTGTCCAGCCAAGCAATTTCCGGCATGACGCCTTCGAGCAGATTAAAGACCCGATCCGTCTCCGCCACGAAGGCGGCCAAGCGCTCGCGCCAGTCCACGCCTGCGGAGGGCCGGTTCTCATACAGCATCCCCGCCGCCCGGGCTCGGGATTCCTCGGGCGGCAAAAACACCAGGGTTAGGTGATAGGCACTCTCGAAGTGATTACCGGCTTCTTCAAAGGCGGCGCGGCGCTCCTGATCGACCAGCCAGGACAGACTTTCAGGAAAATCAGAATGGGGATAGTTCGCCGCCGGGCGACGTTCGGCTTCGATGAACAGCGCCCAGCCCGAGCCCAGGCGGCGTAGCGCATTGTTCAAGCGGGCGGACGTGGCAATCAGTTCGCCTTGGGTGGCACTGTCCAAGTCCGGCCCTCGAAAGCGCACCGTGCGCTGAAAACTGCCGTCCTTGTTCAGGACGACGCCGGGCGCAACCAATCCGGCCCAAGGCAGCCAGTCAGCCAACAGTGCGGGGCGCTGACGATACTCGGCAAGGTTCAGCATGGCGTCATCCCCTCACACGTCCAGCAGCGTCTTGTGCTTGATGTGGCGGGCGAAGACCTGCATGAACTGCGAGTCAACCCGTGCGCCCCACACCGCCAGAGAGTGACCGACAATCCACAGCACCACGCCCGGAATCCATAGTTGCAGGCCCAGCCCTACAGCGGCGGCGAGCGTGCCGTTGGCAATCGCCACGGTGCGCGGTGCGCCGCCCAGCAGAATCGGCTCGGTCAGCGACCGGTGCAGCGGAATTTCAAAGCCCGGGGCGAAGCTGGGCGCGCCTTCGGTGTTGGCACTCATACGACGGCCCCGCCCGAGAAGGAAAAGAATGACAGGAAGAACGAGGACGCGGCAAACGCAATCGACAGGCCAAAGACAATCTGAATCAGCTTGCGAAAGCCCCCACTGGTGTCGCCAAAGGCCAGCGCCAGCCCCGTGGCGATAATGATGATGACTGCGACGATGCGCGCCACCGGCCCCTGGATGGATTCGAGGATGGATTGCAGCGGCCCTTCCCAGGGCATGGAGGAACCGGCAGCCTGGGCCGCACCGGCTAGAAGCATCAACATCGCGGCCAGCAACAGCCCTTGCGCCTCAGGACGGACAAGCTGGCGCAAGCGGATGACGTTGAAAAGCGGAACCGCAGAAATACGGAAAGCAACAGGCGTCATGACAGTTCTCCAGACAGATCAGGGGATGGTGAAGAAGGCGACGATGGCTCGGGAAATGGCGACGGTTCAGGAAAAGGAACTTGGAGCGCATCGGCCAGTTGGTAGCCCGTGCCGTCAAAACCGACCACGCGAGCAATGCTCTCGATACGGCGTTTGCGGCCGCGTCCAACGATGTAGATCACGACATTGACCGCCTCGGCGATCAGGGCACGCGGCGGATTCACCGCCACTTCCAGAATCAGTTGTTCCAGACGCAACAACGCCCCCACGGCGGAACCGGCATGAATAGTGGCGATGCCGCCCGGGTGGCCTGTGCCCCAGACCTTGATGAGATCCAGCGCTTCGCCGCCGCGCACCTCGCCCACCACTACACGGTCGGGGCGCAAGCGCATCGTGGCACGCACCAGCTCCTGCATCGTCACGACACCCATACGGGTGCGCAGCGGCACGTGGTCGGTTGCGGTGCATTGCAATTCAACCGTGTCTTCGAGCACCAGCACGCGGTCGCCCGTGGCGGCGATTTCGGCCAGCAAGGCATTGGCAAGCGTGGTCTTGCCGGTGCTGGTGCCGCCAGCGATCAGGATGTTCTGCCGTGCACGTATGGCCCGCACCAGAAAACCGGCCTGGGCGGCGCTCATCATGCCGTCGCTGATGTAACGATCCAAGGGAATGACGCCCACGGCACGCTTGCGTAGCGCAAAGGCGGGGCCGGGGGCTGCGGGCGGCAAGATGCCCTCGAAGCGCTCGCCGGTTTCGGGCAATTCGGCGGTCAAGAGCGGCTGGCCGCGATGCACTTCTGCGCCGACGTGGGCGGCAACCAGACGGATGATGCGCTCCCCATCGGCTTCGGACAGTTCCAAGCCCAACGGCGCACGACCACTGGAGAGACGATCCACCCAGAGGCTGCGGTCGGGGTTGAGCATGATTTCCACCACGTCCGGGTCTTCCAGGGCGGCGGCGATCACCGGCCCCATGGCGGTGCGCAGCATCTGGATGCGGCGATCCAGCGCGACAGCATTGGAGGATTTGGGCAAGGCGCTCACGAGACACGCTCCCGTACCTCTAACGGCGGCGACGCATCATCTATACGCACTGGTTCGGGGTGCAGTTCTTCCACCACGTCGCGCACCAGGCTGCGGCCACGCAGCAGGTGGCGGCCAAGCTGTTCGACGAATTGCTCGAAGCGCGCCTTGCCCTGGGCGCGGGCCGCATCCTGATGGGCTTCGGGCACGGGTGTACTGACCGTCAGGTAGTAGCGCACAAACAGCGCCAGGGTTTCGATTTGGATATTCTGGTCGCGCTCCAGGCGCTCGAACTGGCGCGACAGGCGATCGAGCCGCTTGGCCATCGCCGCTTCGCGCTGGTCGCCCGCATCCGGCGAAAGCCAGGAAGCCAAGGCGGCGGCGACGATGGACGACTTGGACACGCCTTTCTTGGCGGCCAGTTCGTCCAGGCGCTTGGCGTGTTCGGGATGGATGAAGAGATTCAAGCGATATCGGCTCATAGCTGGATTCCGTCATCAGGGTCGAGGGCAGCCATGCGCGCCACGCGCTGCATGGCGGGGTCAAGCTGGCTGGGAAGCATGGGTGACAGGTCGTCGTCATCAAGCAGCGACAAGTCGCTGACCGGGTATTGGGGTTCGGGACTGTAGGCGGTGGCCTCTGATAGCTCTGGCTGTTGACGCGGGCCACCGTCGTCGGCTGTGCCGGCCATGTCGTCACTGTCTATCGACGCGGGAGCAGCGGGAACAGCCGGAATCACAAGACCGCTCCAATCATCAGGGCGAGCCGGCGGCGCATCCGCGTAGCGCTCGGCGGCCAGCGCAGGCGGCGGCAGTACGCGATAGGAGAAATTGGTATCCGCGTAATAGCGCAGCTTCTTGGCCTTGATGGGCGCGACACTGGAAACCATCACCACTGCTTCATCCGGCGGAAGCTGCATGACCTCGCCCGGTGTCAGCAGTGGCCGGGCTGTTTCCTGGCGCGACACCATCAGGTGTCCAAGCCAGGGGGCCAGTCGATGCCCGGCATAGTTGCGCTGGGCGCGAAGTTCCGTGGCCGTACCCAATGTCTCGGAAATCCGCTTGGCGGTGCGCTCATCGTTGGTGGCGAACGTCACGCGCACATGGCAGTTGTCCAGAATCGAATGGTTCTGGCCGTAGGCTTTGTCGATCTGGTTCAGCGACTGCGCAATCAGAAAGCTGCGAATGCCGTAGCCCGCCATAAAGGCCAGCGCCGTCTCAAAGAAATCCAGACGCCCCAGCGCGGGGAACTCATCGAGCATCAACAGCAGCTTGTGGCGACGGGCGATGCCATCCGACCCATCCAGCGATTCCGTCAGCCGCCGTCCAATTTGGTTGAGAATCAGGCGAATCAACGGCTTGGTACGGCTGATATCTGAGGGCGGCACGACCAGGTACAGCGATACCGGGTGTTCCGACGCAATCAGGTCAGCTATGCGCCAATCGCAGCGCGAGGTGACTTCGGCCACCGTAGGGTCGCGGTACAGCCCGAGGAACGACATGGCGGTGGACAAAACGCCCGAACGCTCGTTATCCGATTTATTCAGCACTTCTCTTGCGGCGGACGCCACCACCGGATGCGTCGCATCCCCCAGATGCGCAGTCGTCATCATGCGATGCAGCGTCAGCTCGAAGGGACACGCCGGATCGGACAGAAAGTTCGCCACACCGCGCAGCGTTTTGTCTTCGCCCGCATAGAGCACATGCAGGATGGCACCCACCAGCAGCGCGTGACTGGTTTTCTCCCAGTGGTTGCGGCGTTCCAGCGCGCCTTCCGGGTCAACCAGAATGTCGGCGATGTTCTGCACGTCTCGCACTTCATGCTCGCCCCTGCGCACTTCCAGCAACGGGTTGTAGCCGGCGGACTTCCCATCGGTGGGGTTGAACAGCAAGCAGTGAGAAAAGCGCGCACGCCAGCCAGCGGTGATCTGCCAGTTCTCGCCCTTGATGTCATGGATGACGGCAGACGCAGGCCAGGACAGCAAGGTCGGCACCACCAAGCCCACGCCCTTGCCCGAACGGGTGGGCGCGAAGGCCAGCACGTGTTCCGGCCCTTCATGGCGCAGGTATTGTTCGTCATGCAGCCCCAGGAAGAGGCCGGTAGGCTGATTCAGTCCGGCCTTACGGATGTCGGTGGCGTCTGCCCAGCGTGCTGAACCGTAGGTCGTCACCAGCCGCGCCTGACGCGAACGCCAGATCGACATACCGATGGCGACCACGACTGCAATAAGACCGCTGCCGCCAGCGATCATGCCGCCCGCGTTGAACACCTCGGGGGCATAGGCGTCGAAGAAGAACCACCACTCGAACAGTCGCCAGGGGTGATAGACCGGTGTGCCGTAGAAGTCGAACCAGGGCAAGCCCAGGCGTAGCTGATAACCCAGGGCGGCGGCTGTCCATTGTGTGGCGCTCCACACGCCAGCGATCACAATGCCGAATACGACGGCGATCTGCCCGAACAACACGTTCGTCCCTTGCATACCCCGGCCTCCGATTTCTCCTGACCTATATCCTGTTCAAAAGCGGCACAAACCTGTGCCTGCCTCATGAGAATCGGTGCTGGGGCAGTGCCGGTCAAAGACCGTTATCGGGACAATGCTGATGAAAAAAACATCAATTCATACCAGAGCGAACACGACAAAAACGCCGCAAGCGTGGGCGCGCTGCGGCGTGTCGGGAAAGAAAAACGGAATCTGTCGGGAAATGCCGACGATCAGAACTTCGGTGGCGTCTCGGAGGGGGTGTAAGGCACTGTGCCGTCGCCATAGAAGCGTTTGCGCGTAGTTTCGGCAACCCGGTCACAAAGGACATCACCCAGGCTGACGCGATCTGTCTTGCACTGCTGACGTAGCTCTTTCAACCGTTCAGGATTCGCCGCTAGCGACTCTACAGTCTCCGTAGTGACGGCGGTGGGCGGTGTTGGCCGATCACAAGCCGCCAGCAGCAGCATCGTCGGTAAAAACATAATAATCTTTATTTGTTTCAAGGCCTGACCACCCACGAAATGTATAAATTGAGATAAATACCGATTTCTATACGTCCGACTCGATAGACTCCAGCCGTTCAATAAACCGAGCCAGCATCAGCGACGGCTCGACATCCCGACGCAACAAGTAGGTGATTAACATGGGCGGACGCCCTGCAAGTTGCCGCGCCACAACTCCCGGTTCACGGGTGGATGCGATATGTGCTGCACCAGCAAGGCCCAATGCTAGACCCGCCGACACAAGCGCCATCATCACCTCGAACGAGGCCACACGCTGCGCGAGTAGCGGTTCCTTATCCTGCCTACGCAACACACGATCGACCTGGCGAGCATGGCCCTCGCATACAGCGGGGTCACCCAGTACGAGGGGATAGCGCAGCACTTCCTCTAGCGGAATTTTGCGGTACTCCAGCACAGGATGACGTGAAGGCACAGCCACCATCAACTGATCTTCCCAAACCGCTTCGACAATGATGCCGTCACCCACCGCATCAGCCATAGAAAAGCCTGCGTCATATAGGTCATCGTGCAGCCCTTTAATTTGCTGAGCCAGCGGCACCTCGAATAACCGAACCTCAACTTCAGGATCCTCTTCGCGACATCGTGCCAGCAGGGTCGGTAGGCGCGATGGAGTAATGCCGTCAGACAAGGCAATGCGCAACTGCCCCTGAAAGCCATTGGCAGCAGACTTAACGCTTTCCCGCCCTTGCTCCAAGGCGGCAAGTGCGCGCTGCACATGTTCCAAGAAAAGCCCACCGGCAAGGGTGATCCGGGTGCTACGCGTGGTTCGGACGAAAAGCTGCACGCCCAACTCTTCTTCCAGTTCTTTGATGGCGCGCGATAGCGGAGATTGCTCAATATGCAGCCGCTCTGCTGCTCGTGCGAAGTGAAGCTCTTCTGCAACTGCGATAAAACAACGAAGGTGTCGGAGCTCCATGAAGCCTCACTCTAGAACTTCTACGCCGATATGGCATCGAAAAAGGAACCATGCTCCTTCTCGGTGCATCAGGAGACGATTTTTATGTAAAGTGATAAGCATGTGAAGTGTCAACTGAACAGGGTCGGTCCCCGTCACCGAAAAATGCGCCTAAAATGGCTATAGTTGCCGCACTATAACGAGCTCACACTGAGAAATTATCAGAAGATGGACCGTTTATACGAGGATGACAAAAATGTAATCGACGCGTAACTGGATTGTCAGATTGAACCGGTTTGCATATGGCATGAAGCAGTGCTTGCCCCGTCATCGGGAGGTATGGAAAACCATGTTCCTATAGCTCCTTCCTTTTACAGAACGCCCTCGTCAATATGGTGAACAACGAATTGAATTCACAATATGGTCATGGGCGACCGGCTTTTTTCGCGTTGCCCTATCTCGGACTCAACGATACGATGGTCTTAGTCTTGGTAATCGGCAAAGCCATCACACGCCTGCACGTTGGAAATACTTTTGCGCGTTCGGGAAAAACTGGAGCGAGGTCGATTTCAGCATAAGCAGCCGACCTGCTAAACCCTAGCCACGAGTTGGTAGCACGACTCAAGCAGTTAAGGGCGGGCACCCAAAGGATGCCCAGGGCGATCTGCCGTAACGTGTCTCGTTCGGGGCCGATACCTAGAGGAAGTAGGCTCACCACGGTGACAAAGAAAAGCAAGCGGCGTTAGGGCATCAGCCTGGCGGCGCATGGCGGGTCTCACATCACGCCGTATCGCCCCACTAAGGTAAGCGTCTGCCGAACCTTGCAATTACCCACAAATATCAAGCAGTTGTGAAAGATTTTTGATAGTTTAAATTAACTTCGCTGTAACCTGTTGCCATGCGGACGATCTCGGAGGCTATTCGGATGGCGAAGATAACCAAGAGTGGAGCTCAGTGCGGATGCCTGGGCGGAGCAGGAATGCGCGACAGCCAAGTGCGAGTTTTGTGATGCGCGTTTAGCCCGACGTTTTCGCCAAGTTCTCAAACAGATCACGGCGGCTGGCGAGCCGAGCATTCCTTTTGCCTGCCAAGACGCAGCACAATCGAAGGCGGCCTATCGATTCTTTTCGAATCCGCGTGTTGATGAATGGGCGATTTTGTCCGGGCACATCCACTGCACGCGCGATCGTGTCCAGTCAATGCCAGGACCATTGCTCGTGCTGCACGATACGGCGGAAATTTCGTATGGCAGTAACGAGGGGGACATAGGACTGCTCGGTAGGGTTGGGCGTAAAACGATATGCGGCCTATTGATGCATTCGAGCCTGGCCGTCACCCCTGAGGGACTGCCTCTAGGGATGGCGGCCGTCAAATTCTGGGCACGCAATAAAATTCAAAGGAACTAATGCGCTCAAGCGCAAGATCAATCCGACCCGTGTACCGATTGAGCAGAAGGAAAGTATTCGCTGGTTGCAGAACGTGCAGCAATCAACAGCCTTGCTAGACTGTCCGGATCAATGCATTCATATCGGTGATCGTGAATGCGACATCTATGAATTGTTCTGCGCCGCTCAAGAATTGGGTACACACTTCCTCGTGCACACCTGCGCTGATCGGCTCTGTGGCGATGGCACTCACACGTGGCCGAGGAGATGCGCACCGTGCGCAGCAGAGGAATACACAAGATAGAGTTCAGAGATAAGGACGGTCGGGTGTGCCAGGCGCGGTTGGCATTGACGTTTCGGCGTTTGCGTCTTTTACCGTCGCGCGCCAAGCGTAGCCGATATCCTGAGTTGACGGTTACCATCATTCACGCACGAGAAAAGGACAAGCTCAAAGGGCGCGATCCCATCGATTGGAAGTTGGTGACTGATATGCCGGTGCGCACTCGAACCGAGGCCATTGAGAAGTTACGTTGGTATGCATTGCGTTGGAAAATTGAGATGTTCCACTACATTCTGAAATCAGGCTGCCGAATCGAACAGCCCAAGCTTCGCAAGGCGCAACGGCGCATTAATCTCATCGCCCTGTGTTGCATCGTAAGTTGGCGGACCTTCTGGCTCACTATGATTCATCGCTCGGCACCTCGAGCGCCACCAGAGGTGGCATTTACCGTAGACGAAAGACTCGTGCTGACCAAGCTATCCCAACAGTGGCGCAAGCCGTTATCGCAGCAGTCCCGTCTGGCAGAATATCTAATTTGCCTAGCCCGGCTTGGTGGCTATTTGGCGAGGGCGCATGATCCGCCTCCGGGCAACTTGGTTATCTGGAGAGGCATGCGTCGGCTTAGCGATCTGCTGCTAGGAGCACAGATCGCCAAGAATTGTGGGTAATTGCAAGGTTCGGCGGACGCTTACTTAAAGTCTGTCGAATTCTGCTCAACCATGTCAACGGTGCTGTGGATCGTTGGCGGCGATGACGTCGCCGTTAAGGCGTCCAGTGCGTAATTACCTTTCAGAACCGGGTCAATTGGTCTACTACTTTAATAGTTAACTGCTCTAAGCCTCGCGATCTCTCTCCTGAGGAAGCTTGATCTCGAAAACCATTTTCCCACCCTCATCTTTTGCAGAAATGGAGCCGCCATGTGCTTCAATAATCGATTTGACAATGGCTAGACCCAAACCGGCTCCGTCACCTTTACGTTGGCGTGAAGGATCGGCTCGGTAAAATCGGTCAAACAGCTTCGGAAGATGTTCGCGATCTATCATTGGCCCGTAGTTGTACACACGAATAGCCACCATGTCGTTGCTGTTCGCCGCTAGTGAAACTGTGACCGCGCGGCCCGCAGGGGAATAGCGGAGGGCATTAGATAAAAGGTTGCTCAGCGCGCGTCGTATCATCAATCTATCGCCCTGAATACGTAATGCTTGTCCTTCTCGTATCAATGAAACGGACCGTTCTTCAGCCCACGCTTCGAAGTAATCAAATAGAGCTTGCACTTCTGCAGCCAAATCCACGCTGACGAGCTCAGGTTTGAGCTGATTATTATCGGCCTGTGCCAAAAACAACATATCTGCGACCATTTTGGCCATACGCTCGTACTCTTCCAGATTCGAATATAAAATTTCTCGATACTGGTCGACATCACGCGATTGTGAGAGAGCAACTTCCGTCTGAGTCTTCAGATTCGTTATGGGCGTACGCATCTCATGAGCGATATCAGCCGAAAAATTCGACAGCCGCTGAAAACCTTCTTCAATGCGATCGAGCATCTCATTGAATGAGACGGCTAGCTCAGTCAACTCCACCGGAACCGTACCAGGATCAAGCCGAATAAAAAGCTGATCAGATTTGATTCGACGAATCTCCCGGCTGATGCGCCGTATCGGCGCATGCCCTTGATACACCGCAAGCCACGTCGCGAAAATGGCAATCAGACAGGCTGCGGTCGTAATAATTCTCAGGTAACTGCGAAAACTTTCAAGATAGTGCAAGTGAAAATTGATACCAGTGGCAACGGCTAAGGTTAAAGGCTCGGTGCCTTGAGGACCTTTGTTCATTAGCTGCACAACAGCACCTCTATAGGTTTCTCCCTTATCCCGCCAGATTTTCACCGAATCAATGTTAATCACGCCCGTAGAGGGTGCCAACCGTGCAAAACCATCCAGATCCGAATTAGGCGTAGCGTAAATCACATTTCCATGACTATCCGACACTCGAAACTGTGCATTACGATGACCTGAGATCGCAGCGGCCAGCCGCCGCGTCAAGGCATCGGGTTCTTGACTGGCTGGCGGCTCGGAAAGCGACTGCGTCAGCGATTGAACCACAGCATTAAGCTCATCGACATCCTGCTGAACGAAGTGACTATTAATAGATCGTTGGACCATCCATCCAAACGTAAGAAGCACCGCTGTGATGACCGCTCCAATGGATACGGTCAGGCGCAGGGCCAGGGACGCAGGGCGGCGTGCCACTCTTTTCAGCCCGCGCTGCTGACATCAAGCATATATCCCATACCGCGAACGGTATGAATTAGCTTGGGCTCAAAAGCATCATCAATTTTGGCACGCAGGCGCCGAATTGCCACGTCAATGACGTTAGTATCGCTGTCAAAATTCATATCCCACACCTGCGAGGCAATCAGAGAACGCGGTAACACTTCGCCTTGGCGACGCACCAAAAGCTCCAAAAGTGCGAACTCCTTGTTTGTCAGGTTAATGCGTACCTCTTGTCGCTTTGCTCGCCGACGCGGAATGTCCAGCACCAGGTCAGCCACCTGCAGTTGATCGTTAAAGACTGGCGTGGTTCCACGACGCAATAGCGTACGCACTCGTGCGAGTAGCTCCGAAAAAGCAAAAGGTTTAATCAAATAATCATCGGCGCCTAGTTCCAAGCCCTTAACCCGGTCCTCCACGCTATCGCGTGCCGTCAAAAACAATACGGGGGTAGCCGACTTCGCTTCGCGCAACGCTTGAACAATTCGCCAGCCGTCAACATCTGGCAGCATGACATCCAGGATGATCAAATCATAGTCCTCTGTCAGGGCGAGGTGATGCCCGTCCAAACCCGTACGGGCCAGATCGACTATAAAGCCGGACTCGACGAGCCCTTGGCGTATGTATTCGCCAGTTTTTATCTCATCTTCAACGACGAGCAATTTCATGTGATCACTCCTGCGATGCACTTCCGTTCTGTGTCTGACTTAAGGGATCACCCCCTGACCTAGAAGCGTCAGAAATCATGATACGACTGTACCCGCGCGAAGCTGACAACACGATGACGAATGAATTACAAAATTGTAATACACCAATATTTCGAACAAGTTCTCTTTAAATGCCCTTGTGGCCATTGGGCAGTATCGGACATTTCGTCTCCGCGACCAAGTTACCTGGTGAAGGGCAGTGAGCTTGCCCAAATGTTTTGTCAGATAGTCGCGAACATCTGCGAAGCGTGTGGCCAACAGTATGGCTAGCCTTAGCATGGACAATTAAGAGCATTGCGCCAAAGCGTGCCAAAAATTGGTACGCGGGCTCGACGGCTTAACAGTGTCCGGCCCTAGATTTTGAGCACCGGCGTATAACCTACTTCTCGAATGGCACGTTCGATGACCTCTGCATTAAGCTCTCCATCGACCCGAACCAAATGAGCAGGCAGATCAATGCTAACGCTGGCCGTCGGTGCCGTTTCTTTAACCACGCGCGTTATGGTCTCTACACAGTGACCGCACGTCATATCTTTCACTTCAAATTCAATCATTGTGCTGTCTCCTTAGGTAATGCAGCATAACCATACTAAACCTTGCCATTACGGCAATGTCAAGCTGGCCCAGCGTCGCATTTACCGGCTTCTTTTTCAATAAGATCACACACCTGCACCGTGCGATCGACTTCGCAGTTGCTTTTTTTCTCCGTTAAGTAACAGCAAACTGCTCGACTGTCGTGAAGCTTGGCACAGACATGACAAAGATGTAATGAGAGCGTAATCGGACTGACAGCCTGGCTTCGCTACAGTGTGTTTATCACCGCTCATTCGTCACTGCCGGGCGGATATGAACCAACCTGTCCAATTGAAGGAGCGATGATGAAATGTGACATGAAAACTATGTTAAAGGCGGCCCTTAGCCTAGGTGCTGTCATTGCAGTGGCGTACGCAACTTTGCCGTCCGCCCGAGAATGGATTACGGCCAGCGCCCCATTTTTATTCTTCCTGATTTGTCCTTTGATGATGGTATTCATGATGAAAGGCATGCAATCCTGCCACAAAGAGCGAAAGGTCGATAACAACCAAGCTGATAAAACTCCCGCCACACAATTGGTCGGACACTCGCCGCTCAAAGACTAGCCGGCTCGCAGCCGTCCTACCCTACCCATAGCGGACTCCTGATGGGGTAGCACTTAGATTTACGGATATCACGTGATGAGTTCTAAAACGATTTTTACCAGCCTGGCGGCAACAAGCGTTGGCACGCTATTGATGTTCGGCGGAATCGGCGTAGCAACCGCAAGTACCGATCCATCCGTAGCCGATGTACAAGCCATAATGACTTTGGCACAGGCTGCGCCGATTGAACTCACGCACGTG
The DNA here is from genome assembly GCF_003545815.1 of Pusillimonas caeni. GTDB lineage: Bacteria > Pseudomonadota > Gammaproteobacteria > Burkholderiales > Burkholderiaceae_B > Pusillimonas > Pusillimonas caeni. Next base: position 310,249 of record NZ_PDUW01000005.1, read on the forward strand.
CACGGGCTTGCCTATAGCACAGACGGTAAACAGTTGCTGATCCCGAGCCATCATGGCATCGCGGCGTATTCGAACGGTCAATGGACAAAGATGGCCGGCCCCGAGCATGATTACATGGGATTCGCCACCACCCGCGGGGCGTTTTACAGCAGCGGGCATCCCGCAACAGGCTCGAAGCTAATTAATCCGTTCGGCCTCATCAAGAGTACGGATGCGGGAAAAACTTGGCGACAGTTGGGGCTGGAAGGAGAGTCCGATTTTCATACCTTGGCCACAAGCTATGAAACCGATGCGGTGTACGTCCTGAATTATGGGCCTAATACCCGGATGCCCCAAGCTGGGCTGTATATGACTCAAACAGACGGCCTGGCATGGGCGCGGGCAGCCGCTAACGGCCTAAGGGCCAAAATTAATAGCTTGGCGGTGCACCCGCGCGATGTCAACGTCGTTGCCGTGGGCGCTGCCGACGGGTTGTACTTGTCTCGTGACGCGGGCAACCATTTTGAGCCATTGGTCCAGAGCGCGCAGGTACTTGCGCAGTGGTTCGATCTGGATGGCGAGCACCTCTGGGTTAGCAGTTATGCAAATGTCCCCGTGCTAAGTCGCATGGACCTGAAGGACGGCGGAGTTATAGAAAAAATCGAGCTTCCCGCACTAGATGAAGACGCGGTGGCCTTTATTGCTCAAAACCCTACCCGCCACGAAGAACTTGCGATCGCGACCTTCAAGCGTAGCGTCTATATCAGTCAAGATCGTGGTGCGACCTGGCTACAGATTGCTAAAGGTGGCACGACGCTCGATAAGTAATCTCCTGACATCGTATCGTTTGGCATTCACATAGCGTAAAGCAATTTGAGTAGTTTCATGAGTAATAAACTGATAAAAATCATTGTGATCGCACTGGCGGCGATTGGACTCATAGCCGTTTTTGCTTTTGTCGGCATGGGAGCCATGATGTTTTGGATGATGGGCACTTAACGCGAGCGTTACACGCTTAAGTGCCTCCCTGCTGCCAGTATCGAAAATGCAACCACACAGCCCAACCTGAAGAATACCTATGCATTACAAAAATGTAATGCCGGCGTCATTGGGCCGACATGCACATTTCGTTAAAGTGCTAGTCATCAATTTAATTTGAGGCTTTGATCATCGAAGAATGATTGATGTCTGCCTCTTTCGACTTTGGGATACGCTCACGTGAAACACCTGCTACCGTCCTCGCTTGCACTACCTATTCTGCCCCGTCGCCGATTCGTTCAGGGCCTAGCGGCCGGCGGCGTATTGTTGGGCTTATCGCCCTTTGCCCGAGCTGCTGGGAGTCCGTCCGCCAAGACGAGCACCGGCTCAGCCGCTGTGCTGACGGGGACCGAGTTCAACCTGGAGATCGGTGAATCGCCCGTCAACTTCACCGGCAATCCACGCATGGCGACAACAGTCAATGGCTCGCTTCCTGCGCCTACCTTACGCTGGCGCGAAGGCGATACGATCACTATTCGCGTCAAGAACCGCCTCAAGGAAGCCACCTCCATTCATTGGCACGGTATCATCCTGCCCTTCCAAATGGATGGCGTGCCAGGTATCAGTTTTGCGGGCATCGCCCCAGGGGAAACGTTTACCTACCGATTTAAAGTCGAACAAAGCGGCACGTACTGGTATCACTCGCACTCAGGGATGCAGGAGGCGACCGGCGTTTATGGGGCGATCATTATCGACCCGGCACAAACCGACCCCATACGCGCGGATCGGGAGTATGTCGTTCAGTTATCCGACTGGACTGACGAGGATCCGATGCGGGTCCTGGCCAAGCTCAAGATGCAGGGCGACTACTACAACTATAACCAGCCCACGGCAGTCGATTTCTTCCGGGATGCTTCCAAAATAGGCCTGAAAGCGGCTATCGAGAAGCGCCAGATGTGGAACGAAATGCGCATGAGCCCGACCGATCTTGCGGACTTATCGGCCAACGTGTTGACTTACCTGATGAACGGCACAACGCCAGCGGGCAACTGGACTGGGCTATTTCAACCTGGAGAACGTGTGCGGCTGCGCTTTATCAACGGCGCAGCAAACACTTTCTACGATGTGCGCATACCAGGGCTGAAGTTAACAGTTGTTCAGGCGGACGGCGTCAATGTAGAACCGGTAACCGTTGATGAGTTCCGGTTCGGGCCAGGAGAAACCTACGACGTATTGGTGCAGCCGAAGGACGACGCTTACACCGTTTATGCGCAGGCCATGGACCGCACCGGATATGCCCGTGGCACGCTGGCTACGCGTGCTGGTCTCGAGGCGCCCGTGCCCGCGCTTGACCCTGTGGAATGGCTCACCATGGCGGACATGATGGGTGCCATGGGTGGCGGAATGTCGGGAATGAACCATGGCGCGCCTGGCCAATCGTCCATGGGCGGTATGGACCACGGCAATATGGCAGGGATGAACCATGGCAGCATGCAGGGAATGAATCACGCAGGCATGGCTGGCATGGATCATGGCGCAATGGCAGCGGCTGGCGCGAGCACCCAAGTGCGCCACGCCAAGACCGAGTATGGCCCAAGTATCGATATGCGGGTCGACATGCCGCGCACCAATCTGGACGATCCCGGCATTGGGCTGCGCAACAACGGCCGCCGAGTATTGACATTGTCGGACTTGCACACTGTGGGTGGCGCGATGGATCCGCGCGGTGCAGAGCGTGAAATCGAGCTTCATCTGACCGGGAACATGGAACGCTATGCCTGGTCGTTCGACGGCGTTGAATATGGAAAATCGACGCCTGTGCATTTTCGCTACGGCGAGCGGGTCAGGGTTATTTTGCACAACGACACCATGATGACGCACCCGATGCACTTGCACGGTATGTGGAGTGAACTGGAGGCGCCCGACGGTAGCTTCCAAGCTCGCCGCCACACGATTCCGGTGCAGCCGGCGCAACGCATCAGCTTTCTCGTGACCGCCGATGCACTGGGTCGCTGGGCCTGGCACTGCCATCTGATGCTGCATATGGATACGGGGATGTTTCGCGAAGTGGTGGTGGCATGAGCTCAATAAACGAGAAAAAGGGAATCTTGACCGTGAATACCCATATAAAAAAACGCATTCTTGGAGTCGCCATCGCAACGCTCGGCGCCACTCCGCTTTTTGCCTACGCCCAAGCGCATGACGCCCATAGTGGCCATACTGCCACGCCGGCCAGCTCGGCTCCTGCCGATGCAGCAAGCATGCCTGGCATGGATCACAGCAAAATGAATATGCCTGGCATGGACCATGGCACGATGAATATGAAATCAACCCCCGCAACTAAGCCAGCAGAGGCCATGCCGGGAATGAACCATGGCCAAGCCAACACAGCTCCGGCGGCCACTGCTCACGATATGGGAGCAATGAATACGAGCGGTGGCGAAATGGACCACGGCGATATGCAGATGCAAGGCGGATCGGCGCCACCCGATGCCCGCGATCCGGATGCTTACTCCGATGGCTACGTGCGTAACGCGGGCAAGTATGCGTTGCCTCCATCTGAGGCATTAGTCATGTCGGACATGCACAACTTCGGTTCGGTGCGATTCGACAGATTTGAGTATGTCAGGGCGCGAGGCGAGGAATGGGCGGCCTATGAAGGTGAGGCTTGGTACGGTAGCACCTATAACCGCGCCGTCATCAAAGCGGAAGGCGAAGTAGCGAGCGGCAAGTTGCAAGAATCCAAGACGCAGCTGCTGTGGCGGCATGCCATCTCGACGTTCTGGGACACGGAACTGGGCTTTCGCTTTGACTATGGGTCGGGCGCACCAAACCGGGAGTGGTTGGCCTTTGGCTTCAAAGGACTGGCTCCCTATTGGTTTGAAGTGGATGCGACGGCTTTCGTCGGCCCGAGCGGGCGAACCGCCCTTGGACTGAAAGCGGAGTATGACATCTTGCTCACTCAAAAGCTCTACCTGCAACCGAGCGTTGAAGTGAACTTCTACGGCAAAGATGACCAGCGTTGGGGTAGAGGTAGCGGCCTTTCCACAGGCACTGCCGGTCTGCGGCTTAAGTATGAAATCACACGGCAATTCGTGCCTTATGTCGGCGTTGAGTGGTCCAGCAAGTTTGGAAAGACAGCGGATTACGCTCGCGCAGCAGGTGACTCCAAGCAGGAAACACGTTTTGTAGCTGGTCTGGCCTTTCGTTTTTAATGTCGCTGTTATTTAAGGAAGTGCGATGCCGCGCCTCCGTCTCAATGTATACATTTTTGGAGTTCAATCTATGAAGAAGACTATATCTATTTTCGCTCTAAGCGTTCTACCGGCCTTCGCTTTGGCTGCAGGCACACATGCGGGCGGGCACGGCACCGCCTCACACGGCATGCATGGTCATGACATGTCTTCTATGTCGCACGCTTCTTCGCCGGTCGGTCAGCCTGGCGACCCTGCCAAAGTCACTCGCACGATCGAAGTGACGATGGACGACGCTATGCGTTTTACACCGAGCGACATCGAGGTCAAGGCCGGCGAGACGGTCCGATTCTTCATCAAGAACACCGGCAAGATTCCTCATGAAATGGTAATCGGCTCCGTTGCAGAGCTCAAAGAGCATGCCGCCATGATGCAAAAAATGCCGGGAATGAAACATGCCGAGCCCAATATGATCACGGTCAATCCTGGCCAAAAAGGTGGCCTCGTCTGGCAGTTTCCTCAGACCGGAACCGTTGACTTTGCCTGCCTTCTTCCTGGACACATGGAAGCGGGCATGATTGGTAAGGTAACAGTCGGATAAGGTGACGTAAAGGCGGTGCCTTATGGCCAGATTATTCATCCACTGCCTGATGGATTACTAGGCACAGTACCTATAATGCGTTCCCGCCAGAGCGGCAGCACTGCGTATGTAGTGCTGCCAATGCTTATTTCTCTCACACGAATCACAGTCGATCCAGCCACAAAAGGCGAACCACGCTCTAGCATTATCCAAATATTTTCTATATGACATGCATACGATATTAAAAAGCCTGCTTCTCGTCTTCGGTTATCTTCTAACGAATAGCGCCGTGGCATCGGAAGTCAGACTGACTTCTATTATCGAAAGCCCTGTTCACACACTCGGCAAACACTCTCACAAGGCGATCCCTCGACTCGAGAGCTTGCGTAAGATGTTTCTTGCCACGCCGCTGATCGAACGCGCGCGTGTCAACTCATCCTTTGGCTACCGGCTGCATCCCGTATCAGGCAAGTGGGCAGGCCATCAGGGTCTTGACTACCCCGCCCCAAAAGGCACTCCCATCCGCGCAACGGCTCAGGGAAAAATCTCTTTCATTGGTGTCCAAAATGGATATGGCAAAGTGATTTTCATAGAGCATGATAATGAGTATTCCACTGTCTATGCGCATCAAAGCCGCTTTAAGAAAGGCCTAAGAAAAGGTGTCAGCATAGAAAAGGGACAAATCATTGGCTATGTCGGTTCAACCGGAACATCCAGTGGCCCTCATTTGCATTATGAGCTGCGCGTCAACAATCAACCGGTAGACCCCATCCAGGAAAAACGGCAACTTGCCTCCTATGTCCAAAGATGAAGTTACCTTGTGCGGCCGGCGTAGCGATAGCCCGCAAATTACATTGATTGATCGTGCAACAAAGTGAGTGGGATAGTTCCAATGGCAATAACTGTGAAAAAAGCGGGCGTGATTACCGGAGTGCTTGGTTTACTGGCGCTCGGTGCCGGCTTGTTTATGTATGAACCCTTGATGAGCTCAAGATCGGCATTTATTGACCCTTCCGATCGAGAACTCGTCGCCAACGGCAAAGAAATCTACGCCAACAACTGCGCATCTTGCCATGGCGCAAAGTTGGAAGGCCAGCCTGACTGGCGTATCCGGCAAGCCAATGGTCGTTTGCCTGCGCCGCCGCATGATGAGACCGGGCACACCTGGCATCATCCCGATGCCGTTTTAATTGACATTACTAAAAATGGCCTGGTCCCTGGCGTGACAGCCCCACCCGAGTATGTGAGCGATATGCCCGCCTATGGCAAGTTGCTGACCGATCACGACATCCGGGCTGTGCTCGCTTATATCAAAAGCTCCTGGCCCAAACAGGCGTTAGCGGCTCAAAAAGAAATCACGCAACAACGGCCACAGTAACTCATTGGGCGCGCTAGCCGTTTATTTTGCTTTACGTAACCGCAAGGCGTTCGTCACCACCGAAGCTGAACTTAAGCTCATCGCCAGGGCGGCAAACATGGGTGAGAGCAATAACCCCGTCCATGGATACAGCACGCCCGCCGCCAGCGGCACGCCCAAAGCGTTATAAACAAAAGCAAACCCCAGGTTTTGCCTCATATTCGTGATGGTCGCGTCAGACAAATGGCGGGCAATCGAGATGCCTCGTAAATCGCCTTTCACCAGCGTGACCTGGGCGCTGTTCATAGCGACATCGGTGCCGGTACCCATGGCAATGCCCACATCGGCTTTAGCCAGCGCGGGCGCATCGTTAATGCCATCCCCCGCCATCGCCACGATATGCCCTTGACCCTGAAGCTTTGTAACCAGATCGAGCTTATCGGCCGGCTTTACTTCACCATGGAATTCGTCGATACCGAGGCGTTGCGCTACAGCCTTCGCTGTCGACACCCCATCTCCCGTGGCCATGATGACTCGGATTCCAGCGGCCTTCAGTTCACTCAAGGCTTCTTGCGTGCTGGCTTTGATAGGGTCGGACACGGCAAGTAGACCCAGCAAGTCGCCGTTCGCAGCTAGATACATGACGCTCGCTCCTTGCATACGCAGGCTATCCGCCTTCTCGCTTAGTATCGCCACGTCGACGCCTTCTTGCTGCATCAGCGCGGTATTACCGAGCGCCAGACGTTTGCTCTCAACGTTTCCGCGAACGCCAATCCCGGAGCCCGACTCAAATTCATCTACCGTGGCCAATGCCAATCCCTGCTCTCGTGCGGCACTAACGATAGCGTCGGCCAGCGGGTGCTCGCTGCCTTGATCCAGGCTAGCAGCCAGGCGCAGCACCTCGTCGGCGCTAACGCCCCCGACGGCAACCGCTTGCTCAAACGTGGGCCGCCCTTCGGTCAAGGTGCCAGTTTTATCGACGATCAAAGTATCCACCTTGCGAAAGTTCTCGATGGCGGCGGCATCGCGGAACAAGACGCCGTGCGTCGCACCACGACCCGTCGCCACCATGATGGACATGGGTGTCGCCAAGCCTAGCGCGCACGGGCAGGCAATGATCAGCACGGCTACCGCATTGATCAGACCATATACCCACGTTGGCTGTGGACCCCAGAATCCCCACACGAAAAACGTGATCACTGCTATAGCAACCACCGCCATGACAAAATAGCCAGCCACATGATCGGCCATGCGTTGCATGGGCGCTCGGGAGCGCTGCGCTTGCGCCACGAGCTGCACGATTTGAGACAACACCGTAGCCGCGCCCACTTTCTCGGCGCGTATCACCAGCGCGCCCGATGTATTCATCGTGGCGCCAATCACTTTATCGCCCACGCGTTTGCTGACGGGAAGCGGTTCGCCGGTCAGCATGGATTCGTCAATTGAACTCGCGCCCTCCTCTACCGCCCCGTCCACCGGCACTTTTTCACCTGGACGCACACGCAAGCGATCGCCTTCATGCACATGAGTCAAGGGCACATCTTCTTCAGTACCATCAGGCAAGATACGCCGGGCCGTCTTCGGGGCCAATCCCATTAGCGACTTGATGGCCGCCGAGGTCTGCGAGCGAGCTTTCAACTCAAGAATTTGCCCGAAAAGCGTCAAGGAAATGATGACGACTGCCGCTTCAAAATACACTGCGATACGTCCCATGGACAAGAAGGTATCGGGGAAAACTTCCGGCGTAACCGTCGCCACGACGCTATAGATAAAAGCCGCCGCCGTTCCCAGACCGATGAGCGTCCACATATTGGGGCTACGGTTAACCACCGACTGAACGCCGCGCACAAAGAACGGCCAGCCGGCCCACAGCACGACAGGCAAGGAAAGCACCAGCTCGATCCAACTTTGAGTGGTCATGCCAAACCAGCCAAACTGGTGGCCGAACATGGCCAGCGTGGTGACGATTAGAGTAAGCGGCAAGGTCCACCAAAACCGGCGACTGAAGTCCGCCAGTTCCGGATTATCGTCATCGAGTGTAGGCATAAGCGGTTCCAGCGCCATGCCGCACTTAGGACAGTTTCCAGGGTGATCTCGGCGAATCTCCGGATGCATCGGACAGGTATAGATCGTGCCCGGTGCGGCTGCCTGAGTTGATTGTTCGCTCGATTGGCTTTTAGAGAGATATTTGGCCGGGTCCGCGCTGAATTTGGCCTGACAACTAGTGCTGCAGAAATAAAACGGCTGACCGTCGTGCTCAAGATGGTGTGGCGATTGTTCGGTCACCGACATTCCGCACACGGGGTCTTTTAACGCCGGGGCTGAGGACCCAGGTAATTTAGCGTGGCTGTTGCCCGCTTGCGTTGCTCCGCCGTTTAAGTCACCTGATTGGCCGTGATGGGCGTGATCGTGGTCGTGTGATGTCATGACGTGGCCGATTTCCGATTTAGTATTGGGCTACGCTGACGGCTATCACCATCTTGAAACAGCGTAGAGCCAGAATTCGCGATCGATGGCAAGTAGATTAATCATGCCACACTTTACTGTTCGCGAAACTGACAGTTTGCTGTCAATAGCATTACATTTTTGTCATGCCGCGCGCGATCGCGTTGCCAGTTCTTTCGGGCGAGAACTCCACTTGAGCGAATAGGACCCAACAGTCCGATGACGCTGGCACAACGAATACGCCGTGATTCGGTTTATCCAAGCGATGTAACTGCACCGGGAAAATGGCTCAACGAGGCACAGGAATTGCTGATGGGCAAAAAGTCCGCGCAATCAGTGCGGGCTCAAACACGTTCGTCATTACTCCCAGAGTCCCATGATCGCTCAACCTATCGATTACTTTCTTATTGTCTGGTTTGCTCTAGCGGCTTTATCCACGGCCTACGTGGCGTGGGATCAGTTTCGCCATAATCCCGAGCCGGTGGTAATGAAGTGGGGTTTCGTATTGGTGACCCTCTATATGGGGCCGATCGGCTTGCTGCTATATGTGATGGCCGATAAAGAGCCCGGACCAGGCGAGCATGAACAATTCATCAAGCCGCTGTGGAAACAAGGCGCAGGTTCGACCATTCATTGCGTGGCGGGCGACGCCACTGGCATTATCCTGGCGGCGGTAATCACGGCAGCGCTGGGCTTGCCTATGTGGCTGGATCTCATCGTTGAGTATGTAGCGGGATTCGCGTTTGGTCTTTTCATCTTCCAGTCTCTTTTCATGAAGAACATGATGGGCGGCAGCTACTGGGACAATGTCAAAAAATCATTCATGCCCGAGTTTATCAGTATGAATGCCATGATGGCAGGCATGGCCCCCGTCATGACGCTCCTGATGATGGGGCGCGACATGAGGGCGATGGAGCCGACCGAACTGCTTTTCTGGGGAGTCATGTCAATGGGCGTGATTGCCGGTTTTGTCGTGACTTATCCGGTCAATGTCTGGATGGTTTCCAGGCAGATGAAACATGGCTTAATGACCAAACGCCAAAACAAAACCGCACAGACAAAGAAGCATGGCCACACTGGTGGCGGCCATGCTTCGGCAAAGTCGTCTCCAGGTGACCATCACGCCATGCAGCCTAACGTGACACGCCCGCAATTAGCAGCTGTCACGATGGCCACCGGCTTAATGCTATTGGCTGGCATGACGTTTCCGGCGCTGTTTGTGAACATGCGCCTGTCTGCCCGCGACGTAGGAGGAGCGATTATGCCGCCAGGCATGATCATGGGGTGGGACACGCCGGGTGCTGCCATGCGCGATATGGCAGCCATCGCACCGCGCTTGGTCGCGCATACCGCCGCGCAAGACGCCCAAGGCGATACAGCACTTGAACCTCGTATTGAAAACGGTGTCAAGGTTTTTGATCTGGAAGCGAGCGTTGTGCGTTGGAACATCCTGCCCGACGTACAGGTAGAAGGCTATGCGTTCAATCGCCAGATTCCGGGTCCACGGCTGCGCGTCACTGAAGGCGATAGGGTCCGTATCAATGTCAATAATAAACTACCGGAATCGACGACAGTACATTGGCATGGCTTGATCCTACCCAATGAAATGGATGGACCAGCCAACATTACCCAAAAGCCAATTGCTCCTGGCGGTAAATACGTTTATGAGTTCATGACCGAACAATCCGGTACTTATTTTTATCATACGCATGACCATGTCGATCGGCAGCAAGCCTTCGGGCTATATGGCGCACTCATTATCGACCCAAAGAACCGCGATGAAGAACCCCGGGCCGACCATGAGTATATATTGCAGTTACAGGAGTGGCTCGAGCGCGAAGGGTTGACCTACCCTGCCATGCTGATGGAAGGAGCCTTGCCCAATTACTTCACTATCAATGGCAAAGCATACCCGGCCACGGACACAGTGAAGATGAAAGTGGGCGAATCGATCAAATTGCGCTTCATCGGCAGTAATAACAATTTTGTACACCCTATGCATGTTCACGGTGGGCCTTTTACCGTGGTTGCCCGCGATGGAAATGTGTTGCCCACCGCGGCGCGCTTCGAAGCCGATACAGTCAACGTCGGCCCAGGGCAACGCTATGACGTCATATGGACCGCGCGCCGGCCAGGCAAGTGGATTGTGCATTGTCACATTCCGCACCATACGACCAACAACAATGTAGAACAAGATGGCGCCGGGGGCCTGACCATGATCCTGGACGTTCAGGCTTAGCTCTGTTCAAACCAACGTTGCTTGATTAGTAGCTGCGATTGAACGACCACCCATAGCGAAGGCCGTTGGCATTAAAGGAGGACATGACACTTGCTGGGCCGGTACCGTACCGCCAACTATTGGCTAACTTTCCTGGGAGCGATCATGTTCACTCAACCGAAAATAGCTCGCCGTGCGAGCATCCGCGCCGTACGTCACCTCTTGCCATCGCTGCTTGGAGCCAGTAGGTTGGCCATCTCATTGCCAGCGCCTGCCCAATCGACAGCAACTCAGTCGAATCAACCGTCAATGAAGTCGGAAACCGCCAAAAACGGCATCTCTATGGATATGCAGGGTTCCATGATGGAAATGCGCAAGAGCATGGATGCCATGAAGCCCTCGAGTGATATTGATTATGACTTTGCCGCCATGATGCGGGTCCACCATCAGGGCGCCGTAGATATGGCCGAGCTAGAGCTGAAAAAAGGTCAAGATCCTGAGATGAAACAAATGGCCAAAGAAATCATCGCAGACCAGAAAAAAGAAATCGCGAAGTTTGATGAATGGCTCGCTGCGCACCCAAAGCCATCGAAATAGCTCTCAGGTCTACGGTTCGAACTCAGATCTCATTATTGAGGTGAGGACGGCGCCTCAAGCTTGTCGGCATACTTGACCATGATGTCGCCCATGGCACGCATCATCTCGCCATGCATCTGCATCTTCACTTTGCTATTGGCTCCGCTAGCAGCGCCCATCATAGGACAGCTGCCCATCATCCTCATCATGTCACCGCCCATCATGCCGTGATCTTTCATCTTGCCTGGCTTCATATCGCCCATCTTGGGCGCGTCACCATTCTGCATCATGCCTGATTCAGCTTTCGTGCCTGCGGTAGTGCCATAACTGCTGGAAGTCGCTGCTACTCCCGCACCGCTTACGCCCAACAAGAGCGCCGTCATGGGTGCAATAAATAGTACTTTCATATTCATTTGTATCTCCTAAATCCAGAAAATTGACTTTTCACGAACCGGCTTGAACTTGTGGCGCAAGAGAGATGTAGATATAGAGGTGTAAATGTCTTCCAGCGTCAGAGCAGCAAGGCGTACCAATCGTGGCGTACCCGGCTATACCATTGCTTGTATGTAGATTTTAGTCCTTGGAAAACGGTTTACCGTTAAAGTCCACAGTAACCAGATTGCCGTCCAACTCGCCCATGCCTGGCGCATTCAACGGCATGCCAGGCGCCGACACGCCCTTCACTGATGAGTCAGCCAGCAATTTGTTGACAGCATTGGCCGGTACGTGTCCCTCGATGATTTGGCCAGTGGCTTCGACCACGCCCGTATGACACGACCCAAGCTTTGGTGGCACACCGAGTTCTTGCTTCACCGAAGCCATGTCGGCCGTTTTGATCGCCGTAACATCAAAGCCAGCATCCCGCATATGCTCGACCCACCCAGTGCAGCAACCGCAATTGGGATCCTGATATACGGTAATGGCCGTGCCGGCAGCCTGTGCAAAGGATGACGCGACGGCCAAGGCAGCCGCTGCGAGCCATAATTTCATGAAACCTGCTCCAGTGAAAATGTAAATCTTGAATGACTCATAGTATAGATAAAGACCACGCTCGGGCAGCTTAGTTCTGTCGTTGCAATGTGACGTCCTTCTGTGCCTCCAGGACCTTGGGCGGCCAGTTGCTCTTGATGTAAGCCAGTACCGCAATGATCTCTTGATCGCTGAGGATCTCCCGACGCGGGCATGTCGCTCACATAGCCTGGCGGCACCGTCTTCCCAGGAACCAGGCCGTTTTTCACCATATTGACCAACATCGCATCAGGATGGTGCCAGGTATGGCCGGTTTTGTCGTGCGGCGGTGCGGGCAGCCTGCCATTGGGCATGCGGTCACGCCAGTTCGGCTGCCCTTGCAGCGACTCACCAGGGCAAGCTGCGCAATTGTTCGCATAGATCGCCCTGCCCTGCATCACAAGAGCCTGATCCGCAGGGTCGATGAATGCCGAGCCGGATCCCCGTATGACGCTGTAAAGGGTGGCGCGGCGCCGACGACGACAGCGTCGACTACCCCAAAGTCCAATTTCTTCCGTGCCATTTTAATGCGCTAGATCAGCTAACTTTTACCTTGCCGACCATCCCGGCCTCCATGTGGCCCGGAATGAGGCAAGCGAAATCGACGGTGCCAGCCTGGTCGAACTGCCACACCAAGCCACCGATCTTACCCGGACCCAATGTGATCATATTCGGTTCCGCATGCTGCATCCCCGGCATTTTTTGCATTTCGGCCGCATGGGCCTTCAGATCGGCGAGGGATCCGATCACCATTTCATGGGGGATTTTGCCCGTGTTCTTGATAAAGAAACGAATGGTCTCGCCAGCGCTGACCTGGATGTCACCCGGTGTAAACCGCATGGTGTCGTCCATCGTCAACTCAATCGTGCGGGTAACTTTGGCCGGATCGCCAGGCTTGCCAGCCGGCGACGGTGCATTCGACATGGTGGACATATCGTGCCCAGGCATGCCATGCGCCGGTGCGCCATGCCCCCCGCCATGGCTGCCCGCAGCCAATGCGAGGGCCGGAAGGACACTTAAAGCCAAAATAGAAAGGGTCTTTTTCATCATGGGTATACTCCTAGAGTTTGTTTAAGTAGGCAGCCATTTCAAACCGCCCCAAGAAAAGGCAATATCGAAACCGAAAACCCAAACCATCCAAGAAACGGGCTTCCTGCTTCATCGCCCGAGTTAGTCACTTTAATGGCAACAGCATTGAGCAATCAATTGCACTTTAACGAAGTACAACTGCCGATCTACTGACGTGCAAATTACAATTTTGTAATATAGGCACGGCCGTTCTAACCGAGGGCTTATTTGAGTTACTACGAGCACCTCCATGGCGTCTGCCATCTCTGCCACAGGCAACTGTTCCATAACATATTTGTGCCATGCGCACGGTTTAGGCCGTCGGAGCTCAGTCAGGGCGTACAATCCATGTGCTTTTCTTGGGCGAAACTTTGCCTCGTAGGTACACTTCCTGCGTGGACGAGACGAAAGAACCAATCGAGAACTCCTGAACAGCCTTCTGACGCGCGCGCTGACCCATGGAAACTAGTTCTGCAGGGCTTTCCAACACCTTCGTAAGAACGGAAGCTATCGCCTGCGGATCTCGGATTGGCACAATCCAGCCATCATGTCCATTTTTGACGTTCTCTGGTAAGCCGCCCGCATCACTTACGATTACAGGTATACCCATAGCCATCATTTCTCGGCATGCAAACGAAATAGTCTCTATCTCAGATGACACAACAAACCCGACGTCCAACGCTGCCAAGCATGAACGGACATCATCCAAGAGCCCTGTGAAAACCACACTATTGCGCAGGTTTAGTGCCTCGACTCTGGCGCGCTGAGCATCTGATGGAAGGACGCCGGCAATCAAGATGACGATTTGGCTTCGTAGCACAGCAGGAAGAAGAGAGACCGCTTCGACCATATCCAGCCAGTTCTTGTACGCCGCGGTCCCCGCATTGCTACCCACAACTAACCGCCCTGCCAAGTGAGGCGGAATCCAGCAGCTTTTCGCAGCTAATCGCTCCTCTGGCGCGGGGGGAACAAACCTGTCCAGTTCAACACCATTACGGATTACGTGCAGACGGCACCCTCTGAAGTACGAATGGACCAACTTATTTCGCGTGTGATCGCAGACGCAAATGACATGATCTGTTGCCAGCTTTGCACGAGCTAGTGCTCCGACGCTTCGAGATAGGCGGTCACTATGTTGGGTATACACGAGCACTGGGCGCCAAGCGCCAGAACCCATCAATGCGAACATACAGGCACGATGGTCTGTCGCGCCGTTAACATGAATAATGTCAAATTGCTCACGCCGCAAGAATGCTCTAAGGCGCCGAAGGCTCAGCAGCGTTCTGAGCAACCCTCCTTTAAATTCGTGCGGCATAGTTCGAACGCCTGCCAGAGCCGCAGCTGATTCGAAAAGACGGCTCCCACTGGGTGCTGCAATGACGATCTCGTGCTCACTGCTGAGTTTGCGCGCAAGCGAAAGAATGTAAGTAGTGTGTCCTCCGCCGTCTCCTCGATGAAAGTTGGTATAGAGAATCTTCATAATGACAGCGGTGTGGTGAAACGAGATATCTTTTTCATATTCGAAATGGTCGCTATCGTTTAGAAATGGGACAGCACATAACGAGATATCTGCTAGAGCTTGAAATGCTTCTGACCCGGGCTTTGGAGTATCCGCCTAGCCGTCCTTTGCAGCCAACTGACTACTTCGACGCCTTCGCGCATTCACGTAGAACTGCAGACTCGTTGTTTATCAACGCCAGAAGACAACCTAAGCCTTGACCGAGCTACCGGTACTTAAGCGAAGCGGCAATCCAGCGTGCTGAGGAGATCAAAGCTTGTTTTCTTAGCGAAGCCACGGCTATAAAGATGGCGGGTTCTTCGCCTACAAGACGTGAATGGTAAGCGTACGGACGTGACAAACGTCGAACTCTAGGATTACATTTTTGCAATGCACATTAGAAGCGCGTCCACCCAGATAGGCAGCTTTGAAGACTGCAAACTTCCGATAGCGCAATAGCTTCCGCTCGCATGAACATGGACCAATTCATAGCATTTGGCCACACAGCATCGTCTGATTGACCGAATGACACTCAAGACTGCTCACGAGTGGAAGGACTGCGCCAAAGCACAGGGCCACAACGACACTTAAACGAACAGAGCCGCAAGGCGAATAAAGACCATTGCCATGGTGACTTTCTGGTGTCAGGCCCCGACGAAGCAGCGCCTCAGTTCCGTATGCCTTCTTCGTAGGTTCAACGATGCGCTAACCCCTCCGCTCGTTGAACGGCATAGCGGAACAATCAATATGATCAAGCAGGACGAAAAGAAGCACCGCGAGCCCATTTCAATGAATTATGTAGACGCGGATTCCAGCTTTATTTTTGCCGCCTGAATCTACGCTTGAAGTTGCTATCAACCGTCAACTCAGCTCTGAACGGCGACGTAATCGAGATGATCACGGCCACTGAATTTCAGCGAATTCTGTTCCCTGCCAACTTTAATTACCGGAAGATGATTACGAGATTACATCTCCGTCAGGAAGCTCGAAATTCACTGCGCGTTAACGAAACACTGCTGTAATGCCGGCGACTTCCATTCGGAAGTTTGATCAGTTGACCCACAAAAGGTCTTGCAACTGATCAAGGCTAATTTCTGGAGTTTTCATGAAAAAGAGTTTGCTGGTAGCCGCCTTGTTATCCGGTTTTTCAGGTGCGGCGCAAGCCAATACATCCGTAACGCTATATGGTCTTTTGGATGGTGGTGTGGGCTATACAAAATTCAAAAGCGACACAGCCAGCGCATCCAAAACGGGTGGTTGGGATGGCGCTCAGTCGAGCAATCGCTGGGGCTTGCGGGGCAGCGAAGATCTGGGTGATGGCCTGAAGGCCATCTTCACGCTGGAAAACGGTTACAGCCTGATGAACGGTACCCAAGCCCAAGGCGGTCGTCTGTATGGCCGAGAAGCGGTGCTTGGTCTGAAATCCGATGCTTGGGGCACGATCACGCTGGGCCGCCAGGGCAACATCGCCTACCGCTGGCTGGCTGGTGTCGCCACGCCCTTCGGCAACAATTTCAATCAAGCTCGTACCGCCGGCACGTTCAGCGTGGCTGAGGTACGTTACGATAACCAGATTCAGTACCTGACTCCCAGCATTTCT
This sequence comes from Pusillimonas caeni, assembly GCF_003545815.1. Taxonomy (GTDB): domain Bacteria; phylum Pseudomonadota; class Gammaproteobacteria; order Burkholderiales; family Burkholderiaceae_B; genus Pusillimonas; species Pusillimonas caeni. The sequence goes on from NZ_PDUW01000005.1 coordinate 326,750, forward strand.
GGCTTCCAGGCTGGTATCGGGTATTCGTTCAATGCGGATGGTGAGCAAGAGTTCAAGCAGAGGGACCAGAACGAGTCGAACGTCCGCGCCGTGACTGCGGGTCTGCGCTATTTGAATGGTCCCGTGGCTGCGGTTCTGACCTATGACCAGATGAAGGACGCCAAGACCGTCACCGGCATCAAGGCCAAATCCTGGAACCTTGCAGGCAGTTATGACTTCGAGGTGGCCGAGGTGCATCTGGGCTTCGGCATCACTGATGACGGCTGGTTCGGCACGCCCTCTCAATTGCGCAATTCGGAACTCGATTTCGGCAGTATCCGCGCTTACAACGATGGCTTCCGTGCTTACTCTTACGGCGTAGGCCTAAGCGCCCCTGTCGGCGCGCGCGGTAAGCTGCTCGCCGGTTGGGGTATGGTCGACCCGCGCAACAACGGTGCGGCCTACGCCGGCCGCGACCTCAAAGCGCAGCACATTTTTGGCCTGGCCTACACCTACAAACTCTCCGCGCGTACCAATCTTTATGCGCAAGGCGCCTATGGAAAAAATGTCGCCTTCGTTTCGGGTAACAAGACTCAGTCGATTGGCGTCGGCCTGCGTCACAGCTTCTAAGTTAGCATGATGTCCATCAGGGTGCAGATTCCCATGCACGCTGATGGGCGATGGTGTTTGACTCGATAGCAGCGGTGTGTGGTTTGTCTTTTCGAAACGGCGGCATGGCAGGGAAGAAGCCAGGCATGACCGAAGCGATAGTTCGGGTCGAGCGCACAGTTTGGTAGGCTCCGAGCCGCTTTCCTAGTGGCGCTCATATCGGCTGTTCTGACGCTGTTCATCGGTGAGGTGAATCGCCCCGAGCGTAGTGGGAGACTCCGCTAAGGCGAAACTTGCTGCAGCAGCCGTTCGCAAAGGATCAACGCGCCCGAAGAATCGAGCATGATCGACTGTGTACACCTATTGAAATCGCTTAGACAAAGATCATTACGGTTTGAGTTGGGTAACAAAAAAGTAATGCGCGTATTCGGAAATTTACTAGGCTGATTTTCTACAATTCATTCAAGCGGCTTAACTTTCATCACGCGCCATTGCGCAGCCGCATGCGTTCGTAAATTTTAGGAGTAAACATATGACCAACTTGAAAAAGAACCTTTTCGCAGCAGTGCTGCTGGCGACATCGACGATGGCAGTCAGCGCACAGCCGCATACGTCCGCTGTCAGTGCAAGCGCGGCGGCGTCCTCAAGCATAGATAAGACGCGCGCGGAAGTGCGTGCAGATCTAGCATTGTGGAAGAAAGCGGGGCTCGATCAATTCCGGGTAGACTACGAGCCCTCCATTACCTTTAGCCGCGAATACAGATCTGCCTACGCTGAGTATGTTCGTATGCGTAATGGCCCAGAATATAACGCAGAGGTACAACGGCAATCGAAACGGTAATTCGATTTGACGAGGCTCTTCTCCATGAAGGAGTAGCAATAGTCACCGCGCATAGCTACACTTGTGCGCGGTATTCTTATCTAACACCTAGGCGGTCATTCCCATGTATGGCGCGGTTAATATCCGAACACGAATGCCAAAACTAATGTAGTGGTCGAGCCACTGTAAACCCCATAGTAACCAATCGATCGACCGTCCTACAAAACGTTTTTCCGCCATGCATTCGAGCTATCGCGGCAACGATTGCTAGCCCCAGCCCAAGATGACCTCGATCGCTAGACGCCTGCTCTGCTGGTAACCTGACGAACCTCCCAAAACACCTAACCAGGTGCTCTTGTGCGACAGGCGAGCCAAGATTACAAACTGCGATCCGCACCTCTTCGTCTGCTGTTTCCGCCACGATCAGCACATCGGTGAACGCGTCGGCATGCCGGATCGCGTTTGATAGCAAATTCGACACGGCGCGTTGAAAAAGCGTACGGCTTATCATTGCTGAGGCGTCGCCCACTAGCAGTAACTTCACATCAGCTTCCTCGGCCTGAGCCTCGTGATAATCCATAACCTCCTGGATGGCAATGGCAATACTGTTGGTCTGTTCTGTCTTAATCCGCGCGCCGCCATCGGCCCGTGCGAGGAGCAATATGTCGCTGATGACTCTTTCCATTCTGTGTAGATCTTCCAGATTAGAAGCGAGCATTTCGTTAAGCGAATGCTCATAGCGTTTCGTACTTAATGCCAACTCGGTTTCACCAATCAGCGTTGCTAACGGCGTCCTTAACTCATGGGCTAGATTGGCATTAAATTCCTCCATCTGAGCATAGGCACCTTCGATACGTTCAAGCAACGCGTTGAACTGGGCGATCAGCGGTAGAATTTCTGCCAGAGGGGTCTTCGTCTCCAGTCGCTCGCCCAACCGTTCTGGAGACAGCTTTGCGACCTGGCGACTCAATGCATCGATCGGAGTCAGCGCCCTGCGAACCAACCACGCGGCACCTAACGAAGCGAGTACTGCGCCTAAAATTGCGCCAATAAACAGAGCCAGTGCCAAGCTTTTGAGAAAACGGACGTCAGAAGTGATGTCCATGGTCAGTTGCGCTTGGATCGGTCCAGTCGATAGTCCATACTCAGGTAGCTTAAACGTAAGCTGCCGAAACATGCTTGCTTTGGCGTTTAATGGTCTTTTGCCAAACGTCTGGGTCACACTGCTACTTTGCAGAACCAGCGAGAGCTCTGGATGGCCATGGAAGAAATCCAAGAGCTGATGTTGCAACGATTCGAAGCTATCTTTAGATACATTTTCCGTAGTTAAATGCAGAATCGCCCTCTGCTTTTCCGCCAAAAGCTCGGTCTGACGGGTCGCGAAATTCGAACTAATAACAAGATAGACAGCTGTACAGATCAGTCCTACGCTTACCAAGGTCTGTATCGCGAGCCAGCGCGAAAGTCGGCCTCGAATTGAGTTTGAGCAACTCAACATTCGGCATCCCGAGCCTCAATTACATAGCCCATGCCGCGCACGGTGTGTATGAGTTTGTTCTCGAACGGGCCATCCACCTTTGCGCGTAATCGCCGCACGGCCGCTTCAACTACGTTAGTATTATTGTTGAAATTAATATCCCATACCTGTTCCGCTAAAGTCTGCCGAGACAAGACTTGGCCACGCTTTCGCATGAACAACTGGAGCAAAGCGAACTCCTTCACAGTCAAGTTGATCGGCTGCTCGTTCCGATAGACGCGTCGGCGCAGAAGATCCAACTCTAGATCAGCTACGCGAACGATATTCGTGTGGGAGTCAGTCAAGTTTGCAGGATCGTTCCTACGAACCAACGCGAAGATCCGAGCCATGAGCTCGGTCAGCGAGAAGGGCTTGGGAAGGTAATCGTCAGCGCCATCCTCCAGCCCTCTTACCCGGTCTTCAACCCGGTCTCTTGCGCTAAGCATGAGCACTGGCACACGACCCTGCTTGCGCAGCTCGCGTAATAGTTGAAATCCATCCATACCCGGCAACATTACATCCAGAAGGATAAGATCGTATGGGGTTTCCCGTGCGAAATATAGACCTTCCCTGCCATCGCCAGCCACATCAACCACATAGCCATGTTCCGTCAATGCTCGACGTAAGTAGTCCGCAAGCTTTCTTTCATCTTCGACCACAAGAACTTTCATTGCGGGTGTGATTCCTCCATGGGATAAGGGCTGAGCGCACAGTGGCGCGTGAGGCAACACCGCATCTGCTGTCGTAACTAGCAGCTCGTTCCTAACGCACGGTATTCTCGCAACTGTATACGTTACGTTATTCAGCCTGTCATTAGACGAACACAATCATTACAAATTCGTAATCTCGGCCGCATATGTAGCTTGGCGTGTGAACTGCCACTAACAATGGGATGGTCGCTACCATCACATTTTTGACATATTTAGGCCTCGTCGCAATGCGTCACCGTTCAAGTGGTCTATATGAGACTATTTTATGCATGTGAGCGCTCGGAACTGGCAGTCATTTGGTCCACTACTCTTCCTCGCTTCAGCACCTCATGCACCAAATACACGGGACGTTGCTTAGTTTCGTAATAGGTCTTGCCGATGTACTCGCCAAGCAGCCCAATTGACAGCAATTGGGCACCACCAAGAAATGTAATCATGGCAATGAGGGAAGGGTAACCTTGCACTGGGTCGCCGAAGACAAGCGTCTTGGCAACAATCCACAGGGCGAAAATAATGCCAAGAAATGCCGTCAGCAGGCCTCCAGCGACGACAAGGCGCAGCGGAGCGGTGGAGAAAGAAGTAATGCCCTGAAAGGCGAGGTTAAACAGGCTGGCGTAGTTCCATTTGGTAGTGCCCGCCACACGCGGCATCCGATCATACTCAATGACTGTCGTGGGCAAGCCTATCCAGGCAAACAAGCCTTTCATGTAGCGATTCCGCTCGTTCAACTGTTGCAGGGCATAGATAGCCTTGCGGCTTAACAAGCGAAAATCACCGGTATCGGGTGGGATCTCCACGTCGCTGACAGCATTGAGCACTCGGTAGAAGTGATGTGCGCTGCGGCGCTTGAACCAGGTTTCGCCTGCTCTTGAGCTGCGGCGCATGCAAACGACGTCCGCACCCTCGTTCCAGGCTTGCATCATTTGGGGGATTAACTCTGGAGGATCCTGCAAATCGGCATCCATGATGACGACCGCAGCGCCGACGGCATGCGCTAGACCTGCTGTCAGAGCCGCTTCCTTTCCAAAGTTTCTGCTTAGGAATACAGCCGTGACAGCCGAATCATCTTTGGCCAGCCGCCTCATCATAGCGGGCGTACCGTCGCGACTACCATCATCCACTAATACCAGCTCATAAGCAACCTGCAGTTCGGCAAGCACTGCGGTCAGCCGCTCGTACATAACCGTGATGACCTCCTGCTCGTTGTACAACGGAATCACCACCGACAACTCCGTCATGTCAGCCTTATCTAACCCGGAGTTCATTATCTCGACCAACGCGCTCATGGAATACAATCCTTATGTAACAAATGACATTTCATTACCGCAATTGCGGCGTTGGTATAGGGAGCGAATCAACTGATCATTGGTGGCTGGGCAGAATGGCGTCGCCGCGTGAGCGCACCAGGAACAGCTAACGTAGCTGAATGCTTCGCTCAAGAGAATCCTGCATGAATCGTTATTGAACGCTACGGCTGCCGAATCGTCTGAAACAACAGGATGCTATTTCTCAACTTTAATTAAATACAGCTGTCATATCCGTGACGCCTGGATTACTTTTTTGTAATCTGCCTGGAAGGCCAGCTTGTGAGCCCATTGGAAAATACCTTTGATTCGCGGATTCGCCGACTGATCTCTTGCGAGCACCCACGTCGGCTCCTATGCCATCAAGTGTTAAAATTCAGGCTCTTCTTTGGGGAGTAGCCTACTTTCGACTTCGCGCGAAAGGATTGCGTCAACATTCTTGGCTCCAACGCCATGGCGCAGCCGGCCGAAAGGCATGGCGAGACCATAGACTTTTCCAGTACGCTGTCGAGCCGTATCGGAAAGTCCATGTGTCGCTCGGCTGGAACCACTCCCACATGAATTTTGTTTCTACGATGATCCTGGCGTTGGCCATGTCTACCGACGCGTTTGCGGCCGCCGTGGGCAAAGGTACTGCCCTTCGCAATCCTCGCCTATCAGAAGCGCTAAGAACCGGAATTATTTTTGGTGTAATCGAGGCCATCACGCCGTTAGTTGGATGGGCTCTAGGTTCCATCGCAGCCGAGTTCGTTGCAGACTGGGATCACTGGATCGCTTTCACCCTCCTATCGATTTTGGGCGTGTTGATGATTCGCACCCGCCTTCGGGCTAAAGAAGCCGAATCCACTCCTGCGATCCGTCACTCGTTTTGGTTACTTGCCGCCACGGGGTTCGCCACCAGCATTGATGCGATGGCCGTGGGCGTCAGCCTAGCCTTTATCGATAACAATATCCTGATAGCCGCTGCGGCCATTGGCTTGGCGTCGTTCGTAATGGTGACGCTCGGTGTCATGGTCGGCCGGTTGATCGGCAATGTGGCCGGCAAGTGGGCGGAGATTCTTGGCGGGTTGGCATTAATGGGCGTTGGTACGGTCATTCTGTATGAACACCTCACCATGTAAGAAGCAAATGAACTTGGGCGACGCTAAAGAGGGATACCCCAGCAGATTGCAGCGATCCGCGGCACGATACATGGCCTAATGATTAAGGTGCTGGAAGGCCAAATTCGGGAGCACATCGCTGCGGCGGGTTTGTCAGCGGCAGAACGCGAACAGGGGGCCAACCAGCTGGCTAAGGTGCTGTGATCCTACCTAAAGTAAAGCTCCAGGGTGACTTAACTGAGCGTCTGGCCCTCGACCTCACTGACCCGGCATGACCGAGTCTAAAGAGCGCAAGAACTTCTGGGGCGCCTGAAACCCGATAACCTGAAAGTCGATCTCCGCCCCTTGTCTGTCGAAAAAGATAATGCCTGGCGGGCCAAAGAGCCCAAAACGTTTAAGCAGTGCTTGATCCTCGGCATCGTTCGCGGTCACATCGGCTTTAAGCAACACGACGTCTTTCAGGCGCTTTCTCACCTGGGCATCGGTAAACGTGAAGCGCTCCATCTCCTTGCACGAGATGCACCAGTCTGCCCAGAAATCGAGCATGACATAGCGGCCTTCAGCCCCCTGCAATTGCGACTCAAGGTCGGCAAGGCTCGTGACTTTCTTGAACTGCAACTCGGTCGAGCCGATATCCTGCATGGCTGCAGCACCTGGACCGCTTAAACTGCTTAGGGGCTGCAGCACATCGCGGCCTCCTGACAGCACGCCGATAAGCAGCGCCAAACCTGAAATGAGCGCAATAACCCCTACCCCTTTGCCCAAACGTACAAAGCCAGCCGAACCGTCTGGTAGCGGGTCCAATGCCTTCAAGTACATCGCAGAAATAATGAGCAAAGCGGCCCATAAGCTCATGTGGACGACAGAAGGTATCACCGGGGAAATCAGGTAGATGGCCACCGCCAGCATCGTGACACCAAAAAAGTGCTGCACTGATTTCATCCACGAGCCGGCCTTAGGCAGAAGCGCACCCGCTGTGGTGCCAAAGATCAGAAGCGGAACACCCATCCCTATGGCCAGCGAGAAAAGCGCCAAGCCACCCAGCACGACATCTCCTGTCTGCCCGATGTAAAGCAGTGCCCCGGCTAGGGGTGCCGCAACGCACGGCCCGACAATGACGGCGGATAGCACACCCATAACGGATACGCTCAAGACCTTGCCGCCGGCAGACCGGTTTGCGGCGCCCGCTAGGCGACTTTGGATGGAAGCGGGTATCTGAAGCTGATAAAAGCCGAACATGGACAGCGCAAGCAACACGAAGATGAGGGCAAAACTGCCCAACACCCACGGGTTTTGCAGGTATGCCGAGAGCATTGTGCCTGCCAACCCCGCGGCCACACCGGCGAGCGCGTATGTGATGGCCATGGCCATCACATAAACAAAAGAAAGGCCAAAGGCATGGCGGCGGCTTAACGAGCGCCCCTGCCCAATAATCATTCCCGACAGGATCGGAATCATGGGTAGCATGCAGGGTGTAAACGCCAGCACCAACCCAAAACCAAAGAAGGCGGCTATGAGCGCCCACGCATTGTCCTGGGCGAACAGATCTCGTACAAGGCTTGTTTCCGAGACTTGGCCCTTGGCAGTGCTTCGCAGGATACCGCTACTCGCTTGAGCTTGCGCGACGTTAGCACCCGCTGAGGCGGCGCTGGTCTGGGCTGACTCGACAAAAACTACGGACAGCGTTGTATTTACTGGTGGATAGCAGACTCCGGTCGGATCGTTACAACCCTGATAGGAGGCTTGCAGAATCAGCGGATCGGAAATGGATCCAGACAGCCGATTTAACGTAATTGGGATCTGGACAGATCCGTAATACACCTCGACATGCCCAAAAGTGGGGTCATCCTTAAGCTTACCTTGGGGTAGCGCGACGTTCTTGATCGCTGCGCTGGATGACGCCTGAAGAGCGAACGCAATCCTATCCCGATAAAGATAATAGCCGTCTGCTGCAGTGAGCGTAGCGACCAGCGTATCGGCGTCGCGTGCCCTCACCGAGACTTTGAACGCTTCGTCTGGTGGCAACAGCTCTTGGTCAGAGTTCTCGCCACCAAACCAACTTCGCATGGGGCCTAGAATCCCACTGTCCGAGGAAGCAGAAACCGACTCTGTAATACCGGTGGACTCGGCTGGCATTTCAGAAAATTGTGCGGAGCTAACGCCAGGTAACCACGCCAGTGCCAACACCAGCATGGCTATCAGAAAACGCATAGAGTTCACTTCAATTACTCATCATTCAGAACATTATGATGCCCATGAAAACGAAGGCGAAAATAGCGACCAACCCAATTACAGCTAGCGCCAGGAGAACGATTCGTGTGAGTCTGGTTCCCATGGCCTGCTCCAGTATCAAGGTGCTTTCTTGTGCTCTAGTGCACGTGGGTAGTCCCCAACATTAGCGACTTCCGGCATTGGCGCTTGGGCGGGTTCACTCGTCTTTGATTCGTTATCGCTGTGGCCCGACTGCATGCCTTTCATCATGAAAAACATCATCAACGGACAGATCAAGAAGAATAAGAACGGGCTTGCCGCAGTAATCCACTCACGAGCATCCGGCAACGCTGCATAGGCGACAGCAATTAACACGGCTAGCCCAAGACCGGCCTTGAGCATCGTCTTCATATCACATTTCATTGTTGGCTCCTTATACTTGCGTGGCGGATGAGTTATGCAGAAATCCAGCGACGAGCCTACTGTAATACTTCGCTGCTGTCAGGCAGATTGCGCGGACATTACATCTTCGTCATCTTTGAAAAGGAGCTCGAGGGAGGAAAAAATTTGTTGCTATATGTACAAAGCGGTCGCCCCGTTTCAGCAGCACTAGTGAACAAAAGACAAAGCGTTCCATATATACAGTGGGCGAAAAATCTGCCGGTTGACATTGTCTCTGTGGGAACGTCTACTCTGCTGATAAACGTGATGAGGGCCAAGTTAAGCGGACAGCGCTACAGCGTTTGAGCGCCGTCCGGCCATTCTGGCCAGACTAGGCGCTGATCAAAAAGCACATCGTGCATCGGGCGTACTGTACGCCCAGTAGTTCATCTATGCCATCCGCCTACACGCTTCGGCACATTTGCGGCAAGCCTCGGCGCAGCGCTGGCAGTGATCCATTTGGTGCTTGGCGCACTCATCCGCGCAAGCTTGGCAAACATCGGCGCACAGGCGACAAAGGGCTTGGGCAAACTCACTGTCCCTGGCCATATAACTGGCCGCTAGGCGGCAAATTTGCGCGCAGTCCATGTCTAGCTTTATGCAGCGTGCCATCGCTTTGACGTCTTGTTCCCCCAGGCATGAAACAGCGCAGTGGTCGCATTCGGTAGCGCAAGCATAACAAGCGTCGATGCATGATTGAAACTTTTCATGAGGCATATTAATCTCCAAAGAATTTAAGCTGTGATTAGGAAGCGGCTTCGCTACGCGATGCCACTTGCCTTATCCAGCAAGTTGAATGCCTTGAGCGCCGTACTTTGTTCTAAAATCTCGTTATCTTCACGCGATCTGTGCTCTACATGCGCCTCGTATTACAATTTTTTAATGCTTGCGTTATGTTGGCGTCAGCGCCATAACACTGCAGTTCAATAAGATAATCAATACTCTCTTGTTGGAGCACGTGGAAGCATTGCGCGCGCCGAATTATCGTCACGCCTTTCTTGAGCACGATTATGTGCACACACTGCTGATGAGAAATATGGAATGAGTGCTGTTGTCCTAAAGTCCACGCTAACCTGCCCCCGATGTGGGAATGTCAAAACGGAAACCATGCCGACCGATGCCTGCCTATGGTTCTACGAGTGCAAGCAATGCCGGGCTATTCTGAAACCACAACCCGGCGACTGCTGTGTTTATTGTTCATACGGGTCCGAGCCATGCCCACCAGTTCAAGAAAACGGCAAACAGCACGGCTGTTGTGGCTGACCGGATATCAAGAAGCAAAACACGGAAGACCACGCAACTACCCAATCGCCCCAAGCGCCGGAAACGTCCTCAGTAACCAAATAGCAAAACGCACCAACTGTCCACTTGCCACCGCAATGCCCATCAGTACCAGAATCGCACCGGTGATTATCTGAAGATAACGACCCGTTCGGCGCAATGAACCTATTCGACGCATAAACGGCGTCATGAAGTACGCGGAAAGCAGGAACGGCACACCTAAACCCAGTGCGTAAATACCCAAAAGCAATACTCCCTGCCCAAGGCTCTCAGACGTGGCCCCGAGTATCAAAATACCGCCAAGTACGGGGCCAATACACGGCGTCCAACCGAAACCGAACGCCATGCCAAGCACGGTCGCCGACCAAGGCTTACCGCTACCGCTACGCGGCTCGAAGCGGTAGTAACGCTGCATCCATAGCGGGGCACGTATGACGCCCATAATCATCAGGCCGGCGATGACAATAACGCCTCCCGCGGCAATATTCAGTTCATAGCGATACGATAGAAACAAACGCCCAATTGCGGTGATGCTGGCCCCTAAAATCAGAAACACCATGGAGAAGCCAGCAACGAAACACGCACTAAGGCCCAATGCTCGCCAGCGAGCCACACGTGCTTCAGTATGAGAGGTACTGGACTGAACCGAATCGCCCGCAATATAGGAGAGGTAACCTGGCACGAGCGGTAAAACACAGGGCGATAGGAAGGAAGCAATACCGGCGAAAAACGCCGTTAATAGCCCAATGACAGTTAATTCAAGCATCGCATCATCCCCAGTTGGTAGTCTGCTCTATTCTTATCTCGCATCACTTTGAGTCCCGAATAGAGGCGTGCAGCAGTGCGCCATCAATTAATGCTTCAACTTGCGGGCCATCCCAGGCAGCGGGCCCCATCGCCCTGCCGATTTCGCGCCCTTCTCGATCAATCAATAGCGTTGTTGGCACGCCCGGCGCACGCAGCGTGTCTGAAACCCTTGTCGTCGGGTCAACGTAATGCTTTAACGTTCGAATACCAAAATCCTGATAGAACGGTTTGATCAAATCAGGATCCCGATCAATCGACAGGGCAACGACTTCAAAGTCTGGGTCACCAAGCTTGGCATTTAGCCGGTCCAGGGACGGCATCTCCTCCCGACACGGAGGACACCAGGTCGCCCATAGATTCAGCAATATGACACGCCCATGAAAATCGGCCAAAGTTACCGTCTTACCCGTCCCATCCTGGAAGGAGATCAAAGGCAGTTCGCGTGGCGTATGCCAGCGCATGAAGCGCTGCCCTCCTATGTCCACCGAAACATTAAGCACACCACTAAGGAAGCTTTTCGAGGCATTATTACGTTGGTAAAAAAACAAAGCTGTCGCGATGGCGATCACGCAAATTAACGCCATCGCCGCCCATGCAATTATCTTAAAAGAGTTCTTCATTGTTAATGTTCAGCATCCATCAGTTCTTGGCGGTCGCCGTTTCGGCTTGTTCTCGGCGAGCCCGCTCTATGGTGTCTGCGACGGCCTGCGCGGCGTCCGAATCAGCTGGAAGCAGTCCGAGTAACTGTTGCCAGTAATCGATAGCTGCCGGATAATCTTGGCGCTCACGTGCTGCGGCGCCCGCCAAAGTCAGAGCGAATGGCTCGTTAGGATTAAGTGCTAATGCGCGCTCCAGTAGTTGGGTGGGTTCCCCTATAAATCCGGTTCCACTGCTTCTGGCCAGAGTTTCGGCATACTCAGACAACGCCAAAGGATCGGTCTGTATGACGGCAGTCGCTTTGCCAAAGGCCGCCGCCGCGTCGGCATACCGCTCAAAATAGCGATAAGAGCGCGCCAGCATGAGCCAGCCAGAGGGATCATCGGGATTGCGCGCCAGCCTCGCCGCGAGCGAGTCCACCATGGCCTGCACATCGGCTTGTGTCATGGCGGGCGCACTTTGCACTGGCGGTGGGGTAATCGCTGCGGGGTTTCCTATCGACAGATACGCAAGCGTTGCAGCCACTGGCAGGACGGTGGCCAGCACTATCGCGGCTTGCTTGCTGCTCTGGCGTCGTAGCCCCGTACTCTGAACGGGTGTTGCCTCATCCAGCACACGCCGTTGCAGCTCTTGTTGGGCCGCAGCGTGATCATGCAAAGACAATATACCGTTAGCGCGATCCTGCTCCAGCTCAGCCAATTGGTCGCGCAGCACGGTCGCATTGACGGTGTGATGCTCCATACTGTTATTGAGCTTGGGTCGGCGCCACAGAGCAAGCACGAGCCACAAGGTGACACCAGAAGCAAGTAATGCAGCAATTACGATAAAAATTAAATTCATGGTTCTGTTCCGTTGTCCGTGGTTCGCGCTAGCAGCGCCTGCGCTCTCTTGCGCTCATCGTCGCTTAACAACGCGTCAGCCACACTGCTTTTGCGGCGGCGCAATGTTGTCGCCAGAACAAGAAGCCCAAAGGCGAGCAGCAGCATGGGGCCAAACCATAGCAATAGCGTGGTGGCTTTTAATGGCGTGCGATAGAGTACGAAATCACCATAACGATCAACCATATAGGCTCTAATCTCGGCATCGCTTTTGCCCGCTTGAATCTGTTCGCGTATCTGCTGACGCAAATCCACGGCCAGGTCGGCGCGCGAGGCCGCGATTGATTCGTTCTGGCACACCAGGCAGCGCAGCTCGCCAGCAATACCCAACATGCGCTTTTCCGCCGCGCCGTTATCCGCCCACGATGGCAAGGCGATGACCGCGCACAATAATGTCAGCCACCAACGTTTCATTGCTCAAGCTCCCGTATCAGCGGTAGTATCGTGTCGCGTACCGCACTATCGGTTACTGCACCGATGTGCTTGTAACGAATGAAGCCTTCCTTATCGATAACAAAGGTCTCGGGCACGCCATAAACGCCATAGTCGATGCCCACGCGCCCTTGCGTATCGGATACGGACAACACATATCCATTGCCATGGCGTTCCAACCACGAAATGGCTTCCCCGCGTATATCTTTGTAGTTAAGGCCGACAATGGGTACCCCATGTGTTTTAGCCAACGCCGTAATCACAGGATGCTCTTCAAGGCAGGCATAACACCAGGAGGCCCACACATTCAGCAGCCACACTTTGCCTTTCATGGCTTCTGGTGAAAACGTTTCTTCTGGTGATGCCAGCTGCGGCAAGGTGAAACTCGGTGCTGGCTTGTCAATTAAAGGCGAAGGAACTTCGCTGGGTTTGAGTGTCAAACCAAACGCCAGGAAGCCCACCAGCACGAGAAAAACGGCCAACGGCCATACAAAACGACTCATGATGTGGCTCCTTCTGCAACCAAGGCAGCTTTTTGTGCACGACGCTTAAGTCGATAACGGCGATCGCTAATGGCCAGCAGCCCCCCCAGTGCCATCAAGATGCACCCAATCCAGATCCAGTCAACGAATGGTTTGTAGTAAACCCGTACGCTCCAGGCCCCGTCGGCAAGCGGTTCACCTAGGGCGACATAGACGTGACGCAATCCGTTGGCGTCAATGGCCGCTTCAGTCATCGGCATTTCAGAGGAGAAGTAGCTGCGTTTTTCGGGATGAAGCAGACGCAAAATTCGTCCATCGCGTGATAGTTCAATATCACCGACTTCAGCCATGTAATTAGGTCCCTGTACTTTATTTACGCCTAAAAACTTCAGGTCATAGCCGCCTGCGCTTACCGTGCTGCCAGGCGCCATGCGCACGTCCTGCTCAGTCTCATAGCCCATGACGAGCGTCACTCCGGCCACGAACACCGCAATGCCTAAATGGGCCAGATGCATGCCTAGCCAACTGCGCGGTTGGGCGCGCAGCCCAGTACGCGTAGCACGCATGCGGTCAACGATGCCCTTGACCACGGCGGTCGCAATCCATGTGGCCAGCGCCAAACCTAAAGCCACCAGCACTGACCAGCGTCCTAGTGCGAACGGGGCGCCGACACCGACCACGAGAGCCACTACGGCCGGAAGGTGTAGATGTTTGGTCAGAGCACTAATCTTGGCCGACTTCCAGTTAGCCACCGGACCTACAGCCATAAGAAGCAGCGCCGGCACCATCAGCGGTATGAAAACGGCATTGAAGTATGGCGGTCCTACGGATAGTTTGCCTAACCCGAGCGCATCGATAAAAAGCGGATACAACGTTCCGAGAATGACGGCGCCGGCTGCAACGGCCAACAATACGTTATTCACTAGCAACAGAGACTCTCGCGATATCAGCTCAAAACGTCCGCCCATGCCTACCTTGGGCGCACGCAGCGCAAATAGGAGCAATGACGAGCCCACCACCACGACGAACAACATCAAAATAAACACGCCGCGACGCGGATCGGTGGCGAACGTGTGTACTGACGTCAACACGCCTGACCGTACGAGGAAAGCCCCCAGCAATGAAAGCGAGAACGTGCTGATAGCAAGCAGTACTGTCCAATTCTTAAAACTGGCGCGCTTTTCAGTTACCGCCAGGGAGTGAATTAATGCGGTGCCCACCAGCCACGGAATAAAAGAGGCGTTTTCTACAGGATCCCAGAACCACCAGCCGCCCCAACCCAGCTCGTAATAGGCCCACCAACTTCCCAGGGCAATGCCCAAGGTCAGGAACAGCCACGCCGCCGTCGCCCAGGGCCGGGACCAACGGGCCCACGTCGAGTCGAGTTGCCCCGCCAGCAATGCGGCAATGGCAAACGCGAACGCCACTGAAAATCCGACATACCCCATGTACAGCAGTGGCGGATGAAATATCAGCCCAATATCTTGCAGTAGCGGATTCAAATCCATACCTTCTATCGGCGCCGGCACCAGGCGCTCGAACGGGTTAGAGGTAAACAGCACAAAGAGCAAGAATCCAGCGGTGACCAGGCCCAGCACCCCCAATACACGTGCCACCATGGCATCGGGCAGTTGCTTTGAGAACACACTTACAGCGTACCCCCAGCCTGTTTGCATCAGCAGCCACAACAAGAGCGATCCTTCGTGGCCGCCCCAGACGGCGGCGATACGGTAAAGCAAGGGTAATTGCGAGTTGGAGTTCTGGGCGACGTAAGCCACCGAAAAGTCCTTGACGATAAAAGACCAAACCAGCGTCGCGAAGCTAACAATAATTAAAAGGAACTGTGCTCGCGCGGCCGGTCGAGCAAAGGCGATCCAGACAGCATTGCCGCGCGCCGCGCCCGCGAGGGCCAAACAGCCCTGGGCTAGCGCCACGAATAGCGTGAGAATCAGTGAGAAATGACCGAGTTCAGCAATCATGAGCGTTATGGCCTCGTAGCAATGGTGTTCTTGGCGGCCTCATCCAACGCATGCTGCGCTTCAGCGGGCATATAGTTCTCATCGTGTTTGGCAAGCACCTCTTCCGCCCGGAACAACCCATCGGCGCCGAGCTTGCCTTGGGCCACCACCCCTTTGCCTTCGCTAAACAGGTCGGGCAATATCCCCGTATAACTGACCGGTATCATTTTGGCGGTATCGGTCACCACGAATTTAACCGTGAGCCCATCACCTTGGCGTTGCACACTGCCGGCTTGCACCATGCCTCCGACGCGAAACGTCCGTGCCTGAGGAGCTTCACCGGCGCTCACCTGCGTAGGCGTGAAGAAAAATACAAGGTTGCTCTGAAAAGCATTGAGCACCAACGCTGCGGCGATGCCGAACACGGCCACGCCGCCAGCAATGAGCGCGAGGCGCTTATGGCGATTTTTCATCGAGACTGCTCCTTTCTCAGGATTAACTGTCGCCTTACTTGCGATAAAGCCGCTAGTCGGCGCTGACGCAGCACAAGCCATTCGGCGCACAGAACCGCAATAGCAACACCGAATGAGCCCCATACGTACTGTCCATAGCCGCCCATGGCAAAAAATTCAGCCGGATTCGTCCAATTCATTGCTTTACCTCCTTCAATTCGTCTAACCACCCAGCATGCTGTTCGCGCTCCAAAATGATGCAGCGCACGCGCATCAGCACGATCGCAACTGTATACATCCATGACGCCAGGGCCATAATCAGCATGCCGGCAAGCATGATCATGGCCATTGAGGGCGCTCGAGTCAGCGAAACTGATGCACCCTGATGCAAGGTGTTCCACCATTGCACTGAAAAATAAATAATGGGAATATTGACCACGCCCACAAGGGCAAGAACAGCACCGGCCTTATCCGCGCGCCGGGGCTCATCAATTGCCGACTGAAGCGCCATAAAACCGATGTACAAAAAGAGAAGAATCAGCTCGGAGGTCAGGCGTGCATCCCAGACCCACCAGGTTCCCCACATGGGCTTGCCCCACAAGGCGCCTGTCCAGAGTGAAAGAAACGTGAACATGGCGCCGGTGGGGGCCAACGCCGAAGCCATCATGGCGGCTAAACGATTGTTAAATGCCAGCCCTATCGCAGCCCAGAAAGCCATGACCACATAAATGAACATCGACATCCAGGAGACCGGCACATGAACGAAGATGATGCGATAGCCCTCACCCTGCTGGGCATCCGTGGGAGCCATGAAGAATCCCACGTACATCCCTATGGCCGTGAGAATCGCGGCGGCGGCTCCAAACCAGGGAATCAGCTTCCCGGCAAGCGGGTAAAACATTTTGGGTGATGAGTACTTAAACCAATTAATCATTCACTTGCTCATTATTCCAACGCAATCCGTAGTGCCACGGTGGTGGCTAACGGTGCGAAAAAGCCAGTTAAAACCAGCACGGCGCCTAACAGCGACAGATTCGCCGTAGCCCCCAGACCTGCAGCGGCGGCGTCTACGGAACCCGCGCCAAAGATCAGCACGGGCACATAAAGCGGAAGCACAAGCAAAGCGACCAGGACACTGCCGCCTCGCAGGCCCAGGGTCAAACTCGCTCCGATCGCGCCAATAAAGCTGAGTACAGGCGTGCCGATGGCCAACGACGCAGCCAGTATCACTAACGAAGAAATTGGCAGATCGAATTGCAGTGCCAGGAGCGGAGCCAGCACCGTCAAGGGAAAGCCCGTCAACAACCAATACGCCGTCACTTTGCCGAGCACCAACATAGCCAACGGAGCGGGTGAAAGCGCCATTTGCTCCAGGGTGCCGTCGACATAATCTTGTTCGAACAACCGATCAAGCGACAACATGGACGCAAGCAGTGCTGCCACCCAAAGAATCCCTGGGGCGATCTGCCGCAACGTGTCGCGCTCAGCGCCAATGCCCAGCGGAAACAGGCTGACTACGATCACAAAGAAAAAAAGCGGTGCCAGCACATCGGACTTGCGCCGCATGGCGAGCCTTAAATCTCGATGTATTACCCCGCGAAGTACGGATAGGCCAATGATGTCGTTCATACGCCCACTCGTATAACGTGCGCAGTACCTACCAACGTCAAATCCTGATGCGTCGTCAAGACAACGATCCCGCCCCCACTCAAATGCTGATCGATTACCCGTACTACCCATTGGCTGGCTTGAGCATCCAACGCCGTCAGGGGTTCATCGAGCACCCACAAGGCACGCTTTTGCAGTAGTAGCCTAGCCAGATTTACACGGCGCTTTTGACCCTGTGATAAGGCTCGCACCGATAGGTGCTCCCTGCCTTGCAACCCAGCTTGACCCAAGGCGTCGAGCACAGCATCCGCAGTAACCGACTCATCAGACAACGCCATGCCCGAGGTCAAGTTCTCGGTAGCACTTAGATCGTCCTTCAGGCCCAACGAGTGGCCGCAATACAGTAGCTCGCGACGGTACCCGTCGCCCAGCTTCTTTATTGGACTTCCCTGCCAATGAACGGCGCCGGCAGCCGCAGGCGTTAGCCCCACCAGCATGCGCAGGAGACTGGTTTTGCCGCTGCCGTTCTGGCCGCGCACCAATAGGCACTCACCTGCGTCAAGGTGAAAGTTCAGGTTATGAAATAGGCGGCGCTCACCGCGCACACAGTCCAGATTGATGGCTTCAAGCACCGTCGACCTTTGCTTGCAATAACGTTAATCACCAAGTGACATCGGTATTCTGGCCAGGCGCCGATATGCAACGGATCGTCCGTTACATGCGGAGCTTAGCGCTACCGTCGCAAATGGCTGGGCACGCGATCAAAGTCAATTGAACGCGACGACGCTGTAGACGTAGGTATGGAGCAGGAAGAAAGTCGAGTCAGCGGCGTGCCAGCTTAGGCAACGAAAAGCCACTGGGGCCGCTCTGGCCGCTCGGAGTAGGTAGGCAAGCTAAGAATGGCCTCAGGAAACTGAACGACCGAGCTAGCCGATAAGGAAGGAATGGTTTGATGTGCAGATGGAATGAACGAAGCCGCTGACCCTTGGCACGAATGCTCGTATTGGCTCAGAAATCCTGAAGAGGAAGCATCTTGCTGGGACCCGTCGATTAAATAGACACGCGGCTCTTGCGCTTCGTTATAACAAGGCTCGATACAAATCTCGCTTTCCGACTGGCAATACATACTCACAACGCCCCACGACGCCTGGAGCGGCAGCATAACCAGCATAAAAATAAGGAGAAATTTCTTCATCGCGTGTAAGATTGTAGCAAATGAAAGGCGCGCCTTAGAAATGAGCCTATGAAAAGTTGGGGGTTGGTTATCTTACGATCGCGATGTTTGTCGTCATAGAAAACGCAAGAAAGCGCCCATCCCGAAAGCGTTCCACGATGTCATGAGTCTTCGCCCTTACCTCGTCGACAAGAATGAGGCGCTCTGTGCCATCCATAGATGCAAACGCCGGCACTGACGTGGCTGCACCTTCTATCGAGAGCTGCACAAACCTTTCTGGCTCGGGCAGACGAATGGACAGCGACCGCGGGGTAATATCGATAGATTGAAAGCCTGCTTCATGCAGCAATGTGTATAGCTCATCGGGGCTTGATAATGAAAAGGCAACATCGACTGCAGTGATGGGCACCTCAAGAAGACGTGCAGTTACTGTAAACAACGCCTCATACACGGGATGTTGGTTCAGGGACTGCCACACACTGATGACTGCGCTACCGCCACTAGGCAACACGCGCCGCATTTCGCGAGTTGAAAGCTCTCGGTCGGAAAAGAACTGAAGTCCCTGTTGACACAACACAAGATCAAATGCGTCAGCGGGAAGTTCGAGGCGAATTGCATTACCCTCCTGCCAGAGTATCGAAGCGCCGGCCGGTGCCGGTTGTGCACGACCCACCTCAAGCATTTCCGCATTGATATCCAGAGCAACGACCTGACCACTTACCCCAACCGTTGGAGCGACCTGTCTCGCGACACTGCCTGTACCGCAGGCAAGATCCAAAACCCGCTCGCCGGGTTGAGGTGACGCCAATTCAAGCAGCACGCGCGTCCAAGGATCTGCAATAGCAC
Source organism: Pusillimonas caeni (assembly GCF_003545815.1). GTDB lineage: Bacteria > Pseudomonadota > Gammaproteobacteria > Burkholderiales > Burkholderiaceae_B > Pusillimonas > Pusillimonas caeni. Next base: position 346,015 of record NZ_PDUW01000005.1, read on the forward strand.
GGCTAAGGTAACGCTCATATACTTCTGCCGCTCTAAACTCCAACCCGCTTTATAAAAGTTACCAGAAGGCAGGTTCGTTTATACAGAGATGACGAAAATGTAATCAGGGCGTAATTGAATTGTCAGAATAGCCGATTCACAGGTAAAGACCTGGCAGCAATTCCTTGAAAATTTCACGTGGTCTGATCAACGAGCGTCGAGCCTTATCTCCGAACGCCATCAACTAATGCAGGACTGTTAAGATGAGCCAAACACGGTTATGCCGTTAACTCTCTCCATCTAGTCCTCCCATACCTGTAGACTAGGCGCCCGCTAGAATCAGTGTTTTATTTGACGCAGCACCGGACAACATAGTCAAAATTTGGGCCTTCACAATACATCAAGGAAACCAAATGGCGTTTCATACTTCCCATCATAGACATGGCCAATAAATTACGTCTAGATATTCCGCTGATTCTGCCCCAAATCGCCGACGCGCAGGATGTCATCGTTCAGCGCCTGATTGACGATTTACGAGGCCGTCAAGGTATCGACACAGTACATGTAGAGGCTGCTCAAGACGATACGCCGGCACAACTTTGCATTCATCACAATCCTGAAGTGCTCCCACTGTCTCGCGTCCGCGAAATTGTCAACGCCGCAGGGGCGCAGATCACTGATCGCTTCGGGCATATACTGTGGCAGACTGAGGGCATCAACCATGCGCGCCGCGCCAGAACAGTGACGGACATCCTGCTAAGGCTGCCAGGCGTGCTTGATGCCGAAGCCAGTGCGACAGGACAGGTGCACGTGGACTATGACCGCCGAATCGGCAATGAGCAATCTATTGCCCAAGCACTTTCCGATCTCGGCGTTCAGCCACGTCAGGACTCGGTTATGCCACAACATGCCGCGCACGGAGAAACCGATCATCGTCACGAACCTGGCCAGAAAGATGATCGTATCCATGAGCATGAACATCGAGGCGTGTTCGGCGCCAACACCGAGCTAATCTTCGCACTGACCTGCGGCGTGCTTCTTGGTATTGGTGTGGCCATCGAGAAGCTCATTGCGAGCACTCCTGACTGGCTGCCCATGACGGGCTACATCCTGTCCTATTTCTTCGGTGCGTTCTACACCCTGCGCGAAGCGATCGATAATCTCAAGCTCAAGCGCTTCGAAATCGACATGTTGATGTTGGTTGCCGCTGTCGGCGCCGCAACGCTAGGCGCTTGGGCCGAGGGCGCACTCTTGCTATTCCTATTTAGCCTGGGACATGCATTGGAGCATTACGCGATGGGACGCGCTAAACGCGCCATCCAGGCGTTGGCCGAACTGGCGCCAGACACGGCGACTGTCCGACTTAATGGCCAAACCAAAGAGGTATCCGTCGACAAATTAACTATTGGCGACATCGTGCTGGTAAAACCCAACCAACGTTTGCCAGCCGATGGCTTCGTCGTGCATGGCACATCTGCCATTGATCAGGCCCCGATCACAGGTGAGAGCATTCCTCTAGACAAACGTCCGGTCGATGATGCTAAGCAGGCGCGTACACGGCCCGCCAGCGTGAACGCCGCTTCACGAGTCTTCGCAGGCACTATCAATGGCGAAGGCGCTCTCGAAATCGAGGTCACTCGCCTTTCCAGCGAATCCACGCTGGCGCGGGTTGTCAAGATGGTGAATGAAGCCGAAACACGCAAATCACCTACGCAACGCTTTACCGACAGATTCGAACGCGTTTTCGTGCCTGTCGTGCTAGGCTTAGCGGTCATTCTGTTGTTCGCATGGGTAGTAATCGACGAACCATTCCGTGACAGCTTCTACCGCTCTATGGCGGTGCTAGTGGCGGCTAGCCCTTGCGCGTTGGCGATCGCCACGCCCAGCGCAGTGCTATCGGGCATCGCGCGAGCAGCACGTGGTGGTGTTTTGATTAAAGGCGGTGCGCCATTAGAGGAACTAGGCTCACTCAATGCAATGGCTTTTGACAAAACCGGCACACTAACCGAAGGTCGCCCTCGTATCACCGATGTGGTAGCAGTAGATGGAGTAAGTGAGGAAGAGTTGCTCTCCGTAGCCGTGGCCGTCGAGTCGCTTAGCGATCACCCTTTAGCTGCCGCGATCGCTCGTGATGGCAGTGAACGCCTGAACGGGAAGCAAGTACCCAAAGCAGATAGCCTGAAAAACCTCATCGGCCGCGGCGTCACTGCCACCCTGGAAGGAGCGCCTGTCTGGATAGGCAAGATCGAGATGTTCGGCATAGATGGAGTTCCGCCCCTGGGTACTGCAACTCGAGCAGCAATCGAGCGCCTGCGCGAGGGCGGGCGCACCACCATGGTCGTACGGCGTGGCGACCGCGACCTCGGCGCCATCGGTTTGCTGGATACGCCACGTGCAGATGCCAACGAAGCCCTGCAGCAACTGCGTGAACTCGGCATTAGTCGCATGATTATGATTTCAGGTGATCACCAGAAAGTCGCGGAGGCTGTCGCGAGCCAGGTCGGAATTAACGAAGCTTGGGGTGACTTAATGCCTGAGGACAAGGTTGATGCGATTCGCAAGCTCCGGCAGGAAGTGAAAGTGGCTATGGTCGGTGACGGCGTGAACGATGCTCCGGCAATGGCCAATGCAACTGTGGGCATCGCGATGGGTGCAGCCGGCTCGGATGTTGCGTTGGAAACCGCCGATGTAGCCCTGATGGCAGATGATCTGCGGCACCTACCGTTCGCCGTAGGCCTGAGCCGGCACACCCGTTCAGTGATCCGCCAAAATGTTTATGTCAGTCTGGGTATTGTGGCCGTTCTCGTACCTGCAACTATTTTTGGACTCGGCATTGGCCCTGCAGTAGCCATACACGAAGGCTCCACGCTGCTCGTGGTTTTCAATGCGCTGCGCTTACTCGCTTATCGTGAGGCGTGAAGAAAGAGCATGACGAAGTTTTAATGGATGTGAACCGTCCCTGTTTCGACACAGCCCTCCAGTTCCAAACCGTAGCAGCCACCCGGCTCTATTGGCGGGCGGCCCGCTTTTGTTGGAGTAGATTGGTTTTTTAAACCTTGCGTAAATGTAATTCAAAAGTCTGTCTACTGTCGCGGTTACATGATTAAAGTAGCGTTCTCGTCCTTGAGCCTACTTTAGTCCCATGACTACGCCACCTTTTGGTTTCACTTCTAAAGAATCTAACCATAACGCCGTCCAACTATCGATCATTATTCCCTTCTTCAATGAGCGAGAGGTTCTTTCGCTCTGCCATGCACGACTTACGCCAATTCTGAATTCACTATCCGAATCTTATGAAATAGTGTTTGTCGATGATGGCAGTACCGATGACAGCATCTCCATTCTGGCCGCCATCATTCCAACTCACCCTAAAACAAAAGTAGTGAGATTAAGTCGAAATTTCGGCAAGGAAGCCGCTATGAGCGCGGGCCTTGCGCACGCCACCGGGGCTGCGATCATTGTTCTGGATGCTGATCTGCAAGACCCGCCGGAACTCATTCCCAAAATGGTTCAGGCGTGGAGGTCGGGAGTCGACGTGGTTTCGATGCGTCGGCGACGTCGCCATGGAGAAGGCTGGCTGAAACGCTTTTCAGCATTCAGCTTCTATCGTATTTTGAGCGGCTTAAGTCGATCCCAGATACCCTCTGACACCGGCGACTTCCGTCTGATGAGTCGGCGCGTTGTCGATTTGCTCTTGTTGTTCCCAGAGCGATGCAGGTACATGAAGGGCTTGTACGCCTGGGTCGGGTTTCCAACAGCCATTCTCGATTACGATCGAGACCCTCGCGCAGCGGGTACGACAAAATGGAACTACCTTGCCCTATTTGGCCTAGCTCTAGAGGGAATCACATCATTCTCTACCGCCCCGTTGCGCTGGGCTGCCGCTCTAGGGACGATCGTCGCTTTATTCGGCGGATTCTTTGGGTTCTGGATTCTGCTCAAGACCGTGCTCTTCGGCCACGATGTGCCAGGCTATCCTTCGCTGATGGCAATGATTACATTGCTTAGCGGTATTCAGTTGCTGACCATAGGTTTACTCGGAGAATACGCCGGCAAGGCGTACATGGAATCCAAACAACGGCCGCTCTATGTGGTACGTGATGTGATTGACATGAACACTGTGGGGGCAAGCGACCTTTCTTCTGCGGACAGGGCAAATATTGTTAGTCTTTGAGCGTCGATTCCTATGGGTGATTTCAGTTCTCATTCTGGCGCGGCTCTTCAGTATGGCGACACTCCCGCTCATGGATACCTCGGAGCCTCGATATGCCGAGATTGCACGAGTCATGGCAGCTTCGGGGGATTGGATCACGCCATGGTTCGAACCAGGCACTCCATTTTGGGGAAAACCCCCTCTTTCGTTCTGGGCTCAGGCATTTAGTATAAAGTCACTCGGCCTAACTGAATTCAGCATCAGGCTGCCCTCTTTTTTGGTAACGGTTGCGCTGACTATCCTTGTTTACCATGCAGGTATAGTGATTGGCGACAAACGTATGGCGAAGTGGGCCACGTTGATCCTGTCGACGATGCTCCTCCCTATGGTGAGTGCCGGCGCGGTTCTGACCGACCCCTTTTTTGCGTTTGGTGTGACGCTTTCGATGTTGGCATTCGTCGTCGCGCCGCTTAAGCCGACATGGTTCTGGCGCTATGGGTTCTTTGTCGGAATTGCTCTAGGGTTATTATCAAAAGGCCCCTTGGCCGTCGTACTTGTTGCGATAGCGATAGTTCCCTGGCTGGCGCTACAACCTGATCGACGCACACGGATAAACGTTTTCCCATGGCTTTCTGGCCTCTTCCTGATCTTCGCTCTCAGCCTGCCGTGGTACATCGCTGCCGAGATCAAGACACCCGGTTTCCTACAGTATTTCATTGTCGGCGAGCACTTTCTTAGATTCCTCGATGGCGGCTGGAATGGAGATCTTTATGGAACGGCCCATGAAAAGCCGTTAGGCCGCATATGGATAGAGTGGCTATTCGCCTCGCTACCATGGGGCCCATTGGGTCTGGCTGTTCTGCTCTGGTCAATGATCCGCTCTAGGCGCAGGACAAAGTTAGCGTGCTTTGTAAAAAAGCCCGTTGTAACCTTCCTGATCTTCTGGACTTTGGCGGCGATGGTGTTCTTCACATTCTCCGCCAACATCCTCTGGACCTATGTCCTGCCAAGCCTGCCTGCCCTCGCTCTGCTTCTTGCCCAGGCGGCAACGGCAACTTGCTGTGTTTCAACATCGCGACGAACAAGTTATGCCCTTATTGCCGCAGGCAGTCTGGTGCCTGCTTTCTCAATCGCGGTAGGAGCAATAGCATTGGTCGCACCTGCTCAGCTTAAAACAGAAAAGGAGCTGGTAATGGCAGCCGCTCAGGACTTGGAGGCCGGAAAAAAATTGTACTTTGTCGGCAGCCGTCCATTCTCCGCGAGATTCTATTCACGCGGCCAAGCTGAACTCATCCCCTCCTCGCGACTAGGATCGTTGCTCGAAGCAGGACAGAGCGCATTGATAGCTATGCCAAGAAGCCAGGCGTTCGACGCACTGAGGATGTCGGCATCGAGCCTGAAACTCATTTTCCAGAGTAAGCGCTATAGCTTGTACGACCTCACACCGATGCCCGAGAAGCACGCACAATAATCCAGATTATGCAACCATGCTCTCGCATCGGAAGGCCAAGACGAAGTATTCCAAAATCCAATTCAATTGGCCAAGTATCAGAGAGCCAATCCCCAAAACATTACACCAACCCATCACCATAATTACATTTCAGTAATGTTTCACGGTGGTCACGTAATGTTAATAAAGAACTGTTGAGATGTTGACACCCCCATTTCGGACGGTTGATCGAGCGACTCACTATATCAATTTCGCTGATTATATTTAGACTAATTTTTGAGGATTTCATGAGAAAGAAAATAGTGGCAACTGCCTTAACAATTGGGTTCGCAGCTTCTGCACAAGCCGATACCGCAGTCACATTGTATGGCCTGGTAGACGGAGGGCTCGGCTACACCCAGTTCAAAAGCGATACGACAAAAGGATCCAGAGTTGGTGTCTGGGACGGTGGCCAGTCCAGTAACCGCTGGGGCTTGCGAGGTACTGAAGACCTCGGAAATGGACTAAAGGCTGTATTCGTCCTGGAGAACGGCTTTAGTCTGGTCAATGGAACACAAAGCCAGAGCGGCCGACTGTTCGGCCGTGAAGCCATAGTCGGTGTCAAGTCGGACACATGGGGTCAGGTGACTCTTGGGCGACAAGGAAACATTGCCTATCGCTGGTTGTCGGGGGTTGCCACGCCCTTCGGCAACAATTTCAACCAATCCCGTACTGCCGGCACATTCAGCGTGGCGGAGGTCAGATACGATAACCAAATGCAGTATCAGTCCCCCATTATGTCAGGCTTCCAAGTTGGCATTGGTTATTCCTTCAATGCGGATGGTGAACAAAGGTTTAAGCAAAGTGGGCAGAGCGATCCAAACGTTCGAGCGCTTACCGCCGGTTTACGCTATACAAACGGCCCATTGGCTGCGGTGCTGACTTATGATCAGATAAGCGATGCCGAAACAGCAACCGGCATCAGAGCAAGGTCGTGGAATCTTGCGGGCAGCTACGACTTCGACTTGGTCGAACTGCATCTTGGCTTCGGAATCACCGATGACGGCTGGTTCGGCACGCCATCCCAATTGCGCAATTCCGACTTGGGTTTCGGGAGCATCCAGGCCTACAACGATGGATTCCGCGCCTATTCATACGGTATCGGTTTGAGCGCACCGGTAGGAGATTCAGGAAAAATGCTTATTGGCTGGGGAATGGTGGATCCTCGCAAGGACGGAACGGCGTACACTGGGCAGGAACTAGCGTCTCAGCATATCTTAAGCTTGGCGTATACGCACAAGCTGTCTTCCCGCACTTCGTTATACGCCCAAGGAGCGTACGGTCGCAACGTCGCTTTGATATCCGGCAACAAGACTCAATCTATTGGCGTCGGCCTACGCCATAGCTTCTAAGACCTAAATAGGGTACACCTCATTGATGCACTGGCCTTTCAGTGCATCAATGGAAATAATCACATTGATCCGTTTCCAACATGAGGCACTCAAATTAGCGGATTACGTCGACATTCGTATTAAAAAACGTGACATTAGATTGCGACGTTTGCCGATGAACAAATTATGCCTAGCTGCCATCAAATGAAAAAGGCGTATACCGATAACGATATACGCCTGAAAGACCGCAGCGCGCCTACAGAAGGTCAGACCGCGCGCTCTCCTTTAGGAACGACGTTTTTCTTGCTGCCGCTGCAACTCCTGCTTATACTCCACTCCATTGCGCATCCGAATATATTCGGCGTAAGCTGAACGGTACTCTGAGCTAAAAGTATCGGGCGTTTCACCACCTTCATGGAGCTTGTGCAGGCCAGCACGCTTCCACATCTCCAAATCGGCAAGCACTTCAGCTCTGGTTAATTGACGGTCTCCGTTAGCCGGTACCGTAGATACTGAACTCGCGCTCACGCTTGCTATAGGAGAAACGGCGATCGCCATCGTAGCAATTAACAGTTTCAGATTAAGTGTCATTCATTTTCCTTTATTCCTGGCCGGTTCCACGCATCCAAACCGGATCCCAAACATTTAATTCGTTCAGCGTGTAGGAAATATTCTAACCATCCGCTACCAACCCAAGCATGACCGTCTGATTACTTTTTCGTAATATGACTGCTCTGTAGCTTGATAAATCACTCTGAAGTCCCTTGAGGAAAATCCTGATCCAGGATACCCACTGCGCGGGCTCATATGGTGCCAATCCTTCCAAGGCAACGCACATATCAATCAGGCCTTCTCGTTCACCGCAAAATGCACTCAGTCCTGTATTAGTAATACATCGCCTCAAAATAACTGAGCCTGAACTGTTAAGCATCTTCACGCTCAAGCAGTCTCGAAGAAATCGTAAAACCAATTCTTGTACCCATCGGGTCTGAAGAGGCATAAGGCTCCCCTCCGTGCATACGTGCTATCGCAGCGACAATAGCTAGCCCCAGTCCATGATGACCCGCTGCCCGCGTTCGTGCCGGATCTAGACGATAGAAGCGTAGAAACAAACGAGGTAAATATTGTTCTTCAATCGTCTTTCCTGTATTAAGCACGGTAATCCGAATAGTTTCTGCTTGCACACCGATTGTCACTATGACATCCCTAGCCGGAAGGCTGTACCGAATAGCATTAGAGACAAGATTTGAAACCGCACGCTGAAACAGCGACCGATCGACATGCGCAACCCTGTCCCCTTCAACTTTGAGCGTAACCCCCGCCTCTGCCGCCTCGGCCTCGTGATACTCAAAAACCTCTTTAACCAGTCCACTTAGACTGAATACGTCTGTGGAGCGAATTCGCAATCCTCTGCCAGCTTGAGAGAGGAACAACATATCGTTCACGATCACCGTCATGCGTTGCAACTCTTCGAGATTTGACCCAAGGATGTCGCACAATTCCGATGTATTTCGCTTTGCCACCAACGCAAATTCTGTTTCGCCCATCAACGTGGCAAGAGGTGTTCGTAACTCATGTGCCACGTCCGCATTGAAACCCTCCATTTGGATGTACGCACTCTCTAAGCGTTGGAGCACCGCATTAAACTGGACTACCAATGGCTTGATTTCCGAGGCAAGGCCGCTTTCATCCAATCGCTCGCCAATACGATCAGCGGACAGCTTTTCTGCCTGCTGCCCAAGGCTCTTGAGCGACGATAGCGCTCTTCGTACGAGCACGTCTCCCATGATGGAAACGATAAGTGCGCCGATCAGCGCGCACCCGAGAAGCGTCCAGGCCAGCATGGTACGCAAATGCATGTCGGCCGTTGTATTCAGATAGAGTTCGGCCAACATCTTCACGTCGGGCGTATTTGGCGACGGTAGCGAAAAGATGAGTTTTCTTTGGTTACTGGTCTTTGCTACTTCGTCGGGTTCGCCATACACATAAACAGTGCCGTCAATTTCTAACCTCAACATGAATTCGGGCGCACCGTAGAAAAAATCTGTGAGTTTATGATCCAGCGCTAAAAAGTCCCCTTTGGAGGTAAACTCATCAACCAAATGTTCGATGACCGCACGCTTTTGCTGTAGTAAAGCCTCTTGGCGCACGGACAAGTTCAAGTTGGTGAGGACATAAACAACTATGCACACGGAACCAAGAGCAAGAAATGTCTGTATTGCTAACCAACGAGACAGCCATTGCCGCAATGAAGCAGAATTACGAAGCCGCATCAGTTCTCCCGCAGCTCCAAAACGTAGCCCATTCCACGGACCGTATGCAGCAGTTTAGTCTCGAAGGGGTCGTCCACTTTTCCGCGGAGCCGACGGACAGCAACTTCGACTACATTCGTATTGCTATTGAAGTTAATATCCCATACATGTTCTGCAAGATCGGAACGAGACAGTACCTGACCTTCTTTGCGCATGAGCAACGTCAGTAAAGTGAACTCCTTTGCTGTCAAATCCAGGCGGCAGCCCGCGCGAGTAGCCTTGCGGGACAACAAGTCGAGCTCCAGATCGCCCACCCACAATACATTCTGGTTGTGAGTTTCGGATGCGGCGCGCAGGCTTCTTCTACTGAGAGCGAGGACTCGAGCCAATAGCTCGGATAATGCAAAAGGTTTTACCAGGTAATCATCCGCACCGTCTTGCAAGCCTCGTACACGATCCTCAACCTTCCCCCGCGCCGTTAACATCAAGACCGGAACGGAGTCACTCCTGCGCAATGCACGTAGTACTGAAAAACCGTCCATCTCCGGCAGCATGACGTCCAATAGGATTAGATCGTATTGGGCTTCACGAGCTAGGTGCAGGCCGCTGCTCCCGTCGAATGCTACGTCTACGACGTAATTATGTTCAGACAGCGCGCGCTTCAGATAATCTGCGAGCTTGCGCTCGTCTTCGATAACCAGGATTCTCATGGCATCCACCTACCTACTCCGTTCAGCACTTCAACGCCACATAAGACAGCATTATTGTTCTTGTCTCTCCCGGGCGGCTGCCCGACGGTGACTCAGCTCATACAGTAGCGGTAGTACCAGCAAGGTCAGCAGAGTTGATGAAACGATGCCGCCTATTACCACTGTAGCCAATGGTCGCTGCACCTCGGCGCCAGTGCCTGTATTTAGCGCCATGGGTACAAAACCCAAAGAAGCCACCAGCGCCGTCATTAACACCGGCCTCAAGCGAGTCAACGCGCCTTCGCGAATCGCCGCGACAAGCTCCAGCCCTTCTTCCCGCAAACCGCGAATGAAGGACAGCATCACCAAACCGTTCAACACCGCCACCCCCGACAGGGCGATGAAACCCACTGCGGCTGAGATGGACAAGGGAATGCCGCGCATCCAAAGCGCGATGATGCCACCCGTGAGTGCGAAAGGAATGCCGGTGAACACCAGCAGGCCATCTTTGATGTTGTTGAACATCATGAAAAGCAGAATGAACACGAGCAGCAGAGCAACCGGCACCACCACTTGAAGCCGTGTTGTGGCGGATTGAAGTTGCTCAAACGTTCCTCCCCACTCCACCCAGTAGCCCGCGGGCACTTGTACCTGGCTCTGCAGGCGTTCTTGAGCCTGAGCGACGAACGAGCCAATGTCGCGCCCTAGAACGTTGGATGTGACCACCACACGGCGTTTACCGTTTTCTCGACTGAACTGATTTGGACCGGCTGTAGTTTCCAACGACGCGATCGACCCCAGTGGAATTTGATTGACAACGCCTCCTGCACCGGCCGGCAGTGCAATCGGCAATCGTTTGACAGCGTCCACATCGCTGCGCAAGGCCTCCGGCAAGCGTACGACCATGGCAAAGCGCCGATCGCCTTGAAACAGGGTGCCGGCTTCGCGCCCGCCAACGGCGACAGCCACCGCGTCCTGCACTTCTTGAAGCGATAGCCCATAGCGTGCCGCCTGAGCGCGGTCAATGGAAACCGTGAGAACAGGCAATCCCGTTGTTTGTTCGGTATTGACACCCGTGGCTCCTGGTACCTGCTCTAGCACTTGGGCAATTTGCGCTGCCGTGGTGTTCAATACATCCATATCGTCGCCGAAAACCTTGATGGCCACGTCCGAGCGCACGCCCGAAATCAGTTCGTTGAAACGCAGCTCAATCGGTTGGGAAAATTCATAGGCGCTGCCGGGCAGTTCGGCGGCCGACTCCTGTACCTGTCGTATAAGCTCGTCGCGCGGCAGACCGGGGTCGGGCCACTGGCTTTCGGGTTTGAGCATGACATAGGCGTCTGAAATATTAGGCGGCATGGCATCAGAGGCCACCTCGGCCGTGCCGGTGCGAGCAAATATGCGCTCTATTTGAGGGAATTCCTTGAGCAGCTTGCGTTCCAGTTGCTGCTGCATTTCCACGGACTGAGTCAGGCTGGTGGCAGGCACGCGCATGGCCTGAATGGCGAAGTCTCCTTCGTTCAAGCTGGGAATGAACTCGCTGCCCATGCGTGCGCCGATGAGACCGGAAAGGACGACGGCGACGACCGCTGCGGTTAGGACAACCGGCTTGTTGGACATCGCCAGATCCAGAGCGGGACGATAGGCTCGCTTGGCCGCACGAATCAAAACACTTTCCTTCTCCGTGACCCGCTTCCCAATGAATAGTGCAACTGCTGCGGGTACAAAGGTCACAGAGAGGATCATCGCACCCAGCAAGGCTGTCACCACGGTGAAAGCCATCGGCGTAAACATCTTGCCTTCCACGCCTGTCAGGGCGAAGACGGGCAAATACACGATTATGATGATGAGTTGACCGAATATCAGTGGCCGACGCACCTCTTTGGAGGCCGCGAAGACTTCGTGCAATCGCTCAGAAATGGTCAGTGGCCGGCCAATACGGGTTTGCGCATGGGTCAGGCGTCTTATGCAGTTTTCGACGATCACCACCGCGCCATCGATGATGATGCCGAAATCGAGAGCGCCCAAGCTCATCAGGTTTGCGCTGACCTTGCCCGAAACCATGCCGGTAAAAGTAAACAACATGGCCAATGGGATGACGAGCGCCGTAAGCACCGCTGCGCGGATATTGCCTAGAAACAGGAACAACACCACGATGACCAGAACTGCACCTTCGAGCAGGTTCTTTTGGACAGTGGCGATCGCCTTGTCGACGAGTACCGTACGATCGTAGACGGTCACCGCGCTTACCCCCTCGGGCAGCGTGCGGTTGATGTCCTGCATTTTCTTGTCGACCGCGTGGGAGACGGCCCGGCTGTTTTCTCCCATAAGCATGAATGCCGTGCCCAGCACGACCTCGCGGCCGTTCTCGGTTGCTGCGC
>NZ_PDUW01000006.1 GCF_003545815.1 Pusillimonas caeni
CCGACGACTGCATTCGGCATTGGGCTATACGAGTCCGATGGAATATGAAGAACGCTGGCATGCGAGCCAATATAAGGTCGCTGCCTGAACCCGAGGCTAAGGACTACGAGAAACGGGGGCAATATCACAAATCGATCAGCTACAAGATTCGTCTGTCCCGAGAGTCGCTGCAGGTGCGTAATGACCTCGTAGGGGCCATCGGCTATTGGACGCGTGCAGATTCCGCACTGGCTAGCGGTTTCAATGCGTGATCGCGAAGAAATCCCTACGCCATATCCAGCTGCGACCCAGAGCAACAACATCTCAAAAGAACTGACATGCTGGACATTTGGCCTTTCCGTTGATGACATGGAGGACAGGTACTGGTCCAGCGAAGGAGAATATTCGGCCTTCCATCGAAACACGGAGTGCTCCTTAAGTTCATCTATTCTGATTGACTGCTGCCGGAGCAGTGGGTATCGCAGCGGCGTGGCAAGAGCTGTCGCCTCAAACCAAAGAGAAAGACTCTTCAGCGAAGAATCGCTCACCTGCTTCAGAGAAAGGCCGACGTCGAAGCGCCGTTTGTAGAGGCCTGTAATGAGATCGCTCGTCGTAACCTCATTAAATTCCATAGAAACATCGGGCTCCTCCGCGCGCTGCAGGGCAAGCAATGCAGCTAGGTTCGAAGAGGCCACACCAGGCGCTATGGCGAGCCTGAGCTGTGGGCGTGGGCTGGTGGCGTCGTGCATGAGAGGCCCCAAGAAGCGATAAGACAAGGATGGAAAGTCTTCATGATAGCTAGTTTGAGTTAAACTTAACGTGGTTAAATTGTCGGGGCTGTTCGACGCTTCCAAGGATGGAGAAGCGAACTGTCCGACGAGGCCGTCCCCCAGGCACTACCACTTTCGACGCCGAGCCAGCGTTGGCATTCGGAGCGGCCGTTCGTGTCGCCCGCCTGACGCAAGGTATTGCTCAGGAAGAACTGGCTGCGAAAGCAGGGATCGAGCGATCGCACATGGGCAAAATAGAGCGTGGGGAGCACATGCCCACTCTCGCTCTGATCTTAAGAATCGCCGCCGGACTCAAGCTTAGTGCTGCGGAACTCGTCAGCGCAGCAGAACGCAATCTTCGTGCCGCGGCGCACGATTCAGATAGGCATTGACGCTTTAGTCATCCGGAGGTCCTCGCAGACGTTCGATGAAGCGATCCAGTGAAACCGATGAGTTGCTGCTTTCTGGCCGAAGCAGATAGGTTGTGATTACCGCCGTGTCCTGCGCCAGAGGGCGAATCACCACGTCCGGCCTCTGGCTGATGGGAATCTTGGTCGCTGTCATGAAACCAATCCCATAGCCTGCGCCGACCAGCGTTAGCATCATGTCCAGCGACGACACTTCTTCGACAACGTTGAGCCTGTGTTCCAGAACCTGTAGCAGCCGATTTAGTTCTCGGCAGTAGCCTTCGCAGGCCAGTTTGTCGCACAGAACCAGTGGGTGACCCTGAAGTTCGTTGAGCGGAACTTGCTTGTGCGCAAGAAGCGAGTGCCGCGCTGGCACGGCGATCACAATCGGGTCTCGCCAGATCGGTTCAGCCACGATGCCTTCGCCAACATCCGCCGCGTGTGCAAATCCGATCGTGAAGTCGCCAGACCGTAGGCCCCGTATCTGCTCGGTCAGCGGTACCTCGGAGAGACGTATCTCGACCTCGGGCTCTTCCGCGCGGCAACGAGCTAGGAACGCCGATAGTCGTGGGTCCATCGCACCATCGGAAATTGCAATGCGCAGGCTGCCCCTCAGGCCCGCGGCAATGGCTCTGGCATTCTCACGCGCTTGCTCCAGGACAGTGAAGAGTCGGCGGGTGTCCTGCAAGAATGCCGCCCCCGCCACGGTCAGCCGTGTGCCCCTGCGGTCGCGGTCAAACAGCGTGACCCCAAGCTCATCTTCCAATTCCTTGATCGCGCGAGACAAGGGGGGTTGCTCTATGTGCAGCCTCTCGGCCGCCCGCGTGAAATGCAACTCCTCTGCCAAGACGACAAAGCATCGTAGATGACGCAACTCCATAAATCGGGCTCCTCGCAAGTCCTCATTCGCGCCAGATGTCCCGTGGACGAATCACGGTGGACGGGGAGGCTGGATCCATTTCAGGGAAGTTGATGCGCTTGACATCGCAAAAACTGGCACCTTGAGCGCTCGTGGTTGCTCGTGACGCGTCCCAAGCGCGCGCGCCCAATCGGGGCGCGCGTCTCTGTCACACTGTGCAGAAGCTTTGAAAAGCACCGCACACCCGCGGCGTCATCCGCCGTGCTCTTTTTGTAGCAGCGACCCGAGGCGAGCGACTTCATTGCTGGTGATCGCGATGTTGCGCCCATCCTTCGTCGACACCGAAGCTCCGACATTGAGATAGACGGCGCGCCCGAAGCGGCTTTCCTGTGCCATCTTTCCGTCCTTGAAGATGTACAGCGTTCCCCCGTCAGCCAAGGGAACCATTTCCTTGGCTGCTTGGGCTGCTGCATGACCGGCGAAGGCTGGCACGGAGAGAGCGCTCAACAGGGCGGCAATGACAATTTGCGATTTCATGATCGACTCCTTTGTAAAAACGACGACAACTTGCGCCGCGTCGTTAAATGTAGAAGCAGGCGGTCTACAGAGCGCTTACCCGTGCATTACATTCAATTCATGTGCTGTCATCTGCCGCCCATGAAGGACTAGGTTCCAGTGGGAGACAAGATGCCAAGCCATGCAACGCTCGCCAGAACCAAAACGGCCAAGGTCGCCTCCGTGAACAGACTCTGTCTAAGCTTGATGACTGCCTGTGCGCGATTGCCTGCCTTCAAAGCAGCCTCCAGGCTCGGGCTCAACCGATACCGATTGGCAGCAGCCAACGCCAGCATGCCTGCGAAAAGCAAGAGCTTTACCATCAGCAGCCGGCCATACAGCGTCGAGATGAGCGGATCAAACGATGGTCCGGCGATCAACAGGTAATTGAGAATTCCACTCACGACGAGTGCAGCCACGATCGCTGTACCTATGCGAGCAAAGCCATTCGACGTCCGACTGAGGACCGCTACCGGGTCTTGCGCGACATCCTGCTTGTGGGATGCCAGCATCAAGAACGCCACCAATGCGCCCACCCAAGCGCCCGCTGCCCAGAGGTGCGTGATATCCGACGCAAGATGGATGTAGCCGCGAACGCCGTCGTCCATCGCGCCGTGGCCTGCCCACGCAAGGGTCGCCAGCGCCACGCCGGTGGAGAGCGCCATCACTGCAAATCGCAAGGTAGCGTTCAATTTCAACATTGCGACGAGCACACACACCAACAGCGCGAGGATGCGAATGCACCAGGCGATGCCCATGTGCGTGCCCGTAATGAGCATGTCGAAGACGTGCGTTGACAGCTCCGCGTAGCTCTGGGCACCGGACATGGCCTTGGCCATGACCGTCATGCCCCACATCGACAGGGCAATGCCGATGGCAGCGGATGCGCCAATGAGGACGCGATAGCGGCGCGAGATCGTCGAGGATCGCTCGTCGTTGCCCAAAGCATAGAGACCGAACATGGCGACGCCAAACGCCGCCGCCAGGTCCAGATACAGCGCCAGGCGCAGGACGATGGTCAACCAATCCCCGGCCATGGGCTTACTTCACCTTGAAGGTGACGTTACCCGTGATCGGATGCGTGTCCGAGGAGACGGCACGCCATTCGACGCGATAGTCACCGGGCTGGAGCGCCTGTGCCGGCGTGATGACCATGGTCTTGCCGTCGCCGGCAGCCGCGACGCTGGCGTTGATCTTCATCGGGCCATGGCTCGCCATTCCCGGCATGCCAGTCATGACAAGGCTCGCGGCGGAGAACTGCGGCACCAGCGTCTCGGAGAACTTCAGTTCGATGGTGGCTGGCGCAGAAACCTGCGACTTGTCGGCCGGCGTTGAAGACACCAGCGAAGGATGCGCGAATGCGGCGGTGGCGAACAGACCAGCAGCGATCGGCGCGACGAGCTTGGCGATGAAATGTGAACGGGTCATAGAAGTTTCTACCTGGATGTGTGAGGTGTGGTTTAAGAACGAAATGCCGAGATAAGGCTTGCACCTTTGCAACGGCGTGGAACGAAAGAAACGGTTTGCTGGGCGATAGCAGGCTCCTGTAGTTTCAGAAAGAAAATCCGGTCACAGTCGGCTCGCTCTCAGGCGCAAGGCGTTGCCAACGACCGACGCCGAACTCAGGCTCATCGCCAATGCTGCGATCAGCGGCGACAGCAGCCAGCCCGTGAGGGGATAGAGAACCCCGGCGGCGATGGGGATGCCCAGCGCGTTGTAGAGGAAGGCGAACATGAGGTTCTGCTTCATGTTGCGCACGGTACTCACCGAGAGCGTGCGAGCGACAGCGATGCCACGCAGGTCACCCTTGACCAGCGTGACCTGGGCGCTGTTCATCGCCACGTCGGTTCCCGTTCCCATGGCGATGCCCACGTCTGCCTTCGCCAAGGCCGGCGCGTCGTTGATGCCGTCTCCGGCCATGGCGACGATGCGTCCTTCTTTCTGCAGTCGCTCGATCAACATGAGCTTGTCCGCCGGCTTGACCTCACCATGCACCTCGTCGATGCCTAGGCGTGCACCGACGGCTTTGGCGGTGGTCTGCCCGTCCCCGGTGGCCATGATGACCCGCAGGCCCGCAGCCTTCAACGCGGCCAGGGCCTCGGGGGTGCTGCCCTTGACCGGATCGGACACGGCGAGCAAGCCCGCGAGCTGCCCGTCCACCGCCAGGTACATGACGCTGGCCCCTTCGCCGCGCAGAGCTTCGGCCTGGGGTACGAGCGGTTCCACCGATACGCCAGACTGTTCCATCAGCACTGTGTTGCCCAACGCCAGTTGCCGGTGCTCAACCTTTCCGCGCACGCCGATGCCGGTTCCCGATTCAAAGCTCTGAGGCTTCACGAGTTGGAGGCCCTGGGCACGCGCGGCCTGCACGATGGCGTCGGCCAGGGGGTGTTCACTGCCCTGGTCCAGGCTGGCCGCAAGACGCAGCACCTCATCGTTCGTAAAGCCGGGGGCTGCGACGACCTGATCGAAAGCAGGTCGGCCTTCGGTCAGGGTTCCTGTCTTGTCGATGACGAGGGTATCGACCTTGCGAAGATTCTCGATCGCCGCGGCATCGCGGAACAGCACGCCCTGCGTGGCGCCACGGCCCGTTGCGACCATGATCGACATCGGCGTGGCCAGACCCAGCGCGCACGGGCAGGCGATGATCAGGACGGCCACCGCATTGATCAGTCCATAGACCCAGGTGGGCTGTGGCCCGAAGAATCCCCATACAAGGAGCGTCGTTACCGCAATGGCGACGACGGCCATCACGAAGTAGCCGGCAACGACATCGGCCATGCGTTGCATCGGTGCCTTGGAACGCTGCGCCTGGGCGACCATCTGGACGATCTGCGATAGAACGGTGTCCGAGCCGATCCGCTCCGAACGCATGACCAGCGCGCCGCTGGTGTTGAGTGTGGCCCCGATGACCTTGTCGCCCACGCGCTTGCTGACGGGCAGCGGTTCGCCGGTCAGCATGGATTCGTCAATCGAGCTGCTGCCCTCGTGCACGATGCCATCCACCGGCACCTTCTCGCCGGGTCGGATGCGCAGCAGGTCGCCGACGTGCACATGGCTGAGTGGCACGTCTTCCTCGCTGCCGTCCGCATTGATGCGCCGCGCCGTCTTGGGTGCCAGCCCCAGCAGCGACTTGATGGCTGCCGAAGTCTGGGAGCGGGCCTTGAGTTCCAGCACCTGGCCGAGCAGTGTCAGCGAGATGATGACGGCGGCGGCCTCGAAATACACGCCGACCCGTCCCATGGACATGAAGGAAGCTGGAAACACTTCCGGCGCAACGGTTGCCACAACGCTGTAGATGAATGCCGCACCCGTTCCCAGGCCGATCAGTGTCCACATGTTCGGGCTGCGGTTGACCACGGACAGCCAGCCGCGGGAGAAGAAGGGCCAGCCGGCCCACAGCACGATCGGCAACGACAGCACCAACTCGACCCAGCTCTGTGTAGCCATGTCCATCAGGTGCAGCCGCTCGCCCAGCATCGCCAGCGCCAAGACCACGAGCGTCAGCGGCAAGGTCCACCAGAAGCGACGCGAGAAGTCACGCAACTCCGGGTTGTCGTCATCGAGGTCGGGCAGCAGAGGCTCCAGCGTCATCCCGCACTTGGGGCAGGTTCCCGGATGATCCTGGCGGATCTCCGGGTGCATCGGGCAGGTGTAGATGGTTCCGGGCGCGGTTGGCGATGCCGCCGGGGCCGGTGAAACTGCGGTGCTGGCATGGTGATGCGGTGCATGGCCGCTGCCTGTGCCTATGCCCGCGTCACCGCTGGCATATCGCGCCGGATCGGCGTCGAATTTGGCCTTGCATCCGGTGCTGCAAAACAAGTACGTGTTCCCCAAGTGCGTGGAACGGTGCTCCGACGCCGCCGTGACCGCCATGCCACACACCGGATCTCGCGTCGCGGCATCGGGCTGCGTGTGGCTTGAGGACCCGCCCGCGTCGTCACTTCCAGCATGGCTGGCGTGATGGTGGTGCGTATGCGGGCCGGACGTTGTGGCACCCGCCGCCATGCCTGCGTGCTCATGTCCTGAAGACTTGCTGGGTGAATTCATAGTGACAAGTGCCCTCCGCCGTTAACCTTTGGTGTCTGGTGATCGCAGCAGGCCGCAGGCGCGCAAGGAGACAAGCGCGGCGTCGCGTGCTCGCACGGTGCGAGTGCCTCGACTCATTGCTTCTGCTCCTTGGAGGCTGCGGCACCTTCCTTACCCTGACGCGCGGCATGATCGTGTCCGCCGTGGCCGTGACCACGGTGCATGAACAGGTGCATCAGCGGACAAGCCGCCAGCAGCAGGAAGGGGAGATAGCCGGCAACATGTGCCGTATGCTCCTTGAGCAGGAAATACGCGGCGACAGCGGCGATGATGAGGAACGCCACGCCGTAGCGCGATCGCCAGAACCGGGGGCGATCGCTGGGGGTCTGTGTGTGCTGATGCTGCATGGCATATCTCCACGGAGAAGGGTTGATGGATGGTCAGCGATGCGACTGATAGACCGTGCTGCTACCGTTTTTCCCAATCAGCAGCACGTCGTAGGCGTCCTTGCGTCCACCATAGGCCGGACCATCCATGCCGGGCGAACCGACCGGCATGCCGGGCGCCGCGAGGCCGATGGCCTGCGGGGCTTCGCGCAGCAAGCGTTGAATGTCCGAGGCAGGCACATGACCCTCGATGGCATAGCCGCCGATCTGCGCCGTGTGGCAAGAACCGTACTTCTGCGGGATGCCCAGCCGCGTGCGCGCTGCGGTGTTCCCGGTGTCGAGAACCTGCACATCGAAGCCTGCGCCTTGCAGGTGTGAGACCCAGTCCTTGCAGCATCCGCAGCTCGGGTCCTTCCAGACCTTGGCAATCGGTCGGCTCTGCGCCAGGCTCGGTCCTGCGAGTGCCATCACCAACAAGCCAGCGATCAATGCCTGGCGTCTCGGCACTTTGCCCTGGCTTCTGTCGTAGTGCATGTTCATGGATCGCCTCTCATCAGATGATCAAACCCGCTAGGTTCTAGAACCAGAATCGCACGCCAGCCACCCAGCGCGTCTGCTGCGCACGGCCGCCTTCGGCACGCACATAGTCCGCGGTGCGTCCGAAGCTGCCCGCCCGTTCCACGCCGATATAGGGGGCGAACTGGCGACTGAATTCATAGCGCAGGCGCAAGCCAGCAGACGCTTCGGCCAGGCCCTTGCCGATACCGCGTTCCGGGTCGTCCTTGCCATAAAACTGCAACTCGGCGCGAGGCTCCAGAATCAGTCGCTGGGTCAGCAGCAGCTCGTAGCTGCCTTCGACACGCAGCGCCGTACGTCCACCACTTCCCACGTAGCCCGTCGCCTCCAGCTCGAACCAGTAGGGGGCGAGGCCCTGGATGCCGAAAGCCAACCATTGACGGCTCGGGCCTTCCCCGTTATCCACCCGAACGCCGAGCTGGGTGTCCCAGTACGGTGCGACGGCGTGCCCCCAGAGAAGCTCGGTACGCGATTCTTCGAGCTTTCCTTTGGCGATATCGCCTTCGGCCTTCACGACGGCCTTGTTGTAGGTCGTCCCATACCACGCCTGGAGGTCGTAGGCCGTGGAGTCGTCTCCTTTGCGCGTGAAGCGGCGTTCCAGAGTTTCGCCGCGCAACGAAAAGAACCTGTGTTCGTCGGCCAGCATCAGCCGCGGCACACCGGGTACGGCGTAGTCGCCCGATCCCAATGTCAGGCCATTGGAGTAGCCATGCGGATCGCGGGCGTCAGGAGGCGCCGACCCGCCCTGCATCTGCATGTTGCCGTGATCCATGGCCGGGGCCGCGGTCGAGCCGCTCGCCGACGTCGCGTGACCCGCGTGCGGGTCGGCGGCAGGAGCCACGGTCTGAGTGGATGGCGCGGCCGTTTGAGCGTCGGCCTGGCCGTGCGCTGCATGGTCGTTCTGTGCTTGTGCCTGGGCGGCGACGCTTACCAGGGCCAGAAGCGTCGTGGCCAGTGCGCGAGTGGGGAGTGCTTTGGACATTCTTGGTCTTCCTTGTGCGCTGGGTTCAAGACACCACGACTTCGCGGAACATGCCGGCATCCATGTGGAACATCAGGTGGCAGTGCCACGCCCAGCGGCCGAGCGCGTCGGCTGTCACCAGGAAGCTGATGCGTTGTGCCGGCTGCACCGGCAGGGTGTGGCGGCGCGCAAGGAAGCGACCGTCGGGGCTTTCCAGCTCGCTCCACATGCCGTGCAGGTGCATGGGATGGGTCATCATGGTGTCGTTGTGCAGAATGACCCGCAGCCGCTCGCCGTGTTTGAAGTGCACCGGCGTGGACTTTCCGAACTCCAGCCCGTCCAGGGACCATGCGTAGCGTTCCATGTTGCCCGTGAGGTGCAGTTCGACCTCCCGGCCGGGGCCTCTCTTGTCCAGCGGCCCCGACGGGGTATGCAGATCCGCGAGGGTCAACACGCGCCGACCGTTGTTGCGCAGTCCGATGCCGGGGTCATCGAGGTTGGTGCGCGCCATGTCAACGCGCATGTCCGTGCTGGCACCATACTCGGTGCGAGCGTGGCGAGCAGTAGTGCTGGGCACGGCCAGTCCCCCCGCCGCCGCGGCGTGTTGGCTGTGATCCATCGCCATGCCACCGTGGTTCATGGCGCCGTGATTCATGCCTGCCATCGCCCCATGATCCATCCCGGACATCGAACCCGAGCCCATCCCGGTCATCCCGGTCATGCCCGTCATGCCCGTCATCCCGGTCATCTCCATGGCCTGGCCGGACCCGCCATGGTCCATGCCCCCCATCATGCCGCCCATCATGTCGTTCATGGTCAGCCATTCGACCGGATCGAGGGCAGGCACGGGAGCTTGAAGACCTTCACGCACGGCCAGCGTGGCACGCGCGTAGCCTGTCCGGTCCATCGCCTGGGCGAAGATCGTGTAAGCGTCATCCCGTGGCTGGACGATCACGTCGACGGTTTCGCCAGGACCGAATCGGAACTCATCGACGGTCACCGGCTCCACGTCAACACCATCGACGTGCACCACCGTGAGTTTCAGTCCTGGAATGCGTACGTCGTAGAAGGTGTTGCCCGCACCGTTGACCATGCGCAGCCGCACGCGCTCACCCGGTCGGAACAGCGCCGTCCAATTGCCGGCGGGGGTGACGCCGTTGGCCAGATAGGTCAGCGTGGCGGCAGACAGATCTGCGAGATCCGTCGGATTCATCCGCATCTCGTTCCACATCTTGCGCTTGTCGATCGCAGCGGCCGTGCCTTCGCGCGAGGCGTCCCGGAAGAAGTCGAAGACGGTAGGTTGGTTGTAGTTGTAATAGTCGCTTTGGGACTTGAGCTTGGTGAACACCCGCATCGGGTCTTCGTCGGTCCAATCCGAGAACAGCAGCACGTGGTCACGGTCGGCGTGGATGGTCTCGGCGCCAGCGGGGTCGATGATGATCGCCCCGTACATGCCCGTGAGTTCCTGGAAGCCGGAGTGCGAGTGGTACCAGTAGGAGCCGCTCTGCTGAACCTTGAAGCGGTACGTGAAGGTCTCGCCGGGAGCGATGCCATTGAAGCTGATGCCCGGCACGCCATCCATCTGATACGGCAGGATGATCCCGTGCCAGTGAATGGATGTGGCTTCACGCAGCTTGTTGGTTACACGGATTGTGACGGTGTCACCCTCGCGCCAACGCAATGTCGGTGCCGGCAGCGAGCCGTTGATGGTCGTAGCCACGCCTGGCTTGCCCGTGAAGTTCACGGGCGATTCGGCGATCACCAAGTCGAACTCGGTGCCCTTCAGCACAGGGGCGGCACCGCGCGTCGCGGAGCCTTGCTGGGCAAATGCCTTGAACGCCGGCGTGGACAGCCCAGCGAGAACGCCGCCGGCGGCTAACCCTTGGACGAAACGCCGACGAGAAAGGCCCTGTGTGGGCACGATAAAAAAGGGTGAACGAGGCGGCATGGCCTGAAATCCTCCATAGATGACTCGGAAGTCGTTCTAAACGCCACCCCATCCTGAGCGGCACAGTTCGACGCAATGCAGGTCATGCTATGGGTTGGGCACTTTCCATCGAATGACCCCTGAATTACATTCATGTAATGTTCGTGTCATGTTCGTGGAAGCTGGCAACCAGTAAATTGCTGATTGAAAGTGGATGAATGCGTACATCGTGAGCGGCTATTTTTCCGCGCCGTAGCGATTTCATGGGACATGCGATGAAACTGCTGGTCGTTGAAGACGAGAACAAGACGGCGGATTACGTCCGCCAAGGTCTCATGGAGGCGGGATTCGTCGTGGATCTGGCGCGCAACGGATTGGACGGACACCACCTGGCCATGGGCGAGACATACGATCTGGTGGTCTTGGATGTCATGCTGCCGGATGTCGATGGCTGGCGCATCGTGCGTGCCCTTCGAGATGCCGGTAAACAGGTCCCTGTGCTCTTTCTGACGGCGCGTGGCGGTGTAGACGACCGTGTCAAGGGATTGGAACTGGGAGCGGACGACTACCTCGTCAAGCCATTCGCGTTCTCTGAGTTGCTGGCGCGGGTGCGGACGCTGCTGCGACGCGGAAGCGCTCCGAGCCAGCCTGATCGCATCCAGGTTGCCGATTTGGTGCTGGACTTGGCGCGCCGGCGCGCAACGCGCGCTGGCCAACGCATCAATCTCACCAGCAAGGAGTTCGCGTTGCTTGAGCTCCTGGCCCGTCGCCAGGGGGAGGTCCTTCCACGGTCTCTGATCGCGTCGCAGGTATGGGACATGAATTTCGACAGCGACAGCAACGTCATCGATGTAGCCATCCGCCGTCTACGCGCGAAGATAGACGATGCGTTCAATCCGAAGCTCATCCACACCGTGCGTGGAATGGGATACACGCTCGATGCGCCCGATGATGCCCCTGCGCCATAAGCCGCGGCAAAGCCGTCCAGCGTCGCTTGCATTGAGGGTCACGGCCCTCGTTGGTATCGCCACGACCTTGGTGTTTCTTGTGTTCAATTGGGTCATTCTCCGGTCGTTGGAGCACCACTTTGCTCAACAGGATGCCCACGAACTGGAGGCAGTGACAACCGCTTTGGCTCAGCCCTTGCACCAGCTTGCAAGTGACATCGCAAGCGACGAACTGAAGCAACACTTGGCCAACGCAGTCGCAGGACATCATGGGATGACGTACGGCGTCTACGATGGGGCTGGCAATAGCATCTATGCCACGCCCGGTCCTGACCTGTCTAAACTTGCCAGTAGCAAAAAGTTGGTCAACCGCATCACCGCTGACGATTTGATCGTGTGGCAGGAGGATCAGAGGTCATATCGAGGTGTGGTGCTGCAACTGCCTGCTGACGATTCAGCGGCGCCCGGCTACCGCATCGTCGCTGCCATGGACATCGGCTTTCATCTCGACTTCCTGGCGGAGTTCAAGCGCATGCTCTGGTGGGCAACCGGCTTGGTCATGTGCCTGGCGCTCGGTGTGGCTTGGCTGGCGGTGCAGTGGGGCCACCTGCCGATTCGCAAGGTCAATGAAGAGATTCGGGCGATTCGCTCTTCAAAGCTGGATGTGAGGCTGGATCCTCGGGATGTGCCGATCGAACTGGCGGAACTGGTATTCGCCTTCAACGATATGTTGGCGAGAATCGAGGAAGGCTTCACCCGGCTATCACACTTTTCCGCAGACATCGCGCACGAGTTGCGCACGCCCGTCACCAACCTGGTCACGCAGACTCACGTGGCGCTTGGCCAGCCGCGCAGCAACGAGGAATACAGAGAAATCCTCTATTCAAATTTGGAAGAGTTTGATCGGATGGGACGCATGATTGGTGACATGCTGTTTCTTGCCCAAACGGAAAATGATCCCCGCAACTTGCGTCTGTCTACCATTGATCTGTCCGAATTGGTGCGGAGTCTGTTCGACTATTTCGAGGCGCTGGCAGAAGATAGCGGCATTACGCTTGGTGTTAAAGGGGCGATCGGCAGCATAGCGGCGGATCGGGAAATGCTCACCCGGGCGCTGAACAATCTTCTCTCGAATGCAATTCGACACACGCCTCGCGGCAAGAGCATCACGGTCTTGCTTTCGCAGGACGAGCAGTGGACAACGATCAGTGTGGTCAATCCCGGTGAGAGAATTCCTGAGCGCGATCTACCAAAGCTCTTCAACCGCTTCTACCGAGTTGATCCGGCACGGCAACGAAATACGGCGGGCGCCGGTCTTGGCCTTGCCATCGTGAAATCGATTGCGGAGGCACATGGTGGCTCCGTTGCCGTGACCTCCAGTGAGCTTGTCACCAGGTTTGACTTGGTATTGCCCCATCTGCGGCAGTAGTCCGAGGGCGCTGCGGTCCGTCCAGCCAACTGGCGTATCTCTTTGCCTGATTCTGGGATCTACCCGGCCGGCCACGTTGCTACGCGAGCGGGACATTTTTTCTCCGTGACTGCCACGTGCCCAGTCCTAGCGGCAGGCGCCGACATCATGCGCTTGTGTATCCCATCGCTACGTCCACACCGCGCGCGGGGGCCTTTGCTCGGTCGTGATCCGGTCACCGATCGTCGATAGCCTCAGCGGTCAGTGCCGAACGTCTGCCTGCTCGGCGCCTCGATCGCGCGCAGACCTGGCTGTGTGCGCTGAGCCCCTGAGGTGAGTTGGAAGTTGGTCTGCTGGTTCGTTGCGCGGGTATATGTACCCGTAGCTGGGTACAGAGAGTCTTATTGATCAAGATCAAGGTACTGCTATCAGGCGCCGGCTGCATATGAACGCAGCCAACCGCCAAAACTACCTATGCAGGTGTCCACTAAAACTTGACCACTGCACCCCGCCCGAAGGCTTCTCCGACTCGCCCGCTGACGCGGGCCAGGTCAACCCCACAACGACAGGCGAGAACGCCCCGCCATGCCTTGCAGCGCCGGTCTTGAGGCGTGGCGTGGAAGCTCCATAGCGATGCCGGGCGGGTTGTCCCTGAACCGCGTTGAGGACGGCACGCACCTGCACAACCTGCCGCAGCAAGCGCCAGCGTGTTCGCCAGCGTCCCGTCCATCGCGGCGGGGCGCTGGCCGGGCCGATCCGGCGCAGCCGGTTCGGCGGCATCGAGGGGCGCCAAGCATCGCGCGGCGGGGATAGCCCGCAGGGCTTTCCCCTGGAGGCAAGCGAAGCGCGCAGCGCCGCAGGCGCGAAGGCGTGAGCAACTGTCTTGAAAGTCAAGCCTCGCAAGCGCGCAGGCTCCATTCAATTGAAGCGTTTTGCCAATGATTCAATAAATGTTGTATTATCGAATCATGAACGAGACCCAAGCCATTTCCGCCCTCGGCGCCCTGGCCCATACCCAGCGGCTGCGCGTGTTCCGCGCCCTGGTGGTCGCCGGCCCCGAAGGGCTGACACCCAGCGTCCTCGCCGACCAGCTCGACGTGGCCCGCAACTCCCTGTCCTTCCACCTGAAAGAACTGGCCCATGCCGGCCTGGTCACCATCGAGCAGCAGGGCCGCAACCTGATCTACCGCGCCGACTTCACCCAGATGAATGGGCTGCTCGGCTATCTGACCGAGCACTGCTGCCAGGGCGGCGCGTGCGAGGTCACCGAATCCTCCTCTGCCTGTACTTCCTGCTGAAAGGATCACCCCCATGAAGCGCTTTCACGTCCACCTGCACGTCGATGACCTGAACCGCAGCATCGGCTTCTATTCCCAACTGTTCGCCGCGCAGCCCGCGCGCGTCGAAGGCGACTACGCCAAATGGATGCTCGAAGACCCGCCGGTCAACTTCGCCATCTCCACACGTGGCAACAAGCCGGGCATCGACCACCTGGGTATCCAGACCGACGATGCCGAGGAATTGGCGGTGCTGAAGGCCCGCGCCGAGGCGGCCGACATGACGCTGCTGGACGAGGGCACCACGACCTGCTGCTACGCGCGCAGCGAGAAGCACTGGATCACCGATCCGCAGGGCGTGGCCTGGGAGCACTTCCACACGCTGGGCAACATTCCGGTCTTTAACGAAGCGGCGCCTGCAGCGACTTCCGCCGCAGCGTGCTGTACCCCGGTGCGCGGCAAGCCGGTGGGCGTTGCGGTGAAGCCGGCTTCCTCCTGCTGCTGATGTGAGATACCCATGACCACCGACAAGACCTACAACGCCCTGTTCATCTGCACGGGTAACTCGGCCCGCTCCATCCTGGCCGAAGGCATCCTCAATGAATTGGGCCAGGGGCGCTTTCGCGCCTACTCGGCGGGCAGCCACCCCAAGGGCGAAGTCCACCCACTGGCGCTCGCCACGCTGGAGCGGCTGCACATGCCGACCGCCGGCTACCGCAGCAAGAACTGGGACGAGTTCGCGGCGCCCGGTGCGCCGGAGCTGGATTTCATCTTCACGGTCTGCGACAACGCCGCCGGCGAGGTCTGCCCCGTGTGGCCGGGGCGCCCGATGTCGGCGCATTGGGGTGTGCCTGATCCTGCAGCCGTTGAAGGCACCGACGAGCAGAAGCGCAAGGCGTTCACGGATGCGGCGCTGACGCTGCGCCGACGCATCGAATTGTTCCTGTCGCTGCCGATTCAGCGCCTGGATGCCATGTCGCTGCAGCACGAGCTGCGCAGCATTGGTACGAAGTGAGGTTGGCGCGATGAGTGTTGGAACCCAAACGGCCGGCCGCGTGCCGGCCGCCCCCACCATGAGCGTCTTCGAGCGCTACCTGAGCGTGTGGGTGCTGCTGTGCATCGTCGCCGGTATCGCGCTCGGCCAGTTCGCGCCGGGCGTGTTCCAGGCCATCGGCCGCACGGAAGTGGCTCAGGTCAACCTGCCCGTGGGCCTGCTGATCTGGGTGATGATCATTCCCATGCTGCTCAAGGTGGACTTCGGCGCTCTCGGCCAGGTCAAGCAGCACTGGCGCGGCATCGGCGTGACGCTGTTCATCAACTGGGCCGTCAAACCATTCTCGATGGCGTTGCTGGCGTGGATCTTCATCCGCCAGGTCTTCGCGCAGTGGCTCCCCGCCGACCAGCTCGACAGCTATGTCGCGGGCCTGATCTTGCTGGCCGCCGCACCTTGCACAGCCATGGTGTTCGTCTGGAGCCGGCTGACCGGGGGCGATCCTGTGTTCACGCTGTCGCAGGTCGCGCTGAACGACACCATCATGGTGTTCGCCTTCGCGCCCATCGTCGGCCTGCTGCTGGGCCTATCGTCCATCACGGTGCCGTGGGCCACGCTGCTGGTATCGGTCGGCCTGTACATCGTGATTCCCGTCATCCTGGCCCAGTTCTGGCGCCGCGCCCTGCTGAGCAAGGGCCAAGCCGCCTTCGACCGGGCGCTGGAGCGCATCGGGCCGCTGTCCATCGCGGCGCTGCTGCTCACGCTGGTGCTGCTGTTCGCCTTCCAGGGCGAGGCCATCATCCGCCAGCCACTGGTCATCGCCATGCTGGCCGTTCCGATCCTGATCCAGGTGTTCTTCAACTCCGGCCTGGCCTACTGGCTCAACCGCAAGGCGGGCGAGCAGCACAGCATCGCTTGTCCTTCGGCGCTGATCGGCGCCAGCAACTTCTTCGAGCTTGCCGTAGCCGCCGCCATCAGCCTGTTCGGCTTCCAGTCCGGCGCCGCGCTGGCCACCGTGGTCGGCGTGCTGATCGAGGTGCCAGTCATGCTACTGGTCGTTCGGATCGTCAACCAAAGCAAGGGCTGGTATGAGTGCGGCCCGAACCCTGCCCGCGGATAACCAAGACACGACTCATGAGCAACATCACCATTTACCACAACCCCACCTGCGGCACGTCGCGCAACGTGCTGGCTCTGATCCGCAACAGCGGCGAAGAGCCGAACGTTATCGAATACCTGAAGACACCGCCTGACCGCGAAACGCTGCAACGCCTGATCACGGACATGGGCGCGCCAATGCGCGCCGTGCTGCGTGAGAAGGGTACGCCCTATGCGGAATTGGGCCTCGATGACCCGAAGTGGGGTGACGAGCAGTTGATTGGCTTCATGCTCCAGCACCCCATCCTCATCAACCGGCCCATCGTGGTGACCCCGCTGGGCACGCGCCTGTGCCGGCCCTCAGAGGCCGTGCTGGACATCCTGCCGCAGCCGCAGCGCGGCGCGTTCCGCAAGGAAGACGGCGAAGCCGTGGTGGATGCGGAGGGTCGCAGGGTCTGAGACCTCCCGCACAAGCGGCAGGCAATCTGAAGTGAGGCTGGTATTATCGAATTTCGTTATCGATATTCGATATGAAAGAGAAACCTACTCCACGTGCCATGGAGCACCACGACCTGCTGTCGGGGCTGATCCGCCTGCATGTGCTGCACCACGCAGCCGAGCAGGAGATCTACGGGCAATGGATGATCGACGAGCTGGCCCACCACGGCTACCGCCTCTCCCCCGGAACGCTGTACCCGATGCTGCACAAGATGGAGCGCGACGGCTACCTCGTCTCCCGCCAGGAGCGTGAAGGGCGCACCGTGCGCAAGCTCTACACGATCACGCCCAAGGGCAAGGAAGGCTTGGCGCTGGCCAAGGACCGCATCCGGGAGTTCACCGGGGAGGCGATGCACAAATGACAGATTCCACCAACACCTTGCAGCATGAGGCCGCTGCCGCGCGCGGCTCACCCGTCGAAGTCTTCGGCGCCTTCCTCAAGCTGGGGCTGACCTCCTTCGGCGGGCCGATCGCGCATCTGGGCTATTTCCGCTCGGAGTTCGTCGAGCGTCGCCGCTGGCTGGATGACCGCAGCTACTCCGATCTGGTCGCCCTGTGCCAGTTCCTGCCGGGGCCGGCCAGCAGCCAGGTCGGTATGGCGCTGGGGTTGGGCCGCGCGGGCTGGCTGGGGCTGCTGGCGGCCTGGGCCGGATTCACCTTGCCATCGGCGATTGCGCTGATCCTGTTCGCCTTTGGCATCGCCGAGTACCAGGGGCTGGCCCAGTCCGGCTGGGTGCACGGGCTCAAGGTCGTCGCCGTGGCCATCGTGGCGCAAGCGGTCTGGGGGATGGCCAAGTCGTTGTGCCCGGACCGGCCGCGCGCCGCGCTGGCCATTCTGGCGGCGCTGCTGACCATGGTCCTGCCCTCGGCCGCGGGACAGCTTGCCGCCATCGCGGTGGCAGGGCTGCTGGGCTGGTGGACATTGAAGATCGCGCAACCCGGCGGCGGCCACGCCCACAGCTACCCCGTCTCGCGCAAGCTGGGCATCGTGGCGCTGCTGCTGTTTGCCGCACCGCTCGTCGGGCTGCCCCTGTGGGCGGCAGCCACGGACTCGTCCACGATAGCCCTGCTGGAAGGGGTGTACCGCTCCGGTGCACTGGTCTTCGGCGGTGGACACGTTGTGCTGCCGCTGCTGCAGGCCTCGGTGGTGCCCAGCGGCGTCGTGAGCAATGCCGACTTCCTGGCCGGCTACGGTGCGGCGCAGGCCGTGCCGGGGCCGCTGTTCACTTTCTCGGCCTACCTCGGCGCGGTCGCCCACGGACCGCTGCATGGCTGGATCGGCGGGCTGGCACTCCTGGGCACGATCTTCCTCCCCGCTTTTTTCATGCTGGTCGGTGCACTGCCGTTCTGGGAAGGGCTGCGCCACCGCGCGGGCATCCAGACGGCCATGGCCGGCATCAACGCCGGCGTGGTCGGTATTCTGGTGTCCGCCCTCTATGACCCGGTATGGACGAGTGCCATCCACAGCAAGGCGGATTTTGGGCTGGCGCTGCTCTCGTTCGGACTGCTGACGGTGGGGCGCGTGCCGCCGGCGCTCGTGGTGCTGTTAGCCGGGCTGGTGGGCTGGGTCATGGCGATGGGCGTCTGAATCTCATGTGGCACACCCTGACCATCCAGCTCCGACACGAAACCGCCGACGACATTGCCGCCATCGAAGCGGTCACGACCGCCGCCTTCGCTGATGCACCACACACCAGCCACACCGAGCAATTCATCGTGCGCGCCTTGCGTGCCGCCAACGAACTGACGCTTTCCATCGTGGCCGAAGAACATGGGCGCGTCGTCGGTCACGTCGCGCTGTCGCCAGTAACGATCACCCATGAGCACAGGCGAAAGACCGAGGGCTGGTATGGGTTGGGGCCGATCTCCGTCCTGCCGCCAAGGCAGGGGCGAGGCATCGGTTCGCGCCTGATGGAACAGGCGCTGTCTGAACTGCGGGCTATGCAGGCCGCAGGCTGCGTGCTGCTGGGAGATCCAACGTACTACACGCGCTTTGGCTTCCAGGCCCATGCGGGCTTGCAACTGCCGGGCGTGCCGCCCGGCTATTTCATGGCGCTGGCCCTGCATGGGACAGTGCCGGAAGGCATCGCGCACTACAGCGATGCCTTCAACGCCGCCGCCTGAGCCAGCGCGAAGGCGGCGGCGTTTTAATTCGGCTATTGGCCTTGAACACCGGGCGCGGCCACTGTCGCACCCGGATTTCGCGTCCACCGCGCCCAGGGCGGAACGGCCTGGGCGCGGTGCTGATCGCGGTTATTCCTTCGTCTCGATGCGCCACCACACAAAGCGAAGCGCCCCGGTCGAGGCCGGGGCGCTTGCCTTCGGCGCGGGTCAAGCGGCCAGTGCCTCGGCGGGTTCATCCGCCATTGCCTCGGTATCCTCCGGGGCGTCCTGCTCCGGGCCTTCTTCCTGCGCGGCCTCCTGCGGGCCTTCGGCCTTGAAGATGGCGGGCATCCAGCCGGTGCCATCGGCCAGCCGCTCGGCCTCGCTGGCAATGTCGGCCTTCTTGAGCTTCGCCAGCCGGGTGACGAATTCCGGTGCAAACGCGCCCACGGCATCCAGAATCACGGCCTTGGAAACGTGCTTGAAGTAGCCTTCTGCGGTCGGCTTCCACCATGCGGCCATGTCGAGGCCCACGGCCTGCGCCAGTTCTGCGCCGGGCTGGTGCGGCGTGGCACGGGGCGTCACCACGTCCACCGTGGAAGCCACGCACACGGCCAGCAGCCGCACCAGTTCGTCTTGCGACTTCGCCAGCAGCGCGGCGAACAGTTCGGCGCTGTCCTCCGGCAAGGCTTCCCCGGCTACCTGTTGCAGTTCGCGCAGCGCCACAGCGGCGGGCGACTCCGGCCAGTCCGGGGCCATGCCTTCCAGCCGGTCTTGCACTTTCAGGCTCACGCCCAGCGGCAGGTCGTGGCCGTGGTAGCTGTCCTGCAAAACCTTCTGCACCATGCCATGCACCAGCGCGGCCAGCGCGACGTGCGGATGCCGGGCCACTTCGATTTGCAGCGCCGCCGTGCGGTGGGCGCTCAACCGCTGCGCCAGCTGGTCGGACAGGCTCGCGGCCTTGGGCGGGTCGTCGGCGTCCTCGTGCTCCTCGTTGGCGGCTTCGCCTTCGGTGCTGCCGAAGCCGCGCCGCAGCTTTTCCAGCGTGCGCAGCGCCTTGGCCTCGGCTTCGCGCAGCAGGCCGCGATGAATAACAGCCTCGCCGTTGCGGTCGATGGTGACGATGGCACCGGCCACCTCGCGCACTTCGGGGGCGTAGCCTTGCAAGGCATTCTCCGCGTCTTGCAGTTCTCCGACCACCTGATCGCGCCGCTGTTCCAGCTTCTCGGCCTTGGCCTCGTCCTCGGCGTCGCAGGCTTCTTCCAGTTCGGCGTCGATCTTTTCGAGGCGGTTTCCAGGGAGGCGATGCGGCGGGCCTCGCGGCTGGTCGGCTCGCGGCGGTGGTGCGGGGCGTTCTGGAACGCCTGCCGTTCCTCGTAGGCCAGATGCGGCACGGCCTCCACCCATGCCCAGCCCTCGGCGCGCACGTCCTAGGCCAGCGTTGCAGCTTGTCGCGCACGAGCGTTTCCAGCACTGCGGTATCGGTGAGGTAGGTTCCGGCATCGTCTTCCGCGAACAGGTCACGCCGGATGCCGCCGCCTGCCTGCCGGTAGGTGTCCAGCCCGACGAAGCGCACCAGTGCGTGCGTGGCGTCGATTTCGCGCTCGGTCAGGCGCTCGCGCAGCTTGGACGGGCTGCGCTGCCATTCCGGCGCACCATAGAACGTGGCTTCCTGCGCGGCGTGGTCGTCGGCGAAGGGACACAGCAAGACCGCCCCCTCACGCCACCCACGCACGCCGGTTTTCGGCAAGCGGAGCGCGCAGGCACGGATCAGCGAGCCGGGCCGGAGGCGCCAGCGATGGAAGCCCGACAGGGGCGAGACTCGCGCAGCGAGGCTCAATGCGCAGCACGACAGCGCGACGGCGGCACGCCGGGACGCCCGACTGCTTGGGACAGGACTACTCGTTGTCGGTCTTGCGCGGCTCGATGTGCAACTGTCCTTGACGTGCAGCCGGGCGTAGTTGCGAAGGTACAGCGTGTCGTACTGCTTATCGGGCGATGTCAGGTGCACCACCATCAGGAAGGCGGGGGACTGCTTTTGGACGGTGATGCCCTGGCGCACCACATCGCGGGCAGCCGGGCCTGAGCCTGGGCGACGCGGTTTTGTACCCGCACCGTCGCGTCATCGGCGTTGATGCCAGAACGGAAGGTGACCGTGGTCACCAGCACGCCGTCGGAGCCGGCGACAGACTTGATGTACATCATGCCTTCGACGCCGTTGATCTGCTCCTCCAGGGGTGTCGCCACGGTCTCGGCAATCACCTTGGGGTTGGCGCCCGGATACACGGCGCGCACCACGACCTTGGGATATTCGCTGATCGGCAGCGCCGGGATCGCGAGCAGGCCCGAGACGAAGATGACGATCGACAGCACAGCCGCGAAGATCGGCCTGTCCATGAAGAACTTGGAGAGGTCCATGGGCTAATACCTTGAAAGGAGTCCAGGGGGAAGCGCGCCGCGCCGCTCGTTGTGTGATACGTCCGATCGGTGGCGCGCTCCGGCGTGGTGCTTCATTTGGTGGCGGACGCGGGCGCCGCAGCAGCCACCATGGGCACCGCCGTGGCCTGCACAGGCATGCCCGGCAAGAACACCTTCTGCGCGCCGTTGACGATCACGCGGTCGCCCGCCGCCAGCCCCCCTCGCACGATGCGCAGCCAATGGGAACTGCCACCCAGTTTCACATCACGTCGCTGCGCCAGTCCATCCTTGTCTACGATGTAGACGTAGTTACGGTCGTGGTCGGTCAGCACCGCCTTGTCGTCGATCAACACGGCCGAGAATTCGCCGCTGCCGACCAGTCGCACGCGGGTATAGAGGCCCGGCGTGAAAACGCGATCCTTGTTGTCCAGCACCGCGCGCACGGCGATCGTGCCGCTGCCCCGGTCCACCTGGTTGTCGAGGAAGTCCACCGTGCCGGTGTGAGAGAAGTCCGCCTTGTCCGCCAGGGCGATCTGGACCGGCAGCTGGCCGCCTCGCTCGCTGGGGCGCTCTCCCTTGCGCGCCATGCGCGAGTAGCGCAGGAACGCCTTCTCATCGGCCTCAAAGTAGGTATAGACCCTGTCCTGGAACACGATGGTGGTTAGCACACTGGCTGCATCGCTGGCGGCCACCAGGTTGCCTGCGGTAAAGCGGGCACGGCTGGCGCGCCCGTTGATGGGCGAGCGCACTTGGGTCCTCTCCAGGTTCAACTGCGCCGTCTCCACCGCAGCCTGCGCGGCCTGCACCTCAGCCTGCGCGGACTCGTCAGCGGCGCGGCGCTGCTCCCAGGCCTCGGTGGAGACAGCCTGCTGCTCGACCAGCACCTTGGCACGTTGCGCCTCGCTTCTGCTGCGGCCGGCTTCGCTGCGCGCCCGGGTCAATTGCGCCTGGGCCCGGGCCAGTTCCGCGCGGTAGCTTCGGGCATCGATCATGAAGAGCACATCGCCCTTCTTGACCTCGTCTCCTTCGCGATAGGCGACCCGCTCGACGTAGCCAGACACCCGTGGGCGCAGCTCGACGCTCTCGATGGCTTCGATGCGTCCGTTGTATTCGTCCCATTACGTGATGGGCTTGATCTCGACCTGCGCGACGCTGACTTGCGGCGGCGGTGGATGGCCTCCGGCGCCAGCTCCGGCGTTCTCTTTACAACCTGCGAGCGCCATCGCGCTGAGGGAGATCAGTATCCAAAGCAGGCGCACGCCGCGAGGATCGGAGCTGGAAGTCGTCATCTGAGCAGGTTCCGTGGTCAGGTCGTAAAGCGAATAAAGCGAGCGCGATCGCGCTGCACGCTGTCCCCTGACGCTGCTTTCTTGGCAGCGCAAGACCATGAACGACAGATGCGGCAGAGATCGAATCCCGTTGGTTGTCGGCTTCTCGTCTCGTCGCAGAACGCGCGCGCAAACCGACCTCGGCGGCATTACAAAGCCTCAAAACTTGAGGTCAAGCGATATCGACGTTCTGATTCGCGCCGTTGCGGATTGGTCCGCCGCGTCGCATTTTTGGACGGCTCTTGAGCCGCCGGTTACGCGAGAAGTGACAAGTAAGGATTGTTCGGTGGTGGCTCTGCGAACAGGAGCCGAACATCGTGCAATAGATAGCCATACAGGCGGCGGGACTTCCTGGGGCCTGTGACATCGCACGTCCAGATGTTCAGGCCCCTGGGCTTTTTGCGATGCAGTTGCAGGCGCTCGAAGCGCTTTTGTACCCATTGCCAATCCTGCTGGTTCTCCTGCTTGGCCAGAGTCCCGACCTGGGGGTGTTCTTGTGCGTAGCGTTGGAATACCCCGGGGCTGACCAGGTAGGCCGTGTCGCCCACCGTATGCACGAGCGCCTTCGCGTCGTTGATGACCAGCCGGCGGGTAGCGATACCCTGTTTCAGCCACGCCATGAAGTGCTCGCCCGATGGCTGCGCCGGCGAGGACGTGGGCACCGGCGCTGATGACGGCACGGGCGCCATCGAGGTTGACGGTGGCGTTTGAAAGCCAGCGGCGGGTGCGTCGCCCGAGACGGCTTCCGCGTCCTGTTGGGGAACAAGCAAATCGCCGATTCCTACCATCGCCAGCAGGTCCTCCATGACATCGGGTGCGGCGTGTGCGGCAGGCGGGTGAACCGGAGTTGCGGCGTCGACGCCCTCCCATGGAAGAGACTTTTGATCGTCGGTGGCTGGCTTTGCCGTCATTGCCGGCGAGGGCACCAAGGCATCGGCATTGTTGTCTGCCGGTGTCCCGTCGATTGCCACTGCCCCTGCGAAGGGCGCTGGCCGCTCTCCAGACTCCCAAATCAGCGCGGGAGCGAGACGCAGCAGGGTAAATGAGTGGGACCAGCCGGTCGCACTGGTCACGGTCGCGCGCCAGACCGCCTTCCCGTCCGACGTCGGCTGCAATATGCCGTGGTCCTGAAGCACGTTGAACACCGCAGTGTTGTTCGTAGGGATGCCATCGATGCCCTCTGACAGCAGGTGCGCACGTAGCTTGTCCGAAACCGTCTTGCTCACCAGCCACAAGGCGTCCTCGGTGAGCCAGCCATCGGAGGCTTCGGGCTGGTTCAGCTTCAACTCTTCCTTGAGCAGGTAGCGCAACCCGTCCAGCAGCTTGCGTTGCAGCGCGTGCTTGGGGGCGGCCATAGCGCGCGCGGGATCGCCTCCCAACTCTTGGGCCACGGAAGCGCGGTCGGCCTGTACGACAAGTTCGCCCAGCACGCCGGCGTGCTCGTACTGGCCGGCCAGGACGTAGAGCAGCGGTCCCCACAGGTCGGGATAGCCACTGAGCCAGTCCAGGGCATCACGGTCGAGGAGTTGGCGGTAGAGCAAACCTGTCGCAGCGCTGTGGAGCCGATATTCTCGATCGTCGCGGTAGCGGAAGCGGTATGGCTGGTGCAGCGGGCCGTGCCAGGGGTGCCACAGCGAGCCGTCGGACAGTTCGACGTGCAGATCGACGGCGATCTTGCCGATGTCGTGCAGCAGCGCGGCATAAGCGACTGCGGCAGTCCAGGCTTCAGACTGCGCCGCCTGGTCTTCGGGACTGGCGCCAATGGGCAGCAGATGGGACTGCCGCAGCTTGAGCGCATAGGCGACGATCTCCAACCCGTGATCCAGCATGCCGCCGGGGTAAGCGTGGTGATGCGCCTCGGAAGCCGGGAAAGCCTGGACCAGCTCGGCGTAGCGTTCCAGTGGCGCCCGGTACAAGGTGGCGAACTGCTTACGTGAGAGCGACGTGCGCTGCCAGATGTGCTCCAGCAGTTTCTGCCGGCGCGGGGTGGCCAGCAGCGATGCGGCCGACTCGGGCCGCATCAACCCTTTCGGGAGGTCGGATGCGGGAGGTGGCGTCGGAGCGGTAGCGACCGCGGGCCGTTTTCGCTGGAACAGAGAGAGCATGCGGATGTCCTGTCGCGGGCCGAGCGGGGTGCCTTTTTGCCTTTTCGAGGTAGGGCCATTCCCCTTGCAACCCATTCCCTCGCCATTTCGACCCTTTACAGCCTTTGGGTATAGGGCGACGGGTGCTGACCGTCCACCGCCAATGCGGGTTGCGGAAGGGCCGTATTGATACAGGAAGGCTGGCTGTTCACGCCCTACGATGGGCCGATTCTTGGACTCGGGAGAACGCTGTGAGGCCTCAGATTGACAAAGTAAGGAAATTTCCTTACCATGCAGGTATCGCAATCAGGAGAGTCGCCATGCCTGCCATCCACGAAGTCGCCACGCTGACCTCTAAAGGCCAGATCACGCTGCCCAAGCCCATCCGGCAGGCGCTCGGCGTCGATGCCGGCGGCAAGCTCGCGTTCGATCTGCGGGGCAGCGAAGTCGTCGTCACCCGTGTTGATGCCGAGCACGAGGACCCCGCCATTGGCGCGTTTCTGAGCCTGCTGGCCCGCGACATCGAAGCTGGCCGGAACGTCCGGGGCCTGCCCGAGGATCTGGCGCGCGCCATGCTGGAGCATGCTGGCCACGGTGTGAACCTGGACGAGGAGATCGACGGGAAAGTGGAACTCTGATGCAACGGCATGGCTGGACGCTGCTCTTCCACGACTGCGTGATCGAGCAGTTGCAGAAACTGCATGCGGCCGCGAGGCGCGCGCAGGAGAATGACCCGGCGGGCTTCGAGTCCAATGCCAACGTCAAGCTCTTCCGGGCCCTGAGCCAGTTGATGTTGGATGTGGTGCCAGGCGATCCGGCACGCGACGAGTACCGCCAGGGCAACACCTTGGGACCTGCCCACCGCCACTGGCGAAGGGCCAAGATCGGACGGCGGTTCCGGCTGTTCTTCCGGTACGACTCGAAGGCGAAGGTCATTGTGTACGCCTGGGTCAACGATGAACAGACCCTGCGGTCTTCGGGTAGCAAATCGGACCCGTATGTCGTGTTCGAGAAGATGCTCGGACGCGGGAACCCACCAGACGACTGGCACGCGCTGATACAGGCAAGCAAGCAGGATTGGAGCAAACTGGAATAGGCATCCCTCAGTAGCAGGAGACGACCATGAACACCACGACACGCATCAGCACCGCAGAACGCCTCGGCCGCACCTTGGGTCGCGGATGGCGTGCCTACGTGCGCGGCGAACGCCGGGCATCGAGTTGGTTGGTGTCCAAGGGGATGCCGGCGGCCGGTGCCACCGCGTTCGTGTGGGTGGTCAAGCTGGTTGCGCTCGGGGTGCTGCTGTACACCACCTTCTGGCTGGCGGTGTTGCTACTGCTGGGCGTTGCGGCGGCATGGTTGGCTGGCAATTCGGCTAGGGATGATGACCGCTGGGCGCAACAGGATGAACTGCGCAATGGCGAGGCGGGCTTTGGCCTGTATTCTTCCAATGGCCAGCGGCTCGACCCTCACGACCCGAACGATCCGTTCGATGACTGAGGTTTGGACTGTCCGTCACAGAACCTTGCCGGCTACCTTGTTTACACCTGACCCGGCGCTATCACGCGCTTCCTTGGAGCCGACAGCAAGGTTCTGAGCAATCACCCCAGCCTTAACTCCGACCCACCCCAAGGCAGCGACCCAAAACGTCGGCAGGACCAGAAACATCGTGCCCGTGACGAACATTAGGAGCATGTCACCGAAGGCGTTGTTCAGTCCTACCAACGGGTCGAAATTGGTGTGCGGCCGGTTCCAGCCGAACCCCCAGCCATAGAGCGCGTCGAGGATGGTGCTGTCAATCCAGCGTGCAAGCTGAAACCAGAAGTCCGTGAAGAACAGCGCGAACTGCACGACGCTGACCGTGACCACCGTCTTCAGGTCATAGGTGCCCACGACCAGCACGAGCGGGATGCAGATAACCAGTGCCATCTTGAGCAATGCAAGCACCATGGGCAGGGCCTGCCTCGCGACGTCCATGGCTGGAAACGCGGCAATCGCGCCGACTGCCATCCCAACATCGCCCGTGGCCCGCGTCACAATGTTCGGCAGGGTCTTGTCGATCTGGCCGCCGTAGTCGGTATAGACGCTGCCCTGGTTCAATTTCTGCTGCCGCGGTGACGCGATCGTGCGGATTACCGAGTCGTCCACCTCGGCTCGGCTCAGGAACCCGGCCCAGCCCGCCAGGCGATTGAGCAGGCTCGGGTCCACCTGTCCCAGCAAGCGTGCCCGCAGGCCATTACCGCCATCGGCCCACCATTGCCTGCAGGTCGGGTAGCCACCGCCACTGGATACCTGAGCCAGCCCGGCGTCGCGGTTGCTGTCATAGGGCCAGTCATCGCGCGGCGTGCTGGAACGGTACGTGTCGTAGTAGCCGTTCGTGTCGGTGAAGAACCGCGATCCGATCCAGGTCACGTCGTGCATCTGCTGCTCATCGAGCTGAGGGCGCTGCATGAACAATTTGGCCCGTGCAGGCCCATAGCAATCCCGCGAGAAATCCGCTACTTCCTGAGCCAGCACCGGGTCATCGATGCGCGTGGCGTCGATCTCCATGCGCATCTGCCGCAGGTCCGTGCCACACGGGATCGCCGCCACCGAGGCGCTCGTGACGGCGCGCGAGAGTGCATGCATGAACGCCCACCAGACGGGCACCTTCGCCGACTGGTTGTTGATGGTGCTGAAGGACTGCGACCAGCCGGTATCCGTGGGCTGCGGCACGCTGACCTGGCACTGGGCCGAGCGCGAGCTGTCGTACTGGATGGTGTTCAGGTCCACGTCGATGAACGGAATGCCGGCGAACATCACCACCACGATGGCGACGAAGACCCGGTTCTCGATGCGGGCGGCGCTCAGCACGCCTTTATTGCCCTCGTCGGCACCTTCCGCACGGGCCTTCAACCACTCCTGCACGATGATGGCGACGAAAGGCAGCGCGAATACCCCGCTGGATACCAGCACCGCCCAGATGCCGTTGTTGACGATCCAGGACACCAGCGTCAGGTAGTACTCCAGGTAGTCGGTCGTGAAAAGCGTCATCGCGCCATCTCCCCTCAACCGGCCTGCATCAGCAGGCTGGCTTCCAGCGCCACGATGGCGACGACGCCCGCGACCTCGGTGCGCACCAGGCGGCGCCGCGCCTGGGCGTCGTCCTCACGTACCAGCAGCCGGCGCCGCATCCAGACCCAGCCATAGGCCGTCGCCCCGTACAGGCACAACCGCCACACGAAGAAGTAGCCCGATGCGGCCGCGAGCCACCGCTCCCAGCCGGCCACGCTCCCGACCAGGTAGATGCCGGCGACGTTGGCCCCCACCGCAGCGGCGACGATCACCACCGCCCACAGCAGTGCTTTCGCCGCGCGCCGGCTGAACAGCCAGCGCAAGGGGCGCCAGGTCATGCGCATTGCGCTCATGGCCGGACTCCCGGATTGCCCTTCTGCAACTGGTCGAGGCGGTCGGGCACCGGATCGCCCTCGTAGATGCCGCGCGAGCCGGCCGCGCGCGTACCATGGCGCTGGATGATCGCCATCGGCGAGTTGTTCGCCAGCTCGCGGCGCAGCTCCAGCTCCGTTTTCAGGTTGCGGATCTCCCGGTCGAGCGTGTCGCTCTCGTGGTTCACAGCCTCGACCGCCAACTCGTTGGCCGCCACGTTGGGCTCCTTCTTTCCCGTGAGCAGCGTGCGCTGGAGCAACAAGGCCTTCTCCAGCACCGACGACAGCGCCACCTCGGACGCAAGGCGCCGCGCCAGCAGGTCCTGGTCCGGCTCGTCGCGCAGCGCCTCGATGACGCCGCGCGTGATCGGCAGCGACGTGCTGCCGGCCTCGCGCAAGTTCTCGAAGGTGGTGTTGCGCACGCCGGAAACCAGTTCCTGCAAGACTTCCAGTTTGGCTTCGTACTCCTCCTGGATCAGCGGCGTCAGCCCCACGCCGGGCACCGTCTCGGTCTTGGTGCAGGAATCGCACGTGCGCTGCACCTGTTCCCCGAGGACCCGGGTGGCCCATTCGGTCGCCTGCTGCGGCGACGTCCAGGTCTGGCAGGACAGGCTCGCGCAACTGGCGGGCGCGATGGAGGATGTGTCCGTCACGCCGCGCCCGTTGACCAGGTTGTAGCCCGCGCGGGTGACGTCGCCGACCACCCGAATGGCGGACTGGCCTGCGCCACCGGCATTGCTGCCGCCCACCCAGGGAACGCCGTCGTTGCCGCGGCGCGTCTCAGCCTGCTCGACGGCCGAAACGGCATCGTTGCTGCCAACCGCGTCACGCAGGGCCATGCCTTCGGCCATCTGGCTCCAGCCAAGCTGGCCGCCCGCCGTCTCGGCCATCTTCTCGGCCATCGCGCGGCACGTCAGCTTGGAGCGGTCGAAGTCCAGCCGCGCCTGCAGCACGCCGTTGGTCAGCAGGTTGTACAGGCCGGGATCGGCGCGCTGAATGATCAGCGCCGGCAGGGACGCCACCGCGCTGGTGGCGCTCTGGATCACGTTGCTCATGATCTGCTGGAAGCCGTTCGTGATGCCGTTGAGCTGGTTGCGCAGCGTGGTCTGGATGCTCATGTCGCCGCAGATCAGGTTGCTGTTCCACCCCAAGCCGACCCCGATGGAGCGCATGCCAGCCGCGCGGCCCATGGACACCGCGCTGCCGCCTCCGATCGAGTACATGACGTCATCGCCAATGACGGGGCCGCTGTTCTGGTATCCGACCTGCGCCCACGCCAGGCCGCAGACCAGAGCGAGCGTGCCGGCCAGCGCCGTCGGGCGCAGCAAGTAGCACGCCTTGGCGGAAAGGTTCATCGGTTCAGGACGCTTCATCGTGGCACCTCAGAGGAAATCGACGCTGCCCAGGAACACCTGCCCGCGGCGTTCGCAGCAGGCATACGGCCGCCACAGCGCCCAGGCGTAGTCGCCTTGCTGGGCCTGGGTCAGCGTGCCGCTGTGGGGGAAGACCACGCAGGTGTTCGACAGACGAGGGGTCAGCTCCTGCCACTTCCCGGTGGAGGTATCGCCTTCGACCAGCGCCCCGGCCGGCCAGTAGCCGTCACGGGCGTTGGCGAGCAGTGGCTGGTACACGTGCAACTGCCCGCGGCGCGTGACGACATCGCCCGCGCGCTGGGCCACCACCGCCCCGGATTTGTGGTCGTCGGTCTGGTGCAGGAAGCCACCGCGTGGATAGACATTGCCCCAGAGGTTCATCGTGGTGCGCGCACCGACCTCACGCATGCCCGGAATCAACGCCTCCGGGTAGGCCATCTCGGGCACGTTGTAGCGCCAGGCCAGCGTGTCCAGGGTGCTGAGCAGATACGGCATGAAGGCCGTGCCCGCGCCTTGGCAGAAGTAGCCGGAGGACGAGGCGAACTGGTTGAACACCTCGCCGCCGGGATGGCCGATAACATCGCTGTTCTTGAATTTGGCGAGGTTGTTTTCGTGGTCTTCGTTCGTGGTCCCATCCCCACCTGCCTGTGCGGATGGGTTGGGCGTGCTCATCGCCTGCACCTCGACCCAGGGGTTCTCTCCGGTGTTGCTGTAGCTGGAGACGACCGCATCGGGCACGTAGTGCCGGACCTTGGTGGATGTGCGCACCGTGCAGCCCGTCCAGGTGCAGTAGAGCCAGTAGCAGATGCCCACCACCCGGTACTCCAGGCAGTCCGGCGACATGACGGAGGACACGATGGTGGCGGTGTTCAAGGCGTAGCTGCCCGTGGCGCTGATCAGCAGCAGCGAGGCCACGGCGACGCGCAGGCGGCGCAGCAGGTCGAATGGGCGATGGGTCACGGCTGCGTCCTCCGGTGTTGCTCGATGCGCGCGACGGCCCGGGCCACGTCCGGCTCGCCATAGACCACAAAGCGTTGATCCACCACGACGGCCGGGATGGTCGTGACACCCAAACTCCATGCGTCGGTGACGCCCTGGTAGGCGGTGCCGATGCGGCGCTGAAGATCGGTGCCGCCTTGCTTCAGGCGTTGCCGGACGATGGCTGCTGCCCGCTCAGGGTCGGCTGGAAGATTCGCGGAAAGCTCGGCCTCGATCCGGGGCGTTTCGCCCAACTCGATCAGTCGCTCGCCGCCCATGGTCTTGACCGGGTGGCGGCTGTCGGTGACGACCACCACGTCGGCGGCGAAGGTGGCCGGGCTGAACACCGCCAGAGACGTCGGCAGCGCCACGGCCAGGCCAAGGGTTCGCCAGCCTGGTGC
Source organism: Pusillimonas caeni (assembly GCF_003545815.1). Classification (GTDB taxonomy): domain Bacteria; phylum Pseudomonadota; class Gammaproteobacteria; order Burkholderiales; family Burkholderiaceae_B; genus Pusillimonas; species Pusillimonas caeni. The sequence continues at coordinate 30,779 of NZ_PDUW01000006.1, forward strand.
GAACCGGGTAAAAGCTGCTGGCATGTCATGTGCCCCGGAAGTTGATCAGGGCCATAGTCAAACGCCGAACCCCAGGCGGCCCCAACAAACAATGCGCATCGCGGCCACCCCGCATACCTGCTTGCGTCGCCGCAAAGAAAAAAGCGGAGGCCGAAGCCTCCGCGCTGATCAACGAAGCAGTGCAACCCTTACAGCAGGCCGGACTCCGCAAAGGAGAACGGGGCACCCTGGCCGACGATGATGTGGTCCAGTACCCGCACATCGATGAGCGCCAGCGCGGCCTGCAGTTGCTGGGTCAGCATGCGATCCGCGCTCGACGGCTCGGAAATGCCCGAGGGGTGCTGGTGCGCGAAGACCACCGCGGCGGCCTTCAACTCCAGCACACGCTGCACGACGACACGCGGATAGACCGAAGTCGAGTTGATCGTGCCCCTGAACAACGGCTCGTAGGCCAGCACCTGGTGCATGCTGTCCAGGAACACCGCGGCGAATATCTCATTGGGCTCGGCGACCAGCTTCACGCGCAGGTAGTCGCGCACGGCCGTGGGGTCGAGGAGTTTCGCACCCGCTTTGAAAACCCGCTTCTCCAGCAGTGCAATGGCTTGCTGGATGATCCAGTCCTCGTGTTGGGCAGCGATGGCGGAAAGCGACTCCAGGCAGGAGTCATTGACGACGAAAGACATGGCGAACCTCCAGACGGTGAGATCGGAGGGCGCGCGCCCTGGGAGGGCAAGCCCTCCTGGGGAACGAACAAGGTGCATCCATCACCGCGGCAGCGGTGATCGTTCGCGGCCAGGATGCGAGGCGAACGGGTTTCGGTCAGCGCAGTGGACTGCGCCGTAGCCTTGAAGACCGGGGCTACCTGGGCATGTCGCCGACGACGTCGGCAGGCATTTCCGATGTAGTAGGTGTGGCGGCGGGATCGCCGGCCGCGAGCATGTCCATGGCCGACAGCAAGGCATCGCCCTCGATCGGACCCTGCAGTAGGATCGCCTTGCCGGTTTCGCGATCGTGCAGCCGCAGCGACGGCGTGGCGGTCACGCCGCTGCTCGTGGCTTCCGCCGTCTGGGTGCGGATCGGCGCCTCGGGCCGTTCGCTCGCCAGACACTGCTCGATGGCTGGCGTAAGGTCGGGGTACCGCAGGTCCTCGGGCAAGCCCTGGCCGTCGCTGCGCGTGTGGGCATAGACCCACTCGACAGCCTGCCAGAAGGCGGCATGGCCGCCAGATTCGCCGGCGCACTCCGCCAGGCTCGCTTCGGCAGACGCGGCCGGCTCATGCGCGGCCAACGGGAGGTGGTGCCATTGCAAGGCCACGTCCGCGTTGCCGGCCACCCAACGCTTGAGCACTGGGAAATAGGATCGGCAGAACGGGCATTCGAGGTCCGCGTAGAGCGTCAGCGTGAAACGCCCTTCCGGATTTCCCATCTGCCACGGAGGCCCGGCCACCTGCGTCACGCTGACCGGCGTTGAAGTCTGGGGAGTGGACTTGCCAGAATAGCGGGACACGAGCCAGATCAGCAGCAGCGCTACCAGCACGGCGGCCAACACCCAGGGCCAGCTGAGCCTCCAGCGCCGACGGCGGAACGCCTGTACCTGCATCGGAATGGATGGGCGTTTCTGTTCCATGGCGTTCTCCGGTGTACGGCAGATTCAGGGCAGGTCCAGGGTCGGCGACTCGATGCCACGTGCCCGGTCGATCTTCTCAGCCACCTTGAAGGCGGCATCCAGCTCGCTGACGCCGTGCTGCTGCATGAGCTGGTAGCGTTCTGCCTTCTCCTCGGGCTCGGTTTGCGCGAGCGCGAGGTAGAGACTTGGCGGCACGGCGCGGAACAGCACTTCCATGCTCTTGGAGAGGATGACGCCCTCGGTGAACTTGCCCGCTTCCTTGCGTGCGGAGAGCATCAGCGCCTTCTGCGCCGGCGAGAGTTCGCGGAACCTGGCGATCTTCTCCACTTCGTCCGGCGGCATCGACAGGCACACCCACCACTCGATCATGTTGAGCATGGGCTCTGCGGCGCGCGGCAGATCGTCGATGTTTTGCGTCGCCAGCCAGAACCAGGCGCCCAACTTGCGCCACATTTTTGTAATTTTCACGACATAGGGCGCGAGCAGCGGGTTCTTGGTGATGATGTGACCTTCGTCGGTCACGTTGACGATCGGCCGGCCCAGGTACTGGTCGCGCTCGGCGATGTTGTTCACCGTGCTGATCAGGCTGATGTAGGCGATGGAGAGCTGCGCGTTGTAGCCCTCGCGGGCATAGGTCGCCAGATCGACCAGCGTGATGTCGGCCTCGGGCCACGGCGTGCCGTCACGGTCGAACATCTCGCCGTCCGTGCCTTGGCAGAACATGTCCATCGCGTCCGCCATCTCCAGCAGCCGCACGCGCCGCATCTCGGGCAGCGTCGGGTCCTGGCCACGGGCGCGCAGCGCGTTGCGCACGTCGCGCGTGAGCACGGTGCGCTTTTCGGCCACGCAATGTTCGGCGGCGTCGAGGATGCACTGGCGGATCAGCGAGCGGTCGGCCCGCGTCATCCGCGCTTCTTCCTTGTCTTCGCCGCCCGTGATCATCAGCCGCGCTGTGATCTCCAGTTCGCCCAGCACGTCGCGCTGCTCGTCCGCTTCCATGGCCGAGGCATCGGGGGGCAGGTCTTCGTCCAGCGCGTCGGCATCGAGCGTCTGTACGTCGCTGGGCGTTTCGATCAGCCGGCGTGCGTCGGCGAACGGCGCCAGGCTGATGCCCGATCCGGGGGCCAGCTTGACCCGGTTCACGGTCAGGCCCAGGCGCCTGGCGAAGTCGCTGAACAGGCCGAAGCTGTTGCCGGCTTCCACGATGAAAAGCCGCGGCCGGTAGATGGCCGTCACCTGGTTCAGCAGGTTGTTGAGCGTGGCGGACTTCCCCGAGCCGGTGGGGCCAAATAGAAACAGATGGGCATTCATCTGCCGATCCAACCTGTTCAAGGGGTCGAACGTAATCGGGCCGCCGCCGCGATTGAACATCGTGATGCCGGGATGCCCCGTGCCCTGGGCGCGGCCCCATACTGGCGACAGGTTCGCCGCGTGCTGGGCGAACATCAGTTGCGTGTACCACCGGCGCCGGTCCTTGCCGGGGTTGTAGCAGCACGGCAGCCAGCGCAGGTAGCTGTTGAGCGGCGCCACCTCGTCGTCCTCGCGCACCGGCTGCAGGCCGGCGTTGAGCATCACGTTCGCGAGGTCCAGGCCGCGCCGATCCAGTTCCGCCTCGTCGCGCCCGCGTAGGTAGAACGCCAGAGTGCCCCGGTAGAGCTTGTGCGCGCTGCCGATCAGGGAGCGGGCTTCATGCACGTCCTTGAGCGTCTGCTCCGACGCCAGCGTCTAGCCCACAGCTTTCTTCGCCAGATGGTTGAGGTCCGATTCGAGGACGTCCTGCGGCGTGGCCACCATGGTGAGACACATCAAGGTGTCCTCGGGCATCTGGTCGAACAGCGTGTTGATCGCGTCCCCCTTGCGGGTCTCGCCGGTCAGGTGCCCGGTGCCGGGCGGCATGCGCAGCCGGTCGGTGATCAGCACGCGGTGCGGCATGCCGTCGAAGTACCAGGCCCCTTGCGCCACGTCCGAGCGCGGCTGCCCAAAGAACAGCCGCTGGCTGAAATCCCGCCCGCTCGCCAGCTCGATCTCGCCGGCCTCGCTTTCCTCGGTACTGTCCGGATAGCGCGCCAACGCGTAGAAGCGCTCCCGGTCCTCCACCCCAGGCCCGAGCAGCGTGGGGCGCGGGTTGAACCACCGCAGCAGCCAGTCGTGGACGTCGGCCGCGACCATGCGCCGGGCCTGGATGCCGGCGTTCGCCAGGCCGCCGCACAGGCGGTCGCAGACGATGCCCAGCATCTGCTCGGGTGTCTGGCCGCGGCGGTTTGCCTGTCCCTGTCCGCTCGCGCGGCGGTACACCACCATGCGCACGCGCCGCGTCTGGCCGCGCCAGCGCAGCCGCGTGACCACCGTGTCCTCGAACAGGCCGCCGGGCTTGGCCACAGCGCGCAGGTGGTGGCCGAAGAAGCGCAGGTAGAACTCGGTGAACGCCGAGCCGCGCGCACGTGGCTGCACGTAATCGCGCAAGGTCTGCATGTACTGGTCGAAGCTCGGTTCGTCCTGGGCATAGAGCTGGAGCACCCACGGGTTCTCGTCCAGTTCATCGAAGCTGTCCTGAAGCGCGTTTTCCAGGGCGTCGCGGGCATGCGCGAGCCAGCCGGGTTCCCGGCCTTCGGTGCCCAGCGGCACCAGCTCGTAGAAGGCGGCCACCGATTGGCCGTCCTCCAGGAGCATCGATTTCGACTCGGGCAAGAACTCCACCCAGGGCAGCAGTTCCACGAAGGACGGTGCGACGTCGTACAGCGCCTGCTCGTCGGCCACGGTCGCCGGCTTGCGGCCCTGGACCGCGGCGCCGGGTTCGGGGATGCCGGCTTGCTGCAAGGCCTCGACGTGGCGCTGCCAGCCGTCCGGCTGCTCGTCGGCGGCGGTGTCTTCGGCGCTGACGGCAGCCAGCTTCGGCCATGGAAGTTTCCACCGCATCAGTAGTCCTCCGTCCTCTCGCCAGGCATCGCGTACTGCACGCGCTGGTACAAGGGGAAAACCGTCGTGTAGCCCGGCACGGGAACGGGGTCGGTGCCGGCCAGGTGCGGGTACACGTACATCACGAGATCGGGATTGGGCAGACGCTGGAACTGGCGGTGAACCTCATTGCGCGCGGTGCGCGTGTAGCGCATCTGCTCGACAGGTGCGGCCTGCACGTCGGCGTCGGTCAGGGGCCGACGCAGGCTCTGGCGCGCATCGAGCAACTGGCGGCCGGCGTTCCGTCCGGCTGCGCCACCGCCGTCGCCGGCCTCCTGCTGCCAGATGTCCATCATCGTGCGGTCACCGTGGGTCAACAGCTTTTCCTTGCTGGTGGCGCAGCCGGCGAGCACCGCGACGGCGAGGGCCAGTGCTAGGCCACGGGCCAGGTTAGTCAAGTTCAAGGGCATGGCTTTCTCCTGCGCGGTGATCGACCTTGCGGCCTTCGGGATCGAAGTCGATGGCGAGCGGCTTTTCGAGGTGGACGGCAACCTTGGCGCCGGGTTGGACATAGACGGCGGCGAAGGCTTGGCCGTAGAGCTTGTTGACCCAGGCCGACATGTCCCGGACACCGCCCGCGAGAATCTGGCCGACCGCTTCTTGGCCGGTGATGCCCACGGTGCCGATGGAGCCGTCCGAGCCGACATAGGACATGCGGCCGCTGCCACTCTCGATGAGCGAGGCCACACCGGCACCGGCCGCGGTGATCAGGGCCTGCGAGCCGAGGTATTGCTGGGCGTTGCTGCGCCGCTCGCCGCTGACGCAAGGAATGCCGTGGGGATCGCTGATCCAGCCCAAGCCGTCGCGCTGTTGGTTGTTCTGCTGGTTGCCCTCGCGGTCTTCGGGGATCGTGCGAATCGTGCCGTCGTTGAAGACGAACGTGATGCTGCGCACCTGACCTCGCACGCACGAGAGCGTCCAGTCGCCCGAGGCGGTGCCGCTGAACACGGCGCCGGCCACGTCGGGAATGTCGATGCCATTGGCGGTCAGGTTGTCCGGCCCGACCAGAACTTTGAACGGATAGGGATCGTTGACCGTGCCGTCGATCGGCACGCGGCCGATCAGGGCCGTCATCGCCACCGATCCCATTAGCGTCGAGTTGGTCGGCACGGTATAGACCGGCTTGGCATTCTTGACCCCGGCGGCGCGGGCGCCCGCGTTGGCCACGGTTTCAGCGGTGGTTTCGAGCGTGCTCTGCGCCGGGCCGAAGCTCGTGGGGAAGCTCATGCCGCCGCTCGCGCCACGCCCCCCGTTGCGCCCCTCGGCGGGCTTTGCGTCGTCCGGCTCGACCCACCGCACGCCGCCCTCCATGCCGGCCTCGTCGCCGCCCTGCAGCCCCAGGCCCACGGGCAGGTCCGCATGGCCGCCGCCGCGCCCGCCGATGCTGTCCAGGCGCCGCTGCAGGTCGGCGAGCAGCCCTTCGGTCTGCTGGCGCGCGCTGGCCGCCTGCTCTTGGTCGCGGCGCAGGTTGGACCGCTCGGATTCGAGCGCCGAGTTGATGCGCTGGTCGATGGAGTTCTCGCGCTGGCGCAGCCGCTGGTTCTCTTCACGCTGCGACTTGTTGTCCGAGAGCGCGGTCTGAAGCTCGGTGCGCAACTGCTTCACTTGGGCAACGAGCGTCGCCACGGTGTCGCGCGGGGTGTCGCCTTCGATGCCCAGCGCCTTCATTTCCTCGGGCGTGAGCTGGGCGCCGTTGTCCGCCGCGGGTGGCGCCGTGCCGCCTCCACCCGAGAACAGCCGGATACCGGCGAACAGCACCAGGATGGCGACAGGGATCATCAGCCACTTGAGCAGGCCGTTACTGCGCATGGCGGGCCTCCTTGGCGTTCTCGTCGCCGTCCGGCTGCGGCAGATGCACGGCAGGGTCGAAGCGGTGAATCGCCGGCAGCAGCGACTGCGCGAGGCCGCGGCCGCGCGTGACCAGGTACAGCACGGTCGTGTCCTCGGTCGTGCCGCGCGGGCCCAGCGCCTCGTGCTGGAAGGTGGCGGTGAGGAAATCGCCTTGCAGCACGCGCGGGTCGAGCGCGACCCAGTCGGCGCCGGTGTTGGTGAGGCGCACGGCAGTCACCCATTGGTCTTCCAGGCGCCACGACGCGAGCACGGCCGCGCGCACCGGCAGCGTTGGCATCAGTGTGTCCAGGTCGAGGTCGCGGGGAAGGTTGACCCGCATGACGCCCGGAAGCGGCTCGACGGTGCGCAGCGGTGCGTAGAGGTTCTGCGCGGCGAAGCGCGTCAGCACGACAGGGACCGGAGTTTCGCGCCGCGCGGTCCGCGCACCTGCCTGGCCCTGGGCGCGTGCCGGGGCCTCGGCACTGTCGGCCTGCTCGCCATAGCGTCCCGGTGCGCTGTCACCCTCGACGATGCGCACCGGCTCCAGCTCGGCTTCCCCGTCCTTGGGCGGTTCGGCTGCGATGTCCAGCAGGATCAGCGCGCCCGTGTCGGCGTCCTGCAGTTGCAACCGCGTGGGCTCGATCGGCTCGCTGGCACGCAGGTACACCGCGCCGCCCGCACTCTGCACGCGCAGGCGTTTGCCCACGCCTGCGGGCACGCCCACGCGCACGTTCCGGTCGATGAATACGATGCGTTCCTGACCGACCTTCAGCGGCACTGCCAGTGGCATGCGTTCCCAACGCAGGATCTCCACCGCCTGGGCGACGGGTGCCGCGGCCACGGCCAGTAGCCCCAGCAGCGCGAGTACAGGATGCTTCATGGGGTGTTTCCTCCTTGAGGCGCTTGCGGATTCAGGTCACTCGGCGCCGGGCGCGCCGGCTCCGGTGCACTGATGCGCTGGGGCGCGCCTTCGTAGCAGTCCAGCGCCAGGCCGAACGGGTTGCGGGCGGGATCGACGTCCACCCGCGTGACCTTGATCGGATAGCGCACCAGGGCGCGTTTGACCTGCTCGGCGCCGTAGTACTCGTCCGCCGTGATGTCCAGCGTCACCACCCAGTCGCGATCGGATACGGTGCGCACGCGCGCCGTGGGGTCGTCGCCATAGCCGCGGCCGGGAATCTCGTAGATGCCGCGCACGCGCTGACGCAGCTCGCCCGTGGAGCGGCGGTAGTCATAGTCCGCCCGCAGGAAGGCCTGGCAGGACGGGGTGAGGTACGGCGAGAGCGTATGGAGGTTGCGCGAGTAGTCTTCTTCGCCATTGGTCGGCCAGCGGTTCAGCGTCTGGAACACGTAGAACGTGAACGCATAGACCGATTCGGGCGGCACTTCCCACCACTTGCGGGTACTGCCAGAGCGCAGGTCGGGCGGGACGTGGATGGTCAGGTCGCGCGGCGCGCTCCACCAGCCGCCGCCCATGACCAGGGCGACAATGACCAGCGCGCCCGCGCCCAGGCGCAAGGTCTTGATGTGCGCCTGCAGGTGGGCGATCTCGTTCTTGAAGCGGCTCATCGCATGCTCCTGCGGGTGGACCAGAAGCCCGAGCGCGAGATCAGCACGTGGCCGCCCACCCAGCCGGCCATCAGCGGATGGCGCGTTGCGATGCGCCACTGCAACTGTCGATACAGCCAGGTGTCGGGGCGCCCACGCTTGAGGCGGCGCAGGATGCCGCCGCCGATGAACACGCCCAAGGCCACGCCCAGGACAACGAACGTCGGTGCGATGGCGATCGTGCGGAACACCCACGAAAGCGGCGCGCCGACCAGCAGGCCGGCCGCGCCGGACAGGCCGCAGCAGATCCACAGCTCGTCGGCGGTGAGGCCGCGCACGACCACGGGATGGCGGTTGAGCCGGTGCGGAAGGAACGTGACCGTCCCGTCCGCACGGACGTGCTGCTGCTCGGACATACCGGCCTCGCTTACAGGATGCCGGTGGCTTCGGTGAGCAGCCAGATGCCGATCACGAGCAGCACGGCGCCGATGGCGACCGTGAGGCCGAATTGGCCCCACGTCTTGCGGCCGGTGTGGATCTCCGCGTAGGTGCCGTAGGCGTGGTAGCAGACGCCGATGAACATCGACGCCACCACCAGCAGGGCCACGAGCATGATGATGTCGTAGCCGTAGTTGCGGATGGTCTCCATGATGCCGTTGCCGGTGCCGCGCGTCGGGTTCTCCAACTGCGGCAGACCTTGCGCGAACGACAGTGCGGGCAGCGCGGCGGCGCCCAGGGCCACGGCGGCGCGCTGGGCAAAACGGGAAGTGAGGTTGCGGTTGTGCATGGTCGGGCCTTTCATGTCAGGACAGGAGGAAGAAACTCAGGACGAGGTACATCGCGACGAAGCGGATGCAGACGCCGAGGAACTGGCGCTGGTTGAGGCGGCTCTCGGACCACCCCACATAGGCCGTTCGGATGGCCCAGACGCCCCACACGAGCAGGACCGCGAACACGACGCCGACCAGGACGGTCGCCATCGCGGAAGGCGCGATACCGCTGTTGGCTTGAAATGCCGAGACCTGGGCGCCGTTCATTGCTCGCCCTCCGCAGTCGTCTTCGGCGATGGCGAAGCGGCCCGCTCGGTGCGGTAGTCGCCGGCCAGTTCGGAGGGGTCGCGCGGCTGAGCGCGTGATGGCGTCAGGTGGAACTGGATGCCGGCGCGCACGCGCGCCAGGTCAGCCAGCAGCCGTGGGTAATCGAAGTGGTAGCGCTCGCCCGGCTGGATGGGGGCATGCGCGGCGCTGTCCGCGACGGTGCGTTCCAGCGCGTCGAGCTGGCGCAGCGCGGCGACCAACTCCTGGCGCTGCGCCGGGGACTCGGCCAATGCCATCGGGGACTGGCCCAGCACGAGGGCCGTCACGAAAAAAGTGGGCACGCCGCGATGCGCGGCGCGCAGCCAGATCGAAGCCACCATCGCGCCATTCCTGTGTGATCAGCAATGGGTTGATCGTGGAGATCAGGGCTGTTTCAGGCCGCAAACAATAGGAACTGGCGGACGACCGGATTGGGCATGCTGCGAGCGAACCTACAAAAGCACGGGTCGCGCTTCGATTATTGCGTTTTCCGAGTATTTCGAATATGATCGGCTCTGCAACCGTTTTCGCTTAGGAGCTACCCATGACCACCGCCACTGCCCAATCCAAGATGACCCTTCCCGCCGCGGGAGAGGTGAAGGCAGCCGTCCAGGGTCAACGTGCCTTGGCGGCTTACCTCGCAACCCAGTTCGAGACGCAGCACATCCAGATCTTTGATGACCACAAACAGGCTCATCAGGTGGAACTGCCTACCTCGGCTTTACGCCTGCTGGTCGACATCCTGGCCGAGTTGGCCGATGGCAATGCAGTAAAGGTGGTGCCCGTCCATGCAGAGCTGACGACCCAAGAGGCGGCGGACTTGCTCAACGTGTCCCGTCCCCATTTCGTCAAGCTGCTCGAAGATGGGGTGTTGGCATTTCATCGCACCGGCAAGCACCGCAGGGTGAGGTTCGCCGATCTGATGCAGTACAAGGAAGCGCGCGAGCGCGCCAGTGAGCAGGCGATGGCCGAACTCGCTCAGCAGTCGCAAGAGTTGGGAATGGGATACGAATGAGGCATTCCCCATTCACCGCCGTCTACGACGCGTGCGTTCTATATCCCGCGCCACTGCGGGATTTCCTGATGTGGCTCGGCCTGTCTGGCCGCTTCCGGGCGCGGTGGAGCCAAGCCATTCATGAGGAGTGGAAACGCAACCTGTTGATCAACCGCCCCGATCTCACCCGGGTTCAGGTCGACAGGACGTCGGATCTCATGGACCGGGCAATTCCGGACGGCTTGGTGGAGGGCTACGAAGCGCTCGTGGCAGGCCTGACATTGCCCGATCCGGACGACCGGCACGTCCTGGCTGCGGCGATTCGCTGCGGTGCGAGCGTGATTGTGACGTTCAACGAACGGGATTTCCCGAACGATCTGCTGGCTCCGTACGGCATCGAATCGCAGCACCCCGATGAGTTTGTGGACAACCTACTGGATCTGGACGCGGCCGCCGTGGTGTCGGCTGCGCAGCGCCAGCGTGCCCAACTCAAGCATCCGCCGATCGAGGTGGACCGCTATCTCGAAATCCTGCTGCGCCAGGGCCTTGTGCAAACGACCAAGGTGCTGGCGACCTATCGCACCATTCTCTGACCCGCCGAGAGCCACGGATGACCAAGAATCCTTCATCAGACGCCACTTTGCCGAAAGGCATCCATCGAAGCTGGAAGCTGCCGGACACGTCGCTGGGCGCCCTGTGGGATTCCATCGTCATGGACGAAGCTCTCAAGAAGCAGTTGCTGTCACAGGCGATCGTCAACTTCACGGTGCGCCCCAAGGTGGAGCGCACGGTACTCCCCCTGCACGGCGTGATCTTGTTGGTCGGCCCGCCGGGGACTGGGAAGACCTCCTTGGCACGGGGCTTGGCGCATCGTGTGGCCGAATCTTTTTCTTCTGCGAAGTTTCGATTGCTGGAAGTAGAGCCTCACACGCTGACGAGCTCTGCAATGGGAAAGACTCAACGCGCCGTGGCAGACCTGTTCTCGCAATCGATCGCAGAATCCGCAGCGGCGGGCCCGACGATCGTCCTTCTGGACGAGGTCGAAACGCTTGCGGCTGATCGAGCCAAGCTCAGCCTGGAAGCCAACCCGGTTGATGTGCACCGGGCCACCGACGCGGTGTTGGTGCAGTTGGACATGTTGGCCGAACGCAACCCGCATCTGCTGTTCGTGGCCACCAGCAACTTCCCACAGGCCGTCGACAGTGCCTTCCTATCTCGTTGCGACATGGTGATGGAGGTGCCACTGCCCGGCAAGGATGCCTGCAAGCAGATCCTGGTGGACTGCCTGAATGGCCTGGCAAAGACATTTCCGGGGATTGGCAAGCTTTCCTCGGCTCACCAGTTCGACGCGTGCGCTGGCGAGTGCGTCGGATTGGATGGTCGGGCCATTCGCAAGGTCGTAGCCAACGCCCTCGCGGCCGACCCGCAAGTGGCTATCGATCCGAACAAGCTTTCCGTAGAGCACCTGCGCAGTGCGATACGACAGGCAACGCAAATGCGCCTTCAAGGAGGGAAGCAAAAATGACCACCGTTGTCAGCCGGACGTTTCGCAGCTCGCCGCACCGCGATGCGTTGCAGACGTGGGATGCCATTGTCGAACTGCTCACTCAGGGCAAGGACGGCACGGCTCGCTCTGAACTCAGGGCCGTGGCGGGCGTGGCCGCCAGCTTGATCGCCGACCAGGCACCCAAGAGCGCGCCCATCGTTGCGACATGCGATGGACCACGGACCAGGATCTACTGCCTCTTCGACGAAGACGCGATCGATGGTGATGATGCCAACGAAGAAGTCTTGGGGTTCGAGCCGTTGAAGGGAGACTGGGGAGTCTCGCTGCCGTGTCCGAAGGAGCAGCTCGGCTGGGTGCAAACCGCGCTCAAAAAGCACAGTTCTCGCATCATTGCACGGGACTTGAGCCAAGGAATTGCCACGCAGGCGCAGGCCGATGCTGGACAAGCGCTGTCGCTCGACCTCGGAGGTTTCCTCAAGTCATGAGCACCGTCGCCACCTACTCGTACACGCACTCGGTTACCTATGTGACCGACAACATCCTCAAGAGCTTGAAAGACATCATCCTGCTCAGTGGGCTGGACCCCGAGCACTTCGCGGATCGCTGGGAGAGCAATACCCGAGCCATCAAGACGTGGCTCGGGACCGGTGATCTGCGCAAGGTGATTCTGGAGATCTACAACCCGGCAACCGACAAACTCGTGACCCGATGGGATATCGACATCGTGTATGGGTGGTCCGATGGCGACGGCAGCTTCTGGACAGATACCGAGCAGTTGAAGTACGCGATCAAGAAAGCTGGGCTGCTGCCATCGCAGGCCAAGTACAAGTTAATGCTCGATACAAAGCCAGGGCGGCCTGATGTGGAGGGGTGGAGCAAAGGAAGTTATCGCTCGACGGATGGAATGGTCAGGCAGAGCCTAGGCTCGACTGTCGAACACAGCGGCCTGGCGGGTCAGGCCGGATATTGGAGGCAACGCTGATGCTGTCGATCGATGAAGCTTTTCGCAAGTTCAAGTCGCGTCTGGAACTCAACGAACGCGAACAGAAGAATGCCTCGCAACGCCAGAACGAAGTGCGGGACTACCTGCAGACCAAGTTCGGCATTGCGCGCAGCTTCCTGACCGGGTCCTATGCTCGATACACGAAGACGAAGCCGCTCAAGGATATCGACATCTTCTTCGTGCTGAAGGACTCGGAGAAGCATTACCACGGCAAGGCCGCATCGGTAGTGCTGGATGATTTCCACTCTGCATTGGTGGAGAAATACGGTTCGGCGGCCGTGCGCAAACAGGCGCGCTCGATCAACGTGGATTTCGGTGTTCACATCGACGCGGAGGACAACACGGACTACCGGGTGGTCAGCGTGGATGCGGTGCCCGCATTCGACACCGGCGACCAGTATGAGATCCCCGATACGGCGTCCGGAAAGTGGATCAAGACGGACCCGGAGATCCATAAGGACAAGGCGACCGCAGCGCACCAAGCCTATGGCAATGAGTGGAAAGGTCTCGTGCGCATGGTGAAGTACTGGAACAACAATCCCAAGCACGGCGATCAGAAGCCGGTGAAGCCCTCGTTCCTGATCGAGGTAATGGCCCTTGAGTGTCTTTACGGCGGCTGGGGAGGATCGTTCGATCGCGAGATCCAGTCGTTCTTTGCCACGCTTGCCGATCGTGTTCATGACGAGTGGCCGGATCCCGCCGGACTTGGCCCGGCGATCAGCAACGATATGGATGCCGCGCGCAAGCAGCGCGCGCAGCAGCTGCTGTTCCAGGCGAGCCAGGACGCAAGCATCGCCATCGACCACGCGCGTCGTGGTCGCAATATCGAAGCGCTTCGCGCCTGGCGCGCACTGTTTGGCCCCAAGTTCCCACTGTCCTGATTCCATCGGCTTCCATACACGTCCCATCGAGGTACAGCATGTCCCAGTGGTCGCTTTCCCAGCTCCTGTCGTCCCTGCATGAAGACATCCAGCAGCGCTTGTCCGTAGTACGCAAGACCTTCGGTCACCCGGGTACGAAGGGGGATGCGAGCGAGAACGTCTGGATCGACATGCTGGATACCTATCTGCCCAAACGGTACCAGGCGGCGAAGGCGCATGTGGTGGACAGCCTGGGGAACTTCAGCCAGCAGATCGATGTGGTGGTGTTTGATCGGCAATATTCGCCTTTTATCTTCACCTACGAGAACGAGACGATCATTCCAGCCGAAAGCGTGTACGCCGTGTTCGAGGCCAAGCAGACGGCTGACGCGGGGCTTGTGGCCTATGCCCAGGAGAAGGTCGCCAGTGTGCGCAGGCTGCACCGCACGAGCCTGCCGATCCCGCACGCTGGCGGGACCTACCCAGCGAAGCCGTTGATTCCGATTCTGGGTGGCTTGCTCACCTTCGAGAGCGAATGGAGTCCTGCATTGGGCCCATCCATGGACAAGGCGCTGAACGCAAACCTCACCGAGGGGCGTCTGGACATCGGATGCGTTGCCGCCCACGGGCACTTTTTCTATGACCAAGCCAGCGGCGCGTACAGCTACACCAACGAAAACAAGCCGGCGACCGCGTTTCTTTTCAAGCTGATCGCGCAGCTTCAGTTCAGTGGAACGGTCCCCATGATCGATGTGGAGGCTTACGGTCAGTGGTTGACCAAGTGAGGGGTCGCTGTGGCAAGCATACGTTCGGAGTACCACCGGTTCCTGGCGCACTTGACGCAGCGGCACGTGCACGACGACGTGCGCCGGCTGGCGCACCTGGTGCTCGATCACCTGCAGCCACTGGCCGAGGTCGGTGCTGCACGCCGGGGGCGCTCCACGCGCTTGGCGCCGCTGGCCATCGCGCATCTGGCGCAGATGCCTGTCGCCTACGACGGGGACGCGCGCGGCCCCGAAAACGGGCCGGCGCTCGGGCGACTGCACCAGCTCGAAGTCGGGCCGTTTCGAGGATTCATGCGGCAGGAGACGTTCGACCTCAGCCATGACATCACCTTGGTCTACGGTGCCAACGGCACCGGCAAGAGCAGCTTCTGCGAAGCCTTGGAAGTGGCGATGCTCGGTTCGATCAGCGAAGCGCAGGCCAAGCGGGTCGACCAGCGGACGTACTGCAACAACGCTCGCCTGCGCCGCCACATCGCGCCAGTCCTGTCGTCTACGGCGGCGGGCGAGGCGCAGGCCGTCCAGCCCGACGAAGCTGAGTATCGCTTCTGCTTCATCGAGAAGAACCGCCTCGACGATTTCGCCCGAATCGCCGCGCGGACCCCGAGCGATCAGCGCCAGCTCATCGCCACCCTGTTCGGCGTGGACCAGTTCAGCGAGTTCGTGCGCGGCTTCAACCCCTCGCTCGATCAGGACCTGATGCTTGCCGGCGTGCAGGCGGCGCAGCTGGCGCAGCGTCGCCTGCAGTTGGCGAACTCCGAACAGACCATCGCCGCCTACCCGCAGAAGATCGCAGCGGTCGAGGGCCTGGAACAAGCTTTGGCGCAGCGCATGTCACCTGGCGCGACCTATCAAACCTGCGTGGACTGGCTGCTGGGTACGCCGCAGCAGCAAGGACGGCTACCGTATGTCCAGGCTCAGCTGGACGCCAACCCGCCTGCCATTCACGAGGTGACCCAGGCCCGCCTGCAAGCGTTGCTGGCAGAGGCCTACCGCGTCCAGGGACTGTGGCAAGCGTCTTCCGCGCAACTCGCGGCCCGCGCCGGCGAGGTGTCGTACGCGAAGCTCTACGAGGCCGTGCAAGCGTTGGCGGACGGGGCGACCGCGTGTCCGGCATGTGGAACCGAACTGGCCGCCGTGGCGCAGGACCCGTTCGCCAGGGCGCGAATGGGCCTGGAGCAGCTCGCGCAACTGGCCGTCCTGCAGCAGCAGGAGGCCGGGCATCGGACGCAGTTGAGCGAGGCGGTCCGAGCGCTGTGTGACGAAATGCGCCGCGTGGTGGCGGCGGCTGGGGTCGCTTGTCCTGCCGAATCGCAGGCCGCGGGCCTGCCACTGCTGCCTCCCACGTCGGCGGGCAATTGGCTCGGCGGCGGGGTGAATGGGGACCAGCGCGCCTGGCAAGCCCTCTTACGGATCGCACAGATCATCGAAGGCTTCGACGCGCAGGCGCGCGACGTGAATGCCCAGCGCGGCGCGATGGCCCAGGAGCGGGACCGCCTGCAACAGCATCAGCTGGAGATCGAACGGCTGCGGACCATGCGCACGACTGCGGATCAGGAGCTGGCGGCCGCCCGCCAAACCGTGGCCCAATTCGACGACGCGAACCGCGGCCTGATCCAGGCGGCCACGGACGAAATGCCGGTGGTGGTGCACCATCAGCGGGTCAAGGCCGCCTACGACGGCTTCCTGCCCGAGATTCAGGCATACCTGACCGCTCTGCCGGGGGTTCTGCTACAGGGGCTGGGAGACCAAGCCCGCCATCTCTACAACGCATTCAACCGGGCCGATCCGCCCGGCGATCTGCTGCACGCGCTGTGGTTGCCCGTGGCCGAGAACGGCAAGATCGAGGTGGAGTTCGCCGGCGAGCCGGGCGCGCGCTACGACGCGTTGATCGTCTTCAGCGAAGGGCACATCAAATGCCTGGGCCTGGCGATTCTGCTTGCCAAGAACCTCGCGCAGGGCTGCCCCGTGGTCATATTCGATGACGTCGTCAACGCGATCGACGACGACCATCGCGATGGCATCTGGCGTACCTTCTTCGAGGACGGTTTGCTCCACGGCAAGCAGGTTATCCTCACCTCGCACGCAGAGGAGTTCCTGCACCGCATCCAGCAGGAGTTGGGCGTGCGCCGCGCCGCGGCCATTAAGCGCTACAAGTTTCTCCCGCATCAGGGAGAGCACGAACTGCGGGTCGACAGCGACCCGCCAGCGAAGAACTATGTTCTTCTGGCCCAGCAGGCGTTGGCGGCTGACGAGAAACGCGAGGCACTGCGTCAGGCCCGGCCGGCGCTGGAGAGTCTGACGGACCGCCTGTGGACGTGGCTGGGTCGGCGGGCGGACGGCCGGATCGACATCAAGCTGAGCGGGCCCCGCGCGCCTTGGGAGCTGAACAATAAATGCACCAAGTTGCGGTCGGCCGTCGAGCGTATCGCGGCGCAACATGCGGGTGCGCCGGATGCCGTAGGGGCGTTGGTCCGGCTGCTCAATGTCAGCGGTACGAGTATTGAATGGGGTTACCTCAATAGCGGTGTGCACGACGCTCAGCGCGATCATGAGTTTGATCGGGCGACGGTAAGAACGGTCGTCGAGGCGGTTACGGCGTTGGATGCTGCTCTTGATACCCTGCAGAACCGATGAACGGCACACGGCTTTGCAGAGCCGTGCCGCCCGTGTCACCTCATAAGTACTTCTTGAAGCTGCCTGCGGTCAGGCTGACTGCCATCCCCAGCAACGCCGCGCTGGGCAGCAGGATGACCAGAGGATGCACCGATATGGGCAGAGCGAGATAGGTGACCCAAGGCAGCACGGCCAACGGCATCAGGCTGGCCTTCGCGCGGTGGTAGATGAAGCCGGATTCGCGGCCCGCGCCGAACCGGCGCACATCCCGTCGCACCAGGCCGTCAATCAGGCCGACGAATGCCGCCGTGAGGATCAGCGGCAGCGTGAGCACCAGGACCAGCAGGCGCACCAGGAAGGTGAGCGTCGTGAAGGCCGCAGCGATCAGGTAGCTTTCGGCCCAGACATAGACTTGGCTGATGTAGTAGCGGAAGTTGCGGCTCTGCCCGTGGCTGGGCGCGCGGACGCGCTCGGCGGTCTGGCTCATGCGCTCCAGCAACCCCGAGCGCACGAACACCCACTCGTACCCGGTATCCACCAACTCGTGCGCCGTGCGCCCGGGCTCCTGTACCACCACGCTGCGCGTGAAGTGGTTGGACAGGTGCCCGAGTTCGTACCGCAGCATCTGCTGGGAGTGGCGCCAGCCCTGGTCCTTCCAGAACAGGTGCATGCCGGCGCACTCCACCACGATCGAGAACAGCAGCGAGCCAATGAGCACCCCGAGCAGCCGGAACGGTAAGGTGATGGTGCCGACGATCAAGCCTTGGCGATGGTTCTGCTCCCGCTGCGCGGTCGAGGCGGCATCCTTCATGGCACGGCCTCGTTGCCCGCGCCATCGTCGGCGCCGGTGGCCACCGCGCCGGGCTCGGCCGCAGCGGCATCGTCCAGCAGGTCGTCGGGCAAGGCCGCATCCTGCAAGGCCGACGAGCTGGTGAACTCCCACCACTGCGTGGCCTCGCTGTAGCTCTGGCGCATGTACCCGGCCAGTTGCTGCAGGTCCGCCGGCATCACTTCATCCGGGTCCGGCGCCGGCAGCGGCATACGCACCTTCCAGAGCTGGCCGCCCTGCAGCAGCGCGAAGCACTGGCCCTTGGGCAGGCCGACGACGTGTGACGGCTCGATCATCGGCACGCTGGCCATGCTGATGCGGTCCTGGGTGTTCGACGTGAAATCCGTCGCGCCGCGGATGTCTGAGCTGTCCGTCGCGCCCGAGACGATGGTGGTTGTATAGACCTCGACCTTCGGCAACTGCCTCGTCAGCAGTTCCGCGGTGGCCGTCTCGCGCACGCGCAACATGAATAAATTGTTGAAATTCCCGATCACTTGGCCGGCCTTCGCGCGATTTCCGATGCGGGCCTCGATGTCCGAGAGCGTCTGCGTGTACGCCGTGACTTGCAGGCCGGCACCGCCGCCCTTGTTGATGAGCGGGATGAATTCATCGCCCATCAGTTCATTGAATTCGTCCGCGTGCACGTTGATCGGCACGCGAGCGCCAGCCACTGCGCCGGGCAGGCCATCGTCGATTCCGTGCTTGTAGATGTGTCCGGCCACCGAAACCAGGTCAGAGAACATCGAATTGCCGACCGCTGCGGCGACCTCGGCGTCAGACAACGCATCCAGACCCACATAGACGATGGCCCGCTTTCGGATGACCTGCATCCAGTCGAAGATCGGGCGCGGGTCGGCCAGGTCGGAGTAGTTCGGCGCCAGGAGCTGGGCGATCTTGCCGCTCGTGAGCTTTTCCAGCAGCGGCAGCAGCGATGCAACGATCTTGTCGAAGTAGGTCTTGTCGTAGCGCACCGCCGAGCGCAGGCCATCGAGCACAGGGTCGTAGTTGCGCGCCTGGGAGAGGTATTGCTCCAGCGCCACCACACGCTTCTCGCGCCCGATCATGTTCCTTGGGATGTTCTTCTCGTTGAGCTTGGCCTCGATCTGGACGATCACCTCCCAGGCCTTGGGCTCCGTCTTGGCAAAGTAGTGCTGGGCGTACTCAATGAACAGCGCGTCGATGTTGATGACGTGGCGCTGGATCAGCATGTAGTCCGGGCGCTGCCCCAGTTCCACCAGGGCGCGGGCGATGATGTTCACGAAGCGCCATGCGAACTCGCGGAACGCCGCGCTGTTGCCTTCGCCGGAGAGCTGCCCCGCGATGCGTGTCGCCACTTCCGAGATCCGACCGAAGCGGCCCACGGCGTTGTAGCGGGCGCTGATTTCCGGCCAGCCCAAGTGGAAGATGTAGAACTCGCCTTCGCGGCCAGCGCGCTGGGCTTCGACGTACATCCGTTTCAAGAGATCGGCATCCCCCTTGGGGTCGATGACGATGACGACCTCATGCTCGCCGGCAGCATTCCTGCGGCGGATGTCCTGCGTGACGAACAACTCGGCCAGGCGCGTCTTGCCCACCCGCGTGGTGCCCAGCACCAGCGAGTGCCCGACGCGCTCGCCCAGCGGCAGGCTGACGTCCACTTCGTCGGGCTCGATGCCGTGCAGCCTTGGCAGGCCGCCGACAGGCGGCAACGGGCGCACGGGGTTGAAAGGCGCGTCCCAGCCGGTGAGCTTCGGCAGGCGCGAGAGCGGCAATGGCGCGAACTCCAGCCGTTCCTCCAGGCGCCTGGTCAGCCGGTAGGCCGGCGTCGGCTCGACGTAGCGGCGGAACTCGGGCCGGTACGTCTGCATCAGCCGATGCGTGTGCTTCTGCTCCCAGAGAAAGCCGCGCCCCACGAATAGGCGCTGCTGGCTGACCGGCACGTCCTTGCTGGTCATCACGTAACGCGGCAGACGGCGGATGTTGCGCCGGTAGCGCAGGATGATGCGGGCATCGCGGTAGCGGATCGCGCCGTAGGCGCCGAACGCCAAGGCGCTGCCGATGCCCATGGCCGGGCTCAGCGCGAGCGACCATGGGGCCACCAGGCACAGAAACGCGGCGCCTGCACACGCCGCGACGGTGTATAGCTCCACCGCTGGGCGTAGCAGAACCTCGACCGGCTGTTTGCCCGACATGGCTTCATTGCTCGATGCCGGTGGCCGTGATCAGCGCCGGGTAGTGCCGCAGGCCCAGGCGATCGGCCAGGTCGTCGCCGGCCACGGGCGCGAGCGGCACGCCCGGCACCAGGGCGCGCAGCCGCGCCAGGCCCTGCGCGGTCTCGACGTTGACGACCAGGCCGACCGCGCCACGTTCGCGCAAAGCGGCGGCGCGGCGCTGCAACCAGGCCCGGGAAGCCTCGTCGTCGCCGATGACCACGAACGGCCGCAGGCCGGGCGCTTCGATCACCCGTCGCGCGACGGTGCCGGGCGTGAGCTTGGCGCTGCGCACCGGCAGCATCGCGGCTTCGTCCGCCCGTGTGGCAGGAACCTGGGGCGTCGGGATGGACGGCCGCGCCGGTGCGTTGGCGCGCGGCTGGAGATTCAGGGCTTCGTAGTACGGCAATGCCGACGTGCCGCCACGGTCCTCGACAACGATCAGTGGCTCGCCGGCACGCGAGGCCAGCGGCAGGCCTGACAGCAGCATGAGTAGGCCCGTGAACGCGAGATGGGCGGGATGGGGTTTCGTCATGGGGAGGTCTCCTGGCGCGCCGCGAGGACCGCGGCGGCTGGTCGCGTGCCCTGCACGCGGGCAAGGTGGCGCGACACGCTGCGCCGATAGCGGGCGGCGGGCTCGCCGCCTGCGGGGCGGTGGTAGCGGCCGATCGCCAGCAGCCAGTCCTCGCCGGGGGTGTGCTGCTCCTTCAGGATCTCGGCGGCAACGGCCAGGTTGCGATACGGATCCAGCAGGTCGCACGCGCCGGTAAAGCGGTGCTTGTGGTAGCCGAGGTTGATCTGGCCCAGGCCCGCATCAATGCGCGTGTGCGGCGTGGCGCGCATCGCCTGCTGCAGGCCAGCGCAGGCGTCGGCGCGCGTGGCGAAGCGGCGCGACTGGCCGGCGACGTTGAGGGACCACGGCCACGGCACCAGGCGCCCGTTGCGCCGGATGCCGCTCTCCTGCAAGGCCACGGCGTAGAGCACGGTCGAGGGGATGCCTGCGCGCTGGGCGGCAAGCTGGTAAGCCGGTGGCGGAACCTCCTGGGCCAGGGCGGCAACGGCATACAGGCCGGCAGTGAGCACCAGTGCGCGCAGGGGCATGGCTACGGCTGGCGCTGCCATTGGCCGTTCACTTCGCGCACGGCGGCGGGCAGATCGCCGGGCAGGCCCAGTGACAGCCAGCGGCCGCCGTCGTGGTTGAGCGTGATGCTGCCGGCGCGCACGCGCGCCGGGTCGATCTGCGCGCGCTTGGCCCAGTCGCGGATGCGCGCGTCATCCTGGCGGCTGCCCACCATGTACAGGTCGAACTCCGCGCCCGAGGATTGCAGGCGCTGCACGAGCTGTCCGCAGGCTGCGCAGCCGTCCTTGACGAACACCGCCATGCGGCCGCTGCCGCGCAAGGGACTGCTGGATGGGCCGGCGCCCGGCTTGTCGTCGGGCAGGTTCACGCGCTGCATCCCCGGATTCAGGCGCTGCCAGGCCTCGTCGTAGGCGCGCTGGTAGGCGAGCAGCTTCTCGACGCGGCGCGCTTCCACCTGCACCTGCAGTTCCGCATAGCGGCGCCGTTCTTCGTCCGTGCGAGCTTCGATGCCCAGGGCGGACAGCGGGTCCAGGTTGGGCGAGTAGATACCCAGCGGCCCATCCATCAGCTCGCGGTAGCGTGCCCATTCTTGTGGCTGCAAGCCCCATTCGGTTGCCACCCGGTCGTCCAGCACGCGGGCGGCCAGCGGGCGCTCCTGGCTCTGTGCGTTGCGCGCCGAGGTCGTTGCGGGCTGCTGCGCCCAGGCGGGCCATTGCGACGACGCCACCAGGACCGCGAAAAGGAGGATCGACGGCTTCATGGGGTGCTCCGGTCAGGGAATCGCCACGCGGCGGGTCTGGTTGCCGGCCTGGAACACTGCGGTGTTGCCCTCGATCGCCTGCAGGCGCCACGGGCCGACCGCATCCCCGGGCAGCAGCACCTGAAGTTGGGCGGGCGTGAAGTCCCCGATGCTCGGCGCGACGGACACGCTGCGCTGGCCGGCGCGCAGTTCGGCGCCGACGACGCGGAATGGCAGCGGCGGCAGCTCGGTCTTGGAGGCGGCGGACGTGCGCGATGCGCGCCGCTGGGCGGGTGCGGTGGCACGCGCGGCGGCTTGGCGCGCCTTGATCTGCTCGACCTCCGCGCGCAGCGCCTGGAGGTCGTCGGCCGCTGCGTAGCCACTGAGAGATTTCTCGACCTGGGCCGCGCGTGCTTCCAGAATCTGGCGGGTGTCTTTGAGGTCAGCGTCCGTCGCGACGGCCGGGCGCTGCTGGATGGCCTCGATCGTCTCGGCCAAGCCAGTTGCCTGCGCTTCCAGGCGTTGCAGGCGGGAATCCAGCCGCTCCTGGTCGGCCTGGTCGCTGAGGGCCTGGTAGCCCAGGGCCGCCAAGACGCTGAGGAAGATCAACCAGAGCCACATCAGGCTCTGCACCACCACGGCGGCGGTCGATCGCTGGGCAGGTTGCGGGGCGTTCATGGCTGGCCTCCCGAAACCATGGGTGCCAGCGGGAACGTCTGCACCGCCTCGGTGGCGGGTGGCTCGGATGGGGACTCGGCGACCGCGCGATCGCCGGGCCGCTCGAAGCAGATTTGCCGTGCGCGGTCATCCGCGTGCAGTTCCCAGGCCGGGCCAGCCAGCGTGAGCAGCGCATCGCGCAAGGTCATGGGGCCGAGGTGCAGGTGTACCGCCGGCAACGGCAGCGCGTACAGCTCGATCACGGCATGCGCGGTCTGGCACAGGCCATAGCCGCTGCGTTTGAGCACGTGCCGAAGCCCATCCCCGACCGTGGCGCGGGCATCCTCGGGCATGGACACGTCGATGGTCTGCAACAACAGGTCGCGCTGCGCCGCCATGGGTGCCAGTTCGACCAGTGTGTAGCGGGCGTAGCGCACGACCGGGATGTACTCGGAAGCCTCGGGTTCAGGCGCGGCCAAGACTTCCGCGATGGTGTCGGGCGCGACCGGCGCAGTCGTCGTCGCGCAGCCACCGGCCAGCACCGACCACAGCAGGCCGAGAAATCCCGCCAGAAGGCGGCGTTCGGGATAGTGAAACCACGGTGGAGAGGGGCACATAGCTCGGCGTCCTGAAACATCCAGCCCTCACCATCGCCGCTCAGGCCGCGAGCGGCAGCAAACAATGCGAACCAGGCAGCGTCCGATTTACCGGGAGCGGCAAAAAAAACGGCCCCGAAGGGCCGTAAGTGGAACGTGTCATGCGGCGACAAGCTGCCGGGCCAGTGCGACCTCGACGGAATCACCGTCCTGGTTCAGGACATCGAGCCCGGATTCGGGCACGTCGCCCGAGGTGGACTGCGAGACCATGATCTTCTTGGCCATCAGCTCCAGGCAGGTCATCTGCGAGGAACCGGCGTAGCCGAGGTAGATCACACGCACGGGCTGCTTCTGCCCGATGCGCCAGGAGCGGCGTGCCGCCTGCTGGAGCGAGTACACGTTGTAGCCCGACTGCATGAACACGATCGTCGGGAACTCCAACAGGTCCAGCCCCGTCTTGACCAACTCGGGGTTGGTGATGAGCACGTCGATGCCACGGTCCAGTTGCTCGGCGATCCAGTCTTCGCGGCGGCTGGCATCCACGCTCGCGCGCAGCACCGCCACCTTGAAGCCTTCCTGCTCCAGCAACACCTTCAGGCGCGACGTGGTGTCGCGCGTGCCGGTATAGACCGTGTAGGCCAGGACCTTGCGGCCCTGCGCCTTCTCCTCTTTGCAGATGTCGATCAGCTCACGCTCCTTGGGGCTGATCTCGAACTCGTTGAACTGAGCCGGGACAAACGCCAAGGTGTTGCGCGTGCGCGGATGCACCACGGTCTCCGACCGGAAGCAGCAATCCGGCCAGGCCAGCAGCACGTTGAGGACCACACCCAGCAAGGTCGTATCGCGTCGCGCCAGAGCCTGTTTCAGCTCGGCGGTCAGCCGACCCGCCAGATCGCGGTAGGCCGCGGCTTGCGCCGTGTCCATCGCGACTTCACGGAACTCCTCGTCATACGGCGGCAGGACGTTGCCGCCGATGTCCTTGAGCTTGAGGAAGATCGTGAATGGCAGGATGCAGCGCAAGACGCCCTTGGGGCCGAAGCCCGGGGCCTTGACCGTGCGCACCGATACCTTGGTGCCCTTGGCCGTCTTGTGCGCCGTGCCGGTGCTCTCGGAGTAGATGTCCTTCAACACCCCGTGATCGCGCATGAACGCCATCGCAGCCGAGGTCATGCTGCCGCTCGTGGTCGGGCGGTAGCCGTCTTCGATCATCCGCCCCGGAAGGGCTCGGAACAGCAGGTGAAAAAGATCATCACCGTAGCCGCCCATCAGCGTGCCAGTCAGCAGCAAGGTCTTGCGAGCCTTCGCCGCCAGCACGCCCATGGCCTGGCCCTGGGCACTGCCCCCGTTCTTGTACTCATGCGCTTCATCAGCGATGAGCAGGTCGAACGTACCTTGCGGCAAGTACCTCTTGATGAACTCCGAGGGTTGATAACCGCCCTCGCCAAAGCCGAACTCCATGTTGGCCATCGCACGTTCCATGCGCGTGGCTTGACGGTCGGAAAACACCAGCTCGCCGTTGCCATCCATGAGGTTGATGAACTCGTGGATGTTGTCGCCCAGCATCGAGGCCAGGAAGCCGTCACCGAACTTCTGCATCAGCTTCTGCGCAGTGACTTCCCCGATGGTCGGGATGCGCTTCAGGGCTTTGAGGACGGCCGAGGACTGGTCGCTGCCGGACAGGCTGCGCGGGCGGATCAGCGTCCACAGGGGCGCAGCGCAATGGCTGCACTTCCTGCGGTACTCCTCGGCTTCGAGCGCGACCGGGTTGACCGGCTCGCCGTCGAGGTCGGTGATGACCGTGCCGCAGTCCGGGCAGGCCGCCACGTCGCCGTGGCGGGTGCGCCGCTGGGTGAAGACGGGCTTCCAGTGGAAACCCATCCGCATCCTGACGCGCCCCAGGACGAAGAACTCCTGGCCCGTGGGCTGCACGCCCAACTGCTCACGCAGCTTGAGGAGCTTGACGAGCGTATCCGGCCCATTGAGCACCCATACCTTGGCGCCGGCCACCGTCTCCTGGATCTCCCGCCGCCACTTGTAAACCAAGTGCGGTGGCGACAGGACCAGAGTGCGGCGGTAGCCTTCGGCGTTGAGCACGGCGGCCGCGGCGATGCCAACGGTCGTCTTACCACAGCCCATCTCGCCATTGACGATCGCGGCGCGTTCGCCACGGTCGATCAGCAGCTCGGCGGCGGCGTGGACGACTTCGGCCTGGGCCGGGAACAGCTTGCGTTTGAGGCTGGCGACGATGAGCTGCCGGTGCGCCTGCGGTTGGCCGGTATAGACAGGCGGGTTGGCGCTGTTGAGGGCGTCGAGCAGTTCGTCGCCGAACTCGCCGACGAAATCCTGAAGGCTCAGGGTCAGAGGGGATGATTCCGCGTCGAGCAGTTCGCCCTGTACGGGCGCGGCGTCAGCGGCAGTGGTTTCGAGATCGAAGGACATTGTGATGCTCCAATGAAAAATGGGGCATGCACCACCCCCAGCGGGGCAATGGCATGCCCCGTGGTGGGAAGGAAATCGGCGCGCGGCCGAAGGTGGTTGAAGATGCTGGCCTGAGTGGCCTGCGGGTGAACCGTGCTCAGTCTTCGGACGGCAGCACGATGGCAGTGACGCTGCGCCCCGCATCGGTGATGATGCGAATGGCGAGTCCCGGGTGGATCACATAGTGCGATTCCAGCGACGCGCCCGATTGAAGTGCAACGCCGTTGGCGTGCCATTGGCAGACGTTGACGTCACCCCAGTCGCCACGGGTGTGGCGCCTGAAGTACGGAATCGGGTCCAGGCGACCCGCGCGGACAAGGCGATCAATGCCTCGGCTGAAGATGAGCGCCCCGATGGGGAACGCCAGCCTCTGGCAGTAGGTTTCGATGCGATGCGATGCCATGGGCTCCTCCTTGAAAGGCTATTGAGCCACGACACCCCTGGCGGAGTGAAGTGGCTCCGTCAAGTGGATGGGATGACGAGGCGGCGCCTTCAGATCAGGTCGCGCTCTTCGGGAAGCTGGACCACCGTGGTCTGGTGGTCTTCGCTGGTCTTCACGAGCAACACCAGTTCCGGCGTGATCCGGTACTGGGAGATCATCAGGTTGTCCTGTTGGATTGCGACGTCGTTGGCTTGGCGGGTGGCCTCATCGATCTCGCCCCAGTCCCCGCGCACATGGCGCTGGACATAGGCCAAGGGGTCGATCAGGCCTCGCCGAGCCAGCCAATGCACCTTCTCGCTCAACTTCAACGTACTCGGTGCGAACAAGGGTTGCTTGCGCGGCGCAGGCCGCTTGAACGGATTGGGGAACATGGTGTTTCTCCTTCGATGTGGTACAGCAGGACGGCAGCGCGTCCGGTGGATCAGCGAATGGTCAGCACCTCGCCCCTTGTCGGGGAGCCAGGCGTCATGTCCCACGCGCGGATAACGGGCACAAACTTGTCGGTGAGGATGCGTGTCTCGGCGATGGAGCCGTCTTCGCGTTCGGTGAATTCCCGCTGGAGCGTCTTGTCCTTGTGGGTGTCACCTTTGACGACGAGCACGCGCCCCGTCTGGGAGCGCACGACGCCGGAGATCGCGCCCGCGGCCAGAGCCAGGGCGAGATGCCAGTGGGACAAGGCCCGCGCCGGTGGACGCAGCGACTGCTGCGCGGTCCCCAAGTGCGTGTCCAGCGACGGCCAAAGGCCTTGCAGCCGGCCAACCTCGTCGGCGAACTGTTCGGGCTCCATCGTCACGCGGAAGAAATGCTCCGGCTCGGCCGGACTGGCGGGGACGATGTACGGCAGGAACGGCCATTCGCTCGGCAGTTCCTCGGCTTCGACTTCGCCAAGCCCAACCTGCAGCAGCAGATTGCGCACGGCCTTGACGCCATCGGGTGCCAGCTCCCGCTGACGGACCCGGCGGCCGAAGATCACCACCTGCTTGAACTGCGTTTCCACCGCTCGGTAGATACGCAGATCGGTGTAGTGGCGCGTCAACCAGCCGACCAGCTCCGCGTCGAGCACGTAGCCGGGGACGATGAAGACCAGCACGCCGCTGTATTGCAACAGCGACAGCGAACGCTGATAGAACAGCTTTTCGAGGCGGGCACGGCCCTGGCCCTGATAGCCGATGTTGCCGTTGACGTCCTTGGACAGGTCGCCATACGGTGGATTCAGCCACAGTAGTCCGAAGGACTGCTTGGAGATCATCGTGTCCATCAGGTCCGCGTGCAGGCAGTGATCGACCAGGCCGCGGGCATGGCGCGCCCGCTCGGCGTCGAATTCGACGGCGAACGCCTTGGCCTGTTCGCGCCCGAGGGCATGAGAGGCTTCGGCGATTGCCACGCCTTCACCGGCGCAGGGATCGAGGATGCACATCGGCCCGTCGCTGGGCATCAGTGCGTTGAGGGCTCTTTCGAGCGTGGGTTCGTCGGTCGGGTAGTACCCATTTTTGGCGAAATTGCGGGCGAGCCGCGGGAACATGAGAGCCATGGAAGTCTCCTGGTTGGCGGGGATGAATGACGGAAGCACGCCAAGGCGTGCCTCCGAGGGTGGGTCAAGCCGCCACCGCTTCCGGCGTCCAAATCTTGGCCGGATAGGGATAGGCGGTGAGCGCGTCACTGCGGATCAGGGAGCCCAGCGCCAAGCTCAGCGCCGGCACGTCGATGGCGAGCCGATGGCCTTCCAGCGGCCCGAGGGCGGACGGAAGGCGGGCCAGCATCTCGCGGCTTTGCAGCAGTTCCAGCACGGTCTCGCGCCAGTGGTCGAGCAGCGGCAACGGGCAGGTGTCCCGCACCAGCATCCACAGGCGGTCAAGCCGGTGGGCGCTGTCACGTGGCAGCAGTGCCAATGCGCTGGCGTTGGCCTTGTCGGGCTTGACGCAGCGCCGGTCGAACAGCCACACGTTGGACAGCGAACCGAACAGCGTTCGCCGGTAGGCGCGCGTGATGCGCTTTTCCAGGCGATCGACGTTGCCGATGAATACCGGGACGCTGCCGCCCTGGTCGGTGATGACGTGGAACTGGTCCAGTCCCTGCTCGTCGCGCCCGAGGGTCAGGCGTGCAAGGAACTGCTGGACGGCGGTGTCGCGCGCCCAGATGGACAGGAAGATCAGGTTGCCCTGGTCATCGCCGACGCAAGCGTCGGCCATAACGTCCGGGCATTCGTCGATGTGGAACAGCGTGGTGGATGGAGTGTGTGCGTGCATGGTGGTGTCCTCGATGAAATGAGGGGCAGCACCGCCCGCAGGGGCAGCGAATGCCCCGTTAGGGATGAAGGAATGCGGATAAGGTGTTCGATCCGCTTGGGCGTTCAGAACGTCTGTTCGGTGAACGAGCCGTCGGCCTGATGCTTGACTACACGGTTGCCAACGTTGCCCTCGCAGTCCTGTTGGACTTCGGTGAACATGCTTTCGGGCACGTCGATGTGGAAATGGCGCAGGACCACTCGGTAGTAGTCCAGGTAGTGGTTGAACGGGTCGCTCTCGTGCAGGTTGCTGTACAAGAAGTCGTCGCTCTCGACCTTCGCGGTATCGTCGATCAGCTCGGCCGGCTTTTCGATGAATAGGAAGAAGTAATTTGCCGGCCGGTCCCAGCCCAGTACGACGGTGATGGGAAAGCCCTTGTGAACGGTGTCGAAGTAGTGCCGACTCATGGTGATGTCCTCGGTGAATCGGAAACAGCACCGCCCCTGAGGCAGGTGCTGCCCCAAGGGGTGGAGAAAAGCCGCGCAAGCGGCGATGACGTGTGCCGGACCTCAGTAGTCCGAATCGCAACCGGACGGGCAATAACCCAGTTCGATTCCGTGCGAGCAGTAGCCGTTTTCGGCGTTCCAGTCCTGGGTTTCCTGCCTTTCGGCCGGTGTGGCGTAGCCCCATTCCTGTGCGATCTGCAGCGCCTGTGCGCGTTGCTCTTCCGGCAATCGACTGGCTTGCGCGTCGATCTCCGAACTGAAAAGCGTGACCCAGTGGTCCCAGGACAGGCCACAACCACGCTGGGCGTGCTCGGCGGCTGTCTTGCAAACAGCTCGCCACGCGGGTTCACCCAGCGAAGAACGGGGTGTATCGCAATCGATGGTGGACATGATGGAGACCTCCAGAAGAAAGCCGGGGGCCTCCCCGCATAGGGAAAGAGCCCCGGCGGGTGGATGAAGAACACCGCGCATGCGGTGTCTGCGATCACGCAGGTTGCAGTTCGGCCTGGCGGCTCCACTCCTGCGTTTTGAAGTCCAGCGCGTAGCCCAGATCGCCCAGGCGGGCGATCTGCGCGCGCAGGGCGCGGCGGTCGATGGTCGAATCCAATTTCACGGAATCGCCCAGCGGCCAGAGCAAGCCGAACAAAGCAACGTCGCCCTCTTCGGTGCTGCCAGGGGCAGCCGCCGCAGCGGGCGTCGGTGCATCCACACCGAAGGGCGTGGTATCGACCAGCGGGTCCGCCGAGGCCTGCACGGGTGCGGGCTTGGCGGGTCTGGAGGCCTTGGCGGGCTTGGCCGGCGTTTCCGCAGGCTGCGTCCCCAGCTCTTCATCGAGTGGATCGACTTCCTGGGTGGCGAAGCTGCGGGCCTCATCACGACTCAGTTTGTCGATGCCGTTGAGCGTCATGCCGTCGAGGTTTGCGCGCACTTCAAACCGCGCGCCGCCCGCGACCGGATAGGACTTCGCGAAGATGTAGCGAATGACGAAATCCCCGTCGTACTTTCCTTCGGGGTACTGCTCCAACTCCGCGTCTTTAACCGCGAACTCGCCGATGGGGGTAGAAAGGCGCCCAACCGTGAACGGGCCGTTCTTGCCCCGGATGGTCCGCAACGTGAGCTGGCCCGGGACGACGATGGGTAGGGCTGATCTCGTAGGTGCCGATGTGGCTGCCATGATGGTTCTCCTTGGACGAATAGGAAAAAGGCAAGGCCCCGTGAGGGGCCGTGCCGGATCAGAACGAAGCAGCCAATGCCGGCTCCTGCTCCTCGACTGCACATTCGGGCTCGCGCTCGGCGGGCTCGGCAGATTGGTAGGAAACGGCGTCGGCGGCAGTGTCGATGGCGTTGGCGGCTTCGGACGCGGGTGCGTCCTCCGCTGGCGCTGCCTCGGCATGCGCCTGGCTCGTCGGATAGACCTGGGTGCCGTCGATCTTGATCAGACCGATGTGGACCAGCGTCGATTCCAGGCTTGCGGCCGGTTCCCCAGCGTGCTCGCCCTTGGTGCGGATGTACGGATCGATCTTCATGTCGTTCAGACGAAAGGCGATCAGCACCTTGCGATCCCCTTCGATGGCCTGCACGCATCGGCGAACCAGATGCTCGGCTTCAGGGGTGGCGACGATCGTGTCGAAGTACCGATATTCCGGTTCATCGACAGGTCCGGCCAGCGCGGCGATGGAGCACGACAGGAACGGGTCACCATCCTTGGGGGTGACGTCCTTCGGACGGTTGAGGTAGCCGATGCCACGGGTGATCAACTCGTGCTGCTCGATCGAAGCCAGTTCGGCCCGCTCGATCAGCTCGGCCTTGAGCAGTCGCGCCTTGAGGGATGCGGCGGCCTGGCCTTTCTGTTCGCCCTTGTCGCGGATGTAGGCATCGCCCCAGAGGTCGCCGAGGCGAAAGCGCACCAGCGGTCGCTGCTTGGAATCGTCAACGCCGATGTAGCGCTGAACGAGCTTCTTGGCCTCGGCACCCGAGACCTTGACGTCGAAGTAGCGGTAGCTCGGGTCCCTGGCGGGGCCGACCAGCGCGGCGATGGTGCAGGCCAGGAAGGGCTGCGCACGGCGGCCGCCCCTGACGGGCACCTCACGGACACGCTGGAGGTAGCCGATGCCCGAGGTGTGGAGGTCGAAATACGATTTCTCGTTGGAAGTGGTGTTCATGGTGAATCTCCATAGGGAAAAGCGGAGACACACCGAGCCCACGCATGCGGGGAAAGGTGCGTAACCCCGCGGTGGGTTGATAAGGCGAAAGCATCCGCCACCAGGGACTGGTGGCCGCTCGCGGATGGATGCGGTGCGAGCTGGCTCGGTCACGCAGTGGAAACTGCGCCGCAACCTCGAAGACCGATGGTTGCCTGGCATGTCGCTGACAGCGTCAGCAGGCATGGGGTCAGCATGGCCGGGCCTCGCGCGCGCGACAGCAATCAATTGGCATCCGCGCGTTTCCCTTTGTCCACGCAGCCCGGCTCAGCGCAAAAGAAAGCCCCCGGTGTGGGGGGCTGCGAGAGTCGAGTGGCGGTTGCCGCGCTATGCGGGAGGCACCACCTCCAGCGACAGATGTGTGGCGGTGGCCGACAGCATCAGGTCGTCTTCGGTGTGCAGGATGCGCGTGAATACGCCGTCCTTCGGGTCGAAGTACTCCCCGAAGTCGTCGCCGCCCAGTTCGGCGCGCGCCAGTTCCCACCAGTCGTCGAACGGGTCGGTATCCGGGTTGCAGCCGACGGCATAGGCCAGCAGCTTCACACGCCCATCCGGGCGGCGCTCTCCCTGCTCGGCGAGGAAGTACACGCCCTGGTCCTTGACCAGGATGACGCGGCATTGGCTGGCGATGGCCTCGGTCAGCACGGGGCGCAGGTCGGAGCCTTTGAATCGCAGTGACATGGTTGAAATCTCCTATGTGGAATAGAGAAAAGGCCCTCCATCCGCATGGATGGAGGGCCTGTGGGCACATGGCCCATGGGCGAAACTTCGTGGCGGGACCCACGGGTCAGCCGTAGAACCGGCAGGATTCAGTTTCCGGCGTCATGCCGGCACCGCCTGGCGCTGCCGGGTAGCCTTGGCGTCGATCACGCTCACATCGATCAGGCGCCAACGTCCGTCGTCGATGAGTCGCTCCAGCACTTCGCCGAGCATGTCGAAATACACCTCGTCATGCCGATCGACCAATTCGCCGTCGCGATGCAGCTCCACCACGTAGGTGTCGCCGCCTCGGTCGTACAGCACCGTCACCCGGCCCTCGAACTTCGCGGTCGAGACCGTGAAGCTGATCGCCGGAGGCGTCTCGATGATCTTGGACGGCGTCGGATCGACCCAGGTGAAATCCCGGGCACCCGCATCGACCAGCATGTGGGTGATGCGCCGGAAGCCATCGGGCGCCGGCATTTCCTCCAACTGCTGGATGAGCTGACCCAGCTCCATGCACTGCGGCTCGGGAATGGGCAGCTTGGCCGGCGCGGAGCCGAGGATGTGCGTCTTGACGGTGTAGGGAATGCCGTCGGACGTCATCTCGGTGCGCTCTTCCGGCGTGTCCGCCCGCAGCCCATCGAAACGGCGCCGTGCGTAGGGTTGGACATGCACCTTGGCGCCTTCGTCGGGGACGGTGGTCACCAGCTTGGAATCGAGCACAGCGAACTCGCTCGGCTTGAGCTTGACGACGATGGCATCGTCGGTGATGGCGACTACCTTCCCGTCGAAGGGCTGGGGGTCGACGGCGAAGCCCAATGTCGAAGATTGCGGCTGATCGTCGAACACGCGGTACTTGAACGACCGCACGTTGCGGGGCACGTGGCCTGCGACTAGCGAAGGCATCATGGATTTGATGAGGGAACGGTCCATGGGAATCTCCTTGAGGAAGAAACAAGGGATTCCCCGCCCGCAAGGGAGAGGTCCCTTGTGGGTGGTGTGGATGGACGCGGTACGTCCGTGGAAAACATCGACCAGCACGGCTTCCCGTGCTTGCAGCCTTGAAGGTCTTGGCTGCCTGGGCATGTGTCGGCAACGCCGACGAACATGGGGCAAGAATGGCCCGGGAGTAAGCGGCCCGCTTGCAGGAAACGGCACCCCATCGCACCCGCTTTCCAGCGCTGCGGGCGAGAAAAAGCCCCTCGAAAGGGGCTTGGGGGTCAGGCTTCGTACACGAAGTAGTGTTCTCGCTGACGCGGGAAGAACACGTGCTTCCACGTGTCGCCGCTTGTGTTGCCACCGTCGAATACGACCATTTCGTAGTCGTCAATGTCGGTGTCCACCAGATCGGCGCTGTCGATATGGCGCATGTGCAGCGTACCGCTCATGCGCTCGAACACCAGGATCTGGCCGATGGCGTCGTCCTGGCTCATGGCGTTGACGCAGGCTCCAAGCTGATTCTCGAAGTCGGGCGTGGGCAAGATGAGATCGGGGAACATGAGATTGCTCCTATGGAATTGAACCAGCCCGGCTCCTGGTGGGAGGCGGGCTGGCATATGGGGGATAAAGGGGAAGGCTTGCGCGTCGCGTGTCTGCTAGGTCTCGGCCAGTGGCAAGCCCAGTAGCGCGGGTGCGTCGGCATCGAGGATGAGGATGCGCACATCTGCCTGGCCGGCCAGTTCAAGGATGTTCGCCAGGTCGTCAGGCATGCCCTTGTCGCGGTGCTCCTGTCGAAGCTGCTCAGCACTGATGCCCTCGGCATATTCCAGGTTCTTGTCTGTCCAGGGCGTGGAGATCAGCTTGACGCCAATCGCCGGGCTGTACGGAACCCGAAAGGCGATGAACAGAAAAGCCTCCGGCGTGGCGAGGTCTGCCAGGTTGGCGAGGTACTGGCCGGTTTCCTGGCAGATGTGCGCGCTGCTGACTTCCCAGCACCGGCTGTAATAGCCGGTCTCGAAACTCAACCGCTGCACCACGTCTCGCGCGGCTTCGGCCGAATAGGTATCACCGACATGGACCGGGCGGCCGTCGAGGTCGTCGCCATGGATGGCATAGACCACGGCGCCCACCACGCCTTCGCCGTTGATGCCTTCAACAGCATCACATTCAGCAATCAGCTCGTCGCTGATGGCGTCAGTGCCGCTTTTGATCAACGCGAAGTCGCTGGTGACGATGCAAGGCGATGAGATCAGGTCGTTGTCGGAAAGATGCGCTTGGCTCGTGTGGATGGATCGCCAGACATGCGGGCTTCCGTCCCCGTAGCAGATGCACAGCGT
Source organism: Pusillimonas caeni (assembly GCF_003545815.1). Taxonomy (GTDB): domain Bacteria; phylum Pseudomonadota; class Gammaproteobacteria; order Burkholderiales; family Burkholderiaceae_B; genus Pusillimonas; species Pusillimonas caeni. The sequence goes on from NZ_PDUW01000006.1 coordinate 64,497, forward strand.
TCGGACGACTCTCAGATTCCAGTAGCCGCGTACAAAGGGATTGGGATTCTGGGTCATGGAATTTCTCCAGATTGAATAATGGAGCCAATTCCCGCCACCGGGAATTGAACCCCGGTGGGTTGAAAGTGGAAAAAGCGTCAGGCGGCACTGATCGAGGGCTTTGGGCCAATCGGCGCAGGCTGACGGAAGAAAAATCGAGGGACATGGCCGCGTGGACGCATGTCCCTCATGGGCAGTGAACAAAAAGACGGTGGTATGCCGCAGACCGGCTCACCAACCGCTGTAGTTCACCAACAGATCGGCGATGACCTTGCGGCGTTGCAGATCGAGACCATCGAAGTCCGACAGTCCTTGGAAGTGGCAGCGCTTGAGCATGGCACCGCCCTCGCGCGCGTTGTAGAAGCTGAACATGGCGGACAGGAACATGCGTTCCCCGCTGCTCAGGACGCCGAGTGCGTCGTTGGCACGCAGCATGTCGGGACGCAGATCCCACTTGCTCTTTGCCTGGTTCAGGCCTTCGCGCGTGCCGTCGCCAAACCATTGCGGGCCTGCGATCTCGACGCCGCGCTTCCAGACCTCGAAGAAGGCTTGGGGCGCGGCGGCGAAATGCTGCTCTTCCCGCATGATCTGATCGACGACTTCCTGGGGCAAAAGCTGGTTCATGACGTGGTTCCTCCAGTTGGATCAGGGTGTGGCGAGCTGGGACCAGCCGCCTCTTTCGAGGGCACGTTGAGCCGCGGCATAGCTGCGGAAGTACTGGCAGGATTCCCGCGAAACGGGACCTTCTGTATCGCGCGTGCCGATGTAGTGGCCGGCGGCGCTATGCAGGATTTCGAGCGGCAGGAACTTGCCGCAATGGATCAAGGCCAACTGGCCGAAAGAGGCTTGCTGGGACATGGACGGGCTCCTTGGAAAAAGCGGGGCCTCGTCCCTCACGGGATGGCAGCTCCCGCACGCGGTTGAGAAAAAAGCATCGGCGTCACGGGTGACGCGCGTCCGCAGACTCGATGCGATGGCGGACTGGCGGGTAGCGCGGAAAGAATCCGCGGCAGCCTGGAAACTCTGGCTGCTGGCATGGTGCTGACGAATCAGCGACACATGCGGGCAGCTTCATGCGCGAGGCGAGCCGCGTCAGCCGGAAATCGGCATTTGCAACAGCCCCGATTGGCGAACGCGGAAAAAAGAAAGCCCCGCAATAAGTGCGGGGCTGTCAGGAGGATGAGGCGAAACTGGGTCAGCGAGGCCTGTCGCCCAGTACATGCTGCTTCCACAGGGCGAATGCCTCGTCCGGTCCCAGCTCTGCGAGGATGACGATGGGCTGGCCCCGACGGGCACGCAGCGATGCGAAATACGCTGGCCGGTCGGCGATGGCGTTGAGCTTGATGCCCTTTAGGAACAGCAACTGGCGGGGGCGAACTTTGGTGGTAACGCAGGCATGATTGCGCTTGTTTGGGGCAAAAGGGCCAGCGAAGCGGGCGGACACGGCCAGAAAACCGCGACGAACTACTTGTACTTGCCAGGCGAGGCGAACGGGTGACATCAGCATATCGCTATGCGGTAAAGAAGACCGTCCTAAAGCTTGCAGGATCCCGGCATAGCTTCATCATCACCTCTCCGTGACGGCTCATTGGAACGAAAAAGGCCAGCATCGCCGTGATGGACTTTCATAATTGCCAGGTCAACTGGCTTGCGTGCTGTTTATTCACAGCAAGGCATTGCGACGTCGTTGCAGCAATCGCCGCCATCGCAACAGGGCGTTGCAGCAAAAGCGGCGGTGGGCGCTAGCATGAGGGCCAAGCCGCGGCCGCTCATGCTGGGGGCCGTTCTCTTCAGATTGGTGTCCTGCACCGTGTGCATTGCGAATTTCCGGATCGTCCCAATGTCACTGGGACTCCTTTGTGGCGGCCGGGTTCTCCACGCTCATGAACGACTGGGCCACCAGCGCGATCGCCCCGCCCACGATGGCCATGTCAGCGATGTTGAAGGCGGGCCAGTGCCAGCCGTGCAGGTGAAAGTCGATGTAGTCGATAACGTGCCCGCGCGTGGCGCGGTCGAACGCGTTGCCCAATGCGCCGCCCAGAATGAGGCTGTACGAAAGGCCTTCCGTTTTGCGCAGCGGCCGGGAGAGCAGCCATGCGAGCCATGCCGATATTGCGAACGCGATCGCCAGAAAAAACCACCGCTGCCAGCCGCCCGCGCCAGCAAGGAAGCTGAACGCCGCGCCGGGATTGAGAGCGTGAACTAGGTTGAAGAATGACGCCACCTCGTGCGACCAACCCAAGGGAGTTGTCGCGTCAATGTAGCTCTTAGCTGCCTGATCGCCGGCGAATATAACGATCGCGAGTGAGTACCACTGCGTCTTGCGAAGAGATGGTTCATCCATTGTTCATGCCGCCTTGAACTTCAGGAGGCGCAGCCCATTGACGACAACCAAAAGACTTGCCCCCATGTCAGCGAACACAGCCATCCACATGGTGGCATGCCCTGTGAACGTCAACGCAAGGAACACCGCCTTGATGCCAAGGGCCAGAACGATGTTCTGCGTGAGGATCGCCGCAGTGCTACGCGACAGCCGGATGAAGGCGGGGATCTTGCGCAGGTCGTCGTCCATCAGGGCGACGTCGGCTGTTTCGATCGCGGTGTCGGTGCCGGCCGCGCCCATGGCGAAGCCGATGTCGGCACGGGCGAGCGCGGGCGAATCGTTGATGCCGTCGCCCACCATGCCCACCTGGCCCTCGCCGCCGACCAGGCTTTCGATGGTCTTGAGCTTGTCTTCGGGCAGTTGGTCACCACGGGCTTCAGAGATTCCGACCTGGGCAGCGATGGCCGCGGCCGTGTGCTGGTTGTCCCCCGTCAGCATCAGCGTGCGCACACCCAGCGCCTGCAGGTCGGCCACCGCCTCACGGCTGGTTTCCTTCACGGTGTCGGCCACTGCAAAAATGCCGAGCACGGTCGCATCGTCCATCAGCAGGATCGCTGTCTTGCCTTGGCGCTCCAGGGTCTCCAGCCGAGCCTGGAGCGTCGCTTCGCTCAGGCCCAGCTCCTGGGCGAGCCTGTGGTTGCCCATGTGCAACATGCGCCCGGCGACGCGGCCGCGCACGCCGCGGCCAGGCAGCGCCGCGAAGTCGTCGACCTCGTGCAGCGCGATGCCGTCACGGTTCGCCTTGCGGGCGATGGCCTGAGACACAGGATGGTCCGAGCGTGCCGCGAGGCTTGCGGCCCAGGCGGCAACTTCCTGCGCCTCGCCGATCAGCGGCACGAAGTCGGTCTGCTCGGGCTTGCCATGTGTGAGTGTGCCGGTCTTGTCCAGGGCCAACGCCTTGAGCTTGCGCCCGCCCTCCAGGTAGACGCCACCCTTGATCAGGATGCCGCGTCGGGCGGCAGCGGCCAAGCCGCTGACGATGGTGACCGGCGTGGAGATGACCAGAGCGCAGGGGCAGGCGATCACCAGCAGTACCAGGGCCTTGTAGACCCAGTCAAACCATGCGCCGCCGAAGGCGAGCGGCGGCACGACGGCAACCAGCACGGACACCGCGAACACCGCCGGCGTGTAGACGCGGGCGAACTGGTCGACGAAGCGCTGCGTGGGCGCACGGCTGCCCTGCGCGGACTCCACGGCATGGATGATGCGCGCGAGCGTCGAGTCGCTGGCGCCTGCGGTCACCTTGTATTCGAAAGAGCCGGTCTCATTGATGGTTCCGGCGAAGACCTGGTCACCTTCGGCCTTCTCGACGGGCAGGCTCTCGCCGGTGATGGGCGCCTGGTTGATGGCCGATCGACCCGAGGTGGTCAGGCCGTCCAGTGCGATGCGCTCGCCAGGACGCACGCGGACCACCGCGCCCTTTGCGACCTCCTTGGCCGGCAGCTCTGTCCATGAGCCATCGGCCTGCCGCACGGTCGCGGTCTCGGGCGCCAAGTCCATCAGCCCCCGAATGGCGTTGCGGGCGCGGTCCAGCGACTTCGCCTCGATCACTTCCGCCAACGCGAACAGGAACATGACCATGGCGGCCTCCGGCCAGTGGCCGATCGCCATGCCGCCGGTGACCGCGATGGCCATCAGGGCGTTCATGTTCAGGTTGAGGTTCTTCAGCGCGATCCAGCCCTTCTTGTAGGTGCTGAGGCCGCCGGTGAAGATCGAAACCAGTGCCAGCACGATCACGGCCCAATGATTGCCGTCGTTGACCCAGTACACGCCTTCGGCGGCCACCGCCGCAACGCCCGAAACCGCCATCGGCCACCAATTGGTCTTGTGCGCGGCCACCGGGGCATCGCGCGGCTCATCAGTCCTCTGGACCTCGGCTTCCATGCCCAGCGATTCGATGGCTTCGACTGCCGGCTTGATCGCGTCGGGTGTGTGCCGAACCGTGAGCGTGCGCTGCATCAGGTTGAAATCCATTCCCTGCACGCCCGGCATGCCTTGCAGCTTGCCGCGGATCAGACTTTCCTCGGTCGGACAGTCCATCTTCGCGATGCGAAGTACCGTGGTGGCTGTCTGCATGTCCTGCCGCGCAGCCTGCATTCCAATGGAAGCAAGCGCCTTCTCGATCGGCGCTGAGGTCGCCAGCGTGTGCTGGACTCCCAGCACACGCTGCATCAGATTGAAGTCGAGCGCGGTCACACCCGGCAGCTTGCCCAGCCGGTCGCGGATCAGCGCTTCTTCCGTCGGGCAATCCATGTTCTCGATCCGGTACGTCACCCGCTCGCCGATCGGCGGCGCGGAAACGGCAGCGGTTGGTTGCTGCTGCAGGGCCGAGGATGGGATCACAGCCGCGGCTTCGATCGGCCCCGTGTGGCCGAAGGTCTGCTCCTTGGCGCGCATGCCGATCGAGGCCAGGACCTGCTCCATCTGCGCGCGTGCCTGAGCGAGGTGTTTCACCGACAGGGTGCGCTCAGCGAGGTCGAAGTCGAGGTCCTGAATTCCCTCGACTGCCCCGAGGTGCGAGCGGATGAGTTTCTCCTCGCTCGGGCAGTCCATGTTCTCGATGCGGTAGGTGGTCGACACGGCGGCGTCTCGGACAGCCTGAGCCTTCATGCCCACCGAATTCAGCGCTTGCTCCAAGGCATCGGCCGAGACTTCGCGGTGCGAAATGGTCAACAAACGCTGCGGAAGATCGAACAGGAGCCGCTCGACACCGGGCATGCCCTCCAGCGTTCGCCGCACCAGTGCTTCCTCATTGCGGCAATCCATGTTGCTCACGTGGAAAACGGTGGTTTCAGTGCTGGCCTGCTCACTGGCGCACGCCGTCTGTTGGCCATTGCCGCCGGAGCAGGCGCATGGGCTGGAAGGTTCTTTGTTCATAGATCGCTCTTCATTGACAAGGTTTTCCCCGGATGCCATCATTAGAAAACCTCTAGTAGATATAGAGTCAAGTTTTTTATAGGAAGCAACCATGATGCGGATCGGTGAACTGGGCAAGAAGGCAGATTGCTTGGTGCAGACCGTGCGCTTTTACGAGTCAGAAGGCTTGCTGCCCGAGCCTGCACGTAGCGAGGGCAACTTCAGGCTCTATGACGAAGTCCATTTGCAGCGCTTGCTGTTCATCCGCCGCTGCCGGGCGAAGGACATGACGCTGGATGAGATCCGTCAACTGCTGAACTTACGGGATCGGCCAGAGTTGGGCTGCGGCGAGGTGAACGCGCTGGTCGACGCTCATATCGCGCAAGTGCGGACCAAGATGAAGGAATTGCGCGCCTTGGAGCGCGAGTTAATGGATCTGCGACGCTCCTGCGATAGCGCCCGAACCTCGCGCGAGTGCGGCATTCTCAACAGCTTGGCCGAGCCCGCCTGAAGCTCGAGCGTGTCATCGGTGCTGGAAGTGATCGGGTCCAGTTCTGAGAGCCACGTGCCGCGCTCCATCATGCGAAAGCGCGCGGTTCTGACGTTTTGAGACGGCGTGCGACCGAGGGCGTGGCCCACAGGAGCCAGCGCGAGCCGGACGACCTGCGCGCCGCAATCTCCGCCACCTTACGGGTTCTCCAGGCCAGACCGAGCATCGCGGCGTGGCTGCGCAGGTGCAGGTGCAGGCCAAGGTAGCAGTGCGCCACGACGCGGCCCGACTCATGGGCACGCCACGCAACTCGCGATCGCTTCGCAAGAAGCCGCAAGGCCCGACTCGCGCAAGAATGCGACGTGGGCAAGATCGTATAGCCAGCAGCGCAAGCGTTTGCCGCTGCTGGCCGGCTCCGGAAGGGATAGACAAGCTGCGGGCCGTAGTCCATTGGAAAGTCCATCTTTCTTGAGTGTCACTCTTTGGCGCCCAGCGTGTGCTTTTGCGACCGGAAAGCGCTGAACAAGTGGCCCCCGGGCATCCAGAAATCGCCGTAGTTGACTTGGGCGTCTTCGTGCTCACGCTTGTGATGCCAGCGATGGGCTTCAGCCACCCCGATCAACAATCCCAACGGCCCGACCCGGTATCCCAGATTGGAGTGCTGGAAGGCCAGATGCACGACCAAGAAGCCGAGCCATGCGCCGACGGCCAACCACAGCTTGGAACGCCGCTACTGGCTCAACGGGGAGTGGAAAGGCCGCCCGCCCTCTAGCAAGGCGGCACAAGCGAGCGCGACGATCACTGTGAGTAGCTCCGTCGGAAAAGACGGCCGGCCGGTCGCGAGCTCGCCGAAGAGCACAACCGCAGTGGCGCCACGGATCAGTGGATAGCAGCCATACCGGATGACAGTCGCAATGAAGGGGGCGCATTGGTGCTCATCTGTTCTGTCCTAAAGCTCTGACTGGATTGGAAAACCTTCTAGCTACGGTAGAGTCAAGGGCGTCCGGGAAGACCCTGTGGCAAGTTCGTTGCATCTGCGCCTTGACTCTCCAGCCGCTACAGGCTTCAGCATCCATCGATTTGGAAGGAACAATGCATGGCTGAAAACCACAGAAATCACGAAAACGACGAGTTGGGCCGCCTAGATGCGAGCGATGCGAAGGACCGAAAGATTCTTCTGACTGTGTTGCTGATCAACCTGACGCAGTCCGCCGCCGGCATTGCCCTTGGCATCTGGGCTGGCTCTACGGCGCTGATGGGCGCCGGGTTGGACAACCTCGCCGATGCGTCGGTCTATGCGGTTAGCCTGTATGCCGTCGGTCGTGCGGCAACGGTCAAGGTGGGCGCGGCCCGCTTGTCGGGTTTCTTGCTAATCGGCCTGGCCGCGCTGCTGCTGTTGGAAGTCCTACGCCGCTTCGCTGGAGGGGAAGAGCCTGTCGGCCCAGCCATGATGGCCATGGCCGCGCTGAACGCGGCTTTGAACCTAGTGTGCCTCAGACTACTGCGCCGCCATCGCGGGGAAGATGTGAACTTCAAGGCGTCAGCGATCTTTACCAGCAACGACTCCATCGTCAATGGTGCGATTGTGCTGTCCGGGGTGCTGGTGATGGGGTTCGGGTCGAACATCCCGGATCTGGTGCTGGGCGTCATCGTGGCCGCAATCGCAGCGAATGGGGGGCGGGAAATCCTGCGCGAAGCATCGGAAACAGCTCGCCGTAAGGCGGGCACATAAGGCATGTTTTCGCCCAGTTCATCCCGAGGTTTACCTCTGCAAAAGAGGTAGTCCAGCCTTTGGGCTACGGCCTCGGCTGCAGCCGAGCGTACCATTGGCGATGGCCGCGCGATAGGCGGGCATGCCGTTCTCGACCTCCGTCTGCCGTACAGCAGCGGTGCGCAAGGTTGAGGGTGCATGTCGTCTCTCCTGTTCGTGTGGCCCAGGCCAATGGCCGGGCCGGGACGTTGATGGGCAGGAGAATGGCGCCGAAGGCCCAACGGCCTTCGGCTCGGGAGAAAAGAGGAACCACCCGTGGGCTGATTGGCAGGCCCGGTCGTCGCTAGAACCGTCTGCTCATCAAGCAATCACACCCGGCCCATGTCGTGGCTGGGGCCGGCATCGTCTGGCGCACATCCGCGCACAAAGGGAGCCCGTTTTTGCACCGGCGGGCACCGGCACCGATTACCGCTGACCACGAAGGGTCTCCCGGTGGCTCGTGCAGCCTGGCAAGCCACCGGGAGACCCTTCGCAGAGGGCGGAAGAAACGCAGATCAACAGAACGCGCGTGGTGCGGCTCGCAGAGAAGCTACCTTCAGGTCCCGCGGCCGGGGACGGCTGGGCGGGACGCGCACACGGATCAAGAAGGCGTTGCGCGCTGGGCGTCCCGCAGGGCATGCGGCGGAGTGCGGGACAGGGGCCACGCCGCCGAAGGCGGGCACGGCTCACGGGGAACGGGGGCGGTCAGGAGCCTTTGCGGCCGCTACGGCGCGGGCGCGAGGCGCCGCGCTTGGAGCTGCCGGATTCGACTGGCAGCGTGCCTTTGCAGTCCGGGTAGCGGCTGCACGACCAGAACGGGCCGCTCTTGCCGCTGCGCTGGCGCGTGGGTGCGCCGCACTGCGGGCATGCCGGCCCTTGGGGAACCTTGATGGACAGGGAGGCGCTGCCGTACTGCGCAATCAACTGCGAAATCCACGCGGCCTGCTTGCCGATGAACACGTCCAGCGTGAGCTGACCGGCTTCGATCATGTCGAGTGCTTGTTCCCAGACGGCAGTGGTGCCGGCGTCGGCAATCGCCGTAGGCACGGCATCGATCAAAGTGAAAGCCGCATCCGAGGCGCGGATGGCACGCCCCTTCTTGACGAGGTAGCCGCGGGCGATCAGGCCGCCGATGATGTTGGCCCGCGTCGCTTCGGTGCCGATGCCGACCGTATCCTTGAGCTTCTGCTTCAGGCGGGGATCGGACACCAGCTTGGCGACGCCTTTCATGGACTTGACCAACTCGCCTTGCGTGTACGGTTTGGGCGGCAGCGTCTTGAGCGCTTTCAGATCGACGTCGGCCACCTGACATGCCAGGCCACCGCGCAGCGCAGGTAGCACCTGGGCGCGGGCCGCAGTATCGCCATCGCCATCGCCGTCTTCGGACTGCGGCTCGGCCAGCACCTGGCGCCAGCCCGGGGTGACAACCTGCTTGCCCGTGGCCGCCAGGTTCTGTCCCCCGCACGAGAGCTTGGCCACGGTGCGGTCGAACTCGTGGTGCAGGAGGAACTGCGCCAGATAATGCGCCCGGATGAGCCTGTACACGGCCAGTTCCTTCTCGCTCATGGCGGAGAGGTTCACCGGTTCGAGTGTCGGGATGATGCCGTGGTGGGCCGTGACCTTGCCATCGTTCCAGGCGCGCGAGCGCTGCGAACGGTCGAGCTGGCCCATGATTGAGCGCAGCGAGGGATCGGTCTTGAGCAGGCTGTCGAGAACGGTGGGCACTTCGGCAAACATGCTCTCGGGCAGGTAGCCAGAATCGGAGCGGGGGTATGTCGTGGCCTTGTGCGTCTCGTACAGGGCTTGGGCGATCTCCAAGGTTTCCTGCACGTCCAGCCCAAGCTGCTTGGAACACACTTCCTGCAAGGTGCCCAGGTCGAACGGCAGCGGCGGGCCTTCGCGGACACGCTCAGTCTCCACCGACACTACGTGGGCACTTCCCGCAGCGCGGATCTGCTGCATGGCCTGCTGTGCGACCGGCTGCTGCAGGCAGCGGCCGGCGTCGTCGGTGCAGGCATCGGGTGGAACCCATTGCGCGGCGAAAGTCGAACCGCCTGCGAACAGGGACACGGCGATTGCCCAGTACGGTACGGACACGAAGCGCGCGATCTCGCGGTCGCGGTCTACAACGAGCTTGAGCGTCGGGGTCTGTACGCGGCCGACCGACAGCACGCCGTCGTAACCCGCCTGTCGCCCTAGCACCGTGAACAGCCGACTCAGGTTCATGCCCACGAGCCAATCCGCACGGGAGCGCGCCAGCGCCGAGTGGTACATCGGAAGCGTCTCGGCCGATGACCGCAGCTTGCCGAGGGCGGCGCGGATCGACGCATCGTTAAGCGCTGACAACCACAGCCGCTCGATAGGCCCGCGATAGCCGCACAGGTCGATGATTTCGCGAGCGATCAACTCGCCCTCGCGGTCGGCATCGGTGGCGATGACAAGCTGGGTCGCCTTCGCCAGGAGCGCTTTGACGACCTTGAATTGCGTGGCGGTCTTCGGTTTGATCTCGACCCGCCAATGCTGGGGAATGATGGGCAACTGCTCGATGGACCAGCGCTTGAGCTGCTCGTCGTAGGCTTCCGGTGCTGCCGCCTCTACGAGATGGCCGATGCACCAGGTGACCGTGACGCCGGAACCGTTGAGGCAGCCATCACCGCGTAGCGTGGCGCCGAGAATCCGGCCGATGTCTTTGCCCTGGGAGGGCTTCTCGCAAAGAAACAGCCGCATGTCCGTCCATCCCGATTCCTGTTGTTCATGGAGTTGCTGGGATCGAGGATGCCGAGCACCACTGAGGGCAGCAGCAAACAAGCCGCATGCGGTGGCGACCGCTTTTACGCCGATGAAATGGCGGGCGCGGAGGAAGGCGCGTGGCCGGAAGTGTGCGGGCCGAGAGGCGCGATTTCCGGGAGCGCGTGGAACTCGGTGGACGTTGGTGGAGCTATCCCCTGGGGATAGCTCGCAGCGCATGGAGGGCGGCGAAGCACTGCGGCAGCCGCCCTCCATGTCGGGTCACTTCCGGCGCTTCGTCTCTTTCGGCGCGGTCGATTCCTGGTTGGCCTGCGGCTTCGGTTCTGCCTCCTGTGGCTTCGGGCTGAGGACTACAGACTCGATGCGGTACGGCAGGATGCCGACACTGCGCGCGTTGACCTGCCAGGTCTCGCGGGGCTGATCTTCGTTGTCCGTCCAGGGGTCGCGCTCCATGCGGCCGACGACCAGCACGCGCATGCCCTTCTGGTAGAGCTGCTGCCAGCGGTCGGCGTCGTGGTGCCAGAGTTCCACCGGCGCCCAGAAGCCGCCGCGGTCCTCGAACTCGCCGCCTTTGGTGGGGACGGGGTTGTCAAAGTACACGTTCAGCCGGAGCAACCGGCGAGGATCGTCGTTGCCGTTGGGGAATTCGCGGTACTCGGGAGGCGAGCCGATGTTGCCCTCGCCGATGAATTGTGTGCTCATGGTGCAATCTCCGTGGTGGTTGAAATACCCGTGCCTCGTTGGGCACGGGTGCGTGCTCGGATGCCTGATGCAATCACCGATCGCGCACTGCGGCAGGAACGGACGCGAGCCGACGCAGGTAGGCGTCGTCCGCCTTGGCGGCCTTGCTGGCGCATTCCTGCGCCTGCCTGCCCAGGGTGTGCAGCAGGCTGATCTGCATGTTCAGCGTGATGCGCTGCAGTTCGATCGCGTGCAGGTCCTGCAGCAGGTTGACCGGCGTGCTGGTCGTGGCGATTAGCTCCTGCCACAGGGCCACGCCCATGGCCGATCGGTCGTGCTTGCGCCAGCGTAGAAAGGTCGTGCCTGCGCCAGTGGTCTGCTGGGCCAGCTCGACGGGAAGCAGGTGGAAGGGATGCCCGCACGCCTGTGGCAGCACCTGTCGCTGCGCCAGAGCAATCAACTCGTCGCGCATGGCGAAGCACTGGCTGGCCCAGGCCTCGAAGTCCCCTTTACCTTTAAAAGGCTTTAAAAGGCCTTTTAGAGAGGCCGCGTGTTCCAGCCTCATGAAGGCTGGCTGTTCCAGACGACGGAAATAGCGCGGTTCGCGGTTCGGGTCGCTCATGCCGGTTCGTCCTCGCCGGCGGCTGTGGACTTGGCCTCGGCCGGATCGGCGGCAGTGCCTTCGTCGCTGGGAGGGGCGGCTGCGGCAGAACTCTCACCGCGCTGTTGCAGACCACGGCGCACGACGGGCGGCGCAAACTTCGAGCGGCGCGTGCCTTCGAGCACCTCCTGCGGCAGTTCACCGAACTTCTCCAGCGCCGCCCGCGCTGCGGCGTTCTTCGCCGCGAAGTCGTCGCGGGTGCAGCCCGAGTAGCGGTATTGCTGGGCCAGGCTGAACAGGCTGCGCAGCGCGTGGGCACCTTCGTTGAGCCAGCGCTCCAACGTCGAGCGATCGATCAGCGCGGTGTGATGGGCGAGGATGAGCTTGCGGGCGATGTCGTCGTAATCGGCCAGGAGATAGACGGCGGCAAAGCCCAACTGCGCATTGACGAACAGCGGAAGCTTGACGGGCTGCACGTTGAGGTTCTCGCCCAGGGTCAACGCGGCGGGCACGCCGGCCAGGGCCTGGTCCACCTGGTCGCGCAGCGTCTGCAGCGTGGTCCTGGTCTGGTCGAGCTTGTCTTCGATGCGAAGCATCCACCAGTCGCTGTATGGGTCGTCCTGCTCCGAGCCGCGCTTCATCTTGTTCATGACGGCGATGTAGCCGTTCAGGCCGACGATGCCCGGTCGCCCCTCGGCGGCGGCGCGGCCATGCCAGATGCGCGAGGCGTGGTGGGTGTGCAGCGTCAGCGACATCGCGCTGCGCAGGGAGCCGAGGTTGAGTTGCAATGGTTCGTTGCTGGTTGCCATGGTGATCGCTCGCTGGTGGACAGGGAGCCGCCAGCATCCGCATGCAGCGGAAGGCAGTCAGTCAACAAACCGAAATGAGCCGACCCCCGGTTCTGTGCGCGCTGGCGGCGCAGCGCGCAACGGTCCCCTGGGGACCGCTCCGCAGATGGGCACTCACATCGGCGTTCCCGTCCTCGGTTGTTGACGGTATGCGTGCTGCACCGCACGTCGCGCTGCCGTTCGACACGATCCTTCGCCGCGCAGCCGTCCCCAGGGGACCGTTCCGTTGAGCGCCATGGAGGTCTGCTTCATGGTCTTGCATGCGCTCTACTCAGGTTTTGCGCAGCATGTCGCGCCGTCGCCCGGCGCTTCACCGCACAGCCGTCCCCAGGGGACCGTTTCTGCCGACCGCCATGGAGATCTACTTCACGGCTTTGACAAGCCCTGTGCTCAGGATTTGCGCAGCAGATCGCGCAGGCGCTCGATGTGCTGCCGGGCCACCTCGGGCGGCACGACGTTGCGCGGCGGCTCGGTTGGTGGCGCTCGCGCCGCCGATGGTGTTGGCGGTGCCGGGCCGGTCTGCTTGGCCCAGGCATTGAACTCGCCGCGCATGGCGCGCTGGATGATGCCGAACAGATAACCGGCGGGGTTGCGGATGCCATGCTTGCCGCACCGTGCGGCCCATTCGTCCAGCACGGCCTGCCGCAGGGCAGCGTCCACCTGCTGCAACGCCATCTTGGCTCCGGCCTGCTGTTCCGCCTTCAGTTCCGCGAAGCGCTTGGGCCATTGCAGGTCGCCCAGCGCACGCGCCTGCGCGGTAGTACGTACTTCATCAATACGACTACTACGTACTGTACGGTCCTGCTTCGAATTCCGAAGAGCGCCGTCTGGCGCGGGTTTCGGCCCTGCTTCGGATTCCGAAGATGGGCGATCGCCATTCCGAAGAAGGCTCGCGGGCCCTTCTTCGGAATCGTGGACCGCATCCTCCTGTGGATAACTTTCGGAGGCGGTGATGCCCTGGTCGGCCAGGCGCTCGGCGAGCACTTGCAGCCGCGACGGCAAGGTGCGTCCGGACAGCATCGGGTCGTCCGCGATCTCCTGGAGGGTGTTGAGTCCCACCACCTGGACGGCCTTGGCCGAATGCCCCAGCGACTGGCTGACCAGGGCCAGGTAGTCGGCGTCGAGTTGCATCGCCTCGAACGGCGTCAGCGGTTCGTCGTGCAGGACGTAGAGGTTGCCGAGGATGCGACCGGTCTTGGGGTCGCGCCGTCGTCGCACGAGGCTCAGCCAGCGCGTCAGGCGCAGCAGCGTCAGCGCCCGCGCCACGGTCTCATGGGAGGCCTGGCCTGCGCAGGGCATCGACGCCAGCCAGGGGCGCAACTGCTCATAGGTGGGAAATGCCGTGACGCCATCGTCGTTGAGCATCAATCGGAACACCTGCCAGGCGTTGCGCTCCAGCGGTGTCAGGCGGCGGTCGAGGAACAGCCGCCGCGGCACGCTCTCGTGCCGATTGCCACTGAACAGGAAGGCGTCGCCGGACGTAGGAGGCGTGGGCGTTGGAGCAGGCAGGGACGCGGGAGCGCCAGAGCTGGACTTGGGCGCGAGGTCCTTCAGCGCAGCGTCGAACAGGTCGGCGAGTGCGATGGGGCCAGGGCGCTGGGCTCGTGGGGCGGTGTCGTCCACGGCCATGGCCTAGCCCAATCCCTGATCGACCCAGTTCCTGATCGCGGCCCAGACCACCGAGAGCGGCAGCGACATGCCCTCGGCCAGGTCCATGGCCGCATCGAGAATCGAGGTCTCGTCCTCCAGATCGACGTTCCTGCTGCTGGTCACGGCTTTCCATTGCCGCCACAGTTCGGTGTCCTGGGTCTCGTCCAGGACGGGGTGGCGCCCCTTGCGCTTGGGCAGGCCGAGGATCTCCCGCCGCAGGGCGACTTCCTGATGGGTCAGGCCATAGAAGCGGCTGACCATCTCCGTGCTGGCCCCCAGCCGCAGCATGCGATCGACCGTGGCGATTTCCTTCTCCACGTCCTGTGCCTGGTTGAGCAGGCGCTGCAGCACTTCGCGGTTGACCGTGACCGAGCACCACGAGACGCTGGCGTTGGCCAGCACGCTGATCAGCGCGGGGTGCTTGAGCGCATCCAGCTCGGCCTCGCCGAAGCCCATGGCCTTGCAGCGGCGCAGTTGGCCGTTGCGAAGGTCATACAGCGCCTGGGCAATCACGGCCTGGTTGAGCGGATGCGATGTGGACATGCGGCCTCCCTCGCTCACGTCCCGGGCGCCGTGGTGCCGGCTTCCAGGTCCAGCAGACGCCGGGCGAGGCGCAGCAGCCGAAAGAGCTTGACCAACGCCGTGTCGCTCAAGCGCCTTGCGCCGCTGCCATGGCCTTGGCTCTGGCCGTGCAACAGGGTCGGCAGGTCGGCGGCGAGCTGCGCGCCGTCCAGGCCCGCTTCGGCGACGGGCTGACCCGTCAGGGAAGTGAGCAGCGTCAGCACCGCGCGGCCGAGCGGCGACGGGGCTTGGCCGCGGGCGCGGCACGCAAACCCGATGCCATCGGCGCGATCCTCGATGCACTCGTCCAGGCCTGCCTCCCCGGCGATCTCGCGCGCGAACTGCGCGATGTGGATGCGCAGCCGATCGGGCGTGTCCAGGCCGGCGTCGATGTACCAGACGTCGGAGATCGGATAGAGCCCGCCGGCTTGCACCGGGATGGACTGCAGCACGCTCGCCGAGAAGTCGGGCGGCAGCGCATCGCCCAACTGGTCGGCGACCATGCGCTGGATCGATTGGAGCCGTTCTGTCGTCGGTGCTGGCGAGACGATGTGCTCGCGAAGCAGATCGCCCGGTGCGGCCGGCTGGCTTCCCGTGGCCGCTTCGCCAACCGCCGTGTCGTCGTGGCGCAAGGTGGGCTCGGACGCCGGAGGGCTGGCGGGTGGAGGACCGGCCGCCGCTGCAGGCGTGGCGATGGACGATGCTGCGCCCGGCGGAGTCGGCGTGCCGGCGGTGGGCGAAGGCAACGCCGGCTGCGCCGCAGGTGGCGTCGGGTCACTGACCAGCGCCCGGTGGCGGCTTTCCGATTCGGTCAGGTCCAGCGCCAGCACGTCGTAGCCGATGCCCAGCAGCTCGGACATCTGGCCGATCAGCTCGTCTTGCACGCGCTGCGGCGCGAACTCGTCGCCCTGCGTGTCGAACTGCGCCAGCACCTCCTGAAAGAAACTGTCGAAGTCCAGCGGCAGCGAACGGTCCTTGGCGTAGTGCTCCCAGGTGCGTTTGCAGGCCGTGCGCATGACCGACAGCCGCTCGACCTGGTGGCGCCCCAGGCCGCCATAGAGCACAGTGGGAATGGCGGGCAGCAGGTAGCGCACCGCGTCGGCCATGCGGGTGATGTGCGACCGCTGGACGGGGAAGCCATCGGCCGCCAGGCGGCGGGCCAGTTCCGACTGGCTCAGGGCGGCGCCGCTCTCCTGCTCGTAGAACTCCCGTGCTTTCTCGACGCCGAGCGCGCGCTCGATGAACGTGAGGCCGCCGCGCAGTTCGTTCTCGGCAAGATGCCCGGTCAGCGCGACGATTTCACCGCGCTCCGGCCATGGTCGGAACAGGCACGATATGCGGAAGAAGCGTTCTTCCTTGGTCTCCGACCAGAGTTCGCGCAGGATCGCCAGTCGCGTGTTGCCGCCGTTGCGGATGATGTAGTGGTCCTCGCCGGGCCTGCGCGTGATGGCCGGCGCCGCGTCCAGGCCGCGCTCGCGGATGGATGCCTTGATTTCCTCGTAAGCCGGGTTGCGCTTCATGCGCGGGTCATGGTCGTAGGGCCGCAACTGGTCCAGCGTCACGACCATGGGCGTGTCCGCGATCGGGTCGCTCAAGGCCGTAGCCGCTGGGCCGCTGCGCTCGAAGCCGGCCGCGAGCAGCTTGCCTGCCATGTCCTGCGAGGTCATGTCAGCCATGGCCGCACCCCTCGCAGTCCCCACGACCGCCGGCCGGCGCCATGCGGGCCTCTCGCTCGGCGCGGCGGATCTGCGCACGGGCGTTCAATTCGGCCCGGTGGTCACTCGCTGTCGAACTCGTGTAGATCGCCGCGCAGCCGGCCTTGGTGAACTTGAGGTGCCCGCCCGGCGTGCGCTTGACGTGCCAGCCCTCACCGACCGCGAACTCGATCAGGGCGCGCAGCCGCTTGTGGCCGCGGGCCAGCTCATGTGCGTTCGCCATGGGGCCTCCCAGGATCAAGAGGTCGCTGCGGGCGGCCGGATACTTGAGCCAGTCGGTCCTGCCATTGCGGGAACAACTCGCTGGCGAGCGCGCGCATCGTGTCGAGCGCGGCAGGGGCGACTCTGCCGGGCGGCTGGCGGTGCTCGACCCGATGCACCGGCAGGCCGCGCGTTGCGGCACGTGGATACGCTTCTATGGCCGGCACGTCGGTGGCGAGCACGCGGATGCCGGCGCTGTCCTGGAACAGGTCGCGCAAGGCCTGCTGGATCAGCCGTGCGTTGGCGGACACCGGGTGGACGCGGTTGATGAGCAAGTGCAGCGGCGGCGGTTCGATGCCCAGGTGCCGGTACGGCGCAATGTCTTCGAGCAACTGCATGGTGCCGCGCCGCAGCTCGCGTGCCGCGAGGATCTCCGGCGTGACGGGCGACAGCGCGAGATCGGAGGCGAGCACCGCCATCTCCAGCAGCACGGAACGCGCGCCCTGGGTGTCGATCAGCACCAGGTCGTAGAGGGGAGCAAGTGCTGGCAGCAGATGCCGCAACCGCAGGCGGCCATCCGGCGCATGCAGCAACAACGTGTTCAGCTCGCCCCGGTGGTCGTCGGACAGCACCAGGTCCAGGCCCGCGATGATCGTGCGGGACACGAGCTGGCCAAGGTCGCGCTCGTTGAAGGCCAACAGCTCATAGATGCCGCCCGGCGCGCGCTGGGTCAGTTCGTAGTAGGAGGACAAGGTGGGCTGCACGTCGAGATCGAGCAGCAGCACGCGCAGGCCCGCGTCCGCGGCGAGCCCGCCCAGGTTGGCGGCCGTCGTGGTCTTGCCGACGCCGCCCTTCGTTGAAATGATGGACACGACCTGCATGGCGCTCTCCGGCTGGGAATGGGAAGTCCGCGGGAGAGCGGGTCAGGTCCGGTGGTTGAGGCGCTCGGCGATCCACTGGTCGATTTCGATCGAATCCCAGCCGACAGCGCGCACGCCCAGGCGCAGCGCCTGAGGGAACTGGCGCTTCTTCATCAGGTTGTAGATGTGGGCGCGTTTGAAGCCGGACTTCGCTTCGACTTCATCGAGCCGCAGGATGCGGCGCTCGTTCGGCGGGAGTACAGGGGTCTGCGACATGGCGGTCACTCCTGAACGCTCGGTGGCGTTTGTTGGCGTGACCTCTATTCAATAGACCTGGCTGCGGAAAGACATTGCAAATGCAATCTCCGCGATTGCACATACAAGCTGGATAACCTCATGCGCTTGCGCTACGAACGTACCTCTTAGCGTTGGCGAACTTTCCGTTTAAGGTGCGCTCAGTGATGCCCATGGTGCCGCCGTAGTGGGCGACCAATGCAGAGACAAGGGCCTCCTGCGTTTTGAAGCTGGAATAGGGCACGCCTGAAGGCGACTGGCTCAGCATCAGCGTCAACATCCCTCCAATGATGTTGAGATAGGTCGTTTCCGCCCGTTCGCTGATCTCGCATTGCTTGGATGCCAACAGCACCGAGGATTGCTTGAGTAGCGTGTCGTGCTGCTCCTGCAGTTCTCGCATCTCACGTCGGGCTTGTTCAAGCGCGGCCTGAAGGGCCAGCCGCTCCACGAGGATCGCCTGTCCTGTTTCCATGGTGATGAAAGGATGCGCCATGCGTTCGCCACGGCTGAACAGAAATCCTGGCCGGTGCTCGGGATAGTGGGTGCGCATCCAGCGTTTTAGATCGACATGGCGAACAGTCAGATCCAGAGAATTGAGCAGGTTCGGATCATTGAGCGTGATCCCGTTCTTGCCGTAGGGCAGCTCTCCGTTGAGGATGCCGTCATAGATACGTTCCGAGTGCAGCCGGCACTCATTCCATCGAGGGCAGTTCAGCGACCGAGGCAGGACACGCGGTGACGCGATCGTGGCCAGGATCATCGGGAGATACCGCAGCAACCCAGCCCATCGGATGGCCGCCTCGATGGGACGATAGAACACCTTTGATGTTGAAATGTCCTTGTGCATGTCTTCGTCTCCTTTCGGGTGCGCTACATCACCGGCTCCTTTCTTGCCCAAGGGCTGTTGTGTCGTTATGGCCTGCGACGGACGCTTGAGGCGATGCCCTAAGCGAAGGCGGAGGAGGCCATTGGCGTCCGCCGCAGGTGGCCTTGTCTTGCTTGATATGCAAGAATCGATCAGTTGCCGGCCCATCGAGCGATGAGGACGCAAGCTCGATATTGGCGCTCACGGTACCAGCGTCATAGGTGGCGCAAAGCCCATCAAGACCGATTTGGTATGGTCTGATATCCAGACGGTTCAAGACCAGCGAGTTGAAGCGTTCGACGCCCCTACGTCCAGTTGGGGACTGGAAATCAGCGGTTAGTGATGCATCGCTCCACATGCTGATATATCGACAAAGTATCTGCCGCAGTACCAGTGACCCTGCCAGGTTGCCCCAGCACATAGGAGACGGAGATGGCTGAACATTCCCATGAACATCAACATCACACATCCGGTCAGATGGGTAAGCACGGCCGACCATACGCCAAGTTCTGGGTGAACATGGTGTTGGGCCTCGTCGTCATGTACTTCGTAATGTTCAGCATGATCGACGGCGCCAGGGACTTCAGAAACAATCTCAACATGCTCTACATGGCGGTCACTATGTGGGCGCCAATGGGCATCTTCATGCTAGCGACAATGCCCGGCATGTTTCCAAACCGGCGGCTCAATCTCGTGCTGTACGGCTTGTTTGCCGTTCTCACACTCGGTTCTTTTGCCGCTACCCGTGCTCAAACCGGAATCGGCGATCGACAGTTCATCGCGTCTATGGTCCCGCACCATTCGGGAGCGATCCTCATGTGCCGCGAGGCGCAGCTCTCAGATCCGGAACTCGTCAACCTATGCCAAGCGATTTCCGATGGCCAGCGCGCGGAGATCGAGCAGATGAACCGGATTGCTGCACGCCTTCGTTGAGGCTGGCTGCCACTACACTGGCGCCGCGTTGCGCTCCGGCGAAGTTAGCCGCAGCGATGTAAAGATGAGTACTTGCGGTGTTCCGATGCCGGCGGTTGTGTCCTACAGCCGTCCAGGTGCCAGGTAGTCCACGCGACACCACCCCGCGCTGCCTGCGGAGCGAGCGCAAGTCATGATCGTCGCAAGTTGGAGTTCGATAGCGAACCCGCTCAGCAGCTGGACGCATCAGGCGTAACGACGGGTGGATGGATCATCCTTGGACGCTGGTGGAAGTGGTTGGATGAACTTTGTTGCCGAGGGCGAAAAACAAGGCTATAATTGAGTTCTTCGCTGATCACCACAGTGGAGAAAGTGATTGGGAAACAGAGACTTAGCGCTCTAGTGCATGACTCGTTTCCCGCTCCAGATTTTAAAAAAAGCCCAGACTTCGGTTTGGGCTTTTTTGCGTTTGGTGGACGTCTATAGAAATCCATGGAACACAGAAAAAAGGAGCTTCAGCTCCTTTTTTTGTTTCTGGAGCGTCCATCAACATCCCGGGACGTCCACCTACAGCAGTGCAAGGCACGAGCTTGCTGCTGATACCTAACAGATCATTTGACGCAGGCGCTTCTTGGAAAAATTGTTCGAACCCCAGGGGCGCGTCGACTAAATCATGCGCAAGCGGGCTCTCTCCAATCAGTTAAATCTTCGTTGCACAGGCATGCAACGCCGCAATATCGCCTGACACGATGATCGGTAAGTGGCGCGAAATCTTTTCCACCGGCCAGTCCCACCAAGCGATGGCCTCCAGCATCTTGATGGCCTCGTCTGAGAATCGCTGCTTGATTAGTTTGGCCGGATTGCCGCCGACTACGGTGTAGGGAGCTACATCGCTGGTTACGACTGCGCGCGAGGACACGATAGCGCCGTTGCCTATGGTTACGCCCGGCATAATCAAAGCCTCGTAGCCAATCCAGACATCACTTCCTATAACCGTGTCCCCCTTATAGGGCAGCTCGTCCAAGCTCGGCATGACACTTTCCCAGCCATTGCCAAAAATCTGGAAGGGGTACGTGGAGATGCCGGATAGTTTGTGATTGGCTCCATTCATGATGAACTTCGCCCCTCGAGCAATTGCGCAGAATTTGCCGATGATTAGCCTGTCACCGATAAACGGAAAGTGATAAAGGACATTGCGCTCGAAATTCTCTGAGTCTTCCGGGTCATCGTAATAGGTGTAATCGCCAATGATGATATTTGGATTCTGCACCGTATTCTTGACAAAGCACACTTGTGGAAAGCCGTCCATCGGGTGCTTATTTGCTGGACTCGGTCCGTTCATCCTATTCCCTCATATGTGACTTGTTAAACGCCACGATCTCCACCGCACTCAACCAGATCGGCCTGCCTCATGACAAGGTGTGCTCGAGGAAAAACCGCAGCATTTCGCGGGAGGCGTCCGGGCCCGACGGGTCGGTGTATGAGCCTTTAGCGCTACCGCCCGACCACGCATGCCCCGCTTCGTGAATGACCCAGTGTTCGGAGCTTGCCCTACCGTCGGCGGCACGGCGTATCGTCGTTGTGTAGGCCCGGCCGTGCGCGGTTCGGCCTTGGTTGACGGTTACGGTGGCGTCGCGTGGCGCGCCGGAGCCGCCCTGGCGATCGCCAGCGCCTTGTTCGATGGCGTACTTGCCGTTGGACGGATGGACGGTGGCATCCCGGTCGCCATGAAAGACGATGATGGGCGTTGCGTCCGGACGGGCTCGAAAGGTTTTGGAACCGCTTTTCATGGCCGCAAATGCGGCCTGCACATTAGTGGCCGCGCCGGCAGGCAGGCCCGAATGGACGCCGGCGGCCGCATAGATATCTGGATAAGCGGCGCTCATGATGGCGGCCATGGCTCCGCCTGCGGATAGTCCCGCGACATAGCAACGCTTTTCGTCAATGCCATATTTGCTGATTACCTCACGCGTTATATCGGCAATGATGGACGGCTCGCCGTCGCCGCGTTGCTGGTCGCGGGCCAGAAACCAGTTCCAGCAGTTTGAGCCGTTAGCGTTGGCGGCCTGAGCGGGATAGACCACGAAACAGTTGTTTTCTTCGGCATGTTGGTTCATGGCCGTGCCGGCGGCGAAGTCGTCTGGATTCTGCTTGCAGCCATGCAGCATGACGACGAGCGGCAGCGGCTGGCCGGAATACCCGCTGGGAATATAAAGCTTGTAGGCGCGCGTACCGGCATGATTGCTGCAAGAGCCGCTGAGGAATTGACCTGTGTCGAAGCGGGCGTTGCTTGTGGGAGCTTCGGCCTGTCCGGTCGAGGTCGCGCTGGGCGGCGCCGGCGCGTCGACTTCATTCAATGAAATGTCGGTGATGTCTTGCATGCTTTCGCTCAGGGCCCTTTTTTTGCGCAGGGGAGCCGTGCTTGGTTGGGCGAAAGGCGTGTTCCGTTGCGGTGCCGCGGACGGTGGCGGCGTGCCGCCGCGCAGGGCGCTTTGTATGGTCTGCGTGGCGGCCATGGGGCCGTGGCTCTGCAGGACTTTGACCGCATCCTGCATGCGTGCGATAAAACCTTCATTGAGTTTCATGGTGCTGGTCTTTGCGGAATTTAGTGGATTCGCCCGGCCAATACGGCCTTGACGGCGGGTGTGGCGTGTAAGGCGCCCAGTACGACGATGGACTCTATCGTGGCGAGCGCCAGTTCGGGCGTGACATCGGCATCAATGCTTGCCAGGCCCAATACGTGAATCTGAAGCATTTGGCCTTCCGCCTGGGCGGCCTCGAGGTCGACGCGGCTAAAGCGGTGCAATCCCAGTACCAGGCGCCTGCGCGCGACGGTCTGGTTGATGGCGTCGGCATGGATCGATAACTGGTTGCGTATAGCGGTGCGGATGAGGTCGGTTCGGTTGGAATAGAAGCCCTCCTTGACCAGCAGATCGATTTGACCCAGGTCTACGGGCCCGAGATTGATGGTGATCTTTTCGGAATCGGCGGGCTTGCCTTTGATTTCCGGTATTGCATCACCGAGCTTGTTTCGCGTGGACACTTGGGCCTCCTGGTTTTCCATCCAATTGCCATCCATTCACCATCCATATGGATGGTTTATTTTAATCTCTTGCTATCAGATGTCAAACGAACATACGGCCGGCGAAGCTCGAGTAGCTGAAGTGTGACGGGCGCGTGGCGGATACGTATGTGATCCCAGCAAGGTCAGCGCTGCGTCCACCGCGCACCGCCTCATCTTCAATATCCTATAAGATGCTGCCTGGCGGGTTTGCCGCTGGCGGACTACAACACCGAGCCCTTCATGAAGAAAACCGATCTCGAAAAGCAGAAAGCCCTGAAACTCATGGGCAAGCTCAACGCTGCCGCCCCGCTGGGCCGCTATGCCGGCGCCGCGCCCGCCGTGGATCGCCGCGAACAGCGCCGCCTGGACCAAGCTGCCGGCCTGGTGCCCTTCCCCGTCAAGCTGCGCCAGCCATTGATTTCAGCCTTGAACGCTAAGGCGCAGGCGGATGGCGTCAGCGTCAACGAGCTGGTGAACGTGCTGCTGGCCGAGGCGCTGAAGGGCTAGTCCATGAATATATGGGTCGATGCCGACGCCTGTCCCGCCGTCATCAAGGACATCCTGTATCGGGCGGCGCAGCGATCGCAGCGGCCGCTCACCCTAGTGGCCAATCAAATGCTGCGCACGCCGCCGTCGCCTTTGATCCGGGCCGTCCAGGTGCCGCGAGGATTCGACGTGGCGGATGACTATATCGTTGAACGCGCATCCACGGGCGATCTGGTCATTACTGCAGACATTCCCCTGGCAAGCGAGGTGCTGCGCAAGGGGGCGCTGGTGCTCAGCCCTCGCGGCGAGCGTTACACCGCCGACAGCATAAGCGAGCGCCTGTCGATGCGGGACATGATGGAAGAACTGCGTAGCGCCGGCGTCGATACAGGCGGGCCAGCGGCTTTCAGCCAAGCGGACAGGCGTGCATTTGCCAATGCCCTGGACCAACTGTTGCAGAAGGCGCTACGCGAAGACACCGCCGGGCGCGTCCGATAGACAGTGTGTGCGGCGGCGGCCCGGGAACCGTCCGCCCCGCTTCCCGTCGAACAGTTCATGCAATCCTCTTCCTGGCTTCGCCCTGCCCGCCGCCTGCTCTGGCTGATCTTTCTGGCCGTGCTGGCCGTTTGGGCCTGGCCGCGCCTGCCCGACGCCGTCCACGCGCCCTGGCATATGCTCCGTCTGTCGCTGCAGCCTGCCCCCACTCACCTGCCCGTGCCGGTCCAGGGCATTGCGCCCCGGCAATTGACCGATACCTGGGGAGCCGCTCGCAGCCAGGGCCGCAGACATGAGGGCATCGATATTTTCGCCGTGCGCGGCACGCCGGTGCTTTCAGCCACCGAAGGCGTCGTGACGCAGGTCGGCACCAACAACCTGGGCGGGAAAGTGGTATGGGTGCTGGGGCCGGGGCGGCAGATGCACTACTACGCCCACTTGGACGACTACGCGGATATTTCTCGCGGCCAACGGGTGGCGGCAGGCGATGTTCTCGGCTACGTCGGCAACACCGGTAATGCGCGCGGCACGCCGCCACATTTGCACTACGGCATTTATAAGGGCGGCGCGCTCAACCCCTATCCCTTTCTCAAGGCATCGCCGACACCGTGAATGGAACATTCACATTCCCTACGTCATTAAAGTCGGGTTAACCCTAATAACAATTCGTTGGGGTACAGAGTAAATTCGTTGGTGTACTAACTATTTCAGTCATTTCCGCCCTTACACTCCTGGAGATTCGCCCCATGCAGTTTTATCTGAACGGTTACCAGATCGGCGACCCGGAAATTCATGCACCCGCCGCGGGCTTCGAACGCCCGGCCAATGACCTGCCCGAGGCCGTCGACGTGCTGATCGTCGGCACGGGCCCGGCCGGGCTGGTCCTGGCGGCCCAGCTCTCCACCTGCCCCGGCTTCACCACCCGCGTCGTCGAGCGCCGCGCCGGTCCGCTCGAGCTCGGCCACGCAGACGGCGTCGCCTGCCGCA
The DNA here is from genome assembly GCF_003545815.1 of Pusillimonas caeni. GTDB lineage: Bacteria > Pseudomonadota > Gammaproteobacteria > Burkholderiales > Burkholderiaceae_B > Pusillimonas > Pusillimonas caeni. The sequence goes on from NZ_PDUW01000006.1 coordinate 88,983, forward strand.
CAGTAGAAATGTTCGAAGCGTTCGGGCTCTCTTCGCGCCTGCTGCGCGAGGCCTGCTGGATCAGTGAGACGGTCTTCTGGCGCCCCGACGAGCAGGACCGCTCGCGCATCCGGCGCACCGGCCGCATCGATGACGCCGCCGGGGAGCTTTCCGAGATGCCGCACGTCATCGTCAACCAGGCGCGCTTGCAGCAGTATCTTCTGGAATACATGGAGAAGTCGCCGACCCGGCTCAGGCCCGACTATGGGCTGGAAGCCGTCAGCGTCCAGGTCGAGGACACCGGCGACTACCCCGTCGCCGTGACGCTGCGCCCCACCGGCGGCGGCGCCGAGCAGACGGTACGCGCGAAATACGTCGTCGGCACCGACGGTGCGCGCAGCGCCGTGCGCACCTCGATCGGCCGCGAGCTGCAGGGGGACGTCGCCAATCACGCCTGGGGCGTAATGGACATCCTGGCCGTCACCGACTTTCCCGACATTCGGATCAAATCGGCGATCCAGTCGGCCAACGAAGGCAACATCCTGCTCATCCCGCGCGAAGGCGGCTATCTGGTGCGCCTGTATGTCGACCTGGGCGTGGTCGATCCCGGCCGCCGCGACGAAATCCGAAACACGCCGGCCGAACGCCTGATCGAAGTCGCGCAGAAAGTGCTCCACCCCTACACGCTGGACGTGAAGGACATCATCTGGTGCTCGGTGTACGAGGTCGGCCAGCGCGTGACCGACAAGTTCGACGACGTGCCCGCCGACCGCGTCACCGCGCAGCTGCCGCGGGTCTTCATTGCCGGCGATGCCTGCCATACACACAGCGCCAAGGCTGGACAGGGCATGAACGTCTCCATGCAGGACACCTTCAATCTCGGTTGGAAATTGGCCGCTGTGCTGCAGGGCCGGGCGGCCCCCACGCTGCTGCATACCTACTCGGCGGAGCGCCAGCCGGTGGCAAAAGAGCTGATCGACTTCGACAAGGAATGGTCGGCCATCATGGGCTCGCCGCCGAAGGATCCGCTGCATCCCGAACGCGGCGGCGTGGATCCGGCCGAACTGCAGGAATACTTCGAGAAGTCGGGCCGCTACACCGCCGGCCTCGCCACGCGCTACCCTTCGGGGCCGCTGATCGGCACGGCGGAGCACCAGGCATTGGCCGGGGGCTTCACGATCGGCGCGCGTTTTCATTCGGCGCCGGTGATCCGCATCGCCGACGCCAAGCCGCTGCATCTGGGCCACGTGCACCGCGCCGACGGCGCCTGGCGGCTGTATGCGTTTGCCGATGCAAGCGCCGAGCGGCTGCATGCGCTGCTGGGCTGGCTGGCCGAGTCGCCCTCTTCGCCCATCCGGCGCTTCACCCCCGCCGATGCCGACCCCGACAGCGTGATCGATGTGCGCGCAATCTACCAGCAAGGCCATCGCGAGATCGAGGTCGACGCATTGCCGTCGCTGCTGCTGCCCCGCAAAGGACGCTTCGGCCTGATCGACTACGAGAAGGCGTTCAGCCCCGATCCGCGCAGCGGGATGGACATCTTCGATCAACGCGGCATCGATCGCGTCCGGGGAGCTCTCGTGGTCGTCAGGCCGGACCAGTATGTCGCCCACGTGCTGCCGCTGGACGCCCGCGATGCGCTGGAGGACTTCTTCGGCCGCTTCCTGCTGGACGCCCGCTCATGAGCGGCCTCGACGAGATCCTTCCGCACACCGGCTCGCTGATCCGGCGCGCCCAGCAGCGCCATGCGGCCGAATGGGCGCGCCTCGTGTCGAATACGATCACCAGCGTGCAATTCGCGGCGCTGGCGATCTTGGCCGACACGCCGGGGGCAAGCCAGCGCGAGCTGGGCGATGCACTGGAAGTGGACCGCTCGACGATCGCCGACCTCGCCGCCCGGCTGGAGCGCAACGGCCTGGTCGCACGGGAACAAGATGCGTCCGACCGCCGCCGCAACGTGCTGAAGCTCACCCCGGCGGGCATGCGCGAGCTCAAGCGCCTGCGCCCGCGCGTCGATGCCGTGGAGCAGGCCATGACCGGAGCCCTGTCGGCGGCCGAGGTGGCCGAGCTGCGCCGCCTGCTGCGGGGGCTGCTCGACGCCCCGGACGCATCCGCATCGACCACGGCCGGTCGAAGGCTGGCGCAGCTTGGCGTATAATGCTCCCTTGCATTTCCATGGGTTCCCTAACCCCATCCATCAAAAAGGCACTTCATGTCACCCACACCCGTCCCGCCGTCGCGGGAATCGTTCTATCTTTCCCTGCTGGTCGCGTTCCACATCCTGGTCATCATCGCCAGCAACTACCTGGTGCAGCTGCCCATCGACCTGTTCGGATTCCACAGCACCTGGGGCGCCTTCAGTTTCCCCTTCATTTTTCTGGCCACCGACCTGACTGTGCGCCTGATCGGCAAGGCCGAGGCGCGCAGCGTGATCGCGCGCGCGATGGTGCCGGCCTTGATCGCCTCGTACATCGTGTCGGTGCTGTTCCATGAAGGCCGCTTCAATGGCATGGGCGCATTGGGCGAATTCAACACGTTCGTGTTCCGCATCGCTTTTGCCAGCTTCGCCGCCTACGTGCTGGGGCAGCTGCTGGACGTGCAGGTATTCGACCGGATGCGTCGCGGCTACGTGCAATGGTGGATAGCGCCGGCAGCCTCGTCGGTGCTCGGGCAGGCGCTGGACACGGCCGCTTTCTTCAGCGTTGCCTTCTGGCGCAGCAGCAATCCCTTCATGGCCGAACATTGGGTCGAGATCGCGCTTGTGGACTATGTGATCAAGTTGTCGGTCAGCCTGCTTCTGTTCGTGCCGATGTACGGCGTGGCCCTGAACGCGATCATCCGCGTAATGAAGCGGCGCGAAGCCCTGCCGACCACGGCATGAGTTCGGCCCAATGGGTGCAGACTATCCAAGCCTTGCCGTCACGCTGGACCGGATGTAGTCCAGCAGCGCCGCCCGCTCTTGTGGAAAGGCTGCCAGGTCTGTCGCCTTTAGCCCTAGGTAGGCATCCCTTGCGGCAATAACGAGGTGCTTGTGCTCGATGGGCAGACGCTGAAGGGCCCAATCCGCGGCGGCGTCCTTGGAGGCGATATCTCCCGTCACGGCTGTGTACCAGATACGTACCAGGGCGAGAACGATGTTTCTTTCGTCTCCTTCCCAGTCCGACTCCGTCTTCCACTGCGACAACGTTTCCAGCAGCGAACGCTGGATATCGACGGCTGGAATGTCGTCGAAAAACGCCTGGGCGGCGGGACCGTACAAGGGAACGCTATGCCGCCGCACCTTTGCCAACAGGATAGCCAGGTCGTGATCCGTCATGGCCGGTTCGAGAGTTCCTGCCTCGATGTCTTCACGCAGCCATTCACCGAACTGCATTTGCCGTCTTGCCGGGTAACGCCATGGCAGTACGTCTTCTTGTGCCAGTACGGTCACTTCCAGCGCGCGGCGCCCCGCATCGGTGCCCGGAAAAGCCGATACCGACAGCAGACCGGACATCAATGCCGCCCGGGTCGTCTCGTCCAAAGGGGCGCTTACAGTGATCAACAAGTCGATATCGCTAAATGGCTTTAAGCCGCCATCAACCGCCGAACCAAATAAATGAATGGCCTGGATGGCTACACCAAGATGGTTTGCCAGCACGGCAAGCGCATCGGACACCTGGCCTGCAATCGACTCTGGAACTTTGGCGATCATGGCGTCAACTCAGGGCGAGCCGGCGGTTCGGACAACAGCCCGAACCAGGGCATGATGCGCAGCTGCTGGCGCGTGGCAATGGACAATCCGACATGGCTATGTTTCAGTGCGTGTTCAAATTCAGTATAAACAACCTTCCATCTGCTGGGACTTTGTAGTTCACAGGCATCCCCCGGGAAGCGGCGATGCTTCCTGATATTGCGACAAGAAGGAGTGTGCAATGAAATTGACGGACAAGGAATTGCTGAGCATGAAATCGAAAGCGCAGATTCCGATCCTGACGGCCTATACCACCCCTATCGCCCGTTGCGTGGAGCAGGCGGGCGTTTCCGCCATTCTTGTCGGAGACACCGTGGGAATGGTGGAAATGGGATTCAGCAGTACCCGATATGTCACCATGGAACATATGATCTATCACATCGGTGCAGTCAGGCGCGGAGCTCCGGACACTCACATCATCGGCGACATGCCTTTCAACAGCGACCTGGAACCTGACTCCGCGTTGCGCAATGCTCGCCTGCTGGTTGAAGCAGGTGCGGACAGCGTGAAACTGGAAGGGCCGAAGTATGACGTCATTCGCCATCTGGTTGCACAGGGCATACCGGTCGTGGGCCACACCGGCCTGACTCCCCAGACGGCACAGAACTTCAGGCAGGTCGGCAAAGACGCCGAGGACGCCCGCCGTCTCCTGCAAGACGCAATGGGAATCGCGGATGCAGGCGCGTTCATGGTCGTTCTTGAGCATATCCCCGACAGCCTGGCCGCCCGGATCACCGCCGGCATTCCCATTCCTACGATTGGCATAGGCGCCGGAACGGATTGCGATGGGCAGGTTCTGGTCATCAATGACGCCATCGGCATGGGCGAGGCATGGCCGCCATTTTCGCGCCAATATGCTTACGTAGGACAGACGATAATCGATGCAACCAGAAGCTACGTCGAGCAGGTGGAAGCCAGGACGTTCAAGTAGATCGGGGGGCATGCGGCAAAAGGCATGCGGCCTACGCGCGCAGGCAGACCGGAGCCGGGCGGTTCAGGCCATGTTGTTGGCGCTGTCGCCTCCCGTCACGTCATAAGCGGCGCCCGACACCAGATAGGCATCGTCGCTGGCCAGAAAGACGACCGCCGGCGCGATGGATTCTGGCGGAAGCCAGGGCAGGCCCAGGGGAGATTTGGCCGCGAGCTTTTGCTTTGCCGCGGCTTCGAGCTTGTCGAGGGGTTCGTCGTTGTTCAAGTCGTCTATCGCCTGCGCGTATCGCCGCCGGTGGCGCGTGAGCGGGGTGTCGATCAGGCCGGGAATGACCGCGTTGACCGTGATGCCGTATTGTCCGAGTTCCAGGGCGGCGGATTTCATCAGGCCGATGAGGCCCCACTTGGAAGCCGAATAGGCGGCGCCGTACTTGGTGCCGTGCTGTCCCTGCGTCGAGGAAGTGATGATGATGCGGCCGCCGCCGTTCTTGACGAGGTAAGGCGCCACGGCCCGGATGGCGTTGCAGGTGCCGTTGAGATTGACCTCGATCTGATCGTGCCAGTCCGCATCCTCCATGTCCAGAAGCGGCTTGAAGGCCTGGATGCCGGCATTCGCAAAGAGGATGTCGATCTTGCCGAAGGTCTCGGCCGTCCATGCGGCCGCCTGGCGCAAGGCGCCCATGTCGCGCTGATCGAGCCGGCGCGAATTCCATTTCCCGCCCGCCGCCACGACGAGCCTGCCGGTTTCATCCAGTTCTTCGACGGTGGCCGGCACGACCTCCAGGGTCTTGCTGACGGGCCCGGCGATATCGATTCCCACAACGGCCGCGCCTTCGCGTGCGAATGCAACGGCGGTGGCTCGCCCGATGCCGCGCGCGGCCCCTGTGACGATGGCGACTTTTCCTTCGAGGCGTTTCGATGACATGGGCTTGCTCCTTTCAAACTGGCGTTGCCTGCTTCACAGTGAAGGCAGGGCGCTGCACTCTTTATCTTACAAGTACTGCGTAATCAGCACATGCAGACGGCCCCCATGGCGGCGCTCCAGTTTCGAATGGGCGCAGGCTGACGAGCAACTTCGGTAAACTCCGATCAGAAGTAATATCGGCTGTTGAGGGCGCGGAATAGCCTTCCGGTTCGAGCTCAGGCCGGCGAATCAGTGAGCCGGGCTATTTCTAACACATGGGGAGACATTATGAAGAATATTTTGCTGCCGACTTCTCTGGTCGGTTCCTATCCGCAACCTGACTGGTTGATCGACCGCGAAAAGCTGGCCGGACGATTCCCTCCTCGCGTGCGGGCGACGGAACTGTGGCGGGTGCAACCCGAGTTCCTCGAGCAGGCGCAGGACGATGCCACGCTGCTCGCGATTCGGGATCAGGAGCGCGCCGGGCTGGACATCATCACCGACGGAGAAATGCGCCGCGAAAGCTATTCGAACCGTTTCGCGACTGCTCTGGATGGCGTGGACATCGACAATCACGGTGTGGCGCTGGACCGCAGTGGCCATCCGAATCCGGTGCCGCGCGTGGTTGGCCGCATCAGCCGCCGGCATGCGGTGGAGGCTCGCGACGTGGCGTTTTTGCGCGCGAATACGGACCGAATGATCAAGATTACTGTGCCAGGCCCGTTCACCATGTCCCAGCAGGCGCAGAATGATTTCTATGAGAGCGAAGCCGAGATGGCGCTCGACTACGCCGATGCCGTGAATGCCGAGATTCGCGACTTGTTCTCGGCCGGTGCGGACATCGTGCAGATCGACGAACCGTACATGCAGGCGCGTCCGGAAAAGGCACGTGAGTTTGGCCTTGCAGCGGTCAATCGCGCCCTCGAAGGCATTACCGGTCGTACGGCTTTGCATATCTGCTTCGGCTATGCGGCGGTGATCCATGAACGCCCATCCGGCTATTCGTTTCTGCCTGAGCTCGCAGCGTGTTGTGTGCATGAGATTTCCCTCGAGACCGCGCAGTCGTCGCTGGATACGTCGGTGCTCGAAAAGCTGCGCGGCAAGACGATTATCCTCGGCGTGCTGGATCTTTCCGATCCTACTGTCGAAACCCCGGAAGTCGTTGCCGCGCGCATCCGCCGCGCGCTTCCGCACGTAGACCCGGAAAGTGTCATCGTTGCGCCGGATTGCGGGTTGAAGTATCTGCCACGCGATGTAGCGTTCGGCAAGATGAAAGCGATGGCGGACGGAGCGGCCATTGTGCGCCGCGAAATCGGGGGCGTCTGAACGCGCGAGCCCTCCTTTGCGGCCCTCCCCGGGGGTAACACTGCGCCGTCACGAGGAAACACGGACAATGGACATTGCGTTAATCCTGTTGATGATCTTCGTGGCATGGCGAGTGGTGTGCCTGCGTTATCAGCGCACGCATATTGCTTTGCTGGGACGGCATCTGTCGAACCTGCAGCTGGAGCGCCACATGGAAACGCTGACGCAAGGCTACAGCCGCGCCATCAATGAAGAGTCGGAAACACGCCAGCTACAGGTGCTGGACACCTTCGCCCAAACCGAGCGTTCAGTGGCGGCACAGATAGGGTCGCTGGCCGATGCCATGCAAAAGGAAAGCTCGCAGGCCGCCAGCTTGAGCACGCCGCCGTTCTGCGTACCTTATGCCGAGCGCTTGCTTCCCATGCTGACGCGGGATTTTCGCGCACTGCTGCACATCCATGCGGCCGGCCTGCGTCATGTGGTGGACAATGGAGGCGGCTGGGATCCGAAAGGCCGCGCCTATCATCTTTCGGCTGAGCTGTATCTGTTCCAACACAGCTGCCACTGGTTTTGCAAGTCGCGCGCCGTGGCCGATGCGCGGCTGGCGCTGCGGCATCAGGTCACTCACCAGAAAGTGCTGGACTCTGTGTCCGCCGAGACCCGTTCGGCTTATCTGCGCTGGCTGCGAGGCGCCGACGAGCGGTAGAAGCGTGCAGCGTCATGCCGCTAGTCTTTCGCCTTGGGAGCGCTGAGGCCCTTGCTATAGTAGCCGGATTGATCGAAGCAGCAGACACGCCTCTCGCCCGAGGCAAGCATGTCGCAGGCGTTATCGATTCGTCGTTTTCGAGTCTTGGCCTGCTTTGCAGACTCGATCCAATGAATCCAGTCCAGGCGGGCGATGGTGGTCGTGTCTTCCCAAGTGGCTTTAGCTGCGGCAGACCGGGCAAGGGCCTGCTGCAGGTCATCTGGCACCTGCGGCTCCGGCTCCGGATGAGTCGGAGAAAGCTGAACTTCAACCATGTCTCCGAACGACGCGGCGGCAGCCTCTTGAAGCCCCTTGCTCACCTTGAGCCAGTGGCTAAGCCGGCCGTCCGGCTCGAGCGTGGCTTGAAACGGGCTCCCGTTGATGGTCCCTTCCACAGACGTCCTGCCACGCCTGGGCAGTTTGTCGCTGGCGGCTTTGGGCAAAACAAGAAAGCCCCATGAGCCGTCTTCGCCGGGACTTGCGGGGCGCAGCAATTTTGCCTTGAATGTAGACGCATCTTTCGCCATGTCGGGACACCTTTAGGCCTGTTGACGCTAAGCAATCAGATTGTTTTACGCAGCCTTCTCCCGCCGTACTCGGCAAAGCCGATTCCCGACAGAATCATTACCAGCGCTACGGCGTGATAAAGGTGGAATTCCTCTCCGATCAAAGTCACCGCCAGCAGCGCGCCCCACACGGGCAGCAAGTTGATGAACTGGCCGGCCCGGTTGGCGCCGATCAGCTCCACGGCCCAGATGTAGAGCACCTGGCCGATGAGGGATGGAAAGATGACGATATAGGTAATGACCATCCACCCTTGCAAGTCCGGGAAGATGAAGTTGCCCTGAGCCACCTCGAAAGCCAGCAAAGGCAATGACGCCAGGGACCCGCCCAGGCACAGAATGAACATCAGGCTGGTCCAATGCATTTGCGGCTTGCTGCGCAAGCCGGCGGTATAAATGCCGTAACCGAGGACGGCGATGAACATCAGCGCATCGCCGAAGTTGATGCTGAGGGACACCAGGTTGCCCAACTCGCCGCGCACCGCGATGACGATCACACCGATGAAAGAGCAGGCGAAGCCCACTGCCTGCGCCCAGCTTATGCGGCTGGAGAAAAGCACAAAGCTTGCCGCAAATACGAAAAGCGGCATGCTTCCCTGCAGGATGCTGGCGTTGATGGCCGTGGTATAGACCAAGGCGTAGTAAAGCGCCGCACTGAAGACGGTGAAGCCCAGGACGCCCAGCATCAACAGATAGCCCAGCCGCGGCCTGATGGCCGGCCAGTCGCCGGCGATCTGCTCGCGCTTGAACACGTAAAGCAGCGCCATCAGGCTGATCCAGCGGATGCTTACCAAAACCATGGGAGACGCATGGCCCACCGCCCATTTGCCGGCAATGGAGTTGCCGGCCCAGAAAAGCGTCGTCAGCGCCAGAAGAACGTAGGCTTTATAAATGGGAATTCCCCGAGAATGCTATGTTTGGGTTGATGCCATGAGTTGATGTCTTGAGGCCCTGCAGGCGGCCCCAGTGCACCGGCCTTTGCCGGGTTTCGATCAGGGCGATGGCATACAACCCGCTAATGTAGCACTCCGGTCGCCGGGTGTCCCGCGCCGCGTATACAGCGTTGCGGCTCGGCGATCGGCTTTCGCTCGGAGGGAGTTCGCGATTCAGAATCTGATCATCAGGTTCGCCTTCGCGCCATGGTCCCGGGCCGAGCCGGCAAGCTGTCCGGAATAAGAAAAGCCGAGCGTGGCGCCTGGGGCCAGGCTCAGATCGACTCCCGCCTCGACGACGGCGCTGTCCTTGGCGATCGGCACGCCCGCGACGACGAAGATGTCGCCCTCTGACAAACCGTGCCGCGCCGTGGGGATGGTGTCGCCAAAGGCATGCCGCCATCCTACCGCCGCGCGTAGAGTCGCTTCTATGGCGCCGGCGCTCAGGCGATGCTCGGCACGCAAGCCCAGCGTGGAAAAGGTGACATCCGTATTCTCGCTGCGGCCGGAGAGCGCCGCGGCCCCTCCCCGCTCGCTATAGCTATCCGTGTGCAGACGCACATGAGCCAGGCCGGCGTATGGCTCGACCCGTACCGGGCCCGCGTCGATGCTATACCCCACTTCGCCGAAGGCCTGCAGCGTGCCCGCATGGTAACCGGCCCCGGCGCTGTCACTAAGGCCGGGAAGGGAGATTGAACGCTTGGTGTCGACATCGTGCCAGGTATAGGCCAGGCCGGCGCGCAGCCCAAGCGCATCCCGCTGTGTACCGCCGTAGAGGCCCAGGTGATAATTGTCGCTCTTGGCCGAGGAGGCGCGGTCGCGCGCCTTGAAGTCCGAGCGGCTGTATCCGGCCAGCAGGCCGACGCGCCAAGCGCCCACGCGCCGGTCCGCGCCGATCAGCAAACCTTTGGCATCGCGGTCCAGGCGGGCGGCATTGCCGTCGCTGTCGGTCGAACCCCAGGAACCGAAAGCCTGCGACCAGACCACCGGGCCGGAATCGCTTGCGGACACCTGCGTAGGCGTTAGCGCCGACCCATAGGCCTGCACGGGCGCGGTGGACGCCCCGGGCGTCGCGAAAGCGGCGCGAACGCGGTCGTTGGCCGCATTGCGCACGAAGCGGCTGTCTTCGATCAGCGCCGTCCTGGCCGAGGCGTGGATCTCGCCCGACAACGCATCGAAGCTGGAGCGGATAAGCGCTTCATCGTCGGGCAATTGCGCGATCGCGTCATAGACGGCATGGCCGGCATTGAAACCGATGCTTTCGATGGCGTTTGCCGTGGCGCCCTGGTTTTGCGTCAACGCAGCCGAGGCGAATTCGCGATCGTTGCGTGAAAGCTCCAGATCGACCGTGCCGGCGCCATAGTCGTAAAGCAGCTCTGGCTTAAGGAATGCGAAGTCCGAGGACACTTCATCGAACCGGCCCGATAGTGCGCCGCCCGCCGACAGAATGGTGTGGCTCGAGCGCAGGTCGTAATCACCGCCGGCGCCGATATGGGCAACGGAACCGCCGTTGAGCGTGGCGCTGCCCGTCACCGCCACCTGGTCGCTTTCACCGCCTTGCGGGTCGACCTCCACTTCGAAGCGCGAGCCGGCCTCGAAGACCAGGTCGCCGTCGACGGTCAGCGTGCCGACGGAGTTGCCCGGCGCCAATGTACCGTCCGAGGCCACTGCCACCCGCGACCCGGCGCCGGCGCCTACTGTGCCCGAGCCGCCCAGCGTGGCGCCTGCCTGCACATCGAGGGAGCCGCCGAGCGAACCGTTGCCATCGGCGTCGCCAACGAGCAAAGTTCCATTGGAAAGCGTCGTAGTGCCGGCAAAGTGCGAGCTATCGCCGGTCAGCCGCACCGTACCGGCTCCATCGAGCTTGAATTGGCCGACACCCGAAATCGTCCCGCCATAAACACCATTCTTGGCGTCGGTGAAGGTCAGCCCGCCCGTTGCGCCATCAAGATGCGCATCCCCTTCAAAGCGAGATGCTTCAGTAATGAGCGCCCCGGACACAATGGACCAGTCAAGCAGGGATCGTCCCTCGAGCGTCAGGCTTCCAGCGCCGTCCTTGACCATGGTGCCGTCAGATCCTTCCAGGCCGGTGATGTCGCCTGCAAAGCGGGCGTCCTCGTCTTGAAGGAAGGCAACCACGCCCGCGTTGGCGATGTCGCCCGAGATAGAACCCGCATGGCCCAGCAGCCATCCGCCCTCTACCCGTGTGTTCCCATAGCGGTTTTCGCCCGCAAGCGTCAACGCCCCGTCGCCGCGCTTGACGAGGTCGCCCGGACCTATGATGTTCTGATCGACGTAAAAGTTATTCGCTTCATTGACAATGTCGAAGCCGCCGCCCCGAGCGCCCCAGATAATCTGACGCTCGGTGTCGTTGAAGTCGGCCCCCGCAACCTGCAGAACGCCGCCATCGAAGGTCAGCGCTCCATCCTCACGGCCGAGATTGGCATCCGATGAGACGGACACCACACCGCCGGCGAGCGTCGTGCCGCCTGCATAAGTATTGTTGCCCGACAAGACGAGTGTTCCGGCTTCGGTCTTGGTGATCCCGCCGGTGCCGGTAATCTCCGTTGCGATCTCGGCGCTGTCGGCCAGCACACGGATTTCCGAGCTGCCGGCGACCGTTTCGAGCGAACCCGCACCTTGCAGCCGGTAGCCTTCGTCGATGAACTGCAGCCCGGCAAAGCGCTGCATACCTTCAACATCGATCGTTCCGCCATTGAATCCGCCGGGCTGATTCTTGAAGGCGGCATGGTTGCCGGCCCACGCGACAGGCAATTCGCCATCCTTGTTGAGCCACTGCGGGTTGGCCGCACTCCAGAGGCCGTCTCCGCCTTGCCAGTGCTGGAGCATGTCGTTACCGGCCGCGCCAATGAAGAGATCGACACGATTGTCACCCGCTTGAATATCGTAGCCGGCATCCAAATTCAGACCATGGCCTATGGTCAGCAGATTGTCGGTCAGTTCACCGACATAAGTCATGAGGCGGTAGTAACCCAGGCCTGCCGCGCCGTCTTCGGTGTCGCTGCTCTGTGCCAGATTCAGCGTGCCGTCCAGCGTAAGATCACCCAACACTTCGATACGGTCGCTCGCGCCTGGCGATGGGACGGATAATCCCGGAGCCCCAAGCTCATATTCGAGGACCGAACCCGATGACAGCGCGAGGCCGCCGGCGACGGTGAGCGTTCCAACGGAACTGCCCGGCGCCAGGATGCCGCCATCGGCAATCGTCGTGTCGCCCACCGTGCCCGAGCCACCCAAGGCGCCGCCGGCCTTGACATCAATACTTCCACCCAGACGCCCGTCCACAGTCAATGTGCCGCCCGAGATCGTTGTGATGCCGTCGAATGTCCGGCCATTGCCCCGATACACGGTATGGCCGGCCAGATGATCGATCGAATGATCCCCGCTCGGATCAGTACTGAATGTGTCCTTTTGCAGGGCAAGCCCGAATACATAGTGCTCGTCAGTGTGGTTGAAGACCAGCTTGCCCGCGCCGGTGCTGAAGTCGACGGCACGCGCGCTGATCGTTCCCGCCGCAGTCGGCGCAGCGTCTGCCTCGGCGCCGATGACGAGAGTTCCTGATCCATCCTCATTCCTGCCCAGCGTCGCGCGGCTGGTGGCGAAATCGACCAGATCGATATATCCGCCATCGGCAAGCACGACCGTCCCTTGTCCGTTCTCACCGATGTACAGATTGCCATCCACGATCCAGGATGACCCGACTCCCTTGACGAGCGCAGTACCTTGACCATCATAGCCTCTGCCGACGGAAGCGAAGAAAGATGTCTCGACCCGGCCCCCGTCAAGAATGTTGAGCGTTCCGCTACCGGTATCGCCGACGTAAGTCGGCGCATTGCCAGTGGTCACAAATGTCGATGTCGGGCCGGAAACGGTCACAAGGCCATCACCGTTGGCGTCGCCGCCGATGACTACAAGATAGCCGCTCTCGAAGCGGCCTCCGTCTTGAACCGTAAGGCTGCCGGTCGCATTCCGCCCGATCCGAGTAGTCCCGCCATTGATGCGAAGACGTGAGTCCGCTCCCGAAATCGTCGCCTGACCATCCGCATTGCCGGAGTAGCCGATCACGAACGCGTTGGCGCTGGATAAGCCCGGCATTGTCACCCGCGCGCCACTGGTTAGATCGAATAGCCCCTTGCCACTTTGGCCGACGGTGAGCGCTATGGCTTCGACCGATGTACTCTCGCCGTCCACGGCGAGGTTCGCCTGATCGCCAGCGCCGGCGTCCACTAGGATCGTACCGTTCAAAAGATTCGCTCCGCCGGCCACTTGCAGCTCGCCATTCTGAACCCGCATCGCGCCGATACTCATCCCGCCTGCCGTGACCAGTACGCCGGCCCCATTCTTGTATAGGTCGCCAGCGCCTGCGATGGATCCATTTACTTGCAGCGTAGCGTTGTCAGCCACGTCGAAGCGGCCATCGCGATCGAGCGTCACGGCCCGATCACTGGCCAGACTGGCCGTGGCGGCCAAGCTACCGCCGGCGAACATCAACGCGCCGTCGGCTTGCCCCAAATTGGTATCGGATGAGATGGACAGCACGCCGGCGCCCAACGTGGTGCCTCCCGCATAGGAATTGTCGCCTGACAGAACGAGCGTTCCGCCTTCGGTCTTGGTGATCCCGCCCGTTCCTGTAATCTCGGTTGCAATCTCGGCCCTGTCGGCCAATACGCGTATCTCCGAGCCGCCCGCATCCGTTTCGAGCGAGCCATCCCCTTGCAGCCGATAGCCTTCGTCGACAAATTGCAGGCCTTTGAAACTGTGCGCTCCTTCGACGGCCACCACGCCGCCATCAAAGTCGCCGGGCTGGTTCTTGAACACGGCATGATTTCCCGCCCAGGCCACCGGAATATCGCCGTCGGGCGCGCCATCGCCGGCATTGAGCCAAGTCGTGCCGCCGGCGCTCCAGGTGCCGTCGCCGCCCTGCCAATGCTGGAGAGCGTCATCGCCTAGCGAGGCTGCAGCCGGCACAAATAGATCCACGCGGCCGCTATCTAAATAAAGTGCATAAAGATCTTTTCCCTCGTGGGGGATTTGTCCAAGCGACGGGTAGTCGCCGGTCAAACTGCCGCTGTATGTCATCAGCCGATAGAAGCCCAAAGACGTCACGCCGTCTGCGGGGTCGCTGCTTTGCATCAGGTTCAAGGTAACGCCGTTCAATGCGAGGTCGCCGTCCACCTCGATGCGGTCGCTGCGTCCCGAAGCGGGATCGCCCTCCGTACCCGGCGAACCGAGCTGGTAATCCAGGATCGACCCGGGCAACATCGTCAATCCTCCGGAGAACGTAAGCGTACCGATGGCGTTGCCGCCGGGAGCAAGGCGTCCGCCGTCTTCGATGGTGGTCTTGCCGACCCTGCCCGAACCGCCCAGCGTGGCGTCCTGCTGCACAGTCACCTGCGACGAGCGCTCGATCGAGCCGTCGACGATCAAGGTACCGCCCTGGACCGTGGTCTCGCCCCTGTGTCCACTTTGCCCCGCCAGCGTCAGCGTGCCACCGCCAGTCTTAACGATATTGCCGCCGATACCGGGGGTAGGGTCAGATATATTTCCGGTCAAAGTCAGGTCGTGGCTTGCATCGAGCGTAAGGGTGCCCAAAGCAATATTGAATTCAATCTCGTTGGCAAGCGTCATGTTTCTAGTGGCTCGCAGAACGCTATGATCTGAACGGATCAAAACACGGCCCACTGAAAGCGCCTGATCGTGGCCGACTTCGAGGACGGAATCACCAATAACTGTCCAGCCAGTGTAAGTGTTGGCCCCATTGAGCGCCAAGACACCGCCTTCTGCGTAAAGGCCGGCGCCCAAGCCACTTATCTGCCCGCCCAGCGTCAGCGTGCCCTCGCCCCATTTTTTGAGTCTGGCATCGGCGCCAGTGATATCACCGTCGAACGCCGTCTCGCCGCTCTGATCCACATAGACGTATGTATCGCCCATAGCCAGCGTGCCTCCGCTGCCCGCAAGTGATGACATCTCCAACGTTGCAACTCCTACTCCCGCGGGCGCACGGTAATCGCTCAAATCCAGCGTGCCGCCGTTGATGACATAGGCGTTGTTATCCACCAGGGCGCCGTAGGTATCCGCGCGCAGCGTGCCGGCTTCGACCGTGGTGGCGCCCGCGTAGCTGTTCTGGCCCGACAACGTCAGCGTCCCCTCACCGATTTTGGTCAGCCCGCCCGAGCCCTGCAAGTCGGCGCCGATGCCGACGTCGTGACCGTTGCTGTCGATGAATGCGCCGTTGTCTTCAATGATTACATCGCCCGCATTGAAATTGCGCAGGAAGTTGGACGTATCCGCAGTAGCTCGCAATATCCCACCATCGAACAAGAGCGTTCCGGCTCCCAAGCCCCTCCCTACAGAACCAGTGGCAAGAACGCCATTACTGTTCAACGCGATCTCGCCCGACCCGCTCGCCATCTCGCCAACCACTGTGTCCTGGGAGATCACAACCCCGCCGTTTTCGATAGCGAGCCTGCCCGTACCATTGAACCCAACAGCCAGGAAACCGGAGTTTGTCCATGTTGAAGCCGTGCCGTCAGCGCTCGAGCCCGATACTTTCACCTCGCCGTGCGAGTTGGACTCGTCGCCGATGAAGCCGATCTCGTTGAAGACTTGACCGCCATTTTCGATTGTGAGCACGCCGGCGCCAAGTTCGCCGACGATGAGGTCGCCGTCTATCTCCCATGGGCTTGGCCGGGTGCCGGCCATTGTTCCATCGACGGTTTCAGTCGCACCGTGGTCGATAGAAACGTCCTGCGCCGACGCAGGGGCCGCGGCGAAGATCAACGTCGAGGCGGCCGCTTGCAGCAGAGCCGCCACCCCGACGATACGCATGGTCTTGCGCCTGCCTCGCCCACGCGCATGTTCCGACGCCACCTGAAACAGGCCCAGAGCATGATTGAAAACGATTCGATGGATGCGATTCATGTGCGTCTCCGGCGGCGATGCTTTCGTCCATCGCTGCAGGAGCACTCAGAACCGTGCCTGTAAAAACGGAACGCCCCGATCAGGAGGCGCGCTGAGCCGCGGCGGACATGCAGTCAAATCGTCACTGTATAAGCAAGAGGACGAACGAAGTCATCGCAGCGTCTCAGCAGAGTCGTTGCCGCGTTTCAACACATCAATTCGAGGAACTGCCCAAGCACGCCGGCTGGTTCCGGAGTCTATCCGAGCGTGGAATTACAGCCTGGCAGCGGCTCTTGCCTCGCTGGGACTCATGCCAAACCGCTTGCGAAACATCCGGCTGACGTTGGACTCGTCGTAGAGCCCGCAACGCATCGCCAGTATCTGGATCGGCACCGCCTTGTTTTCTTTTTGCAGAAGACGCATGAACTGCTGCAGGCGCAATTCGCGGATATGGCCTTGCACCGTCAATTCCCTCTCGGCGAACAGCCGGTAAAGCGTGGCGCGCGAGCAGCCTATGGCGGCCGCCACCGCGTCGGGGGCGAGGTCCGGGTTGACCAGATGGCGCCGGATATAGCGTTGCGCGGCGGCGAAAAACCCGTCGTTCGAATGCTCCGCCTGCTTGTACATGGTTGCAAAAGCCGCTTCGATCGTGGTGACGGCAAAGGACTCCGAAGCATCGAGCAGCGCCAGCTGCTCGGTGGGTTCCAGGCCCTGCGCCATCCGGGGAAACTGCTGTAGATGATCGCGCAGCAAACCGGCCAGGCGGGAGTCGGCCAGCGCCGCATTGATCAGCGCGGGCGACGGTATCGAACGTGGAAACACAGACTCGAGCAAAGCGCGCGAAAGATCGAGCTGGATGAACTTCTGCTGCGAGAACCTTAGCGAAGCGGGCCGCAGCCCATCCAGCAGGAAAAAGCCGCCTCGGCCGACAGTGGCGGCTTCGCCACCTTCGTATACGCACTGCGCCTGGCCATCAAGCACGAGGAACAGAGCAAGTTCGTCGAGCGGCGACTTGCGAATGGTTTGCCTGGTCATATGAACGCTGAAGCCGTCCGATTCGGCGTAGTGCATTTCACCCGTCGCCGTGGCCAGCGAAACCACCCTTGCACGGAAATCCCGTCGCTGCCGGGCATTCGGCGGGTCGACCTCGACACTGCGAACGACGTCTGTGGCCCAGAACTCGAAACGCTCGGCGGGCGCCAAGTGGTCCGTAGAGAGGATCTGGAATCGATGGTCTTTGGGCCGCCCTTGCGAGAAGGAATGATGCTCCATAAATAAAGCCTCCGAATTTGTCGCGGCGACGAATCAACGCAACAGAACTCTTCCCTTTGCTCGTTGCACTTTAACACTTCGGGTAGCAGGTCGTCACCAAACCATGCCGACGCCCCCATGCCGCCTGCACCACCTCCAGGATTGAACACCACGCGATAATAATGATTCGCGCCCTTCTGATTCCGATGGAATCGCTCCGGAGCGCGTCGATTATCGGCCCTGACGTGTAAAGCATCAGTTTCACTCAATCTTTCTATCGTAGGCTCTCTGAATGCGCATCCTGCTGATCGAAGACGACTATTCACTGGGCAGCTCCCTGCAGTCATGGCTGAAGATGGACGGCTATGCGGTGGACTGGCTGCAGCGCGGCGATCAAGCCGCTACCGCGCTGGCCACCCACGCCTACCAGTGCGTACTGCTGGATCGGAGCCTGCCCGGTCTGGATGGAGACGTCGTCCTGCAGGCGTTGCGTGCCGCCGGCGCCCCCCGGGCATCGTTGCCGGTAATCATGATTACGGCGCGCGACGCATTGGCCGATCGCATCAAGGGACTGGACCTGGGCGCGGACGACTACCTGGTCAAGCCTTTCGACCTGGAAGAGCTGTCGGCCCGTGTGCGGGCGGTCCTGCGCCGTGGCGCGGCACAGCACACGCCCGAGCTGCGCCACGGCGCGGTGGCCCTCGATCCGGCCGCCAAGCGCGTGACCCTGGACGGCGCGCCGCTGTCGCTCACCGCACGCGAATTCGCCGTCTTGCAGGCCTTGATGCGCCACCCCAGCCATATCCTGAGCCGTGCCCAGCTGGAGGAGGCCCTTTACGGTTGGGGCGAAGAGGTCGAGAGCAACGCCATCGAAGCTCACATCTACAACCTGCGCAAGAAGCTGGGCAGCCGTTTCATCGTGACGGTGCGCAACCAGGGCTACGGGCTGGCGCCGGCATGAGTCTGCCCCATTGGCTGCCGGGCAGGCGCCTCCCGCAACCTGCGGCTTACCAACCGCCTCGTGGCTGGTCATTGCGGCGGCGCCTGCTGCTGGCCGTGATGGGAACCAGCATAGGCCTATGGCTGATCAGCCTTGCCATCGTCGTCGGCGTGGCGTGGTTCGCCACCAGCGACGTTTTCGATGACGCATTGGAGGAAGGCTCGCGGCTGGTATTGCAATTGGCTCCGCAGGGCGAACTGGACACCGGCCCGGATCGGGGCGCGCGCGTGGGGCGCGGCGATGCGCCGAGGCTGCGCATATACCATCAGCTCGTCGCGTCCGATGGACGGGTGCTGGTCCGGGGCGACGACACGCCGGAAACCGCCTTTGTCCCGAATGCGCGGCGCGAGGAAACGGTCACGGTCTGGGCCGGAGATGAGCTCTGGCGCGTGCACGTGCGTCCGGGTCCGGAAGGCGTCACCGCTCAGGTGGCTCAGCCGATGGAAGAGCGCCTGGAATTGCTGGAGGAGATGGCCGAGAACCTGGCCTGGCCCGCGCTGGGGCTGCTGGCGATGCTTGGCCTGCTGAGCTGGTTGCTGATCCGGCGCCTGCTGCGGCCGCTGGAGGACACGGCCATGCTCATCGACGCCAAGTCGCCGCACGACTTGACGCCGGTGCGGGCGCAGAATCCGCCGCGCGAGCTGCAGCCGATCCTGGCTGCGCTCAATGCGCTGCTGGCTCGTCTGGCCCAAGCGCTGGACAGCGAGCGGCGCTTCACGGCCGACGCCGCACACGAGTTGCGCACACCGCTGGCGGCGCTGCGCATGCGCGTACAGCTCATCGAGCGCGAGCTGAAGCTGCCCGGCGCTCACTTGAAGCAATTGCGCGCCGATCTCGATCGTTGCACCGCATTGGTGGAGAATCTGCTGGCGCTGGCACGGCTGGAGCCCCGGACTGAACCTCTGGTACGCGAAACCGTGGATCTGAATAAGCTGCTGGACAACCTCAATCTGCAGACCGCGAATATACAGTTGGAGCGGGCCTTGGCCGTGCCGATGGTGCAGGCAGCGCCCGTACTGCTGGCCAGTGCGCTGCGCAACCTGATCGACAATGCCGCGCGCTACGGGGGTGAGGGCGTTCGGGTACGCATCGAGACCATGCCGCTGCCCCAGGGCGGCGTCCGCCTGGCGGTACGTGACGACGGAGCCGGTGTTCCGCCCGGCCAGCGGGAGCGTCTGGGCGAACGGTTCTTTCGGGTGCTGGGCACCGGCCAGACCGGCAATGGCCTGGGCCTGTCCATTGTGGCGCGCATCGCAGCGCTGCACGGCGCGCGCCTGCACTTCGAAGACGGGCTGGATGGCCGCGGGCTGAGCGCCGTGCTCGATTTCCCCCCGGACTGAATCACATCAGATTGCCTTCAGGTTCAACCTTTTTAATGGCGTTGTTTCGCGATCAGCGGAACCTCTTGTACAACACGAAAAGGAATTGAACCATGCGCTATACCGTATCCGCAGCCGCCGCTGTCATGGCCTTGGGCGCCGCCACCCTGGCCTTCGCCCAGCCTTCAGGCTACACCGGCCCCAGCAACGCTTCCAAGGCGGCCGCCCAGGGCTCATACTCGGGGCCCAACAACGTGCCGCTGATGACGGTCAAGCAATTGGTCGACACCGGCCGCGACGATCAGGCGGCTCGCCTGCAGGGGCGTATCGTTTCATTCGAAGGCGACGAGCGCTATACCTTCGAGGATGCAACGGGCCGCATCACCGTCGAGATCGACAATGAAGAATTTCCCGCCGGCCAGACCGTCAGCGCCGAACAACGTGTGGAACTGACGGGCGAGTTCGACAAGGGCCTGCGCAAGACCGAGTTCGAGGTGGACCACCTGACCCTGCTGCCTTGAGCGCAAGCGCCCCCTGCCCTAGCTACTGCGTCGTATTCGGAGCCACCTCGCCTTCCTGCCCCAGGAAGCCGCCGCTCTGGTGGCTCCACAGGCGCGCATAGACGCCGTTCAGCCTCAGCAGGTCGGCGTGGCGGCCTTCTTCGATGACGCGGCCCTGATCCAGGACGATGAGCCTGTCCATGGCCGCGATGGTCGACAGGCGATGAGCGATGGCGATCACGGTCTTGCCCTCCATCATTTCGTCCAGGCTTTCCTGTATGGCCACCTCCACCTCGGAATCCAGCGCGCTGGTGGCCTCGTCCAGCAGAAGGATGGGGGCGTTCTTGAGCATGACGCGCGCAATGGCGATGCGCTGGCGCTGGCCGCCGGACAGCTTGACGCCGCGCTCGCCGACCAGAGTGTCGTAGCCGCTGCGGCCTTGCGGGTCGCTCAACTCGCGGATGAAATCGTCGGCCTGGGCATGGACGGCGGCGGCGTGTATCTCGGCGTCGGTGGCGTCCGGACGCCCATAGGCTATGTTGTCGCGGATGGACCGATGCAGCAAGGACGTATCCTGGGTGACCATGCCGATGGCGCTTCGCAAGCTGTCCTGAGTGACCTTGGAGATGTCCTGTCCGTCTATGCGTATCTGCCCGCTGTCCAGGTCGTAGAAACGAAGCAGCAGCGTGATCAGGGTGGATTTTCCGGCGCCGGAACGCCCCACCAGACCGATCTTCTCGCCCGGCCGCACTTTCAGGGTCAGGCCGTCGAATACCTGGCGCTCGCCGTTGTAGTTGAAGGAGATGCGGTCGAACTCCACTTCGCCGCGCGTCACTTCCAGCGCGGGCGCGTTGGGCGCATCCTGCACCTTGGCGACGCGTGTAAGCGTGGCGATGCCGTCCTGCACCGTGCCTATGTTTTCGAACAGCGTGGCCATCTGCCACATGATCCAGTGCGACATGCCGTTGACGCGCAAGGACATGGCCGTGACCGCCGCCACGGCGCCGATGCCGATCTGCCCGCCGTGCCACAGCCACAAGGCGTAGCCGCCCGAGGCGAAGATCAGGGCCGACACCAGCGCCTGGTTGACGATCTCGAACTGGCTGACAAGGCGCATCTGGCGAAAGCCGGTGTCCTTGAAATCTTCCATGGCGGCACGGGCGAACTGCGCCTCGCGCCGGGTGTGCGAAAACAGCTTGACGGTGGTGATATTGGAATAGGCGTCGGTGATGCGCCCCGTCATGGACGAGCGGGCATGGGCCTGCTCTTGCCCGACCTTGCCCAGGCGCGGCACGAAATACCACATGGCCAGCCCATACAGCGCCACCCAGCCTACGAAGGGCAGCATTAGCCGCGTATCGAATCCGCCCGCCAGCGCAATGATGGTTACAAAATATACGCCGATGCCCAGCACGATTTCGACGAAGGTCAGGAGCACTTCGCGCACGGCCAGCGCCGTCTGCATGACCTTGGTCGTGACGCGTCCGGCGAACTCGTCCGAGAAGAAGGCCAGGCTTTGCTTGAGCATGAGGCGATGGAAGTCCCACCGCAGCCGCAAAGGCAGGTTGATGGCCAGCACCTGGTGCTGCACCATGGTGCGCAGCGCCACCAGCACGACGCTGGCCAGCAGCACGATGCCGATGATCCATAATGCGCGCTGCTCTTGCACAGCGGCCTGTTCGCCCGACTGCCATGCGGAAAGCAGGTCCACCACCTGGCCAAGAAAGGCGAACAGCCATGCCTCGTAGATCGACACGCTGGCACTGAACACCGCCAGCGCCGCCAGGTAGCGGCGCGAGCCGTGAGTGCAGGCCCACAAGAAGGAGAACAGACCCTTGGGAGGCAGGGGCGCCTCTTCGGGAGGGAAGGGATTGAGAAAACTTTCAAACCAGCGGAGCAAGATCGCCTCCGGAAACTGTCGATTTCGATATTTTCTCATTGAGTGGACGATCGTGTTCGCCCTTCGGAAACTTTGCCCGTCTCCCGCGCGCTTATCGGCACTACATTAAGCCGCCGGCGATGCGCTGTCGCGCCGGCATGCCGCCGCCGGCTCTTGCAGCCGGGCCCGCTTCCGCTCCGGCCGTCTAGGCCGGCTTCTTCCTCATGGCCGGTACCAGCACCATCGCCGCCAGCACCAGGGGGATGAAGGACACCCACAGCACGGTATTCCATCCATATGCGCTCAGCAGTCCGCCGGAGGAGAAAGACCCCGCGGCCATCAAGCCAAAAACGATGAAGTCGTTAAGCGACTGGACCCGGGTCTTTTCTTCGGGCCTGTGGCACTCCAGGACCAGGGCGGATGCACCCAGAAACCCGAAGTTCCAGCCGACTCCGAGCAGGATCAGGGACCACCAGAAATGCATGACGTCTATTCCGCCCAGCCCGACGGCTGCGGAAAGACCGGTCAGGAACAAGCCCAGCGCGGCGATGGAACCGGCGCCGTAGCGAGTGATCAACTTGCCTGTGAAAAAACTGGGTCCGTACATCGCGATGACGTGCCACTGCAGGCCCAGGTTGGCCGAGGCCTGCGAATGGCCGCACAGATGCATGGCCAGCGGCGCAGCCGTCATGAGGAAGTTCATCAGCATGTAGGACACCGCGCCGCAAATCACCGCCGAGATGAAGCGTACCTGCAGCACGATTTCCTTCAGCGGCCGCCCTCCCGCCTGCTCGGCCATGGTCGGCAAAGGCAGGCGGACACCCAGCAGAATGAGCGCGGAAAGCGCCGCGGCCGCGGACTGCACGAGAAAGGTGATCGCGAACATGTACGGGGGCCATAAATCCATGGTCCACGTCACCAATTGCGGCCCCACGACCCCGGCCGCCACGCCGCCGAACATGACCAGCGACAAGGCGCGCGCACGCCGCTTCGCATCCACGCCGTCGGCGGCGGCAAAGCGGAAAGAAAGCACGACCGCCGCATAGCCGCCCCCGAAGAATGTGGCCAGGCAGAACAGCCAGAACCAGCCCTGCAGGACGGCAAGCATGGCCAGCAGCCCGGCCAGCACTCCCGCTCCCGTGCCGGCCAGAAAAGCGGCGCGCCGACCATGGCGCTGGGCGATTCTTCCGGCGGGCAGGATGCACGCCGCCATGCCCACTACAAAGATGGATATGGGCAGAGTGGCCAGCATGGGGGTGGGAGCCAGCATATTCCCGACGATGGAGCCGGTGGCGTAGACCACCACCGAGTTCGCGCCGGCCAAAGCCTGGGAAATCGACAGCCGCCAGATATTTCCGCGCTGCACATTTTCAGGAAGTATGGTGGAAGAGTCGCCCCCGGCGACTGTGCTGTCATGTGTCATATGAATGGAAGCTACTTTGGAACTGCGGAAAATGCAGGTCGTCCGCGTATGAACAACGGGGCCGTCCTTGATTAACGGCGATTCTCAATGGCGAGTCGCGCGTCATGCAGAAGCGCCGCCGATGATGGTGGAGTTATTGAGATGGCCGGTCTTGAGATAGATGACGGAACCTGCGCCGCCCGCCTTGAAATCTGCGTACCGGCCTGGCGGCAGCCGGATCCAGTCGCCGCTGTCATACTGCCGCCCGTTCTCTAGCAGGCAGCCCTCCAGCACGAGGATTTCTGCGCCTTCGACGGGGCCGCTGAATACGGCAGCGCCCGCCGCCAGCCGTTGCAGGGAAACATGTTCGGCGGGCCCGTCAAACAGCTCGCAGGATGCCCCTTCGGCCCGCGCGACCCAGTTGCGCTGATCCCTGGTGTCGATACGCACGCGGCGACGATCGCCTTGCGGCATCTGCCATAGTTTGACGAAGATGGTGGCGCCTTCTTCGCTGAAGGGCTGATGGCTGGAGCCCGGCGGGTTGCGCAGATACCAGCCGGCCGGACAATGCCCCTCGCCGTCGGAAAAGACACCCGATAACACGAGGATTTCTTCGCCGCCAGGATGCCGATGACTGGGAAAATGAGAACCGGGTGCGTAGCGTACGATGCTCGTCGCCCGGGCTTTCTCTTCGCCCACCCGGTCCAGCATCACGCGCTCGACGCCGGACTGCGGCGACTGCATCCATTGATACTGCCGCGCCTCGACGAGGGCGCGGCGCGAAAAGTCGGCATTGACGAGCATGGAGTTTTTTCGAACCTTCTAGAGTAAAGACCGGAATCGGCGCCCTCAGCATTGCGCCTTTCGAGGGTTGCTATCTACAGGCCGCTTATAGTGGCAGAAAATCTATCCTGCAACCTGGGCCGAGCCGGATCTCAATACCCATTGGCAGCCACTATTTTCGATCGGCTCGCATCCCTTCGCAACAGCGATATTCTTTACTTCACTGAAAGAAAATCTATACCGTATGAATTCTCCCGGTTTTCTGAATGCGCTGCGTGCCTTCGAAGCCAGCGCGCGTCACCAGAGCTTCTCGGCCGCTGCATCGGAACTCAACGTCACGCCGGCGGCCGTGGGCCAACTGGTGCGCTCGTTGGAAGACTGGTTGGGCGCTCCGCTGTTTCACAGGACGCGCGGCGGGCGTGTCCGCTTGATTCCGACCGACGCGGCCACACGCGCCCTTCCCGACATCCAGGCCGGGTTCGAGCGGCTGAGCGCGGGGCTCGGGCGGCTGCGGGAAGAAACGCGTTCAGGCGTGCTGACCGCGACAGTCAGTCCCGCGTTCGCCGCCAAGTGGCTGCTGCCGCGCATCGAGAATTTCCGCGCCCTTTGTCCCGAGACGGACGTGCGCCTGGATACCAGCCTCAGGCTCATGGATTTCGCCACTCAAGGTATAGACGTGGGCGTCCGGTACGGACGTGGCGCCTGGCCGGGGCTGGTCGCCGAAAAATTGATGGATGAAGAAATCTATCCCGTCTGTTCACCCGGCTGGCTTGCCAGGAACGGGCCAATGAAACAGCCGAACGATCTCGCGGGAAAGGCCCTGATTCATGACCTGTCGGTGGACACCCATATAGGCTTCGCCTCGTGGGGCGCCTGGCTGTCGCACGCTGGGGCCGCCGAGGTGGACACCGGCCGGGGAATGCAAGTGAACAACTCGGCGGCCGTACTGCAGCCGGCGATCGACGGCCACGGCGTCGCCTTGGCCCGCAGCGTCATGGCCCATGACGACCTGGCGGCGGGCCGTCTGGTCCAACTGTTTCCCGGCGTCGAGCAACTGTCGGAGCTGGCCTACTATATCGTCTATCGCGCGGAATGCGCGTCCTTGCCCAAGTTGCTGGCATTTCGACAATGGCTCATGCAAGAGGCATCCCGCTTCCGGCGCAGTGGCACGCACCCCGGTTTCCGCAGTCTTTGAAAAACGGCCCGCATCGCATCGCCAAAGCCGTCCATGCCCTTGCGAGCATGGTCGCCGCAACCTTAGGCCTGTCATTCCGGACGTGGCTCGCCGCCGGTTTTCCATAGAATGACAACCCCAATCACAGACGAAATAATGGACCCGATGAAGACGGCCGCCTTGGCGGCGACGAAATCGGCTTCGCCCGGAAAGGCCTGGCCGGCAATGAAAAGCGACATGGTGAAGCCTATGCCGGCAAGCGCCCCCGCGCCGATGAGCTGGCGCCAAGAATAGTCAGACGGTTTTTTCGCCAGCCCCAACCTGACTGCGGCCCAGGAGGCGCCGACCAGGCCCAGCGGCTTGCCCAGGACCAGTCCCGCCATGATGGCCAGTACCAGCGGCCCATGATGTTCGAGGATGCCGGGCGCGATGGCGACGCCCGCGTTGGCCAGAGCGAACAGGGGAAGCACGACATAGCTCGAACGGGCGCCGACAGTGCGCAGCATGCGGGCGGCGGGCGACTCCAGCCTGTCGTGCAGGGCGTCGAAGGCTTTCAGGGCCGGCTGCGATGGACCGCTGCGCAACACTTCGCCGCTGCGGCGCGCCTCGGCCCTCAGGATGGCATCGGCCTGGGCGGTGAGCGCCACCATGTTGACGGGCGGCCGGGTGGGGATGAACAGGGCGAGCAGCACGCCGGCCAAAGTGGCGTGCAGGCCGCTGGCATGGACGCAGGCCCATAACAGAATGCCCACCGCGGCATAGGGAGCGACACGGTAGATGTGGGCATGGTTGAGCAGAGCCAGCACACCGACAAGCACCGCCGCCCCCGCCAGGTATTGCAGGCTCAGCGCATCCGAATAGAAAGCCGCCACGACCACGATGGAACCGATGTCGTCCACGATGGCGGCGGCGGTGAGGAACACCCGCAGCGAGGTCGGAACCCGATCGCCCATCATGGCTATCAGCGCGACGGCAAAAGCGGTGTCGGTGGCCATGGGCACGCCCCAGCCGTGCGACCAGGGGCCGGCGGACACGATCAGCCAATAGACCAGGGCGGGAACAGCCATGCCGCCAAGCGCCGCGGCGACGGGCAAGGCCGCAACGCGCAATTCGGCCAGGTGTCCCACCGTAAATTCACGCTTGATCTCCAGGCCGACGACGAGAAAGAAGAAGGTCAGCAGCCCGTCATTGACCCAATGCAGCAGCGACATGCTGAACGCCGCCTCGCCGAACGAGAACCCAAGCGGACGCTCCCACCATTGCGCAAAGGCGGGCCCCCACGCGGAGTTGGTCAGCAGCACCGCCAACACCGCCGCCAGCAACAGCAGCAGGCCGGCCGCGGGCGCCCAGCCGACGAAATCCTCGGCCGCGCTGCGGAGGCGGTGCCCGGGCGTGCGCAACATGGCGTCGGTGAAGGAGCTTTCATCCCAGGGGCCGTCATAGCGCCTGCCGTTGATGAAGAAGGTGGGCGTGACGGCCACCCCGCTTGCGCGGGCGCTGTGGACGTCCGCTTCGATACGGGCATCGGCGCGGGGGTCTTCCGCCGACATGGCCTGCTCGAAAGCGGGCAGGCCCAGATCGCGCGACGCCTGGGCGAGGTCGTCGTCGCTGAGGGTATGCGAGCGCGTCATCAGCGTGATGTGGGCGCGCCAGAACCGCTCTTCGTCGGCGGCGTGTTCGGCCAGACGGGCGGCGCGCAGCGCGATATCGCTGCCCGGCAAGGGGAAATGGCGAAAGACATAGCGCAGGCGGTCGCCGAACTCGTGCCGGAGCTGAACGATGTGCTCGTTCACCGCCCGGCAGTATGGACAGGCATAGCTGCCGTATTCGACCAGCGTGATCTGCGCATCGGCGGGGCCGAGTACATGATCGCGAGCCTCGTCGACGGGACGATCGAGCTTGGAGCTTACCGCTTGTTGCGACACGTGCAGTCTCCTTTGCGATGGCGAAGCGGCTTCATCGTGCGCGCCTGGCGCCTCGTCTGCATTGTAAGGGCTATACTAGGCAGCACGCAGGGGTACTTGCCGGTTTGCGCCGGCTGGTTGAGAGAGTCCCTTCGTACCAGTACGGATAACGCCGATGCTGGGAGCGTGCTCGTTGTACTTCAATCGACTTCGCGTCGTTCAATCGCTACGAGATAAATCCCTATCGGCTCCATTAATCTTTTTTTGGAGCACATCTTGAAAACCCACTTTGATCTACCCCACCGTGACCCGGCCATGGACACCGCCGCCGTCACGCCGCTGCCGCGTTCCCGCAAGGTTTACCAGACCGGCTCGCGGCCCGACCTACGCGTGCCCTTCCGGGAAATCGAACAGGACGATACGCCCGCCGCGCTGGGCGGCCGTCCCAACCCTCCCCTTACCGTCTACGACACCAGCGGCCCGTACACCGATCCGGATGCCGCCATAGATTTGTACAAGGGCCTGCCCGCCCTGCGCGAGGACTGGATCGCGGAGCGCGGCGACACCTCCCCGCTGGCCGGCGTCAGCAGCGCCTATGGACGCTCGCGCGAGACCGATGAGCGCCTGGACGCCATACGGTTCAGTCGCATGCGGCCGCCGCGCAAGGCGCTTCCGGGCCGCTGCGTGACGCAGATGCATTATGCGCGTCGCGGCATCGTCACTCCGGAGATGGAGTTCGTGGCCATACGCGAGAATCTGCGGCGCGAGCAGTACATCGAGGCGCTGGCCGCCGGCGGCGCCGATGGGGAGCGCGCCGCCCAGCGCCTGCTGCGCCAGCACGCCGGCCAGGCGTTCGGCGCCGCGATTCCGCCCTACATCACACCCGGGTTCGTGCGCGATGAAGTGGCCCGCGGCCGCGCCATCATTCCGGCCAACATCAATCATCCCGAATCCGAGCCGATGATCATCGGCCGCAACTTCCTGGTCAAGGTCAACGCCAACATCGGCAACTCGGCCCTGGGCTCCAGCATCCGCGACGAAGTCGAGAAAATGACCTGGGCCACGCGCTGGGGGGCCGACACGGTGATGGACCTGTCGACCGGCAAGAACATCCACGAAACGCGCGAGTGGATATTGCGCAATTCGCCCGTGCCCATCGGCACGGTGCCCCTCTACCAGGCGCTGGAGAAGGTCGACGGACGTGCCGAGGCACTGACCTGGGAACTGTTCCGTGACACGCTGGTGGAGCAGGCCGAACAGGGGGTGGACTACTTCACCATCCACGCCGGCGTGCGGCGCGACTTCATTCCGCTGACCGCCGGCCGACTGACCGGCATCGTCTCGCGCGGCGGCTCCATCATGGCCAAATGGTGCCAGGTCCACCAGCGCGAAAGCTTTCTGTACGAACGCTTCGAAGAGATCTGCGAGATCATGAAGGCCTACGACGTGAGCTTCTCGCTGGGTGACGGCCTACGGCCGGGCTCGGGCCACGACTCCAACGACGAAGCCCAGTTCGCCGAGCTGCGCACTTTGGGCGAGCTGACCCGGATCGCATGGCGGCACGAGGTGCAGACCATGATCGAAGGGCCCGGGCACGTGCCCATGCATCTCATCAAAGAAAACATGGATCTGCAGCTGGAGCACTGCCACGAAGCGCCCTTCTACACCCTTGGCCCGCTTACCACCGACATTGCGCCGGGTTATGACCACATCACCTCCGGCATCGGCGCGGCGCTGATCGCCTGGCACGGCACCGCCATGCTGTGCTACGTGACGCCCAAAGAGCACCTGGGCCTGCCCGACAAGCAGGATGTGAAGGACGGCATCATCACCTACAAGATCGCCGCCCATGCCGCCGACCTGGCCAAGGGCATGCCCGGCGCCGCGATACGGGACAACGCCCTGTCCAAGGCGCGGTTCGAATTCCGCTGGGAAGACCAGTTCAACCTGGGGCTGGACCCGGAAACCGCACGCGAGTTCCATGACCAGACCCTGCCCAAGGACGCCATGAAATCCGCCCAGTTCTGCTCCATGTGCGGACCGCAGTTTTGCAGCATGAAGCTGTCGCAGGACGTCTACGGGCTGGATGAGCAGGCGCCCGCGGAGGAATGCGCGGAATCCGTGCCGGCGGACGCGAAATCTTCGGACGGAGTCACGGAAAAACCGGTTTCCGTGATCAGGCCCGGCGATGCCTCAGCTCGTGCGGACCTTCCCATCTGATAGCAGTTCGTCGCGCATCTCGTTGAGTATGCGGCAAAACACCGTGGCGGGAAGCGAGGTCGTAGGCGACTCGGGCTCGCTTCCCGTACGGTGGATGAGGGTGGCGCCGGCGGTCGAGGCCAGCACCTGCGCCAGCCCGGAGTTCTGCGCGATGCGGGCGCGAAGCGCCCGCTCGATGAGCCGATGATGCTCGGGCGAACCATAGTCCAGCCGCTGCCCGTCCCAGTAGGCGCCGCTGCGATCGGCCGTGTCGCCCAGGTGCTTGGCATCCCATCCGCTGGACACGAAAGCCTGCTCGCGCCTCGGATCGCCCTCGGGAAACTTGATGCCCTGGATGAAACCCTCGATGGAGGCGAACAGCATGCCGTCGAGGCTGAAGGGCGAAAGCATGAAGTTGGACAGGGCCACGCCCTTCCAGTCCGAAGAAGTGCTGGAAACGTTGAGTGTGGTTTCGGTCTGGCTCATTGCCCCTCCTGGTTGCGCCGTGGACAGACCGCCGATTGTACCGTTCGTTTCCTTTTTCCCGTTGTGTATAATGGCGGACTTGGCTCGATGCATCCATATAAAAACAACAACGAAAAATCGTCGAGCCCTCAAAGGATTGAAAAGTCCTACGGCGCCATGGCAGAGTGGTTATGCAGCGGATTGCAAATCCGTGTACCCCGGTTCGATTCCGAGTGGCGCCTCCAGTTTCGAAATTGGCGCCATCAAGGCTGCGCCAATTAAATGGGGCCGATTGGATACTGTTGCTTCACCAGCTTTACCCACTCTTTTAAATATAGTTGGTAAGCCTCTTCGTCCTTTTGCCAAATACGGTTTTCGGCCATTCCACGGATAATATTTAAAGACAGGTTCAAAATAGTTTTTGCCTGCTCTTCTGTATATCCGGCCTCCTGAAAAACCTGCAGCCATAAAGCGTTGGTGGTACGCCTGTAATGCAGCATTATGGGGCGAATGCTCGACATCAAATCAGGATCTGTTCGGGCGACCATAATGACTTCCAAGGCAGCCAGAAATGGCCATTCAAAATATACGCTAAGGCAGTCAGCGATAAAACCTTCGACGGGATTCTCTCGCGACTCGGGGCTTTTCGCCATACGCTGACCTCTTATGATGCATTCATCATAAACGACGGCCGTTGCGGCCAAGACTAGTTCAGCCTTGGTGGAATAATGGTGCGCCAAAGCGCCATTCGACAATCCCGCATTCTTAGCGACTTCTTTGGTAGTCAGTCCGTTGTACCCGCGACTCATTAAAACGTCGATGGTCGCGGACAAAAGACGCGCCTTTGCGTCCCGGCTGCGATCGCTTTGGGCACGCCGCTTACTTGCCCGCTCTTTTACGGATGGACGTGAATCAGCTTGCTTGTCGGTTTCTGCTTGCAAATCATTAGCGGAAACAAATGAAGATACGCCGTGAGGCTTGGTCGTTTTTCTCGCTGTCATCTTACTTGCCGCGCCACATCTGAATTATGCGTACAGACCATTATATCTGCGTTGATCTTGCAAGACGTTCACAACTTAAGGGCCAAACAATACCGTATTGTTTGGCCCCGAAACCCATGCTCGTTTATTCCGCTTCAGCTTAATGGACACCGCTCATGATAGGCATCCTGATAATTCTCAAACGGCGTAGCGATTGTTTTTAAATTCAGTCGGCCCTTTCCGTCTTTTACGACTTCCATGATATGCATGGCATGGATCGGAAAATGATTATTGCCGAACTTGAACTCGCCTCTAACAGAATCGAATTTTGCATTCTTCAATGCGCTCATGAATGCCTTTTTATCGGCAACGTCACCATTTACCTCGGCAATCGCAGCGTCCAAAAGCTGCGCAGCGTCGTAACTCTGAGCCGCATAATTCGAAGGGATGCGCCCATATTCTCGTTCGAAATCTTCAACAAACTGTTTGCTTTGCTGATTGGGGAAATCCGGAGCCCAAAATCCGCCGCTGATCACACCAAGCGCCGTGTCGCCAATCGCGGGCAGCGTAAGCGCATCGACCACATAGGTGGTCAACAACGGGATCTTACCCATCAAACCCGCTTGTGAATACTGCTTGGCAAACGCAACGCCGAGCCCGCCCGGAAAGAAGGCGAATACCGCGTCCGGATTAGCTGCCGCAATTTGCGACAACTCCGCGGAGAAATCCATTTGAGTCAACGATGTATAGACTTCGTCAGCTAACGGCTCATCATAGTAGCGTTTGAAACCTTGAATCACATCTTTGCCGGCCTGGTAGTTAGGCGCCAGCGCGACAATATTTTTTATTCCTTGGTCTTTTGCGTATTTCCCGACAGCTTCCGCAGCTTGATCTCCTTGCCACGATGTTATGAACTGGTAAGGTGAACATTGTTCGCCGGCAACCTGGGATGGGCCGGCATTGGAACCTATAAGAAAGACGCCTTTATCGGTAATGTATTTATGAACGGCCATCATGATGTTCGAATGGGAAACGCCCGTAATGATTGGCACTTTTTCCCGCTCTACCAGTCGGCGGGCCACCTGCGTGCCAACGTCGGGCTTGAACTGGCTGTCCTCTGTAATCAACTCGATCTCGACCCCTCCAAGCTTCCCTTCGTTGCGCTTTAATAACAGCCTGAACCCGTCGAGCTGATCTTGGCCAACCCCCGCCGTAGCGCCAGTCAATTCCCCGATGAATCCGATCTTGATCGGCTCCTGGGCCATTGCAGCCATAGACATTGAAGCCGAAAGCGCACAAGCCACGAGTAAGTCGCGTAAGGCGTGCTTCATGTTTCTTCTCCTTAGTGGTGAGACTACTTTTAGTCTGCAACAGCGGTGTTATTTATCGACGTTGATGCATTACTACGTTCTTCTTCCAGCATATGTTCGATGATCCTGCGCATGCGTACAGAACCGGCGTCCACGCTTAAAAGGACTGGCTTCATCTCCCAAAAGTCCGCGCCGGTCAACGCCGCTTGCTGAGCCTCGAGGATCGGCTTGTCTTGCTCTTCGAAAGCAAAGCGTCTGAGTGCTTGGTATCTACGATCCTCGTCGGGACCGAGCGCCGTGGCCACGGGCATTGCAACAGCAAAATAGTAGTGCGTGGAATGCTCGGTCTCAGGGGTCAGAATGTGGACGCCGTAGTACCAGCCACGCTCTTCCTTTTGCCCTCCGACCCTATGAACACCGGTGTCCAACAGGAAACAGCTCGGAGCGGTCCATTTCATGTTTGTCCACATATCCACAGCTTGCCCATCCTGGCGATACAGGAGATCGAAAATGCCGGGAACCGAAATGTTGGGCATCCAGCGATTGGCTTGCACCGCCCGTTCACTGCTTTCCACTACTTCCGCTGCTCCTGCCTGTTCAGGGCTTCCCAGATAACCGTCGTGCACATATGTGATGTGGCTCAAATCCATCAAGTTATCAGCCATCAATTGGTAATTCGCATTCATGTGCAAGTAGCCGCCGCTCGTTTTGTAGCCGGCTTGCGAATCGAGAACACCGTAGTCCGGGATGGCGGAGATATCGGGCTTCCCATCACCTAGCCAGATCCAGACGAAGGTGTGGCGCTCCACAGTCGGAAAGCTCTTGACTCGTGCAGCGGAGGGGATTCTGCCATCGCCATGCGGATTATTTACGCAGCGTCCCGTACAGTCGAATTCCAACCCATGGTAGGCGCACTGGATTCTGCCATCGACAAGTTTGCCCATATGCAGGGGAATAAACCTGTGGGGGCACCGGTCTTGCAAGGCCACCGTCTCACCTTCTTGCGTGCGATAGAAAACGACAGCCTCATCGAGGATTTGCCGGTGAAACAGTTCCCCCAATTTGACATCACTACTCCAACATGCGACATACCAAGCGTTTCTTATGAAGCTCATACCCTCCTCCTCGAGACCATACGCATTCACTAACAAAACGGTCAACCTGTTTGTTTTACGGGTATACTTTTACATGAAGGTTGACCGGTTTGTTTATTCTCGCATACGCTTCTGAGCGAGACAACGGGTTTCTGAAGGAGAGACCCCCATACAAACCCGTATATACCCTACATATCAAGTACCGTTCAGCGGCCACCCCGAAGCCAAGCTATTCACCCTTCCGCAGGACGATACACAGTCACGTCGCCTCAGAACGTGTAGCCTAGGGCACTACTTCACCACTCGTATCGAGTCCACTTCGATTTCGGGCGGCCGGCGCAGGCCGGTGTCCACTTCTCCGTGTATCTCTACCTTGGTCTTCTCATCGACAGGCTCGCGCGGGAAATCGTCGTCGTCGATCTCGGCCACGATCTCGGCGGTGCCGTCCGAGAATATGTATTTTTCTTTGCCGATCTTGCGCAACAGCTGCCCTTGCATCGTGATCTGCTGATCGTCGGTCGGGTTGGCAAGTATCGCTGCCACGGTGTTTTGCGCGCGGCCGCCTTCGGTGGGGCCGGTGTACTGCGCGTAGGCCGGTGCGGCCGTGGCGCCGGCAAGCAGGGCGCCGATGAAGAACAGACGGGATTTCGATGGTGCGGACATGTGATCTCCTGGTTCGAATCGATGCAAGGCTGCGCATCAAGGGCGGGCGCCATTGGCCGTTAAATATTCTACCGTCGTGTCGAGCGTGCCATCCGGGTGCAGAAGCAACCATCGGTAAGCCGGGCCGGCGTCATCCAGCGCATATTCGCGGGTGCGAGGCGCAAACTGGAAAGCGGTCGAAGGAGAAGCCAGCACGCGGACCGGCGTATGCGCCGATGCATCCATGCCAGGGTGCCGGCCATCGAGTTCCTGGTGCACGTGCCCGCACAGCACGGCGCGCACCTGCTCGCAGCCTCCGATGCATTCGAACAGCGCGCTCGAGTCCTTCAGCATGTATTTGTCCAGCCACTGGCTGCGGACCGGCACGGGATGATGGTGCAGCACCACCAGCACATGGTTCGTCGTGCTGTCCAGTGCTGTCCGCAATCTGTCGAGCCGCTCCGGCCCGAGGCGGCCGGCATCCTCGCCGGGCAAGGTGGAATCGAGCATGACGATGCGCCACGCCGGCGTGTCTATCCACTCGGGCACATGGCCGCGCCATACGTCGAACAGAACGGACGCACGATCGTGGTTGCCGGGCAGGCCGAAGACAGGCGCCTCGACTTCGTTCATGTACTGCTGAAATCGCATATAAGCAGAAGCTGCGCCGGTATCGGCGATGTCGCCGGTAGCCAGGACCAGATCGGGTTTCCGGGGTAGGCTGCGGGCCATGGCGCCGAGCACTTTGCGCAGGTTCCTGTCGGTGTCCACGCCCGCCACCGGGCTTCCGGCTGTTTCGGGCAGATGCAGATCCGTAATCTGCACCAGCAGCACGGCGCCTTCCGGAATGGCGGTCAGACGCACCGCGCTTTCCATTTTGATCTCTTTGTGAATTCGATTCATTCCGCCCGGACGCGGTCAGGACATGAGCGCGGCGCCCCGCGGCGATACCGCGCACTGCCGCCGAAACCCCGCCCGGCAAGGGCCGCCGCCCCAATGGAAGGCCGCCCCGACGGAATGAAAGTACGCCGGCGGACGCTAGGGCGCGCGACCGCTGATCAGGCGCACCAGCACCATGATGATGGCGACCACGATCAGGATGTGAATGAAACCGCCGATCGTGTACGAGGTCACCAATCCGAGGAGCCAAAGAATCAACAGAATGACTGCAATGGTGTAAAGCATGGCATCTTCCTTTTTTGCGTTATGGAAACATGAGGGTCTTTGCGGTCCCGCGATCGGTAATTTTTACCTGGCTAAATACTGAATTCGCGCCCGGGGTCCGCCCTACCCGATTTTCAAGCACTGTCTCCAGAGCCTTTAAAAGCTAAAGGAATCATGGAAACAGCGTCGTGGACTCAGTTGTTGCTTTCCTCCCTGTTGCCCGAAAAATCGCTGGTATTTGCGCAAGTGCCGTGCCTGCGCATCGCCCTGTGCACCTTTGCCGGCCATGACTCCGACGGCATGCTATTTGCTGTAGCTTCACCGACCTTCTTCGGTCTGTCAAACAGGAGAATGCTATGACTATGAAGAAAAAGCTGGCGATCGTCCTTTGCAGTATGCCTTTTGCCGTGGCGCCCATTGCCTATGCGCAAACAGGCGGCGCCACCGAAGGGACAACCTCGCCTCAGTCGGGCAACCAAACCGACATGGGCACGGACGGCGCCCCGAATACCGGCGGCACGAGCGGCAGTGGTTCTTCAGACACAGGCAGCAGTTCCAGCCCCACCACCACGCCTTCCACCAGCAGCGGTGCGAGCACCAGCGCTACGGACGACGCCGCCGCGAAACCGACGCCTGACGCGTCCTCCGGCGAAAGCTTCCAAGCCAAGCTGAAAGGGAAATCGGTCTATAACGAGAACGACGAGAAAGTAGGCGACATCAAAGATCTCGTGATGTCCTCGGACGGCAAGGTCACCCACGTGATTTTGGGCGTAGGCGGCTTTGTCGGCGTGGGTGAACATCCCGTGGCCATCCCTTACGAAGAAATCAAGGAAAGCGGCGATAAA
Source organism: Pusillimonas caeni (assembly GCF_003545815.1). GTDB lineage: Bacteria > Pseudomonadota > Gammaproteobacteria > Burkholderiales > Burkholderiaceae_B > Pusillimonas > Pusillimonas caeni. The sequence goes on from NZ_PDUW01000006.1 coordinate 124,903, forward strand.
CTGACCCTTCAGGGCTATACCAAGGATCAGTTGAAGGAAATGCCGGCTTACGAGTATCCGAAGGAAGAGCCGGCGCCGGCACCCGCCTCGTCGCCCACTTCGCCCTCGGCGCCCATGGGCGCCACGCGCTGACAAGGCCCCGGACGCTAAACTAGGCCAGGGCCGGCCCTTACGGGCCGCCCTGCCTGTACCACGCATCCGGCTTCTTCCGCACTTTTCAGAAGGCGTGATGGCGGGCGGCGCTTATTACATTGTTGACAGGAGCCTAATCATGAATGATTCGGACACCAGGCCGGACGAAGAACAAACGCCTTTCCCGACCAAGGACGACCATCCTGACTCGCCCAGCACCACTTCGCCTCCACAGGACAAGGACAAGAAGAAAAAGACGGAGGAAGAGCTGCTCGACGAGGGTCTGGACGAGACCTTTCCCGCCAGCGATCCCGTATCGATCGGCACGGAAAAACCCAAGAAAAAGTCCAGCTAAAGAAAAACCCCTCGAATCGCCTTACAGGGCAATTCGAGGGGTTTGTTCGCTTCGCCCGATATCAGGCGCCGGGATGCGAACGCTTAGTCTTTATCGTTGCGCTCGGCAGTGGATTGCCGGTCGTCGTCGCGGCTGCTTTCGTTTTGGGCGCGCTTGGCATCGGGAGCTACCCAGTTAAGGGGCTCGATCACAAAAGGGGGTTTTTTCTGTGTCGGCTTTTTCGACATATGTAGAACTCTCCTTGCTTGCACCGGCCGAACGCCCATGCGTTCGGCAACACTTGGCAGTATATCATATTATGTCAAGTATTTCCAGTATTTGCGTGCATCGCGCTCTCTTTTTACGCTATCATGCAGTAATATTTGCATAAACATTGACGAGAAAACATGGATGACCGCGTCCTTGCTTCAATGGCCCGGTGGCCCGATCTGCCGGCCGTCCGAGGCTGGATGTCGCTTTCCGAGCAAGGCCAATGGCGCCTGCACCCCGCGGGCGATGCCTGGCAAGCGGGCCAGCCGTGCAAGCCGCCGCTGCCTTCGGGCGAGCCCATTGAAAACACACAGCTCCGCAACTTCATCGATCGCAATTATGCGTGCGACAACAAAGGGCGCTGGTATTTCCAGAACGGCCCGCAACGGGTCTATGTGCGCCTGGACGCCGCTCCCTACATCTTGCGCACCGGCAGCAAGCCGTCGGCGCTCCATACGCACAACGGCCTTTCGATAGAGCGTATCGAGGGCTGGTGGCTCGATGAGCAGGGCCGTCTTTATGCCCGGACCGATCACGGTCCAGGCTTGATCTCGGGCCGGGATGCCCCTTCCCTATCCGAGTCGCTGCGCACGTCCGACGGCCGCCCGCTTCTGTCTTTCCTCGAATCGCTCGACACGCTTGAATCGCTCGACGAGATCAAAGACATCTCCCTCATGCATGGTCCGGATGCAGGCGCCCCGCTGGGGTTCTGTCCCGCTTCTGAAATCGCCCGGCGGCTCGGTTTCGTGCCCTGCCCCTAGCCGCCGCGCGGCATGGGGCTTCGGCACGCAGCGCCTCCAAATGAATATAGAATAAGGCCATGACGACCCCCGCCCCCGCGTTCTATTTTCCCGCGCCCCGCACACAGAAGTTCTGCAGCCTATGCAGCGCCGCCATAACGCTGCGCGTGCCGCCCGACGACAATCGCATGCGCGCCGTATGCGAAAACTGCGGGGCTATCCATTATCAGAATCCTCGCAATGTCGTGGGCGTGCTGGCCGTCTGGCAAGACAAAGTGCTGCTGTGCCGGCGCGCCATCGAACCTCGTTACGACAAATGGACTTTGCCGGCCGGCTTCATGGAACTGGGCGAAACCACGGCACAGGGCGCCATGCGCGAAACCCAGGAAGAAGCCGGCGCCCAGATCGAGCTGGGCTCGCTCTATACCATCATCGACGTGCCTCATGCCGAACAGGTGCATTTCTTCTATCTGGCCCGGGCCTTGTCTGAAGACCTCTTTCCCGGCCCGGAAAGCCTCGAGGCGCGCTTCTTCGCGCTGGATGAAATCCCGTGGCCCGAACTGGCTTTCCGTACTGTCATCACGACGCTGGAACACTACGTCGCCGACACCGAGCGCGGCGTGTTTCCGATGCACCACTACGATATTCCCCTGCCGGTACCCGATTAGGGCGTGTCGACACTGAAGCGGATATGAACCCCCTGGCCTGGATCGACGATCACACCCCTTTTCCGCATCCCAGCAAGGCCTTGCCGGAGGGTCTGCTGGCCGTGGGGGGCGACCTCTCCATCGAGCGCCTGACCGAAGCCTATTCGCAGGGCATTTTTCCGTGGTTCAACGAGGGCGATCCCATACTCTGGTGGAGCCCCGACCCGCGCATGGTGCTTGCATGCGCCGACTTCCGCGTCGCGCGGTCGCTGGACAAGAAATTGCGCCAGATCGCCCGCGGCGACCACGATGCGCGGGCGCCCGTTCAAATCCGGATCAACACGGCTTTCGTGCGCGTCATCCAGGCATGCGCCGAACCGCGCGGCAACGTCGCGGGCACCTGGATATCGCCCCAAATCCAGGCCGCCTATCATGCCTGGCACAAGGCCGGCCATGTGCACAGCATCGAAACCTGGATGGACGGAGAGCTTGCGGGCGGCCTGTATGGTGTGAGCCTCGGGCGTTTCTTCTTCGGCGAATCCATGTTCGCGCGCGTCAGCGATGCGTCCAAGCTGGCACTGGCCTACCTGGTGCTCTTTCTTCAGCGGGAAGGCATCCGGCACATCGATTGCCAGCAGCAGACGTCGCATCTGGCCAGTCTGGGCGCCCGGCCCATGGACCGCGAAGACTTTCTCGCCCTGCTGGGCGATGCTCTGCAGCATCCTTCCCCGCGCTGGCCGAAAGGCCGCTTGCTTGCCGATGGACAACTTGCCCCGCTGCCTGCATTGACGCCATAATGAAATCTGCCCCGCCCCGCGAAGCGCCGCCATGAGCCATCCCACCGAGCTGACCTTCAAGACCCTGCAGTTTTATTCGACGGCATCGTACCCGTGCAGCTATATCGAAGGGCGCGAGGCACGCTCGCAGGTGGCGGCGCCCACCCACCTCATCGATGCGGCCACCTATTCCCGCCTGGTCGAAAAAGGCTTTCGGCGCAGCGGCCTTTTTACCTACCGCCCCCACTGCGACGCCTGCCGGGCATGCCTGCCCATCCGTGTCGACGTCGAACGCTTCCAGCCCAGCCGCACGCAAAAAAAGATATGGCGCCGGCACCAGCATCTGCGGGCCGGCAACGCGCCGCTGGAATTCGAACTCGAACACTTCGAGCTCTACCGGCGCTATGTCTCCACCCGCCACGCCGGCGCCGGCATGGACGACGACGACCAATCGCAGTACACCCAGTTTTTATTGACCAGCCGGGTCGACACCACGCTGATCGAATTTCGCGATGAAAGCGGCGTGCTGCAGATGGTGTCCATCATCGACATCCTGGACACGGGCCTGTCGGCCGTCTATACCTTTTTCGATCCGCAGGCGCCGGGCAGCCTGGGCACCTACGGCGTGCTCTGGCAGATCGATCGATGTCGCGCCATGGGCCTGCCCTGGCTGTATCTCGGGTACTGGATCGGTGAAAGCCGTAAAATGGCGTACAAAACACAATATCGGCCCTGCGAAATCCTGCGCGGCAATCACTGGTCTCCCCTGTAAATCGATGTCCCTGCTATTCAGTTCCTATCCGCTGGCGCGTCCCGCGCTTTTCTCCCTGGACGCCGAAACCGCCCACGAGCTCACGCTCTCCTCTTTGCAAAAGGCCTACGACTGCCGCTTGACGAGGCATCTGCTCTCCAGCCGGCCGCAACTGCCCACACAGCTGATGGGCCTGTCCCTGCGCAATCCCGTCGGCCTGGCCGCCGGCCTGGACAAGAACGGCGCCCACATCGACGCGCTGGGACAGCTGGGCTTCGGCTTCATCGAAGTCGGCACGGTCACCCCGCGCGCCCAGGCGGGCAACCCCAAGCCGCGCATGTACCGGCTTCCCGAGGCGCATTCGCTGATCAATCGCATGGGCTTCAACAACGACGGCCTGAAGAAGTTCATCGACAACGTGCGCAGCAGCGCCTGGCGCAGCGAAGGCGGCATCCTGGGCCTGAACATCGGCAAGAACGCCGACACGCCCATGGAACGCGCGGTGGACGACTACCTGGCCGGCCTCGAAGGCGTATACCCTCATGCCGACTACGTCACCGTCAATATTTCGTCGCCCAACACGCAGAACCTGCGCAGCCTGCAAGGCGGCAGCGAGCTGTCCGAGCTGTTGCGGCCCTTGCAGGAAAAACGCAAGGAACTGGCCGACAGGCATCAACGCCGGGTGCCGCTGGTGGTGAAGATCGCCCCCGACCTGACGGCGGAACAGATAGACGCCCTGGCCGACATCCTGCCGCAGTACGGCGTGGACGGCGTCATCGCCACCAATACCACCATTACCCGCAACGCCGTCGAGGGCCATCCGCATGCGGGCCAGGCCGGCGGCCTGTCGGGTCCGCCCGTACATGCGCTGTCGCTGGCCGTCATACAAAGGCTGCGCCAGCGCCTCGGTTCCGACATCGCCATCATCGGCGTGGGCGGCATCCACGAGGGGCGGCACGCCCGGGAAAAAATGGCGGCGGGCGCCGACGCGGTCCAGCTGTACACCGGCCTGATCTATCGCGGCCCCGCCCTCATCAAGGACTGCGTCCAGGCATTGGCCGGCGCCGCGGCGAACGCCCGATAGGCCCAAGGAAAGCGTTTTCGCCGCTTGACCGCGGCAAAGAAAGCCCCGTGTTCCGCAGGCCGGGGCCCCGCCGTTGTCCGGCTTGCGGCCGGCATGCCGCTCGGCTTGATGCCAGAAACAAAAAATCCCGTCAAAGCCCTTGGACTTTGACGGGATCTGCGACCGCGGCCGCCGCTTGACGCCGGGCCGGCTCTTGTGAAGCCGGCCGGCACAAGGAGACGAATCAGGCCGTGGCGCGGCGCGCGCGGGTGGCGGGCTTGGCGGCTTCGGCAGCCGAAGTGGCGGCTTGCAGCGTGGCGTTGGCGGCGGCGTTCAGGTTGGACTCGGCCGTTTGCGTAGCCTGCTTGGCGGCCTTGCTGACCGACTCGTAGGCATTGTTGACCGAAGCCAGCGAGGACTTCAGCAGGGCGACGGCGCTTTCGGAGCCGGTGGGAGCGGTTTTGGAGAACTGCTCGACGGCATCGGCGATTTGCTGCTGCGCCTGGGCGACTTGCTCTTCGGTCAGGCGGCTGAGGTTGCCCTGCACGGTCGATACGATGTCGTACACATGCTTGCCATAGGCCAGCGTCTTCTCGGCGCTGGGTTGCACCAGCGAGCTCGTGAATGCGACGGCTTCCTGGGCATCCTTGACTTCGATGGCTTCCTGGGACTTTTGCGCGGCTTCGTCCAGGGTGGCCTTCATGACTTTCAGATTGAGATCGACGAGTTTTTCGAATCCATCGAAAAATGCGCCTTGGACAGCCAGCAGATTGTCCAGTGAGGCTTTCTGCGTGGCAAAAACTTGTTGGGGGATAGCGCTCATGACTGTTCCTCGTAATAGGCTAAGACGGTTGGGCATTTTGCTGCACTGCACAAACGATATTTTACGGGAAATCCCATGCCCGTCAAGCACTTTTGTTGCGTCGCAACAAATTGTAGGAAAAAAAGCGCGTACACCCGCCCTCAGGCGCCCATAGACTTGCGTTCGTAGCCCATGGCTTCGGAAATCCGCGCCGCGGTGTCCTGCAGCAGCCCTATCCATTCGTCGCGCATGCGGTCGGCCGGCGCCGAGATGGACAGCCCCGCCTGCAGCTTGCCGGTATCGTCATACACGCCGGCGGCGATGCATCGCACGCCCAGCTCGAGCTCTTCGTTGTCTCGCGAATAGCCGTGGCGGCGCACCAGCGCCAGATCGCGCTCGAGCTGATCCGCCTTGGTGAGGCTGTTGCGCGTCGTGCCGGCCAGTCCGGTGCGCATGATGTAGGCCTTGACCTGCCTGGGCTCGCTGACAGACAGGAACAGCTTGCCGGTGGAGGTCAGGTGCAGGGGCGCCCGGCCGCCTATGGCGCGCACCACCTGCATGCCCGAGCGTTCGCTCCAGGCCCGCTCGATATAGACGATTTCATCGCCCTGCTGCACCGAGAGATTGATGGTCTGGCCCGTGATGGTGTGCAGTTCGCGCATGTACTCGATGGCGACCTCGCGCACATTGAGGCGGCCCTTGACCAGCGAACCGAGTTCCAGCAGGCGCATGCCGAGCTGGTACAGGCCGCTGTCCACGCGCTCGACATAGCGCCCCACGACCAGGTCGTTCAAGATGCGGTGGGCGGTGGAGGCGTGCAGGCCGGTCGCGGCGGCAAGGTTCTTGAGGGCCACGGGTTCGGACTGCCGCGCCAGTACGTCGAGCAGCAGCATGGCTCGTTCCAGCACCTGGATGGCGATCTGAGAGCCCCCGTTGCCCGTCCCCAAAGCGCCCGCCGCGGGGTGGCCCGGCGCAGGGGCATCCGGCAAAGATATCTTGGAAGCAAGAGAGGACTGGGGCATGAGCTAAGGGATATGACGCAACGCAACAATCCCATATTATGAAAAAACCGCCGCGCTTGGCAAGCGTTTTTTCTTAACCAAATATCAGTAAGCTCATTCCGGCGGCGTCAGGCTGCCCCCTACCCGCTCGACTTCGGCCCGAAGATAGGCCAGGGCCTGCGCCGCCGCTTCGGGCTCGCCCTTGACGCCCAGATCGATGTGGGGATGGCCGGTGCCCATGCTGGGCAGGCTGAACGCTTTGACGCCGGGCCATTGCCGTTCCAGATGCTCGAGCGCGGGCGTAATGCGCGACTCGGGCAGGTTGAAGGCCAGAAAGGAGTGCTCGACGCGGGTCGTCCGATGATGCAGGTGCTTGTAGCGGGTATCGAGCATCCATTCCATCATGGGCCAGGCAATGACGGGAAATCCCGGCATGAAGGTATGGTCGCGGATGAAAAAGCCCGGAATCTTGTTGTACGGATTGGGCACGATTTCGGCCCCTTCCGGAAACACGCCCATCTGCAGCCGCTGCTGGTTCTCGGGCGTGGACATGTCGGCGCTGCCGCTGCCCCGCCGCGCCATCTCGGCGCAGCGCTCGGCGATCAGGCTCTCGGCCTCGGGATGGAGACGCAGAGGCACGCCCAGCGCCTGGGCCGCGGCCTGGCGGGTCTGATCGTCGGGCGTGGCGCCGATGCCGCCGCAACAGAACACGACGTCCCCGCCGGCAAAGCTGCGCTCGAGCGTGGCGGCGATGCCGTCGCGATCGTCGGAAATGAATTCCGCCCCCGCCAATTGCATGCCGCGCTGGGACAAGAGCTCGATCAGCTTGGGCATGTGCTTGTCCTGGCGGCGTCCCGAGAGGATTTCGTCGCCGATGATGATGAGGCGTATGCGCCTTGTGGATTCAGAGGCGGGAGGAGTCATGGCGATTGCACCTGTCGATCATGGGTGGCGGCCGCCTGCAGCGCGGCCTGCTGGCGCAGCTGGCGCAGGGCTTCGAGGCTGAAGTGGGCAAACACCAGGGACGAGAATACCGGCAGCACCAGCCACGCGGGCGGAAACAGGTTGATGAGCGCCAGCACGAAGCCCATCAGCCAATACTGCCGATTATGCCGGCGCCAGATCAGCTTGCGTTCGTGCGCATTGGCATGTTCGATGACGGCGTCCACCCGCAGCATGCGCGTGAAAGCAAAGGCCCACCACACGATGGGCAGCACGACCGGCAGCGGCGGAATCAGCCACAGCGGCATGGTCAGCAGCCAGCCCAGCGAAAACAATACGCCGACCCATATTGCATTCCATATGCCGTAGGAAGTGGAGAACTGCCCGTGGCGCACCACGCCGACGTACTCGCGCCTTTCGAGGTGGCGCAGAACGATGGGCATGACGAAGACGGCGGCGATGACCAGACCCAATATGCCCGACAAGGGCAGCAGGATGGCCACGGCCAGCAAGGGCACCAGATACAGCTTGATGGAGAACAGGCCGATGGCCAGCAGCCACTGGTCGAACTCGTTCAGGTAGGACCAATTGAGCGCGTGGACGTCCAGCCAGTTGGTGAGGGGTGTCCAGAAGGCCCAGATGAGCACCACGGCGCCCACCAGGGCAATAAAGAAGGGCAGCAGCAGCGTCAACAGCATCTTGGGATGGCATTGCGTGACGAGAGCCCGCTTGAACGCCACCCCTACCGCCGCAAGCCCCGTGGACGAGGAAGACCGGACCGCAATGTCATAATCCATTATGGGCGACGCTTTGAAATGAACACCCGGCTATCATAATCAAACACCATTCGCTTTGTCTTTATGCCAATTTACGATACGCAACACGACCTTGCATCCCTGAAGGCCCGCCTGGACGGGAACGACGATCTGCTCGTCGTCTGTTATTGCGCCGCATGGTGCGATACCTGCACGCAGTATCGCCGCGACTTCACCGCGCTTGCCGAGCGGCATCCGGGGCATGTGTTCGTCTGGGTGGACATCGAAGAGCAGCCCGAGCTGCTGGGCGACGAGGACGTCGAAAATTTTCCGACCGTCCTGCTCCAGACGCCGGAAAACACGCTGTTCTTCGGCACCCAGCTGCCTTACGTCAGCCATCTCGAGCGCCTGCTGGAACGGGCGGACGAGCTGCGGCCGCTGGGACCCGGTCACTGCCCTCCGCTTCTGCGTCCCCTGCTCGGCTCGCCATGACCCGCTGCGCCGCCCGAGGGCTTTGCCGGGTCCGTCCCGGGCAAAGGGGCGCCCAACCCCCGCATCAGGATCCGTGTCACGAATGCAATGTAGTCGTCGGTAAGGCTGCGCTCATGCGCCCTGTCGCCGAACATCCGCTGCAGCAGCGGCCCTGAATTCGCATAGAACACGCAGGCTCCCAGCATCATGAGATGCAGGAACCTGGGGTCGCTCTCCCGGCCGGCCGCATCGACCTCGGCCGAATCGATCAATACGCGCGTCAGCGCCAGGCCGCGGTCCACCACGCCCTGGGCGATGCCTTCGTCATGGTCGGTGCCATCTGTTTCGCGGCCTTCGGCAAGGTATATCTCCTTGAACACCAAGTCCGCGAACTGGGGCATCTCGTGCATCACGTCTATGAGCAGCTCTAGACGCATGCGGATTTTTTCTTCCAGGCTGCCCCGTTCGGAAAACATGGCCTGGCTTCTGCCCTGCAGCTCGCTCAATACCCGGGCGGCCACCGCCTTCAGCACGCCGGTCTTGTCGCGGAAGTAGTACCGCACCAGAGCGCGGTCCACCTTGGCGTCGGCCGCCACGTCGCTCAATGTCAATTGCTGGGCCGACTTGTGCCGCAGCAGCAGAACCGCCGATTGCAGGATCGCTTCCCGACCCACTGAATCCCTTTCGGACGGACGGCCCGCCTGCCGCGGTCTGCCGGCCTTTTGTGCGCGTGAACGAGTCATGAGTATCGAGGCACCGAAAAAATCAAATTTTGTTGACAGCAAAAAATCACCCTCATTATACTTGCCTAATTCCCACATATGGGAATTAGGCAAGTCGGACGTTTCCGCCCCGTCGCCCGCGGTCGCCCCCACCCTTCCACACATCATGGAGCTTTGCATGGAACCCGCCTTCAACCCCTATCTACAGCCCTCTTCGCCTCCGTCCGTCCATGTCGGCGGCAAGGGCTACATCGAGCTGCCCGGCAAAGCTGAAAACCTGCGCTGGCAAACTCGCAAGGCCGCGCCCACCGAATACGAGAACGCGCTGGCCGACGCCCTGGAACAGGCTTACACATCGGGAGCCGTCACGGCCGAGGAAATCGTCGAAAGCCTGAACCGGCGGGCCTTCAGGAACGCATCCGGAGACCGCTGGACGGTGGCGGGCCTGACATCGGAAATGTCGGTGCTGGGCCAATGAATCCTTCTTTCATTTCATAAAATCCCAAGGAGACACATCATGAGTACAACCCAACGCATGGCGCTGGCCATCGCAGGCATGGCATTGACCCTGGGGGCTGCCGCATCCCATGCGCAGGACCTGCGCAGCGTCACCTACCTTCTGCCTGCTCCGCCCGCTTTGCCGGCCTTCGCGCCGTGGATGGTGGCGCAGCAGCGCGGCTACTACGCGAAAGAGGGTCTGAACGTGACGTTCGTCACGGCAAAAGGCGGGGCCGACGTCGCCAAGCAGGTGGGCGCCGGCAACGCTCCCCTGGGCGGCGGAGTGGGCGACACGCCCATCATCGTGCGGGCCAATGGAATCCCGATCAAGGCCGTGGCGGTGCTGGGCGGCGCATCGTTCATGCATCTGGCCCTCGACAAAGATTCGGGCATACAGTCGGTCGCGCAATTGAAAGGCAAGACAGCGGGTGCGATGTCCTATTCGGACACGACCTATTTTGCCCTGCTGGGCATGCTCAAGGCGAACGGCCTGGACAAGAGCGACGTGGACATACAGGCGTCGGGGCCGGCCGTGTGGAAGCTGTTTGCCGACAGGAAGATCCCCGCCCTCGCCTCCATCCCCGAATGGAGCGTCAATGCCGAACTTGCCGGCGTGAACGTGGAAATCATTCCCGCCGACAAGTATTTCAAGAGCATGGCCCAGGCGATTCTCGCCTCGGACGAGACCATCGAGAAAGATCCCGAGCTGGTTCGCGGCTTTGTGCGCGCGACCCTGAAGGGGCTCGAAGACATCATCGATGACCCCGCGTCGGCCGCCAAAGCGTACATCGAGGCCGTTCCCACATATCAAGGCAAGGAGGACTACGTCGAACGCGTCTTCAAGCTTTACAACGAACTGGTGTACGCCGGCCAGAAACACCCCGGCGAGATCGATCCGGAGCGCTTGGGCGCCCTGCAGGACTTCTACGTCAAGGAAGGAATCGTCAACAAGGCCGTTCCCCTGGACGAGCTGTATACCAACACATTCATCCCGGGACGCTGAACCGCCGCGCTTCTCCCGAACCGACACGACAAGGTAGAAAACCATGAACCACGACATCGCCCACCGATCGGCCGAACGGGTCGAAACAGGACTGAGAAACTTCTGGTATCCCGTAGTGCCCAGCTACATGCTGGGGCCCACGCCCATCGGCATTACCCGCCTTTCAGAGGAAATCGTATTATGGCGGGACCAGGACGGCCGGGTGCATGCCGTTGAAGACCGATGTCCGCATCGCGGCGCCCGGCTTTCGCTGGGCTGGAATCTGGGCGACCGCATCGCCTGCTGGTACCACGGAGTGGAAGTCGACGGCAGCGGCGCCGTCGCCGACGTTCCCGCGGTAGCGTCCTGCTCCCTGAAAGGAAAGACCTGCCTCAAGTGTTTCCCGGCGGTGGAATCGAACGGCGCCATCTTCCTGTGGTTCGGCGATCAGGCCGACACACCCCCCGCCCCGTTCCAGCTTCCCGAAGAAATGAGCAGCGACGAGTATTCCGGCTTTCTATGCATGCAGAACTGGAAGTGCAATCACCGCTACGCCATCGACAATGTCATGGACCTGATGCACGGCCGCTATCTGCATGCCTCGTCGCATTCGATGGCCGAGGGCGACAAGCGCGCGGAAATGGAGATCAGGCATACCGAAACCGGCCTGATCTTCGAAAAGAAGAACCAGCGCGGCGTCAATTTCGACTGGGTGGAATTCGGCATGACCTCGGCCATATGGCTGCGCCTTGCCGTGCCATACCAGAAGAAGTACGGCGGGGGCGAGTTCATTATCGTCGGCTTCGTGACGCCCGTGGACGAGCAGCACTGCCAAGTCTACTTCTGGCGCATCAAGAAGGCCTCGGGACTCGAGCGCGACATGTGGAGATTCCTATATCGCAACCGCCTCGAAGGCTTGCACTGGGACGTCCTGGAGCAGGACCGCCTGGTCCTGGAAACCATGACGGCGGACGCCCGTTCCAAAGAGAACCTGTATCAGCACGATGTCGGCCTCGTCCGCGTCAGGCGCATCATGGAGAAAATCGCGTTCGAACAGGCCGGCGGATCGGCGGCCGCGGCCGCGGCGAGCCTGCACTAGAGTCTGTTGACACTGAAAGGGCTGCCCTTTCAGTGTCAACAGGCCCTCGGGCGCGTCGACGCTAATGGCTTGAGCTCCCGCCGGGAGCGGTCAGCGGCCACCTCCCAGCAGCACGCCTACCGATTTCTTGCTCGAGCCCGAGGAAGAAGGCTTGTTGGGAGACTCGGAGGCCGCCTTGCCGGCGCTGGGCGCGGGCACGTAGGGACGATAGAAGAAATCGTCGACCGGCTTGCGCGGGCTGGACCCGGGGCTGCGCGGACGGTCGCTGAAACGCGAACGCGGCGGAAGGCTCAGGCGGCCGCGAGGAATCTTGGCCTTGATGAGCTTTTCGATGTCGAGCAGGAAGCGTTCTTCGTCCGGCGCAAACAGGGCAATGGCCTCGCCCTTGGCGCCGGCGCGGCCCGTGCGCCCGATGCGATGCACGTAGTCCTCGGCGTTGTACGGAAGATCGTAGTTGATGACGCAAGGCACGCCGGCCACGTCCAGGCCGCGCGCCGCCACGTCGGTGGCCACCAGCACCTCGAGCTCGCCGGCCTTGAAGGCCTCGAGCGCCTTCATGCGGTCGAGCTGGCTTTTATCGCCGTGGATGGATTCCGCCTTGACACCGTCGCGCTCGAGCTGGCGCGCCAGCCGGCTGGTGCCGATCTTGGTGTTCGAGAACACGATGACCTGATTCAGGCCGCGCGACTTGACCAGATGCACCACCGCCGCGCGCTTGTCGTCGCCCGACAGCGGATAGGCGATCTGGCTGACGGTGTCGGCCGTGGCATTGCGCGCCGCCACTTCGATCTCGACCGGCGTGTTCAGGCTGGCGCGCGCCAGCTTGCGGATCTCGCTGCTGAAGGTGGCCGAGAACAGCAGCGTCTGCCGCTTGACCGGCAGCAGGCGCACAATGCGCTCCAGATCGGGCAGAAAGCCCATGTCCAGCATGCGGTCGGCCTCGTCCAGCACCAGGATGCCCACCTGGCTCAGGTTGACGTTGCGCTGCTCGACGTGGTCGAGCAGCCGGCCCGGCGTGGCGATGAGCACTTCGCAGCCTCGCCGCAGGGCATCGCGCTGCGGCCCGATGTCGACGCCGCCGAAGACCACAGCAGAGCGCAGGGGAGTGCCTTGACGGTACTTGGCAACGCTGTCGGCCACCTGATCGGCCAACTCGCGCGTAGGGGTAAGGATGAGGGCCCGCACGGGGTGGCGCGCCGGCGACGCACTGGTATTGGCAAGCGCCATCAGGCGATGCAATATCGGCAGCGTGAAAGCCGCCGTCTTGCCCGTGCCTGTCTGGGCTGCGCCCATGACGTCGCGTCCCTGTATGACGACGGGTATCGCTTGGCTCTGGATGGGGGTTGGCGTGGTGTATCCGGTCGCGGCAATCGCCTGCAATATGCTGGGATGCAGACCAAAGTCCGAGAACGTGGGTGTGTCAGTGGTGATGGTGTCTGTCATTGAAATGGTAAATGCCGGCCCGGGCGAATGCCCAGACCGGCTTTGGTAACTGATCTATTTTAGCGCAGCGGCCGGCCGGCCGCGTTCAAAGCCGTGTTTCGCCGCCACAAGTGTCGTGAAATTTCAACGGTTTGCGCTGCGGCGCGGCCGTCAGAGCAGCCAATCTATGAGCCAATAGGCGCACATTCCGCCCACCATCAGGCCGATGGTGCTGCGCGTGCGCCAGTAGATCAGCGTGGCCGCCACGGCCGCCAGCATTTTCACGTCGAAAACGGCCGCGGCGCCGGCTTCCCAGGGCAGCAGATCCGGCACGATGATGGCCGTCAGGGCCGCGACCGGGGCATAGCGCAGGGCGCGCCGCACCGGGTCGGTCAGCGGCAAATGGTCGCCGAACAGAAAATAGCCCGCCCGGGTCAGCACGCAGCATAGCGTCAGCAGGGCGATCGCCGCCAGCACATAGTTGTTCGTCACGCCGTTCATGGCGCCCTCCTGGCTTTGTGCCGCTCGGCCAGCACGCCCGCGGCCACGCCCGCCACGATGGCCACTGCCAGGCCCAGGCGCAGCGGCAGGGGCTGGCCCAGCCACGCGACCGCTCCGGTCACCAGCACCGACACCGCCATGGGCATGGCCTTGACGAGCGGGATGGCCACGCCCATGAGCGCCAGGGTGGCCGCGAACTCGAGCGACCATTCCGGCGGCACGAAAGCCCCCATGTAGATGCCCAGCAACGAAAAGAATTGCCACAGGAACCAGCCCGGCACGATGATGCCCAGGTAGTACCACAGCTGGCCGCGCGTGCCCTTGCGCCGCGCATCGCCGTAGCGGGTCATGAAGAAGACGAAGACCAGGTCGCTGCACCAGTACCCCAGGGCCAGCCTTTTGGGCCACGAGTACTTGCGGAAATAAGGCTGCAGGGCGGCGCCGAAGATGATGAAGCGGATGTTCACCACGAAGCCGGCGGCGAAGATCAGCCACAGGGGCGCGCCGGCCATCATGAGGGGCAAGGCGGTGAGCTGGGCCGAACCCGCATAGACGAGCACGGACATCAGCACGGCCATGCCCTCTGACAGGCCGTAGCTGACCATGGCAAAGCCCGTCACGAAGGCCCAGATGCACAGCGCCGCCAGGGCCGAGGCGGCCTCTCCGAAGCCGACCGCAAAGCTGCGGCGCGCCCGTGCGTCGGGCCACGATATGCTGCTTCTGGAATGCGCCACCGACTAAGGCCTGTTGACACTAAAAGGGCAGCCGCACTGGCCGGCCAGCCCGAAGGGTGAGCACGCAAATAGCCGCCCCTCTGCGTTGCGAATGCTCGCCGGGGAACCACCCCGACTGCGCTTCGCGCCTTGATGGTCAGCTATTTGCGTGCTCATGCGACTGCCCTTTTAGTGTCAACAGGCCCTAAACCTTTATTTAAAAACCGTCCCGGCCCGCCGACGATGCGCGGGCCAATCGGGGATGATATACGAAAACAGGCCTGCCGCTTGGTACAATGACGCCTCTTTTCATGGAGAGCATTATGTCGATGTCCGATCGCGACGGCCTTATCTGGTATGACGGAAAAATGGTGCCCTGGCGCGACGCCACCACCCACGTCCTGACCCATTCGCTGCATTACGGTCTGGCTGTATTCGAAGGCGAACGCGCCTACAACACCGACATCGGCACCGCGGTCTTCCGTCTGCGCGAGCACACTGACCGGCTGTTCAATTCGGCGCACATCTATCAGATGCAGGTGCCCTACGATCGCGAAACCATCATGCAGGCCACGCTGGAAGTCGTGCGCCGGAACCAGCTCGAATCGTGCTACATCCGGCCGCTGCTCTTCTACGGCTCCGAAAAAATGGGCGTGTCGCCCAAGGGCGCGACGGTCCATGTCGCCATCGCCGCCTGGCCGTGGGGCGCCTACCTGGGCGAAGAGGCGCTGGCCCAGGGCATCCGCGTCAAGATTTCCTCGTATGCGCGCCAGCACGTCAATGTGACCATGCCGCGCGCCAAGGTGGCCAGCACCTATGCCAACTCCATCCTGGCCAACACCGAAGCCATCGAACACGGCTACGACGAAGCCATTTTGCTCGACACCGACGGCTTCGTGGCCGAAGGCTCGGGCGAGAACATCTTCATCGTCAAGAACGGCGTGCTCTACGAGCCCGAGATCGCTTCGGCCCTGACCGGCATCACGCGCGACTCGGTGCACGCCATCGCCGCCGACCTGGGCCTGCAGGTGCACACCCGCCGCCTGACCCGCGACGATCTCTATATTGCCGACGAAGCCTTCTTTACGGGTACCGCCGCCGAAGTCACGCCCATACGCGAGATCGACAACCGCCGCATCGGCCAGGGCAGCCGGGGCCCCGTCACCGAGAAGCTGCAGAAGGCCTTCTTCGACGTCGTCAACGGCCGCAACCCCAAGTATCTGCATTGGCTGACCAAGGTCTGAGGGCCGCCGCACATCACGCCTGCCCCACCCATCGCCTTTGCAACCCTCCAGGAAACGCCATGAGCGCAGAACCGACGACCGCCCCCAGCACGCAACCCATACTCGTCAAGGAAGACGACCTGCCGGTCTATTGCCCCGGCCCCAAGGCCCCGCTTTGGTCCATGCACCCGCGGGTGTACATCGAGCTGGCCAAGTCGGGCACGGCCGCCTGCCCCTATTGCGGCGCCACCTATCAGCTTCAAGAAGAACACTGACGCTCTGTGACCGCGCGGATCGACTCCTCTCCCTGCCCGCAACCCTTCTGGCTGCCCAGCGGCCACGTCCAGACCCTATACGGCGCCTTGGCGGCGCGCTACCATCGCATCGCCTTCGTACGCGACCGCGTCGACACCCCGGACGGGGACTTCATCGACTTCGACTGGGTCGGCCCGGGCCTGTTTCCCAATAAAACGGCCGACAACCGACGGGTCAAGGCGGACCCTCGGCTGGGCGCCACCGCGGCGCGCCGCTGGATGCAGGAACACGACTGGGCCTCCCTGCCCTCTACGCCGGGCACGCCGGCGCTGGTGCTGTTTCACGGCCTGGAAGGCAGCAGCACCAGCCATTACGCCCAGGCAATCTCGCAGCACTTCCGCGCCCGGGGCTGGGTCGTGGTCATCGCCCATCTGCGCGGCTGCTCCGGCTTCGCCAACCGGATGGCGCGCGCTTATTACTCGGGCGATTCGGACGATGTGCATTTCATGTTCGACACCGTCCATGCCCGGCTGCCTCATGCCAGCTGGCACGCCGTGGGCGTCTCGCTGGGCGGCAACGCCATGCTCAAGTGCCTGGGCGAGCGACCCGAAGTCGCCCAGCGCCTGGAGGCGGCGGCGGCCGTTTCGGTGCCCCTGGACCTGGTCGCCTGCGGCGCGGCATTGTCCGACACCTTTGCCGGGCGGCGCCTGTACGGCCCCTACTTTTTGCGCACCATGAAGCGCAAGGTGCTGGACAAGGCCAAAAGGTTTCCGGGCAACATCGACGTGCTTCGCTTCACGCAGTCGCGCACGCTGCGCGAGTTCGACGACATGTACACCGCGCCCATGCATGGTTTCAAGAATGCCCTCGACTACTGGACTCGCGCGTCGAGCAAGCCGTGGCTGAACCGGCTCACCCTGCCCACCCTGGTGCTGAACGCGCGCAACGACCCCTTCGTGCCGGCGCCTTCGCTGCCCGATTCGCACGAATGTTCGGATACGGTGCTGCTGCACCAGCCCGCCGAAGGCGGGCATATGGGTTTTGTCACGGGGGCCTTTCCGGGACACCTCAACTGGCTGCCCCAGCGCATCGCCAGGTATTTCGAAACCCGGCTCTGAATCTAATTACTGCTTGAAGCGCTCGAGCAGCGCGCGGTCGGAGCGCACTTTTTCCCGCAGCCGGCGTATTTCGACGTCGAGCTGTGACTGCACGTAGAAATCGCCGGACAGGGACCGGGCCTGCTGCAGTTGCTCCACCGCGGTGGGCAAGGCGCCGACTTTTTCGTAGTAGACCGCCATGGCGCGCCTGGCCTCCACGGCCTGGCCCAGGCGCTCGTAGCTTTGAGCGCGCAATTGATACAGCCTGGCCTCGTCAGGCCACTGGCGGATGCGCTGGCCGAGAAATTCGGCCGCCCGCTGGTCCTGGCCGGACTTCTGCAAGGCGTCGACCAGGGCCAGCGCCACGCCCAGGCTCTGGGGCCAGCGGGCCCAGGCCGCTTCGGCCTGGGCCAAGGCCTGGTCGTGCTGCTTTTGCTTGATGGCCAGGGCCACGGACAGGCCGGCTATTTCCGGGGAGTTCATGCCGCCTTCGCGCGCCTGGTCCAGCGCCTGGGAGGTTGCTTCGAGGTTGCCCTGGCGCCAGGCGGAATAGGCCAGGCCATACCAGGCGGCCGAACGCCGTACGCCCTGGAAGGCCTCGGTTTCGCGCCGCAGGGCGTTCTCGGCGCCGCGCTGGCCGGTGTTGCGCTCTTGCAGGATTCTGAGCTTGGCGCGCACATACCAGTAAGTGTCGCTGTCGCGATGCCGGGCGCTCGGCGCTTCGCGGATGCGATTCTGGATGTCGGACATGCGCTGGATGGACAAGGGGTGGGTGCTGGTATAAGAACCGCCCCCGGTGCCTTCGTTGAGGCGCGAGGCGTTCATGAGCTGGCCGAACATCTGCGCCATGCCGTTGGGATCGTAGCCGCCCTTGCGCAACATATCGAGGCCGATGCGATCGGCCTCTTGTTCGGCCTGGCGCGAAAAGCCCAGTTGCCGGTCGACGGCCGCGGCCTGGCCGAACGCAGCCACGCCCATGGCCAGGTCGCCGCTGCCGGCCAGCGCGGCCAACAGCGCCGCCGCCACCGAAGCCATCATCAGATGGCTGGACTGGGCCTGCTGGGTCATGCCGCGCGCCACGTGCCGCTGCAGCACGTGGCCGATCTCGTGGGCCACCACCGAGGCAAGCTGGGACTCGTTGTCGGACGACACCACCAAACCGCTATGTATGCCCACGTAGCCGCCCGGCAGGGCAAAGGCGTTGATCTGCGGGTCGCGGATCGCGAACACGTGAATGGACTGGGACGGATTCGACGACCCCGCCACCAACTGCCTGCCCAGGCCCGAAAGATACTGGCTGACGTCCGGATCGTCGATGTAGGTGGGATCGCGGCGCCCCTGCTCCATGATGGCGTCGCCCAGGGTCTGCTCGAGCATGGGCGACAGCTCGGCCGATGAGGCCGAACCCATGCTGGGCAGGCCGGTCGGCTGGGCCTGTACCCCTGTGCCGATGGCGGCGGCGGCCAGCAGAGCCCCCAGGCGCAAGGCGGCGCGGGGCCGGAAACGGGCGCTCAGGCGCCCCGGAATCATCATGCCCCGAGCGCGGCCGGCCGCTGCCGCCCGGCCCCGCCGCGATTGCGCTTGTCCGGAAGGCGATGCTTGCCCGACAGCCGCATCAGCGTCGCCAGGGCGAACAACAGGCCGAACACCTCGATGAAGCCGGCCAGCACCCACATCGTCAGTCCGCCGATGGCCTGGTCCGTCACCGCCGACATGCCCGGAATGGCGCGCCCGCAGAGGTCGAATACAGGGTATAGGTCGTATTCGGTGAAGGTGATGACCGCGCCGACGACCATCTGGGGCACCATGGTGATGACCGGCGACAGAATGCGCGCGCCGGGCGACATGACGGCTGGAGGACTGGGCCTGCGATCGAGGATGAGGTTCCAGTACATGAAGCCGCTGATCACCACCGACCAGTTCATGAGCCGGTACAGGCGCCAGTCGAGCATGGAATAGAACTGGACAGTGGGTATCAGCCACACCACCACCAGGAACACGAAGAGGAAAGGCACCCAATACTTGTTGGTGAGCACCGCCTTGACGGCGCGGCCGCCCGGCGTGCCGCGGAAATCGCGCAGCCAGATGCGGGCCCGCATGGGAAGCCCCGCCCGCATGACCTGGCCGGCATAAGCGCCCATGATGAGCAGCGGGCCCAGATGATGCAGGACCAGATGCTGCAGGCGGTGGGCGAAGAACAGGCGCTCGGCGTAGTAGTCGATGCGGGTGTGCAGCGACAGGTACAGCAGGACGAAGCCGCACCAGAAGAGAATCTGGCGCGCGGCGCCTACCCGATGGACCCGGGTGCCGCGCACGAACAGCACGCCTGACGCAATGAACGCAATGACGAGGGCTGGGGAGAACTCCCAGGGTATGAGCCAGCCGAGATCCATGGACGATCCAGATTCAAACCAGTGGGCGGGCGTGCACGCTTGGGCACGCCCGCCCCTTTAGGGTCAACAGGCCCTAGTTTAAAGCAATATGCCGGTGGTCACCCCATTGCAGGCCGCGCACCGAGGGATTGGAGCGCAGCTGCCGGGCGCGGTCCATCAGCACGGTGCGCAGTTCGGGCGGGCAGTTGACGGTGACACAGGCCGTGGCGATGTCCGAATGGCTGCCGTGGTCGACCTGCATGCCCGCCACCTTGAGCCCGGCGGCGCCAAAATCGGTATAGATCTGCTTGCGCAACTGGGCCAGGTCGGACCGGGGGCACATGATGGTAAGGCGCGAAAGCGATTTGCGCACCGGCGCGGGCGCCTGACGCACCCCGGCACGACGCAGGAAGAGGTTGAAGAGCCGCATAAGAGACCTCCCGTAAACAGGCGGCCGCCGCACAAGACGCACAGCCGCGCGAACAGGCCGCGCCGCTTGGCCAGCCTGTCATTCAAAAACATGTGGGAGACTCGTATGACAGAAGGACTCTGTCATGATCATGCCGCCCACGCCCATTGGTATCGTCGAACTGAACACCAGGGCGTGGACATGGGCTGAAACGGGAGTTCGGCCAACCCGCTAAGGGTCGCCTTGGTCCGGCCGCCTAGGCCTGCGCCTGGTTTCAGTCAGTGGCTTGTTCGATGCAAGATCGACAATTGCCATCGCCTGAATCGGAATTCACCGCTTCTAGCTCCATAAAATGCAACAGACTCATATTCTAGCTTTTTCCACCCCTATATAACAAGCCCAAGAGGCTGCGCGCGCCCGGCGAGCGAGCCCGCGTGTGCCTGCCGCAACAGTGCGCGGGACTGCCTCGCGGGAACGCGCCCTATAGGACATATCCGTCCAGCCAGCCCAGGGCACGGTAGACGTGCATGACGATCAGGGCGATGCCGAACAGCATCACCGAGCTGCCCAGCAAGGTGGTGAAGATGGCGATCAGCACCGGTCCCCAGCCCGTCCGGGTGGTCCGGCCCGACCCGGCGTTGTAGCGGGCGTCGAACCAGGCGTCCGTCTTGAGCGAGAAGATCAGCGCCTCGATGAAGCCCGCCGTAACCGGAACGATCAGCAGCAGGAAAGGCGGACTGTCCCACCACACGGGGTGGAACTGGGCCAGCACGATCAGGACGCAGGACGCCAGCGTCACCATCCAGGCCGGCCGGCGCCCCAAGTACCACCAGTGGGCGCCGAATACCCCCAGGACCGCCGCCAGCAGCGCTACAATGACTTTGCTCCGGTGCCGCCGGACCGGTCCGATTCCACCGTCCGCGGCAGAGCGATTCTGCTCCATGCTCATACTCTATCCCGTCAAAGGCCATCGGCCCGAAAACGTACAATGGCCTGCATTGTAGTAAACCCAGGCCAGCCATCATGCAAACGCCCCAATTCGATATCGTCATCTCCGGCGCGGGCCCAGTGGGGTCCGCCCTGGCGCTGTTGCTGGCGCGGGTCGCTCCCGCGCCGCAGCGCATCGCTCTGCTGGGGCGCGGCCAGTTGCCTGAGGACGCCGCCGGCGCGGACGATGCCGCCCGCGACCCGCGCATGCTGGCCATGAACCACGGCAGCCGGGCCCTGCTCGAGCCTTTGGGCGCCTGGCCGGCTCGGTCGGCCAGCATCACCACCGTCCATGTATCGCAGCGCGGCCGCCTGGGCCGCACGCTGATCACCCACGACGAACTGGGCGTACCCAGGCTTGGCAGCGTCGTCGCCTATCCCGACCTGCAGCAGTCGCTGCTTCAGGCGCTTTCCCGCAGCGGCGTATCCATGCTGGAAGCCGCGCCGCAAGACGACAAGCCGGCCCAGTGGCGGTCGGCCGACGGCGGGGCCGTGGACGGCCGCCTGCGCGTGCGCTCGGACGGCTCGCCTCCCACCGGCCTGCGGCGCAGCTACGACCAGCACGCGGTGCTGGCTACCCTCCGCGCGGACCGCCCGCAACCGGGCTGGGCCTACGAACGATTCACCGATCAGGGGCCGCTGGCCATTCTGCCCCATCCCAAAGACAAAGGGCTGTACTCGCTGGTCTGGTGCTGTGCGCCCGACCGTGCGCGGCAGCTGGAGCAACTGGACGAAGCCGGCTTCGGGCAGGCGCTGCAACAGACATTCGGGGGACGGCTCGGCAACCTCGGCCTGGCCGGTCCGCGCCATGTCTTTCCGCTGGCGCTGAATGCCGGCCCCCTGCTGCTCGGCCCCCGCACCCTGGCGATAGGCAATGCCGCCCAGACCCTGCATCCGGTGGCGGGCCAGGGCCTGAACCTGGGCCTGCGCGACGCGGCCCAACTGGCGCAAAGCCTGCGCGGCTGGCTGCACCGCCCCACGGACGACCCGTCTCCCCTGCTGCGCGCCTTCGCCAGGCAGCGCCGTCCCGACCGCTGGATCACCTCGGCCGTCACCGACTTTTTGCCGCGCGTCTTCGCCACCCGCATGCCCCTGGTCGAACACGCCTGCGGCCTGAGCCTTCTGGCCATGGACGCCAGCCGAGCGCTGCGCACTCCATTGGCCCGGCATCTGCTCGAAGGGCTGCGCACCTAGGGCCGAAAGGCCGGTAGGGTAAAATCGCCCCATGCGCATCGGCCCATGGCAACTTCCCAATCCCGTGTTCGTCGCCCCCATGGCGGGGGTGACCGATCGCCCCTATCGCCAGCTATGCAAGCGCCTGGGGGCGGGATATGCCGTGTCCGAGATGGCCGCCAGCAATCCGCGCCTCTGGAACAGCGTCAAGTCGTCCAGGCGCCTGGATCACCAGGGCGAAACCGAGCCTGTCGCCGTGCAGATCGCCGGCTCCGACCCGGACATGATGGCCGAGGCGGCCGTATTCAACATCGGCAAGGGCGCGCGCATCATAGACATCAACATGGGCTGCCCGGTAAAGAAGGTATGCAACGTGGCCTCGGGCTCGGCGCTGCTGCGCGATGAGGCCTTGGTGGCGCGCATACTCGACAGCGTGGTGCGGGCCTGCCGGCCCCATGGCGTGCCGGTCACCCTCAAGACCCGCACAGGCTGGGACTGCGCCTCGCGCAATGCCGTGCGCATCGCCCGGCTGGCCCAGGACCTGGGCATCGCCGCCCTGACATTGCACGGACGCACGCGCGCCGACATGTATCAGGGCCGGGCCGAATACGACACCATCAGGCGGGTCAAGCAAGAGGTCGAGATACCCGTCGTGGCAAACGGCGACATCGATACTCCCGAAAAGGCGCAATACGTATTACAGTATACGGGCGCCGATGCCGTAATGATCGGCCGGGCCGCACAGGGCCGCCCCTGGATTTTCCGCGAAATCGCGCATTTTCTGGCGACGGGAACCCACCTTCCCCCGCCTGTCTTCGGCGAGCTGCGCGCATGCCTGCTCGAGCATCTCGAAGACCACTACCGGTTTTACGGCGAATTCACCGGCGTACGCTCGGCCCGCAAGCATATCGGCTGGTACCTCGCCGATATGCCGGGGGCGCAAACTCTGATAACCTGCATCAACCAAGCAGAACGGACCACCGACCAGGTCCGCGCGCTCGAACAATGGTTTGACCAGCATCCACCCAACGAGCCGATTTGCACCGCGCCGGCGGCCTTGGCGGCCTGAGCACGGCACAAGAACCAATCACTATCCACTATGAGCATCATCAATCCCATAGAGCAATGCGTGCGCGACAGCCTCGAGCGCTATTTCTCCGACCTGGGCGACTCCGAACCTCACGACATGCTGGCCATGGTCATGCGCTGCGTCGAACGCCCGGTGCTTCAGGTCGCCCTTGAAAAAGCCCACGGCAACCAGTCGCGCGCGGCCGAAATGCTGGGCATCACGCGCAGCACGCTGCGCAAGAAGCTCCAGGCCCACGATATCCAACCCTGAATCCCTCTTCTTTCCCTCAACTTTCTGCATGAACATCCAGACCGCCCTGCTTTCGGTTTCAGATAAAACCGGTATTGTCGAATTCGCCCAGGCCCTCGCCCAACGCGGCGTGCGCCTGCTTTCCACCGGAGGCACGGCCAAGCTGCTGCTGCAGTCGGGCCTGGAAGTCACCGAGGTCGCCGAACACACCGGCTCGCCCGAGATCCTCGACGGGCGTGTAAAAACGCTGCACCCCAAGATCCACGGCGGCCTGCTGGCCCGCCGCGACAGCGCCGAACATCTGAAAACCATCGAAGAGCACGGCATCGACCGCATCGACCTGCTGGTGGTCAACCTGTATCCCTTCCGCGAAACCATCGCCAAGCCGGATTGCAGCTTCGCCGACGCGGTCGAGAACATCGATATCGGCGGGCCCGCCATGCTGCGGGCCGCCGCCAAGAACCACGGCACGGCCGAGGGCGGCGTCGCGGTCGTGATCGATCCGCTCGACTACCCGCGCGTGCTGGCCGACATCGACGGCCCCGCCGGCGCTCCCTCGTATGGCCTGCGCCTGGAGCTGGCCGCCAAGGTCTACGCCCACACCGCGGCCTACGACGGCGCCATCGCCGCCTACCTGAGCAGCCTGGCCGAGGCCGAGCCCGCGCAGCAGGCCAGCCCCGCCCGCAACGAATGGCCGCGCACGCTGACCCTGCAGATCAAGCAGGAGCAAGCGCTGCGCTACGGAGAGAACCCGCACCAGTCCGCCGCCTTCTACGTCGACCAGCCCCTGCAGGCCGGGCTGCTGGGCAGCCTGCGCCAGCTGCAGGGCAAAGAACTCTCGTACAACAACATCGCCGACGCCGACGCCGCATGGGAATGCGTGCGTACCCTGCAGGAATGCGCCTGCGTCATCGTCAAGCATGCCAATCCCTGCGGCGTGGCGGTCGCGGACACGCCCGAGCAGGCCTATCAAAAAGCCTATAAGACCGATCCCACTTCGGCATTCGGGGGCATCATCGCCTTCAACCGTCCGGTGGACGTGGCCACGGCCCAGGCCATCACTTCGCAGCAATTCGTCGAAGTATTGCTGGCGCCGGCCTACGACGCCGAGGCGCTCGAAGTCTTTGCCGCCAAGAAGAACGTGCGCGTGCTGCAGATTCCGGCCGGCCAGGGCGCCAACGCCTTCGACGTCAAGCGCGTGGGCGGAGGCTGGCTGGTGCAGACGCCCGACGACCACCAGCTCACGCCGGCCGGCCTGAAGGTCGTCACCGCCAAGGCGCCCACCGAGCAGCAGATGCAGGACCTGATGTTCGCCTGGCATGTGGCCAAGTACGTCAAGTCCAATGCCATCGTCTTTACCGCGCAAGGCATGACGGTGGGAGTGGGCGCGGGCCAGATGAGCCGCATCGACTCCGCCCGCATCGCCTCCATCAAGGCCTCCAACGCCGGCCTCAGCCTGGCCGGATCCGCCGTGGCGTCGGACGCCTTCTTCCCCTTCCGCGACGGCCTGGACGTGGTGGCCGAAGCCGGCGCCACCTGCGTCATCCAGCCCGGAGGCAGCGTGCGCGACGACGAGGTCATCGCCGCCGCCGACGAGCGCGGCATAGCCATGGTGCTGACGGACGTTCGGCACTTCCGCCACTGATGCGCATCCTGGGCATCGATCCCGGGCTGCGGCGCACGGGCTTTGGCGTGATCGATGTTCACGGATCACACTTGCGGTACGTCGCCAGCGGCACCATCGTCGTGCCCAAGGACGAACCGCTGGCCCAGCGCCTGAAAGTCATACTGGACAATATCCGCGAGATCGTGCGCGACACTTCCCCCACCGTCTCGGCGCTGGAGAAAGTGTTCGTCAACACCAACCCCACTTCGACGCTGCTGCTGGGCCAGGCCCGCGGCGCGGCCCTGTGCGCGCTGGCCGACCACGGGCTGCTGGTGCATGAATACACCGCGCTGCAGATCAAGAAGTCGGTGGTCGGCAACGGACACGCGGCCAAAGAACAGGTGCAGGCCATGGTGCAGCACCTGCTGCAGCTGAACGGCTTGCCCGCGGCCGACTCGGCCGACGCGCTGGCCTGCGCCATCTGCCATGCCCACATCGGCCCTCTGGCCGACCGGCTGGCGCAGACCGCGGGCCTGCCCGCCAGGCGCGGGCTCAGGCTGCGCGCCGGCCGCCTCACCGGCTGATTTCCCACCCGGCCGGCAGACCCGGCCTTGCAAGGATGTATCGATGATAGGACGCATCACCGGCACATTGCTGGAAAAAACCCCGCCCACCGTATGTATAGACGTCGGCGGCGTCGGCTATGAAATCGACGTGCCCATGAGCACGCTCTACGACCTGCCCGAGAACGGCGCGAAGGTGTCGCTGTACACCCATCTGACGGTGCGCGAAGACGCCCATGTCCTGTTCGGCTTCCTCACCGCCCCCGAGCGCTCCGCCTTCCGCTCGCTGATCAAGGTGACGGGCATCGGCGCCCGCACGGCCCTGGCCGTGCTGTCCGGCATGTCGGTACAGGACCTGGCCAACGCCATCACCCGCCAGGAGACCGGCCTGCTGACCCGCGTGCCGGGCATCGGCAAAAAGACCGCCGAACGCCTGCTGCTGGAACTGCGCGGCAAGATGGGCGCCGACCTGGACGTGGACGCCTCGCGCCCCTCGTCGGGCCACGACGACATCCTGAACGCCCTGCTGTCGCTGGGCTATTCCAGCAGCGAATCGCAAAAGGCGCTCAAGGCCCTGCCCGAGGGTGTCGAAGTCGCCGAAGGCATACGGCTGGCATTGAAGTCGCTGTCGCGTTGACGATCCGTCTGCGGCGCTGCGGCTGTCCTGTTAGCGTCGACAGGCCCTAGTGTACGATTGCTGTTGATTCCGCATTTCTGTTAGGCAACAAGGCCATGGTCATTCATTCCGATTCGCTCTCCGGCGCGGCACCTTCCGAACGCATCGTGGCGCCGCGCAGCGCCTCGCCCAACGAGGAATCGATCGAGCGCGCCCTGCGCCCGCGCCTGCTGGATGAATACGTTGGCCAGCAGCGCGTGCGCGAGCAGCTCGAGATCTTCATCGCGGCCTCCAAGAAGCGCAACGAATCGCTGGACCACGTGCTGCTGTTCGGCCCGCCTGGCCTGGGCAAGACCACGCTGGCCCACATCGTGGCGCATGAAATGGGCGTGCAGCTGCGCCAGACCTCCGGCCCCGTGCTGGAGCGGCCGGGCGACCTGGCCGCCCTGCTCACCAATCTCGAACGCAACGACGTCCTGTTCATCGATGAGATCCACCGCCTTTCACCGGTGGTCGAGGAAATCCTCTACCCCGCGCTGGAAGACTTCCAGATCGACATCCTGATCGGCGAGGGCCCCGCGGCCCGCAGCGTCAAGATCGACCTTCAGCCTTTCACGCTGGTGGGCGCGACGACCCGCGCCGGCATGCTCACCAATCCCCTGCGCGACCGCTTCGGCATCGTGTCGCGGCTGGAGTTCTACACCTCGGACGAACTGGCCCGCATCGTATCGCGCAGCGCGCATCTGCTCAACGTCGACATCACGCCCGACGGCGCCATGGAAATCGCACGCCGCTCGCGCGGCACGCCGCGCATCGCCAACCGCCTGCTGCGGCGGGTGCGCGACTATGCGGAAGTCAAGTCGGACGGCCGCATCGACACCGACACGGCGGGCGCCGCGTTGGCGATGCTGGAAGTCGACCCGCAAGGCCTGGACGTGATGGACCGCAAGCTGCTCGAGGCCATCGTGCACAAGTTCGACGGCGGCCCGGTGGGCGTCGACAGCCTGGCCGCGGCCATCGGCGAAGAGCGCGACACGATCGAGGACGTGATCGAGCCCTATCTGATCCAGCACGGCTACCTGCAGCGCACGCCGCGCGGCCGCATCGCGACGCAGACCACCTGGCGGCATCTGGGTCTTGCCGCGCCCAGTTCGGCCGCCGGCGGCACGCCGGATCTGTTCGATTGAATACAGAAGCCGGCCCGGGCCTCCGCCGGGGCCAGGGACGGTTCTTCCGTCGCCCGGCCAGGCGGGGAAGCAAGCCCAGGCGAAGTCCCGCAATACCGGATCAGTCCATCTTGCACTCGGTATGGTAGGGGTCGGTAAGATCTTCGACGATCTTTCGTACCGGCGCATAATCCAGCTTGCCCGCGGCGTTGCGCTCGACCTTGACCAGATACCAGTCCTGGATCGGATACTGGTTGGTGTTGAACTTGAACTTGCCGCGCACGCTTTCGAAGTCTGCCTTGCGCAAGGCCTCGCGGAACGCGTCGGCCTGCCCCTTGATGTCTCCGTTCACGGCCTTGAGCGCGGAGGCGATCAGGCGGGCCGTGTCATATGAGGTGGCCGCGTATACCGTCGGGCGCCGGCCGTATTCTTCCTCGAAGGCCTTGACGAAAGCGCGGCTGGCCTCGTTGTCCTGCTGCGCCGTCCACTGCGTGCTGAGGTAGAACCCCTCGCCGGCGTCGCCGGTGGCGGCCAGCATGCGATCGTCCATCGAATACAAGGTCGTTACCATCTTGATTTCCTTGTTCAGGCCGGAGTTGGCGAACTGCTTGGCGAAATTGATGCCCGCGCCGCCCGGCATGAACTCGAAAATCGCATCGGGCTTCAACGACCTGATGCGCGCCAGTTCGACCGAGAAGTCCGATTGATCGAGCTTGGTGTAGATCTCGGCCAGGATCTCGCCCTTGTAAGAGCGCTTGAAGGCCGTCAGCGCATCGCGCCCCGCCTGATATGCCGGGGCCAGGATCACCACCTTCTTGATGCCCATGTCGTTCGCCGCCAGGGCGGCGGCGTCGCCGAAGGCGTCGTTCTGCATCGCGACCGAAAAGAAATTGCGATGGCAGGCCTTGCCCGCGAAATTGGACGGCCCGGCATTCAGGCTGACGTAGAAACCGTCTTCTTTCAAAACCGACGGCACGACCGCGATCAGCACGTTGGAAAAGTTGACCCCCGTGAACAGGCGCACGCCTTCCTGCAGCATTTTCTCGGCCGACTGCTTGCCCGTTGCCGGCTTCAGGCCATCGTCCTCTATCAGCAGGCGCACCGGGACGCCTCCGAGCTTGCCGCCCTCCTGCTTGACCGCCAGGCTGAAGCCGTCGCGCTCGTCTTCGCCGATATAGCCGGCCGGCGTGGACAATGTGGTGATAAAGCCGATATCGACAGGCTGTTGCGCATGCGCCAGCGCCGCCGCGGCCGCCAATGCCAGCCCGGCGCCCAGTTTCTTAAGGTGTTGCATATAAGTCTCCTATGTTTTATACGGCATGCATAGCGGTCTGGCTCCCGATATGGGACTTTTTTCGCACGCTGCCGGCTCCACCGCTCTTACATACAACGCCCTGCCATCAAGCCAGGTTGATGTTCACATTCTTCAGGCGGGTATGTTCCAACAACTCCTCCAATGACTCTTCTTTACCGAAGCCGGATTGCTTGAAGCCGCCAAACGGCGCTCCCAGGAAATGCCGGGACACGTCGTTTATCCATACATAGCCGGCTTCGACACGCTGGCTGGCCCGCATGGCCGTCGTCAGGTCGTTGCACCAGATCGACGCGGACAGGCCGTAGTCGACGCCATTGACGGCGCTGAACAGCTCTTCTTCATCCGACCAGCGCAGAACGGACATCACGGGCCCGAAGACTTCTTCGCGGGCAACCCGCATAGCGCTGTGCACATTGGCCAGAATGGTCGGAAGATAGAAATTTCCGTGCACAAGCGCCGCATCATCGGGAATGCCGCCTCCCGCGACCACTTCGGCGCCGTCGCGCAAGGCATCGCTCACGAAGCCCGCCACCGCATCCAGATGCGCCCGGCTGATCAACGCTCCCATGCGGGTATCCCAATCGAGGGACAGGCCCGGCGCCATGCCTTCGATCAGCCGGCTCATGCGTTGAACCACCTCGTCGTGAATGCGCTCGTGCAGGAAGACACGGCTGGTCGAACCGCAAGACTGCCCCGCCCAGGTGAAGTTCATGCCCGCAATCGCGGCCTGCGCCACTTTGTCCACATCCGCGTCCGGCCAGGCCATCAGCGCGTTCTTGCCGCCCAGCTCCAGGCCCACCGGCGTCAAGCGCCTGGACGCGGCTTCCATGACTTTGCGTCCCGTGCCGACCGAGCCGATCAGGCCCACCTTGGAGACCAGCGGGTGCCCCACCATGGCGGCGCCGATCTCCGGGCCGCCGGTCATGACGTTGAATACGCCGTCGGGCAACAGGCCGTGCCACAGTTCCGCGAGCTTCAGGCACGACAAGGGCGCCTGGTCGGGCGCCTTGACGATCAATGCATTGCCGGCCGCGAGCGGCGCCGCCGCCCGCATCGCCGCGAACATCAGCGGATGGTTGTAGGGGATGATGCGCAGGCACACCCCCAACGGTTCGCGCAGGGTCAGGTTGATGCGGCCGGGACCCATGGGTATGGTGTCGCCCTTGGTTTCCTGCACCAGGCCGCTGAAGTACTCGAGCCCGGAGGCGGCCAATTCGACGTCTCCGACCATGGCGCTGACGGGGTTGCCGCAATCGGCCGCGTCTATCATGGCAAGCTCGAGCGCGTTTTCACGCAGGATGCGGGCCGCTTCGCGCAGCGTCCGTCCCCGCTCGAAAGGCGGCACGTTCTTCCAAACGGAAAAGCCGGCGTGCGCCGCCCGCACGGCGGCGTCGACATTGCCCAATCCCGCAACGGCCACCCGCCCGAGGCTGCGGCCGTCAGAAGGCGACGCCAGGGCCGCCTCGCCCTGCTCGCCATCGTGCCATCCGCCGCCGTAATAGAGCTGGCGGCGGCTCGGCAATGTCTCTTCCAGGGACATTGCGGCGTAACGTCCGCGCAAATCGGCCTTCGTCATGGCTTTACTCCTAGATCTTGAATTGCTGCAGCGACCCTGGATGGAACACCTCTTCCAGCGCAAGCTTGCGCAGCGACAAACC
The DNA here is from genome assembly GCF_003545815.1 of Pusillimonas caeni. Taxonomy (GTDB): domain Bacteria; phylum Pseudomonadota; class Gammaproteobacteria; order Burkholderiales; family Burkholderiaceae_B; genus Pusillimonas; species Pusillimonas caeni. The sequence goes on from NZ_PDUW01000006.1 coordinate 155,282, forward strand.
TTGTTCATGGTGGTAGGACAACATGGCGTCCAGCGTCTTGGCGTTCTGTTCCACGCCATACGGCCATGGATCGTCGCCCATCACCGAACGCGTGAACTCGGCCTCTTGATTCAGCCAGGGCAGGCTGGTTGCCAGGGCGGTCGTGTCGTCCAGGCTCGGCAGGGCCACGGCGCGCGCCTGCAGAAAAGCCTTCATGGCGCTGGCCGCAAGCCAGGGATGCTTCTGGACCAGGGACTTCCGAATACCCACCACGTGCATAATGGGAAAAATGCCCGTCCGCTTGAAATAGTCCGCCTCGACCGAACGGGGGTCGGGGAACAGCCGGCCCACATGCTCGCTCTTGTTCCGGAAGCAGGACGGCGTGCGCGGCGCCAGGATCGCATCGATCTCGCCCGATGCCAGCAGGCGCGACAAAGGCAGGTCTGTGGCGGGCACGATCTCCACGCCGGGCGGATGATCGAAAGACACTTTTTCCTGCCGTCCCAGTTCTTCGACCCCGCCGACCACCCACCTTATCCCGGAAGGTGGAATGCCGTATTCGTGCTGCAGAATTCCTCGTCCCCAGACCGCCGCCGTGACCTGGTATTCGGGCACTCCCACGCGCTTTCCGCGCAGGTCGCCGGGCCAGCTTACGCGATCGGTGCGCACATAGAAACCCGAATGGCGAAACGCGCGCGACACAAATGCCGGGATGGCGATATATTCGCATTCGCCGCGCGCGGTCTGGATCAGATAGGTGGAGAACGACAGTTCCGCCACGTCGAATTCATGCTGGGTAAAGACCCGAAAGAAGGTTTCTTCGGGCCTGAGCGACACGGCGGTGACCCGGCACCCTTCGATTCCCACCCGCCCGTCCAGCAACGCTCCGGTCCTGTCATAGCGGCCGCATGCCAAAGATAAATCGATCGTCATGGTTCTCTCATGAATGTGTCGCGCCGCCGTCCACCGTGATGGACTGGCCGGTAATGAAGGCGGATGAATCGGACGCCAGGAACAGCATCACGCCCACCAGGTCCTGCGGCACCTGCCCCCGAGGTATGCACTGCATGGCCACGATGCGCGATTTGGCCTCGGGCGTGACGGTTTCGCGCTGGATGCCGGTGTCCACAGACCCCGGCAGGACCGCGTTGACCGTTACGCCATGCGGCCCCAGCTCGCGCGCCATGGAGCGGCTCATGCCGACCAGGCCCGATTTGGAGGCGATGTAGTGCAGGTAGTTGGGGCGGCCGAGCGTCACCGCGCCCGACGCCACATTGATGATTCTTCCTTCGCCCTTGTCCCGCATGATCGGCGCAAAATGCTTGGCGCACAGAAACGGACCGGTCAGATTGACCTTGAGGACCTTCTCCCAGACGTCCAGCTCGATCTCGTCGAACGGCTGCATCGTCAGGGTTGAAAACAAGGCGGCATTATTGACCAGCACGTCGACTCCGCCATGGCTGTCCAGAAGGCTTCGGGACAACGCCCGGACCTGCTGTTCGTCGGTCACGTCCAGGGCGGCGCCGCTCGCCTGCAGGCCTTGCCCGCACAAGCCCTCCGCCACGGCGGCGACCGCTGTCTCCTGTATGTCGGCGGCCACCACCCGCGAACCCGCCCGGGCGAAAGCCTCTACCAGAGTCCGGCCTATTCCCTGGCCGCCTCCGGTGACCAGCACCGTCTTGCCCCGTAGACTCATCGGCCCGTAATCCATGTTCAGCCTCCCAGCGACGCCAGACGCGATCGCAGATCCTCGGTTTTCCACCACTTCTTGATTCCCAGCTCGTCGGCGACCAGGCCGGCGACGATGTAGCCGGCCCCTCCTGAAATCGCGCCGCCCGGATGGGTGGCGGAGCCGGCCATGTAAAGGCCCTGGATAGGGGTTCTGTAGCCGAAATGCCGGTCCATGACCTGGTCTCCCGACAAGGCGCCCATGAAGATGTCGCCCTCGCGCATATTGGGCAGCTCCTGCACGTACTCATGGGAGGTATACACGTATCTGCCCAGGATATTGTCACGCGTCATATTGGGGCAGTATTCGGCCCACCGGTCGATGATCTTCTCGGCGAACTCGCGCTTGAAATCCTCGAAATTCCGGCCGCCCAGGTCGGGGTTGTGCGGCATGACATGCCAGGCGTAGGTCACGTGTTTGCCCTTGGGGGCCAGCGCCGGATCCAGCACGCTGAGCGGTCCGGCGCCGAACTGAATGATTTCGGGCACCTTGTTGACCTTCACGTCCTCGTGGGCGGCGTTCAGTTCCTCCATGGTGTCCGCGCCGATGCTCCACTTCTGGGTCAGCTGGATGTTGGGATCAAAGCTTTCCGCCGCGAAGCGCGGCATTTCATTCAATGCCAGATGCAGGCCGAACAGCGTCCATGTCGTGTACTTGAAGTCGTCCACCTTCCGCCTCATGGCTTCGGGCAGCTGGTCGCGGCCGATGAAATTCTCGAAAGTCTGGTGGACGTCCACCGTCGACGCGACAAAGCTCGACGCCTTGGCCTTGCGCCCGTCGGCGCATTCGATGCCCGTGGCGCGTCCGTTCTCGACCACGATGCGCTCTATCTCGCACTGGTTCCAATACGTGCCGCCGGCCTCGATGAATCGCTCCATGAGGCCGCGCGCCAGGTTGAAGCTTCCCCCCTTGCACAGTTGATAGCCGGTCTTCAGGTCGAACGCGCGGATCACCGACCCCATGGGCGACGTCTTGTTGAGGGTATCCGTCAACCAGGTGCCGAACAGGGAGACCTTGAACAGGAACAGCAGGCGCACGTGCTCGTTCTCGAACAGCTCTTCGACCACCTCGAGCGGCTGGCGGCCGCACACGTCGAGGAACTCGCGGCCCAGGGCATGCTGCCCGAGGAGCGCCTCGCGCTCGGCGGCGGGCAAAGGCTCGGCATAGCGCTCGGGCAGGAATACGTCCGTCGTGATTCTTTCCGCCTTGGCGTTCCACTCGCGGAAGGTGGCGGCGTCCTTCTTGGAGAAACGCGCAATGTTGGCAACCGTTTCGTCGAGATCACGCCCGAACACCAGGGCGGAGCCGTCCCGATGCGCCTGGCCCAGTTCGTACCGCGGGGTGATGTAGGGCACCTTCTCGCTCAATTGCAGATCGCGGTACCAGGGCGTGTGCTCTATATGGAAATGATTGATCGAATGAAGATTGTGGTAGAACCCCGGCAGAGTGGCCTCGACCGTGTTCAAGCCGCCGCCATAGGTCAGGCGCCGTTCGGTCAGCAGCGTCTTCAGCCCGGCCTTTGCCATATAGGTCGCGAGTATAAGGCCATGATGCCCGGCCCCGATCACGATTGCATCGTAAGTCATGCAGTCTCCCCTTATGAATGATGGTCTGTCTCTGCCCATCATAGGAACGGGAGGCCCGTGGGAGCAATGCGCTTTTACCTTTAAAAGGTATAGCAATTGCCTATAGCTTCATCGGGGCGAGACCCAGTTGGTGGCTCCCTTTTCGATTCTGTCCGCGACAATCCGCCTGATGATGCGCGCCACTTCGAGCTCCGCCTTGGTCAGCGTGCGGCGCGATGAATAAATAAGGCACATCTGGCGCGCGAGTTCGGGATCGGAGATCGGCCTGGCGGCGATGCGCTTCGCTTTCACCGCTTCGGCAACGGCGGAATACGGCAAAATCGATATGCCCAGCCCCGCTTCCACCAGGCTGCTGATGACGCTGACCGACTCCACCACGTGCTGCCAGACGGGCTTCAGGCCGATGCGCAGGCCGCAACTCACCAGCCGCTCCGACAGCTCGTGATTGACCGGCGGCAGCAATAAAGGCAGGTGCAAAAAGCTTTCGGCTCCGATCGGGCCTTCTCCCGCCAAAGGGTGGCCGGGTGTCGTGCACAAGTAAAAGCGCTCTGTGGCCAAGGTCTCGCCCCGCACCCCTTCCGTGAAGGCCGGACTGAACGACAGCGCAAGGTCGAGCTCTTCGCGCCTGACCAGGTCCATGAGCTTGCTGCTCAGCGCCTCGACGATCACGAACCGGATCCGCGGATATGCCTTCGCGGTTTCTCCGAGTATGGGAGCGGCGAGGGGGTAAGCCGCCGAAACCGTCAGGCCCAATCGCACGGTGCCGAACACTTCCCCCGCCATCGATCGGGTGGAGCGGGCAAGATCCTCTGCCTCGGCCATGAGCGCGCGGGCTCGTTGAAGAAAGCGGACCCCCGCCGAAGTGGGTCGAGCGCCCCGCGCGTTGCGCTCGAACAGCTTGACGCCCAACTCGGACTCCAGCGCTTTTATCTGCGCGCTTAGCGAAGGCTGGGCAATGAGCAAGCGCTGGGCGGCAGCGCTGAAGCTTCCCGAGTCGGCAATGGCAATGAAGTATTTGATTTGACGCAGTTCCATCGAGCCCATCCGATTGAATGACAGCGCCATTTCTGAAGCCAGCGCGACGAACCTTGCCAGCTTAGCAAAATATGGGGTGCGCCAGAAACTCTGCTTCTAGACCGTTCGTACGCAACGCAGCAATTCTTCTCCATACGCTTCGCGCTTGCGCACCCCCACCCCGCTGATCTGCGCCAGGTCTTCCAGGCTTTCGGGACAGTTCAAAGCGACCTCGCGCAGGGTCGAGTCGTGGAAGATCACATAGGCCGGCACGCCGTGGCTGCGAGCCACTTCCGCCCGCCAGGCGCGCAGGGCCTCGAAGCGCTCCTGTGCTTCGGGCGGCAGCACGATGTCGGCGCTTCGGCTGCGGGAAGCGCCCGACTTCGAACCCGAGCGGGAACGCGCCTTTTTCTCGGGTTCGCGGCGGAACATCAGCGTCGTCTCGCCCTTCAGGACCGCCCTGCTGCCATCCGTCAAGGCCAGCGTGCCGTAGCCCTCGTGGTCCACCGCCAGCAGGCTTTGCGCCAGCAACTGCCGCAATACGCCGCGCCAGGCCTGCTCGGACAGGTCCGCGCCCACGCCGAAGACCGACAGGCTCTGGTGGTCGTACTGCTGGACGCGGTCCGTCTGCTTGCCGCGCAGGATGTCGATGAGGTGCCCGGCCCCGAAGCGCTGGCCCCGCTCGCGCCACAAGCGGTACACCGCGGACAGGATCTTCTGTGCCGCCACCGTGCCGTCCCAGGCCTCGGGGGGTTCGAGGCAGGTGTCGCAATTGCCGCAAGGCCCGATCGACTGATCGAAGTACGCCAGCAGGCGCTGGCGGCGGCAGGAGACTGTTTCGCACAGGCCCAGCATGGCGTCCAGCTGCGCGCTCAGGCGGCGCCGGAAAACGTCTTCCCCCGGCGACTCGTCGATCATGCGGCGCTGCTGCACCACGTCCTGCAGGCCGTAGGCCAGCCATGCCGTCGCCGGCTGGCCGTCGCGTCCCGCGCGGCCCGTCTCCTGATAGTAGCCCTCGACCGACTTGGGCAGGTCGATGTGCGCCACGAAGCGGACGTCGGGCTTGTCTATGCCCATGCCGAAGGCGATGGTGGCCACCATGACCAGGCCCTCTTCGCGCAGAAAGCGCGACTGGTTTTCGGCGCGCACGGCGGCGCTCAGGCCCGCGTGGTAGGGCAAGGCCTCGATGCCGTTCTTGCACAGGAATTCGGCGGTTTCCTCGACCCGGGCGCGCGACAGGCAATAGACGATGCCGCAGTCGCCCATATGCTCGGCCTGTATGAAGGCCAGCAACTGGCGCCGGACTTCGTTCTTTTCGATGATGCGGTAGCGTATGTTGGGCCGGTCGAAGCTCGAGACAAAGTGGCGGGCGTCCGTCAGGCGCAGGCGCTGGGCGATTTCCCTGCGCGTCTCGGTGGTGGCCGTGGCGGTCAGCGCAATGCGCGGCACCTGCGGCCAGCGCTCGGCCAGGATGGACAATTGCAGGTACTCGGGCCGGAAGTCGTGCCCCCATTGCGAGACGCAATGGGCTTCGTCGATGGCGAACAAGGACACCCTGCCCCGCGACAGCAGGTCCAGGCAGCGGTCGGTCAGCAGGCGCTCGGGCGCCACGTACAGCAGGTCGAGCTCGCCGGCCAGGAATGCCTGCTCGACGTCGCGCGCTTCGCGCCAGTCTTGAGTGGAGTTGAGAAAGGCCGCCTTGACGCCGAGCTCGATCAGGGCGTCCACCTGGTTCTGCATCAGGGCGATCAGCGGCGAAATGACGACGCCCACGCCGCCGCGCATCAAGGCGGGAATCTGATAGCACAGCGACTTCCCGCCCCCCGTAGGCATCAGGACCAGCGCATCGCCCCCCTGGTGGACGTGCTCGATGATGGCCTGCTGGTCTCCCCGGAACGAGTCATAGCCGAAAACCTGCTGCAGGACGTCGAGGGAGCCGGAAGGAAAGTCAGACATGCGGTGAAAAGCGGCGCTACAAGGCCAAAGAAGGACGACACCGGCCGCGCGAGGCAGGCTCGCGCGCCGGACGGACAAAGCATTTTAGCCCCTTGAGCCGGCAAGGCTCCGCCCCTACTGGATGGGCAGCGAAAACTCCAGGCCCAGACCATAATCGCCGCTGAGCTGTTCGCGCTGCGCGCTGAGCGACACGCGCAGATTGGGGCTGTACCAGAACTGCTGGCTGATCATGAACTGCTGCTTCAGGGGCGCGGCCTGGGAAGCCACGTGCTCGTAGCTGCCGCGCACCGTACCCCAGCGCCCGATGGGGATGCTGGTGGAAACCAGGTTGCGCGTCTGGCCGGAATCCGCCGCAAAACCGGTATAGTTGCTGAGGTCGGAAAACCCGCCGCTGCGCTGCTCGGTCAGCCACGAAAGCTTGATGTCTTCGATCAGGCCCACATCGTATCCTACCCGATACCGCCATCCGTCCTGCAGGTTGCGGGTCGCTTTTGCCACACCCACCCGCCAGGCGCCCCACGCGGTCGAATACATGCCGCCCACCCCCGCGGTGACCATATCCGGCGCCCACTGCACCTGCGTCTCGAGGGTGAAGTCGGGGTCGACGCCGTAGCGCACCACCGCATCGCTGGCGCCCGTTCCATAGGCCAGGGCGCCCGAAGTCGCCGCCGCATCCGTGTAGTTCAGCGCGCCCAGCACCAAGCCATACTGCCAATGGTCCTGGGCCACCGCGCCGTCGGAAAGCGAGCGGGACAGCGCGATGCCGCTCAGCCGCGCGCCGCCGCCCCATACGAAGCTGCGCGGCGAGTAGCTGCCCAGCGTCAGGTCGGTGCCGTCGCTGCCGGTATAACGCCAGTTTTCGGCGCCCAGCTCCCAGGCGTCGGCGGACGTGAGCGAAGACACGATCAAGGGGGCATGAACTCCTTGCGTACCCGCGATGCCGTATCCACGGTAGGGCTTGAGGCCGCGCCGGTATGACCAGTCGACGTGCTGCTCGTCGAGTTCATCCGGCCCGGGGGCGAACAGCGAGGTGGTCAGCTCCTCGCCGGCATCGACGCCCTGCTCGACGTCGGGCGGCAGCAACGGCAGGGGTTCGGGGGCGCCGACGCCCTCTATGTCGACCGGAAACAGGCGCGCCGGCGCCAGGTCGCGGAAATCCGCCGCCGGCGCAGCCCTGTAAACCAGGCCGCAGGCCAGCAGCGCCATCCATGCACCGCGTATGAACCATTCACCACTCAACATCACGACATGCCGTTTCATTCCTTCCTTGCGGCGCGGGCCCAAGGATTCGTCCGGGCCGCTCCTAGGGCCTGTTAGCACTAGCGACGCCGGTGCGTCACTTCGGCCAATACCTCGGCACTGGCGTCCAGCGAGCGCTTGAGCGCCGAATACTTTTCCAGCAGGGCCGATTTGTACACCACGCCCAGCAGCTTCGGCCGCTCGTCGCGGCTGACCACGGGCAGGCGCTCGCCCTGAAATTGCACAAAGACCGCCTGGGCCTCGTCCAGGCCCATGTCCGGATGCAGCGGCTTGAGGAAGTCGTAGCGCACCACGTCGCCCGCCACCCGGCTTTGCACATCGGTGTGCGTCATCAGCAGGCTGGTCAGATCGCGCTGCGCGACCACGCCCTGATAGACGTTGTCCTCGTCGACCACATAAAGGTACTTGACGGGGTATTCCATGAACATCTGCAAGGCCTCTTTGACCGGAGTGTCCGTGGAAATCACCGTCTGGGCGGGCCGCACCAGCTCGCTCAAGCGCAGATGGCGCAACCCCCGCCGCAGGACGAGGTCACGCTCACGTGTCAGCGTAACATCGTACATGGCCACTTGCGCCACCGCCCTCGAAACAAAATATGCCAGGACGCACGCCACCATCAGCGGCAGGACGAGCTGATAGCTGACGGTCATTTCGAAGATCATCACGATGGCCATCAACGGAGCCCCCGTCGCGGCGCCCAGGAAAGCCCCCATGCCCACCAGGGTGAACAGATACAGCGACACGTCCGCCTCCGGCCAGATAAACAGGACGATATGTCCGAAAAATGCGCCGAAAGCGGCCCCCACCAGCAAGGCGGGCGTGAACACGCCGCCGACCGCGCCGGAGCCCACCGTGAAGGCCGTGGCCACCACCTTGAGCAGCAGCACCGACAACAGCGCCTGCCAGGTCCATGAGTGATGCAGCAGCGAGGTGACGACGCTGAAGCCATTGCCCGCCACGTAGGGGAACGAGATGAGAAGCAGGCCCACCAGCAGGCCGCCGAACCCGAGCCGCACCGGCAGGGAAAAACCGGTCTGCTCGAACATGCCGCGCGCCAGGCCCAGAAAGCGCAGGAATTGCGGCGCCAGCACCCCCGAGAGCAGGCCCAGCACCACGAAGGGCAGTATCTGCACCCCGTCGGCCTGCGACAGGCCCTCGATGGGGTAGACGATATGGTAGTGGCCGGTGGCCCGCATGGTGAGATTGGCGAAGGCCGCTGAAATCAGCAAGGGCCCGACGCTTTGGATGGCCATGGCGCCCAGCACGATCTCGGCCACGAACAGGGCGCCGGCGATGGGGGCGCCATAAGCCGCCGACACCCCCGCCGCGGCCCCGCAGGCAACCAGCAGGCGTAGACGGGTCGTATCGAGCCGGGCAAGGCGTCCCACGATCGAGGCGCCCATGGCCCCCAGGTGGACCATGGCCCCTTCACGGCCGATGGAGCCGCCCGAGACCACCGTGAACAAAGACGAAAGGGAGCGCAGAAGCCCCTGGCTGATGGACAGCCGGCCGTCGCCGATGGCCACCGCCTCCATATAGTCGGACGTGGCGCGCGAGCCGTGCTTTTCGGACCAATGCAGCAGGCAGCCCGCCACCACGCCCCCCGCCGCGGGAAGCAGCAGGCGCCCATACCAGGGCAGCCCCTGCATGGTCTGCACCACCGATCCGCTTTGCCCGCCCACCAGGGACAGAATGAAGTACATGCCCTGGTAGAAGGCCAGGGTGGCCAGGGCCGCCAGCACCCCTACCAGCGCCGCCCAGAAAAGCATGGCCGGCAGATCGGACAGCCAGGCGTAGTCCTTCAGGCGGCTGCTCAACGAATCGACGGACGGAAGATTCATGCTGGGATGCTATTGAATTGTGAAATTGGGCGGGGGAGAATATCGGTTATTTCAATCGATTTCGGTAGCTTGCCAGTGGACTGTTCTGTGGGCACACTGGCGGCATCATGGAAAAAAACCACACCAAAGTGCTGGTCGTCGACGACGACCCCGCCTTGCGTCAACTGCTGGCCGACTACCTCAACCGGCATGGCTATGATACCTTGCTTGCGCCCGACGGAAGCGACCTCGAAACCCGCATCGAGCGCTACAGCCCGGACCTCATCGTGCTCGATCGCATGATGCCCGACGGCGACGGCGCCGAAGCCTGCCGGCGCCTGCGCCAGCAGGGCGAAGACATTCCCGTCATCCTGCTGACCGGCCGCGACGAGACCGTCGACCGCGTCATCGGCCTGGAAGCCGGCGCCGACGATTACCTGGGCAAGCCTTTCGACCCGCGCGAGCTGCTCGCCCGCGTCGAGGCGGTGCTGAGGCGCAAAAAAGGGGCGTCGGCCTTCATCAAGGGTAAGCCCGTAGAGTTCGGCCCCTTCGTGTTCGACCCGGCCACCCGGCAGCTGTCGCGCGGCGATACCCCCATCAAGCTCACGGGCGGCGAGGTCAATCTGCTCGAGGCTCTGGTGTCCAACCCCGGCAAACCCCTGTCGCGCGACCGGCTGCTGGCGCTGGCGCGCGATGACGAAGAAGGCGAACGCAATGACCGCGCCATCGACATCGCCATCCTGCGCCTGCGCCGCGCCATCGAAGACGACCCCAAGCAGCCGCGCTGGATCCAGACCGTGTGGGGCGTGGGCTATCGATTTTCGCCCTGATGCTGCGGCGACTTGTTCCGCGGTCGCTTCGCGCCCGTCTCGTTCTGCTGACGCTGGGCACCATCCTGCTGGTGCAGGCGGGCACCATGGCGTCCGTCAGCCATTTCCGCAACCAGTTCACCGAAACCGTCACGATAGAAATCGTCTCGACCACGATACGCACGCTGCGCGCCGCGCTGGCCGAGATTCCCGCCGAAGAACGCGCCGACTTCGTGCGCGAGGCCTCGCGCAACGAATGGCGACTCTGGTCCCGCACCCTGCCGTCCGAAGCCGAGCTCGAGCGCCGGCCGCGCCGCCCTCCTCCTCCGGGCCAAGGGCGCCCCGGGGACCATGGCCATTCGTCCGATCGCCCGCCGCCCCCTCCGCGGCATGACGACCTGCGGCGCGATTTGCGCAAGCTCGTCGACGCACTGAACACGCGGCTGGACGATGGAACGCGCGTCGCGCTCTCGCGCGGCCCCGCACCGCGCATCTATATCTCGCTCCAGCCCGACGAGCACACCGACGCCGCCGCCCTGGCCACCCGCGAATGGCTGGTCATTCCGCTGGACAGGCTGTCCCCGCCGGTGGCCACTCCCCTGGTCGCCATGTGGCTGGCCGGCATGGGCGTCATCCTGCTGATCTCGGCCGCATTCTCGTGGCACATTACGCGGCCCCTTACCCGCCTGGCCAAGGCGGCGGATCAGCTCGCCGCGGGGCAGCCGCAGCGGGTCGTGCCGGCGGGCCCGAGCGAGACGCGCGCGCTCGGCGAGCGCTTCAATGCCATGCTGGACGCCCTGAACGAGTCGGATGCGGTGCGCCGCACCCTGCTCGCCGGCCTGCCTCACGACCTGAAGGGGCCTCTTTCCCGCATGTGGCTGCGCATCGAAATGATGGAAGAGGCCGCACTCAAGGAGGGCTTGCGCCACGACCTGCAGGACATGCAGCGCATGGTGGACCAGTTCATCGGCTTCGTGCGCGGCACCGACCCCGCCAACTACCGCTTCACCCGCCTGAACCTGGACGACTGGCTGCAGGAACATGTCGGCACCTGGGAGAGCGCGGGCAGCGACGTGAAGCTGCTTGAACCATTGCCTTCCGGCGTGGTGCTGCGCGCCGACGGATTCGCCCTGGGAAGGCTGCTGGACAACCTGATCACCAATGCGCTGAACTATGCCGCCCCCCCGATCGAGATCGGGCTGTCCACCACGGCCGCCCACGCGGTCATGACGGTATCCGATCACGGCCCCGGCATCTCGGAAGAACGCCGCATCGAGGCGCTGCGCCCCTTCTCGCGCCTGGACGACGCCCGTACGCTGACCGGCTCCGTGGGCCTGGGCCTGGCCCTGTGCAATTCCATCGCGCGCGCCCATGGCGGCAGCCTGTCCCTGGACGAGGCCGATTCGGGCGGGCTGAAGGTGACCGTGCGGCTGCCTCTGGCGCAGGAAGACGAAGGCGCCGACGGCGCGCAGCGCAATACCTGAAAGCACGCCGTTCGGCGATCAAGAATCGGTTCTGTTAAGCCCCGGCGGCACCGGGGCGCGCGACAGCCCGAACATGCGCCAGTACACCCAGATATTGAAGATCAGGGCCACCGGCAGGGCCACGACGGCGGCGGCCAGCACCAGCCTGAGGGAGCTGACCGAGGCGGAGCCGTCCCAGATGGTGATGTTGTCCAGCACCAGATAGGGAAAAAAACTGTAGAACAGGCCGCCCAGAATCACCAGAAACGCCAGCAGGGTCGCGGCGAAGGGCAGCATGGTCGTGCCGTCGCTGTGGGTGACCATGCGCTGAAGGCTGAGCTCGATGGCGACGAAGCACACCAGCAGCACGATCCACAGGCATGCCACCAAGGACCATTGCGGCCCATCGCTCCACTTGAGGAATACGCCGGTGTTGGCGAAAGCCAGCACCACCGACACCGCAACGGCCCCCGCGGCCGCCCATCTGACCGCCCGCCTGCCCCAGAACACCGCATGCAGCCGCAGCGGACCCTGTTCACGCATGATGAGCCACGCCGCGCCCAGCAGGCAATAGGCGGCCACGCAGCACAGCGCCACGAACAGGCCGAATGCCAGGTAGCCGCCCCCGGACCGATAGCTGACGACCAGGCGCGCGAGCAGCAGGCCGTGCGCCACGGCCGTCGCGAGCGATCCGATGCCGAAACCCAGTATCCAGCGCCGCTGCATGTCGAGCGGCGCGCGCAGGCGAAACTCGAACGACACGGACCGAAGCAGCACGCCCACCGCCAGCAGCATCAGCGGCAGATAGAGCTGTCCCATGATGCTGCCCCAGGCATTGGGAAAGGCGGCAAGGAACACGCCCATGCCCAGGAACAGCCAGAATTCGTTGGCGTCCCGCCACGGACTCAACAGAGACATCATGCGCGGGCGCAGTTCGCCCGGGGCGACGAGGGTAAGGCATCCCACCCCGATGTCGAAGCCGTCCAGAACCGCCGCCGCCACCACGATGGCGAACAGCAGGCCCATGAAGGCCAAAGGCATCCAGAACGCCGGGTCTTCGGCGCTGAACCCCAGCAGCTCGACCAGAGTATCGACGATCATGCCCTTCCCCTTCTACGGGCCACCGGCACAACGCCATATTGCACGCCATGCCGCAACAGATGCATGAAACCCAGCAGCAGCACGCCGTAGACGGCCAGGTGCGCGGCGATGCCGATGGCCACATGAGCGGGATTGGCAGGCCCCGCGATCTCGAGGAAGGTGATGGTGTGATTGACGACGAAAGGCGCCTGTCCGGCAAGGACGTGGCACAGCACTGCCAGCCCGGCTACCCAGCCCAGGAAAGTCATGCCGGAAAAAAAGCGGCGCCACGCCGGAGGCAGGTCGCCGTGCTCGACGTATTTCCGCCGCATGCACCAGAGCGCTCCGCAGGCCGCGACGAGCATCGCCAGCGCCACGGCAAGCGTCAGGCGGAACGACCAGAAGGTAAGCGCGACGGGCGGGTGCATGCCCGAGAAATGATCCAGGCCGAGCAGCCTTCCCTCGGCGTCGCGGCCCAGCCATTTGCCGCCGGCGTGCGTCCAGGCAAGCAAGGCGCGCGTGGAACCGCGGCGCTCGTCCGGCCATCCGAACAGCGCCAGGTCCGGCTGCACACCACTTTGCCAGTAGGCCGCCGTGGCCGCGGCCTTGGCAGGCTGGTGGGTGGCCACCATGCGCCCATAGCCCGTGATGGCCACGCCGTACGCCAGCACGGCCGCCAGCCCGATGACCGCGCCGGTGCGAAAGACTTGCCGGCCGCTGTCATCGGCGGGCAGCGAAGACGCCCGGCCGGCGATGACGCCCAGCAGCATGAACGCCACCGTGAGCCCCGAGGCGGCGGCCACGAGCAGCAGCAGCCACCCCGTGGATGGATTGAGAACCACCTCGTACCAATCGACGACGAAATACTCTCCATTCAGAAAGCCCGTGCCGGCCGGAGTCTGCATCCATCCGACCAGCGCCAGCACCCACAGCACGGAAAGCGTCGTGCCGACCGCCACCATGAACACCACGGCGGTGTACGCGGTATCGGACAGGCGGCGCTGGCCGAACAGCATGGCGCTCATAAAGCACGATTTGACGATGAAGGCGGTGAGTATGGCGGCGGCCAGCAAGGGGCCGGCCACGTCGCCGATGCGATCGAGCAGGCCGGGCCAGAGGCTGCCCAGCTGGATGAGCACCGGCATGGACGCGGCAAGGGCCAGAATGGCGGCCAGGGCGTAGACGCGCACCCAGAACCGGTAGGCGAGCATCCAGGCATTGCCGGGAGAAAACCGATCGGCCAGCCTGAAGAACAGCAGGACCCAGGCCAGGCCCAACTCGATGAGCAGGAACAGCGACATGAACCCCAGGCTGACGAGAGACTGGATCTGAGAAAGCCAGACGGTCGTATTCATAATGCCCGCTAGTTTAGAGCCTGAACCCGGATTTTGGGCGCCGGGCGGGCAAATATATACGAACGTGGCAAAATGCTTACTTCGCCTGTTTTTTCTGTTTCGTTTTCCGTAATGACCGCCTCTTCGACCCCATCCACTTCCAACTTTCTTCGCACGATCATCGAACGCGACCTCGTCGAGGGCCGCTATGACGACAAGCGCTGGGCCGGACGCCCGGGGCCTGCCGGCGTGCAGCAAGGGGGCGAGGTCGACAGCGCGCGCATCCGCACGCGGTTTCCGCCCGAGCCCAACGGCTACCTGCACATCGGCCATGCCAAGAGCATCTGCCTGAACTTCGGCCTGGCGCGCGACTATCAGGGCGCCTGTCACCTGCGCTTCGACGACACCAACCCCGAGAAGGAAGAGGACGAATACGTCCAGGCCATCATCGAGGCGGTCAAGTGGCTGGGCTTCGACTGGAAATACCGGGACGAGGACAACCTTTACTACGCCAGCGACTATTTCGGCTTCATGTACGAGTTCGCGCGCGCCCTGATCGAATCGGGCGACGCCTACGTGGACGAACAGTCGCCCGAGCAGATGCGTGAAACCCGCGGCACGCTTACCGAAAAAGGCACCGACTCGCCCTGGCGCAACCGCCCGGCCGCCGAATCGCTGGCCCTGCTCGAAGCAATGCGCGCCGGCAAGCACCCGGACGGCAGCATGGCGCTGCGCGCCAAGATCGACATGGCTTCGCCCAACATGAACATGCGCGATCCCGTGCTGTACCGCATCCGCCACGCGCCCCATCATCGCACCGGCAGCGACTGGTGCATCTATCCCATGTACACCTGGGCGCATCCGGTCGAAGACGCGCTCGAAGGCATCACGCACAGCTTCTGCACCCTCGAGTTCGAAGACCAGCGGCCCTTCTACGACTGGATCCTGGAAAAACTGGCCGGCCTGGGCCACCTGCGGCGCCCTCTTCCGCAGCAGATCGAGTTCGCCCGCCTGAACCTCACCTACGTCGTCACCAGCAAGCGCAAGCTGCTCGAACTGGTGCGCGCCGGCCACGTGGCGGGGTGGGACGACCCTCGCATGCCCACCCTGGCGGGCCTGCGCCGGCGCGGCTATACCCCCGAATCCATTCGGCTGTTCTGCGAGCGCCTGGGCGTCTCCAAGGCCGACTCGCGCATCGACTACAGCCTGCTCGAACAAGCACTGCGCGACGACCTCGATCCGCGCGCCGAGCGCCGCGTCGCCGTGCTCGACCCTCTCAAGCTGGTCATCACCAACTACCCCGAAGGCCAAAGCGAGCTCTGCCACGCGCCGCGCAACCCGCACAAGCCCGAGCTGGGCATGCGCGAGTTCGCCTTCTCGCGCGAGCTCTGGATCGAACGCGACGATTTCCGCGAAGACCCGCCCAAGAAGTACTTCAGACTGTTTCCGGGCAACACGGTGCGGCTCAAGTACGGCTACATCGTGCGCTGCACCGGCTGCGTCAAGGACGAGGCCGGACGCGTCGTGGAAGTGCACGCCGAATATCTGCCGGACACGAAAAGCGGCACGCCGGGCGCCGATGCGGTCAAGGTCAAGGGCAACATCACCTGGATCAGCGCGGCCCACGCCATCGCCGCCGAGGTCAGGCTGTACGATCGACTGTTTGCCGACCCCAACCCGGACAGCGGCGACAAGAACTACCTCGATGCCCTGAATCCCAATTCGTTCGAGACCGTGCAGGCCTGGCTGGAACCGGGCACCGAGGCCGTGCCCGAGCATTTCTGGCAATTCGAGCGGCTGGGTTATTTCGTCGCCGACCGCTTCGACTCGACGGCAGAACGGCCTGTACTCAACCGCAGCACGACGCTGCGCGATGCGTGGGTCTGAACAAAACTCTCGGTTTTAGGCCCGACTTCTGGTATTTTGTCGGGCATGGTTTCTTTGGGTAAGCAAGGGCAGTGAGTAAATCCACCACCAAACACAAGGGAGCCGCCGCGCTGGATTTCAAAAGCGCGGCGCTCTACGCCGTACGCATCGTGCTGCACAGCGACGACCTGGGTCAGCTTCAGGCCGCGCTGGACCAGCGCATGAACGACGCCGGCTCGTTCTTCGAGAACGAGCCCGTCGTCATCGACGCGTCGAATCTCGAGTCCTCCATCGACTGGCCCGCACTGTTGCAGTCGCTGCGCGAGCACCGCCTGCATCCCATCGGCGTCGTGGCGCAGGGTGCGCTGCTCGAGGCGGCCCGCGCCTGCGGCCTGCCCGAGGTCGACCTGTCCAGTCCGCCGGCCCGCCCCGCCAGCACCCCCGCTCCCGAGTCGGAAGTGCCGGTCGTGGCGCCCACGGCGCCTTCGCCCGAACCCGGCACGCCCGCCGCCGTGGAAGCGCCCCCGTCCCCCGCGATCGCGCCCGCCGCCATGGTGATCAATCGCCAGCTGCGCTCGGGCCAGCGCATTTACGCGCGCGACACCGATCTTATCGTCATCGGCGTCGTGAGCCAGGGCGCCGAAGTCATCGCCGACGGCAACATCCACATCTACGGCCCCTTGCGCGGCAAGGCCATGGCCGGTGCGCGGGGCGACACGAGCGCCCGCATCTTCACCACCCAGCTCGATCCCGAACTGGTCGCCATCGCCGGGGTGTACCGGGTCATCGAGACCAAGCTCGAACAAGAGCTGCACAACCAGGCGGCAATCGTGCAGCTGGACGGCGAAACATTGCAGATCACGGCGTTGAACACAAAAACGCAATGACAACATTTGTTGCCAAGCCTTTATTCAATTAACGTCAAGTCGCGGCAATCGGACAAGGATTTGTTTTACGATTACGTGATTTATATCTAGAGGAACTCAATCGTCATGACACGCATCGTTGTGGTGACTTCAGGCAAAGGCGGCGTGGGAAAAACCACCACCAGCGCCAGTTTTTCATCTGGTCTGGCCATGCGTGGCCACAAGACCGTCGTCATCGACTTCGACGTGGGCTTGCGCAACCTCGATCTGATCATGGGATGCGAACGCCGGGTGGTCTACGACTTCGTCAACGTCATCCAGGGCGAAGCCACGCTCAACCAGGCGCTGATCCGCGACAAGCAGCTCGAGAACCTCTATATATTGCCGGCTTCGCAAACGCGCGACAAAGAGGCCCTGACCAAGGAAGGCGTCGAGAAAACCCTCAACGACCTCAAGGAAATGGGTTTCGAGTACATCGTATGCGATTCGCCCGCCGGCATCGAGACGGGCGCCCTCATGGCCTCGTATTTCGCCGACGACGCCATCGTCGTGACCAACCCCGAAGTGTCTTCGGTGCGCGATTCGGACCGCATACTGGGCATCCTGGCGGCCAAGTCGCATCGGGCCGTCAACAGCGAAGAGCCCATCAAGGAATACCTGCTGCTTACCCGCTACCATCCCAAGCGGGTGGCCGACGGCGAGATGCTGTCGCTGCAGGACATCGAAGACATCCTGCGCATCAAGCTCATCGGCGTCATTCCCGAATCCGAGTCCGTGCTCCAGGCGTCCAACCAGGGGGTTCCCGCCATCCACATCCGGGACAGCGACGTCGCCATGGCCTACCAGGACGTGGTCGCACGCTACCTCGGCGAGGAAAAGCCCTTGCGCTTCGTCGATTACGAAAAACCCGGCCTGTTCAAGCGCCTTTTCGGAGGCAAGTGATATGTCGTTTCTGTCGTTTCTACTCGGACAAAAAAAGACTTCCGCCAGCGTCGCCAAAGATCGCCTGCAGCTCATTCTGATCAATGAGCGCGGCACGGGTTCAGGTCCCGACTATCTGCCCCAGTTGCAGAAAGAACTGGTCGAAGTCATTTCTCGCTACGTCAAGATCAATCCGGACGACATCAAGGTCAACCTGGACCGCCAGGAGTCGCTCGAAGTGCTGGAAGTCAAGATCGAGATGCCGCAGCCCGGCGCGGAAATCACGGCTCCCTGAATCTTCTCTGTCCCGAACTCAAAGAAGCCAGCCGCAATGGCTGGCTTTTTGCTGTCCGCCTTGCCTGTCCAAAGGTTCTCGGAGATGATGAGGTGGCCTGGCGGCAAAAATGCCCCACGCCGTGCAGGCTACGCTTGCTTGCTGCCCCTGAGGGGGCTTTTTTTTTGCCGGTGGGGGGCGCCTAGCCTTGGAGCGGTCCGGCAGCAAAAAAACGCGCGGCGCATACGGCAGCTTTCGAGAGCTGCGATATACGCCGCGCGCCGGCCGGAGATTCGATTCGTGAACCGCCGGGTACAGGCCGTTGTACCGACTAGCGGTTCTTACCGATCTGGTCGCCGATGACGCCGCCGATGGCCGCGCCGCCGACCGTGCCCAGCACGCCGCCGTTGGAGATGACCGCACCGGCCACGCCGCCTACGCCGGCCCCGGTGACCGCACTTTTCTGGCGGCCGCTCATGTTATCCCACGACGAACAGCCCGCGGTGGCCGCGACAACCAGACCGATGGCAAAGCACTTGGCAAGACGTTGTGTTTTCATTGTGTACTCCCGACTTTTGACAGTGTTGGATTCACGATACCTCGTTTGCACGCCGCTGGAAAGCGCAATTGTTAACGTCAGAAAAAGCTGTATCACCAGCGGCGCGGCCCGTTGCGGAATCATGCAAGCAAGCAGCCTGCCCGGCACGTCGGCCAGCCCCGCGCTGCAAGGCCGGCCCGCAGTCGGGCTGTATCGGTAAAAATTATCACTGAGATTTCGGCCCCGCGAGCCGCTTTACAATTTACTGAAAGAATGTAACAAGGCGCGCCGCAAACCAACACTCGCAATGCCTTCACGCCTCGTGCTCTTGAAAGCGGTAACCGGCTTCGGACGCAAGAACGCCCCGATTGCAGCGGCTCCACTGCAATCCGGGGCGTCTTTTGAACCTGTCGCGGGCTCGTTGGCCCGCTTCTCTCACTTCAGCGCTTTGTAGCGGATGCGGCGCGGCTTGGCGGCCTCTTCGCCCAGGCGCTGCCGCTTGTCGGCTTCGTACTCTTGATAATTGCCGTCGAAGAACACCACCTGCGAATCGCCCTCGAAAGCCAGGATATGGGTGGCGATGCGGTCGAGGAACCAGCGATCGTGGCTGATCACCATCACGGTGCCCGCGAACTCCAGCAAGGCGTCCTCGAGGGCGCGCAGGGTCTCGACGTCGAGATCGTTGGACGGTTCGTCCAGCAACAGCACGTTGCCGCCCGAAATAAGCGTCTTGGCGAGGTGGAAGCGTCCGCGCTCGCCGCCCGAAAGATTGCCCACCCGCTTGTTCTGGTCGCTGCCCTTGAAGTTGAAACGCCCCAGGTAAGCGCGCGAGGACATTTCGAATTTGCCCACGGTGATGAGATCGGCCCCGTCGGACAGCGCCTCGAACACAGTCTTGTCGTCGGGCAGCGCCTCGCGCGATTGGTCCACATAGGCCAGCTGCACCGTCTGGCCGATCTTGACCTGGCCGGAATCGGGCTGATCCTTGCCCGCAATCATGCGGAACAGCGTCGACTTGCCCGCGCCGTTCGGGCCGATGATGCCCACGATGGCCCCCGCCGGCACCCTGAAGCTGAGGTCGTCGATCAGCAAGCGGTCGCCGAAGCCCTTGGAGACGTTTTCGAACTCGATCACTTCATTGCCCAGGCGCTCGGCCACCGGGATGAAGATTTCCTGGGTTTCGTTGCGCTTCTGGTAGTCGTGCGAAGACAATTCTTCGAAACGGGCCAGCCTGGCCTTGGCCTTGGCCTGCCGGCCCTTGGGATTCTGCCTGACCCATTCAAGCTCTTTCTTGATGGTGCGCTGGCGGGCGGATTCGGCCGCCTCCTCCTGCTTGAGGCGCTCGTCCTTCTGTTCGAGCCAGGAGCTGTAGTTGCCCTTCCAGGGGATGCCGTGGCCGCGGTCCAGCTCCAGGATCCAGTCGGCGGCGTTGTCGAGGAAATAGCGGTCGTGGGTGACGGCCACCACCGTGCCCGGGAACTTGCGCAGGAAGAGCTCGAGCCATTCGACGCTTTCGGCGTCCAGGTGGTTGGTGGGTTCGTCCAGCAACAGCATGTCGGGCTTGGAAAGCAGCAGGCGGCACAGCGCCACCCGGCGCTTCTCGCCGCCGGAAAGCTTGCCGACCACGGCCTCCCAGGGCGGAAGGCGCAGCGCGTCGGCGGCGATCTCCATCTGATGCTCGATGTCGTCGGAGCCGCTGGAGGCGGCCGCCGCGATGACGGCTTCGAGTTCGGCCTGCTCGGCGGCCAGAGCGTCGAAATCGGCATCCGGCTCGGCGTAGGCCGCATAGACTTCGTCCAGCCGCTTGCGGGCGGAAAAGACGTCGCCCAGGCCTTCTTCGACCGACTCGCGCACGGTGTGCTCGGGATCGAGCACCGGCTCCTGCTGCAGGTAGCCGATCTTCAGCCCCGGCATGGGGATGGCCTCGCCCTCGATCTCGCGATCGACGCCGGCCATGATGCGCAGCAAGGTCGACTTGCCCGCCCCGTTCAGGCCCAGCACGCCGATCTTGGCGCCGGGAAAAAAGGACAAGGAGATGTCGCGCAGGATCTGCCGCTTGGGAGGCACGATCTTGCCGACCCGATTCATTGTGTAGACGTATTGGGCCATGACTTCAAATTCAAAGGAGATGCTTGGAAAAATCCGATTGTAGGCCGAGCGCGGAAATAAAGCCGAGCGCAACGGCATGAACTAAAATGAATCGAGCGTCCACGGACACCGCAACCTCCCTTGCCACGGCACTGCCGCGGCTTTCCAGGCTTTGATATCCATCATGTCGACATCCGATCAAGACACCCCGCTTCTATTCACCGCCGAAGAACTCGATATGCTGGGCCGCACGGCCGACGCTCTGACCGCCTACATGGGCAAGCCCGTGCTGGCCGAGATCGTTGACGCCGCCGAGACCGGGTTCGAGTGGGCCCTGTTCGCCGTGCCGCTCGAAACAGACGAGGACGCCAGCGAGATCGTCACGGTGCAGATCGGCGGGCCGGGCGCGCGCATCATCGGCCACAAGGGCGGCCTGCAGATCGCCGACGGCGAAGTCTACGAGTGCCAGTACCTATGGGCGGTGCAGTTGTCCGACATCGAAGGCGTGCGCTTCATCAAGGTCGACGAAGAAGGCGACGAGGTCGCCTGGAGCGACGACCTGGGCAGCATGCTTCCTTTCGCGCTGGGCAGCGAACCGCCGCCTCCGGACGACGACGATGCAGACGACGGCCCAGATGATGAATCCGGCCCGCCTCCGTCCGCAACCCTGCATTGAACGGTTGTTTCATGCTGCCCCGCCTAGGATGAAAACGTCTCCTGAGCGGCCGCGTCCAAGCGAGCGGCCCATCGCTGCAACGCCCGGCGGCTAGCCGTGGGCGGTCGCCGGCCGCGAGCGCGAAGCGCGGACGTCGCGCAGATAAAGCGCCGCCCCGACGGGCCACATTGCCGCCACCAGCAGCCGGCTGCGCAAGCCGCGCAGGCGCCGTCCTCGCGGCAATGTCTGGCCGTTGCGTTTCATGTGCAGGGCAAAGCGCGTATAGCGGGCCGCGGCGGCAAAGAACTCTTGCGGCCGGTAGCGGAACCACGGCAGGCATTCGACCACTGTGTCCAGGGCCAGCAGCCATAGCCCTTGGGCATGGGGCGCGCCGCCTGTTTCGCGGCTGTGGCGGGTAAGCGTGTCGCCGCTTGCGCCGCCGCTTTCGTAGTACACGCGAAACACCTGGTTGACGAAGCGGGTCAAGTAGCCGGCACGCGCCATAGCGCGCCAGACCAGGCTCTCGGGCACGAAGCCCGGGACGTCCTCGGGAAAGGGAAAACGCCGCAGCACGTCGGTGCGCATACAGCCGAATTTTTCGCCCTTGACGTGATGCTTGAAGGACATGTCGATGGCTGTGGTGTCGAAGACGTCAGCGGGAAACATGTCGCCCACGATGTGGCCGTCCGGACGCGCGCACAGGCCGGTGATGGCCACGAAGGCCGAACGCTCGTTGGGATCCATGGCGTTCCAGGCCTGGGCCATGACATACAGGGCGTTCATGTCCAGGCTGTCGTCGCTGTCGAGCGCCACGATGAGCTCGCCGCGCGCTTCGCGCACGCCGCGGTTGAAAGCGGTTTTTTTATGGGCGTTCTGCTGCCACTCGTAGCGGATGGGAAAGCTCGCCTCCTGCTGCCAGCCCAGGACGAGTTCCCGCGTATTGTCGGTGGAACCGTCGTCGATCACCAGCCATTCGAAATCCTGGAAGGTCTGCTCGGCCAGCGACTCGTACACACGCGCAAGCGTGTGAGCGCGGTTGTAGGTAGGAGTCAGGACCGTAAAAAGATGGCGCCGATAGGACATAGTTGTTGTCGTTATCTGTCGTTCTTGCGTACGCGCCCATGTCATTTCGGGCACGCAGTTCCATCATAGGCCAAAAAAAAACCATGAGTAAGAAACTCATGGTTTTTTGCCTTTGCAACATGAAGACACAGCTTGGTCCGCTGAACAACCGCGGCCGCGCCGGCCGGCAAAGGGCTGGGCTTAGGCGCGCTTGACCTTTTCCAGCATCTTGAAGACGCCCTTGGGCGAATTCACGAAAAGGCGCTTGAAAGCCTTGCCAAGGCACCGGCGCTCGAGCGTATTGCGGCGGTTCCGCTTGATTTCTGCCATGATGGCTCCACGTAAAATAAAATCCTGGAAACTTTGCCCCAGCCGCGTGCTCAAGGCCGGCCTGAAAAGCCCTGCCTTCGCCCGCTCCGGCGGCAAAAAACCCCCTATTCTACCGTGAATCCCGGCTTTCCTCCAAACGCCCTGTCTTCAGCGAGCGCCCTGTTGTTCCCGCAGCAGTCTGCGGGCGGAAGGCTTACCATATCGTCATGAGCTCACAGATCCGCATATTCGGCGCACGCCAGAACAATCTCAAGAACCTCGATGTTTCCATCAACACAGGCGAACTCACCGTTCTGACAGGGGTCTCGGGCTCGGGCAAAAGCTCGCTGGCCTTCGACACCCTGTACGCCGAAGGCCAGCGGCGCTATGTGGAAACCTTTTCGCCCTATGCGCGCCAGTTTCTCGACCGCATGGACAAGCCGCAGGTGGAACGCATCGAAGGCATATTGCCCGCCATCGCCATCGACCAGGTCAATCCGGTGCGCAACTCGCGCAGCACGGTCGGCACCATGACCGAGCTGAACGACCACTTGAAGCTGCTCTATGCCCGCATGGGCCGGCTGTACTGCCAGTGCTGCGGCGGCCGGGTCGAGCGCGACAGCGCGCAGTCCATACACGCCAGGCTGGCCGAGCTCACGCGCGATGCCGACCCCCGCCTGGCCATCACCTTTCCGGTGACCATACCCGCCAATTTCACCGAAGAAGAAGTGGTGGGCTATCTGAACCAGCAGGGCTATACCCGCATCCACCACGAAGAAAGCATGCGCGCGCCGGCCCAGGCCAAACCCGCATCCAAGCGCGGCAAATCGGCCGGCAAGGGCACGCAAGCCGAGAGCCTGCGCGTCTTGCACGTCATCCAGGACCGCTTCCGCTTCGGCAAGGCCGAACCCGAACGCATCATGGAGGCGCTGGACGCGGCCCTCAAGCAGGGCGGCGGGCACCTCGCCGTCCATGCCTCGCAGGCCGAGGGCGAAGCGGAAACCGTCTGGCGCTTCAGCAGCCGCCTGCATTGCGCGCGCTGCGACATCGAATACGCCCAGGCCCTGCCCAGCACCTTCTCCTTCAATTCTCCTTTGGGCGCATGTGAAGCCTGCCGCGGCTTTGGCCGGGTGATGGGCATCGACTACGGCCTGGTCGTGCCCGACGAGAAGAAAACCTTGCGCGGAGGCGCCATCAAGCCCTGGCAGACCAATAGCTACAAAGAGTGCCAGACCGAAATGGAGCAGTACGCCCCGGCCGCGGGCGTGCGCCTGGACGTGCCCTGGCAGGATTTGACCGATGCCGAGAAGGAATGGGTGATAGGCGGGACTCCCGACTGGAAGGGCGGCCCGCGCGCCTGGAAAACGCAGTGGTATGGCGCCCAGCGCTTCTTCGACTGGCTGGAATCGCGCGCCTACAAAATGCATGTGCGGGTATTGCTTTCGAAGTACCGCAGCTATACGCCCTGCCCCGCCTGCGGCGGCTCGCGCCTGAAGCCCGACGCCACCTTGTGGCGGCTGGGCGATGCGCCCGTCGAACCGGATGAACGCTATCCGCGCTTCATGCCCGTGCATGCGCAATGGACGCGCGAACAGCTGAATCAACTGCCCGGCCTGGGTATCCACGACCTGATGCGCCTGCCCATAGACCGGGTGCGCCGCTTCTTCGATACCTTGAGTTTCGGTGAAAAAATGGACGCGGCCATCGACCTGCTCATGGACGAAGTGCGTTCCCGCCTCAAGTTCCTGTGCGACGTGGGCCTGGGCTACCTCTCGCTCGACCGGCAGAGCCGCACGCT
Organism: Pusillimonas caeni; assembly: GCF_003545815.1. Classification (GTDB taxonomy): domain Bacteria; phylum Pseudomonadota; class Gammaproteobacteria; order Burkholderiales; family Burkholderiaceae_B; genus Pusillimonas; species Pusillimonas caeni. The sequence goes on from NZ_PDUW01000006.1 coordinate 179,689, forward strand.
TTCGGGCGGCGAGGTGCAGCGCATCAACCTGACCACCGCCTTGGGCACCTCGCTGGTCAACACCCTGTTCGTGCTGGACGAGCCCTCCATCGGGCTGCATCCCCGCGACATCCACCGCATCGTCGAGGTCATGCACCGGCTGCGCAGCAACGGCAATACGCTGGTCGTGGTCGAGCATGACCCGCAAGTCATGGTGGCGGCCGATCGCGTCATGGACGTCGGCCCGGGGCCAGGCGAACGCGGCGGCCAGATCGTGTACGACGGCACGCCCGAAGGACTGCGCGCCAGCCCTACCCTGACCGGCGACTATCTTTCGGGGCGGCGCTCCGTCGACGCGCCGCGGCCCATGCCGGTGGCCGACAATACGCCGCGCCTGCTGCTCGAGGGCGTCACCGCCAACAATCTGCAGGACATCTCGGTGTCGATCCCCCTGGGCCGGCTGGTCTGCCTGACCGGCGTTTCCGGTTCGGGCAAATCCACGCTGGTGCAGGACGTGCTTTACCCCGCCCTGCTCAAGCAGCAGGGCAAGCCGGTCGAGGCTCCGGGCGCGCACCGCCATCTGCTGGGCGCCGAGCAGATCGCCGACGTCGTGATGGTCGACCAGACCCCCATCGGCAAGACGGCCCGCTCCAATCCTGCCAGCTTCGTCGGCGCCTTCGACCCCATACGCAAGCTGTTCGCCCAGGCGCCGCTCGCCAAGGAGCGCGGCTATACGCCCGGCACCTTCAGCTTCAACAGCGGCGACGGCCGCTGCCCCACCTGCGGCGGCACGGGCTTCGAACACGTCGAGATGCAGTTCCTCTCCGACGTCTACCTGCGCTGTCCCGACTGCGACGGCAAGCGCTTCCGGCCCGAGGTGCTCGAAGTTCGCGTGGAACATCTCGGACGCAGCGCCTCCATCGACCAAGTGCTGGAGATGACAGTCAGCGAAGCGCTGGAATTCTTCAACGGCCTGCGCGATGTCCAATACGGCCTGGCTCCGCTGGCCGACGTGGGGCTGGAGTACCTGCGCCTGGGCCAACCGGTGCCCACGCTGTCGGGCGGCGAGGCGCAGCGCCTGAAGCTGGCCGGCCACCTGGCGGCGGCCGCGCGCGGCGGCATCTCCACCGCGCGGGTAGCCAAGAAGGGCAGCCTGTTCCTGTTCGACGAACCCACCACCGGCCTGCACTTCGACGACATCGCGCGCCTGATGCGCGCCTTCCGCAAGCTGCTGGCCGCCGGCCACTCGCTGCTGGTCATCGAACACAATCTGGACGTCATCCGCGCGGCCGACTGGCTGATCGACCTGGGTCCCGAGGGCGGCGACCAGGGGGGCCGGATCGTGGGCATGGGTACGCCGCGGCAACTGATGGACAATCCCGCCTCGTACACCGGCAAGGCCCTGCGCGACTATGCCGAAGACGTGCTCTCGCCCGGCAGCGGCCTGCCGGACGCGCGCCCCGCCGCTGCCTCCGCCGCGGAAGCTGCGAAGGCGGCAACCGGAGCAGCCTCGACGACGGCGGCCGCCGTGGCCGAGCCCGTTCCGTCCTATGCCGACGAACCCGGCACGCCCCTGCAATCCGTGCTGCGGCGCGGCCGGGGCGCAAAGCCCGCCATCGACATCGTCAATGCGCGCGAGCACAACCTGAAGGGCATAGACGTTTCCATACCGCGCGACACCTTCACCGTGATCACCGGCGTGTCGGGCTCGGGCAAGTCGACGCTGGCCTTCGACATCCTGTTCAACGAGGGCCAGCGGCGCTATCTCGAATCGCTCAACGCCTATGCCCGCGCCATCGTCCAGCCCGCGGGCAAGCCCGACGTGGACGCCATCTACGGCATTCCGCCCACCGTCGCGATCGAGCAGCGCACCAGCCGCGGAGGACGCAAATCCACGGTCGCCACCATGACCGAAATCCATCACTTCCTGCGCCTGCTCTACGTCAAGCTGGGCACACAGATGTGCCCCGACTGCCACGTGCCCGTGCAGCCGCAGACGGCCGACCAGATCGCCGCCCAGCTGCTGCGCGACTACAAGGGCCAGCACATCGGCATCCTGGCGCCCCTGGTCACGGCGCGCAAGGGCTACTACACCGACCTGGCGAAATGGGCCGCCTCCAAAGGCCATACCCATTTGCGCGTGGACGGCGAATTCATCCCCGTGTCGCCCTGGCCGCGGCTGGACCGCTACAAAGAACACACCATCGAACTGCCGATAGCCGACCTGGTGGTGGACCCGCGCCACGAGCCGGCCTTGCGCCAGGCCCTGCGGCAGGCCCTGGAACACGGCCACGGCACGCTCGGCGTGCTGCCCGGCCTCACTCCCGACAACGGCGAACCGCTCGACGCCCGCCGCGCCGCGGGCATCGAGAACCCGGCCCGGACCCTGAGCTTCTCGGTCAAGCGCGCCTGCCCCTGCTGCGGCACCAGCTTCCCCGAGCCGGATCCGCGCTTGTTCTCGTACAACTCCAAGCACGGCTGGTGCCCGTCCTGCTTCGGCACCGGCCTGCAGCTCAAGGGTTTCGATGCCGAACAGACCGGCGAAGAAACCAGTTGGAACGCCTGGTACGACGGTCCCGCCCCCACCTGCTCCACATGCAACGGCGAACGCCTGAACCGCGTGGCCCGCGCCTTCCTGTGGCGGGACCGCTCCATCGCCCAGCTTGCCGGCCTGTCGGTGTCAGAAGCGCACACTTTCTTCAGGGCATTGGTGGCCCGCGGCCGCGAAGAAGAAATCGCCCGCGATATCCTCACCGAGATACGCGGCCGGCTCGACTTCATGCAGGAAGTCGGGCTAGGCTACCTGGCCCTGGACCGCGCCGCGCCCACCTTGTCGGGCGGCGAAGCCCAACGCATCCGCCTGGCCGCGCAACTGGGCTCCAACCTGCAGGGCGTCTGCTACGTGCTGGACGAACCCACCATAGGCCTGCATCCGCGCGACAACCGCATCCTGCTCAATGCCCTGGCCCAGCTCGAACAGAACGGCAACACCCTGGTCGTCGTCGAGCACGACGAAGACACCATACGCCGCGCCTCGCACGTGATCGACATCGGTCCCGGCGCCGGCATACGCGGCGGCCGCGTGGTGGCGCAGGGAACGGTGGACGACATCATGGATTCAGGTGATTCGCTCACCGGCAAGTACCTGCGCCATCCGCTGGCCCATCCGCTGCAGCCGCGCCGCCCGGTCAACGACGACACGCCCATGCTGACGGTGCGCGGCGCCCATCTGCACAATCTGCGCAACGTCGACGTGCAGATTCCGGTCGGCCGCCTCAGCGTCGTCACCGGCGTCTCGGGCTCGGGCAAGTCCACCCTGGCGCGCGAAGTGCTGCTCGACAACCTGGCCCGCGCGGTCTCCGCGCGCGCCGAACCCGCCTGGCAGGGCTGCGTCGGCATCGCAGGCTGGGAACATCTCGACCGGGTGCTCGAGGTCGACCAGACCCCCATCGGCAAGACTCCCCGCTCCTGCCCCGCCACCTACGTCGGCTTCTGGGACGACGTGCGCAAGCTGTTCGCCGAAACACGCGACGCGCGCGTGCGCGGCTGGACCGCGGCGCGCTTCTCCTTCAACACCGGCGACGGTCGCTGCCCCATCTGCGAAGGCCAGGGCATGCGCACCATCGAAATGAGCTTCCTGCCCGACGTCAAAGTGCCCTGCGACGCCTGCAACGGCGAACGCTTCAACCGCGACACCCTGAGCGTGACCTGGGCGGACAAGAACGCCGGCGAGGTGCTCAAACTCGAAGTCGACGACGCCATCGACTATTTCGCCGCGCATTCACGCATCCTGCGTCCCTTGCGCCTGATGCAGGACGTCGGCCTGGGCTATCTCACCCTGGGGCAGCCTTCTCCCACGCTATCGGGCGGCGAGGCGCAGCGCATCAAGCTGGTGACCGAGCTGACCAAGGCGCGGCTGACCGACGGCGTCCTGAAGACAGGCCGCGCCTCGCGCGTGCCGCACACTTTGTACGTGCTGGACGAGCCGACGGTGGGCCTGTCGATGGCTGACGTCGAAAAGCTCACTCACGTGCTGCACCGCCTGGTCGAGGCCGGCAACACGGTGGTGGTGATCGAGCACAATCTGGATGTGATCGCCGAAGCGGACTGGATCGTGGACATGGGCCCCGAAGGCGGCACCGGCGGCGGCCGCCTGGTGGCCGCGGGCACGCCCGAGGAAGTCATGGAACTGAAGGACCGCTCACATACGGGCGCCGTGCTGGCGGAGTTCATGCAGGCCAGCGGTGAGGTCGTTTCGGAAGGCTGAGCATGTGCTTGGACGGTACTTTGCTCTAAACCCGTCCCTGCGCTGCGGGGGTGTGCTTGGGCGGGCAGCGGCGGTCGGCCCTTCGGGCACGCCTGTCCCGCTCGTCCGCCCCTCCGGGCTCCCTTCGCGTGCGCCTGGCTCTCCCACCAATGCCCGCCCAAGCACACCCCCGCATCACAGGGACTGCATTGGAGTAGGTAAACGGCTGGCGTGCGAGGCACGTGCCGTATGGACGACATGCTGTTGCTATGAAGTTCGTAGCGGCTTACGGACGACCATCACAAGAGCACAGCCATCGCCGCACTTACGATACGCCTAGGCGCTACAATTTTTGAAGCTTTGAGGCGTGGGGCGGGCCCGTATTTTGGGCGACGTCCGAGCAAGCCGAGCACCCTGTCAGTTTTGGGGCGCCCGGCTAGGGGAGGCAAGCCCGCAGCTGTTCGAGCAACAAGGGTGGCGGGCCACTGGCCCGCCGTTGCGAGTTCTGCGGGCGCCCCGAAACTGATAGGGTGCGAGGGAAGCCCGGCAAAGCCGGGCCGCAGCGAGCGGCGCCCAAAATACGGGCCCGCCCCGCGCCGGCTCAAGAAACCAGACCACAGCCAGGCCCAAAGCCGAGACCAATAAAACCTCGAACCCGACTCAGGCCGAAAATCGCCCCTGCCCGATCCAGTGGATCGCATCGGCCGCCGCCGCCATCCCCATGGAAGCTGTGACCGCAACCGCCGACCCATAGCCCGCGCAGGAGAGCCCCTGCAACCCCACGCCGCCCAGCTCGCGAGGCTGGGGGTCGAGCCATTGCTCGGGCAGAATCGCCGGCTGGTCGAACCACAACGCCCGCACACCCATGCGAGGGACGCGCTTCAACGCCTTCCCGTTCGCATCGGCCCCCTTCGGATATCCATGATGGCGCCGCAACGTATTACGCAGCTTCGCCAGCAGCGCATCGTTCAGCGCCACCGACATGTCCCCCGCGCGCAGCGTCAGCACATTCGTCTTGCCGCCCGCCCCGCCGCAAACCACGATGGCCAGCTTGCGGCGCCGGGCCTCCAGAATCATCGCGATCTTCGCATTCGCCTGGTCCGTACAGTCCACCAGCACATCCAGATCCTGCGCCAGCACGTCCGCCACATTGTCGGGCGTGACGAAGTCGTCGATCAGGTGCAGCCGGCAATGCGGATTGATGCCCCGCACGCGCTCCGCCATCGCATTGATCTTCGATTGCCCCAGCGTCTCGCTGAGCGCGTGCAGCTGCCGATTGACGTTGGATTCGGCCACGTGGTCCATGTCGATGAGCGTGAGCTGGCCCACACCCGAGCGTGCCAGCGCCTCCACGCACCAGGACCCCACCCCGCCTATGCCCGCGACCGCCACATGGGCGCCCGTCAGCCGGCGGAGGGTTTCGGGGCCATACAGGCGCTCGAGCCCGCCGAAGCGGCGCTCGACATCGGCCGTCTCTACCTGCCCCGCCGATTCCGCCGCCTCGACAGCCCTGGCTGCGGCAACGCCCTTGTTTTCCGGTATGTCCATATATCGCTCAGCGCTATCCCCGGCCGCGAGAAGAAGGCCGCCGCCCGAACATAGAGACGGGCGCTCGGCGGCGCAGCGCAGGGTATAAAATCATGATTGATCATCGAATATTAGACCACGCCCCCGAGCGCCCCCTTGCAGCGCCTTGACCGCCCATCTGCCCCGAACCGCCTTTTCGCCGTGAATTCCTCCGACTCGCTCGAATCCCTGTTTGCCACCTCCGGCGCCAGCTTCCGCCTGCTGACCGACGAACAGCGCCAGGCCTCGCTCGACGCGGCGCTAGCCCATTGGAACGGACGCGACGACTTATGGGTGTACGGCTACGGCTCGCTCATCTGGCGTCCCGAATTCGACTTCGTCGAGCGCCGGCACGCCCTGCTGCGCGGCTATCACCGTTCATTGTGCCTGTGGTCGCGCGTCAACCGGGGCACGCCCGAACGGCCCGGCCTGGTCTTCGGCCTGGATGCCGGCGGCTCCTGCCGGGGCATCGCCTACCGCATCGCGGCCGCCAATGTGCCCGCCACCTTCACCGAGCTCTGGAAGCGCGAAATGCCGAGCGGCGCCTACCTGCCCAAATGGCTGGCCTGCGCCACCGACGCCGGCGAACTTCGGGCGCTGGCCTTCGTCATGGACCGCAGCAAGGACGCCTACGTGCGCGACCTGACGCGAGAACAGCTCATCGCCATCGTGCGCGACGCGCACGGCTCGTACGGCCCGTGCTCCGAATACGTGCTCGAGACCGCCCAGGCGCTCGAAGACGCCGGCATCCACGACCACAAGCTCAAAACCCTGGTGCGTGAGCTCAAGGCCCTCTCCTTCCCGCGGGACTGACCAAGGCGGCGAAAAACCGCGCTGGCGAGATACAGTCGCCGGCCGTCGGCGGCTAGGGCGCCCGAGTATGGCGCCCGGACATCAGGCCACGCGCATCGAAGCCCGCCGCAAGCGGGTAGAATGGTCCTTTCACCGCCCAACGCCTTTGCCGAACAAGCCACACCCATGTCCATTGCCGATCTGCGTCAGGTATACGAAAAAAGCGTGCTGCTGGAATCTTCGCTGGCCGCCTCGCCGCTGGAACAGTTTTCCACCTGGTTCGACGAGGCCGTCAAGGCCGGCGTGGTCGAGCCCAATGCCATGACGCTGGCCACCGCCGATGCCGAAGGCCGCCCCTCTGCCCGCATCGTCCTGCTCAAGGGCCTGGATGACAAAGGCCTGGTTTTCTTCACCAACTACCAGTCGCGCAAAGGCGGCGAACTGGCCGCCCGGCCCTACGCCAGCCTGCTGTTCTTCTGGCCGGCCCTGGAACGCCAGGTGCGCGTCGAGGGCCGCGTCGAGAAGGTCAGCGCAAAAGAATCCGACACCTATTTCGAAAGCCGCCCGCTGGGCTCGCGCATCGGCGCCTGGGCCTCGCCCCAAAGCCAGCCCATTACGCGCGACGAACTCGAAGCGCGCACGCGCCAGCTGACCGAATCGCTGGGCGAACAGCCGGCCCGCCCGCCGCATTGGGGCGGCTACCGCCTGCTGCCCGACCGGGTCGAGTTCTGGCAGGGCCGCCCCTCGCGCCTGCACGACAGGCTGGTCTATCAGCGCGACGAACAGGGCCATTGGCAGGTCTCGCGCCTGGCCCCCTGACTCTTCGCCGAACCGTTTCAATGACCGCACACGCACCCGATTTCGACGCCGCCTTCTTTCGTTCCGCTCTGGGCCGCTTCGCCACGGGCGTCACCATCGTCACCACGCAAGGCCACGATACGCCCCAGCCCGTCGGGCTGACCATCAGTTCGTTCAACTCGGTCTCGCTCGATCCGCCGTTGGTGTTGTGGACCTTGTCCAAGAAAGCCGCTTCCCTGGTCCATTTCGAGCGAACCGAACGCTATGTGATCCACGTATTGTCGGCCCAGCAGCTTCCCCTGGCCCGGCGATTCGCCAGCGGCCCGCAGGAAGCGCGCTTCGACGGCATCGCGCTGACCCGTTCGCCGAACGGGGCGGTCATGCTGGACGATCCGGACTGCGCCGCCTGGTTCGAATGCTACAACCTGTGCCGGCACGAAGCGGGCGACCATTTCATCTTCATCGGACAGGTCGAACGCTGCGAACGCAGCTTTCATCAGCCCCTGGTCTACCATGCCGGCGACTTCGACCTGACCCCCTCGCATGAACCGCTGTCGGGCAGCTGAGCCCGGCCGCGGACGAAGGCCATGACGCCGGATGTGGATTGCGTGGTGCTGGGCGCCGGCGTCATCGGCCTGGCCTGCGCGCGCGAACTGGCCATGGCCGGACACGACGTGCTGGTCGCCGAAGCCGAGGCCATGCCCGGCGCCGGCATCAGTTCGCGCAACTCGGAAGTGATCCACGCCGGCATCTATTATCCGCGGCACAGCTTGAAGGCCCGCCTGTGCGTGCGGGGCAAGCACCTGCTGTACGACTACTGCGCCGAGCGCGGCATCGCCCACCGCCGCCTAGGCAAGTGGATCGTCGCCACCGAGGAGGCACAGCTTGCCACGCTGGAATCCATCGCCCGGCAGGCACAGCGCAACGGCGTGCACGATCTGGTCCGCCTCACGCCGGAGCAGATCCGGGCGCAAGAACCCGAACTGCGCTGCGTAGCCGCGCTGGCCTCGCCATCGACCGGCATCGTGGACAGCCACGGGCTCATGCTGGCGCTGCAGGCCGACGCCGCGAACCACGGCGCCGAATTCGTCTTCAACACCCCTTTCATTGAAGGCCACATGTCCGACGACGGCCTGTTCGTGCTGCAGTTCGGCGGCAGCGATCCCGCGCGCATCACCTCGCGCCGGGTCGTCAACGCCGCCGGGCTGCATGCCCCCGATGTGGCGCGCAGGCTGGCCGGGCAAGCGGCCGCGTCCATACCGCCGGCCTACTATTGCAAGGGAAGTTACTTCATGCTGTCGGGCCGTGCGCCGTTCTCGCGCCTGATCTATCCGCTGCCCGATGCCGCCGGCCTGGGCGTGCACCTGACCCTCGACCTGGCCGGCCAGGCGCGTTTCGGGCCCGATGTGCAGTGGGTGGCGCATCCCGATTACACGTTCGACGCCGGCCGCGCTCCGCTGTTCGAACGAGCCATCCGGCAATACTGGCCGGGTCTGCCTGACAAGGCCCTGCTGCCGGGCTACACTGGCATACGCCCGAAGATCGCCGCCGCCGGCCGGCCCGCCGCCGACTTCCTCATTGCCGGCCCGTCCGTGCATGGCGCGGACCGCCTCGTCAACCTGTTCGGTATAGAATCCCCTGGTCTGACCGCCAGCCTGGCCATCGCCCAGGCGGCAAGGCTGGCCATTGCTCCGGGCGCCTGACGCCCCCATCTCGCTGAACCATGAACGATTTCATTCTCACCCTTTCCTGTCCCGACCGCATCGGCATCGTACACAGCGTGACCGGCTGGCTGCTGAGCCTGCATGGCAATATCGTCGACGCCCAGCAGTTCGGCGACATCGAGGAAGAACGCTTTTTCCTGCGTGTCCATTTCAAGCTGCCGCTGCCCGCCAGCGTCGAATCCCTGCAAGAAAGCTTTGCCGCGGTGGCCGAGCGCTTCAGCATGGACGCGCGCATCCATGATGCCAACCGCAAGGCCAGGCTGCTGATACTCGTGAGCCGCCAGGGGCATTGCCTGAACGACCTGCTGTTCCGCACGCACAGCGGGCAGCTGCCGGTCGAGATCGCGGCCATCGCCTCGAACCACAACGACTACGCGGGCATGGCCGCCTCGTATGGCATCCCCTTCCATCACCTGCCGGTCACGCCCGAGACCCGTTCCCGGCAAGAGCAGCAGATACTCGAACTGGTCGAGTCGAACCAGGTCGACCTGGTGGTGCTGGCGCGCTACATGCAGATTCTGTCGTCCGACCTGTGCGCGGCGCTGTCCGGCCGGGCCATCAACATCCACCACAGCTTCCTGCCCAGCTTCAAGGGCGCGCGTCCGTATCACCAGGCCCATGCCCGCGGGGTCAAGATCATCGGCGCCACGGCCCACTACGTCACTTCCGACCTGGACGAGGGCCCCATCATCGAACAGGACATCGAGCGCGTGGACCACTCGATGAGCGCCCACCAATTGACCCAGGTAGGCAGCGACGTGGAATCCCTGGTGCTGGCTCGCGCCGTGCGCAACCACGTCGAGCACCGCATCCTGCTCAACGGCAGCCGCACCGTCGTCTTCAAATAAGCCCCGCCTCGGTGCGCAGCCAGGCCTCGAAGGCCAGCAGCGCCTCGGACGGGCGGTCTTGCGCGGGATAGCTGAAATAATAGGCTTCGCCCACCGGCAGCACCCCCTCGTCGGCCAGCGTCAGTTCGCCGGAAGCCAGCGCCTGCCGGGCCAGGAAACCCGGCACCAGCGCCACGCCCATGCCGGCCTGGGCGGCCGCCAACAGCATGGTGAAGAGCTCGTAGCGGGGCCCGGCGCCCACCGACGGCGGGCAGTCTCGCCCCTGCTCTCGATACCACTGGCGCCACACATCCGGACGTGACATCATATGCAGATGCGAGACGCCCGCCATGCCCTCGGGGTGGCTGTCGATGTTTCGGCGCACGGCAGGCGTGCACACCGGCACCAGCTCCTTTTCATCGAACAGCTTGAAGCCCGTCGTGCCCGGCCATAACTGCGATGCGTGGTACACCGCGGCATCGAAGGGATGATCGTTGAACTGGAACGGCCGGGTGCGCACCGACAGGCTCACCGACACATCGTCGTGGTCGCGGCGGAACCGGGGCAGGCGCGGCACCAGCCAGGTCGTGGCCAGCGTGGGCAGCACCGCGATGTGCAAGCTGCGCCCCAGGCCGGCACGGGAAATGAGCCCGAACGTGTCTTTCTCGAGCTGTTCGAGGTGGTGGCGCACCCGGGCCGCATATTCGGCGCCCGCATCCGTCAGGGCAATGCGCCGGCGCACCCGGGTGAACAGCTGTACGCCAAGGCGCTCTTCCAGGCCGGCCACCTGCCTGAACACTGCGCTGTGGGTCAGCGACAGCTCTTCGGCCGCGCGCGAGAACGAGCCCAGCCGGGCCGTGGCCTCGAAGGCCTGCAAGGCGCCAAGATTGGGAATGCCATGCCTCATCGTCCAGTGCTCCGCTTTTCATAAATTGCACTATATTGTGCCTTTTTATCAATTGCACTGTGCGGTTAAATCACATTATGATAGTTTAAACCTAAACTTATTAGACACGGAGCAAACTATGTCGGCGTCCTTCAACTGGGAAGACCCCCTTCTACTCGACTCGCAACTGACCGAAGACGAGCGCATGGTGCGCGAGGCCGCGCGCGCCTACGCCCAGGACAAGCTGGCGCCCCGCGTGCTCGAGGCGTTCCGCAACGAGAAAACCGATGCCGCCATCTTCGCCGAGATGGGCGAGCTGGGCCTGCTGGGCCCCACCATCCCCGAGCAATACGGCGGCGCGGGCCTGAACTATGTCTGTTACGGCCTCATCGCCCGTGAAGTCGAGCGCATCGACTCCGGCTACCGCTCGATGATGAGCGTGCAGTCGTCCCTGGTGATGGTGCCCATCAACGAGTTCGGCACCGAAGAGCAAAAACAGAAATACCTGCCCAAGCTGGCCCGCGGCGAATGGATAGGCTGCTTCGGCCTGACCGAGCCCAACCACGGCTCCGATCCCGGCAGCATGGAAACCCGCGCCGTCAAGACCGACAGCGGCTACAAGCTCACCGGCAACAAGATGTGGATCACCAACTCGCCCATCGCCGACGTCTTCGTGGTGTGGGCCAAGGTGGTCGGCGGCGACGACAACGGCAAGATCCGCGGCTTCATCCTCGAAAAAGGCATGAAGGGCCTGAGCGCCCCCGCCATCCACGGCAAGGTCGGCCTGCGCGCCTCCATCACCGGCGAAATCGTCATGGACGAGGTCGAAGTGCCCGCCGACGCCATGATGCCCGGCGTAAGCGGCCTGCGCGGCCCCTTCACCTGCCTGAACTCGGCCCGCTACGGCATCGCCTGGGGCGCCCTGGGCGCCGCCGAAGACTGCTGGCACACCGCACGCCAGTACACCCTGGACCGCAAGCAGTTCGGCCGCCCCCTGGCCGCCAACCAGCTCATCCAGAAGAAGCTGGCCGACATGCAGACCGAAATCACCCTGGGCCTGCAAGGCTGCCTGCGCCTGGGCCGCATGAAGGACGAAGGCACGGCCGCGGTCGAAATCACCTCCATCATGAAGCGCAACTCCTGCGGCAAGTCGCTGGACATCGCACGCATGGCGCGCGACATGCTGGGCGGCAACGGCATCTCCGACGAGTTCGGCGTGGCCCGCCACCTGGTCAACCTCGAGGTGGTCAACACCTACGAAGGCACGCACGACGTGCACGCCCTGATCCTGGGCCGTGCGCAAACGGGCATCCAGGCCTTCTTCTGATCGCCCGAAGCCGGCGCCCATAAGCGTCCGAACCCATGCAAGACGCCCGCACCGCAATGCGGGCGTCTTGCATTATGCGCACCCCCCGCAATGTCCGCCCGCGCGATAAAAGCGCTCGATGGCCTCCCGATAGGGCTCGAGCTGGCTGCGGGTCGCCGATAGATCGTTGGCGTGGACATGAAGCTGCGCCGTCAATTCGCGCTGTATCTCCGTCTCGTCAATACCTGTCACGCCACCCTCCTTCACAACCACTCGCCCGCCTATCACCATGGCGTGCACGTTGGACGCCGTTGCCCGGCAATGCACGAGGGAAGGCATGTCGTACAGTGCAGGATGGGTGTCGTCCACGGCATTATCCAGCTCCAGCAACAGCAGGTCTGCCGCCGCACCCGGCGCTATGCCGCCGGGCTCGATCCCCGCAGCCCGGGCGCCCACCCGGCATAACGCATCAAGCATGCTATTGCGATCGATACCCTCATCAAAACCGGTGCCGCCGTGCAATAGGCGCGCCAGCCGCATTTCGCGCAACAAGTCGTCGTCATCGTCCAGGGCCAGGGCATCCAGCCCCAAGGCAAACGACAGGCCGGCACGCTGCATGGGCAGCAGCGGCGCAATGCCCGAACGCAGGCGCAGGTTGGAACTAGTGTTGACCGACACGATGACGCCCCGTTCGGCGAGCAAATCACACTCGTCGGGACGGAGCCAGGTGCCATGCGCCATGGTCAGGCGCGGGCTGAGCAGGCCAAGCGAATCGAGATGCCGCATAAGGCCCCGGGGGTAGTGATGATCCGCCCATTGCCGCTGGTATTTGGATTCGAGCATGTGCATGTGCACCCGATTGCCGCGTTCGGCCGATAGGCGCGCGATACGCTCCACCAGAGTGTCGGAGCAGCGCTCTATGGACACCGGCCCCAGTTGGACCTGGAACAAGCCGTCGGCCGACTCCATGATTCGCTTAGCGACGTCCAGCTGTTCTTCGATCGGCGCGATCGGCCTGAGGCGCCGGCGGGTCAGCTCGGCGTCCTTGGAAGACATAAAAGTCAGAATGGCTTCATCCTCGGCATAGCCCAGGCGATACCGATCGGCCAGCGGCACAACGAAGGCCACGCGAATGCCCACATCATGCGCTGCCCGCCGCACCGCCGCGGCCTCTTCAAGCAAGGCGGCAGGGCTGCGGGATAAATGACAATGGGTCACCGACCCGATGCCACTGCGCACCATGCGGGCGAATGCCGTGGCCGCGACCAGGTATGGATCGACCGGCGGCATGGTATAGGTGGCGGCCACCCAGGTTTCGACGGGTTGGTCCGGCACCCCATAGGCCAGGGATTTCAGGCCGCGCCCGTGGTCGTGGGCATTGCTCAAGGGAGGCAGCAGCAGACTCGCGCCTGACGGCTGGTCGCCCTGCTCGATTCCGCAACGCATGTCGCGAATCAAGCCGCCCTCGCAGACTATCTCCACATCGCCAAGCACTTTGTTTTGCCGGGTGTCGGGCAGGCAATGCGTTGCAAACAAGCTGAGTACCTCGCCTGATATAGATGACTTCATAGCATTGTTCCTGTCGGTTCACGAGGCATGGTGGGTCCGGGCCCAGGCCGCCGACGCACGCTTCGCAGCGCGATCTGCCAAGGCGGCTTCGTCCGCCACCAGCAGCTTGCGGTCGCGTACCACCCATTGGCCGTTGGCGAACACGTCGCGCACGTCGCGGCTGTTGCACGAAAACACCAGGGTGGCCGGGACGTCCAGTGCCGGCGCCTGGTAGAGCTGGTCCATTTGCACGCAGATCACGTCCGCACGCTTGCCGGGCTCAAGAGAGCCGATCTCACTGTCCAGCCCAAGCGCCCTGGCGCCCTCTATGGTCGCCATCTCGAGCGCCCGCATGGCGCTGATGCACAATGGGTCGTATGCTTCGACCCGTGCAAGACTGAGCAGCGTCTTCATGGCCTCGAACATGTCCTGGCCACCGGCACTGGCCATACCGTTGGTCGCCAATGCCGTAGGGTTGCCGTTGCCCATAACGCGTAGAGTCGGAGGCAGGCCGGTGCCGATGGTTGTTCCCGAGATCGGGTCCAGAATCACCCGAGTGCCGGTACGGGCGATGATCTCGAAATCTTCATCGCCCAGGTGCGCGCAACTGAGCAACTGGACATCCGGACCCAGGCAACCGCCCTGCTGATAGACACGCACGTCCGACCCATGCCCGTAGGCTTTTTCAATGAGCACCGGATATGCAGGCGACTCGGCGGTATGCATCTGCATGCCGATCCCGTATTTATCAGCCAGGCGGCGCGTCATGCGGAACCCTTCAATCGACAAGGCCCAGGCCATGTTCGGGAAAAGCTGCAGGCGCAGCCGCCCGTCGCTGGCGCCGTGATAGGTTTCAATCAGCTCGGAGACCGAACGCTCGATGGCAACGACGTTCTCGATGTAGTCGGAGCTCATCCTTTGGTCGGTATAGGCGCGCGCCAATGTGTACTGCAGGCAGTAGCGCTCGGCCAGATCAAGCGCAACCGGGTATCTGTGGGCCGCATCGGCCGGCAAGGCCATGGCATCCACCACGCAAGTGTTTCCCGAACGCAGGTTAAGAGCCAACCCCACTTCGATGCATGCAGCAAAGTCTTCGTCGTCGAACTGGGCGATGAGGCCTTTCTGAGTTTCCAGCCACTGCGTCAATTCTTCATTGAAGCTCAGGCTGCGCCCCAAGGCCGAGTACAGGTGCGTGTGCGCGTTGACCAGCCCCGGAAGCACAGCGCAGCCGCGTGCATCGATCCTTTCGTAGCCTTCTGGCACAGCCGCTTCGGCCGGCAGTACGCCCTCTATCCTCGAACCGCTGATCAACACCGTACCGCCTGGAAGAACCTTTCGGCCGGCATTCATTGTCACCACACAGCCGTTGGCAATCGCACGCTTATCCATATTGAATCCGCTCCTAAACGTTGCTCGAGCGCCGCATCCATCTGATGCGGCGCCCGTGCGGCTAGAAGCCTAGCCGGAGATCCGCCGTCTTGATCTCGGGCGGATAGATGATCTCGAACTCGCCGTCCTGGATCTGCACCAGCGGCGGCTTGAGAGAACTGATCTGGCCGCTCGGGGCGAACTTGACGGGTCCGTAGAAGGTCATTTCGTCCATGGCCGCGATGGCATCGCGCACCTTGGCCGGGTGGATCGTGCCGGCTTGCTCGATGGCCAGCTGCAAGACTGCGCCGCACACTGCCGAACCCGCGCTGCTGTACTCGGGTATGGCGCCATAGGCTTCTTGGTAAAGCTTGGTAAAACGCTCGGAGGTGCCGAAGATGTCCACACCGTCGTAGCTTGCTTCGGGCACCCAATAGGCAAGCGTGGTGATATTGTTGCTAAGCCTGCCCACGCCCTCTTTGAAAGCCGGGTCCAGCGGACCCACCACCATGGTCAGCAATTGGCTCTTGATGCCTTGGTCCACCATCTGGCCACGAACCAGGATCAGGTCGTTGGTGTAGCCGGTGATGACAATCCAGTCGGGCCGGACGCTGCGCAGCCCGGTCAAGGCGGCGCTGAAGTCCACTGTGCCAATGTTGTACTTTTCATAGTAGGCCACCTCGATCCCCCGCTTTTCGGCGGATTTCTTCAGATCTTCGGCAAAAGCAAGCGGGAACAGGTCATTGCGGGAGAGTATGGCCACTTTCTTCAAGGGCGGATCCAGCCTGCTCGCAATTTCGGCGATGGGCTCGGTCAAGGTGCTGTTGGGCGAATATACACCGAACAAATACTTGAAACCCTGGTCATAGACCTGCTCGGACGCCGCGTTGGGCGCCAGCATCGGAATTCCGTATTTTTCGGTCACCGCACTGACGGCCTTTACCGCGCCCGAACCGAACGGCGCAAAAAGAAAATTCACCTTGTCCTGAGTAATCAGGCGCTCGGCCGCCTGCACGGCGCGGGGCGTGTTCGACTGATAGTCGACGTATATCATCTCGACCTTGTAGACATCGCCCCCCACTTTGATGCCGCCCTCCGCATTGGCCGTATCCGCCCAAAGCTGGAAGCCGTTCCTTTGCCGCGTGCCCTCGGGCGACAAGGGCCCGGTCAGGGGCAAGGCGGCCCCCACCTTGATGACCTTCTCAGCTGCTCCAGCGGGCAGCGCGCGCACGGCGCATGCCAGTATGGATGCCGCCCCCGCCTTGAGCACCCTGCGTCTTTGCATGATTGTCATGTTCGTCTCCTTTGCGGCGACAGCGCTTGCAACGGTTCGCCGGTTGTTTCATATTGGGGACGGTCAGACCGACAGCCCCATGTAGGCCTCACGCACCGCCGGGTTCTTGGCCAACTCGTCGGTGGAGCCCATCACCGATATACGACCGGTGTCCAACACGACTCCCTTGCTTGCCAGCTCGAAAGCCGTCATGACGTCCTGCTCTACCAGGAGCACGGACAAGCCCTCCTGTGTGATGCGCCGCACCACTTCGCCAAGCGTCTCGACGACCTGTGGCGCCAGGCCCAGAGACAGCTCGTCTATCATCAAGAGCACGGGGCGTCCCATCATGCCCCGGGCAATGGCGCACATCTGCTGCTCGCCTCCCGACAGCGTGCCCGCGGCCTGGTCGCGGCGATTGGCCAATATGGGAAAGAGGCTGTACATGTGGTCCAGATCGCGCTTGATCTCGTGCTGGTCATCGCGCAGATAAGCGCCCATCAACAGGTTGTCGGCCACGCTCATGGGGCCGAACAGCCGTCGTCCTTCAGGTACGTGGGCGATGCCCGCCGCAAGGATGTCGCGCGGCGTTGCATGAGTGATGTCCCGCCCCTGGAAGGTAATGCGCCCCTGGGTGGGCTTGAGCAGCCCCGAGATCGTGCGCAGCAGCGTCGTCTTCCCCGCGCCGTTGGAACCCACCAGGCAAACGGTTTCTCCACGGCTTATGCAAAAGCTGACGCCCCACAGGATGTTGACATCGCCGTAGCCGGACATGACCGAATCGACTTCGAGCAACGGATTGGTCATGAGCCCTCCTTCAGGCGTTGCGCGAAACGTGCGCCCAGGTAGGCGCTGATCACCGCGTCATTTCTTACGATATTGCCGGGAGTGTCGTCAGCGATGAGCTCGCCGTGATGCAACACGACCACCCGCTGGCATAGCGTCAGGACGACTTTGAGCAGATGTTCGATGATCAGCACGGTAATGCCTTGATCGGCAATGGCGCCAATCAGGCCGAGCGCCTTGTCGACCTCGGCCGTATTGAGGCCCGCGTTGACTTCGTCCAGCATCAGGAGCTT
This sequence comes from Pusillimonas caeni, assembly GCF_003545815.1. Classification (GTDB taxonomy): domain Bacteria; phylum Pseudomonadota; class Gammaproteobacteria; order Burkholderiales; family Burkholderiaceae_B; genus Pusillimonas; species Pusillimonas caeni. The sequence goes on from NZ_PDUW01000006.1 coordinate 197,081, forward strand.
GGGTTCCATGGCCAAGCCCTTGGCCAATTCAAGCCGCTTGCGGTTGGCCAGCGTCAACTGAGCCGCCGGCTGCTCAGCCAGCGCAGCCAGGCCGGTGAACTCCAAATGCGCCATCGCGGCCTCGCGCGCTTCTTTTCGGCCGCCCTTGCTTCCGGCGAACCAGGTACCGGCCATCACGTTTTCAAGCACGGTCATTTCGGGAAAGGGCTGCACGACCTGAAAAGTGCGTGCAATGCCTCGCGCGGCAATCTGGTGGGGCTTCATGCGTTCGATTCGGTCGCCCCAATGGAGAATCTGGCCCGACTGGGCCGGATGCACACCCGTGATTACATTGATCAGCGTGCTCTTTCCGGCTCCATTGGGGCCGATCAGGCCAATGACCTCTCCTTGCCTCAGCGATAGCGAAACGTCTCGGACCGCGTGCACGCCCCCGAAGGAACGGTTGACCCTTCTGAGTTCGAGCAGCGCGCCTCGAGCAGCGGCTTCAGGCCGCATGGCCGTGTCCGCGCGTGCTGACGCCCCGGATTCGATCAACGGCATCGTGGGGTTGATGAACTTCTTCATGCCTTCACCTTCGCAGCATTCCGATGCCGTGGGCGCAATGAGTAAAGCCCCATCGGCAGGAAAAGAACCAGCAGCACAATCAGCAGGCCAAGCGTTCCAGTATGCAGCTTCAGCAGGTTGCGCCATACGATCTCATCGAGCACCAGAAAGGCCAGCGCCCCGATAACCGGTCCCAATATGGTGCCGACGCCGCCGAGCAGGACCATGACAATCGCCTTGATGGAGATCATGATGTCGAACACGTCGGCAGGCTCGATGTATCCTGTCCAGGATGCGTATATGCCTCCGGCTGCCGCGATGAAGACGCCCGACAGAGCAAAAGCGGCGGCCTTGTACAAGGTGGCGTTGACGCCGACCATGTTGGCGGCCCCCTCGTTTTGCTTGATGCAGCGCAAGCCGAAACCCAGCTTGTTTCCCGCCACCACGACAGTCGCGATGAATGCCAGGACGGCCAGAACCAGCATGCAGTGATAGTAGTATCGTGCCGCCACTTCTGGAGACAGGCCCGAATAAGCCAGGTTCAGCCCCATGCCCCCGCCCGTCAGGCTGGTCCAGGCATTGATGATCTCGCGCAGCACCTCGGCAACGACGAGCGTCGCGATGGCAAACGCATGGCCCCGCAAACGCAGCAGGATCACGCCAAGAAGCAAGGCAAAGACACCGCCTACGGCGGCAGCGAAAACCCAGGATATCTGGGCCGGCAGCCCCTGCGCCTGGAGCAGCGCGCTGACGTATGCGCCCAGGCCGAAAAAACCCGCCGTGCCGAAAGAAGGATAGCCGGCGAACCCGCCGATGAAATTCCAGGCCAGAGCCAGCGACATGTACATCAGCATCATGGCGCCGATCCGCAGAACGTAATTGTTGCCCACTTCTGGAAGCAAGGCCAGCAAGGCCACGACAAGCAGCGCAAGCAGCAGGTATGGCTTCGTCATTCGTATCCCCTTATGCCCATCAGGCCCCGCGGACGGAACGTGAGCAGCACGAGCAACACGCAGAAAGAAAGCGTCAAGGCGTACTCCGGGCCGAACAGCATTCCGCCAAAGCTTTCGAGCAAGCCCAGCGCCAGGCCGCCTGCCACAGCGCCGGCAATGCTGCCCACGCCGCCCAGGACGCAGATGACGAAGGCCTTGCCCAGGAACAGATGGCCGGTTACCGGCGAGATGGGAAACACCACGCTTACCAGGGCACCTGCCGCCGCGGCCATCATCGCGCCCAGCGCAAAGGTGACCGCATAGGTCTTGGCCACGTCCACGCCCATCAACTGCGCAGCCTCGCGATCAAAACGCACGGCGACAATGGCTCGTCCGATGCGCGAGCGGCGCAATGCCAGGTAGACCGCCATAATGACGGCGATGGCCAGGGCCATGGCCCCGACACGATCAAGGGGCAAGAACAGTCCGGACCAATCGAGGGTACCCATGGGTTCCGCCAGCGAGACCTTTCGATAGTCCGCCGTGAAGCCAAGCAGCATGGCGTTGTTCAGGATCATTTCCAAGCCGAAGGTCAAGGTGAAGGTCACCAGTACCGGCTTGCCCACCACACGATTGATGATGCCGCGCTGGATGAGATAACCTGCAGCGCCGATGAGCAGCCCTGCGCTCAGGACGGAAAAGAAGGGATGAACGCCGAACAAGACGTAGCTGAAATAGGCGATGTACGCACCCAGCACGATGAAGGCGCCATGCATCATGTTGATGATGTTCATTACGCCCCACACCAGCGAGAAGCCAGCCGCGATGCAGGCATAAAGCCCGCCCAGCAGCAATCCGTTGACGAAATACTGCACGTAGATCATAGGACGCCCCGGCCGTAGCTGGAAATGGGACTCCTCCGTGCAACGCTATACACGCGCATGGTTTGCCTCCTGGCGGTTTCTTATCGTCGTAGGGCTACGGACACGGCAGGTCGGCGCCCACCGGCCGGCAAAGCCGCGGCCATAACGCCTATTGTTCTAAATGCATCAAGGCCAGCGCCTTGCCGAACAATTCGCTGTCCGGGTCGGCATATACATCCATGATGTCGAAATGATTGCAATCCTCGATCAGGCAATGACGCACTACCCGGCTTGGCGACGAGAACGTCGATGCATAAAGAGAGGTCTGCGCGTGAAATACGTCCGACTCCTGCTGGCCGCAGGCGATCAGTTGCGGCGCATCGGTGGCGGCGGGATGGCGGATAGGGCTCTGCTCGCGTGCTTCGTCCTCGTCCAGGCGCAACTGGCTGTTGGCCGGCTCGTGAAGTAAGGGAGCGAGATCGTAAAGACCCGAAATGAGCACCGCGCTTTTCAGCAGTTTATCGGGCAGGCCATCCGCATATCGCGGCCAGTCGGTCACCATCATCATCGCCGACAGATGGGCGCCTGCAGAATGGCCCGATATATGCAAACGATTGCGGTCGATGCCAAGACGGTCGCCGTTGTCCCATATCCAGCGCAGGGCCGCCCGTACCTGCCGGCTTATCGCGCTCAAGCGAACCGAAGGGCAGAAATCGTAATTGAGCGTGATGCAGGAAACACCGCGATTCACGTAGGGCTCGGCCACAAAGCTATAAAAGGACTTGTCGCCCTTCTGCCAAAACCCGCCGTGCAAAAATATCACAGTGGGCGCATGGCGCGCGCCTGCAGCAGGAAAGTAGTCAAGAAAGCCTCTTGGACCATGGCCATATGAGATATCGAGACGGCAGGTTGAGGACCGCCTGAATACATCGCTGCGGCTTCCCCACTTGGGGCGGTAGTTCGCGCCCGGCTGTAGAAACTCGACATCGTAGCCTTTGTCCCTGTCCGGCCTGGCCGGCGCATCTGAAACAATCATCCCTTTCTCCGCGAACGTTCCGGTCCGTATGGGTCGGCATACCTCACAAAAAACTGGCTAGTCATGCCGCGTGTCGGAGTTTCCCTATAAGCGTAGCGGGATATTTTTCCATCGCTACCCGATGCGCAACGCAAGCACGACTGGATGAGCCGATTCTGGCACAGACTTACGCCCAGGGGTCGAACAACATTCTTTTAATGATGTACAAATATCTTATGGACGGTGCCAGATACCGAGAGAAACCGCCAGGGCCAAGAAAGCGCCCCGACACCAGAAACGCGCCTTCTGGCGCGTGTTGCGGGTGTGAGCTAGACGGAGCTCAATCGTCACAGAAGGTGCGACTTTCTGCCAGATCGAACAATCCGGCGGTTTCACGGGGATATCGAACGCCAACTTGTCCATCGCCGACCTCTTGGTGGTGCGGGCCAAGGCGGTCGGCGACGACAACAACAAAATCCGCGGCTACATCGTTGATTCTTTCACGGCGCCACGCGCACGGCGTTCGCTGACCGCCATGCCCAGCAACAGCGCCAGCAAGGCGCCGCCCACGGCTGGCCCACGATCGACCCGATGCGGCCCAGGGCCGCGGCCCAGCCCACGCCCGCGGTGCGCAAAGCGGGCGGATAGAAGGACACGGCCAACACGCTCTGGCCAACGCAACATGCAATGGAGCCCGCGTCAAGGCCGGCGATCAGCGGCAACACCCATGATTACTGGATATCCGCCCGGCTGATCAACCACACGCATGCAGCCGCCAGCAGCGGCTTGACGCCTGTTCTGGAGATGAACACCATCATGAACAGGCTTCCGGCAAGCCAGCAGGTCGACACTGCCGCCCGTCCGGTGAGAAGCCAGGCGGCCGAGCGCCTGCCACCATTGCTCGCCCCAGCGCCTTTGGCGCTCTTTGGCCAATTGCGCCTCGGCCACGGCGGCCAGCGCCTCGTCCTGGTAGTAAAAGCCCGTGATCTCTTCCCAGGTGGAGCCCATCATGAACTCGCACCAGTTACCGGCACCCGAGGCCAGCAGCGCGGCGGGGTCATCGGTGACCGTGTCGCCGTCGATGGCGGGAAAGAATATCGGCGCGGTCTGGCCCGGCCCGGGGATGTAATGCCGCAGCGTCTAGCGTTGCGCTTGCAGCACAGCTTCGACCATCTGGCGCGCCGCCTGGGGGTCGTGCTCGAGCCGCAACTTCCGCAAAAAGGTATGGCCGATGGCCCCAGCCTGTTCGGGCGCGCTCATCAGCACGCCCCGATCGAACAGCTCGGCCCCGCACTTGCCCACGGCCAGGGCGGCAGCGCTGAATGCACCCGCCGACTGCCCCACTAGGGTGACTTTCTCGGGGTCGCCCCCGAAAGACACGATACACCGGCGCACCCAGCGCAGCGCCAGGACCTGGTCGTGCAGGCCCAGATTGTCCGGCGCCAGCCCTCGACGGGAAGAAAGCCCAACACGCCCAGGCGATACGAGACATTGACCACCACTACGCCGAAACGCCGCGCCAGCAACGCCGCATCGTAGCAGGGCAAGGGCCCCGCCACCGGTCATGAAACCGCCGCCATGCACAAAGACCATGACCGCCCTGGGACCCGAAGGCCCTTGGGGCGCCCAGATTTCAAGGCGCAGGTAGTCTTCGTCCTGCCGTGCCGGATAGACGCCCATCACCTTGTCGAGCCGGGACGGCAATTGCGGTGCAACCGGCCCCGCATGCGTGGCGTCGAGCACGCCTTGCCAGGGCTCGACAGGCCGAGGCGGGGGAAAAAAGCGTAGGCCGCCCACCGGGGGGCACTGCCCATAGTGCACGACATGCAGGCGTATCATCCGGCCGTCCTGCCGTGCCGACCAACTCGACGGGCACCCAAGCGTTCTGCTGATACGCTGCGGGTTGCCTAAAAGCCAGGGTTCTTTTACCGCCATGCCATCCCAAAGGCCAAGGCTTCTTCCGGGAAAGGAATCGCGCGACAGGTTTGAGTGCAACAGACCCATCCCTAACGTTTAAAAATAGTCATTTACGATAAAATGACTATCGAAAATGACTCCCTAGAGACGCCGCCATGCATCGACACGTATCAAAGACCGAATTCAAGGCTCGGGCACTGGAATTCTTCCGGCAGGTCGAAGCAACGGGCGAGCCCATCGTGGTTACGGATCACGGCAAACCTGCGCTGGAAATCCGTCCCTATCGGGCGGAACAGCGGGATCCATTGGCTGTGCTGCACAACTCTGTCGTGCGGTTCGACGATCCCCTGGCGCCGATCAGCGACGACTCCTGGGAGGCGGCCCAATGATCGTGCTCGACACCCATGCCCTGGTGTGGTGGGCGTCGGGCGATTCTCAACTGAGCCGTCCGGCCCGGGAAGCCATCGAAACAGAGAACCGGGACGGCGAAATCCTGGTCTCGGCCATCAGCGCCTGGGAAGTGGCGATGCTGGTCAAGGCCGGGCGTTTGGCCTTGACCATGCACACGTCAGCTTGGCTGGATACCGTCGGCCAAATACCCGCCGTCCGCTTCGTACCGGTCGACGTTCGTATCTCGGTCCATTCCGTCGATCTGCCGGGCGAGTTCCACAAAGACCTGCCGGACCGCTTCATTGTGGCCACGGCTCGCCATCATTCAGCACCTCTTGTCACTGCCGACACAAAGATCCACCACTATCCGCACGTGCAAACTATCTGGTGAGGTCGCCCGCCTTGGCGAACGGCGACATCAAAACCGGCGGGCGGTGAAGAAGGAATCGTGCAGGGCATCCATCACCCGGCCGTCCTGGCGCACGGTGCCGATCAGTTCGACGGGCAGGCCCGGAGCGGCGTTGGCAAGCTCGTCCAGCAGCTCGACGCGGGGCGCATAGCCGCAGGCGATCACCACCGTGCCGGCGGGCAGCACTTCTTCGTGGCCGCCCGCAGCATTCGCGATGCGAACCCCCTGTTCGCCGATTTCGAGCGCGCGCGTGGACGTTTTGACATGCACACCATGTTCGGCGAGCAGCGCCGGCATGCCCATCTCGTCGGTGAAGACGTAGCCTTCGGACAGTATCTTGTCGGCCGCATCGATCAGCGTCACCTCGCGCCGCCGCGCACGCTGCAGCCAGACCGCCGTGTCGCAGCCGGTCATGCCCGCGCCCACGATCACCACCGGGCCTTCGACAGAGGCGGGATCCGTGATGTCCTGCGCCATCACCACCCTGCCGCCCGAGACGCGCCCCTCGAAAGGCGTCGGCGCCCGGCCGGTGGCCAGCATCACCCGGTCGAACCCTCCCCGGGCCAGCAGGTCGGCCGTCGCCTCTTCGGCCACGACCTTGATGCCATCGAGTTTGTGCACGAGGTGCGCAAGCAGCGCGCGCAAGTCGACCTTGAGATCATGGCGCACCGCCGTATTGAGCTGCCCGCCCAATCGTTCTTTTTCGAACAGCACCACTTGATGGCCGCGCTCGGCCAGCACCCGGGCCGCATTCATGCCGGCGGGGCCGCCACCCACCACCGCAATGCGTTCGCCGCGAGGCGCTTTTTCAATGGGGTAGCGGTACTCTTCTCCCATAGACGGATTGACCGTGCACCCCGCGCTGCGGCCCACGTTGAGCCCGCGGTGCAAGCAGCCGTCGTTGCAGCGTATACAGGGCGCGATGTCGCCCACCCTGCCCTGCTGCGTTTTCAAGGGCCAGTCGGGATCGGCCAGCAGCGGTCGGCCCAGGGAAACGAAGTCGGCGCTGCCCGAACCGACGATGTCGGCGGCCACGTCCGGCGCCACGATGGAGCCCGAGGCGATCACGGGTATCGACACGGCGGCCTTGATTTTTTCCCAGCCCCAGCGATGCAGGGCCCGCGGCATGTACCAGGGGCTGACCTCGTACTGCATCAAAGCATGATGGCCGCCCGAGCAATGGATGACGTCCACGCCCTCGGCCTCGAGCCGGCGGCACAATTCGACCGTCTCCTCGATGGTGATGCCGTCCTGCTCGTAGTCGACCACGGAAAGCCGGATGCTCAGCGGCGTCCGGCGCGGAATCTTGCCGCGGATGTTGCGCACGATGCCGATCAACAGCCGTATGCGGTTCTCGAACGAGCCGCCGTATTCGTCGCTGCGCTTGTTGGTGAAGGGCGACAGGAAATTGGTGATGAGATAACCGTGGCCGGCATGGACCTCGACCAGGTCGAAGCGGGCCCGCACCGCCCGAAGCGCCGCATCGCCGAAATCGACCATGACCTGCTCGATCTCGGCCACCGTCATGGGAACCGGCTTGACGCCGTACTGGACCTCGACCTCGTCCCAGGAGAGGTCGGAGGCCGCCTTGATCGGCGCCGTGCCCAGAAATTTCTGGCGTCCGCCATGCGCCAGCTGCATGCCTATCTTGGCGCCGGCCGCATGCACCTCGTCGACCAGCCAGCCCATGCCCGGCACGTGCTCGCGGCGCGTATTGCCCAATTGGCAATGGATGGCCTTGGCCGCATCGTCATCGATATAGGTGTACTCGGTCATGACCAGGCCCGTGCCGCCCTCGGCCAGGCGCTTGTAATGATTGACGGAGCGTTGGGTGACCGTGCCGTCCATATTGGACAGGCCGGTGGACTGGGGCGATTTGACGATGCGGTTCTTCAGCAGCAGGCTGCCGATGCGTCCGGGCTGGAACAGGACGTCCAGTCCAGGCTTCTGGCTGGAACCGGGGTGTTCCGGGGCGCTGGACGCCTGGTCCGCGCGATTGGCTTCGATCACACTGCTCATTGACTCCTCCTGTCGTGTCGTCGTCGCCGGCCCCGGTCCGGGGTTTGCCGACACGGAAGGGCAGCCCGTTCAGTGTCGACAGACCCCGGCTGTCCGGAGGTCAGCTGTCTGGTTCGTAAAACAAATTTCCGGTTCTCATGGGCGGAACGTTGGTGGCCGTCCCGTTGGTCCATGACAGCCGCGCAGGACGCTGCGAACCGCCCTGTACGTTGAATTCGATCTTTATGCCCAGCCCGCGCGCGGCGATGGCCAGCGCCTCGGGCCGGAAGTCGGGATTGGCGTCCAGGACCAGGCCCAGCGCGGCATCGATCAGGTGGAACTCCAGAATGTGCTTGGCCAGCTCACCATCGCGAGCCACCGAGGCGTTCAGCAGCAAGCGGTCTATCTCGCAGAACTCCTCGGGCGCGCGCGGCCGGCTGAAGTAAATGCGCTGATGCCGGATGATCTTGAGATAGATCGATTCGATCATTTCGCGTATGGCTTGCGGGTAATGCACCAGCACAGCCTCGTGGAAGCGGTGATGGGCATCCTGGAATTCCTTGGTGCGCTCGGCCCCCTCCTGCATGCTTTCCAGCGCCTGGGCCATGGCGGCCAGATCCGTCTCGGTCAATTGCGCGGTCACGGCGGCTACCACGGGCGGCTCGATCAGCAGGCGTATGGCATAGAGCTGCTCGGTTTCCTCGAAAGTGACGGGCGAAACCTCCATGCCGCGATTGGTGGCGGCCACCACCAGGCCGGTCTGCTGCAGTCGGTTCAAGGCTTCGCGCAAGGGCGTCCTGCTGACGTCCAGTTCGTCGGCCAAGTCGCTTTGCGACAGCTTGCGCCCGGGAAGATAAACGCCGTTGATGATTCTGTCCGCCAGTACACGGTAGATCTCGTCGACCGAATGGCCTCGTTTCTCTGCCACTTTTCCTTGCTCCTGTAATCAGTCCTCGGGGCGAACCCTGACTCGCCCGTGGTCAAGTCTGGAATGATAACGTCGAACCTCTTTCCGCCTCGAAGCGCAAGCGTCGGAGCCGGCGCAGGCAGCCGCCACGTTCGAGGCGATGCCTGCACCCTTCTGCCGTACCCCGCAGCTGCGCACACTGATCATGAAGCTTTCCTGCATCATCGACACACTTTGCCGCCCTTAGATTTCCAGGGGCTCATTTGCGTACACATCGGGCCGGCACACGTCCAGAACGGGCAGTTTGGCGCGTATCCGGGTCACCTTGTCGAGATCGAGCTCGACCACGCGTACAGCCTTGGGAGCCGTGCCCAGGTCGGCCATGACGTCGCCCCAGGGACCCGCCACCAGAGCATGGCCGTAGGTCTCGAAGCCTGACCGCACCGCGTCGTCGGACGTGATGGTGGCCGAAGCCACGACGTAGGCCTCGTTCTCGATGGCGCGCGCACGGACCAGCACCTCCCAGTGGGCCTCTCCCGTGGTCTGGGTGAAGGCCGCCGGGATCAGGATGACCTCGGCGCCCGCCCGGGCCAGTTGCCGAAACATCTCGGGGAAGCGGATGTCGAAGCAGATGGACAGGCCCACCTTGACGCCTTTCACATTGGCGATGACCAGTTGCCCGCCGGCCGCCTCGACGTCCGAGGCGCGGAAGGCCGTGCCATTGACCACGGCGTTGAACAGATGGACCTTGTCGTACGAACCCTGGACGCCGCCGTCTTCGCGAATGACCAGCGCCGTGTTCTGCAGCAGCGGCCGTTCGGACTTCTGCTTGAAGCCGCCTACTACCACAGTCGCACCGGCGCGCCGGGCGGCATCGCGAATCGCAGTTATTTCCGGCCCGTCCAGCCTGACCGCCGCCGCGCGCATCTCGGCATTGCTGCCTATGCACAGCGCGTTCTCGGGCACCACGATCAACTCCGCACCCTGGGCGCCGGCCTGTTCGATCGCCGCCAGCACATCGTTCAGATTGGCTTGCACATCGCGCGTGGGCTGCAACTGCATCAGGCCGACGCGCAGGCTGCGGTTGGGAGCGGACTCAGGCATGCACTGCCTCCAGTTGGTCGACGTTCATGTTCACCACCGTCCATCCGCCTCCGGAAGCCTGCAACGGTTCGTAGGCATAGACTTCGGCGCGTATGCCGGGCCCGAGCGCGCCCAGCACGATCAGCCAGTTGAGGAATTCGTACTGCCCGTGGTCGAGCAGCGGATACGGCTCCAGATCCGCCAGATCCAGGCCGCGTCCGTGGCGCATCATCTGCAGAATGTAGTCATCGAACACCGTATCCACCCCGCCGAACTTGCCCGGATCGAGCCAGTGCGACAAGCCGCCGGTGGCCAGCAGGGCGATGCGCTTGTCCGAAGCCTGGATCGCGCGGCGCATGGCTTGGCCGAAGGCGCGGGCGCCGTAGGGAGAGAAGGTGCGCGCCGGCTGGGTGACTATCGGCACCACGGGAAGATCGGGACGCGGCAGAACCTGGCGCAGCGGCACGATGAGCCCGTGATCCAGATTGACCACCGGCGCCGCCTCGACTTCCAGCTGGCTGCTGCGCGCGCTGTCGACGATCCGGCGGGCGAAATCGGGCGCGCCGCGCAGCTTCAGGTCGATGTCGGGACGCTTGAAGAAGTCCATCGAACCCTGGTGGGCCTCGCCCACGCCCACCACGAAGGCGCCTGTCTCGAAGCTCTGGAAATGGCAGTCGGTGGTCACGACGACGAGATCGGGCTGTGCGGCTTCGAGAGCCTGGCGCAGCTTGGCATAGCCCGCCTTGAGCCGTTCCACGGCCTCAGGCGGATCGATCTCGGGCCGGGCCAGCAGGTCGGGCACATGAGAGCATCCGCCGGCAAACACGATGTTCGAGGGCACGTCGGGTACCGCCGTGGAAGCGCGTCCGTCGAAGGTGAATTTCTCGCTGCTGCTGCTGTCGGACAGATCGTCCTGGAACCAGCGGCTGACGAGTATGGTGACGCCGTCGTTCACGCCCGCCGAGCGCAGCAGATTGCGTTCGCCCCGAGCGATGACGTCGGCCCAGTGCGCGTCCAGACCCAGTTCGGCTCCGACCCGAGCCGGGTCGGCCTTGAATCGCGCCAGCAGCTCGGGCGTCTGTCCCAGCTTGAGAATGGCGGCTTCCAATACTTTCTTGTCCATGGCTTTATCCCGTTCCACTCGTTCAGCCGACCAGCTCGGTCATGCGCTGCAGTTGACCCTCGACCACGACGGCCCGGCCGTCGATCTCCACCGTGCAACCCCGCATGGGGATGTCAAGGTGCGCGGGCGTCTCGCGCTGGGCAAAGCGGTTCGAACCCGTCGACCACATGAAGTTGCCCGCCACCGAACGCAGCTCCTGACCGTACAGGCTGCGCGGATCGTAGACGTCCAGCGCCGTCCAGCTGGCGTTCGGATGCATGCCCCAGCCCGCATGCGACAAGGCGTATACGGCCGGGTCGTTCCAGCGCTTGAAGTAGTCCTGCAGCAGGAAGGCCTCGGGGCCGTCGCCATCGATGGCGGTGATGAAGCCGTCCTTGACCGTGAGCTCCACCGGCGTCTGCACGCAGCGCTGCCAGGGGATGATGACGTCGCCGGCCCGCAGCACGATGCGCCCCTGGGCGCTGCGGTCGCGCGGGAAGCAGGCGATGAAGCCGCTGGGCCAGTGGTCCCAGCGCGCCGGCTCGTCCACATAGCCCCATTGCCGCGTGATGGGCAGTTCGGGCGATGAGATGTCGTAGCTGAGGTCGGTGCCGGCCGAGCTGGTCACGCGCATGACCTGGCCCTGCTTGAGCAACTCCGCAGCGGCATCGACGTCGGCGCGCAGCGCCTCGTCGCCCATCAGCCGTTCGAGCACGTCGGCCGGTTCGGCCACGAACAGCATGCGCTTGCCCTTGCCGATGATGCTGGTGCGCACATTCGAGTGGATCAGGCCGCCCACGGTCAGGTCGATGACCAGGTCGCATTCGCCCGCGGCCGACAACAGGGCCGGAACCTCGCGCCCGTCCGACGTATAAGGCGGCAACGTGGGATTCGACAAGCTCGACGCGCCCAGCACCAGCACGCCCGCGCCCAGGGCGCGCGCCGCCGCGACGGCCGCATCGACATACTCGGGCTTGCGCCCGTATTCGAAAATCACCGCGACGGTCTGGCTGTCGTCCAGACCGCATAGTTTGTATTGCTTCACGAAGAGTTCGGTCAGCGACATGCTCATATCATTCTCCAGTATCTGTTCGTAGGGCCGGGGCCCGTCAGCGCTAAACCGAGCGCACGGCGCCGCCGTCGATCTGCAGGGTGGCGCCGGTGACGAAGCCCGCCGCGGGCGAGGCCAGGTAGGCCACGGCATTGGCGACCTCTTCCGGATCGCCCCAGCGCCCGAGCGGGATGTCCTTGACGATCTGTTCGATCTCTTGCTCGGGAGTCGTGCCGTTCTTCTCGGCCTTGGCCCTGACGATGTCGGTCATGCGGTCGGTTCCCGTGGCGCCGGGCTGCAGCTGGTTCACGCGCACACCGGCGGGCCCGAGTTCCAGCGCCATCTGCTTGCACAGCGACGACAGCGCAGAGCGCATCGAGGCCGACAAGGCCCCCGAGGCCGCCGGCTGCTTGACCCAGGTGGAGGTCAGGAAGACGATGCTGCCCGATTTGTTGCGCGCCATGTGGCGGGCGCCTGCCAGGGCCAGCTGCAGCACCGGCCTCACCAGCAGGTCGAAGGCTCCTTCCCAGTCCGGCAGTTCGGTCTCGAGGAAAGGCTTGAGCCGGGGGCCGGGCGTGTTCAGCACCAGGATGTCGAGCCGTCCGAAGCGTTCGATCACGGTATCCGCCAGGCGGCCGGTCGCCTCGCGGTCGCCCAGATCGACCCCGATCGGGACAATGCGGCCGCCCCCCGGAAATGTCTGCTCGGCCACGCCGTCCATGCTGCGCGACGCAGCCGCCACGACGGCGCCCTCTTTGGCCAGGCGCTGGGCCACGGCCTGGCCTATGCCCTTGCTCGCCGCCGTGACCAAAGCGAATTTTCCTGCCAACTGTAAATCCATTGCTGCTACCTCTTTCAATGTTCAACCAATTCATTTCTTGGAGAAGGCCATGGCGAAGATGAGCAGGGCGCCCACCACCATGGTCTGGGCATAGGCTCCGATCTGCATCAGGTTCATGCCGTTCTGCACCATGACGATCAGGAAGGTGCCCGCCACCACCGCCAGGGTGCGGCCCACGCCCCCGGTCAGCGCCGCGCCGGCGATCACGCAGGCCGCGATCGACTCGAGCGGAAAGGTGGTGCCTATGCTGGCTTCACCCGTTCCCAGGCGCGCCGTCAGCAACACGCCGGACAACGCCGACAGCACGCCGGACAGCACGAAGGCCATGATGGTGGCGCGTTCGGTGCGCACGCCCGACAGGGTGGCGGCCCGGGGGTTTCCGCCTATGGCGTACAAGTGCCGGCCATAGCGCGTCCACTCGAGCAGGACGTAGACCGCGGCGATCGCCAGCAACACGACCAGGACGGGGGACGGGATGCCCAGGAAATAACCATAGCCGAACGCCTGTCCGAACTCCTGCGGCAGACCGTAGATGGGCACACCGCCGCTCAGGTACAACGCCACGCCGAACACCACCGAGGACATGCCCAGCGTCATCATGAAGGAAGGAATGCGCAGCACCGCCGTGCCGATGCCGTTGAGCAGGCCGACAACGGCGCCGACCAGCAGGGCGGCCCCCGTGCCCATGGCGATGGCCCACTCGGCGGACCCTTCCCCGTTCTGGTAGAGGCCGCTCATGGTGAGCGAGGCCGAGATCGACGAGAGTGCGACGATGGTGCCCACCGACAGATCGATGCCGCCGCCCACCAGCACGATGAGCTGGGCCAGCGCCACCAGCATCAGGTAGACCGATTGGCGCGACACGTTGAGCTGGTTGTCGAGCGAGAAAAAACCCGGCGCCGAGAAAGCGAAGATCAGCAGCGCCACCAGAAAAAGGCCCGGCAGCACCAGCTTGTGCTGGTTGTGCTGCAGCCAGCGCGACAGGCTCGGCGGCCTGGCGCCGTCGGCGGGGGCAAGCGTGGATACCGATTGAGAGGAAGTCATGGACATGGTCGGAATCACTCGAAAAACTGTTCAAGAATCTTGTGCTGGTCGAACGCTTCCCGTTCGAACTGGGCCATGATGCGGCCCGAACGCATGACCGCGATGCGGTTGGCCATGCCCAGGAGTTCGGGCAGGTCGGAGGAAATCAGCACAATGGCCGCGCCGGACGCGGCCAGTTCGTTGAGATAGCGATAGATGGACTGGCGCGCGCCCACGTCGACCCCGACCGTGGGTTCATCGAAGAGATACACATCGATGTCCTGCCCCAGGCTCTTGGCCAGCATCACCTTCTGCTGGTTGCCGCCCGAGAAGTTAGCGACGTTCTCGCGGATGCGCGACACGGGAAACTCGACTTTGGACGACTGGCGGCGGGTCGCGTCCGCCTCGGCGCGCGGCTTGAGGAACAGGCCCTGGATCTTGCCGAACTCCAGCGCCGACACCAGCATGTTCTCGAGCGCCGGGCGTATCAGCGCCAGGCCGTCGCGCTTGCGGTCCGGCGGGCTGTACCAGACCCCCGCCGCGATGGCGTCGGCGGGATGCTTGAACTCGACCGGCCGGCCGTTCAGGCGAATCCGCCCCGAAGCGCGCCGGCGCAAGCCGAAACAGGATTGTCCCAGCTCGCTCTTGCCGCAGCCGACCAGGCCCGCGACGCCCAGTATCTCGCCCTCGCGCACTTCCAGATCGACCTCGCGCACGGACCCGTCTTCGGTGCTCAGACCCTCGATTTGCAGCCGCGGCCCGCCCAGGGCGGTTCTGGGCTGCGGATAGAGGTCCGACAGCTTGCGGCCGCTCATCAACTCGATCAGGCGTGATTCATCCGTGCTGGCCGGCACGGTGGCGATCATCTCGCCATCGCGCAGCACGGTAATGACGTCGCCCAGCGCGCCGATTTCCTCCATGCGGTGGGTGATGTACACGATGGCCGTTCCCTCGGCCTTGATGCGGCTCAGCAGCGCGAACAAGGCCTGGGTGTCGTGGGTGGACAGTGATGCGGTGGGCTCGTCCAGGATGAGCACCTTTGGCACGGCGCGCACCGCCTTGCAGATTTCGACCATCTGCTGCTTGCCGCGCGGCAGGTCGGCCACCAGCGCCTGGACGTCCAGGTCGAAGCCAAGGCGCTCGATCAGCTGGCGCGCTTCCCTGCGGGCGGCCGCCCTGTCCAGCAGGCCGCAGCGGCCGGTGGCCTCGTCGCCCAGCACGATGTTGTCGGCCACCGTCAGGTTGGGCACCAGCGAGAACTCCTGGAACACCGCCCTGACGCCGTGTCCGCGCGCCTCGGTAACGGAGCGGAATGCGCCTTTGAATCCGCCTATGCTCACGGAGCCCTCGGTAGGCTGGCCCGCGCCGGCCAGCAGCGAGATCAGGGTCGACTTGCCTGCGCCGTTTTCGCCGAACAGCACATGCACTTCGCCGGGCGCAAGGTCCAGGCTGATCTTGCGCAACGCCCAGTGGGCGCCGTAGCGCTTGCCCAGCTCGCGCATGCTGAGCACGGGAGGCGCTTCCGGCCTGCCGCGATGCTGGGCAAAGGCCTGGTCCTCGCGATCGGTGCTTGGTAGGGAAGCCATGTTCGATTCCTTGCCGGCCTTGCCCTACTGCACCCGGAATACAGGACGGAAGTTGGCGGGCGCGAAGGCTTCGTCGGTATCCAGCTGGTCGATGTTGGACTGATCGTAGAAACGCCCGACCGGGATGATGGTACGCAGGACGTCCTTCTGTTCCAGCAGCTTGACGGCTTCGTTGATGGACATCCGGGCGATGTTCACGGCGGGCTCGAGGAATGACGCCTCGATGGCCTTCTGCTTGATCCCCTGATAGACGCCGGGGGTCATGTACAAGGCCACCAGCTTGACGTCGCCGAGGCGATTGCGCGAACGCAGCACCGGCACGCCCGCCTCCGCCGTTACCGCCGACCCCACGATGTAGTCCAGGTCCTTGTGGGTCTGCAGCACGTCTTCGATCAGGCGGGTCTGCACCTCTTTGCCCAGGTCGCCGTACTTGGTCTCGACGATCTCGATCGCCCCGCCCTTGACGCCCTCTTTGAAGCCCAGGTCGAATTGCTCGACGAAGCCTGCGCCGGCAGGCCCCGGCAGCCAGGCCACCTTGACCTTGGGCGAACCCTCGGGATGGCGCTTGACCAGGTATTGTCCCGAGTTGTAGCCCTCGGCGTAGGGCGACGCCAGGACATGGGCGCCCACATCTTCGGAGGACACGCCGTTGAACACGTCGACCACCGGAATCTGCTTTTTCTTGAGCTCGGCCAGCAGGTTGTTCAGGCCGTCGCGCGATACGGCGCCCAGTATCACGGCCTGGGCGCCGCCCGCCACGCAGTTCTCGATCTGCGAGATTTGGTTGTTGAGCTGCGGATATCCGCCCGCATCCATTACCTGCAGATGAAGTTTCAGGCGTTTGGCCTCTTCGACCATGCCGTAATTGGCGGCCATCCAGAAAGAGTCCTTCAGATGCGGGTAGGCCGCACAGATCTTCCAGGGCTTGGCGGCGCTCTCGACGCCGCGGTACTCCACCACCGAGACACTGCCGTCCGCGCCGACCGAGTTGACCTGCAGGGGAAACCAGTCGGCGGCCGGAGCCGCGCCCGAGAATGAAAGCGCACCGACCAGCATCAATGTATTGCGTAGGGAACGGCTTTTCATGGTTGATTCCTCCGAATCCTTTTATATTTTTGCATACAAATTTGTACGCACTTTGATTATGAAGAAAAAAAATCAGATGTGCATCAGGGTATGCCCGGGATTCCGCTTGGCGCATGCGGCCCGGCCGCCCTCTTCCTCAGTCAGGCAACAGCGCCCGCTGGGCCGCCCGTTCGGCGCGCTCTTTGGCATCGAGTTCGCTGACCGACATGTGGACGTCGTCGTGCATGACCAGGCGTATCACCTGCTGTCCCCAGGGCACCTCGGTCTTGTCCGCCAATTGGGTGGCGCCCGCCTCGACCAGTTGCCGCGCCGCCGTCTCGGCCTTGTCCACCTCCACCCGCAGCGCGAAGTCGCGTCCGAAAGACTCGCCCGCCTCGTGCCGGTCGACGAAATTCCATTGTTCTTCGGAGAACAGCTCGATGGCGGCGGGCGCCACGGCGAACAGCGCGCCCCGCTCTCCGCCCGGGTGCTCCCAGACTTCGGTGGCCTTCATGCCCAGGCCGTCTTCGTAGGTGCGGATTGCGGCGTCCAGATCGTCCACCTTCATGCAGAAGCGCAGCTCGCGGAACTTGCGCGCCATGCCGCCCGGATGGCGTTCGTGGCGGCTGACCAGGCAATACAGATGGCCGTCCGGCGCATGGAAGTGCGTCCAGGCCGCGCCCCAGTTCTCGCCCGCCACGCCGCGGTGGACCTCGCCCACGAACTCCACGCCCTTGGCTTCGAGTTCGCGGCGCGCCTCGTCCACGTCGGCCACCAGAAACCCGGTGACGGGGTGGGAGAAATGGCTGTGCTCGGTGTCGGTGGGCTTGAACACCTCGAAGGCGTCGCCATTGGGCAAGCCGAACACCACGGCGTCCTGCTGTTCCATGTGCACGTCCAGCCCGAGCACGTCGGCGACGAAATCACGCATGCGCTTGTATTCGGCTGTGCGCGAGCCCAACCACACCAGTCCCAGAATCTCCATCTTCCATCCTTTCAGAACATGCGTCTTCGCATGAATATTGTCTCTTTACATGGCGCCCTTTCAGGCGCCGCCTGGGCTCATCTGGCTCTTCCGCCCGGCTTGGACATGCCGCGTATGGCCAGGCCGCTGTCGGCGTTGAACACCGAACCCGTAATGTGTCCGGCGTCCCGCCGCGACGCCAGCAGGGCGTACAGCCCCCCGTAGGCGTCGGATTCGGGAATGGCCTGCAGCGGCACGGCGCGCTCGGTGCCTTGCAAGACAGAATCCTTGGGCTGCTGGCCCAGGGCATTCAGACCCTTGAGCGTAGTGGGCGCGATGCCGGGCGCCACGCCGTTCACGCGGATGTCCGGCGCGAATTCATAGGCCAACTGCTTGATCAGGCCCACGACGGCGTGCTTCGACGCCGTATACAGCGCCCCTCCGCCCGAGCTGGAAAAGCTGGCAAAGGACGCCGTGACGATGAGGCTGCCCTTGCTTTCGACCAACGCGTCGTAGGCGGCTCGCGCCGCGAACAGCACGCTCTTGACGTTGACGGCGAACAGTTCGTCGAAGCCCCTGTCGAGCGCTTCGAAGTCGAGGTCGGCCAGCGCCACGTTCTGGTCGTAGATGCCCGCGTTGGCGCAGAACACGTCGAGCCGGCCGAACTCGGCCAGCGCCGTTTCCACCAGTCGGCGATTGGCCTGCGCCTGGGCCACATTGGCCTGCACCGTTACGATGTCCGCGCCGAACTCCTCGTCCAGCCGGCCGAGAAGCTTCTGGTCGATGTCCGCGGCCACCACCTTGGCGCCTTCGGACACATAGCGCCGCACGATGCCCCGGCCGATCCCGCCGCCGGCCCCGGTGACGATGGCGACGGTTCCATCGAGACGGTTCATTGCTTCCCCTTCTTGCATAGCCTCGGCCGAATGCCTCATGCCTGGGCCGGGACTTCGGCCCGTGCATCGGCCTCGTCGGCCTCGAAACGCAAGGCCGGAAACCGGTCCGGCGGCGCGCTCATCATGGCTCCATAGAAGCGGAACAAGTTGCGCTGAACGCCCTCCTCGAAACGGCTCTTGTAGACGATGCCCGGCCCGGGCCAACTGCCGTCCTTGATCTGCGTGGCGATGCCGACTCCCGGCAGGCCCATTTCATAGTTCATGTCCATTTGCAGCTTTTCGCCTGCCACGGAGCGGCCGGTGCGGGCGATGGTGATCCAGGGCTCGGTATCGTCGATCTCGAAGGTTCCGCCCATGGAGAATGTGGCCAGCCCCGAAGCGTAAGTACGCTGCTTCAGTTCGGGCGTCATGTTCTTGTAGCCCACGAACCAGTTCCAAGCTTCGATCTTGCCCGGGCCCTTGGGCTGCCAGCAGCGGATGGTCAGCATGCCGGTCGCCGGATGCTTGGACGCATCGTCGGTGGTGGGCAGCAGCAGGATGGAAAAGTTCGGAAATACGTTGCCCACAAAGACGCGCGACATGCGGGCCGCGTCGAGCTGGTGCTGGGAAATGCGCGAGGTGTCGAAGGTGCTGTTGAGCTCTTCGGGAAAGCCGAAGAAGCGCGGACCGGGCTCTTCCTCGCTGGCCGCCATGGAGAAGGACAGCGAATGCCCGGGCGAGGCCTGGATGTGATAGCCCTTCATGTTCTCGGCAAAAGGCACCGGAAAGGCGCCGATGTCGATGGCCGACCGATGCAGGGTGCCAAGGTGGTAGTCGTCGCCCGAGAAGTTGTCGGCGCCGGACTTCCAGTCGGCCTCGATCACGAAGCGCTGCGGCGGCGCAAGCACCTCGACGCCGTGCTCGTTAAGGCCGAATACCAGATCCAGGTACCATGCCATGTCGCCCAGGTATTCCTTCAAAGGCGGCGTCTTGTCGTCCAGCGTGGCAAAGATCAGGCCCTGGTAGCTGTCCACCTGGGTGGCGGGAAGCAATCCCTTGTCGGCTTTCTCCATTTCGCCATAGGCGCTTTTCCACAGCGGAGCGCCGGTCAGGCGGCCCTTGATGTCGTAGGTCCAGCCGTGGTAGGGACACACGAAGCCCTTGGTGTTGCCGGCGCTGGCCCGGGCCACTTTGACGCCGCGATGGCGACAGGCATCGAACAATACATGGATCCCACCCTCCTGATCACGCGTGACGATGAAGTCGTCTTCGCCGATCTTGCGCACCACATAGTCGCCGGCATTGGGAATCTCCGACTCGTGGGCCATGAAAACCCAGCAACGCCCGAAGATCTGCCGCAGCTCCTGCTCGTAGACCGCTGAATTGCCATACAGCCCGACAGGCACCCGGCCGTGATCGACGCCCTCGTGCAGCCTTTGGAGCAGGCCTTCTACCTCTTCTGATTTTTGCGAAACCGTATCCGTGTTTGCCATGATGAACTCTCCGAACAAACGACTCAAAATATGATGGCCAGGTTATGCGATGCAATGGCCGTGGTGTCGAGGTAGACAACACGCCTCGCCAGCAGGAAACCGTCGCCGGTCTGCTCGAGCACGTCATGGCGCTCGCCGGAAAAAATCTGCGGAGCCGTTTCGTCCTGGCGCGTCCGGTACAGCAGCAGGTTCGAACGCACTTCCACCCGGCTGTCCCTGGGCTGGCCGACACGCACATTCGTAATGAAGTGGCGTGTGCGCGACTGGGGGTCTTCGGCCCACGAGTGCCCAGTCTCGGCCTGCGCCAGCTTGCTGTTGAGCGAGCCCCAGCTTTCGACAAGATGGTATGCCCCTTCCACGAAACCCTTGCCCCGGCCGCGCCCGACCGTCTGGCGCAGAGGCAATTGATACACCACGTCTTTGCTGACCAGCTTCTCGAGCCACTCGCGCTCGCGCTGGTCGTCCAGCATTTCGGCTTCGACCAGCAGCCAATCGGCCACCTTGTCGCGCAGCGAGGGATCGGCAAGCACTCCCAGTCCACTCAACCCGTTGTTCATTTTTCAGACACTCCTTCAGAGATGTTCTTTTCGTCCTCGATTCTGATGTCGTAATTTTGCATGCAAATTTGTGTGCAAAATATTGGGGTTTTCACTCATCGCGTGCAAAGGCGGGACGCAGATGCAAAAAAAGCGCCTGGAGGCGCTTTTTAAGAATGAAAGGCGGGAATTCGAACTGGTCAGGAATTCGGGCTGGCCGCCAGATCGAACAGGCTGGTGGCTTCGACCTCCAGCACCTGCTCTTCGCGCTGGTTGTACATGCGCCAGGTCCAGCGGATGATGCCGAGATCTTCGCGCGAGGACGATACCCGCACCGAATCGACCGTGATTTCGAGCCGCAGGGCGTCGCCGGGCCGCACCGGCAGCATCCAGCGGATACGCTCGACGCCGGGCGAACCGAAGGATTCGGAATCGTGCAGCGCGGCGTGCACCGTCATGCGCATGGCCAGGCTGCAGGTGAGCCAGCCGCTGCCGATCAGCCCGCCCCAGCGGCCCTCTTGGGCCTTGGCCATGTCGGTGTGGAACCACTGGGGGTCGTACAGCTTGGCATAGGCGATCATTTCCTCTTCGCTCAGCACGACGGGCTCGTGGCGAATGACCATGCCGTTTCGAAACTCACTAAATTTCATACTCGCAATCCGGAAGATGGGTCAGTAAGTCTCGAAATGCAGCCTCCCTTGCGACTTGAGCTGTGCATGGACTTCGGGCCAGTTGCGCCCGGCGCCCTCGACGGTGTCCTTGAGGGCTTCGATCACGCCGGTTTCCATTCCCTTCAGACCGCAGACATAGATGCACGTGTTGGCATCGTCCAGCAGCTCGAGGACGTCGTCGGCCCTTTCGCGGATCAGGTCCTGCACGTAACGCTTGGGCTTGTCAGATGCTCGAGACAACGCCAAATTGATGTCGATAAAATCTTTGGGCAGGTTCATGAGCGGGCCGAAATACGGCAGCTCGCGCTCGGTGCGTGCGCCAAAAAAGAGCATAAGCTTACCATTAAAGGCCTTGTTCTTGGTAAGGCGGCGGCAGCGCTCCGTCATGGCCCGCATCGGCGCCGAGCCCGTGCCCGTGCAGATCATGATCAGGTTCGAATGCGGCAGGTTGGGCATCAGGAAGGTGTTGCCGAAAGGGCCTATGACCTTGACCTTGTCGCCCTTCTGCAGGTCGCACAGATAGTTCGAGCACACGCCGCTCACGGGCTTGCCGTCATAGTCGGTGGTAACCCGCTTCACCGTCAGCGACAGGTTGTTGTAGTTGGGGCGTTCGCCGTCGCGCGGGCTGGCGATGGAGTATTGGCGCGCATGATAGGCGCGGCCCTGCTCGTCGGTGCCGGGCGGAAAGATCGCGATCGACTGGCCTTCCAGCACTGGGAACGGCAGCTCGCCGAAATCGAGCACGATGTGATGGATGGCATTGTCGGTATCGGCCTCGGTGAGGCGGTAGTTGCCGGCCACGGTGACTGTGGCGATGTTCTTGTGGGTGTACAGATTGACGTAGGGATGGGCCGCGGACCAGGGCGGAATGCTGGCGCCGGCCGCCGTCGAAGGCAGGCCCTCGAGCTCGGACGTCACGTCGTTGTCGGCCACGGCTGCGGCGGCTTCATCCGACACCGCGGCGGCCTCATCGGCGGACGTCTCGACCGCCTCGGCCGGCAGCTCCTGCTCGGCGGGCAGTTCGGACCAGCTGTATTGATCTTCGAGCGAATAGGCGTCGGCGGCCACCACGCGCAGCCAGTTGTCGATGGCGCCCGTGGGACAGGGCGGCACGCAAGCCATGCAGCTGTTGCAGATGTCGACGTCCACGACGTAGTTGTTGGAATCGTGGGTGATGGCATCGATCGGGCAGGTTTCTTCACACGTGTTGCAACGGATGCAGATCTCTGGATCGATCAGGTGTTGTTTGATTACGCGATTGGGGGTTTCGACTGTCATTCTAGGTCTCCGTATCGCCAGAGTCGCCACTTCAGGCAGGCCCGACCAATGGAAGGCTTGCCGGGCCGCGCGCTTGCGCGGCCCGGCGGATGCCCTGATTCAACAGGGCGATGCTGGGTTAGTTGAAGCGCACATATTCGAAGTTGATGGGCTGGCGGTTGATGCCCATGACCGGCGGCGCGATCCAGTTGGCGAACTTGCCGGGCTCGACGACACGACCCATCAGCGACGCGACGAAGGCGCGGTCTTCGGGCGTGGGCAGCCAGGTGTTCTCGTGCATCTTCCATTGCTCGTCGGTCAGCACCTCGCCCTCGGGCGAAACGCGGATGCCGGCCAGCGTGCCGATCTTGCGGTTGAACGCCTTGTGGGGCACTTGCAGGCGGAAGGCGATGCCCTGCTTCTCGAGCACCTTGTTCCAGCGGCCGACGCCGGCCATCGAGTCCTTGATGAAGTCGTCGCGCAGCACTTCGTTCAGTGCGTTGAGCATCGGCACTTCGATTTCACGCAGCTGGCCGTTCTGCACGTCGAGGATCTTGTAGGTGTCGTTCTTGAGCAGATGGTCGTCGGTGCGCTTGCTTTCTTCGTAGCGGCCCTTCAAACCCGAGCTGTAGAAGATGGCGGCGTTGGACGACTGGTCGGCGCCGAACAGGTCGATCGTGACGCTGTAGTGGAAGTTCAGGTAGCGCTGGATGGTGGGCAGGTCGATGACGCCCGCCGCGCGCAGGGCCGCCGGATCGTCGGTCTTGAGTTCGTTCATGACCTGGGCGGTACGCTGCAGCACACGGGACACGCCGGATTCGCCCACGAACATGTGGTGCGCTTCTTCGGTCAGCATGAACTTGGTGGTGCGGGCCAGCGGGTCGAAGTTCGACTCGGACAGCGCGCTCAGCTGGAACTTGCCGTCGCGGTCGGTGAAGTAGGTGAACATGTAGAAGGCCAGCCAGTCGGGGGTCTTCTCGTTGAAGGCGCCCAGGATGCGGGGGCTGTCCTCGCTGCCGGAGTTGCGCTGAAGCAATGCATCGGCTTCTTCGCGGCCGTCGCGGCCGAAGTAGCGGTGCAGCAGGTAGACCATGGCCCACAGGTGGCGCCCTTCTTCGACGTTGACCTGGAACAGGTTGCGCAGGTCGTACAGCGAGGGGGCGGTCAGGCCCAGGTGGCGCTGCTGCTCGACCGAGGCGGGCTCGGTGTCGCCCTGGGTGACGATGATGCGGCGCAGGTTGGCGCGGTGCTCGCCGGGGGCTTCCTGCCAGACGTCTTCGCCCATGTGCTCGCCGAAGTGGACCTTGCGCTGGCCGTCCTGCGGGGTGAGGAAGATGCCCCAGCGGTACTCAGGCATTTTCACGTAGTCGAAGTGCGCCCAGCCGTCGGGCTGCACGCTGACCGCCGTGCGCAGATAGACGTCCATGTTCTGGGAAGCCTCGGGGCCCATGTCCTGCCACCATTGCAGGTAGTTGGGCTGCCAGTGTTCCAGCGCGCGCTGCAGGGTGCGATCGCTGGAAAGATTGACGTTGTTGGGAATCTTCTCGGAATAGTTGATGCCAGACATGTCTGTGCTCCTTAATGGATCTGATTATCTTGCGTTTACACGCGGTTCCAATCGAAGTTGGCCTTCTCGCCCTTGCCGTACAGCTTGAGCGCACCCTTGTCGCCCGAAGCGTTGGGGCGGTAGAAGATCCAGTTCTGCCATGCGCTCAGGCGGCCGAAGATGCGGGTTTCCATGCTTTCGGCCACGCCGAAGCGCAGGTTGGCCTCGAGGCCGGTGAGCGAATCGGGCGACAGCGCGCTGCGCTCTTCCAGAGCCAGGCGGATCTCGTCGTCCCAATCGAGGCTGTCCAGCGCATAGGTGACCAAGCCGAGCTCTTCGGCTTCGGCCGGCGCGATGCGCTTGCCGATGGTGGCCGCGACGGCCTGGATGGCGGGCTCTTCCTCGTAGAAACGACGCTGGATACGGCTTTGACCGCTGACCATGGGGTAGGTGCCCAAGTTCAGCGGGCTGACGGCTATCTCGGCGCCCTGCTCGGCATCGGGATCGTCCAGCATGTAAGTGCGGTCGCAGGCCAGCGCCAGCTCGAGCAGCGTGCCGGCGAAGCAGGAGCCGGGCTCAATCAGGGCGAACAGCGAGCGCGAAGTGACGTCCAGGCGGGCCAGCGTGCGGCGCAGCATGCCGCGGGTTTCGCGCACGAACCAGTGGTCGGCGAATTTCTCGAGCGTGGCGTCGGCTTCGAGCACCTTGGCGATGTCGCCCTGGGTGCGAAATACCCAGGTGCCGATGTCGAGCTCATTGGTGCGCAGCTGCAGGATGGCGTCGTCGAGTTCGCGCGCCATCTGCAGCGGCCACCACGAGACGCCCTCGGCCACGATGGCGTCGACATCGGCGGGCACGGACTCGGGGCCGCGCACCACCAGGTTGGCAATGCGTTTCTGGCGGTCGATCTGGACTTCCACATACTTGTACGACAGGCCGTTCTCGGAATCGGTGCGCTGCAGGGGGGTGAGTTCGACGCCCTTGGCGTCGGCGGGACGGTCGCTGCCCGCGGCCAGCTCGGCGGCGCGCTTCTGAACGCCCTCGGCGAACTGGGCCGGCTTGATGACGTCGTCGACCAGGCGCCATTGCTTGGCGCGCTCGCCGCGCACGCCTTCGACCAGGGTGCAGAAGATGTCGGCGCGGTCGTGGCGCACCTTGCGCTTGTCGGTCACGCGGGTCAGGCCGCCGGTGCCGGGCAGCACGCCCAGCAGGGGCACTTCGGGCAGCGAGACGGACGAAGAGCGGTCGTCGACCAGCAGGATCTCGTCGCAGGCCAGCGCCAGCTCGTAGCCGCCGCCCGCACACGCGCCGTTCAGCGCGGCCACGAACTTCAGGCCGCTGTGGCGGCTGGAGTCTTCGATGCCGTTGCGGGTTTCGTTGGTGAATTTGCAGAAGTTCACCTTCCAGGCATGGGAGGAAAGGCCCAGCATGAAGATATTGGCGCCCGAGCAGAAGATGCGGTCCTTGCCGCTGGTGACCACCACCGTGCGCACTTCGGGATGCTCGAAGCGGATGCGCTGCAGGGCATCATGCAGTTCGATGTCGACGCCCAGGTCGTAAGAATTGAGCTTGAGCTTGTAGCCGGGGCGCAGGCCGCCTTCTTCGGCTACGTCCATCGTCAGCGTGGCGACCTCGCCGTCGAAGGACAGCTTCCAGTGCTTGTATTGGCTGGGGTCGGTGCGGAAGTCGACGCGGTTGGCGGCGGTTTGCTCGACCGCGGGGGTGGCGACTTGATTCATCGATATCTCCTAATATTTTCGAAGCCCGAACAATGATGCATCTTCTAAAGATGCATGCATAATAATGCAAGTCAGACTATGCGTCAATCAAAACATGCACGAAAATGCATGGCAACTCAGGCGGCCTGCAGCGGCAGGCCGGCCGCTTCCCGGATGTGGGTGCGCAGAATGTCGAAGGAATCGGAAAGCGAGTGATTGCTGGTCGAGCAGATGAAATCGGCCTTGGAATAAAAAGCCTCGCGGCTGGCGAGGATGCGCTTGAGGTCGGCCATGGCCTCGTTGTTGCCCGCCATGGGACGGAAATCGCCCTGCGCCATGACCCGGGCCATGTGGTCTTCGGGCGTGGCCTTGACCCATACGCTGTAGCAATGGGCCAGCATGAGATTCATGGTGGAGGGCTCTGACACCAGGCCGCCCGGCGTAGCCAGAACCATATCCGGATACAGCTGCAGCGCCTCTTCGAGGGCCCGGCGCTCGTAGCGCCGGTAGGCGGTGGCGCCGTACAGGCTGTGGATTTCGAGTATGCCGCAACCCGCCACCCGCTCGATCTCGCTGCTGAGTTCGATGAAGGGATAGCCGATATCGGCCGCCAGCATGCGCCCCAGCGTGGACTTGCCCGCGCCGCGCAGGCCGATCAAGGCGATCTGGCGCAGGCGGTTGCGGGGCGGCCTTTCGGGCTGGCCGGCGAACAGTTCGGAAAGCGTCTGGCGGGCCAGCTGAAGCTCTTGTTCGCCGCGGCCTTCGAGCAGTTCACGGATCAGCAGCCATTCGGGCGTGGAAGTGGTGACGTCGCCGACCAGTTCGGCCATTGCGCAATTGAAAGCCCCCGCAATGCTTTGCAGCACCAGGATGGACACATTGCCCACACCTCGTTCGAGATTGGCCAGATGCCGCTCGGACACCGCCGCGGCCCGGGCGAGCTCCTTGCGCGTCATGCCGCGCCTTGCGCGCAACCGCCGCACGCGCTCGCCCAGCGCAAGCAGGTAGGCGTCGCGCACTGTCTCCGTATTGGCCGCCGTGGCGGCGACCTTATCATCTAGTGCTTTATTCTTCACCCAGAAAAACCCTAAGAAAGCCGTTGATATGCATTATAGTGCTTGACATGACAGAAGAAAAGGCATAATTTTCAGCCTGACAAGCACATCGGATCGGCGCCCGGCAGGTCCCAGGCCATGCGCCCGAGCCGATCCAAGAAGGACGCAACATGAGCAACATCGAGACATTTCAGGGGCTTATCCGCCAGGTAACAGATTTTATCGGCGCCCAGCCCCTCGACAAAACCCTTCAGGAAAAACTGAATAAGCAGTTTCCTTACGGCGGCGACGTCTGTCAACGCATTGTGGAGGCCTGTAGAACCGGGGTCCAAGAGGGCTGGATGTGCCAGTACGAAGCCGGCGGCCTGCGTTACGGCCGTGTCATCAAGCCCGCGGCCGAACTGCACAATTATTCCGTCGACGTCGTCGACATGGAAGACATCGCCGGCCCCCACCATCGGCATCCCAATGGCGAGATCGACCTCATCATGCCCATGGCCGCTTCGCAGGACGCGCGCTTTGACGGCCAGCCGGGCGGCTGGCTGGTGTATGGACCCGATTCCGCCCACAGCCCCACCGTGACGCAGGGGCGCGCCCTGGTGCTCTATCTGTTGCCCGAAGGCAAGATCGAGTTCACCCGGCACTAGGGCCTGTTGACGCTACAAGGACAGTCCGCAGGCCCGAGGCGCGCCACGGCCGGCCGTCTTTCCGGCGGACTCCGTTCGCCCCGCTCTAAAAACCGAATTGGATACTTATGAAGAAACTTGCTAACTATGTTCAAGGCCGATGGCAGGAAGGCACCGGCGACGGCGCCGTCCTGGTCGACCCCGTTCTGGGCACACCGCTGGTTGCGGTCTGCGCCAAGGGCGTGGACATGGCCGCCGCCTATGACTTCGCCCGCGAACAGGGCGGGGTCGCCCTGCGCAAGCTCAGCTACGCCGAGCGCGCCGGGCTGCTGTCCCAGGTGGCGCAGGTGCTGCAGGCCAATCGCGACAAATACTACGACATCTCGCTGCAGAACTCCGGCACCGTCAAGAACGACACGGCCGTCGACGTCGACGGCAGCATCTACACGCTGTCTTATTACGCCAAACTGGGCGCCAAGCTCACCGACGGCCAGGTGCATCTGGACGGCGACTCCGACTCGCTGGCCAAGGACAAGGCCTTCGCTACCCAACACATCGAGGTTCCCGCGCACGGCGTCGCCCTGCTCATCAACGCCTTCAATTTCCCGGCCTGGGGGCTGTGGGAAAAAGCCGCCCCCGCCCTGCTTTCCGGCGTGCCGGTCGTGGTCAAGCCCGCCACGGCCACGGCCTGGCTCACTCATGAGATGGTCAAGGACGTGATCGAAGCGGGCATTCTGCCCGAAGGCAGCCTGAACATCGTCTGCGGGCGTCCCGAAGGCATGATGGACGCCCTGAACGGCCTGGACATGGTGTCGTTCACCGGTTCGGCCGACACCGCCGCCACCCTGCGCCGGCATCCGCGCATCCAGCATGACGGCGTGCGTTTCAACGCTGAAACCGACAGCGTCAACTGCGCCCTGCTCGACCCCGAAGGTACGGGCGCCGACCTGCTGGTGCGCGAAGTGGTGCGCGAGCTCACCATCAAGTCCGGGCAGAAATGCACGGCCATCCGGCGCATCCTGGTGCCCGAAGCCAGCTACGACGCCGTCGCCAAGGCCATCGCCGACAAGCTGCAGACGATCACCGTGGGCGATCCGCGCAACGAATCCGTGCGCATGGGCAGCCTGGTCAGCGCCCAGCAGAAAAAAGCCGTCCAGGAGGGCATTGAACTGCTGGCCGGCCACTGCGACGTCGTCTTCGACGGCCGCAACACCCCCATACTGGCCGAATCGACCGACCATGCCTGCGTGGCGCCCATGCTGTTCGGCACCCGCGATCCCGACGGCCTGGCGCTGGTCCACGAAACCGAGGTCTTCGGCCCCGTGGCCACCATCATGCCCTACCGCGACCCCGAGCATGCCTATGCGCTGGCCCGCCGCGGCATGGGTTCGCTGGTGGCCTCCGTCTATGGCGAAGATCCCGGCTTCCTGGCACGTGCCGCGCTGAGGCTGGCCGAAAGCCACGGCCGCGTCCACGTCATCAACAGCGAGGTCGCCAAAGTACAGACAGGGCATGGCAATGCCATGCCGCAATCCAACCATGGCGGTCCCGGACGCGCCGGCGGCGGCCAGGAGCTTGGCGGCCTGCGCGCCCTGGCCTTCTATCATCGCCTGGCCGCCATCCAGGCCCCGCCCGAGGTCCTGGCGCAGCTCACCGCCAGCCCCTGATAGGCCCCGCCCGTTGAAGCACGACCCACGCAACACCCTATAAGACAACCCAACCGACACAAAGACGCCCAGCGCCGCCAGCAGTACCTACGCAAGATCTGGAGACACTCATGCAAGCCTGCCCCGCAGAATTCAACTTTGCTCAACATATCGCCGAAATCAATGCGGGCCGCGCCGGCAAGACGGCCTATATCGACAGCCAGGGCACGCTGTCATACGGCGAACTGGCCACACGCGTCGCCAAGTTCGCGGGCTTGCTCGCCGAGCTCGGCATTCGCCGCGAAGAGCGCATTCTGCTTTCCATGCTCGACACCAATGATTGGCCGGTCGTCTTCCTGGGCGCCCTGCACGCCGGCGTGGTGCCGGTGGCCGTCAACACGCTGCTGCCCGCCGCCGACTATGCCTACATGATGGAACACAGCCGCTGCCAGGCGGTGTTCGTCTCCGAGCCCCTGCTTGCCACGGTCCAGGAGGCCATGGCCAGCGCCCGCCACGAAGTCAAGCACATCGTCGTGGCCCGTCCTCAGGGCGAACTTGCCGCCGGCCACATCGAATTCGAAAGCCGCCTGCAGCAGGCCCCCGAGGCGCCGCCCGCCCCCACCAAGGCGGACGAGATCGCTTTCTGGCTCTACTCGTCGGGCTCGACCGGCCAGCCCAAGGGCGTGGTGCACAGCCACGCGAATCTGTGGCACACCGCCGAGCTCTATGGCAAGCCGGTGCTGGGCGTGCGCGAGGACGACATCGTGTTTTCGGCCGCCAAGCTCTTCTTCGCCTATGGACTGGGCAACGGCCTGACCTTTCCCCTGTCGGTCGGCGCCACGGTGGTGCTGATGGACGAACGTCCCACGCCGGCGGCCGTGTACAAGCGCCTGGTCGAATACAAGCCCACTGTCTTCTGTGGCGTGCCCACCCTGTACGCCAGCATGCTGGCCTACGACGCCATCCCCTCGAAGGCCGAGGTGGCCATGCGGGTGTGCGCGTCGGCCGGCGAGGCCCTGCCGCGCGATATCGGCGACCGCTTCACCCAGCAATTCGGCTGCCGCATCCTCGACGGCATCGGCTCTACCGAGATGCTGCACATCTTCCTGTCCAATCGCGAAGACGACCTGCGCTACGGCACGACCGGCAAGCCCGTGCCGGGCTACGAGGTCGAGCTGCGCGACGACGAGGGCCGGCCGGTGCCGCGCGGCGCCATCGGCGACCTCTATATCAGGGGGCCCAGCGCCGCCCTCATGTACTGGAACAACCGCGACAAGACCCGTTCGACCTTCCTGGGCGACTGGGTCAAGAGCGGCGACAAATATGTGTGCGACGAAGAAGGCTATTACACCTACTCGGGCCGCAGCGACGACATGATCAAGGTCAGCGGCCAGTACGTATCGCCCATCGAGGTCGAGAACATCCTCATCCAGCACACCGCCGTGCTGGAGGCCGCCGTCATCGGCGCGGCCGACGGACAGGGCCTGGTCAAGACCACCGCCTACGTCGTGCTGCGTTCCGGCAATGCCGCCTGCGACGCCATCCAGCAAGAGCTCCAGGCCTTCGTCAAGGGCCAGCTGGCTCCCTTCAAGTATCCGCGCACCATACACTTCGTCGACGAACTGCCCAAGACGGCGACGGGCAAGATCCAGCGCTTCCGCCTGCGCGAACAAGAGAGGCACTGACATGCCGAACACAGCCGCTCTGGCCAAGGCGCCGACCCATGTGCGCATACGCGCGCTGGGCCGCGAGATGGACATCGAGTACAGCCTGATCGCGCCCGAGAAGCGGGACGCCGACCTGATCGTCTTCCTGCACGAGGGCCTGGGTTCGGCCTCGATGTGGAAAGACTGGCCCGCCCAGCTGTGCGAAGCCGCCGGCTGCCGCGGCCTGGTTTTTTCGCGCTATGCCTATGGCGCCAGCACGCCCCGGCCCCCGGATGAAAAATGGTCCGTCGAATACATGCACGACCAGGCCCGCGAGGTCTTGCCGGCGCTGTTCGAGGCCCTGGGCCTGCAGGACGAAAAACCCGTGCTGCTCGGACATAGCGACGGCGGCTCGATCGCCCTGCTGTATGCCGCCATGTATCCCGACGCGGCCAAGGCCATCGTCGTCGCGGCGCCGCACATCTTCGTCGAAGACATTTCCATCGAAAACATCGAAAGAGCCCGCGTCGCCTACTTGGAGACCGATCTGCCCCAACGCCTGGCGCGCTACCACGACGACCCGGATTCGGCCTTCTGGGGCTGGAACGACATCTGGCTGAATCCCGCCTTTCGCCACTGGAACATCGAGTCCTGCCTGGACAAGATCCGCTGCCCGATCCTGGCCTTGCAAGGCGTCGACGATGAATACGGCACGCTCGAACAGATTCGAGGGATTAAACGGATTGCAACACATGCAAAGCTCTGTATCATTGAGCGCTGCCGCCATTCCGCCCACAAAGACCAGCCCGAAACAGTCATCAACGAGGTCACGGATTTCATCCGCGATCTTTCCTGAACCGCGCGCCCTCTTGCGCATCCCTGAAGTCATCCCTTTTCATAAAAAACAGGAGTAGGCAATGAAAAAAATCTTCACCCATACCGCCCTGGCCACGGCGCTTGCACTCAGCGCCGGCAGTGCGTTCGCCGCCGTCAAGGTCGGCTTCATGCTGCCGTACAGCGGCACGTACGCCAAGCTGGGCGAAGCCATCGAAAACGGCTTCAAGCTGTATGTGCAAGAGCAAGGCGGCAAGCTGGCCGGCCAAGAGGTCCAGTACTTCAAGGTCGACGATGAATCCAATCCCTCGAAGGGCCCCGAGAACGCCAACCGCCTGATCAAGCGCGACGGCGTCGACATCCTGGTCGGCACCGTGCACTCGGGCGTGGCCATGGCCCTGGCCAAGGCGGCCAACGATTCCGACACCACCCTCATCATTCCGAACGCCGGCGCCGACGCCATCACCGGGCCCCTGTGCAGCAAGAACGTGTTCCGTTCTTCGTTCTCGAACTGGCAGCCCGGCTATGCCATGGGCGCCGTGGCGGCCGAAAACGGCGACAAAACCGCCGTCACCATTTCCTGGAACTACGCGGCCGGCAAAGAGTCCACCGACGGCTTCAAAGAGTCCTTCGAGAAGGCCGGCGGCAAGGTCGTCAAGCACCTCACCCTGCCGTTCCCCAACGTCGAGTTCCAGCCTCTGCTGACAGAAATCGCCTCGCTCAAGCCCGATGCGGTCTACACCTTCTTTGCCGGCGGCGGCGCCGTCAAGTTCGTTCAGGACTATGCCGCGGCCGGCCTGAAAGACTCGATTCCCCTGTATGGCGCCGGCTTCCTCACCGACGGCACGCTCGAAGCCCAGGGCGCATCGGCCCAGGGCCTGCAGACCGCGCTGCACTATGCCGACGGCCTGGATACGCCGCGCGACAACAAGTTCCGCGAAGACTACATCAAGAACTTCCCGCAGCTTCCGCCCGACGTCTACGCCGTGCAGGGCTACGACGCCGCGCAGATGCTCGAAGCGGGCCTGAAGGCCGTGGACGGCGACATCAGCAAGAAGGACGCCATGCGCGACGCCATCCGCAGCGCCAAGATCGACAGCCCGCGCGGCGAGTTCACGCTGTCCAAGGCCGGCAACCCGGTGCAGGACATGTATCTGCGCAAGGTCGAAGGCGACAAGAACCAGTTCGTGAAGATCGCGGTCGAAAAACTGGCCGACCCCGCTCGCGGCTGCAAGCTGTAAATCCGTACCCGCAAGGGGCGCGTGCGCGCGGCGCGCGCGCCCCTTGCCCCGTTGAACCAAAGGAATATTCGTGGACCCGGCCATCCTCCTGATCCAGTGCCTGAACGCCGTGCAATACGGCCTGTTGCTTTTCCTCGTCGCCAGCGGCCTGACCCTCATCTTCGGCATCATGGGCATCATCAATCTGGCCCATGGCAGCTTCTACATGATCGGCGCCTACATGGCCTTTGCGCTGCAGCCGCTCGTGGCCCAGTATCTGGGCGGGGGCTTTGTCCTGACCGTGCTGGTGTGCGTGGTGCTGGCCACGGTGCTGGGGTATTTCCTCGAGTGGGCCTTCTACAGCTACCTGTACACGCGCGAGCACCTTCAGCAGGTGCTCATGACCTACGGCCTCATCCTCGTCTTTGAAGAACTGCGCAGCATCATCGTGGGCAACGACGTGCACGGCGTGCCGGTGCCCTCGTGGCTGACCGGCTCGGTGCGCCTGGGCGACGTCATGACCTATCCCGTGTATCGGCTCTTCATCTCGCTGGTGTGCATCCTGGTCGCCGCGCTGATGTTCTGGGTGCTCACGCGCACCCGGCTGGGCATGATGATCCGCGCCGGTGCCAGCAACCGCGAAATGATCAATTCGCTGGGCATCGACATCAACCGGCTGTTCCGCATCGTGTTCGCCATCGGCGTGGCGCTGGCCGCGCTGGCCGGCGCCATCGCCGCCCCGGTCTCCTCGGTGTATCCCGGCATGGGCAACGCGGTACTGATCATCTGCTTCGTGGTGGTGGTCATCGGCGGCATCGGCTCCATCAAGGGCGCTTTCCTGGCCGCCATGCTGGTGGGCTTCGTCGACACCTTCGGACAGGTGTTCTTCCCGGCCGCCGCGGGCGTCATGGTCTACCTGCTGATGGCCGCCATTCTTCTGTTCAAGCCCGAAGGGCTCTTCAAACACTGACAAGGCTGACCACGCATGCGTTTCATTCTTCGTGCCATTTTGCTGTTGGTGCTGCTGGCGCTGGTGCTGTCCTTGCCCTCGTTCGCCACCAGCTACTATCTGGGCCTGGTCGTCAAGATCATGATCTACGCCCTGTTCGCGCTCAGCCTGCAACTGCTGGTGGGCTGTACCGGCCTGGTCAGCCTGGGGCATTCGGCCTTCTTCGGCATCGCCGCCTATTTCGTCACGCTGCTCTCGCCCGAGTCGGGCGCGGGCAATATGCTGTGGCTGCTGCCCGGCGCCATACTGGCGGCCATGGCCTACGCCGTGGTCACCGGCGCGCTGGCGCTGCGCACCAAGGGCATTTATTTCATCATGGTCACGCTGGCCTTTGCCCAGATGGCCTATTACGTCTTTCACGACACGGCGCTGGGCGGCGGCACCGACGGCATCTATCTTTACTTCCGTCCCGAGATCCGCCTGGGCGACTGGGTCGTGCTCAATATCGACGACCAGTTCGTGTTCTACGTGTTCACGCTGGTCTGCCTGCTGCTGACCTGGCTCTTCCTGGCCCTGCTGATGCGCTCGCGCTTCGGCGCGGCCCTGACCGGCATCCGGGTCAACGAGCAGCGCATGCGCGCCGCGGGTTTTTCAACCTTCAAGTACAAGCTCATCGCCTACATCATCGGCTGCGGCCTGGCCGGCGTGGCAGGCTTTCTGTATGCGGTCAAGGACGGCTATGTGAACCCCGAACTGCTCGCCTGGGAGCAATCGGGCCTGGTGCTGCTCATGGTCATCCTGGGCGGCATGGGCCGCCTGTGGGGCGCCATCGTCGGGGCCGTCGCGCTGACCCTGCTGCAAGAGGTCTTCCAGTCGCACGCGCTGTTCGGCGAATTCGCCAGCAGGTGGCACCTGACCTTCGGCCTGGCCATCATCGCGCTGGTCGCCGCCCTGCCGCAAGGGCTGGCCGGTCTGCCCGATCAGTGGCGCAACCGGCGCCGTCCCAAGTCCATCTCCTCGGCTTCGGCCCAGTAAAGGCAGTACCATGACGCAAACCCTGCTATCGGCCAAGCACATCACGCGCCGCTTCGGCGGCCTGACGGCCATCGACAATGTGTCGCTCGAGCTCAAGCGCGGCGCCGTGCACGCCGTCATCGGCACCAACGGCGCGGGCAAATCCACCCTGGTCAGCGTCCTGTCGGGCGAACTGGCGCCCAACGAGGGCACCATTCACCTGAACCAGGAGAACATCACCGACTGGCCCCAGCCCCGCCGCGCGCGGGCCGGCATGGGCCGCAGCTACCAGCGCACCACCATTTTTCCCTCCCTCACCGTGCACGAAAACTGCCGCCTCACCGCGCAGGCCAATCATCAGCACTTCTGGAGCTGGACACCGGCCCGCCGCTGCACGCAAAGCAACGAAGCGGCCGACCGGGCGCTCGAACTGGCGGGCCTGACGGGCTTTCGCGACCAGACCGCCGGGCTGCTTTCGCACGGCGGCAAGCGCCAGCTCGAAATCGCCATGAGCCTGTCCACCCATCCCACGGTCCTGCTGCTGGACGAGCCGCTGGCCGGCATGGGCTCTGAAGAAACCGACCGCATGCTCAACCTGCTGGCCTCGCTCAAGAGCGAGCACGCCATCCTGCTGGTCGAACACGACATGGACGCCGTCTTTCGCATTTCCGACGAAATCACCGTCATGGTCAATGGCGCGGTCATCGCCCATGGCGACCCGGTCAGCATCAAGGCCAACCCGCTGGTGCAGACGGCTTATCTCGGAGACGAAGAATGACGACGCTGATCGAAGCCTGCGGGCTGCATACCTACTACGGCGCCAGCCACGTGCTGCACGGCATCGACCTGCGCATCGAAGCGGGCGAATCGATCGGGCTGCTGGGCCGCAACGGCATGGGCAAGACCACGCTGATCCGCACCGTCATGGGCCATCTGGCCCCAGCGCAGGGCAAGATCGTCATCCGCGGCCAGGACAACACCCGCGCCCAGCCGCATCAGATCGCCCGCCAGGGCGTGGCCTACGTGCCCGAAGGGCGCGGCATCTTCCCCAACCTGGACGTGCGCGAAAACCTGCTGGTGGCCGCCCGCCCCGGCTACAAGGGCCGCAAGGACTGGACCTACCAGCGCGTGCTGGACACCTTTCCGCGCCTGACCGAGCGCCTGGGCCATGGCGGCCAGCAGCTTTCCGGCGGCGAACAGCAAATGCTGGCCATCGGCCGCGCGCTCATGACCAATCCGGACATCCTCATCCTGGACGAGGCCACCGAAGGCCTGGCGCCGCTCATCATCAACGAGATCTGGCGCATCATCGAAGCCATCCGCGATACCGGCGTAGCCACCCTCATCGTGGACCGCAACTACCGCAAGGTGCTCACCCATACCGATCGCTGCGTGGTGCTGGAAAAAGGCAAGGTGGTCGAACAGCGCGACAGCGCCACGCTAGCCAGCCAGACCGAACTGCTGACGCGGTATCTGGGGGTGTAGGGGTGCAGGCTTATGCCGACGGCGCTTCAGTCTTAAAACGTCGTCGGCTTGCGTTCATGGCTTGCGGATCGTCCTGCTACATCGGACTCCAGCACCATTCTCACATAGCGGGTATATGGAATGCCTTTGGCCTTGGCCTTGGCTTTTACCGCCTCGAGCAGCGAGGCGGGCAGGCGCATATTGAGCGCGGCTGACTTGGGTTCGACTTCGAAATGCATGGGTTGAAAGCCCGATAGATCATATTCGGACAGATCGGCCTCGGCGACGAACCGTTCGGCTTCGGCATCGCTGCGTATCGAAGGCATCGGTTTAGCTTTGTTTCGCATAATGTGCAACCTCCTTCTTATGCATATACCGGGCGCTGATGGGCCGTAGGACAGCCTGTCCGCTGACATGCTTCAGCACAAACACCAGGAATACATATCGGCCAGTTGGCGTTCTCCCGATTGCACGCATGCGTGGCTCGCCGGGATGAGGATCGGCCATCACCATGGGCGCTTTCAGCAGCACTGCTTCAATCTCGGCCAGGGATACGCCATGCTTGCCGCATTTCGGCCAATTGCCGCTGTCCCAGTCGAAGCCCGCTATCCTTATGCGTTGATTATACATAATGTGTAGACAAACGTATTACATTACCTGGAAGCGTCGGAGGACGCACTTGCCCAATCAGGCGCGCAAGCAATCAAATTAGGGTAAGCAGGCGGAAAAGGACATTAGGCAAACTCGCCCGGCCGGACGAGAAGGCCACCCCGGATAAGCGCAGCGAAAGCGAATTCGCCTCTTCCTTGCGCCGCCGGGCAATGCGGATGGCGAAGAAGACTAGGCTGTGAAGGCCGCCGCGGCGCGGCCCAGCCTGTCATTGACGGCGCGCCAGGGCGCTGAGCGGGGGGGCTGCTCGAAGATCAGGCGGGTGTAGCCGCCCTGATCCAGGCGGCGCAGCAATGCGTAGAGCTCGCGGGCGTAGGCATCGGGCTGCGCCGGCGCCGCAAAGCAATCCACGCCGGGGCCCAAGGCGAAAGCATCTTGGGGCGGTTCGAACATGACGCAGGCCACACGGCCCTCATGGGACTTGACGCCGTCCAGCAGCGCCAGCATCTCTTGCCGCGGCAATACCCGCAAAGGCGTGCGAGGCGCATAGTGGGCCTTGAGCGAACCGGAAACGCGAGGCGCGTGAGCATGCGCCTGTCCCTGCTCCTGGTTTTGGCTCTGATCCTGAGCTGTGCCTCGCTCTAGCGCCCGTACTTGCTCGTGCTGCCGCGCAGGGTCCGCATCGCGCGCATCGGCGTCCCCCTCGGCGGGGATGAGGTCCGCGGGCGCAAGGCCCAGCACTTCGCCGATCTCGGCGGCCGTGATGTGGCCTGGGCGCAGAATAATCGGCCCCACCCCCCGCTCCAGGCGAGAAAGATCCAGTATGGTCGATTCGATACCTACCTCCGAGGCGCCGCCCTCGAGGATGAGCAAGTCCTCTTCGGCCATGGCGGGGAATTCGGCCCGCACGTGTTCGGCAAGGGTGGGAGACACTTGGCCGAACTGATTCGCCGAAGGCGCGGCGACGCCGCCATGGCCGCCCTTCAGCTCGGCAAAGCGGCGCAGCAAGGCCTGGGCGACAGGATGCGACGGGCAGCGCAGTCCGATGCTGTCCTGGCCGCCGGCCACGTCCGCGGGAATGCGGTCGGCTCGGGGCAGGATGAGGGTCAGCGGCCCCGGCCAGAAGGCATCGATCAGCAAGTGCGCCTGGGGCGGCACCTGCGCCGCCCAATAGCCGAGGCCGGCGCCGGGCGCCAGATGAACGATGACGGGATGGTTCGCCGGCCGGCCCTTGGCCGCATAGATGCGCGCAATGGCCTGCACGTTTTCAGCGTCCGCCCCCAAGCCATATACAGTTTCGGTCGGAAAGGCGACGAGGCCGCCGTCCAGCAGGCGCCGGGCGGCCCGCTCGATCACTGCTTCCATTGGATTCCCAGCGCCGCGGCAACGTCACGCGCGCGGCCGCGCGCCGCTTCGAGCGTGTCGCCCAATACCGTGACGTGGCCCATCTTGCGGGCACGGCGTGCCTCGGCCTTGCCGTAGAGATGCAGCTTGGCGCCGGGCACGCGCAACACCCCGGTCCAATCGGGCTCGCGCAGGCCGCCCTGGCCGTCGAACCAGACATCGCCCAATATATTCAACATGACCGAAGCGCACAGGCAGGAAGGATCGCCCAGCGGCTGGCCGGCCATGGTGCGGGCCTGCTGTTCGAACTGGCTGCTGATGCAGGCGTCGATCGTATAGTGCCCGCTGTTGTGAGGCCGCGGCGCCATTTCGTTTGCTACCAGCCGCCCGTCGTTCAGCACGAAGAACTCGACGCACAGCACCCCGACATAATTCAATGCATGAGCAATATCTTGAGCGATGCGCGCCGCGGTCCGATGGAAGGCCTGGGCCACCCTCGCACCCGCAGGTTCGACCGTGGAAACCGCCAGAATGCCGTCACGATGCTCGTTCACGGAAGGCGCATAGGCCACGGCCTCGCCATGCACGTTGCGCGCGACCACCACGGAAATCTCGCTGGTAAGCGGCACCAGCGCCTCGAGCACGCAAGGGACGCGCCCCATCGATTCCCATGCCGCCAGCGCTTCGGCGCGGCCGGCGACGCGCGCCTGGCCCTTGCCGTCGTAGCCGAGGCGGGCGGACTTCAGAATGCCGGGAAATAATTCCTGACCGGCCTCGTCGAGGTCGCCCGGCTGCACGACAGGCATATGCGGCGCCACAGGCACGCCTGCCTGCGCCAGAAAGGCCTTCTCGGCGATGCGGTCCTGCGCAACGGCCACTGAACGGGAGCCGGGACTGACGCGAACGCTCTGTTCCAGCCGCGCCAGGCTTTGCGCGGGCACGTTCTCGAACTCCGTCGTGACCGCGGCGCACAGTCCGGCCAGCCGGTCCAGCGCCTGCTCGTCATCGTACTCCGCCCGGATGTGCAGGTCGGCCACCACGCCCGCCGGACACTCCGCGGCGGGGTCCAGCACGGCGACCTTGTAGCCCATGCTTTGCGCGGCGTGGCAGAACATGCGTCCCAACTGGCCGCCGCCGAGCATGCCGAGCCAGTTGCCCGGCGCGATCACGGAAGCATCGGAAGATTTATTCATGTTGGATGGATGTTGTGCCCGCGTTGAAAAAGGAAATCAGCCCGCCCGGCCGGATGCGGGCGGCGGGACGACCATGTTGCGCGCGGCCTCGGTCTGCCTGGCCCGGAAAGCGTCGAGCTTGTCGCGCAGCGCGGGATCGGTAACCGCCATGCAGGCGATGGCGTGCAAGGCGGCGTTGGCCGCGCCCGCCTCGCCGATGGCGAAAGTGGCGACCGGCACGCCCTTGGGCATCTGCACGATGGAAAGCAGGGAATCCTCGCCTCGGAGATAGCGCGACGGCACGGGCACGCCATAGACGGGGACCGGCGTGAGCGCGGCCATCATGCCGGGCAGATGGGCTGCGCCGCCCGCGCCGGCAATGATGCCGCGCAAGCCCCGCTGCGCCGCCTGCGCGCCGTACTGCGCCATGTCGCCGGGCATGCGGTGCGCCGAGATGACGCGGGTTTCGTGGGCCACGCCGAAGTCGCTCAGCATGTCCGCCGCGTGTTTCATGATGTCCCAGTCGCTGGACGACCCCATGATGATGCCGATCAGCGGGCGCTCATCGGTGGACGTGTCGGCGAAGGTGCTCATAAGCGTATCGGCAAAAAGGCCCGGCGCGCGGGCAAAGGAGTACGGGGATCAGGAGGTAAGGCGAGTGACCGCCTCGCGATACTTGGCGGCCGTCTTTTCGATGACCTCGGCCGGCAGGCGCGGCGCGGGCGGCGTTTTGTCCCAGGGCTGGGTCTCGAGCCAGTCGCGCACGAACTGCTTGTCGAAGGACGGCGGACTGCCGCCTTCGGCGTACTGATCGGCGGGCCAGAAGCGCGATGAGTCGGGTGTAAGCACCTCGTCCATCAGATGCAGGGCGCCCGCCGCGTCCAGGCCGAACTCGAACTTGGTGTCGGCGATAATGATGCCCTTGCCCGCCGCATACGCCGAAGCCTCGGAATAAAGCCTGAGGGTGATGCTGCGGATCTGCTCGGCCATATCTTGCCCCACCTCGGCCACCACGCGCTCGAAATCGACGTTTTCGTCGTGGGCCCCGACCTCGGCCTTGGCCGCCGGCGTGAAAATGGGCTCGGGCAGGCGGCTGGCTTGCTTCAGCCCGGCGGGCAGCGAGATGCCGCAGACCGCGCCCGTGGCCTGGTAGTCTTTCCAGCCGGATCCGATCAGGTAGCCGCGCGCCACGGCTTCGACCAAGATGGGCTTGAGCCGCTTGACGACCACCGCGCGGCCCGCGACCTGGTCGCGTTCATCCGCCGCCACGACGTCTTCGGGCGCGATGCCGGTGGAATGGTTGGGAACGACATGGGCGAGCTTGTCGAGCCAGAACGAAGTGAGCTCGGTCAGCACCTGCCCCTTGCCGGGGATGGGGTCGTCCAGAATGACGTCGAAGGCGGAAATGCGGTCGGAGGCGACGATGAGCAGCTTGTCGTCGCCCACGGCATACATATCGCGCACCTTGCCGCGTGCCAGCAGGGGCAGCGACCTGATCTGCGATTGATGCAGTGCCGCCATTTACTGCACCACCTGGGCCAGCTCGCCGGCCGCATAGCGGCGCGCCATTTCGTCGAGCGCGACAGGCTTGATCTTGCTGGCGTTGCCGGCCGTGCCGAACTGCTGGTAGCGCTGCAGGCAGATTTGCTTGGCGGCCAGGCGTGCGGGCTTGAGGTATTCGCGCGGGTCGAACTTGGAGGGGTTCTCGGCCATGAAGCGGCGGATGGCGCCGGTCATGGCAAGCCGGATATCGGTATCGATATTGACCTTGCGCACGCCGAACTTGATGGCTTCTTGGATTTCCTCGACGGGCACGCCGTAGGTTTCCTTCATGTCGCCGCCGAACTGGCGGATTTCGGCCAGGAGCTCTTGCGGCACGCTGGAGCTGCCGTGCATGACCAGATGGGTATTGGGCAGGCGGGCGTGGATCTCTTTGATGCGCGAAATGGACAGGATGTCGCCCGTGGGCTTGCGCGAGAACTTGTAGGCGCCGTGGCTGGTGCCGATGGCGATGGCCAGCGCGTCGAGCTGGGTCTGGCGGACGAAGTCGGCGGCCTGCTCGGGATCGGTCAGCAGCTGGTCCATGGTGAGCGTGCCCTCGGCGCCGTGGCCGTCTTCTTTGTCGCCTTTCATGGTTTCGAGCGAGCCGAGACAGCCCAGTTCGCCCTCGACCGTGATGCCCAGCTTGTGGGCCATCTGGACGACGCGCTTGGTGACGTCCACGTTGTAGTCGTAGTCGGCGATGGTCTTGCCGTCTTCTTCGAGGGAGCCGTCCATCATGACGCTGGTGAAGCCCAGGTCGATCGCGCCCTGGCAGATCGCCGGCGATTGGCCGTGGTCTTGATGCATGACCACGGGCAGATGCGGATAGCTTTCGACCGCCGCCTGGATGAGC
Source organism: Pusillimonas caeni (assembly GCF_003545815.1). Lineage (GTDB taxonomy): Bacteria > Pseudomonadota > Gammaproteobacteria > Burkholderiales > Burkholderiaceae_B > Pusillimonas > Pusillimonas caeni. The sequence continues at coordinate 238,840 of NZ_PDUW01000006.1, forward strand.
TGTTTCAGGAAGCCCTCGCCGGCGTATTTGCGCGCACCCGCCGAGGCCTGCATGATGACGGGGCTGTCGGTTTCGTGCGCGGCCTCCATGATGGCCTGTACCTGCTCGAGGTTGTTGACGTTGAATGCCGGGATGCCGTAGCCGTTCTCGGCGGCATGATCGAGCAACTGGCGCATGGAAACTAGGGCCATGACAGGACCTCCAAATCAAAGAATAAAGGGGATTGCAGCAATTTTACCCGAATGGGCGGCGGGCATCGGCCCGCGCGGCGCGCCAAAAACGTTTGGAGACAAAGGCTTGAGGCCTGTAAAGGCTAGGGCCGCCCTATGCGCGCGGCCGACTTGGGCCGGAAGGCCTTGACGACCTCTTCGCGCGTCTCGATATAGGGGCCGCCGATGAGATCGATGCAATACGGCACGGCGGCAAAGATGCCCGGCACCACGTGGCGGCCGTCGGCATCCTTCAGACCCTCGAGCGTTTCCTTGATGGCCTTGGGCTGGCCGGGCAGATTGATGATGAGAGCGGCATGACCGGCGGTCTCGCGGATGACCGCCACCTGGCGTGAAAGTATGGCCGTCGGCACGAAGCGCAGGCTGATCTGGCGCATCTGTTCTCCGAACCCGGGCATCTCTTTGGTGGCCACGTCCAGCGTGGCCTCGGGCGTGACGTCGCGCCGCGCGGGGCCCGTACCGCCGGTCGTCAGCACCAGATCGCAGCCCGCCTCGTCCACCAGTTCGATGAGCGTGCGGGCGATGACCGGCCTTTCGTCGGCGATGAGGCGGGTCGCGTACTGTGCGCCGCCCAGCAAGGCCTCATCCAGCCAGGACTGCAAGGACGGAATTCCCTGGTCTTCGTAGGCGCCGCTGGACGCGCGGTCGGAGACCGACACCAGGCCGACCAGAAGCTCGTCGGAATTGCGGCGGACCAGCCGGGCTTGCGTGGACATGGGACCCCTCCTGTGCAGTTGAATTCAAGCAGCGGCGCGCTGCTGCAGGACGTCGACGGCGGGCAGGACCTTGCCTTCCAGAAACTCCAGGAAGGCGCCGCCCCCGGTCGATATATAGCCGACCTTGTCGGCGATGCCGTACTTGGCAATGGCGGCCAGCGTATCGCCGCCGCCGGCGATGGAGAACGCCTGCGACTCGGCAATGGCGCGGGCGATGGCCTCGGTGCCGCCGGCAAAGGCGTCGAATTCGAACACGCCCACCGGGCCGTTCCAGACGATGGTGCCGGCCTGGCGCAGCTTGTCGGCCAGCGCGGCGGCCGTGTCGGGGCCGATGTCGAGAATGAGGTCGTCGTCCGCCACCTCGTCGGCCGGCTTGACCGTGGCGGCCGCATCGGCCGCGAAAGACTTGGCGCACACGACGTCGACCGGAATGGGCACATCGGCGCCGCGCTGCTTCATCAGTTCGATGACCACGCGGGCCTGATCGATCTGCTCGGGTTCGGCCAGCGACTTGCCGATGGACAGGCCCTGGGCCAGCATGAAGGTGTTGGCGATGCCGCCGCCGACGATGAGCTGGTCCACCTTGTCGGCCAGCGACCGCAGTATGGACAGCTTGGTCGACACCTTGGAGCCGGCCACGATGGCCACCATCGGGCGCTTGGGATCCTGCAGCGCACGGCCCAGGGCATCGAGCTCGGCCTCGAGCAAAGGGCCCGCGCAAGCAATGGGGGCGTAGCGGGCGATGCCGTGCGTGGTGGCTTCGGCGCGGTGCGCGGTGCCGAAGGCGTCGTTCACGTATACATCGCACAACGCCGCCATCTTGCGCGATAGCGACTCGTCGTTCTTCTTCTCGCCCACGTTGCAGCGGCAGTTCTCGAGCAGCACCACCTGGCCCGGATCCACCTGCACACCGTCGATCCAGTCCTGCAACAGCCGCACCGGCTGGCCCAGCAGCTCAGTCATGCGCGCCGCCACGGGCGCCAGGGTGTCCCCCTCCGCCACGGTGCCCTCGGTGGGCCGTCCAAGGTGCGAGGTCACCATCACCGCCGCTCCCGCGTCCAGCGCCATGCGAATGGCGGGAATGGAGGCACGGACGCGCGTATCCTCGGAGATGTCGCCTTCGTCGTTGAAAGGCACGTTGAGGTCGGAACGGATGAAGACGCGCTTGCCGGACAACGCGTCGGTCTTGGACAGGGCCGATAGAGTTTGGATCGAAGACATGGAAACGGATCGTAGTTGAAGCGAAGAACGCCGGCCTGCGGGCCGGGCCTCTGCGCCACTGTTTCAGGGGAGCCTTCGGCTCCGCAAAGTTACGGTCAAAGGGCGGGATGATTCCCGCCCTTCAAATGCTGCAGCGTCGGACTACTTGGCCGACATCAGGGCCACGGTGGTGTCGAGCATGCGGTTGGAGAAGCCCCACTCGTTGTCGTACCACGAACCCACCTTGACCAGGTTGCCGGAGACCTTGGTCAGGCCTTCGTCCACCGTGCTGGAGGCGGTCGAGTGATTGAAGTCGACCGACACCAGCGGCTCGTCGGTGTAGGCCAGAATGCCCTTGAGGGGGCCTTCGGCGGCGGCCGCCTTGAGGATGGCGTTGACTTCGTCCACCGAGGTTTCGCGGGCGGCCACGAACGACAGATCGACCAGCGAGACATTGATGGTGGGCACGCGGATGGCGTAGCCGTCGAGCTTGCCGTTGAGTTCGGGCAGCACCAGGCCGACCGCGGAAGCCGCGCCGGTCTTGGTGGGGATCATGCTGGACGTGGCCGAGCGCGCGCGGCGCAGGTCGCTGTGATAGACGTCGGTCAGGACCTGGTCGTTGGTGTAGGCGTGGATGGTGGTCATCAGACCGGTGACGACGCCGAGTTTCTGATGCAGGGGCTGCACCAGCGGAGCCAGGCAGTTGGTAGTGCACGAGGCGTTCGAGATGACGGTGTCGCTGGCCTTGAGTACGTCGTGGTTCACGCCGTAGACGATGGTGGCGTCGACGTCCTTGCCGCCGGGAGCCGAGATGATGACCTTCTTGGCGCCGCCCTGGATGTGGGCGCCGGCTTTTTCCTTGGTGGTGAAGAAGCCCGTGCACTCGAGCACGACGTCCACCTTGAGCTCGCCCCAGGGCAGTTCGGCCGGATTGCGATTGGCCAGCACGCGGATGCGGTCGCCATTGACCACCATGTAGTCGCCGTCGACGTCGACCGTGCCGGGGAAGCGGCCGTGCGCCGTATCGTAGCGGGTGAGGTGGGCATTGGTCTTGGGGTCGCCCAGGTCGTTGATGGCGACGATCTCGATGTCGTGCTTTTTACCGTCTTCGTAGTGGGCGCGCAGGACGTTGCGCCCGATGCGTCCGTATCCGTTGATCGCTACGCGAATTGCCATGGTGATTCTCCTGTTTTACAAAACTTGCTCGACGGCTGCCGCGACACGTTCGACGGTCAGGCCGAAATGCTTGAATAGGACGCCGGCGGGCGCGGATTCGCCATAGGTGTCGAGACCGACCACGGCGCCCTCCAGGCCCACATATTTGTACCAGCCGGCCGTGACGCCGGCCTCGACGGCGACGCGGGGCAGCCCCTTGGGCAGCACGGCCTCGCGCCATTGCGCGTCCTGCTCGTCGAAAAGCTGGGTGCAGGGCATGGACACCACGCGCACCGCGATGCCGCGGGCCGCGAGCTGCTCTTGCGCGCCCAGGGCCAGCGCCACTTCGGAGCCGGTGGCGATGATGACCGCCCGGGCGTCCTCGGCATCGCGCAGCACATAGCCGCCGCGTGCAATCGCCTCGACGGCCTCGGGCTCGCGCTGCACGAAGGGCAGATTCTGGCGCGAAAGCAGCAAGGCGCTGGGGCCGCCCTGGCGAACCGCCATGCCCAGGCTGGCCGGACGCTGCAGCGCCAGCTGCCATGCCACGGCGGTTTCGGTCGTGTCGCAGGGGCGCCATACGTGCAGATTCGGAATGAGACGCAGGCTGGCGGCGTGCTCGACCGACTGGTGGGTAGGGCCGTCTTCGCCCAGGCCGATGGAGTCGTGCGTGAAGACGTGCACCACGCGCTGCTTCATGAGAGCGGCCATGCGCACCGCGTTGCGCGAATAATCGGAGAAGGTCAGGAAGGTGCCGCCGAAAGGCAGGTAGCCGCCGTGCAGGGCCAGGCCGTTCATGACGGCCGCCATGCCGAACTCGCGTACGCCGTAGTTGATGTGGCGGCCGAACTGCAGGCCGTCATCGGTGGCGCGCACGGGCGTCACGCCCTTCCAGTCGGTGAAGTTCGAACCGGTGAGGTCGGCCGAGCCGCCCAGCATCTCGGGAAGGATCCCGGCAAACGCCGCGATGGCGAATTGCGAAGCCTTGCGGCTGGCCACGGTCTCGGCCTTTTCGGCCGTGGCCCGGACAAAGGCCAGCGCCCGCTCGGCGAAATCGGAGGGAAGCTCTCCCGCCATGCGGCGCTTGAACTCGGCGGCTTCGGCCGGATAGGCCCGGGCGTAGGAGTCGAACGCGCGCTGCCACTCGTTCTGCCACAGCTGACCCTTGTTGCGCGCATCCCAGCGCTGGTAGACATGGTCGGGGACCACAAAGGGCTCGTGGGGCCAGTTCAGCGCGTCGCGCGTGGCGACGATCTCGTCGGCGCCCAGCGGAGCGCCGTGCACCTTCTCGGTGCCCGCCATGGTGGGCGCGCCCTTGCCGATGACGGTGCGGCAGCAAATGAGCGTAGGGCCTTTGCCTTGGGCCGCCCAGGCCTTGGCCTGCTCGATGGCCTGGTCGACGTCTGCGACGTTATGGCCGTCGACGTTGCGCACCACGTTCCAGCCGTAGCTTTCGAAGCGCCCGGGGGTATCGTCGCGGAACCAGTTCTCGACCTTGCCGTCGATGGAGATGCCGTTGTCGTCGTAGAAAACGATGAGCTTGGACAGGCGCAGCGTGCCGGCCAGCGAGCACACCTCGTGCGAGATGCCCTCCATCAGGCAGCCGTCGCCCGCGAAGGCATAGGTGAAGTGGTCGACGACCTTATGGTCGTCGCGGTTGAACTCCCGGGCCAGCAGGGCTTCGGCCAGCGCCATGCCGACCGCGTTGGCCAGGCCCTGGCCCAGCGGACCCGTGGTGGTTTCTACCCCGGCGGTGATGCCGACTTCGGGGTGGCCGGGGGTGCGCGAATGCAGCTGACGGAAATTCTTGAGCTCGCCGATGGGCAGGTCGTAGCCGGTGAGGTGCAGCAATGCGTAGATCAGCATCGAGCCGTGGCCGTTCGACAGCACGAAGCGGTCGCGGTCGAACCAGGCCGGATCGGCCGGATTGTGGCGCAGGTGGCGGGTCCAGAGGGCCTCCGCGATGTCGGCCATGCCCATGGGCGCGCCCGGATGGCCGGAATTGGCTTGTTGGACAGCGTCCATGGAAAGCGCGCGGATGGCATTGGCCAAAGTGGAGTCTTGGGCTGGCGAAGGGCTCATGGGGTATTCTCTAGGACCTGGCGGCCGCGTGCGGGCCGCATTCCGGCAATGCGTTGCAAAGCTATTGATTTTACCACCTCGCATTTTTCCCAGCCCATGGCCCGACCCAGATTCTTCTGCCCCCTTCCCCTGCAGCCGCATCAGGCCCTGGCGCTGCCTGCGGACCTCGCTCATTACGCCTTGCGCGTATTGCGCCTCAAGGATGGCGCGGCGGTCATCCTGTTCGACGGGCTGGGCGGGGAATACGAGGCCGTCCTGCGGGTGCAGGGCAAGTCGGCCGAGGCGCTGGTCGGGGCTCACCACGCCCTCGAAGCCGAGTTGCCGGGCCGCATCACGCTGGTGCAGGGCCTGCCCTCGGGCGACAAGATGGACTGGATCGTGGAAAAAGCGGTCGAACTGGGCGCGAACCGCCTGATTCCGATCGCAGCCCGGCGCAGCGTGGTGCAATTGAACCCCGAGCGCGAGGCCAAGCGCCTCAAACACTGGCAGCGCATCGCCCAGTCGGCCAGCGAACAATGCGGCCGCAACCGCCTCATGCGCATAGACGCCCCCCTGAACCTCGAGGCCTGCCTGGATGCGCTGGACGCGGCAGGCCCGGCGCTGCTATGCCACCCCGAGGCCGGGAAGACGCTGGGCCAGGCGCTGGGCCCGGAACCGGACGTCACACTGCTGGTGGGGCCCGAAGGCGGCTGGTCGCCCGAAGAACAGCAACTGGCGCTGCGCCGGGGCGCCACGCCAATTCGGTTCGGAACACGGGTGCTGCGCACCGAAACGGCGGGACTGGCGCTGATCGCAGCCGTCAGCGCCTTGAAAGGCTGGAACTGAAGCATTGAAGCGGCCTTGCCGTCACCTCCGGTGGACCGGACGCCTGGCGCCTGGAACGGTCGAGCGGCTCACGCCGCAGCGCGCGGCTCGAGCCCGCCCGGGGCTATTCTTCTTCGCGCGCCCCCGAATAAGGCGTGGGCGCCACCCCCGGCTCGGGATCGGGATGCTTGCCAGCATGCACGACGGCATACGAGAAACTGCGCTCGTTGTTGCTGGCGAACTCCACCACGTCGTCGCATACCGTCAGGATGGCCTGGGCGTCTTCGGTCAGCGCCGGATCGCCCGAGTGCAGCTTGTCGAACCAGAGAAACAGGCCGGCCTTCTGGTCGAGAACGGTGTCACAGATGCAGTCGTACAGGGCGTCGAGGTTGCCGCCGAAGAATTCGGGGAAATCGACCGCCTTGACCACCGCGCGCAGCACCGCTGAACGGCTGCGCGCCCGGTCGCAATCGACCACATAGGCAGTAAGGCCGGCGGCCTGGGCCCGCTCGATGGCTTCATCTCTGGAAATGGCGGCAGAATCGATCAGGCCGCCCTTCTGAAATTTTTTCTGCCATGTCTGCGCTTGGGTCATTGTGGCGTCTCCTTGAAAAACGCTTTGACTTCCTCAACACGATCCATGCTGTCGGCTCGTCCTAGGCGGATGAGTTCACGGGTATACCCGGCCTCGAACAGCAAGTAGGATACCAACGCACCGCCTGTCGTGGCCCCGGAACCCGACGATACACCGAGTACCCGGAAAAGTGTACGAACCGAACGTGGCATTTGATGCAAAAACTCCATGGCAATGTTGTCCAGCGGCTTGCTGGGGGTGATGGTCAGTGCGCTGACCGTCCTGAGTGACTGCTTTTCGACCTTCTCGGCCGGCGCCAGGCCGAGAAGGTCGTTGATGCGCTCCAGCCTTTCGACGTCCATGGACAGGCTGTCGACGAATATGCTGGAGAGCACCTGGCCGCCCACCTGAGCGAGCGGCGGATAATTCGAATCGACCCGGCGCTCTTCGGCATGGGTGTCGTCCCTGTGCCCCGTGCCGATGACCAGCACCCGCTCGGCGCCGAGGTGAATGGCCGGGCTCAGGGGCGCCAACTGCCGCATGGAGCCGTCGCCGCACCATTCGGTCTTGCCGTTCACCAGGATGGCCTGGGCGGGAAAGACGAAGGGAATGGCGCTGGAAGCCATGAGGTGCTCCACGCCTACTGTTCCGGGCACGGCGCGCCGCAGGCTTCGTGTCCAGGGCTCTATGAGGTGGCGCGCATTATAGAAGGTAAGATGCTCGCCCGAGATAAAGGCGGTTGCGGTGATGGCAAGCGCACGCAACTCGCCCTTGTCCAGATTATCGTTGAGGCGGTCGAAATCCAGCGTGGACGCCAGCAGATCGGCCAGGGGGCTGTTGTCCAGCAGCGAACTGGGACGCCGTCCGCGCAGGCTCGGCCACAGCCAGCCCAGGGCCAGCATGCTCAGCCAGCGCCAGCCCGTGCTCAGCAGCGAAAGCGCGTCGCTGCGATAGATATTGTCGGTATGAAGCGTTTCCCACAAGGTGACCAGGCGGTCTACCGCCAGATGGCTGTCGTTGGCCCGGCAGGCCAGCGCCGCCGCGTTGATGGCGCCGGCCGACGTGCCGCACACGATGGGAAAAGGGTTGCGGAACTGCGGTGAACGCTGCGGATCGAGTATGTCCAGAATGCCGGACAGTACACCGACCTGATAGGCGGCGCGGGCGCCGCCCCCCATCAGGACCAGGCCTACCGGCGATCGACCGAAGCCCTCGCGCATGACATCAGGTCGGGCGGGGCGTGTTGGCGTCGACGACGGTCAGGGCGGCCATGTTGACGATGCGCCGCACCGTCGAACTGGACGTCACGATGTGCACCGGCGCATTGGCCCCCAGCAGGAACGGGCCCACCGCCACGTTTCCGCCCGCCGCCGTCTTGAGCAGGTTGTAGGCGATGTTGCCGGCGTCGACGTTGGGGCAGATGAGCAGGTTGGCCGGGCCCTTGAGCGTGCTCGAAGGCAGGATGCGCTGGCGCAGCGCCTCGTCCAGGGCGCAGTCGCCGTGCATTTCGCCGTCCACCTCCAGCGTGGGGTCCTGCTCGCGCACGATGGCGAGCGCGTCGCGCATCTTGGCGCCCGAGGCCGAGCTGCCGGTGCCGAAGTTCGACCGCGACAGCAGCGCCGCCTTGGGTTCGATATTGAGGCGCCGCATTTCGCCCGCCGCCGCCAGCGTGATCTCGGCGATCTGCTCGGTGGTGGGGTTGTCGTTGACATGCGTGTCCGCCAGCGCGATGGTGCGCTCGGACAACAGCAGGATGTTCATGGCCGCATAGGTGCGGGCGCCGGGCGCCTTGCCGATGACTTCATCGATGAACCGCAGGTGGTCGGCGTAGGCGCCGACCGTGCCGCACACCATGCCGTCGGCATCGCCTAGATGGATCATCATCGCGCCGATGAGGGTGAGCCTGCGGCGCATCTCGACCCGGGCCATCTCTTTGGTGATGCCTCGCCGGCACATCATTTCCCAGTAAGTGGTCCAGTAGAGGTGGAAGCGCTCGTCGTACTCGGTATTGGTGACCTCGACGTCTTCGCCGAGCTTGAGGCGCAGGCCGAATTTCTTGATGCGGGCCTGCAGCACCTCGGGCCGGCCGATGAGAATGGGTTTGGCCAGTTTCTCGTCGACCACGATCTGCACCGCCCGCAACACGCGCTCTTCTTCGCCTTCGCTGAACACGATGCGCGCCTTGCCGCCTTCGCGCACCATGCTCTTGGCGGTGGAAAACAGCGGCTTCATGAAGGAGCCGGAGCGATACATGAACTGCTGCAGCTCTTCGACGTAGCTGTCGAAGTCGGCGATGGGCCGCGTGGCCACGCCGTCTTCCATGGCGGCGCGCGCCACGGCCGGCGCCACGCGCACGATGAGGCGGTTGTCGAAAGGCTTGGGAATGAGGTATTCGGGGCCGAACGAAACGTTGTAGGTGCCGTAGGCCGCCGCCACCGCATCGTTCTGTTCTTCCTGGGCCAGTTTGGAGATGGCCTCGACCGCGGCTTTTTCCATGCCGCGCGTGATGGTGGTGGCCCCCACGTCCAGCGCTCCCCGGAAGATGTAGGGAAAGCACAATACGTTGTTGACCTGGTTGGGGTAGTCGGAGCGGCCCGTGGCCATGACGACGTCGTCGCGCACCGCGTGGGCGTCCTCTGGCAGGATCTCGGGATTGGGATTGGCCAGCGCCAGGATGACGGGCCTGGCGGCCATGGCCGCCACCATCTCGGGCTTGAGCACGCCTCCGGCCGACAGGCCCAGGAACACGTCCGCGCCGCCGACGATGTCGCCCAGTTTGCGCGCGTCGGTATCCTGCGCAAAACGCTCTTTGGCCGGGTCCATGAGGACGGTGCGGCCCTTGTAGACCACGCCCTCGATGTCCGAGACCCAGATGTTCTCTATCGGCAGCCCCAGGTCGACGAGCAGGTCGAGGCAGGCCAGCGCGGCGGCCCCCGCGCCCGACACGACCAGCTTGACCTGCTTGATGTCTTTCTCGACGACTTTCAGCGCGCTGATGAAGGCCGAGGCCACACAGATGGCCGTGCCGTGCTGGTCGTCGTGGAAGACGGGGATCTTCATGCGCTCGCGCAGCTTGCGCTCGACCACGAAGCATTCGGGCGCCTTGATGTCCTCGAGGTTGATCCCGCCGAAGGTGGGCTCGAGCCCGGCAATGATGTCGACCAGCTTGTCGGGGTCGTTTTCGTTGATCTCGATGTCGAAGACGTCGATGCCGGCGAACTTCTTGAACAGCACCGCCTTGCCTTCCATGACCGGCTTGGAGGCCAGCGGGCCGATGTTGCCCAGGCCCAGCACGGCGGTGCCGTTGGTGATGACGCCGACCAGGTTGCCGCGTCCGGTGAAGCGGAACGCATTGACCGGATCGTTGACGATTTCTTCGCAGGCGGCGGCCACGCCGGGCGAGTATGCCAGCGCCAGGTCCCGTTGGTTGGACAGCTGCTTGGTGGGCGTGACGGCGATTTTCCCCGGTCGGCCTTGCTCGTGGTATTCGAGGGCCGCTTTGCGAAAGTTTTCTTCCATGATGATCGACTCAGACAGGACGAGATGAATAAGAGACGATCATTCTATCCCCTCACGCGCCTTCGGTCATGGTGTGATGCCTACGCGGCAAGCCGCGCGGCATGCGGCTTCGGGCGCCGGAGCACGGCAAAGCGTCAAAGATCCTGGCCAGGATCGGGAAAAACGCCTGCGGGATCGAAGAGGGTCTTGACCTTGCGATCGAGCGTAGACGCTTGTTGCCAACGACCGTCGTCGCCCGCCGGCGGGCGGCTGGTATAGGCGGTGGCCCAATCGGCGGACGGCAGGGGCGGCCGCGCTTCGAAGACCATCCATTCGATCCAGCCCAGGTCGCCGCCATGGCCCAGCATCAGATGCGACAGGTTGACGTCGTGTCCCGGACGGGGCGCAAGGGCGTCGAGGCGGTAGCGGGCGGGCCAGCGATCCAGGGCTGCAAACCCGGCGGCGGGCTCTTCCGCGGCCAGGGCGAACAATTGGGGCACGAGCTTTTGCAGGGTCAGGGTGCCCAGCGGCAGGCGATTGCCGGCGCCAAAAGGCCCGAGCACGGCGCTGCTGCCGTCGGCCATCAGGACCGAGGCATGCAGCAGGCCGCAACGGAAGGCTTCGCCGGGCGCCCAGCTGCACAGGCTGCGGTCGGCGGCCCACGCTGCGACGGTCAGATAGCCGGGCTGGTCGGCTAACTGGGTCAGCCCCGCATCGACGAGTTCGCTGAGATGGGTGCCGGGCTGGACGAACCATTTGCCGGGATCGTCAGGCAGGGGCTGGCAGCCGGCCATGGAGCCGTCGAGTTCTATCCACAGGACGGACTGCCCGGTGAGGCTGTCGGCCTGGTTGACGCCGCTCAGGGCCAGGACGATGCCGAACTCCCGGCACAGGGCATGGGCCAGGCGCAGGTCGCCGCCCTGGCTGGGCGTGAGGCGGGCGCTGCCCTTGCCTTCGTACAGGCCGAAGTCGAGAAAGTCGCCGGCGACGCCGCGGCGCATGCGGCGGCAGAATTGTTCCCAGGGGGTCTGTGCCGGCCGGCGGCCGGTCAGAAAGGCCCGTCTAGAGGAGGACTCCATGGTGTTCCTGTTGGGGAAGGTTTACCGCTAAGCGGCCTATGATGTGGGCGGCGCAGGCCGCGCTGCACGGATTGCCGGTCAGCATTGTCATTGCTAGAACGATTGCGGGTAGGGTTTTGGAGAAAGTATAGCGATGAGTCCTTGCTTTGGTCATTGGCGGGGGCTCGTTGTGATGCCTCTACTGTGCTCTTGAAGTCGGACTGGGGCTTATTGCGATGCTCTTGCTTTGCCCTTGAACCCAGCGAGGGCGTGTTGCGACGCTCCTGTGTGTTCTTGAGCCAGGGCGGGGCTTACTGCAATGTTTTTGTTGTGTCCTTAAGCGCCTCTGGAGAAGACTGTATTTTTCCAGGCGGTCGGGCGGTCCGCGGCAGCGCCCTCCAACGCCTGTAAAAATACAGTCTTCTCCAGAGGCTCAAGCTGGCGGCAAGCCATGCAAATCGGGGTTCTGTTGTCGGTTAAAGGGATGTTCGCGACGAACCCCAGCCCTCAATCTGGAGATCTTCCCATTCGTGGCCAGCCGCAATAGCAAGCCGTCGGAGGCGATGCGGTTAAAGACCCAGATAGAAGACTCTCGAGAGCCCAGATGTAACCCAGACCGAACATGACGCCCCCCTTCCTCGCCAAGACACTCTGACCTGGTCGAAACGACACACGATTAAACAACACCGCGGTCTACAATCGAGTTTTTCTTCGAACCCGAGTCCAGTTCATGTCCCGTCTTGCCAAGCGCACCGATCAGGTGATGCCCTTCTACGCAGTGGAAATCTTCAAGCAGGCCAGCGCCCTGAATGCACAGGGCCGGGACATCATCAGCCTGGGCATCGGCGAGCCGGACTTCACGGCGCCGGCCCAGGTGGTCGAAACACTCAATCGGGCCGCCGAGGCCGGACTGAGCGGCTATACCTCGCCGGCTGGCCTGCCGGCGCTGCGCGAGGCCATTGCGCACTACTACAAGCAGGAATTTGGCTCCGCGGTGGAGCCCGGGCGCGTCATCATCACGTCCGGCGCGTCCGGAGCGCTGCTGCTGGCGGCGATGGCGCTGATCGATCCGGGCGACGAGGTGCTGATGGCCGACCCCTCCTACCCGGCCAACCAGAATTTCATCATGGGCGCGGGCGGCATACCCCGGCTCATTCCTTCGTCGGCGGAACAGCGCTTCCAACTGTCGGCGCAGGACGTGCGGCAGCATTGGGGGCCGGCCACCCGGGGGGTGCTGGTGGCCTCGCCCAGCAATCCCACGGGCACCACGATCGAACAGGAGGCGCTGCGCGAACTGGTCGGCGAGGTACGCCGGCGCGGCGGCTTCGTCATCATGGACGAGATCTACCTGGGCCTGTATTACGGCGACGCGCCGCGCAGCGCGCTGGCGCTGGATGACGGCATCGTGGTCATCAACAGCTTTTCGAAGTACTTCCACATGACGGGCTGGCGCCTGGGCTGGATGATCGCGCCGCAAGAGATGGTGCCGGCGGTGGAAAAGCTGGCGGCCAGCCTGGCGATCTGCGCCCCCTCCCTGGCCCAGCACGCGGCCCTGACCTGCTTCGAGCCGGAAGTGATGCGCATCTACGACCAGCGGCGGCTGTCGTTCAAGCAGCGGCGCGACTATCTGCTGCCGGAGCTGGAACGCATCGGGCTGCATGTGCCGGCCGCGCCGGATGGCGCCTTCTACATCTATGCCGACATCGGCCGCTACAGCCGGGACAGCGACGATTTCGTGCACCGGCTGCTTCACGAGGCCGGCGTGGCCACGGTGCCGGGCCGCGATTTCGGGCCGGCCCACGCGGCCCATTCGATCCGCCTGTCATACGCCACCGGCCTCGATCGGCTGAAGGAAGCGGTGGAGCGAATGGAAAAATTCCTGGCTTCGGCGGAACAGAACGCCTGAGCCGCCGCAAGACGACTCGACGCGCAGCGTCTCCCGCGCCGGCAGCGAGCCCGACAAGGTTGAAAAACGGAGTTCGCCGCAACGGCGCATGGCGGGACGCCATGCCGCTCTCGACCCGGGAGGACAGCGGCACGCCTATTGGCTGGGAGGAATCCCCGAAGCCAGCGAAAGCCGCCGGCGTTCGGCCAGCACTTTCGCCCCATAGCCCCCGTCGCTGGGGCCGGTGGCGCCGACGTAACAGGCCAGGCCGCCGGTGACCGAGCCGCGGCGCTGGATGCAGTCGTGCAGGATCTGGCTGCCCACGCGTATGTTGGCGATGGGATTGAGGGCCGCCTCGGCGCCGCCGCCTTCGAAGCGTTCGAATTTGTCCTGATGCACCTTGGTCATGACCTGCATCAGGCCCTGCGCCCCGACGTGGCTTTCGGCAAAGGGGTTGTAGCGCGACTCGATGGCGATCACGGCCAGGATCAACAGGGGGTCGAGCTTCTTCTCGCGTCCCACGGCATATACGGTATGGATCAGCACCCCGGCGACGTCGTGGGCGATGCGGTACTTGCGTGCGATGTAGCTGCGCAGCGCCTGGCTCTGCACCTTGGTGACGCCCGGAATGGAAAAGGAATCGAGCGCATTCAGGGCTTCGGCGAAGGTCTGCGGCTCTCCGTCCTCGTGCGCCGCGTCGGCATCGCCTCGGCCGGTGGGCAGCTCTACCCGTCCGCCCGACAGTCGCTCGGCCAGCGACAGGCCGGAGCCCTCGTCGCCAACGGTGCCCGGTTTCAGGCTGACCAGCAGCGCGGCATGGATCTGCTGGGACTGGTCGCGCAAGGAAGGCACGACGAAGCTCAAGGACACCGTCACCAGCACGGCAATGCCCAGATACACCGCCGTGGCGTGCGTCAGCTCGGCCGCGCGCCGGCCCATCAGGCGCAGCGAGCGTCCCAGCCATGTATAGCTGCCCGAACCAGCCATGTCTTATCCCGCTCCTTGAGCGAACCCGCATCCCGGGCCCGGTCCAATAAAATGACGAGCTCGATGTTAACCTTAGACGTCCGTCAAAACCAATCAGTGAGAGTTTCTTGAAATACCGTGACCTGAGGGATTTCGTGGCGCAGCTGGAGACCGCCGGCGAGCTCAAGCGCATCACGCATCCCGTTTCGACGGCGCTTGAAATGACCGAAATCAGCGACCGCGTGCTGCGCGCCGAAGGGCCCGCCCTGCTGTTCGAACACGCCATGCACGGCGGCCGCCGCGCCTCGATGCCCGTGCTGGCCAACCTGTTCGGCACCCCCCGGCGCGTGGCGCTGGGCATGGGCGCGGACGACGTGGCGGCCCTGCGCGACATCGGAGAACTACTGGCTTCGCTGCGCGAGCCCGAGGCTCCGCGCGGGCTGCGCGATGCCTTCGCCAAGGTGTCCATGCTGAAATCGGCCCTGTGGGACATGAGCCCCAAACGCGTCCGCAGCCCGGCCTGCCAGGAAATCGTCCTGGAGGGCGGCGACGTCGACCTGGACGCCATACCGCTGCAGACCTGCTGGCCCGAGGATGCCGCCCCGCTGCTTACCTGGGGCCTGGTCATCACGCGCGGGCCCAACGCCCGCCGCCAGAACCTGGGCATCTACCGCCAGCAGATCATCGGCCGCAACAAACTCATCATGCGCTGGCTGTCGCATCGCGGCGGCGCGCTCGACTTCCGCGACCATGCCCTGGCCACCCCCGGCAAGCCCTTTCCCATCGCGGTCGCCCTGGGCGCCGACCCGGCCACCACCCTCGGCGCCGTCACTCCGGTGCCCGACAGCCTGTCGGAATATCAGTTCGCGGGGCTGCTGCGCGGCTCGCGCACCGAGGTGGCCGACGCCCTGGGCAGCGACCTCACGGTTCCCGCCTTCGCCGAAATCGTGCTGGAGGGCCATATCCTGCCCTCGGACCACCCCGGCGCGGTCGCGCCCCAGGTTCCCGAAGGCATCAAGCCGCCCGCCGACACCGGCTACGAAATGGCGCTCGAAGGCCCCTACGGCGACCATACCGGCTATTACAACGAGCAGGACTGGTTCCCCGTCTTCACGGTCGAGCGCATCACCATGCGGCGCGACCCCCTCTACCACAGCACCTACACCGGCAAGCCGCCCGATGAGCCGGCGGTGCTCGGCGTCGCCCTGAACGAGGTGTTCGTGCCGCTGCTGCGGCGGCAGCTTCCGGAAATCGTCGATTTCTACCTGCCGCCCGAAGGCTGCAGCTACCGCCTGGCGGTGGTGTCGATACGCAAGCAGTACGCCGGCCATGCCAAGCGGGTCATGTTCGGCTTGTGGAGCATATTGCGGCAGTTCATGTATACCAAGTTCATTATCGTGGTGGACGACGACATCGACGTGCGCGACTGGAAAGAGGTCGTCTGGGCCATGACGACCCGCATGGACCCGGCGCGCGACACCCTGCTGGTCGAGAACACGCCGATCGACTACCTGGACTTCGCCTCGCCGGTGTCCGGGCTGGGCGGCAAGATGGGCCTGGACGCCACCAATAAATGGCCCGGCGAGACCCAGCGCGAGTGGGGCCGGCCTATTGAAATGGATAAAGAGGTGAAAGCCCGCGTAGATGCCATGTGGACCCAGCTCGGGCTTTAACCTCGATCAATCCATGGCGAAAATCTTCCCCGGATTCATGATGTTGTCGGGGTCGAGCGCCTTCTTGATGGTACGCATCATGGCGACCGTGCCGGCGCCGGCCTCTTCCACCAAGAAGCCCATTTTGTGCAGGCCGATGCCGTGTTCCCCTGTGCAGGTGCCTCCCAGTTCGATGACGTGCCGAACCAGGCGGTGATTGAGCTGTTCGGCACGCGCGCGCTCTTCGGCGTCGTCGGGGTCGATCAGGTAGCACATGTGAAAATTCCCGTCACCGACATGGCCCACGAGGAAATGGGGAATGCCGCTGGCCTCGGCATCCTCGACGCTCCGGAGCAAGGCGTCGGCAAGGCGAGAGATCGGCACGCAGGTATCGGTAGTGAGGCACCGGCAGCCGGGACGGGTTTGCAGTGCTGCGAAGTAAGCGTTGTGGCGCGCCGTCCATAAACGGCTGCGCTCTTCGGGGGTATCGGCCCATTCGAAGCCGGCGCCGCCGTGCTCGCTGGCGATTTCCTGGACTGTCTCGCTTTGCTCCTTCACGCTGGTGGCCGAGCCGTGAAACTCCATGAGCAGCATGGGCTCTTCGCGCAGACTGAGTTTGCTGTGCTTGTTGACCGCCCGTATGGCATTGACGTCGATCAGTTCCACGCGCGCGATGGGCACGCCGAGCTGGACGGTCTCAATCACGGTCGTGACCGCGGCGGCAATGGAGGGAAAGGAGCAAACGGCTGCGGATACGGCCTCGGGCAAGGGGTAGATGCGCAGGGTGATTTTCGTGATGACTCCCAGCGTGCCTTCGCTGCCGATGAAAAGACGAGCTAGGTCGTAGCCGGCACTGCTCTTCTTTGCGCGGGTGCCGGTGCGGATGACCTCTCCGCTTGCGGTGACCACTTCCAGCATGAGCACGTTCTCGCGCATGGTGCCGTAGCGTACCGCATTGGTGCCGCTGGCACGGGTCGCACACATGCCCCCGATGGATGCGTCCGCGCCCGGATCGATCGGAAAGAACAACCCTGTACTTCTGAGTTCGCTATTGAGCTGTTCGCGCGTCACGCCCGGCTCCACCGTCACTGTCAGGTCCTCGGCATTCACTGCGAGGATTCTATTCATACGGGACAGGTCGATGCTGATGCCACTCTGCACGGCGAGCAAGTGGCCCTCAACGGAAGACCCCACGCCGAACGGAATGGCCGGCACTTTGTATCGAGCGCACAGCTTGACGGCATCGCTGACGTCCTGTGCGCTTTCCGCGAAGACGACGCCCGCCGGCGGCGGGACGGTCGTGAAGGAAGACTCATCGCGCCCATGCAATTCGCAAACCGTGACGCCGGTTGAGCATTGGGCTCCGAAGCGGCTCTTCAACGCGTCGATGAATTCGGGAGGCACGTCGCGCGGCTTGACCACGGGCAGAAGCTGGGGGAAGTTGGCGGGTGAATTCATTCTGGTCTCCTGTTCAGGCCATAAGATACCTGTCCGGGGCGGGCGTGGCGCCCTTATTGCCGCGCTGCCATGCATTCCGCGCGCCGCCGAACCGGATGACGAGGTCTTGTTGATCCCGCTTCGCCCGTGCGTCGACGCGCTCCGGATCCAGAAGCGACCGCAATCGCGCCTCGAATTCTTTGAGCACGCCCTTGTACCGTGCCGATTGTGCGAGATTTCTCGTTTCCTCCGGGTCGTCGACGAGATCGAACAATTCCGGGGGATAGTTGACGTAGTGGTGATATTTGTAACGGCCACAGGCAAGCATGTAGGCGGCGCCATCCGCGCCTACGGCATGGTATTCGCTGAACCCGATGCGCTGGTGGTCATCCGGCGCCTGAGCCAGCCCGATCAGCGACTTGCCCGGCAACAGCCGCTCTTCCGGCAGAGGCTCGAGCCCGGTCGCTTCGAGCGCGGTCGGATAGACATCGATCAAGCCGACATGGGTCTGCCGCCTCGCACCCGCCGGAATGCCCGGCCCTGCGATGATCATGGGAATACCGGTCGATTCGCGGTAGAGCGTCGATTTGTTCCACAGCCCGCGTGCGCCGAGGTTGTCGCCATGATCGGACGAATACAGCACAGTGGTGTTTTCCGCCAAGCCCAGCCGGTCGAACGCGCCCAATACTTTTCCGAGCTGCGCATCGAGAAAAGTGACCAGGCCGAGGTACGACTGCCTGGCCGTGCGCCGACGATCGTCGGTGCCCAGCGCCGCGTCGTGATCCCAGAATCTGGCCATGCGTTCAACCCAGGGATGGCGCAACGCTCCGTCACGCGGCAACAGCTTGAAAGGCCTCTGTGCTTCGTTCGAGTAAAGCGAAAAATACTCCTCCGGCACGACGAGCGGCATGTGAGGAGCTACGAATCCGACGAATAGCGCCCAAGGCGCTTCGTCGCCGCGATGCGCCTCCAGCCACTCGCAGGCTCGCTCGGCGATGCGCATGTCGTAGCGGTTATAGGCGGACTCCCCGATGCCCAATTCCTCGAATATGGGGGACGGCCCACGCGACCCGGGCAGCGGATGGCGGACAGCCCCCCACACCAGTCCCACGCCGTCCTGAATGTGCATGGTTTCGTGCTGGACGGCAAAGCCGGTGGGATCTTCCTCGCGCCGAAAATGGAGCTTGCCGATCGACTCGACCCGTATGCCCGCATTGGAGAGTCGATGGTGCCAGCTCGTGCTGCGCCCCTCATAGGCGATCGCGTTGTCCCAGTAGCCGATGTCGTGAACATGGCGCCCCGTCGCCAAGCTGCTGCGCGCCGGAACGCAAATCGGACTCGACGTGTAGGCGCGCTCGAAGCATGTGCCCCTGGCCGCCAGCCTGTCGAGATTGGGCGTCTTGATCCAGGAGTTGCCGTAGCAGCCGGTATATCGTGGATCGTGTTCGTCCGACAGCAGAATGAGAAAGTTTCGGGGCGGCTTAGACATGTGTGCTTCCGGTGTAGTGTTCCTGCCATAATATTGTCATAACAATGTTGTTTTGACAATATTATGGCATTTATGGCGCACTTGGTTTCTTGTCGCGCCCCAAAAGCTGCGTCCGGGGCCCCGCCTACGTGTGTCGGCCGATCCCTATTCTTTTGCGGGCCGTTCGAGCATGGTGTCCGCCACGGTTTGCAATCGTTCTATGAAGCCCTTGAATTGCTTGTACTCCTGCTCGGAGAACGCGCCTTTCAAGCGCTCCTGCCGCTGGAGAGACCACGCGGAGATTTCCAGATGAAGCCGGCGTCCGCTATCGGTCAGCTCCAGCGTAAATTGCCTTCCGTCCGAAAGGAGCGGCTTGCGCTGAATGAAGCCTTTTTTCTCGAGATTAGCGACAGTTCGACTGACCCAGGCTTTATCGACGGCGATCGCCCGTGCCAAATCATTGAGGGAGAGCGCGCCACGGCTCCCGACCGCCGAGATGATGCGCCATTCGGGCACGGTGATCTCCGCTACCTCCGACAGGTCACGCGCGGCTGAACGCGTGAGCGTGTTTGAAAGCAACAGGATCCAATAAGTCAGGTTTTGAGTGACATCCACCGGGCTTGTCGTCTGGTTCGTGCGTTTTTTCATTCGTTCAGTGTCTCGTCGCAGGCGCGTTTTTTCCATTATCAACCAGGAAGCTGTGGGAACTTACACCATATCAGGACAATTTTATATTGACAACACAATGTTGTTAACACAACAATGTCGTGACAACAAAATAAATGGCTGCCATTTGCCAGCGTGGGCAAATGGGAAAGTGGCTGATGCGGAAGCTGGACAATGTTCGTATTCAAGGAGACAAAGAATGAATAAGGTGGTTCAGGCGTGGTCCATCGTTGCGCTGCTGGTGATATTCATGCTCATCAATTTCATGGACAAAGCCGTGCTCGGCATGGTCGCCCCGCCGCTGATGAGCGAGCTCGAGCTTACGCCCGCACAGTTCGGCTTTCTGGGTGGCAGCTTCTTCTGGCTGTTTGCCATATCGGGCATCGTAGTGGGCCTGGTTGCAAATCATGTGTCGGCAAAAAAGCTGCTGCTGCTCATGGGGCTGTCCTGGGCGGTGCTGCAATTGCCCATCTATTTTTCATCTTCGCTCAGCGTACTGGTGATCTGCAGGATTCTGCTGGGAGCGGGCGAAGGCCCGGCCTGGGCCATCGCCGTTCATGCGATCTACAACTGGTTTCCGGACGAGCGGCGGGCGCTGCCGGTCGGGGTCCTGGCGCAGGGCGCCATGGCGGGGCTGCTGTTGGCGGGTGCCGTGATTCCCCCTGTTACCGTGGCCTATGGATGGCGCGCCAACTTCTTGATGCTTGGCATCGTGGGCGTGGCGTGGGCGGTCATCTGGCTCCTGGTGGGCAAGGACGGCAAGGGGGCGGCGCAAGGCGGGCCGAGCGCACCGGCCCAGAACGGCAAACCCGTCCAGAGCAATGAACGCGTCCCCTACCGGTATCTTCTCTGTAATCGCACCGTCGTCTCCACAATAGTCATGCACTTCGCCTTCTATTGGAGTTTCGCCCTGGTGATTACCTGGCTGCCGTCGTACCTGAACCGTGGCCTCGGGTTTGAAAACATAACCGCCGGGCAGCTTTTCTCTGCTTTTGTCATCCTGAACACGCCCGTCAACCTTGTTCTGTGCTGGTTCGCCCAACGCCTGTCCCGGCGTGGATACTCCTCTCGGATTTCGCGTGGCATATTCACGAGCGTGGCGTTCATCGCGGGCGGCGTCCTTCTATTCGTACCGTGGTTGATGGAGGTCTCCGCCTGGATGAAGATAGTAGCGCTTGCGGCATCTTTCGGCGCGATCACCGTAGTGGTCTCTCTCGGGCCTGCGATGGTATCCGAAGTAAGCCCCCCGGCGCAGAGAGCCGGAATGATCTCGATCGAAACGGCAATCGCCTCAATCGCCGGCGTACTGGCGCCCATGGTCATGGGCGGCCTGATCCAATGGCTTGCACGCGAGACCAGCCCTTCATACGCGTATGAAGTCGGTTTTGCACTGACCGGCGTGCTCTTGCTCGCGGCCGGAGGCGCGGGGCTATTGTTCGCCACGCCAGGGAAATCCGCGCTCAGGGTGCGCGAACTGACGGCCCGTCTTATATGAATCCCCAGCGGGCGGGGATAGCGCAGGGAGTAAAAGAGAAGATGATCGAGTCTAAATTTGTCGCCGCGGTGGTGCAGGCGGCACCGCAATATCTTGATCTTGACGCGTCCGTAACCAAGGCCATCGACTTGATCGGCGAGGCTTCCGCCGCGGGCGCAAGCTTGATCGCCTTTCCCGAGCTCTGGCTTCCAGGCTATCCGTGGTGGGTGTGGATGGGCTCGGACGAATGGGCGGCATCGCATGACTTTACCGACCGATACAGGCATGCCGCCTTCGATTATTCGAGCCGCCACGCACTGCGGCTACGTGAAGCGGCACGCAAATACGGCATGGCCGTGGTTATGGGAGTGGCCGAGCGCGCGGACGAGACGCTCTA
The DNA here is from genome assembly GCF_003545815.1 of Pusillimonas caeni. Taxonomy (GTDB): domain Bacteria; phylum Pseudomonadota; class Gammaproteobacteria; order Burkholderiales; family Burkholderiaceae_B; genus Pusillimonas; species Pusillimonas caeni. The sequence goes on from NZ_PDUW01000006.1 coordinate 260,102, forward strand.
CATCGGCCAGTGGCTGATCGGCGGCGATGGCCAGACTTTGTGGCGGCGACGAAAACTCAAGCCCGGTTTCCTCGAGCGAAAGCTTTTCTCCGAAGGCGGCGGTGGCAACCTGACTGTGGTCGACACGCCCTTGGGGCGGCTCGGCGGCTTGTGCTGCAGCGAACATCGTCACCCTTTGTTCAAATATGCGCTGTATGCACAAGGCGAGGAGATCCATATTGCCGCGTGGCCCAGTTTCCAGCCGCATCAGGCCAAACGCCCGGGTATCGGTCCTGTCGTGAACAATGCGCTCAGCCAGGTGTATGCGATCGAGGGCGGATGCTATGTGCTGGCTCCGTGCGCGCTGGTGACGGACGCAATGATCGAGGCTCTTTGCGACACCGCCGAGCGCAGAGCATTTCTACGTCGAGGGGGAGGCTTTGCATGTGCCTTCAACCCGCATGGCGCTCCGGTGGGCGGCCTGATCGATGAACATGAAGAGGGCCTGGTGCTGGTCACCATCGATCCCGATGAGATCCGCGCAGCCAAGTCGGCCTACGACGTGGCGGGGCATTCCGCGCGCCTGGACATTGTCGGGCTCTCATGGGCAAGCGCCGGAGAGACGTCTTCCGAAGAGGTGGACGATGTCTAAAGCGCTATTCCTGACCGACGAGCAGAAGGCGATGCAGGCCGGCGCGTTCGGCGAAAGCGCACGCTGGGCGATCGAGCAGCAGATCAGCGTCGGAAAGTTCTTCGGTTCGGCCCGCTTGCTGCCGGTCGCTTCTGTGCATGCCAGCGCCGAGATCGGCATCATGGGCGATAGCGGCTTGTCACGCATGACGCAGCTGTCGCGCTCCGGCGCCCGGGTGCGCGTCCCCGCCACCACCGCCGCCTGCAGTGTCGATTTTTGTCGCTGGCGAGAATTCTGCCTGGCCTCGGACCACGTCGAGCAGGAGCGGGAACTGCACGACTCCTTGCGCTCCATGGGTTTCATCGACACATCGACATGCATCAATTATCAAACGGTCAGTCCCCCTCGTTTTCGCGAGCATCTCGCATGGGGAGACACCGGAGCCGTCACGTTCGCCAATGGCGTGGTCGGCGCGCGCAGCAATTATGAAGGCGGCCCTGCCTCGATCGCCGCCGCGCTGTCCGGATACACCGCGGAATACGGCTTTCATCTGGAGCGGAACCGCAAGGCGACCCATGTGTTCGATATTGACGCTCGACTTCAGGGAGCCAGCGACTGGGGGGCTCTCGGCGCCTTGATCGGCGAGACGATCGCGGATTACTGGAAAGTGCCCGCGGTGGTCGCTCCCGCATGCTCTCCGACGGTGGACGAGTTAAAGCACTTTGCGGCGTCGCTGGCAAGTTTCGGGTCGATAGCGATGTTTCACGTGGTGGGCGCTACTCCTGAAGCGCCCACGCTCGATACGGCGTGCCACGGCGACATGGCGGGTGTCACGCGAAGCACATTGTCCATGCATGACATAAGAACGGTCTACGAGCGCTTTCCGGCGCCGGGCCGGCGCATCGATCTGGTCGTGTTCAGCGCGCCGCAGCTATCGCTGCTCGAAGTAACGCAAATCGTGGAAATGCTCGAGGAACGGCATGTCGCCGTCGGTACCCGGCTGATCATCACGGTCAATCACCAAGTCAAAGCAGAGCTCGACCGCCTGGGTTCGACTCAGGCCTTGCTTTCCTCAGGCGCGGAGTTATTGGTGGGAACCTGCTTCTATGTGATGTCCCCGGCCGAAGTGCGAGACCGGTTCGGATTCCGGACGCTGGTGACGCCTTCCGCCAAACTGGCCAATATCGCGGGAGGGGCCGGCTACACGCCAACGCTGCTCGATGTCCGTTCCAGCGTCGAATCGGCCATAGCGGGAGAGTACCGCCATGCATAGTGCCAATGCACAGTCCCGGATGGGTCCCTCGGCCGCAACCCGCTTGCTCCGCTTCGGACGTGGGTATGGAGAGGCTGTCGAGGGCGAACTCATCGTCTCCAGTCAGGGCTTCAATGCCCGCTACGACATGGATCTTCATAAAGGTATCTTCTCCCGTCCGGGACATGACTTGTATGGCCAGTCGATCCAGGGCAAGATTTATGTCTTTTCCACGCCCAAGGGAGGCATTGCCACTTCCTGGGCGCTGGCTAACCTTTGCGAGCGCGGCCTGGCGCCGCTCGCACTCATATGCCGCCGGGCAAATCCGGTTGTGGTTCAGGGAGCCGTGCTAGCCCGCATCCCTATTGTGGATTGTCTCGAACAAGATTCCGCCGATTGGCTTGAAACAGGCCAGCGCGCCCATCTCGATCCGGCTCGCGGCGAGTTGATTGTATACACTTAACGGGACCTCTTCCGGCATCAGCCCCCCGGACCCCGTTGGTCCCGGCCGCCCATGTTGCGGGCCACCTGCCAGCTCAAAAGCAGGCCCGCCCCCAGCCGCAACAGGCGATGCCGCTTGCGTACGCCGGAAAGCAGCGCCGAGGCCGTCGATACGATGACGGGATAGCGCCTCATGAGCCCCACCCCCTGGAACAGCCAGTCGGTGGGACGCTTGCGGCTGACCGCCGCCGGCAACAGGCTGCGCAGCAGAGCCCTGGGCTGAAGGTCTTGCCCCAGGTGGTGCAGGCTGTTGTGCAGCGTCTGGCGTTCGATGGCTGCCCGCGCGCGCAGCAGCTCGATCTTCACTTCGCGCATTCGAGCGGCGGATGCTTTTTTAGCCATGCCTTTCCCCTCTGGAATCACTGTGTTCATCCGGCTCGCGCAGGCGCTCGGCCAGCGAAATATCGCGTTTGAGCTCGTCCAGCGTAGCGGAAAAAGGGATGGGACCGTTGCTGAGGCAATGCCAGACGCCCCAGAACAAGCCGAGACCGGCCAACGCGTAGATAAGGGCCAGCACACCTATCGCCAGGTAGCGCTCTTCGGTCGGCCAGAAGTACAGCGCCACTGCGATGGAGAACACCAACAGCGCCAGCGACAGGAGCAGCAAGGCGCCGAACGCCATGCAAAGTATCCGGATGAGGCGCGTTTTTTCGCTCACCGCTTCGAGCGAAAACAGCTCAAGGCGGGTACGAACCATGGACAGGACGGTGCTGGCAAGGTCTCCGATGGAGTGTCGTAGCGCCATAAATTCCCTTGGTTGAGGCGCCATGCCAGCCGTCGCAGGGGCGGCCGGGATGGCGCCGGATGTTGACGAAGGGGCCTAGTTGCGGCTGATGAGCATGCCCACCAGCAGGCCGGTCAAGCCGGCGATGCCCACCGCCTGCCAGGGATTGTCGTGGACGTAGTCGTCGGTGGCGCGGGCCGCCTGCCGCCCTTTCGCCAGCACCGCGTCCTGCGCATCGTACAGGGCCACCCGCGTACGGCGCAGCGACTCCATGGCCTTCTCGCGCAGCTCGTTGGCCTTGTCGCCCGTGGTATCGGCCGCTTCGCGCAAAAGCTTTTCGGCATCGTCGAGGCTTTCTTTGACGCTGTTGATGAATTGATCTTCTCTGGACTGGAGGTCTTTGCTTCGTGCCATGGTGGGCTCCTTGTGAAGAATGGAAAATACTGCGGCCTTCAAGAACGATATTAGCGGAAGCTGCAACACACTTATTGATTCATGTCATGCCATCCAGGAAAGCCTGCCGCGCCATGCTTCGGGCTTGCCGCCCGAAGGGGCTGCCGCGCCTTGGGGACGTCATATGCAAAAAACATGCCCGCCTTCGCCGCGCCGGCTTCAAGAGGCCGCTGACCGGGTTATTTCAGTTCGGACACCTCGACCGTAGAGGACACCCCCTGCTGCTGGCTTTCCTGCCGCATGACCATATTGAGCTCCGGACAGAACCAGTCGGTGACGGTGGAGCGGATTTCGGGGATGGGCAGCACGAGCCCGCTGAACGAGGCCTGGGTCGACTCTATGACCCGCGAATAATTGATCGGCCAGCACGACTGCGTGCCCGCGGCGGTTTGGATGGACGCTTTCTCGCCCACGGTCTTGGCGCCGGTATGGACGACGACCGGCTTGGCGTCGACGCCCTTGTGGTCGACGTTGATCTGGAACTTGCGCGCCGGAAAGGTTTGCCCGGCGCGCGTGATGGGCTCGCCGTAGGAAAACAGGCCCAGCATGCGCAAATCGAATTTGCCCTGGACCGGCTCGCGTCCGCCCTGCTGGGTCTGGCGCTCGAAGCTAGCCTGTCCGTCGCGCAGCGTCATCCAGTAATCGAGGTCGGATTTACCCGGCGGAAGACCCGCCAGGCCGAACGTGGCGGTGCCCTGCACCCGAGCCTGGCATTCGCCCTGGCCGGTCTTTTTTACCTCGGAGATGGATAGGTCGGCGCCCAGCCGCAGGGCGCCCGAACCGTCGAGCCTGACCTTGCCCTGGTCGTGCATGAACGGCGCGTCGCACAAGCCTGCCGCCCCGGCCCCCCCGTGCAGGCCCAGCAACAGAACTGCCAATGTACATCCCGCTTTTGCGGCCATCTGCATTTATCACCTCTGCTCGAAGCGCAACAGTTACATCCTACTCGTTTTGCGCGGCGCGTGCGGTGCGCCCGGGGTGAAAAAAGTTATCAATATCTTACCGCTGCGCCGGGCGTCAATCGTCTTTTTGCTTGGTGCCGAATATGCGGTCTCCGGCGTCGCCCAGGCCCGGAATGATGTACCCGCTGCGGTTCAGATGGCTGTCGATGGAGGCGGTGAAGACCTGCACATCGGGATGGGCGGCTTGCACGGCGCTGATGCCTTCGGGAGCGGCAACCAGCACCAGCGCCCGGATATTGCGGCAACCGGCTTTCTTGAGCATGTCGATGGTGGCGACCATGGAGCCGCCCGTGGCCAGCATGGGGTCGACGATCAGGGCCAGGCGCTGGTCCAGCGCGCCGACCAGCCGCTCGAGGTAAGGCTGGGCCTGAAGGGTTTCTTCATCGCGTGCGATGCCCACGGCGCTGACCTTGGCGCCGGGAATCAAAGTCAGCACCCCTTCCAGCATGCCGATCCCGGCCCGCAGAATGGGAACCACGGTAACCTTCTTGCCGGCGAGCTTCTCCACTTCGATCTGGCCGCACCAGCCTTGCACCGAGCAGGATTCCAGGGGCAGATCCTTGGTGGCCTCGTAGGTGAGCAGGGCCGCGACCTCTTGGGACATCTCGCGGAAGTTCTTGGTGCTGAGGTCGGCGCGACGCATGAGCCCAAGTTTATGGCGTATCAGCGGATGACGGATTTCGTGTATGGACATGGTGGTGTGATCTGCAGAGAAGAAGTCAGCGAGCGGCCAGCCAGGCGATCAGCGCGTCGTCGAAGGGCCGGATGGCCGTCGAACGCTCGCCATTGGCGAGACTGACGACAATATAGCGCTTGCCGCTGGCCCCGAGCACATAGCCGGCCAGGGCGCGAGCATCGCGTAGCGTGCCTGTCTTGAGATGCGCCATGCCCCGGACCTCGTCCTGGCGCAAGCGCCGGCGCATCGTACCATCGACCCCCGAGATGGCCAGCGAAGAGACGAACTCGGGCATGAGGGGCGATCGCCAGGCGGCGTCCAGCATGCTGGCCAAGCCGCCCGCCGTCAGGCGCCCATTGCGCGACAGGCCGGACCCATTATCTATTTGCCAGCCCCGTGTGTCCACGCCCTGCTCGGCCAGAATGGCCATGACCGCCCGGGCCCCGCCGGCCGGGGTGGCCGGCCGGCCGGTTTTTTCCGCCCCCAGGGTCAGCAGCAGGGTGCGCGCCATGACGTTGTTGCTCTGCTTGTTGATCTCGCGGATGGTATCGGCCAGCGTCTCGGAATCGCTCCAGGCCAGGACGCGCGCATTGCCGGGGACGCGGCCTTCGCGCACCCCCTTGGCAAGCGTGCCGCCCAGGTCGCGCCAAAGCTGGCGGAACAGGCTGGAAAAATAGTCATGCTGCGACTGCACCAGCCGGTAGACGCTGAATTCGCCGCAGGAACCGGCGGCCGTGCCGGCCACCTCGACCAGGGTTTCGGCCCCCACCTGGCGCGCCTGGGCGGACACCGACGGAGAGCCGGGACACACGGCGTCGCTGTATTTCACCTCGCCCTGCACGCGCACCCCCGGCAGGGGCGGGTCGATCACGGGTATCCACTTGCGGCCCACGGTGTCGGGCACGAACAGCAGGCGCGCCGCGCCCAGCCCCACCATCATGGCGTCGGGACTAGCGTTGTAGGGACGGTCGCCCGCGGCATCGAATTCGTTGGGGTCGATGGCCACCTGGCCGAAGACGGAGCGGTCGACCACCACCTCGCTGAGATTCTTGACGCCCCGCAGGCGCAGTTCGCGCAACAGATGCCAAAGCTCTTCGTGGGTCAGCAGGGGATCGCCCGCCGCCCTGATGTACAGCGGCCCGCGCAAGCCGCCCTGTGCGTCGATGCGGGCGCCGCCCTCTGCCAGCAGCTCGGTGCGCCAGGTGTACTCGGGCCCCAGGCCGGACAGCGCCGCCCAGGTGGTGACCATCTTCATCACGGAAGCGGGATTGCGCGGCACCGCCGGATTGAGCTCGATCAGGCGTGGCCCGCCGATCTCCTGCACGACCAGGGAGACATCGCCCTGCTGCAGCCGTGCGCCCCGCCATGCCTGCTCGAGCTCGGGCGGCAGCGCCTGGGCGCCGGCCGCGAACCCAAGCAAGGCAAAACAGATAAGTAGTAGAAAACGCGCAACCATGGCAAGCGGCCGGGCGGCCCGGCGGGCGGCAAAAAAACATCAGCATACCGGAAGGAAGGGCGCCGGGGGAGGCTGCGAGCGGAAAAATCGCGGGGCGGCTTAAAATGGCGTGTTGCCCATTGCCTATCTTCGCGCGTGAACCCCTCGCTTCAACTGTCGCAGTTCGACTACCACCTGCCCTCCGAACTCATCGCCCAGACACCCGCCGCCACCCGCCGCGGCAGCAGGCTGCTGCACCTGGACGCGGACTCGGCCCTGCACGACCGCCTCTTCGCCGACCTGCCCTCGCTGCTGCGTCCCAACGACCTGCTGGTGCTCAACGACACCCGGGTCATCAAGGCGCGGCTGCGCGGGCGCAAGGACAGCGGCGGCAAGGTCGAGGTCCTGGTCGAGCGCATCACGGGTCCGGTCACCGCCCTGGCGCACATCAAGGCCAGCAAGTCGCCCAAGGCCGGCACCCGGTTGCATCTCGCGGACGACGCCTTCACGGTGGAGGTCGCCGGCCGCCAGGACGAACTGTTCGAGCTGGCGTTTCCGGCCCGGGCGCTCGACCTGCTGGAGCGCCATGGCGCCACGCCCCTGCCCCCGTACATCACGCATGAAGCTCAGGCCCAGGACGAAGAGCGCTACCAGACCGTCTATGCCCAGGCGCCGGGCGCGGTCGCGGCGCCCACGGCGGGCCTGCACTTCGACCGGCCCATGCTGGACGCGCTGGCCGCCCAGGGCGTCCAGCACAGCTTCGTCACCCTGCATGTGGGCGCCGGCACCTTCCAGCCCGTCCGGGTAGAAGACCTGTCCCGGCACCAGATGCACGCCGAGCGCTACGTCGTGCCTCAGTCCGTCGTGCGGCAAATCGGGGAAGCCCGCCGCCGGGGCGGCCGGGTCATCGCCGTGGGCACCACCAGCGTACGGGCCCTCGAATCGGCCGCGGCGCAGCAAGCCAGCGATCTCGATCCGCTCGAGGGCGATACCCGCCTCTTCATCACGCCCGGCTACCGCTTCTCGTACGTGGATGCGCTGATCACCAATTTCCACCTGCCCCGCTCGACGCTGATGATGCTGGTGTCGGCGCTGGCCGGCATGGAGCCCATACGGCGCGCCTACGCCCATGCGGTACAGTCCCGCTATCGTTTCTTCAGTTATGGCGACGCCATGTTCATCGAATCACCCAAATCATGACCGGCCTGCACTTCGAGCTTCTGGCCACCGACGGCGCCGCGCGCCGCGGGCGCCTCACCCTGAACCACGGCGTCGTCCAGACGCCCATCTTCATGCCCGTGGGCACCTACGGCAGCGTCAAGGCCATGCTGCCGCACGAACTGGAGGAAATCGGCGCCCAGATCGTGCTGGGCAATACCTTCCACCTGTGGCTGCGCCCCGGCACCGACGTTCTCGAGAAGCACGGCGGACTACATGGCTTCATGCAATGGTCCAAGCCCATCCTCACCGACTCGGGGGGGTTCCAGGTCTTCAGCCTGGACGGCCTGCGCAAGATCACCGAGGAAGGCGTGAAATTCGCCTCGCCCATAGACGGCTCGCGGCTGTTCCTCACACCCGAAGAGTCCATGCGCATCCAGCGTTCGCTCAATTCGGACATCGTCATGGTGTTCGACGAATGCACGCCCTACGCCATCGACGGACGCCCGGCCACGGCCGACGAGGCCGCGCGCTCCATGCGCATGTCGCTGCGCTGGGCCAAGCGCTCACGCGAGGCCTTCGACACGCTGGAGAATCCCAACGCCCTGTTCGGCATCGTGCAGGGCGGCATGTACGAAGACCTGCGCGACGAATCGCTGGCCGGCCTGACCGACATCGGCTTCCATGGCTATGCCATCGGCGGCCTGTCGGTGGGCGAGCCCAAGGAGGACATGCAAAGGGTGCTGGCGCACGTCACGCCGCGCCTGCCCGCCGACGCGCCGCGCTACCTGATGGGCGTGGGCACGCCCGAGGATCTGGTCGAGGGCGTGAGCCGCGGCGTGGACATGTTCGACTGCGTCATGCCGACACGCAATGCGCGCAACGGCTGGCTGTTCACCCGCTACGGCGACATCAAGATACGCAATGCCCGCTACCGCGACGATACGCGCCCCCTGGACCCTTCATGCTCGTGCCATACCTGCTCGCATTTCTCGCGCTCGTACCTGCACCATCTGCAGCGGGCCAATGAAATCACCGGCGCGCGCCTGAACACCCTGCACAATCTGCACTTCTATCTGACCATCATGGCCGAGATGCGCCAGGCCATCGAAGAGGGCGGGTTCGAGGCGTGGCGCAGGCAGTTCGCCGAAAACCGCGCCCGGGGCATCGAATAGGCCCGGATGTCGCTACAATAGAAAATTCGCTTTTTTTGCACACCGACCTTACAAATACTTTCATAGATAGATCAGGAGCCACACCATGCAGGCAGTCGACCTACTCAATCTCATAAGCGCCCAGGCCGCGGGCGACGCCGCGGGCGGACTGATGGGCATGCTGCCCATCATCCTGATGTTCGTCATCTTGTACTTCCTGATGATCCGCCCCCAGATGAAGCGCCAGAAAGAACATCGCAATCTCGTGGCCGGCCTCAGCAAAGGCGACGAGGTCATCACCTCGGGCGGCCTGCTGGGCAAGGTCACCAAGGTCAGCGACAACTACATCACCATGGAAGTCGCCGAACTGGCCGACAAGCCGGTCGAAGTCGTCCTGCAGCGCAATGCCGTATCCAACGTGCTGCCCAAGGGAACCATCAAGTCGCTGTAATCCCGGTGCGCCGGGCCTTTATGCGGCCGGCGCTCAGTTCCGGCGGGCGCCCGGCCGACCCGGGCCCGCCCGCTTATCTAATTGATCGACGATGAACCGTTACCCCCTCTGGAAATACCTTACCGTGCTGGCCGCCCTGATCATCGGGCTGCTGTATACGCTTCCCAATTTCTTCGGCGAGTCGCCGGCGGTACAGATCGCAGGGGCCAAGACCTCGGTCAAGATCGACAACAGCGTGCTGGCCCGCGCCCAACAGGTGCTGGCCGAACGCGGCATAGAGTCCACCGGCGCCTTCTACGAGCAGAACGGGCCCGTGGGCGCCGTGCGCATCCGCTTCGCCACGCCCGACATCCAGCTGGCGGCCAAGGACGCCCTCGAAAAGGCCTTCAATCCCAATCCCGAAGACCCCGACTACACCATCGCCCTGAACCTGCTCTCGGCCTCGCCCAACTGGCTCACCGCCATCGGCGCGCGCCCCATGTACCTGGGCCTGGATCTGCGCGGCGGGGTGCACTTCCTGCTCGAAGTCGACATGCAGGGGGCGCTTACCGGGCGCTACGACTCCCTGGCCAACGACGTACGCAGCAGCCTGCGCGACGCCCGCATTCCCGTCTCGGGAGTCGAGCGCAGCGACCACTCCGTCGTGGCCCGCTTCGACAGCGAACAAAGCCGCGACGATGCCGTCTCGGAACTGCGCCGCCGCATGGGCGACATGGCGTTCACCACCGGCACGTCGGGCGACAGCTTTCTGCTCACCGGCGTCCTGACCGAGACCGCCATCGCCCAGGTGCAAGCCCACGCCCTGCGCCAGAACATCGTCACCCTGCACAACCGCATCAACGAGCTGGGCGTGGCCGAGCCCGTCATCCAGCAACAGGGCGCCGACCGCATCATCGTCCAGTTGCCGGGTGTGCAGGACGTGGCCAAGGCCAAAGAGATCCTGGGCCGCACGGCCACACTGGAAATCCGCATGGTCGACGACTCGCCCTCGGCCATGGCCGCGCTGTCCAGCGGCAATGTGCCCTTCGGGCTCGAGCGCTATACCGACAGCGACGGCCGGCCGCTGCTGCTGCGCCGCCAGGTCGTGCTCACCGGCGAAAACCTGCAGGACGCCCAGCCCGGCCGCGACCAGCAGACGCAACAGCCCTCGGTCAACCTCACCCTCGACGCCAAGGGCGCCCGCATCTTCCGCGACGTCACGCGCGACAACGTCGGCAAGCGGATGGCCATCCTGCTGTTCGAGAACAACAAGGGCCAGGTCGTCACCGCCCCGGTCATCCGCGGCGAAATCCCGGGCGGACAGGTGCAGATCAGCGGCAGCATGAACGCCCAGGAAGCCTCCGACATCGCCCTGCTGCTGCGCGCCGGCTCGCTGGCCGCGCCCATGAGCATCATCGAAGAGCGCACCATCGGCCCCAGCCTGGGCGCCGACAACATCAAGATGGGCTTCAATTCGACGCTGTACGGCTTCCTGGCGATCGCCGTCTTCATCATTCTTTACTACCACCTGTTCGGCCTGTTTTCCACCCTGGGCCTGGCCTTCAACGTGCTGCTGCTGCTGGCGGTGCTGTCCATGCTGCAGGCGACCCTGACGCTGCCCGGCATCGCCGCCATCGCCCTGACGCTGGGCATGGCCATCGACGCCAACGTGCTCATCAACGAACGCATACGCGAAGAACTTCGCGCGGGGCTGCCGCCCCAGCAGGCTATTTTCCATGGCTTCGACCGTGCCTGGGGCACCATTCTGGACTCCAACCTCACCACGCTCATCGTCGGGATCGCATTGCTGGCCTTCGGCTCGGGCCCGGTCCGCGGCTTCGCCGTGGTGCACTGCATCGGCATCCTCACTTCGATGTTCTCGTCGGTGGTCGGCGTGCGGGCATTGGCCAATCTCTGGTATGGCCGCCAGCGCAAGCTGCAAAGCATCTCGATCGGCCAGATCTGGAAACCCAAACAGGACTGACACATCGTGCCGGGGCACGCCCCGGCATCCGATAACACAGGTACGAAACCAAGATGGAATTCTTTCGCATACACCGCACCATCCCCTTCATGCGCCATGCGCTGGTGCTGAACCTGATCAGCCTGATCACCTTCTTGCTGGCCGTCTTCTTCATCGCCACCCGCGGCTTCCACCTCTCCATCGAGTTCACCGGGGGCACGGTGATGGAAGTGCACTACCCCCAGGCGGCCCAGATCGAAGAAGTGCGCAGCGCGGTCGGCTCGCTCGGCTATTCGGATTTCCAGGTGCAGAATTTCGGCACTTCGCAAGACGTCATGATCCGCTTGCCCGTGCGTGAAGACCTCGGCTCGGCGGCCCAAAGCGAAACAGTGCTCGAAGCGCTCAAGGCGCAGTCGCCCGACGTCGAGCTGCGCCGCGTCGAGTTCGTCGGCCCGCAGGTGGGGCAAGAGCTCGTCACCAACGGCCTGCTGGCGCTGCTGTTCGTGGTCATCGGCATCATGGTCTACCTGGGGCTGCGCTTCGAATGGAAGTTCGCCGTGGCCGGCGTGGTGGCCAACCTGCACGACGTGATCATCATCCTGGGCTTTTTCGCCTTCTTCCAGTGGGAATTCTCGCTGGCCGTGCTGGCGGGGGTGCTGGCCGTGCTGGGCTACTCGGTGAACGAATCCGTCGTCATCATGGACCGCATCCGCGAGAACTTCCGCAAGCAGCGCACCGCGTCGGTCCAGGAAGTCATCAACGGCGCCATCACCCAGACCATCTCCCGCACCATCATCACCCACGGCTCGACACAGATGATGGTGCTGTCGATGTTCTTTTTCGGCGGCCCCACCCTTCACAACTTCTCGCTGGCCCTGACCATCGGCATCTGGTTCGGCATCTATTCCTCGGTGTTCGTGGCCGCCGCCCTCGCCATGTGGCTGGGCGTCAAGCGTGAAGACCTGGTCAAGCCCGTCAAGAAGGACGATCCCGCCGCCGAAGTGCCGTAAAGCAGCCGGCTTCCCGCCGCAAACACGTGCGCCGGGAAGCCGCCAGGCTTGTCACACTTCCTTGCCGACCTTGATGCGCGTGATTAGATAGGTCAGCGCAGCACCCGCTATGAACCAGCCGGCTCTTTGATCCAGCCATTCATGAGTGATGGCGCTGGACAACCCGGCGCCCAATACGAACCAGACGGCCCTGGCTCGCCAGAACATCCGCAGCAGCGATTGCTCTTGCGATTGGCCGGCGGTTGTGGATATTGCCGCGGCTAGAGCAGGCATATCGGCCTCGCGAGTGCCGGCGCTTGCCGCTTCGGGCCTGCTGCTGTCGGGCGCCTCCGCCTGGGATACGGCGTTTGCGACGCTTTGCGGCTGCTCCTCTGGAGCTTTCCCTTCGGGATCGAACACGGCGCGAAAGCGCTCGAAGAACTGCCCCGCCAACTTCTTGGCCGTGGTGTCGATCAGCCGCGCACCTATCTGGGCAAGTTTGCCGCCGACATGGATGACGGCATCGTATTGCAGAAGGGTTCCGCCGTCGCGCGGCGTCAGTTCCACCACCGCCTCGCCTCGCGCAAAGCCGGCAGTGCCGCCGGCGCCCTGAAACACCAGCTTGCATCGTTGAGGAGCTTGGACGTCCTGCATTTCGACACGGCCCGAAAAACGCGCTGAAACGGGGCCTATCTTCAGTGCCAGCTTGCTGGTGTAAGCGTATTCGGACTCCCGGGTGACCGACTCGCATCCCGGCAGGCATCGCTGCAGGATTTCAGGGTCGAACAAACCCGCCCATACTTGCTCAACCGTTGCGGAAATCTGCTGCCCGCCCTTCAGCTCCATACTTGTCTTCCTTTATCTGGCAGCGGCGCTCACGCCCGCTGCTATCCGCCCGAACCGGACAGGCAGTAGAAAACGCCGGCCGCCCATGAGGCCGCCGGCGGGCAATCTCAGGCGTCAAGCCTGGCGCGCTTTTGCGCCGTCCATTCGTCCAGCTGGGCGCGCGCCACCTTGGACTCGTCCTCCATCTGCTCCATGCTGACCTTCCAGCAAGCCAGCTCTACGCGCAAGCCGTTGGGGTCGAAGAAATAAATGGATTCCATGGTGCGGTGGTCGGTCGGCCCCAGCACGGAAATACCGTGGGTTTCAAGCCTTTTCTTGAAATCCATCAGCTCTTCGTGGGTCGCGACTTCCAGCGCCAGATGGTTGACCCAGGAGGGTGTATTGGGCGAAGGCTCGGGCGCGACGCCGTCTCCGAGGTCGAAGAAAGCGACGCATGAGCCGTCGTTCATCTTGAAGAACAAATGGCAGAACGGGTTGTATTCGCCGGTGGAGGGGACGTTCTCGGCGCGTACGATGTGATATAGCGGCAGGCCGAGGATGTCTTCGTAGAAGTGCCGCGTTTCCTCGGCATCCTTGCAACGATAGGCGAAGTGATTGAGTTTCTGGATGGCAATGCTCATGATGACCTTTCTCCGTCAAGTCCAGCTGCGCGGTGTCGCGCGTAGCCTATAGCCGCTGCGCGAACGCGGCGATCGCGTCCGACATCTGCGCGACCAGATCAGGGCGGCCTGTCAGGTAGTGGTCGCCCCCCCTCAGCTCGTGCCGCTCCATGCGCGGCCCCGCAGCCTGAGCCCATACTTCGTTGTCGCACGGGAAGATGGAGGAATCCGCCGTGTGCTCGAACAGCACGACCGGCACCGAGGTGCGCGCCAGATTGGTGGGGCCGTCCGCGCAGCTGAACGGCGACCACTGGCTCATGAAGCCCGTCAATGAAGTGTAGCGCCCCATGCTGTTGCCGGCATAGTTCTGCGTTTTCGGCGGCCCCCAGATCGTCGTGCGGGGCGCTCGGTCGTTGGGGTCTATGGACGGGTCCATGCAGCGCGGATCGGCCAATGTGCGATGAATGACGAAGGCCATGTCGCGCGGACCGTCCGGTATTGCCCGCAACTGCCGCAGCTTGGCCTGCGCCCAAGCCGTTATTTTCTGCATCCTGGCCTTTTGCGCGGCACGGTAGCGCTCCATGAATGCAGCAGAGTACGCCGGACCGTTGGCGGGATTGAACATGTCCAGCTCCGGGTCGGATGCCAGCACATCGTTCTCGTCGATGACAGCCGGGTCTATCCAGTTCTCGATGATGCGCGAACGGCCGAGATGCGCGGCGCATAGCGCGATGCCGTCCGCGGGAGGCAGGTCGTCCGGATGCACGGCGATAGGATCGCCCGCCGGCGTATGGGTGATCGTCAGGTTCTCAGCCTGGGCCTGATACAGCGACACCAGTGCCGCACCGCCCGAATTGCCGATCAGCAGCACCCGCTCATAGCCCTGCGCGCGCAGCCACTTGACGCCCGCCCCCAGGTCCTGAATGGCGCGTTCGAACAGCAGCACGGAGTCGTTGCCGACGTAGCGCGTGTTCAACGCGAACATCGTCAAACCGCGCTGGGACAAGGGCTCCAGCAAATAATGCGCGTGAAAATTCGACGTCGGATGAATGACGATGGCGGCGCAGCGCGCGCCGTCCACCTTGTGCAATACGCCCCAGATGCGGGGATTCATCATCTGCAGACCCGATTGGCTTTCCTGCGCCGCGCCCGCCTTAACGTCCAGCCTGATTAGTTCCATCTTCATGCTCCGTGCTCGTCCGTCGTTTCAACGGCGCCGGTGTAGCCCTGCGCCGCTTCTTCTATCAGGGACGCCGCCAGCGCGGCGTCCGTCATGTTCTGCATCAGCAGCATCGCCAGACGCGCCAGCACCATATCGGTATTGCCTTCGCCGGCCTGCGTCAGCCTGTTGCACAACAGGTTGTAGAGGTCTTCAATTTCGTCTTGTGTCATGGCAGTTCCCAAACAACCTCGTTCGTCAATGGCAGTCGCTGCACCGCGGCCAGGATGTCGGCGGCCCGGGCCTGGCGCCACCGGCCCAGCGTATGGCCGTCGGGACGCACGATGTACAGCGTTCCCGGGACCGCATCGAAGTTCGAAAACAACTTGCCCGTGTGGTCCTCTATCCAGGCGCCGGCTGCCTGCGGGCGCTGCCTGGCAACGACGTGCAACGCGAATGGCACGGCTCGCCCGGCCTGCTCGCACGCCTGCTTGATGGCCGCGGGCACCTCGCCCGACTCGGTGAAGTAGAAAGCATCGAACCGCGATCCCAGCGTGTCGGTCAGGAAGCAGTCGGTGGCGCCCGCCCGATCGTGCATGCGTATACGGCATTCGGGCAATACCCCGCCGGGCAGCGGGCCGCCCCGGAAGGCATCGCCGGCGTCGGGTACGGTCAGCGGCGACTCGCTCAGCACCGTGGCCGTATGCTGGCGGGGGATCACCAGCGTCTTCAGCAATTCGTTCGTCGGCGCCAGCGTCAATACCGCGTCGCGCATCAGCTTGTGCGGCGCCGAAGGCGGCGCCATGAATTCCGCGCCTCGCGAGGCGTAGCGATGGTTGGCCTCGGCGGCGAAAATGCGCTCTTGCGAGTAGCTTTGCAGCAGCGAGGCATCGCATTTCCCTTGCAGCACCAGTGCCAGCTTCCAGGCCAGATTGTGTACGTCCTCGACGGCGGAATTCATGCCGCGCACGCCGAAAATGGGTACCAGATGGGCCGCATCGCCGGCAAACAGCACGCGGCCGTGGCAGTAATTGTCGAGCGTCAGCGCGCTGGCCCGATACAAGCTGAGCCAGACGGGCTCCCAGGGTTCGGTAATGCCCTGCATATCCAGATGCTGCTGCACGTTCTTGAAGACCTCCTCGGGCTTCGAGGCCCATTCGACCTGGTCTTCGCGTATCTGATAGTCGAAGCGCAGCATGCCGCGCGGCTGCTTGTACATCAGCAAGGTGCCGGAAGGCAGCGAAGGAGGCGAGAACCAGCAATGGCGCCCCGCGCGCATGTCGTCGGTATTGAGCCGGATGTCGATGATGACGTAGCGTCCGGCGTGGCGCTTGCCCCGCATGCGCAGGCCCAGTGCGCTGCGCACGAAGCTCTGGCCGCCGTCGCACGCCACCAGCCAGTCCGCCTGCATGCGGTAGCTGCCCAGCGGCGTATCGACTTCCAGACTAACGCCGTGATCGTGAGCCTGCAAATCCTGCAGCTTGGACTGCCAGCGTATGTCGATCAGATCGGCGTAGTCGCGCTCGGCTTTGCGCGCCATGCAATGCTCGACATAATTTTGCAGCTGGCTGATGGACGGCGGATATTTCTGGCTGTCGTCATCGGGCAGGCGCATGCGCGCGATCTCGGTCAAGCCATGGAAAGTCCAGCCTTCCTTCCAGCTCAGGCTGGTGTCGAGCACCTCGTCGATAATCCCCAGGCGGTCGAGAATTTCCATCGTGCGGCGCGTGAATGCGCTGGCGCGGCTGCCGGTGCACACGGTCGCATCGGCTTCCAGCACGACGCTGGGTATGCCTTGCAGCGCGAGATCCAGGGCCAACGCCAAGCCGGTGGGACCTCCACCGGCGATCACGACGCGATGGCGCGCAGTTTCCGCCCCGCCTTCCAAGGGAGGCAGCTTGGGCTCGTAATGGTCGTAAGGAAAGTACTCTGAAAAAACGATGTCCATCGATACTCTTTGCAGTCGGTTGTTGGGCTTTGCTACGCTCGCCGCCGTCCCACGGGATGCCGGGTCACCGGCGGCCGCCGGCGAGTGTCTCCGGACGGCCGCCCCGACCCGGCCTGGCGGCGGAGGTGCATCGTGCCGGACGGCTCGGGCGTTCAGCGTGGTGCGCCGGTCTTGATGTCGCCCTTGGGCACAAGCGCGCCATTCTCGACCACCACGATTTGCATCTGAGTGATCGGATAGCCGTTGGTCGATGCGTTGTTGAACGTGATGCCGGGCAGCAGGAAATCGTTTTCCTGCTTGTCGACCTTGCGCAGTACCGCCATCAACTCTTCGCGAGTGGGCTCTTTCATCTGCTCCAGCGCCTTGACCAGCGATTGCGTCAACGCCACGCCCATGGGCTGCGCGGTGGGGTCGAAACCCGCGCCGTAATACTTGTTCATCGCCGCGAGATAGGTCTTGGCGCCCTCGTCGTCTTTGAACCGTTCATCGGTGGGATCTTTCAGGTACATGGCGCTGACCACGCCTTCGATGACGTCCTTCGGCAGACGCTTGAGCAGGCCGGACGAGGCGGTCGTGGTTTCAACGACCGTCAATGGCTTCCAGCCGACGTCGCTGGCTTTTTGCAATGCCTGGGCTGCCGCACGGCCGATGGCGAAATTCACGAAGGTGTCTGCGCCGCTATTGGCCAGCCTGACGATCTGGGAGTCTACGGTGGCGTCGGTAGGCTCGTAGCTTTGCGACGCGACGATGGAGGCGCCGCTGCCCTCCAGCGCTTTCTTGATGCCCTCGAGACCATCCTTGCCGTATTCGTCGGCGCCATGCAGCACCGCGACCTTGGCGTTGGGCTTGACCTGCTTGATGTAGTCGCCATAGATGGACATCTGCGTATTGGGCACCGGCGGGAAACCTATGGTCCATGGATATTTGTCCGGCTGGCCCCAATTGGAAGCGGCGCTGAGCAAATAGACGTGCGGTACCTTTCTGCCGTTCATGTAATCGATGATCGCCTTGTTTTCGTTCGTGCCGAACACGCCCACCACCGCAAAGACCTTGTCCCGCTCGACCAGTTCGCGCGCGCCGGATACGGCCCGCGCGGGCGTGCCGCCCGAGTCCAGCAGGCGCACGGCCAGCTTGCGCGTCTTGCCGTCGCCCATCTTGATGCCGCCCTGATCGTTCAGATACTGCGCATAGGCGCCGATCTGGCGGTTGTAGATGGACAGCGGCGCCGCTGGGCCCGACAAGGGGCCTATGGTGCCTATAGTGATGGTGTCGTCGGTGATCCCGGGAGAAGCAGCTTGCGCCAGGGCGTGGGAACCGAATACCGCCAGGCCAAGACTCATGGCCAAATATCTGAGACTACGCATTTCGTGCTCTCCTAATTTTTAATAATCACGGCGCTTGCCAGCGCCGGCAACCCGTTGAAATCCCCGCAAGACACGCTGCGGCAGCCCGGCCATTCCCTCGGGGAGCAGGAGAATGAACAAAATGACGACCACGGCGAAACACACGCCCGCCACGGCGGGCGCGATACTGCCGGCGTACAGCGGCAATATCACGATGAACAGGCTTCCTATGACTGCGCCCCACTCCGACTTCTTGCCGCCGACGACCAGCGCTATGATGAGGAGCGCGGCCAGGCCGATGGTGAAGTTTTCCGGTGCGACGAACCCTACGGATACTGTGAAGGCGCTGCCTCCCAAGCCGGCCAGCAAGGTGCTGTAGCCGAATGCCATCACCTTGAAATACGCCACGTTGATGCCCAGCGAGGCCGCGACCAATTCGTTTTCTCGTATGGCCTCCAGGGCACGGCCTACGCGGCTGAGGCGCAGGGCGCGGGTCATGGCGAAGGCCAGCACGGTGATGATCAGCGCCACGAAGTACGCCGCCTGGGTATTGTCCATGCCCAGCCATTCGGGCGGCTCGGGCAAAAAGACCGAAATGCCGCTGGCTCCGCTGGTCAGGCCTTCGAAATGCTTGATGACCTGGGGTGCGGCCACCGCGATGGAGAGGGTCAGCACGGCAAGGAAGTGTCCGCGCAAGCGCAGCCCGGGAATGCCGAACAGGATGCCGCCCACCAGGGACAACAGCCCTGCGACGGGGAAAGTCGCCCAGAACGGCCAGCCGTAGCTCTGCACCAGAATGGCGGTGGTATAGGCGCCGAGCGCGAAGAATGCGCCGTTGCCCAGCGCGAGCTGCCCTGTGAGCCCGGTGATGATGACGAGCCCCAGTACCGCCGGCGCGTATGTCAGCACGGTCGCCAGCTGAAACACCGCGAAGGACGACAGCACGAACGGGGCGGCCACGGCCAGGGCGAGTATCGCCAGCGTCGGGATGAATTGCATCTTGCGTTCCGTCATGATCAGACCCTCGCCCGATATGCTTTGCCGAACAAGCCCTGAGGCCGCATCGTCAGCACAACGATGATCAGTACCAGCGGCACGACGATGCGCAGATCGGAGCCCACCAGATAGCTGCCCGCCAGGTTCTCGACGATGCCGATGGCGATGCCCGCCACGATGGCGCCGAGCGCGCTGTCCAGCCCGCCCAATGTGGCGGCCGCGATGGCGAAGATGATGACGCCCTGCATGATGTTCGGGTCCAGGAACAGGCGCGGCGTGACCAACACTGCCGCCAGGCAGCCCAAGGCGCCGGCAAGCCCCCAGCCGAGGCCCAGCATCAACCCCGGCGGAATGCCCAGCAGCCGGCATGATTCGGCATTCGACACTGCCGCGCGCATCTTCAGGCCCAGCGGCGTATAGGTGAACAGCAGGTGCAGCAGTATGCAAATGGCCAGCAGTATCGCCAGCGTGCCCAGCATCTGGTAGCTGAACACGGTACCGCCAACGCGGATCAGTCCTTCCGGAAACAACGAAGGCACGCGCTGCACCTGATAGGACCAGATCAGGCCGGCCAGGCTGTTCAGACCCAGAAACAGCCCCAGCATCAAGACGACCGCAACCAAGGGCTGGCGCGCGGCTTCACTGCGGAACAAGGTGCGCTCTATCGCCATCCCGCCGGCGAACGACGCCGCCATTCCCAGCAAGGCGGCAAACTGTATCGGCATGCCCATCTGGTAGAACGCGAAGGTGACATATGCGGAAAACATCGCGATTTCGCCCTGCGCGAAATTGACCAGGCCGGTGGACCGGTGCACCAGCACCAGCGCCAGCGCCAGCGCTGCATAGATCGCACCGCTTTCCACGCCGTCGACGACTTGTTGCAAAAACTCGACCATGCTTTTACATCCCCAGATAGATACGACGGATTTCGTCGTCGTTGACGATGGCCTGCGCCGAACCCGAGGTCATGATGCTGCCCGCTTCGAGCACGTATGCCGAATCGGCTATGCCCAGCGACAGCGCGGCGTTCTGCTCGACGATCAGCATCGTCAAGGCGCGCTCCCGATTAAGCCGGCTCAAGGCGCCGAAAATCTCGCCGGTCAACTGAGGCGACAGGCCCAGAGAAGGTTCGTCCAGCAGCAGCAGTTTCGGCGAAGCCATCAAGGCGCGCGCGATCGCCAGCATTTGCTGCTCGCCGCCGGACAGGCTGCCGGCCGCTTGGGTCTGCCTTTCCTTCAGGCGCGGAAACAATTCCAGCACCATGTCCAGATTGCGCCGACGTTCGCTTTTATCGCGCAGCAAAACACCGCCCACCGCCAGGTTATCGGCGACGGACAAGTCG
Organism: Pusillimonas caeni; assembly: GCF_003545815.1. Taxonomy (GTDB): domain Bacteria; phylum Pseudomonadota; class Gammaproteobacteria; order Burkholderiales; family Burkholderiaceae_B; genus Pusillimonas; species Pusillimonas caeni. The sequence continues at coordinate 280,642 of NZ_PDUW01000006.1, forward strand.
CGGAAGGTGCCACGGCCCTGAGGCACGTGGCCGATGCCGGCCTGGGCGATTTTCTCGGCCGGCCAGGCGGAAATATCCTGATCGCCATAGACGATGCTGCCGCTGCGCCGTATCAAGCCCGAGATCGCCCGCAGCGTGGACGTTTTGCCTGCTCCGTTGACCCCCAGCAGCACACTGGCCTTGCCGGGCACCACTTCGAGCTCGACGTTGCGCAGCACGGTGACCGGCCCATAACCGCCATACAACCCTGAGATTTTCAATCCTATCGTCATGCCGGGGTCCCCAGGTAAACAGCGATCACATCCTCGTTGGCCTGCACCTGTTCGGGCGTGCCGTCGGCGATGATCATGCCCTGGCTCAGCACCACGACATGCGTGCAAAGTTCCATGACCAGCCGCATGTGGTGCTCGACGATGAGTAAAGTCATGCCGCTTTCGGAGCGCAGGCGGCGCAGCATGCCGCCCAATTCCTCGACTTCGCCGTGGCTCAGCCCGCCCGCCGGCTCGTCCAGCATCAGCAGCTTGGGCGAGGACATCAGCGCCCGCGCGATTTCTATTCTCTTGAGCGTGCCGTACGGTAAATCGCCGGTGCGGCGCTGCGCGATGCCTTCGAGGCCGATGTCGGCCAGATGCTTCATGGCGCGGTCATGCAACTCGCGCTCCTCGTGCCGAGCCCGGGGCAGCCCCAAGGCGGTTGCAAGGAAACCGGCCTGAGAGCCGAAATGCCCGCCCAGCTGCACGTTCTGCACCACCGTCATTTCGGGATACAGGCCCACGTTCTGGAAAGTTCGGCAAATGCCGGTGCTGATGATGCGGTGCGGCGCCATGCTGTCTATGCGCCGGCACTGGAAATGGATTTGCCCGGTATCGATGGGCACCAGGCCGCTGACGGTATTGAACAGCGTCGTCTTGCCCGCGCCGTTGGGCCCGATCAGCCCGCAGATTTCATCTTGCCTGACCTGAAAGCTGGCCTGCTTCAATGCCTGTATGCCGCCGAAATTGACACCGACGTCCATCACCTTGAGTATGGGTTCGCCGCCCTTCGGCGCGGTTTGGGGTGCTTGCATGCTTATCTCTGTTTTTATGGGTGGCTGTTCAGCGCGGCCAAAGCCCCGTCGACGATGCCTTGGTACCCCGTACAGCGGCAAAGATTGCCGGCCAGTTTTCTGCGCACGGTTTTTTCATCTATGGCTTGGCCGTTCAGTTCGCGGCGCAATTCGACCAGCGTCATCAACACGCCTGGAGTGCAGTAACCGCACTGCAGGCCGAAATGCTCGGACAAGGCCTCTTGCAAAGGGTCCAGCGTGCCGTCATCCGCGGCCAGGCCTTCGATCGTGGTGACTTCGCAGCCATCGGCCTGCACCGCCAGCATCAGGCATGAGCGCGCGCTGACGCCATCCACCAGTACCGTACAGGCGCCGCATACACCATGCTCGCAGCCCACATGCGTGCCGGTCAGTCCCAGGTGATGGCGCAGGGCGTCGGCGAGATTCACGCGCGGTTCGATCTCGAACTCGTAGTCGTCGCCGTTCACCTTCAGCCGTACGAGCATACGGTCAGTCATCGCGCATCTCCTGTACACGGGCCAATGCACGGCCGACCGCCCGTCGAGTCAGTACTCCGGCCACGTGCTGCTTGTATTCGGCGGGAATCGTCAGGTCGTCGTCGGCGATGAGTTCGCCCGCACGGCGGGCCAAGTCCTCCGCCATCGAAGCCTGCGGCGCCCGCCCCAGCCAAGGCGCCGCATCCAGGCATACGGGCGCCGGCCGCAGTCCGCCGACGGCCGCCGATGCGCGCGTGAGTTCGCCTTCACGACCCAATTCGACCAGCACGCCGACCGACACCACGGCCAAGGTTTCGCCCCGGCGCGTGACCTCTTCGAACGCCACGCCGTGGCGCTCGGACCGGATGGGAAATTCGACCCGTGCCAGGAATTCGCCCCGCTTGGCCTTATTGCATAAATAACCGTCATTGAACTCGCGCACCGACATGCTGCGTTCGCCGTCGCGGCTTTTCAGTACCACCGTGGCATCGAGGACATACGCGGCCACGATAAGTTCGGCGGTGGGATCCATGTGGGCGATGCTGCCGCCCACCGTGCCGCGATTGCGCGTCTGCTGAAAACCGACATACCCGAGTGCCTGGATCAGCAAGGGGCAGTGTTCGGCCACCAGCGGGGACAGTTCGGCCTCGCGCTGCCTGGTCATCGCGCCGATGACGAGCTTGTCGCCGCGCAACTCGATGCCGCCCAGCCCCTCGACCCGGTTCAGGTCGACGAGATGGTCGGGCGCGGCGACGCGCAGATTCAGCATGGGCATCAGCGATTGCCCGCCGGCCAGCATCCGTACGTTGTCGAGGCTGGACAGCAGTTGCGTCAGCTCGATGCTGGTGCGCGGCGCGTGATAGACGAACGATGCAGCTTTCATGCGGCCACGGCCTCGCTGGCGGCGCGCACCAGAGCGCTCAGGCGGATGGGGGTTATCGGGATGTCGCGTATGACCACATCGTAGGGGCGCAAGGCGTCTTCGATCGCCGATGCCATCGCCGGCATCGCGCCTATGGTGCCGCCCTCTCCAGCCCCTTTTATGCCCAGGGGGTTCAATGGGGTGGGCGACTGCATGTGATGGACTTCGATACGTGGAGAGACTTCCGCCGTGCTCAGCAGGTAATCGATATAGGTGCAGGTCAGCGGCTGCCCGTCGTCACCGTAGCGCATCCACTCATACAGCGCGCTGCTGATGCCGTGCACGGTACCGCCTATGATCTGGCCCTCCAGCATCTTGGGATGAACGATGGTGCCGCAGTCGTGCACGATGAGATAACGCAGTATCGTGACTGCGCCGGTTTCAGCGTCGACCTCGACCTCCACGACATGCGTGCCGTTGCTGTAGGACAAACCTACGGGCAGGAAATCCACCGCCGCATGCAGGCCAGGCTCCATGCCGGCCGGCAGCGAATAGCCTGGGCTGCCGGCCAGCGCCTCGGCTATATTGGCCACCGCGCACCGGCGACCGGGCTCAGCCTCGACGTAAACGACGCCGTCGCATAGCGTCAGCGCGTCGGGCCTGGCTTCGAGCCAGGCGGCGGCCACGCGGAGAATCTTGTCGCGCACCTGGCGCGCCGCCTGATGGACAGCATTGCCGGCCGTGACGGCCTGGCGGCTGGCGAAGGCGCCCAGGCCATTCGGAACGGCATCGGTATCGCCGGCGCGCACGCGTATCCGTTCGGGTCGCACGCCCAGTTCGGCGGCCGCCAATTGAGCCAATAGCGAGATCGTGCCCTGGCCCTGCGAACAGGCGCCGGACGACACGACGACCTGACCCGAGGGCCCGATGCTTACCACAGCGCTTTCGAACGGCCCTCGGCCGGTGCCTTCGATATAGTTGGCCAGGCCTATGCCTATGCAGCGCCCTTCTTGCGCGGCGGCCGCGCGGCGCGCCTCGAAGCCGTCCCAGTCGATCAGTTCCAGCGCGCGGCGCTGCGCCTCGACGTAGTTGCCGCTGTCGTAGGTCATTTCGCCGCCGTCGCGCGTGAACATGCCGGTGCGGTACGGCAGCTGCTCCGGCTGGATGAAATTGCGGCGGCGGATTTCGTCACGGCCCAGGCCTATCCGATGCGCCAGCCTGTCCAGCAGCCGTTCCATCACGAACATGCCTTGCGGACGGCCCGCGCCGCGCGTCGGCGTCGCCGGCACCAGATTGGTCAGGCACAGGGAAAGCTCCAGCCGATAAGAGGGCAGCACATAAGGGCCCACCAGGTTGGTGGCCGAGTTGTACGGCAGCATCAAGCCATAGGGCGTATAGGCGCCATGGTCGTGTATCAGTGAGCCGCGTATGCCCAGCAATCGCCCCTGCTCGTCGGCCGCCGCTTCGATTTCCCAATACTGGTCGCGTTCCTGTGTGGTCGCAGTGAAGTTTTCGAAGCGGTCTTCTATCCATTTGACGGGCCGGCCCATCAGCATGGACGTGGCGGCCACGGCCAGTTCTTCGGGATGGAAAACGAACTTGGGGCCGAACCCGCCGCCGACGTCGGGCGCAATCACGCGCACCCTATCCTCTGCCAAGCCCAGCGAAAGGCACAGGAGACGCTTGGCACGGTGCGGCATCTGGGTGCTGTCCCAGACGGTCAGGTGCTGTGCGGCATCGTCCCAGCGGGCAACGACGCCGCGCGGTTCGAGCGAATTGCCGCAGCCTTTATGCAAATGGAACTGTTCGGACACCACGTGCACGGCTTTGGCGAACGCGGCATCGGTGTCGCCATAGCCGGTGACCATGTGCGCCACCAGATTGTCGGGGCAGTCGGAACGTGCGCACGGCGCGCCTTCCTGCAATCCGAGCCTGGGATCCACCACGATGGGCAGCGGCTCGATTTCCAGCAGCACCTGGGCGGCGGCGTCTTCGGCGAGATGGCGGCTGTCGGCCACAATGATCGCGATGGGCTCGCCGACGTGATGGACTTCGCCATGGCTGAGCACATGGGGATCGACGTCGAAGCGCAAGGCTTTGGCCGGCATGGCCATGGGAATCCGGTCGCTCTGCAGCAGGGTGCGCAGGTCGTCATAGAAGAACACCGCGTGCACGCCTGGTATATCGAGCGCCGCTGAAGGATCGGCCTTAAGGATGCGGCCATGCGCGACCGGACTGCGCAGAAATACCGCATGCAGTTGCCCGTCCAGCCTGATGTCGTCAATGTAGCAGCCCTGGCCGCCAATGAAAGCGGCATGCTCGAGTCTGGCGGATGACTGGCCCACCCCACTCGCCGAGGCCATTCTCGCTTCACACGACGCCTGCTGCACGCTTGTCTCCTTTATTTTCGACATGGCTATGTTGTTGATATGTTACCCAACAGTAACTAACATGCCAATAAAGCGCTTATAGGTATTTTCGCTATGTAAATAAGCAGGAATGCGCAATAGCCAGCATCTCGTCCACACTGCTGATCTTGCGACGCACTGCCTCCGGCGTGGCGGCCACGCACTCGGCCGCCTCGATTCGCTTCCAACCTTCGAAATCGACCGTCCGCAAGCCGCGTCCCTGTATTTTGTCGAGCAAACCCGCGCGGCCTGCACGCCCGCTCGGCGGTATCTCCAGGCAAATACGCTGCGCCACCGCCTCGCCGTCGGCGCGATTGGTGCCGATCTTGCCCGAGGGGCCCCTTCTAAGCCAGCCCGCCACGTACAAGCCGCGGCATAGACGCCCATCGTCATGGTGCAGGCGGTTGCCTTCTGGCGCCAGCGCCAAGCCTTCCAGCGCGCACGCCCTGTATCCTATCGCCGCGATCACCGTCGAGCAGGCCAAGTCGAAAGTCCGCCCGGTGCCGGCCGGTACGCCGTCGGCTCCCGACTCCATGCGCTCGAACCTGATGCCTTCGACGCGGTCCGCTCCCAGAATCTCCAACGGCTTGGCGTAGAAATGCAGATGAATCCGCTTCGGCTTACTGTGGGGATCGGCGTGCGCATAGGCCTGCAGGCATTCCAGATTCTTGGCCTTGACCCGCCTGTCGCGCGGCGACAGATCTTCTCCGGGCCGGTCGGGAATGTCGGCCGGCTCGGCCAGCGCCACCGCCTGTTCCAGCGTGCCCAGCTCAGCCAGTTCCACCGTCGTGAATTTGGCCTGCACCGGGCCGCGCCTGCCCATGACATACACTTCGCCCGGCGCGCTTCTTGCGATGTGCTCCAGGGCATAGGGCGCCATGTCGCTGCGCTCCAGTTCGGCGCGCGATTTCGACAGTACGCGCGCGATGTCTATCGCGACGTTGCCGTTGCCGACGACGACTGCGCCGGGAGCGCCCAGCCTGGGCTGCAAGCCCGCCAGATCGGGATGGCCGTTGTACCAACCCACGAAACTGGCCGCGCCATAGACGCCCGGCAGGGTGTCACCGGGTATGCCCAGCGAAGCGTCTTGGGGCACGCCGTGCGCCAGCACGACCGCGTCGTAGAGCTCGCGCAGTTCGGCCAGCGCAATGTCCCTGCCGATTTCAACGTTGCCGATGAAGCCGACCTGCGGCGACAGCGCAATGCTTTCGAACAGCTCCTGGATCTTCTTGGTTTCCTGATGGTCGGGCGCAACGCCATAGCGTATCAGGCCGAACGGCGTGGGCAGCCGGTCTATCAGGTCTATCTGCGCACGAGGCGCCAATTCCGTCAACGCCTGCGCTGTATAGAATCCGGCAGGCCCCGCGCCGACGATGGCCACCGACAACGATGCGGCTGGACTGTTCATGGTCTTATCTTCACGCCTGGGCGGCAAAAAGCCTGTTTACATGGGTATGGGGCAACGGTCGCATTGAACATTCAGCCTTTTGGCCTGTGCGATAAATTCAGCCGCCCGCGCAACGGTCACGTCCAGCACGCGCTTTCCCGTCTCGGCATTGGCGCGGGAAGGATCCGAATACGAACCGTGCCCGCCGGTCTTTTCATAGAACTCGGCGGCCGTCGCCTGCACGAAGGCAATGTTCTGATCGAACGGCGGATCCATTGGAAACGTGGCCGCGAAGGCGGGCAGAGGCCGGTCCGGCATGGGCAGGAATTCGCCGGGTTTTACCAGTTCGGGATGAGCGTGCAGCATGAACGAGGTTTCGACGTTGCCCGCGTGATGCGAGCCATCGCGGCCGTTGCCGGAAACCTCGCAGACATCCTTGCGGGCGATGAGATGCGTATCGATGATCGCGACAAAGGCTCCGGTCTTGTAGCGCAGCTTGGCCATTGCAATCTGCATGGGCGGCAGATTGGCCACGCGGTTGCCGTTCACAAAGACGATCTTGCGAAAGCCGTGCGAGATGAGGCTCTCGCCGATATCCACGCACACCGAAGTCAAGGTTTCGGGCCGCAGCGTGATGCCGCCGGGGTAAGCCAGGTGATGCGGCGACCAGCCGAAGTGCATGGGCGGCGCGACCAGCACGCCCTCCTGCCTGGCCACAGTCTCGGACACATCCGCGGCCCAGGCGGTGTCGACCATCAAAGGCGTATGGCGGCCGTGCTGTTCGGTGGCTCCCACGGGCACCATGACAAGGTCGTCGTGTTCCAGATAGGCCGCGATATCCGGCCAGGTCAGTTCGTGCAGCCAAACGCTGTCAGCCATCTTGCTTCTCCGTGATCAACGCGCCGCGGGCGCAGGGTCGAATTCGGTATCGAGCTTGTCCTCGACGTCCATCCAGTCTTCCGCGTCCTGCGGCACCTCGCCGGACCTGAGAATGCGAGGCCACATGGCCGAATACTTGTTGTTGAATTCGACCCAGAACGCTGCCCCCGGTACGGTATCGCGCACAATGGCCTCGGCCGGGCATTCGGGCTCACAGGCGCCGCAGTCAATACAGGCCTCGGTCTTGATGACCAGCATGTTCACTCCTTCGTGAAAACATGAGGCCGGGCAGGACTGCAGGCAGTCCTGGAACTTGCAGCGCACGCATTTATCCGTAACGACGAAAGCCATGCGGTCTCCTATCGGACATGTTCTTCAATGGTCGCGGTCAAGCCTCTACCGCTCGATTCCGGCGTGGCAATGCCGCGCCAAGGTGCTCCTTGGAGGGCGCGATGTCGGTCACCAGATCCCTCAGCAAGGCCTTGTCCTGAAGCGGCTTGATCGATGCGCCCTGCGGCGTCAGCCGCGCCGCACAGGCATAAACCACTTCGCCGTCCACCAGCACCGAGCACTCTTTGCAGGCGTTCGCATTGATGCAGCTGTAGCGGAAAGCCAGGGAAGGGTCGGTATGCGACCGTATCCACATCAAGGCATCCAGTACCGACATGCCCTCGACGTAAGGCACCTCGTAGACGACCGGCTCCTGGCCGCCCTCGTCGGAGCCGCGGGCTACTTCGAGTTTCAATGTATCCTTCATCTCATGCGACCTCGTCCATGTGTTGCACGGCAGGGCGTTTCACCGGTTGGGCCCAGGTGCTTGCCAGTTCCGCGCCGTCCAGGCGCAGAATCTGATTCTTTTCAAAAGCCGTCTCAGTATCTTCGTAGTCCAGGCGCTGATGCGCGCCCCGGCTTTCCCGGCGATTGAGCGCCGAGAGCGTGATCGCCTCGGCGACCAGCAAAGAGCCGCGCAGCTCGAACCAGTCTTCGACAGTCGGGTTCCAGACGCCGCCGCCGGTAACGGCGACCTGGGGCAACGCCCGGCGCATCTCGCGTATGCGCGTCAAAGCAGCGGTCAGCGGCTCTTCACTGCGCAGCAGACCCACGTTCAGCCACATCAGGGCTTTGAGTTCGTTCCAGACCGCCGACGTGCCCGCAACCGTTCCGTGAGGCGCGGCCTGCGCACGCTCGGCGAGCTGGGCTATCATGGCCAGCGCGGGCGCAGCGGCTTCATCGCTCCACAGCTGTGGCGCATCCTGCGCGGCCCGTGCGGCGCTTCGACCCGCCAATTCGCCGAACACCAGCGCCTCTGGCAAGGCATTGCCCGACAAACGATTGGCGCCATTGGCTCCGCCCACGGCCTCGCCGGCCGCATACAGGCCGGGCACTCCGGACTCCATGGAAGCGTTCACGCGAATGCCGCCCATGTGATAGTGCGCAATGGGCGCGACTTCCACCGGCCGCTTGCTCAAATCGATGCCGTTCTCGGCCAGCAAATCGATGACCGGGCCGAACGCCGCACGCAGTTCGGCTTCGGGCACGTGCATGAAGCTCAGATAGGCGCCACCCGCCGGAGACCCCCTGCCCGCTTCGTTCTCCTTGACGATGGCATAGGAGGTGACGTCGCGCGGGGCGGTGTAGTTGCCGCGGTCCACAATGCCGTAGTTTTCAAGGAATTCCTCCATGTTCCCATTCAGCAGCCGTCCGCCGAGCTTGTAGCGGAACGGATCCCACATGATGGGGTCCATTCCGACCAGTCGCGGCGCCAGATGTCCGATGGGGAAAAACTGGGGGAACTCCATATCCACCAGCTCTGCGCCGGCACGCAAGGCCAGCGCGTAGGCATCGCCGCCCATATTGGCCGAGGCGCTATTGCGCTGGAACAGCTTGGTCAGCCCGCCTGCGGCCAGAATGGTCGCCTTGGCCGACAATGTCACGACTGCGCCATCGTCCTGGTTCACGGCGACCGCGCCGATCACCCTGCCTTCGTGCTTGATCAGTTCGCGTACCGACAAACCGCTGACACGATTGACTCCCCGCGTGCGGGAGACCGCGGTGCGCAGCGTCTGGGCCATGGCCGGGCCGGTATTCAATACATCCACGTAGACGCAGCGGCGCGCACTATGCCCGGGCGCCTTGACCGCCCTTACGCGGCCAGCATCGTCGCGCGCCCACCCCACGCCCCATTCATCCAGTTCGCGAATGCGCGCCGGCGCACCGTTGCACAGTACGGCCGCCAGAGCCTCGTTGCACAACCCGCGCCCAGCCTTGAGCGTATCCTGCAAATGCCGCTCGCAGCTGTCCTCGTCGTAGTCGCCCAATGCGGCGGCCACGGTCATCTGCGCCATGATGGTCGCGCCGCCGCGGCCGACCAGGCTTTTGTCCACAAGCAGCACTTTGCTGCCGCTCTTGGCCGCCGCCATCGCGGCATACATGCCCGCCGCGCCGGCTCCAATCACTAGTACATCGGTTTCTATATGCGGCATATCGTCATCCTTGCTCGCGTTCCCTTGCGGCGGCAGCTCAACCTTAAACTGTCAATCCGTCAATACTGAAATGTTATTAACTCATAACAGACATTTCATTAAAACCTAGAGAAAACCCGCATAACTGGCGTAGAAGCTTTGAACCACAGCGGGCACTTCTCTAGTACGATATGAAACGAGCTGCAAAAATTCGGACGAGCCATAGGAGCTTCGATTCCGGAGCTATAAATCTGCGTAGCCGAGCAGATCTGACATGGCAGGCTAATGGCCCCCTATGCCTCTTCCTTTAAAACAACCCAGCGGTGGCATTTCGCTCATGGCGGTGAACGACATCATGGACATCCCGGTCGATCAGAGAACCAAAAACCTGGGCGACGAGGCTTTCGATCGCATCAAACACGACATTATTTGGTGCCGCCTCCGGCCAGGCGAAGAGATCAGCGAAAACCGCCTCACGCAGATATATGGGCTGGGCAAGGCGCCCATCCGCCGGGCCTTGTCCAGATTGACCCAGGAAGGCTATGTGATCTCAGTGCCGCGCCACGGACACATCATTGCGCCGGTCACGCTGCAAACCATCCGAGAACTGTTCGAATTGCGCTTGCTGCTCGAACCCGCCGCGGTGCAAAAGGCCTGCGGCCGCATCGACACCGCCCGTTTGCGGGCGCTCAACGAACGCTGCGCCAAGGGCTACTTGCCGGGCGATGAGGTCAGCGAGAAGGCTTTCATGGAAGCCAACCAGGGTTTTCATCTGGAAATCGCGCACGCTTGCGGCAATCAGAAACTGGCAGCGATACTTTCTCAGATCATGGACGAGATGGCCCGTCTGCTGCATCTGGGCTTCATCCTGCGCGAACGTCCGGAAGTCATGATGCACGAACACGCCGACTTGCTCGAGGCCGTCGAATCCGGCGATCCGGCCAAGGCATACAACATTGCGGTCGCGCATATCAATAGTTCGCGCACGCTGGTGCTGGACGGCATCATGACGCATACCAACCTGAGCGACACCAGCATACAGCCCAGATAAAGCAGTTATGGCCGTTGGGCGAAGGCCGATCGGCGGGGCCACTCGATCAGGCCTGCGAGCACCGTTCATATAGCCTCAGCTCATATCCAAATTTCCTTATATTCGTTCGGAATCTATAGAGCGGCCAATAGAATTAATGGAAATAAAGAACCGCGACCGCGCCACGGCCGCGGCTTGTTTCTCTTCATTCAACGCAGATTCCATGAGCCGACTCACCATACAAACGATCGATACCGCCGCCGAAGAAGCCAAAGAGCGCCTGAGCAATGCGCAAAAGGCCAACGGCTTCCTGCCCAACTTGCTGGGCGTGCTGGCCAATGCCCCCACCGCCCTCGAAACTTACCAGGTCGTAGGCGCGATCAATGCGCGCACTTCGCTAAGCGGCGCCGAGCGCGAAGTGGTGCAGATCACGGCCGCCGCCCGCAACGGCTGCGGCTTCTGCGTGGCCGGCCATACGGCCATCGCGCGCAAGAAGCTGTCCATGCCCGAAGACGTCATCGAAGCGCTGCGCGGCACCAAGGCTCTCAGCGATCCCAAGCTCAATGCGCTGGCCGTATTCACCCTGGCCGTCATGGAAAGCCGCGGCCAGGTCGGCGACGACGACTTGAAGGCATTCTTTGCCGCGGGCTATACGCAGCAGGCTGCGCTGGAAGTGGTTCTGGGCGTCAGCCTGGCCACCCTGTGCAACTACGCCAACAACCTCGCCCAGACCCCCATCAATCCCGAGTTGCAAGCCTTTGCCTGATCCATCCGAGGAATAGCAGTGTCCCAAGCCCAGCACGCCTTCATGGCGCCCATCGTCCGGTTGATCGAAACCGAACTCGCTCCCCAGGTGCAGGCCATCGACCGTGAAGGCCTCTATCCGGCGCAGTTCATGCACAAGCTGGGCGCCCTGGGCGGCTTTGGCGCGGCGCTGCCCGCCGAAAGCGGCGGCGCGGGCCGGGGCCTTGCCGCCCAGATCGAAGTCACGGCCAAAGTCGGCGAACATTGCGGTTCGACGGCCTTTCTGGTCTGGTGCCAGTCCAGCTGCGCCTGGTATCTGCACAATTCCGACAACCCCGCGGTGCGCGAGCGCTATCTGAACGACGTGGCGCAAGGCCGCCTGCTGGCGGGCACGGGCATGTCCAATGCGGTCAAGCACTTGGCCGGCATCGAAAAAATCCATCTGCGCGCCCGCCGCGAGGGCGACGGCTACGTCGTCAGCGGCTCGCTGCCCTGGGTGTCGAACGTGGGCGACGGCCATCTGGCGATCGTGGCCGCGGCGGTCGAGGACGAGGGCTACATCATGTTCGCCACCCCCAGCACCGCAGCGGGATTCGAGTCGCGCCCCTGCCTGGAGTTTTCCGGCCTGGAGGGTACGCAGACCCTGACCTTGCGCTTTCAGAATGTAAAGGTGCCGGCCGAGGACGTTCTGGCGCATCCGGCTCAATTCAAGCAGTATGTCAGCCGCATCAAGCCGGGTTTCGTATTGGGCCAGATCGGCATGGGCATCGGCATCGTGCGGGCCTGCATCGGCATCGCGCGCGACAGCAACGCCAGCGTCGGTCACGTCAACGCCTTCCTTGACGATCAGGAAGGCGAGCTTGCCGCTCGACTGGCCGGCATCGAAACCCAGGTCGCCGGGCTGGCGCCTCTCGCCCAGGCCGGCGCCACCGACATGCTTCCGGTGCTGAAGGCGCGCGCCGCCATCAGCGAGCTGACGCTCAAGGCAGCCAACTCGGCCGTGCTGCATGCCGGCGCGAAAGGCTATCTCATGATCCATCCGGCCCAGCGCCGGCTGCGCGAGGCGGTCTTCGTCGCCATCGTCACACCGGCGCTGAAGCACTTGCGCAAAGAGATCCACGATCTCGAGAGCCGCGCGGCGCAGGCGGGCTCCGCCGAACCGGCGCCGCCCCTGCACACCGCGGCCGCTTAGGGCCTGTCTCAAGGCACAGACATCATGGCAGTTTCCACCGCTGAAGCGCCCACCGTACTGGAGGCGCAGTCCATCGAATTGCGCTACAAGCGCGCCAATGCGCAGCCCAACACCGTGCTGCGCGACTTCTCGCTGCAACTCGCCCAGGGCGAGATCGTGGCCGTGCTGGGCCCGAGCGGGGTCGGCAAATCGTCCCTGCTGCGCGTGCTGGCGGGGCTGCAAGAGGCCCAGCAGGGCACCGTCCACGTGCACGGCGAACGCCTGCAAGGCCCGCACCCGAGGCTGAGCTTCGTATTTCAGGACGCCAGCCTGCTCCCCTGGCTCAATCTCGAAGAGAACGTCGGCTTCGGCCTCGACTTCAAGCATCAGCCGCAAATCAGCAAGGCCGAGAAAAAAGCCCGGGTCGCCGCAGCCATCGCCGACGTGGACCTGACCGAAGCGTCCGAACGCTATCCCTCCGAGCTGTCGGGCGGCATGGCCCAGCGCACCGCCCTGGCCCGCAGCCTGGCGCGCCAGCCGGAGATCCTGCTGCTGGACGAACCCTTCAGCGCGCTGGACGAAATCACCCGCGGCGACATGCAGGGCCTGCTGCTGCGCATCACCCAAAAATACCGGACGTCGGCGGTGCTGGTCACGCACGACATCGACGAAGCCCTCACCGTGGCCGACCGCATCATGCTGATCGGCGGCAAGCCCGGCGAGCTCATCGGCCAGTGGCGGCTGACGGGGAGCCACCCGCGCGACACCGTCAGCCCGGAAAGCACCGCCGTCCGGCTGCAGATCATGCAGTTGCTGCGCGACGCGCGCGGCCACGCGGCAGACCCTCAGAAGCTCGCCGCCTGAACATCACCACAAGGAAAACTCGTGAGTTCCCATACCGACAGCACCCGGGCCCGCCGGCGCCAATTCCTCAAGCTTTCATCCATGTTCACCGCCATGGGCGCGCTGCCGCTGCTGCAAATGAGTCAGGCCGCCCGCGCGGCTGAACCGGACGCGCCGCTGCGCATCGGCTATCTGCCCATCACCGATGCCACGCCCCTGCTGGTGGCGCATCACAACAATCTGTTCCAGGAACAAGGTCTGCAGGTGGAAAAGCCCCGCATGTTCCGCAGCTGGGCGCAGATTGTCGAGGCCTTCCTGGCCGGCCAGGTCAACGCCGTGCATCTGCTTTCCCCCATGACGGTCTGGGCCCGCTATGGCAGCAAGTCGCCCGCCAAGGTCGTGGCGTGGAACCACATGTCAGGCTCGGGCCTGACGGTGCAGCATGACATCGACAGCATCGAGGACCTGGGCGGCACCACCGTCGCCATTCCCTTCTGGTATTCGCTGCACAACGTCGTGCTGCAGCACCTGCTGCGCAGCAAGGGCCTGGAGTCCATCAGCGACGGCGCGCCTACCCGGAAACAGGTCAAGCTCGTCGTGATGGCGCCCTCCGACATGGTGCCCGCACTGGCCAACAAGCAGATCGCCGGCTACATCGTTGCCGAGCCCTTCAACGCTTCGGCCGAAGTGCTGAAAATCGGCAAGATCCTGCGCTTTACCGGCGACGTCTGGAAGGACCACGCCTGTTGCGTCGTGCTGATGCACGAACAAGATCTGCAGCAGCGCCCCGAGTGGACCCAGAAGGTCGTGAACGGCGTGGTGCAGGCTCAGGCGTGGATCCAGGAAAACCGCGAAGAGACCGCGCGCATCCTGTCCAAGGACAACCCTCAGCGCTACACCCCGCACTCGTACGAAGCCCTGGCCCAGGTGCTGCAGCCCGAACTGCTCGACACCCAGCTGTATGAATCGAGCGGCGCCATCGTCAACACCGACTGGAAGGAAAAACGCATCGACTTCCAGCCCTACCCCTTCCCCAGCTACACCGAAGAGCTCATCGTCAAGCTCAAGGAAACGCTGGTGCTGGGGCGGAACGAGTTCCTGGCCGAGCTCGACCCCGCTTTCGTGGCCCGCGACCTGGTCGACGACCGTTTCGTGCGCAAGGCGATCGAGCAGGCCGGCGGCCCCGGAAAGTTCGGCCTGACCTCGTTCACGCGCAAAGAGTCCATTACCGTCTGAGCCCAGCGGCGCGAACCGCGCCGCCCCGATGACACAGAAACATGATCAGAAGCTTGAAAAGCCCTTCCTCCACCGCCTGGACCTACGGCATCGCCGGACTGGCGGCCCTGGTGGCCCTGTGGTGGCTGGGCGCCCATCTGCTGCAAAGCGGCATCCCGCTGGCCTCGGCGCTAAGCCCCGGGCCGGCCCTGGCCAGCCTGTACGACCTGCTGGCGCAAAACCAGCTCACGACCCACACGCTGATGAGCATGAAGCGTGTGGCGGTGGGTCTGGCCCTGGCGCTGCTGTTGGGGGTGCCCATCGGCCTGGCCATCGGTTCGTCGCGCCTGCTCGAAAAAAGCACCAGCAGCGCCTTTCAGTTTCTGCGCATGATCTCGCCGCTGTCGTGGATGCCCATTGCCGTGATGGTGTTCGGCATCGGCGACGCGCCGATCTACTTCCTGCTGACTTTCGCGGCGGTGTGGCCCATCATTCTGAACACCGCGGCCGGCGTCAAGCAATTGAATCCGAAGTGGCTGCTGCTGGCGAAGAGCCTCAGCGCCACGCGGACGGAAGTGCTGTTCCGCATCGTGATCCCGGGCATCCTGGGACATATCCTGACCGGCGTGCGGCTGGCGATCGGCATTATCTGGATCGTGCTGGTGCCTTGCGAGATGCTGGGGGTCAGCTCTGGTCTGGGCTACTTCATTCTGGACACCCGCGATCGCCTGGCTTATTCGGAACTGATGGCCGTCATCGTGCTGATCGGCGCCTTGGGATTTGCCCTGGATATCCTGGCCCAGAAGCTTTACCAGTATTGGACGCATAGCACTTCGAACGACTGAAGCGGCGCGCCGCCGCGGCCGACATGCAGCAGCGTCTTAATTGTTTGCCTCTGTCTCGTAACGTTTTCTGCCTCGGGGCTTTCCTTCAACCAAACCGACTTTGAGTTCTAAACCGCCGCTGGAGGCGGGCAGGCTCGAAGCGGTCGGTCAGGCGGTTCGGCCTTTGGCCGAACTTCCCGCGTTGAGCGCGCCGGCGTGGGCGGCGGGAGAACTCGACCTCCGCCGCTGCGCGGCTCCGGGACTCGGACAGGCTCTCGCCGACATCCCCCACGCCGGCGCGCTCAACGCGGCGCCCTCCAACGCCCGCTTCGAGCCTGCCCGCCTCCAGCGGCGTTTAAAGACCCAAAAAAACCGGCGGAATAAAACTCAACCAGGGCCGGCAGATAATATTCAAAAAGCCGGCACGATTAGATTCCGGCGTCCCTACTTGCCGCCACCCGTCGCATGCA
>NZ_PDUW01000007.1 GCF_003545815.1 Pusillimonas caeni
AGGCCAAGTTCCGCACCAACCTGGCCCGGCGCTTTGCGGCCAGGCAGCAAGCGCGTATCCTGGATGTCTCGCTGGACCAGGCGCGGCTCGAAGCCATGCCGGTCCACGAATACGTCGACCTGTACGTAATTTGAGCCGACGGCGGCGGCACGCGTGACTAAAGTCGCCGATACCTTCCAGCAGCCAATACTGGATGCGAATCAGCGACTTTCACCCGCCCCTTATTCTTTGGGCTCCGTGGTACTGACGGTGATCTTGTCGCCGATGTCGAACGTCATCAAGTCCCTGCCGACCACGAGCGGGCCGTCGTAGGTCTTGCGCGTGCGCGCTTCGAGCTCTTTCTCGGTTACGTCGAAAAGCACGATATGCGAATACACGGCCATGCGCACGCCAGCTTCAGTGAACACTTTGCCGGCTTCTTCGGGCAAAGTATGCTTGGCCAGGATCTTGGGAATGACGGGCGAGGTCTTCATGAGTTCGTCGGACGCCGCCGCGACCTCGTGCACGAGCAGGTCGGCACCCTTGGCGTTTTTGATGACTTCTTCGTTGTAACGCGTGTCGCCCGATAAGACCACGGTGCGCCCCTGGTACTCGAACTTGTATCCGAAGGACGATTCAAGCGGAGGGTGGTCGACCGCGAACGCGGTGATTTTCACGCCATCCTGTTCATAGACCACACCCGGCCCGACGTCGACGGCGTCCACCTTGGAGCCGGGGTTCTGATCCAGGCGTACTTTTATGTCGTAGTCGAACGCCTCGGCCAGCCTGTTCATCATCCTCGCCGTACCCTCAGGTCCCCAGACCTGCAAGGGCACCTTGCGTCCCCGCACCCAGCCTGTCAGATACAAATCGGGAACGCCGATGGTGTGGTCGGAGTGCAGATGGGTCAGAAACAGCTTATCGACTTCGTTGAAGGGAATGCCCAGCGTATACAGGCGCTGAATGACGCCGCGCCCGGCATCGAACAGGTATTTCTTCCCACCGGCTTCGATAAGCGTCGATGGCCCGAAACGGAAAGTCTCGGGCAAGGGACTGCCCGTGCCCAATAGATGCACCCGTAGGTCGGACGCATCCCGCTCTTCGGCGGCAGGCGCCGACTGCGCAGTCATGCCGGTTAGCGCCAGAGCCGCGGCGACCAAAAGATTAGCGAGTTTCAAGGTCTTCCTCCTATTTCTAATGTGGCGTTGCCCGGAAAGTATAGGAGAGTACCGATAAAATGTCATGTTTTTAAACGTATCGTTCATATTTGAACGAACGTGGCTGATGAAAAACTTAAAGCAAGCTATCCTACATTTGCAAACATAGAAAAAATACGCTATAGTTTCGTTCTTTCTAGGCGGTTAGCTCAGTTGGTTAGAGCGCTACGTTGACATCGTAGAGGTCGCTGGTTCGAATCCAGTACTGCCTACCAGAATATGAAAAGCCGCTTCTTGGTCAGAAGCGGCTTTTTTATTGCCTCTCGGGGCACGCGCCACGTATCCGTCCGGGCCGCGCGACATGCCCTTGCGGCGTCCCCGCATGGTTGACGCCGGCGCTGTATTGCTTCAGCATCCAGCACGTCCCGTCTGAAGCGTTTTGCCCTCATGCAGCCCTCCCCCCTTCCTCCTTCTTCATTGGCCGCCCGCATTGCACGGGTTGTGAGCGTTGGCGCACTGCTGACTCTCGCCGCGTGTTCCGGTATGAACCCGCCGGACCCGGCCGTCGCGTCCGCAAAGGGCGGGGAAAATGTCTACGAGCTGACGCTTCTCCATATCAACGATCATCATTCGCACCTTGACGAAAGCACCATGCCCTTGATGCTCGACACGGGCGGCACGCAGCGAGAACGGGTGCTGGTGACCGCGGGCGGGTTCGCCCGGGTCGCCTCGACCATGAAAGAACTTGCCGCGCAGTCGGCCGGCGCGGCCATCAAGATTCACACCGGCGATGCCGTCACGGGCGATCTTTATTACTCGCTGACCGACGGACAGGCCGACGCCGACCTGATGAACACCGTGTGCTTCGATGCCATGACGCTGGGCAACCATGAGTTCGATCATGGCGACGCGGCGCTCAAACGCTTCATCGACCGGCTTCACGGCGGAAGCTGCCACACGCCGGTGCTCAGCGCCAACGTGCGCTTCGGCCCCGATTCGGCGCTGAACCCGTCCAGGGCGCCGGGCATGGTACAACCTTCTGTCATCGTCGAACGCCACGGGCGCCGGATCGGCCTGGTCGGCATCACGGTGGCCGACAAGACCCGCAACGCCTCGCGCCCCGATCCGGGCACCATCTTTCTGGATGAAGCCGCCAGCGCGCAGGCGGAAATCGATGCGCTGGCTCGACAGGGCGTAGACATTATCGTGCTCCAGACGCACTATGGCTATCAGGCCGACCTCGCCCTGGCCCGCCGCCTGCGCGGGGTGGACGCCATCGTGGGCGGAGACTCGCACACCCTGCTCGGCCCCGCCGCCTTGAAGGCTTACGGCCTGACGCCCGTCGGCCCCTACCCCACTCGCGTCACCGACCTGGATGGCAAGACCGTATGCGTCGCGCAGGCCGGCCAGTATGCCTACGTGGTGGGTGAATTGAAACTGCGCTTCGATGACTCGGGCGAGCTGCTGGCCTGCGAAGGCCGGCCGCACATTCTGATCGGCGATGATTTCCGTCGAGGCGCTCAAGACGAGCGCAGCGCCCTGAGCGCAGCGGAGAAACAGGCGATCGAAGCCGACGTGGCCCGTTCGGACGCTTTGCGCATGAGCCGTCCGGATGCCGAGGCGAAGAAGGCCCTGGCCCCGCACCAAGCCCGCAAGCTCGAATACGGCTCTGTCATCGTCGCCCGCACGGAAGAAACACTGTGCGCCCGCCGCGTTCCCGGGCTGCGCGGCGACCGCAGCCGCTCCAGCCAGGGCGATGCCTGCAATGCCAGCGCGCGGGTCACCCGGCACGGCGGGGACACACAACAATTGGTGGCGCAGGCTTATCTCGAGCGGGCGCAGTCCTATTTCGATGCCGATCTCGCCGTGATCAATGCCGGCGGCGTGCGCATCGACCTTCCGGCCGGGCCGCTGACCGTCAAGGACGTCCACACGCTGCTGCCTTTCAAGAACACTCTGGTGCAGCTCAAGATTCCGGGCTCGCTGCTCAAGGCCGCGCTCGAAAGCGCCGTCGATGCCGCGCTTGCCCACCCCCCCAGTACCGGAGCCTTTCCCTATGCGGCCGGCATGCGTTGGCGGGTGGATGCGGGCCGCGCCGAAGGAGACCGGCTGTTCGGGCTGGAGGTGCTGGAGCAAAACGGGCGGTACGCGCCTTTGGATCCGGACCGTATCTATTCCGTGGCCACCATCGATTTCATCGCCGAGGGCAAAGATCATTACTCGCCCTTCGAGCGCCTGCAGGACGGCCAGCGTGTGGATGTGGGGTTGGATGCGACCCAGCTTTTCCTGGATTATGTCCGGGCATCGACGGGCGCGGGTCGGGGCTTGCGGCCCCTGCCGCCCGAAAAATACAGCACCCAGGCGTTCATTGCCGCGCCCTGATCCTGAATCCGCCGTCGGACAGTCGGATCATTGACTGCCCGGCAGCCCTCGGCAAGCGCTCAGGAAAACGACGCGCGGCAGACCTCCTGCATGAAGGCCTGCATTTTCTCCGCCGACTTGATGCCGCCCGATTCTTCCACACCGCTGGACACGTCCAGCGCATAAGGCCGCACGGTCTTCACCGCTTCGGCGACATTAAGCGGACTGAGTCCGCCGGCAAGAACGAGGGGCCGGCTGTCGGGAGCGTGCCGCACCTCATCGAGCAGAGCGATATCGAAAGTAAGGCCGCTGCCGCCGTAGCCCGGGCTATAGCTGTCGAACAGCCACGCAGCCGCATGGGGATAGCGTCGGCATGCTTCGAGCACGGACTGCGGGTCTTCCAGCCCGGGGCCGCCCACCCTGAAGGCCTTCATGTAGGCATGGCCAAAGCCCGCACAGTACTCCGGCGTCTCGTCGCCATGGAACTGCAGGACATCCGGCCGCACTTGCTCGAGCACCTGCCGCACCTGGGCTTCAGGCACATTCACGAACAGGGCCGTGACGCTGACGAAGGCGGGCACGGCACAGCGCAGGCTGCGGGCCTGTTCCAGGCTGACCAACCTGGAACTCTTCGGATAAAAGACCAGCCCGATCGCGTCGGCGCCCGCTTCGCAGGCCGCTTCGACGTCCTGGACGCGGGTAATGCCGCAGATCTTGACACGGGTTCGTAGCATGAAGCAAAAAACCTTTTACGATGACGATGAAATTATGGAAGGGCCGGACAACCGCCCTCGCCGAAGCCCGAGGGCGATGCGTTCTACGCAGCTTGACGCGGACATTTTAACGTTCGAACCGGACGACAGGCAGCATGTGCGTCGCCAGCAGCTCGTTCAGGTCGGCGCGAGGCAGGCCGAAACGCGCCGGATACTCCACGCCGGCCAGATACAGGCCGGCGGGCGAGAAGGTGGGCGCCGACAGGCGGCGGTCGCGCCGCTGCAAAAGCGTGTCGACCCAGGCGGGTTCTTGGCGGCCCTGCCCGATATACAGCAAAGCCCCCATTAGATTGCGCACCATATGATGCAGGAAGGCGTTGGCCCGGAAGACAAATACGAAAAATTCGCCCTGCAGCTCGATGTCCAGCCTGTACAAGGTACGGACGGGGCTGGCCGCCTGGCACTGGGATGAGCGGAACGCGCTGAAGTCGTGCTCGCCGAGCAGGCATGCCGCCGCCCGTTGCATCGGCTCGAGGCTCAAGGGCCGATACACCCAGCCCGCTCGCCCGTGCATCATGGGCGAACGCACCCGGGCCTGCCGCACGAGATACACATAAGTACGCGACAAGGCCGAGAACCGCGCATGGAAATCGTCGTCCACGACGCTGGCCCACTGCACCGCCACGCTGCTGGGCAGCAGCGCGTTCAGCCCCCGCACCCAGGACTCGGGCTGCCGTTGCGCGGCCGTGTCGACGTGCACCACCTGTTCCAGGGCGTGGACGCCCGTATCGGTGCGGCCGGCGCATATTGTGGACGCGGGATGGGCCAGGAACTGGCCCAGCGCCGACTCGAGGGTGTCTTGAACGGTCAGCCCGCCCGGTTGTGTCTGCCATCCCTGCCAGGGCGCCCCATCGTATGCCAGTCCTAAGGCAACGCGCGGCATAACTGTCTTTGCCGCTATGCGGTATGAGGCGGACGCCCGTCGGTGGGCGGCTTGTCGAAATCGAGATCGATTTTTTCGAGGCGCTCTTGCACCATGGCCTCGGTAACGCCGCCCTGGCCGTCGTCGCTGCGCGCGGCACTGGCTCGGCGCAGGACCCAGGCGATAATGAGCACGACCAGCGCCAATACCGCGGTAATGACGCCCAACAGGTTCTCTTGAAGCCACGACACGGGTTGTTCTGCCTTGCTGGAAGTGGAAGGATTGGAGTCGTCTTGAGCCGAGGCCGGACCGGCGTCGGCCTGCGCAACGCTTTCTGCGCCGCCGCCTTCGGCGCCCTGCGGCCCGTCAGCGCGGCCGGGGCCTGGAACCGCTGCGGTCCCGGAGGGTGCCACGCCTGTTTCACCCGCCGCGGCAGCGCCGCTTTGGGCGGGGGCCGCCTGTTCCGAAGCATTGCCGCCCGCACCTTCTGCGGCGGCCGTCCCGGAGGCGCCGCCGGATGCGGCCGGCTGCGCCGGGCTCGACGCCGCGCTTTCCGGCGAGGCCGGCTCTTCCGGGGAAGCGCCGATGCTGGTGGCGGCATCGGACAACGTCTGGCCCACGACCGCCGCTCCATCGAGCACGGCCTCTTTGGCCGCCTCGCCCTGCATCTGCAGGGCCTGGTTGAGGCTTTGCACATTGCGCTCGAGCTGCGAAACCCGCGCCTGCGATTCGTCGATGTTACGCCGGGTGGCGTCTTGCTCGTCCCGCGCGGCATCGCTTGCACTGCCGCTGGACAGGACGACCTGGTCGCCCGCAGCGGCGGCGGGGCTGGCCGTTACCCGCGCCGAGGCGCCGGATACCGCCCCCTGTTGCGCCGAACCGCCCTGCACGGCCTCGCCGCGGCGCGCCGCGACGGCCTGCCGGTAATTGGCGTAAGCCTGGGCATGCTGCTGGAAGATGCGCCTTGCCTCGCGATCGGACACCGCGCGCAGCGCTGAAGAATCGGGGATGGCCAGTGTCGCGCCGGCCTTGACGAGGTTGATGTTGCCGTCGATGAAGGCCTGGGGATTGGCCTTTTGCAGCGCGATCATCATCTGGTACACCGACACGCCTTCAACCGCGTTGGCCCGGGCGAGCGCGAACAGCGTATCGCCGCGGCGCACTGAAATGGCCCCTGACGCGGCCGGGGCAGAGCCGGCGGCGGCGCCGGATGCGGCTGTGCCGGAACCGGCGGATGCCGTTTGCGCTGCAGCAGTCGGGCTCGGCCGGGAGGAATGCGTCAGCAGGCTGACCTGATGCTGCTGGCTGCCGCCGGCCGTATCGATCTGCAGCAGCAGGTCGGCCACCGGCCCGTCGAACGGCTGGCTGGAGCGTATCTGGACCACCCGCGAGTCGGGCGCGAAGCCCTTGTCGAGGGTGAAGCGCAAACTGGACAGCTCGACCGGGGGTACCAGGCCGGCTTGCTGCCAGGCCGCGGCGGGCGCTGCGCTGACCCGCAGCGATTGCAGATCGGCCTGGCTGAGCTCGCGAAGGGGAACATTGATGTGCAGGGGTTGGCCGGGCGCTGAAACCAGGCGCGAATGGCCAATGCTTGCTGCGTGGGCCGGCGTCCATGCCGCCAGTATCGCCGCCAGGGCGAGGGCTACGGGCGTGGCCTGGATCAACGGTGTTTTGCCGGCCCCACAACAAGTCTTCCGCATATTTACAATTCGCCCAAAGTAATGCGCAGCATACGGCGCAGCGGCTCGGCCGCGCCCCACAGCAGTTGATCGCCGACGGTGAAAGCGCTGAGGTATTCGGAACCCATGGACATTTTGCGCAGGCGCCCCACGGGAATATCCAAAGTACCCGTTACGGCTACCGGCGTCAATTGCTGCATGGTGGCATCGCGCTCGTTGGGCACCACCTTGGCCCACTTGGAGCCTTCGCGCAGCAGATCGGAGATCTCGTCCAGGGGCACGTCGCGCTTGAGCTTGATGGTGAGCGCCTGGCTGTGGCAGCGCATGGCGCCGATGCGCACGCACAAGCCGTCGATGGGCGTGGGCGCGGTGCCGAAGGCCTCGCCGCGCCCCAGGATCTTGTTGGTCTCGGCCTCGGCCTTCCATTCTTCGCGCGACACGCCGTTGCCCAGATCTTTGTCGATCCAGGGAATGAGGCTGCCCGCCAGGGGGACGCCGAAATGGTCGCGGGGCAGTTCGGCATGCTGCTGCCTGCCGAGCACGCCGCGGTCGATCTCGAGAATGGCCGAAGCGGGATCGTCGAGCAGCGTCTTGACCGACTCGTTGAGCAGGCCGAACTGGGTGAGCAGCTCGCGCATGTGCTGAGCGCCGCCGCCGGAAGCCGCCTGGTAGGTCATGCTGGTCATCCACTCGACCAGGTCATTGTTGAACAGGCCGGCCAGGCCCATTAGCATGCAACTGACCGTGCAGTTGCCGCCGACGAAGTTCTTGATGCCGCGCTGAAGGGCGGCGTCGATGACCGGACGGTTGACCGGGTCGAGCACGATGATGGCGTCGTCGGCCATGCGCAGCGTGCTGGCCGCGTCGATCCAGATGCCGTCCCAGCCTGCCGAGCGCAGCTTGGAATAGACGGCGGTGGTGTAGTCGCCGCCCTGGGCGGTGACGATGATGGGCAGCTTCTTGAGGGCCTCGATGTCATAGGCGTCCTGCAGCGCGCCCGCGCCTTCGGCCCAGGCGGGCGCCTTGCCGCCGGCGTTGCTGGTGGAAAAAAAGACGGGCTCGAAAAGAGCAAAATCGTTCTCGTCGCGCATGCGCTGCATGAGGACGGAACCCACCATGCCACGCCAGCCGACCAAACCTACTGCCTGGGTCATATGGCTCACTTTTATGAAAGATCAGAAAACAACAGCCATTATTTTAGCGCCTTCAACACCGCGTCGCCCATTTCGGAGGTGGACACCTTGGTAAGGCCTTCTTCGTGGATGTCCACGGTACGCAAGCCCTGCTCGAGCACGCGCTGCACCGCTGCCTCGATGCGGTCGGCCTGCTCGGCCTCGCCCAGCGAATAGCGCAGCAGCATGGCGGCCGACAAGATGGTGGCCAGCGGGTTGGCCAGGTTCTTGCCCGCGATGTCGGGCGCCGAGCCGTGGCTGGGCTCGTACAGCCCCTGGCTGGCCGAATTCAGCGAGGCCGAGGGCAGCATGCCGATGGAGCCGGTCAGCATGGCGGCCTCGTCGGACAGGATGTCGCCGAACAGATTGCCGGTTACGATGACGTCGAACTCTTTGGGCGCACGCACCAGCTGCATGGCCGCATTGTCGATGTACATATGGGTCAGGGCCACGTCGGGGTACTCTTTGGCGACCTCGATCATGATCTCGCGCCAGAACTGCGAGGTCTCGAGCACGTTGGACTTGTCGACGCTGCACAGCTTCTTGCTGCGCTTTTGCGCAGCCTGGAAGGCCACGTGGGCGATGCGGCGCACTTCGCTTTCGGCGTAGTGCATGGTGTCGAAGCCCTGGCGCTCGCCCTTGAACGGGCCCTCGGCCACTTCGCGCACGCCGCGCGGCTGGCCGAAGTAGATGTCGCCCGTCAGTTCGCGAACGATCAGAATATCGAGTCCCGACACGACCTCGGGCTTGAGCGAGGATGCATTGGCCAGTTGGGGATACAGAATGGCGGGGCGAAGGTTGGCAAACAGCCCCAGCGCCTTGCGCAGGCCCAATATGGCCTGCTCGGGGCGAAGTTCGCGGGCCAGCGTGTCGTACTTCCAGTCGCCCACCGCGCCGAACAGAATGGCGTCGGCGCTTTTGGCCAGGTCGAGCACCACCGGCGGCAGCGGGTGGCCGTACACGTCGTAGGCCGCGCCGCCCACCGGCTGGGTCTGCAGGTCGAGGTCCAGGCCCAGCGCCGTCAGGACACGCACCGCCTGTTCGGTGATCTCGGTGCCAATGCCGTCGCCCGGCAATACTGCAATCTTGTATGTCATGGGTTTCCCAGTTGCTTTGTTTGAATTGAACGGCCGCTATGCCTGCGGAGTGCCCGCCAGCCAGGGATGGCGGCTCAGGCGCTCGCCCTCGAAGGCGCGGATCTTGTCGGCCTTTTGCAAGGTGGTGGCGATCTCGTCCAGCCCGTTGAGCAGGCTGTGCTTGCGGAACGGCTCGACCTCGAAAGCGATTTCCCGCCCCTCGGGCGTTACCACGACCTGGCGCGGCAGATCGATATTCAGCGTATAGCCCTCGTTGGCATAGAGCTCTTCGAACAGGCGCGAAACCTCGTCCTCGGACAGCACGATGGGCAACAGCCCGTTCTTGAAGCTGTTGTTGAAGAAGATGTCGGCATACGAGGGCGCGATGATGGCGCGAAAGCCGTACTGGTCCAGCGCCCAGGGCGCATGCTCGCGGCTCGAGCCGCAGCCGAAGTTCTTGCGCGTCAGCAGAATCGAGGCGCCCTGATAGCGCGGCTTGTTCAAAGAGAACTCCGGGTTCAGCGGACGCTTGGAGTTGTCCATGCCCGGCTCGCCGTGATCGAGGTAGCGCAGCTCATCGAACAGATTGGGGCCGAAGCCCGTGCGCTTGATCGACTTGAGGAACTGCTTGGGAATGATCAGGTCGGTGTCCACGTTCTCGCGGTCGAGCGGGGCCACCAGGCCTTTGTGAGTGGTGAATGCTTGCATGAGCTTTCCTATCGAAAATTCCGGACGTCGACGAAGTGGCCGGCGACAGCCGCCGCGGCCGCCATGGCGGGGCTGACAAGGTGGGTGCGGCCGCCCTGCCCCTGGCGTCCCTCGAAGTTACGGTTCGAGGTGGAGGCGCAGCGCTCGCCCGGCTCGAGGCGATCGGCGTTCATGGCCAGGCACATCGAACAGCCCGGCTCGCGCCATTCGAAGCCCGCTTCGACGAAAACCTTGTCCAGGCCTTCTTGCTCGGCCTGCCGCTTGACCAGGCCCGAACCCGGCACGATCATCGCCTGCTTGACGTTGCCGGCCACCTTCTTGCCGCGCACCACTTCGGCGGCGGCGCGCAGGTCTTCGATGCGCGAATTGGTGCACGAACCGATAAAAACCTTGTCGATGCGGATGTCCGTCATGGGCGTATTGGCTTCGAGCCCCATGTACTGCAGGGCGCGCTCCATGCCGGCACGCCGGACTTCGTCCTTCTCGCTGGCCGGATCGGGCACTTGCGCATCCACCGACAGCACCATCTCGGGCGAGGTGCCCCAGCTGACCTGCGGCGTGATCTCGGCGGCGTCCAGCTCGATGACGCGATCGAAATGCGCGCCTTCGTCGCTATGCAGCGTCTTCCAGTACTCTACGGCCTGGTCCCACATTTCGCCCGTGGGCGCGTAGGGCCGGCCGCGGAAATATTCGATGGTCTTGTCGTCGACGGCCACCATGCCCGAACGCGCGCCCGCCTCGATGGCCATATTGCAGACCGTCATGCGTCCTTCCACGGACAGCTCTTGCACGGCCGAGCCGCCGAACTCGATGGCATAGCCCGTGCCGCCCGCCGTGCCGATCTTGCCGATGACGAACAGGACCAGGTCCTTGGCCGTACAGCCGAAAGGCAGGCTGCCGTCGACCTTGATGAGCATGTTCTTGCTCTTCTTCATGAGCAGGGTCTGCGTGGCCAATACGTGCTCGACTTCCGACGTGCCGATGCCGAAGGCCAGCGCGCCCACGGCGCCGTGAGTGCTGGTGTGCGAATCGCCGCAGACGACGGTCATGCCCGGCAGCGTCGCGCCCTGCTCGGGGCCGATGACGTGCACAATGCCCTGGCGCACATCGTTCATGCGAAATTCGGTGATGCCGAAGGTATCGCAGTTGGCGTCCAGGGTGTCGACCTGAAGACGCGAAATCGGGTCTTGTATACCCTCGCTGCGCGCCGTGGTGGGTACGTTATGATCGGCCACCGCTAGGTTGGCGCTTATCCGCCACGGGTCGCGCCCGGCCAGGGTCAGCCCCTCGAAGGCCTGCGGGCTGGTCACTTCGTGGACCAAGTGACGGTCGATATATAAAAGACAGGTGCCGTCGGCGTCCTGATCGACGACGTGGGCGTCCCACAACTTGTCGTAAAGGGTCTTGGCCATAGGGTTTCTCTATTAAAAGTGATGGCTGAAGGCGTGTGCTCTAGCTTGGCAAGCAGCGTAAACGCTTCAACGGAAAGACTTGATACGGTGATTATTATGACAGCATCTCAACCTAGTACAAGAAGAGCTAATATACTAGTACTAGAAGTGATATCCTGCCTTTCAAGCGGCCTCTCCTCTCTTACGGAGCTATGACTCACTCTCGCGCTATTTGGCAAAATTTGTTGCGATTAGTCTGACAGGCTCTTTGTCCTTGAGTCGTCCCTGCGTTGGTAACGAGGCTCTTTGTTCTTGGCCCGTCCCTGCGTTGGTGGCGAGGCCCGTTGTTCTTAACCCGTCCCTGCGCTGCGGGGATGTGCTTGGGCGGGCAGCGGCGGTCGGCCCTCCGGGCACACCTGTCCGCTTCGTCCGGGGCTTATGCCCTCTCCCTTCAGCGGCGCCTGGCTCTCCCACCAATGCCCGCCCAAGCACACCCCCGCATCACAGGGATTGCATCGGAGCAAGGAGACGGTCTGCGTGCGAGGCACGCGCCGCAACCTTCGAATCCATGAGGCGCGGGGCGGGCTCCTATTTTGGGCGACGTCCGAGCAAGCCGAGTACCCTGTTATTTTCGGGGAGGCAAGCCCGCAGCTGTCTGAGCGGCACGCTTGGCGGACCACCGGTCCGCCGCCGCGAGTTCTGCGGGCGCCCCGAAAATGATAGGGTAGGAGGGAAGTCCGGCGAAGCCGGACCGCAGCGAGCGGCGCCCAAAATAGGAGCCCGCCCCGCGCCGGCTCAAGAACCCAAAAATAGAACGTCCAATTTCAAAGAGGCAGCAGCAAGAAAGCTCAAAGACGACCCGTTATAAATAATCAACAACGATCGACAGCCAGACACACACGAATCACGCACTTGCTTACGAGGCCGCAAAAAACAAACTGCAAGCACCGACCGGCATCAAGCAAACCGAGCAATCACTTCTTAGCGCTCTGATACAAAGGCATCACCTGCTCCGCAATCTTCGTCAGGTCCGCCGTGCGCGTCGCTGCGGA
This sequence comes from Pusillimonas caeni, assembly GCF_003545815.1. Lineage (GTDB taxonomy): Bacteria > Pseudomonadota > Gammaproteobacteria > Burkholderiales > Burkholderiaceae_B > Pusillimonas > Pusillimonas caeni. The sequence continues at coordinate 12,211 of NZ_PDUW01000007.1, forward strand.
CGGGTGCGTGGAGAGGAATTCCGGCGGCGAGCTGCCTTGGCTCAGAGAACCCATCTTCTGCCAGAGCGTCACCGCCGCCCGCGGATCGTAGCCCGCCCGCGCCGCCAGCTCCACCCCCATGCGATCGGCCTCAGTCTCGTGCGTACGGCTGTTCGGCAGCGTGAACATCACCTCGGTCAACTTGCCGCCCAGATCGGACGTGGCCGAGCTTCCGGTCAGCGCCGACAACACCGACAGGCCGACGTCCGCCGCCATCTGCTGCGACACTTGCTCGCGCGAATGCTCGCGCAGCGCGTGGGCCATCTCGTGCCCGATCACGGCCGCCAGTTCGGCGTCCGTCGGCTTGAGCTGGTTGATCATGCCGCTATAGACCGCGATCTTGCCGCCGGGCATGCACCAGGCATTGACCTCGTCCGAGTTCAGTACGTGCACCTCCCAGTTCCATTGCGCCGCATCCGGCCGGAAGACGCCCACCTGCGCGATCAAACGCTGGGCGATGGACTTGACCCGGGCGGCCTGCTTGGCGTCCGTGTCCAGCGCACCCTGGGCCTTGGCCTGCGAGACGATGCCGGTGTATTGCTTCTGGGCTTCCTGCATCAGCGCCTGCTCGGAAACCAGGCTGGACATGTACTGCTTGCGGTCGACCCCGACCGTGCCCGAATCGGTCGTCTGCACCGCCGCGCAGCCCGCCAGCAACGCGCTGCCCGCAAGGGCGGCAATGGCGCTTCCTCGTTTCAAGAACCAGATCGTCTTCATGGTGAACTCCGTTTCTGAAGGTTGGCGCCGGCGCATCCGGCGAACGAATCAACAATGACCGCGATCAGCGCACAAGCGCATTGCACGGCGCAGATTGTTAGCGTATCAAGCTCCCGCCAACGCACGCTGGCGCAAAGCATGGTCCATCAGGACGATGGCCAGAAGCGCCTCGGCAATGGGCGTGGCGCGTATGCCCACGCAGGGGTCGTGCCGGCCCAGGGTCTGCACCTGCACCGGGCGACCCTGCCGGTCGACCGACCGCCTTTCGATCCGTATGCTGGACGTCGGCTTGATGGCCAGCGACACCGTGATGGGTTGGCTGGACGAGATGCCGCCCAGCACGCCGCCCGCGTTGTTGCTGGTGAAGCCTTCCGGGGTAATTTCGTCGCCATGCTCCGAGCCGCGCTGGGCGATGCTTTCGAACCCGGCGCCGATGGAAACGCCCTTGACCGCATTGAGCCCCATCATGGCATGCGCAATGTCCGCGTCCAGGCGGTCGTACAGCGGTTCGCCCCACCCCGCCGGCACCCCCTCGGCCACCACCTCGATGCGCGCGCCGATCGAATCACCGTCGCGGCGCAGCTGATCCATATAGTCTTCGAGCTGGGCCACGATGCCCGCATTCGGCGCATAAAAAGGGTTGTTGCCCACCTCGTCCCAGCTTTCGAACGGAATGTAGATGGGACCCAACTGGCTCATGTAGCCGCGTACGCGCACACCGTATTGGTGGGCCAGCCACTTCCTGGCGATCGCGCCGCCCGCCACTGTCGGGGCCGTGAGGCGGGCCGAAGAGCGTCCGCCGCCGCGCGGATCGCGCACGCCATATTTGCTCCAGTAAGTGTAGTCGGCATGCCCCGGCCGGAAAGTGTCTTCGATATTGCTGTAGTCCTTGCTGCGCGCATCGGTGTTGCGGATCAGCAGGCCGATGGGCGCGCCGGTGGTCACGCCTTGATAGACGCCGGACAGGATCTCGACCTGATCGGCCTCTTGGCGTTGGGTCACGTGGCGCGACGTGCCCGGGCGCCGGCGATCGAGTTCGAACTGTATGTCGGCCTCGGTCAGCGCCATGCCGGCCGGACAGCCGTCGACCACCGCGCCGATGGCCGGCCCGTGGGATTCGCCGAAGTTGGTGACGCAGAAAAGCTTGCCTAGGGTGTTGCCGGACATGATGAATGGATTATTGGAATCTGAAAAACGGACGAGGCGCCGGATCGAAGCCCGGCATCACAACGAAGCCTGCCACCCGCACGAAAGGAGGCGCCGGGAAGCCGCGCGGCATCGAAAAACGACATCATGATATCGCATCACGACGAACAGCTGACATGCAGCTCGCGCGCCCAATCCGGCGCGGGGGCCGCATAAGCCTCATAGCCCGGGCGCTCGGTATAGGGCGTGCGCAGCAAGGCAAGCAGGGTGTCGATCTCGCCCGCATCATCGTTTTCGGCGGCGCGTATGGCGATTTCCGCCAAGTGGTTGCGCAGCACGTACAAAGGATTGGCCAGGCGCATGGTTTCGATGCGCTCGCCATCGGGCCGGGCGTCCTGCTCGATGCGGCGGACATAGCCCTGCAGCCAGGCCTGGGCGGCCTCGCGATCTGAAAACAAGGCCAGGAAAGGTTCCGGGTTGCGCGGCGCCTCGGCCAGGCGGCGAAAGCTCAGCGTGAAATCGGCCCGCTGGGTGTGCAGCAGCCGCCACCAATCGTCCACCAGCACATCGTCGCCGTCGCGCCAGCTTCGCAGGCCGAACTTGCGCACCAGGTTGCCGTGGTAGGCGTTCAGAAAGTCCTGCTCGAAATGGGCCAACTGCGCGCGCAGGTCGTCGGGCTCGGGGCCCAGCACGGCCAGGCTGCTGGCCAGGCGATAGAGATTCCAATGCATGACCGAAGGCTGGGTGTTCCATGCATAGCGGCCCTGGGTGTCGGTGTGATTGCAGACGTGGCCGATCTGGAAGGCGTCCATGAAGCCATAAGGGCCGTAGTCCAGCGTCAAACCGATGATCGACATATTGTCGGTATTCATCACCCCATGGCAGAAGCCCGCCGTCTGCCAGTCGGCCACCACGCGGGCCGACCGCGCCACCACGGCGCGCAGAAAGCGCAGCAGCACGCCATGCTCGCCCTGCGCATCGCCGGCCTGCGCTTCGCGGCATTCCGGAAAGAAACGGTCGACCACGTAGTCGAGCAGGATGCGCATCTGTTCAGGGTGGTGGGTCCAGTGCTCGAACGACCCGAAGCGCACGAAGGTGGGGGATACCCGGGTGACCACCGCCGCCCTTTCGACGGTTTCGCGATACACCGGGTTGCGCGCAGTGACGATGGCCAGGGCGCGGGTGGTGGGAATGCCCAGGCCGGCCATGGCCTCGCCGGCCAGGTATTCGCGCACCGACGAACGTATCACCGCCCGGCCGTCGCCCATGCGCGAATACGGCGTCAGGCCAGAGCCCTTCAATTGCAGTTCGAAGTTGCCCGTAGGGCTCATGACCTCGCCCAGCAGATGCGCCCGCCCATCGCCCAGCTGGCCGGCCCACACGCCGAACTGGTGACCGCTGTACACGGCCGCCAGCGTGTGGCCGCGCGCCAGCCCGCGATTGCCCGAGCACACGTCGAGGAAATCTTGCCGGGCCAAGGCAGCCTCGGACAGGCCCAGCATGCGTGCAACCTCGGTATTGGCATGCAGCAAGCGCGGCTGGTCCAGCGGCTGGGGCTCGAGGCGGGTATAGAACTCGGGCGGCAGGCCGGCAAAAGAATCGACCGTGGGAAGATCGTCGATGGAATCCACGCTCATGACGGACGCACCCCGCCGGCCCGGCCCGCCGCCTTGGCGGCGCGCTTGGCCGGCCTCACATAGAAGATGGCGCACAGATAGAACGCCAGCGACAGCGCGACTTCGATGCCGGCCATGGCCACCGAGGCCGCAGACGGGTCTGAATAGACGCGCACGACGCCCTCCATGAAATACAGCAGGATCAGCATGGAGGCCCATTGCATGGTGTACAGACTGCCCTTCAGCACGCCGCGCAACGGCAGCAGCAGCGGCAGCACTTTCAGCACCAGCCATGAACCGCCCGGCCGCAGGGGCGCCAGCCACAGCTCCCAGACGAGGCAAAGCGCAATCAGGGCCAAGAGCGAAAACGATGCGCCATGGCGCAGCGCGGGGTTCAGTCGAGTCGTAGTCATGCTGGTATTATTACCCGGATTGAAGAACGAGTTGGCATCCAGAGCGGCCAGTTCGCTGTTTGCCGCATCCACCATGCAAGACGAAGACGCCGGTACCGCCCCCGATCGCAAACCTCGCCCCGCCCGTTCTCCCGACTGGCTCAGCAGCGCCGGCCAGGCCGTTGTTTACGCCCTGCAGCGCGCCGGCGAGAAGCGCCTGCCCCAGATCGCCGCCAGCCTTACCTACACCACCGTGCTGGCCATCGTGCCCTTGCTGGCGGTGGTGCTCGCCTTGTTCACCGCCTTTCCCCTGTTCGGCGAATTCAAGCTCGCGCTCGAGAACTTCCTGACCTCCAGCCTGATGCCGCCCTCGGTGTCCGAGAACGTCATGGGCTACCTGAACCAGTTCGCGGCCAAGGCCTCCGGCCTGACCGCCGTGGGCACTCTGTTCCTGGTCGTGGTGTCCATCATGCTCATCATGACCATCGATGGTGTGCTCAACGACATCTGGAGCGTCGAGCAGCGCCGCCCGCTGCGCCAGCGCATGCTGGTGTACTGGGCCATTATTTCGCTCGGCCCGATATTGGCCGGCGCCAGCCTGTGGACCACCACCCTGCTGGCCCAGCAATCCATGGGCCTGGTCGGCGAGATGTCGGCCGGCATGAATTTCCTGCTTTCCGTGGTGCCGGTCGTCATCACCGGCCTGGGTTTTGCCGCCCTGTTCGTCTACGTGCCCAACCGCGAGGTGTACTGGCGCGACGCCCTGGCCGGAGGCATGGGCACGGCGATTGTGCTGGCCTTGATGAAATGGGGCTTTGCGCTGTACATATCGCGCTTTCCTTCGTACACCATCATCTACGGCGCCTTTGCCACGCTGCCCATTTTCCTGCTGTGGATCTATCTGTCCTGGCTGGGCATATTGCTGGGCGCTACGGTCGCGGCGACCTTGCCGTCCTTGCGCATGAGACGCTGGGCCGAGCAGCGCCAGCCCGGCGCCGCCATCGTGGACGCCATCAGCATCATGCGCCTGCTGCGCAGCGCGCAGGGCACACCCTCGCCGGGCCGCAGTTCGCGCTTTCTCAGTGCCCACTTGCGGCTTCACCCCGACGAACTCAACCACATCTTGACTACCTTGCGCAGCCTGGGATACGCCGTTCCCACACAAGACAAAGATCGCGGCTCGGATCAGTGGGTGCTGGCTTGCGACCTCGAGCAGGCCAAGCTGGGACGGCTGGTGGACGAACTGCTGATCGACCGCCATCAGCAGGCCCTGCAAAAGCTGCCCTGCCTGCTGCCCGGCATCGCCGCGTCGCTCACTACACAGCCCGATATGACCCTCCGCGAACTGCTCGATCAGGACGCCGGCGCGCAACCGTTTGTTGCGAGTGAACACCAAAACACACAGTCGGGCGCCGTTCTACCCCAAACGGGCGATATCAGGCAAAATACAATGACAACGAAGCAGACCGAGGAGACGCATCATGTTGAAAGTCAGTGAGATCCTGCGGGTCAAGGGGCACACCCTGTATACCGCCACCCCTGACATGCCCATCACCAAGGCGCTCGAAACCATGAGCGAACAGGACATCGGCTCTCTGGTCATCATGGAACACGGCGAATTGGTGGGCATGCTCACATTCCGCGAAATCATCCGCCACCTGCACGCCAACGGCGGCAACACCGGCACCAACACCATACGCAGCATCATGGACGATGCGCCGGTCAGCGTCACGCCCAATACCAGCGCCGAAGAAGTCCAGCGCCTCATGCTCGACAAGCATGCGCGCTACATGCCCGTCATGGACGGCCCGGTGCTGCAGGGGGTCATTTCCTTCTACGACATGGCCCAGGCCATCGTCGCCGCGCAGCAGTTCGAAAACAATATGCTCAAGGCCTACATCCGCGACTGGCCGGGCGACGGCGAAGCCCTCAAGGCCGAAGAAAGAAGCTGAATCCGCCTCATGCACAGAGGGCGCCTCGGGCGCCCTTCTTTTTGGATTCACTCCGCCCTGATCACCAGATCGTTCCAGGCCTTTTCCAGCACCCGGGGGTCGTTCGTGTTCAAGAGCGTTGCGTCCGAAAGGGTGCGGCGCCAGTGGCGCGACCCCGGGCGTCCGCTCATCCATCCCAGCATGGGCCTGACCACCATGCGAAGGGGAACGCCCCGGTCCACCTGGCCTTGCGCGTAGTCCACCATGGCGTGCACGATCTGGCCGGGCTCCAGCAGTTCGATGCCGGGGTCGAGCAGGCGCGATAGCTCGGACAAGACGCCCGGATTGTGCCAGGCCGCCCTGCCCAGCATGACCCCGTCGAAATCCTCGAGATGGCGCTGCACTTCGCCGGCCTGCGCAATGCCCCCGTTCAGCACGATGGTGCAATCGGGAAAATCGGCCTTGAGGCGGCGCGCAACGTCGTAGCGCAAAGGAGGGATCTCGCGATTGTCCTTGGGCGACAAACCCTTCAGCACCGCATTGCGGGCATGCACGATGAAAACCCTGCAACCGGCCCGGTGCAGCGCGCCGACGAAGTCGAGCACGAAATCGTAGGATTCGTCGTAATCCAGCCCCAGCCGGTGCTTGACGGTGACGGGCACCGACACCGCGTCCTGCATGGCCTTGACACAGTCGGCCACCAGGGCCGGCTCGGCCATCAGGCAGGCGCCGAAGGCGCCCCGCTGCACCCGGTCCGAGGGGCAGCCGCAGTTCAGATTGATTTCGTCATAGCCCCACTGTTCGCCCAGGCGCGCGCCGTGAGCCAGCGCCTCCGGGTCGCTGCCGCCCAGCTGCAGGGCGACGGGCTGTTCGGCTTCGTGAAAATCCAGGTGGCGCGCCACATCTCCGTGCAATAGTGCGCCGGTCGTGATCATTTCGGTATACAGGCGTGCGCGCGGCGCCAGCAGCCGATGAAAATAGCGGCAATGGCGATCCGTGACATCGATCATGGGCGCAACACACAGGCGCCAGCCGACGTCGCTTTGCAAAGGGGATTTCACGATGCGGTATAGTGATTCGGATATGGGTAATTCACGATTTTAACGTCCGATACCCGCCGCGCCCGCCGCAGCCCTCGTCCACTGCTTTACAATCCGGCTTTGCTGCACGGTGCGGCGCCACTTTTCATTGTCTTTCATCTTCTATGGCCGTCTTTACCCCTGTCAGCGACGACGACGCGCGCGAGCTCCTGAATCATTACTCATTGGGCGAACTGGTTTCTCTGCGGGGCATTACCGCCGGCATCGAAAACACCAACTATTTCCTCGCCACCACCCAGGGCGAATACGTGCTGACGCTGTTCGAGGTGCTGACCTACGAACAACTGCCCTTCTACATCGAGCTGATGCACCATCTGGCGCAAATGGGCATACCCGTGCCCGAGCCCCAGACCCGGCGCAACGGCGAGCGCCTGGGCCTGCTGCACGGCAAGCCCACCGCCATCGTCACACGCCTCTCGGGCGGCTACGAACCCGATCCCAGCGCAACGCACTGCGCGCTGGCGGGCGCCACCCTGGCCCGCACCCATCTGGCGGGCAAGTCCTTCGACATGCAGCAGCCCAATCTGCGCGGCCTGGACTGGTGGCAGGCAACCATCCCCAAGGTGCTGCCCTTTCTCGACGACGGGCAGGCCGAGCTGATCCGCAAGGTGCTCGACGAACAAACCGCCTTCGCAGGGTCGGACGTCTATCGCGCGCTGCCTTTCGGACCCGCGCATTGCGACCTGTTCCGCGACAACGTCCTGTTCGACGGCACTTACGAAACACCCCGCATGGGCGGCTTCATCGACTTCTATTTCGCCGGCTGCGACACCTGGCTGTTCGACGTGGCGGTCAGCGTCAACGACTGGTGCATAGACCGCAACAGCGGCGCCTTCATCGATGAAAAGCTGCGGGCCTGGCTGCATGCCTACGCCCAGGTGCGCCCCTTCAGCCCGGCCGAACGCCAGGCATGGCCGCTGCTGCTGCAGGCCGCCGCCCTGCGCTTCTGGACTTCGCGCCTGTTCGACTACTTCCTTCCACGGCCCGCGCAAACCCTCAAGCCGCACGATCCGCGCCATTTCGAGCGCGTCCTGCGCCAAAGGCGCACGGTGCCCGCCCCGGCCCTGCCCTAGGACCGTCAACGCTGAAAGGACATCATGCAAGCTGCCACACTGCCTTTTCGTTCCGGCTGGCTATGGATACAAGAAGGAGCCCGGATATTCAAGCGCCAGCCCCTGGCCATGTTTTTCTGGGGGCTGCTGACCAGCTTGTTCATCACGGTGGCGTCCGTGATTCCGATACTGGGCCAGATGACCCTCATCGCCGCCACGCCGATACTCACCTTCATCACTCTGTGCGCCTGCCGGAACATTTCGCAGGGCCGCCAGATGCTGCCCGGCATGTGGCTGCAACCCTTGCGTGACAAGGATGCGCGGCGCCGGCTTTTCCGTCTGGGGCTGGCCTATCTGGCCTGCTGCGTCCTGGCCGGCTTTGCCGCCACCCTGCCCTTTCTGGGCCAGCTCTCGGCGGCGGTGGGCGACGGAAGCAATATCGATCCCGCGGTGCTGTTCGACGCCATGCTCGGCCCGCTGATCACCTTCGCCGTCCTGTATGTGCTGATCTCGGCGCTGTTCTGGCATGCCCCGGCCCTGACCGGCTGGCATGGCATCAAGCTGGTGCAGGCCCTGTTCTATTCCATGGTGGCCTGCTGGCGCAACAAATGGCCTTTCCTGCTGTATGGGCTCAGCTGGGGCGCCATCTTCCTGGCCGTGCAGTTCGGCGGCGAACTGCTGATGACGATAGGGCTGCCGGCCGGGCTGGTCCAGCTGGTTCTGGTGCCGATCAACATCGTCGTCGTCGCCGTCCTGTATTGCAGCTTCTATCCCACCTATATGAACGTTTTCGGCAGCAACTACGCTGCCGGGGATACCGGACAAAGGGCCGAGGCGCAAGATCGATAACCGGCCGGGTGAACCGGGCACGGTCTATGTCGACGCCCCCGCGCATGACGGTATCTACATCCAGTCGTGCCAGACCGGCTTGAGGTCTGAAGGCAGCTCGGGCAGAGCGCCGAGATCGATGTGGCTTTCGCTGGGCGCATGGAAGTCGGAACCTCGCGACACCATGAAACCGTAGCGGCGCGCCACCTCGGCATATTGCCGATACTGCTCGGGCCGATGGCTGCCCGTCACCACCTCGATGCCCTCGCCGCCCAACTGGCGGAAGGCATCGAAGAATGCGTCCGCCTGGGTCGAGTCGTAGGTATAGCGGCCGGGATGGGCGATGACGGCGCGTCCGCCCGCGCCCACGATCCATCCTACCGCCTCTTCGAGCCTGGACCAGTGGATGCGCACATTGCCCGAGCGGCCGTCGCCCAGATAGCGGTCGAAGACCTCTTGCATGGTCTTGCAATAGCCCTGCTCGAGCAGAAATCGGGCGAAATGCGTGCGGCTCAGCAGCTGGGGATTGGCGGCATAGCGCAAAGCGCCTTCATAGCTGCCCTGCACGCCCATTTTTTCGAGCCGCAGGGCAATCTGCCTGGCGCGATCGACGCGGCCCGCGCGTATCGCCTCCAGGCCGTCTTTCAGGGCCTGGTTGTCCGGGTCGATGTTGAGCCCGACGATATGGACCGTACGGCCTGCCCACGTGGCGGAAATCTCCACCCCCGTGATGAAAGGCAGATCGAGTTCACGGCAGGCCTCCTGGGCTTCGCGCAAGCCGGCCAATTCGTCGTGGTCGGTCAGCGACCATAGCTGCACCCCGTTTTCGGCCGCGCGCCGCGCAAGCGCGGCCGGCGTCATCACCCCATCGGACACCAGGGAATGGCAATGCAGGTCGGCGTTGAGAAAATGGGTGTTGCGAGTCATTGAAACTATTGTACTGGTACTGACCGGAGCGGACTCGGTTGCATTTCGCTCCGTTCAGCATGGCGTCAGGTGAGGCTCCGGACGCTACGGCGGAAGAATGCAAAGCCGACGCACACGAGATCGGCTAGGCGCAAAGAAATTGTTCGATCGGGCCGATCTGGTCGTCGGTCAGCAGCGTGGGCGCATGGCCGACGCCATGGAATTCCACCAGCTGGGACCGGCGATTGCGCGCCAGCATTTGATCGGCGGTTTCCTTGGACAGCACGTCCGACTGCTCGCCGCGTAAAAGCAGCACCGGCGAGGCCAGGCTTTCGTAGGCCGACCACAGCATGAACTCGGCCGCCTTCAGCGCCGCCTCGTCCTGCAAGCCCATGGACGCGGCCAGCCTCAGGTCGTAGTGCTTCACCCAGCGCCCGTCTTGCCGATTGAACACGTCGCGGGTCAGCCGCTGCCACAAGGCCTGCGAATGCGGACCGAAGCCGGCCGAGACAGACTGCACATAGGCGACAGCCTCGTCGAAGGTGTCGAAGGACACGTCCCGCCCCACATAGTCGGCAATGCGCGCCAGGCCTTGCCCGTCCAGGCGCGGGCCTATGTCGTTCAGCACCACCCTGCCCAGGCGTAGCGTGCGCCCCTGAGGCAGGCCGAATTCGCCGCGCTGGGGCCTATGCAAGGCCGACGCAGCCAGCGCGCCGGCCAGGCCCAGGCCGATCAGGCCGCCCATGGACGTGCCCACCCAATCGACCTCGTCGACATCCAGTCGCGCGACCAGGGTCAGCATGTCCGAGATGTATTGCGGCACGGTGTAGGCGGAAGGGTCGATCAGCCAGTCCGAACGTCCCCGGCCCGCCACGTCGGGGCACACCACCCGGTAATGCGGGGCGAGCCGCTGGGCGAGCTCGTCGAAATCCCGGCCGCAGCGTGTCAGGCCGTGCACGCAAACCAGCACCTTGTCGTTGTCCGCGTCGCCCCACTCCCAATACGCCATGCGATGAACGTCGGCGGGGCTGGCACACATTACGAATTTGAGACGCGGTTCGGTCATGACTAGGGCCTGTTAACACTAAAAGGGCAGCCGCACTGGCCGATAAAGGCCAGGCAGGCTAGGCGCGGGCGAGGCGGCGTGGTCGATCCACGTAACGAGCTCGCAACAACGCATGCCTGGCCTTTATCGGCCAGCCCGAAGGGTGAGCGCGCAAATAGCCACCCCTCTGCGTTGCGAATGCTCGCCGGGGAACCACCCCGACTGCGCTTGGCGCCTTGATGGTCAGCTATTTGCGTGCTCATGCGACTGCCCTTTTAGTGTTAACAGGCCCTAGCCTTTAAAATTCTCGAAGATGGTAAACCGATTCCTGCCGGGCTGCCACCGGGCGGCGATATCAGGTCGGCCTTGGACTCGTCGCAAGCCGCTCAGGGGCCGCTCCAGTGTCTTTGCCTGGCCTGGCGATGAGATTCTACAACCAGGCCTTCGGCACGCGACCGCACCGTGACGGCGCCGTGCAGATCGGTGCGCCAGAACCGGGCGCCCGCCCTTTGCCAGCGCCGTTGCACCGTTGGATGAGGATGGCCGTAGCGGTTCCAGCGGCCGGCCTGGGCGATGACGTGGGCGGGCGCGGTGTGCGCCACGAAATCGCGGCCCGAAGAGCTGCGCGATCCGTGATGGGCGGCAGCCACTACGTCCACGGGGCCGAGAGCGCGACGAACCAGCTCGTCCTCCTGTCCCGTCGCAATGTCGCCTGTCAGCAAGGCCGAGTGGTGCCCGCCCCTTATGCGCAGCACGCAGCTCTGCGCGTTGCGCTCTTTGGACCGGCTGTTCGTTCCGGCCGGGACGGACGACTCCAGCGGCCACATGAAATCGAAGGCCACGCCGTCCACCTCCCAGCGCACCCCATCGTGACAGCGGGACAATACCTGCGGAAGCGGCGGCAAGTCTTCCGGCATGCCCAGCAGCGCCGCCTCGCGCCGCAAATAGGCGGCAGCATTGAAAGAACTGTACGACTGGCCGATGCCGCGGGCTTCCAATATGCTGCGCAGGCCGCCGGCATGGTCGATGTCGGCGTGCGATACCACCAGCACATCGAGCTTCCTGACGCCCTTCGCTCGCAGCAACGGCACTATGCTGCGCGCTGCCGCATCCGAGTACGGGCCATGGCGCACGCCTGTATCGAACAGCAGGGCATGTCCGGACGTCAGCACCAGCACGGCCGCCCCCTGGCCCACGTCCACCGCCACCATGTCCCAGGCGCCATCGGGAGGCCGCTCGGGACGCCACAGCAAAGCGGGCAGCACCAGCAGCCACCCGGCGCCGCGCGCGGGCAGGCCGCGCGGCAAGAGCGCCATGGCCATGCCGGCCAGCGCCAGCAGCAGCGTCCACCACGGCGCCGCGGCGGCATCGAGGCTGGCCGCCTCCCGGGATGCCAGCCAATGGGTCGGAACCATCATGAACTGCAACGCCTCGTGCGCCAGCCATGACACGGCCCGGGCAAGCCACTCCAGCCCCGGCATCATGGAGACAGCCGCCAGAAGCAGCGACAGCGGCGTCACCACCAGGCTGATCACAGGAATGGCGTAGGCGTTGGCGATAGGCGAAACAATGGATATTTCGTTGAACAGCGTGGCAAGAATGGGCATCAGGCCAGCTGTCACGATCAACTGCAGCCTGCAGGCCGCCCACAGCCCGCGCGCCAGCCGGGCGCCGGCGGACACGGGATGCCCGATGGCGGGCGTTCCCATCCAGCGCCCGCTGGCCAGCAGCACCGCCACCGCGCCGAACGACAGCCAGAAGCCGCTGGCCATCAGGGCCCAGGGATCCAGGGCCACCACGGCCCCGGCGGCCAACAGCAGCACACGCGCCGGGCCCAGGGGCAGCCTGCATAGATGCGCCGCCGCCAGCACGGCCAGCATCAGGAAGGTGCGCCGGGCGGGCACGCCCCAGCCGGCCAGCAGGCAGTACAGCCAGGCCACGCACAGCGCGGCAAGACAAGCCGCCACCTGCGCCGGCGCCCGCTCGGCCAGCGGGCGGCCGCGCCAGGCCAGGCGTTTCCATAGCCAAAGCGTGAGCAGGCCGCCCAGCGCGGCAAGCATCGTGATGTGCGAGCCGCTGATGGATATGAGATGCGTGATCGACGTGCGGTTGAACACCGTCCAGTCTTCGGGCGGCACGCCGGCCTGGTCCCCTATCGCCAGGGCCAGCAGCACGGCGCCATACCGGCTGTCACGCACGTAAGGCAGCATGGCCTGGCGCACGCGGTGGCGCGCGCGTTCGGCCCGCAGCGCCAGGCTCGCCCCGGGCTCGTCGTAAAGAAGGCGCGGCGTGCCGCGCACGCTGCCCACGGCGCGCAGCCCTTGGGCGAACACATGCCCTTCGTAGTCGAAGCCGTGCGGATTGCTGGCCCCGTGCGGCCGGCGCAGGTTGAGCGACATGCGCCATACCTGGCCGGGCACCAGATCAGGAAACTGCGCGGCGCGGGCTTGGCGATAAGGGCCGGCGTAGTCCGCACCATGCCATGAAACCAAGATGCGGCGCGGTATGCCGGAAGGCTGCGACGCCAGCACCTCGGCCTCGAAGCGCCGGCTGCCGGGCAGTTCGCGCGGCAAGGTGGCGATGCGCAGCACCACGCGTGAGACTTTGTCCTCGTCCTGAGGGGACAGCGAGTCGGACAGCCGATGGTCTATATGGAAGCAGACCCAGGCCAGGCCCAGCATAAAAGCCCAGACCGGCGCAAGCATGCGCGGGCCGCGGCCTCGTGCCAAGCAGTCGAGCGCGCCGTGCCGCCTTCGCACCGGGCGCCGCCTTCGGACGAAACATGGAAACACGACCGATACGATCAAGGTCGCGGCCAGCAGTCCGCCCGCCAGCCATGCCCATTCGACGGGCTCGGGCGTACGCGGCAGGACGTGCGCCACGCCGGCCGCCGTCAAGCCCGCCAACAGAGAGATCCGGCCCATCATGGCCACTCATCCAAATCGTCCATCCTAAGCGGATCCGCGAATGGAAAGAGCGCCGGGTGGACGGCAAAATCACTGTGGATGCTACGACCATGCTCGCATGCGCCGAACGGGGATCCATATGCCAATTTTGTTATGATTCCCGCCACGTCCCCGGGAGAAACATCTTGAAAGTCATCATCGTCGGCGCGGGCATCGGCGGCCTGACCCTGGCCCTCATGCTGCACAAGCGCGGCATAGAATGCGAAGTCTTTGAAAGCGTGCGCGAGCTCAAGCCGCTGGGCGTAGGCATCAATCTGCTTCCGCATGCCGCCGGCGAGCTGCAGCAGCTGGACATGCTGAACATCCTGCAGTCCAACGCCGTGGCCACCTCGGCCCTGCACTACTACAACCGTTTCGGCCAGAACATCTGGCAGGAAGCGCGCGGCCTGGCCGCCGGCTACAGCGTGCCCCAGCTTTCCATCCATCGCGGGCGGCTTCAACTGCTGCTGGCCGACGCCGTGCGCCGGCGGCTGGGCGCCGGGAAACTGCATACAGGCATGGCCTTCGAGTCGCTGAAACAGGACGTCGACGGCGTCACCGCCCTGTTCCGCGATCGTTCAAACCACGATGCGCAGCATGAAGTGCGGGGCGATGTATTGATCGGGGCCGACGGCATCCACTCGGCCGTGCGCAAGGGCTTCTATCCCGAGCGCGACGAATTCCGTTTTTCCGGCCGCATACTGTGGCGCGCCGTCACCTACACCCGGCCCTTTCTCGACGGACGCACCATGTTCATGGCGGGCTACCAGGACCAGAAGTTCGTCGCCTATCCCATCGTGGACGACGCCGCGCCCGAGGGAACGTCCGCCATCAACTGGATTGCCGAGCTCAGCGTGCCGTCCGACGGACGCGGATACACCGACTGGAACCGGGTGGTGGACAAATCCGTATTCGCCGCCGACTTCCAAAGCTGGAAGTGGCCCTGGATAGACATCCCCGCGCTGATCGACGGGGCGCAGGCCATTTACGAGTTTCCGCTGGTCGACAAAGACCCGCTGCCACGCTGGACGCACGGCAAGGCCACCCTGTTGGGCGACGCGGCCCACCCGCTCTATCCCATCGGTTCGAACGGTTCGGCCCAGGCCATCCTGGATGCGCGCTGCCTGGCCGACAGGCTGCTCGAAACCGCGCAGAAACGCCACCGCAACGTCGAAGCGGCGCTGAAGGAATACGAGGCCGAGCGCCTGCCGGCAACCACGGGCATCATCCTGCGCAACCGCCTCAATGGCCCGGAACAGGTCATGCAGCTGGCGCACGAGCGGGCGCCCGAGGGCTTTGCACACATCCACGACGTCATTCCCCGGGATGAGCTGGAGGCCATCTCCATGCGCTACAAGCGCGCGGCGGGCTTCGATCCGTCCCGCCTCAAGCCCCGGCCCTGAGCGAATCGACCTGGCGTTGGAGCGACCCAGCCCTCTGTTCGAAAGACAGCCGGCAGAAGCCCCCTGGGCAGGCTCAGCCGATTGAGGCGCCGGCCAGGCAGCGTTCCAGACGGGGCAAGGCCCGCAGGGCGTTGGCTCCCGTCGCGGCCTTGATCTGCGGCACCGTCGTGTCCCGCAACTCGGCCAGCACGGCGGCCACACCCACGACACAAGCGGGCTCGTTGCGTTTGCCGCTTTCCAGCCAGGCGGGCGGGATGTCGGGCGCATCGGTTTCCAACACCAGCGATTCCAGCGGCAGGCGCCTGGCCAGGCGCCGGATCTGCAACGCGCGTTCGAAGGTCATGGCGCCGCCCAGGCCCAGCACGAACCCCTGCTCGATGAACTGCTCCGCCTGCTGAAAGCTGCCGTTGAAGGCGTGGCCGATGCCGCCGATGCGGGGCCTGCGGCGCAGATGCTTCAGCAAGATGTCCTGGGAGCGGCGCACGTGAAGTATCACCGGCAGGCCGTAGCGCACGGCCAGGTCGAGCTGGGCGGCATAGAACCGCTCCTGCCTCTCCCGCAT
Source organism: Pusillimonas caeni (assembly GCF_003545815.1). Classification (GTDB taxonomy): domain Bacteria; phylum Pseudomonadota; class Gammaproteobacteria; order Burkholderiales; family Burkholderiaceae_B; genus Pusillimonas; species Pusillimonas caeni. The sequence goes on from NZ_PDUW01000007.1 coordinate 27,893, forward strand.
CGCTTCGGTCTTGAGTTCGGGAATGAAAAAGTCCAATCCGATCTCGCCTATGCCCACGAAACGGGGATCACCCAGAGACGCTTCGACCTCGCGCTCCAGCATCTCCAGATCGCCGTCCGAAGCGCGCGGCACGCATATGGGATGAATGCCCAATGCGTAGGCGCCGCCGGGAACGGCGTGGGCAAGCTGGCGCACTACCGAGAAGTTGTGGCGGTCTATCGCGGGGACGATGATGGCGTCCACCCCGGCGTCCTGCGCGCGGGCGATGACCTGCTCGCGGTCATGCTCGAACTCGGCGGCGTCCAGATGGCAGTGCGTGTCGATCAGCATGCTTGTGTCCCTCGCTGCAGTGAACGGAAGAAAACGGTCGATCCGATTCCATCGTCAAGCAGCGGAAAGGCCGGCCGGTTTTACGAGCCATCGATCGATCCGGCTTCGCAGCGTGTCGATGATCAGCTTTGCGGCGCCTCGGCCTCCGTGTCGACGAGGGACCCGTCGTCCATGAACAGCTGGCGGTCGGCCAGCGCGGCCAGCGCCGGGTCATGCGTGACGATGGCAAACGCCGTGCCCGATTCCTGATTCAATCGCACCAGCAGTTCGAACATGGCCTGGGCGGTGTGCCGGTCCAGATTGCCCGTGGGCTCGTCGGCCAGCACGCAGGCGGGCCGGGTGACCAGTGCGCGCGCCAGGGCGACGCGCTGTCTTTCCCCGCCGGAAAGCTGGCCCGGATAATGTCCCATGCGGTGCGCCAGCCCGACCTGCTCCAGCATGGCGGCGGCCTGTTCGCGCGCGGCGTCGCGGCGTTCGCGGCGCACGATCAGCGGCATGGCCACGTTGTCCAGGGCAGGAAATTCCGACAGCAGATGATGGAACTGATAGACGAAACCCAGGCTGCGGTTGCGCAACTGGCTGCGGCGCGCCTCGGACAGCCCGTGGGAGGACTCACCATCCACCCAGACCGAACCCGAGCTGGGCTGGTCGAGCAGCCCCAGAAGGTGCAGCATGGTGCTCTTGCCCGATCCCGAGGCGCCGACCACCGCGACCATTTCGCCGCGCGCCACGTGCAGGCTGACGTCCCGCAGCACCTCGATCCGCTCTCCGCCTTCGTCGTAGTACTTGACCAGGTTGCGCGCGACCAGGACGTGGTCGGCGCTGGAAACGCTTGCATCAGTCATGGCGCAGCACCTGGGCCGGTTGCAGCCGCGAGGCGCGCCAGCTTGGATAGATGGTGGCCAGCAGGGACAAGATCAGGGATGTGACGGTGACGATCACGATGTCGCTTACCTCGGGGTTCGATGGCAGTTCGCTGATGAAATAGATTTGCTGGGGCAGGAACTGGATGCCCAGCAGGCGTTCGATGAATGGCACGATCACGTCGATATTGAAGGCGATCAGCATGCCCAGGAGCACCCCGGCAAAGGTGCCGATCACGCCGATGAGGGCGCCCTGCACCAGAAAGATGCGTCCGATCTCGCGCGGGGTCGCACCCAGGGTGCGCAGTATGGCGATATCGGACTGCTTGTCCTTCACCGCCATGACCAGCGACGAAAGCAGATTGAAGGCCGCCACGGCCACGATCAGCGCCAGGATCAGGAACATCATGCGTTTTTCAGTCTGCACGGCCGCGAACCAGGTGCGGTTGTTCTCCGTCCAGTCGCGCACCCGCGCATACGGGGGCACCAGCTCGCGCAGCGCTTGCGCCACCTGCGGCGCGCGCTGCATGTCGGCGATGCGCAGGCGCACGCCGCTGGTGCCGTTGTCGCGGAACACGCGGGCGGCGTCCTGCTCGTTGATGAAGGCCATCGACGCATCGTATTCGTAATAGCCCGATGAAAATATGCCCTTGACCGTGAATTGCCGCATGCGGGGGGTGAACCCGGCAGGCGACACCGAGCCCTGCGGCGCCAGCACCAGCAGCGTATCGCCCGGGCGCACACCCAGCGAATCGGCCAGATAGCTGCCCAGGACGATGGCGTAAGAGCCCGGCGCCAGCACGTCCAGGTCGGCGTCCGTCATCTGCTCGGCGATGTCGGACACGGCCGCCTCGCGCGCCGGGTCGATGCCCTTGAGCTGGACCCCGCTGAGCGACTGCCCTCTTACCAGCATGGCCTGGGCCGATACGAAGGGCGCCGCGCCTTTCACAGAGGGGTGCTGCCGCGCGTCGGCGGCCAGGTCTTCCCAGTGCTCCAGCACCTGATTGGGGTCGGCGCCCGGAACAAAGACCTCGATATGGGGCAGGACCGACAGCATGCGGTCCCTTACCTGGGTCTGGAAACCGTTCATGACCGACAGGACGACGATCAGGGCGGCGACCCCCAGCGCGATGCCGGCCATCGAGGTGCCGGCGATGAAGGAAACGAAACGATCCCGGCGTCCGCCCCGGCGGGCGCCGCGGGACACGCCCGCATAGCGCGACCCTATCCACAATTCATAAGACATTTTTGCAAGCCACCATTTTTTTCTCGTCGTTTCGTATAGACACTACAATTCACGCATGCACATCGTACTTCCCGGCGCGCTGCCCGATCCCGAAGCGGCGCGTGCCCTGCTTCCCCATCTGCACGAGGCCGCGCCCACTTTCACGGGCTGGCTGGCGCGCGGGCGGGCCAGGCTGCGAACGATCGAGCCGGCGGCGTCGGGCTGCACCGCCTATGAACAATGGCAGCTCGAGCGCGCGGGATTCAAACCCGATCCGCAACAGAATCTTAGCGCAGGCCTGGGCCCCTTATGGGCCTCGGGCGGCGGCCTCGCCCCGGATCAGCCGATATGGCTGGCCGAGCTGGTACACATGGCGCCCACGCAAAGCAGCACGGCCATGCTGGCCTCGCACGCGCTGCATATCACGCCAGACCAGAGTGTAGCCTTGTTCGAATCGGCACAGACGCTGTTCGAGGGAACAGGTTTCCAACTGCATCACGACAGCGACGAGCGCTGGCGCATCGGGGTGCCGGCCTCCTGCGCCTTCAATGGCGCAAGCCCCGCCCTGGTCGCCGCCACATCGGTCAACGACTGGTGGCCGCAGCAAGAAGCGGCGCGTCCCTGGAGACGCCTCTTCAATGAAATCCAGATGCTGTGGTACGGTCATCCGGCCAACGCCGCGCGCGCGAACCAGGGCCTGCCCCCCATAAACGGCCTATGGCTGTTCGGCGGCGCCCGGCCGGAGCAGCTGCAAACCCCCGCCTCGCCCGGCGAAGCGCGCTGCTACGAGGCGCTGCAGGCGCCCTTCATGGCGCAGGACTGGGGCGGCTGGCTGGCCGCGCTCGCCGAACTCGAGGCGCAGGTCTTCCTGCCGCTGCAGCAACAGGACGTCCAGCCGGTGCTGGTGCTTGCGGGCCGCAGCGAGCTTGCCACGCTGGAACCCCGCATACTGGCCCGCTGGATGCAATGGCTACCCAGCGGCCGCAATACATGGAGCAAATGGTGGTTGTACCGAAACTAAGCACCCGCCCCGCCGACCACGACGCCGCCAAGGCGCTGGAGGCGGCGGGCATACATCCCCTGTTGTGCCGGCTCTGGGCGGCGCGCGGGGTGCGCGCGCCCGGCGAGACGCTGTTGAAATGGGCCGCGCTGATTCCGCCCGCCCACCTTACCCATGTGGACACGGCGGCCGGCATGCTGGCCGACGCCATCCGGTCCGGGCAGCGCCTGCTGATCATCGCCGACTACGATTGCGACGGCGCCACCGCCTGCGCCGTGGGCGTGCGGGCCTTGCGCTCCATGGGTGCGCAGGTCGACTTCCTGGTGCCGAATCGTTTCGAAACGGGCTATGGCCTGTCGCCCGAAGTGGTGGAGCTGGCCGTGCGCCACGCCGCCGGCAAGCCCGACATGCTCATCACCGTCGACAACGGCATCGCCAGCGTCGACGGCGTGGCCGCGGCGCATCGCGCCGGCATGCAGGTGCTGATCACCGACCACCACCTGCCGGGCCCCGTCCTGCCGGACGCCATGGCCATCGTCAATCCGAATCAGCCCCATTGCGGCTTTCCGTCCAAGAACCTGGCCGGGGTCGGCGTCATCTTCTACCTCATGCTCGCCCTGCGCGCCGAGCTTCGCCGCCGCGGCGTCTATGCCGCCGACGGCGGCCCGAGGCTCGACCTGCTCGCCGATCTCGTGGCGCTGGGAACGGTCGCCGACGTGGTCAAGCTCGACAGCAACAACCGCCTGCTGGTCACCCAGGGCCTGCAGAAGATACGCAGCGGCCGCATGCAGGCCGGCTTGCGGGCGCTGTTCGCCGTGGCCGGCCGCGAACCGCGCCAGGCCACCACCTTCGACCTGGGTTTTGCCCTGGGCCCGCGCATCAATGCCGCCGGCCGCCTCGCCGACATGAGCCTGGGCATCAATTGCCTGATTACGGACGATGAAAGCCATGCCCTGCAACTGGCGCGCGAACTGGACGAAATGAACCAGCAGCGGCGCAGCATAGAAGGCACCATGCGGGAAGAGGCGCTGCTGGCGGTGCAGCAGGGCCAGCCCACCATCGGCGCCAGCGTCTGCGTCTACCATCCGGACTGGCATCAGGGCGTGGTGGGCCTGGTCGCCTCGCGCCTCAAGGAAACCTACTGGCGGCCCACCCTGGCCTTCGCGCGCTCGGGGCCGGGCGAGCTGCGCGGCTCTGGACGGTCGATACCCGACGTGCACCTGCGCGACGTGCTGGACCTCGTCTCCAAGCAGCATCCCGGCGCCATCCTGAAGTTCGGCGGCCACGCCATGGCGGCCGGACTCACTCTGCGCGAAGAGGCCTATGAACACTTTCTTCAGGGCTTCGACGAGGCGGTCCGCCAGCTTGCCGGACGCGACAGCTTCGAACCCGTCATCGAGACCGACGGCTCGCTCGAGACCGGTTATGCCAACGCGCAGGTGGCAGGCATGCTGGCCGAACAGGTGTGGGGCGCGGGTTTTCCGCCGCCGGTGTTCCGCGACGTGTTCCGCGTCCATCACCAGCGCCTGCTGAAGGACAAGCATCTGAAGCTCAGCCTCGAGCGGGGTCATCAGCGCTTCGACGCCATCTGGTTCAATCATGCCGACCTGCTGCCTGAACAGATCGACGTGGCCTATAGGCTGGAGCAGAACAGCTGGAACGGCATGGTGTCGGCGCAACTGATCATCGAGTACGCCTGCCCCGCTTAGGGCCTGTTGAAGCCAGCGGCCCGGGTTTCGACGCGCCGACGGCCGCCGGCCTCGTTTGCAGCGGCCCGGGATTTGCTTCTATAGTTGCTGATGAGCCGATCTCGGGGACACGAACGATGAACTACCGTAAATCGCCCGGCGTAACATGGACGCAGGCAATGAACATGCTGGAGCAGGCCGACCGGCTGCACCGCCAGTTCTTTCAGCTCGGCCGCGGCGCGGCGCGCGGTCCCACCTGGGAGCCGCCCGCCGACGTATTCGAGACCCCCTCCCATCTGTCCGTCCTGGTGGCTTTGCCGGGCGTGGCCTCCGACCGCCTCAAGGTGCTCATCGACGGCGGCGTCCTGCTGGTGGTGGGCGAGCGCCCCATGCCCGCCCCCGCCTCGGCGCACATACGCCGCATCGAAATCCCCTACGGCCGCTTCGAGCGCCGCATCGAGCTGCCTCCCGGCCAGTTCGAAATACAGGAATCCTCCCTGGCCAACGGCTGCCTGGTCCTTAGCCTGCGCAAGCTGTAGGGCCCGCTTTCTCCCGTGTTAACAGGCCCTAACCGTCACACCAAGAGGGACAGCCATGGACACCAAGACATCCGACCAGCCCGCCGTCGATAAAACGCAAGAACAGCAGCCGAGCGCCGATGCCCGGCCCGCGCTGGACATCCCCGACGACGCGCTGATCATCATTCCGGTACGCAACCTGGTGATGTTTCCGCAGATGGTGGCGCCGATCGGCATCGGCCGCGAAAGCTCGATCAAGGCCGCCCAGGATGCGGCCCGCGCCGGCCGGCAGGTGGGCATCGTGCTGCAACGCAATGCCGAGACCGAAGAACCCCTGGGCGTGGACCTGCATCGCGTGGGCACGCTAGCCAGCATCCTGCGCTATGTCACCACGCCCGACGGCAATCACCATCTGATCTGCCAGGGAGAGCAGCGATTCGTCGTCAAGGAATACCTGCCCGACCATCCCTATCTGGTCGCGCGGGTCCAGAATTTCGAAGAACCCGAGCTCAGTTCGCCCGAGATCGAGGCGCGCATGCTGCAGCTCAAGGCGCGCACCTCCGAAATACTGCAGATGCTGCCCCAGGCGCCGGCGGAGCTTGCCAACACGGCGGCCGCCATCACCTCGCCGGCGGTGCTGGCCGACTTCGTCTCAGGGCTCATGGACCTGAAGCCTTCCGAAAAACAGGACATACTCGAGACCTTCGACCTGCTGCCGCGACTGGATAAAGTGCTGGGTTTTCTGGTTCACTTCACCGAGGTGCTGCGCATCAGCCGCGACATCGACAAGCAGACCAAGGAACGCTTCGAAGACAGGCAGCGCGAGGTGCTGCTGCGCGAGCAGCTCAAGACCATCCAGAACGAGCTGGGCGAAACGGAAGGCAACGCGGCGGAGGTCGCCGAGATCGAAGCCAATATCGCCAAGGCCAATATGCCCGAAGACGTGGAGCAGTCGGCGCGCAAGGAATTGCGCCGGCTGCAGAACATGCCCGACGCCTCGGCTGAATATTCTTCGCTGCGCACCTATCTCGACTGGCTCACCGAGCTGCCCTGGGACGTCGTGACGGAAGAACGCATCGACATCGCGCAAGCGCGCGAAATCCTCGAGGCCGACCACTACGGGCTCGAGAAGATCAAGCGGCGCATTCTCGAGTACCTTGCCGTACGCAAGCTCAATCCCAACGGCCGCAGCCCCATCCTGTGCTTCGTCGGCCCGCCGGGCGTGGGCAAGACTTCGCTCGGCCAGAGCATCGCGCGGGCCACGGGACGCAAGTTCGTGCGCCTGGGCTTGGGCGGGGTGCACGACGAGGCCGAGATCCGCGGCCATCGCCGCACCTACATCGGCGCGTTGCCCGGCAACATCATCCAGGCGGTGCACAAGGCGGGCGCCCGCAATTGCGTCATGATGCTGGACGAGGTGGACAAGCTGGGCGGCGGCAGCGTGCATGGCGATCCGGCCGCCGCGCTGCTGGAAGTGCTCGATCCTGAGCAGAACACGGCGTTCCGCGACAACTACCTGGCCGTTCCTTTCGATCTGTCCAAGGTGCTGTTCATTACCACCGCCAATGTGCTGGACACCATTCCGGGGCCGCTGCGCGACCGCATGGAGATCATTCAGCTGCTGGGCTATACCGAAGCCGAAAAGATGCAGATCGCGCAGCGCTACCTGGTCAAGCGCCAGCTCGAAGCCAATGGGCTTAGCAGCGAGCAGTGCGAGCTGACCGATGCAGCGTTACGCACCATCATCCATTCCTATACGCGTGAAGCCGGCGTGCGCAATCTCGAGCGGGAGATCGGCAGCGTGTTTCGCCATGTAGCCATGCAGGTGGCCGAAGGGACGGCGCAGCATGTCAAGGTGGACGAGGCCGATCTGCACGCCATCCTCGGCCCGCGCAAGTACGAAAGCGAACTGGCCATGCGCACCAGCCTGGCGGGAGTGGCCACGGGCCTGGCCTGGACGCCCGTGGGCGGCGACATTCTTTTCATCGAGGCAAGCCGCTCGCCGGGCGGCGGGCGGCTGATCCTCACGGGCCAGCTGGGCGACGTCATGAAGGAGAGCGCGCAGGCGGCGCTTACGCTGCTCAAGGGCAAGGCGGAACGTCTGGGCATCGCGGTGGAGCGTTTCGAGAAGCACGACATCCACGTGCACGTGCCCGCCGGGGCGATCCCGAAGGACGGGCCGAGCGCGGGCGTGGCGATGTTCGTGGCGCTGGCTTCGCTGATGACGGAGCGTCCGGTGCGCTACGACCACGCGATGACGGGCGAGATCAGCCTGCGCGGGCTGGTGCTTCCCGTCGGCGGCATCAAGGAGAAGGTCCTGGCGGCGCTGCAGGCGGGCATCCGCACGGTATTGCTGCCGGCGCGCAACGAGAAGGACCTGGAGGACATTCCGCAAGAAGCTCGTGAGCAGCTGCAGTTCGTGTTCTTGGAGAATGTCGAGCAGGCGATCAATGTGGTGCTGGAGGAAGGTGCAACGCTGGCTGACTGATCGAGTTGAGTTTTGCCAAGCTCCTTAAATTGAGGTGATGAGACCCCGGGGGAACGAGACTAAACTAGATCGTCCCTCATTTAGTTATGAGCGGAGCCAACCAATTCGTTGATGTCTTCGATTCCTTCCTTGATGAGATACTGCTGCAGATCTTGCAAGGCGCGGGGAAGCGCCATTGGATCAACATAGTTAATCGTGCCGAACGCGACTGAGCGGGCGCCGGCCGCCATAAATTCAATGACATCGCGATAATCGGTTACCCCGCCCATTCCAAAAAGGGGAATATCAACGGCACGATAGAGTTGCCACACCATATAAACTGCCATCGGCTTGATCGCAGTACCCGAGAGCGCGCCAATCTTGTTTCCGATAATGGGACGGCGGGTTTGATAATCGATACACATCGCTCGTGGCGCATTGACCAAAGCGATGGCGTTCGCACCGGCCGCTTCGACGGCCTTCGCCACAGCAACCAGCGACGAATAGTCCGGTGCCAGCTTGGCCACGATCGGAAGCTTCGTGACTTGTCGCGCTCTTTTTACAAGTCGCTCGGCGGCCACTGGATCGTACCCGAAATCCAAGCCGCCTTGTTTTAGGTTTGGGCAAGAGAGGTTCAGTTCGATTCCCGCAAAGATGCCCAACTCGGAACATTTTTCAACGAGTTCGACGTATTCGTCTTCTGTGCGCCCGATGATACTTTGGATAATCGGCAGATTGAATGACTCCAAGATGGGGGCATCTCTCAGGATGAAGGTTTCCCAGTCGTTACTGGGAATTCCCACAGAGCTGTGCAGCCCGGCGGCGACTTCGTGGATACGGGGCTCGGGGTTGCCCGGCCACCGATAGTTGCGAATCGTTTTCGGAACCAAGGCCCCCATGGTCTCTACAGGGAAGAATTGGTTGAAGTTACCATGATGCCCATAGGTGCCCGAACCGACCGTCAATGGGTTTTTCATTCTAATGCCGGCAATTTCCACCGACATTCTCGGTGCGCGCGCGAGGGTTTGCGTATCTTCTTGGATGGACGTTTCGGTATCAAGCATGAAGAACCTCCCAGGTGTTGAATACAGGTCCATAGTGACAGACCTCTTTCCAGGCCGTTTCTTCCGGTTCATCTCGGCCTAGCTTTACATTGATGACGCAACCATGGCAGTCGCCGAAGCCGCAAGCCATATGCTGTTCCATTGCTATCTCTGCGGGTGCGCCTTGTGTCTCAGCTAGTTCATGCACGACGCGCGCAAGCCGGTTCGAGCCACAAACGTAGAACGCGTCGATCTTCCGCGTCTGGCTGAGCTCTTTCAGCGGATCCGTCACTAAAGTCCCCGGCGAATCCTGATCGGTGTGTGCATAGACGGGAAAGCCGTATTGTGAAAAGATGTCTTCGGCGACCAGGTTGTCCCGCGTGCGCGCACTTAAATAAGCGTGAACTTCGATACCCTGTTCAGCGGCTGCATCAACCAATGTGGGCAGAGCGGCAATGCCGATGCCTCGGCCGATGACTGCGATGCGCTTCGCACCGGGAGGCAGGCTGAACCCTTTACCGAGTGGTCCAATGACGTCGCACCGCCCTCCTGACGGCATCGTGTCGCGCATCAGCCGCGTACCTTCGCCGACGATCTTGTATGCCACTTGGATCCTACGTCGATCCTGACTGATTCGATAGACGCTAAATGGTCTGCGCAAGTACGGAGCCAGGCTGTTCTCGATACGGATGTTGACGAATTGGCCAGGTTTGAGGGCTGCGGCCATATCCGGAGCTTCGATTTCAATTAGCCAATAATCGCCGGTCAGATGCCGATTGAAAACGACCGGCGCTAGAATTTGCTCCATATCTCCTCCAGGGATAGTTGTATGAGTCAGGTGTTTGGTGGCAGGTCGGCGAGATCAGCGACTTTTTCGACGTTGATGATGGCGTGACGCCGCACTATCTGCTCTAAGTGGGTCGGGTCGTTGAGTTCTACGGCCCGAATAAGCTTTTCGTGTTCAAGACCAAATATCTCCATCTCGAGGCTTTGGCTGTAGTACTCGCGGTAATAGGGCAGCAACATGAATCTCATTTTCACTGTCTGACGCACAAGTAGCGGGCGGCCGCTTAACGAGGTCAGGTAGTTGTGAAATGCGTCGTGCGCAGCCATCCATTTTGAAAGTGAGCTGCTCTCGCGCTCCATGCGCGACTTAAGATGGGTCAGCTCTTCCAGTTCGGAGAGGCCGATATTGGGCAACGCGAAGCGGGCAGCCAGCCCTTCCAAGGCGGCCCGTATTTCGATAAGTTGGGAGACCTCGGCCCGCGAATATTTAGCCACCACCGCGCCGCGGTTAGCGTAGATCATTACTGCTCCGTCCCCTTCGAGGCTCCGCAAGGCATCACGTACGGGAGTCCTGCTAATACCTAGCGCCTCGGCGACGGCTTCGGTAGGAATTCTCGTACCTGCTTTGAGCTCACCCGTCAGAATGCCATTGATAACATATTGGTATGCCTGTTCTACCGGCGGCAAAGACTTGTCGATGGCGCTTGGGGATAAGGAAGGAGATAGCAGGTGCATGAGTTCGTCCGTTGCGTGCCCGTACTTAAGTACGCAGTAAAAGTTACGTTGCCTCTGCCGGAAGACACTGCTCGATTAAGGAGTAGTAGATCTTCGACATGTCTACCAAGTCTGAAACTAAAACGTGCTCTTCGTTGGAGTGAAACTGATCGACCTCGCCTGGCCCCAGCATCACCGCAGGAATGCCCCGGCGACAAAAATATCCGGCATCCAGGGCAAAATTGCAATGGAATGTTTGGGGTGCAGAGCCTGTTCCCAACTTAAACGCTTTAGTCAGTTTGTGAAAAAAATCGCTTTCTAATGGCAACTCGTTGGGATACATGATAGGCCCAAGCTCGAATTGAACACTCCATGGTTCCGGCAACGTGATGGCATTCTTTATTGAAGCAAGCGCTTGTAATGGCTCTTCACCGGGTAAAAGCCGCCGGTCAAAAACGATGTTTACCGTATCTGGCACCGTATGTGTAGCCTTCGGGCTGCTGTCGATTGCTGTGGGCGTAAGCGTTGCAGGCCCGAATGCTGGATGATCGGGCACACCTAAATCAAGGGATTCGAGCTCACTGATCAGGCGTTGGGCTCCCGTGATTGCATTGATTCCGTTCCACGGAGCGGAGCTATGCGAAGTCTTGCCGCCAACGATTACTTCAAAGTCGATTCTTCCTTTGTTGCCAATAGCGATCTTGCTGTTAGTGCCGACAAGGATTACTGCGCATTCAGGAGGCTCGGACAGCTCGGCCATTACGCTTTCGATCGCGTCGTGCCTGCCCGTTTCGCCGGCGGTCGTTAAAACAAGCATCAGCCTCCCTCCGAGTTGATCGCGCTTGATGGCTTGCTCGAAGGCTCCGAATGCTGCCGCCAAAGCGGTTTTCTGTTCCGCAACACCGCGTCCTCTAATAGCTTGGCCGCGTGGAGTTTCCACCAAGGTGGCCGAAAACGGGTCCTGCATTCGCGATGCGGGATGAGTCATGGCATACCCTACGAACATGAGCGAACGACCGTTCTTCGGCCCCACCTCGGCAATAAGATTACCCATTTTGTCGTAGCGTATGGCCGCTCCCATCTCCTCCAAGCGGGGAGCAGCACACTCTTTAATAAAGGCTTTTACATGTGGGTCTTCTTCCTGCAAATCAGTTTGCTGACTTGGGAACCTGACGAACTCCTGTAGGGTTTCCACTAGTGTTTCGTCGGTTATCACGATTGTTTCATTCATGATGTCTCCATTATAGATTGGATGCAATTATACGATAACCCAAATGCTATCATCACCACCAAAAATAATAAAACCCTTATTAATTAGTGTTTTCCCCTGTATATGCCACAGATATTCATATGGTACTTTTCCACACTAGATTGAAAATTGAGTCCAATTATATTCATATCCACTAATGCGAGGCTGAAACCCAGGGCCTGGAAACAGCAGCGCATTTCAGAAGGAGAGTAGTTATGGAGTTGTTTTCTTGTATACGTACAACGGCCGTTGCCGCATTGACCGCAGTAGCAACTTTGAGTGCTGTACCGACGAGTACGGCTACCGCAGCCACAATGCTCCGAATCAGTCACACCACCGCGGAAACCATGCAACAAGGTTCCCATGTATGGGCGGTAGTATTCAAGGAAATGGTAGAGGACCGCACAGGCGGGGAAGTCAAAGTTCAGATTCTCGGAGCAAACGCTGCGGGTGGCGAACGTGAGCAGTTGCAGAAAGCCCAGACGGGCATCAATCAGATGACGATCAATAGTGAAATCCTGATGCCCAGTTTCTTCAAGCCGGCTCAGATTCTGGGCATTCCCTATCTATTTCGTTCCGACGCCGTTGCCTGGCAGGTACTGGACGGTGACTTCGGAAAGGAATTCAACGACGCATGGCGTCAAGCTACGGGTTTGCGCGTGCTGGGTGTCATGAATGCGGGCTTTCGCAGCTTCTTCAATGGCAGTAAAGCTGTCCAGGCTCCGGCTGACCTGAAGGGGCTAAAGATTCGTACCGGCGAAAACCAGGCTCATATCGCCATGGTCAGGGCCCTTGGGGGAAATCCAGTACCCATAGCCTGGTCCGAGCTATATACCTCTTTGCAGCAAGGCGTTGTCGATGGTATGGAAAACCCACCCGGGCTTGCGTATGCGATGAAACTGCACGAGCACCAAAAGCACCTGACGCTCGATCGCCATTTGTTCAGCATCCATGCGGCGATGATCAACGAACGTACTTTCCAGTCACTGACGCCAGAACAGCAGGCAATCCTCTCCGAAGCAGCGCTGACTGCAACGACTGCCGCGAGAGCGACCGTGCTGCTCAACGAGCGACAAGCCCTCAAAGACCTGGAAAAGGCAGGCATAGAGATTTACACGCCCACCGCCGCTCAGTACGAAGAATTCAGGGCGCTTGGACGCCCGCCCGTCGAGGAAATGGTGCGCAAGGACGTTGGCGATGAATGGGTCGACAAGCTTCTGCAAGGTGTCGATGCCGCCGAGGCCCGCGTGGGCAAGCAGTGACATTGATCTCGACGCTGCCGTATTAGACGGCAGCGTCGAATTTTTTCTATCGGGGAAGAGTCACTATGGTGCGATATTTCGACCGTGCAGTTGTGGGAGCGACCAGCGTAGTGGTCGTGGTGCTCTTGCTAATCATGACAGGCTCCACATTGGCCGGCGTTTTTGCGCGTTACTTCATGAATGAGGCGCTGGCATGGTCAGAGGAAGTAGCGCGCTATAGCATGGTCTGGCTTTCGTTCATGGGCGGGGGCCTGGTCTTCCGACACGGTGGGCATATAGCAATCGACATACTGGTTCGAAAGCTTCCAGAAGGAATGCTTCGACACCTTGTCTTTGGCATCTCTCAATTGATCATTCTCTCGTTCCTGGTGGTGCTGCTTTGGAAGGGCATCGAGATGCTTGAGCAAAGCGTTTACATGACTACTCCCGCATTACAGATGTCGATGGCGGTTCCGTATGCCTCCATTCCGGCCGGGGCGGCGCTGATGATCTATCACCTTACGGCTGCAGCAATACAGTCCTATTGGCAGGCCGGCAATCAAAAGGTCGCGCCGATATCCGGGCTTGAGCTTCATGCCGACTAACTCTAGGTACGGAGCAATGTAATGCTTGCCACAGTTTTATTTGGTTCGCTGGCCGGTTTTCTAGCCTTCGGCGTGCCTGTCATCTTTGCGGTGGGTGCCGCAGCCCTACTGACAGTGGTGTTATTTATTCCGACCATGCCACTAATCATCATGCCCATGAGCATGTTCAATGGTATGGATTCGTTTCCCATGATGGCGATTCCGTTCTTCATTCTGGCGGGCGAGCTCATGAACAGCGGCGGTATTTCCCTGCGGCTCGTCAACTTCGCCAAAACGCTGGTGGGGCACATCCAAGGGGGGCTCGGACACACCAACGTGGTGGCCAACGCAATCATGGCGGCTATTTCCGGGTCGGCCCTTGCCAACATCGCTGCCGTGGGGCGAGTATTGATTCCAGCGATGGAGAAAGAGAACTACAACAAAGAGGTCGCAGCCAGTATTACGATCTGTGCGTCGTTGCTTGGTCCGATTATTCCGCCGAGCATTACCATGGTCATCTTTGCGGTCACGGCAAGCCAATCGGTCGGGGCGCTCTTTCTTGCGGGCGTCGTGCCCGGTGTTCTCATCGCCGCGGGCATGATGGGCGTCATTTATTTTTTGTCCAAGCGTAGGGGCTATGGGGTGGTGCGTCCCTTTTCAAAGGGTGCGGTACTGCACGAGGCGAAAAAATCTGGTTTTGCGCTCTTCATGCCGGTCGTTATATTGGGTGGCATTTTCTCGGGAATCATGACGCCCACCGAGGCCGCAGCGGTTGCGGTGCTTTATGCGCTGCTGATCGGGTTTTTTGTTTATCGCGAACTGAACGTCAAGGATCTTTGGAAAATACTGCTGCGTACGGGCATGACGACCAGTTTCATCATGCTGATTATCGGGGCGGCACGCATATTCTCGGACGTCATGCTCTCAGAGGCCATACCTCAGGCGGTGGCCGCAGCCATGCTAAGCATTACCGAAAGTCCGTACCTGCTGTTGCTTCTGATCAATGTCTTGCTGCTTCTCATCGGCTGTGTCATGGACACTACCGCCGCCATTATCATACTTGTGCCTGTATTGATGCCCGTCGTCCAAATCATAGGAATCGACCCCGTTCTTTTTGGCGTTCTGATGAGCATTAATCTAGTTATCGGAATGGCAACGCCTCCCATCGGAGTCACGCTATTCCTGGGTGCAGAGGTAGCTGGAACTCGCGTCGAGCGAATCATCCCGCCGGTTTTCGCATTCTTGTGTGTACACGTCGCTGTACTGCTGCTGATCAGCTATGTTCCATCCGTTGCCTTGTGGCTTCCACGCGCGCTCGGATACTAAAGCACAAATTGGCGACTGATAAAGATTTAGGAGTGATTGTGAGAAAAACCATAGAGTTCTTATTCAACGGAGAACCCCGACGACTGGCCAAGTTCGATCCCAATATGACCGTCCTGCGTTATATCCGCGAGAGCGAACGAGCGACGGGTAGCAAAGAAGGCTGCGCTGAAGGCGATTGCGGCGCATGTACCGCGGTGGTGGCCGAACTAAGCGATGGCGCGCTGCGCTATCGCGCCGTGAACAGCTGCATTCAGTTGCTCGGAACGCTGGACGGGAAAGCTTTGATGACAGTTGAAAGCCTCAAGCACAATGGGAAGTTACACCGGGCGCAACAAGCCATGGTGGCCGAACATGGATCGCAGTGCGGTTTTTGTACCCCAGGGTTCATAATGTCGATGTTCGCGGGCCTGCAAGCAGAAGTGCAACCAACGCACCAGGCAATCAATGAGCTGCTTGCCGGAAACCTCTGCCGATGTACAGGATACACGCCCATCCTCAATGCGGCGAAGAATGTTCTGAAAAGCGGTGTCGACGAAGAATGGGCTGCGCGCGGCGAAGACTTGAAGGACAAGCTCCAAAAACTATCTGTTGATTCGGGAGTGCGCACCTGGGAAGAGCGCGATAGATTTGTTATTCCCCTCTCAGTGGACGAGCTTGCCGCTTATCTCGTTGAGCATCCAGACGCTGCTCTAGTGGCCGGCGGAACCGATTTGGGCGTGCGTATCACGAAGAACCACAAAGAATACCAGTCCCTGGTCTACCTGGGACGCATACCAGAATTGAAGCAGATAGAGAATCTGCCGGAAGGCGTGCGACTAGGCGCCGCCGTTACCTATGACGCTGGCCGACAGGTCTTGGCCCAGCTTTCCCCAAGCATAGGGCAGCTTGTAGGGCGCATCGGCGCTGTGCAAGTACGTAATCTGGGAACCATTGGCGGCAATATCGCGAATGGTTCTCCGATTGGCGATATGCCCCCTGCCCTCATCGCCGCAAATGCCGAGCTTACGCTGCGTCGCGGGGCCGAGGTACGCAAGATAGCATTAGAAGATTATTTCATCGCATATGGCCGGCAAGACATCCACCCTGGTGAATTCATTGAGTCCATCTGGATACCGCGCCCTGCGCCATCGGCCATCTTGAAGGTGTACAAGATCAGCAAGCGGATCGAGCAGGACATCTCTAGCGTCTGCGGTGCGTTCAACATCGAAATAGACAATACGGCGGCGCAGCCCACGGTAACAAAGGCGCGCATATGCTTCGGAGGCATGGCCGGCATTCCCCTAAGGGCCACTGCATGCGAAGATTTCCTGGAAGGGCGTGCCTGGTCAGACGACACAATTTTGCGTGCTAGGGAAATTCTGGAAAACACTTACGAACCTCTTAGCGATGCGCGCGCCAGTTCCGCCTACCGAAATCGCATCGCGGGCAACCTGCTCTATAAATATTTTCTTGAATCACGAACCTCTACAGAGGTCGGCGTCCAAGCAGCACATGCTTGAAGGAGGAATCTCATGAAGATTCAAGTCTCACAGCGTCACGATAGTGCCGTAAAGCAAGTATGCGGAGAGGCGGTTTACATCGACGACATGCCCGAACCTCGGGGAACACTGCATGTTTATATCGCCCAAAGCACGCTTGCCCATGCAGAAATCCTAAATTGCGATCTGAGCGAGGTACTGGACCAGCCAGGTGTTGTCACCGTCCTGACACTTGACGATATTCCGGGAACGCACGATGTGAGCTGCGCTCATGCAGGAGACGAGCCACTTTTTGCGGCAAGATACGTTCAATTTTCCGGCCAGGCGTTGTTTGCAGTGGTTGCAGAGTCGATCGATGCTGCGCGCCGGGCCAGCAAGTTTGCAAACATCGAATTCAAAGAGCTCCCCGCCGTATTGACCATCGACCAGGCGATGGAGCAGCAAAGCTTCATACACGCGCCTCGGCGTGTCCGTCGCGGTAATCCGGAGGAGGCTTTGAAGTCTTCGCCACACCGCCTGAAGGGTCGGATCAGTACAGGCGGTCAGGAACATTTCTATCTAGAGAGCCAGATATCTTTTGCGCAACCCGGTGAAGATGGAGAGGTACTGATATTTTGTTCTACGCAGAATCCGAGCGAAATTCAGCATTTATGCGCTCGAATGCTTAATCTCCCGGATGCAGCGATCAAAGTGCATGTGCGCCGCATGGGAGGAGCCTTTGGCGGCAAAGAGACGCAGGCCACTCAGTTTGCCGCAATCGCGGCGTTGGCGGCGCACAAGACGAAACGCTCGGCAAAGGTGCGTTTGGATCGCGATGACGACATGCGAATGACGGGCAAGCGACATGCATTTGTCATCGACTACGACGTGGGTTTCGACAACGACGGCAAAATACTCGGGATACAGTTCCAGCAGAAAGTTCGTTGTGGTTACGCTACCGATTTGTCTGGCGCCGTGGCCGACCGAGGCGTATTTCATTGCGACAACGCCTATTTTCTTGAGAACGTATCGGTAGAGTCATACCGCTGCAGAACGAATACTGTTTCTGACACGGCGTTTCGCGGGTTCGGTACGCCGCAAGGCATGATTGGCATAGAGCGAGCCATATTGGATATCGCCCACCATCTTGGAAAAGACCCATTGGATGTGCGCAAACAGAATCTTTATGACCCGGTGCGGGCCCAGACGCATTATGGGCAAACCGTCGAGAACTTCATCTTGCCTGAACTGATCGACCAGTTAGCGCACAAGGCAGAGTACCAACAGCGCCGCGACGAGATACGCGCGTTCAACGAGCAGAATCCGATATTACGCAAGGGCATCGCACTAACACCGGTGATGATGGGAATCTGCTTTAGCCGTACCCATCTCAACCAAGCGGGGGCCTTAATCAATATATATAAAGATGGAAGCATTGCGCTGAATCATGGTGGCACCGAAATGGGCCAAGGGCTGTTCGTAAAGGTCGCCCAAATCGTTGCGCACGAGTTCGGTGTTTCGGTAGAGCAAGTCCGTATTACCGCGACCAACACGGAAAAAGTCCCCAATACCTCTCCGACGGCATCGTCGGCAGGAGTGGACTTGAACGGCATGGCTGCGCGCGATGCGGCCCTTAAGCTCAAAAGCCGTCTGGCCGAGGTCGCGATACGCCACTTCGGTGGCATGGTCGAGGACGTTCGGTTCGCAGATGATCATGTCCATGTGGGCGCTCAAGCCATTCCCTTTGCAAAACTGGTTGAGCTGGCGTACTTCGATCGCATTTCGCTGTCTGCGACAGGATTTTTCAAGACGCCCGAGATCCATTTCGATCAAAAAGCATTCCAGGGCCGGCCTTTTTTGTATTTTGCCTATGGTGCCGCGGTCTCCGAAGTACTTGTAGATACTCTGACCGGAGAATACAAAGTGCTTCGAGTGGACGTCCTTCACGATGTGGGAAGCTCTTTGAACCCTGCCATAGACATCGGCCAGATCGAAGGAGGATTCATTCAGGGTATGGGGTGGCTGACTACCGAAGAACTTTGGTGGGATGCGAATGGAATGTTGAAAACGCATGCTCCTTCGACTTATAAGATTCCTGCGATTGGCGATCGGCCGACAACGTTCAATGTCGAGTTGATGGACAATCTCTCGTTCCGGGCGCCGACCCCTTACTTTTCGAAAGCTGTCGGCGAACCTCCCCTCATGTTGGCTATTTCGGTGCATCAAGCGCTGATAGAAGCGCTCTCACTCATCACCAACAGGCCGGCGCTAAACGTACCCGCAACGCCCGAAAAAGTTTTGATGACGCGTTCACTGGACGAGGTCGTGCCCGATTCTTTGGCTGAACAGCTTGAAACGGCCGAAGCTTCGGGCCTTGAACGTTGAAATGGAACATAAGCTGAGCCCATGGCATTGCCCAGAATCGCGTTGATAGTGTTGGGAGGCACGATTACGATGGTGCCTCAACGCAACGGCGGCATTGCTCCGGGATTGAGGCCGAAGCAATTGCTCGAAAGCGTTTCGGGACTGGCCGAGCTGGCCCAGTTCAAAATCATTACGAAACACGATCTTCCCAGTGCATCGCTAAGCCTCTCTGCTATTGTGATGCTGGCCTCCGACATAGACGCGTTATATCAGCGCGGCGTCGATGGCGTAGTAGTGGTGCAAGGCACGGACACCATCGAAGAGACCGCCTTTTTGCTAGACCTTCTAGTACGTAGAGATAGACCATTGGTGGTCACCGGGGCTATGCGGGGGCCCGCTATGTTGGGCGCAGACGGACCAGCCAACTTGTTCTCGGCGGTTCTAGTCGCCGCCAGCCCAAGCGCGGCAGGAATAGGTACGTTAGTCGTATTCAATAATGAAATACACGCTGCACGCTTCGTGCAAAAAAGCCATACCTATTTGCCCTCTGCTTTCACTTCGCCAATGTCCGGACCGCTGGGCTTCATAGTAGAGCAACGTGCGAGATTTCATTACAAACCTCCGACGCCAATCAAATACAGCGTACTTCCCTCCTTCGACTGTGCTCCGGTAGCGCTTGTCAAAATCGTGCTGGGCGACAATGGCTGGCTGTTGGATCAATTGCCGAAGCTGGAATATCGAGGCATAGTGATAGAGGGAGTAGGCGCCGGCCACGTACCTGCCGAAATAGTGCCGCGTCTGGAACAGTTGGCAAGCAACAAGCCGGTAGTGCTTTCGTCTCGCGTTTACGCAGGAGGAACACTAACGCAGACCTATAGCTACGCAGGGTCCGAAATGGATTTGCTTGGCAAAGGGCTTATACCGGGCGGGTTCCTGAGCGGTGTCAAGGCCCGCCTGTTATTGTCAGTACTATTAGGTCAGAACGAGGATATTGCGACAATACGCAGTTCATTCAGGCGTTATCTTAGCGCGTCGGCCTTTTAGCTCGCAGACGTGTTTACTTAGGGCAATTGCCCCGATTCCTTCTTCGCGGCAATCAAGTCCAGCAGCAAGCGATCCCGCTCCGGCACGAAGCGCGACTCGTCCGATGTGGCAAGCACCTCGCGTAATTGCTCGGCCACCTTGCGCTTGAGATCGGGCGTCATGGAGGGCGAGCCCAGGTCCTTCCACCAGTCTTCTATGGGTCCGCCCAGGTGGTCGAGCAGATGCTCGATGCCGCCCTGCCCGCCCGACAGATGCAGGTTCATGAAAGGCCCCAGAAGGGCCCAGCGCATGCCCGGCCCCTGCGAGATCGCCACGTCGATGTCCCGCACCGTGGCGACACCCTGGTCGACCAGATGAAAGGCCTCGCGCCACAGGGCCGCTTGCAGGCGGTTGGCGATGTGGCCTTTGACCTCTTTGCGCGGATTGACGGGGCTCTTGCTGATGGAGATGTAGAAATCCATGGCCGCCTTCAAGGCTTCGGCGGACGTCTGCGCGCCGCCTATGACCTCGACCAGGGGAATCAGGTGCGGCGGGTTGAAGGGATGGCCCAGCACCACGCGCTGCGGGTGCTGGCAGGCCGACTGCACTGTGCTGATCAGCAGGCCCGACGAACTCGACGCCAGCACCACGTCGGCCGGCAAAGCGGCGTCCATGCGGCGGAACAGGTCGATCTTGAATGCTTCGTTTTCTGGGCCGTTTTCTTGCACGAAGTCGACGTTCTCGAGGGCGTCGAGCAGGTCGGCATGAAAACGCAGCCTGTCCTGCGAAGCGCCCGGACGCAGGCCGATGCGTTCCATGCTGGGCCAGAGCCGGGCCACGGTTTCGCGCAGGCGACGCTCGGCGTCCGGCGAAGGATCAGTGGCTTCGACGTCCAGGCCCTGGGCCAGAAAATAGGCCGTCCAGCTGGCTCCGATCACGCCGGTGCCCACCACGGCAACGCGTTTCACCTCTCGCTGCATGATTACTCCTGTACAAGAAAAACGGATTCGTACCGCGCCCTCAAGCGCACAAGGCTTGTGCCAGGGCCGAGCCGACCTGTCCGAAAGGATGCTTCTGGATCAGTTCTTCCAGCTGCTGGACCAGAGCATCGACCTCGCGATGCGTGGTGTCGACGTCGGCGTGGGCCAGGGCGTATAGCTTGCGACGGGCGTCGAGTGCGCCGGTGATATTGGCCATGGCGTCCTTGTGCAGCTCGGGTGTGGCGATGCGCGCATCGTGCTGCGCCATGACGCGGCGGAAATGTTCATGGGGATCGGCGTGCAGCCATACGCAGAAAAAGGAGTGCAGCAGCAATTCGTACGTGGCGGGCTCGACGACGATGCCGCCGCCCGTGGCCAGCACCACCTCGGGATACTGGGCGATGACGCGGTCCAGGCAGCGCTTTTCGAGTTGCCGGAAGCCCGCCTGGCCGTAGATGGAAAAGATCAGGTCCAGCGCGATGCCGGCTTCTTTTTCGACCTCTTGATTGAGCTCGATGAAAGGCAGATGCAGACGCTGGGCCAGCAAAGGGCCTAGCGTGGACTTGCCCGCGCCGCGCAGCCCGACGAGAGCGATGCGCCTGGGCGCCTGGCCGGGCCCGGACGCCCCGCCTTCGAGCAAGGCCTTGCGTATCTCGCGCAGGCGCGCGGGCGACTGGCGCTTGAGCAGTTCGACGATCAGGGCGTAGTCGGCCCCGTAACGGTCGTCGTCGGCCAGCATGCTGTCGGCGGAAAGATGCAGCGCCGCGGCCAGCTTGCCCAGCACCGCCAGCGATATATTGCCTTCGCCCCGCTCGACGCGCGAGAGATAGGGCAGCGATATGCCCGATTCGCGCGCCAGCTGCTTCATGGACATGGCCCGCCCCGCCCTGGCGGCGCGCACGCGCTGTGCGACCCGCTGCTGCAGGTCGGGCGCTTCGATGATCAGTGGTTCTTTCTGCGCCATGGCTTACAACCGGACGATTAGCGGATCGGCTTCGCCGCTGTAAAGCCTGTCGACGAGATGGGCTCGCGCCTTCAGGACGGCCGACTGGTTGATATAGCCTTTGTCGGTGATTTCGCCGCTGTCGACGGCCGGCGGCATGGTAAGCATCATGGCCCGGTCGGCGAAAGTGGAACTGCCCGTGCCGGCGCTGCGCATGGCCTGCATGCCGCGCGTGATGTGCTCGATGACGGCGGGGTGGGCGACGACCTGTTCCACCGCCGCGTCGTCGGGCAGGCCCGCCAGCTTGCGGCATGCCGCCACGTTGGGGAAGATGAGGAAACCGACCGAATCGCGATCGTGGCCGGTCACGACGATGTCCTGAACCGCCGGCGCCAGCATCTCGATGCCCTTTACCCGCAGGGCGCCCACGCTGACCCAGGTGGCCGTGGTCAGCTTGAAGTCCTCGGATACGCGTCCGTCGAACATCAGGCCCGCGGCCGGGTTCTCGGGGTCGGCGAACTTCGCCGCATCGCCGATGCGGTAGTAGCCTTCTTCATCGAACGCCTTGGCGGTTTCTTCGGGCTGCTTGAAATAGCCCGGGGTGATGTTGGGCCCCTTGACGCGTACTTCGAGCTTGTCGCCGCTGGGAACCAGCTTGATCGACACGCCGGGCACCGGCAGCCCGATCACGCCGGAGCGCGCGGCCTGGTAATGGCAGTCGGTGGCCAGCGGCGAGGTTTCGGTCGACCCCCAGGCGGTGACCATGGGGACCGCATAGCCCAGTTCTTGCTTGGAGAGTTCGATCAGGCCGTCCCACAGATGCTGCGGCAAGGCGGCCGCCGCATAGAAGATGACCTGCAGACGAGAGAAAAACTTGCTGCGCAGCCCGGCATCGGAGCGCAGCACCGGCAGCAGCATGTCGAAGGCGCGCGGCACGTTCAGGTAAAGGGTGGGCGCGACGTCGCGCAGGTTCTGCACCGATTGGTCGAACATGCCCGGCAGCGGCTTGCCGCCGTCCAGATACAAGGTTCCGCCGTTGGCCAGAATGACATTGAAATTGTGGTTGCCGCCGAAGGTATGGTTCCATGGCAGCCAATCGAGCAGAACCGGCGGATGCTCCGTAAGAAAAGGCCATACCTGGCGCTTGGCCTGCTGGCTGGCGCACAGCATGCGCTGCGTGTTGATCACCCCTTTGGGATAGCCGGTGGAGCCCGAGGTGAACAGGATCTTCGCGATGGTGTCGGGTCCCACCTGGCGATAAGCCTCGTCCACCGCCGGCCCGTCCTCTCCCTTCAACAGTGCGGAAAACCGCAGGGCGTCCCCGGGAAGGTCGTCGTGATCGGAGACGATGAGGGTGGCCTTGTGCAGGCCCTCGATCGACTTGAGCGCGGGTTTGAAGCGCTCTGCCCCGCCCACGTAGATGAACTCCGGATCGAGCCGCTCGATCAGGTTCTTCAGCTTGGCGTGGTCTTTTGAAACCAAGGAATAGGCCGGCGACACCGCCGTGTAGGCGATGCCCACGTGCATGCAGGCCAACATGATGAGGCCATGCTCGACGCTGTTGTCGGTCATGACGCAAACGGGATAATCGGGGCGCTTGTGATGCTGTAGCAGCCAGCCCGCGATGCGCCGCACCGTGTCCAGCGCCTGGCCGTAAGTTACGCCCTGCCAGGCGCCCTGCGGGCCGCGCTCCAGCAAGAAATCGCGCTCGGGAGTTTCGCGCCCCCAATGCTCGAGGTATTCACCCACGCAACGGGCATAGGGCTCCAAAGCCATGGGCGTGTCGAGCACCATGGTGCCGTCGGCGCGTGTCTCGACCTTGACGGCGGGCTCGGCGAACAAGCGCGCGCCTTGGATTTCGGGCATATTCACTGTTGTCTCCATTGCATTGTGAACGATGCGTTTCCATACGGGCATCGTTGCATCATCGCGAGTGGTTCTCGCTGGATAGAAATACTATACGCAATTGGTTTTAGCGAAACAATTTATAGTTAACCCCTATATTCGGGGCTGACTCCTTCGGAGCTTCTAGGCAGATACTATGGACGAAATCCCTTTGTTTCCGTTGGGACGGGCCTTGTTTCCCGACGGGGTGCTGCATCTGCGCGTGTTCGAGGTGCGCTATCTGGACATGATACGCCGCTGCATCGCGGACGGCAGCGAGTTCGGCGTAGTCGGCCTGCTGGAAGGCCGCGAGGTGCGCTCCCCGGAAAGCGTCGAAACCCTGGCGACCGCCGGCACCATGGCCCGCATCGACGCCTGGCATGCGCCCATGCCGGCGCTCATCCACGTCCGCTGCATAGGCACCGCGCCTTTCGAGCTATTGAGCAGCCGACAGGAAAAATACGGCCTTTGGGTGGGCCGCAGCGCTGCGCTGGAGCCCGATTCGCCCACGCCCCTGCCCGCCGCCTTGAAACCCAGCGCCGATGTCCTGGGCAGGCTCATTGCCAATATGCAGAAAGAAGAGATGCCCGCGGCCGCCATGCCGTTGGCGCCGCCCTTCAAGCTCGATGAATGCGGATGGGTGGCCGATCGCTGGGCCGAACTGCTGCCGCTGACGGCCCTGCAAAGGCAGAACCTGCTGAAAATGCGCGACCCGCGCCAGAGGCTGGAACGCGTGCAGGGCTATATACGCCTGCACGGACTGTTCGACTCTCAGGACCCTTAGGGCCTGTTAACAGGCCCTAAGCCAAAGCCCGGCGTGCTAGCGCAGCAGCCAGCTCGCCGCCCGCGACAAGGGGCCTTCGATCACCTGGTTGACCCGGGGCGGCAGGCTCAAGGGACGCAGCACCATCTTGGCCGCCATATTGACCGGATAATGGCGCTTGACCGCCTTGCCCAGCCCGCTCAGCACGGCCCGGAAAGCCTGCCTGTCCGCCTGCCGGTCGGCGCCGGGATGCCTGTGCGCATATACATGCCACAGGGCCACCTCGGCGTCCGAATTGCGGGCCTCGACCACGCGGCGCCGGATGGCTCCGAGCACTCGCCAGCGGCTGGGCGACTCGCGCTCGCTGTAGTGCCTGAAGTATTGGTAGAAATGCTTGTAGTGGCCGACCTCTTCGGCCCGGATGCGGGCCGCTATGCCGGACAGCACCGGTTCGGTCGCATGCTGGCTGAGCGCAGTGTAGAAGGTCGCCGTGCCCGTCTCGACGACGCAGCGCGCCACCATCTCGAGGCCGCGCGTCGGTTCGAATTCTTCGATGGTGCACATCTTGGAGTACTCGTCGAAGAAGGAGTCGTAGGCGGCCTGCCAGTCGAATTCAGGCCAGACGTGCCGCACATAGTCGCGCAAGGAGTAGCCGTGGCGCATTTCCTCGTGCTGCCATTGCTCTTGCAGCCATTGCACCACATCGTCGTCGCCCTCGAAATGCTGGATGAGGTTGCTGGTATATAGATCGGAGGCGATCTCGATGAACGACGCGCTGGTGACGAGATAGAACAAGTCTTCGCGCGTACGCGCTTCTGAAACGTCGATCTGTTCGAAGGGAATCTGATCCAATCCCCAACGAGGAGCTTGTATCGTGGACTCTTGCATCGGTTTGCGCTCTGCGTGTTGGTTGACTCGTGGCACTGAAGCGAATGCTAGTGTACGCTTATTCATGTCCAAGGATAACGCCCTGCGACGCCCCATGAATGTCAAGTTGTAAAGTCGCCATGGTATAAGAGCCAACCCATCCATTGCCTCCCTGTCCGCCGCGGCGTCAGCCTCGCGGGAAGACGCTCCGGCCGGCAAGGCGGCATGCCCAGTTCTCGTCAACAAGGAAAAAGCATGCAAAATACCTCCCAGACCCGTGACTCGGCTCTCCGCTACGGAAGCATCACCCGCACGCTGCACTGGCTCATGGCCGTGGTGCTCGCCTGGCAGTTCACGTCGGCCGGCGCCCATCTGCTGGCGGAAGATTCCGCTCTGGACGAATTCATGTGGTCCACCCACAAGACGTCCGGCTTCCTGCTCATGGTGCTGATTCTTGTCCGCGTGCTCTGGGCGCTGGCGAACACCGGACGCCGTCCGCCCTCGGTCAGCGTGCTGGCGCGTCTGGGCCACGCCTGTCTGTACCTGCTCATGGTCGCCGTTCCGCTCGTTGCGCTGATCCGCCAGTACGGTTCGGGCAGGGCCTTCTCGCCTTTCGGCATTCCGCTGATGTCCGGCTTCGAGGGCGATAAAATAGAATGGATGACCGACCTGGGCAGCACCTTCCACAGCCTGCTGGGCTGGCTGCTGTTCGCCCTTGTGGTCGGCCATATCGTCGCCGCCTTCTGGCATCACCTGGCGGGCGACAAGAACGTGATGTACCGCATCATCGGCACTCCCCGCCGCTGACTCGAGAATCGGCGCGCCCTCGGTCCCTTCCGCCGGGCCGTTCGGCCGCCGCCCACAGCAAGGACACGCCATGGCTCAATCGTTTCCGGGCTTCAATGCTCCCTCCGCCGGTTTCGACGAGCCGGTGGACATGCTCTCGGCCTGCCACGACAAATTGCGCAGCCGCTGCGAAACCCTGTCGCGGCTGCCGGACCACGTGGCCCGGCACGGCGCCGACGAGCACGCGCGCAGCGCGGCCCAGAGCATACTGCGCTATTTCGACGGCCCCGCCCTGTACCATCATGCCGACGAGGAAAAAGATCTTTTCCCCGCCCTGCTCGAATCGGTGGCCGGCTCCGATGCGACATGCCTGCGCGGCTTGTTCGACAGGCTGTCCACCGAACACCGCCAACTCGAGAGTCAATGGCAGCGCCTGCGGCCGCTGCTGCTCCGGCTGTGCGAAGGCGAGGCCGTGGCGCTGTCCGCCCGGGATATCCAGGCCTTCATGGACGGCTATGCCGACCACCTGCAATGCGAAGACCAGGAACTGCTCCCCCTGGCCCGGCGCATGCTCGATGGCGCATCGCTCGAGCGCATCGGAAGCGCCATGCGCGAGCGGCGCAATCCGGCCTGACGCTACTCCACCACGCCGCAGGCCATGCGGCCGCCGCCACCGCCCAGCGGCATGGGATGATCGGAGTAATTGTCGCCGCCCTCGTGCACCATCAGCGACCTGCCCTGGATCTGATCCAGCTTGGTCAGCCTGGGCGCCAACACCGGCAGCTGCGCGTTGCCCTTCGAGTCGACATAGAGCGCGGGCAGATCGCCCAGATGCCCGTCGCCCCATGGGGCCCCGTGCTTCTTGCTGCCCTCGGGATCCAGGTGCCCGCCGGCCGCGCCGGCGGCCGTCACCTTGCCATCCTTCTCCTCGGGTTCGCAGCTGGGCTTTTCGTGCACGTGGAAGCCGTGGACGCCGGGATTCAGGCCTTTGAGGTTGGGCGTAAACACCAGGCCGTACTTGGACTCGGACACGACGACTTCTCCGATCTCGTCCATCACGCCCTTCTGGGACACTTGATGCAGGGTCACCTTGACGTCCGCGTGCGCCGCCGTGGCAAGGAACCCGCCCAGAACCAAGGCGCCCGCCATCCACACGCAGCGGCGCCGCGCCGAGCGCCCTCGCTCGGCCGCGCCACCGGAACGGCCCGCCGGGAAATCGATTGCTGAAATTGACATGGATGCCTCCTGGTCAGACGAAGAAATGGAAATACAGCCTCGGCCCGCGGCAGCAAGCGCCATGCCCCGTTCAGGACTTCGCCTCGAGAAGCGCCTCGGCCATCTGCCATTCGCCGCTACGGATGCGAGCCACCATCGCGTTGCGCAGCCCTTCGGCGATATGCCGCACGCCTGCCGAGTGTCGGCGCACGTTGTTGACATACATGGACCAGGTCATGGGCAAGTCGACAATGGGGGCAGCCCGCAGCGTGCTCATAGGAAATTCATACAAGGCGCAGTACGGCATCACCGTCATGCCGTGCCCATCGTTCACCAATGAAAGGCAAAGGGGCAAGGTTTCCGCGTCGGCGGCACGCCGGTATTTTTCCCCATGCTGCTTCAGATAGGCCTCCACACGCATGCGGATGATGTTGGGACGGCCGGGCAGTATGAGCCGGCAGCGCCCCAACTGCCGAGCGTCGACGCCGCGATCAGGCCGCAGCCCCGAGTCGGCGTTGCCCACCAGGAACACCTGCTCGCGAACCAGCGGAATCCGTTCGAATTGGGGTGATTCGTCTTCGCGATCTTCCATGATCGCCACGTCGATCAGGCTTTGATGCATCCATTCGCGCAAGTGATGAAGAAACCCCTCGTAGATTCGCAATGACACCGGCGACTCGCGATCCAGTTCGCGCGATGCGAAGGGCGCGGTCACCAGCTTGTTCATGGAAAACGGCAGGCCGATGGAAACCTGGGTCTTGACCTGACGGCCGATTTCGGCCCGCAGCAGCTCGGCCTGCCGGAGTATGGGACGGGCGCCATTGGCCAGGATGAGTCCGGCGTCGGTAAGCCGCACGCCCCTCGAACCCCGTACCAGCAAGGTGACACTGAGATCATGCTCCAGCGCCGCGATGCGCCGGGCCAGTGCGGGCTGGGTCATTTCAAGGTCTTCGGCGGCGCGATTGATGCTTCCGAACTCCGCAACACGCAGAAAGCACTGCACAAGCTCCAGATTCATGTCTGCCTCCGATAAACGGGCCGCGTCTCGCATCCAAGCATATACGGTTTCTCGTCGCAGATAGACGTTTTTCGTTTAACGGCTCAACGATATTACATGTATCGCTGAACTGGCAAGCCTCCTAGAATCGATTTCAAAGAGGAGAAACCCAGCCATGACAACATCGGACGAAGCAATAGCCATCAGACGCGTCGTAACGGGACACGATAAGAACGGCAGATCCGTCATCGCCCAAGACAGTATTTCACCCTTCATCCTGACTCTGCCCAGCGTACCCGGCCTGGTGGTGACCGACCTGTGGAAGACTTTCGACTCTCCGGCAAATGCGCACGTCCTTGAAGAGCCCTGCACGCGCGACATTACCTTGACCCCGCCCAGGCGCGGCACCGTCCTGCGCACCGTGCAGTTCCCGCCCGATGCCAGCTACATGGACAAATGGGACCCGCATGCCCATTTTTCGTCTATGGGCAGCGAGTCGGCACTCGAGAATGCCCAAGACAAAGCCGCGATGCACTGCACCCAGACAGTCGACTATGCCATCGTGCTGTCGGGCGAAATATGGGCCCTGATGGACGAAGGCGAAGTCCTGCTTCGTCGCGGAGACGTTCTGGTGCAGCGGGCGACGAACCATGGCTGGAGCAATCGCAGCGAACAACCGGCGCTAGTCGCGTTCGTGCTCGTCGATGCGCAGCGGTACCACGGTCCGTCCGAAGACTGACATGCGAACCCTCCACATTCCCTCACAGCCTCGCCTGGCCGCCACCGTCTGCGGCTCGGGCCCCCTGGTCATCATGATCCACGGCTTGGGCGGCGACCGCAGCATCTGGCGGCCGCAACTGCAGGGGCTGAAAGACCACTTCACCGCGGTCAGCCTCGATCTGCGCGGC
Organism: Pusillimonas caeni; assembly: GCF_003545815.1. GTDB lineage: Bacteria > Pseudomonadota > Gammaproteobacteria > Burkholderiales > Burkholderiaceae_B > Pusillimonas > Pusillimonas caeni. The sequence continues at coordinate 57,114 of NZ_PDUW01000007.1, forward strand.
TACGGCGAGAGTGATCCTGCTCCCCTTCCGCTGGACTTCAAGAAAGACTTCTGCGCCGACGTGATCGCGACCATGGACTTCTTCGGCGCCCCCCGCGCGCATCTCGTCGGGCTCTCCATGGGGGGACGCGTCGCGCGCACCACTGCCTTGCAGGCGCCTCGACGGGTGGCCTCCTTGATCCTGGCCAACACCAGTCCGGGCTTCGATCACCTGGACGATGCCCAAGCCGAGGCGTTTATCCGCTCGCGCTCCAGCTTCGCCACCGACGAGCGTCTGCCACCCGAGTTCGGCCGCCGGCAAGCGGCGGCCATGATGGCCGATACGGCCTCCAGGCAAGCCCTGGACGCGGCGGCTCGAGCCATGAGCACCTTGCGGGCCGATCACTACTTAAGTGTATTGAGGGCGTCCACGATACAAGACCGCGGCGACAAGCTCGAGACCATCGGCTGTCCGACCCTGATCATCGCCAGCGACCAGGACACCGTCTATCCCCAGGCCGTCACGCAAGAACTGCTGGCCCGTATTCCGCACGCCGCCTCGGCCGTCATCGCCAACGCGGGGCACATCAGCAATCTAGAGCAGCCCCAGGCCTTCAACGAGGCGATCCTGGCGTTCCTGAAAGCTCAGAAAAACGATTCAGCGTACAGCTGATCCCCGGAGGAAACATGTATTTCAAATGGGAAGAATTCCCTTTGATTCCGCCCGATGAGGCCGATCCGGCAAATGGGCCGGCGCCGGTCATCATTGTGGGAGCCGGTCCGGTGGGCCTGTCCTTGGCCTTGGGCTTGGCGCGCCAGGGCGTGGGCAGCGTCGTCCTCGAAAAACGCCGCACCATATCCACCGGCAGCCGGGCGTTGGCCATGACCCGCCGCAGCATGCAGATTCTCGACCAGTTGGGCGTAGGCCAGGCCGTGCTCGACAAAGCCCTCACGTGGAACGAAGGCTGGACCTTCTACGACCGCCACATGGTCCATCACATGAACATCGCGCCGCCTCCCAACGAGAAGCATGGGCAGACCAATCTGCAGCAATGCTGGATGGAGCGGCTGCTGCTCGACGAAATACAGAAGTATCCCGACGTTCAGGTGCGGTACGGGCACGAAGTGCTGGATGTGGAACCCTATTCCGACCGAGTCGTGCTAAAGGTTCAGACGGAGCTGGGCTCGTACGAGGCTAAGGCCCGATACCTGGTTGCTGCCGACGGGCCGCATGGCCAAACCCGCAAGCGTCTCGGCCTGGCCTACGAAGGAACCTCTTATACGCAGCAGTTCGTCATCAACGACATCATTTGCAAGCTGCCCATCCCCGCCGGACGGCGTCTTTTCTTCAATCCGCCCTACCTGCCGGGCAAGGCGGTACTGATGCATCAAGCGCCTTTCGACATGTGGCGCCTGGACTTCCAGCTGCTGGACGGCCAGGACGCCGAAGAAGAAATGGCAGCCGAGAAAGTGCACAAGCGCATTCGCGCCCATTTCGAACTCATGGGAATTCAAGCCGACTACGAACTGCTTTTGACTTCGGTATACCGGACCAACGCGCTTAGCCTTCCTACTTACAACCGAGGCCGTGTGCTGTTCGCGGGCGACGCGGCACATCAAGTGCCCATCTTCGGCGGGCGCGGGGTCAACCACGGTTATGCCGACGCCCACAACCTGGCATGGAAACTGGCGCGGGTCGTAAAGGGGACGGCGGACGCCACGCTGCTCGACACGTATACCCTGGAACGGCGCGGCGACATCCTGGACACCCTCGACGAGCTTACGCGCACGACGCTATTTATCACGACGCCCTCGCCCGGCGTGGCCCTGATGCGGGAAGCCGTGCTTTCGCTGTCGATCGACGACGGCTTCCTTGCCAATCTCTTCGACCCGTATGCCTCGGCCCCCTACCGCTATAGCGACAGCCCGCTCAATGCCACTCCTGCGAACGACGCAGACTTCTCGCCGCGCGGCGAGGTGGGGTCTATTTGCCCGGATGGCGTCATCGACTCCGAGAGTCGACTGTACGAACTTTTCGGTACAGGCTTCGCTCTGCTGGTCTTCGTGGACGAGCCCGTCCAGGCGGCCGCGCAGCCTTCATGGCCAGAGGCTGATTCCGCCGTCGAGCGGCTACAGCACATCATCATTCCGGTTTCGTCCGAAATTACTCGTCTGCTGGATGCCCGGCCTGGCACCATCTATCTCGTCAGGCCCGACAACCGCATCGCAGGGCGATGGCGCCAACATAATGCGCAGGCGCTGCGAGACGCCCTGGACCGGCTCGGCGGGGCCACGTCCCGCTCCATGGAGGCTTCTTGACATGACCCAATCCACTCCTTGCCCCGCCTTCAATGAATCGGGATTCGAATCGCTGGCCTCGGCCATCGACCGTATCGACGCCGAACAGCGCAACGTGTTTCTGTGCAAGCTGGCCATCCTGCTTGCATCCCATGCGGGCCCCGGCGTCCTGGCCGCATGCATACCCAAGGCCGAACGCCATCTTCGCCCTGTTTCTCCGGCCTAGAGGCTGCGCCTATAACGCGTCCCCGGACGCATCGACAAAATCATAATATCGGAGACACTCATGAAACATCGCATTCGCCTGCTTCTCGCCGGAGCATTGCTGCTCGGCTCCAGCGCCGCCATGGCGCAGAACACAAAGGTGACCATTGGCTTTTCGTCGGCAGCCGACTTCCTCCCCGTCATGGTCGCCAAAGAAACCGGCATCTTCGAAAAACACGGCATCGATGCCGAACTGACCAAGGTCGCGCTCATTTCCAATATTCCCGCAGCGCTCATGTCCGGCAGCCTGCAGATCGGCGCGGCCACGCCGCCCATGCTGCTCGATACCTCGCGCTCCGGCCTCGACCTGCCCGCCATCAGCGCCGCAACCCGCTTTCTGGCCGACCCGGCGATTTTCAGTGTGGTGGCGCGCGAAGGCACCGACATCAAGACCGCCAAGGACCTCGAAGGCAAGCGCATCGGCGTGCCCGGGCTGCGCAGCGTCGCCGACGTCGTATTCCGCAAGTGGCTACAGGACAAAGGCGCCGACGTAAGCAAGCTGTCCATCGTCGAAGCTCCCTTCCCTCAGATGAAGGACATGCTCAAGTCCGGTACCATCGACGCCGTGCCCGTACTCGAGCCTTTCCGGGCGCGCATCGTCGCCGACGGCACAGGCTACCGCGTCGCCGACTACATGGCGGAAGTCAGCCCCGACATTCTGGGCGCCATATGGGTCGGACAGCGCTCCTGGCTCGATGCCCATCCCAATGTGGTGGAAGGCTTTCGCCGCTCTTTGGCCGAAGGCATCCAGTACATCCACGATCATCCCGACAAGGCGCGCGACATCGAGAAGAAATACCTGGGTTTCAGCTCGACCTTTCCCATTCCTTATTCGACCAAGCTCGAAAAGGCCGACTTCGAGGCCTACGCTGAAATGTTCAAAAGCGCCGGCTATGTCGATAAGATCCCGGACACAGCCAACCTGATCTATCCTTGAAGCGGCCGTACATGTTCATGGATCCCGATACTCATCTCATCCCCTCCGGCAGCGCGGCGGCCGGCGAAAGCGTCGCCGCGCTGGACATCCAGGGAGTCTCCATGGTTTTCGGGCGGGGCGATGCCGCGCACACCGTCATAGACAGGCTCGACTTCCAAGTCCGCCATGGTGAATTCCTGTGCATAGTCGGGGCCTCTGGATGTGGCAAGACCACGCTGCTACGCCTGCTGGCCGGCTTGGCCAGCCCCACCCATGGCGCGGTGTCTTTCCTCGGTGGCGCCATCAAAGGTCCATCCCGCGACCGCGCCATCGTCTTCCAGGACTATGGCCGCGCCCTGCTTCCCTGGCGCACTGTGTACGGAAACATTTCCCTGGCACTTGAAAATACTCCGCTCGGAAAGCGGCAGCGGCACGAGCGCATCCTCGAACTGGCGAACAAGATGGGATTGGCGCATGCTGTGGACCGTTACCCCGATCAACTCTCGGGCGGCATGCAGCAACGCGTGCAAATCGCCCGCTGCCTGGCCCAGGATCCCAAACTGCTGCTCATGGACGAGCCGTTCGGCGCACTCGACGCCATCACCCGGCAAAGCCTGCAAGATGAAGTGGCGCGGCTGACCCGCGAACATCGCACCACGGTGGTGTTCATCACCCATGATCTCGAAGAGGCCATTTACCTGGGCGATCGCGTCATCGTCCTCGCCGCCAACCCCGGCCGCATCCTGGCCGACATCGCCATCCCTATCTCGCGCCCGCGCAACCAGCTCACCACGCGGGAAGAACCCGTCTTCCTCGACCTTAGGCATCAGGTCTACGGCCTGCTGGAGGGCCACTGATGCTTCGCTTGGCCAAGGGTGTTCTCATTCCCGCCGCGCTGCTCATCATCTGGGAGCTCGGCTGGCACATCAGCGGGTATGAATCGCTGTCCCGGCCCTTCGACATCGCGCTGGCCTTGTATGCCGGGCTGCTCGACGGGTCGGTGCCTCGGCTCACCTGGCAGACTCTCAAGGCCGCCATGTTCGGTTTCGCCGTCGCCTCCGCATTGGGCGTGCTCGGCGGAATAGCCTTGGGCCTGGCCTGGAGCGCCGAACGCGTCGTCCGTCCAGTCATAGACCTTCTGCGCCCCATTCCATCGGTGGCCTTGATTCCTCTGGCGATGCTGATCTTTGGCTTCGGGGTGCGCATGGAAGCCTCGATCGTGGCATTCGCATGCCTGTGGCCCGTGCTCATCATCACGATTACCGCCGTGCGCAGTATCGAGCCCAGTTTGATCGAGCTCTCCAGAACGCTGGAGATGAAGCCGCTGCAGCGCATGATACGCATCATCGTGCCGGCGGCCCTTGGCCGGATCAGCGTCGGCCTCCAATTGGCACTGGCCATTTCGCTGGTCGTCGCCGTCACGGTCGAAATCGTCATCAATCCGCAAGGCCTGGGCTACGGAATGATGTCGGCGCAGCAGTCTCTGCGCTTCGATGTGATGTATGCGCTGCTGGTCTGGACAGGCTTCGTGGGGTGGGCGCTGAGCCGGGCGGGCCAATGGTTTGTCGGACGCTGTTCGCCCGGCCGCAGGGCATCCCGCGAAGGAGCGCCGGCGTGAGCGCGATCTTGTCTAACAGGTGGGCCGCCTACGCTGCGTCCGCCGTGTTTGTTCTGCTTCTGCTCGGTATATGGCAGACGCTGGCCGCCTACGAATTCATCTCCCCGCTGTTCTTTCCCGCACCCACCCGCACGCTTTCCACGTTGTGGGAACTCATCGTGCAGGGCCAGATCTGGCCGCCAACCTGGGCGACCATCGTAAGAATGCTCTATGGCTGGGCCGCCGCGTCTATCGCCGGCGTAGTACTGGGTGCGTTGATCACTCGTTCCCGGATCGTCCATGAACTCCTCAGTCCCACGTTGGAGTTCATGCGACCCATGCCAGCGTCAGCTTTCATTCCCGTGGCCATCCTGGTCTTCGGCCTGAGCAATCAGATGTCGACCGCCATCATTGCGTTCGGGTCGCTCTGGCCGGTACTTCTTGCCGCCGTCCAGGGCTTCAGCACGGTGGAACCACGCTTATATGAGGTCGCAGACGCATTGGGCATGTCCCAGCGGGAGCGCTTCGTGAAAGTATCGCTGCCCAGCGCGCTCACCGACATCGTGGCAGGCGCCCGGGTCGGGCTGGCCATCGCATTGATACTCGCCGTCGTAACGGAAATGCAAGCCTCGTTGCCGGGGCTCGGCCAAAGCATTCTGAATGCCCAACGCTCTTTTCAGACTCCCGAACTTTACGCCTGCGTGATCATGCTGGGCTGCATTGGCTTCCTGGCCTCGACACTGCTGCAATGGTGTGAGCGTCGCATCATCCTTCACAAGTAAAACTTGACCTGCGTCCCTTGGCGAGTTACAATTTTTAGTTGAATAAACGCCTATTCAAATACCAACAAGTTATATAGCGGCAAGTTATAAGCGCACGCACCTTTGGCGATACCAGGGCTGCGCATCATCGGCTTCCCGTGCATATCAAGCACGCGGCTGCAACGTCCCACCAAGCAGAACCCCACGGTTCCCGCCGCTTGACTTGAACGGCGGGCAGTCCGCCACCTACGCAATGCGGTCCCGGCACACGCCACGCACCGGTACGCCGCTTCATCAACCCGCGCCAAACGCGCCCGACGACATGGCAATCCGCGCCACGAACGCGGTCTTGCAGCATTGTCATTCACAGGAGAAACCATATATGGCAAAAGAAGAACTGTTGGAAATGAGCGGCTCCGTTACAGAAGTCCTTCCCGATTCCCGTTTTCGTGTCCTGCTGGACAACGGCCATCCCGTCGTCGCCTACACCGGCGGCAAAATGCGCAAGCACCACATCCGCATCCTGGCGGGTGACAAAGTCACCCTGGAAATGTCGCCCTACGACTTGAGCAAGGGCCGCATCACCTTCCGCCACCTGCCCAATCGCCCCGCCTACACGCCCGCGCGCAAGCGTCATTAAGGGCTGCCCGGTTTCCCCGGGAATTCAATCGGACTGGCTTGCCGGCGTGGCAAAGCGCTCCAGCGTGCCGCCATGCTCGGCGACATCCGTCCAGCCGTCCACCTCGAAATCGATGACCGCCAGGGCTCCAGGCGGATAGTCGCTGTGCAGCCTGGCGAATGCGTTGCGATCGGCTCGGCCGATGAGATGCAGCGCAAGCCGATGCATGCCGGGGTTGTGTCCGACGACCACCAGGCTTTCATGCTCGTCCGCCGTGCCGCGGATGGCCGCCAGGATGGCATCCTGCGTCGATTCGTAGATGCGCCGCTCGAACATCGCCGGCACGAGTTCGGGCAAGGCCTTCTGCACCAGCTCCCAGGTGCTGCGCGTACGCGTGGAAGTGGACACCAGGGCCATCTGCGGCAACAGGCCCGCTTGTGCGAGATAGACGCCCATGGACGCGGCATCGTCGCGCCCCTGCGCGCTGAGCGGACGCTCGTGGTCGCTCGTTCCCGGAGGACGGTCCGCTTCGGCATGACGCAGCAGGAAAAGTCGACGGGACGGTGCGGGCATCGGGGCTCCTTGCGCAAAAAGTCTTAACGTAACAGGCCCTAGGCCTCGCGACAAGCCAACAGGCGGTAGCGCGGCACCGCCTCGCCGCCCGCCGATTCGGCAAGGGCCAAACGGGCCGCCCTCCAGTCGATCGCTTCGAAATGCATTTGAGGCGGATGAGTCTTGCGCGCCAATGTGACGTGGGGGACGAAACCGGCCTCGCGGCGGAATGCAAGCCTTGCCAAAGCGGGCATGTCGAGCAGGCGGCGCCGCAGTTCGGGCAGGCCTTGGGGCACATTGCCCATGCCGGCCCATACGACTTTCTGCCGCTCGAATTCGCCATAGCGGTCCAGGATAAGCGACATGGGACTGAATGCGATCTCGTCCACCACCCTGCGCAAATCCGGCAGGCTCTCCAGCGGCTGCACGCCCAGAAAAGCCAGCGTCAGGTGGAAGTCGCGCGCATGTGTCTTGCGCCCGCCCTGCAGCGCCGCCTGCCTGTCGGCGAGCTGGCGGGCCACGGCGTCATCGGGCCAAAGCGCAAAAAAGAGGCGTCCGGTGTTTTGCTGCATGCGTCAATGCAAAATTCAATGGCAGTCGGGTACAGTCTGGTCCAGATAGACTTCGAATGCAATGTCCCGCGTCATATCCGAGATAAGCTTGTTGAAGTAGGCCTGGGATTTCCAGCGCCCCACCATTTCCTTCAGCTGCTTCGCCAGGTCTTCGCTGCCCGCCGGGACGAGAAAATACTGCTCCGCGGCCTCGCCCGGAGGCAGGCTGGCCGAGAACTTCTTCCATTCGGGGAAACGCAGCAGCGCCTTGAGCATGGTGTCGTCGTGCACGGCCGCGTCGCATTCGCCTGTGCGCAACGCAAGCAGCGAGTCGGCTGGAGCGCGATAGACCTGCTCTATGGCGCCGTAACGCTCGGCAATGCGGCCTACGTAGCGGCCGTCTTGGGCCAGGCAGACTGTGCGGCCCTTCAATTGCCGCCACGATTTGATGTCGGTGTCGGTGCGCATGATCGCCATGGGCCGGGTGACCTGGCCTGTGGCGATGGCGATCGCTCGGCCGCCCTGCCGCCGGGCCTGCGACTTGGGCAAATCGGCCACCGCGAAATCGACGCTGTCCATCGACACGGAACTGGCGGTCGCATCGAACTCGACGAACTTTGCACCGCGCTGCTGGCGCGCGGCCACCTCGCCCGCCAATAGGGTTTCTATGCTTTCGGGCGTACGCACCTTGGCGCCGCCCACGAAAGGCGGCGGCACGTAGCGCAGGCCCACGGTCAGGTCCGGCCCGGACGACGCGGCGGCGCCGGTCTGGGCGCAACCCAGGAACAGCGCCGCAACGAAGATCCGGAATCCCTTGCTAAACATATTGGTAGCGCAGCAGCTTGCGTTTCAGGTTCTCGAGCAGGACCTGATCGATGAGAGTGGCCAGAATGGCGATGGTCAGGATGTTGGCCATCACGCCCGTCATGTCGGCGGTTTCGCCCGCATAGGCCAGCGACCGGCCCAAGCCCTGTCCGAAGCCGATCAGCATCTCGGCCGAAATCAGCGCCCGCCACGCATTGCCGAAGGCCAGCTGCGCGCCGGTGATCAGCTCGGGCATGACGGCCGGCAGGTAGACGCGTTTGACCATGCCCCAGCGCGAGGCGCCCATGACCCGGGCCGCCGAGACATGCACCTTCAGCACGCTCTCGGTGGCGTTCATGACCGACAGCGCGGCGGGAAAGAAAGCGGCCAGCGCGATGACCACGATGATGGGCACGTTGCCGAAGCCCATCAGGATCAGGAACAGCGGCACCCAGGCGATGGAGGGAATGGACTGCAGAATGATGATGGCGGACTTGAGCACTTCGCGGAAGAAGTACAGTACGCCGCCCAGCAGGCCCAGGCCGATGCCGAACAGCAGCGCGATGCCGTAGCCGAAGCCCAGCCGGGTCAGGCTGCCTGACAGCACCTGGCGGAATTCGCCGGTCTGGATGTCGGCCCAAAGGCGGGCGATGACCGTCGGCACGCCCGGCATCAGGAAGTCGGGCAGCGTCCAGGCGGCGGTCTGCCAGATCAGCAGGATGAACAGAATGGCCACCGCCATGGCGGCGGCTTTTTGAAAACGGGTAAGTTGTGAACGGGAGCTCATGGAGTGCTTCAAAACAAGATGGCCGGCAGCGACCGGCCATCTCTGGTTGGAACGACAGCGCAAGGATTATAGTTTGCGCGCTTCCTGCCAGCTGAGGTCGACGATGGTGCTCACGTCGAAGCGGGAGCCGTCACGCGTCTTGAGCGCGCCCTGCTCTTGCATGATGTCGGCGATTTCCTGCATGCGGGCCAGTTCCTTCGGGGTAAGAACGGGGCTGAAGGTCTGGCTGGCAATGGCGTCGCGGATGACCTGTTCGCGGGGCACGTCGCCATGCTCCTGCGTCTTCAGCGTGGGCTCGGCAATGAAATACGGCGCAATGAGCTTGGCGGCTTCGTCCGGCTTGTTGGCCAGCAGCTCGATCGCTTCGCGCTGGGCGTCCATCGAGGCCCATACGCCGTCTTTGTTCTTGCCCAGCGTCTCGCCCGAGGTGATCACCACCATGCAGGGGAAGGGCCAGACTTCGCCGATCTCGTAGATTTCGGTAACCGGCGCCACCAGCTTGGCGATGCTGGCCTGCGGCTCGAACAGGAAGGCCGCCTCGACACGGTTGCCGACCAGCGACTGCACGGCCACCTGCGGGCTGACGCCCATGATGTTGAGGTCGCTGGCCTGCAGGCCGGCGTCCTTCAGCACCACGCCGCGCAATACGGTGTCGGCGGTGCTGCCCTCTTTCTGGGAGGCCAGCGTGCGGCCCTTCAGGTCGGCCACGGTCTTGATGTTGGCGTCGTCGCGCACCACGATGGCGTGATAGCCGTGCTGGGCGCCGCCCACCACTTTGAGATCGGCGCCGCGCGAGGACCACGAAGCGGCATTGGTAAAGCCCAGGACTCCGGTATCGAGCTGGCCGCCCACGATGGCCTTGATGAGGTCGGTGCCCGACTTGAACTCGACCAGTTCGACGTCCAGCCCATGCTTTTTGTAGAAGCCGCCTTCGTACGCGGCCATGACCTGGGCGTCGTCCATGACGCGCAGATAGCCGATCTTGAATTTCTCGGCGGCGATGGCCTGGCCGGAAAGCGCCAGGGCCGCCAGGGCCGGCAACAACATACGCATAAACTTCATACTGCCACTCCTTCTAGGGATTCTTGTGTTTCTGAAACCGTTTCGGCCTCGTCGCCGCCCTGCTCCGCGTGGATGCCGAGCAGGCTCAGGATTTCGCGCCGCATGTCCGAAAATTCGGACAGATCATGTGTTTTTTCGTGCTGCGCAAGAGAAAACTCTTTCAACACGGTGGCCGGTCGCTTGCTGAAGACCAGGATGCGGTCCGCCAGGAACAGGGCCTCGTCGACGTCGTGCGTCACCAGCAGCACGGTGGGGCCGGCTTCGCGGATCAATTGGCGCAAGGCGTCTTGCAGGGTCATGCGGGTCAGGGCATCGAGCGCGCCGAAAGGCTCGTCCAGCAGCAGGGCCTTGGGACGGGTGATGAAGGCGCGCGCAAGCGCGGCGCGTTGGCGCATGCCGCCCGATACCTGGTGCGGATAGTAGTCTTCGAAGCTCTTGAGATTGACCTTCTCGAGCCATTCACGCGCCTGCGCCTCGGCCCGCTTCTTGTCGACCTTCTGGAATTCCAGCGCCAGCGCCACGTTCTGGACCAGCGTCATCCACGGGTAGAGGGCGTTCTCCTGGAACATGAGCGTGCGTTCGGGGTCCGGACCGCGCACCGGCTTGCCGTCGGCCAGCATGGCGCCCGCCGAAGGCTTTTCCAGCCCCGCCGCAATGTGCAGCAGCGTGGATTTTCCGCAGCCCGAAGGGCCGACCAGGGCGACGAGCTCGCCCGAATCGATTTCACGGCTGAACTCCTCGACCACGTTGAGGTCGCCGAAGCGCTTCTTGATGTGTTGGAATGCAAGTTTCATGAAAAGCAGTACAAGGCGTGTCCGGCGCCATGGCGACCCGCGGCTCAAAAACCTTTATAGCCATACGGGTATTAAGCACGCCTTGAACACATTGATTGACGTATATGAAACTTTACTTTTCTAGTTGCGCCGCACCAACAAATTTTGCGGTCTTTGTTTATTTCCATAAATAATAAAGACCGCAAAAGAGCAAGAGAACCCGGCATATAAAACGCGGATCATTAAAACCGCGCTTCGTCGGCCACCTCAGGCCTTGGCCTTGCGCAAGCGCAGGACGGCATAGGCGAAGCCCCCTATCACCACGCCCCAGAACGCCGAGCCCAGGCCCAGGTAGCTCATGTTCGAAGCCGTGGCCAGAAAGGTGATGATGGCGGCCTCGCGGTTCTCTTCGTCCTGTACCGTTCCTACAACATTGCTGGCGATGGCCCCCACCAGCGCCAACCCGGCCAGCACCGCGATGAACTCCTTGGGCAGGGCCGTGAACAGCAGCACGATGGTGCCGGCGAAAAGCCCACCTATCAGATAGAACACGCCGTTGGCGATGCCCGCCACGTAGCGCTTGCCGGGATCTTCGTGGGCGTCTTTGCCGGTGCACAGAGCCGCCGTAATGGCCGCAATGACGACGTTGATGCCGCCGAACACGGCCACCACCACCGATGCCATGCTGGTCGTCACCAACAGCGGCCGAGCGGGCGTCTCGTAGCCCGAAACCTTGAGTATGGCCATGCCCGGCAGGAATTGTCCCGTCAGGCTGACCAGCACCAGAGGCAGCGCCAGGCTCAGGGTGCTGTCCCAGGTCCAGTCGGGCATGATGAATACCGGGGTCGCCCAGCGCAACTCCAGCGTGCCCAGATTGGTATGGCCCGTCAATACGGCCAGCGCGATGCCCGCGAGCAGCACCAGCACGATGCAGTAGCGCGGCCACAGGCGCCGAAACACGATGTAGGCGCCTATCATGCCGAAGGCCAGCAAAGGCATGGTCGCGGCGGAACGGAAGGCGTCCAGGCCGAACTGGAACAGGATGCCGGCCATCATGCCCGACGCGATGCCGCGGGGAATGGCGCGTATGATGCGGTCGAACCAGCCCGAGACGCCGATGACGAACATGATGACGGCAGCGGTAATGTAGGCGGCGACAGCCTGATTGACGCTGATGGCCGGGAACAGCGTCACCAGCAATGCGGTGCCCGGCGCGGACCAGGCCGTCACGATGGGCGTCTTGAACTTCCAGCTGAGATAGATGCCCGTGATGGCCGGACCGATGGAAATCGCCCAGATCCACGAAGAGAGCATCTCGTTCGATATCCCGGCCACGGCCGCCGCCTGGAAAAAGATCACCGCCGGGCCGGCGTAGGCGATCAGCACCGCCAGAAAACCCGCCGTAATGGCGGACACAGACCAGTCTCTGCTCAACACCTGCATTCCCCTGTTGTCGTTCTTGGCTGCGCCCCTTCCGGTCATGGGCGCGGTTCGGTGCATTGTAACCATGCTAAGGTGGGCCCATGAAAGCATCATCATGAAAACACAGGACGATCACATGAATACCCAAGACGACATCCGGCAGCCAGCCGCTCCATGGTCGCAGCGCCGGGTGGCGGGCTATCACTCTCATGTCTATTTCGACGCTTCCACCGTCGAACAGGCCCGCCTGCTGTGCCAGGAGGCCGCGCGCCGCTTCGGGGCCAAGATGGGCCGCGTACACGAAAAACCGGTCGGCCCGCATCCCGACTGGAGCTGCCAGCTGGCCTACCGGCCGCAGGTGCTGGCCGAACTGCTGCCCTGGCTGGCCATGAATCGCCACGGCCTGGTCGTGTTCACCCATCCGGTCACGGGCAACGACCTGATCGACCATCGCGATTTCGCGATATGGATGGGCGCGATTCGGCCGCTCGACCTGTCGAGGCTTTCCGGCGAAGAGCGCCCGGTGGACAATTACGAGTTCTGAGCGCTCTGCGCTGGCCCACCCCGGTCTACTGCTATCCCGCGGCCCGCAGGCGTCGAGGCGGCGACACGCCGCCGCCCCGCCCCAAGCGCCGCAGCGCCGCGACAGCATTCGCGGAGCCATTGGCGTCTAGGGCCTGTTAACACTAAAAGCCCCTAGGACTGGACCAGCCGCGAGGCGATGCCGAACAGTTGGCTGCGGAAGTTGATGCCCAGCTTGTCGTAGGCGCGGGCGCGATAGGTCTTGACCGTGGCCACCGACAAGCCCAGATCGGCGGCGATGCCGTCGTAGGTGCGGCCCAGCAGCAGACCCGCGCACACGTCCAGTTCGCGCGCGGTCAGGCGGGGGCACGAGGCGGCCAGCTCGCGCGTCAGGGCGCCGATGTCGGGCGCCGGAGGCCGCAGGCCCGCCGCCAGACTGATGTGCTTGGTGACGCAGGCGGCCACCGACCTGGCCACCGACTGTATGGCGTCCACGTCGGACGAGCCGAACATGGGCTGGCGCTCGAAGCGATAGAAATTGGTGGCCAGCACCAGCCCGCCATCGGCCCGGCACACCACCGACAGGCGGTCCTGTATGCCGTGGCGCGAATAGATGGCCGCCCGGTGCGGCGGCGCGAAATGCGATTGGTGGGCGTAGGTCATGGCAACCGGGCCTTCGCGCAGCAGCGCTTTGGCGCCGTCGAAGGTGTGGTCCTGGGTGTGCAGCCGCTTTTGATAGCTGCGAAAACAGTCGTCGCTGACGTCGTGCCCCGAACGGCTGGACGAAAGAAACATGCGGGGCGTCTCGCGGACGTCCAGCTGATAGACCGAAAAGAAATCGACCTCGACCAGATCGTTCAGCCGGGCGATGAGGCTGTGCCCGAAATCGGGCTCGCCCAGCGCATCGATCAGATGGCTCATGAACCCGTCGACCGGACGGGGGTGGACTGAGGCATGGGCGCTTGCCGTGTCGTCCAGGCTCCAGGCATTCATGGCGCGAACTCCTAAAAATGTACCGGGCCGCGTGCCGCGCGCCCGTTCGTGTCGTCTTTTGAGTGGACAGACCACCGTGCGGGGGATGGTCATACTGCAACAAAACCATGGACCGCCAGGCCATGGACCAACAACCCCATAAGGATACTAGGAGACAACGACCATGAAAATCCGAAGTTTTCCCCGGCCCAGCGCCGCGGCCCGGCTGTGCGCCGGCCTGTTTCTTTCATTTGCGGCGGCGGCGGGCGCACGCGCCGACATCACCGTCGGCGTCATATTGTCCACCACCGGCCCCGCCGCTTCGCTGGGCCAGCCCGCGGACAACACGGTCAAGCTCTGGCCGGACAGCATCGCCGGCGAAAAACTGAAGGTGATCGTGCTCAACGACGCCAGCGACCCCACCGAGGCATCGCGCCAGGCCGCCAAGCTCATCAATGAAGAAAAAGTCGACGTCATCGTCGGTTCGTCCGTCACTCCGCCCTCGATCGCCATCGTCGAAGTCGCCGGCAACGCGGCCACGCCGGTCATCGCCCTGGGCGGCGGCAACGCCATCATCGAGCCCCAGGAAGGCGCCCGGACCTGGGCCTTCAAGATGCCGGCTCCGGAGCGCATCTCGGTGCAGCGCGCGCTGGAGCACATGGCCTCGCATGGCGTCAAGAAGGCCGGCGCCATCGCCGTCTCGACCAGCTACGGCAACGGCTTCCTGAACGCCTTCAATGAACAAGCCAAGGACCACGGCATCGAGATCAGCGGCGTCGAACGCTACGGCGCCCAGGATCTGGGCGTCACCGCGCAGATCGTGCGCCTGATGGCGGCCAAGCCCGACGCCATCTATATCCTCAGCTTCGGCACTCCCGCCTTCCTGCCCCAGGCCGAATTGGCCAAGCGCGGCTACCAGGGCAAGGTCTACCAGACCCATGGCGTGGCCAATGCCGACTTCCTGCGCGTGGGCGGCAAGGATGTGGAAGGCACTTTCCTGGCGGTCGCGCCCGTTCTGGTGGCCGAACAGCTTCCCGACGACGACCCCACCAAGCAGGCCGGCGTCGAATATGTCACCCAGTACGAAGGCAAGTACGGTCCCGGCACCCGTTCGCTGTTCGGCTCCACGGCCTGGACCGCCCTGAACTGGCTGCAGGCCACGGTGCCCGTCGCGCTGAAAGAAGCCCGGCCCGGCACGCCCGAGTTCCGCGCCGCCTTGCGCGATGCGCTCGAAAACATGAAGGAAGTCGTCAGCCCCGAAGGCGTCTTCAATATGACGAAAGAAGACCACAACGGCATCGACAGCCGCGGCCAGGTGGTGGTGCAGATCGAGGACGGAAAATGGAAACTGGCGCAGTAGCCCGCGACGCCGGGCAGTATTGGACGCCGCCCGTCATCGACGACCTGGACAGCATCCGGCGCATCGAAGACAGGCCCTATGCGCAAAGCGTGCCCTTCTCGTCGACCATAGACCTGATCCTGCGCAATGCGCGCCGATATCCCGACACCCCCGCCCTGCTCTTTCAGGTGCAGGCCGACCCGGGATCCGAGCTGCTGGCCTGGGCTTACGACGAACTGGCCGACCGGATACTGCGTGCCGGCGCCCTGCTGCGCCAGGCGGGCGTGACGCGCGATACGCCGGTGGCCATCATTGCGCCCAACATTCCCTCCACCCACGTGGCGCTGTGGGGCGCTCAGCTGGCAGGCTGCGTTTTTCCCATCAATTATCTTCTGGGCGCCGAGCACATCGCCGGCCTGCTCCGGGCCGCCGACGTGCGCGTCATCGTCACATTGGGGCACAGCGACCAGCTCGCCATTCGCCGGACAACCCTGGAAGCCGTGCGGCTGGCGGGCGGCGAACGGCAGGTGTTCGAGATCGATCCCGACGAGGCCGAGCCGTCGTCCGGGTCGTTCCAGGCGCTGCTGCGCGCCGCGGAACCGCTGGCCGGCCAGGTGGACGAACTGTCGCCCGCAGCCACCGCGGCCATCTTCCATACTGGGGGCACCACGGGCCTGCCCAAGATATTGCGGCATACCCACGGCAACGAACTGCACACCAGCTGCATGGCGGCCGCCTACTATCGCTTTTCCCACGGCGATCGTCTGCTGAACGGTTTCCCGCTGTTTCATGTGGCCGGCGTCTTCGTCTACGGCCTGGCCGCCCTGGCGGTGGGCGGCACAATCTATATTCCGACTTTGCTGGGCATGCGCAACCAGCAGTTCGTCGCCAAGGCCTGGCAGCTGTTCCAGGCCCATGGCGTTTCCCATCTGGGCTGTGTACCCACCACGCTGGCCTCGCTTGCGCAAAGCCATGAACAGGCCGGAATCGACGGCGCCTGCGGCGTGCGGGCCGCCCTGACCGGCGGTTCGTCCCTGCCGGCCGAAATAGCCGGCCAATTCGAATCGCGCACCGGCGTGCCCGTGCGCAACATTTTCGGCATGACGGAATGCGCCGGCATCGTGGCCATCGAACCCATGGCCCTTCCGCGCACGCCCGGCTCGGTGGGCCTGGCCCTGCCCTATACCGAAGTGCGCGCCATGCCCCTGGCCGAGGCGGACAAGCCCCGCCCCGGCATTTTTTGCGCACCGGGCCGGGAAGGCGTGCTATGCCTGCGGGGGCCGCACATCAGTCCCGGCTACGTGGACCCGGCCCGCAACGCCGGCACCTTTACCGAGAACGGCTGGCTGATTTCGGGCGACCTGGGCTATGTCGATGAACAGGGGCGCATCTTCATCACCGGCCGCTCCAAGGACCTGATCATACGCAGCGGCCACAACATCGACCCGCAGGCCATCGAGGAGGCCTTTCTGGCCAATCCGGACGTGCTGGACTGCGCCGCGGTGGGCCAGCCCGACCGCTACGCGGGCGAATTGCCGGTGGTGTTCGTCACACTGAAGTCGGAGGCCGACTGCAAGGCGCCGGAATTGCTCGCCAAGGCCACGCCGCGCATCCATGAACGGCCCGCCGTGCCCAAGCACGTGCACATCCTGGACGCCATGCCCACCACGCCGGTGGGCAAGATCTTCAAGCCGGCCCTGCGCCGCATGGCGGCGCTCAATGCGGTGCGCGACGCCCTCGAACAAGCCGGCCTGCTGGCGCACTGCGAAGTGGCCCTGCGCGACGAGCAGTCGCCGCAATGTCTGATACGTGTGCGCGACGAAGCACGGGTGGCCCCGATAGAACGCGCATTGCACGGCTTGCCCGTGCATTGCCATATCGAACAGGGCTGATTTCGGACGCTTCTTTGCGCAGGCGACGCAAACCGGCATGGCCGTTACGTTCGCACGACATGTCAAAGAGTTGTCCGCAGAGTTGTTCACATAAATTGTGGACAACTCCACGCGGACGCGGACCCGGCACAAATAAGAAAACGCCCTTCGAAGTGCAGGCCAAGCATTTCTCGGCCTGCCCCCGAAGGGCGTGCGGTGCGAGGCGGCCGCGCGTGCCGCCGTTCCGATTGCCGGTTCAGGCGACGGCCTGCTCCTTGGCGGGCTCTTCGTCGGACACCGAACTGCGGATCAGGTGATCGAAGGCGCTGAGAGCGGCCTTGGCTCCGTCGCCGGCGGCGATGATGATCTGCTTGTACGGCACCGTGGTGGCGTCGCCCGCGGCAAATACACCGGGAACCGAGGTCTGGCCCCGCGCGTCGATCTCGATCTCGCCGTAGCGCGACAAGTCTACCGTGCCCTTGAGCCATTCGGTGTTGGGCACCAGGCCGATCTGCACGAAGACGCCGTCCAGGTCGACCTGGTGCGATTCGCCGCTGGGGCGGTCGGTGTACGACAGACCCGTGACCTTGCTGCCGTCGCCGTGGATCTCGGTGGTTTGCGCCGACACGATGACGTTGACGTTGGACAGGCTGCGCAGCTTGCGCTGCAACACTTCGTCGGCCCGCAGGCTGTCGCCGAATTCGATCAGCGTGACGTGCTTGACCAGGCCCGCCAGGTCGATGGCCGCCTCGACGCCCGAGTTGCCCCCGCCGATGACGGCGACGTCCTTGCCCTTGAACAGGGGGCCGTCGCAGTGCGGGCAGTAGGCCACGCCGCGGTTGCGGTACTCTTTTTCGCCCGGCACGTTGATTTCGCGCCAGCGGGCGCCGGTGGCCAGGATGACGGTCTTGCCCTTGACCGAGCCGCCGTTGGCCAGCTTGACCTCGATGGACTTGCCCGGCACCAGCGCTTCGGCGCGCTGCAGGTTCATGATGTCGACCTCGTAGGCCTTGACGTGCTCTTCGAGCGCCACGGCGAACTTCGGCCCTTCGGTTTCTTTCACCGAAATGAAGTTCTCGATGGCCATGGTGTCCAGCACCTGGCCGCCGAAACGCTCGGCCAGCACGCCGGTGCGGATGCCCTTGCGCGCGGCATAGACCGCGGCCGCCGCGCCGGCGGGGCCGCCGCCCACGATCAGCACGTCGAACTCTTCTTTGGCGCTGAGTTCTTCGGCCTTGCGGCTGCCCGCGTTGGTATCGAGCTTGGCCAAGATCTCTTCGACCCCGGCACGTCCCTGGCCGAACACTTCCCCGTTCAGGTAGACGGTGGGCACCGACATGATCTGGCGCTCGTCGACTTCGCTTTGGAACAGCGCGCCGTCGATCGCCACGTGGCGAATGCGCGGATTGATGACGGACATGGCGTTGAGCGCCTGCACCACGTCGGGGCAGTTCTGGCAGGACAGCGAGAAATAAGTCTCGAACTGGTAGTCGCCGTCGAGATTGCGGATCTGCTCGATGACGTCGTCGTCGAGCTTGATCGGATGCCCGCCCACTTGCAGCAGTGCAAGCACGAGCGAGGTAAATTCGTGGCCCATCGGTATGCCCGCGAAGCGGACGCTGATGTCAGTACCCGGGCGGTTGATGCTGAACGAAGGCTTGCGCTGGGAATCGTCGCTTTGCTCGACAAGCGTGATGCGCTCGGAGAGTGAATCGATTTCCTGCAGCAGTTCGCGCAGCTCTTGGGATTTTGCCCCCTCGTCCAGAGAGGCAACAATCTCGATGGGTTGCGACACTTTTTCCAGGTAGGACTTCAGCTGGGTCTTGAGATTGGCATCTAACATTATATTTTTACTCTCATGAAGGTTTGGTTCAGGAAGCCGCGGCGACCGGGCTCGTAGCCCGGAAACCGCCGCTTCGAATGGAATCGCCTTGTGGGCGCATGAATGAAGCTTACGCTTGCGCCATGCTTAGATCTTGCCGACCAGGTCCAGCGAGGGAGTCAGGGTCTTGGCGCCTTCTTCCCACTTGGCAGGGCAGACTTCGCCGGGGTGGGCGGCGATGTACTGGGCGGCCTTGACCTTGCGCAGCAGTTCGGAAGCGACGCGGCCGATGCCGTTGTCGTGGATTTCAAGAACCTTGATCTCGCCTTCGGGGTTGATGACGAAAGTGCCACGCAGGGCAATGCCTTCTTCTTCGATCAGGACTTCGAAGTTGCGGGCCAGCTGGTGGGTGGGGTCGGCCAGCATGGGATAGGTGACCTTGCCGATGGCTTCGGAAGTGTCGTGCCATGCCTTGTGCGAGAAATGGGTGTCGGTGGAGACGCTGTAGACTTCGACGCCCAGCTTCTGGAATTCGGCGTACTGCTCGGCCAGGTCTTCCAGCTCGGTGGGGCACACGAACGTGAAGTCGGCGGGATAGAAGACCAGCACCGACCATTTGCCTTTCAGCGTCTCTTCGGTGACGTCGACGAACTTGCCGTTGTGGTACGCAGTTGCTTTGAAAGGTTTGATTTGGGTATTAATCAAGGACATGTTTGTCTTCCTTTGTGGTTGATAAGTGGGTGAGTGAAGCCAGTATAGGCAAGCCGGAATGATTTGTAAAATTGATTGATTCAATTGCGCCGGTTGATTTTACCTATCGCCGGCCTGCGCAACAAGGGTGTAACCTGGGGCCGCCATACTGCCGCAGTTGTGGACCAATTGCGCAAGGCAGGCAATGCATCGCTTTCTTACATTGAAGAACGGATTCATCATTTTCTTGGCTGTGCTGGGGCTGTGCTGCGCCCTGGCCTTCAGCGCACTGCGCAATGTCGCGGACAGCATCGAGCATCTGCAGGAAACCGAAAGCAAGCGCCTTCATGCCACCGAGCTGGCCTCCCGGTACAAAGATTATGCCCAGGCTCTGACCCGTCATGCAATGGCCTTCGTCTCGAGCGAGCAGCCCGAATTCGAAGAAGCCTATTTTCATGTCGCCGACCTGCTGCACGGCAAGGCGGCCGACGCCGCGGGCGACAGCACGCCCCTCATCGAGCGTTTCCGACGGGCCGACTTCACCGCCGCCGAGATGGAGACGGTCGAATCGGCGTTCGCCGCCACCCAGGCCCTGGCCGAGCAGGAGATCAAGGCCATCCACACAGCCAAAGGGCTGGAGGACGACGGATCCGGCGGATTGAAGGTGGTGCTTCCCCAGCCCCTGCTGGCCAAGGTGTTGCTGTTCGGCCAGCAATATATCGGCCCGGCCGCGCAGCTGTCGCAGCAGATCGACGACTTCAACGCCATGCAGTCCAGCCGCTATGCGGCCGAAATGGACCAGGCTCGCGCCGCCAGCGAGCGCGCCATGCGCATCGCGACCGCCACCCTGGCGGCGCTGCTGCTGTGCAGCGCCACCGCCCTCTTCCTGTTGTATCGCTTCGTGCGCCGGCCCCTGAACCAAGGCGTACAGCTGGCGCAACGCCTGGCGCAGGGCGACCTGACGGCCACGGCGCCCACCACGCGGCGCGACGAACTGGGGCAACTGCTGGGCGCCCTCAATGGAATCGGCCGAGGCCTGCAGGGCGTGGTCGGCCAGGTGCGGCTGCGCACCCGGCAGGTGGCCTCGGCTTCGCGCGAAATTTCGCGCGGCAACGATGACCTGTCCCAGCGCACCGACGAGCAGGCCGCCAGCCTGCAGGAATCGTCGGCGGCCATGGAACAGTTGGCCGCCGCGGTGCGCCTGAATGCCGACAATGCCCACGAGGCCATGCAGCAAGTGGCCCACGCCTCCAACCGGGCGGCGCACGGCAGTTCACAAATGCAGAAAGCGGCGCGGACGATGAACCTGCTGCGCAAGGATTCAGGGCAGATGGCCGACATCGTGGCCACCATAGAGGACATTGCCATGCGCACCAACATCCTGGCCCTGAACGCCGCCATCGAGGCCGCGCGCGCCGGTGCGCACGGGCGCGGCTTCGCCGTGGTGGCCAACGAGGTACGCGGCCTGGCGCTGCGCAGCGCCACCGCCTCGAAAGAAATCGAGGCGCTGATCCGGCAGTCGCTGGACCATATGGACCAGAGCGGCAGGCTGGTCGACGAGGCCGTCGCCGCCGTCGGCGATACCGTCTCCTCCGTGGCGCTGGCCAAGGACCGCATGGAGGAAATCAGCGCCGCCTCCAAGGAGCAGTCGCAGGGCATTCATCAGGTGACCGTCGCCGTCGCCCAGATGGACGCCATCACCCAGCAGAACGCCGGGCTGGTGCGTCAGGCCGCGCACGCGGCGCTGCACCAGCTCGAGCAGGCCGAGGGCTTGCGGGAAGTGATTGCGCGCTTCACCATGCCGGACGATATCGCGCAAGAATGCGAACAGGACTCCGGAACGCCGGAGGACGAGGATGAACGCTTCGAGGTCCTTCCGCGCGGGAACGGCTCCGGAGCCGTTGCGCGCCTTTCCGCAAGCCCCTCCGCCGGCCCGGACCGAAGCGCCGCCGTGCCCTGGCTGGCGGGCCAGCCGGCCGCCTGACGTCGGCGGCCCGCGTACGTGCATGCAGGCCCTCCATGAAGCTTGCCGCGGCCGCCCGCGCACGGCGGCCCGCCTTTCCCTGTCGTCCAGCATGCAGCTACGGTAAAATGATGTGTTAAGCCGAATATACGCATCAGATCAGGAAAGCACCATGGAAGCCGAACGCCAGAACCAGCTCATCGCCCGCATCGAAGACTACGCGGAGCGCGAAGCGGCGCTACGGGGGTATCTTTGACTACGCAGGCAAATCTGAACGCCTGCACGTCGTCAACGCCGAGCTCGAAAGCCCCGACGTCTGGAACGACCCGCAACGCGCCCAGGAGCTGGGCCGCGAAAAGAAAAGCCTCGACAACATCGTGGGTTCGCTTACCCACATAGGCAACGCCCTGGCCGAAGCGCGCGAGCTCTTCGAACTGGCTGCCGAGGACGACGACGACGCCACGCTGGCGGCCATAGAAGAGGACTGCAACGCACTGGGCGCCAGGCTCGAAGAGCTGGAGTTCCGCCGCATGTTCAACAATCCGGCCGATCCGCTCAACTGCTTCATGGACATCCAGGCCGGCGCGGGCGGCACCGAGGCGCAGGACTGGGCCTCGATGCTGCTGCGTCAGTACATGCGCTATTGTGAAAACAAGGACTTCAAGGCCGAAGTCCTGGAAGAATCGCCCGGCGACGTGGCCGGCATCAAGTCCGCCACCATCAAGATCGAAGGCGACCACGCCTTCGGCTTCCTGCGCACCGAAACCGGCGTGCACCGCCTGGTGCGCAAAAGCCCCTTCGACTCCTCGAACGGACGCCATACCTCGTTCGCCAGCGTCTTCGTCTACCCCGAAATCGACGACTCGATCGAAATCGAGGTCAACCCGGCCGACTTGCGGGTGGACACCTACCGCGCCAGCGGCGCCGGCGGCCAGCACATCAACAAGACGGACTCCGCCGTGCGCATCACGCACATCCCCAGCGGCATCGTCGTGCAGTGCCAGAACGACCGTTCGCAGCACCGTAACCGCGCCGAAGCCATGCAGATGCTCAAATCGCGGCTCTACGAGCTCGAAATGCGCGAGCGCATGGCCGAGCAGCAAAAAATGGAAGACGCCAAGACCGACGTGGGCTGGGGCCACCAGATCCGCTCGTATGTGCTGGACCAAAGCCGCATCAAAGACCTGCGCACCAACGTCGAGATCTCCAATACGCAGAAAGTGCTGGACGGCGACCTGGACCCCTTCATCCAGGCCAGCCTCAAACAAGGGGTGTAAGGCTAGTTCCTGCGCCAGACCGGGCATCCGCGCATTTCAAGTTTCACGCAGCACGCGAACGTGACGGATGCCCAGACGCCCGACCGGCGCCGCCCTTTTTGCCATAATGCTTTACCGCGCCACATACCTTGAACCCCATACATCGACATGACTGAACCGATCCCTGCCACCGCCACCGACGAAAACCACCTTATCGCCGAGCGGCGCGGCAAGCTGGCTCGGCTGCGCGAAGAAGGCGTGGCCTTTCCCAACGACTTCCGGCCCGACAGCAAGGCCGCCGATCTGCACGCCAAGTACGGCGACCTGGACAAGGACGCGCTGGCGGAACTGGCGGCGCCGGCCAAGGTGGCCGGACGCATGATGCTCAAGCGCGTCATGGGCAAGGCCAGCTTCGCCACGCTGCAGGACGGCTCGGGCCGCATACAGATCTACCTCGACAAAAGCGCCTTGGGCGAAGAAGCCTATGCGCGCTTCAAGACCTGGGACATCGGCGACATCGTCGCGGTGGAAGGCAAGGTGTTCAAGACCAACAAGGGCGAGCTCTCGGTACAGGCCTCGCAGGTGCGCCTGCTGACCAAATCGCTGCGCCCCTTGCCGGACAAGTTCCATGGCGTGTCCGACCAAGAGCTGCGTTATCGCCAGCGCTACGTCGATCTCATCATGACCGAGGAAACCCGCCGTACCTTCGTGGCGCGCAGCAAGGCCATAGGCGGCATACGCCGCTTCATGCTCGAAGCCGGCTTTCTCGAGGTGGAAACGCCCATGCTGCACCCGATTCCCGGCGGCGCGGCGGCCAAGCCCTTCCGCACCCATCACAATGCGCTGGACATGGAGATGTTCCTGCGCATCGCGCCGGAGCTGTATCTGAAGCGGCTGATCGTGGGCGGCTTCGAGCGCGTGTTCGAACTGAACCGCAACTTCCGCAACGAAGGCGTCAGCCCGCGGCACAACCCCGAATTCACCATGATGGAGTTCTACGCCGCCTACACCGATTACCAGTGGCTGATGGAGTTCACCGAATCGCTGATACGGCAGGCCGCGGTTGCCGCCACCGGCAGCGCCCTGCTCAACTACCAGGGCCGGGAGCTGGATCTGGGCGGGCCCTTCGACCGTCTCACCATCGTCCAGGCCATACTCAAATATGCCCCGGGCTATGCCGAAGCCCAGCTTCAGGACGAAGCCTTCCTGCGCGCCGAACTGCGCAAGAAGGGCGTGGACGTCAACGGTCCCACGCTGGCGCGAGCCGGCATGGGCGCGCTGCAATTGGCCTTGTTCGAAGAAACCGCCGAAGCCCTGCTGTGGAACCCCACCTTCATCATCGACTATCCCGTCGAAGTTTCTCCGCTGGCGCGGGCTTCGGATACCGAGCCCGGCATCACCGAGCGCTTCGAATTGTTCATGACCGGACGCGAGATCGCCAACGGCTTTTCCGAGCTCAACGACGCCGAGGACCAGGCCGCGCGCTTTCTTGCGCAAGTGCAGGCCAAGGATGCGGGCGATGAAGAAGCCATGTACTACGATGCCGACTACATCCGCGCCCTTGAATACGGCATGCCGCCCACGGGCGGTTGCGGCATCGGCATCGACCGCCTGGTCATGCTGCTGACCGACAGCGCCAGCATCCGCGACGTCATCCTCTTCCCGCATCTGCGCCGCGAGGACTGACTCGCCGGACTTCGCATTTCGTTGAGACGGCTTTGCCGCTCGTCGGCTGGCGCAACCTAAAGCGAAGAGTCTCAAAGCGTCAACTGAAAAGCCCTGCAAGCGTGTGCTTGCAGGGCTTTCTTCCTGGCTCGGACAGCAGCCAGGCAATGAACCGTCGCCGCGCCTCAGAAGCGGGTGCGCAGGTACAGCTGGCCGCTGTGGTCGGTGTTGTCGTTGCCGTACTGGCCACTGTAGCCCAGCCCCATGGCCGTGTTGCGGCCCACCGCCATCTCCACGCCCAGATCCAGCACCGCCGCGTTCTTGGCAATGGGCGCGCCGGCCACGTTGAACGCCGCCCCGCCGCCTTGCACGAACGACACCCGCCGGCCCGGGTCGACATCACCCGAGGCATGGCGCCAGCCCAGGCCGGCAAACAGATGTGCCGGGTGCGCGCCCACGTTTAGCGCCGTCTTGCCCCGCAGGCCCAGCGTGAAGGTCGTCACATCGTCCTTCTGGCTCTCGCCCTGCAAGGCGGCCGCCCCGCCCTCTTCGGTAAAGCCCTTGGCCTTCTGGCTCAGCCAGGCCAGGCCCAGGTAGGGCTCGACCACGCTGCGCTGGCCCACCGGCACCGCATAGCCCAGCTCGGTAAACAGCTGCGTGGTATGCGCCCGGTAGTCGGCCTTGAGCGTCTGGCTGCCGCCCACGTTCACCGTGCGCCGCGAGTCGATGTCGTGGTGGCTGTAGGCCGCGCCGGCCAGGAAGTTCACCGTGCCGGTGCCCTGGCGCCAGCTGTTGCCACCATACAGCGCCGCCGTGAAGGTGCTGACATCCGACTTCGAATCGCGCTCGTCCACCTTGACCCGCCCGTCGGTATAGCCCAGGGCCCCGCCCACGCGCCAGCCCGCGCCCACCTCGGCGTCGCCGCCGATGAACAGGCCCGCCGTATTGGTCTTGACCTTGGCCGCGTTGCCGTCGCTATCGAGCGTGTTCCAGTTGCCCACCACCTGAGCCCACAGCGGGTAGGCCGCCGAGGTCGGCATGGCCCCGGCCACCGCGCCGCCGGCCTGCGCCGTGGGCGCGCCGGGCAGCATGCCCGCGCCCAGGTTGGCGCGCAGGCGCTGGGTCAGCGTGCGCGAGACCAGGCTGCTGGACTGCAGCAGGGCCGCCTGCGTGCTGCCGTGCAGCTCGCCCGACAGCTGGTTCAGCGCGTCCTTGCGGGCGTCCGGCTGCATGAACATCACCGCGTCGGCCGAGGCGTTCCGGCCCGCCACCGACAGCGCGCCGTCCAGCGTGGCGCTCTGGTTGGAGCTGAGACCGGTGCGATCGATGGCATCGCCGTCCACCGACAAGCTCACCTTGACGTCCTGGGCGCCGTACTTGACCGGGTCCAGCTTGACCAGCGTGCCGGCAAAGGTGTCGTCCAGCGCCTCGCTGGCAAACCTGTTGTCGGTCACGGCACTGATGCCGTCCGCCTTCTCCGTCCTCAGGATGGTGTAGTCATGATCCAACTTGTAGCCGCCGTTGCCGTTCTCCTGGCTTACCAGCAAGTCGATGCCGGTCAGGTCCGCATTGCCCGAAGCAATCGTGATCAGGTCGGATTGCCCGGCAACGTTGACTTCCGCCACATAGGTGCCCGTAAAGTCCCCCATCGAGCCGTAGGTCTGCGTGCCGATGGAGTTGCCCGGAGCGAACGTACCGCCCGTACCGGAAAGCGAACCTGCGACATTCAGGTTGCCGCCCAGCGTAGAGCCTTCGCCGACAAATGCATCGCCGCCGATATTGATGGGATTGCTGGTGGAACCGCCGCCGATCGATGAGCCGCCATCCAGATTGACGCCGCCGCCGATGTTGGATGATTCGGTCGTGCTGAAACTGAACGACGCGCCGTTCCGGCCCGACACCGCGCCGCCGATGTTGACGGGGCCCGAGAATGTCATGCTCGACCCGTCACCCTGGGCTCCGCCGCCAATATCCGTTGCGCCGTTGAAGCTGAAGCTGGATCCCCCGGCGCCCCCCACGTCGCCGCCGATGCCTGCGGTGTCGTTAAAGGTAAAGCTGGAGCCCGCTCCGCCGTTGATCGCTCCGCCGATGGTCGCGGGGCCTTGAACTGTTGTGGAGGTATTGTTCTGGCCGTTGAGGTCGCTGCCGATCGACGTAGGGCCGTTGAACGCCACGTCTCTGCCCACCGATACGCTACCGCCGATGTTGGTCGTGCCGTTGAAGTTCTGTGTTCCGCTGCCGCTACCTTCAATCGCAACGTCTTCGCCTTCTCCGGTGGTGAAATCGTCCAGATCAGCGTCGTCGTCAATGACGGAGGTACCCGGGTCAATGAAAATGCCGGCCCAGATCGCCCCTTCCTGAACGTCGATAGTCGTGAACGTCTCGGTGTGGTCAACCAGATTGCCTTCGTCGTCGTAGTTGCGGATATTGCCTGAAGCGTGAGCGCCGCTTTGCAGGACCAAGTTGACGGCGCCGTCCGCCCCTGCGCCCGTTCGGTCCACGCGCAGCAAGGTGCCATCATTCTTGGTAAGTATAGAATTGCCCTTGACCGTGATGTCTTGCGTGGCGCCGCTATTGTCGAATACGGACCTTAGGGTTTCCTTGCCTGTTTCGACCGTTGTCCCGTCGAGCGTCAGCGACGCGTTATCCGACAACCGGATACCCTCATCCTGCTCGGAAACGAGACGGCTGTTTGTAGCGACGAGACGGCTGCTGTTTTCAACAAGGGCGATACGACGCTGCGGCCCTGACGCGATGACCTCGCTATCGATCAGCGTCATCGTGGCGTTCGATGCCAGCGGCGCACCGAAGTCTGCGCCTACCCGTAATGCAGAGCTGGTGTATTCAGGTGGTGCGTTCAACAAAGGAGCCGAATTTATCAACCTGACGTTGTTAGCGGTCAACTTGGAATTCGCCGCGCTGCCTCCCGCCACAAAGCCGGCCGCCGTATCCCAGCCTTCAGTCGCCGTAGTGCCCACTACATCGAAAGTGCCTCGGGTGAGCACCACTTCGCCGCCATTGAATGCGCCTGCGGCATAGCCGGTGGTTTTCACATCGACGTCGGTGGCGGCAATGAGCGATCCAGAAAGGTAGGAGTCCATCGCGTGAGAATTCATTCCTCCCGTGGTTTCGATCGATCCGCCCTCAATGGTGACCTTGCCGCCGGTCTCCGCTATCACTCCTTTGGCTGCTGCGGACCCGCTACTACGGATCGTAAGGTTCTTTGCATTCAGTTCTGAACCCGCTCCATCGACAAACACGCCGGAGGCGTTGCCAGACGCGTTATTCGATGTCAGCGTGGCATTCTCTATTGTCAGGACGCCGCCTTCGACAGCGCGTGCCGCGCGAGCATTCGTTCCATCGACGCTGACCTCCGCGTTCTTGAAGGTGATGTTGCCTGCGGTAGTAGTGTCATCGTCCTTGTCGCCTGCCATCAAGCCGACGGCGGATGCGCCGCTAACGATGATGTCCGTGCCGTCAAGATCAATCTCGCCTTTTTCGGTTTTGCCGTCACCGGTGTAGGCTCGCGCACCGCCCGCATTGTTGCCTTGTACGGAGATGGAACCACCTGCCAGCGTGATTTTCCCTCCGTTATTGGCCTCGATACCGAAGGTATGACTGGTTCCACCATCGGCGCTAATGGTAACGCCCGTGCCGGTGACTTCACCGCCCGCTCCCGCTTGTATGCCGATACTGTACTCACCGGTCGTGCTGATCGAACCGCCGATCATGTTCAACGTGCTATTGGCTTCCTGGGCCTGAACCCCATGACTGCCCCAGTTGCTTCCGCCCCCGGTATCCGTCGTTACCTGTACATCCGTGAGCGTGACGGTCGACCCTCTGGTCGAGCCCACGCCTCGGGTCTTGTTGCCGATGCCCGTCACTGTGCCGCCGGTCAACGTCAGCGTAGCGTTATCGGCCTTGACGATCCATTCGTACCAGGGTGGCGCAATCTTTTTTCCGTAAAAATCCGTGTTGGCCGCGGGCTGCTCGCATGTATCTTTACATAGCAGAGTGTTCGTCGGCGGCTCGGGCGGAGGCTCTGTCTGGGCGCTTGCCGTTCCGTAAATTCCCATCAACGCCGCGCTCAGCGCCGTGATCTGCAGCAATTTGTTCTGTCGTTTGTCTCCACTCATCTCTCTTCCCTTTTTCAAAAACTCAATCGCGTAAACAGGCCAGCCTTTCCCCTCTTTTTCCCCACTTCTATTTATTTTTCATTATTTCTATTTCAAAACGATACAGTTAAGCATAAAGGAGTAAAAATTAAAACCATGTGAGAACAAGAAAGCCTACGGGTTTCTACTTATGGCTTAGGACGAATGGCCAAGTTAACTCATAACTTTTTGATTTAATTGAAATTAATTTTCCTGTTAACGAGATCGACATTGCTATCACGCTGAAAAAGCTTCAATCTCTTTCAAACAAGTCGCGTGTATAGACCTTGTCCATCACATCCCACAGCTCGTCGCTG
This sequence comes from Pusillimonas caeni, assembly GCF_003545815.1. Classification (GTDB taxonomy): domain Bacteria; phylum Pseudomonadota; class Gammaproteobacteria; order Burkholderiales; family Burkholderiaceae_B; genus Pusillimonas; species Pusillimonas caeni. Next base: position 86,069 of record NZ_PDUW01000007.1, read on the forward strand.
ACCCGGTTGGCGACGATGACGTCGCAGCGGCGCTTGAACTCGTCCAGGTCGTGCAGCACGGGCGAGCGGAAGAAATCAGGGGCGTGCAAGGTGGGCTCATACACCAGCACTTCGACGCCGCGCGCCTTGATCCGCTTCATCACGCCTTGTATGGCGGAGGTGCGGAAATTGTCCGACCCGGCCTTCATGGTCAGGCGGTAGATGCCCACGACTCGCGGGTCTTTCTTGAGAATGGAGCGGGCGATGAAGTCCTTGCGGGTGCTGTTGGCGTCAACGATGGCGCGGATGAGATTGCTGGGCACCTGCTCATAGTTCGCCAGCAGCTGGCGGGTGTCCTTGGGCAGGCAATAGCCGCCATAGCCGAACGAAGGATTGTTGTAGTGGTCGCCGATGCGCGGGTCCAGGCCCACGCCGGCGATCATCTGCCGCGTATCGAGGCCATGGGTTTCAGCGAAGGTGTCCAGTTCGTTGAAGTAGGCGATCCGCATGGCCAGATAGGTATTGGCGAAGAGCTTGATGGCCTCCGCCTCGGTCGAGCCCGTCAGCAGCACGGGCGCGTCGCGGCGCAACGCGCCTGCGCGCATCATGTCGGCAAACAGGCGCCCGTGCTCGGACCGGTCGCCCACGACGATGCGCGAAGGATGCAGATTGTCGTGCAGCGCCCGCCCCTCGCGCAGGAATTCGGGCGAGAAGAACAGCCGGTCGCTGCCCAATTGCTGACGCAGGCGGCGGGTATAGCCTACGGGCACGGTCGATTTGATGACCATGACGGCACCGGGATTGATGCGCATCACCTCCCGCGTCACCGCTTCGATGCTGCGGGTATCGAAGCGGTTGGTCTCGGGGTCGTAGTCGGTGGGCGTGGCGATCAGCACGTAGGACGCGTCGGCATAGGCCTCTTGCGGGTCCAGGGTGGCGGTGAAATCGACCTCGGGATCTCGCAGGCAGGCTTCGACGTCGGCATCGACGATGGGCGAACGCCCCTCGTTCACAGCCTGAACGCGCTGCGGCGCGATGTCCAACGCCACCACCCGATGGCGGCGCGCCAGCAGCAGCGCGTTCGACATGCCCACGTAACCCGTACCCGCCACCGCAATCTTCATGCGCGCCATCGCTCAGCCTCGCTATCTGTCTTGACGTTGACGGCGCCGCCGGACGGGATCGGCACTTATCCAGTTCCCATGCCTGCACGGACGCCGTGGCGCCCAGGGTAAGCGGCGCAGATGACGCCAGCGTGGCAGGCCGCTGCAATGTTTCTGCAGCGCGGCTGGCATTTTTCTGCCACAGAAATGACACGACGCAGTCATACGCCGCTGGCCTAATACACGTCATGCATACGTCATACGACCCCTCGGCGCCGGACGCCGAAAGCGCGATCCGGCGCTATCGCACGATCTGGATTTCGGACGTGCATCTGGGCACGGCCGGCTGCAAGGCCGAGCACCTGCTCGACTTCCTGCGCTGCCACGATGCCGACACCCTGTACCTGGTCGGCGACATCGTGGACGGATGGCGATTGAAGAAGCGCTGGAACTGGCCGCAGTCCCACAACGACGTGGTGCAGAAACTGTTGCGCAAGGTGCGCAAGGGCACACGTGTCGTATACATACCGGGCAACCACGACGAGTTCGCCCGCCTGTATGACCAGAACTTCTTCGGCGGCATCGAGGTGCGCCTGGAGGCCGAGCACCATACCGCCGACGGACGCCGCCTGTGGATCACGCACGGCGACCAGTACGACGGCGTCATTCTGTATGCGAAATGGCTGGCTTATCTGGGCGACCAGCTGTACACCCTGATCCTGATGCTGAATCACTGGTTCAACCGTGCGCGCAACCGCATGGGACTGGGCTATTGGTCGCTGTCGCAGTATCTCAAACACAGGGTCAAGGACGCCGTCGCCTTCATCTCGGCCTATGAGCAGGTCGTCATCAACGAGGCCCGCAGGCGCGGCTACGACGGCGTAGTGTGCGGCCACATACACAAGGCCGAGCTGCGCGAAGTGGACGGCTGCAACGACGGCGACTGGGTCGAGAGCCTGACAGCGCTGGTGGAGCATGACAACGGCCGACTGGAACTGATCGACTGGAGCCTGAGGGACACCTATCTCAACCTGACGGACAAGCCCGCATGAAAGTGCTGATCGTGACGGACGCATGGGCGCCTCAGGTGAATGGGGTCGTCTTTACTCTGGGCCAGACATGCCGTGAGCTTGTGCGCATGGGACACCAGGTGGAGGTCTTACAGCCGGGGCTCTTCCGCTCGGTGCCCTGCCCCAGCTATCGGGAGATCCGACTTTCCGTTCCCAGGCCGGGCGCGGTCGGCCGCTTGATCCGCCGCCACGCGCCGGATGCCCTGCATATCGCCACTGAAGGGCCGTTGGGCCTGGCGGCCCGCCGCCACGCACGCCGCCTGGGCCTGCCTTTCACCACGGCCTATCACACGCGCTTTCCTGAATATCTCCACGCACGCACCCGGCTTCCGCTGAGCATCAGCTACTGCTGGCTGCGGCGGTTTCACGGCGCCGCCGTCCGGACCATGGTGCCCACGGCGGGCGTGCGCGACGACCTGCTGGCGCATGGATTCGATCCGGCCAAGGTAGTGATCTGGTCGCGCGGCGTGGATCTGGAGATATTCAAGCCTACGGCGATGGGCGCCGAGGCGGATGGAACGGGGCCGCGCGATCCCGAAGCACGAGGAAGCGAGAGGCGTAAATCGGAACCGCGGGACGCAACGGTGCGCCATAGCAAACGTCCTGTGTTCCTATACGCCGGCCGCGTGGCGGTGGAGAAGAATCTGGACGCCTTTCTCAGCCTGGACCTGCCGGGTGAAAAATGGGTGATAGGCGGCGGCCCGGCGCTCGAGAGCATGAAGAAGCGCTACCCCGATGCACGGTACTTCGGCCCCATGCCCCATGATGAACTGGCCCGACACTACCGCATGGCCGACGTATTCGTGTTTCCCAGTTTGACCGATACGTTCGGGCTGGTGCTGCTGGAAGCCATGGCCTGCGGCTGCCCGGTGGCCTCGCTGCCGGCACGGTCGACCCGGGACGTGCTGGCCGATTCAGGCGCCGGCGTGGTCAGCGACGACCTGCGCCAAGCCTGTCTGCAGGCGCTGTCCATTCCACGCGAGATACCGGCCCGATACGCCCAGGGCTTTTCCTGGCAAGCCACCACGAGCACTTTCTTCAGGCATCTTCAGCCCATAGGACGGGGTTGAACGCCACACCCTCCCTGAGCCGGGAATCAGCCCGTGGCGGGCCGCGCGATGATCAGGGACAAGCCTTTTGCAGCGTGGCTATTGCTCGTCTATCCAGGTCATCTGGATGGCTTCCAGAATACGCTCGCCGCAGCGCTCGCGGCTGTCGTCGAAGCCCGGCAGCGCCAGCACCCATTCGATCAGCTCGGTGAAGCGCAGCTGGGTCGGATCGACGTCGGGATGGGCCTCTTGCAGGGCCTCGACGATCTCGTAGGTGTCGGTCCAGCGCATCAGTGGTTTTCCTTGGCGTGGTTGATGGTGTAACGCGGGATCTCGATGGTCAAGTCTTCGTCGGTCACGAGCGCCTGGCACGACAGCCGCGAGTTGGGTTCCAGGCCCCAGGCGCGATCGAGATAGTCCTCTTCATTGTCGGTGGCCTCTTCGAGCGAATCGAAGCCCTGGCGCACGATGACGTGGCAGGTGGTACAGGCGCAGGAAAGCTCGCAGGCGTGTTCGATCTCGATGTCGTGGTCGAGCAGTGTCCGGCAAATGGAAGTGCCCGTCGGAGCGTCGTCGATGACGGCTCCTTCAGGGCAGATCTCGGGGTGTGGCAGAACGGTGATCTTGGGCATGATGATTTTATTGCTTGGACACTTCGTCCAGGGTCTTGCCGGATAAAGCGGCACGTATGCTGCGGTCCATGCGCCGCGCGGCAAAGGCATCGGTGGCGGCGGCCAACTCTTCGCGCGTCTTGCGCAAGGTGTCGACGTCGTCCATGGTCAGCACGCGGCCGGCACGCTTGAGCAGGCTTGCGATGGTTTCGTTTTCCTGGCCTGAAAGCAGGTCGCCGTCGCTGGCCAGCGCGGCATTGACGGATTCGACCAGCTGGCGCAGTTCGACCTGCTGCTCGCGCAGGGCGCGGGCATGGGCGTCGCTGCCGGCGTTGTCCATGCCGGCCGCCAGCATCTGCGCCACCTCGTCGTCCGACAGGCCGTACGACGGCTTGACCGAGACCGAAGCCTCGACGCCGGTGCTGTCTTCGCGGGCGCTGACGTGCAGCAGGCCGTCGGCGTCCACCTGGAAGGTGACGCGGATGCGGGCCGCCCCCGCCACCATGGGCGGAATGCCGCGCAACTCGAAACGCGCCAGGGAACGGCAGTCGGCGACGAGCTCTCGCTCGCCCTGCACCACGTGGATGCTCATGGCCGTCTGGCCGTCCTTGAAGGTGGTGAATTCCTGGGCGCGCGCCACAGGGATGGTGCTGTTGCGCGGAATGACGCGCTCTACCAGCCCGCCCATGGTTTCCAGTCCGAGCGAAAGCGGCGTGACGTCCAGCAGCAGCCAGTCGTCGCCCGGGCCCCGGTTGCCGGCCAGCAGATTGGCCTGCAGCGCAGCGCCCAGGGCCACTACGCGATCGGGATCCAGGTCGGTAAGAGGCTCGGTGCCGAACAGGCAGGCCACTTCGCGGCGCACCAGCGGCATGCGCGTTGCACCGCCCACCATGACCACACCCTTGATCTGCTCGCGTTCCAACCCCGCATCCCGCAGAGCGCGCGTCGCGGCGTCGAGCGTACGCTGCACCAGGGGCCGGGCCCAGGCTTCGAAATCCGCGCGGCTCAATGTGCTGTCGATTCGCCGGCCGTCGGACAAGTCCACCTGGAACGGAACGTCGTCGCTTTCGGACAGCGCCTCGCGAGCCGTCCGCGCCGCCACCTGCAAGGCGCGCAAATCGCCCTTGCCCAGGGCTTGCAAGCGCTCGGCGCCGACCAGCCGGGAAACGATTAGGGCGTCGAAGTCGTCGCCGCCCAGTTGCGTGTCGCCGCCCGTCGCCACCACTTCGAACACACCCTTGGTCAAACGAAGAATGGAAATGTCGAAGGTGCCGCCCCCCAGGTCGTAGACGGCGTAAACGCCCTCCGCGCCATGGTCGAGACCATAAGCGATGGCCGCGGCGGTGGGTTCGTTCAGCAGGCGCAACACAGTCAGGCCGGCCAGCCGGCCCGCGTCGCGCGTGGCCTGCCGCTGGGCGTCGTCGAAATACGCCGGTACGGTAATGACGGCGCCGACCAGTTCTCCGCCCAACACCGCCTCGGCGCGCTCGCGCAATACCGAAAGAATGTGGCTCGATACCTCGACCGGCGAGAAATCGCCCTGCACCGTCTTCAGCCGCACGCCTTCGCCTTCGTCGGCGAACTCGTAGGCAGCGCCTTCACGCCGCGCCTCGTCCAGCGAACGGCCGATCAGCCGCTTGACCGACGCAATGGTGTTGAGGGTGTCGGACGACTGCCGGGCGCGGGCTTCGTAGCCGACCTGCTTGCCCCCGTCGGCCAGATAGCGCACGACCGAAGGCAGCAGTACGCGGCCCTCGGCGTCGGACAGCACTTCGGGAACACTGCTGCGCACGGCTGCCACCAGCGAATGCGTGGTGCCAAGGTCTATGCCCACCGCCAGTTTGCGCTGATGGGGAACCGGCGATTCGCCCGGCTCGGAAATTTGCAGTAATGCCATAAGAATTCAGTGACGTCGGTCGCGCAGTTCGTTGCGCAGGGACTGGGTTTCGTCGAGCAGCTTCTCGATGAACATCCATTCGCGCACCTTGGCCGCGGCGGTTTGGTAATCGTGCTGTTCGTCGATGAGATCGGCCACGGCGCTTTCGATGTCCCGGCGGCTGGCGTGGATGTCATGGGCCAGCGCTTCGACCTGGGCCGTGCCGGCCGCCTGCCTGGCTTCATCGAGTTGCTCGCGCCATTCCATCTGGCGCATCAGGAACTCGCCGTCCATGCGGGTGTTGTTCTCGGTCTGCAGGTCGCAGCCGGCCCGCTCGCACAAATAACGCGCACGATCGATCGGAGACTTGAGGATGCGGTAGGCGTCGTTGATGGTGGACGCCCATTGCATGGCGACGCGGCGCTCGGCCGCGCCGGCGGTGGCGTAGCGGTCGGGATGCACCTGCGCCGCCAGGCGGCGCCAGGTGGCGTCCAGGGCATCGCTGTCGAGGGCAAACTGCGAAGGCAAACCGAACAGTTGGAAATAGTCTTCGCTTGCCACGCTACACCGTAAAGGACTCGCCGCAGCCGCAGGTTGCTTTTTCGTTGGGATTGGTGAACTTGAATCCCTCGTTCAGCCCCTCGCGCCCGTAGTCGAGCTGGGTGCCCTCGAGATAGGCCAGGCTTTTGGGGTCGACGAAGACCTTGACGCCGTGGTTTTCAAAGACGTGGTCCTGCGGATCGGGCTCGTCGACGTACTCGAGCTTGTAGGCCATGCCGGAGCAGCCGGTGGTGCGAACGCCCAGACGCAGACCCAGCCCCTTGCCCCGTTTTTCAAGGTAGCGGCTGATGTGCTGCGCCGCGGTCTGAGTAAGCGTGATAGCCATATGCGTTATTCCTGGTGCTTGTCTTTGTAGTTCTGGACCGCCGCCTTGATGGCGTCTTCGGCCAGAATCGAACAGTGGATCTTGACCGGCGGCAGAGCCAGCTCTTCGGCGATCTGCGTGTTGCGGATCTCGAGCGCCTGATCGAGCGTCTTGCCCTTGACCCACTCGGTGACCAGCGAACTGGAGGCGATGGCCGATCCGCAGCCGTAGGTCTTGAAGCGGGCGTCTTCGATGACGCCGGCGTCGTTGACCTTGATCTGCAGCTTCATGACGTCGCCGCAGGCGGGCGCGCCGACCATGCCGGTGCCCACGCTCTCGTCCGATTTGTCGAACGCGCCGACATTGCGGGGATTTTCGTAGTGGTCGAGTACTTTGTCGCTATATGCCATGGATTGAGCTCCTTATATTTAATGTGCCGCCCATTGGACAGAGTTCAGATCGATACCCTCTTGGGCCATTTCCCATAGAGGGGACATATCGCGCAGCTTGCCCACGCGATCGACCAGCAGCTTGACCGCGAAGTCGATTTCCTGCTCGGTGGTGAAGCGCCCCAGGGTAAAACGGATGGAGCTGTGCGCCAGTTCGTCGTTGCGGCCAAGCGCCCTGAGTACATACGAAGGCTCGAGGCTGGCCGAAGTACAGGCCGAGCCGCTCGAGACAGCAAGCTCTTTGATGGCCATGATGAGCGACTCGCCCTCGACGTAGTTGAAGCTGATGTTGAGGTTGTGCGGCACGCGCTGGACCATGTCGCCGTTGACGTAGACCTCGTCGAGCTGCGATAGGCCCTTGTAGAGGCGGTCGCGCAGGCTGCGGATGCGTTCATTCTCGGTGGCCATTTCGAGGCGCGCAAGGCGGAAGGCCTCGCCCATGCCGACGATTTGATGGGTGGCCAGCGTACCCGAGCGGAAACCGCGCTCGTGGCCGCCGCCATGCATCTGGGCCTCGATGCGCACACGGGGCTTGCGCCTTACATACAGCGCGCCGATGCCCTTGGGGCCATACACCTTGTGCGCCGAGAAGGACATGAGATCGACCTTGAGGGTTTGCAGGTCGATCGCGACCTTGCCCGCGCCCTGGGTGGCGTCGACGTGAAAGATGACGCCTTTGTCGCGGCAGATTTCGCCCAGCGCGGCGATGTCCTGGATGACGCCGATTTCGTTGTTGACGTGCATGACCGAAGCCAGGATGGTGTCGGGACGCAGCGCGGCCTTGAAGGCCTCGATGTCGACCAGGCCGTTTTCCTGCACGTCGAGGTAGGTGACTTCGAAGCCCTGGCGCTCGAGTTCGCGACAGGGGTCGAGCACCGCCTTGTGTTCGGTCTTGACGGTGATGATGTGCTTGCCGCGGCCCGAATAAAAATTCGCAGCGCCCTTGATGGCCAGATTGTCGGACTCGGTGGCGCCGGACGTCCAGATGATTTCGCGCGGATCGGCATTGACCAGCTGCGCGACTTCGGACCGGGCCTGCTCGACGGCCTCTTCGGCTTCCCAGCCGTAGGCGTGGCTGCGCGAAGCGGGGTTGCCGAAGTTCTGATACAGCCACGGCACCATTTTGTCGACTACACGAGGATCAACCGGCGTGGTGGCCGAGTAATCCAGATAGACCGGACGTGAAGGGGAAGACATCAAGCTGGCTCCTAAATGCGATTATGTTGCCCTGTTGCCTCAAGCGGACAGCGCGGACGTGATTTTAGCCCCGGCGGGCGGTTTCATGCGCAGGGCCGCCTGGGCCTCGCTGGCTTCTTCCACCAGGCGCATGCGCTGTTTGTCGACCAAGTCTTGCAGCGAGACCGAATCGAGGTATTCGACCATTTTGCGATTGAGGGTGGTCCAGAGCTCGTGCGTCATGCACTTGCTGGACTGGCCGCTGCGTCCCACGTTGCAATCTTCTTTGCCGCCACAGCTGGTGGCGTCAAGCGGCTCATCGACAGCGAAAATAATGTCGGCAACAGTAATGTTGCGGGCCAGCCGCGCCAGCGTATAGCCGCCGCCCGGGCCGCGCACACTGTCGACGAGCTCGTGGCGGCGCAGCTTGCCGAACAGCTGCTCGAGGTACGAGAGCGAGATGTTCTGGCGCTGGCTGATGGCCGCGAGCGTGACGGGACCGCTTTGCTGACGCAAAGCCAGATCTATCATGGCAGTGACGGCAAAACGTCCCTTGGTGGTCAAACGCATGGTTGTTCCTTGCCTATACTACGAGTTGCGGTAGGCGAAACCGGCGGCTGATACTGTCGACGCCCCGGCCAATACCCGACCAATTAGGTCAAGTATAGCAAATTCCCGACTGATTTGATAGGGTATCGGCCCATAAAAAAACCGCGCTGAACGCTCGGTTTTTTTGCCGCCGGGCCGCCCCAAGGCTCGGCGCCCCCGGCGAAAAGCGCCCCCTAGCGGAGCAGCAAGCGGGCGTCAGCCCGCGCGGCGTGGGGGCATTTTCGGTGGGACGGTGTTTAAGCCGCTTGGTATTGCGTGACCCGCTTGCGCACGACCTCGAGCACGCCCTGACAGGCGTCTTCGAGATAGTCGAGCACCTTGGAAAAGCCTTCGACGCCGCCGTAGTAAGGATCGGGCACCGTGGCTTCTTCGAACTCGTTGGCGAAGCGCATGAGCAGCATGAGCTTGTGGTGGTATACCTTGGGGCACTGCTGTTGCAGCGCAGAAAGATTTTCCCAGTCCATGGCCAGGATCAGGTCGTACTCGCGGAAATCTTCGGGCTTGACCTGGCGTGCGACGCAATGGGAAATGTCGTAGCCGCGCTTGCGGGCGGCCGCCTGCGCGCGGGCGTCCGGGGCTTCGCCCAGATGGAAACTGTGGGTGGCCGCGGAATCGACCTGGACGACGCCGGACAGGCCGGCTTCGTCGACCATATGGCGAAAAACGCCCTCTGCGCTGGGTGAGCGGCAGATATTACCCATGCAAACGAAAAGTACCTTAGTCATCATAGGTCAAATTGTGAGGGAAAACCCGCAATAAGGCAATAGATTCCGATGCGTCCAAAACCGGCGGAACACCTGTTGACAGGCAAAAAAATCTCGCGGAAATAAGACCTTACAACCGCTTGTTTGCGTCTTCCGGGCATACGGGAAAACCCTGAAAGCACCGTTTCATGCGGCGCAGCAAAGATTGGCGGGCATAAACATATGACAGACTGATGAACGCCCGGGAAGGTTCCCCCAGCGGTTTCGGATCACTCAAATTAAAGCGCCGGCTTCCCTTCTGCGTTGCAATGCAACATCGTTTGATGGCCAGCCTTCATTTTCTGTTGGAAAAGTGCAACGAAAAGTAGGCTGCGTCAACTGAGCAAGGCTTGTTGCTTGAGGCGGTTGAGGGCGTCGCGCGCAGCGGCGGCCTGCTCGAACTCCAGGTTGCGCGCGTGTTCGGTCATGGCCTTTTCGAGTCGGCGGATTTCGCGCGCCAGCAACTTATCGTCCGCCAGGATCTCGGGCGCCACTTCGGTAGCGGGCGCAGCCGCGGCGGGCGCCAGAACGCCGTCGATGAGTTCGCGTACGGCCTTGCTGACGCCCCGGGCCGTGATGCCGTGTCGGGCGTTGAACTCCAGCTGCTTGGCGCGGCGGCGCTCGGTTTCGCCGATGGCCCGGTGCATCGAATCGGTAATCTGATCGGCGTAGAGTATGGCCTTGCCGTTGAGATTGCGCGCCGCGCGCCCTATGGTCTGTATGAGACTGCGCTCGGACCGCAGAAAGCCTTCTTTGTCGGCGTCCAGGATGGCCACCAGCGAAACCTCGGGAATGTCCAGCCCTTCGCGCAGCAGGTTGATGCCCACCAGCACGTCGAACGTGCCCAGGCGCAGGTCGCGCAGAATCTCGACCCGCTCGACCGTGTCGATGTCGGAATGCAGATAACGCACCTTCAGCCCGCCCTCGCCCAGGTAGTCGGTCAGGTCCTCGGCCATGCGCTTGGTCAGCGTGGTGACGAGCACCCTTTCCTGCTTGGCCACGCGCAGCTTGATCTCGCCCAGCAGGTCGTCCACCTGGGTGACGGCCGGCCGCACCTCGACTTCCGGATCGACCAGCCCGGTGGGCCGCACCACCTGCTCGACGACATTGTCGGCATGCTCTTTCTCGTAGTTGGCCGGCGTGGCCGAAACGAACACCGTCTGGCGCATGCGCTGCTCGAACTCCTCCATCTTGAGGGGCCGGTTGTCCATGGCGGAGGGCAGGCGAAAGCCGTAGGTGACCAGGGTTTCTTTGCGCGAACGGTCGCCCTTGTACATGGCGCCGAGCTGGCCCATGGTGACGTGGCTTTCGTCGATGAACATCAGGGCGTCGGCCGGCAGATAATCGATCAGCGTCGGCGGCGGCTCGCCGGGCGCGGCGCCCGAAAGATGGCGCGAGTAGTTCTCGATGCCCTTGCAGAAGCCGAGCTCCTGCAGCATCTCCAGGTCGAAACGCGTGCGCTGCTCGAGCCGCTGCGCTTCGACCAGCTTGTTCTCGGCCATGAAGAAGGCCAGGCGGTCGCGCAGCTCGTCCTTGATGGTCTCGATGGCCCGCAGGACGGTCTCGCGCGGCGTAACGTAATGCGAACGCGGGAACACGGTAAAGCGCAGCACCTTCTGGCGGATCTTGCCGGTCAGGGGATCGAACAGCTCGAGCGATTCGACTTCGTCGTCGAAGAGGGTGATGCGCACCGCCAGCTCGGCGTGCTCGGCCGGGAAGACGTCGATGGTCTCGCCCCGCGCGCGGAACGTGCCGCGCGCAAACTCCACGTCGTTGCGCTCGTACTGCATGGCCACCAGCCGGGCCAGCAGCTCTTGCCGGGGAATGGAATCGCCCGTGCGCAGCGTGAGCACCATGGCGTGGTAGTCGCCCGGGTTGCCGATACCGTAGATGCACGAGACCGAGCCCACGATGATGGTGTCGCGGCGCTCGAGCAGGCTTTTGGTGGCCGACAGCCGCATCTGCTCGATGTGCTCGTTGATGGACGAATCCTTTTCGATGAAAAGGTCGCGCGCCGCCACATAGGCTTCGGGCTGGTAATAGTCGTAGTACGAGACGAAGTACTCGACCGCATTGCGCGGAAAGAACTCGCGAAATTCGGCATACAACTGTGCCGCCAGCGTCTTGTTGGGCGCCAGCACGATGGCCGGGCGCCCGGTGCGGGCGATGACGTTGGCCATGGTGTAGGTCTTGCCCGACCCGGTCACGCCCAGCAGCGTCTGATACATCAGGCCGTCATTGATGCCTTCGACCAGCGCATCGATCGCGACGGGCTGGTCGCCCGCCGGCGGATAGGGCTGGTAAAGCTCGAAAGGGCTGTTTGGATACTGTATGAATCCAGGTGCTTTCAATGTGGCCGTCATGCAAAAAAGTAGGGGCGCCCCAAGGGCGCGCTGTGGACAGTGCTAGGGTTAACCCCTTATTATCTCACTATTGCAGTTCATTTATTGCACGTCCACTCCTCTCCTTTCCCATCAAACATGACTTCTCTTTTCGATGCTGTCGAACTCGCCCCCCGCGACCCCATTCTTGGCCTGAACGAACAATACAATACAGACACCCGCCCCCAGAAAGTCAATCTGGGCGTGGGCGTCTATTACAACGACGAGGGACGAATTCCGCTGCTTCGCGCAGTGCGCAAGGCAGAGATCGAACGCATCGACGCCGCTGCGGCGCGCGGCTACCTGCCCATCGACGGCCTGGCCGCCTACAACAAGGCGGCGCAGGTCCTGTTGTTCGGCGAAGGTTCCGAAGTCATCGAATCGGGCCGCGCCCTTACCGCCCAGGCTCTGGGCGGGACCGGCGCGCTCAAGATAGGCGCCGACTTCCTGCGCCAGTTGCTGCCGCAGTCCAAGGTGGTCATCAGCAATCCCAGCTGGGAGAACCATCGCGCCCTGTTCGAGCGCGCCGGCTTCACGGTCGAGACCTATCCCTACTACGACCCGGCCACCCACGGCCTGGACTTCGACGGCATGCTGGCCGGGCTGAAGGCCCTGCCCGCCAAGACCATCGTGGTGCTGCACGCATGCTGCCACAATCCCACCGGCGTCGACCCCTCCTTCGAGCAATGGCAGCAGATCGCCAAGGTCGTGAAGGAAGGCGACCTGGTGCCCTTCCTCGACATCGCCTACCAGGGCTTCGGCGAGGGGCTGGAAGAAGACGCCTCGGTGGTGCGCTTGTTCGCCTCGCTCGACCTCACCATGCTGATCAGCTCGTCGTTCTCCAAGTCGTTCTCGCTGTACGGCGAGCGCGTCGGCGCCCTCACCCTGGTCACTTCTTCGCAGGATGAAAGCGCGCGCGTCCTCAGCCAGCTCAAGCGGGTGATCCGCACCAATTACTCCAACCCGCCCACCCACGGCGGCATGGTGGTGTCGACGGTGCTCAACACGCCCGAACTGCACGGCCTGTGGGTCGAAGAGCTTGCCGAGATGCGCGACCGCATACGCTCGGTCCGCACCCAGCTGGTCGAAAAGCTGAAGGCTCTCAACGTGACGCAGGATTTCGACTTCGTGCTGGCGCAGCGCGGCATGTTCTCGTATTCCGGCCTCAGCGCCGAGCAGGTCGAGCGGCTGCGGGTCGAACACGGCGTCTATGCGGTCAGCAGCGGCCGCATCTGCGTGGCCGCGCTCAACAGCGGCAACATCGACTACGTGGCCAACGCCATCGCGCACGTACTTTAAGGCGCCGCCCGCAAGCGCCGCCTGCGGGCGGCGCACGCGGCCAGCCCGCGCGGCGCGGCATTTTCCAAGCACGCAATCAAGCCGGCCCGGGCGCAGCGCCCCGCCGGCTTGATTTTTTCATCGAAGTGACGCAGAATGCCTGAACTGTACAAAAACACAGGCCGCGCCATGGCAACAAAGCTTACCGAACGCCAGCAACAGATCCTCGATCTCATCCGCAGCGAAATCGCGCGCACCGGGTTCCCCCCCACCCGCGCCGAAATCGCGCGCGCCCTGGGCTTTCGTTCGGCCAATGCCGCCGAAGACCACCTGCGCGCGCTGGCCCGCAAGGGCGCCATCGAACTCACCGCCGGCGCCTCGCGGGGCATCCGCCTGCTCGAAGCCGAAGCCGAGCCGCTTCCCTCTTCGCCGCTTGCGGCGCTGGCGCACATGCTGCTGCCCGTCGTGGGCCGGGTGGCGGCCGGCAGCCCCATTCTGGCGGCCGAACACGTCGAGCGCGAAATCGGCGTCGAACCTTCCCTGTTCAGTCAGACGCCCGATTATCTCCTGCGCGTGCGCGGCCTCAGCATGCGCGACGCCGGCATCCTCGACGGCGACCTCCTGGCGGTCAAAAAAGCGTCCGAGGCCCGCAACGGCCAGATCGTGGTCGCGCGCCTGGGCGACGAAGTCACGGTCAAGCGCCTGCTGCGTTCGGGCGGCGCGGTTCAGCTCCTGCCCGAAAACCCCGACTTCCAACCCATCGTCGTCACCGCACAAGACGAGTTTTCGCTCGAAGGCATCGCGGTAGGCCTCATTCGCGACACGCCGCTGCAATAAGCAATCACCTGCCCTGGTATTGCGGCCGGCGCTTTTCCAGAAAGGCGTTCATGCCTTCGTTCTTGTCCTGGCTGGCAAACAAAAGCTGCACCGCCTTGCGCTCCAGCGCCAGGGCCGCGCCCAGAGGCGCGTCGGCGCCGTGCAGTATCACCTCTTTGATCTGCTGCAGGGCCACCGGGGGCATCCTTGAAAGCTGCGCGGCCAGTTCCAGGCTGTGCGCCATGACCTGGTCGTCGTCCACCACCTTGCTGACCAGCCCCATGCCATAGGCTTCTTCCGCCGATATCAGATGTCCGGTCAGGCACAGATACATGGCCTGGAATTTGCCGATGGCGCGAGTCAGCCTTTGCGTTCCGCCCGCGCCGGGCATGATGCCCACCTTCACTTCCGGCTGGCCGAAGCGCGCGCCGCGGCCGGCAACGATGATGTCGGTGTTCATGGCCAGCTCCAGGCCGCCGCCGAGGGCATAGCCATTGACGGCCGAAATGACCGGCACCGGGCATTCGGCCACCGCCGCCCAGAGGCGCTCGGTGTGGCGGTGATACATCTGCATCGCATCGATGCGCGACATATCCTCGATGTCCGCGCCGGCCGCGAAGCATTCGCCGCTGCCCGTCAGCACCACGCAGCGCAGCTCGTCTTCGTCGGCAAAGCCGCGGAACACGCGCGCAAGCTCCTTGCGGATGCCAAGATCGAGCGCGTTGCGCACGTGGGGACGGTTCAGGCGCACCAGGGCCACGGCGGGGCTGATGCGTTCCAGCAGCACCAGCGGTCCTTGCTGGCGCGGATCGTCCTGCGGGCCGTTCCGGGACCCCTGCCGTGAATCGCGCTGTGCGTCCTGCTGCGGATTGCGTTGCGGGGAAAAGCGATCTTCCGTCATCGTTTCATCCCCCTACAAAGGGCTGTCCTTGCCGAAATCGGGCCGCCTTTTTTCGCGCAGCGAGGCCAGGCCTTCCTGCACGTCGGGGCCCTTGAAACCCAGGAATTCGAGTGCCAGGGAAGTGTCGAAGGTGGGGCCCGCCATGCGCAGCCAATTGTTCAGCGCGTACTTGGTCCAACGAAGCGCGCTGGGCGAGCCGGCCGCGAGCCGGCGCGCCACGTCGAGCGACTTGTCGTGCAGCTCGCCGGCATCGACGCACAGGGACACCAGCCCGATGCGCTCTGCTTCCTCGCCGCTGACCGGTTCGCACAGCATCAGATAGTACTTGGCCTTGGCCATGCCGCACAGCAGCGGCCAGACGATGGCCGCATGGTCGCCCGCCGCCACGCCCAGGCGCGTATGGCCGTCGATGATGCGCGCATCGCGTGCGGCAATGGACACATCGGCCAGCAGGCCCGCCACCAGCCCGGCTCCCACGGCGGGGCCGTCCATGGCGGAAACCAGCGGCTTGGAGCAGTTGACCAGGTTGTAGACCAGGTCGCGGGCTTCTTTCCAGACGCGGGTCAGCACGTCGAAGTCCTGCGTCATCTCGCGCACGAGGTCCAGGTCGCCCCCTGACGAGAACGCGCCCTCGGAGCCGCGTATGATGGCGGCCCGCACGCGCGGATCGGCGTCGATGTCGCGCCAGACGCGCACGAGCTCGCCATGCATGACGTGATCGGCTGAATTCAAGCGGCCCGGATTGACCATGGTGACGCGCAGCACGCCGTCGCTGGGCCAGTCGAACTGCAGGCGCTGGTAGGAATCGTAAGAATCGGTCATGGCTATATCTTCTTTTCTCGGTCGGCCCAGTATTTGTCGCGAAGCAGATTCTTCTGGATCTTCCCGATGGGCGTCTTGGGAAAATCGCTGACGAACTTGATCAGGCGGGGACGCTTGAAACGCGCGAGCTTCTTCTCGCAGTGCGCGACAATGGCTTCTTCGCTAAGTTCGGCGCCTTCGCGCAGCAGCACGTAGGCGGCCGGCACCTCGCCCCATTTATCATCGGGTATGCCGAACACCGCGCACTCGGCCACGGCGTCCAGCTCGTAGATGGCGTCCTCGATTTCCTTGGGATAAACATTTTCGCCGCCCGAGATCATCATGTCTTTGGCGCGGTCCACCAGGAAGATGAAGCCGTCTTCGTCCCTGGTGGCGAGGTCTCCGGTCAGGGCCCAGCCGTTTCTCCAGAAGGCGGCGGTCTGCTCGGGCTCGTTGTAGTACTCGATCATGACATTGTCGCCGCGCGAAGCGATCTCGCCGATTTCGCCCGGCCCGACCGGCGCGCCCTGCCGGTCGACCAGCGCCACGTCGACGTTGTAGGCCTGGCGCCCCACCGAGCCGAGCTTGTCGCGCACATACCAGGAGCGCAAGGAAGTCAGCACACCCATTTCGGACTGCCCGTATATCTGCGTCATGGCCACCTCGGGAAGACGCTGCAGCATTTCCTTCTGCACCCAGTCCGGCATGGGCGCCCCCGCAAAGGACACCTTGCGCCAGGATGCATACGAGGCCGGGTCGAAGCCCTTGTCGCTGACCACCATGGAAATCTGCGTGGGCACCATGAAGGCCGCCGTCATGCCCGTCTCCTTCACCATGGCGCCGAAGGCCTCGGGGCTCCATTTGGTCAGGAAGGTGCAGGTGGCGCCGACCAGCACCGCCGGCTGGAACATGATGTTCAGCGCCGCGACATGGAACAGAGGCGTGACGATGCCCACCACGTCCCGCTCGTCCAAAGCTTCTTCCATCGCCACCGTGTGCGCCGTTATATAGCGGTTGAGATGGCTGCACAGCACGCCCTTGGGCCGGCCCGTCGTGCCGCCGGTGTAGGTCATGCAGAAAGGATCCTCGGGCTTGAGGTCGAGCTCGGGATAGGTTTCGCTCGCGTCCCGATGAAAGGCATCGAACGAAAGGTCTTTCCCTTCTTCGCCGATGCGAATGAAACGCTCGAGCATGGGAGGCCGCCCTCGCACCGCATCGACCTTGTCCTGGAAGGCGTCTTCGTAGAACAAGGTGGTGACGTCGGCCTTTTCAAGCACGTAAGCCAGCTCGTCCGGTTGATACAGCGTGGATATATTGACCAGCACAGCGCCCGAGCGCGCCACCCCGAAGAAGACAATGGCGTACTCGATGCGATTCCTGCACAGCATGCCGACCTTCTCGCCCTTGGCGACGCCGGCCTTGATCAGGGCGTGGGCCAGGCGGTTGGCCGCCAGGTCGAGCTCTCGATACGAGATGGATCGGCCCTGCCATAAAACCGCCGGTTTGGAGGGGAAGCGTTCTGCCGAACGCCGCAGCATATCGCCTGCGAGCATTGAATCGTCTCCTGGTGTCTTTGTCCGAATAGCGTCCGCCATGGGCGCGGCATTCGATTTGTACATACAGGCCAATCTTAATATGATTGCGCAGAAAACCTTTCCGCCAGGCAAAAATCAAGAGAGTCCATGAAACCCAACAAGGAAGACCGCCAGTTCGTCGATGCGCTGGCGCGCGGGCTGGCCATACTGGAATGCCTCTCGCGCGTGCAAAAACCCCTGGGCAACGGAGAGATCGCCAGGCTGGTCTCCCTGCCTCCGTCGACCGTCAGCCGCCTCACCTATACGCTGACTGAACTGGGCTATCTGCGCCGCTCGGAGCTGGGACGCACCTATGAACTGACGCCCAAGAACCTCACGCTGGGCTATCCCCTGCTGGCCGGCATGGAACTGCGCGACCGGCTGCGCCCGCACCTCAAGTCGATCAGCGAACGCACGGGCCAGACCGTGGCGCTGGCGATACGCGACGGCCTGCACATGTGCTTCGTGGACGTGGCCCAGGGCGCGGACCCGAACGCCATACGCCTTGCCACGGGCGGCCGCCTGCGCATGAGCGTGTCGGCCGCCGGCATCGCCACCCTGGCTGCGATGCCCGAACGCAAGCGCTGGTCGACCTTGAACCGCCTGCGCAGCGAGTTCCAGCAGCGCGGAGAAAGCGGCGATCAGTTCGAGCAGGCGCTGCAGGCCTGCTTTCGCCTGGGCTATGCGGTGGTGCGGAATGTATGGCAGGAGGGAATCGGAGGCATCTCGGTGCCCATCCAATGGAAGGACACGCTTGCGGCATTGACGATGCCGGTACCGACCCTGGTGGTCAGCAAGCACGACATGTACCAGGAACTGGCGCCGGTGTTGCTGGCGGCGGCGGAAGAAATCGGCCGGGCGCGGATCGAGCCGGTCGAGTGATTGCGAGTCGCTGGTTTTTAGCTTTGCTCCGTTACTGCGTAGGCGGCGAAGTTCTTTGTTCTTGACCCGACTCTGCGTTGGCAGTGAGTTCTTTGTTCTTAATCCGTCCCTATGCTCAATGTGAGGCATATAGCTCTAAACTCGTGCCTGCGCTGCGGGGGTGTGCTTGGTCGGGCAGCGGCGGTCGGCCCTTCGGGCACGCCTGTCCGCTTCGTCCGGGGCTTATGCCCTCTCCCTTCAGCGGCGCCTGGCTCTCCCACCAATGCCCGCCCAAGCACACCCCCGCATCACAGGGACTGCATCGGAGCAAGGAGACGGTCTGCGTGCGAGGCACGCGCCACAATATTCGAAATTGTGAGGCGTGGGGCGGGCTCCTATTTTGGGCGACGTCCGAGCAAGCCGAGCACCCTGTCAGTTTTGGGGCGCCCGGCTAGGGGAGGTAAGCCCGCAGCTGTCTGAGCAACAAGGGTGGCGGGCCACTGGCCCGCCGTTGCGAGTTCTGCGGGCGCCCCAAAACTGATAGGGTGCGAGGGTAGTCCGGCGAAGCCGGACCGCAGCGAGCGGCGCCCAAAATAGGAGCCCGCCCCACGCCGGCTTAAATACTCAAAGAAGGGACTCAAAGAAAAGACCCAAAGAATGAACCCAAAGACAGCCTTCCAAATTGAAGAGCTACGAAAGGCCCCTCCAACTACCTCCCCGCGCCCTCAAAAAACTGGCGATCGCCCTGCCCCGAACACAGATCAGAACACTCGCGCCGATACCCCCAATTGCGCACGACGGCGCAGCCATTGGCTGGGACGATAACGATCATCTCCCGTCAACGCCTGCAACTGCTGCAAGATGAGGTGGATGTTCTTCACCCCCAAAGCGTCCGCCATCTCCAGCGGCCCCGAAGGATAATTCAAGCCCAGCCGCATCGCACAATCGATGTCGTCCACGCTGGCTACCCCGCTCTGCGCCATCTCGCAGCCCAGGTTCGCGACCATCGCCACCATGCGCTGGCCGATGAAGCCGGGCGAATCGCCGATGAGCGTGACCTTGCGGCGGCGCGCCAGCAGCGACGCCACGCCTTGCCTGATCGATTCCTCGGCGCCCGGCGCGGCCATGAGCGTGACCCGGCTGCGTGTGTCGCCCAGCGTGTCGATGGCCATCGTGCGAAGGCGGTCCAGCCCTTCCCGGCACACATAGGCCGTGCAATCCTCGCCCAGCGGCGCAATCAGGATCGGGGAGCGGCCGTCGTCCGAATCGAGCAGCTCCGCACCGCATTCGGCCATCAGTTCGCGCAGCACGGTCGACTCGCCGTGCACGAATACCGTAGCGGTCGGTTCGGCGTCGAATGTAGGCTCGGCGGCCGCGTCTTCCGATTCCGGCTCGTACCGGAAAAAACCCCGCCCCGCCTTCCGGCCCAGTTGGCCTGTTTCCACCATATAGCGGTGCAAAGGCGTGGAGCGCAGGCGCGGATCGTAGAAATAGCACTCATGGACAAAGCGCGTGACCGGGAAATTCACGTCCATACCGGTCAGATCCATGAGCTCGAACGGCCCCATTCGAAAGCCATGGCAATCGCGCATCACCGCGTCGATCTGGGCCGGCGTGGCGACGCCCTCCTGCACGATGGCCAGCGCCTCGGTCGGGTAAGCGCGTCCGCCGAAGTTCACCAGAAAGCCCGGCGTGTCCCGCACGCGTACGGGCGTCTTGCCCATGCGCCGCCCAAGGTCCACCAGAAAGTCGAGAACCGCCTCTTCCGTATCGGGCCCCGCAATCACTTCGACCAGCTTCATGAGCGGCACGGGATTGAAGAAATGCATGCCCGCGATACGTCCGCGATGCCGCCGCCCCGCCGCCAGCGCACCGATGGGAATGGACGAAGTATTCGAAGCCAAGACCGCCTCTGGCCGCAGGATGTCCTCCAGCTGCTCGAACAGCCCCGCCTTGGCATCGAGGTCTTCGATGATGGCCTCGACCACCACATCGCAGTCCTTCAACTCGTCCAGGCCGCGCACGGCAGCCAGGCGCCGCTTCGTTCCCTCGGCCTCGTCGGCGGAAAGCTTGCCCTGCCCGACACGCTTGTCCAGCCGCGCCCCAATGGCTTCGCATGCCTTCTGCGCCGCCCCCTCGCGCGCGTCGACCAGGCGCACATCGATGCCACTGGCCGAGGCCGCATGGGCGATGCCGGCGCCCATGGCGCCCGCCCCGACTATGCCCAAGGAAATGGTTGTCTGTTTTTGAGTCATGAGTTCTTCCAATCAATCCGGCCCCGCAAGACACACAGCCTGTCATCGCGCCTCATGCACGACTGAAGCGCGCCGTACGCAGGCATCAAGCCACGCATCTTTATCGTCAAAAATGTGAAGGAGCGCACGCACCCGTCTTACAACAAAGAGCGCACCAATCCACCGTCCACCGTAACGTTCTGCCCCGTCATGTACGCGGCATGCTTGGAACACAGAAAGGCGCATACGGGACCGAAGTCGTCGGCCGTGCCGAGCCTCCCCATGGGCACCGAGGCCGCCATGCGGGCCTTGGCTTCCTCCTGCGTGATGCCCTCGCGCTTGGACTGCGCCGCATAGACTCGCACGAGCGCGCCCGTATCCATCAGGCCGGGCAGGATGTTGTTGACTGTGATGCCCAATCCCGCCACCTCTTGGGCCAGGCTCGACATGGCGCCCGTCAGGCCCGCACGCACGCCGGTTGCCAGCCCCATGTTGGCGTAGGGTTCGCGCACGGTAAACGAGGTGACGTTGACGATGCGCCCGAACCCGTCCGACTTCATGTCGGGCAACACCATGACGGCGAAATCCAGAGCGGCCAGCATATTGGTTTCAAGCGCCTTGAGCCAGACATCGCGTTCGTGGCCTTCGACCGGGCCGGGCGGCGGCCCGCCCGCATTGGTGACGAGGATGGTGACGGGACCCAGGTGCTGCCGCGCCTGCTGCATGACGCGCTCGCGCTCGGCGGGAACGGAAACGTCGCCCGCAACGGCGACGGCATGGGCCCCCAGCGACCGGGCCGCTTGTTCCGCGCGCTGCGCATCCCTGCCGTTGACGGCCACCCGCACGCCCGCCTCGGCCAGCGCTTTGGCGCAAGCTAGGCCCAGGCCCTGGCTGCCCCCCAGCACGAGTGCGGACCGTCCTTCTATACCCAAATCCATTGTTTGCTCCTGTGAATCGCGCCGCCTACATCAGCGACGGCAGATAAGTGATCAGTCCGGGCAGCAGCGCAAACACCGCGATCATCACAGCGTAGAGCACGATGAAGGGCAAGGCTGCCCGATACAGTTCCTGTATGGGTGCGTCCCGGGCGACGCCCTGCAGCGTGAACAGCGTATAGCCGAAAGGCGGCGTGATGTTGCCCACCGAAACGTTGATGAGGAAGATGGCCCAGAACCATAACGGGTCGAAGCCCAGCCCCGCAATGATGGGCTTGTACAAGGGCACGAGCAGGATCATGACCGCAATCTGGTCGATGAACATGCACAGCACGAAGCCCAGCCCCATCAGCAGTGCGAACATCAACACCGGCGACCAGTCCAGCGTAATCACCGCCTGCACCAGGCTGGTCGTCACGCCGCTCATGTTGAGAATCTGGCTGAACGATACGGAGCACACCATGATGATCATGATCATGGACGTCGTCCGGGCCGTCGCCCGCAGGGCTTCGAGCAGCTTGCCCATATCGAGCGTGGCGAAGAGGCTGCAGATGATCAGTGCGACGATGCAGCCCACGGCCGCCGCCTCCGTAGGCGTGGCCACGCCGGCAATGATCAGGCCCATGATGGCCACGATGATCGAGACGAAGGGAAGCGCCTTCAGCGCCAAGCTCATCCGCACGGAGGCGGGAAGCGCGGCATCGGAGGTCGAGGGCGGCGCAAGCGAAGGCTTCAGCTTCACCCGCAAAACCACATAGCCGAAGAACACGAGCCCCAGGATCAGGCCCGGCACGATGCCCGCCACCAGAAGGCCCGATATGGAAACCCCCGCCAGTATGCCCAATACCACGGCCATGACGCTGGGAGGAATGATGGGGGCCAGGCTGGAGCCGCCCAATATCGTCCCCATGGAAAGCCGCCGATCGTAGCCCCTCTTCCACATCTCGGGCAGCAGCGAGGAACCCATCATGGCGGCCACCGCCATGGCTGAGCCCGACAAGGCGCCGAACACGGTGGAAAGCACCACGCTGACGATATACAGGCGGGCGCGCACGGCGCCCACGACGGCGTCGACCGCGTTGAACACCACATTCACCGCGCTGGACCGAAACAGGATCTCGCCCAGCAGTATGAACAAGGGGATGGCCGCCAGCGACATGCTGGTGCTGGTGTCGTACATCGAATTGACGATCAGCAGCACACCCTTGAAGCTGCCCGACAGCACATACAGGCCCGCCAGGTTCAAGGTGAGGAAAGCCAGGAATATGGGCATGCCGGTGGCGAACAGGCCCAGCATCAGCAGGACTGCGCAGACGATGAATATTTGCCAATCGATCATGAGAATTCCCCGCCCCGTCCCGCGCTCGCCGCAGCGTCGCGGAACGACACCAGGAAATGCCGCAGAAAATACAGGCCCATGCTGATGAGCGAGTACACGATGGCCGACATCAGCCACCACTTGGGTATGGGCGTGACGGCAATCACCATGACGCCGCGCTGGTATACGCGCAGCAATTCGTTATAGCCGAACCAGGCCGCCAGCCAGCACACGGCGCAGGCCAGCAGCAGGGTGAAGCGGCGCAGCCACGCCGCTGCCGACGCGGGCAGCGCATCGACCACCAGCCGCATGTCGGCATGTCCGCCCTCTTTGCTGAGCGTGGGCGCGGCCAGGAAGGTGGCCAGGCCAAAGGCAAGCGCCGCCGTATCGGGCGCCCAGCCGCTGGGCTGGCGCAGCGCATAGCGCGCCATGACCTCCCAGGCCAGCACTCCCGTCAGGTAGGCGACCGCGGCCATCGCCACCCAGAAAGTCAGCCGCGTCAGAAGATCATGGACCCGGGCCAAAGGGCAAAGCAGCCGCCACACGCTGAGCGAGCCGGTTGAAGCGCCCGTCATTCGATGGCCAGGCCTTTCTCGACGGCCAGCTCATGAAACGCCTTGCCGTCCGCACCCGCATGCTGCTCGACCTGTTTCCACACGCCCTCGGAGAACATGGCGTTGACCTTGGGCGCGACCTGCGGCCCGAACTCGGTGATCTCCAGCCCGGCCTTCTGCATGTCGGCGTCCTCTTTGGCCCAGAGCTTTTCGAACTCGGCCCGCCCTTCCACCTCGACCTCTTTGGCGGCCTCTTCGACGGCCCGCTGCTGTTCGGGGCTGAGGTCGTTCCATGAATCGAGATTCATGAACATCGTCTGGTTGGTGATGCCGAAGGTGGGGCGCGTCATGTAGTCGGCCACCTCGTACCAGCGATATTCCATGGCGCCGAACACGGGCCAGGCAGCCCCGTCGACCACGCCGCGCTCGAGAGCGGAGAATATTTCGCTGGTGGGCAGGGTCACCACGGCGCCCTTCAGCGCCTGGATCATCTCGTGGTACGTGCTGGAAGCGCGGATCTTGCGGCCCTGCAGCGCGCCGTCCTGGCCGATGGGCTGCTTGAGCAGGATGTGATAGCCCGAAGCATTCGAGAACACGCCCAGCAGCTTGAGATTGCGTTCGTTGTAGTGCTTGTCGATCAGTTCGTAGATGCCGCTGGCGCGGCGCGCGGCGGTGTCGTCCTTCACGGCGTCCATGCCGAAGGCCATGCTGGTCTCGCCCAGGTGATAAGCCCCGTGCGTAAAAAGCAGGTCGAACAGGCCGCTCGAAACCGGCTGCAGCTGTTCGAAGGGAGGAACGGTCTCGGGGCCGCGCACCTGGATGGTGAGCCCGCCGTTCGTCTTGGCCTTGACCTTCTCGACGAATTTGTCGACGAACACGGGCACGGCGTTGTAGTTGCTGTCCCAGCTGGACAAGAGGGTGAGGTTCTTGGCCTGCGCGGCGCTTGAGGCGGCAATGCCGGCCGACGCCAGCGCAAGAAACAATAGACGTCTGAGCATGGGGGTCTCCTTATATGAGGGGGGCTGCGCGCACGCGGCTCGCCATTCTTTATCTATCCTTCGCGGCGGCTCGCCGGACCGGCATGCCGCGTGTCGCCACATCGGACTCGTTCAATACAAGATAAGGACCGGGCCCCAGAGCGTCAATGAAAATGGCGGCGCGCAGTTCCGCCTAGCAAAAATTGATCGTTTGACGCCGGCACATAGACTTCAGCAACCCATCCACTCAATGTATACGTTAACTGGGGATAACTCTAATATTTTGCTTTCCACATTGGAAATAATCTATTGAACGTATACATAGATATGAACAATGACCCTCTTATTCAAGGAAAGCAACATGTTCATCCAAAACGCTTGGTATATGGCGGCCTGGGCTCATGAAATCACCGACACGCCCTTCCCTAGAACTCTGTGCGGCGTCTCCCTCGTGTTCTTCAAGAACGCGGAAACCGGCGAAATCGCTGCGCTGCAAGACAGATGCTGCCACCGCGGAACGCCGTTGAGCCGAGGGCAGATAGTGCCGGAGGGGCTTGAATGCGGCTATCACGGCATGGTGTTCGACGGACGGGGCGACTGCGTCCATATCCCGGGCCAGGCCCGCATTCCGGCCAAAGCCAAGGTGCGCTCGTATCCCGTCGTGGTACAGGATGAAATCGTCTGGATCTGGATGGGAGATCCCGCTTGCGCCGACCCTTCCCACATCATTTCCTACCCCTATCACAACGATTACGCCAAGTGGCCTCACAAGCATCAGGTATACCGTGTCCAGGCCAATTACATGCTGCTGGTGGACAATCTGATGGACCTTACCCATCTGGCTTTCGTGCACAAGAACACCATCGGCGGAAATCCCAAGGCCCACGTCGAAGCGAAAATGACGGTCACGCCCCGCGACGACGGCCTGCATTTCATACGCTGGCTGCTGGAATCCGCCCCGCCGCCCACCTATCGCAAGGCGGTCGATCTGGCCGAGCGCATAGACCGGTGGATGGAATTCCAATACGTCGCACCCGGAACAGTGCTGCAATGGACCGGCGGCATAGACAGCGGAAAAAACGCCGTGGAAAACCGAGACCAGCCTGGTTTTTCACTGCGCATTTTTCATGGACTCACACCCGAAACCGACACCACCTGCTTTTATTTCTGGTCGGCCGCCAACGGATATCGGCAAGACGACCCGCAAGCCACCCAAGACTTGTTCCGTGAAATCGACACCGCCTTCAAGGAAGATAAAGGCATCGTCGAGGCCCAGCAGGCCGCTCTCTCGTCTACCGGCGAAAACGATCTCGTGGACATCGTGTCCGACAGCGCGCGTATCCATATGCGCCGCACCGTCAATCGCTTGCTGGCAGCAGAACACCAGAATGCCTGACGTCCGGCACTCCCCGTTTTCTCCACCTATCCCCTTCAGGAGCTCGCCCATGCGCAATGCCAAATGGCTGCTGCTCAGCGCCCTATTCTGCGGTTCGGCCGCTGCAGCCCCGATAAAAATCGGCTTCCTGTCCACCTTCTCCGGGCCCGGCGCGGCGCTGGGCGTGGATCAATATGACGGATTCATGCTGGCCGTAGACCAGGACGGCGGACGGCTGGGAGGCATAGAAGTGGACGTCGTCAAAGGAGACGACGAAATGAAACCCGACAAAGGTGTGCAGATCGCCCGGCAATTCGTCATGCGCGACAACGTCGACATCGTGACCGGCATTGTGTTTTCCAATGTGATGATGGCGGTACACCGCCCCATCACCTCTGAAAACACATTCCTCGTCGGCTCGAATGCCGGCCCGTCTCCCATTGCCGGCGCCGATTGTTCGCCTTATTTCTTCTCGACCTCGTGGAACAACGACCAGCTGCACGAGGCCGCGGGGGAACTGATGAACACCATGGGCATAAAGCGCGTATACCTTCTGGCTCCCAACTATCAGGCGGGCAAGGACGCGCTGGAAGGATTCAAGCGCACTTATAAGGGCGCCATCGTGGACGAAACCCTGAGCCAGATCAACCAGGCCGACTACTCAGTCGAGATCTCGACTGTCATGGCGGAGGCGCCCGACGCCATCTATACCTTTTACCCGGGAGGCATGGGGGTGAACTTCACCAAACAATACCAGCAGGCCGGGCTGATGGAGAAGATCCCCATGGTGTCGACCTCGTCCATCGACGGCACCACCCTGCCCGCCCTGAAAAATTCTGCACTGGGCGCAATCACCAGTTCGCCTTATGCCCCCGATCTGGACAATACCGCCAACAAGGAGTTTGTCCAGGCGTACCGAGACAAATACGGTCGCGAACCGTCCTTGTATGCCGCCCAGTCGTACGACGCGGCCCGGCTCATCGCCTCGGCCCTGCGTAAAACCGGCGGCGACATGACCAACAAGGAGAAATTCCGGGCGGCTCTCAAAGCCGCCGACTTCAAGTCGGTACGAGGCTACTTCGCCTTCAATACCAACCAGTTCCCCATCTCTTCGTTCTACCGGGTGGACGTCGTGAAGGACGCCGAAGGCCAGGTCGCGCTTTCGAACAAGGGCATGATCTTCGAGAAGAGTGAAGATGCCTATGCGGCGTCGTGCCCGATGAAACAGGGATAGAAAACCGGCGCGATGCCGCGAGGGCTCAGGCGCTATATCCTCGCAACGCCGCCTCGAGCCCGGCTGGCAGCTCGACGTCGCCGGGCAAGTGCAACATCAGAGTCAGGTACTTCCAGGTGGAGCGTGAATGTTCGATGGCCAGCGCCTCGGCCCGCGTTCCCTCGCCCCGCTCGATCGCCTCCACCAGGCTGTAGTGCTGTTCTTGCGCGCTGCGCAAGATGGCGGCGACCCGATGCTCGGCTGAAGGCGGCACATCGGTAAAAGAATTATTCAGTGAAAAGGGGATGGAGGCCAGGCGCTGCATGGCGCGGGTGATCATGGGACTTTGGGCCGCATCGCAAAGCAGTTCGTGCAGCCTGTCGTTCAGGCTTGCGTACTCGTTCTGGCGAATTTCCATGTCGGGCTCTTGAAGCGCCTCGTCCAAGGCCTTGAGGCAGGCTTTCATGGAGGCCAGTACACCCGGCGGCGGCCCTTTCTCGGCAGCCATCCGGGCCGCCATGCCTTCGAGTGTGCCTCGTATGGCGATGGCGTCGAATACGTCCTGCTCTGTAAAGCCCGAAACGACGTAGCCCCGCTTGGGCACGAGGGATATGAACCCTTCTTCGCAGATACGCTGGATGGCGGCGCGTGCGGGAGTACGGGATACGCCGAAATTTTCGACCAGCATTTGCTCGATGACGCGCTGACCGGGCTTTAACTGCCCGTGCACGATGAGGCCCCTCAAGCCCAGCACGGCCCGTTCAGTTTGGGATAGGTTTTGGTGCTTGTCCATAACGAGAGAGAAACGCCGAAGGAGCAAGCTTCTATGATAGCAGCGGGCTCGCCCACTTATCGGATATGGACTGCCTGAAACGTTTCGGGCCGCCGGTAGACGGCGGCCCGAAACATGGCGGGTTAGTGCTTGAAGACGCCTCCCGGAGACTCGCCGGCCGGCTGCTTGGTGCTGGCCACGGCCTCGGCCGCGAGCCGCGCGACTTCTTCGTCGGACAGCGGCGTGGGCATGTCCTGCAGCGCGACTTCGAGCACGCGGTCGATCCATCTGACCGGGATGATCTCGAGGTGGTTCTTGACGTTGTCGGGGATCTCGGCCAGGTCTTTCACGTTCTCTTCGGGAATCATGACGACCTTGATGCCGCCGCGATGCGCCGCGAGAAGCTTTTCCTTCAGGCCGCCGATGGGCAGAACCTCGCCTCGCAGCGTGATCTCGCCGGTCATGGCGACGTCGGCCCGCACGGGAATGCCCGTCAGCGCCGACACCATGGCGGTGGTGATGGCGATACCGGCCGACGGACCGTCCTTGGGCGTGGCACCCTCGGGGAAGTGCACGTGCAGGTCGCGCTTTTCGAAGGCCGTGTTGGGTATGCCCCACTTCTGGGCGCGCGAACGCACCACGGTGCGCGCGGCCTCGACGGATTCTTTCATGACGTCGCCCAGCGAGCCGGTGCGCTGCACCTGCCCTTTGCCCGGCATGTCGGCCACCTCGATGGTGAGCAGGTCGCCGCCGACCTCGGTCCAGGCCAGACCGGTAACCTGGCCGATCTTGTTTTCTTTCTCGGCCATGCCGTAGTTGTAGCGGCGCACGCCGAGGAAATCGGACAGGTTCTCGGAGTTGACCTCGATCTTGACGACTTCGCCCTGGGCCGCGCCGCGACGCGCGCGGCGGCCTGCCTCGGGGTTGGACTCGAGGGTCTTCTTGACCACCTTGCGGCAGATCTTGCTGATTTCGCGCTCGAGCGCCCGCACTCCGGCCTCGCGCGTGTAATAGCGCACGATGTCGCGGATGGCGTCCTCGGTGATGGCCATCTCGCCCTCGCGCACGCCGTTGTTCTTCATGAGCTTGGGCAGCAGATGGTCAAAGGCGATATGCACTTTTTCGTCTTCGGTGTAACCCGAGAGGCGAATGACCTCCATACGGTCGAGCAGCGCCGGCGGGATGTTGAGCGTGTTGCTGGTGGCCACGAACATGACGTCGGACAGGTCGAAATCGACCTCGACGTAGTGATCCTGGAATGTGTGGTTCTGCTCGGGGTCGAGCACCTCGAGCAGGGCCGAGGAAGGATCGCCGCGGAAATCGGCGCCCATCTTGTCGATTTCATCGAGCAGGAAGAGCGGATTGCGCACAGCCACCTTGGACATGTTCTGCAGGATCTTGCCGGGCATGGAGCCGATATAGGTGCGCCGATGGCCGCGGATCTCGGCCTCGTCGCGCACCCCGCCCAACGCCATGCGCACGAACTTGCGGTTGGTGGCGCGCGCTATGGATTGCCCGAGCGAGGTCTTGCCTACGCCGGGAGGCCCGACCAGGCAGAGAATGGGCGCCTTGAGCTTGTCGACGCGCTGCTGCACGGCGAGATATTCGATGATGCGCTCTTTGACCTTTTCGAGGCCGTAGTGGTCGGCATCGAGCACCTGTTCGGCATTCGAGATGGAATTGTTGATGCGGCTCTTCTTGCGCCAGGGCAGACCGATGAGCGTATCGATGTAGTTGCGCACCACCGTGGCTTCGGCCGACATGGGCGACATGAGCTTGAGCTTCTTGAGTTCGGCCTCGGCCTTTTTGAGGGCCTCTTTGGGAAGCTGGGCGGCCTCGATCTTTTTCTCGAGCTCTTCGATGTCGGCGCCTTCTTCGCCCTCGCCCAGTTCTTTCTGGATGGCCTTGACCTGTTCGTTCAGGTAGTAGTCGCGCTGGCTTTTCTCCATCTGCTTCTTGACGCGTCCGCGGATGCGCTTCTCGACCTGCAGGATGTCGATCTCGGATTCGAGCTGGGACAGCAGGTTTTCGAGGCGCGGCGAGGTGTCGGTGATTTCGAGCATGTGCTGCTTTTGCTCGAGCTTGAGCGGCAGATGGGCCGCAATGGTGTCCGCCAGACGGCCGGCGTCGTCGATGCCGCTGAGCGAAGTGAGGATTTCCTGGGGGATTTTTTTGTTGAGCTTGACGTATTGCTCGAACTGGGCGACCACGGCCCGGCGCAGCGCCTCGGATTCGGCGCCTTGTTCCGGGTCGAGCGCAACGGCCTGGACGTTGGCCACGAAATGGTTGTCGGCTTCGGTGACGCTATTGACGCGCGCGCGCTGCAGGCCTTCGACCAGCACCTTGACCGTGCCGTCGGGCAGCTTGAGCATCTGCAGTATGCTGGCGGCGCAGCCGATCTCGTAGAGATCCTCCGGCGCGGGGTCGTCCTTGCTGGCCGACTTTTGCGCCACCAGCATGATGTTGTTGCCGCCTTCCATGGCCATTTCGAGCGCCTTGATGGAACGGGGACGGCCGACGAACAGCGGAATCACCATGTGCGGAAACACCACCACGTCACGTAAAGGCAGCAGGGGCAAGTCCATGGGTTCCGAAGAGAGAATCGGGCTCGCAGACATAGTAATTTCCTTAAAAAGCTCTGCGTTGGAAACAAAAAGGGAAGCCTAGCCCCCCTTTTTGAGTACTACATGTGAGTTATGTAGTGACGATAGCGGAAATTTCAAGTCGCCGCAGCGATAAACCCACAAACCACAAGGACATTTCAAAGAACGGCTCAGGCAGCGCCTTTCAGTTTCGGCACAGCCGGCTTGTCGGATAGATCGTCGGCGGATTCTTCCTCGTCGCCATAGATGAGCAGCGGGGCTCCGGTACCCTGCACGGCGTTCTCGTCCAGCACAACCCGTTTGACATTCTCGAGCGAGGGAAGTTCATACATGGTGCCCAGCAGCGATTGCTCGACGATGGAACGCAGGCCGCGCGCGCCGGTGCGGCGCTTGATCGCCTTCTGGGCGATGGCGCTGAGCGCCTGCGGCCGGACCTCGAGCTCGACGTCCTCCATCTCGAACAGTTTCTGGAACTGCTTGATGAGGGAGTTCTTGGGCTCGGTAAGGATGCGCACCAGGGTCTGCTCGTCGAGCTCCTGCAAGGTGGCCACGACCGGCAAGCGCCCCACCAGTTCGGGGATGAGGCCGAACTTGATCAGGTCTTCGGGTTCGACCTCGGAGAAGAGTTCGCCGACGCCGCGCTCGGTCTTGGCGCGCACCGAGGCCGAGAAGCCGATGCCGGACTTTTCGGTGCGGTCACGTATGACTTTTTCGAGGCCGTCGAAGGCGCCGCCCACGATGAACAGGATGTTGGTGGTGTCGACCTGGACGAAATCCTGGTTGGGATGCTTGCGCCCGCCCTGGGGCGGCACCGAAGCCACCGTGCCTTCGATCAGCTTGAGCAGGGCCTGCTGCACGCCTTCGCCGGACACGTCGCGCGTGATGGAGGGGTTGTCGGACTTGCGCGAGATCTTGTCTATCTCGTCGATGTAGATGATGGCGCGCTGCGCCTTCTCGACATCGTAGTTGCAGTTCTGCAGCAGCTTCTGGACGATGTTCTCGACGTCTTCGCCGACGTAGCCGGCCTCGGTAAGCGTGGTGGCGTCGGCCATGACGAAAGGCACGTCGAGCATGCGCGCCAAGGTTTGCGCCAGCAGCGTCTTGCCGGAGCCCGTGGGCCCGATCAGCAGGATGTTGCTCTTGGAAAGTTCGACGTCGTCGCCCTTGACCTCGCCGTACCGGATGCGCTTGTAGTGGTTGTACACCGCCACGGCCAGATTGCGCTTGGGGACGTCCTGTCCAATGACATAGCCGTCCAGAAAGGACTTGATCTCGCGCGGCGTGGGCAGTTCGTTGCGAATGGCGTCACGCGCGGCCTCCTGGGTTTCTTCCAGGATGATGTCGGTACAAAGATCGATGCATTCGTCGCAGATGAACACGGAGGGCCCCGCGATCAGCTTGCGCACCTCGTGCTGACTTTTATTGCAAAACGAACAATGCAACACTTTTTCGTCTGCCGATCCTTTTTTCTCGGGCATAAAACTATAAGTTCCTATGACGACACGGCCCGCCGAGGCCGCCTGTCGATAATAATCGGCGAATACCGCTGTGGCCCCGCCGACCGGCTGGCCTACGCCTCGGCGGAGTCGGAGCGTGAGACCAGAACTTTATCCACCAACCCATACGATACTGCATCTTCGGCGGACATGAAATTGTCGCGCTCGGTGTCTTCGGCGATGCGCTCGACCGGCTGACCCGTGTTGGCGGCCAGTATGGCGTTGAGGCGTTCGCGCAGGCTCAGGATTTCGCGCGCCTGGATCTGGATGTCGGATGCCTGGCCCTGGGCGCCGCCCGAAGGCTGGTGAATCATGATGCGTGAATTGGGCAAGGTGTAGCGCTTGCCCTTTGCGCCGGCCGACAGCAGAAAGGCGCCCATGCTGGCGGCAAGCCCGGTGCACAGCGTGGAGACGTCGGGCTTGACGAACTGCATGGTGTCGTAGATGGCCATGCCCGCGTACACCGACCCGCCCGGCGAGTTGATGTAGAGTGAGATGTCCTTGTCGGGGTTCTCGGACTCGAGGAAGAGCAGCTGCGCCACCACGAGATTGGCCGACTGGTCGTTGACCGGCCCGACGAAGAAGATGACGCGCTCGCGCAGCAGGCGCGAATAGATGTCGTAGGAGCGTTCGCCGCGGCCCGATTGCTCGACGACGATGGGCACGTAGCCCAACCCGGTGGGTGTGACCGAGTCGCCGCCGTACATCGACGCGTAGAAATCAGTGAATCGCTGCATTTATGCAGTCCCCATAAGTTCGTCGAAATCGACGGTTTCATCAGTGACCTGCGCCTTGGACAGGACATGCTCGACAACGTTGTCTTCGAGCACCAGGGCCTCGATCTCGGCGCGGCGCTGGCGGTCGGACAGATAATACGTCACGACCTGGGCGGGCTGCTCGTAGTTCTGGGCCAGCTCTTCGATGCGGGCGCGCACCTGTTCGGGCTTGGCGCGCAGTTCGGCGTTGTTGACCAGTTCGGACACCAGCAGGCCCAGGCGCACGCGGCGCTCGGATTCGGCCGCGAAGGTCTCGGGAGGAATCGGCAGGCTGTCGGCATTGGGCACGCCGCGCTGCTTGAGCTCTTCGCGCGCCGCGGCCACGCGGTTGTGGGTGTCGTTTTCGACCAGGGCCTTGGGCACGTCGAACGTGCAGGCGGCGGCCAGGGCGTCCATGACGCTGCCCTTGGTGCGGGCCTGGGCGCGCGCCTTGACTTCGCGCTGGATGTTGGCGCGCACGTCTTCGAGCAGTTTCTCGACATCGCCTTCAGCCTGGCCCAGCGACTTGGCGAATTCGGCATCGACTTCGGGCAGCACGGGCTCGGCCACTTCGGTGACGGTGATCTTGAATTCGGCGGTCTTGCCCGCGACTTCCTTGCCGCCGTAATCGGCGGGGAATTCGAGCGGGAAGGTGTTGGTGTCGCCCGCCTTCAGGCCGCGCACGGCGGTTTCGAACTCGGGCAGCATGCGGCCCTGACCCAGCACGAAGGGGAAGTTCTCGGCCGAGCCGCCTTCGAAGGCCACGCCGTCGATCGTGCCGGCGAAATCGAGCGTGACGCGGTCGTCGTCTTGCGCGGCGCGGCCTTCGCGCGGCTCGTAGACGGCGCGCTGCTTGCGCAGGATGTCGATGGTGCGCTGGACTTCGGCGTCGCCGACTTCGACGTTGCTGCGGGTGACCTGCAATGCGGACAGGTCGGGAGCGGCGATTTCGGGATAGACCTCGAAGGTGGCCGAAAAGCCCATATAGCCTTCTTCGACGCCTTCGGTCTTGGGCTCGAGATCGGGAGTGCCGGCAATGCGCAGCTGGGCGTCGGCAATGGCTTTGTCAAGCGCCCGCCCCACTTCGGCGTTGATGACGTCGTAGCGGATGCCGGGGCCGTGGCTGCGCTCGATGATGGAAAGAGGCGCCTTGCCCGGACGAAAGCCCTGAACCTTGGCTGTGCGCGCAACACGCTTGAGCTGCGACTGGACTTCTTTTTCGACATCGGCAACAGAAACGACGAGATCGATACGACGCTCCAGGCCAGACAGAGTTTCAACCACGGGCTGCTGCATTGGGAACCTATATGTAAGTGGGTAAATGGATAGATGAACAGGATATTTTACCGGAAACTCCAAGGCGCCGAAAAAGCCTGCATGCGGGTCGGATTCGGTGGGTAAACCTTCGCCCGGGGGCGCCGGCTGCGATGAGAAAACACGCTATAATGCTTGGCTTGCCTAGTGCGAACGTGGCGGAATTGGTAGACGCACCAGATTTAGGTTCTGGCGCCGAAAGGTGTGAGAGTTCGAGTCTCTCCGTTCGCACCATCGAGGCAGCCCGGCCCGGCGCGACGTCCGGCTAGTGCTCGACCGGCGCAGAACCAGAAGGCTTTCTCCGCCTTCGGCGCGACGCGACAGGCGGCTTGCCAATCCTGCCGGCAACCTCTATCGCGGCACACATGAATCCTCGCCTAGGCGCTCTCAATCCCTATCCCTTCGAACGGCTGCGGCAATTGCTGGCCCAGGCCGGTCCCGCGCCCGCGGACCTCGCCCCCATCAGCCTCTCGATCGGAGAGCCCCGGCACCCCGCCCCCCAGGTTGCCATCGACGCCATGCGCAACGCCATGGACGGCCTCTCGGCCTACCCCCCGACCAAGGGCGAGCCCGCCCTGCGCGCCGCCATTTCGGGCTGGATCGCCAGGCGCTACGGCATTCCGGAGCCCGACTCCGAGACCGAGGTGCTTCCCGTGCTGGGCTCGCGCGAGGCGCTGTTCGCCATCGCGCAAACCGTCATCGACCCGGTGCCCGGGGCGCTGGCGGTGTGCCCCAATCCCTTCTACCAGATCTACGAAGGCGCGGCCCTGATCGCCGGCGCCCGGCCCTACTTCATCAACTCCCGGCCCGACCTCAACTTCGGCTACGACTGGGAGGCGGTGCCGCCCGAGGCGTGGCGCCGGACGCAGCTGCTTTTCGTCTGCTCGCCCGGCAATCCCGCCGGCAACGTGCTGCCCCTGGAAAGCTGGCAGACTCTATTCCGCCTGTCCGACGAATACGGCTTCGTCATTGCCGCCGACGAATGCTATTCCGAGATCTATTTCGACGAGGGCGCTCCGCCGCTGGGCGCCTTGCAAGCGGCGCATCAGCTGGGACGCGGCGATTTCCGCAATCTGCTGTGCTTTTCCAGCCTGTCCAAGCGCTCGAACGTGCCGGGCATGCGCTCCGGCTTCGTGGCCGGTGACGCCGCCCAGATCCGGCAATTTCTGCTTTACCGCACCTATCATGGCAGCGCCATGAGCCCGGTCGTCTCGCAAGCCAGCATAGCCGCCTGGAACGACGAAGACCATGTCGCCGAAAACAGGCGGCTCTACCGCCGCAAGTTCGACGCGGTGTACCCCATCCTGAAGCCCGTGCTGGACGTGGCGCTGCCCGACGCAGGGTTCTATCTATGGGCCGGCACGCCCGGAAGCGACGAGGACTTCACCCGCGCGCTGCACGCGGCCACCGCCGTCACGGTGCTTCCGGGCAGCTATCTGGCTCGCGAGGCGCACGGAATCAATCCGGGCGCGGGGCGCATCCGCATCGCCCTCGTCGCGCCCGAACAGGACTGCGTGGATGCCGCGCAGCGCATGGCCCGCTTCCTGCGGGAATACTCTCCGCCCCGCTAGAAACATTGCCGTCGATGGCCGGGCTCTTTTCAACCGCTACTACATACACGAAACGATGACGACAGAACTGCAAGACATCATTGAACGAGCCTGGGACGAGCGCAACACTCTGGCCCCCGCAAACGCGGACGCCCGGATACGCGAGGCCGTCGACCAGACGCTTCAGGCCCTCGACCAAGGCAGCCTGCGCGTGGCGGAAAAGATCGCCGGCGAATGGATCACCCATCAGTGGATCAAGAAAGCTGTCCTGCTGTCCTTCCGCCTGCAGGACAACCGGCCGATGGGACAGGCCCCGCTGCAGTTCTACGACAAGGTCGACCTGAAGTTCGCCGGCCACAGCGCGCAGGACTTTGCCGAGGGCGGGTTTCGCGTCGTCCCCCCCGCCACGGCGCGCCGCGGCGCCTATATCGGCCGCAACGTCGTGCTCATGCCCTCCTATGTGAACATCGGCGCCTATGTGGGCGAAGGCACCATGGTCGACACCTGGGCCACGGTCGGGTCCTGCGCCCAGATCGGCCGCAATGTGCATTTGTCCGGCGGCGTCGGCATCGGCGGCGTGCTCGAGCCCCTGCAGGCCAATCCGACCATCATCGAGGACAACTGCTTCATAGGCGCGCGCTCGGAAGTCGTCGAGGGCGTGATCGTGGAAGAGAACTCCGTGCTGGCCATGGGCGTCTTCCTGTCGCAAAGCACGAAGATATACGACCGCGCCACCGGCGCCGTCAGCTACGGCCGCGTGCCGGCCGGCTCGGTGGTGGTGCCCGGCTCGCTGCCCGCCGCCGACGGCTCGCACAGCCTGGCCTGCGCCGTCATCGTCAAGCGCGTCGATGCCCAGACGCGCGCCAAGACCAGCGTCAACGAATTGCTGAGGGCCTGATGTCCGACGTGCGCAAACTGGCCGAAGCGCTCATCAGCCGGCCTTCCGTCACGCCCGACGACGCCGGCTGCCAGGCGCTGCTGGCCGAGCGGCTTGGGCCCAGCGGCTTCCAGGCCGAATCCATGCCCTTCGGCGTCGTGTCCAACCTATGGCTGCGGCGCGGCGGCGCGGCGCCGCTGCTGGTGTTCGCCGGCCATACCGACGTCGTGCCTACCGGTCCGCTGGAAAAATGGGACAGCGACCCATTCGTCCCGGCCGAGCGCGACGGTCTGCTCTACGGACGCGGCGCCGCCGACATGAAGAGCTCGATCGCGGCCTTCGCGGTGGCGGCCGAAGAGTTCGTCGCCGCCCATCCCGGCCATGGCGGTTCGATCGCGCTGCTCATCACTTCGGACGAGGAAGGACCCTCGGTCGACGGGACGGTGAAGGTGTGCGAGGCGCTGCGCGCGCGCAACGAAATTCCCGACTACTGCATCGTGGGCGAACCGACGTCGGTGTCGGCGCTGGGCGATACGGTCAAGAACGGACGGCGCGGGTCGCTGTCGGGGCGTCTCGCCGTGCGCGGCCGCCAGGGGCACGTCGCCTATCCGCATCTGGCCCGCAACGCGGTCCATCTGCTGGCGCCCGCGCTGGCCGAACTGACGAGCCTGCAATGGGATGCCGGCAACCAGTACTTTCCCGCCACCACCTTCCAGGTATCCAATCTGCACGCGGGAACCGGGGCGACCAATGTGGTGCCCGGAGAGGCCGTGGTCGACTTCAATTTCCGCTTTTCGACCGAGAGCACGCCCGAGGCGCTCAAGCAGCGCGTCCATGCGCTGCTGGACGCCCATGGCTTGCAGTACGATCTGGAGTGGACGCTGGGCGGCGAACCCTTTCTTACGCCTCGAGGCGAGCTCAGCCGCGCCGTCAGCCGGGCCATACTGGACGAAACCGGCGTGGCGACCGAGCTGTCCACCACCGGCGGCACCTCCGACGGCCGCTTCATCGCCAAGCTTTGCCCGCAGGTGGTGGAATTCGGCCCCATCAACGCCAGCATCCACCAGACCAATGAACACATACGCATCGATACGCTGGAACCCTTGAAGAATATTTACCGCCGCACACTCGAAAACCTGCTGCTGAACGACGGAGACGCCGCATGAACGCCGCCGCGCTGGACGAACTGCACACTTTGCGCGATCTGCTGCGCTATGCCGTCAGCCGCTTCAACGCCGCCCAGCTGTCGTTCGGCCACGGCAGCGACAACGCCTGGGACGAGGCCGTGTACCTGCTGCTGCACGTACTGCATCTGCCGCTGGACACGCTGGAGCCCTTTCTCGACGCCCGCCTGACGTCCGAGGAAAAGAAGCGCTGCCTGGAGATCGTCGAGCGCCGCCTCGATGAACGCGTGCCCGCGGCTTATCTGACCGGCGAAGCCTGGCTGCAGGGGCAGCGTTTCGCGGTGGACTCGCGGGTCATCGTGCCCCGTTCACCCATCTCGGAACTGCTGGTCGAAGCGCTGCAGCCTTGGGTCGCCGACCCCGACGACGTCGATTATGTGCTGGACCTGTGCACCGGCTCGGGCTGCCTGGCGATTCTCGCGGCGCTGGCCTTCCCGAACGCGCAGGTGGACGCGGTGGATCTCTCGGAACACGCCCTGGAGGTCGCCGACCTGAACATCGAGCAGTTCGGCCTGGACGGGCGGGTCGCCACGCATCGCAGCGATTTGTTCGACCAGTTGCCTCAATGCCTGTACCAACTGATCGTGTGCAATCCGCCCTACGTCAACGACCATTCGATGGAATCGCTGCCGCCGGAATACCGCCATGAGCCGACCATGGCGCTGGCGGGCGGCGGCGACGGCATGGACATCGTGCGCCGGCTGCTGCGCGACGCGCCGCGCTTCCTGGACGAACGCGGCATACTGGTGCTGGAGATCGGCAACGAGTACGAAAACTTCGTCAATGCCTTTCCCGAGCTCGAGCCGGTCTGGCTCAGCACGGCCAATACCGAGGATCAGATCCTGATGCTGACGCGGGAGCAGCTGGTCTCGTGATACGCGCAAACGGACTGACCCTTCGCCGCGGCACCAAAGTTCTGCTGCAGGACGCCGACTTCGTCGTCAATCCCGGCGAGCGCCTGGGCTTCGTGGGCAAGAACGGCGCGGGCAAATCGACGCTGTTCTCCCTGCTCCAGGGCCGCATCGATCTGGACGCGGGCAGCCTGTCCCTGCCCGACACCTGGCGCATCGCCAGCGTCGAGCAGGAAATCACCGCGCTCGACCGGCCCGCCCGCGAGTTCGTCATCGACGGCGACACGCAACTGCGGCGCCTGCAGGCCGAGCGCGAAGCGACGCCCGACCATGACGGCCACCGCATCGCCGAGCTCGAAGCGGCGCTGGTCGAGGCCGACGCCTGGAGTGCGCCGTCTCGGGCGGAACAGCTTCTGGCCGGACTGGGTTTCGCCCCGCATGAATGGATGCGTCCGGTGGGCGAGTTCTCGGGCGGCTGGCAGATGCGTCTTGCGCTGGCGCGCGCCTTGATGGCGCCCTCGGAACTGCTGTTGCTGGACGAGCCCACCAACCACCTGGACCTGGACGCCATGCTGTGGCTGGAACGGTGGCTGGCGGCCTACCAGGGCACAGTGCTGCTGATCTCCCACGATACGGAGTTCCTGGACGCGGTGGCGCGTTCGATACTGCATTTCGATCACGGCAAGCTGGTGCGCTACCGCGGCGGCTACGAGGACTTCCTGACGCAGCGGGCCGAACGCCTGCGCCAGACCCGCATCGCCTGGGAGCGACAGACGCGCGAAACGGCCCGGCTGCAGAGTTTCATCGATCGCTTCAAGGCCAAGGCCACCAAGGCCAAGCAGGCGCAAAGCCGGGTCAAGGCCCTGGCCCGCATGGAAACGCTGGCGCCGCTGCACGCCGAGGCCGGCATAGACATCCGAATTCCCGATCCGGGCAATGTGCCCGATCCCTTGCTTACGCTGCACGATGTGTCGGTCGGCTATACGGCGGGTGACGAAGGCCCCGGCAAGGCGGTGTTGAAGGATGTGACGCTGATGCTGCGCGCCTCCAGCCGCATCGGCGTACTGGGCGTCAACGGCGCCGGCAAGAGCACGCTGATCAAGACGCTGGCCGGGGAACTGCCGGCGCTGGCGGGCGAACTCAAGGCATCGAAGGGGCTGAACATCGGCTATTTCGCGCAGCAGCAGCTGGACATGCTGCGCCTGGACGAAACGCCCCTGCAGCACCTGGCCCGCCTGGCGCCCCAGACCCGCGAGCAGGAACTGCGCAACTATCTGGGCGGCTTCGGTTTCAGCGGCGATACGGTCAATAGCCGGGTGGCGCCGATGTCGGGCGGGGAGAAGGCCCGGCTGGCCCTCTCGCTGATCGTCTGGCAAAAACCCAATCTGCTGCTGCTGGACGAGCCCAGCAACCACCTGGACGTGGACACCCGCGAGGCGCTGGCGACGGCGCTGGCCGAATTCGAAGGCAGCGTGCTGCTGGTCTCGCACGACCGGCATCTGCTGCGCACGACGGTGGACAGTTTCTGGATCGTGGCGGACGGGGCCGTGCTGGAGTTCGACGGCGACCTGGAAGACTACCGTTCGTGGCTCAACGAGCGCACGGCTGTGCAACGGGAGGCTGCGCGCAGCCAGGCTTCGGCGGCGGCTGATGCGCCGGTGGACCGCAAGGCCCAGCGCCGCCAGGAAGCGGAGGAACGCCAACGGCTTTCGGCGCTGCGCAAGCCGATCGAGACGTCGCTCAAGAAGCTCGAGACGCGCATGGAGCGCGATCGCAAGCGCTTGGACGAGTTGAATGCGCTGATCGCCGACCCGGAATTCTATTCGGATTCCCGGCGCGATGAACGGCCTGCTGTTCTGGCCGAGCATGGGGAGTTGAGCAAGCAGATGGATGCGCTCGAGGAGGAGTGGCTGCTGCTGCAGGAAGAGCTGGAAGGCTTGTCTTGAGCTCTTTAACCACCCAGCCAATTGGATGGCCCTGTTTTGAGTCTTTGAGCCCGCCCCACACCTCATAATTTCGAAGTTTGCTGCGCTGGTGGCTTCGCGGTCTGCGGCAACTGGGGCTTTAGCCCGCAATCACGTCCAGCTTGGCAATTCCCAAAGCCAGCGTCTTTGTGCCCGCGTCGCGGAACTGGATCTGGGCTTGAGAATCCTGCCCCATGCCGCTGAGCCCGATGATGGTGCCTTCGCCGAACTTGGCATGGCGCACGCCCTGCCCTATGCGATAGTGCCGGTCGCCCACCGTCACGCCGCTGGTCACGCTGCGCGGCGTGCGGGGCGCGGCCGTGCCGGTCGGCGGACGCCCGTAGGCGTCGGACCGGCGCCATCCCGCCTGGCTCCAGCTCTCGGCGGGCAGGGTCCGGGCTTCGCGCGGGGTCAGCCATTTGAGGTGCTCTTCGGGAATCTCGTCCAGAAAGCGTGAACGCATCGCATAGCGCGTCTGCCCGTGCAGCATGCGGCTTTGGGCGAGGGTAAGGTAGAGCCGCTCGCGGGCCCGCGTGATGGCCACGTACATGAGGCGGCGCTCTTCTTCGAGGCCCGCGGCGTCGAGCAGGCTGTTTTCGTGCGGGAACAGGCCTTCTTCGATGCCGGTGATGAACACCGAGTCGAACTCCAGACCCTTGGCAGCATGCACGGTCATGAGCTGGACGGCGTCCTGGCCCGCCTGGGCCTGGTTGTCGCCCGCCTCGAGCGAGGCGTGGGACAGGAAGGCGGCCAGCGGCGACATGGCGAATTCGGCGGATGGCGCCTGGGCGGCGTCGTCGGCAAGCTCGACGTCGGGCAGCATCGAGACGGGACGCTCGATGGCCAGGCCCGCCGGCAGGCCTTCGACGTTCTCCTCGGCGGCGAACACCGCGGCCGCGTTGACGAGTTCCTGCAGGTTTTCCAGGCGCTCCGCGCCCTCTTTCTCGGCGCGGTAATGGGCTTGCAGGCCGCTGTGATGCACGACGTGTTCAATGAGTTCGGGCAGGCTCAAGGCCTGGGCCTCGTGGGCCATGTCGGTCACGAGATCGGCGAACTTGAGCAGGTTGCTGCCGCCCTTGCCCGACATGAAGGGCACGGCCCCGTACAGGCTGGTGCCTCGCTCGCGGGCGGCGTCGGCCAATTGCTCCAGCGTGCGGGCGCCTATGCCGCGCGCCGGGAAATTGACCACCCGCAGCCACGAGGTGTCGTCGTGCGGGTTGTCCATGAGACGCAGATAAGCCAGCGCGTGCTTGACCTCTTGCCGCTCGAAGAAGCGCAGCCCGCCATACACCTTGTAGGGGATGCCGGATGAAAACAGTGCGTGCTCGATCACGCGCGATTGCGCGTTGCTGCGGTACAGGATGGCGATTTCCCGGCGCAGCCTGCCGTCGTTGATCAGGGCCTTGACCTCGTCGACGATCCATTGCGCTTCCATGAGGTCGGAAGGCTGCTCGGTGACGCGCACGGGTTCGCCCTCGCCCTGCGCCGTCCAGAGATTCTTGCCCAGGCGAGCGCTGTTGTGCGAGATCAGCGCATTGGCCGAATCGAGGATGTGGCCGTAGGAGCGATAGTTCTGCTCGAGCCGGATGACCGCGCCCCGTGCATAGTCGCGTTCGAAGTCGGCCATATTGCCGACATTGGCGCCGCGAAAGGCGTAGATGGACTGGTCGTCGTCGCCCACGGCGAAGACGCAGGCCCCGCCTCCGGCCAGCAGTTGCAGCCAGCGGTACTGAAGGGTGTTGGTGTCCTGGAACTCGTCCACCAGAATATGGCGGAAACGGCGCTGATAGTGCTCGCGTATGGGGCCGTTG
The DNA here is from genome assembly GCF_003545815.1 of Pusillimonas caeni. GTDB lineage: Bacteria > Pseudomonadota > Gammaproteobacteria > Burkholderiales > Burkholderiaceae_B > Pusillimonas > Pusillimonas caeni. Next base: position 127,994 of record NZ_PDUW01000007.1, read on the forward strand.
CGCTGCAGCAGCTCGAAGGCGCGCAGCAGCAGTTCGGCGAAGTCGACCACGCCCTCGCGCTCGCATTGCGCCTGGTACAGGCTGTAGATCTCCACCAGGCGCCGACGATGCGGGTCGTCGGCCTGCACGGCATCGGGACGCAGCCCTTCTTCCTTGGCGCCGTTGATGAAGCGCTGCACATCGCGGGGCGGATACTTGTCGTCATCGATGCCCGCGCCCTTGATCAGGCGCTTGATGGCCGAGAGCTGGTCCGCCGTGTCGAGAATCTGGAAGGTCTGCGGCAGGCCCGCATCGCGGTGATGCGCACGCAGCATGCGATTGCACAAGCCATGAAAAGTGCCCACCCATAAACCGCGCGTATCCAGCGGCAACAGGCTGGACAGGCGAGTGAGCATCTCGCGCGCGGACTTGTTGGTGAAGGTGACCGCCAGCAGCCCGTAGGGGCTGGCCTGGCCCGTTTGAATGAGCCAGGCCATGCGCGTCGTCAGGACGCGGGTCTTCCCGCTGCCCGCGCCGGCCAGGACCAGCGCGTGCTGTGCGGGAAGTGTGACGGCGGCTTTTTGTTCGGTATTGAGCTGGTCGATCATGCCGCGTAGCGGCGCAGGCGGTAGGCGAACTGCTCGAGGCCTTCGATGCCGCTTTGCTGGGCGCGTTGGCACCACGCTTGCAGATCACTGAGCAGCTGTTCGCTGGTGGCGCTGGAGCTTTCCCAGAGGCGGGTCAGTTCGCGGCGCATCTGCACCAGAGTGGAAAGCGACTGGTTCTGGGCCAGGACGGTGTCGAGTTCGGCCCGCTGCGCGGGCTCGAGCGCATCGGCGTCGGGGCTGCCCAGCGTATGCCTGATGCGGCTCAGCTGGCGCCAGCGGCAGTCGGGGCTGCCTTTTTCACGCAGCGGCTTGAGCTTGGCCAGTTCGTCGGCGGCGGCCTTTTTGATGACGTCGGTATAGCGGGCCAGAATCTCGTAGCGATGCAGGATGACGCCCTCGAGCGTTTGCAGGCTGACGGATTGGGCCGCCGGCTCGAGCTTGAGCTTGGGCGCGACGCGCCGCACCGTGGCCAGGCGGAAGAAGCTGAGCACCTTGATGTAGCCCCAGCCGATGTCGAATTCCCACCACTTGGCCGAGAACTTGGCCGAGGTGCCGTAGGCGTGGTGGTTGTTGTGCAGCTCTTCGCCGCCGATGATCACGCCCCAGGGAAAGACGTTGGTGCTGGTGTCGGGACTGGCGTAGTTGCGATAGCCGATGTAGTGGCCCAGCCCGTTGACGACGCCGGCCGCCCAGAAGGGAATCCAGGCCATCTGGATGGCCCAGACGGTAAGGCCCAATACGCCGAACAGGGCCAGGTCGATGCCCAGCATGATGAGGATGCCGAGCATGCTGTGGCGCGAATACAGCTTGCGCTCGATCCAGTCGTCGGGCGTGCCGTAGCCATAGCGCTTGAGGGTTTCGGCATTGGCGGCCTCTTCGCGGTAGAGTTCGGCGCCGCGGAAGAATACCTTGCCGATGCCGTAGATCATGGGCGAATGCGGGTCGCCTTCGCGCTCGCATTTGGCGTGGTGCTTGCGGTGGATGGCCACCCATTCTTTCGTGACCATGCCGGTGGTCATCCACAGCCAGAAGCGGAAGAAATGCATGACGGCCGGGTGCAGATCGAGGCCCCGGTGCGTCTGGCTGCGATGCAGGAAAAGCGTCACACCCAGGATGGTGACGTGGGTAAGCGCCAACGTGACCAAGGCGACCTGCCACCACGAGTACTGCAGCAAACCGCCCGCCAGGAAAGAAAGAAGATTGTCCATATACCTGCTTGATAAGGCTTTGTATTAAGAAGCCCCTAGTTGAATATCCAGTAGATTCTAGCGTAGATGCCGTTATTCTGACAGCAAAGTTTCAAAATAGTTTTTGAGGAAAATCAAGGACATGCCCCGGTGAAACCGTCTGAAACCCATGGATTCACGCGCTACGCCCCGCCGCCGAACGTTGCATGGCCGCCGCAAAGAAGCCGTCGGTGCCGTGCCGGTCGGGACGCATCGACAGGTAAGGCCCCTCAAGCGTCAGGTTCTTGCAACGGTCCGTGATGATTTCACCGGCGTCCAACAGCTCGAAATCCGGATTCGCCGCCAAAAAGGCCTCGACCTGCTGCTGATTTTCCTCGGGAAGCACGCTGCAGGTTGCATAGACCAGCCTGCCGCCCGGCGCCACGCACTCCGAGGCCTGCCGCAATATGCGTGCCTGAAGCGCCCGCAACTCTTCCAGCGAGCCCGGATGCTGGCGCCATTTCAGGTCCGGATTGCGCCGCAGCGTGCCCAGGCCGCTGCAGGGAGCATCGACGAGCACTCGATGGGCCTTGCCCCGCAGACGCCTGACCCGCTGGTCGTTGTCGGCGTCTATCACCACCGGCACGATGTTGGACAGCCCGCTGCGGGCGAAACGGGGCTTGGCGCGCGCCAGCCGCGCATTGGACACGTCGAAGGCGTAAAGACGCCCGGTCGAACGCATCAAGGCGCCCAGCAATAGCGTCTTGCCGCCGGCGCCGGCGCAATAGTCGATGATCATTTCGCCGCGGCGCGGAGCCACCAGGGCGGTCAGTATCTGGCTGCCCTCGTCCTGCACTTCGATTTCGCCCCGCTCGAACATGGGCCAGCGATTGATCGGGGGCCGGCCCTGCATGCGGATGCCCCAGGGCGAATAAGGCGTGGCCCGGGGCTCGAAACGAGCTGCAGGCCCTTCGCGCAAGGCCTGCAGCATGGCGTCTCGTTCGGCCTTGAGCGAGTTGACGCGCAGATCCAGCGGCGCGGGCTGGTTCAGGGCTTCGATCAGTGCCTCGGCGTCGTCGAGCTGGCTCAGCCGCTCGGCAAGCCAGTCGGGCAGGCTCCAGCGCACGGCCGGAGCCAGCCCACGCACGTCGATGCCGCGCACGTGATCGAGCCAGGCTTTTTCTTCGGCGCTCAGAGCCTGGTCCAGCTTGGCGGGCTCGAACACCGAAGCAAGGCCCAGAATGGCCAGGCGGCGCGAAGCGGGACCCGTACCGCTTTCGGCAAACTGGCGATAGCGGCGCAAATGCCTCAGTACATCGAATACGCCATCGGCCAGTTCGACGCGATCGCGCGCGCCCAGCTTGGGATGGGCGCGCAGCCAGCGGGACAGCACGGCATCGGCCGGATACTGCCATTGCAGCATTTCGCCCAGCACCTCCTGGACTTGCTGTATGCGTGCGGCCGCCACGGCGTAAAACTTCTCCGGGGCGGCAGCCGGCTTCGCCCGCCCCTGCCCCGGGGAACGCGTTGCCGCCGTTCGGCTTTTCGCCGGCGCGCCCCGCCGGGCCTTGCTTGAATTACTCATGTCTACCTTTGAAGTCAGTATCCGCCGTCGGACGGCAGGATGAAAGAACGGTTGGCCACGCCACGCACCTGCACCCGCTGCATGGCGTCCAGCGTGACTTGTCCCCGGGCCAGCCAGCCGACCACCTCGCCGTAAACCCGGTGCTCGACCTGCAACAGACGGTCGGCCAGGTCGGCGGGCGTATCGCCGGCCAGGACGGGCACGACGCCCTGGGCGATGATGGGGCCGTGATCGAGCACGGGCGTCACGAAATGCACGGTGCAGCCATGCCACTGCACGCCCATCGCCAGGGCCTGCTGATGCGTGTGCAGGCCCGGAAAAGACGGCAGCAGCGAAGGATGGATATTGACCAGCCGTCCGTTGAAACGTTCGACGAATCCGGTGGTCAGCACCCTCATGAAACCCGCCAGCAGCACGTAGTCGGGCCGGTAGGCCTCTATGGCCTGCGCCAGCGCCGCGTCGAACAGTTCGCGCGATGCATAATCTTGATGCGGAAGGACTTCGGTCGCGATGCCCTGCTCGCGCGCCCAGCCGAGCGCGGCGGCACGGGGCGAGCTGGACACCACCGCGCACACTTCGGCGGGCAGCTCCCGCTCGCGCAAGGTCTGAACGATGGCCCGCATATTGCTGCCCCGGCCCGAAACGAGCACGACGAAGCGGCAGCGGCAAGAATTTGTTCCCGGCAAGGTCTTTTCCCAGAAGGAGCTCAACATAAAATTGTAAACTCTCGGTGTGAAACCTTCTTTCAGCATCTACCGCCATCTGCCGCGCCACGATACCCGGGGCGCCAGCGCCGTCACCATCGGCAATTTCGATGGCGTCCATCGCGGCCATCAGGCCATCCTCAGACGCGTCGTGAACGAAGCCGCGCAGCGCGACATCGCTCCCACGGTCATGACCTTCCAGCCGCATCCGCGCGCCTTCTTCGCGCAGCGCGGCCAGCGCCCCGAACTCGTGCCGACGCAGATCAGCAGCCTGCGGGACAAGGCCTGGGCGATGCAGCGGCTGCAGATTCGCCAATTGGTGCTGCAGCGCTTCAACCAGCAATTGGCCGACATGCCGGCCGAGGACTTCATCGAAAAACTGCTGGTGCAGGGCCTGCAGACGCGCTGGCTGCTGGTGGGCGAGGATTTTCGCTACGGGCACAAGCGCATGGGCGACGTCGCCCTGCTGCGCCGGGCGGGCCAGCGCCACGGTTTCGAGGTGGAAACCTTGTCCGACGTGGTGGACGAACACGGCTACCGCATCTCCAGCTCCGAGGTGCGCACCGCCCTGGCCGTGGGCAATCTGGAAAGGGCCGAGCGCCTGCTCGGCCATACCTACCGCATCAGCGGCCATGTCATACACGGCCAGAAGCTGGGCCGCACGCTGGGCTACCCCACGTTGAACATCCGCGTGCCCGCCCTGTGCGCAGCCCGTTCGGGCGTCTACGTGGTGCGCGCCCACGGGCTGGCCGACCAGGCGCTGAACGGCGTGGCCAGCCTGGGCGTCAGGCCCACCATCTCCGACTCCGGACGCATCATGCTGGAGGTCCACCTGCTGGACCGGCGCGTGGATGCATACGGTAAACTCACGCAAATCGAGTTCCTGCAGTACCTCAGGGACGAAGAAAAATTCCCCGACCTTCCTGCTATGATCGCCGCCATCGACAACGATGCGCAAAGCGCTCGTGATTATTTCGCGCTCCATGGACTATAGAAACACTTTAAATCTGCCCGAGACCCCTTTTCCGATGCGGGGCGACCTCGCCAAGCGCGAACCGCGCTGGGTCGCCGAGTGGGAAGAAAACAAAGTGTACGAGGCGATCCGCCAGGCCAGCCAGGGGCGCCCCAAGTTCGTGCTGCATGACGGCCCGCCCTACGCCAACGGCGACATCCACATCGGCCACGCCGTCAACAAGATACTCAAGGACATCATCGTCAAGAGCCGCAACATGGCCGGCTTCGACGCGCAGTACGTGCCCGGCTGGGACTGCCACGGCATGCCCATCGAGATCCAGATCGAAAAGAAGTACGGCAAGCACTTGCCGGTGGCCGAGGTGCAGTCCAAGGCGCGCGCCTACGCGCTCGAGCAGATCGAGCGCCAGAAGGCCGACTTCAAGCGCCTGGGCGTGCTGGGCGACTGGAACCGCCCCTACCTCACCATGAACTACGCCAATGAAGCGAACGAACTTCGCGTGCTGGCCCGCATCATGGAGAAAGGCTTCGTCTTTCGCGGCCTCAAGCCCGTCAACTGGTGTTTCGACTGCGGTTCGGCCCTGGCCGAGGCCGAGGTGGAGTACGCCGACCGCAAGGATCCCGCCGTCTATGTGGCCTTCCGCTTCGACGATCCCGCCAAGGTCGCCCATGCCTTCGGCCTGACCGAAGCCCAGGAAGGCGCCGTCGTCATCTGGACCACCACGCCCTGGACGCTGCCGGCAAACCAGGCGCTGAACGTGCATCCCGAGATCGACTACGCCCTGGTCCGCCTGGCCGAGCCGCGCGCCACGGGAACGGTGCTGCTGCTGGCCAAAGAACTGGTCGAAAGCTGTCTCGAGGCCTGGAAGCTCGAGGGCGAAGTCATCGCCACGGCCAAGGGCGCGGCCCTGGCCAACCTGGAGTTCCGCCATCCGCTCTACGACGTGGACCCCGGCTATCGGCGTACGGCACCGGTCTACCTGGCCGACTACGTGTCGCTGGACGCCGGCACCGGCGTCGTACATTCGTCGCCCGCCTACGGCGTCGAGGACTTCCTGTCCTGCAAGGCGCACGGCCTGCGCGACGAGGACATCATCAACCCCGTGATGGGCGACGGCGTCTATGCCTCCAGCCTGCCCCTGTTCGGCGGCCAGCTCATCTGGAAGGCCAACCCCGAGATCGTCAAGGCGCTCGACGCAGCCGGCTCGCTGCTGCAGGTCAATACACTGTCGCACAGCTATATGCACTGCTGGCGGCACAAGACCCCGGTCATCTACCGCGCCACCAGCCAGTGGTTCGCCGGCATGGACCGCCAGCCCAAAGAGGGCAAGACCCTGCGCGAAGCAGCCCTCGAGGGCGTCGAACAGACGCAGTTCTATCCGGCCTGGGGCCGGGCCAGGCTGCATGCCATGATCGCCAACCGACCCGACTGGACGCTGTCGCGCCAGCGCCAGTGGGGCGTTCCCATGGCCTTTTTCGTTCACAAGGAAACGGGCGAGCTCCATCCCCGCACAGTCGAGTTGCTTGAACAGGTCGCCCAGCGGGTCGAGAAAGAAGGCATCGAAGCCTGGCAATCGCTCGATCCGCGCGAACTGCTGGGCGACGAGGCCGAGCACTACGAAAACAACCGCGACACGCTGGACGTCTGGTTCGACTCGGGCACCACCCACGCCACGGTGCTGGGCGGCCGGGACAACGAATTCAACGGCTCGCACGGCGATCTGCTCAAATGGCCGGCCGACCTTTACCTGGAAGGCTCGGACCAGCACCGGGGCTGGTTCCACTCCTCGCTGCTGACCAGTTGCATGCTTTACGGCCGCCCGCCCTACAAGGCCCTGCTGACCCACGGCTTCGTGGTGGACGGGGCCGGACGCAAGATGAGCAAGTCGGTCGGCAACGTGGTCGCCCCGCAAAAGGTGTCCGATTCGCTGGGCGCCGAGATCCTGCGCTTGTGGACCGCCGCCACCGATTATTCCGGCGAACTGTCCATCTCAGACGAAATCCTCAAGCGGGTGGTCGAAGGCTATCGCCGCATCCGCAACACCCTCAAGTTCCTGCTGGGCAACCTCAGCGATTTCGACCCGGCGCGCGACGCCGTGGCGCTGGACGCCATGTTCGAGATCGACCGCTATGCGCTGGCCATGACGGCCGCGATGCAGGCGGAAACACTCGAGAACTACAAGCGCTACGAATTCCACCCCGCCGTGGCGCGGCTGCAGGTCTTCTGTTCCGAAGACCTCGGCGCCTTCTATCTCGACGTCCTGAAAGACCGGCTGTACACCACGGCGCGCGATAGCCTGGCCCGGCGTTCGGCGCAGACGGCGGTGTTCCACATCACCCATGCGCTGCTCAAGCTCATGGCGCCCATTCTTTCCTTCACCGCCGAAGAGGCCTGGAAGGACCTTCACCAGGGCCACGCCGTCACCATCTTCACCGAGCTGTTCCATGCCCTGCCCGACCAGGTGGACGCCGCCGTGCTGAACGAAAAATGGAGCCGCCTGCGGGCCATGCGCGCCGACGTCATGCGGCGCATCGAAGAGGTCCGGACGGCAGGCCTTATCGGCTCCTCGCTGGATGCGGAAATCGACCTGTATGCCGATGGCGACGATTACGAGCTGTTGGCCTCGCTGCAGGACGACCTGCGCTTCGTGCTGATCGTGTCGCGCGCCGAAGTGCATCGCGCCGGCGGCGACCTGCGCATCGAGGTCGCCGCCACCGCGCACGCCAAGTGCGAGCGCTGCTGGCACCATCGCGACGACGTGGGCCGGGACGAGCAGCATCCCACGCTGTGCGGCCGCTGCGTCAGCAATCTGTCTTCGACCGGCGAGGCGCGCCGCCATGCCTGAGCACGCCACGGCTTCCCGCCCGGCCTTCATTCCGCCGCGCTTCTGGGCCTGGCTGTCGGGCGCGGTGCTGATCATCGTGCTCGACCAGTTGACCAAGAGCTATTTCGACGGCAACATGGCCTATGCGGAACGCTGGCCCGTTCTGCCGTTTTTCGACTTCACGCTGTTGTACAACCCGGGGGCGGCATTCAGTTTCCTGGCCGGCGGACAAGGCTGGCAGCGCTGGCTCTTTACGGCCATCGCGCTGGGCGCCGTCGGCCTCATCCTGCACCTGCTGCGGCGCCATCCCAGGCAGACCCTTTTTTGCGCGTCGCTTACCTGCATTCTGGGCGGCGCCATCGGCAACCTGATCGACCGCATCATGCACGGCCACGTCGTCGATTTCCTGCTGTTTCATTGGGCCGGCTGGCATTTCCCGGCCTTCAACGTCGCCGACATCGCCATCACCTGCGGCGCGGCTCTGCTGATCCTCGACGAAATCCTGCGCATCCGGCGCGAACGGCGGCGCAGGGCCGATCCGGCCGCGTAAGCGCAGCAGGCCGCCAAAGCTCAACCCGTTCCAGGAAGAGACCATGCCCGACCTCGACCAACAACGCTTCGTGCTGGGCCTGACAGGCGGCATCGCCTGCTATAAAAGCGCCGAACTGCTGCGCCGCATGCAGGACCACGGCGCTGTCGTCGATGTCGTCATGACCGATGCCGCCTCGCACTTCATCACCGCCACCACCATGCAGGCCCTGTCGGGCCGGCCCGTCTACACCGATGCCTGGGACAATCGCGTACCCAACAGCATGGCCCACATCAACCTGACGCGGGGCGCGCGGGCCGTGCTCATCGCTCCCGCCAGCGCCGACTTCCTGGCCAAGCTGGCCCACGGCCTGGCCGACGACCTGCTGTCGACGCTGTGCCTTGCGCGCGGCGGATGCCCCTTGCTGGTGGCGCCGGCCATGAACCGCGAGATGTGGGAACACCCCGCCACCCAGCGCAACGTCCGGCAGCTGCGCCAGGACGGCGTGCAGGTCCTGGGCCCCGGCAGCGGCGAACAGGCCTGCGGCGAAGTCGGCGACGGCCGCATGCTGGAGCCCGACCAACTGCTGCAGGAACTCATCGCCTTCACCCAGCCCAAGCTGCTGGCCGGCCGGCGCGTCGTCATCACCGCCGGTCCAACCAGCGAAAAAATCGACCCGGTGCGCGTCATTACCAATCGCTCGTCGGGCAAGACCGGTTACGCCATCGCGCGGGCCGCCCACGAAGCCGGCGCGAGCGTGGTGCTGGTTTCAGGGCCCACCGCCCTGCCCGCGCCGCAAGGCGTGCGGCGACTGGACGTCGAAAGCGCCGCCGACATGCATGCGGCCGTGATGGCTAGTGTGGGCGATGCCGACCTGTTCATCGCGGTGGCCGCGGTGGCGGATTGGCACGTCGTCAATGCCAGCGGCAACAAGCTCAAGAAGAGCGCGTCCGACCAGCTCCCCGCCCTCCAGTTCGCGCCCAATCCCGACATCCTCGCCGACGTGGCGCGCAGGCCCGGCGGCCCCTGGTGCGTCGGCTTTGCGGCCGAAACCGAAAACCTCCACGAGCATGCTCAGGCCAAGCGCCGGCGCAAGGGCGTTCCCCTGCTGGTGGGCAATCTGGCTCAGGACTCCATGGGCGGCGACACCACCACCTTCGTGCTGTTCGATGACCAGGGCGCTGAAGCGCTGCCCAAGCTGAGCAAGACCGAGGCGGCCCGCCGCCTCGTTCAAGCCATTGCGGCCCGCCTGCCGGGCAAAGCCTGAAGCCCCTGGATGTAAGGCAATCCGCGCGGGCGCGATCCGGCGCGTGCGTGGGCTCGACGCGTCAGCGCGGCGGACCGGACCACTCGGCATGAGCCCTGCCCACCGCCCGCAGCTCGTCCATCAGCAGGCGCGCCCCCGGTGATGAACGCTCCGGCGCCCGCCGTATGATGCCGATGGAACGGTGCACGGCGCCGGAAACGAGCGGCAGCCTTGTCAGCGCGCCCGTCTGGATGTCGTGGTGGAAGATGCGCTGCGCGGCGGCGGTAATCAGGTCGCTCTCCAGCAGCAGTCCCCTGATGGTGGCGGGGTCGGAGGTCTCGACGGTCACGCGCGGGTGCGGCAGGCGATGCGCGTCGAGCAAGGCGGTCAGCGCGCTGCGGGTGGGCGTGCCCTCTCCCGGCAGCACCCAGCGCGCTTGCAGCGCATCGCTCAGGGAGGCATTCGGGTCTTGCGCCAGTGGGTGGCCCGAGCGGGCGATGATGGCGATCCAGTCATCGAACAGCTTTTCCGACACCAGGGTGGTGTATTGCCCCACGGGCTGCAGCGCGCCCACGACCAGGTCGATGTCGCCGCACCACAGGCCGGCCGCCAAGGTCTCGAACGAGCCCTCCACAGTGGCAATGTTCAGGTTGGGATGCTTCGACTGCAGCCTGGCGATGGACATGGGCAGGATCAAGGCGCCGCCGAAAGGCAGCGCGCCGACCGTCACCTTGCCTTCGATCTTGCCGCTCAGCATGGCGATCTCGGCGCTGGCGTGGCGCAGCTCGGCCAGAGCGCGCTTCAGGTGCAGCAGAAGGGCCGCGCCGGCCGCGGTCAGCCGCATCGCGCCATCGGAACGCTGGAACAGCGGCAGCCCGGTGCTGACGTCCAGATCGCGCACCGCCAGGCTGACCGCCGGCTGCGAAATGCCCAGCCTGGCCGCGACGGCGCCCATGTGCATGAGGTCCGCAAATGCAAGCAGCACCTCCAGGCGTCTTTTGCCGACCGACAGCGCGAATATCGGCGCGTTCAACAGCTTGACGCCCTGCACGTCGGCCATGTCCTCCAGCATCTGGCGCGCGCGCCCCATTTCGGCGAAAGCGCCTTCGACGCGGCGCAGCAGCACCGTGCCGATCTCGGTCGGCAGCATGCCGCGCTCATGCCTTTCGAAAAGCCTGCCGCCCACGTCGCGCTCGAGCTCTTCGATCGAATAGGAAACCGCCGACCGCGACCTGCGCAGGCTTTCTCCCGCCCGCTTCATGCTGCCTTCATGGCATACCGCGACGAAGGTCTTGAGATGCTTGGGGTGAAGATTCACGCCGATCCCGTGCCGGAAAGCCGGCAGGTATCAGGTTTCGCCCAGTTCCAGGGCGGTCTTGCCGCTGATGCCCCAGTGGCTGAGCGGCACCTCGTCGACCAGTACGCGTATATTGCTTCGCGGCGCCCGCAGGCTTTGGTGGATGGCCTCGGTCACGGCGTCGATGAGTTCCGCAACTTCTTCCGCGCTGCGGCCTTGCATGATCGACAAACGGGCGATGGGCATATGACAGCTCCTTCTCATCCTAGCCAGCGCACCAGCGCCAGCGTCAACACAGGGAATCCCACAAGAAGCGCCAGACGTATGAAATCGGACACCAGAAAGGGAACCACGCCGCGGAATATCGTTCCCAGCGGCAGATCTCGGGCAACGCCATTGATGACGTAGACGTTCATGCCCACCGGCGGAGTGATCAACCCCATCTCCATGACCACCATCGCCAGCACGCCGAACCAGATGCTTTTCTCGTCGGGGCCGAGGCCCCAGTAGTCCAGCCCCAGCACGACCGGCAGCAGTATGGGTATGGTGATGACGATCATGGAGAGGCTGTCCATGATGCAGCCCAGCAGAATGTACAGCACCAGGATGGCGACCAGCACGCCGAACGGCCCGAGGCCCAGGTTCTGCACCCACTCGGCCGTCACGTTCGAGATCTGGCTGACGGCGAGCAGCGAGCTGAGCATGTCGGCACCGATGAGAATCAGGAAGATCATCCCCGTGCCGGACGCCGTGCCCGCAATGCAGGCGGCCAGCCCGCCGTCCCTGAGCCCGCCCGACTTCCATGCCACCACGCCGGTTGCCAGCGCGCCGAGGGCCGCGGCTTCGGTGGCGGTGAACAGGCCGCTGTAGATGCCGCCCAGCACGGCCGCGAAGATGACGATCACCGGCCAGGTGGACAGCAAAGTGCGCCAGCGCTCAGACCATGCGTACCGGGGCACGAGAGGACCCGCGGCATCGGCTCGAAGACGCACCGACACGGCTACCACGATCATGTAGCCCACCGCCGCCAGCACGCCGGGCACCAGCGCCGCCATGAACATCTTGGCGATGTTCTGTTCGGCGATGATGGCGTAGATGATCAGCGGCACCGAGGGAGGAATGAGAATGCCCAGGGTTCCCCCGGCGGCGATGGCGCCGCCCGAAAGCCCGGGCGAATAGCCATGGCGCCTGAGCTCCGGCAGCACGACTTGGGTCATGGTCGCCGCGGTGGCCAACGACGAGCCGCAAATCGCCCCGAAGCCCGCGCAGGCGCCCACACCGGCCATGGCCATGCCGCCGCGCCAGTGGCCGATGAAGGCGTTGGCGGCCTGGAACAGCGCCCTGGACAGGCCGCCGTAGGTGGCAAACTGGCCCATCAGCAGAAACAGGGGCACGACCGACAGGTCGTACATGGAAAAGCGCGCGTACGGCGCATGCTTCAAGGTGGCGACCAAGGCGTCCCAGCCCGAGATCCACACATAGCCCACGGCTCCGGCCAGGAACATGGCAATGCCGACGTGGATGCGCAGCGCCAGCATGGCCAGCATGAAGACGCCCATCAACAACCCGATCTGCACCCCCGTCATGTCGGCTCCCGCCACTGCATCATGTTGGACAAGGCGGCCACGCCCAACAGCGCGAACGTGGGCGCAAGCGGCACGTACGTCCACCACACGGGCAGGTTCAGCACCATGCTGGTTTCCTGGTACTGGCGGATCTCCAGCGTGCCTACGCCGGTGCGCCAGGCCAGCAGGAAGGCCACCGCCGCCATCAGTATCGAGGCCGCCGCATCGAGAAAGCGCTTCAGCCGCGCCGACGCCCGGAGCGTGAAGAAGTCGACCAGGACATGGCCCCGCTTGAGCTCGCAATACGGCAGGCACATGGCGATGCCCACCGCCGACAGCATTCTGACGAGTTCGTAGTCGCCGGGCACCGCATTGCGCAGCACCGCGCGCCCGGCGATGCTGGCCACCGACAGCAGGGCCTCCAGCAGGAACAGGGCAACGCCCAACGCGGCAAAGAAACCGCATACGCCTTCGAGCCAGCGCCGCGTCGCACTGGCCGGGCCCTGCCGGGAAAGGGCTGTGTCGTCCTTCATTTACCTGGAGTACTTGTCGACCAGGGAAACTGCGGCATCGTAAAGAGCCTGGCCGTCTGCGCCCTGCTTGCCCACGTTCTCGATCCAGCCCTGTCGTATGGAGCCCGTCGCCTCGGTCCAGCGCTTCATTTCTTCCTCGCTGATTTCATACACGGTATTGCCGCGGTCGACGGCCGCCTTGCGGCCCGCCTTGTCGGCCTCTTCGAACTGCGCGGCCACCCAGGCCGATGTGTCCGAACCGCTATTGGCGTCGATGATTTTCCTGAGTTCGGCCGGCAGGCTGTCGTACTTCTTCTGGTTCATGACGAAGATCATGGTCGACGTGGCCAGCATGCGCGGACCGGCCGTTTCGGCGTGGAACTTCGACAGTTCGTGCATCTTGACGCCCGGTATGACTTCCCAGGGCAGCAGCGCCGCGTCGATCACCCCCTTGGAATAGCTTTCTACGGCCTGGGGAAGCGGCATGCCCATGGCGCTGGCGCCCAGCTTGGTCAAGAGCTCGTTGCTCAGGCGGGATGGGGCCCGGATCTTCATGCCGCGAAGATCCTCCAGGGTCTCGACCTGCTTGTTGCGCATGTGCAGGTAGTTGGGTCCATTGACCCAGGTGGCGATGGGCTTGACGCCGGCAAACTCGGCCTTGGCGTATTGCTGGGTGAAATCCCACAGCGCACGCGAGGAAGCCTGGTGCGTCGTCGCCACGAACGGCAGCTCGAACACCTCTGAAACCGGGAACCGGCCCGGCGTATATCCGGGCAGCGTCCATACGATGTCGGCGATGCCGTCCCGGGCCTGGCCGAACAGCTGCGAGGGGTTGCCTCCCAATTGCATGGCCGGGTAGATCTGGCATTTGAGCTGGCCCTGCGATTCGGATTCGATCTTTTCGCACCAGGGGACGATCATCTTGCTGTGCGCGGCGGATGCGACGGGCAGGAAATGCGCCACTTTGAGCACTACCGGCTGTGCATGGGCCACGGGCGCGACCATAACGAGGGCACTGAATAAGGCAAGCAAAGGTCTCATGGCAAACTCCTTGCATGGGTATGAGCACAGGGCTCATGGTGGATGTCGGTTTTGCTGCGCGTCCTACACTCTGACGGCCCTATTCTGGCGCTACAACGCAGCCGCCGTCGATCTCAAAATGCTTTTATACCTGTCGAAAAAATTTATAAGACATGGTTTACGTATTACCAAGACAGGCCCGGAGTGGCACACTCGTGCCATTGAAGGAGGTCTTGCACATGAACCGAATACAGGACATCAACCAGGCGGGCCGCGGCCTGCGCTTCGGCGATACCGAAGTCACCCGCATACAGGACTACCACGGCCCGGGCTTCGTCAGCACTTTCATGTTTCCGGACTTCCGGCCCGAGATGTGGCGGCAGCATGAGTCATGGCTGGTGCCGCATTTCTACGATCCGGCCGAAGACCGCATCCGCACCAGCATCCATAGCTGGCTCGTGCGCACCCGGCATCACACCATTCTGATCGACAGCTGTATCGGCAACCACAAGCAGCGGCCCACCAATCCGCGCTTCCACATGCGCAAGGAACCCTGGCTCGAGCGCCTGGCGGCCGCCGGCGCCGCCCCCGAGGACATCGACTTCGTCATGTGCACCCATCTGCATTCCGACCACGTCGGCTGGAACACCCGGCTGGAGAACGGCCGGTGGGTACCCACCTTTCCCAATGCACGCTATCTGTTCACGCGCCGCGAATTCGAGCGCTGGGACGAACGCCGCCCCGACCACGTGCCGCGCGAATCCGAGCAATTCGTTTTCGCCGACAGCGTGCTGCCTGTCGAAGAGGCCGGCCAGATGGAATTGATCGACGAGGGCTATGCCGTGGACGATCTGTTGACCGTCGAAGCCGCTCCCGGCCACACGCCCGGACACGTCAAGATCCGGCTCCGGGGCGATGGAGAGCATGCGCTGTTCTGCGGAGACGTCATCCATCATCCGGTGCAGTTGCCCTTCCCCGAGCTGTATTCCGTTTTCGATGACGACCGCAGCATGGCTCTGCAGACGCGGCTCGCCGTGCTGGACGACTGCGCGCGCAACGACGTGCTGCTGTTGCCCACGCACTTTGCCGATCCTTTTCTGTGCCGGATCGAATCCACCGGCAATACGTGCGCGCCTTCGTATCTGCCCATCTGGGGACGCTGAGCCGCGGGCGCCCCGCCTCCGGTCGGGACGGTGGCTTGGGCGGGTATACAATCCTGGGACGTTTCCACAGGCCGGCGACACGCGAAGCACCCGTCGCGAGCGTGCGGCCTCTTCAACCCAGCAAAGGATTCCCAGTGTTCAGACGTATAGAAGCCCGCATCGTCAATCCCCTGCTCGGCACGGACGTGCCCCTTCCGACCTACGCCACCGAAGGCGCCGCCGCCATGGACCTGCGGGCCTGCATCGAAACACCCGTCACCCTGCAGCCCGGCGGACGGGTGCTGGTCAAGACGGGGCTGGCCATCAACATGATGGATCCCGGCCTGGTAGCCATCGTGGCTTCACGCTCGGGGCTGTCCCTGAAGCATGGCGTGCGGGTCGCCCAGGGAATAGGCGTGATCGATGCCGACTACCACGGCGAGATCGGAGTCATTCTGGCCAACGACGGAGATGCGCCCTATGTGATTGAACCCGGCGAACGCATCGCCCAGCTGATGTTCCAGCCGGTGGCCCAGGTGGGCCTGCACTACGTCGACAACTTTTCGATCGAAACCGAGAGGGGCGAAGGTGGCTTCGGCAGCACCGGCCGCGTTTGAGCACTCAGGCGCAGCCCTTCAGGGTGACGCCCTGCCCCGCCTCCAGCGCCCTGCCCGACAGCTTGTCCGCCATCAGGCCCGCCAGGGTGTCCAGGGCCTGCTGGTGGCCCGCCACCAGGGCCGACATGCCTTCCTGAACCGGCACCTCGATCTCGGCCCGGCATATGGCCTGCGCACCCTGGGTCCCGCGGCGGGGCGCCTGCCTCCACGTCGCCTCGAGCAAGGCACGGCGGCCGTAGACCGATTCGAAGCGCTGTATCGTCACCCCCAGCGCCCATAAGGGCAGCGACTCGGGAGCGGCGCGCGGCGAGACATCGAGCACGCCCAGCCGGCGCGTCAGATCGTGGGACAAAGCGTTGCGTATCTCGTCCGCCAGCGGCGAGGCCCATTGCGATTCGTTCAGCAGCGTCACCTGCGCGTCCCCTTCGCGGCTGAGCACGATCTGGGGGCGGTCGACCTGCTCAGGTATCTCGACCGAAGACAGGCTGATGGCGAAGTCGCCGCGAGCGGCGGTGGCCGGCGCCGGCTCGGCCGTGCCCGATAGGCTGTAGTAATTGCTTTGGGGCGCCGAGGCGCAGCCGGCCAGTACAAGAACCAAAGCCAAGCTCGTCGGGAAGAATACGCGTTTCATGGTAAGTGTCTCCTGGTCGGCATCAAGGCGCTGGCAGCGCGTCCGCCGGCCGGCCTCGTATCAATGCTGAAGGATGCGTCTGCAGGTAGTCGCCCAGCGCCCGCAGCGATTTGGCCGCGCTGCTCAGTTCGCGCAAAGTGCTCTCCAGGCCGGCGTTCATGGGCGAATCGTCGTCCAGCATGCGTTCGACTCTCTGCAGGGACTGCTGGGCCGCCTTGAGCGTGCCGCCCAGCTGCGGCCCGAGGCCATCGAGCCCGTCGAGCAAGCGGTGCAGGGAGGCCAGGCTGGCCTGCAGCTCTTTGCCTATGCCGTCGAAAGGCACTGCGTCGATCTTGGCCACCACGCTGCTCAGCTGTTCCTGCAGCTTGTCGAAGCTGCCCGTCACCGTGGGCACCAGCATGGGATTGGCGTCCGGATCGAGTTCGACCGGCTCGGCGTCGCTCACGAAATCGAGCGAGATGTATTGCTGGCCCGTCAGCAGGTTGGCGGCCTTGATCTGCGCCCGTAGGCCATGCTTGACGAGCGGCCCGAGCAAGGCGGGAGCCGGATATCTCTCTGCTTTCTGCTCATCGGACAGCCGCTCGTAGGCGCCGCCGAAGCGAAGCGGGTACAGGTGCGCCTTGACCAGCACATAGAAGCGTTTTTCTTTTTCGTCGAACTCCAGATCGATATCGTAGACTTCGCCAAGCTGCATGCCGCGGAAATCGACCGGCGCCCCCAGCTTCAGGCCGCGCACCGACTGGCGAAACACCATGTCGACCCGGAACGGCGGCCCGTCCGGCTCGGCCATGGCTTCGCTTTCGCTGTCGGCCAGGGTGAATGTGGTCTGCTCGGGCGCCGGCATGGTATTGAAGGGATTGACGGAGGCGAAGGCGATGCCTCCGGCAAGCACCGACACCAGAGAGCCGGTCTTGACTTCGACGCCGGAGGCGCCCAGGGACATATTGATGCCGCTGATATTCCAGAAACGCGTGTCCTCGGTGATGAAACGGTCGTTGGGCGCGTCGATGAATATCTGCACGCTGACCATCCGGCCGTCGTCGGCCAGGCTGTAGCCGATGACCTGGCCCACTTTGATGCGGCGGAAATACACGGGCGAACCGATATCCAGCGTACCCAGATCCTTGGTCAACAGGGTTATCCTGCGTCCCTCTCGATTCGACGTGATTTCGGGCGGGATTTCCAGTCCCTTGAAGGTGGTCACCTCTTTGTCGCTGCTGACTTCCCGGGGCGCGTCGACGCTGATGTAGGCGCCCGACAGCAAGGTGCCCAGCCCGGACACGCCGCTGGCGCCCAGCCTGGGACGCACCACCCAATAGCGCGCCGACTCCTGAGTGTAATAGCGCGCCCCGTCGCGATTGAGCTGCGCCTTGACCAGCACTGTGGAACGGTCTTCGGAAATGCGGACGTCCTTGACCACGCCGACCACCACGTCGCGGTAGCGGATCTTGGTCTGGCCCACCTCGAGCCCTTCGGCAGACTCGAAACTGATGGTGACTACGGGTCCGACGCTGAGCCATCCCCGCACCAGCAGCGAAAGGCCCACCAGGACTGCGACCAGGGGCACCAGCCAGATCCACGAGATACCCGTCCTGCGCCGCGGCTTGACGTTCGGCGGCGGCGCTTGGCGGCCCGGCCCCTGCGCCGGGCCTGACGTCGGGCCGCCGGCTTCTTCTTCGTCGGAATGGCGTTGGTCGCTGCTCATCTGCAGTCCTTTAGTATTTATTGTCCGTCGCTTCCGGCAGGATCGGCGAGCGGTCCGGTACGTCGTCCAGGGCACGGGACGGGATGGCGCCGGCTTCCTCGGGGTCGGCATCCCAGCCCAGCCGGGGATCATAGCTCATTGCGGCAAAAATCGTGAGGATCACGACAGCGCCGAAAGCCACCGCGCCGCCTCCGGCCGTGATCTGGGAAAAACCGGGAAAGTCCGCCATCGCCGACAAAAGCACCACGACGAAGACGTCCAGCATCGACCACTGCCCCACGAACTCGATCAGTTCGTACAGCCGCGTGCGCTGGCGCTCGACGACAGGCCCCCTCCATTGGTGGCGCAGCATCAGCACAGCCAGCGCCAGCAGCTTGGTGAGCGGCACGACGACGCTGGCCACGAAGACGATGAGCGCCAGGTCCCAGGAGCCCATGCGCCAGAATTCGATGACGCCGCTCAGTATCGTGTGAGACGAAGCGCCCTTGGGCGTATAGATGACCATCACCGGCAGGACATTGGCCGGCACGTACAGGACGGCCGCCGCGAACACGAACGCCCAGGTGCGGGAATAAGAGTCGGGCAGGCGCCGGTGCGCCCGGGCCCCGCAACGCCGGCAGGAAGCGCGCTCGTCTTGCGGCGCCCGCTGCACAAAGCCGCAGGCGTGGCAGGACACATAAGGCTCGCCGGGGCGCAGGCCGTGCCCGGAACGTTCGACCAGGCCGGCGTCCTCGGCATAGCGCCAGAGGCGCTGCGCCGACACCCGGCCCAGGGCGGTCAGCAGGAAGGCCGCGACGGCAAATGCCCACAAGCCGGGACCGAACGACACCGTGGCCAGATCGAACAGCTTGACCATGGCCACCAGTATCGCCAGCAGCAGCACGGAAAGCATGCTCCATGGAGCAAGCGCGTCCAGCATGCGCATGCCGTACTTGAAGTCAGCCGGCAGATCGGCGGTGACGATGGCGCGCAATGCCCAGAACAGAAAAAGCATCTGCCCCAGGGGAAAAGCGAAGGCGAACAGGGCCGTCATGAGCGCCACGCTGCCGTGCCCCTGCTGCCAGGTGATCCAGATTGCATGAGGCAGGGTGGCCTGCACGCTGATGCCCTGAATGCTGAGCACCGCGATGGGAAAATAGTTGGCGATGGCAAACACCACGACGGCCGCCACGGCCAGCGCCGTCCATTGACGCAGGGTCAATCCGCTTTGCCGGTACAGCACATAGCCGCAACGCGTGCATGTAGCCATGGCGCCCGCCTCGATGGGCAGACGTTGATGAAGTCGATCGCAATGGCGGCATGCAAGCAACGGCGGAGCCGACATGTCAGGCTCCGCCGTCGTCAACCCCGGGAAAGGGGCCGTTGGGCTGGGTTTTCCGCCTAGTCAATGAGCTCGGCTTCTGAGTCGATGGGAGGCCTGGCCTTGAGCTTGGGCGACTTGTCTTTGTCGCTGATCTCGAGCTTGACCTTGCCCTGCTCGTCGAGATCGACTTCGACATGGCCGCCGTCCGCCAGCCTGCCGAACAGCAGCTCGTCGGCCAGCGCGCGGCGGATGGTGTCCTGGATGAGCCGCTGCATGGGGCGGGCGCCCATGAGCGGGTCGAAGCCCTCTTTGGCCAGATGGTCGCGCAAGGCCTGCGAGAACGTGACTTCGACGCGCTTCTCGTGCAGCTGGTCTTCGAGCTGCATGAGGAACTTGTCGACCACCCGCAGGATGATGTCGCGCGACAGCGGCGTAAAGCCGATGATGGCGTCGAGCCGGTTGCGGAACTCGGGCGTGAACAGGCGCTTGATGTCGGCCATTTCGTCGCCGGTCTTAGGCGGCGCGGCAAAGCCGATGGTGCTGCGGTTGAGCGCTTCGGCCCCGGCATTGGTCGTCATGATGATGATGACGTTGCGGAAGTCGGCCTTGCGCCCGTTGTTGTCGGTAAGCGTGCCGTGGTCCATCACCTGCAGCAGGATGTTGTAGACGTCGGGGTGCGCTTTTTCGATTTCGTCGAGCAGCAGCACGCAATGCGGCTGCTTGCTGATGGCTTCGGTAAGCAGCCCGCCCTGGTCGAAGCCCACATAGCCGGGAGGCGCGCCGATGAGGCGCGACACAGCGTGGCGCTCCATATACTCGGACATGTCGAAGCGCAGCAGTTCGACGCCCAGGGTAAAGGCCAGCTGGCGGGCGACCTCGGTCTTGCCCACCCCGGTGGGACCGGAGAACAGGAAGGAGCCGATGGGTTTGTCGGGACGGCCCAGGCCGGAGCGCGCCATCTTGATGGACGCGGACAGAGCCTCGATGGCGGCATCTTGGCCGAAGACCACGGTTTTGAGGTCGCGGTCGAGCGTGGCCAGCTTGTTGCGGTCGTCGCTGGAAACGCTTTGAGGCGGAATGCGCGCGATCTTGGCGACGGTGGCCTCGATCTCGCTCTTGCCGATGACTTTTTTCTGGCGCGAGCGCGGCAGCAGCCGCTGGGCCGCGCCGGCCTCGTCGATGACGTCGATGGCCTTGTCGGGCAGGAAGCGGTCGTTGATGTGGCGCGCGGCCAGCTCGGCCGCCGCCGTGATGGCCGCGGACGAATAGCGCACGCCGTGGTGCGATTCGAAATGACCCTTCAGGCCGCGCAGGATTTGTATGGTCTGCTGGACGGTGGGTTCGGCCACGTCGATTTTCTGGAAGCGCCGCGACAGGGCGTGGTCTTTTTCGAAGATGCCTCGGTACTCGTTGTAGGTGGTGGCGCCCAGGCACTTGAGCTGGCCGGACGACAGCGCCGGCTTGAGCAGGTTGGACGCGTCCAGCGTACCGCCCGACGCCGAGCCCGCGCCGATGAGGGTATGGATCTCGTCGATGAACAGGATGGCGTTGCGGTTGTCCTTGAGCGACTTGAGCACCGCCTTCAGGCGCTGTTCGAAGTCGCCCCGGTATTTGGTGCCCGCCAGCAAGGCGCCCATGTCGAGCGCGTACACCTCGGCATCGGCGAGGATGTCGGGGACGTCGCCCTTGACGATGCGCCAGGCCAGGCCCTCGGCGATGGCGGTCTTGCCCACGCCGGCCTCGCCCACGAGCAAGGGGTTGTTCTTACGCCGACGGCACAGAACCTGTATGACGCGCTCGACCTCGAGCTCGCGCCCGATGAGGGGATCGATGCGTCCCTGGCGTGCTTCGGCATTGAGATCGAGTGCGTAGAGTTCCAATGGCGATTTCTGCTGGTCGGGTTTGTGTTCGGACTCGGGGGCCGACTGCTTGACCGGCTCGGCGGCGGGCTCCTCGGGCGTCTTGGTAATACCATGCGACAAAAAGTTGACCACGTCTAGGCGGGTTACCCCCTGCTGTAGCAAGTAATAGACCGCATGGGAGTCTTTCTCGCCGTACATGGCCACCAGCACGTTGGCGCCGGTGACCGTGTTCTTGTTGGAATTGCCCGAGGACACGTGCATGATGGCACGCTGGATGACGCGCTGAAAGCCCAGCGTGGGCTGGGTGTCGACTTCGTCCTCGCCCGGGAACACGGGGGTGTTTTCGGCGATGAATTTGCGCAGATCCTGGCGCAATGCGTCGATGTTGGCCGAGCAGGCCCGCAGCACCTCGATGGCGGCCGCATTGTCGAGCAGGGAAAGCAGCAAATGCTCTACGGTAATAAATTCGTGTCTGGCGGTGCGGGCCTCGACAAAGGCCATGTGCAGACTGACTTCAAGTTCTTCAGAGATCACGCTTCCTCCATTGCATTACGAAGCGGACAAGCATTCGATGGTTCTATTCTATGACTAAACAGGCTACTCGTATCAGACCTTGGCCGGCGCCAAGGGTTCCGTGCAAAGGCCGAATAACAGCGCCGTAAGCCGCAAACCAATGAATGCAATGCATTGCAAATTTCAAACCACTTAGTTCTAACTATACCCGTAGTCGCTGACGATGAAAAACGGATTGAGCGATGCGGACCGGCTGTCCCCTTCTCGCCACAGCGCCTGCGCACGAAATACAGCAAATGGCGGACCGGCGAACGGCGGCATCCTGAAAATCGGCCGTACTCGGCCCCTGGATGCCGCCGGGCGGAAGCGCTTCGGCCTTGCCAACGCCATGAAATTCTTTCACGCAATGCGGGGCGGCGATGCGGTCTCGGCCTCGGGCCGGTGCGCCGCGGGAAGAAAGAGCCATCGGCCGGGCGACCGGTGCGTCGAGCGATCGCCGGTCAGGCTTCGGGCGCCGGCTCCATGATGCATTGCAGGGGGTGCTGGCGGGCCTGCGCCAGCTGCATGACCATCTCGATGCGGGTGGCGGCGATGTCGCGCGGATACACGCCACAGACGCCGCGTCCCTCGTGGTGCACCTTGAGCATGATGTGGGCGGCCTCTTCTTCGGACTTGCCGAACACGCGGCGCAGGACGTTGACGACGAACTCCATGGGGGTGTAGTCGTCGTTGAGCATCACCACCTGATACATGGGGGGCGGAGCCAGCTTGCTTTGCTGACGGTCGAGAACCGTATCTCGGTGGGTGTCCGTGTCGATTGCCATGATTGCTTCAATCTAAGTAATTACCATAGTTGACTATGGCACGCCAAGTTGCGCATTATCCTACTATTCCAACCCCACACTATAGTCGAGAGGCAGTACGCATGTCTGAACTAAGCACCCCCTCCACTGAGGATACCCAAAAGCTGACCGGAACCGTCAAGTGGTTCAACGATGCCAAGGGTTTCGGCTTCATTACTCCGGACAACGGCGGAGAAGATCTCTTCGCACACTTTTCCTCCATTCAAATGAACGGCTTCAAAACCTTGAAAGAAGGCCAGAAAGTCGCGTTCGAAATCGCACAGGGGCCAAAAGGCAAGCAAGCCCTCAACATCACGTCTGCCTCTTAATCGCACCAAGAATTACAACAATCGATGTTCAAGCACCTCATTGTAAAGAGGCCTTTCGGCCTCTTTTTTTTTGCGTTTCAGGGCGGAGTGGGCCGCCCTGCGACGCGGCGGCACACCCGGGCCCGGCAGGCCGCCTGCGCCGCGGCATGCCTTGTGGCAGGCCTCATGACGAGTTTAGTTCCATCGCCTGCCCCGGCACAAGCCAGGCTGCTGCCCACCGCCAGCCTGTCGCTCGGCGCGGCAACCGCCCATGTCGAGATTGCCGCCACCCCTGAAGTCCGCAACCGGGGCCTGATGTTCCGCGAGTCGCTGCCGCCCGACCACGGCATGCTGTTCGTGTTCGAACAGGAGACGGCGCAGTGCTTCTGGATGAAGAACACCCCCCTGCCGCTGTCCATTGCCTTTATCGACGCCCGGGGCCGCATCATCAACATGCGCGATATGCAGCCCCACAGCGAGGCCACCCACTGCCCTGCCGGGCCGATGCGCTACGCCCTGGAGATGCCGCGAGGCTGGTTCCTTCAGTATGGCATCGAGCCCGGGCAGCAGGTGGAGGGCCTGCCTTCCCCGTGATCGGCCTTCTGCACGCATTGGGTTCCCGAACGGGTAAGCGGGGCGCAAGCGACTCAGTGGCCGCATCGTGCGGCCCGACGCCAAAAAAGAAAACGCGGCCGTGAAGGCCGCGTTTGGGGTCTGCGCGCCGCGCCGTGGCGGGACGGGAACTACACGCGTTCGAGGATGACCGCAATGCCCTGGCCGACGCCGATGCACATGGTGCACAGCGCGTACCGGCCGCCGGTGCGTTGCAGCTGGTAGACGGCGGTGGTGGCCAGGCGGGCGCCGCTGGCGCCCAGCGGATGGCCCAGCGCGATGGCGCCGCCGTAGGGATTGACGCGCGGGTCGTCGTCGGCCACGCCGAGCATGCGCAGCACCGCCAGGCCTTGCGAGGCAAAAGCTTCGTTGAGCTCGATGACGTCCATCTGGTCGATGGTGAGCCCGGCCAGGGCCAGGGCTTTTTCAGAGGCAGGCGCGGGGCCGATGCCCATAATGCGCGGCTCGACGCCGGCCGTGGCCATGGCGACGATGCGTGCCCGCGGCGTAAGCCCCTGCTGCCTGGCCATCTCTTCGGAAGCGATCAGGACGGCGCAGGCGCCGTCGTTGACGCCCGACGCATTGCCCGCCGTGATGGTGCCGTCGGGCCTCACGATGGGCTTGAGCTTGGCCAATACTTCAAGGCTGGTCTGGCGCGGGTGCTCGTCGGTGTCGACGACCACGGGGTCTCCCTTGCGCTGCGGGATGGTGACCGGAGTGATTTCTTCGCGCAGCGATCCGTTCTGTTGAGCGGCGGCGGCCTTGTTCTGGCTGGCCAGCGCGAAGAGGTCCTGGTCTTCGCGCGACACCTTGAATTGGTCGGCAACGTTCTCGGCCGTTTCCGGCATGGAGTCGATGCCGTATTTTTCCTTCATGAGCTTGTTCACGAAACGCCAGCCGATGGTGGTGTCTTCGATGGAAGCCTTGCGGGAAAAAGCGGTTTCGGCCTTGCCCATCACGAAGGGCGCGCGGCTCATGCTTTCGACTCCTCCGGCCAGCACGAATTGCGCATCGCCGGAGCGAATGGCGCGGGCCGCGCTGCCGACCGCATCGAGCCCCGAACCGCAGAGCCGATTGATGGTGGCGCCCGGCACGCTGACCGGCAGGCCGGCCAGCAGCACCGCCATGCGGGCGACGTTGCGGTTGTCTTCGCCCGCCTGGTTGGCGCAGCCGTACAGCGCGTCGTCGAGCCGGCTCCAGTCGACATCGGGATTGCGCTCGATCAGCGCCCTGATGGGCACGGCGGCCAGGTCGTCGGCGCGCACCGACGACAGGGAGCCGCCGTAGCGGCCGAAGGGGGTGCGAATGGCATCGCAGATGAAAGCATGTGTAGTCATGATGAGAAGGCCTGTACAGCTAAGACTTAACCCAGATTCTTGGCGGCGAAATCCCAGTTGGCCAGATTCCAGAAGTTTTCGAGGTACTTGGGACGCGCGTTGCGGTAGTCGATGTAGTACGCGTGCTCCCAGACGTCACAGGTAAGCAGCGGCACGTCGGCGGTGGTGAGCGGCGTGGCGGCGTTGCTGGTGTTGACGATGTCCAGCGAACCGTCGGGCTTCTTGACCAGCCATGTCCAGCCCGAGCCGAAGTTGCCCGCGGCCGACTTGTTGAAGGCCTCTTTGAAAGCAGCGACACCGCCCCACTTGGCGTTGATGGCCTCGGCCAGCTTGCCGGAGGGTTCGCCGCCGCCGTTGGGCGACAGGCTGTTCCAGTAGAAAGTGTGGTTCCAGACCTGGGCCGCGTTGTTGAATACGCCGCCCGAGGATTTTTTGATGATGTCTTCAAGCGAGGCGGATTCGAACTCGGTACCGGCGATGAGGTTGTTCAGGTTGGTGACGTATGTCTGGTGATGCTTGCCGTAGTGGTATTCCAGGGTCTCTTTGGAGATGGTGGGAGCCAGCGCATCGATCGCGTAAGGAAGGGGAGGAAGCTCAAAAGCCATGTTCTGTATCCTTCAAAAAAGCTTGTTGACTAAGAAAAACGACAAACCACCCATATTATTGTATGGGCCTGGGTTATTTTTGTATGGGTCTGATCACTTCGACGTCTGCCCCGCCCTGCCCCAGTTCGAGAACGAGACGGTCGCCCTTGTTCAAGTCTAACGCATTTTTCACCAGCGCCCCGCTCTCGTCGCGCACGATCGCATAGCCGCGGTTCAGTATCTTGCGCGGATTGAGCGCTTCGAGCGTCTGCAGCGCTGAATTCAGGCTCGACCTGCGCGTGGCCACCAGGTGAGGCGTGCAGGCTGCGAGACGGTTCGTCTGGGCGCGCAAACCCGCGCGCAGGGCGGCGATGTCGGGCCGGCGATGAGCCAGCCGCGCGCCCGCCATGGCCAGCCGGTCGGTCTGGGCGCGCTGCTGTGCGGCGGCTGCGCGGGCCAGGCGCAATTTCAGCGACTGCAATCGTTCGCTCTGGCGATCGAGGCGTTCTTGCGGCGACACCAGCATGCCCACCGCCCTGTCGAGCCTGAGCGCGGCGCGCTCGAACCAGCGCCGCTGCTGCAAGGCCATGGACTGCATCGCCGCATCGACACGTTCGAGGCAAGCCTGGCGCGGCAGGCAGCAGAGCTCCGCCGCCGCGGTGGGAGTGGGCGCCCGCAAATCGGCCACGAAGTCGGCGATGGTGAAATCGGTTTCATGCCCGACCCCGCTGACGATGGGAATGGGGCTGGCGGCGATGACGCGGGCCAGCGCCTCGTCGTTGAAGCTCCAGAGGTCTTCGAGGCTGCCGCCGCCGCGGACCAGCAACAGCGTATCGACCTCGCCGCGCGCAATCGCCTGGGACAGCGCCTGGCAAAGCAGGCCAGCGGCATCCGCCCCCTGCACCGGGGCCGGATAGATCACGACGCGCACGTGAGGCGCCCGCCGCGCCATGGCCGACAACACGTCGCGCAGCGCGGCGGCGGCCAGCGAGGTGACCACGCCCACCGCCCTCGGCATCGTCGCGATGGCGCGCTTGCGCAGAGGATCGAACAAGCCCTCGTCGCCCAGCCTGGCCTTCAGTGCCAGGAAGGCCTCGTGCAGATCGCCCTGGCCGGCCCGGCGCATGGCCTCGACCTGCAGCTGGTAGTCGCCCCGCGCCTGATACAGCGTGACGTTGGCCCGCAGTTCGAAGCGTTCGCCCGGCCGGGGCGTAAAGCCCACCGCCTGCGCCCTGCCGCGAAACATCACCGCCCGCACGGCCGCCGACTCGTCCTTGAGCGTGAAATACCAATGGCCCGAGGCCGCGCGCGTGAAATTGGAGATCTCGCCCCGCACCCAGACTTGGCTGAAGTGGCCTTCGAGCACATTGCCGACTTGCCGGTTCAACTGGGAAACCGTCAACACAGCGTCGTTCAAGGGGGACGAGGACGAGAACATGAAAGCCGGCGCTCAAAAAAAGAAGGACTATAGCAAACCCCGTGCCGCCGCCCGGGCCTTGGCTTCTCTTTCCACAAGCGAAGCATTTTTGTCAAACCAGTGAAATATCAATCAAATTGGCGGAACTCGTAAAACCGCGCTTTAATTTATCAACATAACTGTTTGATTTATATAGGAAAATATTTACATGAGCCAACGGACTGAAAATGACCACTGAACCTCCAGGCCCGGCGGAATGCGCGCATCGCGACCCTTATGCACAGAATTATCCACAGTTTCTGTGGATACCCTGCCGAAAGCCTTGATCCACGCCGATTTTGTCCATCAATGCCACGCCGCGCAATCCTTGCGGGACCACTCGGCGCCCGCAGCGCGGCCGCAAAGGTTCGCCGTCGTCCGGCCGCCGCCCGCCCCGGCAAAGCCAAGCCGCTTCTCCCCATTTTTCATGGGCGCACCGTAAAATGCCTTGCATGACATCCCTGACGACCATGGCGGAGAACCATCTTGCTGCAAATGATCGATGAAGCCGGCTGGCCCATCTGGCTGCTGATAGTCACTTCGGTGCTGGGCCTGGCTCTGATCATCGAGCGGTTTCTGGCCCTGCGCCGCAAGCGCATCATTCCGCCGGGACTGCTCGACCGGGTGGTGGACGTGGCCCGGCGCGGAGGCGGCGGCCGCGAGACGCTGGAGCGGCTGGCGGACAACTCTCCGCTGGGACGCATACTGGCCGAAGTGGTAGCGGTACGAGGGGAATCCAGCGACTACCGCAATGCGGCCATCGAAGAAGCCGGCCGCGACGTGGCGCAGGAGCTCAATCGCTATATTCCGGCCTTGTCCACCATTGCCGTCGTGGCCCCCTTGATGGGGCTCTTCGGCACCGTGGTGGGCATGATAGAGATCTTCGGCTCGTACACCCCCGCAGGCGGAGATCCGACCCAGTTGGCCCGGGGCATCTCCATCGCCCTTTACAACACGGGCTTCGGCATTCTCATCGCCATTCCCGCCCTGATCTTCCATCGCTATTTCCGCTCCCGCGTCGAAAGCTATCTGCACCAGATGGAACGGCAGGCGGGCATACTCAATCGGGTCCTGGCCAACGACGCCGACCGGCCCGGGCCCTACTGAGCGGCGGCGGCCATGAATTTCCGACGCAGATCCTGGGACGACGAACCGGACATCAATCTGATTCCCCTGATCGACGTGCTGCTGGTCATCCTGATCTTTCTGGCCGCCAGCACTTCGTTCAACCGCATGCAGCAATTCGAGGTCACCCTGCCCGAGGCCCGGGCCCAGGAGGCCGACCCGCAAGCGCTGAACATCGCGGTAAGCCGCGACGGCCTTTACGCGCTGGACGGGCGTCTGATCGGCGACGGCCGCACGGCCGACATCGCCGACGCCCTGCGCCAGGCCCGCCGGTCTCCCGAGCAGGCATTGGTCATCAACGCCGATGCGCAGAGCCCGCACGAATCGGTGATGCGCGTGCTCGAGGCGGCGCAGCAGGCCGGCTTGGGGCGCATCCACTTCGCCGTGCAGAGCCCGCCGTGAAGCCGGCCGAACTTCTGCGCGCCCGCGTCCACGCCTTATGGCAGAAAAAGGGGCCGGTCAGCGCCGCCCTGCTGCCTTTCGCCTGGATCACCGGCCTGGTGGTCCGCCGCCGGAAGCGCCGCGCTCTTGCGCAGCCAGCGCCGCCCTCGGCCCTGCCCACCGTCGTGGTGGGCAACCTGGTGGTGGGCGGCACCGGCAAGACACCGGTCGTCATCGCCATCGCGCACAAGTTGCGCGCGCTGGGCTGGACGCCGGGCATCGTCAGCCGCGGCTATGGCGCGCAACAGGGCTCCGATCCGCGCACCGGTCAAGGCCCGCTGGACGCCGCGGAATTCGGAGACGAGCCCGCGCTGATCGCCCGGGCCACCGGCGCGCCCGTCGCCGTCCATCCGCAACGCAGTCGGGCGCGCCAAGCCCTGGTGCAACGATTTCCGGATGTGGACGTGGTGATTTCGGACGATGGGCTGCAGCATCTGGCCCTGAGCCGGGACGTGGAAATCGTCGTGCAGGATGCGCGCGGCATCGGCAACGGCAGGCTGCTGCCCGCCGGCCCGTTGCGCGAACCGGCGGCCAAACTCGCCGAAGTGGATTTCATCGTGGACAACGGCGCGCCTTTCAGCGAGGGGCCCGCCGCTGGCCATGCCGCCGATGGCGTCTCTTTCGACAACGGCCGCATCGATGGCGGCGGGCAGGCGGTCGAAACATCCCGGCCCAGGCGCGGCCGACCCGAACGGATCGGCATGCGCCTTCGACCGACCAGCGCCGAGCATCTTTCCAGCGGTGTCCGAGTGGCCTGGCCCGACTGGGTGGCCCGCCATCGAAACACGCCGATGGCCGCGGTGGCGGCCATCGGCCAGCCGGCGCGATTCTTCGACACCTTGCGCGGCGCCGGCCTGAGGCTGGAGCGGGCCTTGGCGCTGCCCGACCACGATGCCTACGAGCAAACGCCATTCACCGCCCTGAATCAGGCCCTCATCGCCATCACCGCCAAGGACGCCGTCAAATGCGGCCGCTTCGCCGATCCGCGGGTGTGGGTCGTCCATGTCGAAGCGAGTTTTTCGGACCCGTCCTGGCTCGATCGTCTGGCAAAACTGCTGGGCGACGCTGCCGCCCAAAGGCATTAAACTTCAATATTCGAACGAATACCCGGAGTTCACGTGGAATCCCATCTGATCGACATTCTGGTCTGCCCATTGTGCAAAGGCCGTCTGCAATACGATCGCCAGGCCCAGGAGCTTATTTGCCAAGCCGACAAACTGGCTTTTCCCGTCCGCGACGGCATCCCCGTCATGCTTGAAAGCGAGGCCCGATCGCTGGCCGGCGAAGCGGCTGCACCGCAGGCCGCCTCGTCCGGCGGCGCGGCTGCGCCGAGTTCCGCCGCGCCGTCTCAGCAAGCCGGCAAGCCGGACGCCCGGGCGTGAGCTTCGTCGCCGTCATCCCGGCGCGCGCGGCCTCCACCCGCCTGCCGGACAAACCCCTGCTGGACATCGCCGGCAAGCCCATGGTGGTGCGCACCGCTGAAAGGACCGCCCTATCCGGCGCGCGGCAGGTCATTGTCGCCACCGACGATGCGCGCATCCGCGACGCCGTCGCGCAGCACGGCTTCCAGGTCCTCATGACCCGGTCCGACCATCCGACCGGCACCGATCGCCTGGCCGAGGTGGCCGAACACTTGCGCCTGGACGACGAGGCGGTGGTGGTGAATGTGCAGGGCGACGAGCCGCTGATCGAGCCCGCGCTGATCGACGCGGTGGCCAAGCTGCTGGCGCGCAGTCCGCAGGCCGCCATCGCGACCTGCGCCGTACCCATCGGCGACGTCCAGGCCCTGTTCAATCCCAATGTGGTCAAGGTGGTGTGCGACCGCCAGGGACGAGCCCTGTATTTTTCGCGCGCGCCCATCCCCTGGGCGCGCGACGCTCTGGCCGACGGCCGGCAGCGCCTGGCGGCCGATCTTCCTGCGCTGCAACATATCGGTTTGTACGCCTACCGCGCGGGGTTCCTGAAACGCTTTCCCGAGCTTGCCGTCGGGCCGCTCGAGAAATTCGAATCGCTCGAGCAATTGCGTGCCATGGAGAACGGCTACAGCATTGCCGTCATGGCCGTCGACAGCCATCCGGCGGCCGGCGTGGACACCGAAGCCGACCTGGAGCGCGTGCGCGGCATCTTCGTAAATCGGTTATAAATCGTCCTCTATGCGCGGCCAACCATGTAAAATTGTTGCGTTGCCGCATCAGCAAGAAATTGGAAAAAGCATATTTAGGGAGGTATTCATGCGATTGATCCTGCTCGGCCCCCCCGGCGCTGGCAAGGGAACGCAGGCCGCGTTCATCACCGAGAAATTCGGCATTCCCCAGATCTCGACGGGCGACATGCTGCGTGCCGCCGTCAAGGCGCAAACGCCGCTGGGGCTCGAAGCCAAGAAAATCATGGATACCGGCGGACTCGTCTCGGACGACATCATCATCGGCCTGGTGCGAGACCGCCTCGAACAGCCCGACTGTGCAAACGGCTATCTGTTCGACGGCTTTCCGCGCACCATTCCGCAGGCGGACGCCCTCAAAGAAGCCAACATCGGCCTGGACTTCGTGGTCGAGATCGTGGTGCCCGACGAAAACATCATCGAGCGCATGAGCGGACGCCGCGTGCACCCCGCCAGCGGGCGCAGCTACCACGTCGCGTTCAACCCGCCCAAGACGCCCGACGTCGACGACCTGACGGGCGAACCCCTGGTGCAGCGCGACGACGACCGCGAAGAAACCGTGCGGCACCGCCTGTCGGTGTATCAGCAGCAGACCCGTCCGCTGGTCGACTACTATTCGGACTGGGCCAAGAGCGGCGACCAGAACGCCCCGGCCTTCCGCCAGGTATCCGGCGTGGGTTCGCTGGACGAAATCCGCCAGCGCATCGCCGACGCGCTCAAATAAGCTGCACAGCAACCGCAGGGACGAACGGGCATGGTGTCCGTTCCATCAAAAGGGAAGTCATGGAGATCAAGAACAAAGTATTCGTCGTCACGGGCGCGGCGTCCGGCCTGGGCGCCGGCACGGCCCGCATGCTGGTGGCCGAAGGCGCCAAAGTCGTCCTGGCCGACGTGCAGGATGAAGCCGGCCAGCAACTGGCCAAGGAACTGGGTCAGACCTACGTGCATTGCGACGTCACCCGGGAAGCCGATGCGGCGGCCGCCATCGAGGCCGCCAAGAAGCTGGGCCCCGTGTTCGGCCTGGTCAGCTGCGCCGGCGTGGCTCCGGCGTCCCGCACCGTAAGCAAGAACGGTCCGCACGCGCTGGACCTCTTCCAGAAAGTGATCATGATCAACCTCGTGGGCACCTTCAACATGGTCCGCCTTGCCGCGGCCGCCATGGGCGAGAACGAACCCGAGCCCACCGGCGAGCGCGGCGTCCTGATCAACACCGCCTCGGTGGCCGCCTATGACGGGCAGATCGGCCAGGCCGCCTATGCCGCGTCCAAGGCCGGCGTGGCGGGCATGACCCTGCCCATCGCCCGCGACCTGTCCAAGGTGGGCATCCGCTGCGTCACCATCGCGCCGGGCATCTTCGGCACGCCCATGGTGTTCGGCATGCCGCAGGAAGTGCAGGACTCTCTGGCCGCCAGCATTCCCTTTCCTTCGCGCCTGGGCCGTCCTGAGGACTACGCCAAGCTGGTCCACAGCATCATCACGAACGAAATGCTCAACGGCGAAACCATCCGCCTGGACGGCGCCATCCGCATGGCGCCCAAGTAAGCACTCATGAGCCTGCTCCGGTCGGCCGCCACGGTCAGCGGCCTTACCTTGTGCTCACGCATCACGGGCCTGTTCCGCGACATACTCATCGCCAGTTCCTTCGGGGCGGGCCCCCTGACCGACGCGTTCTGGGTGGCGTTCCGCATACCCAATCTGCTGCGACGGCTTTTTGCCGAGGGCGCTTTCTCGCAGGCCTTCGTGCCCATACTCGGCGAGGCGCGCAATCAAGGCACGCCCGAGTCGGTCCGGGTGCTGCTGGACCGCGTGGCGCTGCTGCTGACCTTGATACTGATGGGCATCACGGTGGCCGGCATCATCGCGGCTCCCTGGGTGGTCACGGCGATGGCCAGCGGTCTGTTGGCCGAATCCAAGCAGACCGCCTTCGACGCGGCGGTGTGGATGACGCGGCTGATGTTCCCCTACATTCTGTGCATGTCGCTGGTGGCCTTCGCCTCGGGCGTGCTCAACACCTGGAGCCGCTTTGCCGTACCGGCCTTTACCCCGGTGCTGCTCAACCTCAGCATGATCGGCGCCTGCCTGTTCCTGGTGCCTTATTTCGATGTGCCGATCTATGCGCTGGCGGCCGGGGTCATGCTGGGGGGCATCGCCCAGCTGGCGGTTCAATGGGCGGCCCTTTCACGGCTCGGTCTGCGCCCGCGCATCTCGCTTCGCGTGCGTGAAGCCTGGCGCGATTCCACGGTGCGGCGCATCGCCCGCCTGATGGTGCCGGCCACGCTGGGCGTCTCGGTGGCGCAGATTTCGCTGCTGATCAATACCAATATCGCCACCTGGCTGGCGGCGGGCAGCGTCACCTGGCTGTCCTTCGCCGACCGGCTGATGGAGTTTCCCACCGCCCTGCTGGGCATTGCGCTGGGCACCGTCCTGCTTCCCAGCCTGTCCGCCGCGCATGCGCGCCAGGACCATGAGGGCTACAACGCCCTGCTCGACTGGGGACTGCGCCTGGTCGTCCTGCTGGGGCTGCCGGCGGCTCTGGGCATGGCGCTCCTTTCCGAGGGCCTGGTCGCCACGCTGTTCAACTACGGCGCCTTCGGCGTCGCCGACGTGCAGCAGACGCGGCTGGCGGTAATGGCCTACGCGGTGGGATTGCTGGGTCTGCTGGCGATCAAGATCCTGGCGCCGGGCTTCTATGCCAAGCAGGATATCCGCACCCCCGTGCGCATTGCGATCGCCGTCCTGGTGCTGACGCAACTGATGAATCTCGTCTTCGTGCCGCTGTTCCAGCATGCCGGCCTGGCGCTGTCCATCGGGCTGGGCGCCACCTTCAACGCCCTGATGCTGCTGGTGCTGCTGCGCCGGCGCGGCGTCTATCGTCCTTCCAGGGGCTGGGCCGCCTTCGGCGCCCGCTGCGCGCCCGCGATGGCGGCTTTGTGCGCTTTGCTGTGGTGGGCCGACCATCGCATCGATTGGGTGGGGCCGTCGGTGCACGGCGCAGAGCGCGCGCTGATGCTGGCCGGCGTACTGGCCGCCGCCGCCGCCGTGTACTTCGGAGTGTTGTTCGCCTGCGGATTCCGGCCACGACACTTTACAAAAAGGGCCTTTTAAGGTAGACTAGCTGTCTTTGCCGATTAAACCTAACAGCAGCTAACCAGACAGCAGCTAACAGACCCACAGAACACTTATGGCCAATACTGCCCAAGCTCGCAAGCGCGCCCGCCAATCGGTTGCGCGCAACAAGCATAATTCCAGCATGCGCTCGATGCTTCGCACGTCGATCAAGCGCGTGCGCCAGGCCATCGAGACCGGCGACAAAGCCGCCGCGACCGAAGTCCTGCAGAAAGCCACCAGCGTCATCGATCGCGTGGCCGACAAGAACATCATCCACAAGAACAAGGCTGCCCGCCACAAGAGCCGCCTGGCCGCCGCCATCAAGGCACTGGCCTGAACGGGCTTTCGGTTTAATCGGCGCGGGCCGCCCCGCATGAAACAGGACGCATCGGCGTCCTGTTTTTTTTTGCCGCCGAGCCGCTCCAAGGCCTGCCCCTTCGCAAGGACGCCCTTGGCGGCGGCAAGCAGGCGAGAACCTGCGGGACATGAGCACCCATTTTTTGCCTGGCCGACCTCAATGTCATTCTTCGTGAATGCGTTCAAACCGCTGCGCCAGATAGTCGATCAGGGCGCGGATCGACGGCAGCAGCCCCCGCCGGGTCGGAAACACCGCATGAATGATCTCGCGGCGCGGAGCCCACTGCGGCACCACCCTGACCAGAGAACCATCCGCCAGTTGATCGCTCACCATCAATAAGGGAAGCTGTACGACGCCAACGCCAGCCACCGCGGCATTGCGCAAAGCAATCATGTCGGTGGTCACGAAGCGGGGCGTGTGATGGATCGTTGCCCGCGCCCCGTCCGGTCCGAAAAGTGTCCAGGCGAAAGACCGCTGGGGCATGCCCAAGCCCAGACTAGGCAGAGCGTTGAGCTGCGCTGGCGAGGAAGGGAAGAGATGCCGTTCAACTAGCCCCCGGCTGGCGACCAGGCATTGCTCTCGGTCAGCAAGAACCCGCATCACCAGGTCGCTGTCCTCGAGGGGCGGCGGACGCACCCGGATCGCCACATCGACGGCTTCGCCCACGACGTCGACCCGGCGGTTGCTTGCCTCGAGATGCACGACCACCTGGGGATGCAGCGCCATGAAATCGGCCAGCATTGAACCGATATGTACATGCAGCAACGCAACCGGGCAGGTCATGCGGATCACGCCCCTCGGCTCGGCTCGCGTTTCATCGATCGCTTCTTGCGCCGCTTCGGCTTCCACCAGCATCGCCTTGCAATGGTCGTAATAGGTTCGCTCGATTTCAGTTACGGCAAAGCGGCGCGTGGTGCGCTGTATCAGGCGTACGCCCAGTCTTTCTTCTAGATTGGAGATGCGCCGGCTGAGCTTGGATTTGGGCATGCCCAATGCCCGCCCGGCGGGGGCAAAGCCTCCGTGCTCCACGGCTTGGACAAAGTAATAGAGATCGTTCAGGTCCTGCATCATGCTCACCGTTCATTAAATAGGACTCTGATGCCCGAATTTGCACTCTACCGCTCTCATCGTACCAGAACTATCATTTCTACATAGCGCATCCAATCTCATTCCGGAGAAGATCATGAAAAAGGTACTTGGTATTTACACCGCCCCTCGGCCCCACTGGGTGGGCGACGGTTTTCCCGTGCGCTCCCTGTTCTCGTACAACAGCCACGGCAAGCAATTGAGTCCCTTCCTTCTTCTAGACTACGCAGGCCCGGCGGACTTCACACCGGCGGCCAAGCCTCGCGGTGTCGGCCAACATCCGCACCGTGGCTTCGAGACCGTGACCATAGTCTACAAAGGAGAGGTTTCGCATCGCGACTCGACCGGCCAAGGCGGAGTCATCGGCCCCGGCGACGTGCAATGGATGACGGCGGGCGCCGGCATCCTGCACGAAGAGTTCCACTCGCCGGCCTTCAGCCGATCCGGAGGCGCTCTTGAAATGGTGCAACTCTGGGTGAACCTGCCCGCCAGGGACAAATCGACTGCGCCGAACTACCAGGCAATTTCCGACCGCGATATCCCCGCGGTTGCCTTGCCCGACGGCGCCGGTACCGCGCGGCTTATCTCAGGCGAGCTCGACGGACATATCGGCCCGGCCCGCAGCTTCACGCCCATGAATGTCTGGGACTTGCGGCTCGCACAGGGCGGCTACACGGCCCTGACGCTGCCGGAGGGTTGGTCCACAGCGCTTGTGGTGCTGCGGGGCACGGTGCAGGTCAACGGCAGCGCGATTGCCCGCGAAGCGCAAATGGTCGTGCTGGACCGAGCCGGCCAGAACATCTCCATCGAGGCTAACAGCGACGCGTCCATATTGCTGCTCAGCGGAGAACCTATCGACGAGCCCATCGTGGGCCATGGTCCGTTCGTGATGAACAGTCAGCAGGAGATCGTGCAGGCGATCGACGATTTCAACAGTGGCCGGTTCGGCCAGGCACGGGCCTGAGCAAGCCTCCGGCCGCCTGCAGGCGGCCGGACAACTCGGGTGCGACGCACCCAACCCTCAAGGAGAAAGCCATGAGCACACCAGCCAACTTCGGCGACCAGCGCCCCGCCATTGATCCCAACGACGCCGTAATGCTGCTGATCGACCACCAGAGCGGCCTCTTTCAAACCGTCGGCGACATGCCGATGCCTGAACTACGCGCTCGCGCGGGCGTCCTTGCCAAGATAGCGGCCTTGTCCAAATTGCCGGTCATCACCACTGCCTCGGTGCCGCAGGGGCCGAACGGGCCGCTGATCCCGGAAATCCACCAGAACGCTCCCCATGCCCAGTACGTGGCGCGCAAGGGCGAGATCAACGCCTGGGACAATCCGGACTTCGTCGCCGCCGTGAAGGCGACGGGACGCAAGACCCTCATTATCGCGGGCACCATCACGAGCGTCTGCATGGCCTTTCCTTCGGTCAGCGCGGTGGCCGAGGGCTACAAGGTGTTCGCCGTGATCGACGCCTCCGGCACTTACAGCAAAATGGCCCAGGAAATCACCTTGGCGAGAGTCGTGCAGGCGGGCGTGGTGCCGATGGATACCGCCGCAGTCGCCGCTGAGCTGCAAAAGACCTGGAATCGCGAGGATGCGCAGGAATGGGCCGAGATCTATACCAAAATATTCCCGGCCTACCAATTGCTGATCGAGAGCTACGCCAAAGCGCAGGACGTGGTCAAGAATAACGAAACGCTCGACTCGATGCGCTGAAGCCGTGCGGGTTCCACATCGTGCCACCCGGCGTATGCGCGCCGGGTAGCATTTTTTATTCGGCACGGCCCGGCGCCGGCCGGCCGCGGCGAGGCTTTCAGGTTATAGTTTTCGACATCGCAACGCCACTCGCCCACCGCCTTTCCGCAAACGCCGACCACACGCACCGATGTCCGAAACCAAGCCCATCCTCCTGCAGCTTCTCGCCCTGCCCATCCTGCCCGATGCGCAGAAACGCCTGGAAAAGCGCTACCATTGCCTTCGCCTATGGGAGGCCGAGGACCCGAACCGGCTGATGCGCGACCATGGCGGGCAGGTCGAAGTGCTGATCGCCAGCGCCTTCCACCCCGCCCGGGCGGCCCTGATCGATCAGCTTCCCGAACTCAAGGCGATCTGCAGCCTGGGCGTGGGCTACGACAGCATAGACGTCGAGCACGCGCATGCGCGCGGCATCCAGGTCAGCAACACGCCCGACGTCCTGAACGATTGCGTGGCCGACCTCGCCTGGGGCCTGATCCTGGCCACGATGCGCGGCATGGGCCGGGCCGAGCGCTTCGTGCGCGAAGGCAAATGGGAAAACCAGCTTGCGTCCCTGCCGCTGGGCAAGCGCGTGACGGGCAAGCGGCTGGGCATCGTCGGCCTGGGCCGGGTGGGCCTGGCCGTGGCGCAGCGCGCGTCAGGCTTCGCCATGGACTTGCGCTATCACAACCGCCGGCCCCGCGCCGACGTGGCCTGGACTTACGAGAGCGATCTGCTCGCCCTGGCGGCCTGGTCCGACATTCTCGTGGTGGCCACCGTGGGCGGCCCGGACACGCGGCATCTGATCGACCGCCGGGTGCTGGAGGCCTTGGGCCCGGAAGGCGTGCTGATCAATGTGGCGCGCGGTTCCGTCGTGGACGAAAAAGCGCTGATCGAAGCGCTGGAAAGCGGGCTCATCGCCGGTGCGGGCCTGGACGTGTTCGAGTCCGAACCTCATGTGCCCGACGCGCTCAAGGCGCTGGACAACGCCGTGTTGATGCCCCACATCGCCAGCGCCACCCTGGAGACCCGGCAAGCCATGGTCAATCTGCTGGTCGAGAATGCCGAATCCTATGCGCGCAGCGGCAAGGTGCTGACTCCCGTGCCGCGCTCCGTGACCTGAACGCCGCCC
Organism: Pusillimonas caeni; assembly: GCF_003545815.1. Lineage (GTDB taxonomy): Bacteria > Pseudomonadota > Gammaproteobacteria > Burkholderiales > Burkholderiaceae_B > Pusillimonas > Pusillimonas caeni. Next base: position 166,056 of record NZ_PDUW01000007.1, read on the forward strand.
TGGCGCCGCCGGCCGCCGGCAATAAAAAAGCCCGGTCAGCCCGGGCGCATTCGTGTGGGAATTTCCCTTTCGCTTGTTCGTAAATCGTTGTCCCGGGCAAACTCTTCGACAAAGTTCCAGGCCAGGGGCTCGAGCTGGCGCAGGCGGCGGTCCACGACGACGCAGCGCACGCCTTCGATGAAGGTGGGCACGACGTAGGGAGAATAGCTGAGCGGTCCGCCGCCCGAGCCTTCGGGTCGAAAGGGGGACATGACTCCCGCCAGGCGCTCGGCCCAGTCGCTGGGCCGAAAGCGTTGCCCTGCCTGGGTAACGCCATGAATGATGAATTGCCTGATCAGGCCCTGCTGTTGATCTTCCGACATGCTTAACCCGCAAACTGAACAAAATGCCCCCACGCCGCGCAGGCTCGCGCCTGCTTGCTGCCCCCCGAGGGGGCTTTTTTGCCTTGGGGCGGCCCGGCGGCAAAAATGCCCCCACGCCGCGCAGGCTCGCGCCATTGGGCTGCCGGCCCCGGCGTCATAATCGCAGCGCTGCGCGAAGATTGTATATGATAGCTACAATAGTCGTCTTTGATCCAAGGCTTAACATGTCCCAGCAACAGCAAACGGGCCCCTTGCGGCATTTTCTGCAGTTTCGCGACTTCACCAAAGAAGAAATCCTGTACCTGTTCGAACGAGCAAAACTCATCAAGGACAAGTTCAAGCGTTACGAGCCGCATCGCCCCTTGCACGACCGCAACCTGGCCATGGTGTTCGAGAAGGCCAGCACGCGCACCCGGGTTTCGTTCGAGGCGGGCATGTACCAGATGGGCGGCTCGGTCATCCACCTGACCACGGGCGATTCTCAACTGGGCCGTTCTGAACCCATCGAGGACACCGCGCGCGTCATTTCACGCATGGTCGACCTGGTCATGATCCGCACCTTCGAGCAGACGCGCATCGAGCGCTTTGCCGCCCATTCGCGCGTGCCGGTCATCAACGGGCTCACCAACGAATATCACCCCTGCCAGATCCTGGCCGACATCTTCACCTTCATCGAGCACTCGGGTCCCGTCGAGGGCAGGACGGTGGCCTGGATCGGCGACGCCAACAATATGGCCTACACCTGGCTGCAGGCGGCCGAGATCCTGGGCTTCACCCTGCATGTGTCCGCGCCCAAGGGCTATCAGCTGGAATTCGCCCGCGTCGGCCAGCCACCCGCCCGGGTGCTGCGCCAGTTCGACGACCCGCTGGAAGCCTGCCGCGGCGCCCACCTGGTCACCACCGACGTCTGGACCAGCATGGGCTACGAGGACGAAAACGAGGCGCGCCGCAAGGCCTTCGCCAACTGGTGCGTCGACGCCGAGATGATGGCCGCGGCCGACCCCGCCGCCCTCTTCATGCACTGCCTGCCCGCCCATCGCGGCGAGGAAGTCAGCGCAGACGTCATCGACGGCCCGCAAAGCGTGGTCTGGGACGAGGCCGAAAACCGCATGCACGTGCAGAAGGCGCTGATGGAGTTCCTGCTGCTGGGACACTTGTAGGCCTCTGGCGCCGATGCCGGACCGCGGCGAGCATGGCCAGCTGACATCTGAACAGTAAAAAGCCCCCACGCCGCTCAGGCTGCGCCTCCTTGCTGCTCCAAAAGGGGGCCTTTTTTGCCGGGGGCGCCGAGCCTTGGGACGGCCCGGCGGTAAAGGCCCAGCGGTAAAGGCCCAGCGGTAAAAAGAGCCGCTTGATAGCGGCTCTTTTTGCATCTTGTCGCGCCGTCGTGCCCCGGCGCCTACGACGGGCCGGACCCGATCGCGACAGCCTATTTCTCGCTGTCGTCCTTCAGCTGCGGCAAGGCGGAACCCTTGCTGGCCAGCAGGCCGGCCTGAGTGTAGGTGAAGAGTTTGTCGCGCGTGTCGGTGATGTCGAGGTTGCGCATGGTGAGCTGGCCGATGCGGTCGCGCGGCGAGAATACGGAATCGCCTTTTTCCATGGTGAGGCGCTCGGGGTGATAGGTGAGGTTGGGCGACTCGGTATTGAGCAGCGAATAGTCGTTGCCCCGGCGCAGTTCCAGCGTGACTTCGCCCGTGACGGCGCGCGCCACCCAGCGCTGCGAGGCTTCGCGCAGCATGATGGCCTGCGGATCGAACCAGCGGCCCTGGTACAGCAGGCGGCCCAGTTTGCGGCCGTTCTCGCGGTATTGCTCGATGGTGTCTTCGTTGTGGATGCCCGTGACCAGACGCTCGTAGGCGATGAACAGCAGGGCCAGCCCTGGGGCCTCGTAGATGCCCCGGCTCTTGGCCTCGATGATGCGGTTCTCGATCTGGTCGCTCATGCCCAGGCCGTGGCGCCCGCCGATGCGGTTGGCTTCGAGCAGCAGTTCGACGCTGTCGCTGTACTCGCGGCCGTTCAGGGCGACGGGACGCCCCTGTTCGAAGCGCACCGACACCTCTTCGGCCTTGACCTGGACGTCGTCGCGCCAGAACGCCACGCCCATGATGGGCTGCACGATGCGGATACCGGAGTTCAGGTGCTCGAGGTCTTTGGCCTCGTGCGTGGCGCCCAGCATGTTGGAGTCGGTGGAATAGGCTTTCTCGGCCGACATCTTGTAGTCGAAGCCATGCTCGCGCATGTACTCGGACATCTCGGCGCGGCCGCCCAGTTCATCGATGAAGGTCTGGTCGAGCCAGGGCTTGTAGATCTGCAGGTTGGGATTGGTGAGCAGGCCGTAGCGGTAGAAGCGCTCGATGTCGTTGCCCTTGTAGGTGCTGCCGTCGCCCCAGATGTTGACGTCGTCTTCTTTCATGGCGGCCACCAGCATGGTGCCCGTCACGGCGCGTCCGATGGGCGTGGTGTTGAAGTAGGTGACGCCGGCGGTGGAGACGTGGAAGGCGCCGCACTGCAGGGCCGCAATGCCTTCGGCCACCAGTTGCTGGCGGCAGTCGATGAGGCGGGCTTTCTCGGCGCCGTATTCGAGCGCCTTGCGCGGAATGGCTTCATAATCGGGTTCGTCGGGCTGGCCCAGATTGGCCGTGTAGGCGAAGGGAATCGAGCCCTTGTTGCGCATCCAAAGCAAAGCGGCACTGGTATCCAGGCCGCCTGAAAATGCGATGCCGACCTTCTGGCCGACCGGAACGTTCTGAAGTATGGTAGTCATTGCGTGCGCCAAAATTCGAATACGAAATTCTACTACGTACGCAAAAACTTCTCTCCCTGGCGCGCGGCCTGCAAGGCTTGCGGGGTGTCGATGTCCATGAAGATGCCGCCGCTGCGCACCGGCACCGCCATCACCGCATCGCCCAGGCTTTTCAATACGGCGCGGGCCCCTTCATCGCCCCGCAGGGCCGTCAGCGACGATATCGCCCGCGGCGTCCAAAGCACCGGGTTGCCCCGCCGGCCTTCGAATTCCGGTTGATAGGCCGCCTTGTCCGGTGAACCGTGATCGCCGCCGGTCCCGCCGCCTGCCGAGGCATGATCGCCGGCGGCCCGGCCACGATAGGCCTCGATGAGCCGGTCCATGACCGCCGTGGACACCTGCGGCATGTCGCCCAGGCAGATCATCAGCGCCTCGCCGCGCCGGGCGGCCTGCGCCGCGGCGCGCACCGAGGCCGCCAGCCCTTCCCGGTAATCGGGGTTGTCGACGAAGCCGAGGGGCAGGCCCGACAGCGCCTCGCGCACTTTGTCGGCTTCATGGCCCACCACCACAAAGACCCGGTCGCCGCGCGAGGCCAGCGCCTGCTGGGCAACCCGGCGCACCATGGGCGCCCCGTCGATGTCCTGCACCAGTTTGTTGAGCACGCCCATGCGGCGGCTGAGCCCGGCCGCAAGAATGGCGACGGCGACAGGCAGGCTCCGGCCGCCATCGGATGACGCCGCCGGCTTGCCGTCGTCGTGCACGGCCTGCGGCCCGGCGCTGCCACCCGGGCCTGCCGATTCGGCATTGCAAGGCGGATATGCAGGCGGAGTGTGGCCGCCGGAACTCACCGGCTCGGAAATCAAAACGCTGGACATACGGCAAGCATACACGGCGGCAAATGTTTTGCTAAAATACTTTGCTTTCGGGGACGTAGCTCAGCTGGGAGAGCGTCGCGTTCGCAATGCGAAGGTCGGGAGTTCGATCCTCCTCGTCTCCACCAGAATGCCAAGGGCAAATGCTTGATATCACTAAGCATTTGCCCTTTTTTATTGGCCCTTTTTTATGCTCAAGTCGGCTTTTTCGAGTCCGACCGCCCTGCCAAAGCAGCTTGCCATCCGGCGGCGTCCAGCGTTTTCGCCCTTGCCGAAAGAACTCCGGACCAGGGATCGAACGGGCATCATCAACCGGGACCATTTTCTTGTTATGCTCGTTGCATGCGGCCTGGACGCAAGCGCACGCTCCAAGCTGGGTAGATCCCACAGAGAATATTGCACAAGGGGGGTAGAGAAATGCCGACACACCGTCCAAGTCTGTTTCTGGCCGCCCGCAAGGCCGCCATTTCTGCGCTTGCCGTGCTGGCACTGGCCAGCGCTCCGCCTCTGGCGGCAGCCGAACCCCTGAGCATTACCCTGCTGGGCACCGGCAGCCCCGCTCCCAACGCCACCCGCTTCAGCCAGTCGATACTGGTCGAGGCGGGGTCGGACAAATACCTGATCGACCTGGGGCGCGGCGTGACGATCCGGCTGTCGCAATTGGGGATTCCCATGCGCAAAATCACGGCCAGCTTCATCACCCACTCTCATTCGGACCATTTGAACGGCCTGGCCGACTTCTGGATGACGGGCTGGATCGGCACGGGATACGGCGGCCGCACCACGCCCATGGTGCTGTACGGCCCCCGAGGCACCGAAGCCATGGCCAAGCATCTCGAAATGGCGTTTGCGGAAAATACCCGCATCCGCCATGCGGATGAAAAAGAGCCGCTCTCAGGCATCGAAATCGACGCTCACGATATCGCGGGCGGATTCAGCTACGAGCACAATGGCGTCAAGATCACCGCTTTCGACTCTCATCACGGCGATCTGATCAAGCCCAATTTCGGCTACGTCATCGAATACGACGGCAAGAAGGCGGTGATCAGCGGCGACACGACTTACGACGAGAAAGTGGCCCGGGCCGGCAAGGACGCCGACCTGCTGCTGCACGAGGTGGCTTATATCTCGGAGGAGTTGATCAAAGAGCAGCCGGTCTACAAAGCGGTGGCCGAACACCATACCTCTCCCGAAGAAGCGGGCAGGATCTTCGATCAGGCAAAGCCCAAACTCGCTGCATTCACACACTTGGTCGTCCGGCTGGCCGGCGAGCAGCTCGATCTGCCGGCAAGCAATGTCCTGCTCGAAAACGTGGGCAAGACTTACGCGGGCCCGGTGGTGGTGGGCGAAGACCTGATGCGTTTTGTGATCGACGACGACGCGATCGTCGTCAATGGCTACAAGGGACAGTACGGTTTCAGGATCAAACGCTGACGCTTTCTTTCTGAACACGCCGGCGACACACAGTTGGCGTCCAACGCCTTGATTGGCGAGTTCGGCATCGCGCCCGGCCGTTGTTGTCCAGCTGCTTCTTGCCGGCACAGTTACAAAGTAGTTTTTGCCAAGTCTGTCCAAATATGACAAAGTATTTTCCGCCTCGCCGGCGGCGCCGTTTTGCGGCGCCGGGCTGCGCGGTTGAACTTCTGAAAAAGGCAAGAACTCATGCGTCTGGATATTTCAGCTCTTCTTCACCCGCCCAGCGCCTGGCCGCGCTGGATGCTGGCGCCGCTGCTGGCGCTCATGCTGCTGCTGACGGCCTGTGGCGGCAGCGGCGACTCGTCCAAGGATGACCAGGCCCGGGCCACGGTGCTGGTCTACGTGGTGGGCTCCGACCTGGAAGAAAACTGGAGCCTCGCCACGGAGAACCTCAAGGAGATGATGCAGGTCGGCTCCAGCCAGGAAGTCAACATCATCGTGGAAACAGGCGCGGCCGACAAAGAAGGCTGGCGCACGGTAAAACGCCAGAAAGTCCTCAATGGCGGTACGGAACTCATCAGCGACCTGGGCAGCCAGCGCATGACCGATCCCGCCAACCTGCGCAAGTTCATCGAATGGGGGGTCGGCGCCTATCCCGCCAAGTCCTATCATCTCGTGTTCTGGGATCACGGCGGCGGTCCGCTGGGAGGATATGGCGTCGACAGAAACTTCCCCGGCACAAGCACCATGTCCATGCCCGAACTCGCCGAGGCCCTCGAAGGGGCCAAGCGCACCACCGGAGCCACGTTCGACCTGGTCGGCTTCGACGCCTGCCTCATGGCCAGCGCCGAAGTGGCATACATGCTGCGCCCCTATGCGCGCTACCTGGTGGCCTCGCAGGAAATCGAGCCGGGCCGGGGGTGGGACTGGAAGGCCTATCTGAGCCACGTGGTCAACGACAGCGGCAGCACCGCGCTCTCCACGGGCAAGGCCATCGTCGACGGCTATAGCGAAAAAATGGCCGCGGAAGGAGAGTACTTCGTCACGCTTTCACTGACCGATCTGGGCAAAATGGACGCCCTGATGGAAAACCTCGGCGCCGTGTCGGCCACCATCGTGGACAAGCTCAACGCCGGCAGCGCAGCACAGCAATACAACGCCTGGGCGGACCTGGCTTATACGCGCCGCAGCTCGCACGACTTCCAGACCTCCTGGCTGTTCGGCAACCGGTACGACCTGGTGGACATGGCCGACTTCTTCACCAAGCCGGCGCTGCGCATGCTTGATGTGTCGGAAGAACAAGTTGCAGCCGTCGAAGCCTCGCTGAACGAAGCCGTGGTCTACAACAAATATGGCGAGAACCTTTGGGCGGCGGGCGGCATGACGCTTTACATGCCCCTGGTCAGCGCCGGACAGAACAAGGGCGACATGTATCTTCGGCATGCCGCGCTGGACGTTCCCGACAGCCTGAAGAGCTTGGTCACGCGCTACGTCGAACTGGCCCGCAGCCCCGGGCTTCCGAAGCCCACGCTCGGCACGCCGCAACAGGCGGGCGGCATCTCTTATGCTCGGCTGAACAATGCCAACTTCGCCGCCGTGGAATATGCCAATCTGTGGAATACGTCCAACGCGCCGGGCAGCCAGCACCTTGCGATCAAGCCGCTGGACGCCCAGGCGCCGCCGCCCGCCGGCGACGAAGTGCTCATCGCCGCCCGTCCCGACGACGGCTGGTTTCTGCTGCCCAGCTCCGTGGGCCCCCCGGTGCTGGTCAGCGTCCTGCCCGACGACACGCCGCGGATGGCCGTCGGCTACGCCACCTACACCATCCCCGTCCTCCTGCGCTATCCGGGCGTTCAGCCGGACAGCAGTCTGGACGACAGCAGGATAGGCATGAAAGGCGTCTTGCTGGTGGAGTACAACGAAGACGTCCAGGGCAATAAAACCTACCGCATCCTCAACTTCCTCGCAGGCAGCGGAGCCAGCCCCTATGCCAGCCGAACCGATCCGCAAGGCCTCGAAGAGGGGCTGGAGTTCTATCCCCTCATCCTGGTCGACGGCGAATGGCAGGCGGATCGCAGCCGCAGCATCGTGAGCTTCGACGCCGGCGACGCCGACACGCCGCAGGAAGACTGGTGGCAATTGCAAACCGCAACGGCGACCGAACTTTGCGGCGCCGCCTGCGGGTTCAGCTTTGGCATCGTCGATTATCAAGGCACAATGACGATGTAGAGAACCCTGGCGGCAAGGCCGCCCATGCCACCGCCTCGGAAAACCGGCGGCGGCGTGGGCGGTCCGCCGCTCGACCATAATGAAGAATGCGCAACAGGCCCCTGAGCGGGGCCTTGCTTCGATGTCGCCCGCCTCGTTCGGCCTGGTCATGGCGACCGGCATCGTTTCCCTGGCCGCCGCCATGCTTTTCCTGCCCCGCGTGGCGCAAGTGATGTTCAAGCTGAACATCTTTTTCTTTGCCGTGCTGTGGGCGCTGACGCTGCTTCGCCTGGCGCGGCACTCCCGGCGTTTCTTCCGCGACATGGGCGACCATGTGCGGGCGCCCGGATACTTCACGATGGTGGCCGGCAGCGGCATCCTCGGCACGCAATTCGTGGCGCTGGGCGGCAGCTACCGCGCGGGGTGGCTGTTATGGGGCCTGGCCGCCGCGCTGTGGATCGTCCTGGTCTACGCGATTTTCGCCGCGCTGACGGTGCGCGCCGACAAGCCCGGACTGGACCGCGGCCTGAGCGGAAGCTGGCTGCTGGCGGTCGTGGCGACGCAGTCGATCGCGGTGCTGGGCGGCGCCCTGGCCGGCCATGGCGGTCCCATCGACGCGGCGCTGCTGGACTTCATCGCCTTGGCGATGTGGCTGAGCGGCGGCATGCTGTATGGGCTGATCATGGCGCTGATCTTCTTTCGCTATCTGTTCCTGCGCTTTTCGCCCGCCGACCTGTCGCCCTCGTACTGGATCAATATGGGCGCCATGGCCATCTCGACGCTGGCGGGAACGCAGCTGATCGCCAATGCCGCGGCATCGCCCTTTCTTGCCTCCATCCTGCCCTTCATAAAAGGGCTTACCCTGTTCTTCTGGGCGGCGGGCACCTGGTGGATTCCACTGCTTCTGGCACTGGGCTTCTGGCGGCATGTGACCATGCGCTTTCCCGTCCGCTACGATCCGCTGTACTGGGGCGTGGTGTTTCCCTTCGGCATGTACGCGGCCAGCACCCAAAGCCTGATTCAACAGCTCGAGCTGGATTTTCTGCATGTGTTGCCTATCTGCTTTCTGTATGCGGCGATGGCGGCCTGGGTCGTGGCCTTTGTAGGGTTGTCGCACGATGTCGGCAGGCGGTTCAAGGGAAATCGCGGAGGCTGCGAGGCCTAGGCCTAGCCAAAACACTCATAAAAAATCCGGTAGACGGTTAAAATGCCGCCAAAGCAGTCGTAACAACAATCAACATAACGACTCATGCGCGCACGCAGTGTCCGGCCGACTGGTCGCACGCGTCTTCAGACGCCGCTCCGCATGACGACCCCACGGAGGCGGCATGCATTCATCCAGGCTTTATCGCGTTCTTCTGGCATCCGCGGCCGCCGTGGCGCTGGCCTCTTGCGGCGGTGGCGGATCCTCGTCGCAGGCGCAAATTCCGCCAGCCCGGGTAACGGCGGCGGTCGCCCAATTGGACGATCTCGCTGCAGAAATCCTCGAACGCTCCGTCATACCGGGCCTGGCGGTGGCGGTCGTGCACCAGGGGAAAACCGTCTATGCCAAGGGCTTCGGCGTGCGCAAGCTGGGTGACCCGGCTCCTGTCGACCCGGAAACAGTATTCCAGCTGGCATCGGTATCCAAATCGGTCGGCGCCACCGTCGTCGCGGCCCAGGTAGGCGCGGGCGTCGTAACCTGGGATACGCTGGTGGCTCGCGACCTGCCCTGGTTCGCGCTGAACGATCCCGAGGCCACCGCCCGGCTGACCGTGGGCGATCTCTACTCGCATCAGTCCGGCCTGCCCGACCATGCGGGCGACGACCTGGAAGAGTTGGGTTATACGCGCCTGGAAACCATGGAACGCCTGCGCTTTCTGGCCTCGGCGCCCTTGCGCAGCCGCTATGCCTACACCAACTTCGGCATTACGACCGCGGCTCAAGCCGTGGCAACGGCGGCCGGCGTCGCCTGGGAAGATCTCTCGCAGGAAACGATCTACGGCCCGCTGGGCATGGCGTCCACCAGTTCGCGTTATGCCGACTTCATGGCGCGGGCCAATCGCGCCCATCCACATATCCGCGACGGAGACGGCTTCCAGCCCGGGCCGATACGCCAGCCCGACGCTCAGACGCCGGCGGGCGGCGTCAGCTCCAACGTGCTGGACATGGCGCAATGGATGAGCATGGTGCTGCGCGAGGGGAAGCATGAAGGAAGGCAGTTGATTCCCGAGAACGCCCTGACGCCGGCCCTCAGCCCGCAGGTCATGACCTCGCCGCCTTCCGGAGAGCAGTCCGCCGGCTACTATGGATACGGCTTCAACGTCTCGACCTCGCGGGCCGGCTTCACCCAGCTGGGCCATTCGGGCGCTTTTCTCATGGGCGCGGGCACCAGCTTCAATCTGCTGCCCGCGGCGGACACCGGCATCGTGGTCCTCACCAACGCTTTGCCCGTGGGCGCCGCCGAGGCGCTGTGCCTTTCGTATCTGGATCTGGTTCAATTCGGACACATAACGCGCGACTGGCTCGACGTAGTGGGGCCGTACTTCGCCGACATGGCCAAGCCCTTCGGAGAGCTGGCCGGCGCGCCTTTCCCCACCGACCCTGCTCCGGCGCTGCCGGCCCACGCCTACACCGGCGTCTACGGCAACGACTACTACGGCGATGCACGGGTCGAACAGCGCGGCGGCGAACTCGTCCTGGCGCTCGGTCCGGTTCCCAAGATGTACGCGCTACAGCATTGGAGCGGCAACGTCTTCGTGTTCGAGCCGGACGGCGAAATGGCGCCCGCCGACTCGCGCTCGGCGGTCACCTTCGCCGTCGGCCCGGGCGGCGTGGCGCAAAGCCTGGCGATCGAGCTGTACCAAGAGAGCGGCGTCGGCACGCTGGAACGGCACTGAGCCCAAAGCCGATGCGGCGGCGTGCCGGGCCGCAATAACCACAATGCGGCAAGGGTTGATATATGTCAAGGACAGGAGCTGGGCCTTTGCCCACACTGGTTTAAGGATGCTGTAAGAATTCCTTGAACCGAATGGCGCTACGCCATCCTTCCTTCGACAGTTATGCACACAACCCTGATTCCCATCGACTGGCTGCATTGGTCCCTGGCTGCCCTGCCTATCCTCGCCCTGGCCTTCCTGCTGGTCAAGCTGCGCTGGACCGCCCAGCAAGCGGGCACCACCGGCATGTTCGTGGCGGCCGGAGTCGCCCTGCTCGTCTTTCGCACTCCCGTAGACACTCTGGCGGTCGCAAGCGCCAAGGGAATATGGGATTCGGCTTCGATCCTGCTGGTGATCTGGCCGGCGCTGCTGCTGTATCACATCATGAGCAAGGCCGGCGGTTACGAGGCGCTGCGCCGGGGCATCGTCAGCTTCAGCCGCAACGAACTGTTCATCGTCGTCGCCCTGGGCTGGGTATTCACGTCGTTCCTGCAAGGCATCGACGGTTTCGGCACGCCCATCGTTGTGGTGGCTCCGTTGCTGGTGGCCATCGGCATGCGTCCGGTCTACGCGGTCGCCATACCCATCATCGCCCACATCTGGGCCAAGTTCTATGGCACGCTGGGGGTGGGCTGGCTCGCCACGCTGCAGGTGGTCGACCTGGATGCGGCCACGACGCAAGCCACCGCCCATCAATCCGCGCTGCTGCTGACCATCCAAGTGCTCCTGGGCGGGTTCACCGTCGTCTGGATGTACGGACGCTGGCCGGCGGTCCGGCATGCCTGGCCTCTGGTGCTGATCATTTCAGCCATACAAGGCATGGGACAGATCATCGTCGTCTGGTTCGACCCGGTCCTGGCAGCGTTCATACCCGCTACCCTGGCCATGCTGGCCCTGTATCCGCTGTCGCGCTGGCCCCGGTATGCCGAGCCGCTGGGCGGCCTGACAGAGCGACCCGCCATGTTGGAAGCAGGCATAGGCAGTGCACGCAGCGACGACAAGTCGGCGCCCATGGGGCTGCTCATGTCCTTCATGCCGTATGCCCTGCTTACCGTCTTCGCTTTGAGCTCATCGCTGATCGAGCCGCTGAGAAGTGCACTGGGCTCTTTCACCATCGGCCTGCCTTTTCCCGAAGTCGCCACCGGCTATGGAATCGTCAACGTCGCGACGCCCCGTTATTCGGCCATGGCTCCGCTGACCAACCCCGGCGCCAGCCTGCTCGTCACAGCTGCCTTGACCTGGCTGATCTTCAGTGCGCGGGGCTACTACAGGGCCTGGGCGGCCGCCGACCCCACCGTGACTCAGTCACGCATCGTGCGCAATCTGTTTGCCAGCGCCGTGCCCGCATCCGTGCCCATCATCGCGTTCCTGGTCATGGCGCGCATCATGGACCATTCGGGCCAGAACGAAGCACTGGCCTTTGGAATCGCCGCTGTGGCGCCGGCCTATGTGTTCGCTTTCCTGTCCAATGGCATCGGAATCATCGGCGCCTTCGCCACGTCCAGCAGCACGTCGTCCAACACGCTGTTCTCGGATTTGCAATACACCTTGGCCAGGCTCAAGGACCTGCCCGTGGCGACCATTCTGGCGGCCCAGAGTGCGGGCGGCGCGATAGGCAACGCCATCGGCCCTGCCAACGTCGTGCTCGGAACCAGCACCGCCGGGATCAGCGGCAAAGAGGGCGATGTCCTGCGCAAGACCCTGCCCTGGACACTGGCCGCCTTCGCACTGACGGGCGCGGCCACCATCCTCATGATCATGCTCGGTGCATAACCAGGGGAAAACAACCATGTTCGCCTTATTCAAGAACCGGCTCGCCTACTTGAGCGTATCCCTGATATTGCTGGTCTGCGCAACGCCGCTGATCAGCCTCGGAACCACCACTGGTCCCAGCCAACTCTGGTGGCTGGGCCTGGCCGCGCTTTTCTTCGGCGGCCTGATACCGCCCGTGCAGCGTCTGCTGCTGGGTCCGCCATCCCCGGCGCCCGAAGCTGCTGAAACCTCCTCCAACGCCTCTTCAGATCAAGGAGCCAATGATGAGCCACGCTAACGGTCCTCGCACCGGCCGCCCCCCAGCCGTCTCCTCGCGAGGTATGGTGTCTTCCCCGCATTATCTGGCGTCCGCGTCCGGGCTGGACGCACTGCGACGCGGCGGCAGCGCCGTCGACGCCGCAATCGCGATCAATGCGACGCTGTGCGTCGTATATCCGCATATGGCGGGCCTCGGCGGCGACGGCTTCTGGCTGATCGCGGGCCCGGATACGGGCGGTGTTCAGGCGCTGCATGCCGGCGGTCCGGCGGCATATGGCGCAAACCGCGACTTTTATCGCGAGCAGGGATACAAAGCTATTCCGGCGCGTGGCGCCCTGGCTGCGCTGACGGTTCCGGGCGCGGTCGACGGCTGGCGCGCCGCGCACGAGCGCCATGGACGCCTGCCCTGGTCATCGCTGTTTTCCGACGCCATCCATCACGCGCGCCATGGCGTGGCTGTAAGCCGCTCGCTGGCCGACTGGCTGGCCGAAGACCAGTACATCTTGCGCGAGAATCCCCGGACGGCCCGGATCTACCTGCCTGACGGCAAACCGGAACGCGAAGGCGCCCGACTGGTGCAGGCGGATCTGGCCCGTTCGATGGAACTCATCGCCACGCAAGGAGCCCGCGCCGCATTCTACGAAGGCCCGTTGGCCAAACGCATCTGCGAGGCCATGGCCGCCGCCGGCTCGCCGCTTCGCGCGGACGACTTCGCCCAATACCGGGCCAGATGGGTCGACCCCATTTCCACTACCTACCGCGGCCATCAGGTTGTGCAGATGCCGCCCAATACCCAAGGTTTTGCGGCATTGCAGATACTGAACCTGCTTGAAGGCTTCGACGTCGCTGCGTGGGGCGAAGGCACAGTCGACTATTACCATCATATGGTCGAAGTGGTGAAAGTGGCCTTCGCCGACCGCGACGAATGGCTGACCGACCCGGGCCACGTCAAGATTCCCCTGGATGAACTGCTGTCCAGAGAATACGCAGACCGCCGGCGCGCGTTGATCGACAGCATGCAGGCGCTGCCCGCGGAACTCATCGAACCGGGACTGCGCTATGGCACACAGTTCGACCATCGCATTCCCGAGGGCGATACGGTATATTTTTGCGCCGTCGATGAAAGCGGCTTGGCGGTCTCCAACATCCAGTCCATCTACCACGATTTCGGCTCGGCCTGCGTGGCCGGGGATACGGGGATCATCATGCAGAACCGGGGCAACTTCTTTTCCCTGGACGACCGCCATCCCAACCGGCTCGAGCCCGGAAAGCACACCTTCCACACCATCATTCCCGCCATGCTGCTCCAGGAAGGCGCACCGGTTCTCACCTATGGCACCATGGGCGGTGAAGGCCAGCCGCAAACCCAGGCGGCCCTCCTGACCCGGCTGATCGATTTCGGCTTCGACGTGCAGCAGGCTGTCGAAGCGCCGCGCTGGCTCATGGGCCGCACTTGGGGCATGGAGTCGCGCGACCTCTGGCTCGAGTCGCGTATCCCCGACGAAACCGTGCGGGCGCTGCGCCTGCGCGGCCAGCCGGTGAAAATGGCCGGCAACTGGGACGGCTCGCTGGGCCATGCCCAGGCTATCCGCATCGATCGGGAAAGCGGCTTTTTCGAAGGAGGAGCCGATCCACGCGGCGACGGCGCGGCCCTGGGCTTCTGAACGGCTCGCGGAAAGCATGTTTGAGCCTATAATGCGAATCTTTTTCATTCTCAACATAGGACTACGCGTGAAGCTTTCCAACCGTTTCATCGGCCTGTGCGCCGCCCTCTCCTTCTGCGCGGCGGCGCCCGCCATGGCTTTCGAACTCGTCCACGACCAAGGGACGATCTCGCTTCCGGCAACACCCGAGCGCATCGCCACCTTCGACCTGTCGGTGCTGGACAGTCTGAACGCGCTGGACGTCGATGTGGCCGGCGTCCCCAAGTCGACCTACCGGAATGAACTGGCAAAGTACGCAGACGCCGCCGAGGTGGGCACTTTGTTCGAACCCGACTACCCCGCCCTCGAGAAGCTGAAACCCGAACTCATCTTCGCCGGAGGGCGCTCGCGGAACGCCGTGCCCAAGCTCCGGGAAATCGCCCCCACGGCCGTGCTCGAAAACGATGCGGCCGACTTTCTGGCCAGTTTCCGGCGCAACAATCTGGCTTTGGCCGACGCCTTCCAGAAAAAGCCCCAGGCCCAAAAGGCGATCGACGCCATCGATGCTGACGTTCAGGCCCTGCATGCGGCAAACCAAGGCAAGACCGGCGCCTTTCTTTTCGTGATCAAAGGAAACGTCATGGCCCACGCGCCGGGCGACCGCTTCGGCTATGCCTACGAACTGGCGGGCTTGAAGTCGGTGTTGCCGGCCAAAGACTCCGATGCCCCCGCCGCCCCGCGTCCCGAGCCCGGTTCTCCGGAAGCCAAGGCGGCCGAGGCCGCTCGCGCCGAATCGATCGCGGCCATCGCCAAGGCCGAACCCGATTGGCTCATCGTGCTGGACCGGGGCGCCATCAACGGCGGCGAGAAGACCGCCGCGGACACGCTGGCCAAGCATCCTTCGCTGAGCCGGACCCGCGCCTACAGTGAAGGCCGCGTGCTCTATGTCGACCCCAACGGCTGGTATGTGATCGGAGGAGGATTGAATAATCTCAAGCGCATCACGGAAGCCATGCTGGCAGCAATGAAATAGATGCGTCTCGAACTCGCCTTGGCGATGCCGACAGGGCTGTAGGCGCCTGTCGCTGTCCGCCATGCCCCTCCCCACGGTGGTGCGGGCCTTCGCCAGAGCGCAAGAAGCTCGCCGCCGACATATTTATTTACCGGGTTAACACCACTTTAAGCTTCAAGCTTTTGTTCTTAAGATGAGAGACGATGTACGCGGCCCACGGCCCGTGCATCGGCTTCTACAACATCCAAGAGACAAGAATCATGGCCCAGACCCGACGCGAGTTTCTCCAAACCGGCATCAGCCTGGCCGCGCTTTCCATGTTGGGCGCGCCCGCCTTCGCACAATCGATCGACAACCTCGTCATCGCGTACAACACCGGCGTGCCCAACTGGGATCCCACCACCGGGGCGTCAGGGGTCAATCCCAAGCTTCAACCCATTTATCTGTCGGTATTCGACCGCTACATCCAGCAAGAGCCCGACCTCAGCTTCACTCCCGGCCTGCTCACGAAGTGGGGCTTCAGCGACGATAAAAAACACATCCACATGACGGTGCGCGAAGGCGTCAAATGGCACGACGGCTCCGACTTCGGCCCCGAAGACGTGGTCTTCTCGCTCGAACGCGCCGCCGATCCCAAGTCGGGCAACCCCGGCCAGTTCGTCTGGGGCAAGTTCGGCAACTACAAGATCGACGGCAACACCATCACCGGCGACGTGCTCGAATACGAACCCACCGTGTTCAAATGGATGGCCTTCCTTACCGGCTACGTGCTGCCCAAGGCCTATTTCGAAAAAGTCGGCCCGCAGGGCTTCGAAAAAGCCCCGATCGGCACCGGCCCCTATAAAATCGACAACTACGAGCGCGGCGCCTACGTGCGCCTGGTGGCCAATAAAGATTACTGGCGCGGCAAGCCGGCCTACGACGTGGTCACCATCAAGTTCGTGCCCGACGCCGCCAGCCGCGTGGCCGAGGTCGAATCCGGCAACTCGCACATCACGCTCGAAATCCCCTACGAAGAATACGACCGCCTCAAGGCCAAGCCGGGCCTGAAGGGCGAGGCCTTTCCGGTGGCCGACGTGGGCATGATCTTCCTGAACGACATCGGTCCCATGGAAGACAAGAACGTGCGCCTGGCCGCTCACCACGCCATCGACAAGCAGCTCATCATCGACCGCCTGCTGCGCGGCTACGGCGTGCCGCTGTCCACGCTCGAGGCGCCCGAATACGACGCCTACGATGCCAACCTCAAGTTCGAGTACGACCCCGAAAAAGCCAAGCAGCTGCTGGCCGCCTCGGGCTACTCCACCGACAAGCCCGTGCGCTTCAAGATCCAGACCACGCGCGGCTACAAGCCCAAAGACTACGAGATGATCCAGGCCATCGTGGGCATGTGGCGCAAGGTCGGCATCAACGCCGAAATCGAAATCTACGAAATCGCCAAGCACTTCGAACTGCGCGCGGCCGACCAGCTTGCCCCCGCCGCCTTCTACAACTGGGGCAACGCCATCGGCGACCCCACCACTTCGACCGGCCATGCCATGTTCGGCCCTTCGCCGCACTCGGTCTGGGACACCGACGATCTCGACGAAAAAATCCTGCCGCTGTGGGGCGAAACCGACGAGGCCAAGCGCATCCAGGGCTGGAAGGACGTCAGCGCCTACATCATGGAGCAAGGCTACGTCATCCCGCTGCTGCAATACGTGATGCCGGTCATCCATTCGGACAAGGTCGTCGTGCCTCCCGCCGCAACGGGCGACGTCACGCCGGCCATGATGAAACCCGCCTAGACTGTCCAGCCAGCCTCTTCTTCATCCCTATTCCGGGCGGCCGCAGTTCGCCGCCCCGCCGCAACACAACGTAGCATCAATGCTGAAACCCATTCTTGCCAGGCTCATCTCGATGGTGCTGACGCTGATCGGCGTGGCCATCGTCGTGTTCGTGCTGATACGCGTGGCGCCGGGCAATCCCATCGCCATGATGCTGCCTCCCGGCGCCACCCAGGCCGACATCGCCCAGCTTACGGCCATGTACGGCCTGGACAAATCCCTGTTCCAGCAATTCGTCATCTGGGCCGGCAACGCCCTGCAGGGCGACTTCGGCAATTCCATCACCCTGCGCCAGCCGGTTTCCGACCTGGTGCTCGACCGCCTGCCCGCCACCCTTGAACTATCGCTGCTGGCCCTGTTCATCGCGGTGGCGCTGGGCGGCGCCACCGCCATCTTCGGGGCGCGTGAACGCGGCCGCGCTCCGGAAGCCGGCGTCGACCTGTTCAACGGCGTCACGCTGTCGATTCCCGATTTCCTGTGGGGCCTGCTGCTGATCCTGCTCTTCGGGGTGCTGTGGCCGGTACTGCACATCTCGGGACGGGTCTCGCCGAATCTCAGCCTGCCGTTCGCCACCCAGTTCTATCTGTTCGAAGCCATCGCGCGCCTGCGCTGGGACCTGGTCGCCGACCTGCTGGCCCACATGCTCATGCCCGCCTTGTCGCTGGCGCTGCCGCTGGCGGCCATCATCTCCCAACTGCTCAAGCAAGGGCTCAAAGAGGTGCTCGAACTGGACTACGCGGTACTGGCCCGGGTGCGCGGCTTTACCGAAACTCAGGTCATCACTCGCGAGGCCCTGCGCAATGCCGCGCTGCCCACCCTGACCCTGATCGGCGTGCAGTTCACCTTCCTGATCGGCGGCACCGTCATCGTCGAACGCCTGTTTGCCTACGAAGGCCTGGGCAATATGGCCATCGACGCCGTCATCAACCGCGACCTGCCCCTGATCCAGGGCATCGTGCTCACCTTCGCCGGCCTGTTCATTCTCATCAATCTTGCGGTGGACCTGGCCTACACCCTTCTGAATCCGAGGCTGCGCCATGGCTGAAGCAACCCTGCCCGGCCCGCACACCCAGCCGCGCGCCCGCGCCCGGCGGCGCAACCTGCGCCTGTGGCTGTCGGCCGCATGGCTGCTGCTGGTGGCGCTGGCCGCCATCCTGGCCCCCCTCATCGCTCCGCACGATCCGCTGGCGCAGGACCTGCTGCTGGAACGCCTGCCGCCCATGGGCCTCAGCGGCGCCGAGCCGGGCTACCTGCTGGGCACCGACAGCCTGGGACGCGACGTGCTGTCGCGCCTGATCTACGGGGCGCGCATCGCCCTGACCGTGGCGCTGGTCGCGGCCAGCGCCGCCTGCCTGGCGGGCTCCGCCCTGGGGTTGCTGGCCGGTTATTTCGGCGGCTGGGTCGACCGCATCGTCTCGCGCCTGGTCGACGTGTGGATGGCCTTTCCGCCCGTGCTGTTTTCCATCCTGCTGGTGGCTGTCCTGGGCACCGGCCTCACCTCGGTCATCCTGGCCATCGCCATCATCGACTGGACCCGCTTTGCGCGCGTGGTGCGGGCCGAAACCCTGGTGCAGTCGCGCATGGACTACGTGCATTCGGCCCGCATCGGCGGCGCCTCGCGCCTGGCCATCCTGGCCGGCGAAGTGCTGCCCAACGTGCTGCCCACCATCGTGGCCCTGCTGGCCCTGGAGATGGGCGTGGCCGTCATCGTCGAAGCCATACTCAGCTTCGTGAACCTGTCCATTTCCTCCGACTCGCCCACCTGGGGCGGCATGATCGCCGAAGGCCGCGCCTCCATCCACTTCAGCTGGTGGGTGCTGGCGGCTCCGCTGGTGGTGCTGTTCCTGACGGTGCTGGCCTTCAGCCAGCTGGGCGAGGGCCTGAAGGCCCGTTTCGACCCCCTGATGCGATGACGAGGCAGCCATGAGCCGACAGCCCACTCCCGCCGCCCCCACCCTGCAGGTAGAGGGATTGAGCGTCGCCGTGCGCGGCGGTCCGGCCCTGTTGCGCGCGGTCTCGCTCACGGTCCAGCCGGGCGAGGTGCGCGCCCTGGTCGGCGAAAGCGGCGCCGGCAAGAGCATGATAGGCAAGGCGGTGCTGGGCGTGCTTCCGCGCGGCATCGAACAGACCGCCGGCAGCATCCGCCTGCAGGACACGGCGCTTGAAACCCTGCGTTCGGCCGCTCGCCGCCAGACCGTGGCCGCCGTCGCCTCGCTCATCCCGCAAGATCCGCTCACCGCCCTGAACCCTTCGCGCCGCATCGGCGGGCAGATCACCGATCGCCTGGTGCGCCGCCTGGGATGGGGCGCCGGGGATGCGCAGCGCCGTGCGCTGGAGCTGCTGGACCGCGTGTCGATACGCGATCCGGAGCGCGTCATGGCGGCCTACCCGCATGAGCTCTCGGGCGGCATGCGCCAGCGCGTGCTCATCGCCGCCGCCTTCGCCCCCCGCCCCAGCCTGATCGTGGCCGACGAGCCCACCACGGCGCTGGACGTCACGGTGCAGAAGCAGATTCTCACGCTGATCCGCGAGCTGCAGGCCGAAACCGGCACGGCCGTGCTGTTCGTCACCCACGACATGGGCGTGGTGGCCAAGATCAGCCAGACGGTTACCGTACTGTTCGATGGCAAGGTGATGGAAGAGGCCCCCACCGCTCAGCTGCTGGCCCGGCCCAGCCATCCCTATACCCGCGCGCTGATCGCCGCCACGCCCCGCTACACCCATCCGCATGAGCCCCTGCGCCCGGTCCCGGACGAACTTGTGGCCCGGCTCCGTCAAGAAGTGGCCCAGGACGATGCCGGATCTCGTTAACGTTGAAAGGAAAGCCGCATGACCGAGCCGCTCTTCCAGATCTCGGACCTGAGTCTCGCCCTCCCCGACATGGCGCGCAAGCCCCTGCTGGGCCGAGCGCCCCGCATCGAAATCCTCAAGCAGGTGTCGTTCGAGCTGGCTCAGGGCGCCATCACCGGCATCGTGGGCGAAAGCGGCTCGGGCAAGACCACCCTGGGGCGTGTCCTGGTGCGGCTGCTGGCGCCCACCGCGGGCCGCGTGATGTTCAAGGGCCGGGACATCGGACAATTGGACGAAGCAGCGCTCAAGCCGCTGCGCCGCGACCTGCAAATGATTTTCCAGGACCCGCTGTCGTCGCTGAACCCGCGCCATACCGTCGGGCGCATCGTGGCCACGCCGCTCGAACGCTATGGCGTGGACAAGGCCCGGCGCCGCGCCCAGGAGGCGCTCGAAAGAGTCGGACTGCCCGGCGCTTTCGCCAAGCGCTATCCGCATGAACTGTCGGGCGGCCAACGCCAGCGCGTGGGCATCGCCCGGGCGGTCGCCCTGGAGCCGGCCTTCATCCTGGCCGACGAGGTGGTCTCGGGCCTGGACGTCTCGTCCCAGGCGCGGGTGCTGGCGCTGCTCAAGGAGCTCGCCGCCGACATGAACCTGACCATCGCCTTCATCAGCCACGACCTGTCCGTCATACGCAGCCTGTGCGATGCGGTCGTCGTGCTGGACCGCGGCGCCATCGTCGAAGCCGGACCATGCGGGCAGGTATTCGATGCGCCGCAAAGCCTCGTCACCCGGCAGCTCATCGACGCCATTCCCCTGCCCGAGATCGACGACTCCTGGTTCGACAAGGCGGCCGTGGCCGGGGCTTAGAGCCTGTTGACCCTAAAAGGGCAGCCGCACTGGCCGGCCAAGGCCAGGCAGGCTAGGCGCGGTGGACGGCCGTAGCGACTCAGTTTTCGGCGCCAGCCGGGCTCAGCAGGCCTTCGAGTTGCGCGCCTATCTCCAGGACCCGGGCATCGTGGAATTTGTGTCCCACGATCTGCAGCCCCAAGGGCAGGCCTTGGGGATTGCGCCCCATCGGCAGGCTCAGCGCCGGCTGCCCCGTGATGTTGAAGGGATAGGAATAGCCGCTCTGCAGAAACCAGTTCTCGGCCGGGGCGCGCTCGGCCCGGTCCGGCTCCAGCGCCAGGGGGGCGCCGCCGGGCGTCATGGGCGTCAGCAGCACATCGATGTCGCTGAACACACGCCCCAGATCGACCGCCATCTGCCGCAGGCGGATGCGCGCCGCCGACAGGTCGGCCATGCTCATGGCCTCGCCCTCGCGATACAGCTGCCGCAGGCCCGCGCCCAGCTTGTCCCGCTGCGGCGCAGGCAGACTGCTGAACGACTCGACCATGCGCGAACGCCATATCTGCCACATGGCGTCGGCGCAGTCCTGCGCGCGCGCATCGACTTCCTGAACGTGGCAGCCGGCAGCGCGCAGCTGCTCGAGGCTGGAGTGAAAGGCAGCGGTCACGTATTCATCGGGCTGCACGCCGGAACCCAGCAACAACGTCCATCCCACGCGTACAGGCCGGCTCCCCTCACCCTGCTTGCGGAAGAATGTGGACGCCAGGTCGCGCGGATCGGGCCGGCTCAGCACCTGCATCGCCGCGCGGCAATCATCGACCGACCGCGACAGCGGCCCCAGGTGCGCAAATTCGGTGAAGGCGCTGGACGGCACCATGGGTATGGCGCCGAACGTGGGCTTGAAGCCGACGAGCCCGCAATACGAGGCGGGTATGCGCACCGAGCCGCCCGCGTCGCTGCCCAGCGCCAGAGGCCCCCAGCCCGCCGCCACATGCGCCGCCGCCCCGCTGCTGGAGCCGCCCGCCGAATGCGCCGGGTCGACCGGATTGCGGGTAAGGCCGCTCAGGGGGTTGTCCGAGCGTATGGTCCAGCCGAATTCGGTGGTGGTCGTCTTGCCGAACAGCACGGCGCCGCCCCGGCGCAAAAGCGCTACGGCGGGCGCATCGTCGGAGGCCGGACCGGCCTCCGCCAGCAGGAGCGAACCCCTGCGTGTGGGCCACCCCCGCACATCAGTGAGGTCCTTGACCGAGACCGGCACGCCGTCGAGCGGGCCGAGCGGTGCGCCCGCCCGATAACGCAAGGCGGATTCGCGCGCCGCTTCGAAAGCCTGTTGCCAGTCGAGATGGCAGAAGGCGTTGATCAGCTCATCACCCTCCTCGATTGCGGACTGCAGGGCTTCGAGCACATCGACGGGCGTGCAGATCGCATCGTGGAACGCCCGGGTCAATGGGGCGACGCCCAGTCCGAGCAATTCGTCCCGGGCCGTCACGGGATCGATGCGCGCCATTACTTGCCGGCCTCGAAGGTCTCGAATTCGACGTTGGCGTATGCGCCGTCGACCTTGTCGAAACGGCGGATGTACTGGTTTTGCACCACGTCGCGCGTTTCGGGATCGATGCGTATGTGTCCGCGCGGGCTTTCGAGTTCGAGGCCTTTGAAGGCTTCCATGAGCTGCGCGCTGTCGGTATTGCCCTGGGTCTTCTTGAGCGCCTCGTAAATGGCGGCCATGCCGTCGTAGGCGGCCACGCTCATGATGGCCGGGCGGGCGTTCTTGCCGCGCAGCTTGATGAATTCCTGCACGAACTTGTGATTCAGCTCGGAATCATGATGCATGGAGTAAGGGTAGACGGTGACGACGCCCATGCCGTTTTCGCCGATGACGTTGACGATGGGCTCATCCACGATGTCGCCGGTGCCGATCAGCTTGATGCCGTCGGCTTCGAGGTTGCGGGCGCGGAACTCTTTGATCAGCGCCGGCGCCACGTCGCCGCCGTTGACGAAGGCGAACACGACGTCGGGCTTGGCATCCTTGATGCGCATGATGTAGGGAGAGAAATCGACCGTCACGATGGGCGTGCGGACCGTGCCGATGATCTTGCCGCCTTCGGCTTCGAACGCCTTGATGAAGGCCTTCTCGGCGTCCAGGCCGGGCGCATAGTCGGCCGCGACGACATACGCGGTGCGCGCCCCTTCGCGATAGGCCCACTTGGCGATCGGCGGCACCGTGGTGGTGACTTCGAACGCGGTGCGCATCATGTAGGGCGAGCGCGAAGTCAGGTTCTCGCCGGCCGCGTTCATGACCACCATGGGCACTTTGCCCTGGGTCGCAATGGGGGCCGCCGCCAGCGCATTGGGAGTGAAGACGAAACCCGCCAGGAAGTTCACTTTTTCGCGCACCACGAGTTCTTGTGAATGCCGCTTGGCAATCTCGGGATTGGCGCCGCCCGTGTCCTTGTAGATGACCTCGACCCGCTTGCCGGCCACCGTATCGCCATGCATCGCCTGGTAGGCCTTGACGCCCGCCTGCATCTGCTGGCCGAACTCGGCGAACGGACCGGTGAGCGAGGTGATGAGGCCGACCTTGACGACCTCTTGCGCCTGGACACCGGGCGCGACCGCCAGGGCGCCGGCTATGAGGGCCAACTTGCAACGTTTGATCAATGACATGGAGGTTCTTCCTGTGTTGAGAGCAGGCCATTGTATGCAGCGACAAACACCACCAACAATAAGCGTTTGCCCTAGCCAGCAGGAAATTTATTCCTTTCACGCCGTCGAGACAAGACAGAACTTTTCAAAACCCGCATGAAAAAAGGGCCAGATAAGGAGAATGTGTAATCTTATAAGCAGTATCGATAGTTGCCGCCGCTTGATCGAGGCATACGGAGATGGCGCTGACAAGAATCATTGCATGCAATCAGATCACAATTGAATTCAACTTGCCGTAAGCCATTCATTTCCACGCCTATTCCAGCACACTGACCGATTCGACGTGGGAAGTGTGGGGAAACATATTGACCACGCCACAGGCTTTGAGGCGATAGCCGCCTCGGTGCGCAAGTATGGCCGTGTCGCGCGCCAGCGTCGCCGGGTTGCATGACACATAGACGATGCGGCGCGGCCTTTCCGCTGCGCTCAGCGCCGCCAGCGCCTCGGCCACCGCAGGGGCGCCCTCGCGCGGCGGGTCGAGCAGCATGAGATCGAAACGGCCCTGCTCCCTCAACCAATGGGCATCGACGCTGAAGAGATCGGTGCAGGCAAAATGCGCCCGCCCCTCCAGGCCATGGTCCGTGGCGGCCTGCCGCGCCCGCTCGAGCAGCGCCGCGC
Organism: Pusillimonas caeni; assembly: GCF_003545815.1. Lineage (GTDB taxonomy): Bacteria > Pseudomonadota > Gammaproteobacteria > Burkholderiales > Burkholderiaceae_B > Pusillimonas > Pusillimonas caeni. Next base: position 190,047 of record NZ_PDUW01000007.1, read on the forward strand.
TGCCCTCGACGCCAAGCACTTCTTTGGCTTGCGTGGCGATCGGCAAGGTGAAATTGCCCAGGCCGCAGAAGAGATCCATCACGCGATCGCCCGGTCCCGCCTCGAGCAGGTCCAGCGCCCGCGATACCAGGGCTCGATTGGCCGTCATATTGGCCTGTATGAAGTCGGTGGGCCGAAATCTCATGTTCAGCCCGAAGCGCGGCAGGCCGTAGGCCAGCTCGCGCCATTTCGTTGCGCCTTCGGCGCCCGGATGAGCCGCGCCGGCATCGAGCGGCGCGGCGGTGTCCGGCCCGCCCGGCTGCAGCCACCACACGATCCCGTGGCGGGCGGCGAACGCGCGAAGCCGGTCGCGGTCGCCATCGGTCAATTCCAGCAGATGACGCAGCACCAGCACGATCAGCCCGTCACCGCCCACCGCGACTTCGATCTGCGGAATCCGATGGGGAATGGACAAGGCGGCCACCAATCGATGCAAAGGCTCGAGCAGGTCCGACACGGCCGCCGGAAGGACGTGGCAGACGCGGATGTCGGCCACGAAACTGCTCTTGCGCTCGTGGAAACCCAGCAGCACCCCGCCCCTGGATGGAACGAAGCGCACTGCGAGCCGAGCCCTGTGGCGATAAGCCCAGTCGGGTCCTTGCAGCGCAGGCAAAATGCGCGCGGGAGCCAATCCCGCGGCGCGCTCGAACACGTCTTCGAGTTCGCGCTGCTTCAACGCCACCTGGGTGGCCGCATCGATGTGCTGCAAGGTACAGCCGCCGCACACGCCGAAATGCGGACAGCGCGGTTCGACCCGATGGGGTGAGGCCCGCAGCACGGACCGGACGCCGCCGACGGCGTAATTCGGCTTGGCGCGCTCTATCGCCGCCCTGACCCGCTCGCCCGGCAACGCGCCCTCGATGAAGAAGCGCCGGCCATCGCGCGTCGCGACGCCGCGCGCCTGGTCGTCCAGCGCTTCGATGTCGAGATCGATGATGTCCTTCATGACTTCGGATGCTTCTTAGAGCAGTGCCTGGAGCGCTTCGAGGCGGATTACATGTGCCACAAGGCCGAGCGGTCGATGTCCGCGAGCGTGGGCGTGCCGGCAAGCGCCATGGCGATCTCGAGCTCGGTGCGCAGCATGTGCAGCACGTGCACCACGCCGGCGGCGCCGGCCGCGGCCAGACCGTAAACATAAGGACGACCGATCAGCACGGCGCGCGCGCCCAGCGCCAGCGCCTTGAATACATCGGTGCCGCGGCGGATGCCGCCGTCGAGCAATACCGGGACCCGGTCGCCGACGGCCTGGGCCACATGGGGCAAGGCTTCGATGGACGCGGGCAAGCCGTCGAGCGTGCGGCCGCCGTGATTGGACACGATGATGCCGGCCGCGCCGTGCTCCAGCGCAAGCCGGGCGTCGTCGGGGTCCATGACGCCCTTCACCAGCACCGGAAGGCGGGTGGACTCGGCCAGCCAGCGCAGATCGGCCCAGCGCGGCGCATGTTCGAGCAGGCCGGAACCGAACAAAGGGCTGGCGCCCGCCTGGGCGGTGTGCGCCGCGACCGGCTTCATGCCTTGCAGATTCACGGCCTCGATGCCCGGGGGCAGGACGAAGCCTGCGCGCTGCTCGCGGTTGCGCACGCCATTGACCGGCGCGTCCACCGTCAGCACCAACGCCCTGTAGCCCGCCTCTTCGACACGCCGCACCAGCGCCCGCGTGAATTCGCGATCGGGCTGTATGTAAAGCTGGAACCACAGCGGCGCCTTCACGGGCGCGGCCACATCGGAAAGCGCTTCCAGCGGGACGCTGGCCTGGGTGCTGACGACCATGCCGGCGCCCATGGCGCAGGCGGCGAGGCAGGAGGCCTGTTCACCTTGTTCGTGCGCCAGCTTCTGATAGGCCACGGGGGCCAGCATGATGGGATGCTCCCATGCCTGGCCCAGCATCTCGACCCGGGTATGCGCCTGGCGCATATCGGCCATGACACGCTGCCGCAATCGGATTCGGCCAAAGGCCGCACGGTTCTCGGCGCATGTCTGCTCGTCGGCGGAAGCGCCGTTCAGATAGGCCCATGCGGCATCCGTCATGCGCTGCCGGGCATAGGGCTCGTAGTCGGCCGCCGCGGCGATCTGCGGCGGGATCTGGGCCAGAGGCGGCAAGGGCTTGTTCATGTATCCGCCCATTCGCGGATCAGATTATGGTACACGCCCGACAGCCGGGCCAATCGGGACGGGTCGTCCGTTTGCATGGCGATTTCCTGGATGGACTGATCCAATTCCCACAATATGGCGCGTTGATGTGCATGGCGCACCATGCTCTGCACCCAGAAAAATGACGCCACGCGCGCTCCCCGGGTGACCGGCGTCACATGATGCAGGCTGGTGCCGGGATAGACCACCATATGGCCGGCCGGCAGCTTGATCTGCCGCATGCCGTAGGTGTCTTCGATGGTCAGCTCGCCGCCCTCGTAATCGCCGGGGTCGCTGAGGAACAAGGTGCACGACACGTCGCTGCGCACGCGCTGCGCGGTGCCCGGCGCGACGAACACCGCGTTGTCGATATGGTTGCCGTAGTGCCCCGAGTTTTCGTAGCGGTTGAAACGGGGCGCCAGGATTTTCGCCGGCAACGCTGCGGCGATGAAGGACTGGTTCCGGCCCAGCTCGCCCAGGATGAGGTCGCCCAGGCGCGTGGCGATGGGGTCGTCCAGGGCCAGTTGCCGGTTCTGTTTGGCTCGCTGGGCGATGTAGCCTGCAGTCCGCAAGCCGTCTTCCCATTGCGCCTCCTGAAGCAGTCGGCGGCATAGTGCAAGCTGGTTCGCATCGAGTACGTCAGGAATGGTGATCAGCATGATGGATATGAAGGCGCGGATTTCACGAAGCGGACGGCGGCTCGCCGGGTCCGCTCATTGTATGCGACCAGCATGAAAGCGGCCGCCCCTTGTCCAAGGGCGGCCGCAGGACTGAGATACAGCGGTGATCCTACGCTTATTCGTAACGATAGGTCGCAGTCAGCATGTAGGAGCGGCCGGGCCCGACGTTGGCGAAGAGGCCGACGTGCGAAGCGTCGTAGACGCGCTCGTTGCTGAGATTATTGGCGTTCAGCTGCAGCGCCAGGCTCTTGTTGACGTCGTAGCGCACCATGGCGTCATAGACCGTGTGCGAGGGAAGACGCAGCACATTGGCATCGTCCACATAGCGTTTGCCGACATACGTGACGCCGCCGCCCACCGTCCATGCCGGATGGACCTTGTAGGTCGTCCACAGCGTGGCGTTGTTCTTGGCGATGAACTTGATCTGGTTGCCGTCGAAGACATTGCTGCCGCTGCGATATTCCTTGATCTTCGGATCCAGATAGGTATAGCCGGCCCAGATGTTCCACTGCGGCGTGATGGCGCCGGTGGCGCTGATCTCGAAGCCGCGCACGCGGTTGCTGCCCGAGAGCGAGACGTCGCCGGTGACCGGGTCGGTCGAGCGCGCATCGGTCTTGTCGGTCTGAAAGACCGCCGCCGTCAGGGACAGACGCTCGTTGAGCACATCCCATTTGGTTCCCAGCTCCCAGCTGCGGCTCTTCTCGGGGCTCAGATCATGAAGCTGCGCTCCGCCCGCGGGACCGTCCGCGCCGCCGGCCTGGCCGAAGTTTTCGCCCGCCGGATTGGACGAGGTGCCGTACGACAGGTAAACGGAGCCGTTGGGAGCGGGCTTGTAGACGACGCCGGCCTGATAGTTCCACATCTTGTCGCTGCGGCTGTCGTCGTTGGCGCTATCGGTCACACGGAAGCTATCGTGGCGCAACCCCAAGTTGACCAGCCACTGCGGAGTGATCTCGACCGTGTCGAAGATATAGACCGAACTCGTCTTGATGTTGCCGTTCTTGAACTTGGGCCCGAACGCTAGATTCCGTCCGCCGTAGCTGCGGTTGGGGTCGGGACTCCAGAACGAGTCGGTGTCGGAAGCCGGTCCGCCCTGGCCCGGCAGGGTGTTGCGGGAATAGATGTCTTCTTTGCTGACTTCGACTCCGGCGAAGAAACTGTGCTTGAACGAGCCGGTATTGAAGTTGCCGCGCAGTTCGGTCTGGTTGACCAGCGATTCGGCCTGGCGCCACCGCGCTCGATTGTCGCGCCTGAACTGCAGCCCGCCGTCCTCGGCCACGCACGATGCGGACGGAGCGTCTCCGCTGCAGTTGTCAAAAGAGGGCCGGGTGTACAGATAGTCGTTCAGGCTCTTGGACCAGCGCGTCACGTTGCGCACGGTGAACCTGTCGTTGAAATCATGTTCCAGGTCGACGGTGGCGGTATCGAACTGGTTCTTGCGATAGTCGACGCCCGATCGGCCATAGTAGTTGTCGCGGTCGGGCTCCAGGGGTGTGACGCGGTCGGGGTTGGCCGGATTTCGGAACGGTATGCCCCAGTCGGGAGTGTCCTTGTTGACGATGTGCGCATAACTGAGCACCAGGCGCGTGGGCGTTCCCAGGCCGAAGGCCAGCGATGGGGCGATGCCCAGGCGATCGTATTCGTTTTCGTCGCGCCCCGGTATGTCGCCGCCCATTCTCATCAGGTTCAAACGAAACGCGGCATGGTCGGTGAAGGCGACGTTGCCGTCGGCCGTCAGGCGATATTGCGAGTCGGTGCCGATGCCCGCGGAACCCTCGAAGAAGTTGCTTAGTCTGGGTTGCTTGGTCTGCAAATTGATGCTGCCGCCGGTGCCGCCCCGCCCGGTGTAGGCCGAGCTGGGCCCCTTGATGACCTCGACCGATTCCAGGTTGAAGGTTTCGTGGGAGCCTCGGGCATAGTCGCGTATGCCATCGACGAAGATGTCCGTGCTGGCCTCGTAGCCGCGGATGAATGGCCGATCGCCGGCCGGCGTACCGCCCTCGCCAGAACCCAGCGTAACGCCGGGCGTCGAGCGCAGCACGTCTTGCAGCGAGCTGGCGCCGCGGTCCTTGATGACTTCTTCGGGGATGACATTGACTGTGCGCGGCGTGTCGAGCAAGGGTGCCGTGAACTTCTCGGACGACACCTTGCGGGCCTGGTAGCCGTCGATGGGCAGCACGCCCTGGACCTGGACGCTGGGCAGCTGCTGGACGTTTTGGCCGGCGGTCTGGGCTGCGGCCGGAAGCGCCAAAGCGCTGCCGATGGCGGCGTACAGCACACCTTGGCTGAATGCGTGCGGGGCACGGCAAGATTGAGACATGGGGTAAGGCTCCCTGTTGTTGAACGAGTTCATGCGGACCTCGTGTTTCTAATTGCTATAAGCGAAAGCGTTTGATTCTCATTGCCTTTGGTTGCCGCAAATAGTAATAATTGTTATTTACGCTGTCAACTTAATGTCAGAAAACTATCAGCAAATTGTCAGAAAACAACAGGCACGGACGCTGCGCCGGCCTGGGCCGCAAGCACTAATCAACGGGAAGCGAAGTGGCCGCTGGACGCGGATGAACGCCAAAGCCGCGTCCGTACGCGCTGCTTATGAAAAAAGCAGCGCCCGCGATCATTCGAACGCCGCTGGCGTTCAGGCAATATGCGGGATATTCATGATGACGCGGGCGGGATAGGCGTTAAAGGGCCAGCCGTTTCCGGGCGGCAAGAACCCTCACCGCGCGGCAGGCCCCGGCGTGTCGAAGAAGAGGCCTGCCGCTCAGATCAGCGGCCAGCCTCTTCTGCTTGTCGGGAAACCATGAGCGGTTCACGGCCGGCATCTGACAGGCCGGGCACGGCCTCGCTTTCCTCCAGCGTCCATTCGCGCCAGATGGCCACCAGCAGCGCCATCAGGACCGGGCCGATGAAAAGGCCCACGAAACCCATGGTCTGCACGCCCCCCACCAGGCCGAAGAAGGTGGGCAGGAAAGGCAGCTTGACCGGGCCGCCCACGAGGCGGGGTCGAAGGGTTTTATCGACGATGAAGAGTTCGACCGTGCCCCACAGGAACAGGCCGACGCCGGCCATGGCCTGGCCCGACCCGACCAGATAGAGGGACACCAGCGTGAAGGACAAGGGCGCGCCGCCGGGAATCAGGGCCATGAAGCCGGTGACGACGCCCAGCAGCACCGGCGAAGGCACGCCGGCGACCCAGTAGGCCACGCCCAGCACCACCCCTTCGCCCAGCGCGATCAGCCCCATGCCGGTGACGGTGGAGTTGATGGTGGCGGGCACCATGCGGGAGAAGCGCTGCCAGCGGCCGGGCAACACGCGCTCGCCGACGACGTCCAGCTGGGTGCGGATGCGAGCGCCGTCCTTGTAGACGAAGAACAGCACGATCAGCATGAAGATGACGGTGAGCAAAAGGCGGAAGATGTCGCCGGTGGCCGACAGCAGCATGCGATAGATATTGCCCAGATGCTCGCCGCTGATCATCTCGACCACCTCGCCCAGCGCATGGGGTTCGCCCAGATAGGTCACCCAGTGGCGGGCCAGCCACTCGCCCGCCAGGGGCAGCTCGAGCAGCCATAGCGGCACGGGCACGCCGTCGCGGTTGGCGGCCAGCGCCCAGCGGATGAAGCTGCTGGCCTCCTGCACGGCAAAGCTCAACGCCAGGGACAGGGGAATAATGAGGACCAGGATGACGATGCCCAGCGCCAGGCTGGCGGCCAGCGCGTCCCGGCCCGCGCAGCGCCGCAGCAGGCGCTGGTACAGCGGCCAGCTGGCCAGGCATATGATCAGCGCGGCAAGCACCGGAACCAGGAAACCACGAAGAAAATAAAGCCCGGCGAGAATGACGAGCACGAGCAGCCAGCGGGTGATGAGATAGGCGGGCAGAATGGGTTGCATGATGAGGGAAGCCTTAGGATTGCTGTAAGGTTAAACCAAAAACCATCCAGACATATAGCGATACACTACGCCCTTGTCCGCGTGCACAGGAGACCTCGGCGGTGCCCGATCCCGAAGACCAAGCTGCGTCCGCCTCCTACAGGCGCTATTTCTGGCTGGTGGCCTGCGCCGGGTTTGCAAGCATGGCCAGCATGCGGCTTTGCGACACCCTCCTGCCCGAGCTGGCCCGCTACTTCAACGCGGAAATCGGCGCAGCGGCCGGGGCGGTTTCCATGTTCGCCATCGCCTACGGCGTCCTGCAATTGGTCTACGGCCCCCTGGGCGACCGCTATGGCAAGCAGCGCGTGATCTGCATGGCCGTGGCGGTGTCGGCCTTGCTCAATCTGGCTCTGGTCTTCTCGCCCGATCTTTCGGTGTTGATCGGCCTGCGCTTCCTGGCCGGCGCCACCGCGGGCGGCATCATCCCCTTGAGCATGGCCTATATCGGCGACTCGGTTCCCTATACGCGCCGGCAGCAGGAGCTGGCCAAGTTCCTGCCGGCCACCATTCTGGGCATGATTTTCGGACAATGGGCGGGCGGCGTGTTCGGGGACACCCTGGGCTGGCGGGCCGCCTTCGCGCTGCTGGCGCTGCTGTTCGGCGCCGCGACGATGCTCATGGCGCGCGGCCTGCCTCCCGTACCCAGCGCGGCAAGCCGCAAGGAGTCCAAGAGCTACGCCGCGCAGCTCATGCTGGTGCTGCGTACCCCCTGGGCCCGCCGCATCATGATTGCGGCGCTCATAGAAGGATGCTTCGCATACGGCGCCTTCGTTTTCATCCCGGTGCATCTATACAAGCATTTCGGCCTGTCGCTGACCATGGCCGGAGGCATCGTCGTCCTGTACGGCCTGGGCGGGCTGGGCTACACCCTGTTCGCACGCCGCATCGTGACGCGCCTGGGCGAACGGAGCATGGTGGTGTACGGCAGCATCCTGATGGCCGCGGGCTTCTGCCTGCTGGCCTTCGCGCCTTCTTGGGTATGGTCGATGCCCGCCTCCGCCGTCGCCGGCTTCGGCTTTTATCTCATACACAACACCTTGCAGGCCAACGCCACGCAAATGGCTCCCCAGGCGCGCGGCACGGCCGTGTCCCTGTTTGCCTGCAGCCTGTTCCTGGGCCAGTCCATCGGCGTCAGCATCATCGCCGTCCTGCTCGAAAGCCTGGGCACCCGCCTGGCCTTGCTTCCCAGCGTGATAGCGCTTCCTCTGCTGGGCTTATGGCTGGCAAGCGCCATAAAGCGCCATCGCAATGCCGAAGAGCGTTCACATGGATGACGCCGATTTCAGCCGCCGCCCCGTACCGGCCTCGGCGCGCAGAAACACCCTGGCGCTCAGCGCCGTCATGCTGGGCCTCACTTTTTTCTCGGCCAGCATGTGGGCCGGCGGAACCCTTGGCGCGGGGCTGACTGCCAACGAGTTCTTCCGGGCCGTCGTGGCGGGCAATCTCATTCTGGGCGTCTACACGGCCGCGCTCGGATACATCGGCGCGCGCACCGGCCTGTCGACCCACCTGCTGGCCCACTACTCGTTCGGCGTCAAAGGCTCATGGCTGCCTTCGCTGCTGCTGGGCGGCACGCAGGTAGGCTGGTTCGGCGTGGGCGTGGCCATGTTCGCGATCCCGGTGGCCAAGGCCACCGGCTGGGATATTCACCTGCTGATCGCCGCCTCGGGCATCCTCATGACGCTGACGGTCTACTTCGGCATCGCGGGCCTGACCGCCCTTTCGGTGGTCGCGGTGCCGGCCATCGCCGTGCTCGGCAGCTATTCGGTGTGGCTCGCGATCGGCCAGGCCGGAGGGCTGGAGTCCCTGCGCGGCAGCGTTCCCGCGGACCCGCTGCCGATGGAGGCAGCCATCGCCGTGGTGGTGGGTTCCTTCATAAGCGCCGGCACGCTCACCGCCGATTTCGTGCGCTTCGGACGCAGCGCGCGAACGGCCGTGGTGGTGTGCATGGCGGCCTTCTTCGTCGGCAATTCGCTGATGTTCATCTTCGGCGGGGCCGGCGCCGCGGCCACGGGACAGGCCGACGTGAGCGACGTCATGATGATGCAGGGCCTGATCTGGCCCGCTGTCCTGGTGCTGGGCCTGAACATCTGGACCACCAACGACAACGCGCTGTACGCCTCCGGCCTGGGCTTTGCGAACGTCACGGGCCTGCCCAGCCGATTGCTGGCGATGTTCAACGGCCTTGCGGGCACTTTGATGGCCTTGTGGCTGTACCATCATTTCGTGGGCTGGCTGGCCTTTCTGTCAGCCGCCATTCCGCCCATCGGCGGCGTTATCATTGCCGACTACCTGCTGCGCCGCGGGCGCTACCGGCACTACCCCGCCGCCGACGCCGCCGCGGTCAATCCCGCGGCCATCGCAGCCGTGGCGGCGGGCCTCGCCTGCGGCCACTGGCTGCCGGGCATCGTGCCCGTCAATGCCGTTCTCGGCGCGCTGCTCTCCTATCCTTTGCTGATGCGGCTGCGCCGCTGAAAGCCGAAGCCCGCCGCCACGACGAGCAGCACCACGGCCTGGGCCGCCAGCGTCTGCAGCGTGGGATACACGCCCAGTATCTCGATACGCGGCGCGGCCACGGGCAGCACATCGATCCAGCCCGCCTCTTGCAGGGCGGACACGCCTTTGCCCGTGAGCACGATGGCCAGCAGGGCGACCAGGATGGAGGTAAGCGAGAAGAACTTGCCTATCGGCATGCGGGCGCTGGTGCGCAGCAATATCCATGCGATCAGGGCCAGCAGCACCACCGCGGCGCCGAAGCCGGCCAGCAAGGCGGCGCCATTGCCGTCGGTGGCCAGGGCGGAATAGAACAATACGGTCTCGAACACCTCGCGATACACCGCAATGAAGGCCAGGGCGAACAGGCCCCAGGCCGAACGGCGGCGCATCGCGCCCGACACCTTCTGGTGCAGGTAGGCCTGCCAGCGCCCGGCTGCGCTTTTCTGGTGCATCCACAAGCCCACGCCCAGCAGCACCACGGCCGCAAGCAGTGAACCGAGGCCCTCTGTGAGCTCGCGGCTAGCGCCGCTGATGGTGACGAGATAGGTTGCCGCCACCCAGGTCAGGGCGCCGGCGACCAGAGCCAGCACCCAGCCCGTATGCACCGCTTTCAGAGCGTCGGGACGGTCGGCCTTTTTCAGGAAGGCGACGATGCCGATGACGATGAGCAGGGCCTCAAGGCCTTCGCGCAGCAATATGGTGAGAGCGCCCAGGAAGGTGGTAAGCGGCGCCGCCTGTGCCTGGCCCAGCTCGGCATCCACCTGGCCGAACAGGCCGTCGAGGCGGCCGGCCACCTGTTCCGCGGCCGCCGCGTCACGCTTCCCGACGGCCGACCGGTAGGCCAGCATGGCGTCCTCCACCTCTGTCAACAGGCGCGGATTGCGCGCGCCGAGCATGGGTTCGATAGGCTCGAATCCATCCAGATAAGCGGACAAGGCAAGGCTGGAGGCGGACGCGTGCTCGCCTTTTCGCAAGGCCCGAAGGCTTTCGCCCAGACGCTGTCGGGCCAGGGACAGCCCGGACGGATCGCCGGCAGCGGCCACGGACGGCTCGGCGCGAACAAAGGCGGTGAGGTCGCGCGCCGCATCGGGCTCGAACGTGCGCGAGGCTTCGGCCTGGCTGGTGGTGGCGATCGCCTCCAGATCCCCGTACAGCACCTTGGCCTTGGGATCCTTGTTCCAGAGGTCTTGTCCGCGCTCCCGCATGGCGTCGTCATAAGCCATGCCGCCCGCGAAAAAGGCCAGCGCCCAGCGCTCGTCGTCGGAGAGCTCGGCAAAAGCCGGCATGGATGTGCCCTCGACGCCCTGGGAGATGACCTGGTACAGCGCCAGGACGCTGCGCGACGCGGCGCGCTCGGCGTCGGTGAAGGCGATGGGGGCCGGATCGAGCCCGGCCGCGGCGACTCCGTCTCCGGCGCCCTTGGCGCCATGGCAGGATGCGCACTGCGCCGCATACAGGCGCGCGCCCGCCTGCAGGTCGGGCGCATGAGCCGGCGCGACGGGCATGGGGTAGGCCTTGAGCAGCAAGGCATTGGCCTCATGCGCCAGCTCGGCCACCCGGGCCGCATCCGCTTTGTCCCGCACCGCCTGGCCCAGGTTCTGGACCAGCGCCGCGATCTGATCTTTGGACTCGGTGACGGGCAAGGCCTGCAAGCGTGACGCCGCGGTGTCGGTGAACTCGAGCATCTCGGCATATTCGCCCTCGCTGACGATTTCGCCGCCCTGCACGGCACCGCTATAATCCACCGCCACGTAGTCCAGCAACTGCCACAACTGGCGCGCATCGGCGCCTTGTTCGCCTGACTGGGCGTGCGCCAGCGCGCCCGCACATATCATCATCAGGCACGCAAAAAAGCGCGCCGCCCTTACCCCAAGCCCGGCCAGAATCATGATGCTCCGTGAAGTATAGTTGCGTAAACGAGACTTATTCCCGACACTATACCCGAGCCAACTAACTGTCTGCTGAATATGGCCGCAAGGTCCGCGCGGTCTCCGCAGACCTTCGAAAACGGTATCATGGGCTTCATTCGGTCCAAGGCATAATCGGAGCACTCCCACATGGCCCACCAGAACGACAGCGCCAGCCTGGCGCTTTTTTGCGATTTCGAGAACGTGGCGCTGGGCGTGCGCGACGCCCAATACGAGAAGTTCGACATCCAGCTGGTGCTCGAGCGTCTGCTGCTCAAGGGCAACATCGTCGTCAAGAAGGCCTACTGCGACTGGGAACGCTACAAAAGTTTCAAGTCGGCCATGCACGAAGCCAGCTTCGAACTCATCGAGATTCCCCACGTGCGCCAGTCAGGCAAGAACTCCGCCGACATCCGCCTGGTGGTCGATGCGCTGGACCTCTGCTACACCAAGGCGCACGTCGATACTTTCGTCATCATCAGCGGCGACTCCGACTTTTCGCCGCTGGTGTCCAAGCTGCGCGAGAACGCCAAGCAGGTGATCGGCGTCGGCGTCAAGCAATCGACCTCCGACCTGCTGATCGCCAATTGCGACGAGTTCATCTTCTACGACGATCTGGTGCGCCAGACGCGTTCCGCCCGCAAGCCCGCCGCGGCCCCCGAGGCAGCGGCCAAAATCCAGGAATCGAGCGAAGACAAACAACAGAGCCGGCGCGCCGAAGCCATTGCCATCGTGGTCGACACCTTCGAGGCCTTGCTGTCGGAACGCGGCGACAGCGACAAAATTTGGGCCTCGACCCTGAAGCAGGCCATCAAGCGGCGCAGGCCCGACTTCAACGAGTCGTACTACGGCTTCAAGGCTTTTGGCAGCGTGCTGGACGAGGCCCAGGCGCAAGGCCTGCTCGACGTGGGCCGCGACGAAAAGTCGGGGGCGTTCGTTTCGCGCCCCGCCGCCCCGGCCAAGCCGCCCCGAAAAGGACGCAAAGCCAGCAAGGCCGTGAAGAACCCGGATGCCGCCGCGCCCGCGCCCGTCAAGGCGGCCCGCAAGCCGGCCGCCAAAAAGCCGCGATCCGGCCAATAAGTTCAGACGCCGATATCTTCGTTCCAGAGTTCCGGCTTGTCGCGGATGAAGTCGCGCATCATGGCGATGCAATCGGCGTCCTGCAGTACGTCGACCTTCACGCCATGCTCGCGCAGCAGGGCCTCGCCGCCCATGAAGGTCCGGTTCTCGCCCACGATCACGCGGGGAATCCCATAAAGCAGAATGGCGCCGGTGCACATCGGGCAGGGAGACAAGGTGGTGTACAGTACTGATTCGCGATAGACGCTGGCGGGCTGGCGGCCGGCATTTTCCAAAGCGTCCATCTCGCCGTGCAATATGGCGCTGCCCTGCTGCACACGACGATTATGTCCACGTCCGATGATGCGTCCCTGGTGGACGATGACCGAACCGATGGGGATGCCGCCCTCGGCAAGCCCCTGGCGGGCTTCTTCGACGGCGGCCTGGAGAAAGGTGTCCATTGCGCGTTCCTTTTATTATTGAGCCGCGCCCCTGGAGCTCGATTCGACCGCCTCGAGGCGGCATCCGCGCTTGGGCCGAGCCGCCGGGGCACGGCCTGTAGACGCTAAACCGTGCGCACGACTTCGGTGCCGGCTTCCGACAATTCCTTCATCAGCGCGTCGCACTGCCTGGGATTGCCGGGATGCAGCACCAAAGACCATTTGCCTTGTTCGGCGGCCTGCCTGACCTTGAGGATGACGATCTGGTGGTCGGGGCGCGCCGTGACGAGGCCACCGATCATCATGCCCGCTATGGTAGCAAAAACGATGATGACGGCCGCGCTGGCCCAGGGCGAAGCCACGATGAAGGGAATGGCCAGGCCGTACAACAGGGCCCAGAACACGATTCCGGCCAACAGGCCGATGGCGCCCAGGATGAGGTGGGCTCGTACGCCCGTGCGGGCGATGCCTTGGCTTTCGGGTTCGAGCTTGCGCGCGAAGCCCTGCTCTTGCGGCGCGATCAACGTCCATTGCGAGGGCTCCAGCCCCGCGCTTCGGCTCAATGAGTCCGCCGCCCCTGAAGCCGCCTCGCGCGTGTCGTAGATGGCGGCGATCTTGGTGGTGGCGCGCTCGCCGAACAATGCCTGCCAACTCATGGGCACCTCCTATAAGGGAGAGGCCCGCAGGCAGCAATCGCCATGCCCGTCAGAACAACAAAGGCGCTGCCGGCCGAAGCGCGGCGATGTCTTCAGATATCAGGCCGAGGCGTACATGGCCTTGCCGTCGACCAGGCGCAGCCAGCCCTTGGCGATGCGGTAGATGCTCCAGACGAGCACGCCCAGCAGCACGAGATATCCGATCACGACGGCCAGCAGGACGGCGCCCACGATGCCCCACAACAACGAGTACCAGAAGGTGCGGATCTGCCAGCGGAAATGCGACTCGAGCCATGTGCCCCGCGCGTCGCCGACTTTGATGTGGGCGATGATGACCCCCACCACGGCCGTAATGCCGATGAAATAGGCCACGGCCTGCAGTGCATAGACCACCGTGGCCACCGTCTTCAGAGAGTCCGTCTTGACGGGGCCTCCCTGACCTGAATCGACGATCTGCGTGACCGGTGTGTTGTTGTCGTTCATGTGCCCGCTTCCTCGCGCTTCGTGCAGCGCATGCGTTGATCTTGCGCGGCAGAATGCCGCAAGCGTAATGCTAGCCGGATTTGCCGTTATATGCCGTTCCGATCTTTATAAGTAAGAAAGCATTCGTTCACTTTAAAAGGCCCCGCCCATAAGCTGGTCGTTCATTCAACTCGTTATCCGATCCCAGACATCATGAACGACAAAGCCTCGAATCCGCTTCGCCCGTCCCGTGCACTGCGCCGCTTTCTTCAGGCGGCCCTGCTGTCCATGGCCGCCGCGCTGCCCGCCCACGGGGCGGACATTTCGCTGCTGAATGTCTCTTACGACCCGACCCGCGAGCTGTATCAGGAATTCAACACCGCCTTCGCCAAGTACTGGCGGGAGAAGACCGGCGACACGGTGCGCATCAAGCAATCGCACGGCGGCTCGGGCAAGCAGGCGCGCACCGTCATCGACGGCATCGCCGCCGACGTCGTCACGCTGGCGCTGGCTCCGGACATCGACGCCATCGCGGAGCGCGGCCTGATCGACAAGGATTGGCAGAAGCGCCTGGCGCACAACAGCTCGCCCTACACCTCGACCATCGTCTTCCTGGTGCGCAAGGGCAACCCAAAGGGCATCAAGGACTGGGACGACCTGCTCAAGCCGGGCGTGTCCGTCATCACGCCCAACCCCAAGACATCGGGCGGCGCCCGCTGGAACTATCTGGCCGCCTGGGGCTATGCGCTCAAGAAGGCGAACGGCGACGAGGCCGCCGCGCGCGACTTCGTGGGCAAGCTGTTTCGCCAGGTGCCCGTCCTGGACTCGGGCGCGCGCGGCTCGACCATCACTTTCGTCGAACGCGGCATAGGCGACGTGCTGCTGGCATGGGAGAACGAAGCCCTGCTGGCCCTGAACGAGCTGGGGCCCGACAAGGTCGAGATCGTTGCGCCGCCCAGCAGCATCCTGGCCGAGCCGCCCGTCGCCGTGGTCGACAAGACGGTGGACCGCCGCAGAACGCGCGACATCGCGCAAGCCTATCTGGAATACCTGTACAGCGACGTCGGCCAGGACATCGCGGGCAGGAACTACTTCCGGCCCACCTCGAAAGAAGTAGGCGCCAAGTACGCCGGCCAGTATCCCGAGGTGGAACTGTTCACCATCGACGATGTGGCGGGAAACTGGGCGCAGGCGCAAGCCAAGCATTTTGCCGACGGGGGCGTGTTCGACCAGATCTACCAGCCCGGCAAGTGAGATGCGGCGCGTCCAGCGGCGCAGGCAAGGCCAGCGATCCACGCATCGCGCCGCGCCTCGGGCGAGAGCCCGTGAACGGGTTTATGCCTATCACGTCTTTGTACATGCGAAGTTAATCGTTCCGTCCGCGGCGCGGCGATGCAACCATAGTGTGCGTCGCGCATCATTTTTCAGTCATCGTCCATGCAGATCGCCCTACCCTTCAGTTTCAGAGACCGGCGCCCGGGCCGGGTGCTGCCCGGCTTCGGGCTTACCGGCGGCTTCACCCTGTTCTACCTGTGCCTCATCGTCCTGATTCCGCTCTCGGCCATCTTTCTCAATACCTTCACGATGTCTTGGGAAGGCTTCGTCAAAGCCGCCACCAGCGAACGCGTCATGGCTTCCTATCGGCTGAGCTTCGGAGCCGCGCTGATCGCCGCCGCGCTCAACGTCGTCTTCGGCACACTGGTCGCGTGGGTGCTCGAACGCTATGAATTCACGGGCAAGAAGCTGGTCGACGCCCTGGTCGACCTGCCCTTCGCCCTGCCCACCGCGGTGGCCGGCATCGCGCTGACCGCGCTGTATGCGCCCAATGGCTGGATCGGCTCGCAGCTGGAATCCCTGGGACTGAAAGTGGCCTTCACGCCCCTTGGCGTGGTGGTGGCCATGACCTTCATCGGCCTGCCCTTCGTCGTGCGCACCGTGCAGCCGGTGCTGCAGGAAGCCGACCGCGAGTTCGAGGAAGCCGCCGCCAGCCTGGGTGCGAACCGCCTGCAGATCTTTCTTCGCGTCATCCTGCCGGCCATACTGCCCGCGCTGCTGACCGGCTTTGCGCTGGCCTTTGCGCGCGCCTCGGGCGAATACGGCTCGGTGATATTCATCGCCGGCAATATGCCCATGGTTTCCGAGATCACGCCCTTGCTGATCGTCACTCAGCTCGAACAATATGATTATGCGGGCGCCACCGCCATCGCCATGGTCATGCTGCTGACCGCGTTCATCATGCTGCTGGCCATCAATCTGCTGCAGGCCTGGACGCGCCGCCGCGGCCTGGCGGAGGCCTGACATGAGCGGCACGACCACGACTTTGCCGACATTCGCGCCCGCCGCCGGCCGGCTCGAACAGGCGCCGTCGGCGCTGGAAGAACCGCGCTGGGTGCGCTGGCTGCTGACCGCCGCCGCCCTCGCCTTTCTGGCGCTGTTTCTCTTCATGCCCCTGGCGGCCGTCTTTGCCGAGGCGCTGCGCAAGGGATGGAACGCCTACCTGTCCGCCATCGTCGAACCCGATGCGCTGTCGGCCATACGCCTCACCTTGCTGACCGCCGCCATCGCCGTGCCGCTGAACCTGGTCTTCGGCGTCTGCGCCGCCTGGTTCATCGCCAAGTTCGAGTTTCGCGGCAAGAGCCTGCTCATCACCCTGATCGACCTGCCTTTTTCGGTATCGCCGGTCATCTCGGGACTTATCTTCGTGCTGCTGTTCGGCGCCCACGGCTGGCTGGGACCCTGGCTGCAGGAACACGACATCCGCATCCTGTTCGCCGTGCCGGGCATTGTGCTGGCCACCGTTTTCGTCACCTTCCCCTTCATTGCGCGCGAACTCATTCCCCTGATGCAGTCGCAGGGAACGGAAGAAGAAGAGGCCGCCATCGTGCTGGGCGCCTCGGGGTGGCAGACCTTCCGCCACGTGACCCTGCCCAATATCAAGTGGGGCCTGCTGTATGGCGTCATTCTGTGCAATGCGCGCGCCATGGGCGAGTTCGGCGCGGTGTCGGTGGTGTCGGGCCACATACGCGGCGAAACCAACACCATGCCCCTGCAGGTCGAGATTCTTTACAACGAATACAACTTTGCCGCCGCCTTCGCCGTCGCCTCGCTGCTGGCCCTGCTCGCGCTGGCCACCCTGGCCCTGAAGTCCTACATCGAATGGCGCGACGCCCGCGCGCCGGCGCCGCAACCCCGACAGGAGTCCCGACCATGAGTATCGAAGTCGTCAACATCAAGAAGCGCTTCGGCGATTTCGTCGCGCTGGACGATGTCTGCCTCAGTTTTCCGCAGGGCGCGCTGACGGCGCTGCTGGGGCCTTCGGGCTGCGGCAAGACCACCCTGCTGCGCATCATCGCCGGCCTGGCCCAGGCCGACAGCGGACGGGTGCTGCTGGACGGCGAGGACGCCTCGCACCAGCACGTGCGCCAGCGGCAGGTGGGCTTCGTGTTCCAGCACTATGCCCTGTTTCGCCACATGACGGTGTTCGACAACATCGCCTTCGGCCTGCGCATCAAGCCGCGCGGCCAGCGGCCCTCGGCGGCCAGAATCCGCGAACGCGTAAGGCAGCTGCTGGAATTGGTGCAGCTCGACTGGCTGGCCGACCACTACCCCTCCAGCCTGTCGGGCGGACAGCGCCAGCGCATCGCCCTGGCGCGCGCATTGGCCGTCGAGCCGCGCGTGCTGCTGCTGGACGAGCCCTTCGGCGCCCTGGACGCCAAGGTGCGCAAAGAACTGCGCCGCTGGCTGCGCCGCCTGCACGACGAATTGCACGTCACCAGCATCTTCGTCACCCACGACCAGGAAGAGGCCCTGGAAGTGGCCGACCAGGTCGTCGTCATCAACAAGGGGCGCGTCGAACAGGTGGGGCCGCCGGCGCAGGTGTACGACAATCCCGCCTCGCCTTTCGTCTATGGTTTTCTGGGCGACGTGAACCTGTTCACAGGCCGCGTCCACCAGGGAGTGCTGCATGCCGGCCACACCGCCCTGCCGGTGCCCGAGCACGGAGAGGTTCATGATCTGCCCGGTGTGGGCTACGTACGCCCCCACGAGCTGGACGTGGCGCGCTACCGCCCGGGCGAGGAAGGCATCGTCGCCCGGCTGCTGCACGCCAACGCCATCGGGCCGCTGGCCCAGCTGGAGTTCCAACGCGAGGACGGCGCCGGACTGCTGCAGGCGCTGATTCCCAACGAGGCATACCGGGCGCTGGCCCCGCGGACCGGCGACCGGCTGCTGCTCAAGCCGCGCCGCCTGGAGGTATTCCTGGAACAAGCCGCCTGAGTAAGTATGCCGGGGCCTTGCCGCCTGATAAAGTAAAGGGTGGGCGGCGCACGCCGCCCATCGCCCGTACCAAGAACCCATTCCAGGCGGCATGAAGATTTTTTTCAATATCGTAGGCTGCATCGCCCTGGCGCTGGCCGTTGCCGGCATGGCGCTGCCGCTGGTGCCCACCACCCCGTTCCTGCTGCTGGCGGCCGCCTGCTTCATGCGCGGTTCCGAACGCATGTACCGCTGGCTGACCCAGAACCGGGTCTTCGGCCGCTACCTGCTCGACTTCCAGGAAAACAAGGGCGTCACGCTGCGGGTCAAGATCACGGCCATCGCGGCAATGTGGATTTCGCTGCTGTACTCGATGTATTTCCTGCCCCTGCCCGCGCTGCAAATACCCCTGGGACTGATGGGCCTGGGCGTGACCGCTTACCTGGCCCTCGGCCTGAAGACGCTGCAAAGGCCGAGCCGGCGCGGTTTACGGCAGATCGATGATGAAACGCCGCGCTGAACGTACAGAAAAATATCGTATCATTAGGGCGGTCTTTCTCTCTCACCCGCCGCCACCCGAATGTCGCTGATCCTGATTCTCATATTGCCGTTCGTTGGCAGCCTGATCGCCGTCGCGCTGCCTGCCAATGCGCGCAATATGGAGGCCTGGCTTTCGGGTGCCATCGCCGTCGCGTGCGCCGTGCTCACGGCCTTGCAGTATCCGCACATCGCCCAGGGCGAGGTCGTGCAGTACTCGGCCCCCTGGATTCCGGGGGCGCTGACCATAGACTTCAATCTGCGCATGGACGGCTATGCCTGGCTGTTCGGCATGCTCATCACCGTGATGGGCGCCCTCATCGTCCTCTACGCGCGCTATTACCTCTCGCCGCAGGATCCGGTACCGCGCTTTTTTTCATTCTTCCTGCTGTTCATGGGGTCGATGCTGGGCGTGGTGATGTCAGGCAATCTGGTGCAGCTGGTGGTGTTCTGGGAACTCACCAGCCTCACTTCCTTCATGCTCATCGCCTACTGGAACCACCGGCTGGACGCGCGCCGCGGTGCGCGCATGTCGCTGACCGTCACCGGCGCGGGCGGGCTCTGCCTGCTGGCGGGCGTGCTGATGCTGGGGCACGTCGTGGGCAGCTACGACCTCGACATCGTGCTGGCATCGGGCGACCTGGTGCGCCAGCACCCCTGGTACACCACCATCCTCGTCCTGATCGCACTGGGCGCCCTCACCAAGAGCGCGCAGTTTCCCTTCCATTTCTGGCTGCCCAACGCCATGGCCGCGCCCACGCCGGTCTCGGCCTACCTGCACTCGGCCACCATGGTCAAGGCGGGCGTCTTCCTGCTGGCGCGCTTCTGGCCGGTGCTGGCGGGCACCAGCGAATGGTTCTACATCATCGGCGGCGCGGGGCTTTGCACCCTGGTCCTGGGCGCCTACGCAGCCATCTTCCAGCAGGACATGAAGGGCGTGCTGGCCTATTCCACCATCAGCCACCTGGGACTGATCACGCTGCTTCTGGGCCTGAACAGCCGCCTGGGCCTGGTCGCGGCCATCTTCCACATGATGAACCACGCCACGTTCAAGGCTTCGCTGTTCATGGCTGCGGGCATCGTCGACCACGAGACCGGCACGCGCGACATGGGGCGATTGTCCGGCTTGCGCAAGGCCATGCCCATCACCGCCACGCTGGCGGTGGTGGCGGCCGCCTCCATGGCCGGCGTGCCGCTGCTCAACGGCTTCCTGTCCAAGGAAATGTTCTTTGCCGAAACCGTGCTGGCCAGCCACGGCCCGGCCATCGAGTCCGGGCTACCGCTGATGGCGGTGCTGGCCAGCGCCTTCAGCGTCGCCTACTCGCTGCGCTTCGTGCTGCAGGTGTTCTTCGGCCCCCGGGCCACCGACCTGCCGCGCTCGCCGCACGAGCCCCCGTTCTGGATGCTGGTGCCAAGCGGCCTGCTGGTGCTGACCTGTCTGGTGGTGGGCATTTTGCCCAAGTACACCCTGGGCCCCTTGCTGGAATCGGCCACCTTCGCCATCCTGGGCAGCGAGACTCCGCATTACGACCTCAAGATCTGGCATGGGTTCAACCTGCCCCTGGCCATGAGCCTGACCGCGCTGGCGGGCGGCATCCTGCTGCTGCATTTGCTGCGCCATCAAAACTACGTCAAGCCCGGCCGCACACCCCTCATCTACCGCTTCGACGGCCGCCGCAGCTTCGAGATACTGATGGAAGGCATCGACTCGCTGTCGGCCGCGCTGCTCAATGTGCTCTACTCGTCCGGCCTGCAGCGCCAGCTGCTCGTCCTTACCGCCGGCACCTTTGTCGTGGCCCTGCTGCCGCTGACGCGCGGCGGATGGCTTCAACCCGTGCTGGGCACTCCGGCCAATCTGTTCTTCCTGACGCTGTGGCTGGCGGGGTCGGCCTGCGCCATCGGCGCCGCGCGGCAAGCCAAGTTCCACAGGCTGGCCACGCTGGCGCTGTCGGGCGGGGCGGGCCTTGCCACCGCACTGACCTTTGCGTGGTTTTCCGCACCCGACCTGGCCCTGACCCAGCTTGCCGTCGAGGTGGTGACGGTGGTGCTCATTCTGCTCGGCCTGCGCTGGCTGCCGCCCCGCATCGAGGCCGACGACGGCAGCGCGCCGATCAATGCCCGCACGATCGTGCGCCGCGGACGCGACCTCGCCGTGGCCGTGGCGGCCGGCGCGGGCATGTCCGTCCTGGCCTACGCCGTGCTGACGCGGCCGGCGGGCCAAGGCATTTCCGATTTCTTCCTGCTTAACGCCCTGCCCGAGGGACATGGCTCCAACGTCGTCAACGTCATCCTGGTGGACTTCCGCGGCTTCGACACGCTGGGCGAGATCACCGTGCTGGGCATTGTGGCATTGACCGTCTTCGCCCTGCTGCGCCGCTTCCGTCCGCCACCGGAAAGCATCAAGGACGGCCCGCTGCGCCGGCAACAAGGGGCCAACAACCCCTCGCTCGACCATGTCGAACCCGAACCCGACCCGGATGCCGACCTGCCCCGCGACAACATGCAGGCGCCCGCCGTCCTGGCCAGGCTGCTGCTGCCCATGGCCGTACTGGTGTCGCTGTTCTTCCTGCTGCGCGGCCACAACCTTCCGGGCGGCGGTTTCGTCGGCGGCCTGATCATGGCCACCGCCATCATCCTGCAGTACATCGTGGGCGGCGTGGTCTGGGTCGAGTCGAGGCAAAGCATACGACCGCAGAAATGGATCGCGCTGGGCCTGCTGGTCGCGGGCTGCGCGGCGCTTTCGGCCTGGAGCGTGGCGCGGCCCTTCCTGTCGGCGCTGGTGGGAGACTTCCCTGTGCCGCTCATCGGCACCGTGCATCTGTCCAGCGTGCTGTTCTTCGACCTGGGCGTGTACATGCTGGTGGTCGGCGCAACCGTGCTGATCCTGGTCGCTCTGGCCCACCAGTCGCTGCGCTTTCGCCGCAAGGCGCCGCACGCGCCCGCCGCCATCTCAAGTTCTGGAGCAAGCTAGTGGAAATCATTCTGGCACTGGCCATCGGCGTACTCACCAGCTCGGGTGTCTGGCTGATTCTGCGCCCGCGCACGTTTCAAGTCATTATCGGATTTTCCCTGCTGGCCTATGCGGTGAACCTCTTCATCTTTTCGATGGGAAGGCTGCGCGTCAGCGCCGCGCCCGTCATCGACAAATCGGGCGAGATCGATCCGCTGCTGTACACCGACCCCGTGCCCCAGGCGCTGGTCCTCACGGCCATCGTCATCGGCTTCGCCACCACGGCGCTGTTCCTGGTGGTGCTGCTGGCTTCGCGGGGCTTCGCGGGCAATGACCACGTCGACGGCAGGGAGGCCGACCTGTGAACGGCTGGATGCAACATCTGCCCATGCTGCCCATTGCGACGCCGCTGATGGTCGGCGCGCTGCTGGTGCTGCTCAAAGAGTCCCGCCGCAAGACACGCCTCGCGCTCTCCTTCGCGTCCGTACTGTTCCAGATCTTCGTGGCCTGCCAGCTGCTTCTGACGACCGCCGGGCAGATGACCGACGTCTGGCCGCAGAACATTGCCGTCTACCTGGTGGGCGACTGGCCCGCCCCCTTCGGCATCGTACTGGTGGCCGACCGCCTGGCCGCAGTCATGCTGCTGCTGTGCTCCATACTCGGCCTGGCCGCGCTGACTTATTCCACCGCGCGCTGGGAGCGCGCCGGCGTGCATTTCCTGCCTCTGTTCCAGCTGCTGCTGATGGGCCTGAATGGCGCCTTCCTCACCGGCGACCTCTTCAATCTCTTCGTGTTCTTCGAGGTCCTGCTCGGCGCCTCTTACGGATTGATGCTGCACGGCTCGGGCGAAATGCGGGTCACGGCCGGCCTGCACTACATCGCCACGAACCTGGCCGCCTCTTTCCTGCTGCTCATCGGCATCGCCCTCATCTACGGGGTCGCCGGCACGCTCAACATGGCCGATCTGGCCGTGCGCGCCGGCCAGCTCACCGGCGGAGACCGGCGCCTCTTCGAAGCCGCCGCGGCCATCCTGGGCATCGCCTTCCTTACCAAGGCGGCGGCCTGGCCGCTCAACTTCTGGCTGCCCAATGCCTATGCGCATGCCTGCGCGCCGGTCGCCGCCGTGTTCTCCATCATGACCAAGGTGGGCATCTATGCCCTGCTGCGGCTGGGTTCGCTGCTGCTGCCCACCGGCGCGCCGGCCGCCTTCGGCGGAGAATGGATGTTCCCCTTGGGCGTGGCCACCCTGGTCTTCGGCGCGATCGGCATCCTGGCCACCCAGCAGGCCGAACGGCTTATCGGATATTGCGTCATCATGTCCTCGGGCACGCTGCTGGCGGCGCTGGGCATGCCGGGCGTCACGCTCACCGCCCCGGCGCTGTTCTACCTGCTGACCTCGGTGCTGGCCCTGGGCGCCTTCTACATGCTGATCGAAATGATCGAACGCACCCGCAGCTTCGGCGCCGATGTGCTGGCCATCAGTATGGAGGCCTTCGAGCTGGACGACCCCGAATCGCCCGACCGTTCGGACGACGTGGTGGGCGTGGCCATTCCCGCCGCCATGGCTTTTCTGGGCATGGCCTTCTTCTGCTGCGCCCTGCTGGTGGCGGGCCTGCCTCCGCTGCCCGGCTTCGTCGCCAAGCTGTCGATGCTGTCCGCGGCATTGCAGACCTCCGCCACCGACACGCCGTCGATAGCCGCCTGGACGCTGGTGGCGGCCGTCCTGCTTTCGGGGCTGGCGGGCATCATTGCGCTGACACGCACCGGCATACGCCTGTTCTGGAGCACCGAAGACACCGTGACCCCGCGCCTGCGGCTCAGCGAGGCCGGTTCCGTCGGCATTCTGCTGCTGGCCTGTATCGCGCTGACGATCTGGGCCGGCCCGGTCATGACGTTTCTCGAAGATACCGCACTGCTGCTCGACCGGCCGCAATCGTACATCGAGGCCGTGATGTCGCACAAGACGGTGCGGCCGCTGGGAGGCATGCCATGAAGAAGGTGCTGTATTGGCTGGTGCTGCCGGCGGTCCTGCTGATCATCTGGCTGCTGCTGAACAACTCGGTCTCGCCCGGCCATCTGGCGACCGGTACGGTCCTGGCCCTGTTGCTGGCGTGGGCGGCCATGGCGCTGCGGCCCGTACGTTCGCGGCCGAAGCACCCGCTGCTCATGATCAAGCTGGTCGCCCGCGTCGTGTCGGACATCATCCATTCGAATTTCACCGTGGCCCGCCTGATCATCCTGGGTCCGGACTCGCACACGCCCGGCTTCATGAAGATTCCGCTCAGCATGCGCGACCCCCACGCCAGGGCGGCGCTGGCCTGCATCATCACGTATACGCCGGGCACGGTCTGGTCGGGCTATTCTGAAGAAACCAATACGATCACGCTGCACGTACTCGATCTGAAGGACGAGAACCATTGGGTCGAACTGGTGCAGAACCGCTATCAAAGCCTGCTGATGGAGATATTCGAATGACCACCGTTCTGTTCTGGGCCGGCACCTACGCCCTGAGCTGCTTCGCGATCGCGCTGGGCTTCGCCACTTTCCAGCTGCTGCGCGGTCCCACGCCGCAGGACCGTGTCCTGGCGCTGGACACCATGTACATCAACGGCATGCTGATCATCCTGGTGCTTGGCGTGCAATATCAAACCGGCCTGTATTTCGACATCGCCGTCGTCATCAGTATTTTCGGCTTCGTCAGTTCAACGGCCATGGCCAAGTTTCTTTTGCGAGGCGAGGTGATCGAACCATGAACGACCTTCCCCTTTGGGTCACCATACCCAGCACCCTGCTGCTGGTGCTCAGCGGCACCATGACTCTGATCGGTTCGGCGGGGCTGCTGCGCTTCAGGCGATTCTATTCGCGCATGCACGCCGTCACGCTGGGCAACACCATGGGCGCCGGCTGCGTCGTGCTGACCAGCGTCCTGGTCGCGTCCACCCTGGCCCACCGTCCTGTCCTGCACGAATTGCTGATCATCATGTTCCTGGTGATCGTGTCCCCCGTCACGGCCATCCTGCTGATGCAGGCGGGCCTGCGCCGCGATGCGCGCCGGCCCGTTTCGGACGACTGAGCGAAGCCCGCGGCCGTGGCCCGCAACCCCCGGCACTCAAACGGGCTCGGCCGCGATGACGTAATCGTGGCCATAGCGCAGCCCGCCCTCGGCCTTGACCAGCGCCAGCGCCCGCCGGCGCAGTTGCGCCACGTGCTCGGACAGCGCCATGGCCAGCCCCCGGTCCTGCAGGCGCAGCAGGCGCTGATCGCACATGTCCAGCTGGCTGTTGACGAATCTCTCTCCATAGCGAATGGCAAGGCGCCGGGTGTCCAGGGGCTTGAAGCCCGCCAGCCGCAGCTGCCGCAAGATCCAGTCCATCGGATACTCGCGATAGGGCCGGTCGCCCGCGAGCAGCAGGCATGCGTCGCGCAGCCGCCCTATTTCACACACCATGCGTCCGGCAGGATCGGCCGGTGAATATTGCACGTAGGGCTCCAGGCCGATCACATATAGCCTGCGTCCCACCAGGGGGCGCAGCCGGGCGAAGATGCGATCCTGCCAATACGGTGCGAACCCTTCTATGGCTCCGACCAGGTAATCGGCCAGCACCGTGTCGTACCGCTCGCCCGCCAGCAGTTCCGGATCCATCCAGTTGCCGACCACCAGGCGATCCTGCTCCCGCAGGTCGCCGCCTATCTGCCGCCTGACTTCGCCGGCCATGCTTTGCGCGCCGGTGACGGCCGTCCAACCCACTGTTTCCAGGTCCAGCAACCAGGACATGGAGCCGCGGCCCGTGCCCGCATCGAGCACTCGTCCCCACGGCAGCTCGCCGTGCATGTGCTGCACGAGGTCGTACAAAGACTTGAATGCGGTGTCGTCCATGTTCAAAATTCGACCCTGACCCCCGCCATGACGCTGCGGCCCTGCAGCGGCGCAGCGCGGGAAATGAAAGAGGCGTGGTTGTAGGCCAGCTTGTTCAACAGATTGCTGCCCTTCAGGTAGAGCAGATAGTCGGTGCCGGCCATGGTACCCGAATATGACACGCCGGCGCCCAGCAGGCCGTAGCCCGAGGTCGATTCTTCATAGCTGGCAATGCGGTTCTGGCGCAGCACCTGGGTGTATTCCACGAAGCCGCTCCAACGGTCCCAGTTCAGGTTCGTGCGCGCACCGACTCGGGCGGCCGGTATGCGCGGCAGGTCGTCGCCGTCGCGCAGTTTGCCGCGCACGTAGTCGCCGAACACGGTCACCGACGCATGGGGTGTTACGCGGTAGGAGACCTCGGCTTCCAATCCCGCGAACGAGGCGTCTCCCTGCGTATATTCGATCAGGCGGAAATCTTCGTACTGATCCAGCGTGTTGCCGTAGATGTAGCCGTCGATTCGGCTCAGGAAGGCGTTCACCGAAAAACGCAGGTCGCCATCGGTTTTGCGCAGTCCCAGATCGACGGTGCGCGCGGTTTCCTTGCCCAGGTCGGGGTTGCCCTTCTCGTACGTGAGCGTGGCAAAATGCACGCCGTTGGCATAGAGCTCCTGAGCATTGGGCATGCGCTGCGAACGCGACACCGAAAGCGAGGCGGCGTAGCCGGGCACGAAGTCCCATGTGGCCCCGGCCGACAGCGACGTGGCGTTGCCGTCGTAGTCGGACAGCGTCCCGCTGTCGGGGCTCACCGTTTGCCATTCATGGCGCGCGCCCAGCTCGAAGCGCCAATCATTCCACTTGTAGTTCTCCAACAAGAACAAGCCCGTCGAATTCGTGCGCGTCTTGGGAATGAAGTTTTCCGAGCCGCCGAAAGACGCGAAATCGTAGCGCGACGTCTGCAGGCCGACCACGCCTTCCCAACCGCCCAGGGGATGGTGGCGCAGTTCGAGCCGGCCGTCATAGCCGCGATTGGTGAAGGTCGTGCCCAGCTCGCCGTCATCGCGCTCGTCGTGCCGATAGTCCGTATAGCCGCCGCGAAACTTCAGATTGGAAAAGCCCGCGAACGGATCGCGAAGCTCGCCGCGGATGTCCAGCCGGTCGCTGCGCAGGTGCGCGGTGGCCGCATGCTCTCCGTGCTCGTGGTCGTGGTCATGATCGTGGTCATGATCGTGATCATGTCCGCCACAGTGCAGGCTCGAGCCGTGGGGATGGCAGTCCTCGTACTCGTGGCTGTGGCCCGGCAGGCCGTAGTCGTCCTCGCGATACGAATACGCCGCGCCGATATAGCCCCGGCTGCCCACGAAGGACAATCCGACGCTTCCGGTGGTGCTGTCGGCATTGGAATTGGCGACACGGCTATCGGTCCAGTCGGGCACGCGATAGTCGTCGGAGCGGCGGCGGGCGCCTTCCACATGCACGGCGATATTGCCTTCGCCCACCGTCAGGCCCACTGCCCCGGCGCGCTCTTTGGCGGCCGTGGCTCCAAGCACCTCGACCGAACCGCTCAAGCCGTCCTCGGGAATCTCGGTGGGAATCTTGTCGTCCAGCACGTTGACGACACCGCCGATGGCGCCCCCGCCGTACAGCAGCGCGGAGGGGCCGCGCAGGATCTCGACGCGGCGCGCCAGCAGCGTGTCGGCCGTCACCACGTGATCGGGCGAGACGCCGGATGCATCCACGATCTCCGAGCCATCGCTCAGTACCTTGACGCGCGGCGCGGTCTGTCCGCGGATGACAGGCCGGCTCGCCCCGCCGCCGAACGTATCGGCATGCACGCCGGGTTCATTCTCGAGTAGCTCTCCCAGCGTACCCCGGCGCTGCAGCGTCAGGCGTTCGCCCTGCAACACGCTGGCCGGCGTCGTCAGGCTGTCGCTGTCCAGGCCCAGCGGATTGGCGGTGACGACGATGGACGGCAGGCTCTGGACCGGAGTTTCAGAAGAGGACGCGGTCTGTGCATGGGCGGACGGGACGAAAGCCACGAACAAAGCCAGAGTCAAGGGGCGAGGGGTGAATCTCATGAAAGCTCCTGCGGAAAAATGAACGAAATTCGAGACGAACGGACACGTGTGCGCTCACGAGCCGGCTTATTTTTTGCAATGTTATAACATTGCAAGTTATTCCGGGATCGCATCTCTGCGATCTGCGCATGGATATGTTTTCTAATCGGGAAAAATCGTTATGTTATAACATAACGGAAAGGAGTGGAACAATGCGTTGCAATAATCGCCTCGGACTGGGCAAGCTCTCCGCCGTTACCGGCATGGCGGCCTTCATGTGGATGGCGGCCGCGTCCCACGCGAAGGCTGAAAACCTGAAGGTGATATCGACGTTCTCCATCGTCTCGGACTTCGCTCGCATCGTGGGCGGAGAGCATATTTCGTTGACCACTCTGGTCGGCCCCGACGGCGACGCTCACGCTTACGAGCCACGGCCGGCCGACGCCGTGGCGCTTCGAAACGCGGATCTGGTCCTGGCCAACGGACTGCATTTCGAAGGTTTCCTGCCGCGCCTCTGGCGCGCCAGCGGCGCCACGGCGCCCATCGTGGAGCTCGCACGGGGAGCCAGGCTTTTGCGCAATACGCCGGTCGACCGGGACGAAGACACTGCCCATTCCGCCGGCGCCCATGGCCACGATCATGCCCATGCCCACATGCACCATCACGACGGCCACGATCACGATCATGCCCACGACCACGATCATGACGGCCCCGCAGAGGGCGGCGACACGTCGGATCACCATCATCACCATGGCGAATACGACCCCCATGCCTGGCAGGCGGTCGGCAACGCCAAGATCTATGTCGACAACATTGCGAAGGCATTCTGCAAGGCCGATGGCCAAGCGTGCCCCCGCTATCGCGCCAATGCGCGAGCCTATAAGGAACGACTCGACGCCCTGGACCGGAGCATCAGAGAGGCTGTGGCACGGATTCCGCCCGATCGGCGCACCGTCATCACTTCCCATGACGCATTCGGCTATCTCGGAAGGGAGTACGGGCTTCGCTTCCTGGCGCCTCAGGGCATCAGCACGGAGTCGGAGGCCTCGGCCGCGGGGGTGGCGGCATTGATACGGCAAATCAAGAGCAACAAGGCGTCCGCCCTCTTTCTGGAGAATGTCAGCAACCCTCGCCTGGTGGAGCGTATAGCCGCCGAAACCGGCATGAAGATCGGCGGCAAACTCTATTCCGATGCCCTGTCCACCGAAAGCGGCCCTGCTGCAACTTACCTCGACATGATGCAACACAATGTCGCCACGATCCGAGACGCCATCATCACGCCCTGAGCGCCCGCGCCGTCTCATGACCGCCGCCAGAGCCCCGACAGGCTCCAGCCCGCATCGGGCGCCAACGCGGCGCCTGGCCGGCAAGCTCGCCGCGCTGCTTGCCATGCTGCTCGTCTGCGTCGACAGCCGAGCTCATCCGCATGCCTGGATCGATGTGGAAAGCACGATCGTCCTGTCTTACGACGGAGTGATTTCGGCCATCGAAGAGACATGGCTGTTCGACGAGCTTTACACGGCGGGGCTGATGGAAGAAATAGCGCCCGACGGCCGGCCGCAAGAGGCGGCGCTGGGCAAGTTCGCCGCCCGGGTGATCGAGGATCTGGGCCCCTACGGCTATTTCATGAGGGTCACGGCCGACGGCCGTCCGGTGCGGCTGGCCGCGGTTACTCAATTCAGAAGCGAAATGAAAGGCCTGCAGCTGTCCTTGTCCTTCACCGCGCCTCTCGATGAACCGGTGGATCCCAAGCGCCATGCCGTGCAGTTTTCCGTCTTCGACCCAAGCTACTTCATTCAGATGTCCCATCGACCCGAAGCGCCTCCCACCCTGAAGAACGACCCGGAGCATCATTGCCGGGTTCGCGTCGAACGAGCCGATCCGTCTCCGGAAACCATCCTTCGCGCGTTCTCGCTCGACCGCGGCGCATCGCCCCAGGAGGATCTGGGCCTTATGTTCGCCGAAAAGGTATTTGTCCAATGCGGATAGAGACCGGAAGAGGTTTTCGTGCCTTGGCGTTGTGCGCCATGGCCATGGCCGTTGCAATGCTTGCATGGGCTTTCCTCAGCGGCCATCCCTCCTGGAGCCGCTTTCTGGCCTGGCTCATGGCCACGCAAGCGGAGCTGCACCGGCAGCTTGCATCCGGCATACGACTGGTTGCTCAAGAGGGATGGGCCGCGGCGGGGCCCCTCATGGGAATCAGCCTGCTCTACGGCATCTTCCATGCGGCGGGGCCCGGACATGGCAAGGCGGTGATTGCGACCTACCTGGGAACGAGCCGGACACGCCTGCGCCGCGGCGTGCTGCTATCGCTCCTGTCCGCACTGGTCCAGGGCGCGGTGGCCGTCGCCCTGGTCGAGGTTGTTGCCGGCCTGTTGGGCTACTCGCTGCGCCGCGCGCAAAGCGCCGGCATGCACATGGAAAATCTCAGCTTCGCCTTGATCGCCGTGCTGGGCTCGGTGCTGGCGCTGAAATGCGGCGGGGCCCTGTACCGCAGGCGGCGGCGCCCCCGCCTAGCCGCAGGTTCCCTGCTTTCGGGCACCGGCCGGATGCGCGCCTATTGCGCCGACTGCGGCGGCCTGCATCGCTTGACGGACGCGCACACGGCCCGGCCCCTGACATGGCGGTCGGGCCTGGCCATCGTGCTGGCGATAGGAATGCGTCCCTGCACGGGCGCCGTCCTCATGCTGCTTGTCGCCTATTCGCTGGGACTGCGCTGGGCCGGCATCGCCGCGGTGCTGGCCATGTCCCTGGGCACCGCCGTCACCGTCAGTCTGCTGGCCGCCGCAACGGTGTGGTTCCGCCAGGCGGCACTGCGCGTGCTGCGCCAGCACGCATCGGCCGACGGGCGCATCCGGCCCGTATTCGACGTGCTGGGCCTGGTCGGCGGCCTGATGCTTTGCGCCATGGGAATAGGCCTTCTGCGGCAAGGGCTGGCCGCGGGCCCCCACCCTTTTTTGTAGCGCCCGCCCGGCACATAAATTGCTGCCGCTCATAGCGGAACACACCCTTTGGATGCAAACATTTCGTTACGGAACTGCAAAGGCATTCTTTTATACTGGCCCTGAGCAATACCAGCTTACCAGTCATTGTGGCTGCGTTAGTCAAAAAAGGAGTTCATAATGAATCACCGTTCAGCAACACAGCGTCGACACGTTCTGGCCATCTGCGCCCTGAGCGCCTGCCTCTTCTCCGCGGGTGCTTTCGCGGCCAACGGTTCAAGCGCCGGAGCCACCGCCGACATCGAAGCCAAGTATCGACAAGACATCGAACGCTGCAACGCCGGGCAGACTAACCAGGACGTCGCCACGTGCAAGCGAGAGGCCGGAGCTGCGCTGCAGGAAGCACGCCGGCAGCGCCTGCTGACTCATCAAGAGCAGTCGCTTCAGTCGAACGCCACCGCCCGCTGCCAGTCCCTGCCGGCCGGCATGCGCGACGACTGCATGGCGCAGATGTCCCAAGGTTCGAATACCACGGTCCAGGGCAGCATCGCCGGAGGCGGCATACTGCGCACGACCGAAATCACCATTCCCGGCGGCACCGAGACGCAGACCAACATCATCACGCCCAACACCGTCGATCCCTCGGTACGCAATCTGCCCCGCGCCGGCACGGTGCAATAGTTTCAGCTTCACGCAGGTTCGGGCGCACACCCGCAACCTGCTCTCCCGGCCGTCCTGCAGCGGGACGGCTTTTTTTATAGTTCCATCTGCATGCCCATTTCCACTACGCGATTGGGCGGAATCTTGAAAAATCGCGTACTGCGGCTGGCGTTGCGCGCCATGAAGGCGAACAGGCTGCGGCGCCAGCGCAGATGCAGGGGCAGCTTGCGCACGACGATGATGGTCTGGCGCGAGAGGTAGTAAGAAGTCTGCATGGGCTCCAGGTCGAGCTCGGGGTTTTCGTGCGCGATCTGCTCCAGCAATTGCGGCACATTGGGCTCTTGCTTGAAGCCCCAGCGGGCGACCACCTGCCAGCTGCTGCGGCTAAGCCTTTCGAGCCGATATCTTTCGCTGAATGAAACATACGGCACGCCCGCGCTGTGCACCGTCAGAAAGACCACCTGCTCGTGCAATACCTTGTTGTGCTTGAGGTTGTGCAGCAGCGCCGGTGGAACCGTATCGACGATCATGCTCATGAATACCGCGGTGCCCGCCACCCGGGTGGGCGGATACTGTTCGATGCCCTGCATGAATTCCCTCAGGGGCGGCTGATCGCCGGCGAGCGTATCGTGTATACGCTGCCTGCCCTGCTTCCAGGTCACCATCAAAGTGAACAGGCAAGTCGCCACGACCAGCGGCACCCAGCCCCCGTCGCCGATCTTCAGGGTATTGGAGGTGAACAGCAGCACATCGAAGGCGAGGAACAGCACCAGCAGCACCAGCCATAGGGTGCGGCGCATTCCGCGCGAGCGGCCCGGCAGCACCCTGAAAGCCAGCAGCGACGTCATCAGCATGGTGCCCGTCACGGCAAAGCCGTAGGCGCCCGCCAGCGCCTGCGAGGAGCCGGCCACGGCGATGAGGGCCAGCACGGCCAGGCACATCGCGATATTGACCCGCGGCAGATAGATCTGCCCCTCTTCCCGCGCCGACGTGTGCATGATGTTCATGCGGGGCCAGAAGCCCAGCTGTATGGCTTGGCGGGTGACCGAAAAACTGCCCGAGATGACCGCCTGCGAAGCGATGACCGTCGCCGCCGTGGCCAGCAGGACCAGGGGCCACAAGGCCCACTCGGGCGCAAGCAGGAAAAACGGATTCTTGATGGCCGCTGGGTCGGCGAGCAATAGCGCGCCCTGCCCGAAGTAGCACAGCACCAGCGAAGGCAGCACCATGCCGAACCAGGCGCGGCGTATGGCAGAGCGGCCGAAATGCCCCATGTCGGCGTACAGCGTCTCGGCCCCGGTCAGTGCCAGAACCAGCGCGCCCAGCAGAATGAAGGTGGTCCATGGGGCGTCGGCCACGAACGAAACCGCCCACCAGGGATTGAGGGCATGCAGAATCTGCGGCGTCTGGACGATGCGCCAGCCGCCCAGCACGCCCAGCACCAGGAACCACAGCAGCATGATGGGCCCGAACAGCTTGCCCATGGCGCCGGTGCCGTGCGACTGGATGGCGAACAGGCCGACGATCAGCGCCATGGCGACGGGCACCACCCAGTCGTCCAGGGTATGCGAGACGACGCCTATGCCCTCGACCGCCGAGATCACGGAAATGGCCGGGGTGATGATGCTGTCGCCATAGAACAGACAGGCGCCGATCAGGCCCAGTACCACCATCGTCCAGCGCCGCCGCCCCTCGAGGCCGCGCACCGCCAGCTCCATCAGGGCCAGCGTGCCGCCCTCTCCGCGGTTGTCGGCCCGAAGGATCATGGTGACGTACTTGAGCGACACCACGAACATCAGCATCCAGAACAACAGCGAAAGCACGCCCAGAATGTGCTCGTGGCGCGCCGCCGGCAAGCCGGACAGGGCCGCGCGTATGGTGTAGAGCGGACTGGTGCCGATGTCTCCGTAGACGACCCCGAGGGCGCCGATCAGCAGGGCCGCGCCGGGCCGTCCGGCTTGCGTGCCGGCCGAAGCGCTCATGATGCCCATCCCTTGAAAATGCGATAGTCCATGTTCACTGCCTGTTGAGATTGGCGCCGATGCGCGGCCCCGGAAAGACGATGCTCACCCGGGTGCCCCGCAGCTGGGGCCTGCTGGCCAGGCGCCACCAGGCGCCGTGGGCCTGCGCGATTTCGCGCACGATGGCCAGTCCCAGGCCCGAGCCCGAACCCGCCGACTGGGGCGACCGATAGAAAGCATCGAAGACGCGCTCCTGGTCGGCCGGGTCGATGCCCTGGCCGTCGTCCTCGACCACCAGCGCCGGCGGGGTCGCGTTGACCTGCAGCCTGATGTGGCGCACGGAACCGCCGTAGCGCAAGGCATTGTCGATGAGATTGCCCAGCAGTTCGGAAAGCAGCAAGGGGTCGGCGTCCACCCACACCGGCTCGTCCGGCGCCGCCAGTTGCAGCCTGACATGCTGCTGGCGCGCGCGGGGCAGCCACTCGGCGCCGTTCATGCGCACCCATTCGGCCAGATCGAGGCGCTCGAAGGTATCCTGGGGGCGCGCCGACGCATCGGCGCGGGCCAACACCAGCAACTGCTCGCCCAGGCGTATCATGCGGTCGGTCACCGCCTTGATGCGCTCGGCGCGGCGGCGCACGTCGTCCGGCAGCTCGTTGGCGAGCATGAGCTCGCACTCCAGCTTCAGGCCGCTGAGAGGCGTGCGCAGCTGATGGGCGGCATGGCCTATGAAGCGCTTCTGCGCCTGCACGGAATCGTCCAGCCGGCTCAGCAAATCGTTCACACGCGCCACCACCGGAACGATCTCGGTGGACAGGCCGCTGGGGTCCAATGGCTGCAGATCGTCGAGCGATCGCTCTTTGATGTCGTCGGCCAGGCGGTTGATGGAGCGCAGGCTGGAGCGCACGCCGGAGATCAGCACCCAGGCGAACAGGAACACGAGCAGGAACTGACTGAGCAGCATAGCCCAGAAGATGTCGCGCAGCAGCCAGACCTCGAGGTGGATCTTGGTGGTGACCAGCCAGGTGATGGTCAGGTCGAGCGCGACCAGGATCAAGACCGGAGGCAGCAGCCGCAAGATGAGATGGCGCGCGAGCGATCCCCGCGGCATCAGCCGCGCCAGACGCTTTGCCAAGGTGTCGTGCGGCGTCGCGGCGTGGCTACGAGGCGTTTTCGACATCGAGCAGATAGCCGAAGCCGCGCACCGTCTGGATGGAAGCGCCGGTGCCTTCGAGGCGCTTGCGCAAGCGGTATACATAGACTTCGACCGCGTTCTCGCTGAAGTCGGCATCCCAGGCGGACAGCGAATTCACGATCTGGCGCTTGGTGACCACGCGGCCCACCCGCCCCATCAGCATCTCGAGCACGGACAATTCGCGTACCGAGAGCGACAGGCGGCGCCCGGAGGCCCTCACTTCGCGGTTGACGGTGTCGAATATCAGGGGGCCGGCTTCGAGCTGGGGCTGGGCCTGGCCGGTGCGCCGGCGCGCGAACGCCCGCACCCGGGCGGCGAGCTCGGCCAGCTCGAAGGGTTTGGTGACGTAGTCGTCGGCGCCGGCATCCAGGCCCGCCACGCGGTCTTCGACCGCATCGCGGGCGGTAAGGACCAGCACCGGAACCTGCTCGCCCTCGCGCCGGAGCTGGCGCAGGACGTCGAGCCCGCTGATGCCCGGCAGGTTGAGATCGAGCAGCAGCAGATCGTAGGACTGCGCCGATACGGCGCCCGGGACGTGCTCGCCGTCTTTGAGCCAATCGACCGCATAACCCTGGCCGGCGAGGAATTCTTGCAAGGCGGGACCCAGGGTGGCGTCGTCTTCGATAACTAGAACTCGCATGCCGTGATTCTATATCGAACCGCGCCGCCCGTTTGCACGCGGTGCGCTTTTTTGGGGGCCGCCTTACAATCCTGACGGCTAGCTGTCTGGCGCGGCCGGAGCGGCCGAAGGCGCCGTGGCGCCGGCCTCGGGCTGGCCGGCTTCCGCGGGCGCTGCGCTTTTCTCCGAGGGCCGGGTGACGAAGCCCACGCGCTTCATGCCCGATGCGCGTGCGCTGCCCATGATCTCGGCAAGAATCTCGTAACGCGTGTTGAGATCCGCCCGGATGCGCAGCTGCGGCTGCGGGTCCTCGCCGGCCTCTTGCTTGAGCCTGGCCGTCAGGTCTTCGAGCAGCACCGGCTGCTCGTTCCAGAACAGCTGCCCCTGGTCATTGACCGCCAGATCGATGACCTTGGGCTCCTGCTCGACCGGCTCGGCCGATACCTGCGGCACATTGATCTTGATGGAATGGCTGATCAGCGGAGCGGTGATGATGAAGATCACCAGCAGCACCAGCATCACGTCGATGAGCGGCACCATATTGATCTCGGACATGGTGTGTCCGCTGCTCTTGTTGTCGAAGCTGCCGAAAGCCATGGCTATTCACCTTTGCGGGAAGCCGCCGCGGCGGCGGGAAGGCCGCGGATCTTGCCCCGGTTCTCGGTCACCTGCTGCCCGGTGGACAGGAAGGTGAACAAATCGTGGGCGAAAGCGTCGAGGCGGGCCAGGTAGACGCGGTTGCTGCGCACGAAGGCGTTGTACGCCAGCACGGCGGGAATGGCCACGGCCAGGCCCAGGCCGGTCATGATCAGCGCCTCGCCGACCGGACCGGCGATGCGGTTGATGGTGACGCCGTCGGACAGGCCGATGCCGATCAGGGCGTGATACACGCCCCACACCGTGCCGAACAGGCCCACGAACGGAGCGGTGGAGCCGATGGAGGCCAGCACCGTCAGGCCGTTCTCGAGCTTGGCCGTTTCCTCGTCGATGACCTTGCGGATGGTGCGGGTCACGAAGGCGCCGGTGGAGCCCTTTTCTTCGAGCTTCATGGCGCCGTACTTGGCGTGATGGTTGCGCGCATGGATGGCGTGGCTGGCCACGTGGGCGAAGGGTTCGGAGGCGCCGTGCGTACTGATCTCGTTCTCGACCTCCTCCAGCGAACTGGAGGCCCAGAAATGGTTCAGGAAGCGCGCCGAATGGCGGCTCACGCGCCAGTTGGTGAAGGACTTCACGAAGATCAGGTACCAGCTCACCAGCGACATCAGGATCAGAATCACGAAAAGGGCCTTGCCTATCATGTCGCTCTGCGCCACGAAGTGCAGAATGCCGCCGTCGGCCAGCTGCTGTACGGTGGTGTCCAGCAGGGGCGGCGCACTGGTGGCCGCGGTGGTCGCCGCATCCGTCATCGACGAGGCTGCCGGCGCCGCCGACGTGGCGGCGTCGATGGCCGAGGATGCCGCGGTGGCCGCCGAGCCCGCCGCATCGGCGGCGGACGAAGCCGCCGTGGCTGCGGAATTCGCCGCGTCGTTCAGGGACGAAGCCGCGGGCGCCGCGGTCGACGCGGCGGGCTCTTGAGCAGAACCTGCGGCCTGCGCCAGGACATGCAATGCGCCTTGAAGTATGTTGAACATGCTGGTTCCTAGATTACGAAGTCAAATGGGATGTCGGCCAGCGCGGGATACGCGACGCCGTTTTCGGTGTAGGGCTTGAACCGGGCGGTTTTGGCCGCGCGCACCGCGGATTGGTCCAGGCGCTCGTGGCCCGACGAGGACTGCACCGTCGCGTTGACGACCGAGCCCTGCGGCGAAATCAGCACCCGCACCACCACCCGGCCCTTCTCGCCGCGGCGCAGCGAAGCGCGGGGGTATTCCGGATTGGGGCGATTGCCCAGATAGTCGACGCGGCTGATGTGCCTGGGCTGATTGTCGGGCGCGGGGGTGGGCGCCTTGGGCGTGGCCACGGCGCTTGCCGCGCCGCTGGGCGGAGCGACCGGCTTTGGAGGAGCCTCGACCGGCTTGGGTGCCGGTTTGGGCACGGGCTTGGGTTTCGGCTTGGGTTTGGGCTTGGGCGGCGGCGGAGGCGGCTCGGGTTGCGTGATCGCCTCGGGCTCCGGCTCGGGTTCGGGTTCCGGCTCGGGTTCCGGTTCGGGCTCCGGCTCGGGTTCCGGTTCGACCTCGGGCTCGGGTTCTGGCTCGGGCACGATTTCCGGCTCGGGTTCGGGCGGCACGGCCTCTTCGACCGGCTCGGGCTCGGGCGCCGTGTCGACGATTTCAGGCCCGATCTCGACGAACTGTATTTCCATCGACTCGGGCAAAGCCAGCTCGGTCTTCTTGGGAGCCGCCAAAATGACTCCCAGCACGGCAAAATGCAATCCCGCAACGCACGTAGCCGCAGCAACTTTGGTCAGCGCGGGGCGAGGGGCAGGCTCAACACGGGAACGGGACATGAATCCAACGACAAGGTAAAAGAAGCCCGCGGATAAAATCATCCGGGTAAGCGCGCACGATAGCAGAAATGCGAACTATTCGCAATATAAAATTGCGTTTGCCATGCAGCCGATCGACGCTGCCCTGCACCGCCCGCGGCGCACCCGATTTACCGCCACGCC
This sequence comes from Pusillimonas caeni, assembly GCF_003545815.1. GTDB lineage: Bacteria > Pseudomonadota > Gammaproteobacteria > Burkholderiales > Burkholderiaceae_B > Pusillimonas > Pusillimonas caeni. The sequence continues at coordinate 227,485 of NZ_PDUW01000007.1, forward strand.
CGGCGTGTCACAGAGTCAAACCGCTGAGGCCCCGCATCATCGAGCGAAGCTGCGCGTGCAGCGGGCCGAATTGGGACTCGTCCAGTTCGGCCAGCAGCGCCCGCTCTACCTGCACCACCGCGGCATCGCATTGCTGCAGCAGGGTTTCCCCCTTGCGGGTCAGGCGTATATGGATGATGCGGCCGTGCGATGCGGCCGATTCGCGGTTGATCCACCCGCGCGTTTCCATCAGCTTGACCATCTCGTTCGCCGATTGCGGCGACACCATGGAGCGTTCGGCCAATTGCGCGTTGGAGAGCTGGCCATGGCTGTTGAGCACCGACAGCGCCGTGTATTGCGCCGCGGTCACGTCCCAGGGCGCCAGCGCATCGCGGATGCGCCGGTTCAACACATGATCGAGGCGCCCAATGAGATAGGCGATGCCGTTGGGCCGCTGTGGCCAGGTTTGCGTGAATTGAGGGTTTTTCTGGATCATGGACAGGCTTGTCAGCGGGTATCTCGACGTGTAGTATAAGCCCAATATCAGGCTACTTGATATTATTCTTCAAGCATCATTCGGAAAAACGACAAAGTATCATGGAGACAGCACCGCGTTATCGCAGTGTGGCCCTCGGCCCCAAAGACATCGAAGTCCAGACCCGCGCGAACGGATACACCTATGTGCGTTCGCCCGGGCAATTGGGCGACTATCCCGACCGCCTTACCGACAAGCTGATCCACTGGGCCGCGCAGGCTCCCGATCGCACCTATATCGCCCAGCGCGAGCCGGGCCATGGCCCCTGGCGCCGCATCAGCTACGCCGACGCCTTGCAAGCGGCGCGGCAAATCGGCCAGGCCCTGCTCGACCGCGGGCTCGATGCCGACCGGCCGGTACTGATGCTGTCGGGCAACGACATAGAGCAGGCGCTGCTGGCCCTGGGCTGCCAGTTCGCCGGCGTACCCTACTCGCCCATTTCGCCGGCCTATTCCCTGGTCTCCAAAGACTACGAAAAACTGCGCCACGTCCTTGAAGTCGTCACGCCGGGCCTGGTGTTCGTGTCCGACGCCCAGACCTATGGCGACGCCATACGCGCCACCATGGGCCCCGATATCGAACTCACCTCCACCCGGCCCGAGCAGATCGACCGGCCCTGCACCCCTTTCAGCGAATTGCTGGCCACGCCCGCCGCCGGGGCCGTCGATGCCGCGCAGCGCGCGACGGGGCCCGACACCATCGTCAAGTTTTTGTTCACCTCGGGTTCCACCAGCCTGCCCAAGGCGGTCATCAACACCCAGCGCATGATGTGCAGCAACCTCAAGATGATGGTGCTGGCCTGGCCTTTTCTTACCGAAGAGCCGCCCGTGCTGGTCGACTGGCTGCCCTGGAACCACACCTTCGGCGGCAACCACAATCTGGGACTGGTGCTGTACAACGGCGGCACGCTGTACATCGACGAAGGCAAGCCCACCGAGCAGGGCATGGAAACCACGCTGCGCAATCTGCGCGAAATCGCGCCCACGGTGTATTTCAACGTGCCCATCGGCTGGGAAAAAATCGCCAATGCGCTCGAGGCGGACGAAGCCCTGCGCGCCAAGTACTACAGCCGCGTCAAGATGCAGTTCTACTCGGGCGCAGCATTGGCCCAGCCGGTATGGGACAAACTCCACGCCACGGCCGAAAAAGCCTGCGGCGAGCGCATCGTCATGACCACCGGCCTGGGCATGACCGAAACCTCGCCCTCGGCGATGTTCGTGCTCGACGAGCGCGCCCTGGCGGGCCAGATCGGGCATCCGCTGCCCGGCATGGAATTCAAGCTGGTGCCCAACGGCGACAAGATCGAGGTCCGCTACAAGGGCCCCAACGTCACGCCGGGCTACTGGCGCGAACCCGCGAAAACCGCCGAGGCCTTCGACGACGAGGGCTTCTTCTGCTCGGGCGACGCCGTCAAATGGCTCGACCCCGACGACCCGCGCCGGGGTTTCGTCTTCGATGGGCGCGTGGCCGAAGACTTCAAGCTCGACACCGGCACCTGGGTCAACGTGGGTCCCTTGCGGGCGCAGGTCGCGCGCGAGGGCGCGCCCTATCTGCAAGACTCCGTCATTACCGGACACAATCGGCGCGAACTCGGGGTGCTCATCATACCCAACCTGGTTCAATGCCGGCTGCTCTCGGGCCTGCCTGAAGACGCCGCCCCCGAAGCCGTGCTGTCCAGCCCGCCGGTGCGCGGCTTCTTCCAGCAGCTGATCGAGCGCCTGCACAATCTCGGCACGGGCAGCGCCACCCGCATCGCGCGCGGCCTGGTGCTGGTCGAGCCGCCCTCTCTCGATCGCGGCGAAATCACCGACAAGGGTTCGATCAATCAGCGCGCCGTGCTGAGCCATCGCGCCCGGCTGGTCGAGGCCCTTTACGACGAGACCGATCCCGGCGTGCTGAAGCCGGGCAAGAATTCATAACGACGCCCGCGGCGCATAGGTCCGCGGCACTACTCAGGAGACACGACAATGATCAACAAGAAACTCTGGCGCGCAACGCTCTTGGCCGCCTCTTTGGGGCTGGGCGCGGCGCCCGCGGCCCACGCCGACCTCACCATAGGCGTCGTCCTGTCGCTGACGGGCCCGGCATCCGGCCTGGGCATCCCCGTCAATACGGGCTTTGCCCTGTGGCCCGAGACCGTGGGCGGCGAAAAGGTCAAGTTCATCACCCTCGACGACGGCAGCGACCCGGCAAAAGCCCAGAAGAACGTGCAACGCCTCATCTCCGAAGACAAGGTCGACGTCATCATAGGCTCCAGCACCACCACGCCCGCCATCGCCATGGGCGAGGCGGCCGCCGAAGGCCAGACAGTGCAGCTTGCCGCGGCACCGGCCGAGTTTCCCGAGGGCAAAGGCACCTGGACCTTCCGCCTGCCCCAGTCCACCGCCGTCATGGCCGGCGGCGTCATCGACCACATGAAGAAACACGGCGTCAAGAACTTTGCCTTCATCGGCTACAACGACGCCTACGGCGAAAGCTGGCTGCGCGACCTCACCAACCTGGCCAAAGAAGCCGGCATCGAGATCACCACCGCCGAACGCTATGCCCGCGCCGATACCAGTGTCACGGCGCAGGCGCTCAAGGCCATCGCCACCAAGCCGGACGCCATCCTGATCGTGGCCTCGGGCAGCGGCGCCGCCATGCCCCACACCACTGTGGTCGAGCGCGGCTACAAGGGCAAAATCTACCAGACCCACAGCGCCGCCTCGCGCGACCTGATCCGCCTGGGCGGCAAGGCGGTCGAAGGCTCTTTCGTCGTCTCGGGCCTGGCCGTCCTGCCCGAAGGTCTGCCCGACTCGCACCCGTCCAAGAAGATCGCGGTCGACTTCGTCAACGCCTACGAAAAGAAAAACGGCGACGGCTCGCGCAATCAGTTCGCCGCGCACGCCTATGACGCCTATCTCATCCTGGACAAGGTGGTGCCCGCGGCGCTCGAAAAAGGCAAGCCCGGCACGCAGGAGTTCCGCACCGGCCTGAAGGAGGCGCTCGAAACCCACGGCAGCATCCCCGTCACCCAAGGCGTGATCACCTACACCAAGGATGACCACTTCGGCTTCGACAAGCAGGCCCAGATGATGCTGACCATCAAGGACGGCGCCTTCGCAGCGGCGGATTGAACATTCTTACCGGCAAGTGCGGCCCGCGAAGCCATCGCATCGCGGGCCGCACGCTTTTTCCGGAGGGAATGCCGATTGCTGGCCCACGCTCGTACCTTATCCAGACATCGGAGGACGCCATGGCCGGCAAACCCTATTCCCCATCCATCGCCGACTGGCCCGAGGACGCGCGCGAAGCCGCGCAACTCGTCGTCGATCAGTACGGAGAACCCGACGAAGTCAACGCCAGCCAAGTCACCTGGCACAAGCCGGGCCCGTGGAAGCGAATCGTAGCTTCGCGGCAGGTGCACGAGCATAATTTTCCGGCTCCGCACCTGGATTCCGTGGAATCGGTCATCGACTATCGTTTTCCCATCGCCAAGGCTCGGGACATCTGCGCCTTCGACGGCAGTGTCGTGATCAATCGCACCGAGGGCGAGGTCTCGGCGCGCTGCCATGACGAACAGGCCAACTTCCTGGCGCTGAATCTGATGCACGACATCGCCACCGGCGCCAAGGACATCGAGCAGGCCCGCCAGTACTATGCCAAGGAATTCGCCGACTATCGCCGCAAGAAGCCCACTCCCTACATGGAGAAGCTGCGCTTCTCGCCGCCCGACGGCGGTACGGCCGATCCCGATACACGCATTCTTTCCGACGACGACCTGAAGCAGGCGGTCGAGGAGGGTAAATCATGATTTCCGACACACAGGGCTTGTCCGCCGAAGACGTACGCAAATACCTGCAGCGCATCTGCGAAGAAGCCGAGGGGCTGATGCGCGACTACGATCCGCGCATGATCCTCGAATGGACCGACACCAACGTCGCCGACGGGACCTGCTTCCAGGTCGACGTCCGCATCCAGAAAGACGGCGCCCACACGGGCAGCATCGCCATGACGCTCGAGAAGGAAGACATCCTGCAACTGGGCGGCATGTTCGGCGCCGCCGCCGGCAAGGAAGGCATCGCCGACTATTCGCTGGACATGAATTTGCGCGACGTCGTCACGCACGGCACCGACGCGGCCACTGCCAAGGTCACCTGGCGCGAACACATCATCGTGCAGGCGCCAGCGCGAGAGGGCCAGGAGTCCCGCAGCCGGCTCACTGCCGAAGCCGAGGTGGACTGCGTCCATCTTCTCGTTCGCGAAGAGGGGCGGCTTGCGCTGGGCATGACGCTCTGCTCCGGCACGATACGCCTGAGCGTTTCGGGGTAACCGCCGCCGGTCAGATCCGCTGCGTGATGCGGTGACGCTTTTCGCCCGCGGTGACGCATTCTCCATCGGGCAGCCATTCCAGCAGCTGCACGGGAGAATTCCGGCGCTTGTGGCCGAGCACATAGCCGCAGCACACCACTTCGTCGGCGCTGCGGCTGATCGATTCCACAAAGGCGATTCTTCCCGGGTCCGTGAGGTACATGCCTACGCCGGTAATGATGTGCGACGCGATCTTTTCGCTATATTGGCGGTGGGCCGCGACGGCATTGCCCTCGGCCTGTGCGGCCGAAGCGGCCTTGGGCCTGACGCACGCCGAAACGTCCCTCATGACCAGCACGATCTGATGTCCGTCCTGCCCCGCCGCGGCGGGCACCAGTTGCGCGCTGACTTCCATCCACGCGTAGCCGCCCGTTTTCTTGCGCATGCGCACCACGATGGGCACGCAGTCGACGCCATGCTTCAGCAGTTCGCGATGCGCCTTGCAGATAATCGGCAAATCGTCCGGGTGCACGAAAACGTCCGGGCCCTTTTCGACCATTTCATCGGGCTTCCAGCCAAGCAGCCGCTCGCAGGCCGGCGAGGCATAGGTCATTTTCATCGCGCCGTCCACCAGGCAGATCATGTCGGAAGCATGTTCGGCCAGCAGACGAAAATCCAGTTCGTTCATAAATGGCGATGCCTGGCTGCGATCTCTCTTCTTCATCGCTGAAGATCCCAGGCTCCTCCTCGTTACCTATGACTTGAAATCTATTGTGCACTGCAACATAAAAATTGTCCAGCCACTTCAGATAAAGCAAAAGCCACGATAAAAAAGGAGCCAGCAAGCCAAGTGCCGACAAGCGAAAAAGAAAAAAGGACTTATGAGACGATACTCATAAGTCCTTCATTCTTGAAGCAGTTTGTGGTGGGTGCTACAGGGGTCGAACCTGTGACCTACGCCTTGTAAGGGCGCCGCTCTACCAACTGAGCTAAGCACCCCGAGCGGCATCTGCATGTGGCAAAACACAATATGTGCTGCACTGCGATACTGCCATGCGAACCTTCAAGGTTCGACCTTTGGGGTCACTTCACATTTCGGGCCACTTCGTGCCAAAAAAGCCTAGCGATTATAGCCCGGCCGCTCAAGGCAGGCAAACGGGCCAGCGCCTACTTAGTTGACGGCGTCTTTCAGAGCCTTGCCGGGACGGAACTTGGGCACGCGAGCCTTCTTGATCTTGATGGCTTCGCCGGTGCGCGGGTTGCGGCCGGTGCGGGCGGCACGCTCGGAAACGCCGAAAGTACCGAAGCCCACCAAGGTGACCGAACCCTTCTTTTTCAGGGTGGTCTTGACCGCGCCGATGAAGGCTTCGAGGGCGCGACCGGCGTCGGCCTTGGAGAGGTCGGCCTTGGTGGAGATGTGTTCGATGAGCTCTGTCTTGTTCATTAAGGTATACCCCTGAAAATTATTATGACCGGCCTGGGCAAGCTGCCCCGTGCCGGCATTTTTGACCAAAAAAACACAGCACGTTCACGTGCAGGTACCACAATTGACTGGCGGGAATGTCAGTAAAGACGCTGCCTACCGGCTAACGCGTATTAAGCCTTTGAAATAAGGCCGTGTCAAGGGGAAAAGCGCCCAAAACCCGCACGATTGCTCACTTTTTTCAAATGACCGGTTTAAAAAATGTAAATTTCCGAAGCCCCCTCGACGCACAAAAAAAGTGCGCGCCGCGACGCTTCGGCTTGCCGTCCTGCAAGGCGCTATTTTTTTCTCGGGCATGCCGGCCGACGGGCCGGGCCACGCTTCGGCGAAGCGCCCCGCCCCGCATTCCAAGCGTTCACATTGATTCGAGCGCCTGCCGGAAATCGTCGATGAGATCCTGCACGTCTTCGATGCCCACCGAGATGCGCAGCATGCTGTCGGCGATGCCCATCAGCGCGCGGCGTTCGGGACCCATCTCGTAATAGATGGTGTGCGCGACGGGCAGCACGAGCGTGCGCGTGTCGCCCAGATGCGTGGCCAGCACGAAGACGCGCAGACGGTTGAGGAACTCGAACACATCGATGCCATCGATCAGCTCCACACCCAGCAAAGCGCCGTAGCGGCCGCCGAACAGCTCGCCGGCCCGCCGGTGCTGGGGATGGGATGCCAGGCCCGGGTAGCTGACCCGCGCCACCTTGGCGTGCGCATCGAGCGCTTGGGCCAGCGCCAAGGCATTGCCGCAGCATCGTTCCATGCGCAAGGCCAGCGTTTCGGAACCCACCGATATGCGATGGGCCGAGTCGGCCGACAAGGTGCCGCCCATATCGCGCAGGCCCTTCTTCTTGATCTGCGTAAGGCCCCAGCCTCGGGCAGAACCATTGCGGTACACCTCGGCAATGTTGGGATAGTCGGACCAGTCGTACAGCCCGGTATCGGTGACCGCGCCCCCCAATGCATGGCCATGTCCGCCGATGTACTTGGACAGCGAATTGACGACCAGCCCCGCGCCCATGTCCTTGCCCCGGCACAGCCAGGGCGTGCTCAGCGTGTTGTCGACGACGTAAAGCAGCGCGTGCTCGCGGCACCAGTCTCCGATGGCCTTCATGTCGGCCACCTGGGTGCCGGGATTGGCAATGGACTCTACGAACACCATGCGGGTTTCGGGGCGCAGCGCGGCCGCCACATTGGCAACGTCGGTGGCGTCGACCAGAGTCACCTCCACGCCCAGCGCCGCAAGCGTGCTGAGCAGGCTGTTGGTGTTGCCGAAGATGTACTGGCTGGAAATCAGATGGTCGCCTTCGCGCAGCAGGGTGAAGAAGGTCGCGTTCAGGGCCGCCATGCCGGTTGCGAAGCTGACGGTGTTGACGCCCTCTTCCATCTGCGTGATCTTGGCCTCCAGGGCCGCGGTGGTCGGCGTGCCCTGGCGCGCGTAGGTGAAGCCGGCCTTGCCCTGGAACACGGCGGCCAGCTCACGCGAGTCGGCGAAAGCGTACTCCGAAGACGGATGCAGAGGTTTGTGGATGGCGCCGTGCTCGACGGTCGAGCGCCTGTCCGAATGAACGAGAGTGGTGGTAAAGCCGTTGTTAGCCATGGCAGCTCACGATACTGTGAATGAGATGTGTAAGAAATGAAGCCGAACGGGGCGAGCCTCGCAACCGCAGCCGGCGGGCCCTGTGCGATGGCGCGTCAGCCGCTTGCGGTGCGCTGGCGCACCGTTTCGTAAAGGCATACGGCGCTGGCCACGCTGACGTTGAGGCTTTCCACCGCGCCCAGCATGGGAATGTGCACCAGTTCGTCGCAGGTTTCGCGCGTAAGGCGCCTCATGCCCTCGCCTTCGGCGCCCATGACCCATGCCATGGGGCGGCGTCCGTCGATGCCGTGCATGCCGCCTTCGGCCTGATCGTCGGTGCCCACCAGCCAGATGTCCCGCTCTTTCAGCTGGCGCATGGTGCGCGCCAGGTTGGTCACCATGATGTAGGGCACGGTGTCGGCCGCGCCGCAGGCCACGCGCTGCACGGTGGCGCCCAGCCCCACCGCCCGATCGCGCGGCGCCAGCACGGCGTGCACCCCCGCCGCGTCGGCGGTGCGCAGGCAGGCGCCGAGATTGTGCGGATCGGTGACCCCGTCGAGCAGCAGCAGCAAAGGCGTTTCGCCGCGCTCTTCCAGGCCGTCGAGCACTTCGTCGATATCCGTCGCCAGCGTATTGGCGTCGGCCAGGGCGACGACGCCCTGATGCCGCGTGCCGCGCGCCAGGCCTTCCAATCTGTCGGCCGGCACGGGATGCACGCGCACTTGCGCCGCCTGAGCCTGTTCGATCAGCGACTGCATGCGCTTGTCGCGCCGCGAGGCCTCGACATACAACTGCCGAATGGTGGCCGGCGCATGGCGCAGCCGCGCTGTGACGGCGTGAAAGCCGGCCAGGACCTGTTGGGACATGGGGTTCCTTCTGGAAAACAAAGCGGAGAGTATCAGGCGATTTTACTCTCCGCCCGCAAGCGCCCCCTGTGCCGGGCCTTGCCAGGGCTTCAGCGCCGTTTGCGCGGAGCCGTCTTGCCGGACTTGGCCGCGGACTTGCTGGCGGCTTTCCGCGGCGCCTTGGCGGCGCGTTTTTCGGCCGCCCTGCGCTCGCGCGCCGTCGTGCCCTTCAGCGCCTCGGGCTTGGTGGACGCCGCCTTCTTGCCGCGCCGCGCGGCCGCCTCGCGAGGCTCGGCCACGGCTTTCTGCAAGGCCTTGAAGGTGGTGCCCTTGACCAGCCGGAATTCGATGCGGCGCGCCTCGAGATCGACACGCGCCACCTGCACCTGCACCGGATCGGTGAGGCGATAGCGTATGCCGGTGCGCTCGCCGCGCAGTTCGTGCAGGCTCTCGTTGTACTGGAAGTAGTCCGAACCCAGTTCCGACACGTGCACCAGACCTTCCACGAACAGGGTGTCGAGCGTGATGAACAGCCCGAAGGGCGCCACGCCCGTCACGCGGCCGCTGAAAACCTCGCCCACGTGCTCTTTGACGAACCAGCACTTGAGCCAGGCCTCGACGTCGCGCGACGCGTCGTCGGCCCGGCGCTCGCGCGCCGACAGCAGCAGGCCGAGCTTTTCCCAGATGGCGTGCTGGCGCTCGCCGGGCGTGAGCTCCGCCGCCGCATTGACGTCGTCGATGTCGGGCACATAGCGCTTGTTCTGCAATATGGACTTGATCACCCGATGCGTGAGCAGGTCGGGATAGCGCCGGATGGGCGAAGTGAAATGCGCATAGTGCTGATAGGCCAGGCCGAAGTGGCCCGACTCTTCGGGGCTGTAGATGGCCTGCTGCAGCGAGCGCAGACACATGGTCTGCAGCACTTCGTAGTCGGGCCGTCCCCGTGCGGCCTGCAGGAGGCGGGCGTAATCGTGGGTGGTGGGTTCGTCGCCCCCCTCGAGCGCCAGGCCGATGTTGCGCAGGTAGTCGCGCAGGGCCTTGAGCTTTTCGGGCGTAGGGCCTTCGTGAACCCGGTAAAGGCTGATGCGCTTGTTGCGCTTGGTGAAATCGGCCGCGCAGGTATTGGCGGCCAGCATGCATTCCTCGATGATTCGGTGGGCGTCGTTGCGCTCGTACGGCACGATGCGCTCTATGCGGCCCAGCGGGTTGCAGATGATCTTGGTCTCGACCGTTTCGAACTCCATGGCGCCGCGCCGCGCCCGGGATTCGGACAGTAGCTGGTAGAGCTCGTAAAGGTCGAGCACGTGCGGCATGACGTGCTGCATGTTCTGGGCGGCCGGCCCATTGGGCTGCTGCAGCGCGGCCCACACATCGGTGTAGGTGGTGCGCGCGTGCGAATGGATGACGGCGTTATAGAACTGGTAGGCCGAGACGATGCCCGCCTTGGCGCCGTTGGCGGGAATGACCATGTCGCAGACCAGCACCAGGCGGTCCACGTCCGGATTGAGCGAACACAGCCCGTTGGACAGCGATTCGGGCAGCATGGGGATGACGCGGCGTGGAAAGTACACGCTGGTGCCGCGCTGGAAGGCGTCGTCGTCCAGCGCCGACCCGGCCGTGACATAGTGACTGACGTCGGCGATGGCGACCAGCAGCCGCCATGCCGGCCGCTTGCGCTTCTCGGTGCCGATGTCGATGGGCATGCAGAACACCGCATCGTCGAAATCGCGCGCGTCTTCGCCGTCGATGGTGATGAAGGGCAGGTCGCGCAGGTCGACCCGGCCCTTGAGTTCGCCCGGCTTGACGGCGGTGGGCAGCTTGCCCGCCTGAGCCATGGCCGCCTTGGAAAAATCGACGGGAACGTCGAACTTGCGCACGGCGATCTCGATCTCCATGCCGGGGTCGTCGATTTCGCCCAGCACTTCGATGACCCGCCCCAGCGGCTGGGTGTGGCGCGTGGGCTGCTGCATGATCTGCACCGTGACCACCTGGCCATGTTCGGCGCCGGCCGTATCGCCCGAGGGAATGAGGATGTCGTGCTTGATGCGCTGGTCTTCGGGCACCACGATGCTGATGCCCGGCTCGCGCAGGAAGCGCCCCACCAGCTTGTCGGTGCGACGTTCGACCACTTCGACAATGGTGGCCTCGGGCTTGCCGCGGTATTCGCCATCGGGCTTGGCCAGCACCCGGTCGCCATGCAGCACCTTGAGCATTTCGCGCGGGGCCAGAAAAAGATCGGGCCCGCCATCGTCACGCAAAAGGAAACCGAAGCCATCGCGATGGCCCTGTACCCGTCCGGCTATGAAATCGACCTTCGGTGCCGCCAAAATTTGTCCCTGTGCGTTGTAGAAAATCTGTCCGTCGCGCTCCATCGCCTTCAGGCGCCGATCGAACCCTACCGACAGAGGGTAGCTTGCGCCCATTGCCTGGGCCAGACCCTGCACGTCGTATGCCTGGCCTGTGGCGCGCAGCAGTTCCAATACGGCTTCGCGACTGGGAACACCGGGATCGAAATCGGGCGGCAGCGAGTGTGCACTGTTGGAAGTCTGACTGTCGTTTTCGTTTTTTATTCGCTTTGCCAAAGAAAACTTTCCGTTTGATGAAAAAATAGGTTATACTACGATTCTTCGCTGGCGCAGGCAGCAAATTAGTTTGAGTTACCCTGCATCAGCAAGAATAAGAGAGCGTAGTTTTAGGTGTATGCGGCTTGTTAAGTTATTTAAGGGCCACATGATTAAAACGTTAGCATACTCTTATTAAGCCCAGATGGCGGAATTGGTAGACGCGCATGGTTCAGGTCCATGTGCCGCAAGGTGTGGAGGTTCGAGTCCTCTTCTGGGCACCACCCTATTCTTGGGAGAAGCCCCGTAAATCATCGATTTACGGGGCTTTTTCTTGTCCGCTCGGAACGTGCCCGGATGGCGCCGGGCCGTCCGGGCGAACGGCTGGCCTTTTAGTGTCGACAGGCCCTAGAAGACCTTGCGCATCGATATGTGCTCGATGCCCGCGTCCATGAATTTTTCGCCTTCGGCCTGAAAGCCGTAAGCGCGGTAAAAACCCCGGGCATGCCATTGAGCGGCCAGCGCCACCGATGGATCGCCGCGGCGGCGTGCCGCTTCGACCAGGGCCGTCAACAGCATTGCGCCCACGCCGCGGCCGCGATGGGCGGCGCGCACCGCCATGCGGCCGATGTGGGCGTCCGGCAACAGCCGCCCCGTTCCCACGACCGTGTCGCCCTCGAGGGCCAAGGCATGGACGGCAATGGCATCGTATTCGTCCAGTTCGAGTTCGACGGGCACGCCCTGCTCGACCACGAATACCTCGTGACGCAGGGCGCCCGCCCGCTCTCCGAGCTGCCCCCAGTCGCCGATCAATACCTCGATTTCCCGCCCCATCGCCTCATTCCCGATTCTTGTGGACCCGCCATGCGCCCGATTTCAAGCTTCGCTTGCACTGCGACGATAGCACTCCGCGGCTTGGGCCGCCGAAGCCGGAGGCATGCGCTTTGCCCGCCAACTGCTAGCATGTTCCAATCGGCAGACCAGACGGAGGAGATATCTCATGACGAACCGAGCCAGCGTCCAGGCCTTCTTTGACCAAGCCACCAACACGGTCAGCTACCTTGTGGCGGATCCGGAATCGCGCCAGGCGGTTTTCATCGACCCCGTGCTGGACTACGACCACCCCAGCGGCAAAGTCTCTACAAAGTCGGCCGAGCAGATGCTGACGGCCGCCCGCTCGGCGGGCCTCGACATCGTGCGCATTCTTGAAACCCACGCGCACGCCGACCACTTGAGCGCCGCGCCCTTTCTCAAGGAGCAGACCGGCGCGCCGATCTGCATAGGCGAGCACATCAGCAAGGTCCAGGCCATTTTCAAGCCCGTGTTCAACTTGCCGGAGGTCTCGGGCGACGGCAGCGAGTTCGACGAGCTGCTCCGCGATGGCGACACCTTTGCCATAGGCGGACTGCAGGCGCGCGTCATGCATACGCCCGGCCACACGCCCGCCTGCATTTCATATGTCATCGGCGATGCGGTGTTCGTCGGCGACACGCTCTTCATGCCGGACTACGGCACGGCGCGGGCCGATTTCCCCGGCGGCAGCGCGCAAACGCTGTACCGGTCCATCCGCCGCCTGCTGGAGCTTCCCCCCGCCACCCGCATGTTCGTATGCCACGACTACAAGGCCGAGGGACGCGACCATTACGCCTGGGAGACCACCATCGAGGCCCAGCGGCAGGGCAATGTGCACGTGCACGACGGCGTATCCGAAGAAGAATTCGCGCGGATGCGCACCGAGCGCGACAAAACGCTTTCCGCACCCGCTCTGCTGCTGCCCTCGATCCAGGTCAACATCCGTGCCGGCCGCTGGCCCCGGCCCGAAGCAAACGGCCGTCGCTACCTGAAGATCCCGCTCGACTTCGACGGCGGCCCGCATCGGGACCACGACAAGGAATGAGCCACGGAAAGCCATGCCAGGGCATGGGATTTGCTGCGCGAAGCAATGTCATAAAACCCGCAAGGAGCTGACCATGCCTGCAAAATCCCAAGCCCAACAGAAAGCCGCCGGCGCGGCGCTGTCCGCCAAGCGCGGCGACACGAAGGTGGGCGAGCTGAAAGGCGCTTCAAAGTCGATGTACAAGTCAATGAGCGAGAAAGAACTGGACGACATGGCCTCGACCAAACGCAAGGGCAAGCCGGAACACAAGTCCAAATCCTGACTGCGCGCGCGCACGCACGCCGCGAGACGCTGTTCCAGCCAGCCCCGCCGGCCGCCCGGCGGGGCTCGTTTTTTCCGCGCCGGACGGCGCCTTCGCCGTTTCACGTGCTTGCCGCCCAGCGCCCACTACATTCCGAAACAAGGTTCTGGTATGGTTGTAAGGCTAAGAATAACCAGAGAAGGAATCGCCGGTGTCCTTTGTTTCGCGCCATACCGCTTTCTATCTTGTCATCCTCGCCGCTCTGGCCAGCCTGATACTTACCTTCGCCGTCAGCGCATGGTGGCTGGCGCCGACCGTGGTGTTCGGCGCGCTGGTCGCGCTGGGCGTGCGCGACCTCACCCAGATTCGCCACACCATACGGCGCAACTATCCGGTCATCGGCAATTTGCGCTATCTGTTCGAATTCATCCGACCCGAGATACGCCAGTATTTCCTGGAAGAAGACTCCGCCGAACTGCCCTTCTCGCGCTCGGACCGTTCCCTGGTCTACCAGCGCGCCAAGCGCACCATAGACAAGCGCCCTTTCGGCACTCAAGAAAACGTGTACGGCGACGGCTACGAGTGGATCAACCATTCGATGAACCCGACCCGGCCTAAAGAAAGCGACTTTCGCATCACCGTCGGAGGGCCGGCCTGCACCCAGCCCTATTCCCTGTCGGTGTTCAACATCTCGGCCATGAGCTTCGGCGCCTTGTCGGCCAATGCGGTCATGGCCATGAACAAGGGCGCCGCCCTGGGCGACTTCGCCCATGACACCGGCGAGGGCGGCATCAGCCGCTACCACGAGATGCACGGCGGCGATCTCATCTGGAACATCGGCTCGGGCTATTTCGGCTGCCGCGACGAGAAGGGCCGCTTTTCCGAAGCGCTCTTCGCCCAGCGGGCCACCCACCCCAACGTCAAGATGATAGAGATCAAGCTGTCGCAGGGCGCCAAGCCCGGCCACGGCGGCATCCTGCCGGCCAGCAAGGTCACGCCCGAGATCGCCGAGGCGCGCGGCATTCCGGTATGGCGCGAATGCGACTCCCCCTCGCGCCACAGCGCTTTCGATACGCCCGTCGAGCTGCTGGGTTTCGTGCAGAAGCTGCGCGAGCTCTCCGGCGGCAAGCCGGTGGGATTCAAGCTGTGCATCGGCCATCCCTGGGAATGGTTCGCCATCGCCAAGGCCATGCTCAAGACCGGCATCACTCCCGATTTCATCGTGGTCGACGGCGCCGAGGGCGGCACCGGCGCGGCGCCCATCGAATTCGTCAACCATGTGGGTACCCCGCTGCGCGAAGGCCTGCGCCTGGTGCACAACACCCTGGTCGGCATCGGGCTGCGCGAACAGATCAAGCTGGGCGCCTCGGGCAAGATCATCAGCGCCTTCGACATGGCGCGCACCATGGCCCTGGGGGCCGACTGGTGCAACAGCGCGCGCGGCTTCATGTTCGCCGTCGGCTGCATTCAGGCCCAGGCCTGCCATACCGACAAATGCCCCACCGGCGTCACCACCCAGGACCCCGGCCGGCAGAAGGGCCTGGTGGTGGGCGACAAGGCCCAGCGCGTCGCCAATTACCACGGCAATACCCTCAAGGCCCTGGCTGAACTCCTTGCGGCGGCCGGCGTCGAACATCCGGGCGACCTGCGTCCCCACCATATCGTGCGACGCATTTCCGCCAGCCGCGTCAGCGTGCTTTCCGCCCTGTTCCCCGACCTGGCAAAAGGGGAATTGCTCGAAGGCAAGTACAGCCAGACCATTTTCCGCGTGACCTGGCCCATGGCCCAGGCCGAGTCCTTCGCCCCCCTGTACAGCCTCAGCGCCGCGCTTTCCGGGCTCGGGGGCCCGCCCGATGAAGGATCAAGCCCCGCCGTCGTGCCCGCCACCGCGCCGCAGGCCGATGCTCCCCCGGAGAGCAGCCCCGCCGCCCCGGCTTGAATCGTGGCTTCCGGATCGGCCAATAATGGGTATTTTCCCTAGTTCTATTGGCCCGGTGGATCGACTATTCTGAACTCACTGCTTAACCGGCAGACCGCTGCCACCATGGCAGCCCATCTACACTACGTGAACGTAAGTGTCTCTGCCCAACTAGGCAGTAAGGCCCCGCCAGAAGGCGGGGCCTTTCAGTTTTTGAAGCCCGAAACGTTCGGTCTTGCCGTCCGAAATTCTGTTCGTTCAATGCCTGCCGGCTCTTGCGCCGACGCTCACAGCTCGAGATGCCGGCCCTGCTCTGTTACTCCAGCGACATCGGCCCTGCAACGCCGAATGCGCCAGCAAACACGGCAAAACTTGTTTAACATTATGGGTTTGGCCGGTACGCCGGCCTTTTGATCGGCTTTTTCGGCCCATCGTTTTCAGGAAGTGAGCGCAGTGCAAGGTATCAAGCGTAAAGTCGTCTATGTTTCGCTGTACGAATTGATCGCAATAGGCATCGCCAGCGTCGGCCTGGCCAAGCTTGCCGGGCAGGAACTGGGGCATGCGAGCGTCGCCGCCGTGGCCGCATCGGCTATCGCGATACTCTGGAACCTCGTATACAACACCCTCTTCGAATACTGGGAAGCCCGTCAGGCGGTGCGCGGACGCGGCTTGATGCGCCGTATCGCCCATGCCCTCGGTTTCGAGTTGGGGCTGGTGATCGCGCTGGTGCCCCTCTTCGCCTGGTGGCTGCAAGTGTCCCTATGGCAAGCCTTCGTGCTGGACCTGGGCCTGATCGTGTTCTTCCTGATCTACACCTTTCTGTTCAATCTGGCGTTCGATCGGATATTCGGGCTGCCCGCCTCGGCGCTGCCGGCGTCCTAAGCAAGGCCGCCGCCAAGCGGCCAGGCCTTGCCAGGCCCCGTCTACAGCGTTTCGCGCACCTGCGCGGCTATCTCGTACGAGCGCAGGCGCGCCTTGTGCTCGAACATATTCGACGTAATCATCAGTTCGTCGGCGCCGGTCTTGTCGATGAAGGCCCGCAGCTGCCGCGCCACCGTCTCGGGCGCGCCGACGGCCGCGCATGACAGGACATGATCGAGCAGATGCTGCGCCTGCGGACCGATATTGTCGAGATAGCCCTTGACCGGCGGCGGCAGGCGGATGGGCCGGCCGCTGCGCAGGCTTACGAACGACTGCTGCCACGAGGACGCCAGGTAGTGCGCCTCGTCCTCGTCGTCCGCCGCAAACACATTGAAGCCCAGCATCACATAGGGTTTTTGTAGATACTGCGAAGGCTGGAAAGTGCTGCGATAAACCTGTATGGCCTGCATCAGCTGCTGCGGCGCAAAATGCGAGGCAAATGCGTAGGGCAGGCCCAGCGCCGCCGCCAGTTGGGCCCCGAACAGGCTGGAACCCAGTATCCACACGGGCACGTTCAGGCCCGTGCCGGGCACCGCGCGCACCGGCTGGCGGGGTTCGTCCGAGAAATAATCCAGCAGTTCCAGCACGTCCTGGGGAAATTCGTCCGCGCTCGCGGCCAGATTGCGCCGCAGCGCCCGCGCCGTCGTCTGGTCCGAACCCGGCGCACGGCCCAGGCCCAGGTCGATGCGCCCGGGATAGAGCGATTCGAGCGTCCCGAACTGCTCGGCGATGACCAGCGGGGAATGATTGGGCAGCATGATGCCCCCCGCCCCCACCCTGATGGACGACGTGCCTGCCGCCACGTGGCTGATGAGGATGGACGTGGCAGCGCTGGCGATGCCCGGCATGCCATGATGTTCCGCCATCCAATAGCGCTTGTAGCCCCAGTGCTCGCCATGCCGGGCGATGTCCAGGGTGTGGCGGAAGGACTCCGCGGCGCTGCTGCCCTCGGTAATGGGAGACAGGTCGAGTATGGAAAAAGGTATCGTGCTCATCGGTCTTAATTGGGGGCGCAAGGGTGAAAAACAAGCCGCAAAATTATGGTATAGTTTTGGTCTTTGGCGCATTAGCTCAGCCGGTTAGAGCGACGGAATCATAATCCGCAGGTCCCCTGTTCGAATCAGGGATGCGCCACCAAGAATATCAAGCACTTACGCCAACCTTTACGGGTTGGCGTTTTGCTTTTGGGGCCGAATACTAGACAGTGTCTAATATCGAGTACTGTGCACAGTCCTGGATAAGGTCCACTGGCTGGCTCTTGCCCATTAACGGGGAATGGGCATTCACTAGACAACTGACAGTCGGTAGGGTCGGCGCGAGGGTTCTCGCCTTGCCGGCTAAAATCCGTGAAACAAAAAGTCGATGGCGGCGACGATTTCATCGTTCCGATGCTGAAGGCTGAATGCGACGCTCTTGAGTTCCCTGACCGGGACAGCAGCCATGTACTGAGTCACCATCGCGTGCTGAACACCGTCTATGTCGAACAAAGGGTTGAGCGTCTTCGCCGGCGTGGGCGCTTGGCTCAGCGGCAGCAACGGGACAACAACCCGCGTATTGAACGGCTGCATGATGTCCGCCTGGACATTGACAAGATACCCCGAGCCTGACGGATCGGGATAGACGTTGTAGCGGTCCATCAGAACATCCTGTGTTTCGCCAGCGGGAGGCCATGCTTTTCAACGAAGGCGTTGGAGCTTTCTATGGCTTCCTGATTTTCGGCCAGCCAGAGTTCCGAGCGCTTGCGTGCGATGGCCTGTGCGACGCCCGCTTCAGCCGCTTGCGAGATGTTGATATGCAGGGCTTTGGCCTCGGACAGCAAGTCGTCGGCCAGCGATACATTGGTTGCGCGTTTGGTGCCGCTGCGAGGACTACGTGCGGTCAGCATGTTCGGCTCCTTAGAGTTGACGCAATATATGCGCATGCCTTCCAATACATTATATGTGCATATTAACCGAACACTCTATGCTCCTGAGCAGCGGTAGTTTCATAATCGATTTCGTTTCGTCCCCATTGACAGGAGATGGGCGCTCATCAAACACGGTTGCTTACATCGCCGACGCCCATAAATCGGTTACGGTTACGGCATGCCCAACGACACCGGGGGCTCTATGCTCTGGCGTTTCTCTGCCAATAACACCCACCTCTACCCGGGCGCCTTGCTGCGCAGCCTCGACGCTCCCGGCGAATCCAGCCTGTCCGCGGGCGATGAACTGATGGTGGAGTTCAGCGATGGCATGGCCGTCAGCGCACGGTTGCTGCAAGCCGAGCCGGACGCCGCCGTGCTGCAGTTGCCCATGTATCGCACCCAACGCAACACAACGGTGGCGGCGCGAACATGGCGTATCGTGCCGGGCGGCGAAGCGGGCTTGATGCGTGTGCAAAAGCGCCTGCCTACGGTCTGAATACTTGGATAAACTAGCGTCTTCCCACAAAAAGACAAAAGGACCGTGATGCCCATTCTGACCACCCATGTCGGCAGTCTCCCCCGCGGTGAAGAGCTGGCGCAGTTGCTGCTTGCTCGCGATCACGGCCAGGAGGTCGATGCCGAGCATTTCGAACAAGTGGTTCAAGCGGCCATCGATCATGCCGTGCAAAAGCAGGTCGAAGCCAGTGTAGGCATCATGAGCGACGGCGAGCTCGGCAAGGTCGGCTATGCGACGTACATCACCGAACGGCTCGAGGGCTTCGGCGGCCACGTCGATCGCACGCCCGCAAAGGATCTGGCCGACTTCCCCGACCTGAGGAAGAAGCTCAGCGCCATCATGGGAAGCCAGGAATTCGTGCGGGCCGCCTGCATCGGCCCGGTGAGGCTGCGCACGCTCGAGCCGTGCCTGGCCGACATCCGCCGTTTCAAATCGGCTATCGAGCGGCATGGCCGAGGCGGCCGCGGCTTCATGAACGCGGCGTCGCCCGGACTGGTAACCGCCTTCCAGCCGAACCAGCATTACTCGACGCACGAGGCCTATCTGGCCGACCTGGTCGAGGCGATGCGGCCCGAATATGAAGCCATCGTCGCGGCCGGCTTCGATCTTCAACTCGATTGCCCGGACCTGGCGATGGCGGCTCATACGGGCTTCCAGGGCCTCAGCGAAGAGGAGTTCATCGCGCGCGCCTGGCAGAACGTCGAAGCGCTCAATGCGGCCACCTGCAACATTCCCCCGGAAAAGCTGCGCATGCATATCTGCTGGGGAAATTACGAGGGCCCGCATCACTGCGACATTGCCCTCGAGAAGGTCATCGGCCCGATCCTGGCGGCCAGGCCGTCGACCATCCTGTTCGAGGCCGCGAACCCTCGACACGAACACGAGTGGGAGATCTGGCGCGACGCCAAGCTGGCGGACGACAAGATCCTGGCTCCCGGCTTGATCGACAGCTGCTCGAATTATGTCGAGCATCCCGAGCTGATCCGGCAACGGCTCGAGCGCTATGTCGCGTTCATGGGCGAGGACCGCGTGCTGGCAAGCACCGACTGCGGATTCGGAACGTTTGCCAACTACGGCAAGATCGATCCCGCCGTTACGTGGATGAAGCTCGCGGCGCTGCGGGACGGCGCCGAGCGGGTCGCAGTTCCGTCAACTTAGCGACCCGCCCGCGAATCCGCGCAGGGCGCCGCTAGAAACTTCCTCTCAGTGTCAGCAGGAAGTTGCGCGGTTCGCCAAAGTAGCCGTCGGGAAAATCAGCGATGGACGAGTAGTAGCGCTTGTCGAATACATTATTGATGTTCAACGCCGCCGACCAATTCTTGTCGAACTGGTAGGCAAGCCGGACGTCCCACACGGAATATCCGCCCTGCAGCCTGAATGCGCTGTTGCGTCGCTCGCTCTGGTAGTGGACGCCTGCGCCGACCTGCCAGCGATGCAGGTTGCCGGGCAATTGCCAGTTCGACCACAAGCGCAGCAAATGCTTGGGCATCGCGTATTCGAACGGCCGCCCGACCCGAGATGGGTCGCTGTCGGCCAGGAACTCATTGCGATTCCAGGTATAGCCGCCGCTCAACTGCCAGCCGGGCAAGACTTCGCCGTGAATTTCCAAATCGATGCCCTCGCTTCGGACCTCGCCTGCGGCCCGGGAGCAAAAGTTCCCGTCGCACAACGGGGGGGAATCGTAATCGGTGATGGCGCGGTTTTTCTGGTCGATCCGGAATACCGCCAGCGAAGTGCCGAGCGCGCCATCGAGCAGCTCGCCCTTGATGCCCACTTCATAGTTGGCGCCCACGATGGGATCGAGCGTGTTGAGCTGGGCGTCGCGCGCTATCTGCGGCTCAAAGACGTCCGCATAACTGGCATAGAGCGACCATTGCGGGGTAAGGTCGTAAACCACGCCGGCATACGGCGTCAGCTTTCCGCTTTCCTTGGCTTCGGACTGGCCATAGACTGAATCGTCCAGGCGCCGGTACCAACTGGCCCGCGCGCCCAATATGAGCGTCAGGCGGTCCGTCAGGTGGCTGCGCACCATGCCGTACAGCCCCTTTTCCCGAGTATCGTAGCGTGCGGCGGCGGCCGAGGACGGCGGCAGGCCTTCGAATCCGGGTGCATCGTGCCGGGGATCGAAAATGTCGTAGCTTATGTAGTTCGCCCATTGCAGATAGCCGTCGTTTCGCTTCTGCCTGGAATAGCTTATGCCCAGTACGATGTCGTTGTCGACACTCCATGTCCGGACACGCCCGCTCAAGTTCGCGTCCACTCCCTTGGCAACGGCGTCGTAGTCGTAGATGTAGCCGTAGCCCGGTACGGTGCGCGTTCCGGGTGCGGGCAAGGCGGCCGCCCAGCCGCTCGTCACCGCATCCCACGACTCGTTGACGTAGACGCCCGCAACCTTGATGCTCCAATCCGCGTTGAAGCGATGCTCGAAGTCGAGGAACAACTGTGTCTCCTTGCGGTCGGCGTCGCTCCATCGGGCGCCGATCCTGTGACTTCTCGGGACGTCGAGCGCCGTGCCATCGGAGAAGAACGGCAGGCTGCCCCGCAACGACCGGTTGCCTTTGAGACGCGAATGCGCCACGCCGAATCCCAGCGTGGTATCCGGCGCCACATCCAGGTCCAGCGCCGCATAGGCGTTGAGATTGTGGTCGCCGACCGTGTCGACGAAATATCCCCGGTCTTCATAATCCAGCACCACCCGGCTGCGCAGCCGGCCGTCGTCGTCCAGGGCGCCTCCCGTCTCGATCCGTCCGCCGTAGTTGTCCCAGGACCCGACGCGCGCCTCGACGGCCAGGGCGGGGTAGGCCAAGCCGCGCTTGCGCACCACATTGACCGCGCCGGCGGGATTGCCCGCGCCTTCCAGCAGCCCCTGGGCGCCGCGCAGCACCTCCACCCTGTCAAGGTACACCGAGCTGCCGGCGAAAGAATTGCCCCAATAGCTGCCGCGCGGTAGCGGCACCCCGTCGTACTGAATGCTGGTTGTTGAAAAACCGCGGGAAATGATGTCGCCGCCTCCCCCCGGGCGCTTCCAGAGGACGATTCCCGGCGTATTTTCCAAGACCTCATCAATCGTATCCAGACGCTGATCGTCCATTTGTTTGCGGGTGATCACCGTGACGGATTGCGGAATCTCCTTGAGCGACGCCATCCCTTTCATCAGGGTTGCGCCCTGCGCGCCATAAGAGCCCGACCCTTCCGTGGTCGCTTGGAGCCTTCCCTGCACCCTGACCGGCGCCAGTTGCGTCGACTCTTCCGAGGCTGGCCGCGAAAGCGATATGTTTCTTCCCGTCCGGCGAAATTCAATACCTGTTCCAGCCAGCAGGCGCCTCAAGGCATCTTCCGGGGCGAAACTTCCCGACAAGGATGACGCGGTGTATCCATCAACAATCTCTTGTGAAAAGAAAATCTGCAGCGATGCCTGCTCTCCAAGCTGGAGCAGCGCCTTGCTCAATGGTTGGGACTGAATGTTGAATTGAACGACCTGCGCGTCTTGCGCCAGCGCGGGCTCGGGAAGAGTACTGAGTCCGACGGCGATGGAGATGGCCAGGGCCGACAGGCCAATCCGCACGGCAGAGGCATGCGCGCGCAATGCCGCGCGTGAATTTATCGTTTTCACTGTCCTACGATTTCCATGAATGAAGTTTCCGCGCGTTATGCGCGCACAACCCTTTGGCCAAAGGTCCCTCCGGCCGATGCATCGCGTCATCGCAAAGCGCCCGCCCTCATAAACAAGACGTGCCAACTCGCCAACTGCCGGAATGAGAATGCGAGCCATTTATGAAATAATTTGTAACTATCGCATTGGCTGCTTGAAACTACCATGGGGCTCATGGCGTCAAAGCCTCGGCCCGGGTCACGGTATGCGGGTGATCCAGTGCGGAAACAGGAAGGAAACTACTTCGCGACGATGCGGGCCTGCCCGTCTTGCAGGCGATAGACGCGGACCGGCGCGAATTCGGGCAGCATGTCGATCAGCGCCTGCGGGTCGTCTACACTGAAGATGCCGGCGATGCGGTGCTGACGCAGCGCGGGGGCATCCAGCCGCGCCGGCTGCTCAAGGTAGCGGTTGATTTCCGCCACCGCATGCGCCAACGGCATGTCCTCAAAAACGATCTTGCCCCGCTGCCAGGCAAGAATGGTCTCGATGTCCCGATGCCGGACCTCGCCCAGGCCTTGCTCTTGCAACACATCGACGCCCTGGCCTTTTGCGAGCGAGCGTGTATGGCGATTCCACCAGGGCCCTTTGGACACTTCCACCGATCCCGACTCGACGCTGACCTGGGCCGCCAAAGCGTCGTACCGCACATTGAAGCGGGTGCCCGTGACGACGATCTGGCTCTCGCCCGCGTCGACTACGAACGGACGGCGCTCGTCGCGCTGAACCGTGAAGAAGATTTCGCCCTCCAATAGTTCGACCCTCCGCTTGCCTTCGTACAAACGGGCGACCGCCCGCGTGCCGGTATTGATATCCAGCACTGAGCCATCAGGCAGCACCATCTGGCGCCGCTCACCCCGCGGTGAGGCGATCTGGATGGTTTGCAGCGGCGACGCAAGCCAACCGCCTTGAAGTGCGACCCCGCCCACCAGCGCGGCCGAACAGACTCCCGCCAGCCCCAGGCCAAAACGCCGCCGAGCGAGATGGGCGCGCGGAGCCGCTGCTTCCCGCCGGGCGAGTATCTCGCGCAATTCATTTTCGGGAACCTGCAGCGTCGCGTCCCAGAACTGCTGTACGTTGCGATATTGCCGATCGTTTTCCGGATGAGCGTTGCGCCACTGTTCGAATACGCGCCGATCTTCCTGCGTCGCATCGCCGGAATGCAGGTGAGCGAACCACGAAGCGGCCAGGTCACGCGGGTCGCCGGAATTCGAAGAAGCGTTTGGAGGTTTCATTGCGTGAAGAACACGGGGCGGACACGGGCCTGCCGCGGCAAAAAAGCATACCCCTTCATAAATATAGACGGACGAGCACCGACGCAGCCGGAACAGCTATGGAGCATACTTTTGTAACCTTCTGTTCAGGTGTTGCAAGGCTCGTGTCATGTGCTTCTCGACCATCGCTTGAGAAATGCCCATGGCGTAAGCAATTTCCGCATGCGTCCAGCCTTCCAGCCGGTGCCTTACGTACACCTGTTGGCAGGCCAGGGGCAGCTCGCTGAGCGCGCGCTTGAGATCGGATACGAGCCGGCGGGAGAACACCTCGGCTTCGGGGCCCCGGGCCACCGGGTGGTCACCCTCGGCAAGCTCATGCAGAGGCGTCGTGGAAAGTACGGCCCGGTGCCGATGCCGATCGATCACGCCGTTGGAAACGCTGCGCTTGAGATACGCTCGCGGGTCGTTCACTGTGGCCGCGCCATTTTCAAGCAGACGCACCACCGCATCGTGCATGGCATCTTCACTGTCTTCATGCATGCCGGCTTTTCCGCGCCACGCCGCAACCAGCTCGCTGTAATGGGTGAGCCAGCCTTTCTTGGGCGCGGATGGGCGGGACATGGCGAATTCGGAAATGAACAAAGCGCTTTAAACCCATAATATTAACAATAATTCTCATTTAGATATAGAGCGACACCCGCTTTACACCGTCCAGCCGCATACTCGCCAGCTTGCGTTGAGTGGTTCATGGTGCTCGACGCCGTATTCGATGACATCGGATGCTTATATCCGTACAATTTACTGGCGCACACAGCCCTCGGCGCAAGGTCTTTGCACCTGCATGAGCGAGGCTCTCAAGGATGAAAGGCAATATGGCAGACATTGACGCACCCAATCTACCGTCCGATTTGCGCCGCTCGGTTTCCAATACCATCAAGGGCTCCTCCGGAAACCTGGTCGAATGGTACGACGTCTATGTCTACTCGGTGTTCGCCTCCTCGTTCGAACACCATTTCTTCAGCCCGGATGACAAGAACGCCGACGTTTACATCTGGGCCATTTTCGCCCTTACCTTCCTGATGCGGCCTGTCGGCTCCTGGTTTTTTGGCCGCTATGCCGACCGCAAGGGACGTCGCGCGGCGCTGACCCTGTCGGTGACCATCATGTCGCTGTGTTCGTTCATTATTGCGATCACCCCCACGCGCCTTTCCATCGGCGGCGGGGCTGCGGTGATCCTGATTCTGTGCCGGCTGGTGCAGGGCTTTGCCACCGGCGGCGAGTACGGCACCTCGGCGACGTATCTGAGCGAAGCCGCGGTGCCCAAGCATCGCGGCTTCCTGGCCTCGTTCCATTACGTCACGCTGGTAGGCGGCCACGTGCTGGCGCAGGCCCTGTTTCTGGCGCTGTTGCTGGCCACCTCGAAAGAAGACATCGGCAGCTGGGGCTGGCGCCTTGCATTCGCCATCGGCGGCATCGGCGCGCTCATCGTGCTGTGGATGCGTCGCACCATGGACGAATCCATGAGCCAAGAGGCCATCAGGTCAGCCAAAAAAGACAAAGGCTCTGGCTCGATGGTCGAGCTGATGCGCAATTACTGGAAAGAACTGGCCGCCTGCTTCCTGGTGACCATGGGCGGCACGGTTGCCTTCTACGCCTACTCCATCAACGGCCCCAACATCATCAAGGCATCTTTCGCGCAAAGCAGCCCGGTCATGGGATCGGTCATTTCGCTTGTCGCGCTGAGCATCCTGGTGGTGCTGCAACCCATCGGCGGCTTTATTTCAGACCGCATCGGGCGGCGCACGCTGCTGGTGTTCTTCGGCATCGGCGGCACGCTGTTCACGTGGGTCATTTTCACCGCGCTTCCACAAACCACCAATCCCCTGCTGTCGTTTGCGATTCTCACGGTGGGCTTCGTCATTCTGACGGGCTACACTTCGATCAACGCGGTGGTCAAGGCCGAGCTTTTTCCCACCCACGTACGCGCCCTGGGCGTCGGGTTCGGCTATGCCATCGCCAACTCGGCCTTTGGCGGCACGGCGCCGGTGCTCTATTCGGCGGCCCTCAAGACCGGCCACGTGCCAATGTTCATCGTCTATGTCACCGTTCTAACCTTCACTTCGCTGCTGGTCTATCTGTTCCTGTTGAGCAACCGCGGGCCCAACTGGCTCGACCACCCCGAAGAAATGCGCCGTCGCAAGGACAGCGAAGGCCACCGCGTGTTTCCGATGGGGGTGTGACCGGGTACGGCGCGGTCCGCCATAGACAATGCAGTGCTTCCGTCGACGTGATGAATCCATGGTTCGCCATGGATTCATCACACTCGGCAGCCTGTCTTAATAACGATACTTGACCGTCAGCAGCGCGTTGCGCGGCGCACCGTAGATGTTGAGAAAAGTACTGTAGCCCACGCTGTCAAGATAGCGCCGGTCGAACAGGTTGTTGACGACCAGCATGGCTTCCCAGTTCTTGTTGGGCTTGTAGCCTATCTTGGCCGATACGGTCGTGTATCCACCCTGATACACATCCTGTGTAAGGAGATTGCTTTGCGCCTGTACGCCCGCGCCCACGGACCAGCCCCTCAGGCGGCCATTCCAGTCACCCCCTCCAAAACGATATTGCGTCCATAGACGGAAAAGATGTTTGGGGATGAGGTTGGCGTTGAAGCGCCCTCCTTCGTTTTCGGTGGCGTTGTCTCGAAGAACGCGCGCATCGGTATAGGTGTAGCCGGCCCCGATGTCCCAGCCCGCCATGGGATTGCCCACCACTTCGAATTCCCAGCCCTGGCTCTGGATCAGGCCGGCGGCGCGATAGCATGTGCCCGTCGGCGAATCGCCGCAGCCTATGTGCTCCGGGTCGATGACCGCCCGGTTGGTGTCGCGCAGCCTGTACACCGCCAATGAACCGTTCAGGCGCCCGTCCAGAAACTCGCCCTTGACGCCGGCCTCCACCTGCCATCCCTTGCGCGGATCCAGGATTGCGCCGGTGTAGTCTCTGTCGGCCTGGGGCACGAAGGTCTCGGCATAGCTTCCATATACTGAAATCTGCTTGTTCACGTCGAACACCAGGCCGGCGAAAGGCGTGAACTCTCCCCTGACCTTCGCAGCGCTCACCTCCCACGGAGTGCTTGCGGGATCGACGCTGCGGCTCTTGGTCTCATAGTTGGACCAGCGCCCGCCCAATACGGCGGTAAGGCTGTCGTGCAGCTTGAGCCGGGCAGAGGCGTATAGGCCGGACTGAATGGTGATGTCCTGCCCCCGGTTCAGAATCGGCTCATCCAGTGCAGCGCCATAGTCGAAGTCGTTCAAGGCATCCCAATTCGGAAAGCCCGAGAATCTGGAGCTGGTATGGGTATTGTTGCGGGCCACGTTATAGCCCAGCGTAAAGAAGTGCTCCCTGCCCAGCAGCCTGAACGGCCCGGTCAGGTTGACGTCGGCCTGGTCCCAGACAAATTCGTTGAAGATGCGTCCGCCCCACAGGTCCGCCCGGCCCGTTGAGGCGGACAGGGGCGCCAGTGCAAAAGCGCTGAATCCTTTATAAGTGCTTTCCTTGTGGCTGTAATTGGCCTTGAACACCCATCCATTGTCGAACCGGTGCGTCAGGTCCGCGCCTAGTTCGTAGATGTCGTGGACCGAAGTCCGATTCGGGCCCAGAAAGGCATCGTAATCCGGCAAGGCGCCGTCGTCGAACTGCGGCAAACCGTTGAAGTTGCGAAACCTCAACTTGCTGTACAAGGCCGATACGCCCACCGTGGTGTTCGGCCCCAGATCGTATTCGAGGACGCCGTACAGTATCTGAGGATTGTTCATGCCCTGCTCGTAGAACTGGTCCTTGTCCTGATAAGCTCCCACCAGCCGGCCGCGCAGGCGGCCGTCGGCGGTTATCGGGCCACTGACATCGGCTTCCAGCCGGCGGTTGTTCCAGCTTCCGCCCGAAAGCGCCCCGACGAAACGAAACTCGTCGGTCGGACGCTTGCGCACCAGGTTGATGGCCCCGCCCGGTTCTCCCGTGCCGGTCAACAGCCCGGCGGGGCCGCGCAGCACCTCGATGCGGTCGTAGATGGCCAGATCCAGGTGCGGCGCGCCTGTCTCTTGCGCAGGCACGCCGTCATACTGGAGGCTGGCGGCAAACCCCCGGCTATTGAACGATTCTGTGTCGGGATAGCCGCTGCTTCGAATCCCTGTCGTGAAATCCAAGGCCTCCGCGACGCGCGTGAAACCCTGGTCGTCCATCTGGCTTCGGGTCATCACCGAAACGGACTGTGGAATTTCCCGCAGGGACTGCGCCGACTTGCCTATGGTTGCCGCCTGCGGTGCGTATGAGCCGCTGTCTTCGGTCGTCGCGAGCAAGCCGCCCGTGACCGTGATCGTCTCCAGCTTCGCTGCGTCAGCGGTACGCCGCAAATGGATCGTGTTCCCTTCGCGAGAGTATTCGATGCCCGTTCCGGACAGCAATCGCCGCAAGGCCTCCTCCGGCGCCATCCTGCCGATGACGGTCGGCGCGGGCATGTCACGCACCAGGTCGCTGGTATAGATGAACTGCAGCGACGTTTGCTGCCCAAGCTGCAACAGCGCATCGCTTAGCGACTGCTGCGGGATATTGATTTGCGCGGCCGTTTCTTGCGCATGCGCCGGCAAGGACGCAGCGGTGAGCGCCAAAGAAGCGGCCACCGCCAGTCCGGATAAAGCGGCCAATAAGCGGGGGGAAGCATTACGCTCGCTGCGCGCTTTGCGGGCAGCAATGGAGGTCTCGTCAATCACGAAAAGTTTTCCTGGTGAATAAATATCAAGCGCGCGCGACGCCCACCCCTTTGGCCAAAGGATCCTGAAGAGGTACCGCTCCTGCGGATACCATCCCTTCATTAAGTACGACGGACGAAACCAGCAAAACCCTGAATCGAAATTCGAACAAATTTGTAACCGCAACGATTCTCATTCGAGAGGCAAGCGCATGTGCCCACGCCGCACAATCAAGCACGATGCCGCTGCTTGAATTGCGGCGCAAAGAGTAGACGAGGCGATAGCGCCGTAGCTCGACGGTCAGCGCAGCAGGGAGAGATCCACCCCGCCGTCAGGTCGCCGCGTGACGGCAACGGGCAACTGGCCTTGCAAGGCCTGCAGGAAGCCTTCGGCATCCTCGATGCTGAACACACCAGCCATGCGCAGGCGCTTGAGCCGGCTGTCGGTCACGTGGATGGGATGCGACAGGTAGCGGTTCATCTCTTGCAGCACGTCTTCGAGCAGTTGCTCCCTGAACACCGCTTTGCCCCGGCGCCAGGCGGTCAGCGCCGCGACGTCGACCCGCTCGGCCGCCAGCGGCAGGCCTGGCGCTGCGTGGACTGCCGTGTTGGCCGTCAACATGGCTTTTTCGCGGCTCCACCAATGGCCCGAAGTCACCTCCACGGAACCTTCCTGCACGGCCACCGATACCCGATCCGATTCACGGCGAACGTTGAAGATCGTTCCGGTGACGCGCACCTCCACATCGGCCGCGGCCACGAAGAAAGGCCTGTGCGGATTGGCGGCGACGCTGAAAGTCGCTTCGCCGGCGGCCAGCTCGACGACGCGGCGTTTTGCGTAATAGCTCACCGCCAATTCAGTCGAGACGTTGAGCTCGATGATCGAACCGTCCGGCAAGGACGCCTTGCGCCGCTCGCCCTGAACCGTGGCATAGCGCAGGACATGGGTGGGGGATTCCGCCCCATGGCCGTAGAAGAACACACCGCCCGCGATTACGGCGGCGCCGGCCGATCCGGCCGCCACCAGCCAGCGCCTGCGCGAGAGCCGGCGCAGTTCCGCAGGCGGCTCGGGCGCCTGCAGCAGTTCACGCAGATCGTCTTCGGGCAGCATGCCGGTAGCCTGCCAGATCTCGTCCAGTGCGCGATATTCCCGCTCGTGACGAATGTCCGCCTGTCTCCATTGCGTAAAGCGTTCCCGTTCGGCCACGGTGAAGCTGCCGGAGTGCACACGGGCAAACCAGTAGGCGGCGGCATCGCGAGGATCGTGCGGGAGGTTCGGGCTTTCTGCGGTCATGGCTTGCGGGAAGCCGATGTGAGGACACCGGCGTTTTTTCTACCCCTTCATTAAGTATGACGTGCGAACAGGCGAAAACCCTGACTCAATGAGGCGCATGATTACGTAACCTTTCACGAAGATGCTTGACCGCCCGGGCCATGTATTTTTCAACCATATTGACCGAAATGCCCAGCTTCTGTGCGATTTCCTCTTGAGTATGGCCCTCGAGCCTGTGCCACAAGAATACCTGACGGCATTTGAGCGGCAGCTCGGCCAAAGCTTCTTTGAGCGACGCCAGCAACTGCGCGGTTCGCGCCTGGGCGTCGGGATCGGTCAACAAGGGATGCTCGTATTCCTCCAGTTCATGCAGAGGGACCACGTCGAGCAGTTTGGACTGGCGGTGCCTGTCGATCAAGCGATTGCGCACGCTGCGATGCAGATAGGCGCGCGGGTTGGCCAGGGCGCCCGTGTCGTTCTCCAGCATCCGAAGCACGGCATCGTGCGTGGCATCTTCAGCGTCGTGACGGCTGCCGGTCCGCCGCGCCCATGCGCCCACCAGCTCGCTGTAATGAGCGAGCCAGCCTTTCTTGGGTGTGGGCGAGCGGGACATGACGATTATGTGACGAGCAAACGTGCGAGTCTGCCATATTAACAATAATTCTCATTTAGATGCAGTGTAAAGCGATTTGCAACGCCTGCTTCGCCATTGACGACTGTCCCATGCCGTTCAGTACCTTCATCAATCATGTCGTTTTAGGCGCATGCCGCTTCAACGACTCTACCATTCGGGTTTGCCAGCCCGCCCCCGTGGCCTTCCATTGGGTCAGCACATCCGGTGGTATACGCAAGCTGACTGACACGACGCCACGGCGGAGCGCCAGCGCCCAGCGCATAATGCTCCCGGGTGGAAAACACGGACTTCATCTCAGGAAGCATTCAAACAACATCATGCGGCAACCCGGCCACCCCTCCGTCGAAGCTTTACGCAAAGCCGCCCGCCTGGTCGAAGACGCAGACATGCTGCTGTTCGTCACCGGTGCGGGCATGGGAGTGGATTCGGGGTTGCCGGATTTTCGCGGCAACCAGGGGTTCTGGCGGGCCTATCCGGCGCTGGGAGATGCGGGGATCGACTTCTATTCGATTGCTTCGCCCCATGCCTTTCGCCGGAATCCGGAACTGGCCTGGGGCTTTTACGGGCATCGCCTCGGCTTCTATCGGCGCGTCGTCCCCCACGCCGGCTATGGCATTGTTCGGAGACGGCTTCATGCCCGAGGTCGACGAACCGAAATGCCTGCTGCGCAACGAGCCGCCCCGCTGCCCCCATTGCGGCGGACTGGCGCGGCCGAACATACTGATGTTCGGCGACGGCGACTGGCTCGAGCACCGCTCTGCGTTTCAACTGAAAAGGCTGGATCATTGGCTGCATGAAGCCGGCCGCCTGCTGGTGATCGAGATCGGCGCAGGCACCGCCGTTTCAACCGCCCGCGACTTCACGCACCGGGTTGCATTCGAACATCGCGCTCCGGTCATACGCATCAACCCGCGGGATGCGGCCATTCATGGCCATGCCGGCCACGTCAGCCTGGCCATGGGCGGCCTGCAGGCGCTGGAGGAAATCAATGCACTGCTGTGAGCCGACCGGAACTCAAGCAGGCAACCGCCCGCGCTGAGCCGGTCGAGGCTGTCCGGGATACCGCATGCCGCCTAAAGCGGCGGCGTACCCGGCGGCGGCGCGGCGCTGCTCGTCGGGACGGACGCGGTGTCGTCGACCGGAGGTATGGCGTGCATCTTGATGTCCCGCTTGCGCAGCGCGCTCAGTATCTTGAACATCAGCTCGCTGCGCACCGTGCCGACTTGGCGCGGCGAAGACACATAGCAGCTTGCCGAGAAGGTCAGCACCGCCTCGTTGAAGGTCTCCAGCGTGACGGTCGGCGCGGGCTTGTGGAGCACCTCCGGCTGCGTGTCCATGGCCGTCTTCATGATGTCGCGCACCAGGTCGGCGTTGACGTCGAGCGGCATGTTGAACTTGAGCGTGACCACGCCCAGGGGGTTGGCCATGGTCACGTTGCGCACCTTCTTGGTGATGAATTCTGAATTGGGCACGATCATTGTCGAGCAATCGAACATTTCGATCTCCGTCGCGCGGGCGCTGATCTTGCGCACATTGCCCTCGACGCCGTCCAGGCTGACCCAATCGCCCACCTTGATGGGCCGCTCCGCCACGAGAATCACGCCGGACACGAAGTTCTGCACCACGGCCTGCAGCCCGAACCCTATGCCGACCGACAGCGCGCTGACGATCCACGCCATGCGCTCCAGGCCGATGCCCAGCGACGAAATCGCCATCATGACGACGGCGAAATAGCCCAGGTAGCCGACCAGGTTGGCGGCCGAGGTCCGCATGCTTTCATCCAGCCGCGTCACAGGCAGGAACTGGTCCGATATCCACGACCTCAATACCCGCACGGCATAGACGCCGGCCACCAGCACGAGCATGGTCGATGCAATGGCAGCGGGCCTGATCTGCGCCTCGCCCACCTTGAAGCCCACTGTCAGGAAGCCCACCCGGCGCTGCAGCCAGTCGCCGGGGTTTTCTCCAAAGGGCAGAAGCACCAGGGCAACGGCGCTTAGAATCAGCACCAGCCGCAGCATGCCGGACACCAGCACCAGCAGCTGGCAACGGGTCCGCGCCTGCTGGGTGGTCAGCAGATTGGCCGCCTGCTCTCTGCCCACTTTGGCGACCAGGCTGTCGAACACGTCGGTAATCAGCACCACCAGCAGGTAGGTGCTGCAGCCGATCACGGCCAGCCAGATTATTTCCTGAGCGACCAGGCTGCTCAATGCGATGAAGCCCAGCAAGAAGGCGATCAGGCTGACCGAAATGACAAAAACCAGCACGGACGGCATGGCCCTTGCCCAGGTGACCGCCGGGGACACCGGGACGGACGCATCCGCCGATGCCTGTTGCGCCTGCTCGCGCAAGCTGGATCGCAAGCTCAGGGCCGTGAAGCCGATCAGGATATTGAGCGTCACGGTCATGACCCCGTTCACGAGCAGAATGGTGCTCAGCGAGGCGTTGATCAACTCCAGCAGCCGCTGGGCCGTCCATGCCAGCGCGAACGTCACGGCAAACACCGCGGGCACCCAGGCGAGCGTGTGGGCCAGCCCGTCGGTCAGGGCGGGCAAGCGCCAGGTGGGACGCGCGGGGGAAAGCAGCACCATGCCCAGCCCCGCCATGGCCCCCGCCAGGTAGACGACCACGGCGCTTTGCTGCAGGAAGGCGCTCAGATCGGCGCCCAATCCACCTTGCCACCGCAGGACGAACAGCAGGATGGTGGCGAGCAGGCCCGGCACCGCGGTATAAAGCGCCACCGTCAACACCGCGAAAATGGACCGGCGCAGGCGCGCGGGCTGGGTGTGCCTGACGGTGAAGGAGGCCAGGCCGCGCCGCCCTACTTCGCCGCCAAGCAGCAGCAACATCGCCAGGACCAGCGCTGTGGACCATACGCGGGCGGGCACGGCCCTCAGACTGTCGCCCAGTTCGTCCAGCAAACCATCGAGCCGCCGGATGTCCCGCGGCGCATCCCGCAGGACATTGCGCCAGAAACTGGGCGTCAGCAGCGATTGCGAGCGCTCGCCCAGCTCGGCCTGGAAGCGGGCCCGGCGCAAGACGGAAATTTGATCCTGGCCCTGCCTGGCGTCCACGCCCATCAGCCGGGCCAGCTTGATCTGGGAATCGAGCAGAGACTGCCGCTTGGTCAATTGCGCCCGCTGCTGGGCGATGTCGGGGGGCTCAGTGGCATCGGGAGCGGGCGTCCCGAGCTCTTTCAGGCGCGCCTGCACCCCGGCCAGCTCCGGCTCGAGCTGGACCGCGATCTCGTCAGCGCGGGACTGGGCCTCTTGCAGGGCGTCCCGCATCGCGACCAGTTCCGTATCATCGATGCCTTGCGGCTTTTGCTTGAGCCGCTCCTGGATCCTGGTGACCGATGCCTGGGTTTTGTCCAGCACCGCGCCCACGTCCTGAGTCTCGGACGGCGCGGAAGGCTGTGCAAGCGCCCGGGGCGCAACGCCGCCCAGCCCCAATGACAACGCCAGGCAGCACAAGCAAAACGCGGCCAACCGAAGCCGTAACATGCGCATCATCCCACGCCTGCCCTATGGAAATGATTATTCGAATCCTACGCGTCAGCAAGCAGCTTGCCAGGCCGGAGCGAAGCGCAGGCACCGCCCGGGAAGACGTAGGGACGGGCCGGAATGTCAGGCGAAGGAAAGGCTTGGATACAGGATGTCAGGAATCGATCTCAGTGTGATCGATTTCGACCACATGGCCGGCGCCGGCGTCGAACAGAATGTAGAACTGGCCGGGCGGCCGCTTAAAGGTGACGGTCGAGTTCTTGTCCAGCTTGTTGGACAGCAGGATTTTCTCGTCGTACGAGATTACGTCCAGCGTGAGGCCCGGCGCATTGCTGCCGTCGGAAAAGCCGCCTTTGCATTGGACAGTGATTTCGTCCAGCGCTTTGCAGTGGCCGACGGGGAAATGCGGCCAGGCCGCGGCGGACGCCAGGCAAAGGCCCGCGCCCGCAGCCAACCGCCCCAGGGCAAAAAATTTGGATTGGACCATTACGGCCTCCCTTTGCGTTGTTTCAACCATTGAACCGTCGAGGGCGAGGCTTGGGATAAAGGCACGCGCGCCTGATGCACGGCGCCGTCCCAGCCCTCGAGCGTGAGCCACATTTCATCGTCCGGACCGGTACGCTCGGGAATCAGGACCTCGGCCATCTGCCGGTAGGGGCTGCCCGAGAACAACGAACCGGCCGTGCGCAGACTGCGCGGCTCGCCCACCCGCAGATAGATGGCCTTGATGTGTCCGATGCACTCCTGGCACTGCGCCAGGGTGAAGAGCTTGACGTAGCCGGCCAGGCCCTCGCGCTCCGGAGGCGCTATCTGCCATTCGGCCAGGCGCACGCTCCAGGGCCCCACGGCGAATTCACCCACCTCGCGCTGGCCCAGGCCCGCGTCGCCGCGCGACAGGGCCAGGTCTTCGAAGTACTCGGGCAGATAGGCCAGCGGCGCAATCAGCACCAGGGCGCTGAGGTAGAAGCGCCAGCGCTTCCATTTGAGCGCGAACCCCGATGCCGGCGCTTTGGACGCCGTCCTTTCTGTACGTGCCGCGATGACTTTGCTCATGCCGCTTCCCCTGCTTCGATCCTTGTCGCAACGAATCCGCTCATGCCGACCTCCCGCCTTCGGCCGCCACCACGGCGCGCCCCGCGCGGGCCGACTTGCGCCGCTTGACTTCGGCCACGGTTTCCTTGGCCGTGCGCTTGGTCCAGATCAGCATGCCGCTGAAGACCATCATGCTCAGCAGCAGCCCGAAGAAGGCGTACACGAGCTTGAGCCAGGTTCCCGCGAAATCGCCCGTATGCAAGGGGCGCATCGACCCGGTGACCAGTTCGAGCGTCGAGCGGTCGGAAACGCGCCGCGTGTGCTCCACTGCTCCGGTGTAGGGATTGATGCTCAGGGTTTCGAACAGGAGGGGGTAGGCCCCGCGGCCGCCCACGCTGATGTGGTCGTAGGCGTTCGAGGGCAGGCTGACGAAAGAAGCCTCCAGGTCGGGAAAGGTTTGCTGGGCGATCTGCGCCGCGCGGTCCAGTGTGATGCCGGGCGGCGGCTGCCCCGCCTCCACGGGAGGAATGTCTTCGCGTGCGACGATGGGCGGCACGCCGAAGGTGGAGAAGGAAATATTATTGTCGAACAGCACGGCCTGGATCAGGAACCAGATGCTCGTGACCGCGATGATGGCGATGAAGGGTATCGACCAGATGCCGGCCAGCCGGTGGAAGTCGCCCCAGAAGATGCGCCCGCCCTGCCGCAGGCGCAGCCTGGGCTTCAGAAAGCCGCGCCAGAAGCGTTTATAGACGACCAGGCCGGTAATGAGCGAGCCCAGCATCGGTATGCCCAGGAAAGCCACGATATACCAGCCCAGGCTGAAGCCCTCGGTGAACGGCACGAGCAGCCAGCCGTGCAAGGCCCGCATGAACTGCTGGAAGCTGAAGCCCGAGGTGCTTCCCTGGATCTCGCCGGTGTAGGGATTGACGTAAATCGAAGCCTCGGTGGCGTCCGGATAGGCCACGCGCGCCGTCAGTGCGAACTGCGACTTGACCGGCCGGGATATGAACTCCACCACGGTGCCGGGATGTTCGCGTTCGATCACCTCGAGGACGGCGTCGTAGCCCAGCATCTGCGCGTCGGGAGACGGAGCGTTGGCCCGCACGGCCGGATTGGCCAGCCAGACGATCTCCTGGCTGACCGTGGCGATGGTGCCCGTGACGCACACGAAGAAGACGAACACCCATAAGGGCAGCGCCAGCCAGCTGTGCACCAGAAACCAGAGCTTCGACTTGGAGACTTTTTTTGCTTGAGTCACGCCTTTGTACCTTTCACTTCTGTTGCACGGGCCGGGCGCGCGACGCGCGCGATTCAACCGGCGTTGAGATCCGCCTCTTACTATCTAAGACGTTCGAGGCCGCCAAACCCGTAATTTCCGGCCTGCTTTTTTGTAACCATATACTTCACTGCCGCGCGAACCCAGCGAAAGCATGAAGGTCGCGGCCCATATAAGCCTGCTTCTCACGGGGTCAGCGGCAGAATGCCCGCTTGCACGGGCGTCGTATAGGCAATCGCAGCCATTATAACTATAATGCGACTAATTCTTATTATCGAACTCGCCACGAACTCCGGCCAGCCTCCTGCCCTCTTCCTTATGACCACGGTCCAGTCTCCGCCGCAGGAAATCGAATCCTTCTACAGCAACCATCATGGCTGGCTGCGAGGCCTGTTGCACAGGAAGCTGGGCAATGCCTTCGACGCGGCCGATCTGGCCCATGACACTTATGTGCGCATCCTGAGCGCCGGCAGCCTGCCCGAACCCGAGCATTCGCGCCGCTATCTGGCCAGGGTGGCCAACGGCCTGGTCATAGACCTGTATCGCCGGCGCCGCATCGAGGCGGCCTATATGCAGGCCGTGAGTCTGCTGCCCGAACCCGAAGCGCCGTCCGAAGAGGCCCGCGCACTGGCCGTCGAGGCCCTGGTCGAGATCGACGCCGCATTGCACGGCCTGCCTGAGAAAGCCCGTCGCGCCCTGCTGCTGTGCAAGATCGAAGGGCTGAGCTATCGCGACATCGCCGCGCAATTGAACGTGTCGATATCGTCGGTCGAGAAATACATTGCGCGCGGGCTGCAGGCCTGCTGCCTGGCCTTGTACGACCATGGCTGACCGCCCCGTCCCTGCCGCGCCGGTCCATGCCCGGCGTCAGGCCCTCGATCCGGCCATCGTGCAAAAAGCCGCGCAATGGATGGCGCGGCTTTGGGCCGACGACGCCTGCGAGGCCGACCACGCCGCCTGTCGCCGATGGCGCGCGGCGCATCCCGACAACGAGCTCGCCTGGCGCCGCCTGCTGGCTTTCGACAGCAAGCTGCAAAGCGTGCCGCAGCATGCCGCGCCCGTGTTGATGGAACCCGCCGCCAAGGGAGGGCTCCCGCGGCGGCGCGCACTGCAGGCTTTGGCGGCGGCCGCCTTGACCGCCGGCGCGCTGCCCATGGTGCGCGACAGCCGGGCGTGGCGCGAGATATCGAGTGATCACAGCACCGGCGTCGGCGAAATACGCGAGGTCGTGCTTGCCGACGGCACGCGCCTGCTGCTGAACACGGCCAGCGCCGTCGATGCGCGCTTCGACGAAGCCACGCGAGAAGTCCTCCTTCTCGCGGGAGAGATCCTCATCACGACCAGCCCCGATCCCGCTGCGCCGCCCCGGCCTTTCATGGTGCGCAGCCGACACGGCACCATACGCGCACTGGGCACGCGTTTTACGGTGCGGCTGGACGACGACGTCTCGCGCGTGGCGGTTTACGAAGGCGCGGTCCGCATCCAGCCCGACGAAGCGCCGCACGCAGGGCTGCAGCTCGATGCAGGCCAGCGCAGCGCATTCTCCGGCCATCGCGTCCAGCCTCCATCGGCCGCGGCGAAAAGCGAGGCCGCCTGGTCCCAGGGCCTGCTGGTGGCCGAGAACATGCGCATCGAAGACTTCCTGCACGAACTGGGCAGATATCGTCCCGGCTTGCTGCGCTGTTCGCCGGAGGTGGCCGACCTGTCGGTGACCGGCGTCTTCCCTCTGACCGACACGGATCGCGCCCTGGCCAATCTTGAACTTGCCCTGCCCGTCCGGGTC
Source organism: Pusillimonas caeni (assembly GCF_003545815.1). Classification (GTDB taxonomy): domain Bacteria; phylum Pseudomonadota; class Gammaproteobacteria; order Burkholderiales; family Burkholderiaceae_B; genus Pusillimonas; species Pusillimonas caeni. Next base: position 265,256 of record NZ_PDUW01000007.1, read on the forward strand.
GCGTACCGCACGCGCTACTGGGTGACGGTCGACGCGCGCTGAACGTCGATCCAAGGCCCTGCCGCCATGCGTTCCGGGCCGTTCCATGCGATCTCCCTCCCGACGTTGTTACAAAAAAAGCCGGTCGCCTCGTTGAGGGTTTGTCGCCGCCATTCGGAATAGACCATGAACACCGCGAACCTGGCCGCGCCGCGGCACGCCGTGCGGTGAAGAACGCCTTTCGCCCTGAGGTGAGGACGGGGCGAGCTTCCGAACAACGAGGATAATTTTCATGGCCCTGCTTTACATTCACGCGCGCGCGCACCGGCATGCTCACGCGGTTCCCCGCCTCCTTCCCGCGCTGGTGCGCGCCGCGCTCTGCGCGGCATTGGCGCTGGGCCCTCTGGCCCTCAGCGGGCCGGCGCATGCCCAGGTGCAAGAGCAGGCGCAGCGCGGCTACGACATTCCGGCCGGGCCGCTGGGCACGGTGCTCAATCAATTCGCACAGGCTTCCGGCGTGGAGCTCTCGGCCGCCTCAGCGCTGACCCAAGGCAAGCAAAGCAGCGGCCTGCAAGGACGCTTCAGCGTGCGCGGCGGCTTCGCGCGCATCCTGCAAGGGCAGGACCTGCAAGCCATCCAGGGCGCCAACGGCGCCTATTCCCTGAGGGCCGCGCCGCCCTCTTCCGATGTCTCCACCCTGGCGCCCGTGGTCGTGACGGCGCACCTCGAGGACCCTTACGGCCCCGTGGCCGGGCTGACCGCCGAACGCACCGCCACGGCCACCAAGACCAACACCTCCATCCTCGAAGCGCCGCAGACCATCAACGTGGTCACGCGCGACCAGATCGAGATGCAGGGCGCCCAGACGGTCAATGATGCGGTGGGCTATACGCCGGGCGTGATCGCGGCCTTCGGCGGCACCGACAGCCGCTACGACGTGGTCAAGGCGCGCGGCGGCCTGTTCGTGCGCCAGTACCTGGACGGCATCGTGCTGCCGTTCAGCGCCTACAGCGTCTCGGTGCCCCAGTTCGACCCCTATATGCTCGAACGCATCGAAGTGCTGCAAGGGCCCTCCTCGGGCCTGTTCGGCCAGACCACGCCCGGCGGCATCCTGAACATGGTCAGCCGCCGGCCCCAGGCCGACCCGCAGCATGAGCTGTGGCTGCAAGGCGGCATCCTGCACACGGGCAAACTGGCCTTCGATTCGACCGGCCCGCTGGACCAAGATGAAAAACTGCTCTATCGCATTACCGGCCTTGTCAAAAAAGCCGACGGCATGACGGACTACTCTGAAGAAAAGCGCACATTGATCGCGCCCAGCTTCATCTGGCGCCCTTCGGCCGATACCTCGCTGACCCTGCTCACCCACTACCAGCGCGACAAGACCATTCCCCAGTACCAGGGCCTGCCTGCGCGGGGCACGCTGCGCGACAACGTCAACGGCGACTTGCCGCGCACGCGCTTTTCGGGCGAGCCTTCGCATGAAAGAATGGACCGCGAACAGTACGCGGTGGGATACGCGTTCGAACACCGCTTCAACGACACCTGGACGGTGCGCCAGAACATGCGCTATACGCACGTGGACATCGATGCGCGCGGCACGCCGGGCTATATGCTGGATGCCGACGAACGCACTCTGTACCGGGTGGCCACGCAGGGCCTGGGCAAAGGCAGCATCCTGGGCATCGACACCCAGGCCCAGGCCGGCTTCGCCACCGGCGCGCTGGACCACACGCTGCTGATGGGCTTCGACTACGTCAAACAGAAGGACGACTACCGCTTTGCCTCCGCGCCCGCGGCGCCCATCGATCTGTACGACCCGGTCTACGGCATCGAGATTCCCGAGCTGATTCCACGCATCAGCACCATGCAGACCATGCGTCAGGCGGGCCTGTACCTGCAGGACCAGATCCGCGCGGGCGGCTGGGTGATCACGGCGGGCGGACGCTACGATCGCGCCGATGCCGACACCGAGGACCGCGCCGCCGGCAGCAGCACACCGCGCCGCGACGAAGCGTTCACCGGCCGGCTGGGCGTCAACTATCTGTTCGAGAGCGGCCTGGCGCCCTATGCGAGTTACTCCACTTCCTTCGAGCCCCTGAGCGGCACGGACTTCGACGGCAAGCCCTACGAACCCATGACGGGCAAACAGGCCGAAGTAGGCATCAAGTACCAGCCCAAGGGCTCGGACACCCTCATCACCCTCTCGGCCTTCCACTTGACGCAAAAGAACATGCTCACCCCCGATACCCAGCCGGGACGCGAATTCTTCAGCATCCAGACCGGCGAGGTGGAGTCGCGCGGCATCAACCTGGAAGCCCGCACGCGGCTGTGGAACAACACCGACGTGATCGGCGCCTACGCCTATACCCGCTCCAAGATCACCAAGGCCAATCCCGATACGTCGGGCGCCTCGCTGGAAGGCCTGCCCTTGCCGCGCGTGCCCCGCCACATGGCCTCGCTGTGGGTCAATCACGAGCTTGATCATGCGGGCTTGAGCGGATTGTCGGCCGGCGTGGGGGTGCGCTACATCGGCGCCAACTACGCAGACTCGAACGCCACCCAGGAACTGCCAGCCAACACCCTGTGGGATGCCGCCATCCACTACGACCTGGGCAAGGTCAACCCCGATCTGAACGGCTTCAAGCTGTCGCTGACCGCCGCCAACCTGGCCGACCGCAAATACGTCAACTACTGCCTGAACGACTTGCAGTGCTTCTACGGCCAGGGCCGGACGGTGCTGCTGAACCTGCGCAAGCAGTGGTGAAGCGGCCGGCCTGGGCCGCCTAGAACCGATAGCGTGCCGACAGGGAGAAATTGCGCGGGTCCCCGTACACCCCGGACCCGTATGTGCCAAAGCCCCTGTAGTAGGTCTTGTCCAGCAGATTGTCCACATTCAACATGAAGGACAGATGCTTGTTGACTTCGTAGTGCGCCATCAGGCTGACCAGGGCATAAGAGGGTTGGGTGGCCGTCTTGCCGACGATGGCAGGCGGCACGCCCCATCCGCCGGCCGTGTAGCGGGTATGGCTCTGCCAGTTCACTCCCGCTCCCAGCGTCAATCCCCGCCACTGGCCGGCCAGCCTATAAGTGGTCCACAGCTTCAGGCTGCGGTCGGGCAGGTTGGTATTGATCTTCTCGCCCGAGGCATCACGCGAACTCTGATGTGTATAGCCGACCTGTATCTGCCAGTTGGAGGTCAGATGGCCGGTGAGTTCCAGCTCGAAACCCTTGCTTTTTACACCCTTGGCCAGGCGGTAGGCGGCGGAGCCGTCCGGCAAAGGAAGAGGATAATCTTCATCGAGCACTGCGAGATTATCCTGCTGGATCTGGAAGATCGCCGCGCTGGCCGTCAGTGCACCGCCAAAGAGTTCGCTCTTGACTCCCAGCTCGATGTTGGTGCCCGTCACGGGGTCCAGGGGGTTGTAGTCGCGGTCGCGCACGCCGCTCTGTGGGCGGAAGATATCCGTATAGCTGGCGTAGACGCTATGCTCCGCGGTGATGTCGTAGACGATCCCGGCGTAGGGAGTAAAGATGTTGCGCTGGCTCAGGCTGCCGCCGGTCGGGCCAGAGCCGAAATCATCCACCCAGTCCTCTTTCCAGGTGCTGAGGCGCGAGCCGACGATCACGGACAAGGCGTCGGTGGGACGCAAGCGTGTGGCGACATAGACCCCTGTCTGGCGGATCGTGGCATCGCTGTATCCGTTCTCGACATAGTCCGGCTTGATCGTGTCGCCGTCCCACTCGTAGAAATTGTCAACGCTGTTGTCGTAGCCAATGACGTTGTATCGAGGCGTCTGGCGCCTGGAGTCCATGAAACTTGCGCCCAACATCAGATCGTGGCTGCGTCCCAAGGCGGTGAACGGCCCCGAAACCTGGAACTCCGCCGTATCGGTCATGCGCCGGCTGTCGCAGCGGCATATCCACTGCGTCAATCCCGCCCCGGTGATGCGATCCGGGTTGCCCGAGGCGGTCGCGGTGGCGAAAGCGTCGTCGTGCAGCGATTGGCGCGCCAGTGCCAGCTTGGCCTCCCAGTCGTTGGCGAAGCGGTGTTCCAGCCTGCCGAAAATGCTGTAGCTGGTCTGGTCCCAATAGGCCCAGCGCGAGGCCGGGTTGAAGGAACGCCGCACGTCCGTGGTCTGGGTGCCATCGCTATAGAACAGCGGCGTGCCGCCGTAGCTGGCGCCATTGTTGTCGTTCTTCTGCCAGTCCGCGCCCAGGGTCAACAAAGTGTCGGGCGAGATGTCCATCTCCACGGTGCCATAGCCCACCTGCTTCTCGGTGCTTCGGTAATCCATGAAGGAATTGCGCTTCTGGTGCGCGACGACGACGCGCCCCCGAAGTCGGCCGTCGTAGGCCAGCGGGCCGGCAAGGTCGGCCTGTACGCGACGCAAATCCCAACTTCCGGTCTGCAGCTGGACCTCGGCCTGAGGCTCGGCGGTGGGCTTCTTGCGGATCAGATTGATGGTGGCGGAGGGATAGCCGCTGCCGTTCAGCAGGCCGGTCGCACCGCGTATGACCTCGACGCGATCGTAGATGGCGCTGTCCATCTTGCTGACGCCGCCGTCCCAGCCGCCCTCGAAGCGCGCCGGCATGCCGTCGAACTGAAAGTTCTCGACCACGAAGCCGCGCGCATAGTAGGTCTGGAGGTCGGTCATTGTGTTGTCCACCGTGATCCCAGTGACCTGCTTGAGGACACTGCTGACGTCGTCCAGCGCCTGGTCCTCGATGCGTTGTTTGGTCATGATGGTGATGGACTGCGGCGTTTCGCGCTGGGTCAGACGCAATCCCGTGGCCGACGTGGAGGGACCGCGCGTCGCATAGTCGCCCGTGCCCTCGGTGATCGAGTCCAGAGCGCCCGTCACCACCACCGGCGCCAATTGCGCGGCGTCGCCCGAGGGGGAGCGCGACAGGGACACGGTCCGGCCGTTCCAGTTGGCCTGCACGCCGGTGTTCCCGAGCAAGGCGCGCAAGGCCTGTTCGGGCGTCAGCAAGCCCGACACAGCGGGCGCGTTCAGGCCGGCCACGGTCTCCGGCAGATAATAGATTTGGATGTCGGTCTGCTGGCCAAGCTGCAACAGCGACTGATGCAGCGACTGGGCGGGAAGGTTTATCTGCGTTACCGGCATCTGCTGCGCATGGGCGGTTCCGGGCGGCAGGCCGGCAGATAGCGCAATGGAAAGGGCCAGGGCGTTCAGGCTGACACCCAGCCGCGTGCCGCGCTTCATGGCGGCAAGTTTTTTAATCGTGGTTCTTGGGTTCACCGTACATACTCATGGATAGAAGCGACGCGTCATGCGTCAAACCCTTTGGCCAAAGGTATCGTGGGAATGCGTCTTCGCCGCGAGCTTGCATCTGGTACGGAAACGCATTCCTTCTACATGAGAGCGCTGAGCCGTCTAAACCCCGTAAGGATTCTCATTGCTTTTTTGAAACTGAACGTATCAAACGCCTATATGCGCCGAATTGAGTCCTTGACCGCCTTGGCGGGCGGCACTGCCTAAAAATGTGCGCGTCATGCGGTCCCGCTACGCGGGACTTCCCGGGTCTGCCTCGTCCAGGCGGGCGGCGAAAGAACTCGCCCTCCCCGCTTCGCGAGTCGGAACTCGGACAGCTTTCGCCGACTGCCCCCGCCTTCCCTTCGTCAGCACCCGGCGCATGCCGAACGCACATTTTTAGGCAGTGCCGCCCGCCAAGGCTCAGGGAATCTTCAGCGCGGAACGATTTCGACGCTGCCGTCGGGGCTGCGGCGCACGGCGACCGGCGCCAGCGTGGGCAGGATATCGAGGAAGGCATTGGGCTCGTCGATGCTGAATACGCCGGCGACGCGCAGTTGGGCGAGCGCGGGATTGCGCAGCACGATGGGCCGGGCGCGGTAGCGGTTCAGTTCGGCCACGATGGCCTCGAGCGGCGCGGCGTCGAATACGGCCTTGCCCTGGCGCCAGGCCGACACGGCGGCGACGTCCACGGAAGACACCTCCATGCGGCCGGCGCCTTGGGCCACCCGTACGCCCTGTCCCGGCCCGAGGCGGCGCACATCGGGCTTCCACCAGCGGCCGCCGGACACCTCCACCGAGCCCGATTCCACCGACACGGCCAGAGCGCCGGAATCGCGCCGCACGTTGAAGCGGGTGCCCGTCACTTTCACCGTCGCCAGAGCGGCATCGACCAGGAAGGGCCGGCTGGGATCCGCCGCGACGGAGAAAAACGCTTCGCCCCGCTCCAGCAGCACGCGCCGCTCCGATTCGCCGAACTGCACCTCGATGGCGGTATCGGTGTTGAGCGCCAGCGTGGAACCATCGGGCAGCTCGACAGTTTGCCGCTCGCCGAGCCGGCTGGCGTAGCGTTGCGTAAACCCCGCTCCCCCGAACCAGCGCGGCGAAGCCACGAAAGCGACCGCCAGCACGGCCGTGCTTGCGGCCCCCAGACCCCATAAGAGACCGCGTCTGCCGTGCGAGACTTCGCTCGCCGCCCCTGGCTCATTTCGCGGAGCCATGGCTTCCTTGCCTCGGATGAACGGCCCTCCCCGCTGCCGAACCGCTGCATTGTTTCGCCGGGCTGTGGTGCCGCCGTGCCGGGCTGCCGCGTCCCCCGCCTTGGGGTTTTTCTGCAGAATCTCTTCGAACACCGCATCGGGCGTAGCCTCGGCCACCTCCCAGACGCGCAGCATCTCGCGATACGCCTGCTCATGGCGCGGCTGAGCCCGCCATGCCTCGAAGGCCAGGCGCTCGTCCGGCGTCATCGCGCCGGCGCGCTCACGGGTGAACCAGTGGGCCGCGGCGTCGTGAGGATCGTCGGGAATGGTCGGATTGCCGGGAATGTTCATGGTAAGTGCGTCAATCGCCGAAGCGGTTTCTTGACCCTACATCGATATGACGTTTGGCGTAGGCAGGCCCCGTAATGTTAGGACGAAAATCTTTGTAAGCGCCGGTGCAGATGCCGCATGGTCCGGGTGAGGTATTTTTCCACCGTGCTGACGGACAAGCCCATCCGCGCGGCGATCTCTGGCATCGTCCGGCCTTCGATGCGGTGCCAGGCGAAGACCTGCTGGCAGGCCAGGGGCAGTTCGTCCAGCGCCTCGGCCAAAGCGCGGGTCAACTGCGCAAGCCGGGCCGCCGCTTCCACGTCGTCGACGACGGGATGCTCGGCCTCGGAAAGCTCATGCAACGGCGCTGCGGGAAAAGCCTGCTCGCGCCGGTAGCGGCCTGCCAGGCCGTTCGAAGTGCTTCGATGCAGATAGGCCCGCGGGTTCGCAATGACCGCTCCATCGCGCTCCAGCATGCCCGCAATGGCATCATGCGCCGCATCCTCGGCATCGGCCGCGGAACTCGAACGCCGCGCCCACGTCCCGATCAGCTCGCGGTAATGCGCGAGCCAGCCTTTTGGGGACGAAGAGCGGCGAGACATAGTATGTGGCGACGAGCTATATGCCGGTACAGCGGCCGGGCCTAGAACTGGTAGCGCAGATTCGCCATGATGTTGCGCGGCTCGCCCCAGGTATAGGTGCTGTACCAGCTGAATATGGTGTAGTACTTCTTGTCGAACAGATTCGAGATCTTGATCGACCCCGACAACTGCTTGGTGAAGTCGTAGCGCGCCATCAGGTCGACCAGCAGCAGATCGTCGACGGTGTGCTTCACCGTCTGCCCGCCTGGAGCTGAAATCATGCCCCAGGTCTTGTCCTGCCAGCGGGCTCCCGCGCCCAGGGTCAGGCCCGACAGCCGTCCGCCCAGCTTGTAGCTGGTGAACAGGCTGAACTGGTTGGAAGGCGTCAGTGTGCTGACGCGCTCGCCGTCCTGGCGCGATATATTGTGGGTATAGCCGGCGCTGATCTGCCATGCGGGCGTCAAGCGTCCCGATACTTCCAGCTCGAAACCCTTGGTCTTGACGCCCTGCGCCGCACGATAGGCCACGCCGCCCGAGGGCGTGGTGCCGCCGGTCTCGATGCCGAAGTTGTCCTGCTCGAGCTGGAACACGGCGGCCGAGGCGTTCAGGCGCCCGCCCAGAAACGCCGCCTTGACGCCCGCCTCGTAGTTGTTGCCTTCGAGCGGATCCAGGGTATTGCCCTGCTCGTCCTGCAGGGACTGCGGACTGAAGATGCTGGTGTAGCTGGCATACACCGACCAGATGTCGTTGACGTCGTACACAACGCCCAGATACGGCACGAATACGCCGGACTCGTCCATGCCCTGGACACGGTTGCGATAGGTGGCCCAGCGTCCGCCGGTAATCAGCTTCAGGTCGTCTCGCAGGTTCCAGCGGGCGGCGGCGTACAGGCCACGCTCGCGCGTGGTTTCGTCGTCGGTGTAGTCGGGCCCGCCCGGCCATGGCGGCGCGGGCACCTTGCCCTGCCACTGATAATAGTCGGGGACATTGACGTCGTAGCCCGGCGCGTTCCAATAGCCGTCGTTCGTCCAGCGGCTTTCCGAGACGCTGGCGCCCAGCACCAGCTCGTGCTCGCGCCCGGCGAGCGAGAAGGGGCCGCTCAGGTAGGCGTCGAAGGCGTCGCTCTTGGTTTCGCCGATGTACTGGCCTATCCACATCGACACGCCCGAGCCGTCGGCCGGATTCGGGAAACCGCTGGCGGCGGCGCCCAGGTTGGCGTCGTAGCCGTTGATCTGATGGTTGAACTGCGCCTTGGCCACCCAGTCGTTGGCAAAGGCGTGCTCCAGCGTCACGAAAGCCGTGCGTGTGTATTGGTCCCAGTGGCTGAAGTCGGCGCCGTTGTTGAACGAGCGCGGCATGTCGTTGAAGTTGCCGTTGGAATCGAGCAAGGGGATGCCCCCCCAGGTGGACGCCTTGGGCTTGTTGTCCTGGTAGTCGAATCCCAGAGTCAGCAAGGTGTCGGGCGTGAGATCGGCTTCGAGGATGCCGTAGAACACCGAAGTCTTGCGTCCGTAGCGGTCCAGGTATGAGTTTCTGTCCTGGTAGGCGACCACGCCGCGCGCCCGCAGTGTGCCGCTTTCGTTCAGCGGCCCGCCCATGTCCAGCTCGCCGCGATAGTCCTCCCAGCGGCCCGCGCCCACCGAGAGGTGGCCGCTGAATTCGCGCGTGGGTTTTTTGCGGATGAGATTGATGGTGGCGCCCGGCGTGCCGCTGCCGGTCAGCAGGCCGGTGGCGCCCTTAAGCACCTCGATGCGGTCGTAGATGGCCGTGTCGCTGAGTGTATTGCCCGCCGAGTAGGCCGAGTTGCGCGTCATGGGTATGCCGTCGTACTGGAAGTTCTGGATGGCGAAGCCGCGCGCATAGTATTCGGTGCGTTCACTGTCGTAGGTGACGATGCTGATGCCGGGCGTGTGTTCCATGACATCGTCGATGGACGTCAGGTTGAAGTCGTCCATTTGCTGGCGGGTGACCACGCTGATGGACTGCGGCGTTTCACGCGGCGTCAGCACCAGCCGGGTCGAGGTGGCGATGGCGCCCGGCGTGTACGAGCCGCTGCCCTCGGTGATTTCACCGAGCTGGTTGGCGGTGACCACCACCGTGTCGAGCTGTGTGGGCGAGCCCTGCGGCTGCGCCGCCGGCTCTGCCTGGGCTTGCTGTGGCGCCTGCCCCTCGGCCTGTGTCCGGCCCTGCGCCGTGGCTTGAGGCTGCGTTTGTGAGCGCGCCGATTCAGGCGTCGCGGCAAAGGCGATGGCCACCGAAAGCGCCAGCGCGGTCAATGCGGAAGGCATGCCTCCCGCCCGATGAGCCGCAGCGACCTTGCGCGTGCGGGCGATATGCTCGTTCACCAGAGTTTCTCCATCGATGTTCTTGTTGTGCGCAGCGCCTGATTTGCCGCCCGTCTCGGGCCAGACGCGCCCCTCCTCTTTCCCGGGTGACGAGCGGCAATGTCGAGGTCCGGGTCAAAAGGCCCGCTTAGTATAAAACATAATGCGATTTATTATCATTATTAATACTCATGCTCCGCCTGGCCCAGCCTCCACCCAACGCGCGATACAGGTCGATGGCGGCTTGCAGATGCAGCGCCTGGAAGTACGCGGCCATGTCCTGCGCCGCATACAAGGTGCGCTGAGCATCGAGCAGAGTCAGCATGGTCTCGGCGCCCTCGCGATGCCGGGATTCGGCCAGACGCAGCGCCAGTTGCGCCTGGGCCAGCTCTTCGGCCTGTGCTTCGCGCTGCGCCTGCACGCCCTGCATGGCCGCAAGCGCCGTCTGCACATCGGCAAATGCCGCGACGATGGTTTGGCGGTAGCCGGCCAGCAATTCTTCACGCTGCGCCAACGCGAGATCGTGTCCCGCCGCCAGCCGGCCGGCATTGAAGATGGGCGCCGTCAGGCCGGCAGCCAGCGAATAGAGAGGATTGTCGAAGATGCGCGCCGGGCTCGTGCCGCCCGCCCCCACGTGGGCCGACAGCACCAGGCTGGGCAGCATGGCGGCGCGAGCCGCGTGCACGTCGGCATCGGCGGCGGCAAGCCGGGCCTCGGCGCCGGCGATGTCCGGACGGCGCAACAATAGATCGGAAGGCAGGCCAATGTGGACGACGGGTTGGCGTATGGCCGTCAGGGTCTCCGTGCGGATCGGCAGATCCGCCGCCTGCCCTGTCAGAAGCGCCAGGGCGATGCGCGCCTGGCCGGCCTGCTGGCGCAGCGCTTCCAGGGCGCGCCGCTGGCTGGAGACCAGCGCCCCCTGCCGCGCCACGTCCAGTTCGGTGGCGGCCCCGGCGGCATATTGGGCGCGCACCACGGCGAGAATGCCTTGGGCGCTGCGCAGATTGCGCTCGGCGATGGCCGCGCGCTCGGACAAGGCCACGGCCTGCACCCAGGTGCTGGCGGTGCCGGCAAGCAGAGTCAGCCGTATGGTGTCGCGATCGAAGCGGGTGGCGGCCAGAGCGCCCAGGGCGCTGTCGCGCGCGGCCCGGTTCCCGCCCCAGAAGTCCACCTCGTAGCGTGTGTTCAAGCCGGCGGCGTAGGTGTTGCCTTCCACGAAGGCATGCCCGCCCAGTCTGCCTTGACGTCCTGTCTCGACGCTCGCGTCAAGGTCGGGCAAAAGAGCGGCTCCGGCGATGCGCGCGCTCGCCTGGGCCTGGCGCACCCTCGCCGCCGCGGCGGCTACGTCGTAGCTGTACTCCAGCGCCTGCGCCAGCAAGTCGTCGAGCTCGGCACTGCCGAAACTCCGCCACCAGTTGAGGTTCTCCTGCGCGTCCGAAGTCGGCGCGCCGGCGGCGACCCCCTCCGCCGTAACGCGCATCCATTGGCCAGGCAGAGCGGGCAGCGGGGAATCCGGCGCAGGCGCAGCCGCGCACCCCGCCAGAAGAAAGAGCCCAGCGCACGCAAGCGTCCGCAATCCTTGGAATCTGTTTGCCGGTCCGGTTTTCGGCACAAGCCCATATGCCTGCGCGGGTTTCTTCAGCACGTTCATTCTCCCGCCAAGGCCACGACCGGATCCAGCCGCGCGGCGGTGCGCGCCGGCATGAAACCGAACACCATCCCCGTGGCCGCCGCGCAGGCGAATGCTCCCAGCATCGCCTTCACCGAGAGCACCAGCGGCACGCCCGCCAGAATGAGGACGGCTGCCACCGCCACACCCCCCGCCAAGCCCAGGACGCCGCCCGTCACGGTCAACAGCAGGGCTTCGGTCAAGAACTGGCGCAGGACGTCGCGATTCCGTGCGCCGGTCGCCATGCGGATGCCGATCTCGCGCGTGCGCTCCTTGATTGTCATCAGCATCACGTTCATCACCCCTATGCCTCCCACCAGCAGCGACACCGCGGCGATCAGGCCCAGCATCGTGGTCATGCTGCGCCGGGTGTCCGCCTCGGCCTGCAGGCGGGCGGCCGCGTTGCCGATACCGAAGTCCTCCCGTCCGCCGTGCCGCGCCAGAAGCAATTGGCGCACGGCCTCTTCTGCCGCCAGCACCCTGTCCGACGACCGGGCCTCCAGGACGACGTAGTCCGGCTGGGTCTGCACCTGGTAGACCCGCGCCCGGCCGGTCCGGTACGGAATGAAGACCATGTCGTCATAGTCCTGCGCCCCCGAGTCCGCGCCCCGCTCGGCCATCACGCCGATGACTTCGAAGGGCGCGCTGCCGATCAGCAGCTGCTTGCCGAGCGGATCTTCCGAGCCGAAGAAATGCGAACGCGCCTTGGAGCCCAGCACGACGAGAGGTGCCAGGTCGCGGTCCTCGGCGTCCGTGTAGAAGCGCCCTTGCGCGACGTCCCATTGATGGACCGAGGGCATCTCTTCACTTGCCGAGAAAACGTAGATGCCGCGGTTGACGTTGCCATGGCGCACGGTAAGCGGGTCGCCGATCACGGGCAGCACCCGGCGGATGTCGGGCAAGCCCCTCAGGGCGGATAAATCGTCTTCCGTGATCTGGCCGGCCGGCCCGCCGGTGGGAGGAGGACGGCTGCCCATATACATGATGGTCGTGCCCATCGTGCCCAACTGGGCGATCACGCGCTGGCGCGCGCCCTCGCCTATGCCCAGCATGATGATGACCGAAGCCACCCCTATGATGATGCCCAGCAGCGTCAACAGGGTGCGGGACCGGTTGATGCGCATGCCGCGCCACGCGCTGCGCAAGGCTTCATGCAGGTCGGCCCAGCCGGGACCCGGATCCCGGCCGACTTCGTCCAGATCGATGGCGGGCAGCTCTGACTCGGTGAACCGGCCCCTTTCCCCCGCATCTGCCTCCGCCCCAACGCAGATACCGACGCCGGCACCTTCACCTTCACATACACCGGCGTCGGCCGCAGCCGGCACGGGCGGTTCGGCGCGCGAGCCGTCCCGGGCATTCCTCCGGTCGGCCACGATGCGTCCGTCGTGGATCTCGATGATGCGGCGCGCCTGGCCGGCCACCTGGCGATCATGGGTGATGAGGATGACGGTGTGTCCCGCCCCGGCCAATTCATGGAACAGCGCCATGACTTCCGCGCCGCTGCGGCTGTCCAGAGCGCCTGTGGGCTCGTCCGCCAGGATGATGTGCCCGCCGTTCATGAGCGCACGCGCGATGGACACCCTTTGCTGCTGCCCGCCCGACAGCTGCTGCGGCCGGTTGTCCATGCGTCCGGACATGCCCAGCCTGGCCAGGAGCCGGCCGGCGCGCTCGGCGCGCGCGTTCGCCGCCATGCCGGCATAGATGGCGGGCATCTCCACATTCTCGCGCGCCGACTCCGTGGCGATCAGGTGATACCCCTGGAACACGAATCCGAACGCCTTGCGCCTGAGCCACGCCAGCGCATCGGAATCGAGCTGCGACACGTCGCGGCCGTTGAATCGGTAGACGCCGGCGCTGGCCCGGTCCAGGCAGCCCAGAATATGCATCAGCGTCGACTTGCCCGAACCCGACTGCCCGACGATGGCGACGAATTCGCCCGCATGAATCCGCAAATCGATTCCGTGCAGCACGTCCACGGCCGGAGCGCCATCCCGGCCGCCGTACTGCTTGCGTATGCCCCGCAGTTCGATGAGCGGCACGGCCGCGTCCACGCCTACCATTGCAGCCAGCTCCAGCCTCGCTCGGGCAGGTGCTCGGCCATGATCAACCGCTCTCCTTCGGCCACACCCTCGAGCACCTCGGCCTCGTGGCGGCTGCGCACGCCCAGCCGCACGGTCCGGTTCTGCACCCGCCCCTCATCATCCAATACGCGCACCGACTGCCGACCGTCGCGGCTTTGCAGCGCGGCCAGGGGCACGGTCGGCACCTGCTCGGCCGTGGCGGTAGTGAACACCACCTGCGCCGTCATCTGCGGCATCAGCTCGCCATCGCCGTTGTCGACATCGAAAAGCACGGTGTAGACCACCGCCGCGCTCGCCGGCTGAGCCGTCGCGCCCTCGGGCGCAGGCGCGGCGGGCGGCGTGGGCAGGACCTGGCGCACCGTGCTTTCCCAACGGCGCGGCGCCTCGTCGAAGCCGGCTCCAAGCGTGGTGAAGTACACCGGCATGCCCTCCCTGACCCGCCGCACGTCGGCCTCGGACACCTCGGTCCATACGGTCATGCTGGAAAGATCCGCAATGCGCAGGATATTGGGTGTTTGATAGGTGGCGTTCAAGGTCTGGCCTTCGCGCGCCTCGACCGACACCACGGTACCGGCCATGGAGGCGTAGATGCGGGTATAGCCCAGCCGCGCTTCTTCGGCCCGCTGGCTGGCCTGCGTCTGTTCGATGCGGGCGCGCAATTGTTCGATGCGGGCCGCTGCGAAGGCCAGTTCGGCCTGCGCCTGCTGCACGTCCTCGTCGCGCGTGGCGCCTTCCTTCGCCATGCGCTGCTGGCGCGCATGGCGCAGCCGCGCCAGCTTGTGGGCCGCCTGCTGCTCGGCCAACTGCGCGCGCAGGTCCGCCACGGCGGCGCGCCCCGCATCCACCACCGCCTGCTGCACGCTGGGATCGATCTCGACCAGCAACTGACCCTGTTCGACCGAGTCGCCGGGCTGGACCGAAAGCCGGGTGATCTGTCCGGACACCTGCGCGCCGACGTCCACATAGCGGCGCGGCTGCAGTGTCCCGATGGCATTGACCGTGGCCCGGACATCGCGCCGCGTAATTTCGGCCACCTCGTAGCGGGGCCCGTCCGAGCCGCGCCCCCACGCCAGAATCGCCACCAATATGAGCGCCGCGCCCACCCAAAACACCCTGCGCCCCTTGCGGCGCTTCAGCACACTACTCAGCATGGCAGCGATACGTCCCTCGAAAATTCGGCTCCTTTCAAGTAAGACGTTTCAGCCGGCCGATATCCGTAATCCGAAGATCAGATACTTGGGCGTTCCACGCTTTCCCGGCGCGGTGGGCGAGATATGTCAGAAGGTTGGAGCGGGCAGGAAAAGCGGTATATTAACAATGATTCTTATTATTGTTTAGTACCGTTCTCAACGCTTGTCCGCCCGCCGCTCCACGCCCAGCTTGCCCAGCGTCGCCGCCATGTCCTCGGCCGAGGTCTCGGGGTTGACGTGCGCGTCTATCTTCAGGATGGTGCCGTCCTTGCCGATGTAGAAGGTGTGCCGCTTGGCGTAGCCCTTCTCGTGCAGCACGCCGTAGGCGCGCGCCACCGACTTGTCCTCATCGCTGAGCAAGGGAAAATCGGCGCCGGTCTCGGCCGCGAAACCTTTGTTGTCCAGCAGGGGATCGACGCTGGCCATGAAATAGGTCACGTCGTACTCGCGGATGAGATGGCCGTTTTCGGCCAGCGACTTGCACTCTATGGTGCAGCCATAGGTGTAGGCCTTGGGAAACCAGGCCAGCACCACGGCCTGCTTGCCGCGGTAATCTGACAGCCGGTGGGTGTCGCCGTCCGATCCCGGCAAGGCAAAGTCGGGAGCCGGGTCGCCCACCTGAAGCGCCGACGCGGACGCCGCGGCCAAGGCCAGGCAAGCGCCCGCCAGCACGGGCAGACTGCATTTGAATTTCTGCAACATCGTTGATCTCCTGGCTGATGAAGCTGTATATAAAGCGGGAGGCGCACCGCCCCGACGCGTTTCCGCACGGCAGACATGCAGTCATGCTGTGCGCCGGCGCTCAACGCCCGGACAAGGGCCGCAGGCGCTCGTCGAGCAGGCCGGTCAGCAGGCCGGCGCCATCCTGGTCCACGCGAAATTCGCCATAGCGCGCCCGCTCGAAACGCGCAGCCTGTCCTTCCGGAAAGAACCAGGCGTCGGTCACCACGCGCACCTGGCTGCCTCGCAGCCTGAATTCCAAGAATACATCGTCGTAGTCCGATCCGGCGGGCTGCACAGGGCTCCCGCCGCTCGCCACGTAGGCGGACTTCGAAGTGCCGTTCGACAAAGCCCGGATCGCGACCAGGCCATGCACGCCCCGCTCGTCCGGCCGCAACACCAGCAAGCCCGCGCCCCGGCGCCCGATATCCCGCCTCAGCGCGTCGGGCGCCTGTCCCAAGGCCGAGAGCGCTTTGTTGGCGACATCGAAGTTCAGGCGCATATAGTCGCCCTGCATGAGGGAGCGCGGATCGACCGGCGCCAGTTCCAGCACCACGCGTTGGCCCCGGGCCAGTATCTGCTCGCGCTGGTAGATGCCCGCGTTGGCCGCGGCCAATACGATCAGCAGGCCGGCGATCAGCCCGCCGCGCCGCCAGAAACGAGACGCCATTCCACCGAAGCGGAGCGCCGCCCCGCTCCGCCCCGCGGACGAGGCGGAACCTTCGGCATGCTCGATACCCCCGACGCGTTCGGCGCCGCCGGCGTCGGCACCAACGGCGGCGGAATGCTCGGCAGGCCCGGCCGCCGTGAAGGCAGCATCGCGCTGCGCTTTCTTCCGGTGGACGCGTCTCAACACCCAGGCCGAAGCCAGCAGCCAGGCGCCCGTCGCCCCCAGCACAAAGGACTTGTTCAGCAAGGTGGAGTCGAGCAAATAATAAAAATGCATCAGGTAAGCCAGCAAGGCCAGCACGCCGAAGCCCATCAGGCTGCGATGCCGCATGGCGAATCCTATGATCAGCCAAAGCAGGGCCAGGGACACGCCGGGCGCGCCCATCCACCCCACGGCGGCGATGGCCAGCGCCAGAGGCGCCCCGAGCCGAATCGACGGAGGCAAGGCGGGCTTGCGCCACACCACCGCGCCCAAAGCCGCGACGGGCAGCGCGGCGCAGGCCAGCCAGATCACCACGACCGACGGGTCGAAGCGCCAGACCTGCGCGATCGAGCCGGGCTGCGGAGCCGGGGTTTGCCAGACAGTGATCTGCGCCAGAAACACCAGGGCCCAGCCCAGCGGCCGCCAGCGCCTGCCGGCCTGCTCGCCCCGGCCCAGCAGCAGCACCAGCACGCCGGCCAGGCTGAACCACCACATGCGCAGGTAGGCGGACAAGGGAGCGTCGCGCAATGCATGCCCGGCGTCGAAAAGAGCGTCCTCCCAGTTCCCGTGCGGCCACGTCATGACGGTTGCCATGCCCAGGACAAAGAAGGCCGCGATGAAACGGAAGGCGGCATTGCCGGCCAGGACATAAAGGACCAGGCCCAGCGCCAGCAAGGCATAGACGGCCACGCCCGAACCGTCTTCGTGCAGGGCGAAGAAACTGCCGCCGCTCAGCAGCAGGCCCGCCGTCATCGATGTGAGGCCGAGCTCGCGCAGCACGTCCGCGCCGCCCCGGCGATAGGCGGCCAGGCCCGCCAGGCACAGCAGCAGGCCCGGCACCCATAGAGTCTCGACCTGGAAATCCAGAGTGATGAGCAGAAAGACGATCAGCAGCACAGCCGTGATGCCCATGGCCACCAGACGAAAGGCGCTGACGTACCAGGGATCGTCGGCAAGCGCCCTGGCGCGCAGCAGCTGGCCCAGCTTGCGCAGCCCCATGGCCATCGCAGCCAGCAGCACCACGACGACCAGCAGCAGTCCGGCCTCGGACCCTACCCAGTAAAGCAGCGGCAGGACCAGCAGAACGAAAGCGGCGAGCGCGGCCAGGCTGACGATGGCCAGGTCGGATCGCAGCCGTGTGTATGCCAGGTACATCGTCGCCAGAACGGCCCAGCCGAGGATGGAAATGCCGATGGGGCCGGCGCGTGAGTCGATGCCCGCGAAGGCCGCCGCCACCAGCCAGCCGGCGACGGCCATCGCCAGAATGCGCGGCCCGATGCGCCAGCCATCGTCGAAATAGGCGATGCAGCGTTCCCAGGCCGCCAGCAGCACCGCGTTCAGCAAGGCGGCCAGCAGCGCAGCGCTCGTCCAGCCGCCGAAGTCGCGCCAGATGCCGCCGTCGTGTACACCGAGATAGAGGCCCAGGGCCGTGTTGAGCACCACGGCAAAGAGCAGGCCGAGAAACACCGTGTGCTGGGTCAGCAGCCAGGGAATCAGCAGGGCCGCCCAAGCCAGAAACAGCTGCCAGGCGTCGGCGCCGGTCTGGTAGATCTGGCCTATGAGCGCCAGCAAGGCGCCCGTCGCCACGCCGGCCAGGCCGGCCAGATGCGCCGCGGCGGTGAAATTGCGATTGCCTGCCTCGAGCCTGCCTTCGCTTCCGGGCCGCGCGCGCCATACGGCCGCCAGCACCAGCACGGCGAGCAGCATCTGCGCGCCCGCGAGCTTCTGCAGGTTGGAAGCATGCTCCCAGTTGGCAGCGACCCAGCACACGCCCGCGCTGGCCAGCAGCAGGCAGGCCAGTCCTGTACCCGCCCGATATATGAAGCCCCGCCGGCCTTCGCCCCGGCTGCCGTCCCGCAATCCTTCGGTCACCTTGCACCGCCTCCGTCATATAGCTGGAGGCTCATTATCGGCATCCTAAAGTATGGCCGCAAGCAGCCGTATAAACGTTGACCGACGGTGGATGCACGTTTCGACCTCGGCGATTGCAGAATCCTATTTCCAAACGGCTCATCATGCGCAAGAACCTGCCCGTCACCGACGTCGAAACCAAAGTACGCGACAACCAGTATCTGATCTCCAAGACCGACATGAAAGGTCGGATCATCTACGCCAACCCGGCCTTCATCGAAGTCAGCGGCTTCCATCGCGACGAGCTCATCGGCAAGGCGCACAACATCATCCGCCATCCCGACATGCCTCCCGAGGCCTTTGCCGACCTGTGGACGACGCTCAAGGCCGGCAAGCCTTGGCTGGGCCTGGTCAAGAACCGCCGCAAGGACGGCGGCTTCTACTGGGTGCTGGCCAACGCCTATCCGGTCATCGAGAACGGCGAAGTCAGCTGCTACGCCTCGGTGCGGGTCAAGGCCAGCGATGAGCAGATCCGTGCGGCCGAGACTTTTTACGCCGCCGTCAATGCGGGCCGCGCGGGCGGCTACGGCATCGTCCAGGGGCAGCGTGCACGCCGGGGCTGGCGCCGCCTGGCGGACCTGGCGGCGCTGCCCTTCCGCAACAGCCTGAGGGTCAGCATGGCCCGCATGGCGCTGGCCGGCCTGCTGGCCATCGGCGCGGGCGGCTACTTCGCCGCCGCCGGCGGTGTGCCGCAGCAGTGGCAATGGGCCCTATGGCCGACTCTAGGCCTGCTGACCGCGGGCATGCTGGCCCAGGGCTGGACCATTTCCCGCAGGGTGCTGCGTTCGGTCGAAAAGGTCGCCGAAACCGCAAGGCAGATCTCGGCGGGCAACCTGGCCACCGAGATCAGCTATGCGAATCAGCATGACGAACTCGGCCGCCTCGGCTTCTATCTGGACATCATGCGCAAGAGCCTGATCAGCATCAGCGACGACGTCCAGGTCGGCGTCCACGCAACAGGCCATACGGCACAGATCCTGTTCGCCAACAATACGCACCTGTCCGCGCGCACCGAGGACCAGGCCTCCTCGCTGCAGGAAACGGCGGCCGCCATGGAAGAACTGACGGCCACCGTCAAGCAGAATGCCGACAATGCCCATGTGGCGGCCCGGCTGGCCGACGACAGCATGCGCATCGCGCGCCAGGGCGGCGACGTGGTGGCCGAGGTGGTGGGCACCATGGACGGCATACGCGACAGCTCGCGCAAGATTTCGGACATCGTCACGCTGATCGAGGGCATCGCCTTCCAGACCAACATCCTGGCGCTGAACGCGGCGGTCGAATCGGCCCGTGCCGGCGAGGCCGGCAAGAGCTTCGCGGTGGTGGCCGGCGAGGTGCGCAATCTGGCGCTCAAGAGCTCGCAAGCCGCCAAAGAGGTCAAGGTCCTGATCGACGAGTCCGCGTCGCGGGTCACCGTCGGGTCCGAGCAGGCGGCCCGGGCGGGCGCCACCATGCAGGAAATCGTCGACTCCGTGCGCCGCGTCACCGACATCATGGGCGAGATCTCCACCGCTTCGGTCGAGCAGTCCAGCGGGCTGGAGCAGATCAACCAGGCCATCGGCCAGATGGACGGAGTCACCCAGCAGAACGCCGAACTGGTCCACGACCTGGGGCAGACCGTGCGCGCCCTGTCGGCCGAGGCCGAGAACCTGGGCGAAGCCATCGGCGTGCTCAACACCGGCCTGGGCAAGGAAGTCCGTCCCGCGTCGCTGGACGCGCGCGGCGTGCCGCCGCGCGCCGCCCGGCCGGAAGTCCGCCGGAGCGCCCCCGCGGCCAACGAACCCACGGCGGCCGGACCGCTGGAGCACGCCCGGCGCCGGGCGATCGGCTCTTCATAAGGGCCTTCGGCGGCGCCGCCTTACATGGGCGATGGCCAGCCGCTACAATACCCGGGCCGGCTTGCGAGCCGGCCTTCTTCTTTGTTTTCTTCCCTGCCGGAGCCCGCGGTGAGCGTTTCCATTTTCGACAGTTTTCTTACCACCTCCGAAATCATCCAGGTATTCGACGACGCCCCGGTCCTGCAGGCCATGCTGCGTTTCGAAGTGGCGCTGGCCAAGGCGCAGGCCGAAGAAGGCGTCATTCCCGCCGAAGCCGCGCGTGTCATCGCCCGGCACGGCGATATCGCCGACTACGATGTGCAGGCCATCATCGTGGCCAGCCGGCGCGCCGGCAGCATGGCCATCCCGCTGGTCAAGGCGCTGACCAAGGCCGTGGGCGAGGACGACGAAAGCGCCGCCACCCACGTGCATTGGGGCAGCACCAGCCAGGACGTCATCGACACCGGCATGGTGCTGGCCACGCGCGACGCCCTGCGCCTGATCGACGGCGCCCTGCTCTCGCTGGCCGAACGCCTGCTCGACCTGGCCGATCGGCACCTGCACACACCCGTGCTGGCCCGCACGCTGATGCAGCCGGCGCAAGTCACCAGCCTGGGCTTCAAGTTCACGACCTGGGCGGCGCCGCTGGTGCGCGCCCGGCGTCAATTGAAGTCGGCTGCCGATCGCGCCTTGCAGCTGCAGCTGGGCGGGGCCGTGGGCACCCTGGCCGTCATGGGCGACAAAGGCCCCGCCGTGGCGCGCCGCGTCGCCGCCGAGCTGGGTCTGCGCGCGCCCGACGCCGCCTGGCATACCCAGCGCGACGAGTGGGTGCGCCTGGGCCTCGAGGTCGCCGTGCTGGCGGGCAGCCTGGGCAAGCTGGCCACCGACTTCAGCCTGATGGCGCAGGGCGAGATCGCCGAACTGGCCGAACCCGCCGGCGCCGGCCGGGGCGGCTCCACCGCCATGCCGCACAAGCGCAATCCCGTGTCCTGCATGACGGCCCTGGCGGCCGCGGGCCGCGCGCCGCAGCGCGCCGCCGCCCTGCTCGCCAACATGGGCCAGGAGCACGAGCGCGGCCTGGGCAACTGGCAGGCCGAACTGGCCGAATGGCCCGGCCTGTTCATCAGCACCCACGGGGCGCTGGAAGCCATGCGCGAAGCCATCGAGGGCCTGCACATCGACACCGCGCGCATGCAGCGCAACATCGACGCCCTGCAAGGCCTGGTCTACGCCGAGGCCGTGTCCATCTACCTGGCCGGCGCCATCGGCAAGCCCCAGGCGCACAAGCTGATGGAAGAACTCACCGGCCGGGCCGTGTCCGAATCGCGTCCGCTGGGCGAAGTGGTGACCGAGGCCGTGAGCGGCGACGCGCAACTGAACGGCAAGCTCGACCCGGCCCAGCTGCGGGCACTGTTCGACCCGCTGGTGGCCAACGCCAATGCGGCCGAACTGGCCCGCGAGCAAATTCCGCAGCTGCGCGCCGACCTGGTCCAGGACTGAACCTGCGGGCCAAGGCCGAGGCATGTGGCCGGCGCTAAAGGCCGTCCTCGCCAAAGCCGCCTGGGCCCGACCGGCACTGAATCTTTTTCATTTCTTTTTGCGAGCAAGCACATGAGCTTCGATCCCATCGATCACGATCTAGAGCGCGGCCTGAAGAACCGCCGCGAAATCCTTGGCGACGCCTGGGTGGACCGTTCCCTTTCGCGCGCCAACAACTTCAATGCCGAGTTCCAGCAACTGATCACGCGTTTCGCCTGGAACGAAATCTGGGGCCGGCCCGGCCTGGACAAGAAAACCCGCCGCGCCATGGTGCTGGCCATTACCATGGCCCTGGGCCGCTGGGAAGAATTCGAGCTGCACGTGCGCGCCGCCCTGCAGGGCGGCCAGGAAGACACCCGCCTCACCCCCGACGAACTCAAAGAAGTGCTGATTCAAACCGCCATCTACGCCGGCGTGCCCGCCGCCAACACGGGCTTCACCCACGCCATGGCCATACTGCGCGAGATCGGGCCCGACATCGGCTATACCCTCGAACCGGCCGACATCACCGCCGCCGCCCACCCCGGCATAGGTCAAGAACGCGCCACGTTCAGCAAACCGACCTTGCACTACACCCTGCGCCGCGCGCGCAACGGCGCGCCCCGCCGCACCATCGTGCTCAGCCACGCCCTGGGCTGCGATCTGGACATGTGGGACGGCCTGGCCAATGCGCTGGCCGCCGACCACGACGTGGTGGCCTACGATCATCGCGGCCACGGCGGCTCCGACGCCCCCGCCGGCTTGTACACCATGGCGGAGCTGGCCGAAGACGCGGCCCGCCTGGTGCGCGAGCTGGACTGCGGCCCCGTCGTCTGGATAGGCCTTTCCATGGGCGGCATGGTCGGCCAGGAGCTCGCCATCCGCCATCCCGAACTGGTTTCGGCCCTGGTGGTCGCCAATTCCACCTCGGCCTACCCCGACAACGTCCGCGCCGTCTGGCAGCAGCGCATCGAAACCGTGCGGGCCAAAGGCATCGAAGCCATCGCCGACGCGGTCATGGAGCGTTATTTCCATGCCGGCTTCCGCGAGGAAAAATCCGCCGCCGTGGCGGCCTTCCGCAAGCGCCTGGTGAGCACGGACACCGAAGGCTACATGGGCTGCTGCAACGCCGTGGGCACGGTCGACACCACCGACCGCCTGCCCCAGGTAAAGGCGCCCGCCCTCATCATCGCCGGCCAGCTGGACCAGGGCGCGCCCGTCACGATGTCCGAAACCATGGCGCGCCAGATTCCCGGCGCCAAGCTGGTGGTGCTGGAAGACGCCTCCCACTTGGCCGTGGCCGAGCAGCCCAAGGCCTTTGAACGGGCCGTGTCGGAGTTCCTTGCCGGTCTGCCCCGCTGATTGATCTTTCTCAACAGCAATGCTTGAGCGAGCTGGATAAGGGTTGAGGCCCTTACTTTTAATGTGATGCTTTTATTGGGTTCTTGAAACGCCGCCGGAGCAGGGAGCATTTACGCCAGGCGGTCGGGCGGTCCGAGGCAGCGCCCTCCAACGCCCGGCGTAAATGCTCCCTGCTCCGGCGGCTTACATTTGGGCAAGCCATACAAGCCGACGTTCTATTGCTCGGTTAGGGAGTATCGGGTCCCCTTTTATGCTTGGATTCCCCGCCCAAGGCAAGCCGCAAATGCCGGCGCTAAAGAATCTATGGTCAGCCCGCATTTTGCAAGCGTGACGGTGTTGACGTAAATTAGGCTTGCTTGAATCTATCCGGAGTCAGTTGGGGTTCCATCCCCGCTCCATGATGAGAGCCGCGCCGGGCAAGCCTAAGAACTCAATCAGCGTCGATGCGCTTTTCTTAAGCTCAGGTTTCCTGCCCGGCCGTTGAGCCGTTTATGTCTTCACGTATCTCGC
>NZ_PDUW01000008.1 GCF_003545815.1 Pusillimonas caeni
GCGAGATACGTGAAGACATAAACGGCTCAACGGCCGGGCAGGAAACCTGAGCTTAAGAAAAGCGCATCGACGCTGATTGAGTTCTTAGGCTTGCCCGGCGCGGCTCTCATCATGGAGCGGGGATGGAACCCCAACTGACTCCGGATAGATTCAAGCAAGCCTAATTTACGTCAACACCGTCACGCTTGCAAAATGCGGGCTGACCATAGATTCTTAAGCGCCGCCGAAGGCGGGGGCACTTGGGCCGGGCGGTCGAGCGGTCCGAGGCAGCGCCCTCCAACGCCCGGCCCAAGTGCCCCCGCCTCCGGCGGCTTAGATTCGGGCAAGCCATACGATAGCGTTCTATTGTAGGTTGGGGAATATCTGCACCTCTCGATTCGGGACGCGCTACATAATATGTCGGGGATAGCCAACATCACGTCAAGCAGCTAAGTAGAGATCCCCTTGCCTCGCATCAGAGGCCTCCCATAATTGCGGTGAATCGCAGCCTCGAGATATCCAATCCGAGGCAAGCCGCAAATGCGAGCCGTCGGAGGCGATGCTGTTCAGGCCGGGCGTTGGAGGGCGCTGCCTCGGACCGCCCGACCGCCCGGCCTGAACAGCATCGCCTCCGGCGGCGGTTATAGTACTCAGAACGAGGTGCGCCGGCTTCCGACGGCAGTCAAGAACCCAGAGCAAAAATATTCCCGTCCTGCGGCGTTCAAGGACCGGCCAAAAAACCGTCCGCAAAAAAAAATGACGCTGAGCCTCGGAACACTTCCAGGCAAAAAAACAGTTTTCTCCCCGCCCCGCCCAAAGTATGCTTTATCGAGTCAACCGCCACTACCCTGGGAGCCGCCATGACTCGAAAGAAAGCCTCCGATTTCCATCCCGACGTGCTGCGCCTCTTCGACCAGTATGTGCACGGCGCCCTGGACCGCAGGGCCTTTCTGCAGAAGGCCGCGCGCTATGC
Source organism: Pusillimonas caeni (assembly GCF_003545815.1). Classification (GTDB taxonomy): domain Bacteria; phylum Pseudomonadota; class Gammaproteobacteria; order Burkholderiales; family Burkholderiaceae_B; genus Pusillimonas; species Pusillimonas caeni. The sequence goes on from NZ_PDUW01000008.1 coordinate 953, forward strand.
CGTCGGCGGCCTCACGGCCACCGCCCTGCTGGACAGCCTGAAACCCAACTTCGCCTGGGCCAACCAAGTGCCCGAATCGGATGAGCGCATCGCCACCAGCCGGGAAGAATACCCTTCCCCCAAGGGCAGCGGCGCCATGAAGGGCTATCTTGCCCTGCCCGCCCGGGTCCAAGGCAAGCTTCCATCAGTGGTCGTGTACCACGAGAATCGCGGCCTCAATCCCTATATCGAGGATGTCGCACGGCGCCTGGCGGTCGAAGGCTATATCGCCTTCGCGCCCGACGCCCTGACGCCGCTGGGCGGCTATCCGGGCGACGAAGACGAGGCGCGCGCGCTGTTTGCCAAGCTGGACCAGGCCAAGACGCACGAAGATCTGTTCGCCGCCGTGGATTACGTGCAAAAGCATCCGGACTACAGCGGCCGCTACGGCGCCGTGGGATTTTGCTATGGCGGCGGAGTGGTGAACAAGCTGGCCGTCCGGCGCGCCGACCTTGGCGCCGGCGTGCCTTTCTATGGCGCCCAGCCCAGTGCCGAAGAAACCGCAAGCATCGAGGCGCCGCTGCTGATCCACTATGCCGAAAGCGACGAGCGCATCAACGCCGGCTGGCCGGCTTTCGAACAAGCCCTGAAGGCCGACGGGGTCGAATACCAGTCCTTCGTCTACCCCGGCACCCAGCATGGTTTCCATAACGACACCACGCCCCGCTACGATGAAGAAGCCGCCAAGCTCGCCTGGAGCCGCACGCTGGAATTCTTCGACAAGCATCTGAAAGGATAAGCCAGGCGCTTTCTTCCCGCCAGAACAGTCTCGGCATAGGCGTGTACATGGCGCCGGAATACCTCGATTCCGGCGCCGAGCGATCGCGCGGCTAAAGAGCTCCTGGCAATGGCCGAGCGGCCACCGTGAGCCCCATCACGACACCTGTTCTATGGCGGGATTCGGCGCGCCCGACCAGGTGAGCCGATAAGCCTGGGCCCGGCGCACATTGCCCACCAGCGCGGGCCTGAAGCAGGCCAGATTGGTGCCCTGCGGCCGGCGCACGCTGGGATACACCACGCCCATCGATCCCTCGTCGAGCAGCCGCTGCGCCAGCTCTTGCGAGGCCACGTAGCTGCTTGGGCTGAGGCATTCGGCGAAATCGGGAGCATCGCGCAGATCGTGGAATTCGCCGCTGAAATCGGCCAATAGCGCCTGATAGCTGACGCTGTCCTGGAAGAAGTCGATCTCGGCATATTCGACCGTTTTATGGAAAACGATTTCGGCCAGCGCGGTCTGGGCGTCGAAAGCGCAATACCAGGCGCCCCGCTCGCCCGAATTGAAGCGGCTGCCTTCTGGACGAGGATAGGTGAAAGCGGCATTGACAATGCGGAAATTGGGCACGCCGAAGACGAGTTCGTCTATGCCTATGCCGGCCAGGCCGCCGCGCTCGGCCCGCAAACGCCGGTTGGTGGCATTGTCGAGCGCGAACAGGTCGGCGAGGTGGTCGGCGCCCTCGGCCAGAGGCGACAGCACCGAGTCTTCTTGATCGGCAAAACGCGACGGCAGCAGGCGGACAGTGTCCAGTTGGCGGACCAGCGACATGGGGGGCAGCGAAGCCATGGGCTCTCTCGCGACGGCTCAGACGCCGCCGCGCCGGGCGTCGAGCAGTTGCCTGACGGCTTGCATGGCGATAAGGCCGCCTTCCATCATGTAGGCCAGCGGTGTGCGCCCCCCGAACAGGGCGTTGCGGTTGGGCAGGTGCACCCACTTGTCGGCCAGGTCGTCGCCGTACAGGATGTGCAGCGACTTGTAGATGCCCAGCAGGTACGAAATACGCGTAAGGCGGTCGACCTCGAGCACGCGTTCGGGCTTTTTCTTCCATTCGTAGTACGAGCTGCTGGATACCCCGCCCAGCAGCACGCAGGCGTCTTCGTCGCGCAGTTTCCAGGCCTGGGCGAGCTTGAAAAAACCCTTGAGGGCGGACGCCGAAAGCCGCTCGCGCACAGGCCGCGCATTGAGATCGACGACGTCGGCGGGTTCGAAACGGCTGAAGGGATAGGCGTAGGCGAGGCTCATAATGGACTCCAGTTATGGAAATTTTATACTCCAATTCCGGAAATGTCCATGTTTTCAAGCCGCTGCGGCTTTTTTCGTGCTGTTTTGCTGCGACAGTTGCCCGGCCTCCTGGCAACTCGGCCCTCGAGCCGGCCGGGCGCCGACGGCTCTTGCTCCGGTCAGAGGATCTCGTCCACCGCTTCGATCGGGCGGCCCAGGCGCGTTCCCTTCTCGGTCACGACAAAAGGCCGGTTGATGAGGATGGGGTTGGCCGCCATGGCATCGAGCAGCTGCGCATCCGTCGCCCCGTCAAGACCCAGTTCGGCATAGACCGCCTCTTTGCTGCGCACCGCTTCGCGCGGCGTCAATCCCGCGTCGCAGATCAGCTTGGCGAGCTGTTCGCGGCTGGGCGGCGTCTTCAGATACTCGATTATTTCGGGCTCGCGGCCGGCGCCGCGCAGACGCTCGAGCGTGTTGCGCGACGTGCTGCAGCGGGGATTGTGATAGATGGTGGTCATGGTCATTTCCTATGTACTCCCTGTGAAAATCACTGCAAAGTGTGCATTGATTCTATACGACCCTTTTTGGCGCCTGAGGCAGGTCAACGATTCTTGCCATGCCTTCAGCGCTGTAATACCCTTTGCAAGTCGTATGTGCTTCAACAATCCAAGCTTCAAATAAATAGATATACGGAGACAACGAATGGAGTTGACGCTGCTGATCGAGCTGGCGCTCAATGGCCTGCAGTTCGGCTTGATGCTGTTCCTGCTGGCCGCGGGCCTCACCCTGGTGTTCGGCATCATGGATTTCATCAATCTGGCCCATGGCTCGCTGTACATGCTGGGCGCCTACTTCGCGGCCTCCTTCATCATGGCCACCGATTCATTCTGGCTGGGTCTGGTGCTGGCGGTGGCGGCCACCATGGTGGCCGGCGTCATCCTCGAAGTGCTTGTCTTCCGGCGGCTGTACCAGCGCAATCACATGTCGCAGGTGCTTGCCACCTTCGCCCTCATCCTGATTTTCAACGAAGGCGCGCGCATGGCGTGGGGCGAGCAGCCGCTGCGGCTGAACACGCCCGAAATATTCTCCCAGCCGGTGCAGATACTGCCGGGTTTCTCGTATTCCTCTTTCAGGCTGTTCATCATCGCCACCGGCCTGGCCGTGGCGGCCGTGCTGTATGTACTGGTGGCCAAGACCCGGCTGGGCATGCGGGTGCGGGCCGGCGCGTCCGACCGCGAGATGGCCACCGCCATGGGCGTGAACATCAAGACCATCTTCACCCTGCTGTTCGCCTTCGGCGCCGCCCTGTGCGCCATCGCGGGCGCATTGCTGGGCACCATACTGTCCGTGCAGGTGGGCATGGGCGAAAGCATACTCATCCTGGCCTTCGTCGTCATCGTGGTGGGGGGCATAGGCTCCATCCGCGGGGCGCTGATCGGCTCGGTGCTGGTGGGCTGCGTCGACACGCTCAGCCGCACGCTGCTGCCCTCCATGCTGCACGCCGTCATGCCGGCGGCGGTGGCGTCCAGCCTCGGGCCGGCGCTGGCCTCCATCCTGATCTACCTGCTCATGGCCGGGGTGCTGTTCTTCAAGCCCGAAGGCCTGTTTCCCGCACGCAGCTAAGGAGCCCGCATGCACAGCACTTTGCATCATCGCCTTTCGGGTCCCTGGATCATCGCCCTGCTCGTCGCGCTGCTGGCCTTCCCGCCCGTGGCGACCTGGCTCGGCCAGGAGTTCTACATCAGCTTCGGCTCCCGCCTGATCATCTTCGCCCTGGTGGCCTCCAGCCTCAATCTCATCCTGGGCTTCGGCGGCATGGTCAGCCTGGGCCATGCCGCCTTTTTCGGCGCCGGCGCCTATGTAGTGGCCATACTCATGTATCACGACATGCCCTCGGCTTGGCTGAGCTGGCCCGCCGCCGTGCTGGTGGGCGCCGTGCTGGCCTTTCTCATCGGCCTGGTCTGCCTGCGCACGCGGGGCGTGTACTTCATCATGATCACGCTGGCTTTCGCGCAGATGACCTACTACATCTTCGTGTCGTTGCGCAGCTATGGAGGCGATGACGGCCTGGCCCTCGTGCAGCGCTCCGAACTGGGCGTCGATCTTTCGTCCGACACGGTGTTCTATTACGTCTGCCTGGCGCTCACCGTGGCGGTGCTGCTCTTCATGCACCGGCTCATCAACGCCCGCTTCGGACGCGTGCTGCAGGGCATACGCGAGAACGAGACCCGCATGCAGGCCATCGGTTATCCCGTCTTCCGCTTCAAGCTCGCGGCCTTCGTCATCGCCGGCGCCATCGCCGCGCTGGGCGGCGCGCTGTTCGCCAACCAGAACTACATGGCAAGCCCCAGCCAGCTGCACTGGATGCAGTCGGGAACGCTGATGGTCATGGTGCTGGTGGGCGGGCTGGGCTACTTCTTCGGCGGCGTCATCGGCGCCGTGACGCTGCTGGTGCTGGAAGAAATACTCATGGCCTACACCACGCACTGGGCCTTCATCATGGGATTCATCCTGCTGGCCATCGTGCTCTTCCTTCCCAATGGGCTGGCCAGCCTGGCCCTGCGCCGCCCTGCCAGGGCCGGCTCCCCCACCGGAGACAAACCATGACGCCCCTGCTCGAACTGCGCGGCCTGGTGCGCCGCTATGGCGGCATCGTGGCCACCGACCATCTCGACCTTGCCGTGGCGGACGGCGAAACCCACGCCATCATCGGCCCCAACGGCGCCGGCAAGACCACCCTCATCCAGCAGATATCGGGCGGGCTCAGCCCCGACGAAGGCAGCATCGTCTTCAATGGCCAGGACATCACCGCCCTGTCCATGAACGCGCGCGTGGGGCTCGGCCTGGCGCGTTCCTACCAGATCACCAACATCTTCCGCCAGTGCACCGTACTGGACAACCTCGCGCTGGCCGTGCAGGCCCGCCATGGTTCCAGCATGCGGTTCTGGCGCGCCGCCGTCGACGAATCCGCGCTGTTCGACGAGGCGCGCGCCCTGGCCGCGCGAATCGGACTGGACCAGCGGCTGGATGCGCTGGCGGGAAGCCTGGCCCACGGCGAGCAGCGCCTGCTGGAAGTCGGCGTGGCGCTGGCCACGCAGCCGCGCATGCTGCTGCTGGACGAGCCCATGGCGGGCATGGGCCCCAAAGAGTCGCGCAGCCTGATGCCGCTCATCCAGTCCCTGGGTCGGGAACTGACCGTGCTGCTGGTCGAGCACGACATGGAAACCGTATTCCAGCTGGCCGACCGCATTTCGGTGCTGGTGGCCGGCCGCGTCATCGCCACCGGCACCCCCGACGAAATCCGCCGCAACGCCGAAGTGCGCAAGGCTTATCTGGGCGACGAGGTGAGCGCATGAGTCCACTGCTTGAAGTCAGGGCCATCGAAACCGCCTACGGCAGCAGCAAAGTGCTGTTCGGCATCGACCTGGCCATCGAGGCCGGCCAGACGGCCACCCTGCTGGGGCGCAACGGCATGGGCAAGACGACCACGGTGCGTTCGGTGCTGGGCCTGACCCGCATCCACGGCGGCAGCATCCGGTTCGACGGCCGCGACATCGGCCGCTGGAGCGCCGATCGCATAGCCCGCCTGGGGGTCGCAGTGGTGCCCGAGGGCAGGCGCATCTTCCCCAACCTGTCGGTGCGCGAGAACTTGGTGGCCTTCGCCTGCAACCGCAGCGGGTCCGCCGAACCCTGGACGCTGGAGCGCATCTACGCGCTGTTTCCGCGCTTGCGCGAGCGGGCCGGCAATATGGGCAATCAATTGTCCGGCGGCGAGCAGCAGATGCTGGCCATCGGCCGGGCCCTCATGACCAATCCCAAGCTGCTGATCCTGGACGAGGCCACCGAGGGCCTGGCTCCGCTCATCCGCGAAGAGATCTGGCAATGCCTGGCGCAGCTCAAGGCGCTGGGCCAGACTACACTGGTGATCGACAAGTACGTGCAGCGCCTGATCGAACTGGCCGACCGGCATACCATCATCGAGCGCGGCCAGGTAGTATGGAACGGAGATTCGGACACCTTGCGGCGTTCTCCGGATGTGTGGGAGCGATATATCGGCGTTTGAAGCATGTATCTTAAGCGGGCGGCTTATTGCTATTGCTGGTTTTGATGTCGCTGTTGTGTTTCTGACGCCGTTGTGTCCTTGACGCTGCTGTGTTTTGCTGCGAGGCAGTTGCTGTGTTCTTAAGCGCCGCCGGAGGCGGGAGTATTTGCGCCGGGCGGTCGGGCGGTCCGAGGCAGCGCCCTCCAACGCCCGGCGCAAATACTCCCGCCTCCGGCGGCTCATGCCTAGGCAAGCCATACAGGCCGGGGTTCTGTTGTTAGGTCAGCGAAACTCGGCAAGCCGCAAATGCGAGCCGACGTGGGCGATGCCGTTTAGGACGGGCGTTGGAGGGCGCTGCCTCGGACCGCCCGACCGCCCGGCCTAAACGGCATCGCCCGCGGCGGCGTTTTAGAACTCAGATCAAGGACGTGCCTCCTACTGCTGCAGCGTCTGCAAGGGCGTGCGGCCGTAGCGCTCTCGATAGCGGGTGCAGAAACGCCCCAGATGGGTAAACCCCCAACGCAAGGCCACGTCGGTGACCCGGGTGCCCGGCGCCGCGCTGAGCAGCTCGGCGTGGGCCTGGGCCATGCGCTGATCGCGCACATAGGCCATGGGCGACTGGCCGTGATGTTCTTTGAAGGCCGCGCACAGGCTGCGCACGCTGGAGCCCCCGGCCTGCGCGATGCCGGCCAGATCGAGCGGTTCCTGCAAGTGCGCGCGGATGTACTCTTCGGCCATGCGGACATTGCGCCGCGCCGTGCCGGAACGGCGCCGCAGCAGGTCGGAGTAATTGTGCTGGTGGCACAGCAGCAGGTGCTGGATGAGGGTTTCTTCTTGCGCCCTCACCCACTGCGTCGGCGCGATCTGCCCGGGCATCTGGAACCATGACAGCAAGGCGCCGATCTGATGCTGCCACGACCGCCCCCGCGGGGAGTCGAGCACGAACTGGGGACAGAACTCGACCGGCTCGTCGAGCTGCGCGCCCAGCAGAGCGCTACAGGACTCCTCGACGCGTTCGCGGGGTATCTTCAGCAGCAGCTGCTCGCAGCCTTCGCTCCAGTCGAGCTGCAGTGGCAGGGTCGGCGAAATGAGCGCCCCCGTGCGGGCGTCGGCGGCCACGACCGAATCGCCCACCGCGATGCGCGCCGAGCCTTCGAGAGGCACCTGAAACAGCAGGAAGCGGCGCAGCTCGCCCGGCGCAATGTGCACCGCCGCGCCATAGCGCAGCAGAAACAGCGAGACCTCGCCCAGCTGCAGGTGGCGTAAAAAAGAATCGACTTTTCCCGACCTCCAGACCAGATCGTGCTCTTTGAGCGCGCCTGTGGTGCCGAGCTTGGCCTCTTGCGGGTCGCTGGAAGCAAACAGCGGCGATGCATCGTACAGCGGGCTCAGCCCCCTTTTAAACCATGATTCCATCGTACGGCCTCTTTGAGCGGATGACGGCTACAGGTAAATGTTGCACGAGCTGGCCAGAAATTGCCAGAAAAGGATAGCCGCGCCGGGCTATAGCCAACATCATAGTATGACCCTATAAAAAAAGGAGACAAACCATGAAAACCGCCTGTCCGAAGGTGGGCGTCCTTGCCGCCGCCCTGTTTGCGGCCGCCCTGGCCGCCGCGCCCGCACACGCCGCCGACTCGATCAAGGTAGGCTTTCTTTCCACCCTCTCCGGCCCCGGCGGCGCAATAGGCATAGACATACGAGACGGGTTCCAGCTGGCGCTCAAGCATGCCGGGGGCAAGCTCGGCGATCTCGAAACCGAGGTCATCGTCGCCGACGACCAGCAAAAGGCCGACATCGGGCGCCAGGCCACCGACCGCCTCATCAAGCGAGACCACGTCGACGTCCTGACCGGCATGGTGTTCTCGAATGTGCTCCTGCCGCTGATACCCAGCATATTGAGCAGCGACACCATTTATATCTCGACCAATACCGGGCCCGAGGACTACGCCGGCAAGAACTGCAACAAGAACTTCTTCGTGGTGTCGTGGCAGAACGAGGACATTCCCGCCGCCATGGGCAAATACGTATCCGAGCAGCAGCACGGAAGCGTCTTCCTCATCGCTCCCAACTACCCCGGCGGCCGCGAATCCATCGGCGGCTTCAAGCGCCTGTACAAGGGCAAGATCGCCGACGAGGTCTACGTCAAGCTGGGCCAGCTCGACTTCTCGGCCGAACTGGCCCAGGCCCGGGCCTCGAAGGCCGATTCGGTGTTTTTCTTCCTGCCGGGCGGCATGGGCATCAGTTTCATCAAGCAGCTGGAGAGTTCGGGGCTTGCCAAGAACATGAAGATCTACATGCCGGGCTTCTCGGGCGACCAGGACACCATCAAGGCCGTGGGCGACCCCATGCTGGGCACCTTCAATTCCTCGCAATGGTCTCCGGACCTGGACAACCCGCAGAACCAGAAGTTCGTCTCCGACTTCGAGAAGGAATACGGCCGCATTCCCACCCTGTACGCTTCGCAGGGCTACGACGCGGCCATGCTGCTGGACGCGGCCGTGCGCGACGTCAAGGGCAAGATCGAAGACAAGGACGCCTTCCGCCAGGCGCTCAAGGCCGCCAATTTCAAATCGGTGCGGGGCGACTTCAAGTTCAACACCAACCAGTATCCCATCCAGGACTACTACCTGCGCGAAGTCGTCAAAGACGACCAGGGCCGCATCACCAACAAGACCGTCAGCACCATTCTGGAGGACTACCACGACCCCTTCGCCGCGGAATGCAAGATGGGGCAGTCATAGCAGGAGCAACACCATGTCTTACAGCAACGAAAGCATCGCCGAACTCGTACGCCCCGACAGCGTGCACAAGTCGGTCTATACCGACCCCGAGATCTTCCAGCTCGAAATGGACCGCATATACGGCCACGCCTGGATCTATGCCGGACACGAAAGCCAGGTGCCGAAGGTGGGCGACTACCACACCACCCGCATCGGCGACCAGGACGTCATCATGGTGCGCGGCACCGACGGCAAGGTGCACGTGCTGTACAACCGATGTCCGCACAAGGGAGCCATGGTGGTCGCGCGCGGCGACGGCAACGCCGGCAAGTTCTTCCGCTGCCCCTACCACGCCTGGACCTTCAAGCTGGACGGCAGCCATCTGGCGGCGCCCATCAGGCGCGGCTTCGAGGGCACGTCGTTCGACCCCTCGTCGCCGGAGTTCTCCATGCGGGCCCTGGCGCGGGTCGAGAGCTATCGCGGTTTCGTGTTCGCCAGCCAGGCGGCCCAAGGGCCGTCGCTCACCGACTTCCTGGGCGGCGTGCGCTCGTCCATCGACAACCTGTGCGACCGCTCTCCCGAGGGCGAGGTCGAGGTGGCGGGCGGCGTGTTCAAAGTGATGCAGCCGTCCAACTGGAAGGTGTTCTACGAGAACCTGCACGACACCATGCACGCCAACGTCACGCACGAATCATCGTACACCTCGGCGCGCAAGCAGGCCGAATCCTTCGACAAAATGCCGCTGGAGCTGCACATCATGGATGGCAACGGCGAGCCCTACGAGTTCTGGGAAAAGCTGTCGCTCATGGCTTTCGACTATGGCCACGGCTATATGGAAGGCATCTTCAACCCAGGCGCCATCGAGACCGACCCCGTCACGCGCTCGCATTTCGAAACGCTGGTAGAAGCCTATGGACGCGAGCGCGCCCTGGCCATCATGGGCGAGAACCGCCACAACACCATCATCTACGGCAGCGGATCGCCGCATACGGTGTTCCAGCAGTTCCGCGTGATACGGCCCATCGCGGTGGACCGCACCCTGGTCGAGATCCAGACCTTCCGGCTCAAGGGCGCGCCCGAGGCGGTCTTCAAGCGCGGGCTGATGTATGCCAACCTGATCAACTCGCCTTCTTCCAATGTGATGCCCGACGACATCGAACTGTACGGGCGCTGCCAGCAGGGGAATATGACCCGCGGCGGCGACTGGGTCAGCCAGCACCGCTACGCCGGCACCGACAAGCCGATCGAAGGCGGCATGACGTCGATCAACGGCACCAGCGAATTGCCCATGCGCAACCAGTTCAATGCCTGGAAGCAATACATGCTGGGCCAGGTCTAGGCGGCCAGCGGCAAAAGGAGTATCTCACCATGCTATTCGACATCGATTTCGACGTTTCGACCGACCAGAAGAAGGCCATTGCCGTTCCGCTCGAAACCCATCACCGCGTACAGCAATTCATCTACAACGAGGCCCGCCTGCTCGACGAGCGGCAATGGCAGCGCTGGCTCGACCTGTGGACCGAGGACGGCATGTACTGGATTCCCCAGCAGCACAACCAGGCCAGCCCGTATGACCATATCTCGCTGTGCTGGGACAACGGCATGCTGCGCGAACTGCGCATCCGAACCCTTGAGAACCCGCGCAACTGGGCCCAGCAGCCCATCACCCACTCCACCCGCGTGGTTGGCAACGTCATGATCGACGGCACCGACCCCGATGGCTGTCTCATCGTGCGCTCGGCCTTCCACATGACCGAATGGCGCAAGGACGCCCTGCGCCACATGGCCGGCTCGATCATTCACAAGCTGGTCGCTCATGACGACAGCTGGCGCATCAAGCTCAAGCAGGTGAACCTCGTCAACTGCGACGACGTTCACGGCGCCATCCAGGTGTACCTATGAGTGAAGAACGGGCCCACGGCACCGCCCTGCTCGCGCTGCACTACCAGAACGACGTTCTGCATCCCGAGGGCAAGATACGGGTCGGCCTGGCCGCCGAGAGTCCGGCGCGCGACAAGCTGGTGGCCGCCGCCCAAGCCTTGCTGAGCCGCGCCCGCGCGCGCGCCATGCCCATCGTCCACGTGCGCGTCGCCTACCGCGAGGACGGCGCCGACATCATCGCCAACGCCCCGATATTCCGCAACGTGGCCAAGATCGGCGCGGTGCAGGAAGGCAGCTGGGGTGCGCAGTTCTACTCCAGCCTGGCGCCCATGGTGGGCAACCGCCGCGAATTCATCGTCAAGCATTCGCGTATCAACGCCTTCTTCGGCTCCCAGCTCGAAGAGATCCTGCGCGTGCTGAAGGTATCGAGGCTGCTGGTGGCGGGGGTGGCCACGCATTCCGTGGTCGAAAGCACCGTGCGCCACGCGGTGGACATGGGATTCGAGGTCAGCGTCGCCGCCGACGCCTGTTCGGCCGCCGATCCCGCCGTGCACCGCGCCTCGCTGCACAGCATGAGCCTGATCGCGCAGATTCTCGATGCCGAGGCCCTGGAGCGAAACTACCCCTTGGCCTGAACGTCGCGGCGCACAGCATGGCGACGCCCGCCGATACGGGGCCGGGGTGCGCGCCGCCTGATTCTCACTATGGACGACTGACTCAATGACCACTTCCCGCCCTCCCGTCGATCTTGCCGGCAAATCCGCCATCGTCACCGGCAGCACCCAGGGCCTGGGCGCCGACATCGCCCGAGTGCTGGCGCGCTGCGGCGCCTCGGTGGTAATCGTGGGCCGCAATGCCGACAAGGGCGAGGAACTGGCGGACGCGCTGCGAGGCCAGGGAGGAACAGCCCTGTACTGCCCCACCGACATCCAGCAGGACGACGACATCGACCACTGCATCGCACAAACGCTGGACGCTTTCGGCCGCCTGGACATCCTGGTCAACAACGCCTGCGTCTACGAGGACGAAGGCCTGAAGTCCACGCGCGAGCAGTGGCACCATACACTGGGCGTCAATCTGGTCTCGGCCGCCCTCTTCGCCCAGAAGGCCTCGGCCCGCATGAAGCCCGGCAGCGTCATCGTCAACCTCGGCAGCACCGGAGGCAAGTTCGGCGCCGCCGGGCGGGCCCTCTATCCCGCCTCCAAGGCCGCCCTGCTGCAATTCACCAAGAACCTTGCCGTCACGCTCGCACCGGACGGCATACGCGCCGTGGCCGTGTCGCCGGCCTGGACCTGGTCGCCCTCGGTCGAACGCTTCAGCCAGGGTTCGCGCCAGGATGCCGACCAGGTGGGCGCCTTGCTGCACCCCTTGGGACGCGTGGGCGACGGCGCCGAAATCGGCAACGCCGTGGCCTTCCTGGCCAGCGACGCCGCCTCCTGGATCACCGGCGTCGACATTCCCGTGGACGGCGGGTTCTCCATCCTGGGGCCCGACCAGGGGAAATCGCCGCGCTGGTGGTTCGAGAAGGTGTTAAAAGAAGAGTAGGCAAAAGTGCGATGACGGCGGAGGGGCCCGACTGACGCTCGTCCTTCATCCGGGGGTGCTGCATGGGTGCTCTTGACACATACGATGTCCCGAAACACGATCGCCGCGACTACTGGGCGGACGCGGTGTCCCGCATTTTCGCGCGGCTCGACGTCGCCCCGGCGGACGGACAGGAAATCGACTGCCGGCTGGCGTGGAGGGATGTCGGTCGCGCCCGCATGACCTTCGCCTCGGGTTCGCCTCAAAGCGTATGCCGCACGTCGGCAGCCATCGCCTCGGACCAGGCCGCCAACATCATTCTCATGTTCCAGCAAAAAGGCTGCGCCACCTTGCTGCATCGCGGCCGCTCGGTCAGCCTGCGCCCCGGCGCGATGGTGGCCATGGACACCCGCAGCCCTTACCGGCTGAGCTTTCTGAACCGATTCGAACAGCATGTGCTGCGTGTTCCCGCAGAGGCGCTGGGCATTCAGGCCGACGACGCCGAACTGCTCACTGCAACGCCATTGCAGCCCAGTTTCGCAAGCCGGCTGCTGATGGCGGGCTTCTCGGCTCTCGAGCAGGCCGATCCGGGCGGCGACCTGGAACTGCCCTTGCTCGATCTGACGCGCCTGGCCTTGCGGGCGGGCATGCCGGCCCTGAAGCCTCGCTCGATGGCCGACCGCCTGCGACAGGCCCAAGGCTATATCCATGCCCATATCGGCGTGTCCGACCTGTGTCCGCAAAAGGTGGCGAACGAGATGGGGGTCTCGCTGCGCATGCTGCAGAAAGTGTTCGCCGCGGCCGGCGAGCAGCCCGCAGCCTACATTCTCGATCAGCGTCTGGACAGAGTAAGCGAGATCCTGGGCCGGCCCGAACATGCTTCGCGCAGCATAGGCCAGATCGCCGAATCGTTCGGCTTTCACGAGCCGAGCCATTTCTCCAGGGCGTTTCGCGAACGCTTCGGCATGTCGCCCCGCGACTGGCGCAAACTGCATCTGCATCCCAAACACTAGGCCTCGGTTCCGGAGAGCGACGCACGGCGCAGTTCGCCAGCGGTCAAGTTCCGTTCGCCCAAAGGCAAGTCTGTTTCCATTCAGAGGGCTAGAGTGAAGCTACCCGAACGTCCCACACAATGAAATGGAGACAACGATCATGCAAGCTCGCCACAAAGTCCTGAACGGCCGCGAAGCGGTGCGCGTCGCCATTGTCCAGACCCCTCCGGCCTTCCTGAACCGCGAAAAGACCCTGGACATCGCTTGCGCCAAAATCCAGGAAGCCGCAGCCGGCGGCGCCAACATCATCGCCTTCAGCGAAACCTGGATTTCGGGCTATCCCTATTGGGGTGAAGGCTGGGAGAGCCGGTTGGAGTCCTGGGTGCAGGTGCGCACCGCTTTCTACGACAACGCCCTGCTCATTCCGAGCGACGACACCCGGCGCCTATGCGAGGCCGCTGCGCGCGCCAACGCGGTAGTCATCATCGGCTGCAATGAACTCGATTCAGATCCGGCCAGCCATACCATCTACAACACGCTGCTGTTCATCGACAACCATGGAGAAATACTGGGCAAGCACCGCAAGACCATGCCGACATTCGTCGAACGCGCCGTCTGGGGCTGCGGCGACGGCAGCGGCATGCAGGTCTACGCCACTGACTTCGGCCGGATCGGCGGCCTGATCTGCGGAGAGCATTTGATGACGCTCGCCCGCGCGCATATGATTTCCCAGGGCGAGGACATCCACTTGGGCGTCTTCCCCGGCGCCTTCCGCCTTCATACCGGTCCCAGCCTGGAAGAACCGGACGACACCGGAGAGCACTTCTGGGGATATGCCTCGTGCCGCGCCCACGCCTTCGAAGCAGGCGCCTTCGTCATGACTTCCTGCGGCATGATGGACGAAGCCTCCCTGCCCGCCGGTTTCGCCCTGCGCGATACGCTGAACATCAACTATGCGAAAGGCGGCAGCGCCGTCTATGCGCCCATAGGCGTGGCGATGGCCGGCCCGGTATACGGCGACGCCATCGTCTACGCCGACTGCCCGGCCCAGATGATCAAGATCGCCAAGGCCATCATCGACACCTGCGGGCATTACGCGCGCAACGATCTGTTCAGCCTGAGCGTCCATCCCCGGATACCCGGCAAAGCGGCTCAATCCGTACGCGCGGTCGAAAACGCCGATGCCGGCGCGCTGAACCGCATTGCCGACTCCCACGAAATTTCAAGGGCGCAACTCGAGACGGCCGTGCAACGGATCGCCTCCGATCTTCCTGTGTAAATGGCATTCGCTCACGGCCGGCCACCGCTCGACCCCGGTCCGGCCAACGCTCCCGGAACCAGGCGGCCGCATGCGCGCATACGGCCGCCGCATTGCCCCCGGCCCGACCCGCTGGTAAAGTAAACGGTCGGCTCCGTCGGCGCTGCGTGATCGCTCACCGCGCCCCGGCCTATCGTGGTTTTATTGCGTGTGGGCATCATGACTTCGCTACATTCCTTTCAGGCCCGGTCCATCACCGGCGAATCCGTCGATCTATCAGACTACGAGGGCCAGGTGGCCCTGGTCGTCAACGTCGCCTCCAAGTGCGGCTACACCCCTCAGTACGAAGGCCTCGAGGCCCTGTACCGCGACTACAAAGAGCGCGGCTTCACCGTGCTGGGCTTTCCCTGCAATCAGTTCGGAGGGCAAGAACCCGGCAACAGCGTGGACATCCTGTCCTTCTGCTCTACCGTGTACAAGGCAAGCTTTCCCCTATTCGAAAAAATCGAGGTTAACGGCCCCCATGCCCATCCGCTGTACAACTGGCTCAAGGAAGAAAAAACCGGCGTGCTGGGAACCAAGGCCATCAAATGGAACTTCACCAAGTTTCTCGTCGGCCGGGATGGCCAGGTGATACAGCGCTACGGCTCCTCGACCACGCCGGACGAACTGCGTGCCGACATCGAGAAGGCGCTTCAACTCTAACGCTTCGACCCAAGGATATCCATGATTGATCTGTACTACTGGACCACGCCCAACGGGCACAAAATGACCATGTTCCTCGAAGAGGCGGGTCTGCCTTACAAGGTGCTGCCGATCAACATCGGCAAGGGCGAGCAGTTCCAACCGCATTTTCTCAAGATTGCGCCCAACAACCGCATCCCGGCCATGGTCGATCATGATCCGGCCGACGGCGGCGAACCCATCGCCATGTTCGAATCAGGCGCGATGCTGGTCTATCTGGCCGAGAAGACAGGGCGTTTCCTGCCCACGGACCTGCGCGGCCGCGCCGAGGTGCTGCAGTGGCTGTTCTGGCAAATGGGCGGCCTGGGGCCGATGGCGGGCCAGAACCACCACTTCGGCACCTATGCCCCCGAAAAAATCCAGTACGCGATCGACCGCTACGTGGGCGAAACCGGCCGTCTCTATGGCGTGCTCAACAAGCACCTGGCCGACCGCGAATTCATCAGTAGCGAATACTCCATCGCCGACATGGCCTGCTATCCCTGGATCGTGTCCCACGAACGGCAAGGCCAGAACCTGGACGACTTCCCCAACCTGAAGCGCTGGTTCGACGCCATCGCCGCCCGCCCGGCCACCGTGCGCGCCTACGATGTGGCAAAAACGGTCAACAGCCAGCCCACGGTGCACGACGAAGAGGCCCGCAAAATCCTGTTCGGCCAGAGCGCCCAGACAGTACGATAAACCCGCGCCGCACACTCATGACACCCCATATCACCCTACCCGCCGCTTCGAGCCATGCCTCGTCGGCCTTGCGCCTGACGGCCCGCGCCGCGCTGACGCTGGCCTGCGCGGCTGTGCTGGCCGCCTGCGCCAGCGGCCCCCGCGACAATATCACGCTCATCCCGGCCGACCAGATCGCCCAGGAAAGCAGCAAAGAAGGACTCTTCACCCAGCCGCTCAAGTACAAGCGCAGCAAACCCGACTGCAAGGGTGAATGCCCGCAGATCGAGGTGGACTCGCTGGTTTTCCCCGGTGTGCCCATACTGACCGAGCTCGTGGACCATGCGCTGGCCGTGATGACAGGCACCGGCACCGAGCAGCCCCAGCCCTACGGCACCATCCAGGAATACGAACAATACTTCTGGCAAACGGCCGCGGCGCGCGATTCCACTGTGTTCTCGGCCAAGGCGCGCTACCGCAGCCAGCACCTGACGGTCGTCGAATTGAACACCTGGCAGTACTTCACGGGGGCGGCGCACGGCATTTCGGCCACCCAGTTCCTGAACTGGGACAACAATGCGCGCAAGGTGCTGGGCATGGCCGACATCCTGCAGCCGGGAGCCCACGATCGCTATGTGCAGGCGCTGCAGGCGGCGCACCGGCGCTGGCTGGCCACCAACCCGGACGCCCAGCGCGACCCGGCCGGCTACGACCGGCTCTGGCCTTTCCAGCCCAGTGAGAACTTTGCGTTGACGGATGCGGGGCTGGTGGTCAAGTACGATTCCTATCAACTGGCGCCGTACTCGCATGGGCAGCCCGAGCTCACTATTCCATATGGCGAGCTGCAAGGCATACTGAAGCCGGAATTCATGCCGGCCTAGAGCCAGCCGGTGCGGTTCGTATGGTTTCGAACCATCGAACCGCCCTTTCGGCGGCCGTGCGCGGCGCATCGTCCATAATGCCCGCCACGGTCTGGATGGATAGCTCGCGTCTCCAGGCCGCCTCGGCCCGACGCATGGCCGAGGTTATGGCACACGGCCTGCGGCACTCGCTGGCGGGCGAAGCGCCGTCTCCGGTACGGCGGATTTCGGTGCAGCGAAACACCGCCTCGGGCCCTTCTATCGCATCGACCACCTGCAACAGGGTGATTTTGTCAGGCGAACGGGCAAGCCTGAACCCGCCCTTGGGCCCCGCCGAAGAAACCAGAATGCCTGCGCGGGCCAGGGCCTGCAATGTCTTGTTGAGATACGCCGCCGGCAGGCCGAATTTCGCCGCCAGCTTTGCGGTGGAAATGACTTCGTTCTGGCCTATCCATCCTAGTGCCACGCAACAATGCAGCCCCCACTCCACGCCTTCGTTCATGCGCATAATAATTTAATCCTCATACCTCATAATCTGGATTATATATGTCCAGATTTTTGTTGACTAGCTTTCTCCGCCGCCCTAGAATTCAATCGTCAATCTAGATATAAAACATCCAGATTAAAAATAGTGCAGCCACAAACAATCAATACAAGGTTCGCAGCCCCTTCGGGTGGAACAAGGAGACAGCATGAGACAGCATTTCTTGAAAACAATCGCCGCAACCGGCCTGGGCCTGTCCATGGCGCTGGCCCACGCCGCCCCTGCCGAGGAAAACCGCGACGAGCTGAAGATCGGCTTCATGGGCGTGTTTTCCGGCGGCCAGGCCGCCCTGGGGCAGGACTCGTACGACGGATTCATGCTTTATCTCAAGAAAAACGGCGGCAAGCTGGGCAATCGCCCCGTGGACGTGCTGAAGGCCGACGCCCAGATCAAGCCCGTAGTAGGCGCGCAGCAGGCGAAACGGCTTATAGACAAAGACGGCGTGCCCATTATTGTCGGCGTCACTTTCTCCAACGTAATGCTCGCCGTGCATGGGCCGATCACGAAAAAAGAAGTGTTCCTCATAGGCACGAATGCCGGGCCCAGCCAGATAGCCGGCAAGGAGTGCTCGCCCTACTTCTTCAGCACCTCGTACCAGAATGACCAGAAGGCCGAGAGCATGGGCAGCTACGCCAAGTCGCAAGGGTACAAAAGAATCATCACCATGGTGCCCAACTACCAATCGGGTTTCGACTTTGTCAGCGGCTTCAAGCGCTACTACCAGGCTCCGCTGCTCGACGAGATCTACACGCCGCTCGATCAACAGGACTTCTCGGCCGAACTGGCCAAGATCGCCTCCGAACAGCCCGACGCGGTCTATGTCTTCTACCCTGGCGGGCTGGGCGTGAACTTCTTGCGGCAATACCAGCAGGCCGGCCTGCTGGGCAAGATTCCGGTCCTGTCCACCTCGACGACCGACGCCATCAATCTTCCCGCCCAACGCGACAGCGCCCTGGGCGTCGTCACCAGCCCCGTCTGGGGGCCCGACCTGGACAACGCCGCCAACAAGAAATTCGTGGCCGAGTTCGAGAAGGAATACAAGCGCATCCCCTCTGATTTTGCCGCGCAGAGCTATGACGGAGCGCAACTGCTCGATTCGGCCATAAAGAAGGTGAAGGGCCACGTCGAAGACAAGGCCGCCTTCATGGCGGCCCTGAAGCAAGCCGACTTCCCGTCGGTGCGCGGCCACTTCAAGTTCGGCAACAACAACTTCCCCATCCAGGACTTGTCCATCTTTGAAGTCGTCAAGGACGATCAGGGCCGGTTCAACCTCAAGAAAATCGCCACTCCGCTCAAGGCGCAGCAAGACGCCTACCACCAAGATTGCCCAATGCAATAAACGATAGGCGTACCGAGAAATGGACCTACAACTTCTGGCAACGCAAATTCTCAATGGCGTGCAGCTGGGTGTCCTGCTGTTCCTGCTGTCGGCGGGGCTGACACTTATCTTCGGCATCATGAATTTCGTCAACCTGGCACATGGCTCGCTGTACATGATGGGAGCCTACGTGGCGGCGGCCGTCTTCAATACATACGGCTCTTTCGTGCTTGCCCTGCTGGCGGCTGTTCCGGCCGCGATCCTGATCGGCATCATCCTGGATCGCGTCGTGCTGGCGGGGCTTTACTCTCGAGAGCACCTGGATCAGGTGCTTGCCACCTTCGGACTGATCCTGGTGTTCAACGAAATCGTGCGCTATCTGTGGGGATCGGCCCCGATCTATATCAATGCGCCGCAGGCATTGCGCGGCACCCTGGAATTCTTCGGTTTCGAATACCCCTCTTACCGCATATTCATCATCGCCGTCGGCCTGTTGTGCGGGCTCGGACTGTACCTACTCATCAATAAGACCCGAGTCGGCATGCTCATACGGGCCGGAGCCGCCGACGCCGAAATGGTCGACGCCATGGGCACCAACATACGCAGGCTCAATACCCTGATCTTCGGCCTGGGAGCGGGCCTGGCCGGACTCGGCGGCGTCATGGCCGGCCCCATCCTGTCGGTGCAGCCGGGCATGGGCGAGCCCATACTCATCCTTACCCTGGTCGTCATCGTCACAGGCGGCATCGGTTCGATACGCGGGGCGTTCTACGGGGCGCTCATCGTCGGCCTGGTCGACACGCTGGGGCGCGCCTTCATGCCGGCCGCCTTCAACGAGCTACTGGCGAAGTCGCTGGCCCAGGCGGCGGGCCCCGCCGTGGCCTCCATGCTGATCTATCTTCTCATGGCGTTCGTGCTGGCCATCCGGCCGCACGGACTGTTTCCAGTCAGGAACGGGTGAACTCATGATCTCTGAACAAACACGCCAGGCACTGCCGCTGAACGGCATCGGCGCCCACCCGCAGCAAGCGCAGGACACGATCGCCAGGGCGGCGGACGCACTGCACACGAGCCGCATCCGCGAACTGCTGCCCATCGCGGCGATATTTCTGGCCCTTGTCCTGGTTCCTGTGGTGTCGCTGTTCCTGGGCCACACCTATTACTTGGACCTGGTCTCGCGCGCCATGATCCTGGGCCTGGCCGCCATGGGGCTGAACCTTATTCTCGGCTACGGCGGCATGGTCAGTTTCGGGCATGCGCTCTACCTGGGAATCGGCGCCTACGCCGTAGGCATGCTTTCCACCCATGGCGTAGAGTCCGCCCTTGCCCAGCTTGTGGTGGCCATTGCCGTCGGCACGATAGTGTCCTATCTGATCGGCTACATCTGCCTCAAGGTCGACGGCATGGGCTTCATCATGATCACGCTGGCCTTCGCCCAGATGTTCTATTACCTGGCCATCAGCCTGAAGCAATATGGCGGGGACGACGGTTTGCCGATTGCCGCAAGAAGCACCCTGCCGGGCATGGATCTCGAGAATCCCTACCAGTTCTATCTGCTGGTGCTGGCGATACTGGCGGCGGCGGCCTATCTTCTGTATCGGCTCGTCCATTCCCGATTCGGCACCGTGATCCGCGGCTGCAAGCAGAACACACGCCGCATGTACGCCCTGGGCTTCCCGGCCAGCCGCTACAAGCTGTTCGCCTATGTCGTCTCGGCCCAGATCTCCGTGCTGGCCGGTGTGCTGCTTGCCAATCTCGCCCTGTTCGCCGCGCCTTCCTACATGAGCTGGACGCTCTCGGGCGACCTGATACTGATGTGCGTGCTGGGCGGACTCGGAACGCTGCTGGGCCCGCTGATAGGCGCCGTCGCTTTCGTGGGGCTCGAAGAATTCCTGTCCACCATGCCCATCGACCTGGGTAGTGCGACGGAACTCATCACCACGCACTGGCTGGGCTTCTTCGGGGTATTCATCGTACTGGTCGTCCTGTTCCTGAGGCGCGGCCTATATGGTTCGTTCACGGCAAAGGGAGCGCGCCATGACTGAAATCCTGCAGGTGAACAAGCTGGTGAAGCACTATGGCGCCCTGAAGGCGACCAACGACCTGAACCTGACGCTGATGGAGGGCGAGCTGCACGGCGTCATCGGCCCCAACGGCGCGGGAAAGACAACCTTCATCCACCAGCTTACGGGGGAAGTCTTGCCCGATCGGGGGCAGATTGTCTTCGACGGCGTGGATATCACCCGCGAGACGGTCGACGCGCGCGCCCTGCTCGGCATTGGCCGCTCTTATCAGATCACGTCGATATTCAAGGATTTCTCCGTCCTGGAAAACGTCATGCTCGCGGTGCAGGCCCGCCTCGGCTCCAGCTTCAGGTTCTGGTCGCCGGTGCGCAGCGACAAAGCGCTATACGAGCCCGCCTATCAGGCCCTGCATGAAGTCGACCTGGTGCAATCGGCCCACCGACGCGCAGGGTCGCTGGGCTACGGAGAGATGCGGCAGCTGGAAATCGCCATGACGCTCGGCATGCGGCCCCGTGTTCTGCTGCTTGACGAACCCATGGCGGGAATGAGCAAGCAAGAGTCCGCACGCCTGGTGGAGCTTCTGCAGCGCCTGAAGGGCGACTACAGCATCGTGCTCGTCGAGCACGACATGGACGCCGTCTTCGCCCTGGCCGACCGCATAAGCGTGTTGCTGTACGGCTCGGCCATTGCCTGCGGCACGCCGCAGCAAATACAGGAAAACCCGGAAGTCCGGAATGCCTATCTGGGAGACGACGATGAATTCTGAACAGGCCAGGCCCGATGCCGCGCCGCAACCGCCGCTATTGCAATTGAACAGTGTCGAAACGTCCTACGGTGACAGCAAGGTGCTGTTCGGCGTCAACCTGGAAATCGAGGCCGGCCAATGCGTTGCCCTGCTGGGACGAAACGGCATGGGGAAATCCACAACGGTCAAAACCATCATGGGCCTGCAACCCTGCATGCAGGGTCACGTCAAACTGCGCGGCTCCAGCCTGAACCGGCTCAGGCCCCACCAGATCGCGCACGCCGGCATTGGCCTGGTGCCCGAAGGAAGGCGCGTCTTCCCCAACCTGTCCGTCAGGGAAAACCTGGTGGCGACCGCCAGGCAATCCGGCCGCGCCGGCCCCGCATGGTCGCTGGACGACATCTATGCCCTGTTTCCGCGTCTGCAAGAACGCGAGCATCACCTGGGATGCAATCTTTCGGGTGGAGAGCAGCAAATGCTGGCCATCGGGCGCGCGCTCATGACCAATCCAGAACTCCTCATACTGGACGAGGCGACCGAAGGCCTGGCCCCGATCGTTCGCAAGGACATCTGGCGCTGCATCGTTCTGCTGAAAAGCCGCGGCCTGGCGCTGCTGGTCATCGACAAGAACCTGTCGGCGCTCATGCGCGTGGCCGACAGGCATTACATCCTGGAAAAAGGTGTCGTGGTATGGAGCGGCGCCTCGGAAGAACTGCATGCCAATCCGGATCTCGTGTACCACTACATCGGCATGTAGACGAAGCAACATCGACCCGGACCGGGACGGATCCGCGTCCGGGGCAGTGCAAGCAACAATCTCAAAGGAGTTGTCCAAATGAAGAACATCGTGGTTGTCGGCAGTGGTTTCGCAGGCCTGTGGAGCGCAATCGGGGCGGCAAGGAAACTGGACGAACTGGGCGTCGGGGCCGACGCGGTCGGCATAACCGTCGTGGATCAAAACGATTTCCACAGCATCCGGGTCCGCAATTACGAGGAAGACCTGGAATCCACCGTCATTCCGCTGGCCAGGGTGCTTGATCCCATTGGGGTCCGTCATGTTCAAGGCACCGTCAGCGACATCGATGCAAGCGGGCAAACGGTTACGGTCGATACCCCCGCGGGCCGCCAATATCTGGCCTACGACCGCCTAGTCTATGCCTTGGGCAGCCAATTGCGGCGCCCTGCCATTCCGGGACTGGCCGAGCACTCGTTCGACATCGACACCTACCAGGCCGCCAAGCGGCTCGAGCAGCATCTTGCCGGCCTGCCCGATTCGCAGCGCGACAATCGCGGCAAATACACGGTGCTGGTCGTGGGCGCCGGGCTGACCGGCATAGAACTGGCTTCGGAGCTTCCCGGCCGGCTCGAGGCCATACGGGCGGCGCACCATGGCGACGAGCCCATACGCGTCATTCTGGCCGACTCCAATTCGTCCATCGGGTCGGACATGGGCGAGCAAGCCATGGCCGTCATCGAGCGGGCCATGGCGGCGCTCGGCGTAGAAACCCGCACAGACGTCGCCATCACCTCCGTCGATGCCACGGGCGCCACCCTGGCCAGCGGCGAAAGAATCCCCGCGCCCACCATCGTCTGGTGCGCGGGCATGCAGGCCAATGAGCTGGGAAAACTGCTTCCCGTCGAAAAAGACCGCCTGGGACGCATCGCCGTCGATGAGTTCATGCGGGCCAAGGGGCTGCGAAACGTCTTTGCCGCCGGCGATGCGGCCTGGTCCATGCTGGATGCCCCCCACACCACGGTGATGTCGTGCCAGCACGGTCGGCCCATGGGTCGGTATGCCGGACACAACGTGGCCGCCGACCTGCTGGGCAAGCCCATGCTGCCGCTGCACATCGACTGGTACACCACTGTCCTGGACCTGGGGCCGTGGGGCGCGGTGTACACCACAGGCTGGGATCGCCAGGTGATTGCTTCTGGCGAAACGGCGAAAAACACCAAGCAGACCATCAACTGCCGCAGGATCTACCCGCCGCTAAGCGGAAGCCGCGCAGAGATTCTCGCCTCGGCAGCCCCCGAAGTGCAGAGGCCGCCCGAAGTGAAGCTGGCCGATGCAAACAGCCAGACGGTGCTCGGCGCTTAGAACCGGTCGTCGTCCCGCTCGAAGCGGTCCAGGTCGAAGTAGCGGGAGGTCGAGCCCGAGTCCTCCTGGGCGGAGCCGGCGGCCTGCGCATTGCCTGACTGCCGGCCGCTGTCCCGCCCGCCGCTCGGCAAAGGCGCTTTCCCGGAATCGACGGGCTGTGCGCGGCCTGGCGGCTGCGATGCCGATGCGGAAGAAGCCGCGGCGCCGCCGCCGGCCGCCGCGCGCTGCTTCAGTACTTTCTGCGTCAGCTCATCGAGCTGGGCGGCGAGACGGTTCTCATGCTTGCGCCGCGCCCAGTCGGCCGCGTCCTCGCCGCGCAGATTGCGAGCCGTAACGTCGGCGCCGGCGTTCAGCAAAATACGCACCACTTCCTCGCTTCCCGCGTAGGCAGCCATCATCAGCGGCGAAGTGCCGTCGGGCGACGGGGCGTTCGCGATGGCCTTGTTGGCCAGCAGCAGCTTGACTGTATCCGCGTGCCCCTTCGACGCCGCATAGTGCAGCGGTGTCCAGCCCAGGCGGTTGACTTCAGCCCCCTTCTTGATGAGGTCTGCCGCGCGCTTGGTCTGGCCGATGACGGCCAGGTACATCAAAGGAGTTTCATCGTGGGCGTTCACCGCATTGACGTTGATGTTGCGATGCCGCACCAGCAAATCGTAGACGTCCCATGCTCCGTCCTGTATGGCTTGCATGATAGAGGGCTGGCCCTCTTTGCTGACCGCATTCGGGTCTTCGCCCATAGCCAGCTGCGACTTGATCTGCTCGACCCGGTCATTGGTGATGTCGATCCACCAATTGGCTGAAGCAGCCATGACCTGGGCCGAGAAAGCCAGGATTATTACGGCAAAAATCGCTTTGAATGAAATATTCATTTCAATTAAATCAATGGGTTAATTTAATAATTTAAGAAATTACATTAAAGAAATTACTTTAAATAACCTGGCGCCACCCCAACCCGCACAAGAGCAACGAGGTCAACATTTTAATTAAATCAATTTATCAAGTTATCTTTTTATCTTGCTGAAAAGACTAAAGAAATTTTCCGTAGTCTGCCGAGCCACGTCAGCCACGGGCACAGCTCGCAATTCAGCGATCTTCTCGGCCACGTGAATGACCTTGGATGGATCGTTGGTCTTGCCGCGATACGGTACGGGCGCCAAAAAAGGCGAATCGGTTTCGATCAGCAAGCGATCGAGGGGAATGCGGGTGGCCAGGTCCTGCAGGTCGACCGCCTTCTTGAACGTGACGATGCCCGACAATGAAATGTAGAAGTTCATCTCCATGGCGGCCTGGGCCACTTCCCACGACTCGGTGAAACAATGCATCACGCCGCCGAATTCGTCGGCGCCCTCTTCGCGCATGATGCGCAGGGTGTCTTCGCTGGCCGAACGGGTATGGATGATGAGCGGCAGGCCGCTTTTGCGACTGGCGCGGATATGGGTGCGAAAGCGTTCGCGCTGCCACTCCAGCGGCTCCGAAAGGCGGAAATAATCAAGCCCCGTCTCGCCTATCGCCACGACCTTGGGGTGCCGGGCCATGTCGGCCAGCTGTTCCACCGTGGGCTCGGGCGTATCTTCGTAGTCGGGGTGCACGCCCACCGAGGCATACAGATGGGAATGCGGCGCCACGACTTCCATCAGGCCGGGCCATTGCGGCATATTGACGCTGACCACCAGCGCATGGCCCACCTGGTTGCGCTTCATGTTCTCCAGGATGCCGGGCAGGTTTTCGGCCAGCTCGGGAAAATCGAGATGGCAGTGCGAGTCTACATACATGTTCAAACCGTTTCTGTGGATGCGGCCGGGCCGCAGGCCTGGACTACACGCTGCAACGCGGCATGCGTAAACAGCTTGGCATTAAGGGGATGATCGGCCACCGCGCGCTGCGAGGCAAGCCACTTGGCCGCCTCGGCCAGACGCTCTCGGGATGCGCGTTGCGCAATGGCCCGCAAGCCCTTCTCTTGTTCAGGGAAATAACGCACGGGCGCCTGGACGGCGGCCAGCGACAGGTCGACGAAAAGACGCTGCAAGGCATCGATCCAGGCCGCCGGCGCCTGTTTCTCGAGCAGGTCGGCCAACGGACCGATTTCGGGCGCGCCGCCTTGCGCCAGGGGCGACAGCAGTTGCTTCAACCACGCCGGGCAGGCGTGATCCTCGCCGCTCCGGGCCCTTTCCAAGGCCAGCAGCGGCGCGCCGCCGGCAACGGCCAGCCAGGGGCCCGGGTCGGTCAGGCCCTGCTCGCGCAGCCAGGGCAGGCATTGCTCGGGACGCGGCACGGGCAGCGGCAGACGCCGGCAGCGCGACACCAGGGTGGGCAACAGGCGGTCGGGCGCATCGGCGGTAAGCAGAAACACTGTATTGGCGGGCGGCTCTTCCAGCACCTTGAGCAAGGCGTTGGCCGAAATGATGTTGAGCGCCTCGGCGGGATACAGTACGGCCACTCGCCAGCCGCCCCGGTGGGTGGCCGTGTTGAACCAGTCGTGCAGGGCCCGCAGCTGCTCGACACGGATATCCCGCGACGGCGCCTTGCGGGCCGAGCCGCCGGCCGGCTCCGCGGCCTCGTCGGCGGCGTCTTCTCCTTCTTGGGCCGCCACGGCGTCCGGCCGGATGCGGCGCAGGTCGGGATGGTTGCCCGAGGCCACCCAGGCGCAGGCATGGCACCGCCCGCAAGCGATGCCGCGCTGGGGCGACTCGCAAAGCAGGCTGGCGGCCGCGGCCAGGGCGAAGCGGCGCTTGCCTATGCCGGCCAGCCCGTGGATCAGCCAGGCATGCGCAAACCGCTCGCGCCGTCCGAGCCATTGTTCGGCGGTGTCGTGCTGCCAGGGCAGGAAACCGGGCGGCGCGCTCATGCGCTGCCTCCCAGCCGTCCTTCGCGCCAGGCTTGCTCCAGCTCTTGTGCCTGAGCGATGAGGTCGGCCCGCACCACCTCGATGTCGCGGCTGGAATCGAGCACCCGGACACGGCCCGGATGCCGCCGGGCGCGTTCGTGATAGGCCTGGCGGGTGCGTTCGAAGAAGTCCGCCCCTTCCTGTTCGAAGCGGTCGAGGTCGCGGCTGCGCGCCAGGCGTTCGCGGGCAATGGCCAGCGGCACATCGAAAAGCCAGGTGCGATCGGGTTGCAGGTGCGGATGCACCCATTGCTCCAGGGCTTCGACCCGCTCGGCGCCCAGCTCGCGCCCGCCGCCCTGATAGGCGTAGCTGGCGTCGGTAAAACGGTCGCAGACCACCCATTTTCCGGCGGCGAGCGCGGGCTCGATCACGGTGCGCAGGTGTTCGCAGCGGGCGGCGAACATCAGCAGCAGTTCGGTCTCGAGCTGCATGGGCCGGGTCAGGACAATCTGGCGCAGGGCCTCGCCCATTTCCGTGCCGCCGGGTTCGCGGGTGCATACGACGTCCAGGCCCCGGCCGCGCAGGTGCTCGACGAGCCCGAGCACATGGGTGCTTTTGCCGGCTCCGTCCAGCCCTTCGAGCGTCACGAAACAGCCGCGTGGGGTAGTCATGTTCAACGTTGTCCCAGAATGTATTTGGACACGGCGCGGTTGTGCGCCAGCAGGGTTTCGGAAAATTCGCTGGTGCCGTCTCCCCGCGACACGAAGTACAGATACTTGTGCTTTTCAGGGTTGAGCACGGCATGCAGCGAAGCCAGGCCGCTGCTGGAGATCGGCGTGGGCGGCAAGCCGCCGCGCGTATAGGTGTTCCAGGGCGTGTCGGCCTGCAGGTCGCGCTTGCGGATGCGGCCTTCGTAGGCTTCGCCCATGCCGTAGATGACGGTGGGGTCGGTCTGCAGCGGCATCTTGATGCGCAAGCGGTTGACGAAGACCCCCGCCACGCGGGCGCGGTCGGCGCTATGGCCGGTTTCCTTCTCGACGATGGAAGCCAGTATCAGGGCTTCATAGGGGCTTGACAGGGGCAGGTCGGGCTCGCGCTCGGCCCAGAGCTTGTCCAGTTGCTGCATTTGCGCGTGGTAGGCGCGCCGCAATATGTCGAAATCGGTCGTTCCCGGCGTGAAAACGTAGGTATCGGGATAGAAAAGCCCTTCGGGATGCGACTGTTCGGCGCCCAGGCGCTGCAATAGCTCCTGGTCGGAAACGCCGTCCAGCGTCTGCTTGACGTCCGGGCTGGCGCGCAGCACGCCGCGTATCTGCTGGTAGGTCCAGCCCTCTACCAGGGTGAGCCGCGTCAGGGTCATGTCGCCCTGCGCCATGCGCTCGAGCAGCTGCCAGGGCGTGTCGCCCTTTTTCGCTTCGTAAGCCCCGGCCTTCAATTGGCGATCGAGCTCGGTCAGGCGGGCCAGGACCACGAAGGCGCGCTGGTCGATCCGGATGCCCGCTTCGTTCATGACTCGCGCCACGCCGTGGGGCGAGCTGCCGGGCTCGACGAGATAATCGATGCGCTCGGCGTTCATGGATACGGCCCGCTTCGTGGCCCAATACCAGGCCCCCGCGCTGGCGGCAAGCCCGGCAAGCGCGGCAAAGAGCAGTACATAAAGAAGGAAAATACCGAATCTGCGTTTCATTGCTTCAAAAGTGTAGCCGATGGCCTTGACCCGCCGGCGTCCGTCCGGCATGGTAAGGAATTGCCGTTATCATAAACGGTGTAGTGTATTGGTTTATGCCCCACCCGCTTTCAGACCCGTCGTATCCATGAATAATTCCCCTGCTTTTGCGACCCCCCTTGCCGATCTTTCCGTCCTGCGCGCCACCGGCGCCGATGCGGCCGACTTCCTGCACGGCCAGCTCACCCAGGACATCGCCGGCCTGCCGTCCGGCCAGGCGCGGCTGGCGGGCTATTGCACGCCCAAGGGCCGCCTGCTGGGCACCGTGGTCATCTGGCGCGACCCCGCCAATCCGGCGGATTTCGTCGCCCTCATCAAGGCCGACATCGCCGAAACGCTGGCCAAGAGGCTGTCGATGTTCATCCTGCGGGCCAAAGCCAAGCTCACCGTCGAACCGCTCGCCGTATGGGGGGTTCAGCTTCAGGCCGGCGAGACCCCCGCCGGCCCCCTGGCGCCTCCCGCAGGCGCCGCGCCCTGGAGCGTGGTGCGCACAGACCAGGGTACCTGGGTCAGTGCTCCGCGCGCCGACACCGGACTGCAGCGCTGGTGGCTGGTAACCGGCCAGGAAATCCCCGCCCAGGGCGGGCAGGCGTCCGAACTGCAGGCGGCCTGGCAGGCCGCCGACATCGCCGCCGGCCTTCCCTGGACGCAGGCCGCCACGCAAGACGTCTTCATTCCCCAAACCCTCAACCTGGACTTGATCGAAGGCGTCAATTTCACCAAGGGCTGTTATCCCGGCCAGGAAGTGGTGGCCCGCAGCCATTACCGCGGAACCATCAAGCGCCGCATGGCCTATGGCGTCGCCGATTCAGCCGAATCCGCCGCCTCGCTGGCGGGCAGCGACATCTTCGACGCCGCGCGGCCCGAATCGCCCAGTGGCCGCGTAGTCAACGCCGCCACCCACGATGGCCGCACCCATCTGCTGCTGGAGGTACACCTGGCCGACCTGGGCACGGCCGAATATCGCCTGGGCTCGGTCGACGGTCCGCACATCGGCATCCAGCCTTTACCCTATTCCATCGACACCGTCGAGGCGGGCTAGTTGAGGCTGAGGTCTTACGCGCCCAGGTCGGCCAACGGATGGGCGGCGCCGGCCGGCCAGGCGGGGACGAAAAAGCGTTGCACCCATTCACTGTCCGCCTCCGCAATCGAGGCCGGCCACCAGCGGGGCGACTTGTCCTTGTCGATCAGCAGCGCCCGCACGCCTTCCCTGAAATCGCCGCCCGCGACGCATTGCAGTATGGCGGTGTACTCCATCTGAAACACCTGGGCCAGCGACAGGCCCCGCGCCCTCTTCTGCAGGGTGAATCCCAGGCGCGCCGAGCCGGGAGCACCCCGCATGAAGGTCTGCGCGGCGCGGGCAAGCCAGGGGTTCGAGGCATCCTGCCACCCTTGTACGCCGGCGCAGATGGCCTCGAAGTCGGGGCCGTCGCACTGCTCGGCGATGCGCTCGTAGAGAGACTGCAGCGGGCCGGGGCAGCCCATGTCGGTCAAGGCCATCGACCGCAGCAGCCGATCCAGCCGGATGTCGTTCTCTTGCCGGTCGTCCGACCACGAGGCGCTCTGCAGCGCCTGCGCCAGAGCGGGCCATCCCGCCGAGTACAGGCAGTAGTCGGCCAGGCCCAGATGGCGGCAATCCGAGGCGCCGAGCTGGGCGCCGGTCAGGGCCAGGAAGGTGCCGATGCCGGCGGGCAGGCGCTCGAGCATCCAACTGGCGCCCACATCGGGAAAGATTCCGATGGTGATTTCCGGCATGGCGAAACGGGTGGTTTCCGTGGCGACGCGGTGGCTGGCGCCCATCATCAGGCCGACGCCGCCTCCCATGACGATGCCGCTGCCCCAGCACAGCAGGGGCTTGGCATAGCGGTGTATGTGATAGTCCAGCCGATATTCGACGGCGAAGAAGTCGCGGGCGTATTCATTGTTCCAGGCGTCGCCGGGCTCGGCTGCCTGCATGGAGGCGTAGAGGCTGTGCAGGTCGCCCCCGGCGCAAAAGGCCTTGCCGCCCTCGCCGCGCAGCACGACCATGACCACGGCATCGTCTTTTTCCCATGCAGTCAGTTGGCGGTCCAGCTCAGCGCACATCGGCAATGTCAGGCCATTGAGGGTTCGAGGCCGATTCAAGGTGGCCACGGCGATGCGGCGGCCGCCGCCGGCCTCCAGGGTGTCGAACAACAGGTCGGTACTCATGCGCATGCACTCCGGGTTGTGGCGGTCGGGCCGGCCGGCCCGCGCTCGGCCCGCCGCCGTCTATGATTTGTCCGCGCCGCGTACCCGGCGGGGGCGGAACCGGGTCTGCTGCTCAGCGGCCTTGCGGTGTTCCGCCCGGCGCCGCCGCGATTCCATGGGGTCGTAATCCAGCGGCCGATAGATCTCGACACGGTCGCCGTCCGACACGGTTTCTTCCAGATGGCAGCGGCGACCGAATATGCCCACGGCGGGCGCATCGACGGGATAGGCGGGAAAGGCCCGGGCGAAGCCGCTTAGCTTCAGAACGGTGCCGACGTCGGTGCCGAAAGGCACGGTCAAGGCGGTTTGCCAGACGCTGTCACGCTCTGCATGGACGACTGTCACCTTTATGCTGCCGGTCGGGCCTGCGCCGGGGCTCTTGACCGCGACACGCGGCGAGGCCGCGCCCGCGCGCCGCCTGACGACCTCAGTCTCCATAGCAGGCCTGGGCTCGCTGGGTGAACGAGTCGATGAAGCTGGTGGCAATGCGATTGAAGACCGGGCCCACCACCATTTCGAGCGCCCGGTTGGAAAAGGCATATTCCATGGTGTAGAGCACTTTGCATGCGTCGGGGGCCAGCTCCTGGAAGCGCCAGGTGCCGGTCAGGGCGGAAAACGGCCCGTCGACCAGATGAAAGGTGATCATCTCGGGATAGTGGTGCTCGTTGCGGGTGGTGAAGGTCTGCTTGATGCCCGCGATGCTGATGGTGATCGACGCCTGCATGCCGTGTTCGTCCCGCTGCTGCACCACGGCGCCGCCACACCAGGGCATGAACTCGGGGTACTTGTCGACGTCGGCGACCAGATCGAACATCTGGGCGCGGTTATAGGGTACGAGTACGGAGCGTTGGACTGTATGCATCGAATGTCGTTAATGGATAGAATGTATTGATTTTACCTTCTACCGCAAGAACCCTTGATTCATGAGCATTGTCGA
This sequence comes from Pusillimonas caeni, assembly GCF_003545815.1. Classification (GTDB taxonomy): domain Bacteria; phylum Pseudomonadota; class Gammaproteobacteria; order Burkholderiales; family Burkholderiaceae_B; genus Pusillimonas; species Pusillimonas caeni. Next base: position 32,117 of record NZ_PDUW01000008.1, read on the forward strand.
CAACCGCAAGGCAACCCACGATTACTTCATCGAAGACCGCTTCGAGGCGGGCCTCGTGCTCGAAGGCTGGGAGGTCAAGGCAATTCGGGCGGGCCATGTGCAGATCAAGGAAAGCTACATCATCGTGCGCGATGGCGAGATCTTTGTAGTGGGCATGCACATCAGCCCGCTGCCCACGGCATCCACGCACATACACCCGAATTCGACCCGCACGCGCAAGCTGCTGCTGAAGGCCGAGGAGATCAAGAAACTCATCGGCAAGGTGGAGCAGCGCGGCTATACGCTGGTGCCGCTCAATCTGCACTACAAGAACGGCCGCATCAAGATGGACTTCGGACTGGGACGCGGCAAGAAGCTGCACGACAAGCGCGATACGGCGCGGGACAAGGACTGGGCGCGCGAGAAAGAGCGCCTCATGAAGCACGATCTGCGCAATAAATAGCGGTGGGGTGATCGGTTTTGAGTTCTTCGTACGGGCTTTTTTTTAGAATCAGGCGTCTAGTTTGAGTCTTTAAGACGGCGTGGGGCGGGTGGGTATTTTGGGCGCCGCTCGCTGCGGTCCGGCTGCGCCGGACTACCCTCGCACCCTATCAGTTTCGGGGCGCCCGCAGAACTCGCGGCGGCGGACCAGTGGTCCGCCAAGCTCGCCGCTCAGACAGCTGCGGGCTTGCCTCCCCGAAACTGACAGGGTACTCGGCTTGCTCGAACGTCGCCCAAAATACCCACCCGCCCCACGCCTCATAGATCGTAATTTGTTGTGCTGCTGGTCCTCTGAGGCTGTGACGACCGTACCCTCACGGGTCAAGAACAATTATCGGCCGAAGGCGAAGCCTTCCAGCTGCAGCAAAGCCACCTTGCGCTCCAGTCCGCCGGTGTAGCCGGTAAGCGTCCGATTGCTGCCGATGATGCGATGGCAAGGCACCACAATGGCGACCGGGTTGCGTCCCACCGCCGTGCCTACCGGCCGGCCATGGCCGGGCGTCATGCCCGCCAGCACCGCGAGGTCTCCGTACGACACCACCTCCCCATAGGGCACGCGGCACAACGCATTCCAGACCTTCGTCTGGAACGGCGTGCCCGACAGCTGCAGCGGAAAACTGAAGTCTTTCCTTTCGCCCGCGAAGTACTGCGCCAGCTCCGCCTGCACGAGGGCGAACAGAGCGACCGCATCCTCAGGCGCGCCTTCCTGCAGCAACTCCAAAGCGGCGGGCTGCCCGTCCCGCCCCGCCTCGTCCCGGGCGGATAGCGCGCCCTCTTCCGTGACGCCGCCGACGGTAGATACCGGGTCGGCTTTCACGGTACCGGCAAGCCCGTTCGCATTCGGCCGCCCCGCAAGCTCACTTTCGTCCGCAAACAGCGCCATCTGGCCGGAGGCCCCGTCCTTGCCGTCCATCGACGCACAATGGTGTTCCCCGCCTGCGGCGTAGCGACGGGCGGGACGCAACGTGCGCAGCGGCACGCCTCCGGCGGTGCCCGAACCGGGGCGGCGCGAATCGGAGCGGACTCCGGGCCCGCCGGCGAGGGGCGGACAGTCCTTCTGGTCCGTGAAATACAGGCCGGCCAGCCCCTCGCCGCTGCCGCAAAGCAGCATGGGGCCAAAAGGGGAGTCGATGCGGGCGCGATACATGGCGGACTCTTCGGTAGACGGGCGTGATGCGGGGCCGATGCAGCCGTTGTGGTCAAGACGGTTGGGGCATGGCCGCGATCAATGCAGTTTAACGCGCGGCGCGCTGCGCTTGAGCAGCAGCCGCCCCACCGCCATGACGAAGGTGCGCACCACGCCCAGCACCGCCAGGTGATGCATCAGGTGCAGGCTCATATACATCATGCGCGCCACCAGCCCTTCGACGAACCAGCTCTTGCCCGACAAGACGCCCATCAGGCTGCCCACGCCGCGCGTATGGCCGACCGAGACCAGCGAACCGTAGTCCTTGAAGCGGAATGCGCTCTGGGAAGGCTCTTTGCCCTCGATGCGGTCGCGCAGTATGGGAATGAGGAAATCGGCCTGCTGATGGGCCACCTGGGCGCGCGCCGGCAAGTATTCGCCTTCCTTGTCCCACGGCGCCTGGGCGCAGTCGCCGATGGCGAAGATATTCGGGTCATCGGTGCGCAGCATGCGGTCCACCACAACCTGGTTGAGGCGGTTGACGCTCAGGCCCAGCTCGGCCAGGAAGGACGGCGCCTCGATCCCCGCGGCCCAGACGCAGATGTCGCAGGGATAATGCCTGCCCTGGGCGTCGGTCAGGCCGTCTTCCTGCACCGAGGCGACGCGCACCGAGGTCTTGACGTCGATGCCGCGCTCTTGCAGCAGGTGCTGGGCCGCGTCCGACATCTTGGGCGGAAGGGCCGAGAGTATGCGGCCCGCGCCCTCGAGCAGGGTGATGTGTATGCTGTGCGCGGGGTCCAGCCGTTCCAGGCCGTAGTAGCGGATGTTCTTGCTGGCCTCGACGAGCTCGGCCGCCAGCTCCACGCCGGTGGCGCCGCCGCCCACGATGGCGATCTTCAAAGCTTCGGGAGGTTGGGAGCCGTTATGGGCGATGACCAGCTTGCGAAGGAACAGCTTGCGGAAGCGCTCGGCCTGCTCGGTGGAGTCCAGCGCCACCGCGTACTCGCGCGCGCCGGGCGTGCCGAAGAAGTTGGAGCGGCTGCCCACCGCCAGCACCAGCGTGTCGTAGGCGATGTCGCGGGCGGGAAAGATTTCGTGCTGCTCGTCCATCACGGCGTCCAGCCGTATGGTGCGCGATGCGCGGTCCACGCCCCTCAGCGCGCCGTAGATGAAGGTGAAGCCGCTGTCCTTGGCCATCATGGCGTACGACAGCCCTTCGCGGTGGATGTCCAGCGTACCCGCCGCCACTTCGTGCAGGGAGGGTTTCCAGATGTGGTCGGGCGAGCTGTCGACCAGAAAGACGTGTCCCGGCCCGAAGCGGCGCCCGAGCTTGGAGGCCAGCTCCAGTCCACCGGCGCCACCGCCGACGATCACCACCTTGTGCGCCCGCTCGTCCATGCATGCTCCTTCGAATGATCGAATTCGTCAATCAGTCAGTCTCGCCGCGCAGCAACGGCAAGCCGCTGTCCCGCTCTTTTTAACACGAAGTGGCAGCCATCCAGACCTGCGCAGAGCGGACGAGCAGCTGTTCTTGCTCTTATAAAAAAGCCCCATGATTCCAGCCCATCAGGGGCCGGATCATGGGGCTTGACGCTGTGCCTGCGGCCCGGCGTTGCACGGGCGCAGTCTCGGCGCTTACTTGCTACCGCCAAGAGCCAGACGCTGCCAGGTCTCGACGACGGTGTCGGGGTTGAGCGACATCGACAATATGCCTTCGTCGCGCAGCCACTCTGCCAGGTCGGGATGGTCGCTGGGGCCCTGGCCGCAGATGCCCACGTACTTGCCGGCCGCCAGGCAGGCCTTGATGGCGCGGTTGAGCATGAACTTGACGGCTTCGTCGCGTTCATCGAAGTCGGCCGCCAGCAGCTCCATGCCCGAGTCGCGGTCCAGGCCCAGGGTCAGCTGGGTCATGTCGTTTGAGCCGATGGAGAAGCCGTCGAAATACTCGAGGAATTTGTCGGCCAGCAAGGCGTTGGAGGGCACTTCGCACATCATGATCAGGCGCAGGCCGTTCTCGCCGCGCGCCAGGCCGTGCTTGGCCAGCAGGTCGACGACGCGCTTGGCCTGCGACAGGGTGCGCACGAAAGGCACCATGATCTCGACGTTGGTCAGGCCCATGTCGTCGCGCACTTTCTTGAGGGCTTCGCATTCCATGCGGAAGCACTCTTCGAACTCGTCGGAGATGTAGCGCGAGGCGCCGCGGAAGCCCAGCATGGGGTTTTCTTCTTCGGGCTCGTAGCGCGAGCCGCCCACGAGCTTGCGGTACTCGTTCGACTTGAAGTCGGACAGGCGCACGATGACGGGCTTGGGATAAAAGGCCGCGCCGATGGTGGCCACGCCCTCGGCCAGCTTGTCGACGAAGAAGGCGCGCGGGCTGGCATAGCCCCGGGCGGCCGACTCGACGGCCTTCTTGAGCTCGCTGTCGACGTTGGGATAGTCGAGCACGGCCTTGGGATGGACGTTGATGTTGTTGTTGATGATGAACTCGAGACGGGCCAGGCCGACGCCGGCATTGGGAATCTGCGAGAAATCGAAGGCCAGCTGCGGGTTGCCCACGTTCATCATGACCTTCAGGCCGATGTCGGGCATTTCGCCCCAGCGGACCTCTTCGATCTCGGTCTCGATCAGACCGTCGTAGATGCGGCCCTCGTCGCCCTCGGCGCACGAGACGGTGACTTCCTTGCCGTCTTGCAGCACGTCGGTGGCGTTGGCGCAGCCCACCACGGCGGGAATGCCCAGCTCGCGGGCGATGATGGCCGCGTGGCAGGTACGGCCGCCGCGATTGGTGACGATGGCCGAGGCCAGCTTCATGACCGGCTCCCAGTTGGGATCGGTCATGTCGGTGACGAGGATGTCGCCGGCCTGGACTTGGTCCATCTGCGATATGTCGCCCACGATGCGCACCTTGCCCGAGCCGATCTTCTGCCCGATGGCGCGGCCGGTGACGAGAACGTCGCCGGTGGCCTTGAGGCGGTAGCGCTCCTGCACGTCCTGCTTGCCCTGCTGCGACTTGACGGTTTCGGGACGCGCCTGAAGGATGTAGATCTTGCCATCGACGCCGTCGCGGCCCCATTCGATGTCCATGGGGCGCTTGTAGTGCTGCTCGATGATGACGGCGTAGCGGGCCAGCTCGATGACTTCGTCGTCGGTCAGCGAGTAGCGGTTGCGCTCGGACACCGGCACGTCGACGGTGCGCACGGCCACGCCGGCGGTGCGCTCGGGGTCGAACTCCATCTTGATGAGCTTGGAGCCGATGCGGCGGCTGATGATGGGATAGTGTCCCGAAGCCAGGGTGGGCTTGAAGACATAGAATTCATCGGGATTGACGGCCCCCTGCACCACGGTTTCGCCCAGGCCGTAGGACGAGGTGATGAAGACCACGTCGTTGAAGCCGGACTCGGTGTCGAGGGTGAACATGACGCCGGCGCTGCCCTTGTCGGAGCGCACCATGCGCTGGATGCCGGCCGACAGCGCCACGTCGGCGTGGGCGTAGCCCTTGTGCACGCGATAGGAGATGGCGCGGTCGTTGTACAGCGAGGCGAACACGTGGCGCACCTTGTCGAGCACGTCGTCGATGCCGACGACGTTCAGGAAGGTTTCCTGCTGGCCGGCGAAGGAGGCGTCGGGCAGGTCTTCCGCCGTTGCGGACGAACGCACGGCGAACGAGCCCTTGCCGTCGGCATCCAGCTTGGCGAAAGCCTCGCGGATGGCTTTTTCGAGTTCGGCCGGAAAGGGGGTGTCGACGATCCATTGACGGATCTGTGCGCCGGCCTCGGCCAGTTCGCGCACGTCTTCGGAATCGAGGGTGGACAGGCGCTGGGCGATGCGCTCGTCCAGGCCGGTGGACTTGAGGAATTCGCGGAATGCGTCGGCCGTGGTGGCGAAGCCGCCGGGCACACGCACCCCGGCCCCCGCCAGCTGGCTGATCATCTCGCCCAGGGAAGCGTTTTTGCCCCCCACCGAGTCAACGTCCGTCATGCGGAGCTGCTCGAACGATACTACGTAAGACATAAAGTCACCTTTGACACTATAGAAGAAAGCCTGTTTGGCCAGGGCATAACGTGAGGGGCGAATGTGCCCTACAATCTATGCTCTGGCCGAACAAGCCTTGCCGTTCGCGGAAGCGGCGCAAGGTTCGATTGTACTTCGTTTCCCCGACAACCCAGCCGCCCTCTTTCCCCATGACATCCACGCCCGTCGAGCGCACCGTTTTCATTGTTTCGGACAGCACAGGCATCACCGCCGAAACGTTTTCCCACGCAGTGCTTTCCCAGTTCGAACAGGTCAAATTCACGCCGGTTCGCATCCCCTTCATCGACGGCGTCGAAAAAGCCGCCGCCGCCGCCCAGCGCATCAATCGCTGCGCCGAAAAAGAGCAGCAGCCGCCGCTGGTGTTCAGCACGCTGGTCAATCCGGACATCGCCTTCATCATCCGACAGTCCAACTGCACTTTCCTGGACCTGTTCGGCACTTTCGTAAAACCGATCGAAGAAGCGCTGGACATGAAGTCCAGCCACTCCATCGGCCGCTCTCACATGGGCGGGCTCTCGCCCCAGTATCACAACCGCATCGAGGCGATCAACTTCAGCCTGGCGCACGACGACGGGCAGTTCGTTCATGGGCTCGAGCAGGCGGACGTGATCCTGGTGGGGGTGTCGCGCTGCGGCAAGACGCCCACCAGCCTTTATCTGGCAATGCAGTATGCGGTCAAGGCGGCAAATTTCCCGTTGATCCCCGAAGACTTCGAACGCGGATCCCTGCCGGCGACGCTGGCGCCCTTCCGCGGCAAGCTGTTCGGCCTGTCGATCCAGCCGGAACGCCTGGCCGAGGTGCGAAACGAGCGCCGGCCGGGCAGCCAGTATGCGTCGTTGAAGCAATGCCGCTACGAAGTGGCGGAGGCCGAGCGGCTGATGCGGATGGAAAATATCCCCTGCCTGTCGACCACGACGCGGTCGATCGAGGAAATTTCCACCAAGGTGCTGGAAGAAGTGGGAATCAACCGGCGCAGCTATTGAATTATCGCCGCGCAAGGGCTCGCGGAGCCCTATCCAGCGGTGGATCCGGCAGCTGACTGGCGGCGATGCTCGAACAGGCAGATGGCGGCGGCTGCGGCGACATTCAGCGACTCGACCCCCGGCGCCTGGGGGATGAAGACCCGAAGGTCGGCCAGGCTCAGAAGCTCCGCGGCAACGCCCCGCCCTTCGTTGCCCATCAACCAGGCGCATTCGCGCGGCAGCGGTTCATCATATAGGGAACGGGCATCGTCCAAGGCAGTGGCGATCAATGGCACGCACAGCCGGGCATGCAAAGCGGCAAGGTCGCAGTCTTCGTACAGACGCATGACGAAATGCGCGCCCTGGGCGCTGCGCAGCACCTTGGGCGACCAGGCGCCGGCGCAGCCGGGCGAAAGGTAGGCCTGGCCGATGCCTGCCGCCGCCGCGGTGCGCAGCAGCGTGCCCAGGTTGCCGGGGTCCTGGATGCGATCCAGCCACAGGCTGGTGCCGGTTATGTGCTCGGGCACGAGCTCGCGGGGAGTCTGGGCGGCGAAATAGACGCCCTGGCTTTCCTGTACTTGGGATAAACGGCCCGCCAGCACGGTTTCGCAGCTGACCGCGATGCCGGCGGGCAGCGCGGCGGCCAGCTCGGCCAGCTCTGGATCGCGCTCGAGCCGCTGCAGGTCGAACAAGGCGAAAGCGGGCAGCCCGCGATGCCGGAGCCATTCCTGGCACAAATGCACGCCTTCCAGCAGCACCTGATCGCCGCGCCGGCCGGCGGCCAGTCGCACGAGCTGCTTGTATTGAGCGTTGTCGCGCGAACTGATGTGCTTCACAAGCCCCTCCCGCATGGGCTGGCATGCGCCATGCTTGGCGCCCGCCCGTATCGATCCGCCCCGCGTGAAGCGCTGCGCCGCACCCGACCTATTCCTCTGTAAACGGCTGCGCTTCGAGCGCGGCCCATACCCGATCGGGACCGTCGTGTCCCTGCGCCTGCGCCAGCCATTCCTTCACGGGCGCGAAGCTGCGCCGGTGCGCGGGGCATGGGCCGTGCAGCCTCAGCCTTTCGAGATGGATAACCGTGCCATAGCCTTTGTGGCGGTCGAACTCGTATTGAGGGTACTGCTCGTGCAGCACCCGGCAGTCGGCGTCGCGAGCGGTCTTGGCCAGGATGGAAGCGGCCGATATGGCGGGCACGAGTGCATCGCCCTGCACGATGGCCTGGGCCGAGCAGACCAGGCCCTTGGGCACGAGGTTGCCGTCGACCTGGGCGTGCACCGGCTTGATCGCCAGGCCGGCACAGGCGCGGCGCATGGCCAGCATGGTGGCCTGCAGGATGTTCAGGCTGTCGATCTCTTGCACGCTGGAGCGGGCGACGCACCAGGCCAGGGCTCTTTCCCGGATCAGCAGCGCCAGTTCCTCGCGGCGCTCGGCGGTGAGCTTCTTGGAGTCGGCCAGGCCCGCAACGGGCCGGTCGGGATCGAGGATGACGGCGGCGGCGTACACCGGCCCCGCCAGCGGGCCCCTGCCCGCCTCGTCGATGCCGGCCAGATGCAGCAGCGCCGGCATGGCGCCGAAAAGATCAACCTGCGACATTGCCTGCCTTTTGAGCCTGGGACATGAAAAGAATTTTAGTGACCACGGCCGGCCTCTTGCAAGATGGCCCGCGCCGCCAGGCCCGGCGTGTCGCGCAACAACGTCTCGTGCAGGCGCGTGAAGCGCTCGGCGGTGCGCTGGGCATAGGCGGCATCGGACAAGGCCGTCCAGGTGGACTGCGCCAGCTTCTCGGGCGTGGCGTCTTCCTGCAGCAGCTCGGGTACGGCAAAGTCGTTCAGCAGCACGTTGGGCAGGCCCACCCAGGGAACCAGCGGCCGCGATTGGCCCGACTTCCAGGCCATGATACGCCGCATGGCCGGCGACAGCACGTATGAAATCACCATGGGCCTCTTGAACAGCGCGGCTTCGAGCGTGGCGGTGCCGCTGGCCACCAGCACGGCGTCCGCCGCCTCGAGCGCATCCCAGGCGGCGGGCTGCGAAGGCGAACTGGCCTGATCGAGCATGACGAGGTTGGCAACCGGATGCTGCCGCAGCCAGCCCTCGAATTCGGCGCGGCGCTGGGCATTGACCATCGGCACCAGAATACGCAGATTGGGATCCTGCTTCAGCAGCAGTCCGGCGGCCTGCAAAAAGCGCGGCGCCAGCAGCTTTATTTCAGAGGCGCGGCTGCCCGGCATGAGAGCCAGCACACGCTCGCCGGCGCCCAGGCCCAGCCTGGCCCTGACGCCTTCGCGATCGGGACGCATGGGAATCACCTGGGCCAGCGGATGCCCCACGTAAGTAACCGGGACGCCCTCCTTCTGGTAAAGGGCTTCTTCGAATGGAAACAGCACCAGCATGTGGGACACGGCGGCACGTATCTTGTGGATGCGCTCGTAGCGCCAGGCCCAGATGGAAGGCCCCACGAAATGTACGGTGGGAATGCCCGCCTGCCGCAGCTGCAGTTCGAGCCGAAGGTTGAAGTCGGGCGCATCGATGCCCACAAAGACGTCGGGCCGGTCTCGCAGCCAGCGGCGCTTGACGTCGCCATAGGTGCGCAGCAGCCCCGGCAGGCGCTTGAGTGCGTCGACGTAGCCGAACACGGTCAGGGCATGCATGGGGTGCCAGGTGTCCAGCCCCTGCTCGGCCATGGCCGGGCCGCCTATGCCCTCGCATCGGCTTTGCGGCGCAAGACCGGCGATGCCCCCCATGACGCGAGCGGCCAGCAGGTCGCCCGAAGGCTCGCCGGCCACCATGGCGATGCGCGGACTCATGCCCGGGCGATGCCCCGCGTCGAGGCGTTGAGAAAGTCGACCAGCACCTGCAGCGCGTCGTGCGCTTCGGTGCGCTGAGACTGCAGCGCGGCGATCTGCTGCGCCGCTTCTTCGACCTTGAGGTTGCGGCGGTAGAGGATTTTGTACGCTTCTTTCAGGGCAGAGACGGTTTCGGGCGTGTAGCCGCGCCGATTGAGCCCTTCGCTGTTGATGCCGACCGGCCTGAAGGGGTCGCCCGCGCCGATGACGTAAGGCGGGATGTCCTGCCTTATGGAACTGGTGCCGCCTATCATGCTGTGGGCGCCGATGCGCACGAACTGGTGCACGGCGGAAGAGCCGCCCAATATGGCCCAGTCGTCGATGTGGATGTGGCCCGCCAGCTGCACGCTGTTGGCGATGACGGTGTGGCTCGCAATCTGGCAGTCGTGCGCAATGTGCACGTAGGCCATGATCCAGTTGTCGTCGCCCACCCTCGTCACGCCGACGTCCTGGGCCGTGCCGGTGTTGATGGTGACGTACTCGCGCACCATGTTGCCGTCGCCGATCTCGAGCCGGGTGGGCTCGCCCTTGTATTTTTTGTCCTGCGGCATGCCGCCGATGGAGCAGAAACGGTAAAAGACGTTGTCCCGGCCTATGGCGGTGTGCCCGTCGATGATGCAATGAGGCCCCACCTGGGTTCCCGCAGCAATGCGCACGCCAGGCCCCACGATGCTGTAAGCGCCTACTGTGACGTCGTCGGCCAGCTCGGCCTCGGGCGCCACGATGGCGGTGGGATGGATGCGCCCGGTCATCAGTCCTCCAGGGCGCGGATGGCGCACATCAGCTTGGCTGCGGCCACCTCCTGGCCGTCCACCGTGGCGCACGCGGAGTACTTGCACATGGTGCGGCTGAGGCGGTCGGCGGAGACCTCGAGGCGAAGCTGGTCGCCCGGCACCACCGGCCTGCGGAAGCGCGCCCCGTCCACTCCCACCAGGTAATAGGCGATCTTGCGGTCGGCGGGATTGACGGTGGAGTCGCCCTCGAAAGAAAACAGGGCCGCCGCCTGCGCCATGGCCTCGATGATGAGCACGCCCGGCATGACCGGATGATGCGGAAAATGGCCCTCGAAGAACGGCTCGTTCATGGACACGTTCTTGATGGCCACGATGCTTTTTCCCGGCTCCATTTCGAGGACCCGGTCGATCAGCAGCATCGGATAGCGATGCGGCAGGCGGGCCATGATTTCCTTGATGTCGAGTTTCATTCTTTTCTATCCTACCGGCGTCATTCGCGCATGCGCCTCTGTCAATTACTTGTCCTGTTTCTCGAGAGCGCGCAAGCGCTTCCGCAACTGCGAGAGCTGTCCCAGCACCGCGGCATTGCGCTGCCAGCCGGCGTGCTCGTCGAAAGGATACACGCCGGTGTAGCGGCCGGGCTTCTCGACGTTGGCGGTAATGGCCGTGCCGCCCGAAACATGCACGTCGTCGCCCAGGACGATGTGGCCGGAAATCATGGAAGCGCCGCCTATGGTGCAGCGGGCGCCGATGACGGTGGAACCGGCAATGCCCACGCAGGCGGCCATGGCGGTGTGGTCGCCGATGCGCACGTTGTGCGCGACCATGATCTGGTTGTCGAGCTTGACCCCGTTGCCGATGACGGTGTCTTCGAGGGCGCCGCGGTCGATGGTGGTGTTGGCGCCGATTTCGACGTCGTTGCCGACGCTGACGCCGCCCAATTGGGCGATTTTAGCCCAGGCGCCGGGTTCGCTGGCCGGATGCGGCGCAAAGCCGAAGCCGTCCGCGCCCAGCACGGCGCCGCTGTGCACGATCACCCGGTCGCCCAGGTGTACGCCGTGATAAAGCGTGACTCCCGCATGAAGCAGGCCGTCGGCCCCGATGGACGAGCCGGCGCCGACAATGCAGCCCGGCCCCAGGCGGGTTCCCGGGCCGATGCGCGCGCCGTCCTCGATGACGCAGTGGGGGCCGATGCTGGCATCGTCCGCCACCTGCGCCGAGGCAGCGATGATGGCGCTGGGATGCACGCCCTTGGGCAGGTTCTGGATGCGGTGGCGGTCGAACCATTGCGCCAGCAGCGCATACATCAGGTAGGGTTGGCTGCACAGCACCACCCGGAACGGCGGCCGGTTTACTTCGAGGGACCGCCAGGCTTCGGGGGTGAGGATGACGGCCGCGGCGCGGCACTGCGCCAACTGGCCCTGCAACCTGGGATTGGCGAGGAAGCTGATCTCGGACGGACCCGCACTAAGCAAAGAGCCCAGTCCCCGTATGCGGGGCATGGGCTCGTCCGAGTCGACGATGCTGCTGTCCAGGCCGGTAAGGTTGGCTGCCTGCAATAGCCCGGGCAACGTAGGCGCCTGTTCGGGCGCTAACAGTACCGGCATTTGTACTTAACCGCCCAGGGCCTGCATGACCTGATCGGTGATGTCGACGCGGGGGCTGACGGTGACGGCATCCTGGATGATGAGGTCATAGCCCTGCTGCTCTGCGATCTTCTTGATGGCGGCGTCGGCTTTTTCGACGATGGCCGAGAACTCTTCGTTGCGGCGGCGGTTGAAGTCTTCCTGGAATTCACGGCGCTTGCGCTGCAGGTCGGAGTCGAGGTCGGCAAGCTGGCGCTGGCGCTTGATGCGCTCGGATTCGGACAGCACGGGCGCGTCTTTGTCGAACTTTTGCGCCTGGTTGCGCAGGTTGTTGGCCATGCTTTGCAGTTCGTCGTCGCGACGCTTGAACTCGGATTCGATCTTGGCCTGGGCGGCCTTGGCGGGCTTGGAGTCGCGCAGGATGCGCTCTGTGCTGACAAAACCGATTTTTGTGGCCTGCGTCTGGGCCTGCACGGCCGGAACGCTCGCCACCGACACTGCACCCAACGCAGCCGCCAGCACCAACGCGCGGTTGCCTTGTCCGACACGGCGGCGCAAAGCGCCGCCCACAGCGGAAAGTTTCAATGTGAATTCAGACTTCATGAAAAATCTACCTTGCGAAGGAGCAGAAAGAATAAAAAGCTTATTGTGCCATTAAATTCGCGACATTAGAAACCGGTTCCGATCTGGAACTGGAAGGCCTGTTTGTCGTCGCCTTCCTTGGCATTGAGCGCACGGCCGAAGGAAAGTTCGAGCGGCCCCATCGGAGACTGCCACGACAGGCCCACACCGGCCGAATAGCGCCAGCCGCAGGGGTCTTGCACCGAATGCTGGTAGCCGTCCATGCAGGACATGCCGCTTCCGGCCGAGATCTGGCCCGCGTCGGCGAACAGGAACCAGCGCAGCGTGCGGTCGCGGGTGGCCCCCGGGAACGGCAGATACAGCTGCACATTGCCGATGATGCGGCGCGCGCCGCCCAGGTAGTCGCCCGTGATGGTGTCGCGTGGGCCCAGGGACGCGCCCTCGTAGCCGCGCACCGAGCCTATGCCGCCGGCGTATACGTTCTTGATGACCGGGAAGGCCTTGCCGCCATAGGTCTTGCCCCAGTCGATCTGGCCGTTGAAGGCCAGCGTGAAGCTGCGGCCCAGCGGTATGTAGTGCTGATGCTGGGCGTGCAGCATGTAGTACTTGAGCCCCATGGTGGAGAAGTCGCCCGACAGGCGGGTGTAGCCGCCCTTGTTGGGCGCCAGGGCGCTGTCGCGGGTGTCTTTGGACCAGCCCAGGTTGAAGATGACCGAATTGGTGGTGCGGCCGTATTCGTCCACGTAGTCTTGATAGGCCTGGGGCGCGTTGTACAGGTCGAGCGTGTTGCGCTCGAAGCTGACGCCCGTGAACACGCGGTCGTACTCGGAGATGGGCACGCCGAAGTTCAGGCCGGCGCCCAGCGCCGTGACGCGGTAGTCGCCTTCGTATTCGCGGTCGGCGCGGGTTTCGTACGGCGTGGTGCGGCGGTAGTACACCGACGTGGTCTTGCTGATGCCGTCGTTGGTCCAGTACGGGTCGGTATGGGCGATGACCGCCGAGCGGTTGGTCTTGCTGGTGTTGACCTGCAGCGACAGGCTGTTGCCGCTGCCGAAGATGTTGTCCTGGCTGATGCCGGCCGACAGAATCACCTTGTCGGTCGAGCCATAGCCCACCCCGAGGTTGATCATGCCGGTGGGCTTTTCTTTGACGTCGACGTTGACGTCGATCTGGTCGGGCGAGCCGGGCACGGGCTCGGTCTGCACATTGACCTCGTTGAAGTAGCCCAGGCGGTCGATGCGATCGCGCGACATCTTGATGTTGTTGGAGTCGTACCACGAGGCTTCCATCTGGCGCATTTCGCGGCGGATGACCTCGTCTCGGGTACGGGTGTTGCCGCCGATCTGGATGCGGCGCACGTACACGCGCCGGCCCGGATCGACGTAGAACGTCAGGTCGGCCTCGTGCGCGTCGCGGTCGAGGACGGGATTGGGATTGACGTTGGCGAAGGCATAGCCCAGGCTGCCCAGGTAATCGGTAATGGCCTTGGCGGTTTCATTGGTCTTGGCCGCCGAGAAGGTCTCGCCCTCTTTGACCTGGATGAGTTTGCCGATTTCTTCGTCCAGGCCCAGCAGTTCGCCGGCCAGCTTGACGCTGCGCACCGTGTAGGGTTCGCCCTCGTGCACCGTGAAGGTGATGAAGATGTGCTCGCGGTCGGGCGAAATCGACACCTGCGGCTGTTCGGACGAAAACTCGAGATAGCCGCGGTCGAGGTAGAAGGACCGGATGCGCTCGATGTCGCCCTCGAGCTTCTCGCGCGAGTATTTGTCGGTGCCCGTATACCAGGTCATGAAGCCGGACGTCGTCAGTTCGAGTTCGTCGCGCAGCCTGCCGGAGGAAAAGTCTTCGTTGCCCACGAAGTTGATCTCGCTGATCTTGGCCAGTTCGCCCTCGAAGATATCGAAGCTGACGCCCACGCGGTTGCGCGGCAGCGGCGTGATGATGGGGCTGATCTCGACCCCGTACTTGCCCTTGGCCAGATACTGCTGCTTGAGCTCGAATTCGGCGCGCTCGAGCATGGCCTGGTCGAACACCCGGCCCGGACCGAAGCCCACGGCGCTGAGCGATTTGTTGAGCGCCTCGGCGTCGAACTCGCGCATGCCGTTGAAGCTGACCGAAGCGATGGTGGGCCGCTCTTTGACGTTGACCACCAGCACGTTGCCTTCGGTGTCGATGGTGACGTCGCTGAAGAAGCCCGTTGCATAAAGCCGCTGCACGGCCTCGCTGGCCTGCTCTTCGGTGAACTGCTCGCCCACCTTGACCGGCAGGTAGCTGAAGACCGCGCCGGCGTCGACACGCTGGATTCCATTGACTCGGATGTCCTGCACGACGAAGGGCGTGAACGCGCTGGCAAGGCCAGGGGCCAGCCAGGCGGCCAGGATCAGGGGCAAGGCGCGCTGGGTAAATTTGGTTTTCCGGCGAAACGACATCCTGGTGGATCCTCAGTAGATCAAATTGGGGAAAGATTGTAAGGCAGAACCCGCTTAGTGTGCTGTCCGATTGATTCGTGTAGGCAAATTAAACAAACAGCACCCTAACTGAAAAGGCGGGAAAAATCATTAAAGAACGCCAATCCCATCAGGGCTGCGAGCAGGCCCAGGCCCACGCGCTGCCCGGTTTCGAGCCATGCGTCCGGCAAGGGCCGGCCGCGCAGCATCTCGATGATGTAATACATGAGATGCCCCCCGTCAAGCATGGGAATGGGCAGCAGGTTCAAAACGCCGATACTAACACTGATCAAGGCCAGGAAGCCGATATAGGCGGCCAGGCCGATGCGGGCGGTCTGGCCGGCGTAGTCGGCGATGGTGACCGGGCCGCTGATGTTGCGCACCGACACGTCGCCCACCACCATGCGGCCCATCATCTTGAGCGAAAACCATACGGTATCGAGTGTGCGCGTCACGCCGCGCGAGACGCTTTCAAGCGGGCCATAGCGCACCGTCACCATAGGAAAATCGGCGCCCAGCATGACGCCGATGCGCCCTACCCGCTCGCCCGAAGCATCGGCCTCGGGCCGCGGCACGAGCTGCAGATTCACCGGCGTCCCGTTTCTCAGCACGGTGATCGCCATGGGCTGGCCTGGCTGCGACTGGATCTGCTCGACGAGCTCGGAGGCGGAAGGTTCGTTCAGCGGGCCGGCCGCGACGATGACGTCATCCTCGCGCAGCCCCGCTTCTTCGCCGGCCCCGCCGGCCACCACCTCGCGCACCAGAGGGCGCGGCGTGGCCAGCGCCAGGCCCGCGTCGGCCATCATGTCGGCATCGTCGGGCTCTATGCTGGCGGCGCGCAGCTGGAGCGTGTGCCGGCGGGCCGCGCCGCCTTCGCCTTCCACTTCCAGGGACACGGTTCCCCCGGAAGTCAGCGCGTCGAGTAATCCCCAGCGGGCTTCGCCCCAGGAGCGGACCGGCGAGCCGTTGACCTCGACGATGCGGTCGCCGGCTTGCAGGCCGGCTTGAGCGGCCGGGCTGCCGGCCGCCGGAGCGGCCAGGATGGCCGCGGGCTCTTGTGTGCCCACGAAGCTGAGCGCGGCATAGAGCACGGCGGCCAGCAACAGGTTGGCGAGCGGGCCCGCCGCGACGATGGCAAAGCGCTTGCCCACCGGCTGCCGGTTGAAGGCCTGGCGCGCGTCGCCGCCATCGGCCTGCAGCGGGTCGTCCAGCATCTTGACATAGCCGCCCAGAGGGATGGCGGACAAGGCCCATTCGGTGCCGTGGCGGTCGAACCGGCGCACCAGCACCCGGCCGAAGCCCACCGAAAAGCGCAATACTTTCACCCCGCAGCGCCGCGCCACCCAGTAGTGGCCCAGCTCGTGGAAGGTGATGAGCAGACCCAGCGCGACGATGAAAGCGAGCAAGGTGAAAAACATGATGGTCCGGTACCGCCTCTATGACTTACAGAACTGAAGGGCTTGCCGCCGGGCGCTGCCGTCCAGCTCGAGCACCGCTTCGAGCGAATCGATGGCCGTGCGGGTCTTGCCGGCCATGGCTTCCAGGCATTGTTCGATGACGCGGGCGATGCCGGTGAAGGGAATACGGCTGCTCAGGAAATGGTCGACGGCGACCTCGTTGGCGGCATTGAGCGCGATGCAGGCCTCTTGTCCCGCCTCCAGCGCCTGGAAGGAAAGCCGCAGGCAAGGAAAGCGCCGCAGATCGGGCGGCTCGAAATCGAGCCGGCCTATCGTGGCCAGGTCGAGCGGACCCACCCCGCTGTCTATGCGCTCGGGAAAGCCCAGGCCGTAGGCGATGGGCGTGCGCATGTCCGGCTGGCCCAGCTGGGCCAGGATGGAGCCGTCTTCGTACTCGACCATGGAATGGATCATGCTTTGGGGATGGATGACCACTTGGATGCGTTCCAGCGGCATGGCAAAGAGCCAATGGGCCTCGATGACCTCGAGCCCCTTGTTCAGCATGGTGGCCGAATCGACGGAAATCTTGCGTCCCATGCTCCAATTGGGATGGGCGCAGGCCTGTTCCGGCGTTACGCCTTCCAGGCTGTCGAGCGCCGCGGTGCGGAACGGTCCGCCCGAAGCGGTCAGCAGCAGTCGCCGCACGCCCTTGGCGGGCGACGTCGGCGCGCCGGCCCGGCCGGCATGCGGCATGCATTGGAAGATGGCGTTGTGTTCGCTGTCGATCGGCAGCAGTTCGGCGCCGTTGTCGCGCACCGCCGCCATGAACAGGCTGCCGGCCGCCACCAGGGCTTCTTTGTTGGCCAGCAGCACGCGCTTGCCCGCGCGGGCCGCGGCCAGCGCCGCGGGCAGGCCCGCCGCGCCGACGATGGCCGCCATGACCGTATCGACTTCCGGGTCGGCGGCGCATTCTTCGAGGGCGCGGGCGCCCACGCGTATCTCGGGCGCCGCGCGGCCCGCGGGCCAGGCCTGCAGAAAGCGCTGGCGGGCCTTGTCGTCGGGCACCGCGACCACACTTGCCTCAAAAGCCAATGCCTGTTCGGCCAGGCGGTCCATGCGGCTGTGAGCCGAAAGAGTATGCACGCGAACGCTATCGGCATGGCGGGACGCCACGTCCAGCGTGCTGCGGCCGATGGAGCCGGTGGAGCCCAGTATGCAAAGACGTTGGGGCTTCATGAGCCGAGACTCACCAGCATGAACGCCGTGGGCGCAACGGGCAGCAAGGCGTCGATGCGGTCGAAGACGCCGCCATGGCCCGGCAGCAAGGCGCTGGAATCCTTGCGCCCGGCCCGGCGCTTGAGCAGGGACTCGAACAGGTCGCCGACGATGGAGAGCGCGGCCAGGAAGGCGGCGAAGATCAGCGCGCCGCCCAGGGACCAGCCCTGGACCAGCACAGCGCCGAAGCTGCCGGGCCAGCGGCTGGACACAGCCACCCATGCGATCGCCGCCAGGACGCCCGCGATGGCGCCTTCCCAGCTTTTGCCGGGGCTGACGCGAGGCGCCAGCTTGCGCCGGCCCAGCGCCTTGCCGGCGAAATAGGCGCCGATGTCGGCGCACCAGATGAGCGCCATCAGCGAGACCAGGAACCAGGCGCCATAGGCCAGGTAGAACTGCACCAGCGCGGCCCAGGCGGCCCACACCGCGAAAATGCCGAAAATGCGCAAGCCGGAGCTGGGCGCGGGCGCGTCCGTGCGGCCCTGCACCACGAGGGCCGTCGCGCCCACTATCCATGCCAGCACCACCAGCGGCGTGAGCCAGTTGTTGCTGGCATGGGCCACGATGGCCGACCAGCCGGACATCGAGCCGGCTTCGATCCAACCCGTGCCGCAAAAGAGCATCATGACGCCCAGCACGGCCGCGATGATCACCGCGATGTTCTCGGCCCCAGGCGACACGGTCAGGCGCAGCCATTCCCACAGCGCGCAGGCGGCCGCCAGCGTCAGCAGCAGCATCAGCGGCCAGGCGCTGGGCACTGCCAGCGCGCCCAGCAGGACCGCCAGAAGCACGACTGCGGTCATCACGCGTTGCGCCAGCATGGCAGGGACTCCTTTGAGGATAGACGGACTCTATTTGGATTGTTCGGCGAGCTGCGCGCTGGTCCGGCCGAAACGGCGTTCCCGCGAGCGGTACCACTTGAATGCGGCATCGATCTGCTTGGCGCCGAAATCGGGCCAGAATTCATCGGTGAAATACAGCTCAGTATAGGCGAGTTGCCAGACCAGAAAATTGGAGATGCGCTGCTCGCCGCCCGTCCGGATGAACAGGTCGGGCTCGGGGGCCCAGGACATGGAAAGGCGCTGGGAGACGTCCAGCTCGTCCAGGGCATCGGGGTCTTGCGCCAGTTCGGGTTTATCGCGCAGCAGGCGGCGCATGGCCTGCAGGATGTCCCAGCGCCCGCCATAGTTGGCGGCAACGGTGAGATGCAGCGCATCGTTGTGCCGGGTGCGCGCCTCGGCGGCGGCGATCAGCTCGCGCAAATGCGGCTCGAAGGCCGTCAGGTCGCCCACCACGCGCAGCCGCACGCCCTGCTTCTCGAGCTTGACCACTTCTTTCTCGAGCGTCTGCACGAACAGGCGCATCAGCAGCGAGACTTCTTCCTGGGGACGGCGCCAGTTCTCGGAGCTGAAGGCGAACAGGGTCAGGTATTTGACGCCCCGGCGTCCGCAGGCCTCGACCACGCGCCGCACGGCCTGCACGCCACGGGCGTGCCCCGCCGCGCGCGGCAGCAGCCGGCTCGTGGCCCAGCGCCCGTTTCCATCCATGATGATGGCGAGGTGCGTGGGCACCTCGGTGCTTTCAGGGATGGAGACTGTGGAGCTCGTGAACATGGGCGGGGGTCGATCTGCGCTGCGGCTGTATAGTGGGCTTCGACAGCCCTAGACCGTCATGATCTCGGCTTCTTTCTGCGCGACGACCTTGTCGATCTCGCCGACGAACTTGTCGGTCAGCTTCTGGACGTCGTCCTGGGTGCGGCGTTCGTCGTCTTCGGAGATTTCCTTGTCCTTGACGAGCTTCTTGAGGCCGTCGTTGGCGTCGCGGCGCACATTGCGCACGGCCACCTTGGCGTCCTCGCCTTCGCTGCGCACCACCTTGGTGAGATCGCGGCGGCGCTCTTCTGTGAGCGGCGGCATGGGCACGCGGATGTTGTCGCCCATGGAAACCGGGTTCAGGCCCAGGTCGGAATCGCGTATGGCCTTCTCGATGGGGCCGACCATGTTCTTTTCGTAGGGCTGCACGCTGAGCGTGCGCGCGTCGATCACGTTGACGTTGGCCACCTGTCCGACCGGCACCGGCGAGCCGTAATACTCGACCTGCACGTGGTCGAGAATGCCGGCATGCGCACGTCCCGTGCGGATCTTGGCCAGATTGGTCTTGAGTGCGTCCAGGCTCTTCGCCATGCGTTCTTCGGCGGATTTCCTGACCTCGGATGTGCTCATTTCTTTTTCCTTTATCAAACGTGCACCAGGGTGCCCTCGTCTTCGCCAAGCACCACGCGCCGCAGCGCGCCGGGCTTGTTGATGGAAAACACCTTGATCGGCAGCTTCTGGTCGCGGCACAGCGCAAAGGCCGTGGCGTCCATGACTTCGAGTCGACGCACGATCACTTCATCGAAGCTGATGCGGGCATAACGTGTTGCTGAAGGATCTTTATTGGGGTCGGCCGTATAGATGCCGTCGACCTTGGTGGCCTTCAGAACGATTTCCGCACCGATTTCGGCGCCTCGCAGCGCGGCCGCCGTATCGGTGGTGAAAAAGGGGTTGCCGGTACCCGCCGCGAAGACCACGACCTTGCCCTCTTCGAGATAGCGCAAGGCCTTGGGGCGGATGTAGGGCTCGACGACCTGGTCAAGATTGAGCGCCGACTGCACCCGCGTGTCGATGCCGCGGTGCTTCAGGGCGTCCTGCAGGGCCAACGCGTTCATGACCGTGGCCATCATGCCCATGTAATCGGCCGTGGCGCGGTCCATGCCCTGCGCGCCCGGCGCGACGCCGCGAAAGATGTTGCCGCCGCCGATCACGATGGCCAGCTCGACGCCCAGGGTGGATACCTCGGCGATCTCCTCGGTCATGCGAAGAATGGTACTGCGGTTGATCCCAAATGCGTCCTCTCCCATCAGCGCTTCGCCGGAAAGTTTGAGAAGAACACGTTTGTACGATCTGGTGGTCATAGATGGCAATCCCGAGAAGACGTTCCAACGAAAGTGTATGCCAGATTGGCCTCGACAGCGCAGAGAGGCGCAACATTCGGCAACGCGATGAACGAGCGCGGCAGCGCCGCCCCATCGCGATCGCGCGGGCGGCGCCCGGAGGCGACCGCCCGCGCTATTGACCACCGGCGATCAGGAATTGCCGGCAGCGGCCGCCACTTCGGCGGCGAAGTCTTCGGACTTCTTCTCGATGCCTTCGCCCACGACGAAGAGGCTGAAGCGCTGAATGGAAGCGCCTTTCTCTTTCAGCATCTGCTCGACGCTTTGCTTGTCGTTTTTAACAAAGGGTTGCGACAGCAGCGTGACTTCCTTCAGGAACTTCTGCACCGAGCCTTCGACCATCTTGGAGACGATCTCGGCGGGCTTGCCCGATTCGGCCGCCTTCTGCGCGGCGACCGAGCGCTCGGCTTCGATCAGCTCGGCGGGCACGCCCTCGGCGTTGAGCGCGCGCGGCTTGGTGGCGGCGATGTGCATGGCCAGGTCTTTGCCGACCTCTTCGGAGCCGTCGAACTCGACGAGCACGCCGATTCGGCCGCCGTGGACATAGCTGGCCAGCTGCTTGTCGGTTTCGAAGCGCTCGAAGCGGCGCACGGCGATGTTTTCGCCGATCTTGCCGACCAGGGCCGAACGCGTGCTTTCGACCGTGCCTTCGCCGAAGGACAGGTCGGACAGCGCGGCGACGTCGGCGGGGTTCTTCTCGGCGATCAGTTGTGCAATCTGCGATACGAAATTGATGAAGTCGTCGTTCTTGGCGACGAAGTCGGTTTCGCAATTGATTTCGACCAGGGCGCCCTGCTTGCCGTCATCGGACACGTACAGGCCGACCAGGCCTTCGGCGGTGACGCGGCTGGCGGCCTTGCTGGCCTTGCTGCCCAGCTTGACGCGCAGCAGCTCTTCAGCGCGCGCCATGTCGCCGTCGGCTTCGGTCAGGGCCTTTTTGCATTCCATCATGGGCGCGTCGGTCTTTTCGCGCAGTTCTTTGACCATCGATGCGGTAATTTGAGCCACAGTATTCTCCAGTTCTTGAAACGGGCCCCGGCCGGAGCCGGGGCGGGGGCAGACGAATCAAACAGGCACGCCCGTGTGCCGGGCGGCGCGCCGGCATGCCGGACACGGCGGATTCGGAGCCGGCAGGTGCCTGTGCAAAGTCGCCTCGCGCGCCGGGGCGGAAGCCGGCGCGCCGGGGCGAACGCCGTGGACGCTCGCCCGGAAGGCCTTAGGCTTCGCCTTCGTCCTGAACTTCGACGAACTCGTCGTCGCCTTCGGCGATTTCTTCGACCAGGCCGTTCAGGGCCTGCTCACGGCCCTCGAGCACGGCGTCGGCCATGCCCTTGGCGTACAGCGCGATGGCCTTGCCGGAGTCGTCGTTGCCGGGAATGACGTAGTCGATGCCCTCGGGCGAGTGGTTGGTATCGACCACGGCCACGACGGGGATGCCCAGGGCGCGCGCTTCGGCGACGGCAATCTTGTGGTAGCCGACGTCGATGACGAACAGCACGTCGGGCAGCGTGTTCATTTCCTTGATGCCGCCGATGGACTTGTTGAGCTTGTCGAGTTCGCGTTCGAACATCAGCGCTTCTTTCTTGGTCATGTGCTCGGTGGCGCCTTCGGCCTGCTGAGCTTCCATTTCCTTGAGGCGCTTGACCGAGCTCTTGACCGTCTTGAAGTTGGTCATCATGCCGCCCAGCCAGCGGCTGTCGACGTAGGGCATGCCGCAGCGGGCGGCTTCCTGGGCTACGAGTTCGCGAGCGGCGCGCTTGGTGCCGACGAACAGGATGGTGCCGCCGCGGGCAGCCGTCTGGCGCAGGAACTTGGCGGCTTCGAGGTACTTGCCGACCGTCTGCTCAAGATTGATGATGTGGATTTTGTTACGATGACCAAAGATGAACGGCGCCATCTTGGGGTTCCAGTAACGGGTCTGGTGGCCGAAGTGCACACCGGCTTCAAGCATATCTCGCATCAGGGACATAAGTTTTCTCCGAGGGTTGGGTCTTGTACGCGGGCCTGCATCCGAAAGCAGCGCCGGCAATTGTTTTGCCGGAATGCTTTTCAGGACACCCTGGTGTCGCCGCGCACGCGATTTTTGCCACAATGATTTTTGCCACAATGGCAAATAAGGATCACACTTTTCTTTCTATAGCCTTTCCAAGAACCTGTTCCCTTGCACCAAGCTCCCAGATCAGCCTGCTCTCGCAATGCCGCCAAGGAAAGGTATTCAAAAAGCGCTATTTAAAGAAAGCCTATAATTCTACTATCTTTAAGATATACAGTTCAAGTTGACATGAGTAACCTCGTAACACACCCCGCCGACCTCGACAAGATGCGCGCCGCCTGCCAAGCGGCGGCGCAGGCCCTCGACTTTCTCGAGCCCCATGTGCGCGCCGGCGTCACCACCGGCGAACTCGACCGCCTGTGCATGGACTTCATCACCAACACCCTCGACGTCAAGTCGGCCACCGTGGGCTACGCCCCGCCGGGCTACCCGCCCTTTCCGGGCTCCATCTGCACCTCGGTCAACCACGTCATCTGCCACGGCATCCCGGGCGACAAGGTGCTGAAGAACGGCGACATCATGAACATCGACGTCACCGTCATCAAGGACGGCTGGTTCGGCGACACCAGCCGCATGTACTACATCGGCGAACCCTCCATCCTGGCGCGGCGCCTGGTCGAAACCACCTACGACTGCATGTGGCTGGGCATCGAACAGGTGCGTCCCGGCGCCACGCTGGGCGACATCGGCTCGGCCATCCAGAAGCATGCCGAAAAACAGGGCTTCTCGGTGGTGCGCGAATACTGCGGCCACGGAGTGGGACGCAAGTTCCACCAAGATCCGCAGGTGCTGCACTACGGCAAGCCCGGCACGGGCGTGCGGCTCGAGCCCGGCATGATCTTTACCATCGAGCCCATGATCAACGCCGGCCGCAAGGAAATCAGACAGCTCGCCGACGGCTGGACGGTCGTCACCCGCGACCACAGCCTGTCGGCCCAGTGGGAGCACAGCGTGCTGGTCACCGACGCCGGCTACGAGGTGCTTACCGTGTCGCCCGGCATGCCTGCCGCGCCCGCCTTCGTACAGGCCGCCTAGAAGCACGCGGCCCCGCAAAGGCCGCCATCCGACCCGGACGCTCGCCATGGACTCTCCTTCTCCGTCGCCGCTGCGCCAGCGCTTCGACCAGCGGCGGGCCGAAGCGATCGAAAGCTTTCGCAAGCATCTGCGGCCGGATATCCTGCTGGCCGCCTTGCGGCGCATCGCCGACCAGGCCGTGCGCGAAACGATCAAGCAGCATCCATTGCCCGAGGGCGCGGCGCTGGCGGCGGTGGGCGGCTATGGCCGGGGCGAACTCTACCCCTACTCCGACATCGACGTCCTGATCCTGCTGGACGGCGAACCCGGCGCCGACGATAGAACCCGCATCGAAAAACTGATCGCGGCGCTGTGGAACCTGGGCCTGGACCTGGGCCACAGCGTGCGCTCGATCGCCGACTGCCGGCGCGAGGCCGCCCAAGACATCACGATCGAGACCGCTCTGATGGAGCTGCGCTGGATCGCCGGCAGCAAGCCGCTGGTGCGCCAGTTGGCGCAGACCATGCAAAGACGGCAGGACGCGCAGACCTTTTTCCAGGCCAAGCGCGCGGAGATGGTGCAGCGGCACGCCCGCCATCAGGATACGCCCTATGCCCTAGAGCCCAATTGCAAAGAGGCTCCCGGCGGCCTGCGCGACCTGCTGACCCTGCGCTGGATCGCCCAGGCGGCCGGCGTGGGCAATACCTGGAAGGAAATCGCCGCCAGCGGCATCCTGACGCCGGCCGAATACCGTGCGCTGCGCCGGGCCGAGCTGGCCTTCAAGCGCCTGCGCATCGAACTGCACCTGCTGGCGGGACGGCGCGAGGACCGCGTGCTGTTCGACCTGCAGCCGGCGCTGGCGGCCACCTATGGCTTCGAAGCCACCAAGACCCGCCGGCCCAGCGAACTGCTGATGCAGCGCTATTACTGGGCGGCGCGGGTGGTCAGCCAGCTCACCACCATATTGATGCAGGCCTTCGAAGAGCGGCTGTTTCCCGTGCCCGAGAGTTCGCACAAGATTCTGGACGACGATTTCTGCCAGGTGCACAATCGCCTGGACGTGCGCCGCGCCGACGAATTCGAGCGCAAGCCCACCCTGCTGCTGCGTGCCTTTCTGGTCATGCAGCAAAACCCCGAGCTGACCGGCCTGTCGGCGCAGATCATGCGCGCCATGTGGCATTCGCGCAAACGCATCGATGCGCAGTTCCGGGCCAATCCGGTCAACCGCTACACCTTCATGCAGATATTGCAGCAGCCGCGCGGCATCGTGCACGCCCTGCGCCGCATGACCATGCTGAACATCCTGCCGCGCTATCTGCCCGAATTCCGCCGCATCGTCGGCCAGATGCAGCACGACCTCTTCCACGCCTACACGGTCGACCAGCACACCCTGATGGTGATCCGCAACCTGCGCCGCTTCACCATGCCCGAGCACGCCCAGGAGTATCCGCTGGCCAGCCAGTTGATCGCCGAACTGGACCGGCATTGGCTGCTGTACGTGGCGGCGCTGTACCACGACATCGCCAAGGGACGCGGCGGCGACCACTCCGAACTGGGCGCGCGCGACGCCCGGCGCTTCTGCGTGAACCATCAGATCAGCGCCGAAGACACCGAACTGGTGGAGTTCCTGGTGCGCGAACACCTCACCATGTCCCGGTTCGCGCAAAAGCGCGACCTCACCGACCCGGACGTGATCCACGAGTTCGCTCGCCGGGTGGGCGACGAACGCCGCCTCACCGCCCTGTACCTGCTGACCGTCGCCGACATACGCGGCACCAGTCCCAAGGTGTGGAACGCCTGGAAAGGCAAGCTGCTGGAAGACCTGTACCGGCTGACCCTGACCGCGTTGGGCGGCGCACAGCCCGACCGCGGCACGGTGCTGGCCCTGCGCCGCGAAGAAGCCAGCGCCGAAGTGCGGCGGCTCGGCCTGCGCGACGAAAGCCGCGACCAGTTCTGGCGCCAGCTCGACGTGGCGTATTTCCTGCGGCACGAGGCCTCTGAGATCGCCTGGCACACCCGCCATCTGTACTACCGCGTCGACACGGCCGAGCCCGTCGTCAAGGCGCGCGTCGTGGGACAGAACGAGGGTTTGCAGATCATGGTCTATGCGCCGGACCGAGCCGATCTCTTCGTCGACATCTGCGGCTATCTGGATCAGCGCGCCCTCAGCGTGCAAGAGGCGCGCATCCACACCACCCGGCACGGCTGGGCGCTGGACAGCTTCATCGTCCTGCTGCCCGGCAACGATCGCGATTTCCGGTCCTGGGCCAACCTGGTCGAACACGAACTGGCGGAAAGGCTGGCCACCCCTCTGACGGCCAAACGCGCGGCAGGCGGCTACGGCCGGCGCCGTTCGCGCCGCGCACGCGTGTTTCCCATCGTGCCCAACATCGAGTTGCAGCCCGATGAAAGCGGCACCTCGTGGCGCCTGTCGCTGATCGCGGCCGACCGCCCCGGCCTGCTCTACAGCCTGGCCCAGGTCTTCGCCCGGCACAGCATCGATCTGAACATGGCCAAGATCATGACCCTGGGCGACCGCGTCGAAGACGTCTTCATCGTCGAGGGCGAAGTGCTGGGCCAGCCCCGCAGCCAGCTGCAGTTCGAGCGCAGCCTGCTGGCCAGCCTGGACGAGGCGGCCTGAGAGCCCG
Organism: Pusillimonas caeni; assembly: GCF_003545815.1. GTDB lineage: Bacteria > Pseudomonadota > Gammaproteobacteria > Burkholderiales > Burkholderiaceae_B > Pusillimonas > Pusillimonas caeni. The sequence goes on from NZ_PDUW01000008.1 coordinate 58,294, forward strand.
CGCACCGCTACAATACCGGGGCCGCGCGCAGCCTGTCGGCGGCTTCCCATACATCCATACTACCTATTCCATGACAAGCCATCTGCCCATCGCCACCCGCCGCCTGCTTCATCTGATCGCCCTGCTGTGCCTGGCCGCCGTGGGCGTGGCGCTGGTATCGCAGCATGTGTTCGACATGGCGCCCTGCGCCTGGTGTGTATTCCAGCGCCTCATATATATAGGCATTGCGCTGGTCTGCTGGCTGGGCCTGGCGCTGGGACGGATACGGCCCGTGCTGGCGCGTATCGCGGCGGGCGCCGCCGCCGTGCTGGCCGCCGGAGGCGCGCTGGCCGCCTGGTATCAGTACGATGTCGCCGCACAGATGTTCTCCTGCGCCCAAACCTTTGCCGACCAGTTCATGGTTCGGTCCGGGCTGGACGCCGGCCTGCCGTGGATCTTCGGCATCTACGCCACGTGCATGGACGCCCAGGTGGCGTTGCTGGGCATCGAATACGCTCTGTGGAGCCTGGCCCTTTTCGTGCTGTTGGCATTGCTGGGCCTGGCGGCCGCCTTCTCCGGCCGCCGCTAGGGCTCGTTATTACAAGAATATGTACTTGTGGCTTTTGCTTTCGGATTCGTAGCCATTGCTACGAGAACCGGCAAAAAAACAACAGCTGAGTCACATTATCCGTTGCTAATAACCAACGTTTAGCTGTTTTTTTGCCCGGATACGGGCCAAAAAGGGTTAACCCTTATCGTCGCTCCCATAGGCGATATATAAACTCGAATCCATAAAAAAGCGGTCGTACAGTAGTAAACATCAGATCACTCTTATAACAACCAATACGGGGATTCACTAAACCGAACCAGTCGTTGCAGACGTCTTTCAAGACAGCTGTGGTTATAAGTGTGGTTCACACAATTTACAGTTCGAATCAAACATGCACTAATAGATACATAGTTGTTTGTTTTGCATGAGGTTTCAAACGGGTTAGAAGCATTCTTTTTCATCAACGTTGGAGAAAAACCAATGAAGTTAAAAGCACTCGCACTGGGCGTCGCCCTGGCATTTCCGATGATGGCTAGCGCGCAGCAAAGCTCGACCAGCGTCACGCTGTACGGTATCGTCGATACCGGCATCGAATATGTCAACAACATCTATGATCCCGCCACCGGCGAAGATCACAGCTCCGTCCACTTCACCAACTTGACTCAATCCGTGCCCTCCCGCTGGGGCCTGCGCGGCACCGAAGACCTGGGCAACGGCCTCAGCGCCGTCTTCACCCTGGAGTCGGGCTTCAACGCCGGCACCGGCACGTCGGGCCAAGGTGGCCGTCTGTTCGGCCGTCAGGCCTGGGTCGGCCTGAAGGGCGACTTCGGTCAGATCGCCTTCGGTCGCCAGTACAACATGCTGTTCTGGAGCCTGCTGGGCGCCGACATCATGGGCCCCAACGCCTATGGTCTGGGCTCGCTGGACAACTACATCCCCAACACGCGGATGGACAACTCCATCACCTATCGCGGTGACTTCAACGGCTTCAAGTTCGGCGCCGCCTATGCTCGCGGCCGTGATACCGTTGCTACCGGCGGCCCCGCTGCCTCCAACTGCGGCGTTGATTACACCGACCAGTCGGGCTGCTCGGCTTACTCCGCCTACCTCGGCTTCGATACCGCTAACTGGGGTGTTGCCGGTGCGTACGACGTCATCACGGGTTCGGACAACTTTGCTAACTTCCAGGGCCTGGGTGAAGACGACAAAGACCGTCGTTGGACTGTCAACGGCTACGTGAAGTTCGACGCCTTGAAGGTCGGCCTGGTTTACTTGAACCGCAAGAACGACGGTGTCAACGGCATCGCTCCGGGCCTGGGCGAGAAGAGCGATCTGTGGTCGCTGGGTGCTGCCTATCAAGTCAGCCCCGCCGTCACGCTCGACGGTTCGGTCAACTACATCCGCTACAAGGATGCCGACGAAAGCTCCAAGGCCTGGTACTACGTTGCCCGCGCCACCTACTCGTTCTCCAAGCGCACCGCTGCCTACACTTCGGTTGGCTACATCCGCAACAAGGGTCTGTCCGCTCTGTCGGCCGCTGGTGGCACTGCCCCCGCTCCCGCACCTGAGGCCGGTGGCAACCAGACCGCTGTCATGATCGGTCTGCGTCACAGCTTCTAAGCAGTATTGAAGTAATGCCGCAAGCCGGTTGAAGCGCTACTCGTAGCCCTTCAACCGGCAAACCGGCAGATTTGCAGTACCTGTAGTATCCGTAGATTTGATTTGATTTGACTTTTCGGGCTTGCCTCTTCGGGCTTGCCCGTTTTTTTCGTCTGATCGCACCCAAGAAAAAGGCTGCAACCTCGAAAAGTTGCAGCCTTTCAGTGAGACCACCCTCGCGAGCCTCTACGCGAACAACCGGCACAGGCAGCGTGCCGGCCGGGGCGCGGCCCCGACAGAGCCGCCCTACTTCCGGTCGGTCAGGAACTTGCCGTCGGGGCCGTCGGCGTTCTTCTGGCGGCGGGTCGTGCCGTCCAGGCCGCCGTCCACCGCCCACTCGGCGAAGCGGGTCGGGCCGGGTTCGAACTCGCGCGGCACCCAGTCCTTGTCGAGCTGGTCTTCGTCGGCGTAGTACTCGATGAGGCCGCCCGCCGGGTTCTGGAAGTACCAGAAATAGGCGGATGAAATCGGATGCCGGCCGGGGCCCAGCTGGGTCTTCCAGCCGCAGCGGTCGATGTGCAGGCCGCCGCCGAATACTTCGTGGATGTCGCGCACGGCGAAGGCCACGTGATTCAGGCCCACTTTCTTGTCAGGAGTCTGCAGCAGGAAGAGATCGTGATGGCCGCCGTCTTCGTCGCAGCGCAGGAACACGCCGCGGCCGGGATAGCGGTCGGAAGGCGCGAAGCCCAGTTTCTGCACGTAGAAGTCTTCCATCTCTTGCAGATTGTTCACGAAGAACACCACATGGCCCACCTCGATGGGATGGGCTCTTTCGTAGATGGGGCTGCGCGCGTTCCTGCGCGGCTTTTCGTTCCAGGTGTTCATCTGGCCGCAATCGATGGCGATCTCTTTCTTGCGGCTGACCTGGAAGCCGAGCAGCATGCCGCCCGGATCGATGCACGACACGCGCTCGCCGGAATTCTGGAAGCCTTTTTCATCGGTCAGGCGCTGGGCGATGCGCTGCAGCACCTCGGCATCCGCCACGCCCCACACCACTTCGCGCAGGGTGGGCCCGACCTCGATCGGAGCCGGATAGCCCGGAGCATCGGTCTTGACCACATTGACAAGACAGCCGTTGAGCGTCGAGAAGACGAGCTTGGCCGGCTGCTCGGAGACGAGTTCGAGCCCCCAGTCGGCGAAAAACCGCTTGCATGTGTCGAAATCGTCGGCCCCGTAGGTGATTTCGTCGATACCCATTACATCCATTGACTGCTCCTTAGTTGGCCCACGGCAGGGGCTGGTCGTTCAGACCCCAGTAGACGCTCTTTTGTTCCATGTACTGCAGTATGCCGTCCCGACCCTTTTCGCGGCCCAGGCCGCTGTCGCGCCAGCCGCCGAAAGGCGTGGAGATGGAAAACTGCTTGTAGGTGTTGATCCATACATTGCCCGCCTTGAGGGCCTTGGCCAGGCGCCACGCGGCCTTGTAGTCGCGGGTCCAGATGCCGGCCGCCAGGGCGTAGACGCTGTCGTTGGCCTGGGCGATGAGATCGTCCACGTCGTCGAAAGGCATGGCCACCAGCACCGGGCCGAAGATTTCTTCCTGGCAGATGGTGTCGGTGTTTTTCAGGCCCTCGATGATGGTGGGCCGGTAGAAACACCCCTTGTCGTACAGATCGCCTTGCGGACGCTCCCCGCCCGTGCGTATGCGTCCACCCTCTTTGACACCGATTTCCACATAACGTTCAATCGATGCGCGATGGCTGTCGCTGATCAGCGGGCCCATCTGCGTGCTTTCATCGGCCGGGTCGCCGACGCGCAGGCGCTGCGCGCCTTCGGCCAGGCGCTGCATGAAAGTCTCGTACAGGGGCCTGGCGACGAACAGGCGTGAACCGGCAATGCAGGATTCGCCGCTGGAACTGAAGATGCCGTACAGCACGCCGTTGACGGCATGGTCCAGGTCGGCGTCCTCGAGCACGATGGTGGGCGATTTGCCGCCCAGCTCAAGCGCCACGGACATGAATTTTTCAGCCGCGATGCCCGCGATATGCCGGCCCACCGAAGTGCCGCCGGTAAAAGACACGCGCCGCACCAGCGGGTGGCGCGTAATGAGGTCGCCGATGACCGAGCCCTTGCCGGGCAATACGCTGACCAGGCCCTTGGGCAGGCCCGCCCGGTCGCAGATGCGCGCGAGTTCGAGCGCCAGCAGGGGCGTGATCTCAGCCGGCTTGACCACCACGGCGTTGCCGGCCGCCAGGGCCGGCGCCATTTTTTGCGCCTCGCTGGCCACGGGCGAATTCCAGGGCGTGATGGCGGCCACCACGCCCATGGGCTCGTACAAGCTCATGGTGAGGTAGTCGCCGCGCGCGGGCGTGATGGCCTCTTCGAGCGTTTCGCAGGCCGAGGCGAAGAACTGGAAGGTGCCGGCTGCGCTGGCCACCAGGGCGCGCGTCTCGGAAATGGGCTTGCCGTTGTCCAGGCGCTGCAGCTGGGCCAGGCGCTCGGCGTCTTCGCGGATCAGTTGGGCGATGCGGTACAGCACGGCGGCACGCTCGTGCGGCTTGCGCTGCGCCCAACCGCTTTTTTCGAAGGCCTTCTGGGCGCCCTGGATCGCCTCTTCGACATCCTCGGGGCTGGAGGCATTCAGGGTACCCACCACTTCTCCGGTGGCGGGATAGCGGGTGTCGTATTGCGCACCGCCGCCGCGACGCCATTGGCCGGCGATGCAGATGTCCAGAATGTCTGTGTTGCTCATGAGTTTCCTTTCGCCGCCGATGCGGGCCCCGCCCTGGGTCGCCCGCGCCTCACGCGGCAAGCATAGTCTTTAGACCGCCAGCGGCGACACGAGGTTGCGCAAGGCGCGCACCACGCTGTACACCGTCAGCGCCGAAGTCTTGGGGTTGCTGGCCAGCGGCTTGCCCTGCATGGTCACGGCCATGTTGCCGAACGCCCCTTGGGCTTCGTAGTAATGAATGTTCTGATCCACCGCCGGGTCGGCATAGAGTTCGACCCGCGTACGGTCCAGGCCCACGCCCGCCAGCGCCAGCGTCGCCGCCACATTGGCGTTCTTGGGAAACAACCGCGCCGCCTCGCGCGCCGAACCCTCGAAGAACAGCGCTTTCTCCTTGAGGTTGCGCAGATCGAGCTTTTCTTCGGCCGGCGAACCCAGCCATCCCAGCGGCGGCTTGCGGCCGACATAAGTGACCGCATCCAGGCCGGCCATGCGGGCAGCCGCGAGCGCGTCGATGCCGCCGATTGCGCCCGAAAGCAGGTGGACCTGGGTGCCGCCTTCGCGGGCCGCCTGCTCGAGCTCTTCGGCCATGCCCGGCGCCGACAAAGCGCCGATCGACACCACCAGGCAGGGCACGCCCTGGCGCAAGGCGGGCAGCACGTGCGCCGTCAACGCGCCATGCCCGGCGCACTCGACCAGCACGTCGGGCCTTTCGGCGCCCAGGAGCAGTCCGGACGATACCTGGGGCAACTGCTTCAGGCCGAGGCCGTTCAATTGTCCGCGCACGGCGTCCTCTTTGCCGGGACTGACGATGAGCTGGCTGATGCACAGCCCTTCGTCGTGCTTGGTGAGGTCGAGCACCGCCTGGCTGATGGCGCCGAAGCCCACCATCGCGACTCGCTTGAGCGTGCCCGGCATCACGACCCCGCCGCGACGGGCTCGGGTTCGCTGACCGGGGGGCCGGCGAAGGCCGTCTTGAACTTGCCGATGGACAGCATGTCGATCTCGACCATGAAGGGGCCGCGCTGCGCTGTGGCCTGCTTCAGGGCCTCGCCCATCTGCGCCAGGTCGCTGACACGGATGTGCCGCAGGCCGAGAGAGGCCGACAGCGCCGCGTAGTCGGGCGTATGCAGGTCGACGTAGTGGCGGCGCCCGCCGTACTGGGCGTCCTGGATGTTCTTGATGACGCCGTAGCCCTTGTCGTTCATCAGGACGATGACCATGTCGGCGTTTTCCTGCACCGCAGTGGCCAATTCGCCCAGGTTGAGGATGAAACCGCCGTCGCCGGCCAGGGTGTAGGTCTTTTTGCCCGAACCGGTCTGGGCGGCGCCGATGGCGGCGCCGATGCCCATGGCCAGGCCCTGGCCGATGCCGCCGCCCAGCGCGTGCACGCCTGCCTTGGGATCGAACAGATACAGATAACGGTTGCCCCAGGTGCTGTTGGAGACGGTGACGTCGCGCACCCAGTTGAAGTTCTCGCCGGCGGCTTGTTGCAGCGACTCGACCAGCTTGGCATAGGGACCCAGGCCGTCGACCAGGCCGGCAACGGCCGTCTTGCGGGCCGCCGCGAGATCGTCCAGGAAGGCGGGATCGGTTTTCAGGCGGCCTTCCAGCCGGTCTGCCAGCCCTTGCAGCACGAGCGCGGCGTCGCCCTGCACGAAATCGTCGCTATCGTAGCAGCGGCCTTCGGCCTGCGGGTCGACGTCGGCGCGATACAGCGGACGCGGCAGCTTGAGCTGGTACTTGAGGGTCTCGTTGCCGCGCAGGCGCGAGCCCACCACCAGCATGGCGTCGCAGGTTTGATAGAAGGCCTCGACGGGCTTGTGCAGGTTGAAGGCGCCCAGCGTCTGCGGATGGGTCTCGGCCACGATGCCGCGCCCCTGCGTGCTGGTGACGACGCCGAAGCCCAGTTTCAACAAGCGCTCGACGGCCGCGCCGGCGCCCCGCGCACCGCCGCCCAGCCACAGCATGGGACGGCGCGCCGAGGCCAGCTTGTCCGCCAGACGGTCCAGAGCCTGAGCGCTGGGCTGGAATACCGGAACCTGCAGCGGCTTGAGGTTCTCCGGCATGGGGATCAATGCCTGCTGGACGTCGATGGGAATTTCGATGCTGACGGGGCCGGTGGGCGCGGTCAGCGCAGCCTGCACGGCCTGCTTGACGGTGGCCAGAGCGGTCCGGGCGTCGCGCACCCGGAAGGCCGCCTTGGATATCGCTTGCAGCATGCTCAGCTGGTCGGGCGCTTCGTGGATGTAGGAAAAGCCGCGATCCAGGTATTCAGTTTCGATCTGGCCCGTGATATGGAGCATGGGCGTGCCGGCCGTCCAGGCTTCGACCATGGCGCCCGCCGCATTGCCGGCCGCCGTGCCGGTGCTGGTCAGGCAGACGCCCAGTTCGCCCGTGCTGCGCGCATAGGCGTCGGCCATATTGGTGCCGCCCGCCTCGCCGCGCGCGGGAATGAAGCGGATCACGCCGCGTTCGCCGAAAGCGTCCAGAATGGGCATGTTGTGGATGGAGATGACGCCGAACGCCGTTTTGACGCCGCATTCCTCCAGGAAGGCGGCTATCGCCGCCCCTACCGTAACTTCAGTGTTGTGCTTAGGCATGACGGGATACTCCTCCGGAAACATCGATGTGGCTTCCGGTCGTGTAGGACGACAGCGGAGTGGCCAGAAAAACTATGGCGCGGGCGGCTTCTTCGGGCCGGCCGAGCCGGCCGAGTTGAATGTTCTTGCGCTTGGCGAGCGAACCGGACCAGTCTTCCCAGGTCTGGGAGGCGTCCTCGCGCTGTTCGTAGCGCCGGCGCCATTGGCCCGAATCGACCAGCCCCAGCAAGATGCCGTTGACGCGTATGCCCTTGGAGCTGAATTCGGTGGCCATCGAGCGCACCAGGTTCATGACGCCGGCCCGGGCCGCCGAGGTGGCGACCATGTGGGGCTCGGGTTGGGCGGCCAGCAGCGAATTGACGCAGACGATGGCCGCGTACTCGCTCTGCTCGAGCTGGGGCAGAAAGGCGCGGGTGGGATGGATGACCGAAAAGAACTTGAGCTTGAGTTCGTTCTCCCAGCTCGCGTCGTCGGTATCCGCGAAGGTGGACACGCGGCCCTGCCCCGCATTGTTGATCAGTATGGTGGCGTCGCCCAGCTCGCTCTGCACCGTCTGGGCGAAATGCGCCACCTGTCCGGGCTGCAGCACGTCGCAGGTGCGCGCCAGGATGCGCCGCGACGGGAAGGCCTGCACGAGCTCGGCGGCGACTTCGTCCAGGCGCTGCCGGTCGCGTCCGCACAAGGCGACGTCCGCACCCGACTCAAGCAGCAGCCTGACGGTCGCCAGGCCTATGCCCGATGAACCGCCCGTGACGACCGCCACTTTTCCTTGAAGGTCTATCATTGTTTCCTCTCGTTCTGAGTTGCCGATATGTCCGTGCCGGGAACGATATGGTCCAGCAACTGCGACAACTCGACCGCCGCGTCGCAGGCGGCAGCCGATAATTCTTTCAGGTCCAGCTTCTCGATGTGCGCGCTGGGCAGGGTGACGCCGATGGCGCTTATGACCGCGCCGCCCCGGCCGTACACGGGCACCGCCAGCGTCGCGATGGACTCTTCGTAGTAGCCCGGCTCGAAGACATAATCGCGTTCTTTGTCGGATTGAATCAGCTTGAACAGCTCGGCCACCGTCGCCGGAGTCTTGTCGGTGGCCTGATGCAGCCGTTCTTCGGGATACAGGTCGTGCAACTGGCTGTAGCTGAGATCGCGCAGCAGCACGCGGCCAAAAAGCGTCGAGTGCGCCGGCAGGCGCGTGCCCACATAAACCATGTTGGCGAACGGCGACGGGACGGCCGAGCGGCCCACGTAGACAATGGAACGGCCGTCGCGCACCACCAGATTGCACGAATAGCCCACTTTGTCGCGCAGGCGGTCGAGTATGGGCCGGCCCAGCTCGGTGAGCTCTTTGGATGCCAGGCATTCGAAGCCCAGCCGCAACACCGCCAAGCCCAGGCTATAGTCGCGGCCGCCCGCGTCGCGCTCGACGAAGCCCAGCGCCTCGAGCGTGGACAGCAGCCTGAACACCGTCGAACGCGGAATGTCCAGGCGGCGCGCCAGCTCGGGCGCGGAAAGCACGGAGTCCTTGCGGCTGAATTCGCCCAGTATGCGAAGACCGCGCTCCAGACCCGGCACGATGTATTTGTCCGTCGCCCCCATCTTCAGTACTTCACTCATGTCTTTGTTCTTCCCGGCGCTGCTGGTTCCGCCAGTGCCTCCGATATGCAAGCGGCCACGGCCTCGGGCTGCTCGACATAGCAGGCGTGCCCCGCGCCGGCGATGAGCGCGAAGGGAAAGCCATGCCGCTGCGCGTATTCGCGGGATTGCTCCGGCGTGGTGACCACGTCGTGCTCGCCACAATAGACCCGGGTTGCCTCCACGGGCGGCGTGTAGCGGTCGATATCGTCGCCGCACAACAGCTCGACCGCCTGCGCATAGCCTTCCGGCCGCAGACGCAAGGCGTTGCCGCGCACTGTATCGCGGGCGGCTTGGCCGGCCCGGCCGGTAAGCAGGCGATCGGGGAGATTGCGCGCCATTCCTTCTATGCCCAGGTCTCGCAGGGCCGCCAGGCGCTTGTCGCGCACTTGCCGGGCCTGTTCGCCGCGAGCGCCATAGCCCAGGGCCGGGCTCATCAGCACGAAGCTGCCGGCCCGATGATGCGGCAGGCCGCTGTAGGCCGCGGCCATCAGGGCGCCCAACGAGTGCCCCACCAGCAGGCATTGCTCCACCCCCAGCGCATCGAGCAGATCGCGGAGGCGTGCCGCGTAATGCGGCGCCGCGGGCGTTGCATGCGGCAGCGGCGTCGAGGCGCCGTAGCCCGGCGCATCCCAGGCGATCACGCGCGCCCGCCGGCCCAGCACGGCGGCGCATTCGGACCACGAAGCCGAGCCCGAACTGATGCCGTGCAAAAGCACGATGGTATGACGCCCCGAACCGGTCTCCCGGTAACCCAGAACACCGTCCTTGACGCGGACGGTGTTCTCGGCAAAGCCGGAAGCGGCGGGCGGCACGCCCGACGCGAGGGATTGCGCAGTGCCGCTGGCCATTTCTTTAGCGCTTGATCTTGGAAAGCGGGTGCTCGGGCGGATAGTTGGGGATCTGCGGCTTCTTGGCGCCCAGCAACACACACATCAGCGCGTCTTCGTCGCCGATGTTGATCTCTTCGCGGTAGACGCCGGGAGGCACCGAGACCAGGTCGCGATCGGTCAGAATGGTTTCGTAGCGCTCGCCGTCCTTCTCGAGGATGAGCTTGAGCTTGCCGCGAATGACGAAGAAGACTTCCTCGACGTCGTGGTGGATGTGCGACGGACCTTCGTGGCCGGCGGGGATCACCATGGTCGAGAAGGTGAAGTTCTCGGACGGAACCGTGTTGACGTCGCTGGCCACGCCCGTGCCGCCGGTGCCGACATAGCGCATTTGCGCGCGGCGGTACTTGGGATCGAAGTCGGCCTGGAACTTCAGGGCGTCCCAATCGTACTTGCGGGTGGAAAACCGGGCGATGCGAGTGTTCATCCACTCTTCAAAACTGGCGCCCTCGGGCTGGTCCCAGCTGCGTTGTTGTTCAGCCACTACCTGTTCGCTCATAGCTATCACCTTTATATCAATGCATCACAAAGCCGCCGTTGACGGCCAACACCTGGCCCGTCACAAAACGCGACAGGCCGGACAACAGAAACGTGACGGCGCCGCTGACGTCGTCGGGCACCTGGGCGCGCCGGATCGCGCGCTGGTTTTCGTAAAGATCGTGCCGTTCGCGGGGCACGTATTCGGTCGCCTCGACCAGGGTCAGGCCCGGGGCGACCGCGTTGACGGTAATGCCGTCGCCGCCGAGCTCGCGCGCCATGGACCGGGTCATCGACATGATGGCCCCCTTGCTGGCGACATAGGCCAGCAGGTTGGGCGCGCCCCACATGGGGGTGTCGGAAGCCAGATGCACGATGCTGCCCTGCCCCGACGCCCGCAGCGACGCCAGGCAGGCGCGCGACATCAGCCAGGTGCCGCGCACATTGATGCGCATGACTTCGTCCCATACGTCGAGCTCGATCTGTTCGAGGTTCTTGCCCCCCGAATGCGTCATGCCGGCATTGTTGACCAGGCCGTCCAGCCCGCCCAGCGCCTGAACGGCGAAGGCCGCGCACTGTTCGATGGAGGCGGGGTCGTTCAGGTCGAGCGCGACGGCATGGGCCTGATGGCCTTCGTCGCGCAAAGCGCGCGCCGCTTCCTCGGCCTGCTCGGCCAGGATGTCGGCCAGCACGACCGCTCCGCCGTTCCGGACGATGCTGCGGGCGAACTCCAGGCCCAGGCCTCGGGCCGCGCCCGTGACCAGCACTTTGCGTCCTTCGAGCAGGGCGGCTTGCTTGCGGCTGTTTGAATCACTCATGCTCGCCTCGCCCTCAAGCCGTGGTCACGGTGGCTTTGGGGATGTAGTGCAGGCAGCGGCGCTCGACCCACACCACGGCCGCATAAGCCACGATGCCGATGACGGTCAGGCCCATGATGGCCACGAACACTCCAGCGGTATTGCCCTGCCCTTCGGCGTCGACCAGCAGGAAGCCCAAGCCCTTGTTGCCGCCGACCAGTTCGCCCACCGTCACGCCGATGACCGCCAGCGTAGCGCCGATGCGCAGGCCCGAAAACAGGGCCGGCAGCGAGGACGGGAACTCGACCAGGCGGAAGATCTGCCAGCGGCTGGCATTGAGCGTGCGCACCAGGTTGACCATGTCGGGATCGACCGTGCGGATGGCCGACAGCACGTTGACCATGATCGGGAAGAACACGATGAGCAGCGCAACCAGTATCTTGGGGTAGATGGTATAGCCCAGCCACATCACGAACAGGGGCGCGAAGGCCACCTTGGGCGCGATCTGCAAGGCCAGGATGTAGGGGGAAAGCACCGACTCGGTAGTGGGCGAAAGGCCCAGCACGACACCGACGAACAGGCCCAGCAGCGCGCCGAGGATGAAGCCCAGCACCACTTCGAGCGCGGTGTAGCCGAAATGCTCGAGGAAATTGCCCGTATGCCACATGCGGACGGATTCCTGCATGACGGTCGTGAACTTGGGCAGGACGAACTCGGGCATGCCCAGCCAGCCCGGCAGCCACTGCCAGGCGGCCAGGAAAACGATCAGCACGGCGATGCTGCCCCCGAGGGTAACTGCGTGACGTTTAGACAATTTGAGCCCTCCGCTGCGCGCCGGCGATACGTTGTTCCTGGTTTCGTCGGCCGGGGCCGAAGCCCCCGCCGACGCACTGACTACCGTGGTCGAATCCAAACTCATTGTGAAGCCTCGATGAATTGATTCGTGTACAGCTCTTCGACCGGCGCGGCCTTGTCAACAATGCCCTGGGCCACGTAGAAGTCCTGGACGGCCGCCAGGCGCTCGGGGTCCATCTTGCCCGGCACGGCCTGGTTGGCGTACACGTATTTGTTGTACAGACGGAAGACCTCGCGCATTTCGTCGACACGCTCTTTGTGCGCGGGAACCGCTTCGATGTAGGCTTTGAGCGCCGTCTCGGGGTCTTTCATGATCAACTCCATGCCCTTGACCGTGGCGCGCACGATGCGCTGGATGAGCTGGGGATTGTTCTTGATGGTGTCGTCCGACGCGATCATGGCCTGAGCCATGCTGTTGAAGCCCTTGGCGGGATCCATCAGATGCACCTTGCCGCCGTTCTGGCGCACGGTGGCGACCCAGTCGGGCACGGCGGCCATGGCGTCGGCCTTGTTCGAGGCGAACAACTGCCACACACCTGCGGGGCCCGCCGCCTGGATCTCGGCGTCGTTGCGCGTGAGCTTGGCTTTCTGCATGGTGCCCAGCAGCGAATAGTAGGTGGTGTCGGTGTAGGCCATGACCGTGATGGTCTTGCCCTTGAGCTGTTCGGGCTCGTCGATGGGCGCGTTCTCGTGCGATGCGATCAGGGTGAGCGAACCCGCGCCCATGAGCGCGACTGCCTTGACCGGCACGCCGTTGGCGCGCACGATGATGGGCGTATCGCCGATGGCGCCGCCGATGGGGGCGTTGCCCGCGCCGACCTGCTTGGCCACGTCGACGCCGCCCTTGCCCGAGACGAAAGTGACGTCAAGGCCTTCGTCCTTGAAGTAGCCTTGCTGCTGGGCGATGAGCCAGGGCGCGAATGCGGGCAGGTTCTTGGGCGCCGGCAGCAGGTAGGTGATGGACTCGAGCTTGTCGGCCGACAGCGCGGGGGCCGAGGCCATCGAGACACATGCTCCGAGCATGACGGCGGTGAGTAGTTTCTTCATTATGTTCTCCTGAGTCTGGGATTTTTATTTGCTGGTGTGATGAGGCTTGTAAGCCGGTACGACGTTACTTCGGACTTGCATGTGAAAATCAGTGAACCGCGGCGTCTTCGTCCTTGCCTATCTTCAGCAGATCCATCAGCCGTCCCTGCAGGGGGCCGATCTCTGGAAGCTTGCGGCGCTGCAATGGGTTGTCCCGCAGCGGCAGATCGACGATGATTTCTTCGATGATGGTGCCCGGACGCTCGCTCATGACCAGCAGCCGGTCCGACAGGGCAATGGCCTCGACCAGGTCGTGGGTGATGAACAGCGCCGTCTTGCCGTTCTCGGCCAGCGATTGCGCCAGGTCCTGCTGAAGAATCATCTTGGTCTGGGCGTCCAGGGCCGAAAACGGTTCGTCCAGCAGCATGACCTGGGGGTCCACCGCCAGGGTGCGGGCCAGGGCCGCGCGCTGGCGCATGCCGCCCGACAATTGATGGGGGTAGTTCTTTTCGTAGCCCTTGAGATGGCATTTGCGCAGCAGCTCGTTGGCGACCTTGAGCCGTTCCGCTTTGGCCACGCCGGCTATTTCCAGGCCCAGCGCGACATTGTCCTCGATGGTGCGCCATTGCATGAGCAGGTCTTTTTGCAGCATGAAGGCGACTTCGCGCACTGGCTTGGTGACACGCTTGCCCGCAACGTAGACCTCGCCCGAGGTGGGAGCATACAGCCCCGAACCCATGTTGAGCAAAGTGCTCTTGCCACAGCCCGAGGGGCCGATGATGGACACGACCTCGCCCTTGGCGATGGACAGCGATATATTGGACACTGCGGGGCGCAGCTGGCCGGTCTTGGGATCGGCGAATGATTTGCCGACGTTTCTGAATTCGATCTCAACCATAGGGGGCTGGCTCCTTGACTCTGATTGCACCGCATCGTGCACTGGCGCCCGCGGACGCCTTGCACAAAGCCCACCAAACGTTTTATATATGAACTGACGTTTTGTGAATTAAACAAACTTTAATTCCTGGCTCAGGTGTGTTGTATTAGGGATATCCCTTGGTTCAGGAACTTACGCTACTAAATTCTAGGGTTTCTACTAATAGTGAGCGGTGCAGGTCTAGACCTAAACTTTTAATCAATAAAACGTTGTTTAATATATGGAACAAACGGCTTGCCCATGTCGCGACAGGGCCGCCGTGCTTTTTCGTTTCATATTTCATAAGAGCCGGCTGGAGAACCCATGTCGTCCGATGCAAGCACTTTACTGACGATCTTCCTTAAGCACGATCAGTCCAACAACCTGGACATGATTCAATCCAAGCTCAAGGCCAGCCAGTGGTGGGACCGCTTTCCGCCCCAGGGCGTCGAAGTGGTGTCCTGGACGGTCGCCATGGGTTTCGGCCAGATCGTCACGCTGCGCGTGCCGGTCGACCTCATCCCGGCCGTCAACGTCGAGCTCGAGCGTTCGGCCTGGGGTGTATTCAGCACCGAATGCTTTCCTACTTACGATTTCGTGCCCGTGCGCGAACGCATCAAAGAACGTGTCAAAAACGGAGGTCAGTAAAAATGTCCCAGCTGTATCTGCAACCCCATCAAGCCCGCAAGCGGGAACCCACCGCCTACGAGAACCTGCTTGGCGATTCGCTGGAGCGCGCCTTCACCGCGGACATCGTCGAACTGGAAGGCCTGGTCGCCTACCTGAACGACCACGGTCCCCAGCCTCAAGAAACCTCCCAGATGTGGACGGCCGAGCTGCTTGCCGCCGAACTCAAGCGTCTGGGCGCCGACTGAACCATCAAGGAAAGCCACCATGACGACCAATCCCTCCGACGTCGAAGTCGAAAAAGTCCTCGCCAACGGCATACAGAACCGCTGGTACGCCATCTGCCCCTCGCACTTCGTTCAGCAGACTCCGGTATCCCTGCGCCGCCTGGGCCACAAGATCGTGCTTTGGCGCGACGCGGACGGCACACCCTACGCCCTCGAAGACCATTGCCCCCACCGCGGCGCCCCGCTTTCGGCCGGCATTCCCCTGGGCAACCGCATCGCCTGTGGCTACCACGGGGTCGAGGTGAACTGCAAAGGCACCGTCATCGCAGTTCCGGGCAGCCCGGGCTGCAAACTCGAAGGCTCGCGCCCCACGCTGGCCTTCCACGTCAAAGAAGCCCACGGCGCCCTCTTCCTGTACAACTCGTACACCAACATCGATGAGCCGCCTCCGCTGGTGCTGCCCGAAGAGCTCACCTCGGACGAATACGAAAAATTCCTGTGCTACCTCGAGTGGGACGTCGACTATCGCTACGTGCTGGACAACGTCATGGACCCCATGCACGGCACCTTTCTGCACAAACAGTCGCACAGCATGGCGGCGGGCGCGCGCGCGGCCAAGTTCGAGCTGCGCGACACCGAGCACGGCTTCTCTTTTGAAAAAGCCGCGCAGCGCGACGTCAATTTCGACTGGACCGAGTTCGCCGACACCGGCATCCATTGGGCGCGGCTGGACATTCCTTATCCCAAGAGCGGCGGCCCCGGCGGCAGCTTCGGCATTGCGGCCTTCGCCACGCCCATGCAGGACGGCAAATCGGCCGTGTTCTTCTGGCGCAACCGCAAGGTCTCGGGCTGGGAGCGCGACTCGTGGCGCTTCCTGTACAAGAACCGTCTCGAAGCGCGCCACTGGGACGTGGTGGAACAAGACCGCGTCATACTCGAAGTGATGGAGCCCGACGCCAACAAGCGCGAGCATCTGTACCAGCACGATGTGGCCGTCACACGCCTGCGCCGCAGCTTGCGCCAGCTTGCCATCGAACAACTCAGCGGCAAGAACTAGCATGCACACCTGGACGCCCGTCAAGCGGGTCGTGGTGCCCGACGCGACCGAACCGCCCAACGCCACATGGTCCAACTGCCTGGTGTTGGGCAACGAAGTCATGATGTCGGGCGTCACTGCCCATCCCGCCGTGGACGCATCCGGGCAGGCCCTGTCCACCGAGGCGCAGGGCCGGCGCATCCTGGAGCGCATCGATGCCACCATGCGGGCGGCGGGCGGCACGCGCGGCAATGTCTACAAGCTGGTGGTCTACCTTACCGATATCGCCGACAAAGAAGCAGTCTCGCGGCTGCGCGCCGAATTTTTCGGGCCGGTCTATCCGTGCTCGACGCTGGTCCAGGTCGGCGCGCTGGCCTTTCCGGGCCTGACGATCGAAATCGACGCCTTCGGGCGCCTCGACTGTGACGTGGCGCAAGCGATGCAGTATTATCCGGGCCAGTATTATCCAGGCTAGGCCTGTTAGCGTTAACAGGCCCTAGGCGCCGCCCATGCGGCGCGCCGTGGCAACAGGGAACGCAGGCATGAGCAGCAAGGACACTTCCAAGTATTCCGTACCCGGCCTCGAAAGAGGCCTGCGGATACTGACCGAATTCACACGACGAACCCCCACGCTGACCGCGCCCGAGCTCGCGCGTCGCCTGGACGTGCCCCGCACCACCGTGTTTCGCCTGCTGGTCACGCTCGAATCGCTGGGCTTCGTCGAAAAAGCCAACAACGGGCGCGAATACCAGTTGGGCACCGCGGTGCTCAAGCTGGGCTTCGAATACCTGGCCTCGCAGACGCTGACCGAATTGGGACGCCCCATACTCGAACGCCTGCGCGACGAACTCAATTACTCGGCCAACCTCGTCATACGCGACGTCCGCGACGTCGTCTACGTACAAAAAGCCGCTGCCGGCTCCATCTTTACCAGCTCGGTGCACATCGGCACCCGGCTGCCCGCCCACGCCACCGTGCTGGGCAGGGTTCTGCTCAGCCACCACAGTCTGCACGCCTTGCGCGCCCTCTATCCCGAAGAACAGCTGCAGCCCTACGGCCGCCATACACCGCCCACCGTCGAAGCGCTGTACCAGTTGCTCAAGGCGGACAGGGAACGGGGCTACGTCATCGCCGAAGGTTTTTTCGAATCCAATATCTCCACCGTCGCCGCGCCGGTCTTCAACCAGGAAGGCCTGGTGGCGGCGGCCCTGAGCATTACCGTGCCCGACGCCAGGATACCCGAGCCGCAACGCCAGGCGCTGATAGACAGCGTGGTGGCCGCCGCGGCCCAATTGTCGGAATGCCTGGACTACCGCGCGCCCGCCTCAACCGCCCGCCACGCGGGATAGGTCACGGGCCGCCTGCACCACGCCCTGCTGCATGCGTTCGCGCAAGCTGGAATCCGCGTCGAACAACGGCTGAGGCGCGACCACGCTGAGCGCCGCCACCGGCCTGCCGCCTCCCGCCTTGACGGCGGCCGCGCAGGCGTTGATGCCGGCCTCGTAACCCGAAAAGCTCCAGGCGTGGCCCTTGCTGCCGTCCTCTTCCAGCTGCTTGGCGAACTGGACCGCATCCATGCGCGCGGCGCTTTGCTTGTCGGACTCGCCGTCGCGCCAGGCCGACCACAGGCGCTTGACCTCGCCATCGTCGAGCTGGGCCAGCATGGCACGGCCCGGGGCGGTCAGAAAGGCCGGCACCCTGCTGCCGACGCGGATGTGGCTGACCAGGCCGCCTTCGGGCATTTCGCGATGCACATAGACCACGTGGTAGCCTTCCAGCACGACCAGATAGGCCGACACCCCGAGCTCTCGTGAAAGCCGCTCGACCATGAGCCGGCCCTCTCCCAGCAGATCGACCGAGCCCAGCGCCGAAGCGGCCAGGGTCAGGAAAGCCATGCCGACCCGATGCCCGCCTTGCGGCAGCCGTTCGATCAGGCCTTCGTGCTCGAGCGTAGCAAGCAGGCGCATCACCGTGACGCGATTGACGTCGATCAGGCGGCCGACCTCGCTGAGGTTGCCCGTGTTGCCGCCCTCGGCAATGTAGCGCAGCAGCCGCATGCCGCGCATGACCGGCGTGACAAGGCCCTTTGCGGCATCCTGTTCAGACATGACGCCCTCCCGTGTTCTTGATTGTGGACATGACGCGCCCCATTCATTTCGAGCATGGCGCCCCGCCCTGGGCCTGCTGACGCTGAAAATTTAGCGTCGGCAGGCCTCAGTTCATTTCAGGGGCGCCGACCAAGCGTCGTAATCATAGACCCAATCGGCGTTGCCGCCCTCTTTGAGCCAGGTGTTGCTGCGCGAAGCGATCTGGATGCGGCTGGTGCGTTCGAGGCGCGCATTCTGGTATGCCGTCCAGGCTTGCTGCAGGCTATCGAAGCTCGGCTCGGCGATGCAGCGCGCCAGCACCACCGCGTCTTCCACCGCCTGGCCGGCGCCCTGAGCCATGAAGGGCATCATGGGATGGGCCGCATCGCCAAGCAGGACGAGATTGCCTTGGTACCAGTGCGGCAGAGGGTCGCGTATATACAGCGCCGACTTCAACACCTCGGTGCAGGCATTGAGGCGCGCGCGCGCATCCGCATGGAAGTCGCTGTAGATCTCCTTGAGCTCGGCCACATCGCCGGGCGCGGTCCAGGATTCCAGCTGCCATTCGGGCTGGGGCGTGGTGGCGAAGATGAAGATGTCCTTGCCTTGATTCAAGGGAAAGGACACCACCTGCACCTCGGGCCGGTCGCCCCACCATTTGGTGAAACAGTCCAGATCGACGCAGCCCACCAAGCGATCGGCCGGCACCACGGCGCGATAGGCTACCACGCCGGTGAACTGCGGCTGCTCGGGCCCCAGCATGGCGGTGCGGACCACCGAATGGATGCCGTCGGCGCCCACCAGCGCATCCACCGTCTCGCTGCTGCCGTCGGCGAAGTCCAGCCGGACCTTGCCGTCGACCTGCTCGATGCGCACCGCCTTCTTGCCCAGCTTGATGCAATCGGCCGGCACCGCCGCTTCGAGGGCGGTCAACAGGTCCGCCCGATGCATGGTGAGCTGCGGCGCGCCGTATTTTTCTTCGGCGGCGCTGGACATGGCCAGACGGGAGGTTTCCTCGCCGGTATAACCGTCGCGGCTGATGCGGAAGGCGGGCCGTGCAGCCGTTTCGCGCAGGGCGTCGCCGACACCCAGGCCGTCCAACGCGCGCACGGCGTTGGGAGTAAGGTTGATGTCGGCGCCGACGCGTGCAAACTGGGGGGCCTGTTCGAAGACGACGACGCGCTGGCCGAGCTTGCGAAGTGCAATGGCCGCCGCCAAGCCGCCGATGCCGCCGCCGCAGATGCCGATGAGGGGTGTGTTCATGACTTGATCCGTCCTTTGGTTCGTTTCTTCCGTTGTCTGCTTTTGTTCATTTATGAACGTTATGTATATAATTTAACAGGTGGGAGCGGAGGACGTCAAGAGGTGAGCGGAAGTCTCCCGCGCATAATGCTTGTGACTTGTGACGCTTCTAGCTTTTATTATGACGTGCTGCTGGTTCTAGCCCCGTCCCTGTGATGCGGGAGTGTGCTTGGGCGGGCAGCGGCGGTCGGCCCTCCGGGCACGCCTGTCCGCTTCGTCCGGGCCTTCGCCCTCCCTTCAGCGGCGCCTGGCTCTCCCACCAATGCCCGCCCAAGCACACCCCCGCATCACAGGGACTGCATCGGAGCAAGCAGACGGTCTGCGAGCGAGGCACGCGCCGCAACCTTCGAATCCATGAGGCGCGGGGCGGACTCCTATTTTGGGCGACGTCCGAGCAAGCCGAGTACCCTGTTATTTTTGGGCGCCCGGCTAGGGGGGTGCAAGCCCGCAGCTGTCTGAGCGGCACGCTTGGCGGACCACCGGTCCGCCGCCGCGAGTTCTGCGGGCGCCCCGAAAATGATAGGGTAGGAGGGTAGTCCGGCGAAGCCGGACCGCAGCGAGCGGCGCCCGAAATAGGAGCCCGCCCCGCGCCGGCTCAAAGACTCAAAAAGGGACGCGCAATTCCAAAACAGGCAGCCTAAAAACTCTACCCGACGCTCCACTGAGCATCAAACCCAGAACAGATCAATAAGCCATCATCGAGATCACGCGAACGAAGCAGCCATCAAATCAGCCGCCCTGCCCGTCGTAAAAGCCTGGCTTAATCGTCCCCATCACCCACAGCCTCGGTCTCCGCAGCCGTCTCGACACTCCCCCTGCTCTGGCTCAAGCGCAGCAGATAATCCGCATCGATATCCCCAGTGATATAGCAGCCATTGAAGCAGGACGACTCGAACTGCGCCATCGCCGGGTTCAGGTCGCGTATGGATTGCTCCAGGTCTTCCAGACGCTGATACACCAGCCCGTCCGCCCCGATCTCCTGCGCAATCTGCTCCGTGCTGCGGCCCGTCGCGATCAGTTCCGCCTGCGTCGGCATGTCGATGCCGTAGACATTCGGGAACCGCACCGGCGGCGCCGCCGAGGCGAAATACACCTTGTTCGCGCCCGCCTCGCGCGCCATGTCCACGATCTGCCGGCTGGTCGTCCCGCGCACGATGGAATCGTCCACCAGCAGCACATTCTTGCCGCGGAACTCCATGTCGATCGCGCTGAGCTTCTGCCGCACCGACTTCTTGCGCACCGCCTGCCCCGGCATGATGAAAGTACGGCCCACATACCGGTTCTTGATGAAGCCCTCGCGGTAGTCCAGCCCCAGATGCGCCGCCAGCTGCATCGCCGAAGGACGGGACGAATCCGGTATGGGCATGACCACGTCGATGTCGCCCAGCCGCAGCGACTTGGCCACATTGTTGGCCAGATACTCGCCCATGTTCAGGCGCGCCGAATAAATCGATACGCCGTCCATAAGCGAATCGGGCCGGGCGAAATACACATACTCGAACACACAGGGTGTCAGGCTGGGCGCCTCGGCGCACTGGCGGCTGGTAATCCGGCCGTCAAGGTCGATGAGCACCGCTTCGCCGGGCTCGACGTCGCGCACGAACGTGTAGCCGCAGCCCGTCAGGGCGACCGATTCCGACGCCACCATCCATTCCATGCCTTGCTCGGTTTCGAGCGAACCCAGGCAAAGCGGACGGACGCCGTGCGGATCGCGGAACGCCACCATGCCGAAGCTGGATATCTGCGCGATGACCGCGTAGGCGCCCCGGGCGCGCTTGTGCACCGCCGCCACCGCGTCGAACACCGCGTTCTCGTCGAGCGACACACCGCTCGCCGCCCGCTGCAGCTCATGCGCAAAAATATTCAGCAGCACTTCCGAATCGGAATTCGTATTGATGTGCCGCCTGTCGATCCGGAACAGTTCTTCGCGCAGGTCGCGCCAGTTCGTCAGGTTGCCGTTGTGCACGAAGGTGATGCCGAAAGGCGCGTTCACATAGAAAGGCTGCGCCTCGTCCACGCTGTCGCTGGAACCCGCCGTGGGATAGCGCACCTGGCCCAGGCCGCTGTTGCCGGGCAGAGAACGCATGTTGCGAGTGCGGAAGACATCGCGCACCAGCCCGCGCGCCTTGTACATGCTGAAGAGCTGGTCGTGCGCCGTGGCGATGCCCGCGGCGTCCTGGCCGCGATGCTGCAGCAGCAGCAGGCTGTCGTAGATGACCTGATTGACGGGATTGCGGCCGGCAATCCCAACGATTCCACACATTTGAGGTTCCTAGTTAAAGCGTCCGGTTAAAGCACTTGAAGGTAGCGTCAGTACGGCAGCCACGACGCCAGCGAAGGCGGCAGCATCTGCTTGAGTTTCTGTATGCCCTGCTCGGCCGAGCCCGACAGGCGCGCGTCGCGCCACCATGGCTCTTGGGGCAGCTCGGTGTAGCCGGCCAGGGCCACCAGCACCAGCACGATCAGCAGCCCGCGCAGGAAACCGAAGATGGCGCCCATGCCGTGATCCGCGGGCGTCAGTCCGGTCTTGTCGATGAGCGTGCCCAGCGTGACGTTGATCAGGCCCACCAGCAGCAGCACCACGATGAAGACCGCCGCATAGGCTGCGGCGGTGCGTAAAAGGTCGTTCTGAATATAGCCGTCGAGCCACATCGACACCCGCGGGCCCCACCAGATGGCCGCCACGAAGGCGGCCGCATACGCGACCAGGGAGAGCAATTCTTTGACGAAACCTCGCAGCAGCCCCAGGAATGTAGACACTCCCACGATGGCCAGCACGATATAGTCAAAGCTTGTCACTGAGTCGCGATGAAGCTGTTGACGTAGTCGAGGGATCGAAGCCGGGTCTGGGCCGCCTGCGCCGCTTCCCGCGTGGGGAAAGGCCCCACGCGCAGGCGGTAGGTCGTCTTGCCATCGGGGCTGGCCGATTCGACGTAGGCGTTGGTGACGCCGGCGGATACAAGGCTGTCGCGCCGCGCCTGGGCGTCTTTCTGGGACGTATAGGCGGCGATCTGCACCACGAAATTGCCCTTGGTGGCGGCCGCCGGCGGGCGGGACGGCTGGCGCCCCTCGAGCAGCGCGATGGCCACCGAACCGTCGTCGGTGCGCTCGTTGGCGGCCGGCTTGGGTTTGGGCTCTGGTTTCGGTTCGGGCTTGGCCTCGGGGCGCTGCGGCTCTTCGGGCTTGGTGCTGGACGGCGCCTGCGCCGAGGTGGGCTGCTCGGGCTCGGTTTCGGCGATGGGTTCGGGCACCGGCAAAGCGGGCGTATCGACGCTGAGCTGGCCGTCCGCGGCATCGGGATCCGGCGCGGCGGGTTCGCCCGCCGCGATGGAGGGTTCGGGAATGGGCGGTATGGCCGGCACCACGACCGGCGTTTCGGCCGGCTGTTCCGGTTCGGACTTGATCAGCATGGGCACCACGATGACCGCGGCGACGACCAGCGCCAGCGCGCCGATGAGCCGCTGGCGCGCCCTGCCGCGCAGATCTTCGGCATGTGCCTCGCTGGGCGGCGATGAGCGGCGCTTCGAGCCCGAAGCAGCCTCTTTACGAGAGAACAATCCCATGTGAAAAACCTCTGGCCGCGGCCCGATCGGGACAAGCGCGGCGACATGATTAGACCGTGCGCCCGAGTTCCTGAAGTATGGGCCCAACCGTCGAGAACGAGCCAAACACGAGAATTCTATCATCCTCGGAAGCCAGTTCACGCGCCTTGGCGAAGGCTTGAACCGGATTGTCAAAACTTGACACGGTTATTGTCTCGTCGGGGTTGTCGGGCAGCAGGCCGCGCACGACCTCGGCCAGCTCTTCGCCCTTGCTGCCTCGCGGCCCTTCGAGCGTGGCGCAATACCAATGGTCGACCCGGGGCACCAGCTTGGCCAGCACCGCGGCCGCGTCCTTGTCGCGCAGCATGCCCACCACGGCATGCGTGTAGGGATAATAGGCCATGCCGGCAAGATTCTGCGCCAACGCCGCCGCCGCGTGGGGGTTGTGCGCCACGTCCAGGACGACGGCCGGCTTGCCCGGCAGGATCTGCATCCGTCCCGGCAGCGACACCTGCAGCAAGCCCACCCGCACCGCCTGCTGCGGCACGGCCAGCTTGTCGCGCAAGGATTCGATGGCGGCCAGGGCCGCGCTGGCGTTGAGCAGCTGATTCGCCCCGCGCAGCGCCGGATAGGCCAGCCCGTTGCGCCGCTGGCTGCGGCCGCCGTAGGCCCACTGCTGGCGGTCGCCCGAATAGTTGAAGTCCTTGCCGAACTGCCACAGGTCGGCGCCGATCTTCCCCGCATAGTCCGCGATGGAGTCCGGCGGCGAAGGATCGGCGCAGATGGCCGGGCGGCCCGCGCGGAACACGTGCGCCTTCTCGACGCCGATTTTTTCACGCGTATCGCCCAGCCACTCGGCATGGTCGATGTCGACGCTGGTGACGATGGAACAATCGGCATCCACGATATTGACCGCGTCCAGGCGCCCGCCCATGCCCACCTCCAGCACGGCCGCATCCAGGCGGCTGGCATCGAAAAGCAGCAGCGCCGCCAGCGTCGCAAACTCGAAATAGCTCAGGCTGATCTCGCCGCGCGCCGCCTCGATGCGCTCGAACTGCTCGATGATCTGCTCGTCGCTCGCATTCTCGCCGTTGACGCGGATGCGCTCGTTGAAATGCACGAGATGCGGCGAAGTGTACAGGCCCACCCGATAACCGGCCGAAAGCAGGATGGCTTCGAGCATGGCGCAGGTGGAGCCCTTGCCGTTGGTCCCCGCCACCACGATCTTGACGAAAGGCAGCGTAAGGTCCAGGCGCTGCGCCACCGTGCGGATTCGATCCAGCCCCATGTCGATGGCCTTGGGATGCAGGGTTTCCAAGTGGGCGAGCCACTGGTCGAGACTGGCGTTGCCGCCGGGTTGTGTAGATGCCATGGTAGAGCCCAATAAAACGCAAAAAGCCGGCGCCATTTTACCGGCGCCGGCGAGAGCCGAAAAACCGGCCGTGCGGCTACTTGCGGCGCGCCGGCGGCAAGTCGGTGCAGACGCCTTCGAAGGCCTCGGCCGCCATGCCTATGGACTCGCCCAGCGTGGGATGCGGATGGATGGTCTTGCCGATGTCCACGGCGTCGGCGCACATCTCGACCGCCAGGGCCACTTCGCCGATGAGATCGCCGGCATGGGTGCCCACGATGCCCCCGCCCAGCACGCGATGCGTCTGCGCGTCGAACAGCAGCTTGGTGAAGCCCTCGTCGCGGCCGTTGGCAATGGCGCGTCCCGACGCCGCCCAGGGAAACACGCCTTTCTCGACCGCAATGCCTTCGGCCTTGGCCTGGTCCTCGGTGAGGCCCACCCAGGCGACCTCGGGGTCGGTATAGGCCACCGAGGGGATCACCCGCGCATCGAAATAGCTTTTCTGCCCCGCGATGGCCTCGGCCGCGACATGGGCCTCGTGCACCGCCTTGTGGGCCAGCATGGGCTGCCCGACGATGTCGCCGATGGCGTAGATGTGGGGCACATTGGTGCGCATCTGCCTGTCGACGTCGATGAAGCCCCGCTCGCCCACCTGTACGCCCGCCTTGTCGGCATCGATGTTCTTGCCGTTGGGGCTGCGTCCCACCGCCTGCAGGACGAGGTCGTAGCGCTGCGGCTCGGACGGCGCGTTGGCGCCCTCGAAGGTGACCCAGATGCCGTCGTCCTTGGCTTCGGCCGAGACGGTCTTGGTGCCGACCATGATGCGGTCGAAGCGCTTCTCGTTTTTCTTCTGCCAGACCTTGACCAGGTCGCGGTCGGCGCCCTGCATGAGGCCGTCCAGCATTTCGACCACGTCGAGCCGCGCGCCCAGCGCCGAATACACCGTGCCCATTTCGAGCCCGATGATGCCGCCGCCGACGATCAGCATCTTCTTGGGAATGAAAGGCAGCTGCAGCGCCCCGGTCGAATCGACGATGCGCTTGTCCTGAGGCAGAAAAGGCAGCTTGACCGACTGGCTGCCCGCGGCAATGATGGCCGAGCCGAACTTGACCGTGCGCGCTGCGCCTTCGGCAGGCTGCACCGAAATATGATGCGGATCGACGAAGCGGCCCTCGCCGGTCAGCACGCTGACCTTGCGCATCTTGGCCATGGCGGCCAGGCCGCCCGTCAATTTTTCGATGACGCCGTCCTTGTAGAAGCGCATCGCATCCAGGTCGATGGTGGGCGCGGAAAAAGAGATGCCGTGCCTGACGATGGCGCGCGCCTCTTCGGCGACGGCCACCGTGTGCAGCAGCGCCTTCGACGGGATGCAGCCCACGTTCAGGCATACGCCGCCGAGCGTCGCGTAGCGCTCTATCAGCGCCACCTTCAGGCCCAGGTCGGCGGCGCGGAAAGCGGCCGAATAGCCGCCCGGACCCGCGCCCAGCACCACCACGTCGTACTGTTCGTCGGCCGAGCCGGAATACGCAGCCGCTTGAGGCGCCGGCGCCGTGCCCGACTGCCGCGAGCCGTCGCCGCCGGCTCGCGGCGCGGCGGCCGGCTCCTTGCCGGCGGTTTTGTCCGCAGAGGACTCGGCCTGCTTCTTGCCTTCGGATTTGCCGGCATTCGGGCCCTGCGCGGCAGCATCGCCGGCACCGGCCTTGGCCTCGATGCGGACCAGGGCGTCGCCCTGCGCCACCTTGTCGCCCACCTTGACCAGGACTTCCTGGACGACGCCGCCCTGCTCGGCCGGAATCTCCATGGAAGCCTTGTCGGATTCGACCGTGATCAGGCTTTGCTCGGGCTCGATGGTGTCGCCCGCCTTGACCAGCACCTCGATGACGTCGACTTTATCGAAATCGCCGATATCGGGCACTTTGAGTTCTGTCGTGCTCATGCGCGCCCCTTATAGTGCAATGCGACGAAAATCGGCCAGCAGGCCGGCCAGGTAGGCATTGAATCGCGCGGCCGCGGCGCCGTCGATGACGCGATGGTCGTACGACAGCGACAGGGGCAGCATCAGCCTGGGCTGGAAGGCCTGGCCGTCCCAGACCGGCATGTGGCTGGACCGCGAGACCCCCAGAATGGCCACCTCGGGCGCATTAATGATGGGCGTGAACGAGGTTCCGCCTATGCCGCCCAAGGACGAGATGGAGAAGCAGCCGCCCTGCATCTGCGCGGGCGACAGCTTGCCTTCGCGCGCCAGAGCCGCCAGTTCGGAGGTTTCGGTGGCCAGCTCGATCACGCCTTTCTTATCGGCGTCGCGTATGACCGGCACCACCAGGCCATTGGGCGTATCGGCCGCGAAGCCGATGTGGTAGTACTGCTTGTAGACGAGGTTGTCGCCGTCGAGCGAGGCGTTGAATTCGGGGAACTTCTTCAGCGCCGCGACCACCGCCTTGATCAGGAAGGCCAGCATCGTGACCTTGATGCCCGACTTCTGGTTCTCTTTGTTGAGCGCGACGCGCAGCGCCTCGAGCTCGGTGATGTCGGCCTGGTCGTTGTTGGTGACATGGGGAATCATCACCCAGTTGCGATGCAGGTTGGCGCCCGAGATCTTCTTGATGCGCGACAGCGGCTTGGCCTCGACCGGCCCGAACTTGGTGAAGTCGACCTTGGGCCAGTCGATGACCGACAGCCCGCCGCCCGCCGGCGCCGGCGCGCCCTGCGGCGCCCCCGATGCCATGGCTTTCTTGACGAAGCCGCGCACGTCGTCGAAGGTGATGCGGCCTTTGTCGCCGCTGCCGGGGACGCGAGTCAGATCCACGCCCAGCTCGCGCGCGAACTTGCGCACGGACGGCGAGGCGTAGGGCAGCTTGTTGGCCGGCAGGTCGCCGGCGTAGGCCTCGGTGGGCGAGGTGCGCTCCACGGGCTTGGAGGCCATGGCGCCCTCGTCTTCCGACGCGGCGTCTTCGCTTTGTTGCGCTTGCGCCTGGGGCTTGTCCGGAGCGGAAGCGGCCGCTGGCGCGGGACTTTCGGCCGCCTCGCCGGCGGCCGGCTCGAGCGCCAGAATTTCAGAGCCCTGGGCCACCTTGTCGCCCACCTTGACCGCGACGCGCTTGACCACGCCCGCATGCGAAGAAGGAATTTCCATCGAGGCCTTGTCGGACTCGACCGTGATCAGGCTTTGCTCGGCCTGGACGGTATCGCCCTCGGCCACCAGCACCTCGATGACTTCGACGTCTTTGAAGTCGCCGATGTCGGGCACCAGCACCTGGACCGGCTTGCCGCCACCCGCGGCCGAAGCGGCAGGCGCCGCCTTGGGCTCGGCCGCTTCGCTCTTTGCCTCTTGGGCGGGCGCCGCGGCGGCGGGTTTTTCCTGTGCGGGCGCTTCGGCCTTGGCCGCGCCCGACTCCTCGAGCTCGAGGACCACCGTCCCCTCGCGCACCTTGTCGCCCACGCTGACCTTCACGGCCTTGACGGTGCCGGCCGCGGGCGAAGGGATTTCCATCGAGGCCTTGTCGGACTCGACCGTGATCAGGCTCTGCTCGGCCTTGATGACGTCGCCTTCGGCAACCAGCACCTCGATGACGTCGACCTCGGAGAAATCGCCGATGTCCGGTATCTTGATCTCTGTGTGACTCATTGCGTCTGTCTCCGGTCAGGCGTGATGCGGGTTGGCTTTATTGGGATCGATGTCGTATTTCTTGATCGCTTCGGCGACCTTGGCCGCCGGCACCGCGCCCTCGTCGGCCAGGGCGCGCAGCGCGGCCAGCACGACGAAATGGCGGTCGACCTCGAAGTGCTCGCGCAGCCTGTAGCGGAAGTCGGAGCGGCCGAAGCCGTCGGTGCCCAGCACCGACAGGCGGCGCCCGGCGGGCACGAAGGGCCGAATCTGGTCGCCGAAGAGCTTGACGTAATCGGTGGAGACGATGATGGGCCCCGCCGTGTCCTGCAGTTTTTGCGTGACATAGGGCAGAGGCGGATTGGCTTCGCCGGGATTGAGCAGGCGATGCCGTTCGCAGTCGAGCCCGTCGCGGCGCAGCTCGGTGAAGCTGGTGACGCTCCAGAGGTCGGACGACACGCCCCAGTCCTTCTCGAGCAGATCCTGGGCGGCCAGCACCTCGCGCAGGATGGTGCCCGACCCCATCAGCTGTACATGCAGCTTGTTCTTGGCCTTGCCGGCCGAACGCAGCTTGTACATGCCGCGGATGATGCCTTCTTCGTCGCCCTTGCTCAGGCCGGGATGAGCGTAGTTCTCGTTCATCACCGTGATGTAGTAGAAGACGTTCTCCTGGTTCTGGATCATGCGCTCGAGGCCGTTCTGGATGATCACGGCCAGTTCGTGCGCATAAGTGGGATCGTAGGAAACGCAGTTGGGTATCAGCGCCGACATGATGTGGCTGTGGCCGTCCTCGTGCTGCAGGCCTTCGCCGTTGAGGGTCGTGCGCCCCGCCGTGCCGCCCAGCAGGAAGCCGCGCGCCTGCATGTCGCCCGCCGCCCAGGCCAGATCGCCCACCCGCTGGAATCCGAACATCGAGTAATAGATGTAGAACGGAATCATGATGCGGTTGTTGGTGGAATACGACGTAGCCGCGGCGATCCACGAGCTGAATGCGCCGGCCTCGTTGATGCCTTCCTGCAGCAGCTGGCCGTTGGTGGTTTCCTTGTAGTACATGACCTGGTCTTTATCGACCGGCACGTACTTCTGGCCTTCGGGGGCATAGATGCCGATCTGGCGGAACAGGCCCTCCATGCCGAAAGTGCGGGACTCGTCGGCCAGGATGGGCACCACGCGCGGACCCAGGTCTTTATCGCGCAGAACCTGATTGAGGATGCGCACGAAGGCCTGGGTGGTGGAGATTTCGCGTCCCTCGGCCGTGGGCTCGAGCACCGCCTTGAAGGCGTCGAGTTCCGGCGCCTTGAACTTTTCGTCGGCCATGGCGCGCCGCGCGGGAAGATAGCCGCCCAGCGCCTTGCGGCGCTCGTGCAGGTACTTCATTTCGAGCGAATCGTCGGCCGGCTTGAAGTAAGGCAGCTGCTCGAGCTTGTCGTCGGAAATGGGGATATTGAAGCGGTCGCGGAATTCGCGCACCGAGTCCATGTCGAGTTTTTTCTGCTGGTGGGTGGGGTTCTTGGCCTGGCCGACGTGGCCCATGCCGTAGCCCTTGATGGTCTTGGCCAGAATGACGGTGGGCTGGCCCTTGTGATTCACGGCTTCGTGGAAGGCCGCATACACCTTGTGCGGATCGTGGCCGCCGCGATTCAGGCGCCAGATGGCCTCGTCGCTCATGCGGCTGACCATCTCGAGCAGCTTGGGATGCTTGCCGAAGAAATGCTCGCGCACGAAGGCGCCGTCGTGGGCCTTGTAGGCCTGGTACTCGCCGTCGACCGATTCTTCCATGATGCGGCGGAGAATGCCTTCTTTGTCGCGGGCCAGGAGAGGGTCCCAGTAGCCGCCCCAGATCAGCTTGATGACGTTCCAGCCGCTGCCGCGGAAGTCGCCCTCGAGCTCTTGGATGATTTTGCCGTTGCCGCGCACCGGGCCGTCGAGGCGCTGCAGGTTGCAGTTGATGACGAAGATGAGGTTGTCGAGCTTTTCGCGCGAAGCCAGGCTGATGGCGCCCAGGGATTCGGGCTCGTCCATCTCGCCGTCGCCGCAGAACACCCAGACCTTGCGCTTGCTGGTGTCGGCGATGCCGCGCGCGTGCAGGTACTTGAGGAAACGCGCCTGATAGATGGCCATGATGGGGCCCAGGCCCATCGAGACCGTGGGAAACTGCCAGAATTCGGGCATCAGCTTGGGATGCGGATACGAAGACAGGCCCTTGCCGCCGACTTCCTGGCGGAAGTTGTCGAGCTGCTCTTCGGTAAGGCGGCCCTCGAGGAAGGCGCGGCCGTACATGCCGGGCGAGGTATGGCCCTGGAAATACACCAGGTCGCCGCCGTGGTCTTCGGTTTCGGCATGCCAGAAGTGGTTCTGGCCGCAACCTATCATGGTGGCCAGCGAAGCGAACGAGGCGATGTGGCCGCCCAGGTCGCCGCCGTCGGCGGGCTGGTGCTTATTGGCCTTGACCACCATGGCCATGGCGTTCCAGCGGATGTACGAGCGGATGCGCTCTTCGAGCGCCAGGTTGCCGGGATGCGGCGCTTCGAGGCCGGGCGGAATCGTGTTGACGTAGGCGGTATTGGCCGAAAAGGGAATGCGGGCGCCCGAGCGGCGCGCCAGGTCGACCAGACGCTCAAGCAGAAAATGCGCCCGCTCCGGGCCTTCTTGTTCGAGTACGGCCTCGAGTGCTTCGAGCCACTCCTGGACTTCGGGATCGTCGTTGGCGATCGTGGCCAACGCACCGGCTTGATCAAGAGAGGACATTGAATGTCTCCAGTTAAGGATTTTATAGGTAGACCAACGGGATCGATCCGTTGTATCACGTCTGTGCCCGCTTCGCCGGTAGGCGGCGGCCAACTTGGCTGAGTGCCGGCATCACCTCATTCTAGGAAAGAGCCTCATGAAGGGCAAGTAAAATTTCACTTTATGGCATAAGATTTTATAATGTGAAAAATTGACGTTTTCCTTAAAGATATCAGCTTGCCGCCGGCGCTTGCATTTAATTGTTTAAAATAGACACACGATGGCCAGCCCTTCTCGAAAGTCCCTCATCCCGACCACCTTCTACGACCAGGCAAAAGGCACTCGCCGCGGCCTGTACTGGCTGACGCCCGTGCTCGTGCTGGTGCTGTATCTGTGCGTCATGGGGGCGTTCATATGGCTGCAGCGCCTACAAAGCGACAGCGTCATGTTCGTCACCATCGACCAGGAGACGCGCCAGCAGCGCCTCATCATGGTGGTGGTGGCGCTGTCCTGCCTCATCATCCTCAGCCTTCTGGCCTTGTGGCGCTACACCCGCTTCCGCTCGCGGGCCGAGGCCGCGCTCATCGCCGAAACCGGTTTCCGGCGCGCCATGGAAAACTCCATGTCCACCGGCATGCGGGTCTTCGACATGCAGGGGCGCATCGCCTACGTCAACCCGGCCTTCTGCCGCATGATAGGCTGGAACGAGGCCGACCTCATCGGACGCACCACGCCCTTCCCGTACTGGATTCCGGGCCGCCACGCCCAGCACCAGGAAACCCTGGACCTGCTGCTGTCGGGCCGCACGCCCAGCAGCGGCCTCGAGGTCGAGGCCCAGCGGCGCGACGGTTCGCGCTTCACGGCCCGCATGTATGTGTCGCCCCTGCGCGACCCCAATGGCGAGCAGATCGGCTGGATGACCTCCATGACCGACATCACCGAGCCCAAGCGCATCCGCGAAGCGCTCACCGCCGCGCACGAACGTTTCATGACGGTGCTGGAAGGCCTGGACGACGCCATCTCGGTGGTGGCCGATACGCCCGACGGCCTCGAGCTGCTGTTCGCCAACCGCACCTACCGGCGCTTCTTCGGCGCCCAGTCCAACGGCCACGCCGAGCTGCTGGGCGGCCGCCTGGGCCGCTTTACCGACGAGACGGTCGAAGCCTTCTCCACCTCGGCCCAGCGCTGGTTCGAGGTGCATCACCGCATGCTGGCCTGGACCGACGGCCGGCGCGTGCGGCTGCAAGTGGCGCGCGACATCACCGAGCGCCGCACGCATGAAGAAGCCTCGCGCGTGCAGCAGGAAAAAATCCAGCTCACCAGCCGCCTTACGACCATGGGCGAAATGGCCTCGTCGCTGGCCCACGAGCTGAACCAGCCGCTTACCGCCATCAGCAACTACAGCATGGGCGCGGTGGCCATGCTGAAGGCGGGCAACCCCAAACCCGAACAATTGCTCGAAGCGCTCGAAAAAGCCGCCAGCCAGGCCGAGCGCGCGGGAAAAATCATCAGCCGCATCCGCGAGTTCGTCAAACGCAGCGAGCCCCGCCGCCAGAAAGTGCCCATCTCGCGCATTCTCGACAATGCCATCGCCTTCGCCGACATCGACGCGCGCAAGCGCCAGGTCGAGATAGACCGCGAGACGCCGCCCGACGACCCGACCGTGCTGGCCGACCCCATCCTTATCGAACAGGTGCTGCTCAACCTGCTCAAGAACGGCGTCGAAGCCATGGAGCAAAGCGACTACCGCACCCTGCACGTCAAGGTCACCGAACAGCTGCCGCTGATAGAAATCGCGGTCATCGATCGCGGCCACGGCCTGCGCGACCCCGAACGCCTGTTCGAGCCCTTTTACAGCACCAAGTCCGAAGGACTGGGCATGGGCCTGAACATCTGCCGCACCATCATCGAGTCCCACCACGGGCGCCTCTGGGCTTCCGCCAATCCAGAAGGTGGTACGATTTTTCGGTTCACCCTGCCCTTCGCAGCGCCGGAAGCCCCCGATCAACCAGAGAATTCTCAGGAGTTGCACGCATGACTACACCCGAAGAACCGAACACTGTTTTTATCGTTGATGACGATGAAGCGGTGCGCGATTCCTTGCGCTGGCTGCTCGAAGCCAACGGCTATCGCGTCAAGAGCTTCAGCGGTGCGGAGGACTTTCTCGACGCCTACGACGCCGACCAGATCGGCGTGCTGATCGTGGACGTGCGCATGCCCGGCATGAGCGGCCTCGAACTCCAGGAAGAACTCATCGCGCGCAAGGCGCCCTTGCCCATCGTCTTCATCACCGGACACGGCGACGTCCCCATGGCGGTCTCCACCATCAAGAAAGGCGCCGTCGACTTCCTCGAGAAGCCTTTCAACGAGACCGACCTGCGCGCCATAGTCGCGCGCATGCTGCAGCAGGCCAACGAACGCGCCTCGCAGGCCCAGGCCAAAAAGAATCAGCAGGCCGTGCTCAGCCGACTCACTTCGCGCGAGCAGCAGGTGCTCGAGCGCATCGTGGCCGGCCGGCTCAACAAGCAGATCGCGGGCGATCTCAACATCAGCATCAAGACCGTCGAAGCCCATCGCGCCAACATCATGGAAAAACTCGAAGTCACCACCGTGGCCGACCTCATGAAGATCGCCCTCACCCAAACAGAAGGACAGGCATGACCGCACGCATCATCGACGGCAAGGCGCTGTCCGACACCATCAAGGCCGACGTCGCGCGACGCGTCGAGGCCTTGCGCGGACGCGGCATCGTGCCCGGCCTGGCCGTCGTGCTGGTCGGAGACGACCCCGCCTCGCAGGTATACGTGCGCAACAAGGCCGCGGCCTGCGAAAAGGCCGGCCTGCATTCCCAAGTCGTCCGCCTGGATGCCGGCATCACGCAAGAGCGGCTGCTCGACGTAGTGCAGCAGCTCAATGACGACCCCGCCGTACACGGCATCCTGGTGCAGCTGCCCTTGCCCAGCCACCTGGATTCGGCCCAGGTCATCGAGGCGATCGCCGCCGACAAGGACGTGGACGGCTTTCACATCAGCAATGCCGGCCTGCTCATGACCGGCCGCCCGCTGTTCCAGCCCTGCACTCCCTACGGCATCATGAAGATGCTCGAATCCGAAGGCGTCGATCTCTGGGGCGCCGAAGCCGTGGTGGTCGGCGCCAGCAACATCGTCGGCAAGCCCATGGCCATGCTGATGCTGGCCAAGGGCGCCACCGTCACCCTGTGCAACTCCAAGACCCGCGACCTGGGCGCCCAGACGCGCCGCGCCGACGTCCTGGTGGTGGCCACCGGCAGGCCCGACATGATCACCGGCGACATGATCAAGCCGGGCGCCGTGGTCATCGACGTCGGCATCAATCGCAAGGCCGACGGCAAGCTGACGGGCGACGTCGAATTCGCCTCGGCCAGCAAGGTCGCCGGCGCCATCACCCCCGTTCCGGGCGGCGTGGGCCCCATGACCATCGCCATGCTGCTGGTCAATACCGTCGAGGCCGCCGAGCGCGCCGCCCAGGCCGTCCCGTCTGTTTCCTGATACGCCATGACGCAGAATCCGCTTTTAGTGCCCATCGACGAGCTGATCGATTACGCGGCCATCCAGCCGAGCGACATCGAGCCGGCCATCACCGCCCTCATCGACAAGGCCCGCGCGGCGGTCGACCGCGCGGCCGATCCCGCCCTGCCCGCCACCTGGGAAGCCATCGTCGACGCGCTGGACGACGATGCCGAACCGCTCTGGCGCGCCTGGTCGGTGGCCGGCCATCTGAATGCCGTGGTCGATACGCCGGCTCTGCGCGAAGCCTATAACCAGTGCCTGCCCAAGGTGACCGAGTTCTCCACCTGGATCGGCCTGCACAAAGGTCTTTATGCCCAGTACAAGCGGCTGCGCGAAAATCCCGCTTTCGCGAGCTGGCCCGCGACACGGCAGCGCATCGTCGAGCTGGCCCTGCGCGACTTCCGCCTCAGCGGCGTCGAGCTCGAGGGCGAGGCACGCGAGGAATACGCGCGCCTCTCCGAGCAGCAGGCCCAGGCGTCGCAACGTTTTTCCGAGAACGTGCTGGACGCCCTGGACAAATGGACGCTGCACATCGAAGACGGCAATCGCCTCGAAGGCCTGCCCGACGACGTGCGCGCGGCCGCCGCCGCCCGTGCGCGTGACGCCGGGCTGGACGGCTGGGTGCTGAATCTCAAGATGCCCTGCTACCTGCCGGTCATGCAATACGCGCGCGACCGCGAGCTACGCGAGACCCTGTATCGCGCCTATGGCACGCTGGCCTCCGAGCATGGCGAGGCCGCGCTGGACAACTCCCCGCTCATCGAACAACTGCTTGCCTTGCGGGCCCGCGAAGCGCAATTGCTGGGCTATGGCGACTTTGCCGCCCTGCGCCTGCAGACCCGCATGGCGCGCACGGCCGACGAAGTGCTGGGCTTTCTGCGCGACCTGGCCGCCAAGGCCAAGCCCCATGCGCAGCGCGACCTGGCCGAACTGCGCGAATTTGCGCAGAATGAATACGGCATGACGGCGCTGCAGCCCTGGGATCTGCCCTTCTACGCCGAGCGGCTGCGCGAATCGCGCTACGACTACTCCGAGGACGAGGTCAAGCAGTATTTCACCGAGCCGCGCGTACTCGACGGCCTGTTCCAGGTCGCCGAGAAACTGTTCGACGTCACCATGCGGCGCTGCCAGGTCCAGGCCTGGCATCCCGACGTCAAGGCTTTCGAAGTGCTGTCGCGCGACGAAGGCGTCGTCGGCCATCTGCTGGTGGACCTGTACGCCCGCCAGGGCAAGCAAGGCGGCGCGTGGGTCGACAGCGAGCGCAATCGCCGCCGCGTCGGCGACCACCTGCAACGGCCCGTGGTCTACCTGACCTGCAACTTCACGCCGCCCCAGGACGGCAAGCCGGCGCTGCTGACGCACGACGACGTCATCACCCTCTTCCACGAAAGCGGCCACGCGCTGCACGCCCTGCTGTCCAGGGTGGACGATCCCGGCGCTTCCGCCTTTGCCAGTGTCGAGTGGGACGCCATCGAGCTGCCTTCGCAGTTCATGGAGAATTTCTGCTGGGAATGGCCGGTGGTGCAGGCGCTGTCGGCCCACGTGGACACCGGCGAGCCCTTGCCGCGCGCTCTTTACGACAAGCTGCTGGCCGCGCGCAACTTCCAGAGCGGCATGCAGATGGTGCGCCAGATCGAGTTCTCGCTGTTCGACATGGCCATCCACAACCAGGCCGCCGGCCTGTCCATCGCCCAGGTGCTGCACACCCTTGACGATATCCGGCGCGAGGTGGCCGTGGTCTTTCCTCCGGAATGGCACCGCTTTCCGCACAATTTCTCGCATCTTTTCGCGGGCGGCTACGGCGCGGGCTACTACAGCTACAAATGGGCCGAAGTCCTGTCGTCTGACGCCTACGCGGCCTTCGAGGAAGCCGCCGCGGCCCACCCTGAGCGCGACACGCTGGACGCCGAAACCGGCAGGCGCTTCCGCGACGAGATCCTGGCCGTGGGGGGAGCGCGGCCGGCGGCCGAATCCTTCCGCGCCTTCCGCGGCCGCGATCCCTCGCTGGACGCGCTGCTGCGCCACAGCGGCATGACGGCCGGCCGGGACTGAATCGGCTTCAGCTGCGCCTTCGAGCCCGAGGTGCGCAGAACCAACCGGATGAAATCGGGTCGAACGATTTCATCTGGCGCACAAGCCTATAATCGAAGGATGCAAAGCGGCTCGCATAACAGGGGCCCACAAACAGGTTTTCACAGCATGTCCGGTTCTTCCTTTCCCGCGGCGCTCGCACTCTGCGCCTTCGCCGCCACCTTGGCTTCCACTTCCGCCGTGGCGTCCCCTTCCACGCCGCTGGAGGCGGCCACGGCGATTCTGGCCAGCTCCTCCTCCGCAGCGGGAGGCGGCGCGGCCGATGTGTCGGACGACATCGGAAAGAGCGGCGCCACGGCCGGCACGCCGGAAGCCTCCCAAACCGATGCCGGTCCAGCCACATCGGTCCGCCGCATACGCGGCTTCCTGCCCGACCTGCGCTTCTCTCTCGAAGGCGCCCAGGGCAAGACCGTGACCCAGCAGGCCTTCGAAGACAAAGTGGTATTGCTGTTCTTCGGCTATGCCAGCTGCCCCGACATCTGCCCCACCACCATGGCCCAGCTTTCGCAGGTGGTGAACAATCTGGGCAAGCAGGCCGACCAGGTGCAGATCGTATTCATCAGCGTCGACCCGCACCGCGATACGCCCGACGTGCTGCAATCCTACGTCAGCGCCTTCAACGACCACGCCATCGGGCTCACCGGCAACGAAAAGCAGATCGCCGACGTCGCCCGCCGCTACCGGGTGGCCTATCAGATCGAGAAGCCGACAAGCAGCGACTCCGAGAACTACGAAGTGACGCATGGGCGCGGCATCTATATCTTCGATCAGAAAGGCCGCGCGCGCTTCCTGGCCTCGGATTCCGAATCGATCGAAGCGCTTACCGCCAGCGTGCGGGAGCTGCTGGGCTGATCAAAGCTGCTTGGACGCGTCCCTCAAAGCCGTCCGCAGCCCCTCTTCGATGACCGGATGATAAAACGGCATCTCCAGCATCTGCCCGACCGTCAATTCGGCCTGCACCGCCCAGGCCAGCAGATGCCCGATGTGCTCGGCCGCCGGCCCCACCATTTCGGCGCCCAGGAAGCGGCCGCTGCCCTGCTCCGCATACACACGCAGTTTGCCTCGATTGCGCAGCATGATCCGCGAGCGCCCCTGGTTTTCGAAGTCTACCTTGCCCACCACCGCGTTCTTCGGCAGCGTGCGGAAAAAAGCCCCCGCGTGCGCAATTTGCGGGTCTGTAAACACAATGGATAGCGGCGCCCGGCCCTTGCGGGCCTGCACGTCGGGAAACCGGGCCGCGTTGGCGCCCGCGACACGCCCGTCGTCGGCCGCCTCGTGCTGCAGCGGCCTCACGCCGTTGACGTCGCCCGCCATGAAGATGGGCGTCCCTTCCACCTGCAGCGTCGAGACATCCATGCGCGGCATGCCCTTGTCGTCCAGCTTTGCCGACGTATTCTGCAACTGCAGCCCCTCGAGCACCGGCGGCCTGCCGGCCGCCATCAGCACATAGTCGTAGCGCGCCGTCGTTTCCTCGCCTTCTTTCGAGGCGAAGCGCACTTCGACTTCGTCGCCCTTTCGGACCGCCTCGAGCACCTCGGTATTGAGCCGCAAATCGAATTCAGCCTGGAAGGCCCCCAGCGCGCTGGCCTTGACCACCGGGTCGGAAATGCCGCCCAGGCCGTCGCCGCGTCCCAGTACGCCGACCTCGACACCCAGCCGGGCCAGCGCCTGCCCCAGCTCCAGCCCCAGCGGCCCCGTGCCCACCACCAGCACCCGGCGCGGCAGGTCGTCCCAGGAAAACACATCGTCGTTCACCACCAGGCGGTCGCCCAGCGGTTTGTACATGTCCGGTACAAAGGGCGCCGATCCCGTCGCGACCACCGTGCTGGCCGCCTTGACCTGGACGTTGTCGCCCACCTGAAGCAGCTTGTCCGACAGGAAGCACGCCCGTCCCCGTAGTTTTTCCTCGGCCGGCATGGCGTTGATGGACTCCAGCACGAAACCGACGAAGCGGTCTCTTTCGCGCTTGATCCGGTCCATCACCTGGCGCCCGTCTACACGCGTCTGCCCATCCATGCGCACGCCGAACGGCGCCGCATGCTGCACGGCATGGGCCGCATCGGCCGCCGCGATAAGCAGCTTGGAGGGCATGCATCCCACCCGCGCGCACATGGTGCCATAAGGGCCGCTTTCGATGAGGATGGCCTTGCGGCCGGCGGACTTGACGGCGCGATAGGCAGTCATGCCTGCCGTGCCCGCGCCGATGATGGCGACGTCGGTTTCCAGAATGTTCATGAGGGCTCCTCGGCAAATACCGGGCCCGGACGGCCCGGGGTCTGTCAATAGGCCAGGGCCTGCCAACAGGCCCTAGCTGCCGGTCCACTCGGTGATGAAGTCCCGGTAATCCGGCCGCTGGGGCGGCTCGGATAAAGCAATAGGCGTGCCAATCGCCAGATAGCCCATGAAACGATATTCGAGCGCGTCGAAGCCCAGGGCCTCGGTGACCTCTTCGACATAGGTACCCAGCCCCGTGCTCCAGTATGCGCCGTAGCCCAGCATGTGGGCGGCGATGAGCATATTGGTCACAGCCGCCCCGGTGGCCAGCATGCGCTCGTCTTCGGGTATCTTGGTATTGCTGGTGTCCATGCGGCAGGCCAGGGCCACCAGCAAGGGCACCTTCTTGAGCCAGTCGCGCGTGGAGGTTTCTTTCTGGGTCGTAAGGGGCAGGCCGGCGCGCTTGATGGCGCCGATGGCCAGTTCGCCCAATTGCTGCACGGCCTCGCCCCGGATCAGCGCGAAGCGCCAGGGGCGCAGGCGGCCGTGATCGGGCGCCGACATGGCCGCCTGCAGGATCTGGGCGAGATGCTCTTCGCTGGGGCCGGGCGCCTGGACGAACTTGACCGAACGGCGGTTGAACAAATAGTCGATGGGCGCAACAGACATCACCATTCCTTATAAAAACGTCCTGGCTGGCGGTGCCGCGACACGCCCGGACGGTCAGACGGGAGCGGCCGCGGCGACCATCAATGCCTTCATGTCGCGCACAGCCTTTTCGAGTCCGTCGAAGACGGCACGAGCAATTATGGCATGACCGATGTTCAGTTCGGCGATTCCGGGCAAAGCGGCGACGGCCGTAACGTTCTCGTAGTGCAGCCCGTGGCCGGCGTTGACCCGCAAGCCGAGCTGGATGCCCTGCGCCACGCCTTGCCGCACGCGCTCGAGCTCCGCCTGCATGTCGGGGCCGGCGGCTTCGGCGTAGGCGCCGGTGTGCAGTTCGATGACGGTGGCGCCGCTGCGGCCGGCCGCTTCGATCTGGCGGGCGTCCGGATCGATGAACAGCGAAACGCGTATGCCCGCATCGTGCAGCCGGTTCACCGCGTCGCGCACACTGTCGAAACGGCCCGCGACATCGAGCCCGCCTTCGGTGGTCAGCTCATCGCGCTTCTCGGGCACCAGGCAGACGTCCTGGGGCTTGGCCTTGCACGCCAGTTCGAGCATCTCGGGCGTGATGGCGCACTCCAGGTTCATGCGCGTGCGCAGCTTGGCGCGTATGGCGGCCACGTCGGCGTCCTGGATGTGGCGCCGGTCTTCGCGCAGATGCAGGGTGATGAGGTCGGCGCCGGCTTCTTCCGCCAGCACGGCGGCGCGGACCGGATCCGGATAAGTGGTAAGGCGCTGCTGGCGCAGCGTCGCCACATGATCGATATTGACGCCCAGCTCTATCATTGCGCCTGCTCCGCCGCGCCCACCGTGGGGGTGGCCTGGGCGTCGGCCGCCACGCCGGTGTGCTCGACCCAGCCGCCGCCCAGCGCCTTGTAGAGCTCGACGCGATTCAACAGCGAATTGAGCCCGGTCTGCAGGAACTGCCGCTGCGCCGAATACAGGTTGACCTCGGCCGTCTGCACCTGCAGGAAGCTGTCGATGCCCTCTTCGTAGCGCAGTTTGGCGATGTTGAGCGATTCGGCGGTGGAGTCTTCGAGCGAACGCAAGGCTTCGAGCTGGCTGGCGAAGGTCGCCTCGCCGGCCAGTGTATCGGCCACTTCGCGGAACGCCACCTGCACCGCTTTTTCATATTGCGCCACGGCGATGTTCTTGCGCGCCTCGGCCAGGTCGAGGTTGCCGCTGACGCCCCCCGAGAACAAGGGAATGGTCAACTGGGGCGAATAAGTCCAATACCGATTGTCCGAGCTGAACAGGCCGCCGAGCTGTGGACTGGCGAAACCCAGCAGCCCGGTGATCGAGATATTGGGAAAGAAAGCGGCCCGCGCGGCGCCGATGTTGGCGTTGGAGCCAATCAGCGCATGTTCGGCGCCGATGATGTCGGGCCTGCGCGTCAGCAGGTCGGACGGCAGCCCGACCGGTATGGAAGGCAGCAGTTGGTCCTTGCCGAACACTTCCGCCTTGGGCAGGCCCGCCGGCGGCTGCTGCCCCAGCAAGAGCAGCAAAGCGTTCTGCGCCTGCGCTTCCAGGCGGGTCAGTTCGGCGATGTCGGCGCGTATGCTGTCGAGCTGGCCGCGCGCCTGGTTCAGGTCGAGGGCGCCGGCCACGCCCGCATCGAATCGCCGCTTGACGATGTCGTAGGAGCCCTGGCGCGAAGCCAGCGTCTTGCGGGCCAGGTCCAACTGCTGCTCGGCCGCGCGCAGGCTGAAATAGGCCTCGGCCACCTGGGCGACCAGGGTGATGTGCACCGTGCGCCGGGCTTCCTCGGTCGCCAGGAATTGCTGATAGGCGGCCTCGGTCAGGTTCTTGATGCGGCCGAAGAAGTCGAGCTCGAAGGCGGTGATGCCCACGCCGGCCTGGTACACCCGGCTGACGCTGGGCGCGTCCTGGCCCATGCGCAGCGCCTCGGGATTGCGCGTGACCTGGGCCAGTCCGCCCACGCCGAAGGTGGGAAAGCGCTCGCTTTGCTGGATGCCGTACTGGGCCCGGGCCTCTTCGACGCGTTCGACGGCGATGCGCAGGTCGCGATTGTTCTGCAGCGCGATCTCGATCAGGGCGAGCAGTTGCGGATCGCGGAAGAACTCCCGCCATCCCAGGTCGGCCGATGAAGCCGTCGTGTGCTGCCCGGATGCGGCCCCCTCGCCATACGAAGGGTACTGGGCGGGAACCGGCGCCTCGGGGCGCTCGTACTTGGGCGCCAGCGAGCAGCCGGCCAATATCAGCGCGGTCAGCGTCGGTAAAGCGGTGATACGGAAAACGCGTCGACTCATGCTTGATCCCCGTTCTTGGAACCGGGCTCCGATTGGTTGTCGTCAATGTTGTGATGCACGGACGTCAGGGGCGCCATATGCGCATTGGTCAGCTTGGGCTTGGTCTTGAAGAAGCCCAGTACGACCACGAAGAAGGTGGGCACGAAGATCATGGCCAGCGGCGTGGCGGCAAGCATGCCGCCCAGCACGCCCAGGCCGACCGCGTTCTGGCTGGCCGCGCCCGCTCCGGTGGCCAGGGCCAGCGGAATCACGCCCATGATGAAGGCGAAGGACGTCATCAGGATGGGACGGAAACGCAGGCGTGCGGCCTCCACCGTCGCGTCGATGATGTTGCCTCCCAAGGCGTAGCTGTCTTTGGCGAATTCGACGATCAGGATGGCGTTCTTGGCGGCCAGCCCGATCACCGTCACCATGCCCACCTGGAAATACACGTCGTTGGGCATGCCCAGCGCCGAGATCAGGCCCACGGCCCCCAGCATGCCCAGCGGCACCATCAGCATGACGGAAAGCGGAATCGCCCAGCTTTCGTACAGCGCCGCCAGCACCATGAACACCACCAGCATGGCCAGGGAAAGCAGAATCACGGATTGCGCGCCGGCCTGCTTCTCCTGGTACGAGAGTCCCGTCCATTCGTAGCCGAAGCCATTGGGCAGTTGGGCGATCATGGCTTCCATTTCGGCCATGGCCTCGCCGGTGGAATAGCCGGGCGCCGCCGAGCCGCCTATGCGGATGGATTCATAGCTGTTGTAGCGCACGACCTGGACGGGGCCCTGCGTCCATTCCGCCGTCACGAAGGAGGACAGCGGCACGGCCTCGCCATTGGCGTTGCGCGACGTGAGCTTCATCAGGTCGTCCGGCGACATGCGGTGCCGCTGGTCCGCCTGCACCCAGACGTTCTGCATCCATCCCATGTTGGGGAACTTGCCCACATAGCTGGACCCGACGGCCGTGGCGATGAGCGCGGACGCCTCGGCGAAATCGACTCCCAGGGCGGCCGCTTTCTGGCGATCGATCTTCACGTTGAGCTGGGGACCGGGCCCGAGGCCGGTGACGCGGGTGTCGACCAGCTTGGGGTTCTGCATGGCCATCTGCAAGAGCTGCTGCGTCGCGGCCTGCAGGGCATCATGGCCCAGTCCGCCGCGGTCCTGCAGACGCAGGTCGAAGCCGGCCGCGTTGCCCAGCGAGGAGATCGCCGGCGGCACGATGGCAAAGACCATGGAGTCGGGCAGGCCGAACAGCAGGTTCTGGTTGGCCTTGTCCGCCACCGCCTGAGCGGAGTTCTCCTGGCCCTTGCGTTCGGAAAAGTCCTTGAGCGGCACGAAGGCGATGGCGGCGTTCAGGCCGCTGCCGTTGAAGCTGAAGCCCTGCACCGAAATGATGTTCTGGGTCTGGGGCTGCTTGAAGAAATAGTCTTCGACCTTGCGTATGGTTTCCTGCGTGCGATTGGCCGTCGAGCCCGAGGGCAGCTCTATATTGACGATGGCGTAGCCCTGGTCTTCCTGGGGCAGGAAGGACGTGGGCATGCGGAAGTAGAGGAAGCCCAGCACGACCGCCAGCAGCACGTAGATGATCATGACGCGACCGGTGCGTTTCAGGCTTTTTCCGACCCAGCCCTCGTAGCGGCGCGTCACGCGGTCGAACTTGCGGTTGAACCAGCCGAAGAAGCCGCGTTTTTCTTCGTGGTGCCCCTTGGGGATGGGCTTGAGGATGGTCGAGCACAGCGCCGGTGTGAACGTAAGCGCCAGAAAGCCCGAGAACAGGATGGACACTGCCATCGCCACTGAGAACTGGCGGTAGATGACGCCCACCGATCCGCTCATGAAAGCCAGGGGGAAGAACACCGTGGCCAGCACCAGCGTCATGCCGACCACCGCCCCGCTGATCTGGGGCATGGCCTTCTTGGTCGCCTCTTTGGGCGACAGGCCGTCCTCGACCATGATGCGCTCGACGTTCTCGACCACCACGATGGCGTCGTCCACGAGAATGCCGATGGCAAGCACCATGGCGAACATGGTCAGCACATTGATGGAGAAGCCCAGCGCCAGCATCACCGCCAGCGCGCCGAGAATGGCGATGGGCACCACCAGCGCGGGGATCAGGGTGTAGCGCACGTTCTGCAAAAAGATGAACATCACGATGAACACCAGCACCATGGCCTCGACCAGCGTGTGCAGCACCTGCTCGATCGAAGTCTCGACATAGGGCGTGGTGTCGTAAGGAATCGCGTACGTGACGTTATCGGGGAAGAACTGCGACAGCTCGTCCATTCTGGCCTTGATGCCTTCGGCCGTCGTCAGCGCGTTGGCGCTGGGCGTAAGCGACACGGCGAAAGCCGCTGTCGGCTTGCCATTGAGCCTGGCGCCGAACTGGTAAGAGTCGGAGCCGACCTCCACCCGCGCGACGTCCTTGACGCGCACCGATGAGCCATCGACGTTGGAGCGCAGCACAATGTTCTCGAATTCTTCGACCGAGGACAATTCGCCGTTGAGCAGGATGGGAGCGGAGACG
Source organism: Pusillimonas caeni (assembly GCF_003545815.1). Taxonomy (GTDB): domain Bacteria; phylum Pseudomonadota; class Gammaproteobacteria; order Burkholderiales; family Burkholderiaceae_B; genus Pusillimonas; species Pusillimonas caeni. Next base: position 102,146 of record NZ_PDUW01000008.1, read on the forward strand.
CGCTGGTCCTCCGGGTTGGGGGGAGAACCGAGAATGCCCGCCGAAATCAAGGAATTCTGATTGGCGATCGCTGCATTCACCTCCGCCATGCTCAGATTGAAGCCGGTGAGCTTGTCGGGATCCACCCACACGCGCATGGCGCGCGGCGCGGCAAAAAGCTGAAACTTGCCGACCCCGGGCACACGCGCAATGGCGTTCTGCACGTTGCGGGTAATGTAGTCGGCGAGTGCGGTCTGGTCCATTGAGCCGTCGGTCGACGACAAAGTCAGCACCATCAGAAAATTAGGATTGCTTTGCTCGACTTTCAGGCCCTGCTGCATCACCGCGGCAGGCAGGCTGGCGCTGATGTTCGAGATCCGGTTCTGTACATCGACCTGCGCCAAGTCGGGATCGGTGCCGGGAGCGAACGTGGCGGTGATCTCGGCGCGGCCGTACGAGTCGCTGATCGACTCGTAATACAGCAGGCCCTTGGCGCCATTGAGCTCGTTTTCGATGAGGCTGGATACAGACTGCGCCACATCCTTGGCCGACGCCCCGGGATAGGTAGCGTTGATGGTTACCGACGGCGGCGCCACTTCGGGGTACTGCGACACCGGCATATTGGGGATCGCCAATAAACCCGCCAATGTGATGGCCAGCGCCACCACCCAGGCGAAAATCGGTCGTTCGATGAAAAACTGTGGCATGTGTGCTCGCTATAAAAGCATTGATTTCGCGGGCCGGCCACGGCCCGCTGAGACAGTTCTTGCGGCGGGGGCTATGCTCATGAACCAGCGGCGGGGGCCTGGCCCGCGCCTTCGCCCGCCTGGCCGGCGGCCTGGCCATCCTGGCCCGGAGCTTGTCCGCCCTGCCCCGGCTGCTGTTCGCCCTGGCCGGGCTGCTGCCCGGCTGGTCCCGCTTGACCGGGCTGGCCGCCCTGGGCGCCCTGATTCGGGTTCCAGGGTATGGGCTGAACCGGCGCCCCCGGACGGATCTTCTGGAAGCCCTCGACCACGACGACGTCGCCGGCCGACAGCCCCGAGGTGATCAGCCATTTGCCGTCTATGGCGGCGCCGGTGGTGACCGGCGTGGCCACCACTTTGCCTTCCTTGATCACCATCAGGGCGCCCTGGCCGTCGGCCGTGCGCTGCAGCGCCTGCTGCGGCACGAGCAGCGCCTTCTGGTCCACGCCCTGCGCCACGCGGACTCGCACATACATGCCGGGCAGCAGAATTTCGTCAGGGTTGGGAAACTCGGCGCGCATCACGACCTGGCCCGTAGTGGGATCGACCGACACGCCCGAAAACAGCAGCTTGCCGGGATGTTCGTACTGAGTGCCGTCCTCCAGCACCACGGTGGCCTTGGCCGAATCTTCGCCGGCACGCTCCAGCGTTCCGGCGGCGAGGGCCTTGCGCAGCTGAGCCAGTTCCGACGTGGGCCGCGTGACGTCGACATACACTCGGTCGAGTTGCTGGACGGTGGCCATTTGCGTGGCGTTGGTGCTGCTGACGAGCGCGCCTTCGGTGACCATCGCCTGGCCGATGCGGCCGTCGATGGGCGACGTGACCTTGGTATAGCCCAGGTTGATGTCGGCCGATTGCAGCGCGGCCTTGCCGGCGGCGATGGCGGCCTCGGCCTGCGCGGCGGCGGCCACCGCATTGTCGTATTCCTGGCGGCTGACGGCGTTGGCATCGATGAGCTTGGCGTAGCGCCTGGACAAGGTGCGCGCCGCCTGGGCATCGGCCTGGGCCTGCTTGAGCTGCGCTTCCGCTTGCGCCCGCGCCGCTGCGTACGGTGCGGGGTCGATGGTGAACAGCAGTTCGCCCGCCTTGACGTCGCTGCCCTGCACGAAGTTGATTTCTTCTACGATGCCCGTCACCCGGGCCCTGATCTGGGCGTTCTTGATTGCATCGACGCGGCCCGGCAGTTCGGTGGTGATTTCGGCCCGCGCGGGCTCGACCGTGACGACACTGACCGGCACCTTCATGTCGCCTTGCTGCCCCTGAGGTTCGTCGCCGCATGCTGCGAGCAGCACCAGCGATGAAAGAAGGAGAATTCGGGCTTGCTGCCCGCCGGGCAGACGAGAAATGCGCATTAACGGCTCCTGGAAGGAAACTGCGCCGAACGGCATGGTGCCGCGCCGGCTGTGTAATTTTTGGTAAACGGTGAGTATAAAACGAAAGTCAGTCTCATTTGACGATCAAAACTATTTCAGTCCTTTACATGTGCACGCGCTAGCCGCGCATCGGCGGCGGTCATATTTCTGACATGAAAATGGACGGCCAAGGCAAAGGCGGCGGGCTGCTGCGGCGGCGCTCAGCCCAGCAGCAAAGCGTCATCCGAGACGGCTTCGCCGCGTACACGCTCGAACATCTCGAGCAGATGCGGCACGTCGAGCCGGCTGCGCTCTTCGCCCGAGACGTCGAGCACCACCCGCCCCTGATGCAGCATGACGGTGCGGTCGCCGATGTCGAGCGCCTGACGCATGCTGTGCGTGACCATCAATGTGGTCAGCTTGCGCTCGGCCACGATGCGCCGGGTGATTTCCAGCACGAAAGCGGCCGTTCGAGGGTCCAGCGCCGCCGTGTGCTCGTCCAGCAGCAGAATGCGCGAAGGCCGCAAAGCCGCCATCAGCAGGCTGACTGCCTGCCGCTGCCCGCCCGAAAGCAGGCCGATCCGGTCTTGCAGCCTGTCCTCCAGGCCCAGGCCGAGTATGGACAGCCGTTCGCGGAACTCGTCGCGCATGCCCCGCCCTATCGCCCGCCCCAGACCGCGGCGAGCCCCGCGGCTATAGGCAAGCGCCAGGTTTTCTTCGATGGTGAGATCTTCGCAAGTGCCCAGCAAAGGGTCCTGGAAGACGCGCGCCACCATGTCGGCGCGGTTCCACACGGGCATGCGCCCCACTTCGGCGCCGTCGATCGTGATGGACCCGCGGTCGAGCGCGGCTTCGCCCGATATGGCGTTGAGCAGGGTGGACTTGCCCGCGCCGTTCGAGCCGATGACCGTCACGAACTGGCCGGTCGGTATTTCCAGCGACAAGCCCCGCAGCGCGCGTGTCTCGATGGGCGAGCCGGCATTGAAGGTGATGTGCAGTTCATCCGCCTTGAGCATCGGCGCCTCCTTGAACCCCGCGGGGCCGTACTGATGCCGGGAAGCTCATTTCGGCCTCCGTTCACGCAAGCGCTGGCGCAGCAGCGGCACGACCAGGAAGATGGTGACGAGCACCGCGGTGATCAGATTCAGATCTTGGGCCTGCAGGCCGATGAAGTCGGCATTGAGCGCCAGCGCGACGAACAAGCGGTACAGCACCGCCCCCAGCACCGCCGCCGCCGTCATGATGACAAGCCGGCGCGAGCTGAATAGGCTTTCGCCGACGATGACCGCCGCCAAGCCGATGACGATGGTGCCTATGCCCATCGAGATGTCGGACACGCCCTGCGACTGCGCGAACAGGGCGCCCCCCAGCGCGCACAGCGCGTTGGACAGGGCCAGGCCGGCCAATACCATGACGCCGGTCGCCACTCCCTGCGCCCGCGCCATGCGGGGGTTGGACCCGGTCGCGCGCAGCGCCAGGCCGGCCTGCGTGCCCAGATACCAGTCGAGCGCGAACTTGACCGCGGCCACCACCGCCAGGACAAGCAGCGGCCGCAGGATGTAGTCGGGCATGGCCTCGCTCATGAACAGGGAAAACACCGTGGGCTCGGTGATCAGCGGCACGTTGGGGCGGCCCATGATCCTGAGATTGATCGAATACAGGGCGATCATCATCAGGATGCCGGCCAGCAGGTCCATGATCTTGAGCCTGACGTTGAGCCATCCGGTGACCGCCCCCGCCAGCCCGCCGGCCAGGGTGGCGACCAGGGTGGCCGAGAACGGCTCCCAGCCCGCCACGATCAGCGTCGCGGCCACCGCCGCGCCCAGCGGAAAGCTGCCGTCCACGGTCAGATCGGGAAAGCGCAGTATCCGGAACGAAATCAACACCCCCAGCGCCACCAGGCCATAGATGAGGCCGATTTCAAGCGCTCCCCAGAGTGCATACCACGACATGGAAGACCCTGCCTATTCGATGACCTGGGCCGCGGACTTGCGCAACTCGTCGGAAAGGGTCACCCCCTGCTTGCGGGCCGCCGTCGCGTTCAGATGCAGGGCGAGCCGGTCGCTGGTCTCGGAGGGGATGTCGCCGGGCTTTTCGCCTTTCAGGATACGCACCACCAGACGGCCCGTCTGGCGGCCCATTTCGTAGTAGTCCAGGCCCAGGGCCGCGACCGCCCCGCGCGCCACGCTGGCGGTGTCGGAGGCAATAAGCGGGATGCGCGCGTCGTTGCCCACTTTGGCCAGCGATTCGTAGGCCGACACCACATTGTTGTCGGTGTTGGTATAGATGACGTCCACCTTGCCGACCAGGCTGCGGGCCGCGGCGCCCACGTCGACCGTGCGCGGCGCGCTGGCCTCGACCAGCGACATGCCCATGGTGGGCAGCAGTTCGCGCATCTGCTCGACGACCGAAGCCGAATTGGCCTCGCCCGGGTTGTACACCATGCCGACCTTGCGCGCATCGGGCACCAGCTGCTTGATGACCTCGACCTGGCGCGCCAGCTCGAGCCGGTCGGACACGCCGGTGACGTTGGTGCCGGAAGCCTCGAAGGACGGCACCAGTTGCGCCGCGATCGGGTCGGTCACCGCCGAATACACCACGGGAATGGTCTTGGTGGCGGCCACCACGGCCTGCGCCGACGGGGTGGCGATGGCGACGATGACGTCGGGTTGGTCGCCGACGAACTTGCGCGCGATCTGGGTGGCAATGGCGGTATTGCCCTGCGCGGTCTGGAACTGCCACTGCAGCCCTTTTTCTTCGGTATAACCGGCCTCTGACAAGGCCTTCTTGACGCCGTCCTTGATCGCATCGAGCGCCGGATGCTCGACGATGCTGGTAACGGCCACCGACTGGGCATGCGCGGGCCCCGCCATGGCCGAGCACAGCGCCACGGTGCACAGGGCCGCTTTCAGCAAGCCCTGGGCAAGCCCCCGCGTTGCATGCAACGGCTTGCCGTTCGATTCGTTCAAAGCACTCTTGGCCGGCAGCGTCCACTTCATTGAAAAACCCCTAATATTCGTTGTCGTCGAAGACAAAAAACCATATTGTCGAAGACAGAAAATAACAAGCCCCGCGCGTCTCCATGCAACTGTACATCAGCCCGCCCCGGTCGGCCATGCGTGCGCGCGGACGCGCCGGCCGTGTGCCTCCGGCGCGCACGGCCTTGCCACGGCCGTCAGCGGCGCCGTGGCGCTATTCGTCGCCCGCGCGCAGTTGCTCCAGTAAATGCCTGGCCCATCGCACGGCGGGCAGGCCGCAGGCTTTTTCGACCTCGGCGGCCCGTTCCAGCAACCGGCCGGTCGTGGTTTCCAGCACCGGACCTCGGAAGGCCAGAATCACCCGGTTGCCGGCATCGATTTCGGGCAGCTCCAGCACGGGGCCGCCGAACGCCTCGCGGATGTTGGCCAGATTGCGCGGAAAGCTCTCATGGTTGCCGAACAGGTTCACGGCCATGACGCCGCCTTCGGGCGACAGCGCCCTGTGGCAACCCTGGTAGAACTCGAGCGACTCGCGCACCGGCCCTTGCGCCTGCGCGTCGTACAAGTCCACCATCAGCGCCACGTAGCGGCCGATGTTGTGCGGCTTCTCGAGCCACAGGGCCGCATCGACGTGGTCGATGTACGAGCGGTCGTTGGAGGGCAGGCGGAAGAACGCCCTGCACATGGCCGTCACGGCGGGGTTCCACTCGGCCGTCTCGACGTTGGCGGGCGTGTGCTTGAGCGTGAACCGCAACAGGGAGCCGGCTCCCAGGCCCAGTATGCCGACCGAATGATTCTTGCGAGGCTCGATGAACAGCAGCCAGGCCATCATCTGCTGGGTATAGGCCAGCACCAGTTCGGCCGGCTTGCGCACCCGCATGGCGCCCTGCACCCATTCGGTGCCGAAATGCAGATAGCGGATGCCGCTTGCCTCGGACATGGTCGGCTCTTCGTCCGACCAGGAGTCGTCGTAAGCGTTCATGTCGCGGAAAAGTCGAAGGCGGCCACGACGGGCGCGTGGTCGGAGGGCTGCTCGTTGCGGCGCGGCTGCTTGTCGATGAAGCAGCCCGTGCAATAAGGCCGCAGCGCCTCGGAAATCAGTACGTGGTCGATGCGCAGGCCGGCGTTGCGGCGGAAGGCGAAGCGCCGGTAGTCCCACCAGCTGAAGGACTTTTCTTCTTGCTCGAATTCGCGGAAGGAGTCGATCAGGCCCAGGTCGAGCAGGCTCTGGAAGGCGGCGCGCTCGGCATCGGACACCAGAACATCGCCCACCCATTTGGCGGGGTCATGCACGTCCTCGTCCTTGGGCGCGACGTTGTAGTCGCCCAGCACCGCCAGGCGCGGGTAGCGCCGCAGTTCGTCGGCGAGCCAGACGCGCAGCGCCGCATACCACTCGAGCTTGTAGGCGTACTTCTCGCTTTCCAGCGACTGGCCGTTGGGACAATAGGCGCTGATGACGCGTATCTCGCCAATGGGACTGGGCAGCGTGGTGGCGATGATGCGCTGCTGATGATCGTCGAAGCCCGGGATATTGCATTGCTCGTCGGCGCCCGCCGCCTTCGAGATAACCGCTACGCCGTTATAGGTTTTTTGTCCCGCCCAGCATGCCTGGTAGCCCAGCTCGGTGAACGTCTCCAGGGGAAACATATCGTGCGCCAGCTTGAGCTCTTGCAGGCACAAGGCGTCGACAGGGTTGTCCCGCAGCCAGTCCAGCACTTGAGGCAGGCGCACTTTCAGGGAGTTGACGTTCCAGGTGGCAAGTTTCATGGGGCAGCTCGATGAGAAATATAAGACCGTATTACCGTGAAAGCGGGCCAGCGTATCATGGTCCGGCCGCTGCGGGCCAATCGGCGACCTGCTAACATCTCGCTTTTGGCCGCTTCGCGCAAGCGGCCGCGTTCGGCAACACTACCATGAAAGCCTTCAGCCGCATCATCCAGACGCTCGACCGGGGCGTCCTGCTCGACGTCACCATCGAAGAACTGACCTGCCACGCCTACGTGGTGGTCAGCGACCCCGATCTCGAGCGCGTGGCCGACTTTGTGCCCGCCAGCCAGTTCGAGGGAGACGGCGACGTCCATGTGACCGCGGTCGCCTCGGCCGACGAGGCCCGCCAGCAGGTCGAAGACCTGGCCTTCAACATGAATGTCGGCGACGCGGCTGTCTTCCTGTGCGGCGATGATTCCGCCTACGCCGCCACCCTCGAAGAGCTGGGCCAGAACCCTGTTCAGCATTGACGCCGCTTCGTTGAACAGACCCGCCCGTATCTGCTAACCTTTTTGCCTTCACTGATCTTTCGAGTCGCCATGTCGTCCTATACCGGCAACATCTTTATGGTAGTGGCCCCGAGCGGGGCCGGAAAATCCAGCCTCGTCAACGCCCTGCTGGAAAAAGACCGCGACGTCACCCTGTCCATTTCGTGCACGACCCGCGCCCCGCGCAGCGGCGAAAAGGCCGACGAGCACTACCGCTTCGTCACCGTGGACGAATTCATGGCCCTGCGCGACAACGACGGCCTGCTCGAATGGGCCGAAGTGCACGGCAACTACTACGGCACGCCGCGCGACGGCATACAATCCAGCATAGAAGAAGGACGCGACGTCCTGCTCGAGATCGACTGGCAAGGCGCGCGCCAGATACGGCGCCATTTCCCCGAAGCCGTTGGCATCTTCATATTGCCGCCATCGATCGAGGCGCTGGAATCCCGCCTGCGCGGCCGCGGCCAGGACGAGCCCCACGTGATCGCCAAGCGCCTGCTGGCGGCGGGCAGCGAAATGTCGCACGCCTCGGAATGCCAATATGTTATTATTAATCAAGAATTTAGCGTAGCGCTTGCACAGTTGGCACAAATCGTTTCAGCGACCCGCTTGCGCTATGTCACCCAGGCCGCCCGCAACGCCGATCTTTTCAGCCAGCTGGGCATCAGCAAGACCCCCGTCTAACCCTTCGTTCATCTTCCACAGGACTCTCATCCATATGGCTCGCATCACCGTCGAAGACTGCCTCGAAAAAATCGACAACCGCTTCGATCTCACCCTGGCGGCAACCTATCGTGCCCGCGAACTGGCGCAAGGCCACGAATCGCGCCTGGATCCCGACAAAGACAAGCCCACGGTCATCGCCCTGCGCGAGATAGCCGCCGGCCTTACCGGCCTGGAGATGCTGCGCAAGGTTCCGACCTAAACTCTTTCAGGCGGGTGTATGGCGTTTTCGACTCTTCGCGGTGCGTCCTCCGGGCTTTTGGCGGTATTCAAAAAAGGCCCGCGCCTGCGCAAGCGCCGCAAGGCCAAAAGCCAGCCCGCCCTGCCTGCCGCGGCCGACGCCGCGCCCAACACCATCGCTTCGCTGGCGCCTCTTACCAAGATCATCAGCCAGTACCTCGACCCCAAAGACGTCGAGCGCGTCAAAGAAGCCTACCGGTTTTCAGATCAGGCCCACCTCGGGCAGTTCCGCGCCAGCGGCGAACCCTACATCTCGCATCCCATTGCCGTCACTGAAATCTGCGCGGGCTGGAAGCTCGACGCCGAATCGCTGATGGCCGCCCTGCTGCATGACGTCATCGAAGACCAGGACGTTTCCAAGTCGGAGCTTGCCGAGCGCTTCGGCCCCGAAGTGGCCGAAATCGTCGACGGCCTTTCCAAGCTCGATCGGCTCGAGTTCGCCACCAAGGCCGAGCAGCAGGCCGAGAGCTTTCGCAAGATGCTCCTGGCCATGGCGCGCGACGTGCGCGTCATCCTCATCAAGCTGGCGGACAGGCTGCACAATATGCGCACCCTGGGCGCCATGGCGCCCGAGAAACGCCGCCGCATCGCGCGCGAAACCCTGGACATCTACTCGCCCATCGCCCATCGCCTGGGCTTGAATTCGCTGTTTCGCGAACTGCAAGACCTGTGCTTCCAGGCCATTCATCCCAACCGCTACCAGGTGCTGCACAAGGCCCTGCTGGCGGCCCGCGGCAACCGCCGCGAAGTGCTGGGCAAAATCACCGAGGCGGTCAAGGTGGCCCTGCCGGCCGCCGGCATCGAGGCCGAGGTCACCGGCCGCGAGAAATCGCTCTACAGCATCTACACCAAGATGATCGAGCAAAAAAAGTCGTTCTCAGACGTGCTCGACATCTACGGCTTTCGCGTCATCGTGCACACCTTGCCCGAATGCTATCTGGCCCTGGGCACCCTGCACCAGATGTACCGGCCCGTGCCCGGCAAGTTCAAAGACTACATCGCCATTCCCAAGCTCAACGGCTACCAGTCCCTGCACACCACGCTGGTGGGGCCCTACGGAACGCCGGTCGAATTCCAGTTCCGCACGCGCGACATGGACCACGTCGCCGAAGAAGGCGTCGCCTCGCACTGGCTGTACAAAGACGACGACACCACGCTCAACGACCTGCAGAAGCGCACCCATCAATGGCTGCAATCGCTGCTTGACATCCAGAGCCAGACCGGCGATTCGGGCGAATTCCTCGAACACGTCAAGGTCGACCTGTTTCCCGACGCGGTGTACGTCTTCACGCCCCAGGGCAAGATTCTTTCCCTGCCGCGCGGCGCCACGCCGGTGGATTTCGCCTACGCCATCCACACCGACATCGGCAACCACGCCATCGCCTCCAAGATCAACGGCGAATATTCGCCGCTGCGCACCGAGCTTCGCAGCGGCGACTCGGTCGAGATCGTCACTTCGCCGTCGTCGCGGCCCAGCGCGCAGTGGCTCAATTATGTGCGCACCGGGCGGGCCCGCTCTGAAATCCGCCACTACCTGCGCACCGTCAAGTACGAAGAATCAGTGGCCTTCGGCCAGCGCCTGCTCAACCAGGCCTTCGACCAGCTCAACCTGCCCCACCCCTCGGCCGACGACCCCGAATGGGAGAAACTCGCCAAAGGGTCGGGCGCCAGTTCACGCGAAGAGATTCTTGCCGACATCGGCCTGGGCAAGCGCCTGGCGGCCGTGGTGGCGCGGCGCTTCGGGCCCGAGAACTCCATGCTGGCCACCACCGCCGCGGCCGTGGACGAAATCACCGCCACCACCAGCGCGCCCATCCTCATACAAGGCAACGAAGGCCAGGCCGTCCAGCTTGCGCCCTGCTGCGGCCCCCTGCCGGGCGACGCCATCATCGGCGGCATCCGCCTGGGCCACGGCCTGGTCGTGCACATGGCCGAATGCGCCGTGGCGCAGCGCCAGCGGGCCCGCGAACCCGAGCGCTGGATTCCCGTAGCCTGGGACGCCAATACGGCGCGCCACCTGTCCACGCGCCTGGACGTCACCGTCATCAACGAAAAAGGCGTGCTGGGCCGCCTCGCGGCCGAGATCAGCGACGCCGACTCCAACATCCTGCACCTCACCATGCACGACGACGACAACTCGTCCACCACGGTGCTGCACGTCACCGTCCAGGTCGACGGCCGCAAGCACCTGGCCCAGGTGATACGCGCCATGCGCCATGTGCCTCAGGTGCAGAAAATCGTCCGCGTCAAAGGCTGATTCAGGGCTCGAATGCGCCGATGAAAATCGCCGGGTCCACCCGGTTGCCGTTCAGGCTGACATTCCAGTGCAGATGCGGCCCCGTGGCGCGTCCTGTGGATCCCACCTTGCCGATTACCTGCCCCCGCTTCACGGCCTGTCCGATCTGCACATCGGCGGCCGACAGATGGCAGTACATGGTCACCAGCCCCTGGCCGTGGTCCAGGAAGATCGTCTTGCCATTGAAGAAGTAGTCGTCCACGATGGTGACCACGCCGTCGGCCGGCGCCTTCACCGGCGTGCCCTTGGGTACGGCGAAATCCAGGCCCGAATGGGCGTTGCGTTCTTCGCCATTGAAAAAACGCCTCAGGCCGAAAGGACTGGACAGCCTGCCTCCATCCACGGGGCGATCCAGCATGACATTGCTGGGCAGTTCGGGACGAAAGCGCTCATAGGCCGCGATCTGCGCCTTGTACTCGCGCTCGAAGCGCGCTTGCTGGGCCGGGTCCGGATTGACGTAGCTCTGGTTCTTGAGCTTGATGTGCTGCTCTTTGTAGCGCTTGGCCCGCACGTCGAAACCCACGCTGCGGACCCGCCCGTCCACCGTCACTTTCAGCGATTTTCCGCCGGGCGCCGTCTTCAGGTCGATGCCCGCCAGCGCCACCCATTGCTGGTCGCTGTCGCGCATTACCAGAACCGGCTTGCCCTCGTACTGCGCCGAAGGCGCAAGCTCGGCCTCGCCCAGCGGCACCACGGCCACCCCGCCCGGCACCGGCTTGTCGAGCGTGCGCGCCACATAGCCCTGGGCCCAGGCGGCGCCTGCCGCCAGCAGTGCGAGCGCCGCCGCGCAACCGCGCACCATCGCGCCCGCCCCGCGAGTCCTGAAATCAAACATGCTGCTATCCCCCGTGATTCTTTGCCGCCCGCCGCCAGAAAACCGCGAAGGGCTTTTGCACATTGCAGGCCAGCACGCCGATGAGCGCCACCGCGAAGCCCAATAGCTGGATGGGCATCAGCCGATCGCCAAACAGCAGGTAGGCCTCGATGGCGGCCAGCGGCGGGGCCAGAAACATGAGCGACGCCGCCTTGGTCGCCTGGCCGCTGCGTATGATCCAGACCAGGATCATGGTGCCGATGCCGGTCATGACGAAGGCCGTCCACAGCAGCGTCCCCCACAGCGTGGGCGACCATATCCATCGGTCCTCGCCCAGCACCCAGACGAAAAAGCCGGTGAACATCATGGTGCCGATGTTCTGCAGCAAGGCCGATACGCGGATGTCCGCCGCCGAGATCGATGTCTTCTGCAGCAGGGTGCCCAGTGTGATGGAAATGACGGCCAGAAGCGCGATGGCCAGGATGGCGGGCGTGTAGCCCGTTGCGCTGGAATCGCCCAGGGCGGGCTGGATGACCAGGAACACGCCCGTCAGGCCCAGCATGAGCCCTATCCAGATCTTGGCGGTGGGTATCTCTTTGAGGATGGGAATCGCCAGGAGCGCCGTCAGCAAGGGCTGCAGCGACCCGATGAGCGCCATCACCGCCGGAGGCAGGCCGCCGCCTATCGCCCAATAACAGCACGACAGATACAAGCCTTGCAGCAGCACGCCGGCCAGAAGATGCTTGGGAATCTCGCGCCATGCCGGCCAGGCGGCCCTGGAAAACAGGGCGATGGCGGCGAAGAACACCGAGGCGATACAGACGCGGATGAACAGGAACAGCGTGGGATCGGCATAGGGCACGATCGCCTTGCCCACAATGAAGCCCGTGGACCAGATGAACAAGAACAAGGCAATGATGAACAGCTTCATGGATATCCCGCACGCGACGACAAGCGGTACGGTAACACGTCCGGCGCCGGGCTTAGGCCGCCGGCAGGCTCAAGCCTGCAGCCTGCCGCCCTGCAGACGCAGCTGGCGCTGGCAGCGGCCCGCCAGGTCCGGGTCGTGCGTGACCATGACGAGCGTGGCCTGCCGCTCGGAAAGCAGCGAGAACATCAATTCGATGATGAGGGAGCCATTGTGCTGGTCCAGGCTGCCCGTGGGCTCATCGGCCAGCAACAGGCTGGGCTCGACGACGAAGGCCCGCGCCAGCGACACGCGCTGCTGCTCGCCGCCCGAGAGAGTGCGGGGGTAGTGGTGCAGCCGCGAGCTCAGCCCCACTCGCTCCAGGGCCTCGCTGGCCGGGCGCAGCGCCGGCCTGCCCGCCAGTTCCAGCGGCAGCATGACGTTTTCGAGTGCAGTAAGATGAGGCAGCAATTGAAAGGACTGGAACACGAAACCCACGTGGGCGGCCCGCAAGGCGGCCCGCCCTTCTTCATCCAGCGCAAACAGATCGTGGCCCAGCAGCCTGACTTGGCCGGAGGTGGGAACATCCAGGCCCGCCATCAATCCAAGCAAGGTCGACTTGCCCGAACCGGAGCTTCCCGTGATGGCGACGGCTTCGCCCTTCATGATGTCGAAACTGACGTCGGCAAGGATGTCGATCGTCCCGGACGAATCGAGCACCTGCTTGCCGAGATTTCTTACTTCTATCGAATGGACCTGACTCATGCATACCCGCTGGAGATTGTTGATCGCAAGCCTTGTCTTCCTGGGCTGGTTCGGTACCGCCCAGGGCGCAAGCCCGCAACAGGCAAACCATAACATTTTGGTGATCGGAGACAGCCTGTCGGCCGAATACGGCATCCGGAGAGACTCGGGATGGGTGCAGATCGTCCAGCAGCGGCTGCGGGACGAAGGGCTCGGCTACACGATGCGCAACGCGAGTATAAGCGGAGACACGACCAGCGGGGGCCTTAGCCGCATGCCGGCCGCGCTCGAGCAGCACAGCCCCGCCATCGTGATCATCGAGCTGGGCAGCAACGATGCCCTGCGCGGCCTGCCTCTGGACATGACGCGCGACAATCTGGCCCGCATGATCGGCATGGCCGAGGACGCGGGCGCCCGCGTCCTTCTCGTGGGCATGCAGATTCCGCCCAACTACGGGCGCCCCTATTCCGAGCAGTTCCGCAATCTGTTCATCCAGCTGGCGGAAGAACGCGATACGCGCTTCGTGCCGTTCTTGCTGAAGGGCGTGGCGCTGGACAGGACGCTGTTTCTGGACGACGGCCTGCATCCCAACGAGGCCGCGCAGCCCGTCATCGCGGATAACGTATGGGCTGAGTTGAAGCCGATGGTGACGGCGCGATAGCAAGGGATGCCTAGCAAAGACTGCCGGACCCTGCGCTTTTTGTCTGCTGGAGTTCTAAAACGCCCTCGGCGGCGGGCTCTGGGAAGCGGACGGTCGGGTGGTCCGAGGCAGCACCCTCCAACGCCCGCTTCCCAGAGCCCGCCGCCGAGGGCTTGCATTTGTGGCCTGCATAGATTGTAAAAGCCCATCCCGAGAACCATTCGGGATGGGCTTTTTTGCGGGCCTGGCGGCGAGATGCCTTACTTGAGTTGCAGCGCCACCCAAGCAGCAAACATCAGCCCTGCTGCTCTTCCGGCTGCAGGGCCTTCTCCGCTTCGGGCAGCATGCGAACCTTGGCGGCTTCGCGCATGGCCTGCAGCACGGCCGCCTGTTCGGCCATGCCCACGGCCTGGCCGATCTGGGCCGACAGCGATGCCTGCAGCATGGGGTCGGCCTGGCCCGACTTCGCGCCTTCGACACGTACGATGACGTAGCCCTGGCCGCCCTCGACGCCCACGTAGGCGGGCATGCTTTGCGTGTCGGCGCCAAAAGCCGCGTCAAGCACCGGCTTGCCCAACCCCTGGGGATCGACGCGGCTGATGGTTTGCGAGGAGCCGAAGCCCTCGGGCACATCGTTGCCGGCCTGGCCCTTGAGCGCCGCCAGGGCCTCTTCGCCCGCCTTGCGGGCCGCATCGCGCGAGCGCTCGGCCAGCAGTCGTTCGCGAATCTGGTCGCCGGCCTTCTCCAGCGGCAGCACGTGCGCGGGCGTGATCTGGTTCACCCGCACCACGACCATGACGCCCGGGGAGATCTCGATCACGCCGGAATTGTGCTTGTCGGTGTAGCTTTGGCTGGAGAACAAGGCGCGCCGCACGCGCGGGTCGTCCAGCACCTGGGCGTCGTCGCTTTGGGCCGCCGCCTTGCCCCCTTCGATGTCGGTTGCCGCCAGCAGGCGGTCGCGGGCGATGCCGTTGGCGCTGCGAACCTGCAGGCCCAGCGCCTGCGCGGCGGGTTGCAGACTGGTCTGGTCGTCGTACACCAGGTCGGTCAGGCGAGTGGCCATCTCGGCATAGCGGTCGGCGGCAAGCTGGCGCCGGATCTCGCCTTGCACTTTGGCCTTGGCCTGGTCGAAAGTTTCGCCGGCTTCGGCCTGTACGTCTTCGGCCAGAAAGACATGAAAGCCGTCCGGGCCTTCGACGGCGCCGGAGACCTCGCCCTTCTTGAGCGCAAACACGGCGTCCTCAAGAGACTGCGGCCACGACCCCTTGGTGATCCATCCGAGCCGGCCGCCCGAGCCGGCCGTGCCCGCGTCCTGGGACTCGGCCTTGGCGACTTCAGCGAATTGCGCCGGGTCGGCCGCGAGCCGCTTGGCGATCTCTTCGGCCTTGCCGCGCGCTTCGTCGCGCTGCGCCGCGCCTTCGGGCGCTTCGATGAGAATGTGGCTGACCTGCACGCGTGCAGGCATGACGTAGCGCGCCTTGTTCTGCTCGTAATAGGCGCGCATTTCGGACTCGGTGATTTCCGGCAGGCTTTGCATGGCCGCCGCCTCGTCCAGCAGCAGGTAATCGGCCGACACGTATTCGGGCAGCTGCAGCTGCTGCTGGTTGGCATCGTACCAAGCCTTGACATCGGCCTCGCTGATCTGGATCTGTCCGGCGTAGTCGGCGGAGTCGAAGGCGCGCAAGCGGATGGTGCGCTGGGCGGTCAGGGCCTGCTCGACCGCCTGCGTCACCGTGGCGGGCACGCCCGCGGTGGCGCCGACGGGGCCCAGCACGCGCTGCAGCGCCAGTTCGGCGCGCTGGCCCTGTTCGAAGTCCCTGCTGCTGACGCCCATGGACGCCAGCACCTGGTTATAGCGCTGCGGCGAAAAACGTCCGTCTTCCTGCAGTTCGGGAATGGAGGCGATGGCCTCGCGCAACATGGCGTCGGAGACGCTGAAGCGTTCTTTCGAAGCCTCGTCGATGATCAGCCGCCGCTCGATGAGGGACTCGAGCAGCGCCGACCGCGCTTGCGGCGTGTCGAGGGCGGCCGCGTCGAAGGCGCCGCCCGAGCTGGCCTGCATGCGCTGCAATTGATTGCGGCGCGCCTCGTCGAATTCTTGCTGCGTGATCGCCGAGTCGCCGACGGCGACCAGGTCGTGATCGCCCGATACATAATTGGTGTAGCCGCTGACGCCGATCAGGGCGAACGAGGGCAGGATCAGGATCAGCAGCACCAGTTGCATCAGGCGCTGATGCGTACGGATAAAATCGAACATGGACGGACTCGCACACCTTGCTGTCGGCGCCGAAGGCGCCCAGCTTATATTTACGATTTATAGTAATTTGCCCCGATGGGCCGAACGCCGACCTATACGCAAGACCGGCCGGGCGCCGAAGTTTTGCAGTTTACCATCACTGGAACACTACGCTCATGTGGCCCTATCCACGAATCATCGCCCATCGGGGAGCCGGGCGCCTGGCGCCGGAAAACACGCTGGCCGCGATGCGGCTGGCCGCCAGCCGCGGGCTGTCCATGGTCGAGTACGACGTGGCGCTGAGCCGCGACGAAGTGCCCATCGTCCTGCACGATCGCGACCTGCGGCGCACGTCGAACGGCAGCGGCAACGCCGACGCATTGAGCTTCGCCGAACTGGCCCGATACGATTTCGGCGGCTGGCACAGCGCGGCCTACGCCGGCGAACCCCTGCCCACGCTGTACTCGATCGCCGCATTCACCCTGGCCAACCGCATGCACAGCAATATAGAGATCAAGCCGCAGCCGGGCCGCGAAGCCCTTACCGGCCGCGTGGTCGCGCGGATTGCCGCAAGGCTGTGGAAGGATGCGGACGCGCCGCCCCTGCTGTCCTCCTTTTCCGAAGCCGCCCTTTCGGCCGCCCGGGACGCGGCGCCGGGACTGCCGCGCGCTCTGTTGCTCGAAGGCCCGCTTCCCTGCGACTGGCGCGAACGCATGTCCCGGCTCGGCTGCATCGCACTGCATCTGGAGCAGGCCCGCATCGATCCGGACGTCGTGCGGGCGGCGCACGGCAAAGGCTATAAAATAGCCGCCTGGACCGTCAATGACGCCGAGCGGGCGCGCCGCCTGCTTAAATGGGGCTGCGACGCGGTGTTCACCGACGCCATCGACACGCTGCCCGGCGTTCTTCAACCCACATAGGCCCGCCCTTGTTCAGCTACCGACACGCCTTCCACGCCGGCAACCATGCCGACGTGCTCAAGCACGCCATAGTCGTCCACATCCTTGACCACTTCAACCTCAAGGACAACCCTTATTGGGTCATGGATACCCATGCGGGCGCCGGCATCTACGATCTCACCAGCGACTGGGCCAGCACGAACGGGGAATTCGTCGACGGGCTCGACCGCCTGCTGGGCCCGGACGAAAAACCTCATCTCATCATGCGCTACCTGGAAGAAGTCCAGCACTTCAACCCGGACGGCGTGGCCAACTTCTATCCCGGATCGCCCTGGCTGGCGCTGCGCGCGCTGCGCGACAAGGACCGCCTGCGCCTGTTCGAGATGCATCCCTCCGAAGTCGAAGTGCTAAAGCACAATCTTTCGCAGCAAGACAAGCTGGCCAGCCGCCAGACCATGGTCTACGAGGCCGACGGTTTCACCGGCCTGAAAGCCCTGCTGCCCCCGCCCACGCGGCGCGGCATCGTGCTGATCGACCCTTCGTATGAAGACAAGAACGACTACCGCAAAGTGATGCAAACGCTCAACGAAGGACTGAAGCGCTTTGCTACCGGCTGCTACGTCGTGTGGTACCCGCTGGTGCAGCGGCGCGAGGTCGCCGAGATGGCGCGCTCGCTCGAGAAGCTCAAGCTGCCGTGGACCCACGCCATGCTGGCCGTGCGCAAGCCGGTCAAGACCGGCTTCGGCCTGCACGGCAGCGGCATGTTCGTCCTCAATCCGCCCTATACCTTGTACGAACGGCTGGAGCAGGCCCTGCCCTGGCTGGCCAAGACCCTGGCCCAGGACGACCGGGCCACGCACACGCTGAAAAGGTCCGGCTGAAGGCTTCTGCAGGACCGACGTCGCACGACGAAATCGCCCGGGACGGGAGCCTGCGGGCAGGCCGTGCTTGAATGGCCGCCATGCCGCAGGAACTACATGAAGCGCTCGCCCTCGCGCAGATAGCGCCATTTGCCCGGCGGCAGGTCGCCCAGCACGATGCGGCCCATGCGCACGCGCTTCAGGCCCACGACCTTCAGGCCGACGAGTTCGCACATGCGCCGGATCTGGCGCTTCTTGCCCTCGTGCAGCACGAAGCGCAACTGGTCGTCGTTCTGCCATTCCACCTGGGCCGGCTTGAGGGGCTGGCCGTCCAGGCTCAGGCCGTGGTTGAGCAGCTTCAGGCCGTTGCCGGCGATACGCCCTTCGACTCTGACGAGATATTCTTTATCGATGTCCGAATTCTCGTCGATGAGCTGGCGCGCAATGCGTCCGTCTTGCGTAAGCACCAGCAGGCCCTGCGAATCGATGTCCAGGCGCCCCGCCGGAGCAAGCCCGCGCAAATGCGAAGGGTCGAAAGGAAACGGCGCGCGAGAGGGATTGTGCAGGGTGCGGGCGGTAATGAGGGACACCGCCGGACGATAGCCGCGCTCGGCTTGGGCGGACACATAACCCACGGGTTTGTTGAGCAGGATGGTGACGCGCGCGCCCTGGCGCCGCTGGGCCTGCTTGTCCAGGGTGATCTTCTGGTCCGGATAGGCTTTGCTGCCCAGTTTGGAGACCACCACGCCGTCCACGCGCACCCAGCCGCGCTCGATGTAGGCATCGGCCTCGCGCCGCGAACACAGGCCGCGCTCGGCCATCAGCTTCGATATTCTTACTTTCTCCATGGGAAATGGGACGGTCTCACTGGTAGTCTTCGGGCCTGGGCGAGTCGGTGGGGTTCGCAATGACCTTTTCCAGCTCGGCCGACATGGGCCAGTTCAGGTTGATGTTGCGCGGCGGGATGGGCTGCGTGAACCATTTTTGATACATCTGCTTGAGGCGGCCGTCTTTCATCATGGCCTTCACGGCCTCGTCGACCGCCCGCTTGAACTCGGGATCGTTCTTGGGCAGGATCATGCCATAGGGCTCGACCGTATAGGCTTTTTCGCTGATGGCCCAGTCGCCGGCGTTGCGCGAGTTGGCCACCAGGCCCGCCAGCAGGATGTCGTCCATGAAAAAGGCCACGGCGCGGCCGCTGTTCACCGTCAGAAACGCCTCGGAATGATCCTTGGCATTCATGATGCGCATGCCGAGTTTCTGCTGCGCGTTAACCTGCGTAAGCCAGCGCAGATTGCTGGTGCCGGCCGTGGAAATCACGGTGGCGCCCTTCAGGTCGACCAGGTCCTTGACGTTGGACGACTTGAGCGAGGCGAAGCGGGTCGAGGTGACGAAGGTGGTGGGCGCAAAGCTGACCTGCTGCTGGCGCTGCTCGTTGTTGGTGGCGGAGCCGCAGCTGATGTCGACCGTGCCGTTGGCCACCAGCGGAATCCGGGTCGATGACGTGACCGACACCTCTTTGACGCTGAGCTGCTCCAGCCC
Organism: Pusillimonas caeni; assembly: GCF_003545815.1. GTDB lineage: Bacteria > Pseudomonadota > Gammaproteobacteria > Burkholderiales > Burkholderiaceae_B > Pusillimonas > Pusillimonas caeni. The sequence continues at coordinate 121,357 of NZ_PDUW01000008.1, forward strand.
GAGTTTTTCCTTGAGCGCGTCGACGATGCCGTGGCAGATGTCCATGGAATAGCCGATGGGTTTTTGCGCATCGTCCAGGTAGGAGAACGGAATCGACGATTCGCGCACGCCCAGCGTGATCTGCCCCGTGTCCTTGATCTTGTCGAGCCGGCCCTGGGCCTGAGCGGCCGCCGGCAAGGCGATCAGGGCGGCCAGCATCATGGGTAGTAGCTTCATTGTCCCTCCTTGGGTTGCGGATTGCAGCGCCGCTACAGCGCCTCGACGCCGCACTCGCCGGTGCGGATGCGTATGGCCTGCTCGACGGGCAGGACGAATATCTTTCCATCGCCGATCTTGCCGGTGCGCGCGGCCTTGACGATGGCCTCGATGGCCGATTCGACCATGTCGGCGGGCAGCACCACTTCGATGCGGATCTTGGGCAGGAAGTCGACGACGTACTCGGCGCCCCGATAGAGCTCGGTATGCCCTTTCTGACGACCGAAGCCCTTGACCTCGGTGACGGTCAGGCCGCTGACGCCGATCTCGGCCAGGGCCTCGCGCACCTCGTCGAGCTTGAATGGTTTGATGATTGCGGCGATCAGCTTCATATGCTGGGCTCCCAAAGTGGTGTGTATGCCTGGTTTCGAAGTGCGTCAGTCGCGATAGCCGTTGGCGATGGGCATGCGCCAGTCCCGGCCGAAGGCGCGCGAGGTGATCTTGGGACCGACCGCGCCCTGCCTGCGCTTGTATTCGTTGAGGCGTATGAGCCTGGCCACCTGCGCCACGGTTTCGGGTGCGTAGCCGGCTTCGACGATCTGCTGGATGGACTGATTGTGCTCGACGTAGCGTTCGATGATGCCGTCCAGAATGTCGTAGGGCGGCAGGCTGTCCTGGTCGGTCTGGTCGGGGCGCAGTTCGGCCGAAGGCGGACGCGTGATGATGCGTTCGGGTATGACGGGAGAACGCTCGTTGCGCCACCGCGACAAAGCATACACCATGGTCTTGGGCACGTCTTTGAGCAAGGAGAACCCGCCTGCCATGTCGCCATAAAGGGTGCAATAGCCCGTCGCCAGTTCGGACTTGTTGCCTGTGCTCACCACCAGGCTGCCGAACTTGTTGGACAGGGCCATGAGCAGCGTGCCGCGGATGCGGGCCTGGATGTTTTCTTCGGTGGCATCCGCCTGCAGGCCGGAGAACAGCGGCGCCAGCGCCGCGTCGAAGCCGTCGGCCAGGGGCCCGATCAGGATCTCGTCGTGGGCGACGCCCAGCGTGCGCGCCATTTCGAGCGCGTCGGCCTGGGAGATGTCGGCCGTGTAGCGCGACGGCATCATCACGGTGCGTACGTTGGACGCCCCGATGGCATCGACGGCCACGGCCAGGACCAGCGCCGAATCGATGCCGCCCGACAGGCCCAGCACGACCTTGCTGAATCCGGTTTTGGCCATATAGTCGGACAAGGAGAGCTTGAGCGCGCCGTACACCTGTTCGAGCGTGGGCGGCCATTGGCCGGTGGCGGGCTGCGAAGGCTCGCCCGCCGCGGAATAGACGCTGTTCACGGGCAGGCCGCGCTCGTCCAGTTCGACAAGCCCATAGGCCTCTTGGAAAACCGGCAGGCGCGCCCGCACCTCGCCCTCCGGATCGAGCACGAAGGAGGCGCCGTCGAACACGAGCTCGTCCTGGCCGCCGACCTTGTTGACGTAGACGGCCGTCATGCCGCGCACATGGGCGCCCACCTGCTCGAAGCGCAGCCGCTGCTTGTCGGTGCTGTAGGGAGAGGCATTGAGCACCAGCAGCACTTGGGCGCCATGCGCGGCGGCCATGGCGGGGCTGGAAGGCAGCCAGGCGTCTTCGCAGATGTTGAGCCCGAAGCGCAGGCCCTTCACCTCGAATACCTTGGGCTCCCGGCCCGTGGAGAAATAACGTTCTTCGTCGAACACGCCGTAGTCGGGCAGCTCGTGCTTGCAGTAGCAGGCCAGGACCCGGCCCTCGCCCACCACCGAGGCGACGTTGTACAGCTTGCCGTCGATGCGGCTCACGTGACCCACCACGACGCGCATTGCACTATCCAGGGCCGCCAGGTCGGCGCGCAGCTGCTCGAAGGCTGCGTCGTGCCGGCGTATGAATTCGTCGCGCAGGAACAGGTCTTCGGCCGGGTATCCGGTAAGGGTCAATTCCGGGGTCGCCAGCAGGTCGACGCCCTGCCCGTGCGCCCAGCGCGCAGCGTCTAGAATCTTGGCCGCATTCGCCTTCAGGTCGCCCACGCGGGAATTGATCTGGGCAAGACCGACTTTCACAACCGTCATTGACAGGAGACCGTGTTGAATTCAAGGAAATAAATTATCGCACGAGGTGTAAAGGCCCGCGCCGGACAGACTTAAGTCCTTCTGCTGTCCTGTTGCATTCTTGAACACTGCCGGACTTGGCGTGATGGTCATTATTGGTTTTTAAGCGCTGCTGGCTTGATGGGAAGGCCAGTATTGGGTCTTAAAGCGCTGCTGGCTTTGATAGGAAGGCCGTTATTGGGTTTTAAAGCGCCGCTGGAGCAGGGGGTATTTGCGCCGGGCGGTCGGGCGGTCCGAGGCAGCGCCCTCCAACGCCCGGCGCAAATACCCCCTGCTCCAGCGGCTCAGGCTTGGGCAAGCCATACACGCCGGCGTTCTGTTGTTATGTTGCTAGTTAGCGAATCTCGGCAAGCCGCCACCGCAAGCCGTTGGGGGTGATGCCGTTTAGGCCGGGCGTTGGAGGGCGCTGCCTCGGACCGCCCGACCGCCCGGCCTAAACGGCATCACCCCCGACGGCGCTTAAGGACCCAGATCGACAAATGAGCCTATATCGCTGCCCCGCCGCTCGCAATCCACGCAGACGCGGACTAAGAAGAGCGAGGCGGACCGGAACGCCCGGCGGCCGGCTCGGCCATCGCTGACCGAGCGGCGGCGCCTTGCAAACCATAGATGAAGTCGGCCCCGGACGGCGCCTGGTACAGCTGCAGCGACAGTTCGGGCAATATGGCCAGCAGATGGTCGAACACGTCGCCCTGGATGCGCTCGTACTCCACCCAGGCGGTATTGGCCGAAAAACAGTACACCTCGACGGGAATGCCCTCGGACTCTGGCTCCATCATGCGCACGATCATCAGCATGTCCTGGCGCAACTCGTTGTGCTGCTTCAGATAGGCCAGGGCGTAAGCCCGGAAGGTGCCCAGGTTGGTCAGGCGCCGCCGATTCACCGGTTCGACCGCCAGATCGCCCAGCGCCCGATTGCTTTCCGCGATTTCGGCCTCTTTGCCCGCCAGATAGTCCTTCAGAAGTCCGAAGCGGGTCAGGTCCCGCACCTCGTCCTCGGTCAGAAAGCGCACCGTCGCCGCATTGATGCGCAAAGTGCGCTTGATGCGCCGACCGCCCGACTCGAACATATGCCGCCAGTTGCGGTAGCTCTCCGAGAACAGCTTGTAAGTGGGAATGGTGGTGACCGTCTTGTCCCAGTTCTGCACCTTGACGGTGTGCAATGCAATGTCGATGACGAAGCCGTCGGCGTTGGCCTGCGGCATCTCGATCCAGTCGCCGATGCGCAGCATGTCGTTGGTGGTCATCTGCGTGCTGGCGACCAGCGACAGCAGCGTGTCCTTGAACACCAGCAGCAGCACCGCCGACAGCGCTCCCAGGCCGGACAGCATCAGCAGAGGCGACCGGTTGATCAGCAGGGAGAACACCAGAATGACGCAGATGCCCCACAGGATGATCTTGGCCAGTTCCAGATAGCCCTTGATGGACCGGGTCTGCGCCCGCGTGGTGGCCGAGTAGGTGTCCAGCCAGGCGCGAAGCAAGCCGTTCAGGGCCATGAAGAAGAACACCAGGCACACCGCCTGCAGAAAACGCGATATGGGCTCGACGTATTTCTCGGTAATGGGCAGCAAGGTGACGTTGATCGTCAGGACCAGCATGGGTACCAGATAGCCGATATGGCGGAATACGCGCCGGCGATGCAGCGCCCTGGACCAGTCGTCGTGCCCTATCGCTTTCAGCATGCGGCGCGTTACCGTGACGGCCACCTTGTCAGTCAGCCAGCTGGCCAGGAACACCAGCACGGCCAGGACTACCAGCCCGATCACCACCTGAGCCCAGATCGAATCGGGAATGTGATTGCCCAGCCAGTTGTCGCCCAGCCATTTGGCCATCAGATTGTTGTGTTCTACCGCAAGATCCATGTCCATGTTCAGCCCCGCATGGCAACGCCGCGCAACATCCGGCGGACGTTTCGCTGGCGTCAGGCAAACGCTTCGTACTGTACGAAAAGCCTAATACAATACCTCATTCGCGCAAGATTTCGTTACCTGCGCCTGTTTTATAATCCGCCCTTATGTCCAAAAACACCTCCCCATCCGGGCAAAGCCAATTTGCCAACAAAGCCCAGGCCTGGTCTGCGCGCTTTTCCGAACCGGTTTCCGACCTCGTCAAACGCTACACCGCCTCGGTCGACTTCGACCGCCGGCTGGCCGCGGTGGACATTCAGGGCTCTCTCGCTCACGCCGACATGCTGGCCGCCATCGGCATCATCAGCCAGCAGGACAACGCCGACATCCAGCGCGGCATGGCGCAGATTCTGCAGGAAATCGAGCAGAACGCCTTCGAATGGTCGCTCGACCTCGAAGATGTGCACCTGAACATCGAAAAACGGCTGGTGGAGCTCATTGGCGATGCCGGCAAACGCCTGCACACTGGGCGCTCGCGCAATGACCAGGTGGCCACCGACATCCGCCTGTGGCTGCGCGCCGAGATCGACACCAGCATCGAATTGCTGCGCCAGCTGCGCCGCAATCTCGCCGGACTGGCCCTGCAGCACGCCGACACCATCCTGCCCGGCTTCACCCACCTGCAGGTGGCCCAGCCCGTCACTTTCGGCCACCACCTGCTGGCCTATGCCGAAATGTTCGATCGCGACGCGCAGCGCCTGGCCGACTGCCGCAAGCGGGTCAACCGCCTGCCGCTGGGCGCCGCCGCGCTGGCCGGCACGTCCTACCCCATCGACCGCGAGCGTGTCGCGCGAGCGCTCGGCTTCGACGGCGTATGCCGCAATTCGCTCGACGCCGTGTCCGACCGCGACTTCGCCATCGAGTTCTGCGCCGCCGCAGCGCTGGTCATGACCCACATCTCGCGACTGTCCGAAGAGCTTGTGCTGTGGATGAGCCCGCGGGTCGGCTTCATCGACCTGGCCGACCGCTTCTGCACGGGCAGCTCGATCATGCCCCAAAAGAAGAATCCCGACGTGCCCGAGCTGGCTCGCGGCAAGACCGGGCGAGTCAACGGCCATCTCGTCGCCCTGCTCACCCTCATGAAGGGCCAGCCCCTGGCCTACAACAAAGACAATCAAGAAGACAAAGAAGGCCTGTTCGACTCGGCCGACACCATACGCGACACGCTGACGATCTTCGTCGACATGGTCAGCGGCATCCGGGTCAAACCCGAAGCCATGCGCGCCGCGGCGCTGCAGGGGTTCGCCACCGCCACCGACCTGGCCGACTACCTCGTCAAGAAAGGCGTGCCCTTCCGCGACGCCCACGAAACCGTGGCCCATGCCGTGCGCAGCTGCGAAGAACAAGGCTGCGACCTGGCCGACCTGCCTCTCGAACAACTGCAGGCCTTCCACGCCTCGATCGAATCGGACGTGTTCGACGTGCTGACGCTGGAAGGCTCTGTGGCGGCCCGCAATCACATCGGCGGCACCGCGCCCGAGCGAGTCGAGGCCGAAGCGCAGCGGGTGCTGGACGAAACCCGCTGAGCCATAAGGGCGGGGCCGCCGCCCGGCCTGTTCGAATACTCGCTTCGGCGGGCTGCGCCGACTTAGAAATAGCGCAGCAACTGCACCCAGACCCTGGGCTTGCGATCGGAATCGCTTTGCGGTTCTGAGCCCAGCCGCCACGCCGCTACGGCGCTGAGCTGCCAGCCGTACCGGGCCCAGCCAAGACTCAAGCCGGTGGCGCTCAGATCGCGGTGGTTGTCGCCCTCCGCCCAGGGCTTCTTGTTGACGGTGACGCGGCCGTGGTCGACAAAGGCGCCCACATGCCAGGCCGGCGCAAAGGCGTAGCGCAGCTCCATGCTTCCCATCCAGCCCTGGTCGCCGCTGGCCTCGCCCTGCGGATAGCCACGTACCCCGTAGGCCCCGCCCAGGCCCAGCTTCTCGGATGAATCCAGGTTCTTGCTCGCCCACTGTCCCTGCAGGCGGGTGTACAGGCTGAACTTGTCATTGAGCCGCTGCAGGCGCAGCAGCGATGCCGTCAGCTTCTGGAAATCGCCCGCTGTTTTCGCCGTAAGGTCGTCGATGGCCTGATCCAGGGCGCTGCTCAGAGTCAGGCGGCCACTGCTGTACGACAACGCGAAGCTCGTCACGCCCCCGCCGCCGAAATTGTCGCGGGCGTCGCCGGTGAGCGAGGCCGTCCAGACCCTGGAGTGCTTCAATGTGTCGAAGGCCAGCAGGTCGATCTTGTCGTGCAGGCGTTTGTAGTCGTATTGAAGCTGGCCGTACAGGCTGAAGTCGCGACCGCGCACCAGAGGCTGGATCAGATAGCCGCTGGCGATCTGCGCCCGGCCGTACGCATCCAGCACCTCGAAATCGCGCGCCAGTTCATAGCGCATATTGGAGAACGCAGCGCCCACACGCGTAGCCCAGGGTCCGACAGGAAGCTGGTAAGCCAGCCTGTAGTAGGTCTGGTATTCGTCCGTGCCCATCAGCCGCAACGTGGCCGCATCGCCCAGGCCCAGCGGGTTGTTCAGGTTGAGCGTGCCGCCCAGGCGCCACTGACCCGTATAGCGGCTGCCGTAGTTGTCCAGGTCGACCGAACCGCTTACCAGCGGACCGGGCTTCACGTTGACCAGCAGGTCGGACGCGCCCACGCTGGCGCCGGGACGCAGGGTGGCGTCCACCGACACGCCGGGCAGGTCGGACACCAGCAAGAGGCTGCGTTCCAGCGTGTCGCCGCGCACTGAACCGCCCGACTCCAGATCGCTCAGGGGCGCCAATGCCCAGCCGCCGGCACGCGACCGGTTGTCCACCGATACCTCGCCATAGCGGCCCTCGAGTACGGCGATGCGCACCTGGCCGTCGTTGACCTCCTGCGCCGGCAGATAGGCGCGCGCCAGCAAATAGCCCTGCCGGCGATAGTAGGCCGTGATGCGGGCCACGCCGGCCTGCAGCTGCGCCAGGCTCAGTTCGCGGCCCTTCAGATCGTCGAGCAGCGGCAGAAGCTGCTCGTCGCCAATGGCCTGGTTGCCGCTGAGCGCAAAGCTTTCCACCCGCGCCCTGGCGCCGTCCGAGGCCACGCCCGAATCTTCGGTGACGGGCAGCTCCAGCCGTAGACTGGAATCGGACGGCAGCGTCAGGGGCGCGGCCTCCATCTCGCGGATCGACTGCCCGGCGTCGGGCGTGCCCAGAATGGATTGCGCGAACGCGGGCCCGGCCAGCGATACAGAGGCCAGCGCCAGAAGCACCCGGGACAAGCCCGGGACAAAACGGCTCGTGGGCGCCATGTCAGATTCCTTCGGGCATGCGCAGCCCATTGTTTTCTATGTGATACAGGGATTGAGGCTGCGAACCGCCGGAAACCGGGCCGGCTGTCCCATCGCCTTGATGCTGATCGAAGGCCATGGGCCCTTGCTGCATAGTGTGGGCCGACACGGTCGCCGCATGGTAGGCCGGCGCCAGCTCACCCAGATAGTCGTCGACGGTGCCCGGCAGCACGACCAGTTGTCCGTCGACGAAATCCAGCACATAGTTTGCTCCGGCGGCCAGACTGCCCTGCCTGATCGCATACGCGCCCAGGCCCTCGCCCGGATCCCGGTTCAGAACTCCGCTGAGCCGGTCGTCGAAGGCCAGACTGCCCCCCGTGATGCGCCAGGTCAGCGCCGGGTCGGCCTGGCCGAAATATTTGCGCTGGTCATCGGCCGTGACCATGATGGAACGAGGAGTAATGCTCAATGCGGCGCCCGAGAATTCGGCGACTTGGTAATTGTCGTTGCCCAGGCTGCCCAGCCCGATCGCATAGCGTCCCACATTCTCGCCGCCCGCCCGCGCCAGCGCGCCATTCAGGCTGTCGCCCGCCACCAATCCCTGCCCACCCACGGTGTAGCTCAGCGAAGGATCGGCATTGCCGTAGACCTTGCCCTGGTCCCGGGCCGAAATAGTGATGGCGCGCCGGTCGATGCGGCCGACGTCGGCTGATGCCGAGGCATTGATCCGATAGCCGTAGATCTTAGCGCCGCTATCGGCCTCATAGGCTTCCAGAATCTGCAGACCGTCAACCGTTACGGTTTTGCCTGCAGCGGCGTTCTGGTCGCTGTAGCGCCCTTTCGCGGGCTTGGAAAACGCGACGTGGTCGCCATCCTGCAAGCCGGCCTTCAGCACATAATTTGAATCCGTAATGGCGGCGGCGTCTGTGCCGTCATAGGTTTTGTCGACCACCCCCTTCAAGCCCACATCGAGCACCGGCGCCAGGGTATACAACACGCCATTGCCTTGGCCCAGCACAGCGCTGCTTCCGTAGCGAGCGTTGTATTGCTTGAAATCGTAGGCCAGTCCGTCCAGATTGGTTTGCGCGGGGCCCTGCGACCAGACGCGCCAGCTTCCGTCGTTGGCCTGCAGGGCATCCGCGCCCATCTCGTTGCGAAACGCGCCGGCGCTGACCAGGTCAATGTCGCCCTTCCCGACAACGCGAACCACTCCTGACGGTGGGGCCGTCATCGTGGGCCCAAAGGGCGGAATCAGAACTAGGTCGCCCGCCGTCGTGCGAATGAGGATGTTGCCGTCACCCGCGACAGTGGCCTCTTCCACCTCCAGCCGTTTGCCATTGACTAAACTCAGCCCACTCCGCGCCGACGCGACGAGATTATCGATCTGATGCACGCCCTGGTACAGCGCGATCGCTCCATCGTTGCTCCTTACCTCAAGCTGTGGAGTAGTGATAGCCCCGTCGCCGTTGGCAACGATGTCTCCCTCGGCCTCCATGAAGACGGCCTCCGCCGACAAACCCGCGCCCAGGACGATGGCGCCATCCGAACTGATGTCGATCACGCCTTCTCCATCTATGGACACATCACCATTGATCACGATGTCGCCAAGCGAGGGATTGCAACTGCAGGTCTCCAGATCGATAAATCCGCCGCCGGCAACCGTTACCCTGTCGTTGATGCGCAAGCTGTTGCCACTGAGGGCGATCTGCGCCTCGTCGCCTGTTATCGATACTTTGGAATCGATCGTAAGATCGCCGCCAAGCAGTGTGATCGTTCCATCCTGGCCTGCAATCGATATGTCTCCCGCCGTCCAGATACCGTCGTCCGCCATCATGAAGATGTTGCCGCGGTCACCGGTTATCGATACGGCGTCGTTGACCAGAATATCCCCGCAGCCGGATTCGCGGCAGGCTACGAAGGCGATCGTTCCATCGTGCCCGTTTATTGAAACCGGGGAATCGACGGACACATCGCCGCCGATCATGGCGATCGCGCCCGCGTTCCCGTCGATGGAAACATTGCCGCCTATCGAGATGACGCCATCTGCAGGCACGAAAGTGCTCGATTCATCGTAGTTGGCGGGTATCACCTCGTCCCCGAGAATATCGGTGCATTCGGAGTCGCCGCAGGCCACGAGCGCGATGGCTCCCTGCCCTCCCTCGATCGATATCGAAGAGCCTTCCTCTGTAGTGAGTCCGCCGCCAAGCAGGGCGATCGCCCCATCGTCTCCGGTGATCGACACGTCGCCGGCTATCGATATCCCCCCGCCTGCGGCCATCATGATGCTGCCTTGGTCGCCTTCTATCGCCACTTCGCCGTTTAGCGCCATCTGCCCGCATTCGCCGCCGCAAGCGCCGAATGCCATCGTTGCAGAATCGCCTTGTATGGATACTTTGGAATCGATCGACAGATTGCCTCCGATCAGGGTGATCAAACCTTCATCTCCGTCGATCTGGACGTCGCCGCCGAGCGAGAGGTCGCCCTGCGCCATGGCGATAATCGAGGCTTCGTTGCCGATCGCCGTCAGTGTGGAGTCGCTGCCTGTTGACAGGCCATGCCCGGCAAGGCTGATGCTTCCCTCAGTCCCATAGACCGCCATATCGCCCGTTATCGAGACGTCGCCGTTCGCAATCAGTGAGATGCTTCCATTATTGCCGTGTATTGAAACTTGGCTGTTTATCGCGATATCGCCTCCATCACTCCCCTCACCCGCGTAGAGTTGCAATCCCGCGTCGTCTCCAATGGCCGTGATGTTGGCGTTGACGTTAATGTTGCGGTGCGCGGAAAGCGTCAGGGTTGTTCCGGCATTCCAACCGACGGCGCCATCGACATGGATGTCGCCCGCCTCATCGCCATGATCGACAGTTTCAATCGATATATCGGTAGTAGCCAGTTGAGTTGACAGCGTGTCCGCCCCTATTCCACTGTCAGTTTTGGGATCGTTGCCCGCCCTGATCGTGAAATCCGTCGGATCGATCAGCCACGTGCCCGTCTTGCCTTGCGGCGCCAGGGTCGTAACCTTGACGCCGTCGGCGATCTGCACATGCGCGCCGGACGTATCGATAAAGCCGCCATCGCCGCCATCAGGCGCGCTGGCGTCCAGCTTGCCGTCCACCTTCACCGTGCCGCCGGCGAAATCGCCCAGCAGCACGATTTTGCCGGCGCGGTTTTGCAGGGTGCGGGCTTCGACTACACCGGTGTTGTTCACCACTGTCTGCAACAGGGCGTCGGAGGCGCTGGCGGTCATGAGGACCTGGCCGCCGTCCGCCTGGATGAGTTGGCCGTTGTCGACCAGAGCGTTCTTGGCGGCCTGGTCGACCTGCACGTTGAGCAGGCCGTCGCCGGCAAAGTCGAGCGTGACGGCATTGCCCGCGGCCAGCGCGACGGTGCCCATGCGGGCCTGGATGACGCCCTGGTTGTGCACCTGCCCGCCCAGCAGGGCCACGGCGCCGCCGTCGCCCGCGTTGATGCGGCCCCGGTTCACCACGGGCGCCGGGTTGCCGTTGCCCTGGAAGCGATAGTGGCCGGCCATGAAGTCGGCGTTGCCGATGTCGAGGGTGGAGGCCACCAGCCCGCCAACGTTCACTTGCGCATTCTGGCCGAACAGCACCCCATTGGGATTGATCAGGAAGACCCGGCCGTTGGCCTGGAGCTGGCCCATGATCTGCGAGGCGTCGGGCCCCAGCACCCGGTTGAGCGCCACGGCGTCGCGCCCGGGCTGGTTGAACTGAACGGTATTGTCCGCGCCGATATCGAATTGCCGCCAGTCGATGGCCAGACGATGGCTGGCCTGGTCGATGACCAGTTTGCCCCCGGCCGCCGCGCCGATGGAGCCTGAACCGGCCACCACCTGGCCGCCGGCTGGCAGCCCCTGGCCCAGGGCCGGGGCCGACGCGAAAAGGCCGGCCACCAGCCAGGCGCCACGCGCCCGGCTCCATACGATGCTGAATATGCGGTTCATCTTGTCCCCAAGAAGTGGTCTATATGCCACATGGCCGGTGCGCCTTGCAGGCTCACTGCCATGAGCCGGGGAATCTCGCCGCCTTTGGCGTAGTTTCACCGCGCTGAGACCGAGGCGCAGGCAATGTTTTATACGTTAGGTTTATTTTCGAAATATTCTAAATTAATTAATTCGTATTACGTCTTTTTGATTCTTTTGGTAACTTGAGTGGCAACAAAAAAGGGCTGAGCCCGAAAAGCCCGCCCATCAGTCCGCCAGAAGGGAAAATTGCTTATTCGTGAGAGCCGGCACCGGTCAGCGAACTCTCGAAATAGGAAACGACCTCGCCTCGGTCGATCGAGACGCACAGTCGGCGCGCGGAGTCGGCCACGACGTCCACGGCTTGTTCGAGCGATCGGACCGCATACAGGTTGTCGAGCAAGGAAGCGTCCTGGCTGGTGAGGCGATGCAGGGTTTCAAGGGTCTGGAGCGAAATGTTCATGGGTCTCTCGTGCGTCAAAAGTGGCAAACGGACAGGGTCGCGTGCGGGTTGAACAGTGGCGCGCGTTCGGCCGGCGCGTTATGCTTGGCCAAACAGTTCACAAAAAACTTACATTTGTATTGATTTGACCAAAGCAGCGTAAGCCGCCCGTAAGCCAGAATGCGCTCATGATTCCGACCCGCTCGCCCCAGCCCCGTCTTTCCATATGCCTGCTAGGCGAGGCGCGGCTGGTGCGGGACGATCTTCCCTGGCGCGGCAAGCTTTATGACAAGGTCATCGCGCTGCTGGCCTACCTGGTGGTCGAATCGAACCGCAGCCACCCTCGCGAACAATTGGCCGCCCTGCTCTGGCCCGCTCTGCCCGCCGAGGCCGCACGCACCAATCTGCGCCAGACTCTTTATTATCTGCGCCAGCTCTTCGGCGCTGAATCCGATGAACTGCTGCACGCCAGCCGGGAGACGGTACGTTTTTCATACTCGCCCCGGCATTGCTGGGTAGACGTCAAGACCCTGACCGAACAGGCCCCGACGTGCCGCGACTGCCCCACGACGCCCGCCTCCCCGCCTTGCGAACGCTGCCTGGCACGCATCAAGGCGCGGGCCGACGCCTATCAGGGAGAATTCCTGGCCGGGCTTTCTCTTTCCGACGCGCCCGATTTCGACGTCTGGCTGGACGCTCAGCGCCATAGCTTGCGCGGACATGCGTTTTCTTGCGCAGAGCGGCTTCGCAATGCCTATGAGGCGAAAGGCCGGCTCGGCCCCGCCCTGGCCTATGCGCAGCGTTGCGTACAGCTCGAGCCCTGGAACGAAGCCGGCCACCGCGAGCATATGCGCCTGCTGGCATGCAAGGGCCAGCATGGGACGGCCGAGACGCTTTACGACGTCTACCGCGACACCCTCGCACGCGACCTCAACGTAGAGCCCGAACACCTGACGCGGGCCCTTTTCGAGACGATTCACCGGCGCCAGCTCGAGCCCGAATCCTCTCCCCCGGCAAGCATTGGAGCCTTCGCCGGCGGTGATTCGGACGGACGGCGGCAGGCCACCATCATGTGCTGCCATATCGACCTGCCGCCCGGCATCGCGCAGCACAACATCGAACAACTCGCCAAAGCCCGCTCTCTCTGCGCGGCGGCGCTTCGGCGCCATGCCGGCCATCTCACGCTGGGACAAGGCGGATACATCTACGCCTATATGGGCTACCCCCGAGCATCGGAGCACGCCGCTGAACTTGCCGCGCAAACCGCCCTGGAACTGCAGGGCCGCTTCTCCGACCGCTATCGTTTCCGCGCGGGCATCCACACCGGGATCATTCTTGCCGGTTTCGATCCTTCCCTGCCCGACATCGTGGGTGACGTTTCGACCATTGCCTGGCGCCTATGCAGCCGTATGCAGAAAAGCGGCGTGGCCGTCAGCGATGCGACGCGCCGCCTGCTGCACGGCCGCTTCAGGCTCGATACGCTCAGGCCCCTGGCGGCCGGCGCCGACAGCGTGCAGGAGGCCGGCGGCCCCATGCCGGCCTTCAGGCTGGCCGGCATGGGGCAAACCACGGGGTCCGGCGATGTATTGGCTCGGCCGGCAACGCTCGCCGGCCGCAAGGCCGAGCTGCGCCGCCTCAATGACTTGTGGACTCGGGCCTGCACCGGCAGCCCGCAGTTTCTCGTGGTGCGCGGCGAATCGGGCACGGGCAAGACGCGGCTGGCCCGCGCCCTGCTCGACGTCGTGGACCCCACTGCGTGCGTCGTCCACCATATGCGCTGCTATCCCGAACACCGGCACACACCGCTATATCCCGTCATCGCCCTGTTCGAAACCGCCATGGGTTTCTCGATGGGCGATACCGTCCATCAACAGCGTCAAAAACTCGACCGCTATCTTGCCCTGCATCATGGCGCCATCGCGGACCAGGCGCGGCCCATCATCATGGACATGCTTTCGATCGCGCCCGGCGACGCCCCCGTTCTGCCGCCGCGCCAGCGCAAGCTGCAGACGCTGGAAATGCTGCTGACGCTGCTGGACAACAGGGCCTCGCGTCAGGCCGTGCTGTTGATCATCGAAGACGCGCATTGGCTCGACGTCACCAGCCGCGACCTGCTCGAACGCCTGATCGGCCGGCAGGACCGGGCGGCCGTGCTGACCCTGGTCACCGCCCGGCCCGAGTTCAGGCCGCCGTGGCTGAGAGCCGACTCGGTGCTCGATCTTGCCCCTTGCCCGGCTCATCGAACACCGCGATAGACTCCACGTGACCGGTATGCGGGAACATGTTGACGACGCCCGCGGCGCTCAAGCGATAGCCGCCCTCGTGCACCAGGATGCCCGCATCGCGGGCCAGGGTGGCCGGATTACAGGAGACGTACACCAGCCTGGACGGGCGTTCGCGCGGCTCGAGCGCCGCCAGGGCGCGTGACACGGCCTCGGCGCCCTCGCGCGGCGGGTCGATCAGCATGCGATCAAAGCGGCCCAGCCCGCGCAGCCACTGCGCGTCGACGGTGAACAGGTTCAGCATGGCGAAGCGCGCCCGATCGGCCAGGCCGTTTTGTGCGGCCGCCGCCGACGCCCGGTCCACCAGGGCCTGGCTGCCTTCGATGCCCACGACCTCGCGCGCACGCGTGGCAAGAGGCAGCGTGAAGTTGCCCAGCCCACAGAACAAGTCGGCCACCCGATCTTCGGGCTGGACTTCCAGCAGGCCAAGGGCGCGTGAAATCAGAGCCCGGTTGATCTGGCTGTTGACCTGGGTGAAGTCGGTCGGCCGATAGGCCATGCGCAAGCCGAACTCCGGCAATAGATAAGCCAGCCCGTCGGCGTCCGAGCGTTCCAGCGGATGCACGGTGTCCGGCCCCTTGGGCTGCAGCCACCACATCACCTCATGCCTTTGCGCAAAAGCGCGCAGCAATTCCATGTCGCGATCGTTCAGCGGCTCCATGTGGCGCAACAACAAGGCGCTTCCTTCGTCGCCCACCGCCACTTCGATCTGCGGAATGCTTCTGGGTATGCTCAAGGCGCCGATCAGCTCGCGCAAGGGCGTCAACAAGTCGGACACATGGCGCGGCAGCACCAGGCACTGGTCCATGTCCGCCACATAACTGCCCCGCTTCTCGCGAAAACCCACCAGCACCCCGCCCTTCTTGGCCACCAGGCGCACCGAAAGACGCGCTCGGTAGCGATAGCCCCAGGTGGGACCGTGCATCGGGGCCAGGACCTGGCCCGGCTCGACCTTGCCGATATGTCCCAGAGCGTCCTCCAGCACCCGCTGCTTCACGGCCACCTGGGCCGCCGGCGTAAGATGCTGCATGGCACAGCCCCCGCACTGTCCGAAATAGCGGCATGCGGGCTCGACCCGCTGGGCGGACGGCTTCAGGACGCGTTCGGTGCGCGCGACATCGAACGAAGGCTTGCGCCGTGCGACGTGGGCCTGCACCCGCTCGCCCGGCAAGGCGCCCTCGACGAAGACGACCTTGCCGTCGTGATGCGCCACGCCCCGGGCTTCCAGATCCAGGGACTCGATATCAAATACTTCGGACATAAAAATGCGGCCGGAAAAAGTCAGGAGCGAATTGTAAAGGACGCACCGCGCTTTGCCCCGTTCCCGCGCCGGCTCCTTGCCCCTCTGTCGCTTCTTCGCTCGCCGGGGGCAGCCGAAAATAAACCGGCGCCCGGCTTGAAGAAGCATCGGGCGCCGTATGGGGCGGACGAGCGCGGCGGCATTCCGCGCGCAGAAGACTAATGCGGCATCAGGACTGGACCTGTCCGGCGGCCTTGTCAGCCGGCGCCTTGTCGCTTGTCTTGTCCTGCTTGGCGGCGCGGCGTTCGGCATGCTTCTTCATGAACTCGGCACGCTTCTCGGCCCGCTCGGCGAACTGCTGGGCGACGAGCTTCTGTTGCCCATCGTCCAGCGAATCCCACAAGGCCAGCCATTTCTCGGAGATTTTTTCGTGGCGCTCGGCAGCCGCCTTGCGTGCCGAATCGGCTTCCTTGAGCGCAGCGCGCGGATCGAGCTTGCCGGCCTTGAGAGCGTCGACGCGCTCCTGGCGCTTCTCCTTCATGGCTTCGAAGCGTTCGCCGCGCTCGACCTTCTGGGCGTCGCGCGCTTCCTGCAGCAGCTTTTTCTGGTCGTCGTTCAGCTTCAGGGCGTCGACCGATTTCTCACCCAGCGGGCCATAGCCGGGAACCAGCATGGCGGCGCGCTGCTGAGCATGGCGATGCATGTGCTTGTGGTGCTTGTGGTGCATGTGCCCGTTGCGCTTGACGTCCGGTGTTGCGCTGGCGGCCTGCTGCGCGTCGGGCGCTGCGGCGGGGCTTGTTGCGGGCTGTGCCAGCGCGATGCCTTGCATGGAGACGGCGGCGGCGATGGCGGCAAGCTTGAGGGTCAGGGCGGTGGTTTTCTGCATGATGGCTTCCTTCTTGAATAGGAGTCGCCATTGTCGGTTCCAAGCAATTTCGGAACTGTTTCATCGCAGAGGAATTGTTTTCAGCCGATTTCAGGCGTTCCAGACGGCCATGTATTGTTTCCAGTGCGCCGCGTCGCTGGCGGTGAGCGTTTCGCGCACGAGGTCGACCTCGGCCTGGTAGGCGGTCTGGTCGAGCTCGCCGCGCAGGAAGCGGAAGCGGCAGTACACCAGCCAGGTATTGACGACGTCGGTTTCGCAATAGGCCCGCACCTCGTCGGCCTGCCCGCCGGCCCAGGCGCGCCACACCTGGCTGCCATCCATGCCCAGCTTGCCCGGAAACCCGCACAGCTTGGCCAGATCGTCCAGCGGCGCATTGGCCCGGCCGTTGTACTTGGCCAGCAGGTCCATGAGGTCGGTATGTCGATTGTGGTAGCGGCTGATGTAGTTGTTGAACTTGAAGTCGCGGTCGTCCTCGCCCATGTCCCAGTACCGGGGCGCCTGCACGCCGTGTATCAGGCTGCGGTAATGCAGCACCGGCAGGTCGAAGCCCGAGCCGTTCCAGCTGACCAGCCGGGGCGTGTAGCGTTCGATGGTCTTGAAGAAGCCGCCGATCAGCACTTCTTCGGGGTCGTCGGCCTGTCCCAGCGTCTTGACGCGAAAACCGTTGTCGTCGCGAAAGACGCAGCCTATGACCGCGATTTTATGCAAATGCAGGGGCAGGAAGTCGCTGCCGTGGCTTTCCATGCGGGCCTGCAAGGCCGCTTCGATGACCTGCTGGTCGGTCATCGCCGAGTCGTAGTCGCCCAGCGTACGCAGGCCCTGGGCGTCCGGTATGGTTTCGAGGTCGAAGACCAGCGTGGGGGTCATCGCTTGGGCAGGTAGGAAAGCGGATCGACGGGCGTGCCGCTGCGGCGGATCTCGAAGTGCAGGCGCGGCGAACTGGTGTCGGTCTGCCCCAGTTGAGCGATTTTGTCGCCCTTGGAAACCGAGTCGCCCGACTTGACCAGCAGCTTGTCGTTGTGCGCGTATGCCGTGATGAAGCCGTTGCTGTGGCCGAGGAGAATCAGGTTGCCCAGCCCCCGCACGCCGTTGCCGGCGTACATGACCTTGCCCGACGCGGCCGCCACGACCGGGTCGCCCACCTGTCCCTGGATGTCGATGCCCTTGGTATTGGAATTGAAGCCTTGGATGATTTTGCCGCCGGCCGGCCAGCCCCAGGAAATGAGGTTGGCATCGGCCGCGCGCGTGGGGGTGGGCGGCTCGGACGGCGCGACAGGAGTGACCGGTATGGGCGTGGCCGTAGAAGGCGGCGCGGAAGGCGCCGCCGATGCGCTGCCCGACAGACGCAGCGTCTGGCCCACCCGCAGCTGGCCGGGATCGGTGATGTTGTTGAGGCGCACCAGCGTGGCGACGTCCATGCCGTGGCGCTGGGCGATCTGGTACAGCGTGTCGCCCGGCTTGACCACATAAGTGCCCGAAGCGGGCGCAGTGTCCGTCTGTCCGCCGGTCATGTCCGTAACCGGCGCGCGCGTCGTTCTGGACGCGCAGCCCGCCAATATCGCCAACGCCGACAAGGACGCAATCACCAGGGCTTGGCGACTGTGCCGGGGCCGGATCGATGTCGTGACGACAGACGGGGACGTCGCTGAATGCATAGGGCTCTCCTAAAACCAGAAACTTTATGACTGCGTGCCGGCCCGCAGCGGGACGAACCGGACCGATTCAAGCTCTTGCCGCCGCCACGTGGCGGGGCCGGTGCGCTCGATCAGCACCAGGCGCTGGGTTGCCGCGCCCTCGGGCGCGATGAGCCGCCCGCCGATGGACAACTGCTCGAGCAATGTTGCAGGGATTTTAATCCCTGCAGCAGCCACAATAATACCGTCGAAAGGGGCGTTGCCGGACAAACCCGCCATGCCGTCGCCAAACGATAGCCGCACCCGGCTGGCCAGCCGAAGCGTGCGCAAATGGAAGCGCGCCATGTCGTACAGGCCGCGGATGCGCTCGATGGCATAGACCTCTTTGATCAGTTGCGCCAGCACGGCGGCCTGGTAGCCGCAGCCCGCTCCCACCTCGAGCACCCTCGCGGGCATGCGCTCTTCGCACAGGGCCGCGATCATGCGGGCCACCACCCAGGGCTGGGAGATGGTCTGCCCGTAGCCTATGGGCAAGGCCGCATCCTCGTAGGCCCTGCTGGCCAGGCCTTCGTCGACGAAAACATGCCGCGGCACGGCCAGCATGGCGCCCAGCACTCTTTCATCTTGTATGCCTTGGTTACGCAATCTTTGCACCATGACGGCGCGCTGGCGATCGGAATTGAGGCCCAGGTTCGCCGTGGCGGCGGCCAGCGGGCGCACCGGCGTGGCGGGCGTGGCGATGCGGCCCGGCATGGTGGCGATGCGCGCATTGCTGTTGGTGGTGGACGGCCCGCCGCCCAGGCTGGAGCGCCCGAACCGGTTCATGGTGCCCGATGCGAAGGGAAAACGGTTTACCGGCTTGCGCATAGCGGATCGGCCCAAGCCTTGAGATGGGTCAGTTGTTCGTAGTGGGTAAGGTCGAGCCGCAGCGGCGTGATGGACACCGCATGCTGTTCGATGGCGCCGAAATCGGTATCGGCGGCAGAGTCGGACACCAGGCCCACCGGCCCGATCCAATAGACCGGATCGCCATAGGGGGTGCTGCTCTTGACCACGGGCTCGGACGGGTGCCGCTTGCCCAGGCGGGTGACGGTGAAGCCCTGCATGGCTTCGTAGGGCACGGCGGGAATATTGACGTTGAGCAGCGTATTGCCGGCCAGGGGCTCGGCGATCTGGCGCTCGACCACCTGGCGCGCCACGCGCGCGGCCGAATCGAGGTGCTCCCAGCCTTTTTTGACCAGCGAGAAGGCGATGGCGGGAATGCCGAACAGATAGCCTTCGGTGGCGGCCGCCACGGTGCCCGAATACAAAGTATCATCGCCCATGTTGGCGCCGTTGTTGATGCCGGAAACCACCAGGTCGGGCCGGAAGTCGAGCAGGCCGGTCAGGGCGATATGCACACAATCGGACGGCGTGCCATTGACGAAATAATAGCCGTTGGCCGCTTGGCGCACCGACAGCGGGCGGTTCAGCGTCAATGAGTTGGATGCGCCGCTGCAGTTGGTTTCGGGTGCCACGATGGTGAGTTCGCCCAAGCCTTTAAGAGCCCCCACCAGGGCCTCGATGCCCTCAGCGTTGTAGCCGTCGTCGTTAGACACCAATATGCGCATCATTACTTCCAGGAAACTCAACCGAACGTAGCCAATTGTACCCGGTCGTTTTATGGTTTTGGCCGCGCGCGCTAGAATTCAGAGCCTGCCCAGCTCAGCAAATCCGGAGCCCATAGTTTATGTCGTCGTCGTTCCTCGCGCTTGCCGTCCTCGTTCTGATCGCCCTGGCTTATCTGCTGGGCTCCATCCCTTTCGCGGTCGTGGTCAGCCGCGTCATGGGGTTGCAGGACCCGCGCAGCTACGGTTCGAAGAACCCCGGAGCCACCAATGTGTTGCGTACGGGCAACCGAGCGGCGGCCGCGCTGACTCTTCTGGGCGATGCGGCCAAGGGCTGGGCCGCGGTCTGGCTGGCCGCGCTGCTTGCACGGCAGTGGGGCCTGCCCAGCTATGTCATCGGCCTGGCCGGCATCGCCGTCTTCCTGGGGCACCTGTATCCGGTATTCCTGAAATTCAAGGGGGGCAAGGGGGTGGCCACCGCCCTGGGCGTGATCCTGGCCTTCCAGCCCTGGCTGGCCTGCGCCACGGTCGCCACGTGGCTCATCGTGGCCTTCGCCACCCGCTACTCATCGCTGGCGGCCATCGTCGCGGCGATCTTCACGCCCTTGTATTATCTTTTCGGCGGCAACATCGCCTGGCGTTTCGACGGCTTCACCTGCCTGGCCATCGTCGTGATCAGCGTGCTGCTGTGCTATCGCCACCAGGCCAACATCGCCCGGCTGCTGGCCGGCAAGGAAGACCGCATCGGCAAGGACAAGGGGCCCGCCGGGCCGCGGCCACGCAAGCACGGCGGCAAACGCTAGGACAGGGCAAATGCCGGGACGGCGGCAAGCGCTGCGGAAGCGGCCGGCGCTTTGGCCGGCCGGCGCCATGAGCCGCCTACGCCCATGCCTTCCCTGCCCCGATCAGGCCAATGCGGGCGCGGACTGCTCGTGAAGATCCCAGCGAGGGCGCACGGTAAATGCGTGGCCGCGGTCGGTCAGGTCGACCAGCCCGGCCTGTACGCGCTGGGCGGCGGCAAATGCAATCATGGCGCCGTTGTCGGTGCATAAATCCAGGGGCGGAAAAAAGACCTCGCCGCCCAGTTTCTTCATCTCGTCGACCAGGCGCTGGCGCAGCAGCCGATTGGCGCCCACGCCTCCGGCCACCACTAGGCGCTTCAATCCGCTGCGCTTCATGGCCTTGATGGCCTTGCCGCCCAGCACGTCCACAATGGCGGCCTCGGTGGCGGCGGCAAGATCGGCCCGCTGGCTTTCGGTCAGGCCGCCGGGCTGGCCCTCGAGGGCCTTCAGGCGTGTCAGCACAGCCGTCTTCAAGCCGCTGAAACTGAAGTCCAGATCGGCGCTGTGCAGCATGGGACGAGGCAGGTCGAACGCGGCCGCATCGCCCTGCTGAGCCAGGCGGGACAGTTCGGGCCCGCCCGGGTAGCCCAGCCCCAGCAGTTTGGCGGATTTGTCGAAGGCCTCGCCGGCCGCGTCGTCCAGCGTCTCGCCCAGCAACTCGTAGCGCCCCACGCCTTCCACCTTCATCAATTGCGTGTGTCCGCCGGACACCAGCAGCGCCACGAAGGGAAAGGACGGCGCGGGCGCGGCCAGCAAGGGAGAAAGCAGATGGCCTTCGAGGTGATGGACCGGAATGGCGGGAAGCCCCAGGGCCCAGGCCATGGATTGGGCCACACTGGCCCCCACCAGCAGCGCGCCGGCCAGGCCGGGACCCGCCGTATAGGCGATCGCATCGACGTCCTCGAGCGTAAGGCCGGCGGCATCCAGCGCCTGCCGGGTCAGGGGCAGCACACGCTGGATATGGTCGCGCGACGCCAGTTCGGGCACCACGCCGCCATAGTCGCGATGCATCGCGACCTGGCTGTGCAGGCTGTGGGCCAGCAGGCCGCGCTCGGTGCAAACCAGCGCCACGCCGGTTTCGTCGCAGGAACTCTCGTAACCAAGAATAATCATGATGTGCAAATGTACATCTGGGCAGAAAACAGTCTTAGAATGCTGGCTGTCGGACCAGAATCAATAAGTCATAAAACCATACCGCTTTTTGGGGATGAGCCAATGCTAGAAAAACTTTTCAAGCTGAACGAACACAATACGAATGCCCGCACTGAAATATTGGCCGGGATAACCACCTTCCTGACGATGTCGTACATTATCTTCGTCAACCCGGCCATTTTGTCGACCACGGGCATGGAGCACAGCGCCGTGTTCGTCGCCACCTGCCTGGCCGCCGCCCTGGGTACGCTGATCATGGCCTTCGTGGCCAACTGGCCGATCGGCATGGCCCCCGGCATGGGCCTGAACGCCTTCTTTGCCTTCACGGTAGTGGGCGCCATGGGCTTTACCTGGCAGCAGGCCCTGGGAGCGGTGTTCATTTCCGGCGTGATCTTCGTCATTTTAACCGTTACCGGCATTCGCTCGTGGCTGATAGAAGGCATACCCAAATCGCTGCGCTCGGCCATTGCCGCGGGTATCGGCCTGTTTCTGGCCATCATCGCCCTGGGGCCCAACGGGGCCGGCATCGTGGTCGCCAACGAAGCCACCATCGTCGGGCTGGGCGACCTGACCGCCACCCCGACCCTCTTTGCCATTCTGGGCTTCTTCATCATCGCGGCCCTGGATGCGCTCAAGGTGCGCGGCGCGATCCTGATCGGCATTCTGGTCATAACCATACTGTCGATGCTGACCGGCAACAACGAGTTCCACGGCATATTCTCGGCGCCCCCCAGCCTGGCTCCCACCTTCCTGCAACTGGACATCATGGGCGCCCTGCACATGGGCATCGTCCACGTCATCCTGGTGCTGGTGCTGGTCGAGGTCTTTGATGCCACCGGCACCATGATAGGCGTGGCCAAGCGCGCCAACCTGCTGCCCGAAGGCAAGCCCAACCGCCTGGGCCGCGCGCTGCTGGCCGACTCCACCGCCATCGTCGGCGGCTCGCTGCTGGGCACCAGCAGCACCACGGCCTATATCGAAAGCGCCTCCGGCGTCCAGGCCGGGGGCCGCACCGGCCTCACCGCCCTGACCGTGGCCGTGCTGTTCCTGCTGGCACTGCTGTTCTCGCCGCTGGCCCAGTCGGTGCCCGGCTATGCCACCGCGCCCGCGCTGCTGTATGTGGCCGGCCTCATGCTGCGCGAAGTCGGCGAAATCGACTGGAACGACATCACCGAAGCCACCCCGGCGGCCATCGCGGCGCTGGTCATGCCTTTCACCTACTCCATCGCCAACGGCCTGGCCTTCGGCTTCATCAGCTATGTGGTGCTCAAGGCCATCACGGGCCGCTTCCGCCAGATCCATCTCGCAACCCTGATCGTGGCGGTGCTTTTCGTGATCAAGTACGCTTTCTATCCGGAATAAAGCTCCAGACCAAGCCGCCCCCCTCCGGGGGGACGGCCCTTGCCCGGCGAGGCGGAGTCCCGCCCCGCGCTTCCCGCACCGCAGCTCAAGGCCTTGCACAAGGCGACGACCTGGATCTGGGAAGCCGTCTCCGCAAGCGCGATCTGCTGCCGCAACTGGAAAAGCGCGCGCTGGTTCTCCAGCACCGCCTGGTAGGAGCCCGACCCGGCGCGGTATCGCTTCTCGGCAATCTCGAGCGCCGCGCCGGCATGCCGGGCCGAACCCAGCAGCGCGGCCAGGCGCTGCTGCGCTTCGGCCAATTGGGTGACGGCATTCTCCACCTCTTCCTGAGCGTGCAGCAGTACCTGTTCGTAGCGGGCCAGCGCCCCCTCGGACAGGGCTTGCGCGCCGCGCAGCCGCGCGCGGGCATTGCCCCAGCGCAGGGCGGGCCAGGTAATGCCCGGCGTCAGCTCGAAGGCGCGGGAGGCAGCTGCGCCCAGGTCGCCGTCGCGCAACACAAAGAATCCGACGAAGCCGCCGAGGCTGAGCCTCGGATAGAGATCGGCTGTGGCAGCGCCCACGTCTTCGACACTGGCCGCCAGCAACCGTTCGGCCCGCCTGACGTCCGGACGACTGCGGATCAGGCGGTCGGCGCCGGCCAGGGACAGCCGCTTGACCAGCGGCACGGCCGTCGCAGCGCCGACATTGGCCCGCACGGCTCCGGGGCGCCGGCCGGCCAGCACGCCGAGGCGGTAGCGCGTCCGCTGCAAGGCCGCCCTGAGCGGCGGAATGGCGGCCTCGCTACGCAGCAGGTTGGAGCGGGCGTTCTGCACTTCTTCCGGCAGGCCCGCGCCGCCTCGCGACAGGGCCTGGGCGAGCGCCAGGGTTTCCCGCCAGCTGGCCTCCTCCTGTTCGGCGGCGGCCAGCTGCCGCCGCAAGCCTTGCGCCTCGAACCAGAGTCGCGCCACGTCCGCCGCGACGCTGAGCCGCATCAGGTCCAGCTCGGCCCCGCTGGCCTCAGCGCGGGCCGTCGCCGCCTCGCGCAGGCGATCCAGGCGGCCGAACAGGTCGATCTCCCATTGCATGTCGAAGCCCGCGCGAAAAGATTCGGCCAGGCTTCTAACCGGTTCCGCGCCGGCTCCCGGCCGCTGCTGAATGCCACGTGAATAGCGGCCGTCGGCGGTGGCGCCGGGCAGGCGGTCGAGCCGCCGCTCGTCAGAAACGGCGCGCGCCGCCAGCAGGTTGGCGCGCGCATGACGGACATCGTGATTGTGAGCCAGGGCCGCCTCGACCCAATACGTCAGGCCCTCGTCCTCGAACAGGCGCCACCAATCGGCCGGCACCGCCTCCCCCCCCTGGGCGTCGAACTGCGCGGCCTGGGGGCTGGCCAGCTCGATGACGGTGGGCTCGGGCTCGACGTACCTCGGACCGACTGCGCAACCGGCGAGGATCGCCGCCGCGCCGAGCGTCCACGCATAGCGCACGCAGGATTTCATGGATGTGCTTCTCATGCCGCGGCCCCTTCTTTCTCGGCGCGTTCCATCTCGGCCAGCTGAACGTCCCGCGCGCTTTGCACACGATGGTCGCGCGCCAGCCAGGTATAGACGGTGGGCAGTATGAACAAGGTGAACAGCGTGCCCACCAGCATGCCGCAGACAATCACCGCTCCCAGGCCGAAACGGCTGTTCGCGCCGGCGCCGCTCGCGAACAGCAGGGGCACCACGCCGAAGGCCATCGCCCCGGTGGTCATCAGCACGGGGCGCAGCCTGAGCTGAGCGGCGCGGACGATCGCCTCGGCAGGCGCCAGGCGTTCCCGCGCCTGCAGTTCGTTGGCGAACTCGACCATCAGGATGCCGTGTTTGCTGATCAGCCCGATCAGCGTCACCAGGCCGATCTGCGTATAGATATTGAGCGTGGCCCAGCCCGCCGCCAGCGGAAGCAGCGCTCCGCAGACCGACAAGGGCACGGTGATCAAGATGATAAGGGGATCGACCAGGCTCTCGTATTGGGCGGCCAGCACCAGATAGATCACTACCAGCGCCGCTAGGAAGGCGGACACCAGCGCGTTGCCCTCCTGCACGTACTGGCGCGACTCGGACTGCCAGTCATGGCTGAAGCCCGGAGGCAACTCGGCGACGGCCTGTTCCAGGAAAGCCACTGCTTGGCCCAGCGTCACCCCGGGCCCCGGAATCGCCTGCAGTGTCGCGGCGTTCTGCTGGTCGAACTGCTTCAGGCGATTGGGCTCGACCTGCATCTCCAGCCGCGCCACGGCCGAGAGCGGGACCAGCGCGCCGTCCCCGGTACGCACGTACTGCCGCTCGAGCGCCTGTGGCGTGAGCCGCTGATCGCGTACGCTTTGCGGGACCACGTCGTAGGAACGGCCGAAGAGCGCAAAGCGGTTGATGTAGTTTTCGCCCACCAGCACTCCCAGCGAGTCGCCGATGTCCTGCATGCGGATGCCCAGGCTGCCCGCCTTGGCGCGGTCGATGCGCACCTGCACCACGGGGCTGTCGTACTCCAGGTCGCTGTCCACCACGGCGAACAGGCCGCTCTGACGGGCCTGATGCTTCAGCTCTTCCATGGCTTCGTACAACACCGGGTAATCCTGCGCGCTGCGCAGCACCAGTTGCACCGGCAGGCCGCCGCTGCCGCCGGGCAGCGGCGGCAACTGGAACACGAAGATGCTGCTGCCCTCGACCTCGCCGACGGCGCCCTGCAGATCGGCGACGATCCGCGGCTCCTTGCGGACCCGCTCGCTCCAGTCGGAGAGGTTGACGCCGCCGAAGCTGGCTGACGGGCCGTCGATGCCGTTGATGATCCAAGTGCCGATCGATTCGGGAATGGCCGCCATCGCTCGATGCAGTTCATCGGCGAAGCGTTCCGCATAATCGAGGCTGGCATGCTGCGGCGACTTGATCGCGGTCATTACCGCGGCCTGATCTTCGGACGGAGCCAGTTCGCGCTGCGGCATCTGATAGAGGAAGGGCAGGCTCAGGCAGACCAGCAAGGCCAGGCCGCCGCTGAACCGGCGGTGCCGCAGGGAGGCGCGCAGCGCGCGCCCGTAGCGGCGCGCGAGACTGCCGAAGACATGTTCGGCCTGCGCCGCCATGCGGCCGCCGCCCCTGCCGCCTCCGGGTTTCAGCAGCAATGAACTCATTACCGGGGAGAGCGTCAAGGCCACCACACCGGAGACCAGCACCGCGCCGGCGAGCGTCAGGGCGAATTCGCGGAACAGCGCGCCGGTCAACCCACCCATCAAGCCAATGGGGGCATAGACGGCCGCCAGCGCGAGCGTCATCGCAATCACGGGACCGGCGATCTCGCGGGCGCCGACCAGCGCCGCCGCCACGGGGGACTTGCCGTCCTCGATATGGCGATGCACGTTTTCGACCACCACGATGGCGTCGTCCACCACCAGCCCGATCGCCAGCACCATCGCCAGCAACGTCAGAAGATTGATACTGAACCCGAAGGCCAGCATCAGCGCCGCCGCGCCCAGCATCGACAAGGGAATCGCCAGCACGGGGATGAGCACGCTGCGCAACGAGCCCAGGCACAGCCAGATCACCAGCACCACGATCAGCACGGCCTCCAGCAGCGTCTTCATCACTTCGTCGATCGAAGCCTCGATGAAGCGCGCACGCTCATACACCATGTCCACCTTCACGCCGGGCGGCAGCGTCTTGCCGATGTCCGGCAGCAGGCGGCGGATGCCGTCCACGATGACGAGTGGATTGCCCTCGGGCGTGGGATAGAAGGAAAGATAGACGGCCGGCCGGCCGTCCATCCGGCCGCTGGTCTGCGTCGCGGCGGCGCCCAGTTCCACGGTGCCGACATCGCGCAGGCGAACCAGGCCGTGGCCGTCGTTGCGGATGACGAGGTCGCGGAACTCTTCCACACTCACCAGATCCGTATTCACCCGCAAGTTGGAAATCACGTACTGTCCGCGCACCTGGCCCGCGGCGGCCTGGTAGTTGTTGCTCTGTACCGCCTCCGCCACGTCCGACGCGGTCAGGCCTCGTCCCGCCAGACGCTCGGCATCCAGCCACAGGCGCATTGCCAGGCGTTGGCCGCCGTCTACTTGCACCTTGGCCACGCCGTCGATGCCGGAGAACAATGGCTCGACGACGCGCGCGAGATAGTCCGTCAGCTCGGGGACCGACAGGCTTCCGGTCGAGAAGCCGACATAAGCCACGGCGGTCGAATCGCCGGCCGACAACTCGATCACCGGATCATAGGCCCGTTCCGGAAGCCTGAATCGCACTTGATCGACCTTGGCCATGGCTTCGGTCAACGCCTGGGTCGAGTCGCGGTTCAGCTCCATGCGTAGCGTGACCAGGCTGCGGCCCTGCATCGACGAAGACACGAGATAGTCGATGCCCTCGACCGAAGACACCGCCTGCGTGATCGGCTGGGTCACGAAGCCCTGCATCAGCTCCGCCGAAGCGCCGGGGTACTCGGTGCTTACCGTGATGGTCGAGGTTTCCAGCGCGGGATACTGCCGGATGGGCAATTCGCCCAGCGCGAACAATCCCAGCAGCACGATCAGGCAGCTCACCACCAGCGCCAGCACCGGCCGGCGCACGAAGACATCGGTGAACCTCATGCTGTGCTCCCCCGTGCCTGGCCGGCATCCGGCGTTTCTTCGCTCAGGGCATCGCTTGCGGCCGGCTCCAGCGCCATGCCGTCGGCAAGTTTGATCTGTCCCGACACCACTACCCGCTCGCCCTCCTCGAGGCCCGAAACAATCTCCACCCGTCCGTCCCAGCGCTCGCCCGTCTTGACCGCCACGCGCCGCGCCTTCAGGCCCTGCCGCCCATCCGATTCCGCCACGAATACCATCTGTCCGTAGCTGGCGTAGGTCACGGCGGTCTCCGGCACCGCCAGTACGGAGGGGGACTGCTCGCGCAGCAGGCGGATGCCGGCGAACATGCCCGCTTGCAGCAGGCCTTCCACATTCGATAAGCGGGCCTGGACCCTCAACTGGCGCGACTTGTCTATCAGCGGATCGATCGCCGCGACCTGTGCGACGAAGCTGCGCTGCGGCCAGGCGTCCACCTTCACCTCCAGAGGCTGGCCGGGATGCAGCCGGGACGCTGCTCCTTCATCCAGCGCAAAGTTCACATGGAGCGTGCCGGCATCGACGAGGCTGGCGATGGTTTCACCCGCACGAAGGTAATGGCCTTCGTGCACGCGGCGGATCCCGATCACGCCGCTGAACGGCGCCGTAATCGCCTTCTGCGCGATCATTGCTTCAATGCCTTGCAATGCGCCGCGCGCCATGTCTCGCGTCGCGAGGGCGTTGTCGAGTTGCTCTTGGTTCGCCACCTTGTCGGCCAGAAGCCGCCGGGTCCGCGCCAAGGCCGCCTCGGCGTTGCGCAGTTGCGCGCGCAGGCGCAGGCGCTCGGCCTGTTCGGGCGCATCGTCGACCTGCACCAGCAACTGGCCTTTGGCGACCTGCTGGCCCGATTCGAAGACGATCCGCGCAATGCGACCGGACGCCTCGGAGGCGAGCTCGACCTGGCGGACGGCTTCCAGTTCGCCGACGCCATGCAAGGCGCGCGGCGCAGCGGCGCGCTCCACCGTCGCCAACGCCACCTTGGCGGCCAGCCAGCCGCCGTCTTCGGCGCCGGGCGTGCACGCCGCCAGCATTACGGCGCAGACCGCCGACGCGGCTGCCAGGCCGCGCACTACTGTGGACCGGTTCATGCGTTCTCCTCCCTCGCCCGCGCGGCGCGCAGCCGGCGTCGCGCGCGGCTGGCGACGGCCGCCGCCGTCAGGCCTCCGATCACCGTGATGTGCTCCAGCGCCCAAAACATCGCCTGCTTCGCCAGCGGCTCGGGCAAGGCCCAGAAGCGATGCACGACCAAGATGGTCAGCAGCAGGAACAGCGCCAATGCGCCGGCGCCGGCCCACAGCACGCGGTCCAGCACCAGCAGCGCGGAGCCGCCGATCAGCACCACCGCAGTGGCGATGTTGAACAGCCCCGCCGGCTCCAGACCCGCCGCGCGCATCTCGGCCAGCCCTCCCTGGAAGTCGATGAGCTTGGCCAGCCCGGAAGAAAGAAAGACCACCGCCAGAAGAAGGCGGGCAGTGATCCACAGCCAGCGGCTGTCCAGTACGTCGTCGATGAGATTGTGCATATGAGTCCATTCGTGATGAGCGGCCGCAAGGCGTTCGCCGCGCAGCCGCAGGGTTTGCCAGGACATGGCAACCGCGGTTGCCAAATGTGGCACGGCGGACTATAAAACCTCAAGTTAAGTTGAGGTCAATAGCCATGGCACAAGAAAAAACGATTGATTTCACCCGCTCGCTCACCGTCGGGGAAGTGGCCCAACGCAGCGGCGTCCCTGTATCGACCATCCATTTCTATGAATCCAAGGGGCTCATTGCCAGTACCCGCAGCACTGGCAACCAGCGGCGCTTCCCCTCGGTGGTGCTGCGCTACATCGCCGTGATCAAGGTGGCGCAGCGCACGGGCATCCCACTGGATGAAATCAAGGAAGCGCTGGGGCGCTATCCGGCGGGCAGCAAGCTTACGGCGGCACAATGGCGGGAACTGTCCTCGCGCTGGCGGCAAAGCCTGGAGGAACGCATCCGCACGCTCACTCAGCTGCGCGACAAGCTCGACGGCTGCATCGGCTGCGGCTGCCTGTCGCTGGAAGAATGCCCGCTGCGCAACCCCCAGGACGTCTTGGGCCGGCAAGGCCCGGGACCGAGGATTCTGGAACAGTCCTGACGCCCCGAACGGGCCCCAGGTCCTGTCGCTCCATGGCAAAAAAACGGTACACTGGTATCGAACGCAGCATTCTTGAAACTGGCGGCCTTTGATAGGCCGCTTTTTTATTCTGGATATCTCATGAGCACTATCGAACTTACCAAGGACACCTTCCAGGAAGCCATCCAGAGCGACAAGCCCCTGATCATCGATTTCTGGGCGCCCTGGTGCGGCCCCTGCCGCACTTTCGCGCCGGTCTTCGAAAAGGCGGCGGAACAGCACGAAGACGTGACTTTCGCCAAGATCAACACCGAGGAACAAGACGAGCTGGCCGCGGCCATGCGCATTCGCTCCATTCCCACGTTGATGGTGTTTCGCGAGCGCGTCATGCTGTTCAATCAGGCAGGCGCGCTATCGGCCGGACAGCTCGAAGAACTGATCACGCAGGTCAAGGCCTTGGACATGGCTCAGGTACACGCGGAAATCGCCCAGCAGGAAAACCAGGGCAATCAGCAGTAAAGCATCCTCGGCTTATCGGCCCTCGTCGATGCGGGCGTCGCCCCGCCCCCGCGTCAGATCGACGAAAAGCGCCATGAAGGCGTCGACCTGTTCGCTGGGCAGCGCCAGGCGCCAGCTTACGCCTTCGGCATCGAATGTTTCGCCCGCGACGGCGGCGTCGAAAGACGGGAATTTCGACTGCACCAGCGCCATGTCGCCGAACGGGCAGCGGCAGACCAGCACCGTGCGCGGCACGATGGGCGTCTTTGAGCCCAGCCTCAGGCACTGCGCCGCCGCGCCTCCATAGGCGCGCACCAGGCCTCCCGAACCCAGCTTGATGCCGCCGAACCAGCGTATCACCAGCACCACCGCCCGATCGCACTGCTGGCCGTCTATGGCCTGCAATATGGGACGGCCGGCCGTGCCTCCGGGCTCTCCGTCGTCATTGAAGCGATAGGCGTCCCCGACGCGATACGCCCAGCAATTATGAGTGGCCGAAGCCACGCTGTGCGTGGCGATGAAGTCCAGGGCCTCGTCGGCCGAAGCGGCCGGCCCCGCCATGGCGAGAAACCGGCTCTTCTTGATTTCTTCTTCGTGCGTGTGGAGGCCGTCAAGCGTGTAGAGCATGACCGAAAGGCCTGTGCGCTTAGGGCCTGCTGGCCCTAGCTGGCGATGCCCCGCGATGCGAGGTAGTCGTCGTAGTTGCCCTGGTAGTCGATGATCTCGCCGGTGGGCAGGATCTCGATCACGCGCGTGGCCAGGCCCGATACGAACTGCCGGTCGTGCGAGACGAAGAACAGCGTGCCCTCGTATTTTTCGAGCGCATACTGCAAGGACTCGATCGACTCCATGTCGAGGTGGTTGGTGGGTTCGTCCAGCAGCATGACGTTGTGGCGGCCCAGCATCAGGCGCCCGAAGGTCATGCGGTTTTTCTCGCCGCCCGAAAGCACCTTGACCGGCTTGACGATGTCGTCGGCCGAAAACAGCAGGCGGCCCAGCACCGCGCGGATGGCCTGGTCGTCGTCGCCGGGCTGGCGGTAATCGTCCATCCAGTCGAACAGATTGCTGTCGGACTGGAACTGGTCGGAGACGTCCTGCGCCATATAGCCCAGGTCGGCGCTTTCAGACCATTTGATGCTGCCCGTGTCGGGCTGCAGGTCGCCCGCCAGCATGCGCAGCAAGGTGGTCTTGCCCACGCCGTTGGCGCCGATGATGGCCACTTTTTCGCCCGCTTCGATCATCGCCGAGAACGAGCCGATGACCGGCTGATCGTAGGCCTTGCTGATCTTCTCGGCGGTGACGGCCAGACGATGCATCACTTTATTCTGCTCGAACCGTATGTAGGGGTTCTGCCTTGAAGAAGGCTTGACCTCGATCGTGTCGGCCTTGATGCGGTCGATCTGCTTCAGGCGCGACGTGGCCTGGCGCGACTTGGACTTGTTGGCCGCGAAGCGGCGCACGAAGTCCTGCAGTTCGGCCACGCGCTCTTTCGCCTTGGCGTTGACGGCGCTGATTCGCTCGCGCGCCTGGGCCGCCGCCAGCATGTAGTCGTCATAGTTGCCCGGATAGACGCGCAGCTCGCGGTAGTCCAAGTCGGCCATGTGGGTGCACACCTCGTTGAGAAAGTGGCGGTCGTGGCTGATGATGATCATCGTGCTGTCGTAGCCGTTGAGCACGTCTTCGAGCCAGCGGATGGTGTTGATGTCCAGGTTGTTGGTGGGTTCGTCCAGCAGCAGCACGTCCGGGTTCGAGAACAGCGCCTGGGCCAGCAGCACGCGCAGCTTCCAGCCCGGGGCGATCTCGCGCATGGGCAGCTGGTGCTGTTCGGTGGGAATCTCCAGGCCCAGCAGCAGCTCGCCGGCGCGCGCCTCGGCGGTGTAGCCGTCATACTCGGCGAACTTGGCCTCCAGGTCGGCCGCGCGCATATAGTCTTCTTCGCTGGCATCGGGGTTGGCGTAGATCGCGTCGCGCTCGGTCATGGCCTGCCACATTTCCTCGTGGCCCATCAGCACCACATCGAGCACGCGCACGTCCTCGTAGGCGAACTGGTCCTGGCGCAGCTTGCCCAGCCGCACGCCGGGCTCCAGCGACACGTTGCCGGCAGAGGGCTCGAGATCGCCGCCTATGATCTTCATGAAGGTGGACTTGCCCGAGCCGTTGGCGCCGATCAGGCCATAGCGGTTGCCATCGCCGAACTTGACGCTGACGTTTTCAAAAAGCGGCTTGGGGCCGAACTGGATGGTGAGATTTGCGGTGGAAATCAATTGAAGCCGTATTAATGTGAGGAATTCTGGCGCTACGCCGTGGGCCGCTTGCGGCCGAACGCCTGCGCCAAATGAAAGATGGGCCGGGACGGCCCATCGTACAGATGCAAAGAGCTAGTGTATCAAGTTTGGCCTCGCGGGCGGCCGCTGCCGCGGCGTGCTAGTTGCCCGAACCGGCGTAAGGCGTCCCCGTGTGGTAGAAGAATGCGGTCCATAGATAGGTCAGGACGGTCTGCCAGTTTCGGTTCAGGCTGTGCCCGTCCTTGGGAAAGGCATAAAGCAGGTAGGGGTTCGTGCCCGTGGCGATGTTTTGCAGCGCCGCGGCGAACTTGTAGCTATGGGCGGGCATCACGCGCCCATCCGACTTGCCCGTGAAAACGTAGGTGGGCGGATACGCCAGTGGCTTCACGTTGTGCAACGGCGAAAACTGCATCATGTTCTCGAATTCTGCCTGCCTGGTGGTTTGGCCGTAGTCGCCGTGCCAGCCAAAGCCCGATGTGAACTTATCGTAGCGCACCAGATCCAGCACGCCGACCGTGGGAAAGACGACACTGAAGAGATCGGGCCGCTGAAGCGCCACGGCGGCGGTGGTCAGCCCCCCGTTGGACTCGCCCTGAAGGGCCAGTTTGCCGGGGCGGGTCAGGCCTTGATCGATAAGGTGCTGAGCCACCGCAATGACGTCGTCATAAGTGTTCTGCTTGTTCAACAAGCGGCCTGCATCATGCCAGGCGGAGCCGAATTCATTTCCGCCGCGCACCTGCGCCACGGCATAAATGCCCCCGTTTTCAAGCAAGGGAATGGCCTTTTCCTGGAATCCGGGCGTCAGGGCGACACCGAAGCCGCCGTACACGTAGATGAGCGTGGGCGCCTCGCCGGACGCCTCGAGGCCTTTCTTGTGCGCGATGTAGACGGGCACCTGGGCCCCGTCGGCGCCGGTCGCGATCAGGCGGCGCATCTCGTAGAGGCTCGGATCATAGCCTTCGTAGCGTCGCGCCGGCCCCCGGGTGGCCACGTTTGTGGCGGGGTCGTAGCTGAAGTCGATTCTCGGCTGGGCCAGCGTCGAGAACCAGTAATTCAGTATGTCCCGGCCGTCCAGCTCGGAGCAGTACATGCCTGAAACCGCGCCCATGCCGGGCAGCGGAATTTCGCGGGCGCCGGCCGCGCTGTAATGGAACAGCCTGCTGCTGCCGTGGTCCAGATGCTCGGCGTAGTAATCGCTGCCGCAGACCATGATCTCGTTGACGTACACCGTTTCGCCCGCCGTGCTGCGCGGCAGGATTTCACGCCAGTTGCCGGGCGAGGGGTCGGCCGGGTCCACTTCGATCAAGCGCTTCGACGCGGCGCCTTGCGTGGTATCGAACAGCAGCTTGGCGGGGTCTTCGGCGCTTGGGCCCAGGAAGTTGAAACTTTGCGGGTCCGCGCCTGCGTCGAGGAAAACGTGCGCGCCCTGCTCCGGGCGGGCCGGATCAAGACGCAGCTGGGCAGACTGCATATCGGTCAAGACAGTGATGTAGAGCTGGCCCTGATGCAGGGCCGTACCCGCGATCTGGTCGAACTCCTGACCCTGGAACCACACCTGGCGCCCGCCCCCTGTAAAAGGCTGGTAGTACAGGGATTGGAATGTATGCGGGGAAACATGCGGATCCTCGGTGCCGCTCGGGGAGGAATAAATTACCCCGTCGCCATACAGAGTGAATTCGCTGGAAAAGACATGCGGTATGCGCAACAGCGGCTGCGTGGGCTCCATCAGGTCGATGACATGCAGCTCTGCCAGATCCGCGAAATTGCGCTCCATGGCGTAAACCATGTATTTACCGTCGGGCGACACCTGATGATTGACTAAGCGGATGTCGTCGTCCGGATCGGTGCGGAAATCGTCCACGTTGACCAGGACCTTGCTTTGATCCACGGCGTCGGGGCCGGATGCGACATAGATGATGTTGTCGGCCGAAACGAAACGGACGGAGGCTGCCGGGATACGCTTGTGATTGCGTTCCTGCTGGACTTGAAGCTGGTAGTAGAAGTGGCCGTCCACGCCTTGCACCCCTTGCACGCGCCGGGTGCTTTCTTCTTGCTGCACGCTCAGCGACTGCATGGCCGCAGCCTTGCGCGGCGCTGCGAACCACGGTGCAATGCGCCGGGCGATGGCGTCGTAATCGGGCAGCGCCTTGATGTAGTCGGCCGTGAACCGGTTTTGCGCCTGCACCCAGTTGTCGGTCTTCTGGCTTCGAATGTCTTCGAGCCAGCGATACGGGTCGGCCACCGTACGGTTGAAATAGGTATCGCTGTCGGAACCGGCGGCCGTTTCAGGATAGGCCAGCTCGGGAGCCGGGGGTTCGCTGTGCTTGCCCGAGCCGCCGTCGCAGCCGGCCAGCGCCAGAAGAGCAGTCAACGCCAAGGTGAAACGACATCCGAGCATCGAAGGCTCCCGAGTGAAAGATGGCGTATTCTATGTCATATTGATACATAATGTTTGATTATTTATCGTCGTTTTCTGCCCAGGACGCCAACAAAAAAAGCCCGCTCGCGGCGGGCCGGCATCTGCGCTTTTCAATGCTAGTCGTGCTCGTGCAGCAGCAGGTAGGCCATGCCGCCTTCGGTGGCGATGCCCACCCGCCGGCCCACCGGCAGCGTGGCCTTGACCTTCACGTGGCCGTACGGCAGGCCCGTCACCACGGGCACCTTCACGTTCTGCCGCAGCCAGGCCACGACCGCATCCAGGTCGTAGCCGTTGTCGTTCTTGCCCAGGCGGTATTCGGTGAATCGCCCCAGCACGATCGCTTTCTGCTTTGCCAGCACCCCCGCGTGCAGCAGTTGCGACAGCATGCGCTCGATGCGGAACGGATGCTCGTTGACGTCTTCCAGGAAAAGAATGCCGCCGCGCAGGCGAGGCAGGAACGGCGTGCCGACCAGCGAGGCCACCATGGCCAGGTTGCCGCCCCACAGCACGCCCCGCGCATCGACCGGATCCGAGCCGGGCGCCTCGAAACTGAGGATCTCGAGCTCGCCCCGCAGCGTCTCGGTGAACAGGGCCGCCGTCAGGTCGTCCATCTTGGCGGCGCCGAAATCGAATACGGCCGTGGGGCCCGCCAGACTCTCGGCTCCGGTGCGGGCCAGCAGCGCCAGATTGAACACGGTGAAGTCGCTCTGGCCGATGAAGAGCTTGCCGCTTTCCGCCACCGCGTTCCAATCGATGCGATGCAGGAGGCGGCTGAGGCCATAGCCGCCCCGCGTGGCCATGACGACGGGATGCTTCTGCTTGAGCGCGCGCGTTATGGCCGCCAATCGCTGCGCATCGGTGCCGGCGAAGCGCTCGTGCACCGCCAGGGCCGTGCGGTCGAGGGCCGTCTTGAAGCCCAGGCCGGCAAGCCGCTCGCGAGCCAGGTCCACGGCGGCCGGATCGGGCACCGCGCCCGACGGGGAAATCAGATAAATGCCCTTGGGAGAAGCATGATGCGCATGTGCCATGGATGGTCGGTCTTGATAGCGAGGTGATGAAATGGGAAAGCGGCCGCCGCAGCGCGGATGCCGCGGCGGCCTGCAGCGCAACGATTGCGCAGGCGTAAGTATAGAGGAGACGAAAAGCATGACGCATGCATGCCGCGGCAATAAGGGGCGGAGGCGCTCGAGCGGAAATCGGGCGCGCCTTGCGATGCGTCAGCCTTGTGTACGCGCCTGTTTGGCGGCCTGGCGCCGCGTCCGGAAAAACCCGCGCAGCAGCTCGCCGCATTCCTGCGCCAGCAAGCCGCCCTCGACCCGGGTCTGGTGATTCAGCTGCGCGATGGCGGGCACGTTGAGCACACTGTGGCAGGCGCCCGTCTTGGGGTCGGCCGCGCCATATACCACGCGGGCCAGGCGCGCGTGCAGTATGGCGCCGACGCACATGGCGCAGGGCTCGAGCGTGACGAAGAGGCTGGCCTCGGGCAGGCGGTAGTTGCCCAGCGCCTGCGCTGCCTGCCTCAGGGCTACGATCTCGGCATGGCCGGTGGGGTCATGCCCGCTGATGGTGCGATTGAAGCCGGCGCCTATCACCCTGCCCGCGGCGTCGAGCACCACGGCGCCCACGGGCACCTCGCCCAGGGCCTCGGCCTGAGCCGCCTGCTCCAGCGCAAGCCGCATGGCGTCGGCGTCGTCTGCATTGAACGGCTCGACAGGCGTTTCGCTGCCAGGCACCGCATCGGCGGACGCCGTCCCGGCCGTGCCATGATGCCCGGCCGCCTTGGCGGACGCCTCGTCCGGTCGGTCGCGCTCAGCCGCCATAAATGCGCGCATTGAGCGAGATGCGCCCGGCCAGGCTTTCCACCGCCTCTTCCAGCCATTGGTAGAGCTCGGCCTCTTCGTCGTAGCGGGCCTGGTTCAGGTTGGAGACCCGCCCTTCCTGGATGAAGCCCCAGGCGCGGCTGCGCTTGTCGCGGTGGCGCGGATCCCACACGCCGAAGGCCACGCCGCCCGAGCGCCGTATGAGCGAGAAGCAGGGGATGTCGGTGTAGCCGTCGCCCACGAAGATCATCTGCTGGAAGGGCACGCGCAGCTTGTCCTGCTCCACCTTCTTGTTGACCTCGAAGGGCTTGTTGCGCGAGGCCGCGCCGACGATGCCTTTCTGGATGTGGAAGAGATAGCGCGTCTTGTCGGTGAAGCTGACGATGCGCTTTGGAAAGAGAATGCCGCCCTGCTCGTCGTAGATGAACTCCGACGCCCAGATGTCCGTGAATTCGTGGGCGATGGCGGTGTGCCTCACCACGTCGCCGATGCCGCTGGAAATCAGGTAGAACTCCAGCTGCACCTGCGGATGGTTCTTGCGCACCACCTCGCGCAGGCGGTTGAACAGCGTCTGCACGCCGTCGTGCAGCGGCAGCCGACTGCCCCATTCTTCGAGCCGCTGGCGTGTGATGGGGCCATGGCGTCCGCCGCGCGACAGCTCGATGAGCTTGTACAGATAGGCCGGCACCGGATCCCAATCGTGCTCGGCCAGCAGCGGACCGACCTCCTGCGACCAGAAATGGGCCGCGTCGACCCCCATGTCGGTCAGCAGACCGGACGTGCTGTCGGGCGCCAGGGTGTCGTCAAAGTCGAAGATTAAAGCGATTACGTCGGACATGTAGGACCTCGGGCGGCGCGGGCCGTCCACCGGCCCGCACTACGTTGGAACCGCAAGTGTAACGCCTGGCGTGGAGGGATAGGCCTTGAGCCGGCGCAGTACACGCGGCAGCATGGCGGGCAAGTCTTCGGACACCAGGCCGGGGCCGAACTGGCGCGCCGCCTCGCCATGCAGCCAGGCGCCGGCGCTGGCGGCCAGGAAAGGCGCCATGCCCTGCGCCATGAGGCCCGCGATGAAGCCGGTCAGCACGTCGCCCGTTCCACCCGTGGCGAGCGTGGCCGGCGCATTGCTGTTGATGACGGCCCGCCCGTCGGGCGACGCAATGACGGTGTCGGCGCCTTTCAGCAGCACCACCGCCCCGCTTTGGCGGGCGGCCTGCCGCGCGCGCTCTAGCTTGCTGCCATGGCCCGCGAACAGCCGGCTGTATTCGCCTTCGTGCGGCGTCAGCACGCAAGGCCCCTTGATGGCCGAAAACAGGGCGTGCGGGGCGGGGCCGAAAGAAGTGATGGCATCGGCGTCCAGCACCACCCCCCTGCCCGTGTCGAGCGCAGCCAATACGTGCTGGCGGGTCGCTTCGGACACGCCCGCGCCCGGGCCCACGACCAGCACGTTCTTGCGCGCATCGGCCAGGATGTCGTTGAGGTTGCTGGCGTCGTCGAGCGGCTGCACCATGACGCTGGTCAGCGCGGCCGCATACACCGGCCACACGGGCGCGGGCGCGGCCACCGTGACCAGTCCGGCGCCGGCGCGCGCCGCCGCCATGGCCGAGAGACGCGCCGCGCCGGTCATGATCTCGCCGCCCACCACCAGCACGTGGCCGCGCGCGTACTTATGGTCGTCGGCACGCGGCCAGGGGAACATGTCGCGCCACAGCGCCGGCTCGTTCTCGAAGGCGATTTCGTCCATGCCCTCGACCACCTGCGGCGGAATACCGATGTCGGCCAGCGTGATCTGCCCGCACAACTGCCGGCCGGGCAACAGCACGTGCCCCGGTTTCTTGCGAAAGAAGGTGACCGTATGCCGGGCGGGCACGGCCATGCCCAATACCTGTCCGGTGGCGCCGTCCAGCCCGCTGGGCACGTCCACGGCACAGACCGGAAGGCCGCGATGCGCCACCTCGCGCAGCACTTCCAGCGCCGGTCCTTCGATGGGACGCGCCAGGCCCGCGCCGAACAAGGCGTCCACGATCACGCTTGCACCGTCCAACAGGCCGGCATCGAAAGGTTCGATTGCATCGCCCCACAGGGCGGCGTGATGAGCGGCATCGGGTGTAAGGCTGTCGGCCGAACCGAGCAGGCCAAGGCGCACCGGCCAGCCCCAGGCTCGCAGGTGGCGGGCGGCCACGAAGCCGTCTCCGCCGTTGTTGCCGGGGCCGCACAAGACGGCCACCGGCCCCATGGGCCAATGGCGCCGCACTGTCGCCGCCACGGCCAGGCCGGCGGCTTCCATCAGATCGGCGCCGCGCGCACCGGCGGCGATGGCCGCCTCGTCGGCGGCCGACATTTGCTCGGGTGTCAACAGGACGGAGTGGCTCGCATCCGCGCGGTTGCTCATGCTTTCTTCCCTTACTGCGATTAACACTAAAGACGGAGTGTGTACCAAGGTTAAATGATAAGCTGCCCCACAGAGAGTGAAACATCGTAAACGGACGTCACCATGCCCGCGGTCATTTCAGTATCCAAGCTTTGCAAATCCTACGCCTCGGGGTTCCAGGCCCTGAAAGACATCGACCTGGACATACAGCAGGGCGAGATCTTCGCTCTGCTGGGGCCCAACGGCGCGGGCAAGACGACACTCATCAGCATCATCTGCGGGCTGGTCATGCCCACCAGCGGCCACGTCACCGCGGCCGGCTACGACATCATCACCCAATACCGCCAGGCCCGCTCCCATATCGGCCTGGTGCCGCAAGAGCTCACCACCGACGCCTTCGAATCGGTGTGGGACACCGTAAGCTTCAGCCGCGGCCTGTTCGGCAAGCCGCCCAATCCGGCCCACATCGAAAAAGTGTTGCGCTCTCTTTCTTTGTGGGACAAGAAGAGCAACAAGCTCATGACGCTGTCCGGCGGCATGAAGCGCAGGGTGCTCATCGCCAAGGCGCTGTCCCATGAGCCCGACATTCTCTTCCTGGACGAGCCCACCGCCGGGGTGGACGTGGAACTGCGCAAAGACATGTGGGAGCTGGTGCGCTCGCTGCGCGCCATGGGCGTGACCATCATTCTTACCACCCACTACATCGAAGAGGCCGAAGAGATGGCCGATCGGGTCGGCGTCATCCGCAACGGGCGCATCATCCTGGTGGAGGAAAAGCACCGGCTGATGCGCCAACTGGGCAAGAAACAGCTTTCCCTGCAGCTTGCCCAGCCGCTGGCCCGGGTTCC
Organism: Pusillimonas caeni; assembly: GCF_003545815.1. Classification (GTDB taxonomy): domain Bacteria; phylum Pseudomonadota; class Gammaproteobacteria; order Burkholderiales; family Burkholderiaceae_B; genus Pusillimonas; species Pusillimonas caeni. The sequence goes on from NZ_PDUW01000008.1 coordinate 161,199, forward strand.
GGCAGCGCTGCAAGCCTACGAGCTGCGGCTTTCCGAAGACGGCCACGAGCTCGTCTACACTTACGACTCCAGCCGCCAGGACCGCGACATCGCCACCTTGCTGAACGACCTGCAGCAGGCCGGCGTAAGGTTCAGCGACCTCCAGACCCGGCAAAGCTCGCTGGAAGACATCTTCGTCAGCCTCGTCAAGGACGCCGCATGAACCTGCATGCCATACGCGCTATTTATCTGTTCGAAATGGCCCGCAGCTGGCGGACGCTGTCGCAAAGTCTGCTTGCCCCGGTGATTTCCACCTCTTTGTACTTCGTCGTATTCGGCGCCGCCATCGGCAACCGCATCAACGAGGTGCAGGGCGTCAGCTATGGGGCCTTCATCGTGCCCGGCCTGATCATGCTGTCGCTGCTGATGCAAAGCGTCACCAACGCCTCGTTCGGCATTTATTTTCCGCGCTTCACCGGCACCATATACGAGATTCTTTCAGCGCCGCTGTCGTACATGGAGATCACCTTCGCCTATGTCGCGGCGGCAGCCACGAAGTCCATCATACTGGGCCTGATCATCCTGGCCACGGCCACCCTGTTCGTGCCGCTGCATATCGACCATCCCGTCTGGATGCTGCTGTTCCTGGTGCTCACCGCCCTCACCTTCAGCCTGTTCGGCTTCATCATCGGCATCTGGGCCGACGGCTTCGAGAAGCTGCAGCTGGTGCCGCTGCTTATCATTACCCCCTTGACCTTTCTGGGCGGCAGCTTCTATTCCATCGACATGCTGCCGCCGTTCTGGCAGACGGTAACGCTGTTCAATCCGGTGGTGTATCTGGTCAGCGGCTTTCGCTGGAGCTTTTACAGCATCGCCGACGTGCACGTGGGCATCAGCCTGGGCATGACCGTGGTCTTCCTGGCGCTGTGCCTGGGCGTGGTCGCATGGATGTTCAAGACCGGCTATCGGCTCAAGGCCTGAGCCTCAGTCGCGGAAATTATTGAACTGCAGCGGCAGGTCGACGTCCGTCTTTCGCAGCAGGGCGATGGCCTCTTGCAGGTCGTCGCGTTTCTTGCCGGTAACGCGCAGCTTGTCCTTGTTGATTTGCGCTTCGACCTTCAGCTTGGCCTGCTTGAGCGCGGCGATGAGCTTCTTGGAAACCGCCTGCTCCAGGCCCTGGCGCACGGTGATTTTCTGGCGCGCGCCGCCCAGGTTCTCGTTGGGCTCGGCCACGTCCAGGCAGCGCACGTCTATGCCGCGCGCCGAGAGGCGCCCGCGCAGGATGTCGAGCATCTGCTTGAGCTGAAAAGCGCTGGGCGCCGTCGCCGTGACCACGAAGCCTTCCAGCTCGAACCTGGCGTCCACGCCCTTGAAATCGAAACGCGTATCCAGTTCGCGATTGGCCTGGTCGACCGCATTGGACAGTTCGTGCTTGTCTACTTCCGAGACGACGTCAAAAGATGGCATGGCGCATATCCCCGTTATGAATGGCTTTATGATGAGCCACAGTTTAAACGATGGACGCTGCCCGGCGGCCGGCGTAAACGGCAAACTTCGCGCAGGGCGGCGCCGATTTCCGGCCGCTCCCGCGCGCGGAAATCGACAAGCGGCGGCGCTGCTGTCAGAATAGCCTACTTTATCTCCCGCTCGCCGCCGTGACTTCCGGAAACTCGTCGTTCAGCCTGCGCGGCATCGCCGTCGCCGCCTTTGGTCCTTCGCTGCTTTTCGGCATTGGAGAAGGCGCCATCTTCCCGGTCATTGCGCTCAGCGCCAAAGAGCTGGGCGCATCGGTGGCCCTGTCGGGCTTCATCGTATCGCTGATCGGCATCGGGTCCCTGCTCAGCAACATTCCCGCCGCCCTCGTTACCGCCCGCTATGGCGAACGCCGTTCCATGATCGGAGCGGCCGCCCTCACTGTGCTGGCGCTGGTGCTGTGCCTGTTCGCCTCCACGACCTGGATGCTGGGGCTGGGGGTCTTCCTCATCGGCGCGGCAAGTTCAGTCTTCCTGCTTGCCAGGCAGACCTTCCTGACCGAGGTGGTACCCATATCGATGCGCGCCCGGGCCTTGTCCACGCTCGGCGGCACCATGCGGGTGGGCCTGTTCATAGGCCCGTTCGCGGGCGCCGCCGTGATGCATTTCATAGACCTGCCGGGCGCCTATTGGGCGGCCATCGTCGCCATGGTGGGCGCAGGGCTGCTCTCGTTCGCCATTCCCGAACTCGAGCACGGCAGGCAAGCCAAGGCGGCCGACGTCGTGCCGGCGCGGCTGGGCGGGGTGTTGCGCGACCACGCGCAGGTCTTTCTTACCCTGGCGCTGGCCGGCTCCCTGCTGGCGGCCATCCGGGCATGCCGCCAGATCATCGTGCCGCTGTGGGCCAGCCACATCGGCCTGGACGCGCCCACCACCGCCGTCGTGTACGGCGTCATGGGTTCGATCGACATGCTGCTGTTCTATCCAGCGGGCAAGGTCATGGACCAGCACGGGCGGCTGTGGGTCGCCCTGCCCTCGATGCTGCTGATGGGCGGCTCGCTGATGCTGATGCCTCTGACCACCGGCCTGGCCGCCTTCGTCATCGTGTGCATGGTCATGGGGCTGGGCAACGGCATAGGCTCGGGACTGAACATGACCATAGGCGCCGACGCCTCGCCGCCCGGGGCCCGCACCCAGTTCCTGGGCATCTGGCGGCTGATCACCGACTTCGGCGCCGGCGGCGGCCCCCTGCTGCTGTCCGGCATCATCGCCGTCCTGTCACTGGCCGCCGGCATCCTGGCCATCGGCTCGATGGGGTTCATCGCCGCCGCCATGTACTGGCGCTGGCTGCCGCGGCGCGTCGAAAAGTAAAGCGCCTATCCGCAGTAAGCCCTTACCACGACGTCGTAGTCGTTGAGCTGCAGGTTCAGGCGTTCGGACCGGTATTCCTTGGTGACCATCTGGCCCGGCCGTATGACGCGTATCATGCCGGCGCCGCTGCTGCGCCGCGCTTCCTGCTCGAGCTCGGCCGAGATGCGCTTGCCCGTGACATGAGAAGCGTTGTCCGCATTGCAGATGCGGGGAATCGTATTGTTGTCGGGCTCATTCAGGTCGACCGACGAGCACGCGGCCAGGGCGAGCGTTGCCGCCGATACCAACAGGATGCGTGTGAACATGGCGTCTCCTTGGATTCGGACGCTCGGCGAATCGGCGTCCCAAATCGATTTTGCCATAGTGCAACGCGACGCCGGCGAAGAGGTTGTTATCACTTGCGACAAAAACGCCCCCCAAGGGGGCTTTTTTGCCTTGGGGCGGCCCGGCGGCAAAAAATGGCCCCCACGCCACGCAGGCTGGGCCTGCTTGCTGCCCCCCAAGGGGGCTTTTTTGCCTTGGGGCGGCCCGGCGGCAAAAAGCTCAACGGCAAAATTCGCGTGCCAGAGAGGCGCAGAGGTCGGGCCGCTCGAGTTGCAGGAAATGGGTTGTCCCCGGCACGCAGGCATAGTCCAGGTTGAATTCCCGCGCCAGGTCGCGGTCGATGGCCGCGGACGGCTGGACGCCGGGCACGTCCGGGTCGGCGCACAGCAGCTTGAGCGGGAAATCGACCCGGCCGAGCCACGACCACAATGTGGTGTCGTCATTCGACGCGAATATTTTCGCTTCCTGCTCGGGTGCGCAGGAAAGAGTCCAGCCGCCGCCCTCGTCCTCGGAAACCGGGCGCAGCAGCGCACGCGCCATCTCGTCGCAGGCATCCGACTGGCAGCGGGCAAACATGGGATTGCGCCGGTACTGGCCGGCCAGGTCGCGCCAGTCGTCGAAGTGCGCGCGCCGCTTGGCGACCCGGCTTGCCAGCCCCATCATCTCGTCGACGTGCGAGGCCTGCATCGGATGGCCGTCGGGCGGGATGATGGGCGGATCGAACAGCACGAGACCGTCGCAGGCAGGGCCGAAACGCCGCGCATGCAGCAGCGAGACAATGGCCGACAGCGAATGAAAAGCGCCATAGGTCTTGCGCTCGCCCAGCGCCGCCCGGATGGCGCACATCGCCACGTCGAAATCCAGTTCGAATTGCGCCCACGAATGGTTCTCCAGGGAACCGCGATCGCTCATGCCGTGGCCGCGAAAGTCGAGCAGGACGAGCTGGTACTCCGAGGCCAGCCGGCGCCAGAAAGAGGCATAACCGCTGGCGGCCAGGCCATTGCCGTGGCTGACGATCAAACGCGTGGCATCCGGGCGGCCGCATACCTGCGCCCTGATGATGACATCGTCGTCGGCTGCGATTTCGAGTATTTGTCCTTGCGATATTGCTGTCTCGGCCTGCATGAAACCATTCCTTGATAATTACTGAGCGCGGGCGGCAGCGCCCGGACGAAGCACGCGGTTCACGCCCGGCGACTGCGCTGCACCACTGAGCGATGATACCCGAACCCGCCTATGCGGGCGGACCCGTCCGCGCCGTATGCTGCACAGGCTGTATAGAGTCAGCCCCCCGTCCGGTCCTGCGCCCGACTAAACTCCCTGGCTTCCTGCAGAAAGGCCTCGAGCAGGTCCTGGGCGGGCAGCGTCAACGGCGCATCGGCCCGCAACACCGCATAAATGGTGGTGACGGGCAATGGGTCCTCGATGGGTAGCGCCACGAGGCCGGCCCTGCGGCCGTGGCGATCCAGGAAGCTGCGAGGCATGATGCCCACGACGTCCAATGCGGACATGAGGCCCAGCAAGGTGGAAAACGATTCGCACTCCAACTCGACATGGGGCGGCCTCAGCCCCAGCGCCTCGAATCGAAGATGGGCGGGATCGCCCGGGCCGTGCGTCGGCCCGGTCAGTATCCAGCGCGCATCCACCAGATCGGCCAGGCGCCGGGCGCGCGAAAGAGGATGACCGCGCCGGGCCGCGATGATCTCCTGGCTATGGAACAAAGGCTGGCGCAGCAAGTCACTTCCCACGCCCGCCGCCGGAACCGGTCCGAGCACGAAATCCAGCTCTCCGCTGCGCAGCTGGCGCAAAGCATGTGGATACAAGGCGTCGCGCATGCATAGCTTCACACCGGGCCATCGCGACGCGAAACGGGCCGTCGCCCCGGGCGAAAACAGGATCGCCACTGCCGGCGACATGCCCAATGTCACTTGGCCAGCGGTATTCCCCAGGTGCAATGCGATGTCTTCGCGAGCCCGATCCAGCTCGCGCAGCGCTGTCGCGGCCCGGGCGGCCAGCAGCTCCCCCGCCGGCGCGAGCCGCGCACCTTTGGCGCTGCGCTGCACCAACGCAATGCCGAATTCTTCTTCCAGCTGCCGCAGCGACTTGCTCAAGGCCGGCTGGGTGACATTCAACTGCTCGGCCGCGGCGCGAAGACTCCCTTTCTCGCCCAGCGCGATCAACAGCTCGAGTTGTTGCAGCCGCATGCGACCTCCCTTGTAGTGATAACCAATGGTAATAGACATGAAAACAAAACACTACTGGCAAGCGGAGGCGGCTCCTAAAATCAAAACCAAATTACATACCCCATGACACAAGACTATGGAGGAGACCATGACGCGCCACGTTAAGAACGTGCTCTTCATCATGTGCGACCAATTGCGCGCCGATCATCTATCGTGCTTTGGCCACCCCAATCTGAAAACCCCCAATCTGGACGCTTTGGCCGCCAAGGGCGTCCTCTTCGACCGCGCTTATGTACAGTCTCCTGTCTGCGGCCCGTCGCGCATGAGCTACTACACCGGCCGCTACGTACACTCTCACGGGGCGAGCTGGAACTTCGTCCCGCTCAAAGTGGGCGAGATGACCATAGGTGATCACTTGCGCCCGCTCGGCGTACGGTCCGTCCTGGTCGGCAAGACGCATATGCGGGCCGATCTCGCCGGCATGGCGAGGCTGGGTATCGATCCTTCATCCCAAGTCGGCGTGCGCATCTCCGAATGCGGTTTCGATCCCTACGAGCGCGACGACGGCATCCATCCCTACTCAGGGCACGATCCGGATCCGGCCTACAACCGCTATCTGAGGGAACTGGGTTTCGACGGCGACAATCCATGGGAAGAATGGTCGAACTCCGCCATGGACGAGGACGGCCAGATGCGATCCGGATGGTTTCTCAAGTACTCGAACCTCGCGGCCCGGATCCCGGACGAGCACTCCGAAACGCCCTACATCACCCGCCGCGCCATGGACTTCATCCAGGAGGCGGGCGACGAGCCCTGGTGCCTGCACCTGTCGTACATCAAGCCCCATTGGCCTTACTTGGCTCCGGAGCCCTACGCCGGCATGTACAAGCCGGCCGACGCGCTGCCCGTGCGACGGTCGGAGCAAGAGCGGCTGGAGCCCCATCCGGTGTACGAGGCCATGATGAACCACCGGGTCTCCCGCACATTTTCCCAAGACGGCACAAGGGACGCCGTGATGTGCGGCTACATGGGCCTGATCAAGCAGATAGACGATCAGCTGGGACTTCTGTTCTCGTTTCTCGAGGAACGGGGCCTGATGGACACGACCATGGTCGTGTTCACCGCCGACCATGGCGATTATCTGGGCGACCACTGGATGGGCGAGAAAGACCTGTTCCACGAGCCTGTGATCCGCGCTCCGCTGATCATCTACGATCCTGATCCCAGAGCCGACTGCACCCGCAACACCCGCTGCCAGGCGCTGGTCGAAGCCGTCGACCTTGCTCCGACCTTTCTCGATGCCTACGGCGGTCCCGCCGTGCCCCATGTCATGGACGGCCGTTCGCTGCGTCCCCTGTTGTTCGGCCAACAGCCCGGCGACTGGCGCGACACCGTGATCTGCGAATACGACTATGCCTTCCAGGACGCCCGCATCGATCTGCAGACCAGGCCTCGCCAGGCGTGGATGCGCATGGTCTTCGATGGACGCTGGAAGTACGTACTGTTCGAGGACTACCGCCCCATGCTGTACGACTTGCAGGCCGATCCCGACGAATTCCATGATCTGGGCGCATCGCAGCAGCCCGAGCATGTCCAAGCCCGCGCCCGGCTGCACGAGGCCCTCTTCCGGTGGTCGCGCCAGCCCCGCCAGCGCGTCACCGTCGCGGACGAAGCGATCGAATCGATCGAGGTGCAGCCGCGCATCTCGGAAGGCGGCATTTTGATCGGCTACTGGGATGAAGAGGACCTTGCTCAGGCGCGCCAAGGCTTCAAGCCCCGCTTCGCCTCCACCAATCCATTGGTCAAGCCTACGCTGGACCGTCTGACGTCATTGCAAGGAGATCCGCATCATGCTTGAAACCCCCGACATCACGCCGGCGCATTCCGGCCTGGACGGCGTGGCCTGGAACGTCATGGGCCAGGTCTACGTTCCCAAGCAGGTGAGCGAAGACAGCTTCGCCTGGCACGCCACGTTTCCCATCGAAACCTTCGTGCCGCCCCACACTCATCCCTATCAGGACGAATACATCTTCGTGCTCGACGGCCGCATCGACCTACTGATCGACGGGAAGAAACGATCGGCTCAGAGCGGAGACCTGGTCAGAATGCCGCGCGGGATTCCGCATGCCTTCTTCAACAATTCGGGCGAACCGGTCACCGCGTTGTTCTGGGCAGCGCCCGCGGGCAAGCTGCTGGCCCTGTATCGCCGTCTTCACAACGTATCGAGTCCGGCGGAGGCCGTCCGGATCGCGCGCGACTACGACGTTTTATTCGGGCCGCCGGTTTCATCGGCCGCCTGAACCCCGGACGCCGGCGGGCAGCGAACACAGAGTCGCACCCGGCCGGCGCCGCAGCGCGGCGCCAAAGACCGCGCATCCAGCCTCATGTCCGAGGATGGAAACCCACAAAAATGGAGGAGTAGGATGGCAATCTCTACAAATATGCCCGTCGGCACGGGCATGGGCGGCAACATCGCCTCTGTGCAACGCCGGGCGTGGCTGGTCACCGGCATGCTGACGCTGTTCATGGTGCTCAACTTCGCCGACAAGGCAGTGTTGGGTCTGGTGGCCAAGCCCGCCATGGCGGAGCTCGGCCTCAGTCCGGTACAGTTCGGCTTCATCGGCAGCAGCTTCTTTTTTCTGTTCAGTCTCAGCGCCATTGTCGTGGGCGCGGTGGCGCACCGTTTCTCCAGCCGCTCGTTGATACTGGTTTTGACCGTGGTGTGGGCCGCGGCCCAGTTTCCCATGCTGTTCGGCGGGGCGACGGTATTGCTGGCAACCCGCATTATGCTCGGCGCGGGCGAAGGGCCGGCCTTGCCGGTCGCCCTGCATGCGACCCACAATTGGTTTCCCACCGAGGACCGCGCTCTGCCCAGCAGCCTTATCGCCATAGGGCCCACCATCGGTGCTGCGGCGGCCGCTCCCCTGCTGTCGTTGATCATCGCCTCTCCGGCCTTGGGATGGCGCTGGGCGTTCGGCGTGCTTGGCATCGCGGGCTTGATCTGGGGAATAGCCTGGGCCTTCATCGGCAAGGACGGTCCGTATCAGGCCGGCGGACCCGCCAATGAAAACCATGGCGTCACGCCCTCGGCCACTGAAAAACTTCGCAAGGTGAGTCTTTGGCATGTCTTCACCGGTCGAGCCTGGCTGGTGGCGACACTGGCCGGCTTCGGCTGCTTCTGGGCGCAGGGAGCCATGACGACCTGGCTGCCCCGATACATCGGCGACGTTCTTGCCGTCGCGCCTGAAAAAGTGGGCATGGTGTACGCCCTGCCCTGGACCTTCGGCACGCTGCTCCTGCTTCTCCTCGGTTTCCTTGGACGCAAGCTGATGCGGCGCGGCGTATGCGCGCGCTGGGCCGTTGCGGCGCTGTTTGGCCTGGCCCTGGCCATCTCCGGTCTTTGTCTGCTTGCGCTGCCCCACCTGTCGGGGATGCGCGCCATGGCCGCCATGACCGTGGGCTGGGGCGCCTTCCTGGTGTTTCCCATGGCGCCCACCGCCATTGCCTACGCCGTCAACCCGCAGCAACGTGCGGTGGTCATGTCCGCGTTGGTAGGGCTGGCTTCGGTGGGAGGCGTCGTATCGCCCGCCATCGTGGGCTGGCTGGTGGAGCGCGCTGGCTACGGCCTTCGGGCGGGCGACGCGGCGTTGACCGCCGGGCTGCACGATGCCTTTACGCTCACCGGGCTGATTCTGCTGGCTGCCGGCGTGGCCGCCATCGTGCTGCTCGATCCGGAAAGAGACTGCGCACGCCTTCAACGCCACTGCACGATAGAACCTCGATAGTCCTAGAAGCTGCCGAACATCGTCCCCAGGCTAATGACGGCGATCAGCGCGACCATGGGCACGCCCATGGTCACCGCCGCGATGTTCATGTACGACTGCCGATGGGTCAGACTGCAGATGGACAGCAAGGTGATGATGGCGCCGCAATGAGGCAAGGTATCGAAACCGCCCGCCGCCATCACGGCGACACGGTGCATCAATTCGGGACTGATTCCGGCCTCTTGCGCCATGCGCAGGTAATCGGCGCCCAAAGTCTGCAGGGCAATGCTCAGGCCGCCCGATGAGGAGCCGGTGATGCCGGCCAGCACGTTCATGGCGACGGCTTCGGAAACAAGCGGATTGCCCGGCGCCACATTGAGCACCGCGTCGCGGATGATGGCAAAGCCCGCCAGGCCGGCGATGACGGCGCCGTAGCCTACTTCCGAAGCCGTGTTGAAAAGCGGCAGCATGAAGCCGAAGACGCCCTTGTTGACCGTTTCGCGCAGATCGATCCAACGGCCCAGGCGTGACACGACCAGGGTTGCGCAGGCCACCACCAGCGCGACGATCAGCGCCCACAAGCCGGTCATCTTCTCGGGCGCCACCTTGGGAAAGCGTTCAATAACGAAGGACAGATCCATGTTCGGGAACACGGCGTAGGTGAACAAGGCGTTGACGCCCACCACCAGCAACAGGGGCAAGACAGCCAGAGCCAGCGGCATGCGCGACATGGGACCGCGCGCTTCATCGGCCGCGTCCGCAGCGGCCACGCCCTCGGCATGCACGCCGTAGCCCTCGCCCTTCAGGCGCGCGGCGGCCTGGCGCGACAGCAGCCACCACAAGCCGCCGCCCAGCATGATGATGCCGCCGATGATGCCCAGCCCTGGCGCGGCAAAGACATTGGTGCCGTAATAGGGAATCGGGATGGCGTTCTGGATGGCCGGCGTGCCGGGCATCGCCGTCATGGTGAAGGTGAAGGAGCCCAGTGCAATGGACGCCGGGATGAGGCGCTTCGGAATGTCCGCCGCGCGGAACAGGCTGCGCGCAATGGGGTAGATGGCGAAGGCCACCACGAACAGGGACACGCCGCCATAAGTGAGCACGCTGCAGGCCAGCACCACCGTCAGAATGGCATGCTTGTGGCCCAGGCGCTCGACGATCCATCGCGAGATCGTGTTGGCCGCACCCGAATCGGCCATGAGCTGCCCGAACAATGCGCCCAGCAGGAATATCGGCAGGAACTGCAGCACATAACCGCTGAGCGCCGACATGAACGTTTCGGTGTAGATCGGCAGAAAGTAAAAGATATCTCCCGACAGCAGCACCGCGAGCGCGGCCATGAGGGGAGCCAGCAGCAGCACGGTGATTCCCCGATAAGCGAGATACATCAGAAGAAGAAGCGAAACGACGATTGCGAGCGTGCTGCCCATGCCTCATGCCTTGTCAAACGGTTGCCGGGGCCGCCCCGCGCCGTGCGGCGGCCAATAGCCGTCGAGTGTGGCATCGGGCACGAAGCGGTCCATTACAACGGAATGACGGTCTACGAATTTTGCCGGCGGCAAAACTGGCTTCGCGGCCGCAAACCGTCTACCATACTGGCGGTAACTATGTATATCCGGTCGATACAAACATTGGAAGATTCATGGTTGAAACACCGTATTGCGCGGCCATCCTGCTGGCCTGTATGGCGATAAGCTCGCCCGCTGCCGCAGAGCAGGCGCCGAACGATCAAGGCATGTACGCGGGCATATTCGGCGGGCTCGGCGCCGCCACCGCGACGAGCCTGCAACAGCAAGGCGCGGTCTACCTGCGCCCGCCGCAAAGGCTGCCCATACTGCCCATCAACGCCAAGGGCTCCACCGCCAGCAGCACCAGCGTCGCGCTGGGCGGCGCGCATCTGGGCTATGAATGGAATCGCCTGAACCTCGCTTCGAACTGGGGGTTGCGTCCGGCGGCTGAACTGGAAGGCGTCTACATCGGCAAGCATTCGCCCACCGGCGAAATGCCCGTCATGCCGCGCTTCCTGGGCATGCAGTATGTCACCGTTCCCACCACGGCCGGGGTCTTCCTGGCCAACGCGATCTTCACCCTCGAAACGCCCTACTCCAGTAAAGTCCTTCCCTACATAGGCCTGGGCGCCGGCATGGCTTTCGTGTCCATCAAAGGGTCCGATTCCGCCAACCCCTCCGAACCCGGCATCAATCACTTCAACTCCGATCCCGACGCATCGGACTCCGCCTTCGCCATGCAGATCAAAGCCGGCATCAAGGGGCGGATCACCAAGAACCTGCGCCTGTTCGCCGAATACAGGCATTTGTCGATCGACGCGACAAGCTACAAATTCGGCGCCACCGACTACCCCGGCCTGCACCTTCCCACCGCAACATGGCATGTCAACATGGGCCGCCAGAAATACAATCTGTTCGTGGCCGGCCTGCAATATAAGTTCTGAAACCAGTCTCCCTGCCAGCGCGCGGCGCCGGCAAGCCGCAACCCCTACCTTCTTTTTTGTGCCGTCATCTACGACCTGGGCCAGGTATTCGCTCAAGCCGCGCCGTGAACCATGCCGCGCCGGTCCGGCCTGAACGACGTGCGCATCGTGCGCGACATTTATCCGCCGCGCTTGGACCTGGACTACCAGTTGTCCGATGAGCACGGTGCCACGCTGCGGGAAGGCAGCGCAACGCTGCGCGATCCCAGCTTCCAGCGTCCGAACATCCAGCCACTCGGGACGCCAATAATTAACCTTCCAACTCCCGTTTAGGGTTTTTCCGGATCATATCCATGCTTGTCATCCATTGGCGTGCCATGTAGTATCGGCCGTATATCAGGATACCTGATACTGCCTTGATTCAAACACTCCACCATCCAAGCGCAATTGCCAATCACCAATAACAAGCAAACGGGAGACATGCATGGACAAGCGCCTTACCCTCACGACCCTGGCCGCGTTGACCGCCCTGCTGTATGGCTGCCACAGCAGCAGCGGCGACAATAAGCCCGACGACCCGCCGCAGCTCAGCTGCGCCGACATCACCACCGAAGCCCTGGACGTTCCGGGTCTGGTCATCACCAACGCCGTCGCCAATCCGGCCACCGACGCCGGCACCAGCCAATCCGCGCCGGCGCACTGCCTGGTGGAAGGCCATTTGAACGAACGCAAGAGCGAGGTCGACAACCAGCAGTACGCCATCGGTTTCGAAGTGCGCCTGCCCACCGACTGGAACGGCCGCTTCTTCTTCCAGGGCGGCGGCGGCACCGACGGCGCCGTCAACCCCGCACTGGGCAGCCTGCCCGGCGAAGGCCAAGCCACCAACGCCTTGAGCGAGGGCTATGCGGTCGCCAGCACCGACGGCGGGCACAAGAGCATCGATGACGGCACGCCCGCCGGCGGCTCGCTGTTCGGCGTCGACCCCCAGGCGCGTATCGACTATGGCTACAACGCCGTGGGCGAGGTCACCAAGGTGGCGCAAACGCTCATCCAGCGCCATTACGATAAAGGCGCAGATCGTTCGTACTTCGTCGGCTGCTCCAACGGCGGCCGCCAGGCCATGGTGGCCGCCTCGCGCTTTGCGGACCTGTATGACGGCGTCATCGCGGGCAATCCCGGTTTCAATCTGCCCAGGGCGGGCATCCAGCACGCCTGGGACAACCAGCAATTCGCCAGCGTCGCGCCCCGTGACGCCGCCACCGATCGGCCCATCATCGAGCAATCGTTCACCTTGCCCGACATGCAGCTCGTGGCCGGCAAGGTGCTGGGTGTATGCGATGGGCTGGACGGCTTGAAGGACGGCATGATCTTGAACTCTGCCGCCTGCCAGGCCGCCTTCGATCCGGCGAAAGAACTGGTTTGCGTTTCCGGCCAGACTCCGGGCACCGACTGCCTTGGCGATGCAGCAAAAGTCGACGCGCTCGTCCGGGTGTTCGATGGGCCGCGGAACTCGCAGAATCAGGCGCTGTACGCCAGTTGGCCATGGGATGCCGGCGTCGGCGAGATGGGCTGGCGCATCTGGAAACTTGCCATGCCGTTTCCCAACCCCGATCCCACCATTCCCAATTCCATCATTGCCACCATGGGCGGATCGGCTCTGCCCTACATCTTCATGACGCCGCCCGTACAGGTTCCCGGCGCCGGACATGGCCTGATCGACTACCTGCTGGGCTACGATTTCGATGCGGACGCTCCCGGCATCCACCGCCGCACCGACGTCTACACCGAATCATCGATGGAATTCATGACGCCTCCCAATCCCACCGACCTCGGCGCATTCAACGCCAAAGGCGGGAAGATGATCGTCTACCATGGCAACAGCGATCCTGTGTTCTCGGTGCATGACACCATTCAATGGTACGAGAACCTGAAAAACGCCGACGCCGAGGCCGGCGACTATGCCCGCCTGTTCACCGTGCCGGGGCAGAACCACTGCAGCGGCGGCCCCTCCACCAGCCAGTTCGACTTGCTGACCGCCCTGGTCGATTGGGTGGAGAACGACAAGGCGCCCGAGCAGGTAATCGCCATGGCTTCGCCCGACAGCACACTGAGCGGCGTCGAAAGCCGGCCCCTGTGCCCGTATCCGCTGTACGCCAGATACGACGGGCACGGAGATCCGAAAGTGGCTTCCAGCTTCGAGTGCGTCGAGCCCTGAGCCGATGCCTAGCGATCTCATTGCGGAAGCCGGCCAGGAGGTTCGGCTTCCGCAAATTATTTGTATATGCCCTATGGCCGTGCCGACCGTTTGGCTCCGGCGACACAGAACACCGCGGCCAGGGAGACCCCCAGCATTGACCAGCTCACCCGCTCGTGCAGAAACAAGGCGGCCAGGCCCAAGCCCATGAACGGCTGGAGCAATTGAAGCTGACCCACCGCGGCGATGCCGCCCAGCGCGAGCCCACGGTACCAGAACACGAAACCGATCAACATGCTGAACAGCGCTACGTAGGCAAGGCCGAACCAGGCTGGTCCGCTACATGAGCAAAGGACTCCGGCGAGGTCACCGAGACTTGCCGCTTTCGACGGCCTGTCGCGCGTCATTCCATATCGGCAGCTTCTCCAAAAGCGTGTCAGCCTCTCTGCGCTGCGGCTACATCGCGGCCCGACCCGATTGGATCGAATCCCTGACCAACCTGAAAATCGCCACCGCCTTCGGCGGCGGGCGGCTGGCCGCCGACGTCGTGTTGAAGGTGCTCACCGACAGCGGCTACCGCAAACACATGGAGTCCATACGGCTGCGCCTTGCCCGCGAAATGGAAAAGACACTTGCCGGGCTTCAGAGTGTTGGCATCGAGCCGTGGCTCGTCCCCCGTGCGGGGATGTTTCTTTGGTGCCGCCTTCCACAAGGCCTGGACGCGGCTTCCGTTGCGCGATCATGCCTGAAAGAAGGCATTGTGCTGGCGCCCGGCAACGCGTTCAGCCAGTCATTGAGCGCAGGCGATTTCCTGCGCTTCAATGTGGCGCAATGTCATGACCCGCGGATCTTCGAGGTCTTGAGTCGCGTGTTGAATCAGCAAGCGGGAAGCGCCTGAGCAGACCGCCTTTCAGACACGCCCTTTCTCTGAGCAGGTTTATTCCACAACGCACGGCGGAATTTATCCACTGAATCTGTGCGCAAGGCTGTGAATAATTATTGAACGAATCGCCGCGAGCCCGGTGGCGCATGGTGTTGTCAGCGTGGTCTCGTATTTGAGACTCGATCTATCCAGATAACGAGATGACAGGATATTTTCGTCCTTTTCAATTTTGACCGCAGAGTACCTATGCAGCATTATTCTCAGCGCTGCCGAGGTTTTCCGGAACTCACGCATACTAGCACTTTATTAACATATTTGTTAACATTCTCCTATGTCTTACAGCATTCACTACTATAGTGAAGATGTAGAAGCAAAAGTTCTGGCTTTGCCCAAAACCCTACTTGCTCGTTACTTCAGCCTGACTGACCGCATGATCTTGATGGGCGCCAATCTGGGCGAACCGCATACTAAGGCCTTCGGCGGCGGCCTGTTCGAATTGCGCCTCAAAGGGGCTGAAGGTGTCGCTCGTGTTTTTTATTGCACACGCATTGAGCGCCGTATCGTGATGCTTCACAGTTTCGTGAAAAAGACGGAAAAAACGCCTCCTGCAGAACGACGCATTGCTGAAGCCAGATTGAAGGAGATCCAGAATGCGAACTCATGAAAAACTCAAGGCTCTGGCCCTTTCCGACCCTGAGGTCCGCGCCGAATACGAACGCATCGAACGCGAGGAAATGCCCATGCTCGATGCCATTCTGAAAGCTCGAGCCGAGGCGGGCCTGACCCAGGCTCAAGTCGCGGAACGGATGGGCACCAAAGCTCCCGCCGTGGCACGGCTGGAAAATTCCCTCGTAACCGGAAAGCATTCGCCTTCAGTGGCTACGTTGCAGAAATATGCCGCGGCCCTAGGCAAGAAACTGGAAGTCCGTTTCGTCTAAAGCGCGGCCGTCCGGCGTATCGCGAGCCGGTGTCCCCGCTGCGGTCGGCGGGCAACTGCTTTGAAGCCGCAAATCACGAGATTTGCGGCTGACTCGTACAGACTCCGCCGATATGCATCAGCGCCTCGTCCACCCGATCGATCAGGATCAGGCACAGGTCGCCTGCCCGCAGGCGTGCCAGCGCAGTATCGATGGCAAGGAATTCCCCGTTGACCTCATCGATATGCCGGGTACGCTCGGCCCCGGCCAAGCCCCGGCGCAGCAAGGCGATGACCTCGCCGTCTTGGCGGCCGCGCTGGCAGGCGTCCTGATACAGCACGGCCTCGTCGAAAGCCCGGCCAAGGATTTCGGTCTGCCGGCGGATATCCTCGTCGCGCCGGTCGCCGGGAGCGCTGATGACGACGGAGCGGCGTGCCGCCGGCATCGACTCGACGGCCCGCGCCAGCGCCTCGATGGCATCGGGATTGTGGCCATAATCGACGATCAGGGTCGCGCCTTGGTAGTCGAACACGTTGAAACGTCCGGGCGTGGTCGCGGCATCGCTGACGAACCCCTCCAGGGCCTGTTCGATGATTTCCCAGGACATGCCCAGGGCCCAACCGGCGGCCGTGGCAGCCATCGCATTGTCGACCTGGAAACCGATGCGGCCGCCGTGAGTGAGCGGAATCCGGCTGAATGGAATGGCGTGCTTCGCGCTGCCTTCCTGGCAGACCAGAGCATCCGGCTCGGCATAAACGACGCGCCGGTTCTGGGCGCGATGCGTGGCCAGCACCGGATCGGCCTTGTCGCGGGCGAAGAAGATCACGTCTCCCGGACAATGGCCGGCCATGCCGGCAACCACGGGGTCGGCGGCGTTGAGCACGGCGGCGCCGCCCGGGGCGACATGCTCGACGATGACGCGCTTGACCACGGCCAGCTCATTGACGGTGGTGATGTAGTTCAGGCCCAGATGGTCGCCCTGGCCGATGTTGGTGACCACGGCCACATCGCATAGGTCGAATCCCAAGCCCTCGCGCAGTATGCCGCCGCGCGCGGTCTCCAGCACCGCGGCGTCCACGTCAGGATGCATCAGCACATTGCGCGCGCTGCGCGGCCCCGAGCAGTCGCCCGTATCGATGCGCTTGCCCTGCACGTAGATGCCGTCGGTGCTGGTCAGGCCGACGCGCTTGCCGCCGGCCTCGAAAATGCGTGCGATCAGGCGGCTGGTGGTGGTCTTGCCGTTGGTGCCGGCGATGGCGACGAGCGGGATGCGGGCGTTGTCCGGCGTACCGTCGGGGCCGCCGCGGAACATCATGTCGATGACGGCCTCGCCCACCGCGCGGCCCTTGCCGAAAGACGGATCGAGGTGCATGCGCAGGCCGGGCGCGGCGTTGACTTCGACGATGCCGCCCTGTCCTTCCAGCGGACGGAGTACGGTCTCGCACACGATGTCGATGCCGGCGATGTCCAGGCCGACCGTCTGCGCGGCCGCGACGGCCGCGGCGGCCAGTTCCGGATGAACGTCATCCGTCACATCGGTGGCGCTGCCCCCCGTTGAGAGATTGGCGTTGTCGCGCAGCACCACGCGCGCGCCCAGAAGCGGCACCGACTCGGCGCTGTAGCCTTGCTCGGCCAAGCGTCCCAGGGCGACCTCGTCGAACCGGATCTTGGTCAGCGAAGTGGAATGCCCGTCCGAGCGGCGCGGATCGCTGTTGACGATGTCCACCAGTTCGCGGACCGTGTGCGTGCCGTCGCCCACGACCGTCGGCGGATCGCGCCGCGCGGCTGCGACCAGCTTGTTGCCGACCACCAGCATGCGCCAATCATGGCCGGGAAGATATTGCTCGACGAGCACTTCGTCAAAGCAGCTGATGGCGTGCCTGTATGCCTGGCGCACCCGCTCCTCGCTGCCCAGGTTGACCGAAATGCCCCTGCCCTGGTTGCCGTTCTGCGGCTTGACGACCACCGGCAGACCCACTTCCTGCGCCGCCCGCCAGGCATCGTCCTCGTCTTCGACCGGACGGCCGCGCGGCACGGGCACGCCGGCCGCACGCAGCAGTCTCTTGGTCAGTTCCTTGTCCTGGGCGATGGACTCGGCAATGGCGCTGGTCAGGCTGGTTTCGGCGGCCTGAATACGCTTTTGCTTGCTGCCCCAGCCGAACTGCACCAGGCTGCCGCGCGTCAGGCGGCGGAACGGGATGCCGCGCGCCTGAGCCGCCGACACGATGGACTGCGTGGAAGGACCGAGCCGGACGTTCTCATTGAGCTCGCGCAGTTCGCGAAGCGCGCCGGCAAGATCGAAAGGCGTGTCGTCCAGCGCCGCCCGGCACAGCTGCCCGGCGCACTCGAAGGCCAGCCGTCCGACCTCCTCCTCGGTATATTCGACGACCACCTGATAGACGCCGGCCTCGACGGTTCGAGCAGTGCGGCTGAAGGTCACCGGACAGCCCGCCTGGGCCTGCAAGCCCAGCGCCGCGAATTCGAACACATGCGCCAGCGACACGGGGTCGAACGCATCGTGGGGAACCAGATGGCCCACCTCGGGAAAGCGTTCGCGCAAACGGATCTCGAAGCCGGGAAGCTCTTCGATGTCGCATTCGCTGCCGTGGCAGGTCACGACGGCCTGGATGGCGGTGCGCCGGCTCCACAGATTGGGGCCGCGCAGCGCGCGGATACTGGAAACGTCCATGAGGCCTGTTCCTCTATCCTGTCTTTTGGGTCAATATTGTCGAAGGGCGTCAAACGCGGGCGGCGGACGGCTCGGGCAGTTCCAGGCCGTAGGTCTCGACGCCGGTGCTGATCACTTCTTCCGTCAGGCCGAGGGCCCAGCCCGCGGCGACGGCGGCCAGCACGGCGGCGACATCCTCGGACCGCTCGTCCCGCCCGACCAGCGGCACGTCGTCCAGGCGGCACAGCACGGTCTGCTCCGCGCCGCCGGACAGCACAATGCGTCCGTCAGCGACGAACACGCCGCGTTCGCCATGGCCCAGATGGGCGTCAAGCACGGCATTGCGGCGATCGAGCGCGAAGTAGATCACCTTGCCGTCGCACAGCCCGGCAAGATCGGCCGCCTGTTCGTCTTCGGCGTTGAGCACCGCATATCCCGACGGCAGCACAACGTCGACCTGCGTGCGGTAGATGGCGCGCGGCGTGGTGTAATACTCGCCGCCGGTCGGCTGCACATCCCAATGCGTCAAGTCCTCTGCCTGCGGCAGGATGTTGGTGACGACGCCGACCGAGCATCGGTCGTAAGCCAGGCCTTCGCCCAGAATCAGTTCGGCGCCGTTCTCGATGACGGCGGCTTCGACAGCGCTGTTGAGCAGAAGGCGGCGGCCGTCCGCCCAGTTGACGGCATTGCCGGCCTGCACCTGCCGCCGGCCGAGGAACAGGCCGTCGGCGCATGCCAGGCCGGCATGCCGGCCGGCCAGATACAGCATGTGCGCCACCATCCGGGCAACCGGGGTGCGGCCCCGCGTGCCGCTGATGCCGACCAGCGGAATGCGGCCGCTCTCGTGCTGTGCGAAAAGATTGGCGACTATAGCCTGGCCGACCGGACGCGTCTTGCCCTCTCCCGGCTTGATGTGCATGAGCAGGCCGGGACCGGCGTTGACTTCGACGATGGCCCCTGCCTGTCCGGCCAAAGGCTTGCCGATGTCCTCGCAGACCAGATCGATGCCGGCAATGTCCAGACCGACGACGCGCGCCGCCAGCGCGGCGGCCTCGGCGGTGTCCGGATGTACTTCGTCGGTACAGTCGAAAGCATGATTGGCGTTGCGCTGGATCAGCACGACCCGGTCTCGCGCCGGCACCGCGTCGGCGCTCAGCCCCTGGCGCTCGAGCTCGATGCCGGCGGCGGTGTCGATTCGGACGACGGACAAGGGATGCAGTTCGGTCGGTCCGCGCCGCGGGTCGCTGTTGATCTGGCTGTCGATCAACGCCTGGACGGTCTGCCGCCCGTCGCCCATGACGGTGATAAGGTCGCTGCGATTGGCGGCGACCAGGCGGCCGCCGACGATCAGCAAGCGGTGTTCAGTGCCCGGAATGGAGCGCTCCACCAATACGCCGGAGCCCTCCTCCACGGCGATGGCGTAGGCCCTGGCCACTTCCTCCGGGCTCTTAAGATCGATGAACACGCCGCGCCCGTGATTGCCGTCGATCGGTTTGACCACGACCGGAAAGCCGATGTCTGCGGCGGCATCGAGGGCGTCCTCGGCACTGTCCACTTCGCGCCCGGCCGGCACCGGCACGCCGACCGCGGCGATCAGTTCCTTGGTCAGGTTCTTGTCGCGGGAAATGGCCTCGGCGATGGCGCTGGTCCGGTCGGTCTCCGCCGTCCAGATTCGGCGCATGGCGGCGCCGTAGCCGAGCTGCACGAGATTGCCGTCGTCGAGCAGGCGGACGTGCGGAATCTTGCGTTCTTCGGCGGCGGCAACGATGGCCGCCGTCGAAGGCCCGAGATATTTGCGGTCCACCAGGCGGCGCAACGGCTTGAGCGCCTCGGCCAAATCGAACGGCTCGTCATGGATGGCTGCCAGCAAGACATCGCGGCCGATCGCCAGGGCCAGGCGCGAGCACTCGTCGTGAAAATTGCTGATCGCCATCTTGTAGACGCCGCGCTCGCTGGTTTCACGGGTGCGGCCGAAGCCGTCCGGCAGGCCGGCCAGCGCCATCAGTTCGATGACGATATGTTCGAGGACATGGCCGGCCCAGGTGCCTTCCCGCAGGCGGCGCAGGAAGCCGCCGCGCTCGTCGTAGTTGCAGCGGTGTTCGACCAGGGATGGAATCCAGGTCGCGAGACGCTCGTAAAACCCGGGAATCCGATTGGAGGGCAGGTCTTCCAGCTCGCCGATGTCGATCCAGGCTTCGATCGAAGGGGGGTAGGTCCAGATGCTGGGACCCCGCAGCGAAATCGTGTTTCGAAAAACAACGTCGTACTTCTTCATGGTGGCGGAGTCCGATGGCCCGTGGAACCAGTGAATCGGCTGGCTCGCACATTATCTGCCCTTTTTTCGTTCAGCAGATGAGCGTTAAAAAGAATAAATTGATACTTTTTATTACAAAACTCTCTTCACAGAAAACGGTCCAGCAGCTTCCTGCTTCGCTTGTCCAACGCGGCTACGTCGCGCACCAGAAAATGGACGCCATGGCTATCGGCGACCATCAGACGCGTGCGGCCCAGCCGGCGGATATCCTCTTCGCCCTTCAATGTCAGCTCGGTCGGGCCGCGGTCGGTCAGCACTTTCCACGTACTCGGACAAACGAAGCCTGACACCTCGACAATGCGTTCGATCTCGGGTATGAATTCGCGCGCCGCCAACTCTTCTTCGATCATGGCGCGGATGGGCGCCGGCAGGCCCGACAGGCGTTCGACCCAGCCGACCTCATGTCCTTCGGCGCTGACCAGAGACAGCCCCTCGTCCGGCGCAGCGATGGGAAAGGCCCGTACCGGCGTGACGCCGACATGGCGCCGGCCGTCGAAAGTCGTCAGGACCAGCCGGCCGTAGGCGTCGCGCTGCAATTGAAAAGAATCGACCATCATGATCGTTCCGATGCGGTTTCGGATATTACCGGCCGGGCGGCTTCGCTGAGCGGCGATGCCTCGTCGCCGTTCTCGGCGGTGCGCGCCTGCGCCATGAAGAGCTTGTAGTAGTAGCCCTCTGCGGCCATCAGCCGGTCGTGGGAGCCGATCTCGACGATCCGGCCGCGGTCCATGACCACCAGCCGATCGGCCTTGCGCAGCGTGGACAAACGGTGGGCGATGGCGATGGTGGTACGCCCCTTGACCAGGTTGTCCAGCGCCTTCTGGATCTCGTTCTCGGTCTCGGTATCGACCGCCGACGTGGCTTCATCGAGGATCAGGATGCGGGGATCGATCAGCAGCGCGCGGGCGATCGAAATGCGTTGGCGCTCGCCGCCGGACAGGCCCTGGCCGCGCTCGCCGACCAGCGAATCATAGCCATGCGGCAGGCGCAGAATGAACTCGTGGGCATGGGCGGCGCGCGCGGCATCGATGATTTCGGCGCGCGTGGCCTCGGGCTTGCCGTAAGCGATATTGTCGGCAATCGTTCCGAAAAACAGGAACGGCTCCTGCAGCACCAGCCCGATATGCCGGCGAAACTCATTGACCGGGACGGAGCGCACGTCGACGCCGTCGATCAGCACCCGCCCCTCGGCTACGTCGTAGAAGCGGCAGATCAGGTTGACCAGGGTGGACTTGCCCGATCCGGAGTGTCCGACCAGGCCGATCATTTCGCCGGGTTGAATGACCAGGTCCACATCCCTGATGACTGCGCGGGTGCCGTAGCGGAAACTGGCGCGCTGCAGTTCGATGCGGCCGGCCACCTTACCCAGGCGCACCGGATTGGCCGGCTCGGGCACGCTGGAAACGTGGTCGAGAATATCGAAGATGCGTTTGGTCGAGGACGCGGCCCGCTGCGTCGCCGAGACGATGCGGCTCATCGAATCCAGGCGCGTGTAGAAGCGTCCGATATAGGCGAGAAAGGCGGTCAGCACGCCGACGGAGGAATCGCCGCGGGCGATCTGCCAGATTCCGAACACCCAGACGATGAGCAGGCCGATTTCGGTCAGCAGCGTCACGGTCGGCGTGAAGAGCGACCAGGTCCGGTTCAGTTTGTCGTTCATCGCCAGATTGTGCTCGTTGGCATCGCGAAAGCGCGCCGCCTCGCGCTTTTCCTGGGCGAATGCCTTGACAACGCGTATGCCCGGGATGGTGTCGGCCAGCACATTGGTGACTTCCGCCCAGACGCGGTCGATCTTCTCGAAGCCGGTGCGTAGCCGCTCGCGCACCAGGTGGATCAGCCACGCGATGATGGGCAAAGGCAGCAGCGTGACCAGCGCCAGCCACGGGTTGATCGAGAACAGAATCACCGAAGTCATGGCGATCATCAGCACGTCGGTGGCGAAATTGAGCAGATCGAGCGACAGGAAGATGTTGATCCGGTCGGTCTCATTGCCCAGGCGCGCCATCAGATCGCCGGTGCGCTTGCCGCCGAAGTATTCGAGCGACAGGCCCAGCAGATGCTCGTAGGTCCGCGTGCGCAGGTCGCGGCCGATGCGCTCGGAAACCCGTGCCAGAACATAAGTGCGCAGCCATCCCAGCACCCAGGCGAGCGCCGCGGCGCCCAGGAGGCCGCCCAGATACATGCGGACCAATGGCCAATCGATGGGTCGGCCGTTCTGAAACGGAATCAGCACCTTGTCCATCAGCGGCATGGTGAGATACGGCGGCACCAGCGTCGCCGCGGTCGAGGCCAGCGTCAGCGCGAAACCGGCGAACAAGCGCCAGCGGTATGGCCGGGCGAAGCGCCAGAGGCGCAGCAGCGTCCAGGTCGATGGCGCGGCGGTTCCACGCATACAAGCGGGACATTCGCCTTCAGGCGTCAGCGGCGTCCTGCATTTGGAGCAGACGCCCTCGGCAGCCTGTTCCCGGCATGCTGCGCCGTTCGCCGGGCCGTCGCGGCACAGCTCGAACGCGGCGATGAGCTCCATGGCCGCGACATTGCGTCCGAGCGTGTAGCGCCAGCAAGCCAATCGGCCCCGATCGTCGAGCAGCTCGAGCTGGCCGACACCGGCATGATCGAGATGCTCGAGCCGCAGCCCGGACCGCAACGGCCAGCTTTGCCAGGATGCGTCCTGCGGAGCGCGGGCCAGCACGCGGCGGTCGGTGACCACGACCAGCCCGACGGCAAAGCGCAATTTTGCGTCGAGATCGGTTTCGAGGCAGGCCCTCACCCGCTCACCGGCCTGCAGGGCGGCGAACAGCTCGGCGGCAAAGCGCTCCGGCACGGCGGACGCGAGGACGCCGGCGGTGTCCGTCGAAAGCGGTGCAGCGGTCATCACGCGAAAATCACCTGGATATCCCCGGGGCCCTGGAGCAGTCCGGCGCAAAGCCGCCCATGCGACAGGCATGGAAACATGATCTTTACACGGAGGGATCGTAGATTAGCGCTGTTTCCCCCCGCCGTCCAGCCGCTGGGCAAGGCGCTGGGCGTCGAAAGGCGCCTGGCTTTTCGTGTCATTGTCAAAGTAGCAATACACGTCTCGCCGCGATCGCTTGCGGGACGCCAAATCCGGCGCGATCAGGCGGGCGTCCGCGGGCTGGCTTCCAGCCGCCCATTGCCGAATCCGGGCGGCCCAGCGATCCAGCGACGCATCCGTGTATTCACCGGCATACTTGGTTTGCGTGCCATGCAGCCGCAAGTAAACGAAATCAGACGTGAGGTCCTGCACACAGGGCCAATTCGCGGTGGAATCCGAGACCACCAGGCCGCAGCGGTATTTGCGCAGCAGCTTTATGAATGCCGCGTCCCGAAAGCTATCGTGGCGGATCTCGACCGCGTGGCGCATGGGGCGGTTCTGGTCGATGGCCACATAGGGCTCCTTGACGTGCTGGTCGTGGCGCCGGGCCAGCTCGAGCGCGCCACTGCCGTCCTTGGGAAGCATGGCCAGAAAAGCCTCGAAGCGCCCGGCCTCGAACTTGAAGTTCGGCGGAAACTGCCAGAGTATCGGCCCAAGCTTTTCCCGAAGCAAAAATACCCCCTGAGCGAAGAAGTTCGCCATGGCCACCTGGGCGGTCTCATTCCGGAAACGCAGTATGTGGGTCAGATACCGAGAGCCTTTTACACTGAAGACAAAGTCGGACGGCGTCTCGTCGTACCAAGCCCTGAAGCTTTTGAGCGACTGAAGCTTGTAGTGCGTCCCGTTTATTTCTATGGTGTTCATCGCGCGCGAGGCGAAATGCAGTTCGCTCGCCTGGCGCAGGCCCTCGGGGTAAAAAAGACCGCGCCAACCGCCATAGCGCCACCCGGATATGCCGACGCGCACGATGCCTGGCTTGATGTGGCCAGCCATATCGGTTTCCTTCACTTGGCAAAGACCATTCCGGAGCAACTGCCATGCCGGGCAGGAATGCCTTTTGCTCTCTGTACACATCGGATCCACATGTTCGGCCCGCCTTGCCAAGCGGCGCGGAACGCAGAACCCAGCCAGGAGAGCGATATGCCAGACGAATCCAAGACCGGCCGCAAAGACACATTGCAAAGCCACGAAAAGCCGAACCGCAATATCCAGGGCAAGGCCGACGCCCAGCCGGGGACGGAAGAAACGCCCTACGAACGGACGCATACCGGCCTTCGAGCAGCCGGCCATGGCGGAGGCGAACTGGACGGCGGCGGGATAGCGCCCGAGGAACGCACCGAGCAGGGCTATGCATTCGGCGGCGGTGGACAAGGGCATACGCCGGTGCGCAGCCAGCAGTATGAAGCCGAGGAAGACCTGGAAAGCCGCAGCGGCCCCTTTACGCGGACAGGCCGACCCGGCGGCGATGCTCAAAAGGGCGCCGCTGAAACATCAGGCGCGGAAGGCCGCAAGGACTCCGCGCAAGCGTCATCCCCGCGAGACCGCAAGGACACCGCCCAGACGCCCGGAGCAGGAAAGAAAGCCTGACCTGACTTCGCATGTCATCGACATGGCCTCGGGGCCAAGCGCTTCGGCAAGCGCCGTTCGGCGGGCGGCCGGTCTGGGCGAGCCGACCCACTCATCTCGGGAGGCCGCGTTTTTTCAGGGCATGGCTGGGAGGATGTCCGAAGCGCTCGGTGTAGCGCTTGGTGAAATGCGAAGGATTGTTGAACCCGCATGCGTATGCGATCTCGGTGACGCTGGCCGCCGCTGCCGCGCCCAGCAAGTCATTGGCCATGTCCAGCCGGGACCGGATCAGATACGCTTCGAACGATGTGTCGCCATGCCTGGCAAACAATCTATGCAGAGTGCGCAGCGAAACGCGGCACGCGGACGCCACCTGCGCGGCGGACAGCTCGGCGTCGGCCAGATGCCGATCGACATAGCGCTTTACGATTTCAAATGAGGATTCGGTCGCCGTGGGTACAGAGACTCCGGCATCGACGAAATGCATGCCGAGCACGGCCGCCAGGGCGCCAACCAAGGTCTCGACCGACTGCCTCTGCGTGCTTCGCTGATGGTTTGTCAGCGTGACGACCAGCTCTTTGAGCAATGGGGCCAATGTATCTTCTTTGCGGATGAACAGAGGTCCGAACGAACGCATGACGACGGGCAGCCGGGCGCCCAGCGCATGCCGCGGCATCACGACGAGGCTGCGCTTGGTGTGCTGGGGGAAGGCCACTTCGAACGCAGAGGACGTGTCCAGCAGGCAGAAGTCGCCCGGCCTCGATACGCCCTCTTTCCGGCCCTGCAAGATATGAGCGGTTCCGGACCATTGAAAACTCAAGATCAGGCTGTCTTCGGTCGTGCGGCGCAGCCGCGGAGCCCGGCGGAAAATACGGTGCGGTGAGTTGGTGAAATTGACCAGCCTGATATCTTGATGCTGGCGGCTGTACATGGCGCCTTCGAACTGGGGTTCGCTCGCCGCAAAATCGGTATCCATAATACCGCTACGCACCGCATCAAGCCAAAACTCAATGGGATTCAAGCTTCGATTTGTGTTCCAGGCTTGCCAATCTGCAGACATAGAATTCAGAAATACTCGAGAAACTGCCAACACTGCTGGTGAATCAATAGAATTAATTAGTCTAATCAGAGCGCCAACGGACCGCAACGGGGTTTACCCCTGGGCGCCTGCCCCGGTCCGGATACAGCTCGCCAAGCCCATACGCCAGCCTGACACTGTCAGACAAATCGCGTGGCACGCACAACCATGACAATCGTCTTCTTGGATCATAAAGTGGGAGCCAGGCAGCACTTTGTGATTGCGCCGTCGCGAACGGCCGCAGTGAGGAGACCCATATGAAGATGAAAAACATGATTGCCGCCGCGCTGGCCTTCGGCGCCCTGGCCGGCGGACCCGCCGCCGCCCAGCAGGCCTCTTACCCTGAGCGCGTCGTCAAGATCATTGCCGGATTTCCGCCCGGCGGCGGCAACGACGTGCTCGCGCGTCTGCTGGCGGAAAGGCTTCAAAACGTTCTCGGCCAGCCCTTTGTGGTGGAAAACCGGCCCGGTGCGAACGGGTTCATTGCCTTCGACGCCGTCAGAAAGTCGAAGCCTGACGGCTATACCCTGCTGGTCGGCCCAAGCAGCGGCATGGCCGTCAACCCCGCCGTATACCGCAAGCTTCCGTATGACCCGCTGAAAGACTTCGCGCCCATCAGCATGGTCGGCGGGTTTCCCTTGCTGGTCACGGTAAAGCCCGACAGCCCGTACAAAACGCTCGATGACTTCGTGCAAGCCGCAAGGAAGGACCCCGACAGCATAGACTACGGCTCGGCGGCGACATCGTTCCAGCTCGCCACCGAGATGTTCGCGCAGCAAGCGCAAATCAAGCTGCATCATATTCCCTATACCGGAAGCGCCCAGGCGGTCCATGCGGTGCTCAGCGGCGAAGTGCCGGTCACCTTCGCCGACAGCTCGGCAGCCGTTCCGCAAATCAAGGCCGACTCCCTGCGCGCGCTCGCAGTCACCACCGGGCAGCGTATTTCGTCATTGCCCGATGTGCCGACTGTTCGGGAAGCAAACTATCCTGGCTATGAAATGATGCTGTGGTCCGGTCTGTTCGCGCCGGCCGGCACGCCTCCTGAAGTTCTGAACAAACTCGAGCAGACCGTACGCGACATCGTGCAAGAGCCCGGGATCCAGGAGAGGCTTCAGGCGCTAGGCATAGAGCCCATCGGGAGCACGTCCGAAGAATTGACGGCGACCATGCAGACCCAGATCGAACAATACAAAGAAGTGGCGCGCAACGCAGACATCAGCATTGACTGGTAAACGCGCGCAAACCGCGTCTCGGCCCGCCCCTGGATGGACCGGGGCGGATCCCTGTCGGCAAAAAAAAAGAGGGATGCTCTTGAAGTTCAGGATCAATAAGCGAGAGGCGTGGGCCAGTGCCCTGCTGTGCACGCTCGGCCTTGGAGTCGTTCTGATAGGAAGCGGCTACTCTTTAG
Source organism: Pusillimonas caeni (assembly GCF_003545815.1). Lineage (GTDB taxonomy): Bacteria > Pseudomonadota > Gammaproteobacteria > Burkholderiales > Burkholderiaceae_B > Pusillimonas > Pusillimonas caeni. The sequence continues at coordinate 188,647 of NZ_PDUW01000008.1, forward strand.
GCTCCCTGGCAAGGATAGGGCCGGGCTTCTTCCCCGTAGCGCTTGGCACGCTGCTGACCTTCCTGGGCCTGCTCTGCCTGTTTACCGGCGGCATGTCGCCCGATGAAGAAGGCGAGGATGCCGACGCCCCTCCTCAATGGCGAGGCTGGGGCTGCATCATCGGCGGCGTCATCGCCTTCATCACCCTCGGCAGATACGGCGGCTTGCTGCCCGCCACATTTGCATTGGTGTTCATATCGGCGCTGGGCGATCGCACGCACACAGTGCGCAGTGCGCTTCTGCTATCGGCGTTTGTGACAGTGGTCGGCATACTTATTTTTTCTTGGGGGCTCGAGCTGCAGTTTCCCTTGCTTCAGTGGGGTTGACGATAGATGGAAACTTTTTCGAGCTTGATGCACGGCTTTACCATCGCCTTCCAGTTGGACAACCTGATGTGGGCCGCGTTCGGCGTGTTCATGGGCAACCTCATAGGCGTCTTGCCCGGCATGGGCGCCCTGGCGGCAATATCCATTCTCCTTCCGTTGACCTATGCCATGACACCCACCGCGGCGTTGATCATGCTGGCCGGAATGTATTATGGCTCTCAGTACGGCGGAGGCATTACTTCCATCATGCTCAATCTGCCGGGCACCGCTTCGCACGCGGTCGCATGCCTGGACGGCAATCCGCTCGCGCGCAACGGCAAGGCGGGGTCTGCGCTGTTCATGCTGATGTTCTCCTCGTTCTTGGGCGCAACCTTCGGCATCCTGGCCATGATCCTGTTCTCGCCATGGCTCGTGCAACTGGCATTCGAGTTCGGCCCCGCCGAGTATTTTTCAATGATGATGCTGGGTCTGCTGGCCGGCGCTACATTGGCCAAGGGCTCGGCTGTCAAGGGCGTGGCCATGGTGGTGGTCGGCTTGATTCTAGGCCTGATAGGCACGGACGTGAACAGCGGGATTTCTCGTTTCGACTTCGGGGTGCCCGAGCTTCAAGACGGCCTGCAGATCGTAGCGCTCGCCATGGGGCTGTTCGGGGTTGCGGATTTCCTGAAGAATATAAACCGGGGCGGCGGCGCGCATACGCAGGTGCTGGGTCGAGTTTCCACGCGCTCCCTGCGCCCTCAAAAAGGCGACATCAAAGCGTCGCGCGGCGCGCTGATGCGGGGAACGGGCATCGGGGCGGCCTTTGGCGTCCTGCCCGGAACCGGCCCCACCATAGCCTCGTTCATCGCTTATGCAACCGAAAAGAAAGTCGCCAGAGAGCCGCATCGTTTTGGACGAGGAGCCATAGAAGGCGTTGCCGCGCCCGAAGCGGCGACCAGCGCCGCCACGCAGACCGGTTTCATCCCCACGCTCAGCCTGGGCATCCCCGGCGACCCGGTCATGGCGCTGATGCTGGGAGCGCTGATCATCCACGGCATCCAGCCGGGTCCGCAAATGGTGGTCGAGCATGCCGACATGTTCTGGGGCCTGATTGCAAGTTTCTGGGTAGGCAACGTACTGCTGCTCCTGCTGAATCTGCCTTTGATCAGCGTATGGATACGTTTGTTGTCGGTACCCTTCAGGCATTTGTATCCTGCGGCACTGTTCTTCGTCTGCGTGGGCGTCTATAGCACCAACAACAACCTGTTCGACGTAGGTATCGTGCTGCTGTTCGGCATTGTCGGATATCTATTGATGCGCTTGCGGTTCGAGGCTGCGCCCCTGCTGCTGGGCTTCGTGCTCGGCCCCATGGTCGAGGTGAACTTCCGGCGAGCACTGTTGCTGTCACGAGGCGACCCCATGATATTTGTCGACAGGCCGATCAGCCTGGCGTTCATCATTGCCGCCGTGCTGCTCATTGCCGGTTTAGTGTATTCGTCCTGGCGTTCCATCAGTCGCGCGGGCCAAGTCGCCGCTGCCGCCTGATCTGCCGCTACGCCGCAGCTGCAGCACGAGCGTTACGCTCACGAAGACGATCAATGTGGAAACCAAGAGCACTCCGCCCTCCACGAATCCCGAGGTAAGGGCCAGACCCCAGAGGATTCCCCCCGTCCACAAGCCGCCATCGACGGAAAGATTCCACATGACCGAAGCACGACCCGCGTCCATCAGCCGCATCGCCGTGTGAAGCGTGACGGTCTGCACGATTCCGACGCCCAGGCCCACAAGCCCCCCGGCGGCGACCACCACCGCCGGGATGGCAGCCAGTACACCCGCTATCCCTCCCGCGGCAAGCAGGACCGCCCCGGTCACGATCGTGACGCCGGTAGTGGATCTTGCTTCCAGTTCACCGCCCAGCCAGCGCCCCAGCGCATTGCCCGCCTGCACCGAGAAGATGACGACCGCCGCGTAGGCCGAGGCCAGCACGGGCAGGCTCGACAGCCCGTGGGAAAGCACGATTATTCCAAGGAGCAGGAAACACAACACCAGCCACGGCGCATCCGCCAAGAGTCTACGCAGGCGTCCCGCCCCGCCCTTCCCGCTGGCGGCGCAATGCCCGCGCTCCTCGGCCGCCGCGGCGGGCCGGCTGCCGGAAACCCGGCCCACGGCCGCGGGGACGCCGAACGACAAGCCCGCCGCAATGATGCCTGCAAACAAGGCGCATACGCCGAATATGGCCGGCGAGAACGTGAGCGCAAGCTGGACTCCCAAAGGAGACCCCAAGGCGGAGGCCGCCATGGTGATCAGCCCGTACACGCCAAGCGCCCTGCCAAGCTTGTCGGCGGGCACGAGCAGCGCCACACCCTGCGCGCCGGCAACGATCAAGGTGCCAAAGCCCGCGCCGCCGGCCACCGCGCCGATGAGCAAGGTGGACGTACTGGCCGACATGCCGGTGATCAGCCCTCCCACGGCGGCGAGGCCGACCGAGCCGGCGAGCACGAATCGAAGGGAAAACCGTCCGACCAGCGCCGGCGTGAACGCCTGCACGCCCATGACGAAAGCCATCATGGTCCCGAGAAAAAGGCTGCTCAACCCGGGCGAGTCGGCGCGGGTCACCGGAACGAGCGAATACAGCGTAAAGAAGATCGTAAGGCCCAACGACACCGCCGCCGTCAACGCCGCGAGGGGACGAGTGCTTGGCGCCGGCATTACAGCGCGGTTCTCACCGTCCATATCTCCGGGAACAGCACGACCTCCAGCATCTTCTTGAGATAGCTTACGCCTCCCGTTCCGCCGGTGCCGCGCTTGAAGCCGATCACGCGCTCGACCGTGGTGACGTGCCGGAAGCGCCAAAGACGGAAGGCGTCCTCGATGTCGGCAAGCTTCTCGCCCAGCTGATAGAGGTCCCAGTGGGCATGCGGCTCGCGATAGATCGTCAACCAGGCCGCCTCGACCTGCGGGCTCGCGACGTACGGCTGCGTCCAGTCGCGCTCGAGGTGGTCGGCCGGAATGGCCAGGCCGCGGCGCGCAAGCAGCCGCAGCGACTCATCATACAGCGAAGGCGAGCGGTACGCCGCCTCGACCTGGGCAAGCAGATCGGGCCGGTGCGCGTGAGGCTTGAGCATGGCGGCATTCTTGTTGCCGAGCGCGAATTCGATGCAGCGATACTGCGCGCTCTGGAAGCCGCTGGAACTGGCCAGGTAGGGACGCATGGCCGAATACTCGGGCGGCGTCATCGTCGAAAGCACCGTCCAGGCGCTGACCAGCTGCTCCATGATGCGCGAGACGCGCGCCAGCATCTTGAAACTGTCGGCATGCTGGTCGGCCGCCACCGCCGCCGTGGCGGCGGCGAGCTCGTGCAGCATCAGTTTCATCCAGAGCTCGCTGGTCTGATGCTGAATGATGAACAGCATTTCGTCGTGCGCGGGCGACAATGGATGCTGAGCGCCCAGGACCTCGTCCAGATGAAGGTAGTCGCCGTAGCTCATGGACTGGCTGAAATCCAATTGCGCTTTTTCTTCGGCGACGATGCGCTCGGTTTCGCCGGCGCCGTTGCCAGCCGGGGTTCGCGACGTGCTCATTGGGACTCTCCCAGTACAGTAGTGATGGCGTCCGCCACATATTGCACATTGTCGCGCGACAGGCCCGACATGCACATGCGGCCCGACCTGACCAGGTATACGCCGTGCTCTTCGCGCAGGCGATCGACCTGCGGCGCGGTAAGGCCTGTGTAGCTGAACATGCCGCGCTGAGTCAACAGAAAGCCAAAATCGCGCCGCTCGCCGAAATTGTCATGCAATGCCTGGTAGAGTCGCGCACGCATGTCCTTGATGCGCTCACGCATTCCGGCCAGATCCGCCTCCCAGCTCGCGGCCAGTTCGGGCGACTGCAGCACGTGCTGGACGAGCCGCGCTCCCTGCAAAGGCGGCGAGGAATAGTTGCGGCGAACCGTGGCCTTCAACTGGCCCAGCACATTGTCGGCGGTGGCCGCGTCAGTGCATACCACGCTGAGCGTGCCCACGCGCTCGCCGTACAGCGAAAAGTTCTTCGAGAACGAATTGGCGACGAAGGCCTGCGCGCCCGCGTCGGCCAAGGCTCGCACCGACCAGGCGTCTTCGTCGAGCCCGTCGCCAAAACCCTGGTACGCCATGTCGACGAACGGGATCAGCCCGCGCTCGACGATGAGGGGAATCAGCGCCTGCCACTGCTCGCGGGAAAGATCGACGCCCGTGGGGTTATGGCAGCTTGCATGCAGCAGCACCACGCTGCCCGAAGGCAAGCCGCGCAGCGATTCCATCATGTTGTCGAAACAGACCGTCCCGGTGGCCGCATCGTAATAGGGATAGCGGTGCGCGCGAAAACCCGCACCCTCGAAAATCGCCACATGATTCTCCCAGGTCGGATCGCTGACCCAGACTTCGGCTTCCGGGAAATAGCGCTTGATGAAGTCGGCTCCGACCTTGAGCGCGCCCGAGCCGCCGGGCGTCTGTATGGTGGCGATGCGCCCGGCGCGCACGGCTTCATGCCCGGCGCCGAACACGAGGTTCTGCACCAGCCGGCGATATGAGGCCAGGCCCTCCATGGGAAGATAGCCGCATGGATCCGTGCTGTCGGCCAATGACCTGACCGCCCGGCGCACCGAATCCAGGACGGGCAGGCGCCCCGCCTCGTCAAAATACAGGCCGATGCTCAGGCTGACTTTATCCGGCCGCGGATCCCGCTGGAATGTCTCCATCAGCGACAGGATGGGATCGCCGGGATAGGCGGGTACATGGGCGAATATGGAGTTTGTCTCAGGCTTCATTCTTGAATCGTATATAAATTTATGCGTTCGAGTTTATCTATTTTCCATGGCCCCGCGCCACACGCGGCGTGATAGGGGTTTTCTCTATTGCCGCAGAGCGAGCCTCCCCTTAGACTTTGATCAAAGATCAACGATCTTGGCTCGATACCCGTTTCTTTTTGCGAATCCCAATGAAAAACTCAGATGCCCCGGGCACAAGCGCTCCGCTGAGGGCCTACCGGCCCATCGTCCGGCAATCCGTCAACGAAGCGGTGTATCAAGCCCTGAGCAACAAGTTGATGCATGGCGAATACCGTGCCGGCCAGGTGCTTGGAATCCAATATCTCGCCGACGCCCTGGGCACCAGCACGATGCCTGTGCGCGAAGCCCTGCGGCGCCTGGTGGCGCAACAGGGCCTGGAGCCCTTGCGCAACGGAACGACCCGCGTGCCGCTCATCACCAAGGCGCGCCTGAACGATATCCGACGCGCCCGCGTACTGATCGAAGGCATGGTCACCGAGTGGGCGGGCCCTTGCCTTGCCTCGCAGACACTGGCCGAGCTCGAGCAACTGGCGCGGGAAATCACCCAGGCGCGCCGCACGCGCAAAGGCGTTGCCAGCAGCCTTGAAAAAAACCGGGTCTTCCACTTCACCATTTATGGCGCCGCGCAGTCTCCCGTCATGCTGGCGATGATCGAAAGCCTGTGGCTGCAGTCGGGGGCCTACCTGCGCGAGACCCGTGAATTGCTGCACACCGACGAACAGCCCGCTGATCAATTGCATGAATCCACGGTGAAAGCGCTGCGCGCCGGAGACTTCGGCAAAGCGCGCCAGTACATCCAGGAGGACATCTCCTGGGTGTTCGACCGCCTGGATCTGGCCGACTAGATCACTCTATCAATCATCAAACCCCTTAGCCTCATGCTTACAAAACATCGCTCCAAAATGGTTACCGAGGGCGCCACCCGCACACCGCATCGCGCCTTCCTGCGCGCCACCGGCCTGGACGACGACGACCTGGCCAAGTCGATGGTGGCCATCATTGGCACCGCCGGCGACAACACGCCCTGTTCCAAATCGCTGGGGCCCCAGGCGGACAGCGTCCGGTTGGGCGTGGCCGAAGGCGGCGGCGTGCCGGTCATGATGAACACCATTTCCGTGTCCGACGGCACCTCCATGAACCACGACGGCATGCGCATGAGCCTGATCTCTCGCGAGATCATCGCCGACAGCATGGAGGTGGCCGTACGCGGCCATGCCTACGACGCCTTGATAGGCCTGGGCGGCTGCGACAAGACGCTGCCCGGCACGCTGATGGCCATGGTGCGGCTGAACGTGCCCTCGGTATTCATCTACGGCGGCTCGATGCTGCCCGGATACTCGCCGGACGGCGCCGAAAATACGGTCCTTACCGCCATCGAGGGCGTGGGCCGCTACCAGACCGGCGCCATTTCCCTGGAGCAGTTGCACGGCATCGAGCGCACGTGCGCCATGACGGTGGGCTCCTGCCCGGGCCAGTTCACCGCCAACACCATGGGCATGGTGGCGGAAGCCCTGGGCCTGTCCTTTCTGGGTTCATCGACCATTCCGGCGGTGTACAGCCAGCGGCATGCCCTGGCCCGCCGCGCCGGCCGCCGCGTGATGGAAATCCTGGCCGGCGGCGGGCCGCTGCCGCGCGACCTCATCACCCGGAAAAGCCTCGAGAACGCCGCCGCCGCGGTCGCGGCCACAGGGGGCTCGACCAATGTGGCGCTGCACATTCCCGCCATTGCGCACGAGGCCGGCATCCGCTTTACCATGGACGACCTGGCCGAAGTGTTCAACCGTACGCCGCTGATTGCCGATCTGCAGCCGGGAGGGCGCTATCTCGCACGCGACCTCGACGTCATCGGCGGTGCGCCGGTGGTGTTCAACGCCCTGTTGAAAAGCGGCCACCTGCATGGCGACGCGCTCACCATCACCGGCGAAACCCTGGCCGAGGCATTGGCGCACTTTCCCGGCGCCGACGGCCGCATCGTGCGCGACAGCGCGCAGCCCATCCATGCTTCGGGCGGCCTGGTGGTCCTCAAGGGCAATCTCTGTCCGGACGGCGCATTGCTGAAGATCGCCGGCCTGAAGTCCCTCACTTTCGAAGGGCGAGCACGCGTTTTCGAAACCGAAGAAGACTGCATGCGGGTGGTATCGCAGCAGGCCTACAATGCCGGCGATGTACTGCTGATTCGCAACGAAGGGCCGAAAGGCGGGCCCGGCATGCGCGAGATGCTCAGCGTCACCGCGGCCATCTACGGCCAGGGCAATGGCGAAAAGGTGGCGCTGCTTACCGACGGCCGTTTCTCCGGCGCAACGCGCGGCATGTGCATCGGATACGCCAGTCCCGAAGCGGCCGCGGGCGGGCCCATCGGGCTGGTGCGCGACGGCGATCGCATCACCATAGACGCCACGCGCGCCAGCATCCACCTGCATGTGACCGACGAAGAACTGGTCGCTCGCAAAGCCCGATGGCAGCCGTACGCCCGCGAGCGCCTGGCCGGCGCTCTGGAGAAATACGCGCGCCTGGTGGGGCCGACCCATGAAGGCGCGGTCACCCACTCGGGCGCCGCCGAATGGCCGCTGGAAGACAACGAGGACGCATGACATGAAACTGGGATTCTGCGGTTTGGGCTTGATGGGGGCAGCCATGGTGCGGCGCCTCCTGGAAGCGGGCCATGAAGTAAAGGTATGGAACCGCTCGGCCGCGAAGGCCCAGCAGTTGGGTGCCCTCGGCGCCCAGGTAGCCGCCAGTGCGCGCGAGGCGGCCGAAGGCGTCGACGGCGTGCTGCTGTGCCTATTCGATGCCAAGGCGGTGGAAGCCGTGGTGTTCGGTCCGGAAGGCGTGGCGCAGGCAAGCGGCTTGAAGTGGCTGGCGGACCATTCCAGCATCGATCCCGAGGCGACCCGGGGCATGGCGGCCCGCTTGGCACAGGCCAGCGGCGCCGACTGGATCGATGCTCCGGTTTCGGGAGGCGTTCCCGGCGTGGAAGCCGGCACGCTGGCCATCATGGCCGGCGGGAACGAAACTTACATGCAGGACGCGGCCGCCGCAATGCGGGCCTACGCGGGCAACTTCACGCATATGGGGCCGTCGGGAGCCGGCCAGGCAACCAAGCTGTGCAACCAGACCATCGTCGCCACTGCGGTGGTGGCGCTGGCCGAAGCCATCGGCTTCGCCCAGCGCAACGGCATCGACGTACATAAACTGGCGCCCGCATTGGCCGGCGGCTGGGCGGACTCCAAGCCGCTGCAGATATTCGCTCCGCGCATGATAGACCCTCCGCCGAGCAGCATCGGCGCGCTGTCCACCATGCTCAAGGATGTCGACACCGTCATCGCCAACGCCCAGCAAAGCGGCGCGCCCATGCCCGTCACCGCCAGTGTGCAGCAGATGCTGCGCATGGCGGGCGCGCTGGGCCTAGCGCAAGCGGAACTGTCCGCGGTGGTCAGCGTCGTCATGCCCGAACAGCGCGACGCCTTCCTACGGCAGGTCGGGGGCTGAGGAAGGCCGCGCCATGCAATTATCCGCCAACCTCAGCTGGCTCTATCGGCATCTGGACTGGAGCGAGCGCTTCGAAGCCGCCGCCCGCGACGGCTTCCGGGGCGTTGAAATTCTGCTGCCCTACGATCATCCGCCTGCCTGGTACGCCCAGCGCCTGAGCGATGCGGAACTGGCGCTCACCCTCATCAATACTCCGGTCGATCAAGACCGGGGGCGCCTGGGCTGGGCGGCCGTCCCCGAGGCTCAGACGCACTTTCAGCATGCATTCGATCGCGCCCGCGCTGTGGCGCATGCCACCGGATGCCGTCGCATCCATGTGATGGCCGGGGACACGAGCGGACTATCGCCCGACGCCTGCATGGCCGCGCTGCGCCGCAACCTGGACCATGCATTGGCCGTGGCCGAAGCCGATGACCTCGTACTGACGCTGGAAGCGCTGAATCGCAGCGATATGCCGGGTTATTTCTACCATCTGCCCGAACAGGTGGTCGAAGTGCTGAGCCGGTTCGATTCGCCGCGCCTTCGCCTGCAGTTCGACTACTACCACTGCGTCAAAGAGGGGCTGGACGTGCCTTCCAGCGTCGCCGCCTGCGGACCCTGGATCGGCCATGTGCAAATCGCGGGCGCCGACGGCCGCCATGAGCCCGATCTTGGCCGGCACGGCCTGCTCGAGGGAGTGACCGCCCTGCCCGGCCTGGGCTATGACAGCTGGCTGGGTTGCGAGTACCAGCCCCGCGCCCTGCCGGCGGACGGCCTGGCATGGTGCCGGCCCTTGATCGACCGGGGGGTGCTGCAATGAAGCAGGTGTTGGTCACCGGCGCCAACGGCTACATCGGCCAGGCACTGGCCCGCGCATTGGCCAAGCGCCTTGCATCGGGCGAAATGCAAGGCCTGACCCTGACCGACCTCATGCTCGATGACCGGGCCTGCCATCACACGCCCGGCGTGCGCCTGGTGGCCGGAGACCTATGCGACAAGGCTGTGCTCGACGCCGCCCTTGCCCCTGCTCCCGATGCCGTTTTCCATCTCGCTTCCATCACCAGCCGGCGCGCCGAAGAAGACTTTGCGCTTGGACTGCGCGTCAATCTGCACGGTACCTTCGCCTTGCTCGAATACTTGCGGCGGCAGGAGCAATGCCCCGTCGTGGTGTTTGCAAGCAGCATCGGGGTATTCGGCACGCCCCTGCCCGGCCAGGTGGACGACGACACGCCGCCCGCGCCCACGCTAAGCTACGGAACACAAAAGCGCATGGTGGAACTGCTGCTTGCCGACTACAGCCGCCGCGGCTGGCTGGACGGCCGCTCCGTTCGCCTGCCCACGGTCGTCGCTCGGCCGGCCGCAGCCGATACCGCGCTGTCTTCCTTCGCCAGTTCGCTGATCCGCGCGCTGGCCGAAGGAAGCCCCTACAACTGCCCCATCGGGCCCGGGGGCTGGATGTGGCTGCTGTCCTTGCCTGCCTGTGTCGAGCATCTGATGCAGTCGGCCATGGTTGAGAACACCCAGCTGCCCGCGGGCCGGGCGTGGAATCTGCCCGCCCAGCGCATCCAGGTGGCAGAGCTGCTGCGGGCCGGGCAATCCCGCTACGGCCCCTCCGCCGATGCCAAGCTGCACTTCCAGCCCCAGCCCCAGCTCGAGAAGCAGTTCGCGCAATGGCCGCCGTTGACGACTTCGATCGCCGCGCGGCTGGGCATGTACCATGACGGCGACGTCGATACTTTGATTGAGCGGGCCCTTGCTTCCGAATCCCGCGCTTGCTGTCCCGACCCTACCACCAAAGAAAGGATTTCCTCATGAAGAACCGATGGATTTTTCGCCTGCTGGGAGTCGCTCTGGCCACTCTTACCATGGCGGCCGGCCCCGCCAAAGCCGACAAGCCCGTTGAACTGACTTTCTCGACCTGGATTCCTCATACCCACATTCTGGTCTCCAACTTCATGATGCCGTGGGCCAAAGAGGTTGAAAAGGCCACCGAAGGCCGGGTCAAGATCAACTTCCTCACCAAGCCCGCCACCAATCCGGTCGGACACCTCGATGCAGTGCGCAACGGCGTGGTCGACCTGGCGTTCATCTCGTATTCGTACTACCCCGGGCGTTTCGACCTGATGAAATTCGCCGTCCTGCCCTTCTCGGGCAACTCGGCCGAGTCGACATCGGTGGCCGCATGGCGCGTCTACGACAAATACCTGCATGGGGCCAATGAACATCGCGGCATCAAGCTGCTCGGCATCTATGGCCACGGGCCCGGCGGCGTCTACACGACTGCAAAGCACGTCGAAAAAATTGAAGACTTCGACGGCCTGAAGCTGCGCATAGGCGGCGGCATCCAGGCCGACGTGGCCAAGGCGCTCAATGTCAATGCCGTCGTCAAGCCGGCGCCCGAATCCTACGAGCTGTTGAGCACCGGGGTCGTGGACGGCGTGCTCTTTCCGCCGGAATCCGTCGCCTCCTTCCGTCTGGACACCGTCGTCAAACATGCCACTTTCTTCCCGGGCGGCCTTTACGCCGACGTGCATGGCATCATCATGAACCAGGGCGCCTTCGACCGCCTTCCCGAGCGCGACCGCGAGATACTGCTCGGCTTGTCTGGCGAGCATATTGCGCGCATGGGCGGCAAAGCCTGGGGCGACGCCGACGTCGCGGCGCTGAAGACACTGCGCGAGCACAATGTGGCGTTTCATGAGGCCAGCGACGCACTCGTGGCCGCCGTGAAAGAGCGTACGGCGAAGTTCGAACAGGCCTGGCTCGATGCCGCAAAAGAAAAGGGCATCGACGGGCCGGCCGCACTTGCAGAGTTCCGCGCCAATCTCAAAGAGCTGGAAAGCGGACGCTGATCGGCCGCGTTCCAGCCCCTGCAATCCCGCTGTGCGCCCTGCGCCTTCTCCGCTGCAATGAAGCCATAAACGATGAAAACCATTTTCCCTCTGCTGGCAGCGGCCCTTCGTCGTCTGGCCGAGCTATGCATGGCGGCCCTGGCCCTGCTGACGCTCGCCGACGTGCTGGGGCGCTATGTCTTCAATGTATCGGTGATGGGCTCCGTCGAACTCACCGAGATACTCATGGTGGGGGTCATCTTCTGCGGCATCGTACTGGCGACGATGGAACGCGCGCATGTGGTGGTGGACCTGCTGCCGCTTCCCTTCGGGGAACGCGGCGCGCGCGTCGCCCACGCCGCCACGCATCTGCTTGCAGCCGGCATCAGCGCCCTGCTTGCCGTGGTCAGCTGGAGCCAGGCCGAATCGGCCCGCGAATACGGCGACCAGACCACCATGCTGGGCCTGCCGCTGGCCCCGGCCGTTTACTTCATGAGCATCATGCTGTTCATCAACACCGCGGTGCAGCTGGGCCTGCTGCGGCGGGACCTGCGCAAAGAGGCGGCCGATGACTGAAGCGCTCATCGGCTTCGCGGCCATGCTGGCCCTGATATTTCTGCGCGTGCCGGTGGCGTTTTCCATGGCTCTGGTGGGTTTCATCGGCGTCGGGCTGATGCGCAACTGGCCGTCGGCCTATGCAATGACCGGCGCCGTAGTGCGCGAAAGCGGGTTCCAGTACCTGCTGTCGGTGCTGCCCCTGTTCATCCTGATGGGCAATTTCATCACCCGCGCCAGGTTGTCCAAGGAGCTCTATGCCGCCGCCTATGCCTTCCTGGGGCATCGCAAAGGCGGCCTGGCCATGTCCACCATCGTGGCCTGCGGCGGCTTTGGAGCGGTATGCGGATCCAGCCTCGCCACCGCCGCGACCATGTCCAAGGTGGCCTATCCCGAAATGCGCAGGCTGGGATACAGCCGCGCGCTCGCATCCGGCTCCATCGCCGCGGGCGGCACACTGGGCATATTGATTCCCCCGTCGGTGGTCATGGTGGTCTATGCGATCCTGACCGAACAGAGCATAGGCAAAATGTTCGCCGCGGGCATTCTGCCGGGCCTGCTGGCCGTCGGCTTCTATCTGCTTGCCGTGCGGTGGACCATATGGCGCGATCCCGACTCCGGGCTGCCCGGACAGCGCCTGAGCTGGATGGATCGCCTGCGCGCGCTGCGTGACGTGTGGGGCGTGCTGGTGCTGTTCGCCGTGGTCATGGGCGGCATCTACGGCGGGGTCTTCAGTTCCACCGAGGCGGCCGGCATCGGCGCCTGCGGCGCTTTCCTGTTCGCATTGCTGCGCGGCCGGCTTACCTGGCGGGTGCTGTCCGAAGTGCTGGTCGAATCGGCCCGCACCACCGGCATGCTGTTCATGGTGCTGATCGGCGCGCTGCTGTTCGCCAGTTTCATCAACTTCACCTCTTTGCCCGGCGACCTGCAGGAATGGGTGCAGCGCTTCGACATCGATCCCCTGATAGTGATACTGCTTATCTGCGCGATATACATCGTGCTGGGCAGTGTGCTCGAAAGCATGTCCATGGTCCTGCTTACGGTGCCGATCTTCTACCCCTTGGTGCAACACCTGGGCTTCGACCTGATCTGGTTCGGCATCATCGTCGTGGTGGTGACCGAGATCAGCTTCATCACGCCGCCCGTGGGCATGAATGTGATGGTGCTGAAAAGCCTTTTGCCCAACGTGACCATGCGCACGCTGTACCGGGGCGTCATCCCCTTCGTGGTGGCCGACGTCCTGCGCCTGGCGGTGCTGCTGGCCTTTCCGGCGATCTCGCTGCTGCTGCCGAGGTATCTGGGATAGCTCTTGAACGGATTCGCAACATGATCATCGACCATAGAACCTACACCATCCAGACGGGCCTGCTGCGCGACTTTCTGTCGCTCTATGCGGCGGAGGGGCTCGCCGTGCAAACTGAACACCTGGGCGCTCCGCTGGGCTACTACACCACCGAAGTCGGCGAACTGAACCAGGTGGTGCACCTGTGGGCCTACACCGACATGGCCGACCGTGAACGCCGCCGCGCCGCACTGGAGGCCGACCCGCGCTGGCTGGCCTATCGACGCAAAGCGGCGGCGGCAGGCCAGGTGCTGCGCCAGCACAACACCCTTCTCAAGCAGGTGGATTTCACCGCCTTTACGCCCGCATCATGACGCTTACCCACGAAACGCCCCCACACCGCGCCGAGGCGGCCCAGCCTCAGAAAATCCTTCAGGCCGGCCCATTGCCGCCCGGCCTGGCCGGCCAGCTGCCCACCTTGGGTCCCGTCGAGATCCTTAGCGACATGCCCGACCCGGAAGCGTTCCTGCAGGAACGAGGCGGTGACTTCGCCGTGCTGGTCACGACCGGAACGGGCGGCGCAGGCCGCTCGCTCATCGATGCACTGCCCAACCTGAAGGCCATCTGCAGCCTGGGCGTGGGCTACGACGCCATCGATATGGAGGCCGTCCGCGCCCGCGGCCTAATGGTCAGCAACACGCCGGACGTGCTCAACGATTGTGTGGCCGACCTGGCGATGGGCTTGCTCATCGACGTGGTGCGTGGCCTTTCCGCCTCCGACCGCCACGTACGGCGCGGCGACTGGAACAGGGTCGGGCCCACCCGCCCCAGCACCCGGGTAAGCGGCAAGCGCCTGGGCCTGCTGGGCATGGGCAGGATCGGCCAGGTCATTGCACGCCGCGCCACGGGCTTCGACATGGACATCCGCTATCACACGCGCAGCGCCAAACCTCATCTTCCGTGGCAGCACGAACCCTCGCTCATCGCATTGGCGCAATGGTGCGACTTTCTGATCGTGGCCTGCCCGGGCAGCCCCGAAACCTTCCATCTGGTTTCCGCCGACGTGCTCAAGGCACTCGGGCCTCAGGGATACCTCGTCAACGTCGCACGCGGCACGGTGGTGGACGAGCGCGCCCTGGTGGCCGCGCTTCAGAACGGCGAACTGGCCGGCGCCGGCCTGGACGTGTTCGAACACGAACCCGAGGTGCCCGCCGAACTGATTGTCAGCGAACAAGTGGTGTTGCTGCCCCACGTCGGCAGCGCGACCCGCGAAACCCGGGCCGCCATGTGCAATCTGGTGCTGGACAATGTGCGAGCCTTCCTGGCAGAGGGACGTCTTCTTACGCCGATCGGCCTATAACGCACCCTGCCGCCGCAGCATGTAGACTTGTCCATGGAGCCATGTGTTTTGAGAGTGCTTCGTCGACACGGAGAGTCATCATGAACAAGAAAGGCAGCGGCGCCGTTCGTATAGGCATAGGTGGCTGGTCGTATGAACCATGGCGGGGCTCCTTCTATCCCGCAAAGCATCCTCAAAAACGCGAGCTCGAGTACGCCAGCCGGCGGCTGACTTCAATTGAGATCAACAGTACCTACTATCGCGCCCAGACGCCCGAAGTCTATGCGGGCTGGTACGAGCAGACGCCCGACTCCTTCGTCTTTTCCGTCAAGGCGCCGCGCTATGCGACGCATAGAAAAGTACTGGCAGACGCGGGGGAAACGATAGAGCGCTTTCTTGCCGGTGGATTGACAGAGCTCAAGCACAAGCTCGGCCCGGTCAATTGGCAGTTCATGCCAAGCAAAGTGTTCGATGCCGACGACTTCGAAGCCTTTCTCAAGCTGCTGCCCAAAAACCTCGACGGCCTGCCCTTGCGCCACGCAGTCGAAGTGCGCCACGACAGCTTCCTGACGCCCGAATTCATTGCACTGGCTCGAGAGTACGCTGTGGCCGTGGTGACGGGCGCCGATTCAAAGCATCCGTTCATCGCCGACGTCGCCGCGCCCTTCGTCTATGTGCGGCTGATGGGTACACAGCACGACGAGCCGCTTGGCTACCCCGCGAAAGTCCTGGCACAGTGGGCCGAAAGAGCAAAGACTTGGGCCGGCGGCGCCACACCCTCGGACCTGCCCAGGCTCGCGCCCAAGTTGCCGGACACCGCCGGGCGCGACGTCTATCTCTACGTCATCGCCGGCAACAAGGTGTCCAACCCTCAGGCGGCAATGTCGCTGATCGAGCGTGTGAACTAGAGGCTGTTCACGGGCCGTAGTCCAGGGTCGCGCAAACCAGCGCATGGTCACGGCGCGGGAAGTTCGCCCATCGCCATCAACCGCTGCATCAACGCCAGCGCGTTCGGTATCGCCTCGCCCGCCGCGGTATTGTCGAAAATGCACCATACCTGCTGTCCCGACCGGCGGGCCTCGGCGATACGCATCGCTACCGCATCGATGTAGGCCTCGTCATACGCTGAGTAGTACATATGGGGCGAGCCATGCAGCCGTATATACAGAGTATGGGGATCGCCTGCCGGCTCGGCGCCGGGAACCGGCTGCGGGTCGGCCCGGACGCAGGCCACGCCCGCATCCCGCATGATTTGCTCGGCTTCCGGCGTGAGCCAGCTCGCATGGCGCGGCTCGCACACCACCGGCACGCTGGTCAGGCCGCGCAGCATGGTAAAGAACGGCACGGCGGTTGGAATCTTCAGCGCCAGACTGGGAGGAAGCTGCAGCAGCAGGCAACCCAATTTGTCGCCCAGCGAGCTTGCCTCTTCAATGAACGCATGCATGGCCGCATCGGCCTCTCGCAGCCTGAGCTCATGCGTCACCGTGCGCGGCACCTTGACACTGAAGCGGAACGCATCGGGCACGCTTTCGGCCCAACGCGCATAGGTCTTGGGAAGATGCGCGCGATAGAACGAAGAATTGATTTCCACCGACGGAAAGACCCGGGCATAGCGCTCGAGATGGCTGCCCTCGCCGGGAAAGCGCTCCGCCACCTTCGAGGACAGGGACCATCCGGCGCATCCTACGAGAATCGGCTTGACTGGGTTTTCCTGTCTGGAGTCCATGATTACTGTGTCAGCGCATGCGACTTATCCACCGAATCTGTGCGCAAGGCTGTGAATAATTATTGAACGAACGGCCGCGGGCGTGATGCCGCTTGGCGTTGGCAGTGATGGCCGAATATCGGCCATGTCGTGGACGGACTCGACAGTACATAGATCATGCTAGCAGCATACCCCCAACGCGCGGCCTTGCCCTGAACCACCCGGTCGAAACGACCGCTCCATTTGGCGCCGGATCGGTCTAGCCGGCAAAGGTATCGCAGGCCCGCAACATGCCGCTGTCAAAGCCGCGCTTGAACCATGACACCCGCTGCGCCGAACTGCCGTGCGTGAACGAATCCGGAACGACATAACCTTGGCTGCGCCGCTGAAGGGTATCGTCGCCCACGGCGGCGGCCGCGTCCAGCGCCTCCTGCATATCGCCGGGCTCGAGAATCTCCCGCTGTGCATTGGCGTGATGCGCCCAGACGCCCGCATAGCAATCCGCCTGCAGCTCCAGCCTCACCGAGGCGGCATTGCCGCCTTGTTGCGATCCGCGCATCTGTTCGGCGCGCTGCATGGCCCCCAGCTGGTTCTGCACATGATGGCCGATCTCGTGGGCAAGCACATAAGCTTGCGCAAAATCGCCCGGCGCATTCAGCTGCTGCTCCAGTTCATCGAAAAAAGACAGGTCGATGTAGACCTTCTGATCGCCGGGACAATAGAAAGGCCCCATGGCCGACTGACCCGTGCCGCAGGCCGTCGGCGTAGCGCCCCGGAACAACACCAGCGTCGGTGCGCGATATTGGCCGGTGGTCTGTTCCATGAACACCTGGTTCCAGACGTCTTCCGTCTCGCCCAATATCCTGGCCACGAACTGCCCCTGCGCGTCCGTGGGGGCACCATGCTGCCCCTCCACCTGCGCCGTCGGCGCGACCTGATCCTCCATCTGCAGCACGACGTTCGGATCGACACCGAAATACACGGCGATCAATGCCAGTACGATGGTGCCGATACCAATGCTCCGCCGCCCCACCTGGCGTCCGAGACTGCGTCGGTCATCGATGTTCTGGCTGGCTCGCGATCTGTTGAGGCGCATGGCGGATTCCGATACGAAGTGACGATGCAGCTAATTTAACGCCAAAACGGGCGCTTAGGGATTCGCATAACGCCTGCCTCCCTCAACTGGAGGCGCCTGCCCTGTAGTTCGAGACTCATGGGCATCAGCCGATCCGCAGGGACTTGATCTTGTCGGCCTCCAGGTCGAATACATGATCGAGCCGCACCGGGCTACCGGGGAAGTTGCCGACAACGTTGGCCGTGACCGTCAGCCGATCACCATCTCGGGACGCGCTGACAGGCTCAACGATGTACTCGAATTTCGCGCGCGCCTCGCGTTGCCAGAGGTGGATGGCATCGTGGCCGTGGTACGTCCTGCCTTCGTCGACTACAACCGCGTCCCGAGTGAAACATCGGGCAAGCCGAGTAATATCCGAGCCATTGCTGATATCGAAATAGGCGGAAACCGGATCCGGAAGTGAAAGACTCATGACAGCATTCTCGCTATGTTTTGCCGTATAGGCATTTTCGTCATAGACTAGTTAATTATCAAGAACGCACCAAAAAGTAAGCTACTGTCTTATGGGAAATACCCACACGCCGGCGAGCGCCGCACTCGGGGTCGAAGAGGTTCTTCGGATGCTGGAAGGGCGATGGAAGCTGATCATTCTTTTCCATCTCTTCGACGGAAAAGTACAGCGCTATTCGGACTTAGAGAAACTGATCCCCGGCATTTCCCAAAAAATGCTGGCCCAGCAACTTAGGCAATTGGAAGCTGACGGACTCGTCTCGCGGAAGCTGTATCCGCAGGTACCTCCGAAGGTTGAGTATCGCCTGACAGAATGGGGGCAAGCCTTGTGTCCCGCTTTGGACGCGATACTCAAATGGGCGGAGCAGCGTGAGGCCCTGCTTGCGAAAGGACGTTTCCTCACTCCCACTCGATAGTAGCAGGCGGCTTGCTAGACACGTCATACGTCACCCGATTGATCCCCCGCACCTCATTAATGATCCGCGAGGACACCTTCTTCAGCAGCGAATACGGCAGTTCCGCCCAGTCCGCCGTCATGAAGTCCGACGTCTGCACGGCGCGCAGCGCCACCACATAATCGTAGGTGCGGCCGTCGCCCATGACGCCGACCGACTTCACCGGCAGGAAGACCGCAAAGGCCTGGGACGTGAGGTCGTACCAGTTCTTGCCGCTGACGGGGTCTTCGGCGCGGCGCAGTTCTTCGATGAAGATGGCGTCGGCGCGGCGCAGCAGGTCGGCGTATTCATGCTTGACCTCGCCCAGGATGCGCACGCCCAGGCCCGGACCGGGGAAGGGATGGCGGTAGACCATGGCGGGCGGCAGGCCCAGGGCGACGCCCAGCTTGCGGACTTCGTCCTTGAACAGCTCGCGCAGGGGCTCGAGCAGCTTGAGGTTGAGGGTGTCGGGCAGGCCGCCGACGTTGTGGTGCGACTTGATGGCGGCGGCCTTGCCGGTCTTGGCGCCGGCCGATTCGATGACGTCGGGATAGATGGTGCCCTGGGCGAGCCAGCGGGCGTTGGCGAGCTTGCCGGCTTCGGCCTGGAAGACTTCGACGAATTCTTTGCCGATGATCTTGCGCTTCTGCTCGGGGTCGGTGACGCCGGCCAGCTTGCTCATGAACTGTTCGGTGGCATCGATGTGGATGATCTTCATGCCGAAGTGGTCGCCGAAGGTGGTCATGACCTGGTCGGCTTCGTTCAGGCGCAGCAGGCCGTGGTCGACGAAGACGCAGGTGAGCTGGTCGCCGATGGCCTTGTGGATGAGTGCAGCGGCCACGGAGGAATCGACGCCGCCCGAAAGCCCCAGAATGACCTCATCGCTGCCCACTTGGGCGCGGATGGCGGCGACGGCTTCTTCGACGTAGTCGGGCATGTTCCAGTCGCCGGCGCAGCCGCAGATTTCATGGACGAAGCGCGACAAAAGGGCCTGGCCCTGGGTGGTGTGGGTGACTTCGGGGTGGAACTGCACGCCGTAGAAGCCGCGTTCTTCGTCGGCCATGCCGGCGATGGGGCAGGATTCGGTCGAGGCCATCAGCTTGAAGCCGGGGGGCAGTTCGGTGACCTTGTCGCCATGGCTCATCCACACCTTGAGCATGCCGTAGCCTTCGGTGGTGGTGAAGTCTTCGATGCCCTCGAGCAAGCGGGTGTGGCCGCGGGCGCGCACCTCGGCGTAGCCGAACTCGCGCTTGTCGGACCACTCTACCCTGCCGCCCAGCTGCATGGCCATGGACTGCATGCCGTAGCAGATGCCCAGCACGGGCACGCTGGCCTCGAACACGGCGGCCGGCACGCGCAGGGAGTCCTCGCTGTAGGCCGAGGCATGGCTGCCGGAAAGAATGATGCCGCGCAGGTTCTCCTGACTCTTGACGAAGCCATCATCGACATCGCCCGGATGGATTTCGCAGAACACGCCCGCTTCGCGCACACGGCGCGCGATCAATTGGGTTACCTGCGAACCGTAGTCAAGTATGAGGATTTTCTGGTGCATGATGGCTGGGTGGTTTGAGAGCGCCACCCGAAGGTGGCGCATTATTTGTCAGCGAAGTACCGTGAGGGAAATCAATCCGCCCGGTAGTTCGGCGCTTCTTTGGTGATCTGCACGTCGTGCACGTGCGATTCGCGCACGCCGGCCGAGGTGATCTCGACAAACTCGGCCTTGGTGCGCATTTCCTGGATGGACTTGCAGCCGCAGTAGCCCATGGATGCCCGGATGCCGCCCACCAATTGATAGATGATGGCGATGACGCTGCCCTTGTAGGGCACGCGGCCTTCGATGCCCTCGGGCACGAGCTTGTCGGCGTTGTTGGCCGGGTCCTGGAAGTAGCGGTCGGCGGAGCCGTCGCTCATGGCGCCCACGCTACCCATGCCGCGATACGATTTGTACGAGCGTCCCTGGTACAGCACGACGTCGCCCGGCGCTTCTTCGGTGCCGGCGAACATGCCGCCCATCATGCAGGTGAAGGCGCCGGCCGCCAGGGCCTTGGAGACGTCGCCCGAGTAGCGGATGCCGCCGTCGGCGATCAGGGGAACGCCGGTGCCTTCCAGCGCTTTGGCCACGTCGGAAATGGCGGTGATCTGGGGCACGCCCACGCCCGCGACGATACGCGTGGTGCAGATGGAGCCGGGACCGATACCGACCTTGACGGCGTCGGCGCCCGCTTCGACCAGCGCAAGCGCGGCTTCGGCGGTGGCGATGTTGCCGCCCACGACCTGGATGCGCGGATAGTTGCGCTTGACCCAGCGCACGCGCTCGATTACGCCGGCCGAATGGCCATGGGCCGTATCGACCACGATGACGTCGACGCCCGCGTTGGCGAGTTTCTCGGCGCGCTCTTCGGTGCCCTCGCCCACGCCCACGGCGGCGCCTACGCGCAGCTGGCCCTGGGCATCTTTGGAGGCAATGGGATGCTCGGTGTTCTTGACGATGTCCTTGACGGTGGCCAGGCCGCGCAGCTCGAATTTGTCGTTGACGATCAGCACGCGCTCGAGGCGGTGCTTGTGCATCAGGGCCTGGGCCTCATCCAGCGTACCGCCCTCGTCCATGGTGACGAGGCGCTCTTGCGGCGTCATGATGTCGCGCAGGGAAACGTCGAGGCGGTCTTCGAAACGCAGGTCGCGGTTGGTGACGATGCCCACCAGCTTGCCGCCTTCGACCACGGGCAGGCCCGAGATGCCGTGCTGGCGCTGCAATGCGATGGCGTCGCGCACCTTCATGGTGGGCGTGACCGTGACCGGGTCGATGACGATGCCGAACTCGTGCCGCTTGACGCGGGCGACTTCACGCGCCTGCTGGTCGGCGCTGAGGTTCTTGTGAATGATGCCGATGCCGCCCTCTTGCGCCATGGCGATGGCCAGACGCGCTTCGGTAACCGTGTCCATGGCCGCCGAGACGAGCGGAATATTGAGCGTGATGTCGCGGGTGAACTGGGTAAGCAGTGAAGTGTCGCGAGGCAGAACCTCGGAATAGGCAGGGACCAACAACACATCGTCGAAGGTCAGTGCTTTTTTGATGAGCCGCATTCGATAACTCCGTGCACAAAGCAAGATTATACGCTTATCCCAGCCACACCCGGGCGTTGCGGAACATGCGCATCCAGGGGCTGGCGTCGCCGCCGGCGTCCCGGGCGCCCCAGCGTTCGGGGTGCCACGACATCATCACATTGCGGGTGACGCGCTCGGGGTGCGGCATCATCACGGTGAACCGGCCGTCGGCCGTGGTGGCGCCCGCCAGCCCGTCGGGGCTGCCGTTGGGATTGTAGGGATAGGTTTCGGTGCGCCGGCCCTGGTTGTCGACATAATGCAGAGCGCCCGCGACGCGGGTCAGGTCGCCCTGGGTCTGGAAGTCGGCGTAGCCTTCACCATGGGCGACGGCGATCGGCACCCGGGTGCCCGCCATTCCTTTCAGGAACAGCGAAGGCGAGTCGGCGATCTCCACCATGGACAGGCGGGCCTCGTATTTCTCGGACAGATTGCGCGTGAAGCGGGGCCAGTGGTCCGCGCCGGGAATCATGTCGGCCAGGGTGGCCATCATCTGGCAGCCATTGCACACGCCCAGGGCGAAGGTGTCTGCGCGCTGGAAGTAGGCGGCGAACTGCTCGGCCAGCCGGGGATTGAAGCGGATGGTGCGCGCCCAGCCTTCGCCCGCGCCCAGCACGTCGCCGTAGCTGAAGCCGCCCACGGCCACCAGGCCCTGCACGTCGTCCAGCCGGATGCGGCCGGACAGCAGGTCGGTCATGTGCACGTCCCAGGCTTCGAAGCCGGACTTGTCGAAGGCCCAGGCCATCTCGACCTGGCTGTTGCAGCCCTGTTCGCGCAGTATGGCGACGCGCGGGCGCTTGCCGGTAGCGATGAAAGGCGCCGCGATGTCCTCTTGCGGGTCGAAATTCACGATCGGGCTGAAGCCGGGGTCTTCCGTGTTTTTCCAGACGTCGAACTCGGCCTGGGCGCAGGCCGGGTTGTCGCGCAGCGCCATGATGCGGCGGCTGACCTCGCTCCATTGCTGGGCCAGCTCGGCGCGTGCGCGGCTGTAGACGCATTTGCCGTCGCGGTAGATCTGGATCTCGTCCAGTGTGTTCAGGCTGCCCACCACATGCGAATGCACCGACAGGCCGGCCTCGCGCAAAGTCTGCATGACGGCATCGCGCTGCGCCAGCGGCACCTGCAGCACGGCGCCCGCCTCTTCGGCGAACAAGGCCTTCAGGCTCAATTCGTCGCGCTGCACGGCCACCTGCTCGGGCCGTATCTTGTAGTCGCCCCAATCGGCGGCATGGGGATCGATGGTCAGCATGTCGAGGTTGAGCGAAACGCCCACCCTGCCCGCAAAAGCCATCTCGCAGACCGTGGCCAGCAGGCCGCCGTCCGAGCGGTCGTGATAGGCCAGCACCCTGCCCTCGTCCGCCAGCTTGCGCACCACGCCGAAGAAGCCGGCCAGCATGGCGGCATCGTCGATGTCGGGGGCCGCGTCGCCTGTCTGATTGAACACCTGCGCCAGCACCGAGCCGCCCAGCCGGTTGCGGCCCTGTCCCAGATCGACCAGGATCAGCACCGTGTCGCCGGCGTCGGCACGCAATTGCGGCGTCAAGGTCGCGCGCACGTCCCGCACAGGCGCGAAAGCGGTCACGATCAAGGACACCGGCGATATCACTTCGCGCGCGCCGTCCTGCTCCTGCCAGGTGGTGCGCATCGAGAGAGAGTCTTTTCCGACCGGTATGGAAAGGTCGAGCGCCTGGCACCACTCGCTGACCGCCGACACGGTGTCGTACAGCGCCGCGTCCTGGCCCTCGACGCCGCAGGCCGCCATCCAGTTGGCTGAAAGCTTGATGTCCTTGAGCGAACGCACGTCCGCCGCGGCGAGGTTGGTCAGCGCCTCGGCCACCGCCATGCGGCCGGACGCCGGAGCGTCGATCACGGCCAGCGGCGTGCGCTCGCCCATGGCCATGGCCTCGCCGCGCACACCCTCGAAGTCGGCCAGGGTGACGGCGCAGTCGGCCACCGGCACTTGCCAGGGCCCCACCATCTGGTCGCGGCTGCTGAGGCCGCCGACGCTGCGGTCGCCGATGGTGATGAGGAAGGTCTTGTTGGCCACCGTCGGATGGCGCAGCACCCGCTCGACGGCCTCTTCCAGAGGCAGGCCCACGACGTCCACGGGCTGATGCAAGGCCTTGGTCCGCCGCACGTCGCGCGTCATGCGGGGCGGCTTGCCCAGGATGACGTCGATGGGCACGTCCACCGGACGCGGGTCATGGGCCGGTTGGCCTTGCGGCGCCTGCGCCACGCCGGGCAGGTCCTCGCCCAGGGTCACGCGCAGCCGGCGCTCTTCTGTGGCGACGCCCACCACGGCGTACGGACAGCGCTCGCGGTCGGCGATGGCCGCGAAGCGCGGCAGGTCTTCGGGCAAGATGGCCAGGACATAGCGCTCCTGCGCCTCGTTGCTCCATATCTCTGCGGCCGACATGCCCGACTCTTCGAGATGCACCTGCGTCAGCTCGAAGATGGCGCCGCGCCCGGCATCGTTCACCAGTTCCGGAAAGGCGTTGGAGAGTCCGCCGGCGCCGACGTCATGGATGGCAATGATGGGATTGCGTTCGCCCTGCTGCCAGCAGCGGTCGATGACTTCTTGCGCACGCCGTTCAATTTCGGGATTGCCGCGCTGCACGGAATCGAAGTCCAGTTCGGCGCTGTTGGCGCCCACGCTCATGCTGGAAGCCGCCCCGCCGCCCATGCCGATGCGCATGCCTGGGCCGCCCAGTTGCACCAGCAGCGCGCCGGGAGGAATCGGATCCTTGTGCGTCAGGCGCTGGTCGATGGCGCCCAGGCCGCCCGCAATCATGATGGGCTTGTGGTAGCCCCAGCGGCTGCCCGCCGCCTGCAGCTCGTAGCTGCGGAAGTAGCCCAGCAGATTGGGCCGGCCGAACTCGTTGTTGAAGGCCGCGCCGCCTATGGGCCCTTCGATCATGATGTCCAGCGGGCTGGCAATGCGCTCCGGCAGGCCGTGCGTCTCGGCCTCCCAGGGCTCGAGGGCGTCGGCGAAGCGAAGATTCGAGACCGTGAAGCCGGTCAGCCCCGCCTTGGGCTTGGAGCCGCGCCCCGTGGCGCCCTCGTCGCGGATCTCGCCGCCGGCGCCCGTGGCCGCGCCCGGAAACGGGGCGATGGCGGTCGGATGGTTGTGGGTCTCGACCTTCATCAGCGTATGCATGACGGCGTCGTGGCTGGCATAAGCGGTGGCGCCGGGTTCGTTCGAATCGGGCGATGCGCCGGCATGGAAGACGCTGGCGGCGCCGCCGGCCATGATGGCCGCATTGTCCGAATAGGCCACGATGGTGCCCTCGGGCTGGGCCGCGTGAGTCGCCCGGATCATGCCGAACAGCGTATTGGGCTGCTCGACGCCGTCGATCACCCATTTGGCGTTGAAGATCTTGTGGCGGCAGTGCTCGCTGTTGGCCTGGGCGAACATCATCAATTCGACGTCGGTGGGATTGCGGCCCAGCTGGCGGAAGGATTCGTCCAGGTATTCGACTTCGTCTTCGGACAGCGCCAGGCCCAATTCGACGTTGGCGTCCACCAGGGCCTGTCGGCCCCGGCCCATGACGTCCACCGTCTGCATGGGCTTGCCGGGCAGGGAGGCGAACAGCTCGGCGCCATCGAAGCGTTCGTCGACCACGGTTTCGGTCATGCGGTCGTGCAGGCAGGCGGCGATCCGGCCCAACTGCTCGGCGTTGATGCTCTGGCTGCCCAGCAGCCCGCGCGTGGGCTTGATGGTGTAACGGACGCCCCGCTCGATGCGCCGCACCTGCGGCAGTCCGCAGTTATGGGCGATGTCGGTGGCCTTGCTGGCCCACGGCGAAACCGTGCCCAGCCGGGGAATCACGCGCAGGGTGAGCGCATGGCGGTCTTCTTTCTGCGGCGGAACGGGCGCGCCGTAATCCAGCAGCGCGGCCAGCTTGTCCTGCTGGCCGGTTTCCAGGTCGGATTCGACCCAGACAAAGTGTTCGTACTGCCCCTGGATATCGGAAACCGGCAGGTCCAGCTCGGCAAATCGTTTGAGAAGGCGCTCGCGGCGGAACGGCGACAAGACCACGGAACCGGGGAAATGCTGGATGGAAGTCACGATAGGAGGGGCAAAAATGGCTGGGATTAGTGGAATCCCTTATTTTAGCGGGTTAAGTTCGAGTCGGGTGGGGCCTGTAGGGATGGCCGCCTTCGTGGCGGATTGCTGCCGAGCTCTGGCTCCGTGGTTCTTGCCTTCCTCTGTTTTTCTCGTTGCTCCGTTGTTCTTGTTGCTACGTCGTTCTTGTAGGGTTTGATATCTGAGTTCTAAAGAGCCGTCTGGGACAAAGCCCTTTTGGCCGGGCGGTCGGACGGTCCGAGGCAGCGCCCTCCAACGCCCGGCCAAAAGGGCTTTGTCCCAGACGGCTTGCATTGGCGGCCGGCCGCGGTTTCGGGGGATCTCAAGACTGTGGTGGTATTGCGAATGCGGGAAGGTCTTTAATCTACGATCTAACACGAATGTGGTGGCTCTTAGCATCACGGAATTTCGCCATGCCACATCACACATTCCAGGACGCCGGCTTGCCGGCTTGTATGGCTTGCCCAAACCTGAGCCGCTGGAGGCGGCAGCGCTTGTACCGGGCGTTGGAGGGCGCTGCCTCGGACTGTCGTGGTCAAGTTTTCGTGGACACCGTTTTAGGTGTATTGGCCTTCAATCCAGCCTCGTAGTGGGCTGGAGTCAGATAGCCCAGCGCTGAGTGCAAGCGCTGGGTGTTGTAGAAGTTCTC
>NZ_PDUW01000009.1 GCF_003545815.1 Pusillimonas caeni
TTCTTGCGCAGTACTTGCCGGCCGCTCTCATCTTGACCGTGAAGATGAAAACAGCGCTTACCCAGGTCAATGCCTATCAGCTTGATCGTCGCCATGATGGTCTCCTTATCTCCAGGGGGAAATCCCCCTACAGCGTACCCGCCCTCGCCGAGGGGCGGGCTGACCATCTCATTACTCAACAAAACCGTCACAATAAGAGAGAGCCCGATGACGTAACGACCGCTCTACCGTAGCCGCCCCTCAAACCGCCCCGACAGGACATGTCAGGCGAAGCCACCATGCAAAGCGCTAGACCTAGACCCCGCCCTGCCCACCCGCTTCCGGATAATGAACCTCGAGTATGTCCAGTTCATCGACACCCGCAGGCGTACGCAGCACCACGGTGTCGCCCTCGCGCGCCTTGGTCAGCGCCCGCGCCACCGGCGAGATCCAGCTGATGCGTCCCTGCAGCGGCTCGGCCTCGTCCACGCCGACGATGGTGACGCGGAACTCTTCGCCCGCCTTGTCCGAATAAACCACCGTGGCGCCGAAAAAGACCTGGTCTTTATTGGGCTGCAAGGAAGGATCGACCACCTCGGCCATTTCCAGCCGCTTGGTCAGGAACCGGATGCGGCGGTCGATTTCGCGCAGGCGCTTCTTGCCATAGAGATAATCGCCGTTTTCCGAGCGATCGCCATTGGACGCCGCCCATGAAACGACCTGCACCACGGACGGCCGCTCTTCGTTCATGAGCTGCTCGAGCTCGGCGCGCAGCCGCGCATAGCCCTGGGTGGTGATGTAGTTCTTGGTGCCCGGCGGCAAGGGAGCCGCCTCGGGGGCCAGGTCGTCATCGTCGTCGTTGTCCGACTCTTTGACAAAAGCTTTGTTCATGGCGCGATATGAAACAGACACCGCCGGCCCATGCCGGCGTACAGTCCTATTCTATCAACGGCCGGCCCGCATGGCTCGCCGCAATGCCGCATCGTAGCGGCCATGCCTGCGGCAATAGAAGGCCGGCAATTCCACGACCGAATACGCCCTCGCACACCAAGCCGCGCGATTTGGGCGCAGAGCATGCACTGTCTTCAATATGCGCCCCCGCCTGTCCATGAAGACGACATCGATGGCCCGCCGCATGCCGAACGTATGGACGGCGCTACAGGGCCGAAGCCATAAGCCCTCGTGCGGCCCCATATCGCGCAACAGGAAAAGCCCCGCGGCGCGCCTCCAGAAAGATGCCGCAAGCCGGAGTCGCAACGGCGGAACCGACCCATGCCGGCGACCGAAATAGTGATGTACGGCGCGTCTGCCGCAGCGACCGGTGGCGCCGACCGGCGCTTCGCTTCCGGAACCGTACTCAGAGTGAGCGTCGCCGCCCTTATACCTTCTTGCCACCCATTGTCTGAAGAAGCCGAAAGAAAGACGAGCCATGACTACATGGCCTCCAGCAGCTTGACGGCTATCGGAAAGCCGATGATCAGAAAGGTGCAGGGAAATATGCAGCACACCAGAGGAAACAGCATCTTCACCGGCGCCTCCAGCGCCAGTTTCTCGGCTCGCAGAAAGCGCTCGCTGCGCCGCTGCTCCGACTGCGCTCGCAGCAAGGGGCCCAGGCTCATGCCCAACTGATCGGCCTGTCCCAGCGCCGTGACCAATTGCTGCACGGCGTTCAGGCCGGTGCGCCCGGCCAATTGCTGCAACGCCTCATGACGCACCACGCCGGCCCGCATGTCGGCCAGGCTGCGCCGCAGTTCGTCGCGCAAGGGCCCGGGAGGACCATGTCGAGCCGCCTCCTGCAAGGCGCCCTGCAGGCTCAGGCCGGCCTCGACGCACAAGGTGGCCATGTCCAGCAGAAAAGGAAACTCTTTTTGCATGAGGCGCCGCCGTTGGACGCCCCGGCGTGCCAGCGTATGCCAGGGCATCCACGCCGCCAAGCCCGCGCCCAGGGCTGGAGCCGCCAGCCGGCCCGACTCGAAAGAGAGCATCACCATGCCGCCGGCGATGGCGGCGGCCACGAGCAAGCCCGACATCAGTTGGATCGCGGCGACGTGCTCGGGCCGCCAGGCTGTATCCAGCCCCGCCTGTTGGATAAGCTTGCCGGCGGCGCTTCTGGCGCGCCAGGAAAGCCATGGCCCCAAAGCCGTTGCCAGGACGTCGAGCCAGGGCCAGGCGAGACGCAGCAGAAGATGCCGGACGTGATCGGGAGCAGGACGGGCTCGACCGACGGGCCTCATCGCCACCCATGCCAGGCAATGCAGCGACAGGCCCGCCAACACACAGCTCAACCAGAACAGCATCGCGCCCCCTACACTTGTATGTCGACGATGCGGCGTATAAGCAGGACGCCGACGAGCTCGAGCACGCCCACGATCGCCAGCACCGCCCAACCGGCGGGCGTATGCCATAGCAGGGCCATGGTCTGCGGATCGAGGCGGTCGAGCACCAAAGCCAGCGCCAGCGGCAGGCAGGCCATGATCCAGGCCTGCAGCCGGCCCTGGGATGTGAGTGCGCCGACGCGCGCGTGCAGTTGTATGCGCGACCGCAGCGTCGCGGCGATGCGTTCCAGCGTCTCGGCCAGATTGCCGCCGTTGTGCAGGGCGATTTTCAATGAGGAGACGACCAGTCCCGCGCCTTCGCTGGGCATGCGCGCATAAAGATTGGATAAAGCCTGTTCAAACGACACGCCCATGCGCTGCTCGCGCAGCACCAGGCCGAACTCCTGTGAAAGCGGCACCGGCGCCTGGGGAACGATGTGGCGCAGGGCGGCCTGCACGCCCGAACCGGCCCGCAATGCGCCCGAAAGCGCCAACAGGAGATCGGGCAGTTGCTCGTCGAAACGGGTCTGGCGCCGCTTGCGCAAATAAACCAGCGCCCAGCGGGGAGCCGCCAGCATGACGGCCGCGGCCGCCAGGGCCAGCCCCGGCGACGCGCTGAGCACCGTGATGACGATGAAGACTGCGGCGCAGACCAGAAGATTCGCCTGCCATAAGCTGGCCGGATCCAGGAACAGAAAGAACTCCCCCAGCCGGTTCTGTGCCGTGCGCGTGAAGGCGTCGCGGTACTGGACAAAGCCATGCGGCAGCCAGCGCTGCATCAGCCAGGCGGCCGCCACCCCCGCAACCAGGACGCTGGCAAGGAAAATGAAAATCATGGGCGCACACCATTGAAGCGCTTGTCGGCAGCTTCCATGCCGATATCGCCATCAACATGGCGCCCGTCGCCGGTCGCCGCATGGTCCGTCTCGAACCCGCCGTGCGCGGCGGCCGAGGCCGGCCGGAAGCTTGCCGCTGCCTGGGCAATGACACAGCGCTGCGTGAACAGCGATGCATCCAGGCCCTCGAATCGTCCGCGCTCGCGCGCCATGAAGTCGGGCACGACCCCGCAGCCGGCGAACACCGCCGGAGGCCCGGCCTCGTAGTTGAACAAGGGCTGCAACTGGATACGGCCGCTTTCGATGCCGCTTACCTCGACGATGGAATCGATATAGCGCCGGCCGTCGCCGGCACGCACCTGCTGAACGATCAGGTCGATGCTGGCGCTGATGTGCTCGCGCACGGCGGCCAGCGGCAGGTCCATGCCCGCCATGAGTATCATGGTCTCGAGACGGGCAAGCGCGTCGCGGGGGCTGTTGGCGTGCAGCGTGGTCAGCGAGCCCTCGTGGCCGGTATTCATCGCCGCCAGCATGTCGAACGCCTCGCCGCCGCGGCACTCGCCCACCACGATGCGGTCGGGCCGCATGCGCAGCGCGTTGCGCACCAGGTCGCGTATCTCTATGGCGCCCCGCCCCTCCAGATTGGGCGGCCGCGCCTCCAGCGTCACGAGGTGGTCGTGCTCGAGCTTGAGTTCGGCCGCGTCCTCGATGGTGACGATGCGCTCCGCCTCGGGTATGCAATTGGAAAGCACGTTGAGCAGTGTCGTCTTGCCCGAGCCCGTGCCTCCGGAGACCACGATGTTCTTGCGATGCCTTACGCAGGCCACCAGGAAGTCGCGCATGGCCGCGTCCAGAGCGCCGACCCGCAGCAGATCGTCCATACCGGGCCGCTGGACCGGAAACTTGCGTATCGTCAGGCTGGCCCCGCGCAGCGCAATGGGCGGAATCACCGCATTGACCCGCGAGCCGTCCCGAAGGCGCGCGTCGACCATGGGTGAGCTTTCGTCTATGCGCCGGCCCAGGGGCGACACGATGCGCTCTATGACGCCCAGCACCGCCTGCTCGCTGCTGAATCCGGACGCATGGCGCCGAAGCCGGCCCGCCGTTTCGACGAATATCTCATCGTGCCGATTGACCATGATCTCGGTGATGGCCGGGTCGGCCAATAATGGCTCCAGGGGACCCAGGCCGATGGCTTCATCCACCACTTCGGCCAGCAATGATTCGCGATCGATGGCCGCGGGCAGCGCGGCGTCATCATCGATGATGGCTGTCAGCACCTGGCGCGCTTCGTCGCGCAGGGCCGAGTCGCTCAGCGTCACGACATCGCGGCGGCGCAGATCCAGCGCCTTGAGCAGCGCCCTGTGCAACCTTCGGCGATGCTGCAGGCGCTGGGCCAAGGCCGTCGCGGCGGCATCGTCGACGCACCGACTGGCTTTGCCAAGAGCATGCGGCCTTGGCTTCGCCTCGCACGCCGTTGACTCGCCGTTGTCCATGCCGGGGGAGTCATCTTGAGGCGTTCGCCCGGTTTTGTCGGATGGCGCTTCGTCGTCGCCCCGCCCTGTGCGAGGCATGGGCGCATCGTCGACCGCGCAGCGGCGCACCCGTATCAGGCAAGGCCCCACCAGGATTTCATCGCCGGCCAGCAAAGGCCCATGATGCGTGATGCGCCGGCCATTGACCAGCGTACCGCTCAATGTGCCCAGATCGTCGATGAACACTCCGTCCGAGCCCTGCTCGATGCATGCATGCCGCTTGCCGACCCGCCACGCCGCGATCTGCAGCCCGCAGCGCGGAGAGCGCCCGATGTCCACCGGCAGCGACACGCTGCGTTGCTCGACGGTGCCATCCTCGAACCTGAGTTCCAGTTCCAGCATGGGATTCACTCCTGATAGGCTTGGACGTTGACTCCGCTTCGGACTGCGCCTTGTCCGCCGGCGGGCTGCTGAGCCGGCGCCGGGGAATGCCCCGTACCTTCGACGTCCCGGCTGCCGCCAGCCCATTGCGACCCCGGGCCGAAGTAAGGGCTCCAGCCGCCATCGCCTGTGATCGGCGCGGGCAGGTCGTCGAGAGAACGGATCGGAACGTTCAAGGCCTCGGGCGCGCTGAAGGTGGAACGCAGGATTTCGCGACCCCTGGCCACGCGGGCCTGAAGGTCGGGATGGTCGGCCCCCACGACGATGGGCGTGACGAATATGGCCAGTTCGGTCTCGCTATGTTGAAAGCGCGTCGAACTGAACAAGCGTCCCAGCACCGGCACGTCTCCCAAGCCCGGCACCTTGCTGACGTTGCGCGACTCGTCGCGCGACAGAAAGCCCGCCATCACCAGCGTCTGCCCGGACCTGACATTGAATTCCGTCGAAGCCCGCCGCGTCTTGAGCGACGGCCCATTGGGCACGGACAATGCGCTGTCGATGGAGCTGACCTCGACTTCGATGTGGGAACGCACGGCGCCGTTGCGTTCGATCTGGGGAGTAATGCGCAAAGACACGCCGTAAGGCTTGAACGCCGTATTGGTATTGCCGTTGGCGTCCACGGTTGAATAAGGGACTTCTCCGCCGGCAAGGAACTCGGCCGTCGCTCCGCTGCGCGCCAGCAACTGGGGCTGGGCCAGCACCACGGCGGTGCCGGTCTGCGCCATGGCGTTGATCCGGGCCGACAGCAACGCATTCACCCCGAAGTAGCCGGCCATGGAGGCGGCCGGGCCGGGGATGGGCATGGGCGAAGGCTGGCCGGCCGAGCCGGGCCGCTCGTCCCAGCGCCGCGTACCGGCGTCCCAGGCCAGGCCGGCCACCACGCCGCCGTCGCTTTCGCTGTTCCATCGCACGCCCAGCTCCTGCAACTGGCTGCGGGGCACCTCGACCACCTGAACGTCGAGCAGCACCATGCGGTCCCACCCGATCTGGCCGGTGAAGTCGACCAATTGCGGATAGCGCTGGCCGAGCTGGGCCAGGCGCTCGCGGTCGGCGTCGGACAGGTCGTCGCCCTCGACAATGAGCTTGTCGCCGACGTTGGAGATGCGCGCATTGGGAATGCGCTCGAGCACGGCACGCAATTCCTGCTGCACACGACGCGCCCCTTCGGGAGCGACTTCGACGTCGAAACGGCGGCGCGTCCCGTCCTCGGACCATACCTGCAACACCGTCGAGCCCTCGCGCCTGGCAAAGACAATGACCTCTTTCTCTTCGGTCGTGACGGCATTGACCACCTGCCCGTCTCCCACCGCCACTCTCGCCACGTCCGGCACCGCCAGCACACGCAGCTCGCCCACCTGCAGGCTCAGAAGCTGATCCGTCGCGGCCCGCGCCGGTATAGCCGACAGACAAGCCAGCGCAAGAAGCAGCGCACCGCTTGGCCGGCGCAGCGGCCCGCAGGCATTCATCAGAAAGCGGCAGAAAACAGGCGACATGGCGGGGCCTATGGGTTGTCAGCGGCCGGGCCCGCTTCGAACAGGTCAGATCCGAGCAGGCCGGCCTCGTGCCGGGCGTTCAGCCAGGCACTGACCAGTTCCGGAGCCTGGGGCAGATCGAACATGCCCGCGGCGGGCGGCGCCTCGGTGGATGGACGCAGTTCAGCCAGCCGGTCCACCGGCTTGTCTCCATAAATGACCGGCGCCCGCAGAGGCGTCGGCGGCCCGGCAGGCGCCTGGACGACACCAAGCAGGCTGGCCAGGTCTCCCCGTGAAGCGCGCTGCGTCGACAGGGCATCGTCCGAGCGTCGCAGCAACGCTGTGATGGTGCCTCCCTGCCGCGCCGCCACGAGCTTGATGGCGTCTTCGGGCGCGGTGTCGAGGGTGACCGTCGAATAGCCGAACGCCCCGCCCTGTTCGGCGCCATCGGTGGCCACGCCCGTGGCGAGCACCAGCACGCCTTGCAGCAACGGGGCGGTAATGCGCTTGTGCTGATGGTCGAAGGAGACGTACAAGTCGATGAGATCGCCGGGTTCGAGCAGCCCTGAAGCGGAATTGATGGCGTCGATAGGCATGGTGATGGCGCGGCGGCCCTCGCCCAGCCGGGCCGAAAAAGGCTGGCTTCTGTCGGAAGCGGCATGGGCCGCCAGGACGGCATCGCCTGCGCGAAGCGGTGTTTTCAGAAGTCGCCCCTCGAGCATCCCGTAAGATTCGGGCGCAATGCTGTCGCTGGCCGCCAGCCCAGCCGGAAAGCTGCGCACCGCCAGATGATCGCTGCCGAGGCGAATGCCGGCCGGCAGGTCGTATGCCGCCACGACCCGCTGCACGGTGGGCACCCTGCCCTCGGCTTCGATCTGGAGGATGCGGCCCTGGATGTGCTGGCGGGCCGCCCATACGGCAAGCAGCCCCGCTCCCAGGGCAATGCCCAGCATGATGCCGGACCGTCGATCGAAAGGCAGTCGCATGGCTAGTCCTTTTAGCGTTGACGGACCCTGGGGCCTCATTGGAGCTCACTGACCAGGACGGCATCCCGGCCGCCGCCCGAAGCGGGCACCGGGAACACGTCGACCCGTCGACTGCCTGGCCGCTTGCCCGCGGCGCCTGCCGTCCAGCTGTGCACGCCTGCGCGCCGCCATCCCGTCTCGGCCATCCGCCGGTTGAGATCGTCCATGAAGCCATCGAGGGAACGACTGGGTATGTGAATGCTTTGCACCTCGGTTTGCCCTCTTGCCGATGACGACTGGCTGAACACCAAGCGCGCATTCTGCGTCAGCCAGGGCGCCAGGAAACCCGGCCCGGGCCCGCGCGGCGCAGCGGCAAGGTCCAGGGGAAGCGCCGAGACCATGCCCCTGACCCGTCCTTGCGCCGCCTCGATCTGCGCGACCCAATGGCGCCCCGCGTGAACGCCCGACAACAGGATAGAGCCCGGCAGGGTGGTGACTCTCTGGAATCGATTCTCGTGGCGCGCCATGGCCTTGGCCGCCTGCTCGAGGCTTAGCGTCGCCACGAAACCGCGTACGATGACCGGCACGCCGGATAACTGCACTTCCATCGGTTCAGCCCAGTTGAAGACCGGCGCCGAGGCATGTGGAAAAGACATGCCGCCCGGGATGGACGCAGACGCCGGGGACGGCGCGAGAAGGCACAGTGCCGCGGCCAGAATGCAGGCGGGCCGGCGCAGCGCAGAACGGACGTTTGCGCCGACAGCCCAGAATCGGCGATATGGAAGCATGGCGTGGGAACGATGGTTCACGGTCGACCTCCTGCAAAGTAAAGACTCATGGCTGATTTCCCATGAAGCGATGCCGTTGAGGGACCTGGCCCGCCCAGGCGCTGAGCCAGTCGGACGTGGGGCCGGGGCGGCGCCAGCCGGCATCGACGGGACTCATCGAGGAACGAATGTGCTGGCCAAGGCCATAAGAGCGCTGCGCCGCATCGCCCCAGGCCAGGGCCGAGTCCGCCACGCGCCGCTGCGCGGCGGCGTCGTCCGATGCATGGCCGGCGCCCGTCGCGATGGACGTATGGCGCGTCAACTTGGGATAGGCCTGATCGAAGTCGCGCAGTCCCGACATGAAGCCCCTCGCCACACTTCCGGCTTGGTCCGGCGCAAAAGGAAATTCGACCGTAATGCGCGCATCGACGATGCCTGCATCGGCCACATGCCATTGTTGGCGCAGCGTCCGCGCGTAAGGTTCGCCTTGGCCGGCCTGGGCCATGTCGTCAAGTTGCGGCCCGCGCTCGACATCCAGACGGACCTCGTCGCCCTCGGCGCTGAAGAGCAGCCGGCCCTTCCGGTCTGCCCAGCGATGAAGCGGCATGCCGAAGAAGTGCCGTCGAGCCGCCTCGACCGATACGGGCGCGCCGCGCGCCTCGGCGAAGGCCAGATAGCGGCTGGCATGCGAGGCCTGCAAGGCCACGTCCTGAAAGCGCCCGAGCCAGGCGATCGCCGCCCATACCAGCAGCAATGCCGAGAAAACGACCAAAGCCTCGGCCAGCGCTTGCCCCGCATACGCTTGCCGGCCTCGCGGCGCCAAGCAAAGCCTTGGCGATTTCCCAGCTGCCGGCGGCGCGATAAAGGGTGGGATCGTCATGGCGCCCCCGGAGAAGATGAAAAATCGCCGGAGCGCAGCCGGGCCTGCCAGAAGGGATGAAAGAGATTCGGCCGCTCGAAATAGCCGTCGGGCCTGCCGTGAGGACGGGAAAAGAAGGTTTCGGCCGCGCTGCGTGTGATGATGGAAATGTCTTCCGGCCCTTGGCGGCGCAGCAGTACACCGAAGCCCAGGCGGGGTGCGGAGCCCTCCCCCGCCACGTCGAAATAGTCGGGCAGGCCCGACGACTGCCATTGCGGCCGAGCCGCGACCGCGCGGGAATTGGCCAGCGGATTGGCATCGCCCGAGAAGATGTCCCAATCGGTGGCTTCCCGCACCCAGCGCCAGAAATCCTGAGCGGAGAAATCGTCCGGAGGGTTCTCGACATGGGGAGAGTCTGTACGCTGCCGGCCAGCGGTGGGAATCCAGCCCCAGCCCATGGCGTATTCGCGGAAGTAGCAGCCTATCCAGCGATTGGAGCGCAAGGCATGGAAGGATTGCGTATCGATGGACTGCCACACGCCCGAGTCGTCGAGTTGGGTCTGCCCTCGGCGACGAAGCTCATGCCGGCGAGCGGGACAACGCGCCTGCACCGGCCAGGGATTGCGCGCGGTATGGTTGCGGGGTGATAGAAAACCATAATGCCCGGCCGCATCGCGCGCAAACGACGCCAAGTGCCTGCGTCCGGCATGCAGCCGGACGGCGCCGGGCCAGTCGTCGTGCTCGATCTCCAGCACGGACGGCTCGCCGGGGTAGTGACGCCCCAGCACTTGCGTCATCGCTTCGTGGCGGGCCTGCGGCAGATCGTCGACGATGTCGTGCTGGACCGCGCCCAGCACCTGATGAACAAGCCTGTCGTGCGCGGCATGGGCCGCCGCCAGCTGCCCCGGGGTTTGCGCCAGCGATTCGAGTCCGCCCGCACCCATGGCGGCCGCATAGGCGGACCCATGCGCCGCGCCGAACAGCATGGCGATCAGATAGACGGGTGGATTGCCTATCGTGGCCTGGCG
This sequence comes from Pusillimonas caeni, assembly GCF_003545815.1. Lineage (GTDB taxonomy): Bacteria > Pseudomonadota > Gammaproteobacteria > Burkholderiales > Burkholderiaceae_B > Pusillimonas > Pusillimonas caeni. Next base: position 10,138 of record NZ_PDUW01000009.1, read on the forward strand.
GGATTCGGCGCCGCCCAGAAACGCCCAGGTGCCCAAAGTGACGAGGTGGGCCATGGCCACCTGATGCCCCACCTGGGAACGGTTGAGGAAGGCCAGCATGTTCAAGGCGCGCGCCTGGACCAGAGCGCCGCTGTACGCGGCGGCATCGAGGCCGTGAAGCTGGCGCGCCTTGGCCGCCACCATCTGCCCCGTGGCAAAGTAGCGCACCAGCACCAGGGAGGCGACGGCGGCGAGCAACATGCCCCAGACCAGGGCCTGGCCGCCTTGCGGATGCGGGTTCATTGACCGGCGCCGGCGTTGCCGGTGAACGACTTCAGGCTTTTGGCGGCGGTTTGCCCGGCCGCCGCTTCAGATGCGGCCTGCGCCGCCTGGCTCTGCGCGGAGCCGTCTTCGCCTGCCAGTTCGCGCGCCATGGCCGCGGTCTGAGAACGCACGACCTGGCCGAACAATTGATACACCGCGATGGCCGCCACCGCGACCAGGGCCACGATGATGATGTATTCGGTCATGCCTTGGCCGCGCTGGCGCGGGTGGGCTTGCTGCATGGTCGCCTCCTTGATCCGGTCTTATGGGAAGTCTCGCTTCCGCCGGAAGAAGGCACAATCCGCAGATGCCGATACGGATCGAATTGCGCAGCGGCCTAAATCCACCGTGCCCTGCGCGAAGAAATGGCGGATGGCTTAGATCATGGCGCCTCGACATCGCGCAAGTATCCAGGAAACTGGCTGGCCATGAGCGCTCTCGGGCGCTGTACCAGCACGATTGAACGGGATTAGCGGAAGATCAGCATCTGGTGGGCCGCCGTGCCCGCCTGCGCGCCATCGCCAATGGCAAACGACACGCTGCCGGCCATGCGCGCGGCATCGCCGCAAGCAAACACCCCCGGCACAGACGTTTCCTTGAATTCGTTCGTCCGAATGTACCGACCGATTGGTCCCTCCTCCATGGCGCACCCCAGTTGCTCGGCGATCGGGCTGGCCACACGCGTTCGGCTAGCGACAAACAAGCCATCGAACGCGAGAAGCCTGGCGTCCACAAGTTCAACCGTCGCCGCTTCAGTGATGCGCCGAATGGCCGTGGGTTCGAGGATCACGCCACGACGCTGCAGATCGCCCCGCTGGGCCTCATCAGGAATAACGCTGCCATTGATGAGCAGCGTCACCCTTCCCCAGTCGGGCAGCATCATCGCCTGATGCAATGAAACGTCGCCGACGCCGATCACGCCGATGCGGCCCTGCGCCAACTCATAACCGTGGCAGTACGGGCAATGAAATATGCTCCGGCCCCATCTGTCCGACAGACCATCGATTTCCGGCAGATCGTCGACTACGCCCAAGGCAAGAACCAAACCCCGCGCATGGAAATCCCGGCCTTGGTCGTCCTGCACGGCGAACACATCTTCCGTCCGTCGTGCAAGAGCTGCCGTGCCTTCAAGCCACTGAACCGTTGGATAGGCTTGAACCTGCTCACGGCCAACCGCAGCGATCGCGTCCGGCGACCGTCCATCCTGGCCCAGAAGGCCGTGCGACGTCGCCGCAAAGCGGTTGCGACGGACGCCGGCATCGATCACCAGCACGCGCCGCCTCGCGCGGGCGAGCTGCATGGCCGCCGCCTGGCCGGCATAGCTGCCGCCAATCACGATCACGTCGAAGTGGTCCTGGGTGCTTGCCATAGACATATTCGATTCTCCAGTGGCAATGGTCACGTGTCGGCCAGTTCACGCGATGCGCGCTCGAACCATTCCTGCACCGCCCGCCAGTGGCGATCGCCATACCGGCGGCGAAACCGCTGGGTTTCCTCCAGCGCCTCGTTGCGCCAGACGCTCAAGCGCTGTTCCACATACTGCGAGGTGAGCGCAATACCGCATTCGACAATGATGCAGTGGCGCCATTGCTCATACGACTGGGGAATCATGGCATTTCGCTTCCTACTTTGGCGACCATTACCAGCGCCATTCTTTATCCAATAAAGTTATGTTATAACATAACGATTTGTAGTCCATGAACCCTACGCTGATACGGGCACAACATGAACAGGCAAGCAGAGCTGACAGGCAATCAGCGGCGGATACTGCAGGCGCTGCGCGGGCCAACGGACCGCTGGGCGCCTATGCCTTGCTGGAGCGTGTCGGATTCAGCGGAGCGACCCAGGTCTATCGTGCGCTTCCGCCATGCTGTCATCGAGGTGCATGGCAAGTGCTCCGCATGCTGCGCCATCGAGCAGGCAGGACACGGTTGACGCGCATGGACGCCGGCAGATCCTTTTTTATGACACGAGATATCGAACCATGAATTCAGCAGCTTCCCACCTTGATCCGCGCTTGCCCGTCACCGTCTTGTCCGGCTTTCTTGGAGCCGGCAAGACAACCCTGCTCAACCACATCCTCAACAATCGCGAGGGCCGCCGCGTGGCGGTCATCGTCAACGACATGAGCGAGGTCAACATCGACGCCGCGCTGGTGCGCGAGGGCGGCGCCGAACTGTCCCGCACCGACGAGAAGCTGGTGGAGATGAGCAACGGCTGCATCTGCTGCACGCTGCGCGAGGATCTTCTGCTCGAAGTGGACCGCTTGGCCAAAGAAGGCCGGTTCGACCAGCTCGTCATCGAATCCACCGGCATTTCCGAACCTCTGCCGGTGGCGGAAACCTTCACCTTCGAAGGCGAGGACGGCCGCAGTTTGGGCGAGGTCGCCCGCCTGGACACCATGGTAACGGTCGTCGATGCCTACAACTTCCTGCGCGACTATGGTTCGCGCGACAGCCTGCAGGAACGTGGCGAGTCGATGGGCGAAGAAGACGAGCGCACCGTGGTAGACCTACTGATCGAGCAAATCGAGTTTTGCGACGTCCTCGTGCTCAACAAGGTGGATCTTATCAATGAGCAGGAACGCGAACGGTTGATGGCGATTCTGCACAAACTGAACCCCCGGGCACGGATTGAAGTCGCCGAATTCGGCAAAGTACCGCTGGATCGTGTGCTGGCCACGGGCCTGTTCGATTTCCAGGAAGCGTCCAAGGCACCAGGGTGGCTGCAGGAGCTGCGCGGCACCCACACCCCCGAAACCGAGGAGTACGGCATCCGCAGCTTCGTCTACCGGGCGCGCCGGCCCTTCCATCCACAGCGTTTCCAAGCGTTGTTGCAAGACGAATGGCCGGGCGTGGTCCGTTCCAAGGGCTTTTACTGGCTGGCCAGCCACCCGACGATGGCGGGCTCCTGGTCGCAGGCGGGTGCCGTGGTGCGTCACGGTCCGGCCGGCTACTGGTGGGCGGCCATGCCGCCGGAGCGCTGGCCGCAGGATCCGGAAACCGTCCGCCTGATCCGCGCCAAATGGGATGAGAACGTAGGCGATGCTCGCCAGGAGCTCGTGCTGATCGGCATGGATATGGACGAGAGCGCGCTGTGCGCAGGGCTTGACGCCTGTCTGCTGACCGACGAGGAAATGGGCCTGGGTCCGGATGCCTGGCAGCAGTGGCCGACGCCCTTTGAAGCGTGGCCCGAACGTCAACCCGCATTCTAGGTGGTATCGAGCATAAATTGGATACCGTACTGACCGCCTTCCCGACGTTTCACTTACCGAACGCTCGCCCAAACTGAGCGCCTTGCAATGAGTGGGAATGCAGGACATGGACTTGCCGATCCGGATCGCGGAGGCAGGCTGCCGCGAGGTGCACGCTCTGAAGCGGACATGACTATGCAGCATTCATACCGACAAGAGGGACTCCAAGCATGATCAACAGAAACAACTCCGGCCGTGATGGAGGTGTTACGAGCCTGCCCAAGTTGGCCATCACGCTGGGCGATCCGGCCGGCATCGGTCCCGAAATCGCGTTAAAAGCCGCGCTCGATCCTCGCGTCCTGGCGGTGTGCCGGCCGCTCTTGGTCGGTGACCGAAGCGCGGTGGCGCGGCATGCCGGGCTGTGTGGAATCGACGTTCGGATCGATCCGGTCGAATCCGCCGCCGAGGACGTCGCCCCAGGCACTGATCAGGTGACCATTCTGCATCGTGACCATTTCTCAACCGAACCGCTGCAGTTGGGACTGATCACGGCAGCGCACGGTCGGGCCGCCGTCGATGCCGCGCGTGCCGCCATTGAGGCGGCGCTGGCCGGACAGGTCGGCGCGGTGGTCGCCTGCCCGCAGACCGAGTCCGCCATTCACGCCGCGGGCATCGAGTTCGATGGCTATCCGTCGTTTGTGGCGCGTTGTACCGGCGTCCCGGTCGAAGATGCCTATCTGATGATGTGCTTCGATGCCGTTCGGATCGTTCATGCCACGCTGCACGTAAGCCTGCGCGAAGCCCTGGATCTCGTTACCGAAGCGCGTGTGCTGCGCGTGATCTCGGCCACCCATGCCGTGTTGTCTCACGATGGCCGTTCCCCTCGCATCGCCGTTGCCGGCATCAATCCGCATGCGAGCGAAGGCGGGCTGTTCGGTTTTGAGGAAGCCCGCATCATCGAGCCGGCGCTGGCGACGGCGCGATCACAGGGCATCGACGTCGACGGCCCTTTCGGTGTCGACACGCTGTTCAAGAAGCCCGGATACGACGCCTTCGTGGTGATGTACCACGACCAGGGCCATTTGGCCGCCAAGCTGCTGGCCACCAACCGGATCGCGGGCCTGACCATTGGCACGCCCATTCTGTTTGCATCGGTCGGGCATGGCAGCGCGCTTGATATCGCCGGTAAGAACAAGGCGACGCCGGACGCCGTGATCGAAGCGGTCTTGCGAGTCGCCGCCGGCGCAACAGGCGGCATGCGCGCGAATCCCGAGGTGGTGGACGCCCTATGAACAATATGACGATGAACCCTGTAGAAACGCATGCACGCCCGCCGGCTCAGCCTGACCGACTGGTCGATCTGAGCAGCGCGGGGCCAGCCCGTCTCTTCGGTATGGCCGTCAAGGGACGCATGAGGTGTTGGTCGGCCGGCCCCTTGGCCAACCCATCGAGTTTTTGGAGACAAAACCATCATTACCTGGAGAGTCGAATGAGCGAGTCCAGTGATTTGAAGCGCGCCGGGCTGAAAGCGACACTGCCGCGGCTCAGGATTCTGGAAGTCTTCGAACAGGCGATGCCGCGCCATCTCTCGCCCGAAGACGTCTACCGCCAACTGCTGAGCAGGAATATCGAAGTGGGCCTGGCAACGGTATACCGCGTCCTCGCCCAGCTTCAGCAGGCCGGTTTGCTAAGGCTCGCACGTTTTGATGCCGGCAAGGCGATGTACGAACTGGATGATGGCTCCCACCACGATCATCTGGTCTGCACAGAGTGCGGCTGGGTAGAGGAATTTCACGACGAGGTCATCGAAGCACACCAACGCCGCGTCGCAAAGCGACTGGGATTCGAGCTCGGGGATCACACCCTCGTCCTTTATGGACGCTGTACGAAGGTCGATTGCGAACATCGGCACCACATGGAATCACGACAAGGATGCAAGCATGAACACTTCAGATAGGCCCCTGGACGGCGCAACGGGTCGCGGAGAGTGCACTGCACACCTCAGCCCCTGCATTTCGCTGCCCGTACTTCGGTCGAACAGGTCGAGGAAGGCCATGAGCTGGCACCGAAGTTCGATCGCGGCGGGTTGATCCCTTGCGTCACGACCGATGCCCGGACCGGCGACGTGCTGATGCTGGGCTACATGAACGCCGAAGCCCTGAGCTTGACCGTCCAGACGGGCGAAGCCCACTATTGGAGCCGATCGCGCCAGACGGTATGGCACAAAGGCGCCGTCGGCGAGGAGCGCGGGCAAGGCGATAGCTTGGTCTTCACCGAGGCTGAGAGAACTTTCGACCCGACCAAGGTCTATGGCGATGCGCCCAATCCCACTATCCTGTAGAGCACAGCCCTCGGCATAAAGGCGTGCTCCAGACTGACGCCATAGGCCGCATTTTTCATTGAGAGAAAGAGCCATGCCCAATCACCTGAGCGACCAAACCAGCCCCTACCTGCTGCAGCATGCCGACAACCCGGTGGATTGGCACCCCTGGAACGCGGAGGCGCTTGCCCTCGCGCGCAGCACGAATCGGCCGATTCTGCTGTCCGTGGGCTACTCGGCTTGCCACTGGTGCCACGTCATGGCGCATGAATGCTTCGAGAACGAGGAAACCGCCGAACTGATGAACCGTGGGTTCGTCAATGTCAAGGTCGACCGGGAAGAACGGCCCGACATCGATCACATCTACCAATTGGCACACCAGCTCATTGTCGGCCGCGGCGGCGGCTGGCCTCTGACGATGTTTCTGACCCCCACGGGCGAGCCGTTCTTTGGCGGCACTTATTTTCCGAAGCATGCACGCTACGGACGTCCGGGCTTCGATGAGGTCTTGAAGCGCGTGACCGAGGTTTGGTCCACGCAGCGCGATCAGGTATTGGCCGAAGGTGCGCAGCGTACCCGCCGCCTGGCCGAACTGGCTCGAGGGTTCGCGCAGGGCGAAGCTGCCGACGTGTCCTCGGAAGCGATGTTGGCGGAAACAGCGACAGCGTCGGCCCAGGGCTTGCGCGACGTCATGATGCAGGCATTCGACGCCGTTCACGGAGGCTTTGGTGTAGCGCCCAAATTCCCGCAGCCGGCCATCCTGTCCGCTCTGCTGCGCCACGCCGTAGCCCAAAGGGACGATCAGGCGCGCGATGCGGTGCTGACGACCTTGCGGCAAATGGCGGAAGGCGGCCTCTATGACCACTTGGGCGGCGGTTTCTTCCGCTATAGCACGGACGAGCGCTGGGAAATCCCGCATTTCGAGAAGATGCTGTACGACAACGGCCCACTGCTGCGCTTGTACGCCGAGGCATGGCAAGTCAGCGGCGACCCGATATTTGCGCTGGTATGCGAGGAAACAGCGGCCTGGTTGATGCGCGAGATGCAGGCCGCCGAAGGCGGATTCTTCTCCAGCATCGATGCCGACTCGGAAGGCGAGGAAGGCAAATTCTACGTGTGGCAGCGCGAGGAAGCGGCTCAGGCGCTCGACGCCTCGTCGTGGCCGGTCGTTGCCGCCTATTACGGCTTTGACACATCGCCGAACTTTGAGGATCAAGCCTGGCATCTACGCGTCGTACGGCCCTTGGCCCAGGTCGCCAGGGATCTGGGCCGCCCGGAAATGACGTGTGCTGCGCAAATTGCGCAGGCCCGGCCCCGGCTGCTTGCGCGGCGCGAGCGGCGTGTCCGTCCCGCTCGCGATGAAAAAATCCTGACAAGCTGGAACGCGCTTGCCATCGACGGCATGGCGTTCGCTGCCCGGGTCTTCAGCCGCCCAGCGTGGGCGGCTTCAGCCCGTCGGGCTTATGACTTCCTGCGTGCAACGCTATGGCGAGATGGGCGGCTACTGGTTACCTACAAGGATGGCCGCGCACATTCGAATGCCTACTTGGACGACTACGCATTCCTGCTTGGCGCCTCTTTGGAAGTGCTGCAGGGCGATACGCTGGATGGCGACGATTTGCAGTTCGCGCGGGCGTTGGCCGACACCCTGCTGACGCACTTCGAAGATCGAACAGCCGGCGGCTTTTTTTTCACGAGCAACGACCACGAAGCCCTGGTGGTGCGGCCCAAGTCCGGTGACGATGGCGCGCTGGCGTCCGGCAATGCCGTCGCGGCTGTGCAGTTGCAGCGCCTCGGACATCTGGTGGGCGAACCCCGATACCTAGAAGCGGCGCAGCGCGCCATGTCGTCCTTTGCCAGCCAAGCTCGCCGCCTTCCCCAAGCGTTCGGAACGCTGTCGGTGGCCCTGGCCGAATGGGTGACGCCCCCATACCTATTGGCTCTGACCGGGATGTTTGCCGAAACCTCCGGCTGTCACGAGCAACTGGCAGGCCGGTATCTGCCGCACGTCATGACGATCCGACTTCCTGCCCAGCGCCAAGCCCTGCCCGCCGTACTGAGGATGCCAAGTGAGCCCGCCTCGGCTGCCTGGGTGTGTCGAGGCGCTACCTGCCTGCCTCCAGTCTCGGACCCCGACGTTTTACCGGCTCTCTTGGCCTTGCCGGACGCCCGTGCCTGACACGGCAGGAGGTAGCCCCGCCGCCTACTCAGTCATACCAGGCACAGGGGGGCGTGCCGATACGGATCGTTTTACCGCAGCAGGAGCTCTTGCACGGCTTCACCCAAACCCAGCAAGCGGGCATCCCGTCCCGAAGCGGTGGATAAAGACACTCCCACGGGCAGGCCGTCGTCCGCCGGCCCGGCCGGCAGGCTCAAGGTCGGCATGTCCAGATAGCTGCCCAGCATCGTGTTGTGCAACACCTGCAGATTGCATTGAGCGAACCACTCGTCGTCCTTTTCCAACGGCGCCATGGCGGGCGCCGTCATGGATACGGTGGGGTACAGCAATACTTCCCGCTCGGCCAGATCCTTGCCCGCCATGGCCGCAAGCGGAGCGCGGCGGGTTTCGATGACGTCCCGGTCGGCCTGGGCCAGCGACGCCCCGCGCCTCATCCGGGCGGCGATGCGCGGATCGACCTTCAGGAACTCGGGCGAGGCCATCAAGGCTTCATGCACGCGGGTCGCCTCGACCGCGACCAGCGTGCCGTGCTCCTCGAAGATCCGCCGCGTCAATTCGAAGGAGGCGAACTCCCGATGTTCGATTCCGGCGCCCGCGCGCGACAGCCTGGCCAAGACGTCCTCGAAGACCGCTTGAACCGCCGGCGAGGCCTGCGCCAGCGCCCGTCCCGCCGGGACGATGAAGCGCCAGTTCGACAGGGGCCCCGCCGGCTCGCAGGTCTGGCCCGTCAGCATTTCGTCCAGCAAGCAGGCGTCCGCCACCTCGCGCACGAGCGGGCCCGCGGTATCCAATGACGGCGCCAGCGGATACATGCCTTGCGTTGAATAACGCCCATGGCTGGGCTTGAAACCGACCAGCGCTTGGAATGCGGCCGGCACGCGGATGGAGCCCGACGTATCCGAACCCATGCCGCAGGGCACCCATCCCAGGGCGACCGCCGCCGCGCTTCCGGACGAGGACCCGCCCGGGATGCGCGCCACCGCCTGGTCGACCGGGTTGCGGGGCGTGCCGGGATAGGGGTTGATGCCCAGGCCGGAATAGGCGAATTCGCTGAGCGTCGTCTTGCCTATGCTGACCATGCCCTGTGCTTCGAGCTGGCGCACCAGTTCGGCATCGGCAGTGGCCGGCGCCGCCTGGGCCCTGACGCGGGAGCCGCAGGTGGTGACCGTGCCCGCCACGTCGAAAACGTCTTTCCAGACGATGGGGACGCCGTCCAGCGGCCCCAGCGGCTTGTTGCTTCGCCAGCGCTCGGTGCTGGCCCGGGCGGCCCGCTCGGCTCGCTCTCGCGTCAAGGCCGTGAAGACGTGCTCGGGCGCGCCGTCCTTTTCTATCGAGGCAAACACGGCCTCCAATACTTCTAAAGGCGTGCGCTCCCCGCGCTCAAATGCATGGTGGAAGTCGACGATTCGCATGTTCATGATACGTTCCTATTGCGCTTCGGCCATACAGCGCACTTTCATCCAGCGGACGATGCCGTCGGCCACTTCCCGCTCGGCCCCCATATACCAATGGTTGCCATCGACGACCAGGCTGTCGAACGCGGCCGCCCGCGCCGCATGCGTACGCAAAAGCTGGATGGCCGCCGGGACCCCGCCCGGCCCGACTATCTCGCCCTGGCTTCCGTAGATGGACAGCACGGGCGACGTGATCCGGCGCAGGTCCTCGAACGCGGAAGCCGACTTTCTGTCATAGAAATCGAAGGTGTCGGCCACCCGCCCTTCATCAAAGCGGTCCAGCAGGGTCTTCGCCGATACGCGTTGGCGCAACAGGCCGATGACGCATTCTTCGTCCATCAGGCTGCGTCCCTTGCCCGCTTCGACGCGGGCGCGCGCCTCGTCCATGAACGCCTGGAACCGCTCCGCGCCGTGCAAGGCGATGAACGCTCCCTTCAGATCGGGCGCCGAAGCCAGCACCAGACCCTTGACGCGTTCGTCCGCGGTCTGCGCCAGATAATGCAGGACTTTGGACGCCCCCAGCGAGTGTCCCAGCAATATGATGGGACCTTGCGTATGACGCGCGGCGTAGTCCACCCAGGCATGCAGATCGGGCACGCAATCTTCGAAACGCTCGAAGGCGGAGCCGTCCAGCCGGTACATCAGCGGGTCTCCCGCCCGGGACATCGCGATATTGCCATGCCCCGAACAGGTGATGGTGAGGATATGGCAATCGTCCAGGGCGGACCCCGCCAGGAAATCAAACACAAAACTGGTGTCCAGGCCCCCGCTCAGGCCATGCAGGCACAACAATAAGGGCGCATCGGGTTTTGCCGTGGCGTGAAAGCCGCTTAACTCCACGCCCTTCGAGGACACCACACGGACCAGATGGCCGGGCCGGCCCAGCGCCGCACTGCTACTTCTCGATACTACATTCATCATTCAACCTTTTTCATCGCATCAGATTGGGCAGGAACAAAACCAAAGAAGGGAACAGAATGAGCAGCCCGATGCGCACGAGATCGCTGACGATGAATGGCGTCACACCGCGATAGATGGTCCAGATCGATGTCCGCTTCGACAGGCCCTTGATGACGAATACGTTCAGGCCGAAGGGAGGCGTGATCAAGCCCACTTCGACGCACATCGTCACGATGACGCCGAACCAGATCGGATCGAACCCCATCTGCATGACGATGGGATACACGATGGGAACGACCAGGATGACGACCGCCAGGGCGTCGATCAGGCAGCCCAGGACCAGCAGGACCAGGATAATCAGCAGCAAGGTGCCGTACGGGCCAAGTTGCGATGCCGTCAACAGCTCCGCCACGCGTTGCGGGGTGCCGGTCGCCGCCAGGAAGTAGCCGAACAGCACGGCGCCCGCCATGATCAGCAGAATGGCCGCCGCGGTGCGCACGCTTTCGGCCAGGGACTGGAACAGGCGTGACCAGGACATGGCCCCCATCAGGGCCGTCAAGACGATTGCGCCCGCCGCACCCAGTGCCCCTGCCTCGGTGGGGGTGAACAGGCCGCCATAGATGCCGCCGATGACGAATACGCTCAGCAAAAGGATAGGGCCGAGACGCCGCAAGCTGAGGAAGCGATCGCGCCAGCCGGCGCGACTTCCTTTGGGCGCATCGTCGGGCCTTATCTTCAGCCATATCGCCACGGTCAGCATATAGAAGCCGATGGCGAGCAAGCCGGGCAGTACGCCGGCCATGAACAGCAGGCCGACGCTCTGCTGCGTCAGCAATCCATATACGGCCAAAGCGATGGAAGGCGGAATCAGGACGCCCAACGTTCCGCCGGCGGCGATGCTTCCGGTGGTCAGTCGTTCGGAGTAGCCCTGGCGCAGCATCTCCGGCAGCGCCACGCGCGTCATGGTGGCGGCCGTCGCGGCGGACGAGCCGCAAATGGCGGAAAACCCGCCGCAGGACGCCAAAGTCGCCATGGCCAGGCCGCCGCGCCGCTGCCCCAGCCAGAGCTGGGCTGCATGGAACAGGTCGCGGCTCAAACCGGACGCGACCGCCACGGCCCCCATGAGGATGAACAGGGGGATGAGCCCCATGGTGTAGTCGGACAGGGTCGCGATGACCGAATGCGACAGCATGCGGAAGGCGGGCTCGAAGCCGCTGAGCAGGCCGAAGCCCAGAATCCCCGACGCGCCCATGGCAAGGCCGATGGGCACGCGCAGCAGACACAGCAGCAGGAGGCTGCCGAACCCGGCGAAAATGGCAAATTCAGTACTGACCATCGGTTCGCTCCTCGTTGGATGCTGCCGGGTCCGCCACGGGCGGATCTTCGGGGAAAATCACCCGGCGCAGCAGCGTCAGGAATGCCGCCAGCGTGCCCAGCCAGGCGCTGGCGTAGAACAGCCAGACGGAAAGCCCCAGATCCACCGTTGTGATGCCTCCAAGGCGCGTGTCCAGGGTTTTCAGGCCCAGCGCTAGGCAGAAGCCGCCGACCAGCAGCATGCTCAGGGTCGAACCGATGCGCGTCAGAATGCGCTTCCAGCCGTCCGACAGGAAATCCCAGAACACGTCCAGCTGGATGTGGTCGTCGCGGCGGAAAGCCAGCGCGATGCCCCAGCAGATGACCACGCTCAGCAGCAGCCTGGAGATTTCGTATTCGTCGGGTATGGGCCAGGAAAACAGCCACCGCGTGATGGCCGACAACGATGTCAGGAAGGCCATGAACAGCAGGAGGAGCGAGGGAACGAATTCCAGGAAGGCGTAGAATCTTCGCATCATCCATCCACCTCGAAATAAACGCTTGCGTCATGGGGACGAGGGCCTGCGCCCCTCTCCGGGACAGAAAAGCGGCCGCCCCGGCCTGCGGGGGCGGCTGTCGGCGCGCATTGATCAATAAGCCGCATCGTATTCACGCAACTTCGCCTGGAGGGATTCAAAAGCTTCCTTGGCATCGACCCCGTTCTTCGAAGCGCCCTTCTCCCAGTCTTCGCGCACGCGCTCGGCCATCGCCCGCCATTCGCCGATGTTTTCGTCGGCCACTTTGTACACGGTGTGAGAGGGATCCGCGAGCAGGACCTTGCGCCCCTCTTGCTCCCAGTCATACCAGGCCTTGGGCAGCTTCTCGGCCCAATCGGCGTTGCAATGCGCGTCGATTACCGCCTTCTGATTGTCGGACAGGCGGGCGTAGGCGGCCTTGTTCATCAGGATGGCGGTGCCCAGAGAGTAGAAGTCCATGTCGAGGTGGTATTTGAGCGCGCGATCCGCTCCCAAGGCTTTGAGCAGATTCCACGGGAAGGAAATGGCGTCGACGACGCCCCGCTCCACCGCCTCGGCCGCGTCCGACGCCGAAAGCTGCAATGGCGAAGCGCCCGCCTTCCGATAGAAGTCCGCCGCCAGGACATTGGGCGAACGGATCTTCAGCCCTTGCAGGTCGGCGGGCACCTCTATCTTCTTCTTTGAATGAATCGTGCCGCCGCCATCGTAGAACATGGTGCAGACCTTGACGTCCCTCATTTCTTTCTCGGCGTAGGGCTGGTACCACTCGTAGAAAGCGCGAGAACCTTTTCCGTTGTCGGAAACGAGAAAGGGCATTTCAGCGGCAGAAACGATGGGAAAGCGCCCGGGCTCGATTCCGACCAGGTAGAACGACAGGTCGACGATGCCGTCGCGCGCCAGGTTGTAGTGTTCTTTGGCCGGCCCCATTTGCTGCGCCGGAAAAATCTGCACCGTGAGGTTGCCGTTCGACGCCTCTTCTATCGACTTGGCCCAAGGTTCCAATACCCCGAAATGCAGGGCATTGGTCGTGGGCAGATTGTGCGACAAGCGCAGACGCACCGGCTTGTCTTGCGCCCAGCCCGTCGAGGCGGCCAGCAGGCTGCCCGCAAATAACGCCGTAGCCCATCGGGCTGCCATACGCTTCCTGTTCATGTGTCGTCTCCTTCTGAATGTGAAATGCATGCCATCTCACTGTGATTGGGCCTGATGCGGCTGTTGAACCGAACAATCTTTATCTATCGAAAAACGATAGATATCTACTAATTTACGGAACATTCTGCCTATAATGACCCGTAGTAGTCAAGTCCTTTGGCATACTTCCATGGCTCAGCGACCTCTCCACTACGCGACGAACATGAACACTATTAATACAAAGACGCCCGCCGTCCTTGAACGCCAGCTACGCATTCTCGAATTGCTGGCGCAACATCCGGCGGGCCTGGCTTTCGGAGAAATTCACAGGAAGCTGGGCCTGCCCAAGGCCACCTTGCACAGATTGCTCAGCGGCCTGGCCTATGCCCGCTGCCTGGACGCCGACCCGCCGCTGCACGATGCCGACGACTCCATCGCGACCTCCCGGCGCATCTACTGGCTGGGTCCCCGCATTCGCGGCATGCTCGCAGCCGCCGTATCGCCCGACCGCATGGCGACCCTCTCTCAGGGCGTCCTGCACGAACTGGTCGACCAGTTTCACGAAACCGCATTTCTGGGCATGCTGCGCGGGACTCGCATTGAAAGCATCATGATGGCCACCCCTCCCAAGGATTGGTACGGCTACGTCAACCCCGGCCATGTCATGCCGCCGCAGGCCGCGGCCTCGGCAAAAGCCATTCTGGCCTTTCAGGATGAAGACTTCCTGCGTCAGATATACACGGATCCCATTCCGGCCTTGACGCCGAAGACACTGACGACGCAGGACGCCCTCCGCCGCGAACTGGCCACCGTCCGACGCACCGGCATTGCCTGGTGCCGCGAAGAAATAGACCTCGGTTTGGTGGCCGTGGCAGCTCCCATCCCCCTGGCTCAACTGGGCGTCATCTTTTCCGTTTCTTTGGTCGGCCCCTCGGAACGCATGAAGCAGCACGACGAAGCGGCGATCACGCAGGCCCTGCAGACAGCGGCTTCCCGGCTTTCTTCCATTTACGCCCGCCAACTCAACGTGGAAACATGATGACAATCCGACATGTCGCGCTGATCGGCCTGGGGGGCATAGCGCGCACCGTTATCGACACCCTGCAATCCGGCGCTGCGGCCCGGATAGCGCAGGTCGTCGTCCGTCCCGGCAGGACCGCGGAAGCGGCCCGCACGCTTCCATCCGGAGTCCAGCCCATCGACAAGCTGGAAGACCTGGCACCGGAAGTCTCGCTCGTCATAGAAACCGCAGGACACCAGGCGGTATCGGAATACGGCGCGAATGTTCTTGCCCTCGGTCGGGATTTCGGCCTGATCTCCTCCGGCGCCCTGGCTGATCGCAAGCTGCTGGCGACACTTCGGGAAACCGCGGAGCGTCACGGCCGCCGGCTCTTGGTTTTCAACGGCGCCGTGGCGGCGCTGGACGCTATATGCAGCGCACGCGCCGCCGGCCTGAAATCGCTCTGCTACACGGGCATCAAACCGCCCGAGGCATGGGCCGGCACGCCGGCGGCCGAACAATTCGACCTGGCGGCCTTGCGAAGCCGGACAGTGATATTCGAAGGCAGCGCCCGGCAAGTAGCCGCCGCCTATCCCAAGAATGCCAACGTAGCGGCGACGCTGGCGCTGGCGGGACTGGGCATGGAGGACACCCGGGTGCGCCTGGTGGCCGACCCGCACTCCACCGTCAACCGTCACCTTGTAGAAGGCGAAAGCATGCTGGGGCGCTTCAGTTTTGACACCGAAGCCAAGCCGCTTGCGTCCAATCCCAAGACTTCGGCAAGCACCGCCTATAGCATCGTCAGCCATCTGCTTGGCGGACCCAACGCGTTGCGGCTGAACTGAAGCGTTCGAGGGGACCGCTATTCGCGGGCGGAGCCGTCGAAGAAAAAACAATCCCGCCGCCGGCTTGCACCGGCGGCGGGATGTTCGACGGGCTTTATAGAACCCGAATGGCTTACTTGGTCGACCTTTGCACGGCGTCTCCGGCCGCGGAAATGTCTTCGCCGGCGCCGCGCACGGTGTTGGTGCAGCCCGCCGCCGCCAGGCAGCCCAGAATCAGCAAGGACGACACGATTTTATTTATAAGCATGGTGAACTCCTTCAAAGGAACGACTGCTCTACACGAAAAACGCGAAATGGCTATTTGTTCGAATCGGCGTAGCGCTTGGCGCTTTCCTGGATTTCTTTGCGCGCGACCTCGGCGTTGTCCCAGCCCTTGACCTTGACCCACTTGCCTTTTTCAAGGTCTTTGTAGTGCTCGAAGAAGTGCTGGATGCGGGCGAGGTCTTCCTCGGGCAGGTCCTGGGGCGACTGAATGTGGCGATAGGGAGGATACAGCTTGTCCACCGGCACGGCGAGCAGTTTCGCATCGCCGCCGGCCTCGTCGTCCATGTTCAGCACGCCGATGGCGCGGCAGCGCACGACAGCGCCGATCTGGATCGGGAAAGGCGCCACCACCAGCACGTCGGCCGGGTCGCCGTCGTCGGAAACGGTTTGCGGGATGTAGCCGTAGTTGGCCGGATAGTGCATGGCGGCCAGCATGAAACGGTCGACGAAAACGGCGCCCGACTCTTTGTCGACCTCGTACTTGACGGGATCGGAGTTCATCGGGATCTCGATGATGACGTTGAATTCGTCGGGCAACTTGGCGCCGGCGGTGACGCGGTCTAGGCTCATGCTTGCACTACCTCGGAAAAATTGAATGGTCGGGAAAATCAGTCTCGATGATTGGACTCGGGCGCCTGCGACGGATCTTGCGCACGGCTGCGGGGCCGGTCGGAGGTCTTGCTCAGGTCCACGCCCGGAATCGGGGCGCTGTCGAAATAGTCGTCCATGTCCGATTCGCTCGATGCCGGCACGGACGCGGCCTCGGGCGGCACGCGGGCGGCATTCGGCGAGGCGGATTGCAGGGGGTCGTCCAGATAGTCGGCGGCGCTGGCCGCGACGGGCGAAAACGGCTCGGCGTCGATGGGCGCCGACATGGGCATGCTCTCGACGTCGATCAAGGTGGGGTCGGCCCGCGTGTCGGCGGCGGGCAGCACCTTGCTCATCTCCAGCACGGGCAGCACGCCCGCCACGCCGGAGGCGAGCCGCCAGTGCTTCATGGCGTCGGCTTCGCGGCCGAGGCGATCATACAAATTGCCCAATAAGGCGTGGATGCGCACGTCGCTGCGTATCTTCATGCTGCGCAGCAGATAGCGCTCGCCCGGCCCCCACAGCTGGCCCGTCAGGCACAGGTTGCCCAGGGCCGCCAGCAGGTCGGAGTTTTGCGGATCGCCCTTGAGCCAGACCTCGGCCTTGGCCAGGCGGCGCGCCACGTGCTCGGGGGGGCACTGCGAATAGGCGTTCAGCAGGCGCGATTCCAGCCCGACGTTGAGGGCCGCCTCGAGCACCTTGCCGGCCGCTTCGAAGTCGCCTTGCCGCTCGTGGAAGGCGGCCGCCGCCAGCGCCACTTCGGGCAGGGTCCTTTCCTCGGCCTTGAGTTCGCCCCAGACGGCCTTGAAGCCCTCCGGGTCGACCGAGCCCAGCCGCACGGCGGCCGCGGTTTCGATCAGGGGCATGGCCTCGGACTTGTCGATGACGCCGCGCCGCAAAAGCGTGCGCGCCAGATCGAACACTCGCTCGTGCTCGCCCAATTGGCGATACGCCCTCAGGAGCAGCACGGCCGCATGCGAATGGCGCGGGTTGCTTTCGTGCAGCGGCTGAAGCAAGGCCAGCGCTTCCTGGGGGCGATTCTGGTCGAGCATCATTTCGGCTGTGGCGGCCGCATGCGCTTCCTTCAGGCGGGTGTCGTTGCCGGCGGCCTGGCGGGCCAGCCGCAGCGCATCGTCGCGGCGCGCATACTCGCCCAAGTGGTGGGAGGCCCGGGCCAGCGCCAGCCCGGCCAGCACCCGCGTATTGGGCGACTTGCTGCGGCCCAATAGCTTGGAAAGGCGCTGTTCGGCATCGTTATAGCGGCCTTCCAGCACGCTGATCCAGCCCGACTCCAGCAGCTCGTGCTCTTTCTTGCGGGCGCGCAGGCCGCGCCAGGAGCGGAAGCGCTCGGGCCCCGAAACCAGCCAGGCTATCAGCCGCAGCGCCACGTACAGCACCACGAAAGACGCCAGCAGCAGCAACACCGCAAAAGTCAGGGACAGCTCGATCCGCCAGGGCTGGGCGATGATCAGCACATTGCCGCTGTGCTCGCGCAGAACCAGGGCCAGTGCCACGGCCAGGACCAGCAATACGCACATCCACAACCATGTCCTCATCGCTACACTCCCGCCTGGTCGATGCGCGCCGAGGCGGCGGGCGTGGAAGCATCAAACCATGATCCGCCGACGAGGCGGACCTGCCGGACCGAAGCGCCCGAGACGCTCCGCCGGGCGCTGGCGGTGGCCGGCGACTCACCGTCGTCGGCCGGCGTACCGGCATCGCCGGAATCAGCACCGTTGCCGGACTCGCTTCCGCCATTGGAGGGACTGCTTCCGCCATTGGCAGGCGCATCCGCACCCTCGCCCCCCGCGGGCGAAGAGCCATTCGGCGCCGCGTCCTGAGGAGCTCCTTCCTGGGCGGCCCCGTCCTGGGCGGCCCCGTCCTGTCCGTTCGTTTCGCCGCCCTGGGATGCGTCCCCGCCTTGCGGCGAGGCGCCTTCTTGCGTCGACGCGCCGCCGCCTTGGGAAGACGTGCCCGCATCATCGGCGTCGCCGGCGCCGTCCTGCGACGACTTCGCATGCTCTTCGCGCAAGGTCTGGATGGCGTTCTGGCTATTGGCCACCGTGGGCAGCTCGACCTGGATCGAGGTATCGGCCAGCTGCAGGGCCAGCCTGAGAGCGCGATGGCCCTCGACCGAATTGATGTCGTAGCGCGCCTGCAGCAGCTGCACGACGGCGCGGGTCTCGGTATTCCAGACGTCGGGCTGCTTCATGAGAAGGGCAAGCTGGGCCGTCATCAGCCGCAGGCGCAGTTTGTCGCGCAGGCTGCCCGCCTGCTCGGGAGACATCAGCAGCGCCGCGGCGTCATCGACCCGGCGCACATTGATGAAGTTGCCCAGATCCTGCTTGATGGTCCACCAGGTTTGGCGCGACCAGTCGGCCACCGACGCCATGCCCTGCTTCCACCAGGGGGCGGCGGGATCGGATGCGCGCGCCGCCGGCGGCGGAGCGGATGGCCGCGCCGGCCTGGACGACGACGCCACGGCGGGAGCCGCGTCGTCGGGAATCAGCAGCGGCGCCGTCTCGACGAGACGGCCCAGTTCGTCGATACGGCTGGACAGGCGATTGATGTCTATCGTCGACACGGCGCGCAGCCTTTCGACGTCGCCGTTGATGGCCTGCTGCAGCGACGCCAGGCCGGGCCGGTTGGCGCGCGCGAGCTGGGCCTGGGCGGTTTCAAGCGCGATGATGGCATTGCTGACGTTGCCGCCCAGCAGCAGTTGCTGGTGGGCGATGGAGACCAGATGGTCGACGTCGTTGACGAGCGCGATGTCGGCGCCGCTGTCGGTCAGCATCTGCAGCGCCTGCTCCAGGCTTTGCAGATGCTGCTGCGCCTCGCCCAGGGAAGCCTGCATCCGCTCGATGCGCTCGGCCTGCTGTTGCGCCAGAGCCAGAGCCTGCGCGGCCTCGCTGGAGGCCGTCCGGGCCGTCTGGGCGCTTTGCTGCGCCTGGCTCAGCAAAGCGTCGCCGCGTTCTTGCATGGCGCGGTGCTGATACCAGACCGTGCCCGCAAGCGCCGCGATGATCAGGATCAGCACCAGGATGGCAATGACGAGAGCCGATCGCCGGGATGGCTTGGCCGGACGAGGCCCTGCCGCGGCCTGCTTGTTGGCGGGTTTATCGTGTGGGGTGGCGCTGCCGCTGCCGGACGTGTTGTCTGGTTTATTGTCTGTCATGGCGAAATTGTAATCCTTAGCACCCTTTCAGAGGGAAGCGAGCGATGTGACGGCCTGGAGAATGGCGTCGTCCCTTGGCGCACATATGGTAACCGCCAGGCGCCCCGCCGTGCCAGAAGGGACATCGAGCGAAGATTGTAAACGCCCCGCAATGCGCGGGTGTATCACCACGTAATGAAAACCCCTGCACGCAGAG
Organism: Pusillimonas caeni; assembly: GCF_003545815.1. Lineage (GTDB taxonomy): Bacteria > Pseudomonadota > Gammaproteobacteria > Burkholderiales > Burkholderiaceae_B > Pusillimonas > Pusillimonas caeni. The sequence continues at coordinate 29,515 of NZ_PDUW01000009.1, forward strand.
AGCAAACCATGACGGGCCGCGTTGTCGATGAAGGCCTGGACGCCGTGGACGCTGGTAAGAAGACAGATGACCCCGCGGCCCGCCTCCAGGCCCGCGCGCAGGCGCTCTACCTGCTGACGCGGCCAGTCGACCGCGCACCGCTCGTAGGCGGCGTGACGGGTAACCCGCAAGCCGGCCTGCTCGAGCCGTTGGCCCAGCCATTCGCGTCCATTCTGGCCGCGCACGATCAACGCCGCGCGCAAGGGGGCGAGCCGCGGCTGCAGCACTTTCCAGAGCGACTCGGAGTCCTGCGCGTCGGCCTCGTCCGGATGCAGCACAAGATCGGCCGGCACACGGCCCGTGCGGGCGATCGCTCCGGCCGTGGCGGCGCCCACCGCGGCCACCAGAGTGCCGGAGGGCCATGTCCCGGGCAACTCGTCCGCCGCGGCCAATTGCTGGAAATAGGCCGAGACCGCATTGCCCGACACGAACACGATCAGATCGTGATCGGCGGGACGCGGAAGCGCTTGTACGCCGGAAAGCGGAGAAATGCTCAGCACGGGCATGGCGAGGGGTTCGAAGCCACGGTCGGCCAGGCGCCGCTCCAGCGGCTCGTTGCGCCCCGGCGGACGCGTCAGCACGACCAGCGCATCGGCCAGCCGGCCCTTCATGCCGGCAGTCCCGTACGGGTTATATGGCCAGTCAATTGCTTGCTCATGCGACCGCCCGTTTAGTGTTGACAGGCCCTAGCTCGCGGCCGGATCGTGGCCGGACGGTGCCGACGACGGATGGCCCGGCAGCAAGGCGGCGAGGATCTCGCGGGCGCCCTGATCGAGCAGCTCGGCCGCCACCTGCTTGCCCAACGCCTGGGCCTGCCCGGGGTCCCCCGAGGCCTGGGCGCGTATGAGGGTTCTGCCGTCGGGCCGGGCCACCAGCCCGCGCAGAGTCAGGACACCGTCCCGCAATTGCGCGTATGCGGCCAGGGGCACCTGGCAGGATCCGCCCAGTTCGGCCGACACGGTGCGCTCGGCCAGGGCGCACAAGGACGACTCCCGGCATTCCAGCGGCGCCAGCCACTTGCGCAGCTCGGCCCGCTCGGCCATGACCTCGATGCCCAATGCGCCCTGCCCGGCCGACGGCAGGCTTTGCTCCGGACTGAGATAGGCGCGGATGCGCGACGCCAGGCCCAGCCGCTGCAGGCCCGCCGCGGCCAGAATGATGGCTGCATATTCGCCTCGATCGAGCTTGCCGAGACGGGTATCGAGGTTGCCGCGCAAGGGCTTCACCTCGAGCTGCGGGTACAGCGCCCTGATCTGGGCCTCGCGCCGCAGGCTGGAGGTTCCGACCACCGCCCCGGCGGGCAGTTCGGACAGGTCGTCGACCTGATTGGAAACCAGCGCGTCGCGCGGATCTTCGCGCCGCATCACGGCCGTCAAGGCGAAGGGCAGCGTCAGGTCGACGGGCACGTCCTTGAGCGAATGCACCGCCAGGTCGGCCCGGCCGTCCAGCAGGGCGGTTTCGAGCTCTTTGACGAACAGCCCCTTGCCGCCCACCTTGGAGAGCGTGCGATCGAGTATCTGATCGCCGCGGGTGGTCATTTCAAGCAGGCTCACCTCGCACTCCGGATACAGCTCGGTCAGCCGGTCGCGAACGTGCTCGGCCTGCCACAGGGCCAGGCGGCTGGCGCGGGTGGCGATGACCAGGCGCGAGGGAGACGACATGGGCTCAGCCTGCATAGTAGTTGACGATGAGGTAGGCGGCGATGCCGATGAGGGCCAGCACGAACAGCCCCTTGAGCAGCGACATGCCCGAATCGGCGTCCTTCTTGTCGCCCGAGGAAGGTTTAAACAGACCCATGGATATCCACCTTTTTTGCGTTCTTGCGCGCGGCCAGCCATTTGCCGCCCGCCACGACCAGGACGGCCCCGGCCACTTCCGCAGCTATTTTAGCGGCGGCGTTGGGTTCGGCGAATTGATTCACGACAAAGACGTCGGTAATGAGCATGCCGCCCGCGATCCAGCCGAGCAGCGCGGCGCCGAACATCACCACGACGGGGAAGCGGTCGATCAGCTTGAGCACCAGGGTGCTGCCCCAGATGATGATGGGCACGCTCAGGAGCAGACCGAACACCACATAGCCGAGCTGGTGGTCGGAATGCGCGTTTTGCGCGGCGCCCGCGATGGCGATGACGTTGTCCAGGCTCATGACGAAGTCGGCGATGAGTATGGTCTTGACCGCCGCCCACACGGACGAGCCCGCCGTCACGTCGCCGTGGTGGCCGTCGTCGGGCAGCAGCAGCTTCACGCCTATCCATAGCAGCAGCAGGCCGCCGGCCACTTTGAGGAAGGGAATGCCGAGCAGCGTGAGCGCGAAGGCGATCAGGACGACCCGCATGGCGATGGCGCCCACCGTGCCCCAGAGTATGCCCCGGATACGCTGCCTGCGCTCGAGCTTGCGGCAGGCCAGCGCGATGACGACCGCATTGTCGCCGCCGAGCAGGATGTCGATCATGACGATCTGGAACAGCGCGCCCCAATGAAGGGTACTCAGAAATTCTGCCATCGGGTCTCCTGGTGACCGGGAAAAGGCGTGGAACAGTAGGTGAAAAAGGCCCGCCGAAGCGGGCCTTTTCTGGTGAAGCTAGAAGATGAGCATCCGCTTACAGCACCGACTTCAGCAGCTTGCCCATTTCGGACGGATCGCGCGTGGTGCGGATGCCGCAGGCTTCCATGATCTCGAGCTTGGCATCGGCCGTATCGGCCCCGCCGGAGATCAGGGCGCCGGCATGGCCCATGCGCTTGCCCGGAGGCGCCGTGACGCCGGCGATGAAGCCGACCACGGGTTTCTTCATGTTGTCCTTGGCCCATTCAGCGGCGTTGACCTCGTCGGGGCCGCCGATTTCACCGATCATGACGACCGCATCGGTATCCGGATCGTCGTTGAACATCTTCAGGACGTCGACGTGCTTCAAGCCGTTGATGGGGTCGCCGCCGATGCCCACCGCCGAGGACTGGCCCAGGCCGAGCTCGGTGAGCTGGGCCACGGCTTCGTAAGTGAGCGTGCCCGAGCGGCTGACCACGCCGATGCGGCCCTTGCGCGAGATGTGGCCGGGCATGATGCCGATCTTGAGCTCGTCGGGCGTGATGAGGCCGGGGCAGTTGGGGCCCAGCAGCAGGGTCTTCCTGTTTTCAGCGCGCATGCGGTTGCGCACCATCAGCATGTCGCGAACGGGAATGCCCTCGGTGATGCAGATGACCAGGTCCAGGTCGGCGTCGACGGCTTCCCAGATGGCGTCGGCCGCGCCCGCGGGCGGCACGTAGATGACGGAGACCGTGGCGCCGGTTTCAGCCTTGGCTTCCTTGACGGAGGCGTAGATGGGCACGCCTTCGAAGTCCTGGCCGGCCTTCTTGGGGTGCACGCCGGCGACGAACGCCTCTTTACCATTGGCGTATTCGCGGCAATAGTGGGTGTGGAACTGACCGGTTTTGCCGGTGATTCCCTGGGTGATGACTTTGGTGTCTTTGTTGATCAAGATCGACATTTACAAATCCTCGGCAAATTCTTATTTGGCGGCGGCCACGACTTTTTGCGCGGCTTCGGCCATGGTGTCAGCGCTGATGATGGGCAGGCCCGATTCGGCCAGCAGCTTCTTGCCCAGCTCTTCGTTGGTGCCCTTCATGCGCACGACCAGAGGAACCTTGAGGTTGACGGCCTTGCACGCTGCAATCACGCCTTCGGCGATGATGTCGCAACGCATGATGCCGCCGAAGATGTTGACCAGAATGGCCTGCACGCCTTCGTTCTTGAGCATGATCTTGAAGGCTTCGGTGACCTTCTCGGCCGTGGCGCCGCCGCCGACGTCCAGGAAGTTGGCCGGCTCGCCGCCGAACAGCTTGATGGTGTCCATGGTGGCCATGGCCAGGCCGGCGCCGTTGACCAGGCAGCCGATGTTGCCGTCCAGCTGGATGTAGGCCAGATCGAACTTGCTGGCCTCGACCTCGGCCGGGTCTTCTTCGTCCAGGTCGCGGTATTCGACGATCTCGGGATGACGGAACAGCGCGTTGGAGTCGAAGTTGAACTTGGCGTCCAGCGCGATGATGTTGTTCTTGCTGTCGCGGTTCAAGGGGTTGATTTCGACCAGCGAGGCATCGGTTTCCATGTAGCACTGGTACAGCTTCTGGAAGATGTCCACGGCCTGGTCGATCGATTCGGCGGGCAGCTCGATCTGCTTGGCGACCTTGGTGGCTTGCTCTTTGGTGAAGCCCACCAGGGGGTCGATGTATTCGGTGATGATTTTTTCGGGGGTGGACGCGGCCACTTCCTCGATGTCCATGCCGCCTTCGCTGGAAGCGATGAAGGCCACTTTCTGGGTGGCGCGGTCGGTCACGACGGAAACGTAGTATTCCTTCTGGATGTCGGCGCCTTCTTCGATGTACAGGCGGCGCACCTTCTGGCCTTCGGGCCCGGTCTGGTGGGTCACGAGCTGCATGCCCAGGATCTGCGAAGCCAGCTGGCGCACTTCGTCGAGCGAACGGGCCAGCTTGACGCCGCCGCCCTTGCCGCGCCCGCCGGCGTGGATCTGGGCCTTGACGACCCACACCGGACCGCCCAGCTTCTCGGCCGCGGCGACGGCTTCGTCTACGGAAAACGCGGGGATACCGCGCGGCACCGTCACGCCAAATTTCTTCAGCAGTTCCTTGCCTTGATACTCGTGAATTTTCATTGCTTACCTGTCAGAACGTAAAAATGAGAAGAAAGCTTGCTTGGTGTCTTGCAACACGCCCACTTGCCGGAAATGCCACGCCCTACTCCCGCTTGGCCCGGCCCTCGGGGGCCACATACCACTTCGGGTAATGCTTCGCGGCCACCGGACCGTCCACGCGCAAGGCGTGGCAGCCGTCCAGCTCGAAGGGCTTTTTATCGGACTGCTCGCCGCCGCGCGCCCGCTCTTCGCGCATGCGGCCCGCCATGCACTGCACGGCCACCGTGGGCAGCAGATGGGACAGCTCGGTCAAGTGCGTACAGCCCGCGGCGCGGCCGAACCGTTCTTTGACGGCGTTGCGGAAGCGACGCAAAAGATTAAGGCCCACCAGTTGCTGGTAGGCCGGGGCGATACTGAAGCAGTTTTCGTTGAAGGGCGCCGCATCGTAGGCCGCCTGAGCGGCCGTAATGGTGAAGTCGTTGTCGATGGTGACCCGCAGATGCATGCGGTGGACCGGATCGCCCATTTTATGGACGGTGCCGTTCTCGCGCGGGAAGTCGTAGCCCTTGACGTCGACGAGTTCGGCGTCAAGGTCCCACAAGCCGTCGTCGCGTGCATAGGCGTCCACGCGCAGGGTGCGCGTGTGCAGCAATTCGCGGGAAACGTCTGGCGGTGGCAGCGGCATTGAAAAGCGGGACGGACGATGACGATAAACTGAAGAAGTATAACGCAGGCCGTCGGAGCGAGCGAAGCCGTCCCCCTCTCGCGCCCGCCCTGGCCGGGCCGACAGCGCCGGGCGGCCGGGCGGGCCGGACGGCCCCTGAGCGCGAGCGGGCGCAGGCCGGCGAAAACCGGTGCCGCCCGCGCCGTAGCGCCGCCATGCGGCGCCTAGGCCGCCGCGCGCAACGTCCGCGCCGCCTGCACCATGGCTTCGAGCGCGCCCCGGGTTTCGGGCCAGGCGCGGGTCTTCAGGCCGCAGTCCGGGTTGACCCACAGCCTTTCGGTGGGCAGGCGGGAGGCCGCCTTGCGCATCAGCGACACCATGGCGTCCACCTCGGGCAGATTGGGCGAGTGGATGTCATATACGCCCGGACCGATGTCGTTCGGATAAGCGAAGTCCTCGAAGGCGCCCAGCAGCTCCATGTTCGAACGCGATGTCTCGATGGTGATGACGTCGGCATCCATGGCGGCGATGGCCTCGATGATGTCGTTGAACTCCGAATAGCACATGTGGGTGTGGATCTGCGTGCCGTCCTCGACGCTGGAAGTGGCCAGGCGGAAGCAGTCCACGGCCCAGTCCAGGTAGGCCTGCCAGTCGCCGCGGCGCAGCGGCAATCCCTCGCGGAAGGCCGGTTCGTCGATCTGGATGATGCGGATGCCGGCGCGCTCGAGATCGGTGACCTCGTCGCGCAGGGCGAGCGCCAATTGGCGGCAGGTGTCTTCCCTGGGCTGGTCGTCGCGCACGAAAGACCATTGCAGCAGCGTGACCGGCCCGGTCAGCATGCCCTTCACGGGCTTGTCGGTGAGCGACTGCGCGTAGCTGCTCCAGCCCACCGTCATGGGCGCCGGCCGCAGCACGTCGCCATAGATGAGCGGCGGCTTGACGCAGCGCGAGCCATAGCTCTGCACCCAGCCGTTCTGGGTGAAGGCGAACCCGGCCAGCAGTTCACCGAAGTATTCGACCATGTCGTTGCGCTCGGGCTCGCCGTGCACCAGGACATCCAGGCCCACTTCCTCCTGGAAGCGGATGGCGGCCTCGATCTCGGCCCGGACCTCTTTTTCGTAGGCCGCATCGGACAGGGAGCCCTGGCGCCAGTCGCGGCGCAGCCGGCGGATTTCGGTGGTCTGCGGGAAGGAGCCGATGGTGGTCGTGGGAAAGTCGGGCAGGCCGAGCTCCTTGCGCTGCCTGGCGATCCGGTCGGCAAAGGGCGCGCGGCTGCGCGACAAGGCCTGCGATTCGGCAATCTGCCCGCGCACCGCCTCGTTGTGCGTGCGGGTGGAAGTACGGCGCGATTGCAGGGCCGCGCGCTGTGCCTGCAGCGCGGCGGCGGTGGCTTCATCGACGTCCTCGTCGAGCAGGCGGGCCAGCCAGCGCAGTTCTTCCAGCTTCTGCGCGGCGAAGGACAGCCAGGACTTCAGTTCAGGGTCGAGCTGCGTTTCCGCGCCCAGGTCGACCGGCACGTGCAGCAGCGAGCACGAGGGCGCCAGCCACAGGCGTTCGCCGAGCCGTTCGCGCAGCGGCTCGAGCAGCGCCAAGCGGTCGTCCAGGTCGGTGCGCCATATATTGCGCCCGTCTATCACGCCGGCCGACAGGACTTGGTCGTCTCCCAGTACGGCGGCCACTTCCAGAGCCTGTTCCGGCGCCCGCACCAGGTCCACGTGAACGCCGTGCACAGGAAGGCCTCGAAGCACGTCCAGGTTCTGGGTAACGCGGCCAAAATAACTTGCCAGGAGGACGCGCGGACCGCCGTCGGCAAGCTCGCCATAGACGCGCCTGAAGGCCTCCTGCCAGGCGGGGGGCAGGTCCAGCGCCAGGATGGGTTCGTCTATTTGCACCCACTCCGCACCCTGTTCGGCCAGGCGCCGCAGCACCTGCGCATAGACCGGCAGAAGCGCATCGAGCAGCTCCAGCTTGCCCTCGTCATGCGCGCCCTGGACGAAGGCGTCGCCCTTGCCGAGCCACAGCCAGGTCAAGGGGCCGGGTATCACGGGCTTGGCGACGTGGCCCAGGGACTGGGCCTCGGCGACCTGATCGAACAGATCGCTGCGCGCAATGCGGAAGGTCTGTTTGGGCGTCAGTTCAGGCACGATGTAGTGGTAATTCGTATCGAACCACTTGGTCATTTCGCAGGCGGCGGCGGGCGTTCCCGACGGCGCGCGCCCGCGGCCCATGCGAAACAGGGTGTCCAGGCCCACGGGCTCGTCCGAAGGTTGGCCGAAGCGGGCCGGCACCGCGCCCAGCAGAGTGGTCCATTCCAGGATATGGTCGTACCAGGCAAAATCGCCCACCGGCACCATGGCCTTGCGCGCGCCGCCCGCCTGCAAGGCCCAATGGCGGCGACGCAACTCGCGGCCCGTCTCGAGCAATGTGTTCAGGTCGCCCTTGCCGGCCCAATAGGCCTCCAGGGCGAATTTGAGTTCGCGCCGGGCTCCCATGCGCGAAAAACCCAGGCTATGAAAAACGGTCATGTCTTCTCTCGTAACGGTGAAACCAAAATCATCGAGGCGCGGATGTGCAAAAACGCACAGGGCGCGCGCCGCCCGGAATGAATTATGACGCTACAATTTCATGAGACAAAATCAAATGCGACAACATTAATATGAGTCAATCTCATGCTAATGAAGTTGCCGTCCGACCCGTTCCTTTCGGCGCTGTGACGCCCTTCGCCAGGACCCGATATGCTGGAAATCCGCCACCTCGAAACCATTGCCGCCATCCAGGAAGCCGGCAGCCTGCAGGAAGCCGCTGAAAGACTGCATGTGACGCAGTCCGCGCTGTCGCATCAATTGCGCGACCTCGAAACCCGCTTGAAGACGCCCCTGCTGAACCGGCGCACCCGCCCCGCCCGGCTGACGACCGCCGGCCTGCGCGTGCTGGCGCTGGCCGACGAGGTGCTGCCCCGGCTCAAGGCCACAGAACGCGAACTGCAGCGCCTGGCCGCCGGCCGCACGGGACGCCTGCACCTGGCCATCGAATGCCATTCCTGCTTTCAATGGCTGATGCCGGCCATGGACGCCTTCAGGCAGGAATGGCCCGACGTCACCCTGGACCTGTCGGCGGCATTCTCTTTCGCCCCCCTGCCCGCGCTGGTACGCGGCGACCTGGACGTGGTCATCACCTCTGATCCCCAGGAACTGGACGCGGTCTGCTATCTGCCGCTGTTCCGCTACGAACTGGTGCTGGCGGTGGCGGCGGCCAACCCGCTGGCGCAATATCGCTACATTGAAGCGCAGCAGCTCGAAGACCAGGTGCTTATTACCTACCCGGTCGAGAGGCAGCGGCTGGATGTCTTTACGGCTTTTCTGGATCCGGCCGACGTCGAGCCGGCGGCGCTGCGCACGGCCGAACTCACGCCCATCATCGCGCAATTGGTGGCCAGCCAGCGCGGCGTGGCTGCCCTGCCCAACTGGGCTCTGACCGAATATCTGGGACAGGGATGGCTGCGGGTCTGCCATTTGGGCGAGCATGGCGTCTGGCGAACGTTGTACGCGGCGGTGCGTATCGAGGATGCGGACACGCACTATCTGAAAGCCTTTGTCGACAAGGCGCAGGAAATCTGCTTCAAGACCCTGAGCGGCATCAAGGCCGCTCGTGCTCATAAAGTGTGATCGTTGTTGCCTTGGATGATGTGAGTTTTTCTGTCGATGCTGCGTTCTTTTGGTTTTTTAGTGCTACTTGGGTTCTTTGGTGTCGCCGGCCTGGTTTTTAGTGTCGTCGGGCTGGTTCTTCTTTAGTCTCGCAGATCTGGGTTCTTAACCGCCGTCGGGGGGGATGCCCTTTTGGCCGGGCGGTCGGGCGGTCCGAGGCAGCGCCCTCCAACGCCCGGCCAAAAGGGCATCCCCCCCGACGGCTTGCATTGGCGGCTGATCACGACCGACAACAGAACGCTGCTTGTAGAGCTTGCCCAAGCCCTAGCCGCTGGAGGCGGCAGAGCTTGTACCGGGCGTTGGAGGGCGCTGCCTCGGACCGCCCGACCGCCCGGTACAAGCTCTGCCGCCTCCAGCGGCGTTTAAGGACTCAATGAACAGCGTCGCAATAAATTCGTGCAGTAAAAGTTAGGAAATTCAATACAACAGATCAAGCCGCACAAGCCAAGCTTAAAACGACAAAGGACGAAGCCACGCCGAGATCGAGGGCAATGACATCGAACTCTTCGAGACAAAACATCCAAAGCAATCAACTAATCCGCGCCACCCGACTCTTGCTCGCCGATTATCTGCCGCAGGCACTGCGGCGAAAACCCCCGTGAGGCCATGAAGCGGAATTGCCTCGCATAGTCTTTGGCATCGACCGGCGCCCGGCCGAATTTCTTTTGCCAGACCTCGGTGGCGCGTTGGACCTCGGTGCCTTGCAGTTGCCGGCGGATCTCGCCTAGTTGATCGTCGGACAAACCGTGCTGGCGCAGCTCTTGAAGCACCAGCGCCGCGCCCTTGCGGGAAGCGCGGCGGTGCACCAGGTTCTGGGCGAAACGTTCGTTGGACAACCAGTTGTCGCGCTGGAGTTCATCGAGCACGCGGTCGAGTTGGGAGGGATCGTCGGGGTCGACGTGGGGGGCCAGCTTGCGGGCCAGTTCGACACGGGAGTGTTCGCGGCGCGACAACATGGCCACGGCCCGGGCCTTGAGAGAGGGCCCCTGCCGCTTGGCCTTGGGAACCAGTTGCTCGAAATCGTCGTGATCGGAATCGGCCATGAATGCTGGAGCCACCTGGCAGCCGTGCCCGAACAGAAGCACAGCGGCCGGGCGGGGATCAGTCGAGCGGTTCTTCTTCGTCGTCCGGGCCTTCGGCCTGTACGGCCGCGCGACCCACGTGAGCCGCCACCCCGAGTTGCTCGCGCACCTTGTTTTCGATTTCGAACGCCATGTCGGGATGCTCTTTGAGGTACTCGCGCACGTTGTCCTTGCCTTGCCCGATGCGCGTGCCCGAATAGCTGAACCAGGCGCCCGCCTTGTCGACGATGCCGGCCTGGACGCCGAGGTCGATGATTTCGCCCTCGCGGGAGATGCCGGCGCCGTACATGATGTCGAATTCGGCCTGCTTGAACGGCGGCGCCACCTTGTTCTTGACGACCTTGACGCGGGTTTCGTTGCCGACGATTTCGTCGCCCTTCTTGATGGAGCCGATGCGGCGGATGTCGAGGCGCACCGAGGAATAGAACTTGAGGGCGTTGCCGCCGGTGGTGGTTTCGGGGTTGCCGAACATGACGCCGATCTTCATGCGGATCTGGTTGATGAAGATGACCATGCAGTTGGCGCGCTTGATGTTGGCGGTGAGCTTGCGCAGCGCCTGGCTCATGAGGCGGGCCTGCAGCCCTGGCAGCGAATCGCCCATGTCGCCCTCGATTTCGGCCTTGGGCACCAGCGCCGCGACCGAGTCGATGACGATGAGGTCGACCGAACCGGAACGCACCAGCGCATCGGTGATTTCGAGCGCCTGTTCGCCGGTGTCGGGCTGGGAGATGAGCAGGTCGGACAAATTGACGCCCAGCTTGGAGGCGTACTGCACGTCGAGGGCGTGCTCGGCGTCGATGAAGGCGCAGGTACCGCCGATTTTTTGCATTTCGGCGATGACCTGCAGGGTAAGCGTGGTTTTGCCGGACGACTCGGGGCCGTAGATTTCGACGACGCGGCCGCGCGGCAGCCCGCCGACGCCCAGGGCGATGTCCAGCCCCAGAGAGCCGGTGGAAACCACCTGGATGTTGTGCTCGACCTGGTTGTCGCCATAGCGCATTACCGAGCCCTTGCCGAACTGCTTGTCGATTTGCGATAAGGCGGCGGCAAGCGCCTTGCTGCGTTCGGCGGCTGCGGCTTTGCTTTGTTTGTCGTCCATAGGGACCCCTTGGCTAAGAAAACGAAAATTGACCTGAAAGCCGGGCCCAAGGCATGTTGGCGTTGGAAGCCTTGGCGACCCATGGCTGGCTGACGGCGATTATGGCATCAAATTATACTGTACAAATATACAGATATCCAGAAAATGCGGTATTAACCCGTAGTGGCAAGGCGACGGGCCGGTGTCAGAATGATCTTTCCCGCCCGACCCGCCTATGGCCCCTTACGAGCTCATGCGCATCCTCATTGCCGAAGACGATAGTATTCTTGCCGATGGACTTTCCCGTTCACTGCGCTACGAAGGCTATGCCGTCGACGTGGTGCACGATGGGTCAAGCGCCGATTCGGCCCTGCAATTGCAAAGCTTCGACCTGCTGATTCTGGATCTCGACCTGCCCGCCCTGAACGGCCTGTCGGTGCTGCGCCTGTTAAGGCAGCGGCAAAGCAGCCTGCCGGTGCTCATTTTAACGGCGGCCGATACCATTGAACAGCGCGTGCGGGGCCTTGACCTGGGCGCCGACGACTACATGGCCAAGCCCTTCGCCCTGTCCGAACTCGAAGCGCGGGTGCGGGCCCTGACGCGGCGCAGCGCCGGCACGGGCCTGGCCCTGCTGCGCCACAAGCGGCTCACCTTCGACCTCAACGGCCGCACCGCACGCATCGACGATCAGCCGCTCGAGCTCTCGGCGCGCGAGACCAGCCTGCTGGAAATCTTTCTTTCCCGCTGCGGCCGCATGATCAGCAAGCACCAGCTGGTCGACCTGTTGTGCGAGTGGGGCGAAGAAGTCACCACCAACGCCATCGAAGTCTACGTCTACCGGCTGCGCAAAAAACTCGAACCCAGCGGCGCACGCATCGTCACCATACGCGGCCTGGGCTACTGCCTCGAGCCCGACACCGGCGAATCCGCGGCGGCCTGACACCCCATGCCCGACGCCAGCCTGCGCACCGCCAGCGAGAGCCCCCTGCGCCGGCTCATGTCCCGCAAGGCGCGTTCGCAAAAAAACAAGACCTTGCTGGGCAAGATCCTGATCTGGATGTTCGGGCCGCTGTTCCTGCTGTGGTCGATCGGCATCGTCATCACCTACTTCATTGCGCAGAACATCGCCAACGCGCCCTACGACCGCACGCTTACCGACCATCTGCGCCTGCTCAAGTACGAAGTCGAACAGCAGAACGTGCGCCAGGGCGTCGAGCTGTCGCCCTCGGCGCTGACCATACTCGGCGGCGAGAACGGACGCCCGGCGCGCTGGCAGATCCGCGACGCCAACGGCGATTCGCTGGCGGGCAACGCCAAGATTCCCCTGCCCGACAACTGGGCTTACGAAAAAGACAAGTTCAAGTTCCACAACGACACCATCGACGGCCAGAGCGTGCGGGTCGCCTACGTATGGGGCGGGCGCGACCAGCAGGGCGAATCCTTCCTGACCCTGGTGGCCGAGACCAACGACCGCCGCGGCGTACTGCAGCAGGAAATCCTGACCGGCATGCTGACGCCTCAGCTCATCGTGCTGCCGCTTGCCGCCCTGCTGGCCGGCCTGGGCCTGACCCAGGGCCTGGAGCCGCTGACCCTGCTGCAGGAGCGCATACGCGCGCGCCGGCCCAACGATCTGTCGCCCATCAGCGAAGACCTCGCGCCGGCGGAAATCGCGCCGCTGGTGGCCGCCATGAACGAGCTCCTCACCCAGTTGTCGGCCAGCACCGAATCGCAGCGGCGCTTCGTCTCCAATGCGGCGCACCAACTGAAGACGCCGCTGGCGGGCATGCGCACCCAGGCCGAACTGGCCTTGCGGGAGCGGGACCCCGCCAAGATGGACGAAAGCCTGCATCAACTGGTCAAGGGCACCCAGCGGGCGACCCGCCTCGTCAATCAGCTGCTGGCCCTGACCCGCGCCGAACATTCAGGCAACCCGGGCCTTTTCGTGCCCGAAAAGCTAGAACTCAACGCCCTGGCCGAACGGCAGACGCGCCAGTGCGTCGACGCGGCCATGCGCCACGGCATCGACCTGGGCTTCGAACCCTTCGAACAGCCGTTGTGGATACAGGGCCACGGCCTGATGCTGGCCGAACTGCTGACCAATCTCATCGACAATGCACTGCTGTACACTCCGGCGGGCGGGTGGGCCACCGTGCGGCTGACGGGCGCGGCCGATACCGCCAGCATCGAAGTCGAGGATTCGGGACAAGGCATCGCCCCCGAGCACCGGACGCGCATCTTCGACCGCTTCTACCGCATATGGGGCAACAGCGCAGACGGCAGCGGCCTGGGGCTGTCCATCGTCAAAGAGATCGTCGACCAGCATGGCGCCGTCATCGAACTGACCGAGCCCTCGTCGCGGCCCGGCGCCCGCACCTGCTTTCGCGCCACCTTCCGCAAGGTTTCCCCTCCCCAGGCCTGAGAGCGCTTTTTTCAGGCGCCGCTTTCCGCCCCGCGCCCATAGTTCCCCAAAAATTACATTTTTTTACCAAAACCCGGCCTCCCGGTGTTTCCACGTAAGTTTGACGTAAGACTGGTTTTCTACCTTACGCGTAATCGCTGCTCCTGTAGCGGCAACAACAAGAGCCGAGCCCGGCCTACACTTCAAGGAGACACCATGAGTACATCGGACACACTAGCGTCCCCGCCACCGGGGCATAGCCGCAGCACCGGAGCGCCCGCCGCCACCAATCGCCCCATGACGGCTGAAGAAAGGCGAGTCATCTTCGCCTCGTCGCTGGGCACGGTATTCGAGTGGTACGACTTCTATCTGTACGGCTCGCTGGCCGCCATCATCGCCACCCACTTCTTCTCGGGCGTCAATCCCACCGCGGGATTCATCTTCGCCCTGCTGGCCTTCGCGGCCGGCTTTGCCGTGCGCCCCTTCGGCGCGCTGGTGTTCGGCCGCCTGGGCGACCTGGTGGGCCGCAAATACACTTTTCTGATCACCATCCTGATCATGGGCCTGTCCACCTTCCTGGTAGGCGTCCTGCCGTCCTATTCCTCCATCGGCATGGCCGCGCCCATCATCCTGATCATCCTGCGCCTGCTGCAAGGCCTGGCTCTGGGCGGCGAGTACGGGGGCGCGGCCACCTACGTGGCCGAGCATGCGCCCCAGAACCGGCGCGGCTTCTACACCAGCTGGATCCAGACCACCGCCACCATGGGGCTGTTCCTTTCCCTGCTGCTCATTCTGGGCATACGCAGCGCCTTGGGAGAAGAAGCCTTCCTGAGCTGGGGGTGGCGCGTGCCCTTCCTGATCTCGGCCGTGCTGCTGATCATCTCGGTGTGGATTCGCATGCGGCTGAACGAATCGCCCGCCTTCAAGAAGATGAAGGAAGAAGGCACCCAGTCCAAGGCGCCCATCAAGGAATCCTTCGGCGAGTGGAAAAACCTGAAGATCGTCATCCTGGCCCTGCTCGGCCTGACCGCCGGCCAGGCCGTGGTCTGGTACACGGGCCAGTTCTATGCCCTGTTCTTCCTGACCAAGACACTGGGCATCGAAGCCAACACCGCCAACATCATGATCGCCCTGGGCCTGCTGCTGGGCACGCCGTTCTTCATCGTGTTCGGCGCGCTGTCCGACAAGATAGGCCGCAAGCCCATCATCATGGCGGGCTGCCTGATCGCCGCCCTCACCTACTTCCCGGTGTTCAAGGGCATCACCCACTTCGCCAACCCCGCCCTGGAACACGCACAGGCCACCGCGCCGGTCACCATCGTGGCCGATCCTGCGACGTGCTCGTTCCAATTCAATCCGGTGGGCACGGCATCGTTCACCAGTTCATGCGACATCCTCAAGGCCTTCATGGCCAGCAACTCGGTGAACTACAACAATGAATCCGCACCGGCGGGCAGCCTGGCCGTGGCGCGCATCGGCGACGAAGAGTTTCCAGCATTCGAAGGAGCCGGCATGAGCAAGGCCGACTTCACCGCCAAGTCGGCCGAGCTGCGCGAGGCCCTTACCCAGTCGATCCGGGCCCACGGCTATCCCGCAAAGGCCGACCCGACACAGATCAACTACGTCATGGTGGTGGTGCTGCTGACTTTCCTCGTCATCCTGGTGACCATGGTGTACGGCCCCATCGCCGCCATGCTGGTCGAGATGTTCCCCACGCGCATCCGCTACACCTCCATGAGCCTGCCCTACCACATCGGCAACGGCTGGTTCGGCGGCTTCCTGCCCCCGGTGGCCTTCGCCATCGTGGCGGCTACGGGCAACATCTATGACGGGCTCTGGTACCCCATCATCATCGCCGCCATGTCGCTGGTCATCGGCATGCTGTTCGTCAAGGAGACGCGCCACAACGACATCAACGCCTAGCGCCATGGCCGGGCGGCAAGCCCGGCCATGGCCGGTCCGACCTGACATGATCTTTCAGGCCCACGTCAGGTCGTTTCCCTACAATCGAATCCATAGAAAGCATTCCCGCGACTGAAGCCCCAGGCTTCGCGCCAAGGTTCATTCGCCCGAGTGCTGCTATCTCATCGGTATTGCGCGCCCCGCGAACTGTAGTAAGCGCAAGCCGATGTGTTATACCGGCCCGGTGCATACGCATCCGGGCCTTTTTTTTGCCGCCGGGCCGCCCCAAGGCGAAAAAAGCCCCCTCGGGGGGCAGCAAGCGGGCGTCAGCCTGCGCAGCGTGGGGGCATTTTTTGCCGCCGGGCCGCCCCAAGGCTCGGCGCCCCCGGCAAAAAAAGCCCCCTTTTTCCGAAGGCGGGACGCGGCGGTTTACAATCGTCGGTCCGTCTCATCCAGCGCGGGCCCAGGCCTCGCCTCAATCAAAGTTGCATCAACAATGTGGTTCAAGAACCTTAAAGTATTCCGCCTTGCCCCCTCGTGGTCGATCTCACTAGACTCCCTTGCGTCCGCCCTTGAAAAACAAGCCTACCGTCCCGGCAACAGCCTCGAGATGCAGAACCTGGGCTGGGTTCCGCCCTTCGAGAATTCGGGATTGGCCTATGCGCTGCAAGGGCAGATCTTCCTGAGCCTGCGCGCCGAAAAGAAACTGCTGCCCGCCACCGTCATCAATCAGTTCGCCCGGGCCCGCGCGCAAGAGATCGAAGAGCAGCAGGGCTTCAAGCCCGGCCGCAAGCAAATGAAGGAGATCAAGGAACAGATCACCGACGAGCTCCTGCCCAAAGCCTTCAGCGTCTATCGCGACACGCGCGTCTGGATCGACACGAAAAACCGCTGGCTGGTCGTCGACGCCGCGGCGGCGGCCAAGAGCGACGAAGTGCTCGGCATGCTGGCCAAGTCCATCGATCCCTTTCCGGGCCTGCAGCTCTATGTCGAGCAATCGCCGGCAAGCAGCATGACGAACTGGCTGATCCAGGACGAACCCCCGGCGGGCTTTTCAGTGGACCAGGACACCGAACTGCGCTCGACCAGCGAAAGCCGGGCCGCCGTGCGCTACCTGCGCCAGAGCATAGACATCGACGATGTGCGCAAGCACGTTCAGGCCGGCAAGCAGTGCACGCGCCTGGCCCTGACCTGGGCGGACAGGGTGTCTTTCGTGCTGACCGACGGCCTGGACATCAAGCGCGTCGCCCCCCTGGACGTATTGAAGGAAAACCAGGACCTGGTCTCGCGCAACGAGGCCGATCAGCTGGATTCCGACCTGGCCCTGATGACAGGCGAACTGTCGCGCCTTCTTGACGACCTGGTCGGCGCCTTGGGCGGCGAGAAGAAAATGGCCTGATCCGCGCACGCGTCAGGGCCTTTTTCGCCCTGCTTCGCGAGTTCATTGCCCTCTGCCTGCCGAGGCGCGCCGTCCGGCGGCGCTGTTTGTCCCGCTCGCACCCCCGCCCCGGCCGGCTCGGGCGACGGATCAATCGATGCCGTGGAACACGCTGTCGTCCGGCCCTATGTGCGAGGGCGGATTCCAGGTGACGTCGCGCAGGGAATGCTGCACCAGGCCTTCGACTCCAAGCAGCACGGCGAAGATGGCCATGCGTACCGGTATGCCGTTGTCGGCCTGGCGGAAGATGGCCAGGCGGGGGTCGTGGTTCAGGTCGACGCTGAGATCGTGCGCCCCTTCGCGGCTGTCGCGCGGCAAGGGATGCATGATGATGGCGTCGGAACGGCCGTAGCGATCGACGATGGCCTTGTTGACCTGGAAGTCGGCGGTATAGCCCTCGAGCTGCTCATCGGCGAAGCGCTCTTTCTGCACCCGGGTCGCATAGACGACGTCGGCGCCCGCCAGCCCCTCCGCGAGCGAGCTGGTCTGCTCGATGACATGGCCCCGCTTGCCCGCCTGCTCGAGGATATAGTCGGGCATCTCCAGCCCCTTGGGCGCGACCAGCGTGAACTTCAGGTCGCGATACAAGGCCAGCAGCTTGATCAGCGAATGCACGGTGCGACCGTATTTCAGGTCTCCCACCATGGCGATGTGGGCGCCGTCCAGCAGCTTGCCCAGGCGCGAAAACTCGGTAAGGATGGTGTACAGGTCCAGCAAAGCCTGGCTGGGATGCTCGCCGGCGCCGTCGCCGCCGTTGATCACGGGAATGTTCGTCGCCTCGGCGAATTCGGCTACCGAACCTTGCTCGGGATGGCGGATCACCAGCGCATCGACGTAGCCGCTCATGACGCGGCTGGTGTCATAGATGGACTCGCCCTTGGCCATGGACGAGAAGGTGAACCCCGTCGTATCGCACACCGAACCGCCCAGCCGGCAGAAGGCGGCGCCAAAGCTGACGCGGGTGCGCGTGCTGGCCTCGAAGAACAGATTGCCCAGCACCGCCCCTTCGAGCACCCGCGACACTTTCTGGCGCCGGGCGATGGGCTGCATCTGGTCGGCGATGCGAAACAGCTCTTCGACCGATTCGCGCGAAAACTGGTCCACCGACAACAACTGATGCTTGCCGTTATACGAGATGCGGTCACGCAGCGGCCCGGACTGTGCGCTCTGCGCATACTTCTGCAGCAGGGCTTCGTTTTCGACGATCTCAGTGACGAAACGGGACACGACTTCGGGCATGTTGCGGGCTTCCTGCGAGCCCTCGGGCAACAGCCATGTATCCAGCGCACGTCGCTTGACCCCGATGCGGGCTGCGAAAACGTCGCGCGTCAGGTTGAGCCGACGCATGGCATCGCGCAGAAACACTTGCTGGGAAACGGACATGGCTCAGCCTCGCTATAAATATACGCAAAGCGTATATTTTATTTCAAGAGCCTATGAAGGTGAAATGTTTTTTTGCCGGGGGCGCCGAGCCGCCGGGCCGCCTCAAGGCAAAAAGCGCCCCGGGGGGCAGCAAGCGGGCGCGAGCCCGCGCGGCGTGGGGGTGTTTTTTTGCAGCAGCGCAGGCTGAGGCGGCATCTGCGGCGGTTCGGCCGACTGATGCTGGGGCACGGCCGGGCCTTCGGGCCAGCTTTCATCGTACGACCAGTCGTCGTTGGCCAGGCTGCCCATGCCGACCAGCAGCCAGCACCCCACTGCAAACGTCACCATGCTGACACAGTAGGAGCCCAGCACACAAAGCACCGGAATCCAGTGAGGACGCCGCCGTCCGTCGCGAGCGCGCAGGCCGAGGCTGGCTTGCGCCATATAGACCCACAAAAGGCCCAGCCCCGCCAACGCCAGTCCGCACAGGAAGGCCAGCAGCGGCATGCGCAGGAAATAAGCCGGTACCTCGGTGGGCACGATACCCAGCGCGCACAGCACCACCAGCAGTACGCCCACCCCATTGATCCAGGCCAGAAATCTGAAGCCCAGCGTCAGGACGTCGGGCAAGGTCCTATCCACCGCCTGCGGGCGGTGGTCTTCGTTCAACATTTCGTGGACCGCCTTGTATTCAGTACCCATGAAAAAACGACACCCTATGACGCCGGACCAACGGTCCACTCATAGGGTGTCGCCCCGAAATGGATCGGCACCCGGGTTCGCGAGAAACCCGGGCGACACATCCGGTTCAGTTACCCGACGGTGCCGACGGGGCCGTTGTGCCCGGCGCCGGCGTGCCGGGAGCCCCCGCGCCGCTGCCGTTCTGCCGCGCGCCGTCCGGCGCCGCGACGGGATTGCCGTTCTCGTCGACCCCGGCGATGGCGCGCGCAGCCGCCGTGGCGTTCTGCTCGGTGCCCACTGCAAAGACGAGCTGGTCGGTGGTGACCGGGGTGGTGAAGCTGGGCGCGGCCAGCATGGTGCGGCCCACGACCAGCGCCAGGCGCTTGTTGGGGTTTTGAGTGGTGATGTCGGTGATCTTCTTCTGGCCTACGTTGTTCAAGGCCAGAGCAAGCAGCCCGGTGCCTTCTTGGCTGGTGCCGGCCTGGACGCCGACCAGGTCGTCGCGCGTGATGACCGGCTGCGGGTTGACATATAGCGTGCCGGCCTGGATCTGCACAGGCGTCCAACCCTGCTGGTTGACGGTGTCGGCCAGGAACACCGCGACCGGGGCGCCCTGACTGCTTGCCTGCATGGAAGTCTCGGCCGGAGCCTCGGGTTTGGCCTCGGTAGTCTGCTTGCCGGGCATGGATTGGCAAGCAGCCAAAAGAACCAGACTGGCCGGCAACAGGATTCGACCCAACGTGCGTACTGCTTTCATGAGATGCCCCTTCTTTTGGTTGTTACAAGGCTAAAATTCTAACAGGAAGCCTGCCCGGGGCACGCCAACAATTGTCAATTTATGGTTCAATTACAAAAATACGTTACCCCAGCGGCGCCCTTGGCGGCCGCTTTCTCGCAGAACCTCTTTTCGCAACGGAGACCTTTTCGTGGCTGATACGCATTCCACCACCCACAGCGCTTCAAACTCGCCCCGTTTTTCGGCGGGCCTGGTCACCGGCATCGTCACGCTGGCGTGGCTGATCGTCTTCGGCCTGGTCACCCTGCACGGCCTGGACGGCATCCATCAACACGACGGCGTCGAGGCCGCGCAGTCCAAATAATCGCCTTCGCGCACGGGGGCGGCCAGCACGGCCCCCCTTACCGTCAGCGTCACGCTGTCCAGCACTTCTCCCTCTTTCCCCAGCAGTTCCACACGATGCCTGCCCGGCCTGGGCAGCCATAGCATCTCCTGGCCTTGCACGGCTTCCCCTCCGTCTATGCGCCAGCCCACCTCTTCCCTCGAGAGCGGCGCTGCAGCCGACGCGCGAAACACCACCCGTTGGTTGCGCGGCGGAATGTCGGGATCGAGGGCCAGCACGGTTCCGTCCTGCGGCGCCGCGATGCGTATCGGCGCTTGCCATCCGTCTTGCGAACCGCGGGCGCGCCTGACCTGTGCAAGCGCCGTGTCGCCCACGAAATAGTCGATGCGCGGGGGTTCGATGCCATCCTCGAAGCCCACCCGGCCCCCACGCACCCCCTCGGGCATGGGCGGCTGGCGGCTGCCCTGCCTGCCATGCAGATAAACCATGATGTCATGCCAGATCGGGCCGGCGCCCGTTACGCCCGATACGTCGCGCATGCTGTCGCCGCTGCTGTTGCCGGCCCATACGCCCACGGTGTGGCGGTCGGACCACCCTATCGTCCAGTTGTCGCGCATGTCCTTGCTGGTGCCGGTCTTTACCGCCGTCCAGAACGGCGTGGTCAGCGGACTGTCCAGCCCGAAGGTGCGCGCACGCGCCTGTCGGTCGGACAATATGTCGCCGACGATCCAGGATGCCTCGGCATCCATGACCCGCGCCGCCTCTTCAGCGCCGCCCCGGTCCAGCCGCACAGCGGAATAGCGGCCCAGATTCGCCAAGGCGCGATAGGCGTTGGTCAGCGTCAGCAGGCTCACGTCGGCGCTGCCCAGCGCAAGACTGTAGCCGTAGTAATCGCCGCCATGCTCCAGCGGCAGGCCCAGTCTCGCGAGACGCTGTCGAAAGGCATCCGGCGTCACCATGGTCAGGGCGCGCACGGCCGGAATGTTCAGCGAAGACCCAAGCGCCGTGCGCACGCTGACCCAGCCTGAAAAACGTTCGTCGTAATTGCGCGGAATGTAGAGACCATTGCCGGTGGGAAGATTCAAAGGGCCGTCGTCCAGCAAGGAAACCGCCGTGAGCCGCTGCTGCTCGATCGCCTGCTGATACAGGAAAGGCTTCAGTGTGGAGCCCGCCTGCCTGCGCGCCTTGGCATGGTCGACCCAGGCGGCCTCCGACCATCCGCCCGACGATCCCACATAAGCCAGCACCTGGCCGCTGGCATTGTCCAGCACCACCACTGCCGCGTCCCTGACATTGCTTCCGGCCAGCTCGTGCAAGCGGCGGTTCATGATCTGCAGCACCTGGCGCTGCAAGGCGCCGTCGATCGAAGTGCGCAGCGCCTCGCCCGGTCCGGGCTTAGCCTGCGCCACCGCCCAGCGGGCGAAATGCGGCGCCAGCCCGTCGCGGTCGAACCGGGGCGAAGCACGATTTCTCAACCTGGCCTCGACGAACAATTTCATATCGAAGCAGTCGGCCTTCTCGCGGGTACGCTGCAGCAAGGCGCAGGCGCGCCGCGCCAGCAGGCCGGACGACACATTGGGGCCGCGCAGCATCGCCGCCGCAATGGCAGATTCGCGGGCGTCCAGGCCGCTGGCGTGTTTCTGAAAAAGCACTCTTGCCAGGGCGTCCACGCCGACGAGCTCCCCCCGAAACGGCACCAGGTTGAGATAGGCTTCGAGAATCTGGTCCTTGCTCCAGCGGCGCTCCAGCGCCTGCGCATAGACCGCCTGGTCCAGCTTCTGCAGCAAGCCGCGGCCTTGGGCGGGCCGCCGATGACGCCCTTCGATGAGGCCGGCCAACTGCATGGTAAGCGTGGAGGCGCCGCGCGGACCTGCGCCGAAGATCCCGTCCCAGGCCGCCGCCGCGACGGCCCGCAGGTCCACGCCGTTGTGTGAGTGGAACCGCCGGTCTTCGGACTCGATGACGGCCTGAAGCAAGGCGGGAGACACTTCATCCAGCGTCAGCCAGTCGCCTCGCCGCCCCTGAAAATCGGCACGCACGCGCTGCAGCGGCATGCCGCTGCGGTCGAGGACCAGGACATCGGAGGCCCGGTAGTCCCGCCGCAGCGACTCGAAGCCTGGGAGGGACGTGGACATCGCCGCGGTGGCGGCCATCCATCCCAGCATCATTGCCGCTGCGGCGATCGCCCTTCTCATGCGGCTGTCCCCTTAGTGTCAGCAGGCCCTTCGGCCCTAATCGGCACGAATGTCCATCGGCTCCGCCTGGGGCAGGATTCCTTGGACGTCGGGCTGGTAAAGGGCCTCGATGCGGGTGGGCGGCATGTTGAACCGTCCGGCCGTATTGAGGCGCACCGTATAGTCGATTTGCGTCTCGCCCCGGGGCAGATATTCGTAGTAGGCGCGATAGCCGCTGAAACTTCTCTCGACATAGCTGGGAGCCGGCCCCTGCGTGGCCTCCTCGGTGCGCGTCTCGATGCTGGAGTCGCGCCCCAGGCCGCTGCCGAGCAGGGTCGCGCCGGCGGGGATCGGGTCGCTCACCACGGCCCAGGTGGTCGCGCTGCGCGCCTTGATGACAAGCCTCACCCGGTAGACGTCGCCGGGGGACCAGCGGTCGGGACGGGCTTGCGAAACCGGCGTGATGTTGCGCTGAAGCTCGAAACCCGCCACAACCGGTTCGCGTATCGGCACCGCCGCCAGCGAACGGGTCCAGACCCAGACCGTGCCGAACCCTTCCTGCTTTACGTCGAGCACGCCCGATCCGCGCGCGGGCCAGGGCTGCAGCAGGCGGTGCACCGACACGTCGGACGGGGAGCGGAGCCCGCCGTCGGCCTCGGCGGGGGCTTTGGCGGCGGCCGCGTCCGGCGCGGCCCAGTCGAAGCTGCGGCCGGCCGCGCCGTCGATCCCGACGTGCACACGGCCCGATACGGGAACCTGCTCATAGGTCCGGGCGAATTTTTCCATCGCCAGGCTGGCCATCAGGTTCTCGGTGGTGGTACGCCAGGCGCCGTTGCGCTGGGCCGCCATCAGGCCCTGTGCAAGGCGCGGCATGGCTTCGTCCCATTCCGGCCTTCCGGCCATGAGGGACAAGAGCCGGGCCGCATCCACCTGCGGACTGCGCATCAACCACCACTGATCGTCGCTCTGCGCGAAGACGAGTTCGGTGCCGCGATTGAGCATGCGCGCCCGCAGCACCTGCTCGGCGTGTTTCATGTGTTCGGCGCGCCGCGGTATGTCTTGCACTCGCGTCAGAATGGACAGCCAATCGATGACGGAGGAGGTCGGCCAGCGGTCGGGGACGATCTGTATGCTGTCCAGCAGCGACGGACGCATCAGGCCTTCGCGCGCCAGCGCCTCCAGGACCAGCAGCTTGCGCAGCGGCAGATCGTTCGTGGGCGCCCATCGATGCCGCGCTATGCGGCCCTGCGCGAAATTCAGCAGGCCTTGCCGCATGGCTTCCCGCGCCCCCTCGGGCAAGGCGAAATCCAAGCCCAGGGAACGGGCCTCATGGCTGGCCGCCAGCAGGTAGGCCGTAAGCACTTCGCTGCCTTGCTGCGCCCCCGGGAAATAAGACGCCAGGCCGTCCCCATCGAGATAGTCGGGCAGCCGGCGCATGAGATCGCGCCACTGCTCCATGCTGCGCATGCCTATGGCGCGCGAACCCAGCTGCTCCAGGCAGGTGTATTCGTAGTCCTTGAACCACTGCACTACGCCCGGCAGACTGCCGCCCAGGGACGATTGCAGGTAGACCTCCAGCCCGCCCCGCGGCGCCCCGTCGCCCAGCCGCAGCGCCCCTTGCGGAGCCGCGAACGAAAGATGCATCGGGTTCGACTCGTCGACGGCCTGCAGGGCCGCCTGATGCACGGCAATGGGAACGCTGGGCGCCAGCGCCTGATGCACCACCAGCCTGTCGCCCGCGCCCTCACCTTCCACCTCGCTGGCTTCCAGCGTCCACGTCAGTTCGGCGTCCGAATCGGGCTGTTCGGCCTGCGGCGCGGTCAGCTCCCAGAACAGCGTCTCGGCCTTGCCGGCCGCCACGGGGACCGTGCGAGGCTCCAGCGTACCGTCCGGCAGCCCGCTTCCCGCGTAGCCGGCCTGCACCCGCAGGCGCATGTCGCGCTCGGTGGTGTTGCGCACGGTGACCGAGGCGCGATAGCGGTCGCCTTCGCGTACCAGCGCGGGCAGGCCCGAAATCACCTGCACATCCTGTGTCGTGGCAATCGTGGCCTGGCCTTCGCCAAAGCGGGCGACGCCTTCGTCGGCCAGGGCCACCAGCCGGAAAGAGGTGATGGCGTCGTTCAGAGGCACGACGAGGCTGGCCCGGCCCTGGGCGTCCAGTTGCACATCGGGCTGCCACAGCAGCAAGGTGTCCAGCAGCTCGCGCGTCGGGCTCTTGCCGCCCCCGCCGCCGGCGGGCAGCGCCTTGCGCCCGTAATGGCGGCGGCCCACCACCTGGCTCTGGCCTGTCGCGGTCTGGACACCGTAGCTGCGGCGCGGATGCATGGCCTCGAGCAGCTTCCAGCTGTCGTTGGCGGCCAGCTCGAGCAAAGCCTCGTCCACGGCGGCGAAAGCCACTTGGCCATGCGCCGCCGGCATGCCGTCGGCCGTGGTCACCTGGATGTCCACCTTCGCCTCGTCCCGGACCTGATAGCGCCGCTTGTCCGGCTTCACCTCGACCTTGAGGCCGCCGCCACTGTCATTGACGCGGATCTCGGCCAGGCCGAAGCGGAAAGCGGGCTTGGAAAGGTCGATCAGCGCCGACGGGGCCTGATACTCCCTGCCCTCCTGGAAGGCGCTGAACCAGGCCGAGGGCTGCTTCCAGCCCCACGAGAAAAACGAATACCACGGCACCTCGTGCAAGCGGCCGCGCAACACCAGCACCGACACATAGACGTTGGGCCTCCACTCGGCGCGCACCGGGACGCGGATGCGCGGATCGCTGCCTTCCAGCTCCACCACGCTGGACGACAGCACCCCTTCGCGCTCGACGGCCACCAGCGCGGTTGCATGGCGGAAGGGCATGCGCACCTGAAACTCGGCCGTTTCACCCGGTTCATAGACTTTCTTGCCCGGAATGACGTCGATGCGGTCGTCGTTGCCCGCGTCGAACCACAGGTCTTCGCCTCCCATGACCCAGACCGTCGTCGCGGCCTCGCTATGCCGGCCCTCGTCGTCTGCTACGCTCGCGATCAGTTCGATCGACCCGGACCGGTCGAAGCTCGTTTCGCATCGCAAGAGCCCCTGCTTGTCCGTCTTTCCTTCGCACACCTGGCCGAGATCGGTCGAACGCGTGTGATGCTCATAGCTGTAGAAGCCGCCCACCATGCGCTGGCGAGTGGAGTAAGTGGTGCGCGCCACGGCGCGGATGCTGACAGGCATGCCGGCCTGCGGCCGTCCGTCCGGAGAAAGCGCCACCGCATCCACCGAGACCGGCTTGCCTTGCTGCGCCCAGCTTCCGCCGCGCACGCCGGCCACGATACTCGCCGGCCAAGCCGTGACGGCCTGGCTGAGGGTCTGGACCTGTCCGTTCGGGTCGGCAAAGCTGGCTTCGAAGCGCAATTCACTGGCGCGCGAAATCTCGGGTATGGCGTCGAGCTTCACGCGCGCCGCGCCCTGTTCGTCCAGCGTCACGGCCTGCTTGTCGAGGAACAGGCGCTGGTCGGCGTCCTCGGGTGAATCGGACGTCCCGCCTTCCGCGCCGGAGGGAGGCGCGAAGGAGTAGTCGTCGTAGTCGCCATAGCTCAGATACTTGTCCCGCCGCACCGCCGAAAGGCTGACGGGCAGCTTGGCCGCCGGACCGCCCGACACGTAGCCGATCTGCAGATCGGCGTTCAGCACTGTCGGCGCCACGAGCTGGGAAGCGCCATCTCCCCGGCTGATCTTCAGGCTGCCCGCCAATACCGGCAGCTTGAACTCCTCGACCCGGAAGCTGCCGTCGGGCATCGCGTAGTCATCGCCTTTTTGCAAGGTGACGCTGTAGTCGCCCAGCTTGGCTGAGCGCGTCAATTGGAATTCGCTGCGGGCGCTCAGGCCGCCCGAGGGCGTTTTCTCCCAAGTGAGTTTCTCTTCGTGGCTTTGACCCGAGCCCTCATGCACGATGACCAGCTTGTCCGGCAGCTGGTCCGGATCGGGCAATGCCAGGCCGTCACGCGTCTGCACCCGCGCGAAGTGCTTCATCGAGACCGTTTCGCCCGCCCGGAACAGACTGCGGTCGAACACCGTATGGGTGACCACCGTGGGCGCCGGCTGCATGTCGGTCGGGACATTGAAGCGCCACGACTCCATGCCTGCATTCCAGTCGGACAGCACAAAGGCGAAGTCGTCCTTGCCGCGCGCCAGCTCGTGCTCCTTCGGAATGCGGGCGGATACATACAGGCCGCTCAAGCCTGTATCGCTGCAATAATCGGGACTGTCCAGCGCGCCTTCATGGTGCCAGAGCCCGGCGGCGTCGGTACGGCCCTCGGCCAGAAGCCGGCCCGAACAATCCAGGACGCGAATCTCGGCATCGCGCACGACCCGCCCTTCGTCCAGGGTGCTTACCCACACCAGTGCATCGTCGCGCCCCTGCTTCAGATGCACGCCCAGATTGGTGACCAGCACCGCGCTGCGCACGTACATGGGCCGTTCGTCGCCCAGCAGAGCCCCGCCCAGCCGCGCGGACTCGACCTCCAGCACATGAAAGCCAGGCTCGGCGACCGGTACGCCGATCACTTCCAACGGCCGGTCATCGCCCTGCTGGGCGCCGGGCAGCGTCAGGGCGCGCACGCCGTCGCGGTCGCGCAGCACCGAATAGCCTCGCACGTCCAGCGCATCGTCGCCGCCCTCGCCCGGTTCGTCTCCGTCCAGAATCCGGCCTATCTGCTGCCTGGTCCATCGCCCCCCATCCAGGCGCTGAAGACCGGCATACCAGCGCAGGACTTCCTCGTCGTCGCCCGGCACATAGTCCCGCACCGTTCCCAACGGCCTGGACAGGTCCCTGGCCAGCAGTTCCCGCTCGACATTGCGGACGGTGAGCGGCACCGTGGGCGAATGATCGTCTTCGTCGACACCGGGCGGCACGTTGGCAAAACGCTCGATGGTGCCGAAGGTGCCGGACGAGAACTTGACCAAAGAGGGATAGGCGGCCGTCCGCAGCGACAAGGGCAATTGATCCGTATTGCCCAGCGGCCGGCCGGCGTCGTCCCGAAGGTCGTCCGGCAGCACGAGCTGCAATTCGGACTCCGGTTCGAAGGGGCCCGAAAACACCAGGCGCTGCGTGCTGGTTTGCGCGTCTCCTTCGTCCGGCCGATCGGGTTCGATTTCCTTGCCTGCACTGCGCAGTCGCACGCGGCTTGCCAGCTCGGCCGGCACCGGCGCGTTGAACAGCACCACGATCGGCAGCACCGGCGTGCAGGGCGCATTGGCGTTCTCCCGCTGGCAGCTGGTCGACACCTGGAACGGTGGACGCACCTTGAAATCGAAAGTCTGCGCCTGCGTGGACGCCACGCCGCTCGATGCCGCCACCCCTTTTCCGATCACCAGCCGAAGCCGTGCTTCGGCCGGCAGCAAGCGTTTGCATTGCAGCAGTTGAACCGCCTGATCGTCCATCGAATCGCCCATGTAGGCCGCCTCGAGGATGGCCTTGCGTTGCGCCGGGTCATCCACCAGGCGCACGGGAACGGCCTCGCCCAGGCCTTCGACCGTGCAGTGCGCATTGGCCTGCAATGTTTGCGTGTCGACCGCCCCGTTGAATTGCAGCAGAAAGACCTGGTCCTCGTCGACGGTGTCGCCATAGGGCCGCCTGGACACGACATGCGGCCCGCCGGTTGCAAAAGTGAAGGAAGTCTTGCCCGTGACGGCTTGGCCGCCCAGCGTGCGAAAGCCCGCATCGACGCTGGCGGTGCATGTGACTCCCGGCCCCGGCGCCGTCCTGAATACATAGGTCCAGTTCTTGGCGTCGGTCCATCGTCCGTCGCCGACCAGGGACTCGTCGTCGCATGCGACGCGCAGCGGCGCCGGCGCGGCGGCGTCTCCGAAGGCGACCACGTCCTGATCGAACGTGGCCTTGACGCTTTCTATCGTTGCAACCGTGCCCTGAGGAGAAAAATGCGAGATGTGCGCCGCATGGACCGGCACCGCCATCGACAACAGCCACAACGCTATCACGCCACGTCCCTTCATGATCTTCCTTTGGTAGTGAGCAATGGACACATCGCAGTGTACTCAAAGCAGTTCCCGGGAAGAAGGGTCGGCACCCAGCGGAACGCGGCATGGAAGCAAGCCGCCTCCAATCCTTACCCAAGGTAACATTTCATCGGTTGGCGGCGTTGTACCGTAAAAAGAAGTGCGGCCGGCATCCCGCCGCCGCAGGGGATAATAAGGAAAGAGCCATGAACATTTTCGAAGCCCTTCGCCAAAGCCACGAACTTCAACGCGATCTTGCGGCGCAATTGCTGAAGACCAGTGGCGAATCTCCCGAGCGCTCCAACCTCTTCGACAACTACAAGACCGTGCTGACCGCGCACGCCACCGCCGAAGAGCGCCACTTCTACATTCCCATCATGGACGACGACTCCGGCGTGGAGGTCGCCCGCCACGGCATCGCCGAACACCACGAGATAGACGAACTGATAGAGCAGCTGGAAGAGACCGAGCCTTCCAGTCCGTCATGGCTGTCGCTGGCCAAGAAACTGGCCGACAAGGTGCATCATCATCTGGACGAGGAAGAACAGCGTTTTTTCCAGATGGCCGGCAAGATCCTGAGCGAAAAACAAAAGAAAGCCCTGGTCGAACCGTATCTGGAGGAGTATCAAAAAGGCCTCGAAGCCTGACCGCCGCCTCAGGGCCGTTCGCCCTCGTCGTACTCGGTATCGCTGAACATCTCGCGCAGCGTGCGGGGCCTGTCCTCGTGCTCGGGCAGCGACGTCAGGCGCAATTGGCCCAAGGCGGATTCGTCATCCTCGCTCAAGGGCTGGGGCAGCAGCCAAAAAACGCTCATGCGCCGCTGATGCAGCTGCTGTGCATGAAAAAGCAGTCGTCTCAAATCGGATTCTCCTTATATTGATGCCCATACCGTAGCACATGACGATGACAGACTGCCTTACCTGCGGGTATGCCGTCGCATCAGATAAAGAGTGTCTGCAGCAGACGACAAAAAGGCCAACCCCGAAGAGCTGGCCCAAATGCCCGATATGACTGGTGCCCCCCCCGTGAGTCGAACACGGCACCAACGGATTATGAGTCCGCTGCTCTAACCAAGCATGAGCTAGAGGGGCAAGCCTGCGATTATTACATAAAAGTAGTTGAAACTTCCACTTGCCTGCTTATTCCGTAACGCCGATACTCCCGCAACCTGGTTACGCTCACAAACTTCGACTTTCCACCCTCCGGCAGCGACATGCGCATCCCTCCTCCCCTCAGGCTGAATCTGCGGCGCCTCGTCCTGTCCGTGGTAATACTGACGGCCTTGATCATGCTGGCCACCGCTTTTCATGCTTCTTACCGCGTGCAGCGGCAAATGCTGGTGGACAATGCTCTGGAGAGCAGCCATGCGTATGCGGCCAAGCTGGCTGAAAGCGCCGAAGGGTTTCTGGACGCGGCGCAACAGCAGCTGGCCCACAGCGCCGAGGTATTGGGCGAGGGTTTCGACGATGAATCCGTACTCTTGAAAGAAAGCGAGCGCCTCTGGCTGCAAACCGACAGCTTCAATGCCGTCGGCATCACCGATGCGCAAGGCGTCATACGCGCCACGGCCCCCCGGCACCTGCAACTGGCGGGCCAGATGAACCAGAGCACCGGCGGCCAGCAGGCGCTCGAAGCGCGCCGCCCCCTGATCAGCCCGCCCTACTTGTCGCCGGCGGGCAACCTTATCGTGTTTCTGTCCCATCCCATCTTCACGCCCAAAGGAAAATACCTGGGTTATGTGGGCGGCGCCATCTATCTGAAGCACAAAAACATTCTGAACTCGCTGTTGGGCAACCATTATTATCGGGACGGCTCGTATATCTATGTGGTGGACCAGACCCGGCGCCTGCTCTACCATCCCGACCCCGCGCGCCTGGGAACGATGGTGGGCGCCAACACCATCATCGACAATGTATTGCAGGGCGGTTCGGGCAGCGGATCGGTGCGCAACAGCCAAGGCATCGACATGCTGGCGGGCTATGCGCCCGTCCCCTTGGCCGGCTGGGGCATCGTGGCCCAACGCCCCCTGCAATCGACGCTCGCGCCGCTCGACAGCCTCATGATGAATGTGCTGGGACGCACCGCGCCCATAGCGCTGCTGACGCTGCTCGCCTTCTGGGCCTTGGCCTACTTCATCGCTCGGCCTCTTTCCCTTCTGGCGCGGCAGGCGCGGCAGATGGACGCGTCGCCCGCCGCCGCGCGCATACAGAGGATACGTTCATGGTATTTCGAGGCGGCCGAGCTCAAGCGGGCCATGTTGATCGGCATCGCCCTGTTGCAGCAGAAGCTGGGCGCCGCGCATCTTGACGCCCAGACCGACCCGCTGACCGGACTGCAGAACCGGCGCGGCCTCGCACGCGCGCTGGACAGCCTCACAGCGCTGCAACGGCCGTTTTCCATTCTCGCCCTCGACATCGACCACTTCAAGCGGGCCAACGACACCCATGGCCACGACATCGGCGACGTGGTGCTTCAAAAACTGGCGGGCTTGCTGCGCAGTGAATCCAGGCCCGGCGATTTCCTGTGCCGCAATGGCGGCGAGGAGTTCATCGTGCTGCTTCCGGATACGCGCGAGGACACGGCGGCGGGCATCGCGGAACGATTGCGCCGGAAAGTGGAAACCGCCGACATGCCTCACGGCGACACGATCACCATCTCGCTGGGCGTCAGCCATTGGCCGGGCGAACCCGAGGCAATCGAAGAAGTATTGAAGCAGGCCGACCAGGCTCTTTACAGAGCCAAGAAGATGGGCCGCAACCGGGTCGTCCGCGCAAGCGAAACCTCCCTGTGAATTAAGATCGAACGCGGCCCTCGCCCCGCCTTTCGGCCCGCAAAGCTCTGCGCCTATGCTTGGCCGCTCTTGCGCCGATATTCCGAGGGCGTCAGGCCCGTGTGTTCGCGAAAGGCGGTCGAAAAATTGGCCGCGCTGGTAAAGCCCACTTCTTGAGAAATGGCCAGGATGCTGAGCGCGGTCTGCATCAAAAGCCGCTTGGCCTGCTCCATGCGCTCTTGGCGCAGATATTCGAAAAGCGACATGCCCAGTACTTTCTGGAACGCGCGGGACAATCGCCGTTCGCTCACTCCGAGACTCGCTGCGATGTCGCCCAGATGCGCATTGTGCAGCGACAGCAACTCTCTTTGGGCCGCCCGCACCAGAACCGCGTCATGGCCCAGGGGTTTGGCGGCCGATGCCCGGGATCCGCTCCGGATGCTTGCCGGTGCGCGGGCGGCGGCCTCGCGCCCGGCGGCCTTGCCGGCCAGATCCAGGTGGATCTGCACCCGCGCAATGACCTCTTCAGGGATATAGGGCTTCAGGATGTAGTCGACGGCGCCTCCGCGCAAGCCCGTCAGCCGCTCGTCGATGTCGGTCGCCGAGCTCAAGAACAGGATGGGAATGTGGGCGGTGGACGGATTGGCCTTCAGGTTTCGGCAAAGCGCAAACCCGTCCAGCTTTGGCATGCGCACGTCCAGGATGATGAGATCGGGCATAATGGCCACAGCCCTTTCGTAACCCCGCATGCCATCGAATGCCAGGCTCAGGCGCCAAGGCATGATGCGCAGCGCTTCCACCAGCAGGCGCAACTGATCCGGGTCGTCATCGACCAGCAGAAGCTGCGGCTGTTCCGCATCCGTCGCAGGCGTCGAATCAAGAATGTGCATGCAGATCAACGGTTATCATGGGTGGCGACACCGAGCCCTGGAAAAAACCATATGACTAGTAAAGCCTCATAAGCAAGTAGTGCAATGCCGCTGTTCCCGTTACGGTATCACCTTCAGCATGCAACGCCGAGGCTCGCATTATGCGGGCTTTTGGTCTCGACGCCCTTGTATGCCGACGAAAGCGGGCAGGTGGTTTCCGATGCCGGCTCAGCGACGCCCGCTTTGCTGAGTCCCATCATTGTATTCAGCGCCGACCCGCTGTCGCCGCCCTCTGAAACCGCCAAGCAAGAACTGCGCCTGTGGCCGGGCAATGTCGGTTTGATCACCGAAGACGAGTACGCCGACCGGCCGGCCCTGGGATTGGGAGACGCGCTGGCCGGCACGCCGGGAGTCTTCACCCAGTCCGCGGCGGGTCCCCAGTCGGCAAAGCTTTCCATACGCGGCTCCGGGCTGACCTCGCCCCTGGGCGTGCGCGGAATCGCGCTGCTGCGCGATGGCCTGCCCCTGAACCAGGCCGACGGCACGGTCGACCTGGCGTACGCCGACCCCTTCAACGCCCGTTATCTCGAAATTTACCGCGGATCGAATGCACTGCGATACGGCGCCGCCACGTTGGGGGGCGCGATCAACATCGTGTCGCCCACGGGCCATTCGCACCCGGGTCTCGAGACCCGCCTGCAGGGCGGCTCTTACGGATATGTGCAGGCGCAGGCGCGCGCGGGCCAGGTATTCGACAATGGCCTTGATGCCTTCGCCTCGATCAGCCGCTTCCATGCCGATGGGTCGGCGGCGAATTCGGGCCAGGACGCGTCACGCTTCTACGGCAACCTGGGCTACCGCTTCGGCGGCGGTTCTCAGGGCCGTTTCCATGTGGACATCATGGACATGGAGCAGGATGTCACCTTTCCCCTCACCTTGGCCCAGTTGCGGGGCGAAGCCGGGCCGGACACCCCTCCCCCGTCCTGGCCCGACCGCCGGGCGCGCACTCATCCCCATGTCCGGCTGGCGTACCAGCACACCCTGGACCTCTGGTCCGGCGACACCGCAAACCTGGGCGCCTACTATATCGACACCACTCTCGACCTGCTGGGCACCGTCGTGCCCATCTACTATCGCACGCGCGACTATGGCGTGGCGCTGCGCGGCGAGCTGCTGCGCGACCTCGGAGGCCACGCCAACCGGCTGACATGGGGAGCCAGCCTGGCCCAGGGACACAGCAACAGCCAGACTTACGGCCCCTTCGTCCTGCCGGGCGGATCGATACTGGATCCGTCGCCACAGCAATACGAAGCCATCACCTCCTCGGCCCAGACCGCCCAGTTCTATCTGGAAAACACCTACTCGCTGACTCCGACCCTGTCGCTCACGGCCGCCATGCAGGCGGTCACCGCGCTGAGGCGGCGCGGCATCACGGCGCTGCGCAATCCGCAGGGCTTGCCTTCCTATTTCAAAGACCTCGACCACGGGCGCCGGTACAACGGCTTCAGTCCGAAGCTCGGCCTGCTGTGGCAGGCGTCCGCCGATGCGCAGATCTATGCCAACCTGAGCCGCAGCTTCGAACCGCCCACGGCCCTGCAGTTCTACAATTCGCAGGGCACCACCGAAGCCCAGAAAGCCATCACACTCGAGGCGGGCTCACGCGGGTCCAGCCGGCTCTTCGACTGGGAGGCCGCTTTCTTCTACAGCCGCGTCAAAGACGAGTTGCTCAACGTGCCCAAGCCGGGGCCCACCGGTGAAACAATCGGCTATCAAGGCGGAAATATTCCGGACACAAAGCGCCTTGGACTGGAGCTGCGCCTGCACGGCGACATATCGGCCGAAAGGCTGGCCGGCACAATGCGCTGGGAACTGAGCTACACCTGGAACCGCTTCCGCCATGCGGGCGACACGGCTTTCGGCCACAACCGCCTGCCGGTGATTCCCCAACACTACGGACGGGCCGGCGTCACCTATCGCCATCCTTCGGGCGTGTATTTCGGCCCCGACCTCGAATTCGCCTCGTCGTCCTACGTCGACCAGGCCAACACATTGCGCGCGCCCGGCTACGGCGTCCTGAACTTCACCGTCGGCTACGCTCATGCTTCCGGACGCTACAGGGTTTTCGTGAACGCGCGCAACCTCGCCGACAAACGCTATGCGACGTCTGTCGAATCGATGGCCCGCGCGGGGGCCGACGCCGCAGCATTCTATCCGGGTATGCGCCGCTCGATTTTTGCCGGGGCTGAAATATTATGGTGATCACGCGCCTGCTGGTGGCCGCATGGCTGTGCGTTTGTTGCGGCCTGATTCCCGCCCGGGCGGCGATGGTCGAGGTCGGACAGACGCCATGGAGTTCTCAGCTCACCGACCAGGCCAGGCTGTTCAAGGATCAGACCGGTACCCTCGATGCCGCGCGGGTGGCGGCGATTCCGGATGGGCCCGAAGGTTTCGTCGCCATCGACGAGCTGGACGATCCGGGCGAGCCTACTCCGCTGCCGTGGTGGATCAAGATCCAATTGTCCAATACCGGCGAAACATCCCAATCGCTGCATCTGATTCTGAATCCGGGCTCGTTTTTTCATTCGGCGGACTTTTACGTACAGGCCGATGGCCAATGGGCGCCCGTGCTGCAACACGCTTCATCCGCACGTGAACGGGCGGCCGCGCGCCTTCATGCGGCCGCCATTGCCCTGGCTCCCGGCCAGAACCGGACCGTGCTGATCAGAACAACGGGCGTGGCGCCCGCCCAATTGGCCCCCTACCTGTATTCCGACGCGAAATTCGACGACTATCTGGAACGCAGCGCGATCTGGGACGGCCTGCTTTTCGGCGGCCTGCTGGCTTTGGCCTGGAGCGCTTCGATGCTGGCCCTGTTCAGCCGCAGCAGAAGTTTTCTGCTGCTTGGGGCGCTCTCTTTCGCCACTTTGCTGATCGAAGCACAGCGGCGCGGCTACGTCCAGGCCTATTTCCCGGCCGATATGGGTGAATGGGCTTATCGAAGTCCTCTGATAGTGGGTCAGTTGATCATCCTGCTGTTCATCGTTTTCGTCCTGGAAATCGCGCGTGCCGAAAAGGTGGAGCTGCCCTTGCGCAGGCTACTGGTGGGCTGGGCCGCCTACTATGTCGGGATCATGGCGTTATCGGCCTTTGGAAACGTCTACCACGTGTACCGCATAACCGAGTACGGCCGGTCCTTCTTCAGCCTGACCTTGTTGTTCATCGCCATCCTGTTCGTCAAGCGCAACGCGCCCACCCGCAAACTCATGCTGGCCGTCGCCGCCTTTTCCCTGGCGCGCGCCGGTCTGCATGCGCTTGAGATCAACGGTGCGCTGCCCGAATACATATCCAGCCTGTCCATGGGCACGTTGCGAATGAACCCGGTCGTTGCACTGGCCGGTTTGTTTCTGAACCTGACCCTGCTCGCCGGCTGGGTGGCGCATGTAGGCATACAACGCAGAAAAGCACTGGAGGAAATTGCTCGGCTGCAGCGCGAAGAGAACGAACGCCTGACGCGGGAAGTGGACCGCCAGACGCGGGCGCTGAACCAGGCCCTGGAATATGCCGGTGAAAAGAACCGGCAGCAGACCCGCATCGTCAGCTACATAAGCCATGATCTGCGCGCCCCGCTGGCCACCATCGCGGGCTATACCAAGCTCGTCGAACAGACCTCGGACGCGCGGCAAAAAACACTGCTCGACGCCATCACGCGCAGCGTCGATTATCAAATGGCGTTGATCGACGACATTCTGGGATATGCCACCGCCGAACTGAAGCCCTTGTCCTTGAAGCCCCATCCCGTCGATCTGCCCGACTATCTCGATGAAGTCGTCCAGCACGCCGTGGCCCTCAGCCGCCAACAGCACAACCGCTTCATCGTCCATGCGCCCGACCCGATCCCGCGTACAGTTTGCATGGACGGCCGGCGACTGCGCCAGGTGCTGCTGAACCTGCTGTCAAACGCGGCAAAGTTCACACACGGGGGAGTCGTCCGTCTGGACTTGCGCGCCACGCGTGGCGACTCGACATGGAAGCTGCGCTTCACCGTCCGCGACTCGGGGGTCGGCATCGATGCGAGCGGACAAGAGCAGATATTCAAGGAGTTCCGTCAGCTCGATCCGAATTCCGCCGGCGCGGGCCTTGGGCTTTACATTGCGCAAAGCATAGTGCAGACAATGGGCGCCCAGTTGACGCTGGACAGCTCGACGGGCGACGGCTCGGCATTCAGCTTTGAAATCGAAGTGCAATCGATGAGCAAGGAAGTCGCGACCTGGGCCGCGCCCTCCCTTCTTCCGGCACAGGAGACCGCCCCCGAAGCGGCGGCGGCTTTCCAGACCGCTTCGTCCGTCACCGGCTCGGATCACCCCGCCCCGCTGCCGCCTCCGCACGTCCGCAGCGAGCTGGCCATCATGGCCAAGAACGGTCAACTGACCGACATCGAGGGCTGGCTGGGCGCCATGCTGTCCCACTACCCCGACTGCCGGGCCTATTTCCATACCGTTCAGGATGCCATCGGCCGCCTCGATCTCGATGCCGTCGAGCGCTTGGCGCTCGCCCACGCGGACGCGTCCAACGCCTGACTCCAGCGCTAGTCACCCAGCGTCGACCGCCTTGCCGGAGGCCGCGCGCACGCCCAAATGTCGCGATTTATAAGCCCCATAAAGAGCCGCCATTTACAAGAATATTTACACCAACCCCTTGTAAAGAAGCCTTACTTGGCGGCTAGGGTATATACCAATAAATATGTATTGACATAGAAATTGGCGATTTCTATCATTCATCAAACCGATCCAAAAGAGTTTGAGCGGGGAGATCGCGGTCACGTCGATCTGGCAGCAAACCCAAGAATCGGAATGCAACCCGCGCCGCAAACCGGAGCCGGAAGCTCGCTTTGGAAGTCCCGAACGTCTCAAGACACACAGGCCCATCGCATTCGGCCAGCCCATCGAGGAGGATGGAGCGGAGCCCCGAAGCGAAGGTCATCACAAAACTCAGCTCGCCTCATTAGGGAGTCAGCATGTCCAACTCAGTCGAATTGAACGCCGCCGCCAGCGCCCGGGCCGGCAGCGGCAAACACATCGCCATACTCATGCTCTGTATGGCCGTCATCGGAGAAATGTGCCTAGCCGCCGATTTCTACGGCTTCGCCGCGGTCCTGATGCTGGTGTCGAAAGACCTGGCCCTGACGGAAAGCCAGGCCGGCCTGGTACAGGGCGCCTTCGGCGTATCCTTTGCCCTGGGCATGCTCTACTGGGCGCCGCGCGGACGCAAGATGTCGTCCAAGCGCCTGTATCTCATCGGTCTCATCGGCAGCGGCGTGCTGATGCTGGTGCAGATGCATGCCCAATCCTTCGAACAGCTCGTCGTGCTCCGCCTCATCATCGGCTTCTTCGACTCGGCGGTCTGGGTCGGTTCGATGAAGATCGTGATGCAGTGGTTTCCACAGCGGCGCCAGGGCCTGGTCATGGGCATCATCCTGGGGGCCTATTCGCTGGCCATCACGCTGGACTTCGCTTTGGGCCTGCCCTACGCCATGGTGCATGGCTGGCGAGAGTTCTTCTTCGTCCTGGGCGTGCTGACCATTGGCGCCGGACTACTGGCGCAGTTCGTGCTGCGCCCCGGCCCCTATGTCGATCCGCACGACAACGCCCGGCACGACGTCAAGGTCTTCTCGGAAATATTCCGCTCGCGATGGGTGTGGGTGGGCCTGCTGGGCATCTTCGGCGCCCTGTTCTCGGTCGCCGCCAGCGCCACGTGGATGATCCCCAACTACATCCGCTCCCAAGGCATGGATCCCAGCCTGGCGCCCATGGTCGGCACGCTGATGGGTCTGTCGCAGGTGGCTTTCCTGCTGATCGGCGGCTATCTCAGCGACAAGCTGACCAATATCCGCATGCTGCTGGCCGGGGTCGCCATGACGCTCGTTGCCGCGCTGCTGTGCGTGGCCACCACGATCTGGCCGCTCTCGTTCACCATGCTCGTTGCAGTCGCGGCGCTGTGCGGCGTGGGCGTGTTCAGCGGCGGAGCCATCTTCAGCCTGGTGGGCGAAAAATACGGCACCAGCCTTGGCCCCTCGGCGGCCGGCTATGCCGAAATGGGCGGCGTGCTGGCCACCTTCGTGGCGCCCGCGCTGATGGGCGCACTGCTGACCATGACCCAGTCGTTCACCATTGCCTTCTGGTCCTTCGTGGTGGTGGAAGCCGCCGTACTGATCGCGCTGCTGGTCATGCTGCGCGGCACCGCCTCGGCGAAAGCCAACCCCTGACGCAAAGCCGGGCGGCCACGCCGCCCGGCCGTTCACCCTGGCCGGCCGCCCATCGGCGGCCGTCCTACCACGCTTCAACGCAGGAGACACGATATGTCCGGCACCTCCACGCTTAACGATCCGCGGCAAGCGGCCGCCAGCTACTTTCGCCCCCGCCGCCTTGGCCACGTCAATCTTTGGGTCGATGACCTGGATGCATCCGAAAGGTTCTATAACGAGGTATGCGGCCTGAACGTCGAGTTCACCGAACCCGACCTGATCGCAACCTTTCTGGGCACGGGCCACACGCCCCACGACCTGGGCATGATGCAGACCACCAAAGGCGTGGACCGCTATGGACGCAACGGCCTGCTGCAGCTTCCCGGCAGCATCGGCCTCGCCCCCGGCCTGAACCACCTGGCCTGGGAACTGGAGAACGAGGCCGACCTCGTCTCGGCCTGGAAGCGCATGCGCGATGACGGCGTGGACATGGACATGACGGTGGACCATCAAGTGGCGCACAGCGTCTACATTTTCGACCCGGACCACAACTACAACGAGTTCTATTGCGATACGGTCAAAGACTGGCGCAATGTGCTCAAGGGCGAAATGGAGCTGATCACCAGCCAATGGGACCCGGCCTCGGCCGAACCCTTCACCGAAGGCCGCTACGATACCGCTCCGACGCTGCGCTTCGTCGAATCGGCGCCCATCCATCCGTACCGCATCACCCATGCCGTGCTGCAGACGGCGCAGATGGACGCCATGGCCGACTTCTACACCCGCATCGGCGGCCTGCACGTCGTTCGCCAGGACGAGGACGTCGTCTATCTGCGCCCTTCTCTCGAGAACTACGAGCATGCACTGGTGCTGGTGCGGGGCGACGCCCCCGCCTACCATCATGCCTCGTTCGAGCTCAAGGACGAACAGGAGCTGCAGGCCGCCCTGAAGCGCCTGGAGGCGGCGGGACGCAATGTCGTGGGAGAGACCGACCTGCCCTGGAAGCGCTCGTTCTTCATGAAGGACGTGGACGGCCTGCTCAGCGAATGGTATGTTCGACGCCCGGCGCCCGTCGATCTGTCCCTGCGCGGCGACACGCCGCTTGCCTGGGCCGTCTGAGCCACGGCTTCTTTATTCGAGACAACACATAAGCAGATTGAAATGGCTAAAGCATTGACAGCAATCATCGCCGGCGGCGGCCTGGGCGGACTGGCCACGGCGGCCGCCCTGGCCCAGACGGGCTGGCGCGTCACGGTGTACGAGCGGCAGAACGAACTGCGCGCCAACGGTTCGGGCATCTACATCTGGGAAAACGGCCTCAGGGTGCTGGAGGCGCTGGGCGCCTACGAGGACGCGGTCCGCGACGCCTTCCGCGGCACGCATTTCGAGCAGCGCGACAACCACAACGCCATCATCGAGTCGGCCGCCATCCCGCCCGACCGACGCCTGATGACGACCTGGCGCAGCCAGCTTCTGGGCGCGCTGCGCGATGCCTGTCTGCGGGCCGGCGTCGAAATCGTCACCCGGGCCGAAGTGATCGGCGCGACGCCGCGCGGCGAACTGCGGTTTGCCAACGGCGAGACGCAACGCGCCGACCTGGCCGTGGGCGCCGACGGCATCTGGTCGAAAGTCCGCGAAACGCTGGGACTGGAACTGCTGCACGAGCAGACCCTGGAGGGCGCCTTGCGCACCATGATACCGGCCGAGCCGGGCGATTTCGCGGCCGAGGACACCGGCAAGTACATCGAAAACTGGAACGGCACGCGCCGCCTGCTGATCACCCCGGTAACCCAGCAGCACACCTATCTTGCGCTGACCTGCCCCTCCACCGACACGACCGCCCGCAATACCAGGGTCGACAAGTCGCTGTGGAAAGAGTCCTTCCCCGAATGGTCCCACCTCATCGACCGGATCGGCGACGAAGTGTCGTGGGGCGTATACAGCACCATCAAGTGCAAGGCCTGGTCGTCGGGGCGCAGCGTGATCCTGGGCGACGCCGCGCACGCACAGCCGCCCAACCTGGGCCAGGGCGGCGGCATGGCCATGCAGAACGGGCTGGCCCTGGCCACGGCGCTCAAGGACGTGTCGACGCCTCAAGAGATTCCCGATGCGCTCGAACAATGGGAGCAACGTGAACGCGACATCGTCGAGCACTGCCAGAAATGGTCTTGCCTGTACGGCGAAGTCACCTTCCTGCCCGACGAGGTCCGCACCACGGTGATACGCAACGCCATGGCCCACCCCTGGGTGGCCGGGCAGGTCTTCCGTGCGGCCAATCACCAGCCCACCGGCGCCGGCCAGTAGATATAATGCGGCATGCCGAACGATGAGCCCTCCATGCCGGAATCGTCCCGGGACACCAATGTTGCGTCCCAGATGGCGTCCATCATCTATCGCCTGGATCAGATCCTGCGCGATACGATATTGCGCAAACTGGATCTCACCTACATCCACTTTCGGGTGCTTCAGTATCTGTACGAGGAAGACGGCCGGCAGATCGGCGAGATCGCGGCCGCCATCGTGGTGCGCCAGCCCGTCCTCAGCCGCGTGATCGACCAGATGGAAGAGCGCGCCCTGGTACGCCGCAGCGCCGACCCCCAGGACAGCCGCCGCATGCGCGTCTACCTGACGGACCACGGCCGCAGCCGCTATCAAGAGGCCTGGCCGCCGGCGCACGAACTGCAGGAAACCGCGCTGAAGGGCTTCAAGGGGCGCGAGCGCGAGGCCCTGCGCCGGCTGCTCAAGAAAATGGCCGGCAACCTGTTCTAAATACGATGGATGCCGACGATCTGCAGCGGCTGGTCACTCGAAGCGTGCCTTTTGGCAAATACCAGGGCAGGCTCATCGCGGACCTTCCCGGCTATTACCTGGCGTGGTTCGCCCGCAAGGGCTTTCCGCCCGGGGAGACAGGCCGCCTGCTGGCCCTGATGCACGAAGTGGACCATAACGGGTTGCGCCATCTTCTCGACCCGCTGCGTCAGCCGGCCAGTTGCCGCGACAAGCGATCCAATACCTCATAGCAAGGCAGCACGCCGGCTGCGCTGGCGTTGGGCTCGCGCCCCTCGCGTATGGCGGCGATGAACTCTCGGTCTTGCAGTTCTATGCCATTGATCGAAACGTCGACCTGGCTAACGTCGATTTTGTCGCCGGCGCCGGTGTACAGGTCGTCATACGAGGCGATATAGGTGGCCGTATCGCCGATGTAGCGAAAAGTGGTGCCTAAAGGGCCCTCGTTGTTGAAGCTGAGCGCAAGGGTGCATAAGGCGCCCGTACTGCTTTTCAGCTGTATCGACATGTCCATGGCAATGCCCAGTTCGGGATGCATGGGCCCTTGCACGGCATGGGCCTGCACGATCTCGCCGCCATCCTGGTACAGGAATAGATCGACCGTGTGCGCGGCGTGATGCCATAGCAGGTGATCGGTCCAGCTGCGCGGCTCGCCCAGGGCATTCAGATTGCTGCGCCGAAAAAAGAAAGTTTGGGCGACGAGATGCTGCAAGCGGAACCGGCCCGCGCCGATGCGTTGGCGCACGTATTGATGGCTGGGGTTGAAGCGGCGCGTATGGCCGCACATGGCGACCAGGCTTCGGCGCCCCGCCTCTTCGACCACTTCGCGAGCGTCATCCAGCCGGTCGGCCAGGGGAATTTCCACCTGGACATGCTTGCCCGCCTTCAGGCACGCTATCGCCTGACGTGCATGCATGGGCGTGGGCGTACACAGGATGACAGCGTCCACGCCGGGCAGCGCCAGCGCTTCGGACAAGTCTGCGGTGGCGTGGGGCGCACCGAAGCGGGCCGCCGCGCTGCGCGCCTTTTCTTGTTCGGGGTCCACCACCGACACCACCCTCGCCCCTTCGATATGCGCAAGGCCCTCGAGATGCTTGATGCCGAAGGCGCCGACTCCCGCCACAACGATATTGACGATACGAGTGCTCATGGAAACCCCTCCTTCCCTTTTAGCGTCAACAGGCCCTGTTCGCTTCATATGATAATCAAGACGGCAAAACGGGCCCGACGGGCCCGTTTGCACAAGGATGGAGGCGGCCGGCCGCCCCACCGGACCACTACTGCCCTTCGAGGAAGCTCTTGAGCTTGTCGGCCCGGCTCGGGTGGCGCAGCTTGCGCAAGGCCTTGGCCTCGATCTGGCGTATGCGCTCGCGCGTGACGTCGAACTGCTTGCCGACTTCTTCGAGCGTCTGGTCGGTGCTCATTTCGATGCCGAAACGCATGCGCAGCACCTTGGCTTCGCGCGGGGTAAGCGAATCGAGCACCTCTTTGACCACGTCGCGCATCGAGCCGTGCAAGGCCCATTCCGACGGCGACAGCGTACCGGTGTCCTCGATGAAGTCGCCCAGGTGGGAATCGTCGTCGTCGCCGATGGGCGTCTCCATGGAGATGGGCTCTTTGGCGATCTTGAGGATCTTGCGCACCTTGTCCTCGGGCATGTCCATCTTTTGCGCCAGCGTGGCCGGATCCGGCTCGGCGCCGGTTTCCTGCAGAATCTGGCGATTGATACGGTTCATCTTGTTGATGGTTTCGATCATGTGCACCGGAATGCGGATGGTGCGCGCCTGGTCGGCGATCGAGCGCGTGATGGCCTGGCGAATCCACCAGGTGGCGTAGGTCGAGAACTTGTAGCCTCGACGGTACTCGAACTTGTCCACCGCCTTCATGAGGCCGATGTTGCCCTCTTGGATGAGATCGAGGAACTGCAGGCCGCGGTTGGTGTACTTCTTGGCGATGGAAATGACCAGGCGCAGGTTGGCCTCGGTCATTTCACGCTTGGCCTTGCGCGCCTTGGCTTCGCCCGTGGCCATGCGCTTGTTGACGTCCTTGAGGTCTTTGAGCGGCAGCACGACACTGGACTGCAGGTCGATGAGCTTTTGCTGCAGCTCTTGCACGGCCGGAACATGGCGCTCGAGCGTCTCGGAGTAAGGATGGCCGGCGGCGACTTCTTGAAGCACCCAGTCGAGATTGGTCTCGTTGCCGGGAAACACCTTGATGAAGTACGCACGCGGCATGCCGGCGCGGTCGACGCAGATGTGCAGCACCTCGCGCTCGAGCTGGCGCACCTGGGCCACCTGGTCGCGCAGTGTGTCGGCCAGGCGCTCGACCATCTTGGCGGTAAAGCGGATGCCCATGAGCTCATCGAGAATGGCCTGCTGCGCCTGCGTGTACTCGGGCGCATCGTAGCCCTTGGTCTCGAAAGCCTTGCGCATTTTCTCGAACCAATGCGAAACGCTCTCGAACTTCTTGAGCGACTTGGTGCGCAGGTATTCGAGCTGTTTGCTGCTCATGCCGCCCGCCGGGCCGTCCTCGTTCTCGTCGTTGTCGACCGAGACGCCGGCACCGGCGTATTCTTCGCCCTCTTCGTCGACCAGGCCGTCGACGACTTCGTCGATTTGAGCATGGCCGTCGCGCACCCGCTGCACGTGGGCGAGGATCTCGTTGACCGTGGTGGGGCACGCGGCGATCGCCATGACCATATGCTTGAGGCCGTCTTCGATGCGCTTGGCGATTTCGATCTCGCCTTCGCGGGTCAGCAGCTCGACCGTGCCCATTTCGCGCATGTACATGCGCACGGGATCGGTGGTGCGGCCGAAATCGGAGTCCACGGTGGTGAGGGCGGCCTCGGCTTCGTCCTCGACATCGTCGTCGTTGGACGCGACCGGCGCATTGTCGTTCAAGAGCAGCGATTCGGCATCGGGCGCCTGGTCGTAGACCGAGATGCCCATGTCGCTGAACGTGCTGATGATGCCGTCGATGGCTTCGGCGTCGACCAGATCGTCGGGAAGATGGTCGTTGATCTCGCCATAGGTGAGGTAGCCGCGCTCTTTGCCCAGCTTGATCAGCACCTTCAGGCGATTGCGGCGCGCCTCCTGTTCTTCGGGCGTCATCTGGCCGCGGGCGGGCGTGTCCTTGTCACCCTTGCCGCGCTTGCCGCCGCGCTTGGGCATGGGTTTGAAATCGGGGATGACCTCGGCTTCGACATCGACATCGTCGTCGGTGAAGTTGGCCGCGTCGTTGTTGGCCGACTTGGCCGGACGGCCGGGACGGCGGCCCGTGGAAGCCGGACGGCCGGGCTTGGCCGCTTTCTTGGCTTCAGCGCCCTCGGTCGTTTTCTTGGCAGCCGCCTTCTTGACGGCCGCCTTCTTGACTGCAGCCTTTTTGGCGGGTGCCTTCTTGGCTGCCACCTTGG
The DNA here is from genome assembly GCF_003545815.1 of Pusillimonas caeni. Classification (GTDB taxonomy): domain Bacteria; phylum Pseudomonadota; class Gammaproteobacteria; order Burkholderiales; family Burkholderiaceae_B; genus Pusillimonas; species Pusillimonas caeni. The sequence continues at coordinate 73,823 of NZ_PDUW01000009.1, forward strand.
CATCCGCGCCCGCCTCGGCCGCAACCTTTACAGTGGTCTTGGCGGCGCTTTTTGTCGCAGCGGCCGATTGGGCTTTTTTTGCAGCTTCTTGCTCAGCTGTCAACGGGGTCTTACCAGTGGCTTGGGTCATAGTCGCTTCCGTAAGTGCAATTCGTGCGCGACAGGCTTCGCGCCGGCATTGCATGGCAAAACTACTCTCGCAAAGAATCGGGCCCGCGCGCGAAAAGCCGATTTCTTGCCCGGTGCCCCAATCCATGTATATCCTTGTCTTTTCTATGCAAGGCCAAAATGGGCAGCCGACGTAAAACCGCTACTTTTGTGCTAGTGGTGCTGATGTCGATGCGAAACTCTTTATTTTACAACAGTCAGCGCGCCGCGGCACTATTCAAAAGGGCCAGCCGACGCGTCAATTCCTGGTAGCGCCGGCGCGACGCTTCGTCTCTGAGGCCGCCGGCGATCAATTCGGACTGCTCCGCCTTGATGGCGTCCAGTTCGATACGATGCATAGCATCGTTCCATTCGGCCCAGGGGTCAGGCAGGTCGTCCTGCTCCAGCAGCTCTGTACTTAGACTGTTGAGGACCTGGGTCAGTTCCTGGGCGGGGTCGGCCGCCTGCAGCAATGCCCCCACATGGCGGGCTCCGCTGGTATGCGCCAGCGCAATCAGGTCTCTTACAAGTACCAGATGGGGGCCCTGCTCGAGGATTTCAAGCTGCTGGTCGCCCAGCCGGTCCACCAGTTCCGTATGAGCCAGCAGCAGCCGCAGCAGGCGCTTGGCCATGGGCGTGACCGCGCGCGAGCGTTGTTGCGGCCGCTTGCCCGCGCGAGGCGGCTCGCCGGGCGTGTCTTCCCAGGGCTCGACCGGCACGAAACCCTCGGAAGGGATGTCCATGAAGCCGGGCGGCTCGGCGTGCGCCGGCTCGCCGTGGCGGGGATCATGCGCCGCGGGCGGCGGGGCCTCGGGCGCGGCCTCGAGCATACCGGCCAGTTCTTCCGGGGTAAGCCTGACGAGGCGGGCGAATTCCCGCTCGATCTGCATGCGCAGCGTACCCGGCGGCATCAGCGCCAGCAAGGGCTTGGCTTCGTGCACGCAGGCCGCCCGCCCCTCGGCCTCGTCCATCGCATGGTGGGAGGCCAGTTCGTCGAGCATGAAGCGCGACAAGGGGTCCGCTTCGGCCAGCGAGGCGCGAAATGCCTCGGCGCCGTATTCACGGACGTAAGAGTCGGGATCGTGCTCTTGGGGCAGGAAAAGAAAGCGTATCGAGGCGTCGTCGCGCAGCAGCGGCAGGCACACCTGCAACGCCCGCCAGGCGGCTCGCCGGCCCGCCTTGTCGCCATCGAAACTGAAAACCACCTTATTGCTCAGGCGCAGGAGCTTCTGCACGTGCTCGGGGGTGGTGGAGGTGCCCAGCGTGGCCACGGCGTTCTCGATGCCCTGCTGGGCCAGACCGACCACGTCCATATAGCCTTCGACCACCAGCACGCACGCCTCGGTGCGTACGGCCGCTCGGGCCTCCCACAGCCCGTACAGTTCGCGGCCCTTGGAAAACACCGCGGTCTCGGGCGAGTTCAGGTACTTGGGCTCGCCCTTGGCGATCAGGCGGCCGCCGAAGCCGATGATGTTTCCGCGCGTGTTGCGGATCGGGAACATGATGCGTTCGCGGAAACGATCGTAGCGGCGGCCGTCCTCGGACTCGATGACGAGGCCGGACTCCACCAGCAGCGGGTCTTCGTAATGAGGGAAGATCGACGCCAGACCGCGCCGGTCGGAGCCCGTCCAGCCCAAGCCGAAGCGTGCCGCGATCGATCCGCTCAGGCCCCGCTGCTTGAGGTAGGAGATGGCGGCCGGAGAGGCCTTGAGGCCGGCCTGGTAATGCGCATGCGCCGCATCGAGAATCTGCTGGTGCCGCGAGACCTCTTCCTTGCGGCGCTGCGAGGCGGCGCGCTGGGCGGGGCTGCGGCTTTCTTCGGGCACCGCCATGCCGACGGACGCGGCCAGGCTGCGCACCGCCTCGGGGAAGCTGGCCCCGGTGTGCTCCATCAGAAACGAAATGGCGCTGCCATGCGCTCCGCAGCCGAAGCAGTGGTAAAACTGCTTGGTGGGACTGACAGTGAAGGAGGGACTTTTTTCGTTATGAAACGGACACAGGCCAAGCAAGTTGGCCCCGCCCTTGCGCAACTGCACATATCGCCCGACGACGTCGACTACATCTACCCGGGCAAGAAGCTCTTGGACAAAAGAGTCTGGTATCAATAGAGGCGCGGGGGCAATTGTTGGCTGCGGATGCGCTTGTAGTGACGCTTGACCGCGGCGGCATGCTTGCGCTTGCGCTCGGCGGTGGGCTTTTCGTAGAACTCGCGCGAACGCAGTTCGGTCAAAAGGCCGATTTTTTCAATGGTGCGCTTAAAACGGCGCAAAGCAGCTTCAAAAGGCTCGTTTTCTTTAAGACGAACGGTAGGCATGTACGGGTAAGCCTCGCAAAAAGGTATGCAAAATTTCGTAAAGCATTAGATTCTACCACGAAACCCGAAATTTCACGAACTATTCGCCGTTGCGCTTGCCCTTGCGCATCCAGGCCTCGAGCTGGTGAGGCCGCAAGCTGTCGTAGTCTTCGAAGGGCTGGTGGATCCAGGGATTGGTGGGCAGCTTCTCGACATGGTAGTCGGGCGTGGCGTGGGAATGGCCTTTCCACCAGAGCACCGCGCTTTTCATCTCGGTGATGTCCGGGAACTGGTTGCGCAGATGCTCGCCCACCCGGTTGAAGGTCATGCCCGTATCGACCATGTCGTCCACCAGCAACACCCGGCCGTCCAGCGTGCCGCGGGTGATGGTGATGAACTGGGCGATGTCGAGCGTGCCCTGCTGTGTGCCGGCGGCTTCGCGATAGCTGCTGGTGGCAAGAATGCCCAGCGGCACGTCGTAGATGCGGGAAAGCACGTCTCCGACGCGTACGCCGCCGCGCGCCAGGCAGATGATCTTGTCGAACTTCCAGCCTGAATCATGGATGATCAGCGCAAGACGTTCGATCAGCGCATGGTATTGGTCCCAAGTGATCCAAAGATCACGGTCCGTGCTGGGCGGCAGGCTCATGGTGTTCTCCCTTTTTACTCGAAGCAAGGTGCGTCATCATACCCCCGTCGGGCTCAGTTTATAAAGGGATGGCGCAGCACGATGGTTTCGAGGCGGTCGGGGCCGGTGGACACCATGTCGATGGGCACATCGCAGACCTCGGCGATACGCTGCAGGTAGCGGCGCGCATTGGCGGGCAAGGCGTCGTATTCGGTGATGCCGATGGTCGACTCTTGCCAGCCGGGCATTTCTTCGAGCACGGGCTCGGCTTGGGCCGTGGCGTGCGCGCCATAAGGCAGCACGTCGAGGAACTCGCCTTTGTAGCGATAGCCCACCCCGATCTTGATCGTCTCGACGCCGTCGAGCACGTCGAGCTTGGTGACGCACAGGCCCGAGATGCCGTTGATCATGACGGCCCGCTTCATGGCGGCGCCGTCGAACCAGCCGCAGCGGCGCGGACGGCCCGTGACCGAGCCGAATTCCTTGCCCACGGTGGCCAGACGCACCCCGGTATCGTCCAGGAGTTCGGTGGGGAAAGGCCCGGAACCGACCCGGGTGGTGTAGGCCTTGGCGATGCCCAGCACGTAGTTCAGGCTTTGCGGACCGACGCCGGCGCCCGCCGCCGCTGCGCCGGCGACGCAGTTGCTGCTGGTGACGAACGGATAGGTGCCGTGATCGATGTCGAGCAAAGAGCCTTGCGCGCCCTCGAACAGAAGATTATGGCCGGCCTTCTGGGCCAGATGCAGGTTGTTGGACACATCGGCCACCATGGGCTCGATCTGGCCGGCCAGTTCCATGGCCTGGTCGAGCACTTGGCCGGCCGACACGGCCTGGGCGCCCAGGTACTGGGTAAGCACGAAATTGTGATAATCGAGCGCTTCGTTGAGCTTCTCTTCGAAAATGGCCGGATCGTACAGGTCTTGCACACGCAGCGCGCGCCGTGCCACTTTATCTTCGTAGGCGGGGCCGATGCCCCGGCCGGTGGTGCCGATCTTGCCCTCGCCCTTGCGCAGCTCGCGGGCCTGATCCAGGGCCACGTGGTAAGGAAGGATCAAGGGGCAGGCGGGCGATATCTGCAGGCGCGAACGCACGTCCAGGCCGGCCTGCTCGAGCTCGCCGATTTCCTTGAGCAGGGCGTCGGGCGCCAGCACCACGCCGTTGCCGATGTAGCAGGTAAGACCGGGGTGCATGATGCCCGAGGGGATGAGGCGCAGAATGGTTTTCTGGCCGTTGATCCACAAGGTATGGCCCGCGTTGTGACCCCCTTGGAAACGCACCACGCCCTGGGCCGATTCGGCCAGCCAGTCGACGATCTTGCCCTTGCCTTCGTCACCCCATTGGGTGCCTATCACCACGATGTTCTTGCTCATAACGTATCAAAGAGTCCGGCCCCCCGGGGGCCCGAAAAAGGAGTTGAGCCACGGGCCGCCATGCGGCCGCGCGACGAAAAAAAGTTAGTTTATCGCCCTAACCCGCCATGCTCCATCGACGAAAACCAGTTCGCGATCCACGGTGAACTCGTCCAGGTCGTGGGTTTCGCCCGGCAGCGACTGCACCACGATCTCGCCCGAACCACGCAGGCCGCGCAGAGCCTCCATAAGGGCCGGATCGGTGCCCCACGGAGCCCGGATGGCCTTGGTCAGCTTGGCGGGCGGCAAGCCCGACGACAGCTTGCGTAAATCCATGCTGAACCCGGTGGCGGGACGCTCGCGCCCGAACACCCTGCCGATGCCGTCGTACCGCCCGCCCTTGACCAGCGCATCGTGCCAGCCCTGGGCATAGATGGAGAACATGACGCCCGAGTGATAGCCATAGCCGCTGCCCGCATCGGCCAGGTCGATGCTGAACTCGTACTCGGGCATGGCCTGGACCAGGGCCTGCAGGTCGGTCATGGCCTGCTGAATGCGCGGCAGCGCCGGCAGCGCCTTGGGCGCCTCGGCCAGGACCTCGACGCCGCCGTACAGCGACGGCAGGACGGTAAGGGCCTGGAGCGTTTCAGGCCGCAGCTCGGGCAGGCGCTGGCCCAGGTTTCGAATGCCCGGCACGTCTTTGGTGCTGAGCAGTTCGATGACTTCGTCCGCCACCTCGGTCAATGCGAGATCGGAATCGATGATGGCGCGTACGACGCCCAGATGATTGAGGTCGAGCCGGGCGCCCGCGACGCCGGCGCGCTGCACGCTTTCGAGGGCAAGCTGGATGATCTCGATGTCGGCCTCGACGCCGGCATGGCCGAAGAGCTCGGCTCCGACCTGGAGCAGTTCGCGGTCGGACAACAGCCCGGCAGGACGCGCATGCAGAACCGACCCGCAATAGCACAAGCGCGTCACCCCCTCCCGGTTGAGCAGGTGGGCGTCGATGCGGGCGATCTGCGGAGTGGTGTCGGCGCGCAGGCCCAGCGTGCGGCCGGACAATTGATCCACGAGCTTGCAGGTGCGCAAGGCCAGGTCGCTGCCCTTGTCGGACAGCAGCGAATCCAGATATTCGACCAGCGGCGGCGCGACGAGCTCGAATCCATAGGCACGGTACAGGTCCAAAAGCTCTCGGCGCAGTTCTTCGATGCGGCGCGCTTCGGCCGGTAGAACATCGGCCAGGCTTTCGGGCAACAACCAGGTGGACATCATGCGTTTCCGTTCAATACCAGGAAAAGGTCGTACACAAACAAAAAGCGACTTGGGGCGTAAGCCCGCCAAGTCGCTTGCGGAAGGTATTTCAACTTACGGCGTATTGTACCGTGTTGTGGCGCCATTCCCAAATACGGCCGGGAACGGCGCCGGCGCCGCCTAGGGCCGGGCGGGCGCCGTTCCCTGCCCGTTGTCCCAGAAGCGGAAGAACTCCGAATCGGGGCTGATCACGAGCAGGTCGTCCTTGCTGGAGAAAGACGAGCGGTAAGCCTCGAGGCTCTTGTAGAAACTGTAGAACTCGGGGTTCTTGCTGTAGGCCTGGGCAAAGATGGAAGCGGCCTCGGCATCGCCCGTGCCCCGGATCTTCTCGGCTTCGGCGTATGCGGTGGCGAGCAGCTCTTCGCGCTGGCGGTCGGCCTGGGCGCGGATGCGTTCGCTATCGGCTGCGCCGGTGGCGCGCAGGCGGTTGGCTTCTTCTTTGCGCTCGGCCTCCATGCGCCGGTAGACGGATTCGGAAATCTCGGGCGCGAAATCGATGCGGCGCAGGCGCACATCGACCACCTCGACCCCCAGCGGGCGGGCCCGGTTGTCGACCGTGGAAAGCATTTCTTTCATGATGTCGCCGCGCTGGCTGGAGACGACCTCTTTCACGGTGCGCACGTTGACCGAGGCGTTGAGCGCGTCGCGGATCTGGGCGCTGAGACGCTCTTCGGCGGCACGCGTGTTGGCGCCGAAGGTCACGTAGAACTGGCGGGGGTCGATAATGCGCCACTTCACGAAGGAGTCGATCAGCAGGTTCTTTTTCTCGGCCGTCTGGATACGCTCGGGATCTTTGGTTTCAATGGTCTGCAGCCGCCTGTCGAGCAGCACGACGTTCTGGAACGGCGGCGGCAGCTTGAAGTACAGGCCCGGCTCGGTGATGGTTTCGCGCACCTCGCCCAGGGCGAATACAAGAGCCGAATCGCGCTCGCGCACGACGAAGACGCAGGACGATAAAACGGCCAGAATAATGACGAGGCCGATCAAATAGGGAAAGAAACGTTGCATGAGGGCCCCCGATTAGCGCGAATAAGGATTGGCGAGCGCGCCCGCGGCGCCGTTGCCATACGGAGTGCCTCGCGGCGACGAGGGGGTCGAGCCGCCCTGCGATGCCGCCCCGCCCGCGGCGGCCGCCGCGGCCGAACCGGCGGAATTCGAACCGGACTCTGGGGCGGGCTTGCGCGCCGCCTGGCCGGCGATCTTGTCCAGCGGCAGATACAGCATATTGTTGCTGCCGCCGGCGTCGACGACGATCTTGGCCGTATTTTCAAGAATGTCCTGCATGGTGGTGAGATACATGCGTTCGCGCGTGACGTCCGGCGCCTTGGCGTACTCGCCTTCGACACTGGCGAAACGCGCCGTATCGCCCTGGGCGTCGCCGATGACGCGGGCGCGGTAGCCTTCGGCCTGCTGCACCATGCGCGCCACCTGGCCCTGGGCCTCGGGCAGCACCTGGCTCGCATAGGCGTTGCCTTCGTTGATGAGGCGTTCGCGGTCCTGGCCGGCCTTGACGGCATCGTCGAACGCCGCCTGCACCTGCTCGGGCGGCTGCACGTTCTGGATGGCCACGGTGCTGACCTGGATGCCGGTCTGGTAGCGATCGAGGATGTCCTGCGCAAAGCGCTGCACCCGCGTGGCGATTTCGGTACGGCCCGAATACAGGACGGAGTCCATGGGCTGCTGGCCGACCACCTCGCGCATGGCCGTCTCGACCGCCTGGCGCACCGACTCGTCGGGCTGGCTGGTCTTGAAGAGATAGTCGGGCGCGCCTTCGGGGTTGAGCCTATATTGGACGACGAACTGCACGTCGACGATGTTTTCGTCGGTGGTCAGCATCAGCGATTCGGACAGCACCTTGTTGCGCGCGTTGCCCCGGAAGCCCACTTCGAAGGTACGCAGCTGGGCGATGTTGACGGTCTGGGAGTCTTCGATGGGATAAGGCAGGCGCCACTGCAGGCCCGGCGTCAGCGTCTTGGTATAGGCGCCGAAGCGCGTCACCACCGCCACCTGTCCCTCCTGGACGATGGTGAAGCCGCTGGCCAGCCACAGCGCGACGATGATGATGAAGATGACGGCGATGGTCTTGGGCGACCCCTTGGGCAGCGAGGCGCCGGGACCGGCCCCCCCGCCATTGCCGCTGCCGCCGCGGCGGGGCTTGCGGCCGAACAGCGCGCCCAGCCGGTTGTTGAAATCGCGCCAGACTTCGTCGAGATCTGGAGGGCCGCCGCCCTGGTTGGGCCGGCGAGGCGGTTCGGAGTCGTTGCTGTTGTTGCCGCCACGCCCCCAACCCGGGTCATTCAGGTTGAAAATTTTCGATATTGAACGCATTGTGTCTCGTAGTCTGACCTGCCTCGACAATTGCCCCACGCAAACCGTCCAAGCCGGCACGCCTCAGGGCGCTTACAAATACTCGCGCAATGGTACCATGTTCGTCGCGCTCGACCCGGGGCACATAGCCTGCCTCGTCTATTTTGTTATAGACCAGAATGGTGGGAATCGCGCCCGCGCCGATGTCCTCGAGCACCTTGCGCACCTCGGCGATCTGCTCTTCGCGCTGGTGGCTGGACGCATCGACCACATGCAGCAGCAGATCGGCATGTACGGTCTCTTCGAGCGTGGCCCTGAAGGCCGCGATCAGCGTCGGGGGCAGGTCGCGTATGAAGCCTACCGTGTCGGACAGCACCACCTGGCCGGTTCCCTCTATCCAGAGCTTGCGCGTGGTGGTGTCCAACGTGGCGAACAGCTGGTCGGCGGCGTAGGCATCGGCGCGGGTCAGCGCGTTGAACAGTGTCGACTTGCCGGCGTTGGTATAACCCACCAGGGACACCGACAGGGTATTGCCCCGGGCGCGCGCACGCCTTTGAGTGGCCCGCTGGCGCTGGGCCCTGTCCAGCCGTTCTCTGAGCAGCCTTACCTTGGCGCCGATCATGCGCCGGTCCATTTCAAGCTGCGATTCACCCGGGCCCCGCATGCCTATGCCGCCCCGCTGCCGCTCCAGGTGGGTCCACAAGCGCGTGAGCCGGGTCGACAGATGCTGCAACTGGGCCAGCTCGACCTGCAGCTTGCCTTCGTGGCTTTTGGCGCGCAGGGCGAAAATGTCGAGGATGAGCGCGACGCGGTCGACCACCCGCAGGTTCAACGCCCTTTCGAGGTTGCGCTGCTGGGCCGGACTCAAAGCCTGGTCGAACAGAATGATCTCGGCCTCGCCGTGCTCGGCCATCAGCTGGGCCTCTTCGAGCTTGCCCTTGCCGATGAAATGCGCGGCGTCCGGCCGCGCCCGGCGGGCGACCACGGTTCCGACGATCTCTGCGCCCGCCCCCTCGGCCAGCATGACGAATTCATCGGCATGCGCCTGGTAATCCGGACTGCCCAGATCGACGCTGACTATCAATGCCCTCATTGGCGTCCTATAAACGAAATACCCGCCGGCGCGCTGCACTCGGCGGGTTTTTCATGCTGACTGAAGCCAAGCGGACTACGCTGCAGATTGATCATCCACCTGGAACGCAACCGGACGGGCCGGTACGACGGTGGAGATGGCGTGCTTGTAGACCATTTGCGTGACTGTGTTGCGCAGTAGAACGACGTACTGATCGAACGATTCGACCTGACCCTGCAGTTTGATTCCGTTGACGAGGTAGATGGAAACGGGCACGTGATCCTTACGTAAAGCGTTCAGAAATGGATCTTGTAGTGTTTGCCCTTTATTGCTCATTGGCTTAGCTCCAATTGTGTTGTTATATGAGATGACGCTCAAAGAGATACTTTACAGGGTTTTCCCGCAATGCGCCACGACAGACTATTGACTTAGTGTATATTTTTGCGCGACTTTTTTACTGCGCTTTTCCCAATATTTCGGCCAGCGCTTTGCACAGGCGCTCGCACTCGGCATCCGTGCCTATGGTGATGCGCAAATATTGGTCGATGCGCGGCAGGGCAAAATGGCGCACCAGAATGCGGCGCTCGCGCAATGCCGCCGCCAGCTTGACGGCATCGCTCGAGCGGTGGCGCGCAAAAACGAAGTTGGTCATGCTGGGCAGTACGTCGAATCCCATCTGCGCCAGATCGACCGCCAGTTGGTCGCGCGATCGCATGATGGCTTGCCGCGTCTTCTCGAAATAGGCTTCGTCGCGCAAGGCGGCCAGCGCGCCGGCTTGAGCCAGCATATCGAGCGGGTAAGAATTGAAGCTGTCCTTCACCCGGCGCAGGCCTTCGATCAGGCCGGCCGAACCCATGGCATAGCCCACCCGCAGCCCCGCCAGCGAGCGCGACTTGGAAAGGGTGTGAACCACCAGCAGGTTGTCGAGTTCGGCCACCAGCGCCACCGCCGACTCCGCGCCGAAATCGACGTAGGCCTCGTCCACCACCACGGCGGTGTCGGGATTGGCGCGGGCAATGCGGGCAATGGCATCCAGCCCCAGCGCCATGCCGGTCGGCGCGTTGGGGTTGGCGAAAATGATGCCCGCGGCCCGCTGCGCCCGCTCGCCGATGTAGTCCTGGGGATCGAGTGCGAAATCGTCGCTCAGCGCCACGGTTTCACAGGGAATGCCGTACAGGCGGCAGTAGGTCGGATAGAAGCTGTAGGTGATGTCCGGCATCAACAGCGGCCTTTCCGCCCGCATGAACAACCCATGGAATGCATGAGCCAGCACTTCGTCCGAGCCGTTGCCCACGAAGACCTGTTCGGCAGCCAGCCCATGGCGCGCGGCGATCGCCTCGCGCAAAGCCCTCGACTCGGGGTCGGGATACAGACGCAGGCGGGAGTCGGCGGCCTCTTTGATGGCCTTCAGGGCCAGGGGCGACGGCCCGTAGGGGTTCTCGTTGGTGTTGAGCTTGAGCAGGTCGGCGACCTTGGGCTGCTCGCCCGGGGTGTAGGGAACCAGACCGGCGACGTGGTCGCTCCAGAAACGGCTCACTTGGACTCCTGTATGTAAGGATTCTGGGATGACTTGAACTCTATGCGCAGGGGGGTGCCGTCCAGATTGAACGCCGTGCGGAAGCGCGTTTCGAGGTAGCGGCGATAGGAGTCGGGCACGGCATCGAGCGCGTTGCCGTGCACGATGATGCGCGGGGGGTTCTGCCCTCCCTGGTGAGCATAACGCATCTTGGGCCGGAAAATGCCCTTGCGCGGCGGCGGCTGCTGTTCGACGGCGGCAATCAGCTCGCGCGTCAGGCGGGGCGTGGAAAGCTTGGCGAAGGCCGCCGCATGCGCCGCATTGACCGAGCGCAGCAGCGCGTTCACGCCCTGCCCCTTCAGGGCCGAAACCGTATGCATCTTGGCGAAGGACAGAAAGCGCAGCTTGCGGTCGAATTCGCGCCGGATGCGATCGCGCTGTTCGTCGTCCAGCCCGTCCCATTTGTTGATGGCGACGACCAGCGCGCGTCCGGTCTCGACGATGAATCCGGCGATGTGCGCATCCTGGTCGGAGATTTCGGCGCTGGCATCCAGCATCAGCACCACGACGTTGCTGGCCTCGATGGCCTGCAGCGTCTTGATGACGGAAAACTTTTCGATGGCCTCGAACACCTTGCCCCGCTTGCGCAGGCCGGCGGTGTCGATCAGCGTGTACGACTTGTTGCCGCGCTTGAACTCGATCTCGATCGCGTCGCGGGTGGTGCCGGGCATGTCGAAGGCAATGACCCGCTCTTCGCCCAGCAGCGTATTGATGAGCGTCGATTTGCCCACATTGGGGCGTCCGACGATGGCCAGCTTGATGCGGTGATCGACGGGGTCGCCGATCGAGTCGCCCTCATTCTGCGCAGCAGCGTCCTCGTGCGGCGCCGTATCGTCGTCGGCGCCTTCATGGGCGGCATGGGCATCGGCATCCGCGTCGATGGACGATGCAGGCGTGCTTGCCGCGTCTTCCGCCTCGTCCAGATGCGACAGCGCCCTGTCCAGCAGGTCGGCCACCCCATCGCCATGCGAGGCGGAAATGGGCCAGGGCTCGCCCAGGCCCAGCTCGTGGAACTCGGCGACCGCGCCGCCATGGCGCATGCCTTCGGCCTTGTTGACGGCCAGCACTACTTTCTGGCCCGAACGGCGCAACAGGCGCGCAATCTCGTGGTCGTGGGCGTTGACGCCCGCCCTGGCATCCACCAGGAAGATCACCACGTCGGCTTCGGCGATGGCCTGCTGCGTCTGGCGCGCCATTTCGCGCAAAATGCCGTCCTTGGCCACGGGTTCGAACCCGCCGGTGTCCACCACCAGAAAGGGCCGGTCGCCCATGCGGCCTTCGCCGTAGTGGCGGTCGCGGGTCAGGCCCGAAAAATCGGCCACCAGCGCCGCCCTGGAACGTGTCAGGCGGTTGAACAAGGTGGACTTGCCGACGTTGGCCCGCCCCACCAGGGCGACGACCGGCTTGAACAAAGTGTTTTTCAATTGATGCCAACCAGAACCAGATTGCCGTTGCCCGTCTGCACGAGCACGCCGCGATCGCTGCCCACCAAGGGGGACACCACGGCGCCGCCGCCAACCTGCACTCTTCCGAGCAGGCTGCCGTCGCTGCGCGACAGGAAGTGCACATAGCCCTCGTAGTCGCCCACGGCAAGCGCCTGCGGCACCACGGCCGGACCCGACAGGCGGCGGTTGCGCAGGCCTTCCTGCTTCCAGGCTTCCTGCCCGTTGGCCAGGCTGTAGGCGAACACGACGTCGCGCTGATTGACGGCGTAGGCCTGATGCGGATCGGTGGTCATGCCGGTCGTGCTGGAGAAGGGTTGTTCCCAGACCGGGCGCCCGCCCTGCGTGATGTCGAAGCAGACGATATGGCCTTGATACGCCACGCCGCACAGCAAAGGACCCTGCACCTGCGGCGCGCCCACGATGTCGCTGATGCGCTCCAGGTCGGTGGCGCCGCGCGATACCGTGACCGTGCCCTCCCACTGCACCGCCCCGCTGGCGGCGTCGATGGCGATGAGCCGGCCGTTGGGCAGGCCCGAGATCAGCATGTCCTCCATGATGAGCATCTGCATATTGGTCTTGAGCGCCAGCGCGGGGCCCGGGCGCTGCACATTCCACAGCGTTTCGCCGGTTTCCGCGTCGAAGGCCTGGATGCGGTAGTCGCTGCTGCGCACGGCGACGATGCCCGCTCCCACCGCGGGCGGAATGTCGACCTGGCTCGAGGCGCGCACCTGCCATTTTTCGCGGCCCTGCTCGTCGAACGCTATGACGCTGCCGTCACGGGCGGCGACGGCGGTGATGTTGCCGTCGGAACCGACGCCCGCCGACAGCGCTTTGCCGGCGTCGCCTCGCCACTGGACCGCCCCGGTGCCCAGGGCCACCTTGACGACGGAACCGTTCGGCGCGGCCGCGTAGACGGAATCGCCCACGACCTGCGGCATGAAGCCGGCGCCGCCGTCGCGCCCGATGGAGACGTTCCAGGCGATATTGGCCGATACGCCGGCCGGATACTCGGTGAGGGGCACGGGCTCGTAGCGCGGATTGCTCGCCGAAAACATCGAGCAGCCCGCCAGGACGGAGGCGCCCAGCGCTAGAGCGGTTGCGGCCAGAATACGACGGATGGGGGTTGATTTCATGGCTTAGGCTCCACCGTTTGCATCGATTTTGAGTTGAATGACCTGCACCAGCGGATCGTCGCCAAGTTGGGCGATGGCGGTCTGCCAGGCCTCGATCGCTTCGTCCTTCTTGCCCTGGGCCACCAGGATGTCGCCCCGGCGGTCGGCGTAAAGCCCTTCGAAGGCGGGCGCGGCCGGCTCGAGGCGGGCCAGCGCTTCGTCGTATTGCTTCTGTTCGAGCAGGATGCCCGCAAGGCGCAATCGGGCCAGGGGCACCAGCGCCGGATCGCCGCCCTTCGAGATGAGCCATTCGAGCTGTTCGCGCGCGCCATCGAGATCGCCCTGCGTCTTGAGAGCGGCCGCCGCAATGAGAATGCCGCGCGAGGTATAGCCCGAATCGGGAAAGTCCTTGCGCAGGGTGGCGCTGGCCGCCTTGATGCGCGGCGTGGAATCTTCGGTCTGTTGCATGGCGGCGTTCTCGAGCGCCTCGAAATAGCCCATGGCCTGTGCGGCCTGATGGCCCTGGTACCACTGCCAGGCCCGCCAGCCGGCGAAGATCAGCACCGCACCGATCACCACCACGGCGATCAAGGTGCCGTAGCGGTCCCACCATGCCCGCAACGCGTCGAGTTTCTCCTGTTCTTCTAAATCGTATGCCATGCCTTAGACCTTTTGTTTCAATTCTTCGACCAGACTATCCATGGGGATGGTCTCTTGCTGAGCTTGGGCGTCGTCCGTCCGGCGCAGCCACTTGATGCTGGCTTGCCGGTTGCGCAGTTCGTCTTCTCCGAGGATGACGGCCACCTGCGCCCCGCTTGCGTCGGCGCGCTTGAATTGCGACTTGAAGCTCGCTGAACCGGGATGAACGATAACCTTAAAACCGCCATCGCGCAGCTTTTCGGCCAGGACGGCCGCCGCGCGCTGGGCTTCGTCCGACTGGTGCACCAGGTATATCTGGCATTCGGCCGCGGCCTGGAATGCGCCGGACTGCTCGCACAGGTCGAGCAGCCGCTCCATGCCTATGGCAAAGCCCACCGCGGGAGCCGGCTTGCCGCCCAGCAATTCGATCAGCCCGTCGTAGCGCCCGCCGCCGCATACCGTGCCCTGAGCGCCGAGCCGGTCGGTGACCCATTCGAAGACCGTCGAGTTGTAGTAGTCCAGCCCTCGTACCAGGCGCGGATTGAGGCTGTAGCCGATGCCCGCATCGTCCAGCCGCTTGCATACGCCGTCGAAATGGGCCCGCGAAGCCTCGCCCAGAAAATCGAACAGGCGCGGCGCGCTGTTGGCCATCTCTTGCATGGCCGGGTTCTTGGTGTCCAGCACCCTGAGGGGATTGGTGTGCATGCGCCGGCGCGCTTCTTCGTCGAGGACGTCGATATGCTGCTCGAGATGGCGCACCAGGGCCTCGCGGTGCGCCCTGCGCTCGTCCGCCTGGCCCAGCGAGTTGAGCTCCAGGCGGATGTCGGCCAGGCCCAGCGTCTTCCAGAGCCGGGCCAGCATGATGATCATTTCGGCATCGATGTCGGGGCCGGCCATGCCCAGCGCTTCGACGTCGATCTGGTGAAACTGCCTGTAGCGGCCGCGCTGGGGCTTTTCATGGCGAAAGACCGGACCCAGCGCATACACGCGCTGCGGCCGCTCGTAGAGCAGATTGTGCTCTATGGTCGCGCGCACGATGCCGGCGGTGAACTCGGGACGCATGGTCAGTTGCTCGCCGTTGAGCGCGTCGGTGAACGAATACATTTCTTTTTCGACGATGTCCGTCACCTCGCCGATGCCGCGCGTAAAGAGCCGGGTCTGCTCGAGCACGGGCGTGCGCATATTGCGGTAGCCATAGGCGGCAAGCCACTGGCGCACGGTTTCTTCCAGATGTTCCCAGTGGGCGCTGCCATCGGGTAGGATGTCCTTCATGCCGGTGATGGCATGGACCTTCTTGAACGACTGCGACATAGCTGCTTTTTTTATAGGATCGGTTAAGGTCGTTGCGCGCCCGGCACCCCGTAGCGCCGCTCGACGTAATTCTCGACGATGGCCTGGAACTCGCTGGCGATATGGTCGCCCTTGAGCGTGACCGTACGCTCGCCATCGATATAGACCGGGGCCGAGGGCACCTCGCCCGTGCCGGGCAGGCTGATGCCGATGTCCGCATGGCGGCTTTCGCCGGGCCCGTTCACCACGCAGCCCATGACCGCCACGTTCATGGTCTCGACGCCGGGATAACGGGTTTTCCAGATGGGCATCTGGCGCCGCAGATACGACTGTATGCTGTCGGCCAGTTCCTGAAACACGGTGCTGCTGGTGCGCCCGCAGCCCGGGCAGGCCACGACCATGGGGGTGAAGGCGCGCAGGCCCATGGTTTGCAGGATCTCCTGGGCCACCACCACTTCGCGCGTGCGATCGCCGCCGGGCTCGGGAGTGAGAGAAATGCGGATCGTATCGCCGATGCCCTCTTGCAGCAGCACGGCCAGCGCCGCGGTGGAGGCGACGATGCCCTTGCTGCCCATGCCGGCTTCGGTAAGGCCCAGATGCACGGGATAGTCGCAACGCGAGGCCAGATCGCGATAGACGGCGATCAGGTCCTGCACGTGGCTGACTTTGCACGACAGCACGATGGCGTCGCCCGGCAGGCCCAGTTCTTCAGCCCGGCGGGCGTTGCTGATGGCCGATACGACCAGGGCGTCGCGCATGACGGCCTGGGCCGTCCACGGCTGCGGCCGTCTGCTGTTTTCGTCCATCATGCGCGCCATCAGCTCGTGGTCGAGGCTGCCCCAGTTGACGCCGATGCGCACCGGCTTCTGATAGCGAGCGGCGATCTCGATCATTTGCGCGAAGTTGTCGTCGCGCTTTTTCCCGCCGCCCATATTGCCGGGGTTGATGCGGTATTTGGACAAGGCCTGGGCGCATTCCGGAAACTGGCTGAGCAGCTTGTGGCCGTTGTAGTGAAAGTCGCCCACCAGCGGCACGGACATGCCCATGCGGTCGAGCTGCTCGCGGATGGCGGGTACTTCCCGCGCCGCTTCTGGGGTATTGACCGTGATGCGAACCAGTTCGGACCCGGCCAAGGCGAGCTCTTTGACCTGTATGGCGGTGGCCACGGCATCCGCCGTATCGGTGTTGGTCATGGACTGTACGACCACCGGCGCCCCGCCGCCCACACGCACGGCATTGTCCCGCCAGCGCACTGCCACGCCTCGGGTGGAACGTCTTGCCGCGGGGCCCACCGGTACGGGGTTGGCCGCGCACAGGTCGGGCTGGGAGAAATCTGTCATTGCTTGAGGGCTTTGAGCCAATCGAAGATCAGCCAGGAGTCGGGCACCCAGCCGCGATCGATGGCATAGACGCCGGCCACGACCAGCAGCACCACGATGACCAGCAGCCAGCCCCAGGAGCGCGAACCGCCTTCGGGATGCAGGGGCAGGTCGGCGCCGCTGAGCGAGGCCGCCGGAACAGGCACCGACACCGACGCGGCCGACTGAGTGCCTACCTGGGTATCCAGCATGGCCAGCAAGGCGTCCACGTCCGTTTCGAGAAAACGGCCGTAGTTCTTGACCAGCCCCCGAAGCAGGACGCCGTTGGGCAGCCGGTCCCATTGCTCGTTCTCGAGCGCGTCGAGCTGGCGCACAGAGTACTTCAGGCGCGCAGAGACGTCGGAAAGACTGCAGCCCTTGGACGTGCGCATCGCGCGCAGCGATGCGCCCAGGCCTTTTGCCTCGTCGGGCTCGGCGATGGGTTCGGGTGTGGAGCTGACAGCTCGGAGCAGCGGTTTGTTCATTCGCGTTCCTCTTTGATGGCTATGGTCGCACGATTGGGCAACCGCTGATCGATGCGAGTGCGGTCCTTGACGTCGCCGGCGAGCTGCCCGCACGCGGCTGCGATATCGTCGCCGCGGGTCTTGCGCACCGTAGTGACGACGCCACCATCCATGAGACGCTGTGCGAACAGTCGCACACGAGCCGCAGGCGAACGTTTCAGGCCCGACTGCGGAAAGGGATTGAACGGAATCAAATTAAACTTGCATCGCACGCGTTTTGCAATAGCGATCAATTCCGCCGCATGCTCGTCGGAATCGTTGACTCCGTCGAGCATGATGTATTCAAAGGTGATGAAATCGCGGGGCGCATGCTCGAGATAGCGATTGCAGGCGTCCAGCAGTTCGGACAGCGGGTGCTTGCGATTGAGCGGCACGAGCTTGTCGCGCAGCGCGTCGTTGGGCGCATGCAGCGACACAGCGAGCGCCACGGGGCAGTCGCGCGCGAGACGGTCCATCATGGGCACCACGCCCGAGGTCGATACCGTGACCCGGCGCCGCGACAGGCCGTAGGCATTGTCGTCGAGCATGAGACGCAAGGCTCCAAGCACCTGGTCGTAGTTGAGCAGGGGTTCGCCCATGCCCATCATCACCACGTTGCTGATCACGCGGACGGGTTCGGACGCGCTGGCGCCAGCGGCCCCCGGGATGCGCGCGCTGGCCAGATCGGCCTCGAGCACCCGCTTGGCATGCCATAGCTGGCCGATGATCTCGGCCGTGGTGAGATTGCGGTTGAAGCCCTGGTAACCGGTGGAGCAAAACGGGCAGGCCACCGTGCAGCCCGCTTGGCTGGAAATGCACAAGGTGCCGCGGTCGTCCTCGGGAATGAAGACGGTTTCGACGGCATTGTCGCGCCCGACGTCGAACAGCCACTTGCGCGTGCCGTCGGTCGAGCGCTGCTCCGTCGCCACGCGCGGCGCGACGATGGCGCACCGCTCGCCGAGCTGGCGGCGAAAATCGCGCGCCAGGTCGGTCATGTGGTCGAACGAATCCTCGCCGCGCTGGTGCATCCAGCGCTGCAGCTGCTTGGCGCGAAACGGCTTGCCGCCCCACTGCGCCACGAGATCGCGCAGTTCGGGGCCGCCAAGGCCAAGAAGATTTACAGGTTCGACAGACGACATGGGCAAGACAAGGGCCCGCGTTACGCGGGCCGGAGATTAACGGCTATAAACGTTGCTTTCGGGGAAGAAGAAGGCGATTTCGACCGCCGCCGTCTCGGCCGCGTCGGAACCATGGACGGCGTTGGCATCGATGCTGTCGGCGAAGTCGGCGCGGATGGTGCCCGGCTCGGCCTTCTTGGGATCGGTGGCGCCCATCAGGTCGCGGTTCTTCTGGATGGCGTTGTCGCCTTCGAGCACTTGGACGAAGACGGGACCCGAAACCATGAAGTCGACCAGATCCTTGAAGAAAGGACGCTCTTTGTGCACGGCATAGAAACGCTCGGCTTCGCCGCGCGACAATTGCTGCAGACGGGCCGCGACGACTTTCAGGCCGGCCTGTTCGAAACGTGCGACGATCTGTCCGATGACGTTCTTAGCGACGGCATCGGGCTTGATGATGGAAAGAGTGCGTTCAATAGCCATAAAATATCCAAGGAATAGACGAAGATTTCCGCCCACTGGCCGCACAAGAATGCGCCTGCATTCCTGCCGGCCCGGCAAGTCGGAAACCGCGAGGTTGTGGAAAACGAATTTTCCAAGACAAAACAATGACTTCTGCGAAGTTTTCGCTAACCGCACATTTTAACATGCCCATGAAACGCCACTCCATCATAAAATGGCGGATTACCCATCGGGCATGGGCGCCCTCTTTATCCGCCCAATAGCGCGCCCGCCACCCGCCTGTTCGATACACGCTCGACCGCGTCGAACCGCCCGGCGCGCGCCCTGGCCGCGTTACTTCAGGTTTTTTCCGCTATGACCTCTGATTCTGCAACGAACGTCTCCGCCCAGCTTTCAAAAAGCTTCGAACCCCAGGAAATCGAATCGCGCTGGTATTCCCGCTGGGAAACGCAAGGCTATTTCAAGGGCGGCCGCCACGTCGAACCGGCTCCAGGCTATCAGAGCGTCCCTTATGCCATTCAGTTCCCGCCGCCCAACGTCACCGGCACCCTGCACATGGGACACGCCTTCAACCAGACCATCATGGACGGCCTGGTGCGCTACCACCGCATGAAGGGCGACGACACGGTCTTCATCCCGGGCACCGACCATGCGGGCATCGCCACCCAGATCGTGGTCGAGCGCCAGCTCGATGCGCAAAACGTCTCGCGCCACGACCTGGGCCGCGAAAAATTCGTCGAAAGGGTCTGGGAATGGAAGCAAAAATCCGGCAGCGCCATCACCGAGCAATTCCGGCGGCTGGGGTCTTCGGCCGACTGGGCGCGCGAATACTTCACCATGGACGAAAACCTGTCCCGCGGCGTGGTCGAAACCTTTGTGCGCCTGCATGAACAAGGGCTCATCTACCGCGGCAAGCGCCTGGTCAACTGGGACCCGGTGCTGGGCACGGCGGTGTCCGACCTGGAGGTCGTCAGCGAGGAAGAAGACGGCTCGATGTGGGAGATTCGCTACCCCCTCGTCCAGCCCGAGGGCGGCCTCGCCCATCTCGTGGTGGCCACCACCCGCCCCGAGACCATGCTGGGCGACGTCGCCGTCATGGTGCACCCCGAGGACGAGCGCTACGCCCACCTCATCGGCAAGAATGTGCAATTGCCGCTGTGCGACCGCGAAATCCCCATCATTGCCGACGACTATGTCGATCGCGAATTCGGCACGGGCGTCGTCAAGGTGACCCCCGCGCACGACTTCAACGACTATGCCGTCGGCCAGCGCCACGGCCTGCCCCAGATCAGCATCCTCAGCCTGGACGCCCGCATCAACGAAAACAGTCCGGCCGCCTATCGGGGGCTGGACCGCTTCGAGGCCCGCAAGCAGATCGTGGCCGATCTCGAATCGCAAGGCCTGCTGCAGGCCGTCAAGCCGCACAAGCTGATGGTGCCGCGCGGCGATCGCACCAATACGGTCATCGAACCGATGCTGACCGACCAGTGGTTCGTCGCCATGAGCAAGCCCGCGCCCGGGGGCACGCTGCATCCCGGCAAAAGCATCACCGAAGTCGCCCTCGAAGTGGTGGCCGACGGCCGCATCCGCTTCTACCCCGAGAACTGGACCACCACCTACAATCAGTGGCTGGAAAAAATCCAGGACTGGTGCATTTCGCGCCAGCTCTGGTGGGGTCATCAGATTCCCGCCTGGTATGCGCCCGACGGCCGCATCTTCGTGGCCCGCTCCGAACAAGAGGCGCTCGACCAGGCGCGCCAGGCCGGCGTCACCGAACCCCTGACGCGCGACCCCGACGTGCTGGACACCTGGTTCTCGTCCGCCCTGGTCCCCTTCACCGACCTGGGCTGGCCGCAAGAGTCGCCCGACCTGTCCCGCTATCTGCCTTCGAGCGTGCTGGTCACGGGCTTCGACATTATCTTCTTCTGGGTCGCCCGCATGGTCATGATGAGCATGCACATGACCGGCCAGGTGCCCTTCCGCGACGTCTACGTGCACGGCCTCATCTGCGACCTCGAAGGCAAGAAGATGAGCAAGTCCAAGGGCAATACCATCGACCCGGTCGACCTCATCGACGGCGTGCAGCTCGACCAGCTCGTCGCCAAGCGCACCACGGGGCTGATGAATCCGCGCCAGGCGGCCGGCATCGAAAAGCGCACCCGCAAGGATTTCCCCCAGGGCTTTCCGGCCTACGGCACCGACGCCCTGCGCTTCACCATGGCGGCCTACGCCACGCTGGGCCGCAACATCAATTTCGACCTCAAGCGCTGCGAGGGCTATCGCAACTTCTGCAACAAGCTCTGGAACGCCACGCGCTTCGTGCTGATGAATACCGAGGGCCATGATCTCTCGGGCGGCGAATCGCAAGAGCTGTCCTTCGCCGACCGCTGGATCGTCAGCCTGCTGCAGCAGCTCGAGGCCGAGGTCGAGCGCGGCTTCCACGAATACCGCTTCGACAACGTCGCCAATGCCCTGTACCACTTCGTGTGGGACGAGTACTGCGACTGGTATGTGGAACTCGCCAAGGTGCAGATCCAGCAGGGTTCGCCGGCGCAGCAGCTGGGCACGCGACGCACCCTCATCCGCGTGCTCGAGACGGTGCTGCGGCTGATCCACCCGATCATGCCCTTCATAACCGAAGAGCTCTGGCAGAAGGTGTCGGTGGTGGCGGGCAAGCGCGCCGCGGACGATGAAACCAGCATCTGCGTGCAGCTTTATCCGGTGTCCGATCCGGAGCGGCTCGATGCGCAGGCCGAGGCCCAGGTGGCCGAGCTCAAGGCGCAGGTCGAGGCTGTGCGCGCGCTGCGCGGCGAAATGAATCTTTCGCCGGCCCAGCGGGTGCCGCTCATCGCCCTGGGCGATCCGCAAGTGCTGGCGGCCAACAGTCCCTACCTGGCGGCGCTGGCCAAGCTGGAAAGCGTGGAAATCGTATCGGCGCTGCCCGACGTCGGCGCGCCGGTGCAGGTGGTGGGCACGACCCAACTCATGCTGCACGTCGAGATCGACGTCGAAGCCGAACGCGCCCGCCTGGGCAAGGAGATCGAGCGTCTCGAAAAAGAAATCGCCAAGGCACAGGCCAAGCTGTCGAACGAGAGCTTTCTGCAGCGGGCGCCTGCACAAGTGGTCGAGCAGGAAAAGGCGCGGGTCGCGCAGTTTGGGGAAACCTTGCAGAAGGTGCGCGAGCAGATGGAGCGACTGGGCTAGCGCGCTGAACCCGCAATACGTCACTGCCGCAAGCCGGCTGTGGCAGGAAAGTCTTCAAGCGGGCGTCGGAGGGCGCCGCGGGCTGACGAAGGGAGCGTTGGGGGCAGTCGACGAAAGCTGTCCGAGTTCCGAAGCGCGTAGCGCTGAGGGCGAGTTCTTTCGCCGCCCACGCGTACGAGGCAGACGCGGGTAGTCCGGCGCAGCCGGACCGCCCGACCGCCCGCTTGAAGACTTTCCTGCCACAGCCGGCGCTTAAGGACACAAAAAGCAAGTTACCAGTCAAAAATTGCCTTGCTATTTAAGGCTGTTTTGAGTACTAAAACGCCAACGGTGGCGGGGATATGTAAAGCGGGCGGTCAGGCGGTTCGGCTTTGCCGAACTTCCCGCGTTCAGCGCATTGGCGTGGGCGGCGGGAGAACTCGACCTCAGCGCTGCGCGCTTCGGGACTCGAACAGGCTCTCGCCGACACCCCCCACGCCAATGCGCCGAACGCAGCGCCCTCCGACGCCCGCTTTACATATCCCCGCCACCGTTGGCTTGCTTAAGCGACTTGCCTAGACCGTACTCACAAGACTTCACTCTCGAATTGGCGACCCAATCCGATTCAGATGAAGCACTCTCAGTCGACAGCGCTAAAGGACTAATGCTTGAGAGAGGCCAGAAACGCTTCGTCGGCCTTGCTGAGCCGCCCTGCCGCGCGGGCAGCTTCGATGAGATCCGGCCTGCGGGCCAGGGTCAGGGCCAGCGACTGGCGGCGGCGCCATAAGGCGATGTTGGCATGATGGCCCGACAGCAGCTCGGGCGGCACCGATTCGCCTTGATAGACCTCGGGCCGCGTGTAGTGAGGGCTGTCCAGCAGACCCGTCAAGGTCTCGTGAAAAGAATCCTGGTGGGCCGATTCGCGGTCGTTGAGCGCGCCGGGCAGGAGCCGCACGGCGCTGTCCATGATGGCCAGCGCGGGAATCTCGCCACCGGACAGCACGAAGTCTCCCATCGACACCTCGTGGGTGACGCAGCGCCGGATGAAACGCTGGTCGACGCCCTCGTAGCGGCCGCAGACCAGGATGGCGCCCCGCCCTTCGGACAGCTCCTGCGCCATGCGCTGGTCGAAGCGTCGGCCCGTGGGGCTCATGAGCCATACCGGCGCATCGGCGCGATCGGCCTGCGCCGCATGAACCGCCTCTTCAAGCGGCTGGGCCATCATCACCATGCCCGGCCCGCCGCCGTAGGGCCTGTCGTCGACCGTGCGGTGGACGTCGTGGGTGAAATCGCGCGGGTTCCAGACCCGCAGCGACCACAGCCCCTGCCTATGCGCGCGGCCGGTCACCCCGTGATCGCGCACGGCGGAAAACAGCTCGGGAAACAGGGAGATGACGTCGAAGCGCATGGCGGCGGCTAGAAGTCGACCGGCCAGTCGCTTTCCAGCCGCTTGGCGGCAATGTCGACGGTATGGACGTGGGCGCTGACGAAAGGCACCAGCACCTCGATGCGGCGGCCCTTCTCGTTTTGCAGCAGAGCGATCTCGCCGTTGCCGTCGAGGCGTCCGCGGGCCACGTGCAGCACGGCATGGGCGCCGTTATCGGAAACGTCGACGACCTGGCCGATGAGTTCGGGCTGGCCGTCTTTTTGCCCATACAGCCGGCAGCCGATCAGATCGACCCAGTAGTATTCGTCTTCTTCTTCGGGCGGAAACTGCGAGCGCGATGCCCAGACGGTATGGCCTTTGAGCGCCTCGGCCGCGTTTCGATCGGGGGAAAGATCGAGCCGGGCCACCACGGTCGAGCCTTGGGGACGCGCAGCCTGTACAGCGGCGCGCCGGAAAGGCGCAAAAGCGCCCGCCCCGCCGGCAGGCGGAACGGGCGCTTTCAACCACCAGTCTTTGGACTGCAGCAAGACCTCGGCCTGGGACGAATGCGGCTGGATCTTGACCCAGCCCTGAACGCCATAAGCCGAGACGATACGCCCCAACTCGATCAGATTGTGCGGCGAATCAACGGATTGCGTGTCGGTCATGCCGACTTCGTCCGATCAGGCCGGCTGCGATCAGGCAGCCGCTTTGGCGGAGTATTCTTTAACGAGTCGCGTAACGGCGGGCGAAAGCTGGGCGCCGTTGTTGGCCCAGTACTCGACGCGGTCCAGGGCCAGGCGCAGGTTTTCCTGGCCTTCGTTGGCTACCGGGTTGTAAAAACCCAGGCGCTCGATAAAACGGCCGTCACGACGATTGCGTGAATCGGCTGCCACTACATTGTAAAAGGGACGCTTCTTCGAGCCACCGCGGGCTAAACGAATCACCACCATAGGTAATCCTTTGAAAATGATGTGAAAAACAATAGATTCTAGCATCTTTTAGGGCGTGCGGGCAAACCAACAGCGAGCATACCGTTCAGGCCAGCCACTCGCCAGGAATTACACGCTTAGGCGGCCCTTCGTATTTGAATCCGCAGTCCTTCGGCACCGGCCCCTTGATGCGCCCGCCCTGCTGAGTTTGCTCCCACGCGTGCGCGCAGATGCCGACGCTGCGCGAAAGAATGAAAATGCCTCTGCCCAGGGGGGGAGGAAATCCCAGCTCGAGCAGCACCACCGCCGTGATCCCATCGATATTCATCGGCACATTCCGGCCGCTGTCCTCGAAATATCGCTCCACAGCGCGCGCTATCCGGACAATATCTCCAGATATAACGCCCTCTTGTATCGCTGCGTCCAGCAGCTTTCCAATGCGGACCGCCCTGGGGTCTACACGATGAAAACGATGGCCGAATCCAGGAATGTAGCGCCCTCGCTTTTTCTGAAATTCCAACAGGGCTTGCGAAACAGCGGGCTGAAGCGCCGAGTCGGTGTCCAGGGCCTGTTCAATTCCCGCGAGAAACTCCATGCACTGCTCCCCCGCCCCGCCATGCACGTCGCCCAATACGTTGACTCCCGACGCAATCGCATTATTGAGACCCACGCCGCAGGTAGCCGCCATGCGCGCAATCGACAGGGAAGGCGCCAATGGCCCATGATCGACACCAGCCACGAGGACCGCCTCCAGCAACCTTGCCTGCGCGGCAGTGGGAAGCTCGCCACGAGTCATCAACCATACCACGGCCGGAAAAGTGATATTGCCGATCAGGTCCTGTATGGGATAACCCCTTAGACGTATTACGTCCGGCGCAATCTCCGTGATGGAAGAACGCCACCACATCGCCATCTTGTCTACAGGTTCGTCCTCGACATCGCGCACTACATTCATATTCATCCAAATTCTCCTCGGATTAAAGCGGACCGGCCAACTTGTGCATGACTGATTTGGAGATCAGGTAGGCGTCCAGCCCTTCCATGCCCCCTTCGAAGCCGTACCCGCTGTCTTTGACCCCCCCGAGCGGAGACGCCGGCGTGGACACCGAATAGTTATTAATGGCTACGACGCCTGCCTCGAACGCCTCGCTGATGGCGGCAGCGCGGCTTGCCGAATCTGTCAGCGCATAAGCGGCCAAGCCGTACGGCGTGTCGTTTGCATTGCGGCAAACCTGTTCGAAATCGTTGAACCGCTCAATGGAAGCCATGGGGCCGAACGGCTCCTCGGCTTTCATCTTCGCATTGCGGGGAACGTCCTCAAGCACTGTAAACTCGAAGTAATAGCCGGGGCGGTCGATCCGTTTGCCGCCGCATAGCAATTTGGCATGCCGATCCAGCGCGTCTTCGACCATTGCTTGCATGGCCGCGACTCTGCGCGCGTTGGCCAATGGCCCCATTTGTGTCGAGGGGTCCATGCCATCGCCGATTCGTATGGCGCGGGCTTCCTCCACGAAAGCATCGCGAAACTCTTTATAAATGCCATCCTGCACATAAAATCGTGTCGGACTGGTACATACTTGGCCTGCGTTACGCATCTTGGCTGCTACGGCTTGCTTTGCGGCGCTCACTGGATCCACATCGTCGAAGACCACGACCGGAGAATGCCCCCCGAGTTCCATCGTGGCCCGTTTGACGCCATCGGCGGCAAGATGGAGCAATCCCTTTCCAACCGCGGTAGACCCGGTGAATGAAATCTTTCTAATGATCGGCGACTTAATCAGATGCTCGGATATTTCCGCCGGGTGCCCATGTACCAGATTGAGCACTCCCGGTGGAAGCCCCGCGTCGTGAAAGGCACGAACGATCTCAGCGGCCGTCATCGGGGTTTCTTCGGACGGCTTCAGGATGATCGAGCACCCCGCCGCAAGCGCACCGCCTATCTTGCGCCCCGGAGTCTGAGCCGGGAAGTTCCATGGTGAAAACGCGGCGACCGGCCCGATAGGTTGCTTAATCATGTGTTGGCGCAAATTGGCGGTTCGCTCGGGTAGAACTCGGCCATAACCGCGTGTCGCTTCCTCTGCCATCCACTCGAGGTTGGCGATGCAAACGCCCATCTCGCCGCTCGCTTCGGCCAGTGTCTTTCCTTGCTCGAGCGTCATGATCCGCGCAATGTCTTCCCGGCGAGATTCCAGTACGGCCACGGCCTTGCGCATTAGCCGGCTGCGGTCATAAGGAGACACAGACCGCCAAGCATGAAACCCTTTCAAAGCCGCCGCAAGTGCGCTGTCCAGGTCTTTCTTGCTTGCCCAGGCACCCTTTGCAATGACTTCTTCGGTCGAAGGATTGACGATATCGAACGTCTGACCGTCGGAGCTTCCGGTCCATTGGCCATCTATGTACAGCAAACTTTCTCTCATTTTCCGTCCTCTGACATTGCCTTGCTACAAATAGTGTCTTTTCGCGAGCTCGCTGAAATCGCTGCGAAGCTCTTCGCCCGTCCCATGCGCCACCACCTGGCCGTCGCGCAGGACATAGAAACGATCCGCCACACACATGGCCAATCGCATGTTCTGCTCGACAAGAAGCATGGTGCGGCTTTCCTCCTTCAATTCCTGCATGATCCGTCCGATTTCATCGACGAACTTGGGAGCCAGCCCCGCGGACGGCTCGTCAAAGAGCAGGATCTCGGGTTGAGACATCAGAGCCCGTCCAATGGCCAGCATTTGTTGTTCGCCGCCGGACAAGGTAATCGTGCGTTGGGCAGAACGCTCTTTAAGGCGCGGAAACTTGGCATACACAAGCTCGAGCGCCGTGTCGGACCGATCTCCCTTTACCGCCGCACCCAGAATGAGGTTGTCCCGGACAGAAAGCTGGCCGAATAGATCGCGGTATTGTGATACGTGCGCAACGCCTTCACGGAAAACGACATGCGGAGGCTGGCCGGTCAGTACACGGGCATTGATAGATACTTGTCCGGCTCGCGGGACGAGAAATCCGCTGATCGTATTGAGCAAGGTGGTCTTACCGCTGCCATTCGCCCCTAACAGCGCCACCACTTCGCCCTTGCCGACATCGAGCGATACGCCGCGCAAGGCAGGGGCCTTGCCGTAGTGGACCACCAGATCGCGTACGTCGAGCATCACATCATTCGTTTCCAAGATAGGCCTCCAGCACGAGAGGGTTGGCCTTGATTCGCTCGGGTGTATCGTCCGCGATGATCTCGCCATGATTCAGTACTATGATGCGGTCCGATACCGACATGACCAGGTCAAGCACATGCTCCACCAATAGAATCCCGATGCCGTCCAAGGCCAGGCGCCTCAATAAATCACCGAGGTTCACGCGATCGCTTGCAGACAAACCCACTGCCGGCTCATCGAGCAAAATCAATTTGGCCTTCTGTGCCAACGCCCGGCCTATCTCGACAAGCCTCTGCTGACCCGAGGCAAGGTCGTCTACTTTGACGTCGGCGAGCTCTTCGATATCCAGGGCACGAAGAATCTCGCGAGCCCGTTCTATCGACGCGCGCTCCTCGACCTTCGCGCTTCTGAGGCCAAGCGCGTTGCCCACTATGCGCCGCCGGGTCGCCACATGAAGCCCCGTCAACACGTTCTCCAGTACAGTCATCGAACCGAAAACGCCGCCGTTTTGAAAGGTGCGTTTCATGCCCATGCGCGCAATGGCGTCGGGGCGCATGCCGGCCACGTCCTGTCCATCGAATTGGATCGTGCCGCCCGCAGTGGGGACAAAGCCGTTTACCGCGTTGAATAGCGTAGATTTGCCCGCGCCGTTCGGACCAATCAATGCGCATATCTGGCCCGCGTGAAGCCTGAAAGAAGCGTCGGCAACTGCCACCAGCCCGCCGAACTTGATGCTTACGTTATCCACGGACAGCAGAGGCGTCATGACTTGCCTCCCACAAAAGTGTCACGCAGCGCGGGCACGCGTGCGCTTATGACTCCGCCTATGCCCTGAGGCGCGAAACGCAGGACGATCATTAAGAGAACGCTAAAGAAGATCTCTTCGAGCCCGGGAAAGTTGCGCAACACTTCAGGCACCGCGGTAAGTAGCAGCGCCCCGAAGGCGGAACCCACAAAACTGCCCAGGCCACCGACCATAACCATCGCAAACTGCACAAGCAATTGCGTCAGGCCAAAGCTTTCGGGCGTCACCCTGCCCAAGAGGCATGCATACATACCGCCCGCCATTCCTACGAGCAGGGCACTCCAGGTAAATGCAAGTACCTTGAAACCGGCCGCATGCATGCCCAGCCCTATCCCGGCCAATTCGTTATTGCGCACTGCCACTATCGCTCGCCCTATGCTCGAGCGCAGCAGATTTCGGGTCAGCCAGAAGCACAAGACAGTGATGACCAAGAAGGTCCAGTACTTGGCGATCTCGCTATCTAGCGGTATCCCGAATACAGAAGGCATCGGTATGCCCAGCCCGCTGGAGCCTTTGGTAATGTCGCCGCCGTGTATATACAGCCAGCGAAACAGTTCTCCGGCAGCCAATGTGACGATGGCCAACTGATAACCTTTGATCCGCAATGCAGGCAAGCCGAAAAGAAAGCCCACCAAACCGGTTACCGCGGCGCCTGCCGGCAATGCAAGCAATAGCGGAAAGCCGGCATTCATTGCGATCGCCGTTGCGTAAGCGCCGACGCCAAAAAAGGCGACATTCGCAAACGCAAGCTGGCCCAGATAACCCAGAACGATATTGAATCCCAGCGTAACGAGGCAGTACACGAGGGCCATGTTCGCGACGAACTGCCAATACTCGTTCGCGAATGCGGGAAGCACGGCGGCCGCGACACCGGCTCCAAGCAACATCCCTCGGGGCCCCAATCCTTTCTTGCCCTCAAATACAGAGGAGCGGCCTGTCGTAGTTAATTCAGACACGGACCACCTCCTTCCGCCCAAACAGCCCGCTAGGCACGATAAGCAAGGTGGCAATAATGGCCAAATAGGCGAATATGTCGATCATTGCCGTCGAGATATACCCCCCGGCCAGCTGTTCGGCCACGCCGATAAGTATTCCACCGACCACCGCGCCTCCAAAGTGTCCGAATCCACCGAGCGTCATCGCCGCAAAGGCCTTGATAAGAAGGTGCGCGCCCATATCGGGATACAGCATTGTCACCGGGGCAACCAGAGTTCCCGCGATAGCTGCCACTATCGACGCGGCGGCCCACATGGTGCACTGAAAACCAGGCACGTTGATGCCCACCAGCGCCGCGCCGCGGGGAACCTGGGAAGCGGCCTGCATCAGCTTCCCTTGGCGGGTTGCTGCAAAGAAGATAAAAAATGCCGTCACGAGCACCAAGCAGACTGACGCAATGATCAGGTCCTGACCGGTAATTACCAAGTCGGCGAAGACGACCGGGGGAACATCCAACACCGGCGGCATCGGCAGGACCTCTTGCCCCCAGAAAAAGCGCGCGACACCGGTTAAAAAATACGAAACGGCGACCGTCATCATCGCCACAGTTACGTGGGGGCGATTGATAATGGGTCGGATCAGACAGCGTTCCACGACCATCCCGAAGACAGCCATGACGATGACAGTGGCGAGAAAGCCGGCGCCAAAACCAAAGCCGAGCACTTGCGTAAAGACGTACAGCGTGAATGCTCCGGCCATGAAGAGCGCCCCATAGCCGAAGTTCACAACGCCTGTCGATCTGAACAAGATCGTCATTCCCAGCGCGACAAGTGCGTAAATGGAACCCTGAGCCAGTCCACTGATTATGAGTTGGCCGATCATGGTGTTACCTCTCGTCCCACGTACGAAGTACGACTGCTTTGCCATCACGGTACGTCGTCATCGCTCCGCCTTTCACACCGGCATGGTCGGTGGCGCTGAAGGTGATGGGGGAATTAAGAATCTCAGTCTCGAAGTTCTCTATAGACTCCATCGCCGCGATGAATTTGTCGCGGGTCAAGTCGGGGCCGGCGCGACGAAGTGCTTCAATCACCGCCAATGAACCGCCCATGCCCTCATAACTGAAATTATCAGCACGATGGTCTGGGAAGTACTTCGTGATCATCCGCGTCCACGGCTCGATCTCCGGGCTGCCTAATGCGGGTGTGTATGCGTAGAAGGTATAAAAATTCTTCATCGCGTCCATATTTCGTACTCGATCGCGCGTGTCCTCGAGCGATACGCCAAAGTTGCCGATGATGGGCGTCTTCATTGCATATTTGTGCGCATCACGGACGAGAATCGCCGTTTCGGCCGGATACAACATGGCCAGAACCGCGTCGGGCTTGGATTGACGCAACTGAAGAACCTGCGGTGTAGCGTCCGCGGAACCGCGCTCTATTGCAACGTTGGCCACGAGGTCGATGCCGTACTTTTCCTTCAGATGCTTGGTTGCCACCTCTGAATTGGTTTTTCCCCATTCGTCGGTGTGACTGATTATGGCGATCTTCTTTGCGCCTGGCTTGGACATCGCGAAGTCCGCCATCTGTACCGCCACCACATCAGAATTCGGGATAGGCTGAAAAAGGTTCTTCTTGAACGGATCGACAATGCCTGCGCTTGCTGCCCCCAGAATCACAAACGGTACATTCTGGCGCTCGAGATCGTCCCTAACGGCCATCACTGTGCCACTGCATACGCCCCCGTGAATCAGAAAGACATGCTCCTGCGAGGTCATCTTGCGTACCGCGCTGATAGCGCGTGCGGGATCGCAAGCATCGTCTTCGCGAATCACTTCGATCTTTCGACCGTGAATACCGCCCTGCTCGTTCACTTCGCGGTACACCGCTTCAGCTCCGTATGCGGCGCGCCCAAAAATAGAAGCGCTACCGGTCAACGGTGCAAATACACCAATTTTGATCGTGTCCGAGGACACGCCTTGCTCCGCGTGCGCCGGACCAACCAGTGCCATCATCGCAAGCACCAGAGCAAAAAGGCTTTTAGTCATGTCTCTCTCCGTTAATAAGTTATTTTGATCATCCACCATTGCCGTCGATGATCCCTCTGCCTCTTCTCCGCGCCGTCCGACACGCGCGGAACTTATCCATTTAGCGCCCCGCAAATACCGGGACCCGTCCTTCATTGAAGGCGCGCACCCCCTCTAGGCGGTCCTCCGTGTCCACAAGGCGGTTGTACGCCTCGATCTCAAACGCCATTCCTGTACGAAGATCGGCCTGCATGCCGAAGTGGATTGCCTTCTTGGCCTGTAGCACTGACAACGGCGCATTGGCGCAAATTCGCTTCGCCTGCGCAAGGGTCTCGTCCAGCAAAGTTTCCGGGGGCAACACTTTGTTGACCAACCCCCATGCCAAGGCCTGTTCGGAATCGATGGGTTGAGCGCTGAAAATGAACTCTTTCGCCCGACGCTCTCCGACGGCGCGCGGCATCGTCTGTGTGCCCGAGCCGCCCGGCATGATGCCGATCTTTACTTCAGTCAGGGCAAATCTTGCGTTGGTCGACGCGTAGGCAAAATCACAGCAAAGCACCATCTCGCATCCGCCGGCATAAGCCGCGCCGTTGATGGCGCCGATCAAAGGAATGGGGCAATTCAGCAACGATTGACGCATGCGCTCAAAAACAGCATGTTGCGTGCGCCATTCGACGTTTGTCATCCCTTGCCGCTGCTTCAAATCGGCACCGGCGCAAAAATGGCGCCTGCCCGCCCCCGTAAGGACGACCGCGCGATAGTTTCCGGGGTCATGCTGCAGCGAGGAAAACAAGGCAATCAATTCCTGTCCTGTTTCAGTATTTACCGCGTTGGCCACTTCGGGGCGATTGAACATCACGAGAAGTAGATGCTCGTCAATGCTCTCGACTTTCAGCATGTGAAATTCGTTGGATATCATGAAAGTTCTCCGTAGTTCCGTTAATTGGCCGAGGCCGCCCGCAAGCGAATCGAAGCATTGTCTTTGCCAATACCCGGGGCGACATGCGTCAAGGGTGCTCGAGCGCCATCGAAGGAAATCGGCAGGCCCAGCAAACGCATGTCTTCACCCGACACCTGCTGAAGCATGCCCAGGGCGTCTACTTGGGGATGCGTAACGACCTGATCGACCGTGTGGATGGGTCCGTTCGGGATGCCCGCGGCGTCCAGCCGCGCAAACCAATGCGCCGAAGGCGCCCGCCGAAACACATCGGTCAGGACATCGATCAGCTCGACACGGTTTACAACGCGATCTTTGTTGATTCGATACTTGGGGTTATCAGCCAGGTCAGGCAGGTCGATCGCCTCGCAGAGCTTGCGAAAAAGCTTGTCGTTGCCTGCCGCGACCATGATGTAGCCGTCCTGCACGGGGAACGCCTGATACGGAACGATGTCCGGCGACGAAGAACCTCGCCGTTTCGGAAGCTCGCCCGAACACTGATATGAGGTAATGGGGTTGAGCATCCAGGCCAACGCTGTTTCCAGCAGCGAGCAGTCCACAACGCCGCCTTTCCCTGTTTGCTGGCGTTCATACAACGCGGCCAGGATGCCGATCGCGGCCCACATGCCCGACGCCATGTCGATGATAGACACCCCCACCCGTACCGGAGGTCGTCCGTCCTCGCCGAGAATACTCATCATGCCGCTGAACGCCTGCATCAACGGATCGTAACCGGGACGCTCTTTCAGGGGGCCCTTGCTGCCAAAGGCGCCTATGTTGCAATAAATGAGATCCGGCTTGGCCGCTGTAAGGTCTCTGGCGCCGAAGCCCAGGCGGTCAAGCGCTCCGAACCGCATGTTGTGCACGAAGACATCCACTCTTGCATGGATAAGGTTGCGTATCGCGTCCGCCTGTTCGGGGTCCGACAGGTCGGCCGAAATCGAAGACTTATTGCGGTTCAGGCCATGAAAGATGGCCGAGTCGCCTTTCCAGAATGGGGGGCCCCAACCTCGAGCGTAATCACCATCACCGGGTTTCTCCAGCTTGATTACTTCGGCGCCCATTTCCGCAAGAATCAATCCGGCATATGGGCCGGCCACACTATGGCCCATTTCAAGCACCGTAACGCCTTTCAGCGGCTGCACAGATAACATGTATTCCTCTTTTGTTCGATGGATTCGATGAGCGGCGTTCAGGCCTGCTCGGCACTGGCCAATGCCGCAGAAGCGTCTCGCAACTGGCGGCGCCGCTGTTCAGTAGACGAGACGTCAAGCGCCCCGCCGTCCAGGACAACGCCGTATAGCTCATACGCCGACGTCTCGCTGACGTAGCCATCCAGCACGTCGCCATGCACCGACTCGGCCGGCCTGGCCAACGGATCTCCGTAACCCCCGCCGCCAGCCGGCTGGATCATGACGCGATCGCCGGCATGCACGAGCGCTTGCCTGCTCTTCGCCGCCAGTACTTCAGGCGCAACTCCGTCCCGCTCGATCACGCCACGAAACACAGAGCCGGGCAAACCGCCAAACAGCCCCTTCGGAGCAACACGCCCCCGTTCGCCGATGACCGTGCAGGTCGCCTCGTCGAAACCTATGCGGTAGGTTCGACGTGCCGCGCATCCACCGCGCCAGCGGCCGGCGCCGCCCGTATCGGTGACCAAAGTCCACTCTTCGATCGTCAACGGCGAGTTGTGTTCTATCAATTCGACAGGTTGCGAACCCGCATTGCCGACCAGTACCCGAATCGCGGACACGCCGTCCTTGTCGGGGCGCGCGCCCATTCCCCCCGCGTGCACGTCAATAGTCGAGACATACGTGCGACGCATTGACTTGCGACGTTCAGGGACAGGGTCATTGCCGCTGAAAATTCCGCAACATGCCGCGCAATTGCTCTGAGCAATGACCCGATTCGGCAGAGCGTCCGAGAGAGTGCGCAGTAGGAGATCGATAATCCGCGGCGACGTCTCGGTGTTACCGCTGACCACCGAAGCTGGATAGCTGCAGTTAACCAGCGTGCCTTCGGGAGCAATGATATTGACCGGCCGATAGCACCCTTGATTGATTGGAATGCGTAGATCGGTGATCGCCTTGACCGCAAACCAGGTACTGTTGCACGTCACCGCCAGCGGACAATTGATACCGCCCGTTACCTGCGCCGCTGTGCCGGTGTAGTCGAAAGTTATTTCGTCTCCCTTTACCGTTATGGCGACCTTCAGCGGAATCAGCGGCCCATCGCCGACAGGTTCAATAAAATCGCTTCCAACATATGTGCCGTCGGGGATTTCCGTGATCTGAGCTCGCATTAAACGCTCTGAATACGTCAGCGACTGTGCCATGGTGTCGCGCAGCGCCTCGCTGCCATACTTCGCCACCAGCTCGAGAATGCGCTTCTCGCCTATATAGGTCCCCGCATACTGGGCATTGATGTCGAGCGTGCGTGCCTCTGGATCGCGTGTGTTGTGCACGATGAGTTTGATTACGTCCCTGACGGGCTCATCGTTCCTGTACACAAACACCGGCGGTATACGGACCCCTTCGGCAAAGATGTCCCATGTATCGGGGGTGAAGCTGCCAGGGCTTTGCCCGCCAATGTCAGACCAATGTCCCCGCGTCATGACAAAGGCGATAATCTCATCGCCCAGAAATACGGGTCTCGTCAACTGGACGTCGGGTTGGTGGTTGCCTCCGCCCAAGTAGGCATCGTTGCTTAGAATGACATCGCCCGGCCGCAGTGTCTCTCTACCAATGGCTTCCACTGACTGTTTGGTGGAGATGACCGCGGAGCCCAGCATCGTCGGGATGTCGTTGCCTTGGGCGACAAGGCTCATGTTCGCATCGAAGATCGCCGCCGAGGCGTCTCCGCCTGCATGAATAATGGGGCTGGCCGCCGTCCGCATCATCGCCACTTTCATTTCCCGCGCCACGGCATACAGTGCGCTGCGCATTACCTCGTAAGTGATTTTGTCCATTCTTAACGCTCCCGCTTTACATGCACGTTGCCTTCACTGTCCATCTCGGCATTCCAGCCTTCTGGAAATACGAGGCTGGAACTCTTCTCTTCCATTACCGCCGGGCCGGCGACCAAGCAACCAACCGGCAATTCATCACGTCTGTACGCGGGGATCTCCACTTTCTTGTCGCCGAGCACAACCGTACGCTGACGCGACGGAATAGGCTTGCCGGGCCTGCCGCCTGGCATAGTCGGCACCCGCAACAAATTGGGGACTGTTATTTGCAAGCGCACATTCACCAGGGTGACCGGCGTACCTTCTTGAATGAAGTGCCAATGTCTGCGATGTTCGGCCTCGAACCCGCTTGCGAGCATATCGGGATGCACGTCATCTTGATTGGTGATCTCCACCGCCAATGTTTCTGCCTGGCCCGCGTATCGGCAGTCGGCGCTGTAGCGCAGCGCAACGTGTGATGCATCCAGCCCGGCTTTGGCGAGAGATGCGGTCGCCTGTTGCTCTAGATTCGCGAGAGTCTTGTGCAGTTGCGTCTCGGATAGCTCATCGAGGTTTACCGTAACCGGCGTTTGGAAGTCGTAGGCTTGGTCCGCTATCAACATTCCATAGGCGCTCAGCAAGCCAGGCAGGTTCGGTACGACAACGTGATCGATATCCAGCTCCGCGGCCAAATCGATCGCATGAACAGGCCCCGCGCCGCCAAAGCATATATATGCAAAATCGCGAGGGTCGAAACCGCGCTCGACCGTGAGCAACCTCATGGCTTGCGCCATGAGTGCATTGGCCACCGAGCGGACCACCCTGGCGGCCTCGATCACCGAAATACCAAGCGGCAGGGCCAGATGTTTTTCAACCGCGCGGTAGGCGGCGTCGGTGTCCAGCGGAAACTCCGACCCCATGAAGCTTTGCGGATCGAGATAGCCAAGAATCAGATTGCAGTCGGTAACGGTCGGACGTTGCCCCCCTCGCCCATAGCAGGCCGGCCCGGGATCCGCCGCGGCGCTTTCTGGTCCAATATGCACGCCGCCCCCCTCGTCGATCCACGCGATCGACCCGCCTCCGGCTCCGATGGACTCGATATCTATCGTCGGCGTACGAACGGTAAAAGAATTCAGCATGGTATTGGTGCGCACCTGCGGATGTGTTTCTCGAATAAGAGAAACATCGAACGAGGTGCCGCCCATGTCGCCGGTGATCGCATTAGCGATACCAAGACGTTCGCACAGCTTCGCCGCGGCGGTGACGCCGCCGGCGGGACCGGATTGCAGCAAAGTAACCGGGCGCTCGGCGACGAGCGCGGGTGCGGCTAACCCGCCATTGGATTGCATGAACAGCACTTCACCTGTCACGCCGCTTGCTTCGACTTCGCTCTTGAACGATTCGACGTAGTGCTTGCAGCGCGGCCCGATCATTGCGTTCATGACAGTCGTGCTTGTACGCTCGTACTCGTACATCTCCGGGTTGACCCGGGACGAAGCTGATACAAACAGATGGGGAGCCTTCTTGGATAGAGCCTGAACCAGCCGATCTTCGTGATCGGCATTGATATAGCCATGAATCAAGCAGACCGCTACGGCTTCTATGTCTTCGGTGGCGATGCTGTCCACGACCGCCTCGACTTCTTCGTCGGACAAAGGATGCAGCACAGACCCGTCGAAACGTATGCGCTCTGCGACTTCACGGCGCAGTCTTCGCGGAACCAAAGGAGCTGGGCTATCGAAGAAAAGGTCGTAGAGATCAGCTCGATCATGGCGCGACACGCGTCGAATTTCGAGAATATCCTTGAAGCCTTTTGTGGTTAGCAAGGCTGTGCGCGCGCCTTTCCCTTCGACGATCAGGTTTGTGGCGATCGTGGTGCCATGGCCGATGCGCCCGACACTGCTTCGCTCAGCGCCGCTGAGCTCCAGTATTCTCGCTATGCCGTTCAGAGTGCCCCGTACCGGCTCTGCCGGCGTGGTCGGGACCTTCGCCGACCATACGTCTCCGCTTTCGTCGTCGATCAAAACGACATCAGTGAACGTACCGCCAACATCAATGCCTATCCTCTTCATCCTGTTTCCTCGTTATCATTGGCTCGCCTTGACCGCCGGCTGCCGACGCCATCTTGTTCGCTCTGGCCAGAGATACTTTGCCCGCATTCAAGCCGCTTAACAAACGACATTTTTCGGCCTTGAGGCCCAGTTTTTTGCATGCTTATTGTGCGTAGATTCCACGCGCCGCCATAAAGTATGATGGGTGCGTTCGCCTCCTTGAGGCGCAATGCTACTGGCGTATGACACGCAATGACGAGAAGACTAGCCCCACTCAATGCCATGCGCGCATTCGAATCAGCAGGACGGCATCTGAGTTTTTCGCGTGCTGCAGACGAGCTTCACGTAACGCAATCGGCCATCAGCAGACAAGTGCGCCTGCTGGAGGATCAGCTTGGCGTAAGCCTGTTCGAGCGCAAACCGCGATCCATCTCCCTCACTCCCAAAGGGAAGCAATATCTGGACGACATCACCGACGCTTTTGCGCTGCTCGAGGACGCCACCAACCGCGTCAGAGAACGCCAGAACGCCGACATATTGAAGCTACAGGTGTTTTCCACTTTTGCTCTGCGCTGGCTCATACCCCGGCTGGGTAATTTTGCGGAAGAACATCCCGAGATTGAAGTGCAACTCATGACGCTGTCTCCGTCGAAGCCGGTAAATTTCGAGCATGAGTTCACCGATGCCTGCATACGGACCGGCTTTGGAGACTGGCCGGGAATGCGCTCCGACCGGCTTATAAGCAACAAGCTTATTGCGGTGTGTTCAAAAGACGTTGCAAAGACGCTGTCGTCGCCGGATGATCTGGCTAAAGTAACGCTCTTGCATTCTTATGCGCGCCCCGACGATTGGCGAAAGTGGCTTTCCCCGCTGGGCGCGAGCTCCGTGGATCCGTCGCGTGGTCTGAAGTTCGAGAATTCAAGCCTGGCGTATCAGGCGGCCATAGAAGGAATCGGCGTGGCGATTGCGCAGGCGGGCCTGGTTCAGAAGGAACTTCAAAACGGGGATCTCGTTATCCCGTTTCCTTACGTCATGCCGGCGGAAAAGACCTATTTTCTTATTTCGCCCAACCGTCAAGAGCCGCAGCGAATCGCCGTGTTCAGAGAATGGATTCTAAGAAAATGCCGCGAGGAAGACGACTCATTGGCGGAACTGGATCTAATTCCCCTAGGCCCGTAATAAAAGTAAAAGGCGGCGCCGGCGATACGGCGCCCTCTCGTGACCGGCGTCCGATCGGTCCCTTAGCGGCGCGACATGAAATGCGTGACGGTGCCCTCGCCGTGGATCTGCGCCAGCAGGCCGTTGCCGGTCTGCTTGGAGAACGCCTGGAAGTCGCGCACGGCGTGGGGGTCGGTGGTGATCACCTTCAGCACCTGGCCGCTTTGCAATTGCGTCAGGGCCTTTTTGGCGCGCAGAATGGGCAGCGGGCATTTCAGGCCCGTTGCATCCACTTCCAGGTCGAATTCAGGCCGTTCGGTCGTATCGGACATATCGCTAACCCTGAAGGCGCGCAAGCACCCAGTCGTGGACCTGCGCTATGGCGCCCGGCAGTGCCTGGGCATCCGAACCGCCGCCCATGGCCATGTCGGGGCGGCCGCCGCCCTTGCCTCCCACCTGGCCGGCCACCATGCCGACCAGATCGCCGGCCTTGACCTTGCCGGTGAGGTCGGACGTGACGCCTGCCACCAGGCTGATCTTGCCCTCGGCCTCGGTGGCCAGCAGCACCACCGCCGATTTGAGCTTGGCCTTGAGCTGGTCGGCCATGCCGCGCAAGGCTTTGGGGTCGGCGCCGGCGATGTTGGCCACCAGAAGACGGGCGTCTCCGGCCAGGGTAATTGCCTGGCCCGCCAGGTCGTTGCCGGCGGAGGTGGCCAATTTACTCTTGGCCTGCTCCAGGTCGCGCTCCAGCGCCTTGAGCTGGCCTTGCAATTGCAGGATGCGGTCGCCCAGATCGGCGGGCTGCGCCTTGAGCAGGGCTGCCGCCTGCTGCAGCACTGCCTGGGTATCCTGCACCCAGTGCAGGGCGTTGTCGCCGGTGACGGCCTCGATGCGGCGCACGCCGGCGGCCACGCCGCCTTCGGAGACGATCTTGAACAGGCCGATGTCGCCGGTGCGCGCCACGTGGGTGCCGCCACAGAGCTCGCGCGAAAAACCGATATCGAGCACGCGCACGACGTCGCCGTACTTTTCGCCGAACAGCGCCACCGCGCCGCCGCCCACGGCCTCGTCGTACGACATATGGGCCGCCTGGACTTCGCGGTTCTGCAGGACTTCGTCGTTGACGATCTGCTCGACCTGCCTGATTTGCGCGACGGTGAGGGGCGCGTCATGGGCAAAGTCGAAACGGGTTTTTTCGGCGTCGACCAGCGAACCGCGCTGCTGCACATGCTCGCCCAGCACCTGGCGCAGCGCCTTGTGCATGAGGTGGGTGGCCGAATGGTTGCGCACCGTGCGGGCGCGGCGCCCGGCATCGACCGAGGCCTGCACCGCCTGGCCCACGGCCAGTGTGCCGGCCTGCAGCGTGCCGTGATGGCCAAAGACGTTGCTTTGGATTTTTTGTGTATCGGACACTTCGAAGCATGCCTCGCCGGCCTGCAGCACGCCGGCGTCGCCCACCTGGCCGCCCGACTCGGCATAGAAGGGCGTGGCGTCCAGCACCACCACGGCCTGGGCGCCCGCCTCGATGCGATCGACCGACACGCCGTCTACGTACAGGGCTGTGACCGTGCCCTGGCCCTGCATGCGCTCGTAGCCTTCGAAGCGGGTTTCGACGCCCTGGTAGCTGAGCCCTTCGGCCGCCTTGAACTTGCCGGCCGCGCGCGCCTGGTCGCGCTGGCGCGCCATGGCCGCTTCGAAACCGTCGAGGTCGACCTCGACGCCACGCTCGCGGCAGATGTCGGCGGTCAGGTCCACCGGAAAGCCGTAGGTGTCGTACAACGTGAACAGCGTCTGGCCGTCCAGGCGTCCGCCATTGCCCAGTCCGCCCAGCGCGGACTCGAGTATCTTCATGCCGTTTTCCAGCGTTTCGCTGAAGCGCTCTTCTTCCTGGCGCAGCACCTGCTCGACCCGCGCCTGGTTGGCCGCTAGCTCGGGGTAGGCGTCGCCCATCTGCGCCACCAGGTCGCCCACCAGGCGATGGAAGAACGGCTTGGGCTGGCCCAGCTTGTGGCCGTGTCGCAGGGCCCGGCGCACAATGCGCCGCAGCACGTAGCCGCGGCCCTCGTTGCTGGGAATGACGCCGTCCACCACCAGGAAGCTGCAGGCGCGGATGTGATCGGCGATGACCTTGAGAGAATTGTCGGCCAGATCGGTGGCGTCCGTTTCGCGGGCCGCCGCGGCGATCAATGCCTGGAAGAGATCGATCTCGTAGTTAGAATGCACATGCTGCAGCACGGCGGCGATGCGCTCCAGGCCCATGCCGGTGTCGACGCAGGGCTTGGGCAGGGGCAGCATATTGCCCGCCGCATCACGCTCGAACTGCATGAACACCAGATTCCAGATCTCGATGTAGCGGTCGCCGTCTTCTTCGGGCGAGCCCGGCGGGCCGCCCCAGACATCGGGACCATGATCGTAAAAAATTTCGGAACACGGCCCGCAAGGGCCGGTGTCGGCCATCTGCCAGAAGTTGTCGGAAGCGTATCGCGCGCCCTTGTTGTCGCCGATGCGGATGATGCGGTCGGCGGGCACCTTGATCTCGTTGAGCCAGATGTCATGGGCCTCGTCGTCTTCGTGATAGACGGTGACCCACAGCTTTTCGGCGGGCAGGCCATAGACCCCGGTGAGAAGCTCCCAGGCATAGGCGATGGCGTCGCGCTTGCAGTAGTCGCCGAAGCTGAAGTTGCCCAGCATCTCGAAGAAGGTATGGTGCCTTGCGGTATAGCCCACGTTCTCGAGATCGTTGTGCTTGCCTCCGGCGCGCACGCAGCGCTGCGAACTGACGGCGCGCTGATAGGGGCGCGTCTCCTTGCCCGTGAAAACGTCCTTGAACTGGACCATGCCCGCATTGGTGAACAGCAAGGTGGGGTCGTTGGCCGGGATCAGCGGCGACGACGGCACGACGGCATGGCCCTTCGATTCGAAAAACGAGAGGAACTTTTGACGGATTTCGGTGGTTTTCATCAGGGAAAAACGCGCGCAATTAAAGGTAGGTAACCAATCATTATAGAGGGTGTTGCGCGCAAAACACCAAGCGGCGTCCCCCGTCAGGCGCCCGCCGCTTCCGCCGGCTTGGAGGCGTGCTCGAGCAGGTCCGCGATCTGGGCCGCCACCGACACC
Source organism: Pusillimonas caeni (assembly GCF_003545815.1). Lineage (GTDB taxonomy): Bacteria > Pseudomonadota > Gammaproteobacteria > Burkholderiales > Burkholderiaceae_B > Pusillimonas > Pusillimonas caeni. Next base: position 115,028 of record NZ_PDUW01000009.1, read on the forward strand.
GCGATCACGCCCGGCAGCTTGCTGGAGGTTTCAACGATGCCTATGGGGCATATCATGCGATCCACCAGCTCGGAAGGAAACTTGCGCAGCAGCCGCGCACGGAATTTGGCCCGCTTGGTGTCCGAGCCGATCAGGCCGAGATAGCGGAATGACTTGTACCGCAACACGCGCTCGATGATTTCCAGATCGAGCGCGTGGCTGTGCGTCAGCACCAGCCAGTAGGCATCGTCCGGCAGGTCCTGGACGTCGTCGGCGTCGCCGTTCAGGCAGCGGACATTGTCGGGCAGGTGGGCGGGCCACTCGTCCTCGCGCGGATCGAGCCAGACAACGTTGAGGGGCAGCTCGGCCAGAACGCGCACGATGGCCTTGCCCACATGCCCCGCCCCGCACACCACGACCAGGGGCGCCGAGGCGGGCGTGAAGTCGATCAGCAGGCCTTCATCTTCATGCCACCGGGCATCCGGCTGGTCGATGTCGGAGCCTTCCACTGCTTCGACGTGCACGTTGCAAGCATGGGCCTCGCCGTCACGGGCCGGGCGAATGCGCCGAGTGCGCCGGGCGGCCGCGCCGCCCGCAAGCACTTCGTGAAGCGCATCGCACCAGGCGAGGTCTTGCGTTTCCAGGCGCTCGAAAGCCAGCCAGACGGCGCCGCCGCAGCATTGGCCCAGGCTCGGGCCAAGGGAATAGTGGCGCAGTTGCGCGGGCGGCTCGCCCGCATCGGCCAGCATGGCACGCGCGACCTCGATTGCCAGCAGCTCGAGATGGCCGCCGCCGATGGTGGCATGCGCCCCTTCGGCGTCGACCCACATGCGGGTGCCGGCATCGCGGGGGGTGGACCCCAAAGCCCGTGCGACGGTGATCAGCACCAGCGGCTCGCCCCGCAAAAGGCGGGAGCAGGCCGCCTCCAGCCATCGACTATGGATGGACGCTACCGGCGACCGGAGCGCGGTGTTCATTGCACTGTTCCGCCACTCGGCCCGGCCGAAAGCTCCATGGGCTCGGCGGCCATGTCGGCCTCGGTCCGCGACCCCGCGGCGAGGGAGAAGCGGCCGGGCGCGACCGCGTCCAGCGTCTGCAGAATGCGCTCGGCGGTGGCCGGCGCGTCAAGCGGGATGTCGGCGCGGAGCTCGGCCACCGAGGCGATGGCGTCCCGTATGGCCAGGAAGACCGAGATGGCCAGAGGCAAGGGCGGCTCGCCCATGGCCTTGGACTGATAGATATTGTTCTCGGTATTGCCGTTGTCGAAGAACTCGACCTTGAAATGGTCGGGGCAGTCGGAGACCGAGGGTATCTTGTATGTGGAAGGTGCATGCGTTTTCAGCGCGCCCTGCTCGTCCCACCACAGCTCTTCGGAAGTGAGCCAGCCTGCGCCCTGTATGAAGCCCCCTTCTATCTGGCCCAGGTCGACGGCCGGATTGATGGGCCGCCCCGCATCGTAGAGGATGTCGGTGCGCAGCAGGCGGTTCTCGCCGGTCAGGGTGTCGATGACGACTTCGGAACAGGCGGCCGCGTAGACGAAATAGTAAAAGGGCCGCCCCGTCAGCGTCTTCATGTCGTAGTGGATCTTGGGCGTCTTGTAGAAGCCCGACGACCAGAGCGGGACGCGCGCCATATAGGCCTTCTGCACGAGCTCTCGAAACGGTATGACGCGGTTGCCGCAATGAACCTGGCCGGCTTGAAACCGGATGTGCTGTTCGTCGCAGCCGTACTGGTCGGCGGCGAAGGCGGCCAGGGCCGCCTTGATCTTGCGGCAGGCGTCCTGAGCGGCCTTGCCGTTCAGATCCGTGCCCGTCGATGCCGCCGTGGCCGAGGTATTGGCCACCTTCGAGGTATCGGTGCCCGAGGCCCGCACCTGGTCGATGTCGACGCCGAATTCTTCCGCGACGATCTGCGCCACCTTGGTATTGAGCCCCTGGCCCATTTCGGTGCCGCCGTGATTGACCAGGATGGAGCCGTCGGTATAGACATGGACGAGGGCGCCCGCCTGGTTCAGATGGGTGGCGGTGAACGAGATGCCGAATTTGACCGGAACCAGCGACAGGCCTTTTTTAAGCACCTTGCTGTCGGCATTGAAGCGCCGGATCTCGTCCCGGCGGCGCCGGTAGTCGCACGATGTCTCGAGTTGATCGACCAACTGCTGGATGACGTTGTCCTCCAGCACCGTGTCGTAGGGAGTGACATTGCGCTCGTCGACACCGTAGAAATTGCGCTTGCGCACGTCGAGCGGGTCCAGGCCCAGGCGCCGGGCAATGTCATCCAGCGCGTATTCGATGCACAGTATGCCCTGCGGCCCGCCGAAGCCCCTGAATGCAGTATTGGACTGGGTGTTGGTCTTGACGCGCAAAGAGAGAATATCGAAGGCGGGCAGATAGTAGGCGTTGTCGGTGTGGAAGACCTGGCGGTCGGCGACCGCGCCCGACAGATCGGCCGAATAACCGCAGCGCAGCCGCTGCTCGAACGACACCGCGCCGATCACGCCTTGGGCGTCGTACGAAACGTCGTAGCTGGCCGAGAAGTCGTGCCGCTTGCCCGTGATCATGAAGTCGTCGTCGCGATCGGGGCGCAGCTTGACGGGCCGGCCCGTGCGCCACGCCAGCAGGGCCGCCGCGGTGGCGAAGGGCCAGGACTGGCTTTCTTTGCCGCCGAAGCCGCCTCCCATGCGGCGGCACTGCACCCTGACAGTGTGCAGGGGCCGGCCCAGCATGTGGGCGATCATGCCCTGCATCTCGGTGGGATGCTGGGTAGAGCTGTAGACCAGCATCTCGTCGTTTTCGCCCGGCTGGGCATAGGCGACCTGGCCTTCGAGATAGAACTGTTCCTGCCCGCCGCAGTACAGGCGCCCCTGGTGGCGATGCCGCGCCTTGCCCAGTTCGGCCTGCACGTCGCCGCGCGAGATGCGCACCGGCGGCAGCACGTAGGACTCGCGCTCGGCGCCCGCGTCGGCCGAAAGCACCGGATCGAGATCCCGGTATTGCACCTCGGCCAGCTGGGCGGCGCGCCGCGCCGCGTCGTGCGAGGTGGCGGCCACCGCGAACAGCGGCTGCCCGACGTACTGGACACGGCCGTCGGCGAAGACCGGCTCGTCATGGACGTAGGCGCCGACGTATTTTTCGCCGGGCACGTCGTCCAGGCAGACGACCTCGACCACGCCGGGCGCCGCCCTCACCTTGGACAGGTCCATGGAAACAATGGCGGCGTGCGCGCGCCGGGACAGCCCCAGCGCGGCGTGCAGCGTGCCGTGCTGCTCGGGCAGGTCGTCGGTGTACAGCGCCTCGCCCGTGACGTGCAGCCGCGCGCTTTCATGCGCCAGCGGCTGCCCTACGGTGTGATGGATCTTGCTCATGACACCCCCTTCATCTGGATGCGCGCATCGGCCTGGCCGGTGCTTTCGAGATAGAAGCGATACAGCAGGTTGCGGGCGGACTTGCGGCGATAGTCGTCGGAAGCCCGCATGTCGCTCAAGGGCTGGTAGTCGCGGTCGAGCGCCTGCATGGCATCCGCCACGCTTGCCTCGGTCCACTCACGGCCCAACAAGGCTTTTTCGGCATGGCGCGCCCGCTTGGACGTCGCCGCCATGCCGCCGTGCGCGATGCGAATCGATGCCACCCTGTTCTGTTCGATGATGAGCGCATAAGCGCTGCACACGGCCGAAATGTCCTGGTCGAAGCGTTTGGAGAGCTTGTAGGTCGCCACCTGGCATCGCGGGCTGCGCAAGGGCACGATGACGGCCTCGACGAATTCGCCCGGCTCGCGAGCCTGCTTGCGGTAGTCCAGGTACAAGTCCTCGAGCGGCAGTTCGCGGCGGCGACCGCCTTTGCGCAGCACGACGGACGAGCCGATGGCGATGAGGAAAGGCGCACTGTCGCCTATGGGCGAACCGTTGGCCACATTGCCCACCAGCGTGCCCGAGTTGCGTATGGGCATGGAGGCAAAGCGTTTCCAGAGCTCGTGCGCCTCGGGATACTCGGCGACCAGGGCTTCGTACCCGTCGTTCAGGGACGCCGCCGCGCCTATGCGCAAGGCGCCGTCACGCTTTTCGATGCGGTCCAGCTCGGCGATGTCGCCGAGATAGATGACGGCGGGCAGAGTCTTGAGCTGCTTGGTGACCCACAGCCCGACGTCCGTGCCTCCCGCCAGCAGCACGGCGTCGGGATGCCGCTCATAAAGCGCGGCCAGTTCATCGGCCGTGGTGGGCGCAAAGTACGTCTGGCCGGCCGCTTCGAGCGCCGGCATGCCCGCGTCCGCATCGCGCAGCGCCTGCAGCTGCCTGCGCACCTCGTCGTGATCCAGCTTGGCCGCCGGATAAGCGTCCATGCCGCAGGCCGCATCGATGATGGGACGGTAGCCGGTGCAACGGCAGAGGTTGCCGGACAAATGGTCGAGCGCTTCGTGGCGTGCGGGACGGGTGTGTCCATTCTGGTACATGGTGTACATGGACATGACGAAGCCCGGCGTGCAAAAGCCGCACTGGGAGCCGTGATGGTCGACCATGGCCTGCTGGGCCGGATGCAGTGCACCGCCGTCTTCCAGCGACTCGACCGTCCAGACCGCCTTGCCGTCCAGCGTGGGCAGAAAGCGGATACAGGCATTGATCGCCTGGAAGACCAGGCGGCCGTCGGCCGCGAGGCTGGCCTGGGTGACGGTGCATGCGCCGCAGTCGCCTTCGCCGCAGCCCTCTTTGGTTCCCGTCAGCCGGCGCTCTTCGCGCAGGTACTGCAGCACGGTCTGTGTGGGCGATTGCGGCGTGAGTTCGTGAAGCACGCCGTTCAGATAAAAGCGGATGACGTGTCGAACGTTCATATGGTCTCCACGGCAGGCGATGGCGTGTCCTCGCCCGCTCTTGTATTGTAGTGTCGTGCCCCTAAAGGACACTATATACCTTCGTCGCGAAAGCTGCCGTCGATCGTACGCACTTCATGCAGCACGTACTCGTCGCAATTGGGTGCGGTGCCGATGCGGTCGATGACGATGAAATCGCCCTGGCGGCCCAGCGACATCAGGGGATGGTGCCAGGTTCCCTGGCGGTAATTCACGCCTTGTTCGGGCGCCACGTAAAAGGCGCGGATGGTGGCTTCGTCGGGCCGGTCGCCCGCGCCGTCGGGCGCCACCACGGCGATGAACGGCGTCCCGTTGCAGGGTATCCAGGCCTGGCTTCCCAGGGTGTGGCGCTCGAGCATGGCAATGCGCAATGGAAAATGGAACGCGTCGCCGCGCGCCATGCTGATGCCGGCGTGGCCGTCCTCGCCCTCGACCTGGACACGCGCCAGATCGTGGTAGCGGCGCGTCGTCCCCCCGTTGATGGGAAACCATGGCCGCTCGCCCGTTTCGATCACGTCGCCGAAGGGGGCAAAGGCATCCTTATCCAACCATTCGAGCTTGAGTATGGCCATGATCTCTCCGTACGCGGGTTCGGCCCCTAGCGGGCCAGGCGTCCCCATATCCTCAGCCGGCTGACGCCGCCATCGGGAAACATGTTGAGCCGGACGTGGGTGACCGGGCCCAGCGGCCGGATCTGCTCGCCCGAATAAAAATGCTGCTTGTCCATCTCGGTTTTCTGTTCGCCCAGAAGCTCGGGCCAGAACATGGCCTGCGTGGTGATGGACTGGTCCGTACCCTGATCGACCCGCGCCGCCTGTATGGAAACGCGGTCGGGATAGTTGCCCTTGAAATGCGCTGTATCGACTTCTATCTTTTCGACCAGCGCGGCATGGCCGAGTTCGACGATGCACCAGTCGTAGCCCGGATCGCGGCGGCGCCGGGTTTCCCAGCCGTCGCCCATGTTCACGCCGCGGCCGGGCATGATGAGGCGGAAAGGCACGCCGAAGTGGGCATCGTTGTAGCTGACGATGCGGCCACCGGCCGCCAGGGCCGATACCTCGTGCAGCGCCTCGGGGTCTTTCGCGGCCCAATCGCACAGGGGCTGGCCGTAGGCCCTGAAGCGGGCGACGCCGCCGTCGGGATAGATACTAAGGCGCAGGTGCGTCCAGGGACGCTCGTCGCTGACCGGCAGAAAATGATGCGAACCGCCCGACAGGGGCGTGGCGGGGATGATGTCCGTCCAGGACGCGTCTTCCCCGGGGTCCGCCTCGCCGGCGCAATAGCAGCCCTGGACCGACGCAGCCGGCGGATAGTTGCCGGTGAAGTGGCTGGTATCGATATCCAGCCCTTTGATGACGCCCGGCAGGCCCAGCCGCACGACCGCGTGGTCGTGGCCTCCGTGGCGCCGGCGCTGGGTTTCCCAGCCGTCCACCCACTTGCCGTGGTCGTCGAACTTGCCCACGATGAATACCGACTCGGAAGATTGCAGCATGCGGTCGGCCTCGCCGAAGAAATCATCGGAACACGCTACGACGCGCGCGCCGAAATCGGCCGAGGCCAGGTTGGCATGGCGAACGGCAAAGGCCGGCAGTTCGGCGACGGGTGCTGCGTTGATTACAGTGCCTGCGGGCAAATTGGGGGCGGCCATGAAACATCACTCCAGAAAGAGAAGAATCGGCAAGCTCAAACGCTGGGCTTGCGAACCAGGTCATCGAGGCGGAATCGCCCGATCTTGTAGATCTGCTCCAGGCATTCGGCGGTTTCTTCAGGCGGCGACAACGCCAGGCGCCGCCTGAATTCGCGGATGACGCTTTGCCGGTCATGGCCGCGCACCGCCAGAATGAAGGGAAAACCGAATTTTTCGCGGTAGGCCTGGTTCAGCGCAGTGAGCGTGCTGTACTCCTCCGGAGTGCAACGATCCAGGCCGGCCCCTTGCTGTTCAGACGTGGACTCAGGCGTGAGTTCGCCGCGTACCGCCGCTTTTCCGGCCAGCTCGGGGTGGGCGCGAATAAGAGCCCTCTGCGCCTCGGGCCCGGCGGCGGCGATGCGCTCGACCATGGCCTGGTGCAAACTGTCGATGTCCCGGAAAGGACGCGCGGAAGCCACCTGTTCGGCTACCCAGGGAGAATGCTCGAAGATGCCGCCCAGCAGGTTCACGAACTGCCCGGAAGGCAGCGCATTGAGCTCGGCAAGCGTGATAGTGGTGCTCATGCGCCCTCCTTCGCGGCCTGCTCATGGTAGGGATGGCGCTGGCTCCAGTGACGCGCAATGTCGACCCGGCGGCATATCCAGACGCGCTCGTGCTGCTGGACATGGTCCAGGAAGCGCTGCAAGCCCGCGAAACGCCCCGGCCGGCCCACCAGCCGGCAATGCAGGCCGATCGACATCATCTTGGGCGTGTGCTGGCCTTCGGCGTACAGCACGTCGAAGGCGTCCTTCAGATAAGCGTAGAAATGATCGCCGGTGTTGAAGCCCTGCGCCGTGGCAAAGCGCATGTCGTTGCAATCGAGGGTATAGGGCACGATCAAGTGCGGCTTGACCGAACCGTCGGACAGCCTCACCCGGCGCCAGAACGGCAGGTCGTCGCCATAGTAGTCGGAATCATAGAGAAAGCCGCCGTGCTCGACCACCAGGCGACGGGTGTTGGGGCTGTCCCGCCCGGTGTACCAGCCGGAGGGCGCGCTGCCGGTGATCGCCTGGATGGCCTGGACGCATTGGCGCATGTGCGCCTGCTCGATCTCGGGGGGCACGTTCTGATAGTGGATCCAGCGATAGCCGTGGGCGGCGATTTCGTGCCCCAGTTCGAGCAGCGCCCGGGCAACCTCGGGATTGCGCTCCAGCGCCATGCCGATGCCGAAGACGGTCAGCGGCAAACCGCGGCGCTCGAACTCCTTCAAAATGCGCCACACGCCTGCACGCGAACCATATTCGTAGATGGACTCCATGGACAGGTGCCGGTCGGGATAGGCCGCCGCGCCGATGATTTCGGACAGAAACTGCTCCGAGGCTTCATCGCCGTGCAGCACGCAGCTTTCGCCGCCCTCTTCGTAATTGAGGACGAACTGCACCGCCACCCTGGCCTCGCCGGGCCAGTCGGCCAAGGGAGGATTGCGTCCGTAGCCGACCAGGTCGCGGGGATAGGCTTCGCTCATGAGTGCTCCTCGGGCTTGACGCTGAAGGCCGCCCAGGGGTCGAACCGTCCCGAGGAGGACTCCAGCATGCGCTCTTCACAATCGCGCAAATGATGTGACATCGCTTCGCGGGCGCCCGCGCGGTCGGCGGCGGCCAGCCGGTCGAGGATCTGCTCGTGCTCTATGTACGAGCAGGTGCTGGCGCCGGGAGTGTCCCGATAGGCGATGATGAGAGTGGTGCGGGAACAAAGGCTGTGCATCAGCTCGGTCAGCGCCTCGTTGCCCGCCAACTGTGCCAGCTTCACGTGAAAGGCGTTGGACAGCCTCAGCCAGCTGATGCGGTCGCCGCATTCGAAAGCACGGCGCTCTTGTCCCACCATGTCGCGCAGGGGTTGCAGGCGCTCGGCCAGGTCGGGCAAGGCGACGAGCTTGTCGATCAGCAGACACTCCATGTCGCGCCTGAGCTCGAAAACGTCGCGCATTTCGGCCTGGCTGGGCCGCCACACGAAGGCGCCTCGATTGGGCCTGAGCACCACGATCTTGTCGTGCGCCAACTGGGCCAGCGCCGCCCTGACCGTTGCGCGCGAGCACCGGAAGACCTCGCACAGCACCGCCTCGGTCAGCTTGGCGCCGGGCAACAGGCGGCGGTCCATCACCGCATCGAAAATATCTGCATAAACACGGTCGACCTCGCCACCGCCAAGCCCCCCTTCCAACAACGAAGAAGCTTTGGGCGCCGCGATGTCGCTACCGCGCGTGGCACGCTGGTCAAGGCGAAGCATGTTCACTCCGTGGATGGGGATATGGCAAATCGCTATTGACAATTATTGGCACGTAAAACAGAATCGTCAACATAAATTGTTGACAATCCGGGTTTCCACCGGATTTCCCCGCTTACGACAACAACCTGGCAGTTCAAGCAGGCAACCGGAGACACCATGGGAAAACTTTCCACGCATGTGCTCGACACCATGCACGGCACGCCGGCAAACGGCGTGGCCGTCGAGCTCTATGCCGTCCAGGGAACAGGCCGGAAACGCCTTGTGCAGACGGTCACCAACGCCGACGGGCGCTGCGATGCGCCCTTGCTGCAGGGCGACAGCCTGCAAATCGGCCGCTATGAACTCGTATTCCACGTGAGCGAGTACTTTGCCGGCAAAGGCGCCACCCTGCCCGATCCGCCGTTCCTGGACCAGGTCACCATCAATTTCGGCGTCGCCGATCCGCAGCAGAATTATCACGTGCCGCTCGTCGTCACACCGTGGTCCTACTCCACCTATCGCGGCAGTTGATATCAGGCGCGCCGCCGGGGTCGGCGGCCTGCCATGCAAAGGGATGAACACCCATGGATGCTTACCTGTTGGAATTCGGCAATGTGCTTCTGCGCTGGCTGCACGTGGTGGCCGCCATCGCCTGGATAGGCGAGTCGATCTACTTCGTCATGCTCGACAACAGCCTGCGCCCGCCGCAATCGGCCGAAAGTAGAAAACGCGGCGTATTCGGCGAAATGTGGGCCGTGCACGGCGGCGGCTTCTATCACAACCAAAAGTACCTGACCAATCCCGCCGAACTGCCCGACGACCTGCACTGGTCTTTCTGGAAGGCGTACACCACCTGGCTGTCGGGTTTCGCCCTGTTCGCCGCCATGTACCTGGTCAAGCCCGGCTTCTACCTGGTCAATCCCGGCAGCAGCTGGGAGTGGGCCGCCTCGATGTCGGGCTGGCAGGCCAGCGCTCTGGCCATCGCCTTTCTGCTGCTGGGCTGGGTGGTCTACGACCAGTTGTGCCGCCGCATAAGTCCCAACATGGAGCGCGACGGCGTACTCAGCATCGCGGTGGCGGTCATGATGGTGGTAGTGGCTTACCTGACCTGCATGATTTTCCCGGGCCGGGCGGCGTTTCTCATCACGGGGGCCATCATGGCCACCTGCATGAGCGCGAACGTGTTCTTCTGGATCATTCCCGGCCAGCATCGCATGGTCGACGCCCTGAAGGCGGGGCGCGAGCCCAATCCGCTGGACGGCAAACGGGGCAAGCAGCGCTCGGTGCACAACACCTACTTCACCCTGCCCGTGGTGCTGCTGATGCTCAGCAACCACTATTCATTCACCTACAGCGGGCCCTACGCCTGGATCATTCTCAGCCTGTTCATCTTTTCCGGGGCCTCCATACGCCAGTATTTCGTGCTGCGCCACAGCGGGCAGAACAAGCTGGTCTATCCCATCGTGGGTGTCGCCTTGCTGGTCGTCATCGGCTATCTCGCCGCGCCCCGGCCCGCCGCGCCCGCAGCCCGGGGAGAACAAAGCGAAGCGGTCACCACCGCCCAGGTCATGCAGATCGTGCATGCGCGCTGCGTGCAATGCCATGCCGTCCACCCGACCCAGCCCGGCTTCCCCGCGGCCCCGGCCGGCATGGCGCTCGAATCCGAGCAAGACCTGCTCGCCCATCCCGACCTCGTCAAGCAGGTGGTGGCCAATAATTACATGCCGCTGGGCAATCTCACCCAGATGACGCAGGCCGAACGCGACGCGATCGCCGCATGGCAGGTGCCGTGAGGTGGTTCTCAACCCACGCAGATATAGCCTCGGGTGCGCCCCTCGGAGGGCACTGCCGACATGCTGTCGGCAACGCGCACGGGTAGATGCGCCGCGGGGCAGGAACAGCCTCCCGTTACGGGATTGGCCCCCGCCGCGACACAGCCCGTCAGGCTGTTTATGGAATAGCCTCCCCCGCCGCTGCCGCCCGCCGAGCGCCACTGCCCCTCGCGGCACACCAGCAAGCCTCCGTAGCGCTCCTGGACGATGGCCCCTTCGATCTCGCACACCGTTTGCGCCCGAGCCTGGCCGCCGATGCGAAGATGATCGTGAACGAGCAGCGCGGCGCCGGTGCTGAGATCGCCCGCTATGCTTGCCGAACCCCGGAAACGGGGATCGCGCCGGTCTTCCACCCTGAGGTAGTCGAGGGCGCCCAACTGCTCGGCGGTTACCGCCATCGCCACGGTGCCGCCCGGCAGCGGGGCCATGCCCGCCACCGGCGGATTGGGAAATGAGAACGCGGCCCCGCTTATCTGCTGCATTCGGTCGGGCATGACCGCACCGCCCCAGCCCATGGCGGCGCCCAGCCAATGGGCCACCATGGAAGGGTCGGGGCCGTTCGAGGCGGCGCGTCCCAAAGGCCCGTCACTATGGACCAGCGCCTCGATCCGGCACGAGGACGAGGGGCAGTCCGCGCCGCGAATCAGCAGCACCCGGCCGCCCAGGCCGCGAGCGCCCTGAGCAGGAAAGCCAGGCGACAGCAGCCCGGCCGTCTTCAACTCGGCCAGGGTGGGGGCGAAGGCATCGGCAAATCCATCGAGCCGAGCCGCTTCACCCTCTTCGGCCAGCATCGCCGCATGGCGTTCGACATATCGCTGCGCCGCTTGCCGCAACGATGTCATCCACGCGGCGTGCCCTTCGGCCATCGCATCCCGGGCGCGTTGCGCCAATCGATCGGCGGCGAAGACGGCCGCGAGGGTGGCGATCAGCACCACGACGGCCAGCTCGAGAAGGGCGAAACCTCGTTGCGGAACCATGGCGCCTCGAATCAGCTGACGGTGAAAAGAAAATCGTTGGCGTCGCCCCGCGCGCATCGGGTTTCGACCGCTAGCGCGCTGTATGGGGTCGAGGCGTCTTTTACGATGGACGCCCCACCGCCGTCGGGCGTCAGCGTGATGATGTCCGACACTCGCTGCATGATGGACGCCAGCGAGGGGCATGCGGCATGATGGACGCGCGACAGCCCGATGGAGAACGCTGCACCCGAGGCCGCGGGCTGCACAGTGACCTCGCCTTCGGACCCCAGGCCATGCAGCACCCGCATGGCGGCATCCGCACCGATGACCGAGAAAACGCTTGAATCGCGCGCCAGGGTGGCAAAATGCGCCGTCTCGATGGCGGCGTAGGGCAAGGACGTGCCATTGGGCGCATTGACCTTGGTTTGCAGGATGAAGCGCGCCAGTTCTTCGCCCGCCTTGGGCACCTTGTTTTCGACCACATAGCTGCCTATGGCTGGAATACCGATGATGGCCAGCAGCAGCACGATGGCCGTAACGATGGAAACCTCGACCAGGGAAAAGCCGCGCTGGCGATCGGCATTGCGAAATGCATGGTTCATGGAAAGCTCCTTGGGGCGGTGATAAAGCGGGCCGGATTCATTGGCTCGCATAGAAAATCATGAGAGAGCGGCGCAACTCGTCGATGACGGCGTAGTGCCACAGGCCCAGCGCCAGCATGCCCGCCACGCAACAGGCCAGCAGCGACCACCGCAGCACCTGGGCTTGCCGCGCCACTTGCGCCAACACCCGGCCCCCCAGGCGATCGCGCACCAGCACCAAGGCGTTCACCAGGCCCCGCGCCTCGGCCATGTCCTGCAAATACCAATACAGTTCGCGATCGAGCAAACCGGTGTCGAAGGTGTCGGCGCCCACGAGGCCGTGATCGATGCGGCTCAGCATGTCGTCCAGATGCCCGCGCATCCAGGGCGAAGCACCGGCGCACAGCATGGCCAAGGCGGTGCGCAACTGGGTTGCGCCTTGCCGCCGCAGCACCACGGTGAGCACCGACATGAAACGCAAGGCGCTGAGACAGCGATGGATCTTCCATATGGAAACCTGATCGAGCAGGCTTCGCACGGCGCCCGTCAGATTGGGAATGGACCAGCACAGCGCGGCGCCGCCCACGAGCAATGCGGTGAAAACCGGAACCCATGCCGCCTGCACCAGGGCGGCGAAAGCAAGCAGGGCCCGCGTCCAGGTTCCGAAATATTCGGGCGGCAGCGCGCCGAACAGTTGCGCCAGGCGAGGCACGGTGAATTGCGGCACGGCCAGCACGGTGGCCGTCAGAACGCAAAGGGACAGGACACCCGACCACACGGTGACCCATACGATATGCCTGGAACGCATGGACAGTCGCAATGCATGGGCGAGGTCGCCCAGCGTACGCACCAGGGTCTCGTTGCCCGCGAGTTGCGCGACGCGGATGATGGCGAGCTCGCTGGCCGGAAAGCAGCCGATCCAGGTCGCATAAAGGTCTCCTCCCGCCGCGGGATAGTTGCGGCTCCAGGCGCTGGACAGCCGGCCTCGCACGGTTCCCGCGTAGCGGCGGGCATCTCGATCGAAGATGTCGCGCAAGGTATGCCGGCCCTTGGCGCCCTCCATGAGGGCGGATAGAAACTCGTAGTAGTCGGCCCGCGCGGGCATGAAGAGCCGCCTGTCCAGCCTGGAGACCAGGAAGGCGAACAAAGCGCCGACGGCGTCTGCGGGAGCCAGGCTTCTCATGCCCGCATCCTCGTCACGGCGCCGGGATTCAAGCGCTGGATGCGCGCCTGGACCGATAGCGGCATGAAGCTGCGCTCGACTTCTCGCACGTCAATGTGTCCCGACAGGGCTTTGTACATCGCGCAATGCAAGATGGCGGCAAACGCTTCGGGCCGGTGCATGCCCGGAAAGGCCGCCTGCGGCTTGCCGAGATAGGCCAGGCTTTCACCTCGGCGTATGCAGCGCAGCAACTCGTGGTCCAGCGCCGGCTCGATATATTCGGCCACCACGGTGCGCCCGCGATGGCCGGCGAGATGCGGAGCGCCCGGCTGCCGGCATGCGGGGCATCCGACCGGATTGCGCAGGCGCAAGCGTGCGGGGTCGGCATCATAGAGGCGTCGCAGGACCTCGAACCATGATTGCCAGGACGGGACTCCTTCAGGCGGTGCCTGGAGGGCGGCCGCGTCGGCCAGGCCCAGGCAGCACTCGGAACACAGCAGAGGCAGAAGCGCCTGATGCACGAGCAGCTTGAGGACGCCGGGCGTAGCCAGGAAGTCGCGCGGCACTCCGATGAAGTCGGAAGCCAGCCGGTCGCCCACCAGCGCGGCCGACGCAGCGTGAGTCGTCGTGTATACGTTGACCCCCGAGCCGACGAGATCCAGGAATGCGCGTCCCGACTCCAGATCGCGCACTTCGCCCAGCAATACGTCGTTCATGGCGGAGCGCTTGAGCGTGCGCAGTTTTGAGCCGTAGTCGTCGTGGGCGGTTTCATGCAGCTCGCGCGCCACGCTGTTCTGCACGGCGTTGGGTATGAGATATTCGACGGGGTCCTCCAGAGTGATGACCTTGCGGTCGGAAGGCACCCGCGCGATCAATGCCGCGAGACTGGTCGACTTGCCCGAACCCACCGCTCCCGAGAATACGATGGCCCCGCCCTGCGTGGCCATGGCGGATTCAATCGCGGCGCACTGATGCGGCAGATAGCCGAGCGCGGCCAGCGAGGGCGCTTCGGCCAGCGCGTCGCGATGGAGCAGGCGCAGGCATACGCTGGGCCCCCGCTCGGCAGCCAGCGACGCCCAGCGCAGCAACACCCTGCGGCCGTCCACCCTCTTGACCAGGCTGCCCTGCTGTTCGGCGGAGGGGTCGAATACCGCGCCATTGCCGCCCCGCACGTCCATCCAGACGACGGCCAGCATGTCCATGAGCGTGCGGGTCGGTATGCGCTGGAATCGCTCGGGCGAGACATAGCGTCCCGACAGCGTGAAACGGACTTCGGATTCGGGTTCGCGCAAATGGATGTTGATGTGCAGATCGCTGGCCTCGTGGCGCACGCCCCATTCGAGCATGTCCTGGAAGGCATCGGACAAGGCCGTTCCCGCGTGGCGGTCCGGAAGATTGCGCCGCGCCGCCGTGCCGGGCGTCACTTGGCCCCGCGCGATGGCGAGCAGCAGCGGAGCCGGCAGAACATAGCGCTGTTGCGCGGCCAGGCGATAGCCGCGACGCAGCACGTGGCGCGCAAGCGCATCGGCCTGGTCGCCGCCGACATGCTCGGCCAAAGCCAGAATCGCCACCGTGCCGTCTTCGAGCAGTATCGGACACAACCTTGCCGCAAGCGACTCGACGTCGAGTTCGCGGCTGAGTGAACGCATGAAGGCGGGACGCATGTCCAGTATGTCGTCCAGACCCTCGAACACGGGCGCGTCGGCGCTGTCGAAACGAGGCGGGGCGATCGAGGGTTCGGCAAGGCGCGGGCGCACCAGCCTGGGCCAGGCGGTCCGCATGCTCAGTTTCCGTCCACGCCGGCGGGCGCGGCGCACAAGGACTCGCGGCGCCCCTGCATCGCCACCTCGACGCAGCGGTCGGAAATAGCCAGCAAACGCATGGCGTGCGCCCTGCCCAGCCCGACCGCTTCGGGCCGGCCCCGCATGAACAGCAGTGTCTGGCCATCGACCCGGACCTCGGCCATGAGCTTGCGCCCCACCCCGTAGATGGCGACCAGACGCGCCGCCGGAGCTTGCCCGCCTGACGACGAGGACATGCGAAGCGGCGAGGTGTCCGATGCGGACCCGGCCGTGGCCGCGCGCATGCGCTGCAGAGCCTGGGCCGTCTCCAGGCGCATCAGTTCGCGCACCGAGATCTGGTCGGAGGCAAGTTCATCGGTTTCAGAGGCGGCCGGCGTTTCCATCCAGCAGGCCATGACTGCGGACAGCCCCGCTTTCAGCAGCCATGCTGCGGCTTTCAGGCCGTTGATCGGCCTCGGGATTCTCAGCGGTGTCCGTTTCGTGGCGTTCATAAAGGTCTCCGTGGAACATGACACGCAATCGGCTTGAGACGAGCGTGGGACGCGCGGCTTCGCCCAAGGTCAATGTGATGGATCGCCAGGCGATGGAGCGTGTATGAGGCAGCAGAAGGCTGATCGAGCGCAGCGGTCCCTCGAATTCGACTTTTTTTCTGGCATAGGCGCGCAGGCCCGCAGGGCGTGGCAAAGGACGCCCGTCGGCATCCAAGGGCGGCCGAATCTCGACCCGGCGAGGCGGGCCCAGCGCCATCCTGCTGAAGGAGGGACGAATACCTTGCCAGGCGCTTTGCACATGGCGGCGGTGATGCGCGGCATCGTCGATGTCTTGCGGCCCCGCGGGGGGTATGTCGGTATGGAAGGACCACGACGCGGTCGCCCTGTCGATCGACGGAAAGTCCAGCCGCCAGCCTGGCGGCGCGGAAGCCAACATCCCGTCGTTGTCGGCATCGAGCCGCTTGCGATCGTAGTCGGCGCCGCAACGCCATGCCCGGCCGTCGGCGCTGCAACTGACTCGCCCAAGCGCCCAGCCGGCAATGACGGCGGGCGTATCGTAAAGATGACGTAGCGCCGCATGCGTGGCTGCCACGCCATGAACGACCATGTCCCGCTCGGCCAGAGAGATCGCGTCCTCCCATTGCGCCCGGATCTTCGTGGCGTCCACGACTGCCGGGCCGGATCGCGCCGCCGCCAAGCCAGTCCGCTTCTCGAGCAAGATCCACGCAAACAGCGCGGCGGCCAGAAGGAATACGCCCAGCAGCCATTGGCGCCGGCGCCGGCCGGTGTCGCGCAGCGCCGTGCCGGAATCCGAAGCGCCTGCGACCGCTTCCAAAGTGGGACCGTTCGACTCGGGCAGAAGGACCAGGCGGGGATTGGCCGCCTGCAGAGCGTGCAGGGCCCGCATGGCCTGCTCCGGCGAGCGATAGACGACGTCGGTTCGCGCCATCACCGCGCCTTCGTGCACGGCCACCAGCCAGTGGCCCTCGGGAAGCAGGGGCAGAATGGCCGCCACGCTGCCCGACGGATAAAGCCGCGCCATGTTCTGGGCGGCCGAATGCATGGTGCGCGACCCATGCCGCAACGCCTTTCGGGACAGTCCATAACCGAAAGACGCCGGCGCCTCGCCGTCGAGCACCACATGGGTGGCTTTGTGCCGGCGCGCAATGCGCCGGGCCGCGCTCGAGGCGCGGCCGCTGATCAGAGGCAGCCATTCGAGACCGAAAGCAAGATGGACCGAAAGAACGGGGCGGACCAGAATCTCGTGCATGCCGGGCCCCGTCAATAGCCTTCTTCGAGTTGGGCGGTGACGACCATGATGGTGGTCAGATGCTGGCTCGAAGCCCGGTCGCTGCCGCCCAGAAGCATGGGAAAGCCCGGATTGAGTCGGCGCGCCTCGGTTTCTTCCTGACGCCGCTCGAAGCCTGAGATGACCAGCGGCTGTCCGGGCCAGAGCGCCACCTGCTGCACAGTGCCGTTGCCGTCGATGGTGATCTGCTGCAATTGCAGCGGATGGTTTCTGTCGCCAAAGGTGATCGACTTGAGAGGCTGGGCCACCGTATTGTCATAGGCGACCGAAAGCAGGATCTGGCCGTCTTCCTGAGCGTCGGGCACCAGCGTCAGCAGCGAGCCCACGGTCTCCTCGCGCTGGCTGACCGACACCGTGGGCAGCGCTGCGCCGGCGCCATCGGGCAGCGCGGTCGTCTGGACCTGGTCGATGTACGAGAAAGTGGTGCGCACTGCATGCGACACCGGCCGGCGGTTCAGGGTCAGTACCGGCACGCTGCTGCGCCGGACGATCTTTCCCGCCTGGCCAAGGGCCTGGACAATGACCTCGGAGCCGCTGAAGGAAGCTTGCTTCAGTCCCAGCCCGACTCCGCCCGCCTGCTCGAGATTGGCCCCGGGCATGAAGGCGGCGGCGGCGATTCGAGCGCTTGAAAATATCAGGTTCCAGTCCAGGCCCGCTTCGGCGGACTCTTGGGCGGCCAGAGTGATTTCGTCGACGATGAGCCTTACGCGCCGTGTGAGCGAGCGGTTTTCGTGCTCGAGGTATTTCGCAATGCGCTGCAGGACTTCGGGTGTATCGGTAACCACGACCGTCGAGCTGGCGCCGGGTTCGGCCACCACCACGCCCGCCTGCGAAAGAAAAGGTTCGATCCGCTGACGCACCACTTCCATCAAGGACGCCTTGCCCCCGGTCAAACGTGTCTTGGAGGCGCTGGAGAAGCCCTGTGCCGTGGTGTCGGTTCCCGATCCCAGGGCTGCTTCGGCATCGGCGTTCAGGGTAAGGGCCCGGACGTTGAACATGCGGGTTTCAGTGCGATAGAACTCGATGCGCTGGCCGGCGTAACGCCACTGCACGCCCAGCGCGGCGGCAATGCGGTCGAGCAGGCTGCTGAGCGGGCCGGGTTCGCCCGCCAGATGCATGGTTGCCGGCGCGGCGCCGGCCGGCGAAAGGCTCGAGCCGCCCGCCAGGCGCGGCGCAAAGCGCTCTTGCGGCAAAAGCGCGTCCGGCCTCACGTGGACGGGAATGCCGGTTGCCAGCGTGATGCGCTGGGCAATGGCGGGCAAGTCCAGCGCGGCGCCCGGAAACACCAGTGTGGTGCGCACATCGGCACGAAGTGCCGGCGGCAGCGTGACGTCGCGCGCAAGAGGCTGGGCGCGGCCGGCCACCCAGGGCCGGTCGACATGCTGGGCGGCGCGCCTCATCTCGGCATTGCCCACCATGTCAGCGAAAACGCGGCGCTTGTCGGCCACCTGGGCATGCGCGGCCTCTGCGGACAGCGCGATTTCTCGCAATTTCTGTTCGAGCGCGCAGCCCGGCATCGCCATCATCACGCACAGCGCGGCCATGGAACGCAAGGGACTCATCAGGCGCGCTCCGGGGCCGCGGTCCGGTCGCAGCTTTGCGCATAGGGCACCACGCGCAAGACTCTGTTGGCATAGAAGCAGGGCTGTAGCGGCCTGTCGGACAGCTCGGTGGATGCTAGCAATTGCTGCACGGCCTGGTCGAATTCCAGGTCGAAAGCAGCGGAGCCGACGATGGGAACATCGACGTCGACAGCCCAGTGTTCGGCTTCGAAGGTCCACCCCGAAGAAGCGGCCCAGCGCCCCAAAGCGAGGCGCAGATTGCCGTCCTGCGGCGACACCTGGAACACCGGCGCCGCAAAGAATGGCTCCGGCGCGTCTGTACCCGCCGCAGGCGGCATGGACACCGGCAGCGGTATTGCAAGCCGGGGTTCATCGGCGGCAACGCCCGCCGGCGCGGACACTTCCGCAGGGTCCGCTCGCATCGCCCCCATGCCGGGACCTTGGTCGGGTTCCCGGGCCGCGATGCGTTCCACACGGCTTTCGAGCAAACCGGCTTTCAGCACCAGAAGCGGCCAGACACCGTCAAGCACAACGTAAGGACCTTGGCGACGATAGTCCAGCAGTTCGTCACCCTGCCCGCCGCGGGCGAAAATGGCCGGCAGCGCTTGATCCGGCATGAACTGCAACCAAGTGCTACGTCCATCGTCGAACACTTGAAGCGGCCCGGCACGCCGGTCGCCGGATAGACGCCAGGAGAAGTCGTAGGCGCCCACGGCGACAGGCTTGGCGCCACCATGCAGCGGGCCGAACAAAGACCAGTCGGGCAGGTTTGCGCAACCAGAGGCCAGCACCGTGCAAGCCACCGCCGCCCATGTCCACCTGGAAGAATGCCTCATCATCGCGCCACCCGTTTTTTCCTTGTCGTGGCACACATGGTGTCCGGGCTTCGGCCCGCGCGCCAGACCGAGTTATACGCATGGAACGATTCGTCCCAGATAAGGCCGTTCTTCTTTCAAAAAAGAAAGCGGTGGCGATTCAGGGTTCTAGGCGAACTTCTTCACACATTACTTCATGTTCATGTCGATTTCTCGCGCTCGTTCAGATGAAGCGCCACTTGCGTCCGCGTCCGGGCACGCAATGAATTCATAGGAAGTAAGACGAAACATTCAATTTGTCACAGTACACAATGATCGACTCTGCTACTCTGGGTCCGGCGGAGCAGGCGCCCGCACCCGATCAGGTTGCCGCGCTTCGCAAGCCTCGTACAGGCATTGGCCGCTGATTCACTGGCTTCGGTTACCCCGGCGCCCAAGCGGCGAATCACAACAATTATGCTGCCCCCTCGGCCCCGGCTCGCCACAAGCATGCCGCGAAGCTTCTACTGAATCTTCGGACAAACGGGTCGACAACGGCACAACACTCAGGAGACCGCCATGAACGAAATCATCGAGCAGTACTGGGCCCGCGCACTAAAAATCACACGCCAATACGAAGCGGGCGAAGTCAACTTCGCCGATCTTACCGGGCTGGGCGACGAGTTTGCAGCGTCGTTCATCGAACAGCTGAACGAAATGCCCGAACCTCTTCGGGCCCGCTACTGCGCAGGGCTCGAGACCAAGCTCAGCACGGCCATCGCACAAAACGGCCCCGAAAGCCCCGCGGCTCAAGCGTTCAACGAACTGCGCGTGTCCATCACACGCACTCCCATCTACTGAACCGCGAAAACAGGCGCCCTGCCTCGCATGCCTTCCCTCCCGCCCGGATCGAAGCCGGGCGGTCCTGTTCCGCCCATCTCGCCGAAGCCTGTGCCCCTTCGACTGCGTTGGTCGCAAGCCGCGCCGCGCCCGCTAGAATAGCGGGATGAAAATCGGATTTCTCGTTCTGAGCATACTGGCCATGGCAGCCACCTGGTGGTGGGCGGCGTATCGTCAACCGACGCGGGGCCGCCTGGGATGGCGAGAGAAAAAACGCATCGCTGTACAAAGCCTGCTGGCCGGTGCGGCCGTGTACTTCGTTCTGCTGTTGGGCGCCGGCCTCTACTTGGCCCTTTCGAGCTACTGAACTCTTCCAAACACCTTCAATCTGTCACGCAGATAGAATAGAATGTAATGAACTTTACATTCTCTTCTTGCCGAGCCCTATCCTGTAACATTTGTTCTGCCGGCAGGCACTATCGCGGCTCGCCTGAAGGCAGGTCCTGATCGTTCAGAATACTATGCGTCGCCCCCACCCGACACGTCCGGTTTTTCTGCTGTTGTGCCTGCTCGGGGCCACCTTGGGCGGGGCTTCTGCAGCCTCCACCAATTGGCCCGTGGCGCCCTCCAGGCTGGTTTTCGATACGCCTTACGGCACCCTGCAGGTCAAGAACAACGAATACGTCTACGAGTCCAGGCTGCATTTCAATAATGCCGACGTCGCTCCCGTCGTCGAAGGCCTGCTCAATATTCCTTATGCCTTCAGCCTGCCGACCGCCCAGGTTGCGCTGGTTTCCATCAGCACGGGCGACGCCGACTGCCCAATCTCGTATCGCTGGGTCGTGCTCAAAGAAAAAGGCTATACGGTGTCGCCCGCGTTCGGATCCTGCTCCGAACAGATCAAGGTCACGGTCAAAGGGCGTACTTTCCTACTGCAAACGCCCAACAGCCAGATGCCGGATAAAATAGACGTATACGCCTACGACGGAAAAACCGTGCGCAAGCGCACTCAGCGCTGACCGCATTTTTAGCGATACGACTTTGACGAACTCTCCCGCCGATTCCTGGGGTTTTCTCCACCCCGAATGCCACGGCCAAAACGCCCTGCTTTTCTTCAGTTGGGACTTGGCCAAGACGATCGAACAGCAATTCAAGCTGCATGCCGACGCGCCCGTGTCCACCCAATTGGCCGAAGCCCAGAAAGCGGTCGACCGCCTGTTGAAGCAGTATGTGCAGATTCAGGCCAATCCCAAGGCTTTCGAAGGCCAGAGCATCACCCTGAAACTGGAACAAAGCGGCTCCAACGCTCAGGGCGTGCCCGTTCTGGCGCTGCAGACGTCTCCCGAACTCGAGGCGCTGATCCTGGAGATGCAGTCGCAGCTCCAGTCCTCGCAATCGGTCAACTAGACATCAAGCCTAGGGCCTGTCAACACTAAAAGTCCCTAGCGCGACGATTCGCGCAATTGCAGGACATCCTCATTCAAGGCCACGGCATGCGTGCCGGCCAGGCCTTCCCGAATCGCGTCCTGAAGCAGCTCGAGCAGCTCCTCGCAGCGCTTCTCGATGAACATGGAAGGCACGTAGATCGTATCGTCGCGGCTGAGATACAGAAGGCAGCCCTCTTCGTCTTCGAAATAGCCCTTGACCCGGCCTTCGATACCTCTATTCAACCGCTTTATGAATTCACCGTAGGACACTTCAACTTCCAGGATTGATTGAGCGTTCGATACTTTATGTAGAACGCGATGCCGGAAGCTTATCGATAGACCCACCCCTTGTAAAGATCCAAATGGAGTAGTCCTTCTAGTATTTTTGTCATGGTATCGAGCGCCCGCCGCAAAACGGCGGAAAAGCCGCGCCGAGTATGGGTTAAGCTAGATGGCGTCGCCCACACAGCCGCTGCCCGACCAAGGAGCTCAAATGCGTTCTCCTACCGCTGCCGCCGACACGTTTGGTGCCGAAACCGAGACCCTGTTTCGTGAACTCGCGACTGAATCCACAGAAGGGATTCTCGTGATAGACAAACGGGGCCGCATCGCATGGGCGAATGGCGCCGCGCTGAATATGCACGACGTCAGCCGAATGGAAGACCTCGGCGAAACGGCCGCCGGTTATCGCAAGCACTACCAGCTGAAATACCGTACTCAGCGAAAACTGGCTGCCGGACAATATCCGATAGATCGCCTGACCCGGACAGGCAGCTTCAACGAGCTCTACGTACACGTTACACGCAAGGACGACGAAACGTATCACCGCGTCCTGCTGTTTCGCGGTTTGGCTCTCGAGCAGACCGACTTTTCCTGCGCCGGCGCGCTGGTCCTGCAAGACGCCACCGATGAATTCGATGCGCAGGAGCGGTTCGAAAAGACCTTCGACGTCAACCCCGCACCCGCCATCATATGCCGCTTGAGCGACCTGCGTTACATCAAGGTCAATCGGGGGTTCGCCCAGATGACCGGCTACCGCCAGAGCGATCTGCTGGGCAGTTCGTCCTACGAGATCGACGTACTGCGCGAAGCAGAACAGCGCGACAAGGCGATCGAATGTCTCAAGCACGGCCAAACCATTCCCCAGATGGAGGCGGTGCTCAAGCAGGCCGACGGTAGCGACAAATACGTCATCGTGGCCGGCCAGCCTCTGGACGTCGACGGCGAGCCGAGCATGCTTTTCACCTTCATCGACCTCACCGAGCGTAAGCAGGCCGAAGCGGACCTGCGCCAGTCCGAAGAAAGATTCTCCACCGCGTTCCGGCTTGCCCCCGTTCCCATGGCGTTGAGCTCTATGGAAGAAGGCCGCCTGCTCGAGGTCAACGAAGCTTTCCTGCGCGTCACGGGCCGTTCCGACAAAGACGATGCCAACCAGGCTCTGGACAGGCAGGAACTCTGGGTCGATCCCCAGACCCATCAGAAGCTCGCCGGACAGCTCGAACGCAACGGCAGCCTGCGCAATGCCGAGTTGCAGCTGCGCTTGCGCTCGGGGCAGTTTCTCGACTGCCTCGCGTCCGCCGAAATCGTGACCATAGGAAGCGACCGGTGCATACTCTGGGTGGTTCAGGACATCACCCAGCGCAAACGAACCGAAGCCGAACTGATGCAGGCCATCGAAGCGGTCATGCAGGACGCCTCCTGGTTCAGCCGCACCGTCGTCGAAAAACTCGCCCAGTTGCGCGGGCGCCATGGCGCGGCAACCAATCAAACAGAACTGGCCGATCTCACCTTGCGCGAACAAGAGATCTTGAACCTCATGTGCCAGGGCAAGGAAGACCGCGAAATCGGCGACGCCCTGGGCATTTCGCGCCACACCGTGCGCAACCACGTGGCCGCCATCTACAGCAAGATCGGCGTACACCGCCGAGGCGCCGCCATCATCTGGGCGCTGGAACGCGGCATAGGGGGCTAGCCTTCTTCGGCTCCCGGGTCAATAGCGTAGTACTTACAAAATACTACACCTGGCCGAACAGTTATCAGTAGTATGGATAACCCAGGACTCACAAAAGGAGGCCGTTATGCGGACAATTATCGAGTCGACGTATAAGGGCCGGTGGATCGAGCTGATCGAAGTCGAGGATGAGGGACTTTTCCTGGCTGGCATACGAATCACCACGGATGCTCCCGGAGCGCCCAGCCGCAAATGGGAAAACCTCGATACTGAAATTGCCGTGTATTTCGATTTCGAATCGGCCAGCGAAGACGCCCTGATACAAGCCAAGGCGCACATCGACAAGAAGCATTGAACCTACAAACCCCGCCCTCGGCGGGGTTTGTTTTTTCGGGCGCATACGTCCGGCAGAAGCATATATTCCATTAAGCCCGGCGTACTATATGGTCGCCATCATCGTTGCTGCTTACACACTCGCCGCAAGGCAGCCATTCCAATCGCCGCACTATGACCTTGCCGCCGATTCGCCCGTACACATAGCCCGAAAAGGCTTTGGAACTCAGGGGACGCTCGTGAACGGCTTCCAGAAAAGCTATACGACCGGAGCGAGTAATGTAGATGTCCACGCCCGTGATGATCTCGTTATTTTTAAGGCTTTTTGACATGATGTTGTTGGTATTTGTTTTTAACAAATGAATACACAGCAAACATCGTGCCTGGCCGGGCAAGGCCGGACAGAATCCCGAGCGCGCAAGCCGGCACTGGGCCGTAAAAATTACGGCGTAAACGGCTCCAGGAAATTACAGTAGGCGGGAGCGGTATGTGCCCGGTAGAAACGCCACATTTAGGGCACACACCGAGCAGGAAAAGAAAAAGGCCGCCTAAGAAGCGACCTTATCTTGCTGATACTACTAGTGTTTTTGGTGGGGCCTGAGGGACTCGAACCCTCGACCAAAAGATTAAGAGTCTTCTGCTCTACCAACTGAGCTAAAGCCCCGCCGGAATTTTAACAGAGTTTCATGGCCTGTTTGGGCGAGGCAGGCGGTTTTTTTATAAGGTCAAAACCGCCCTTCAGAAATCCCAATTGCTCCTTTTGAGGACCAAACCGTCGTTCACACGTCCCGCGCCAGTTCGGGCGCCAGGCCGACATAGCTGCGCGGCGTCATGGCCAGCAGGCGAGCCTTCGGTTCGGCGGGCAGGTCCAGGCCGGCGATGAATCCGGACAGCGCTTCCTGGGTGATGCCCTTGCCGCGCGTCAGGGCTTTCAGCTGTTCATAGGGCTGGGGCAGGCCGTAGCGCCGCATCACGGTCTGCACCGGTTCGGCCAGCACTTCCCAGCAGTTGTCGATGTCGGCATCGATGGCGGCCGCGTTCAGTTCCAGCTTGTCCAGGCCCCGCAGGCAGGAATCCCATGCGACTGCGCAATAGCCCAGGGCCACGCCCAGGTTGCGCAGCACGGTGGAATCGGTCAGGTCGCGCTGCCAGCGCGAGACGGGCAGTTTCTCGGACAAGTGCTTGAGCAGTGCGTTGGCCAGGCCGATATTGCCTTCGGAGTTCTCGAAGTCGATGGGATTGACCTTGTGCGGCATGGTGGAGGAGCCCACCTCGCCCTCTTTCAGGCGCTGCTTGAAGTAGCCCAGCGAGATATAGCCCCAGATGTCGCGATTCAGGTCGAGAAGAATGGTGTTGGCGCGCGCCACCGAGTCGAAAAGCGCCGCCATCCAGTCATGCGGCTCGATCTGGATGGTGTGGCGGTTCTGGGTCAGCCCCAGCTCGCCGAGCACCCGGGCGCTGAAGGCCGGCCAGTCGATTTCGGGATAGGCCGCCAGGTGGGCGTTGTAGTTGCCCGTGGCGCCGTTGAGCTTGGCCAGGGGCTCGACGGCCCGGATGGCCTGGAGGGCGCGATCGAGGCGCGCGGCCACGTTGGCGAACTCTTTGCCCAGCGTGGTGGGGCTGGCGGGCTGGCCATGGGTGCGCGACAGCAGGGGCTGGTCGGCGAACTGGCTTGCAAAGCCCTTGAGGCGCTCGGCCAACTGGCCCAGACGCGGCAGAATGAACTGCTCGCGCGCACGGCTCAGCATGAGGGCATGCGAGGTGTTGTTGATGTCTTCCGAGGTGCAGGCGAAATGGATGAATTCGGCCGCGCCGGAAAGCTGCGCATTGCCGGCAACCCGCTCTTTGAGCCAGTATTCGACTGCCTTGACGTCATGGTTGGTGGTTTTTTCAATCTCTTTGATGCGGGCGGCATCGGCTTCGGAGAAGTCGGCCACCAGTTGCCGCAGCGCCGCGCGCGACTCGTCCGAGAAGGCCGGCAGCTCGGGCAGTCCCGCCTCGGCCAGGCCCAGCAGCCAGGCCACTTCGACTTCGACCCGATGGGCCATGAAGCCGGCCTCGGACAACAGGGCGCGAAGAGGATCCGCCTTGGCGGCATAGCGCCCGTCCAGGGGCGACAGGGCGTTCAACTGACTGAGCTGCTGGGCAATTTTCATGACGTTCTTTGGTTGAAAAAATCAAGGCGCATTTTAGCATTCGGCCCGTTCCGTCCCCTTTTTGCGCGAGCCGGCCGCAGCGGCCCAGGCCCGCGCCGCGAATAAACCACACATTGTGTAAAACAGCCGTTCCAACCAGGGACGAAAGCCGCGCCGGCGCCCTCTGCGCAGCCTTCCCTGCTATACTTTTTGGGCCTGCAACTTTCCGACTTTGCCATGAAACTTTTTGGTTCGTTGACAAGCCCTTACGTACGCAAGGTACGCGTCGTGATGGCGGAAAAAAAGCTCGAATACGAGCTTGTTCTCGATGATGTATGGTCGGAAGCAACCCAGATCCAGCAATACAATCCTTTGGGCAAGGTTCCCTGTCTGGTCATGGACGACGGCGGCAGTCTGTTCGACTCGCGCGTCATCGTCGAATACCTCGACACCCTCTCGCCCGTGGGCCGTCTGCTGCCCCAGGCAAGCCGCGACCGCACCGCCACCAAATGCTGGGAGGCCATCGCCGACGGCATCATGGACGCCGCCGTCGCCATCCAGGTCGAAAACACGCAGCGTCCCGAACACCTGCGCAGCCCCGACTGGATCCGCCGCCAGCATGGCAAGATCAACGCGGCGCTCGAATTCATGGAGCAAGGCCTCGAACCCAACGCCTTCTGTATGGGCGTCAACTTCAGCCTGGCCGATATTGCCGTGGGCTGTGCGCTCGGCTATCTCGACCTTCGGCTCAGCCAGGTCGACTGGCGCGGCAAGTATCCCAACCTGGCCTTGCTGGCCGAGAAGCTCCACGATCGCCCGTCCTTCACCGCCAGCGCGCCGCCGGCCGGCAAGCCTCAGTCACAAGACATCGCGCTCAATCCGTAAAGCCGAACGGTCGACGCAATCTTTGCGTTGAGCCATCCCGACAGCAAAAAGCCGAGTGATTACTCGGCTTTTTGCTGTCCACGGCGTCTGTGAAGCGTGATCACACTACTCTTGACGCGCCCCACTTATACGATGATGCCGCCGCCCAGGCAGATGTCGCCGTCATACAGCACGGCCGATTGTCCCGGCGTCACGGCCCATTGCTGTTCGTCGAAACTCAGCGCGAACCCGCCCTCGGACGTGGTCTCGTCGAGATGGCAGCGTGCATCGGGCTGGCGGTAGCGCGTCTTGGCGGCATAGTCGCCCGCCGGTGGCGGGCTACCCGAGATCCAGCTTGCGTCCTGCGCCCGCAGGCTGCTGGACAGCAGCCACGGATGATCGTGTCCCTGGACCACATACAGGGTGTTGCTCTCGATGTCCTTGCGCGCGCTGTACCAGGCATCGGCCGTGCCATCGGCACGCTGCCGGCCCTTCACGCCGCCGATGCCCAAGCCCTTGCGCTGTCCAAGGGTATAGAAAGCCAGGCCCATGTGGCGGCCCAGTTCCTTTCCTTCAGGCGTCTTGACCGGCCCCTCTTGAGTGGGCAGGTAGCGGTTGAGGAATTCGCGAAAGGGCCGTTCGCCGATGAAGCAGATGCCGGTGGAGTCTTTCTTAGCGGCATTGGGCAGGCCCAGTTCTGCGGCGATGCGGCGCACTTCGGTCTTGGGCAGCTCGCCCAGCGGAAACAAGGTGCGCGACAGCTGCGCCTGGTTCAGGCGGTGCAGGAAATAGCTTTGGTCCTTGGTGGCATCGAGCCCTTTCAGCAGCTCGAAGCGGCTGCCCTGCTCCGTGGCGACTTCACGCACACGCGCATAGTGGCCCGTGGCGATAAGCTCGGCGCCCAGGGACATGGCATGGTCGAGAAAGGCCTTGAACTTGATCTCGGCATTGCACAGGATGTCGGGATTAGGCGTGCGGCCGGCCGAATACTCACGCAGGAACTCGGCAAAAACACGGTCCTTGTACTCGTCCGCGAAATTGACGGCCTCGATTTCGACGCCGATCAGGTCGGCCACGCTGGCCGCGTCCAGCCAGTCCTGGCGGGTGGAACAATACTCGGAATCATCGTCGTCTTCCCAGTTCTTCATGAACAGGCCGACGACCTCGTAGCCCTGTTGCTTGAGCAGCCAGGCGCTGACGGACGAATCGACGCCCCCGGACATGCCGACGACGACGCGTCCCTTGCTTGCGGAAGAAGAAGTCATTGCATTATTTTAGATTACGCCCTCTTCGCCCGGAGGAATCGTTTTGCCGGGATTGAGGATGCCCCGCGGGTCATAAGCCCGCTTCAGCGCGCGCATCAGGTCGAGCGCGCCATCGCCGTGCTCGGCCTGCATGAATTCCATTTTGTGCAGCCCCACGCCGTGTTCGCCGGTGCAGGTGCCGCCCATGGCAATGGCGCGCTCGACCAGGCGCCGGTTGATCTGCTCGGACTCGCGCCACTCTTCGGGCTTGTCCGGATCGATCATCATCAGCACATGGAAGTTGCCGTCGCCCACATGGCCCACGATGGTGTGCGGAAAACTCGCCGTCTCGAGATCGGCCGCGGTTGCGCTGACGCAATGCGCAAGCTGCGAAATCGGTACGCAGACGTCCGTCGTCGTAGCCCGGCAGCCTGGCCGCAACTGCACGCCGGCAAAATAGGCGTGATGCCTGGCCGTCCACAAGCGCGTCCGGTCCTCGGGATGCTCGGCCCACTGAAAGTCTGTGCCGCCGTGTCCGGCCGTGATCTCGCCGACGGTCTGCGCCTGTTCCTTGACGCCCGCCGGGCTGCCATGAAACTCGAAAAGCAGCAGCGGCGATTCAGTCAGATCCAGCTTGCTGTATGCATTGGTGGCCCGGACCGCGTCCGTGTCCATGAACTCCACGCGGGCGATCGGCACCCCCATCTGAATGATCTCGATGACGCTGTTCACCGCGTCCTCGAGCGTCGGAAAATTGCATACCGCAACCGACACTGCTTCGGGCTGCGGATACAACCGAACGGTGACCTCGGCGATGATGCCCAGCGTGCCCTCGCTGCCGACGAAGACGGCTGTGAGGTCGTAGCCCGCCGAGGACTTGCGCGCGCGCGAGCCGGTATCAACGATGCGGCCGTCGGCCGTCACCACCTTGAGCGCCATCACGTTGTCGCGCATGGTGCCGTATCGCACCGCGTTGGTGCCCGAGGCGCGCGTGGACGCCATGCCTCCCAGGGTCGCGTCGGCGCCCGGATCGACCGGGAAGAAAAGCCCCGTATCGCGAAGATATTCGTTGAGCTGCTTGCGCCTGACCCCCGCCTGCACCGTCACGCACTGGTCTCCGGCATCGACCGCCAGAATGCGATCCATGCCGGACAGGTCCAGGCTGATGCCGCCCTGCACGGCCAGCACATGGCCCTCGAGCGAGGAGCCGGCGCCAAAAGGAATGAGCGGCACGTTATGCCGATGGCAATGGGCGGCCACCCAGGCAATGTCCTCGACGCTCGAAGCATGGACGACGCCGTCCGGCAGCATGGGCGGATAAGGGGATTCGTCGCGCCCGTGATGCTCGCGTACCGCCTCGGCCGTGGAAAACGCCGCGCCGAACCGTTCGCGCAGCGCATCGAGAAAGCCCGGCGGAATGGCGCGGCGATCGGCCCGGCCTTGCAGCAATGGGTTCATGTCGGCTCCGGTTCAGCGGTGATCGGCTCGGCAAAAGGCAGAGCGGCGGGTGGCGCGGCCGCGGACATCAGGCCGCGCTGGACTGCACCGCCACCCGGCGCCGTTCGCGCACCGCCTCGGACAGGCGCTCGAGCACCTGCACGGAAGCGTCCCAGTCGATGCAGCCGTCGGTGATGCTTTGGCCATAGACGAGCGGCTTGCCGGCGACGAGGTCCTGGCGGCCGCCCACGAGATGGCTTTCGACCATCACGCCACAGATGCGCTGGTCGCCCGAGGCCACCTGGCCGCAGACGTCCTCGATGACCTCGGGCTGCTTGGTGTAGTCCTTGTTGCTGTTGGCGTGGCTGGCGTCGATCATGATTCTTGGCTTGAGACCCGCCTTGAGCAGGTCCTGGCAGGCGGCCTCGACGCTGGCGGCATCGTAATTGGGCGCCTTGCCGCCGCGCAGTATCACGTGGCAGTCTTCGTTGCCCACCGTGGAGACAATGGCCGAATGGCCGCCCTTGGTGACCGACAGGAAGTGATGCGGCTGCGAGGCCGCCTTGATGGCATCGATGGCGATGCGCACGTTGCCGTCGGTGCCGTTCTTGAAGCCGACCGGGCACGACAGACCGGAAGCCAGCTCGCGGTGAACCTGGCTTTCGGTGGTGCGCGCCCCGATGGCGCCCCAGGACACCAGGTCGGCGATGTATTGCGGCGTGATCATGTCGAGGAATTCGCAACCCGCCGGCAGGCCCATGGCGTTGACCTCGAGCAATAGTTGGCGGGCGGTGCGCAGCCCCTGATTGATGTTGAAGCTGCCGTCCAGGTTCGGGTCGTTGATGAGGCCTTTCCAGCCCACCGTGGTGCGGGGCTTTTCGAAGTACACCCGCATGATGATCTCGAGCTCGCCCTGGAAGCGGTCGCGTTGGGCCTTGAGCCGATTGGCGTATTCGAGGGCCCCCTTGGTATTGTGGATGGAACACGGGCCGATCACGACGACCAGGCGGTCGTCCGCGTCGTGAAGCACATCGTGCACCGCGCGGCGGGCGGCGTAGACGGTTTCGGACACTTCGCGGGTGCTGGCAAACTCGCGCATGACGTGCGAGGGGGGGCTGAGTTCTTTGATTTCTCGGATACGTAAATCGTCGGTATTGTGTGACACGAGCTACTCCAGTAATTGCCAGCGGCCCAGCGGCAAAAAAAAACCGCCTAGCTACTTTGCTGGCGGCTTTTTGGGAATTGGGTGTTTTAGTGCGTACTACGCTTCCCTTCCTCCACCAGCGGTGTTGGAAAAGCATAAAAATAAAAGAAAGCGTAAGCGGCACGATTCATGCTGTAGATGCTACCACGATCCAGCCCGCGCAGACAAGGAAAAAATCCCCCGCTGTCGAGTCGTTGCCACAAAGCGGTTCAATGGCGCGTTTGGAATCAGGTCCCCCAACCTCGTTCTGCCAGTCGCTTTGCCCGAGCCGCATCCCGTTTCGCCCTGAGGCGGCGTGATTCGATATTGATTTGAAGTGAAATGATTTTGTACGGTATCATTCCTATGAGAATCAATTACACGCACCGCCCCCGGGCGCAGCGATCCGACGGCGTGATCCAATCAGACAAAAAACCCCTGAAGAAATGGCCGGCATTGCTGATGGCGATGGCGCTGCTGGCGGGCGCGGCGGGGCTTGCCCAGGCCGTCACCCTGGAACAGATCAAGAAGCGCGGCAGCCTGCGCATCGCCGTCGCCAACGAGATTCCCTACGGCTACATGGACCTGCGCGGCAAACCGCAAGGCGTGGGGCCGGACGTCGCTCAGCACATCGCCCAGCAATTGGGCATCAAAGAAATCGAGTGGATCAGCACCACTTTCAGCGCCCTCATCCCGGGCCTGCGCGCCAAACGCTTCGACATGGTCGCCGCTGAAATGGCCATCCTGCCCCAGCGCTGCGGCCACGTCCTGTTCTCCCAACCCAATAGTTCGTACGGAGAAGGCCTGCTGGTGGCCAAGGGCAATCCCAAGAACATCCACTCCTTCGAACACTTCGCCCGCTCCCAGGACAAAGTGGCCATCATGGCCGGCGCCGACCAGCTTGAAATGATGCAGGCCCTAGACGTGCCGCAAGAACGGATGGTGACCATCTCCAGCAACTCCGACGCGATCTCCACCGTGGCTACGGGGCGCGCCGGAGCCTACGCGGCCACCAGCGCCACCATCCATCAGTTGGCGGGCAAGGACGACAGGGTCGAGGCTGCCGCCGAATTCACCGATCCCGTCATCGACGGCGAACCGGTCCGCAGCTGGGGCGCGTTCACCTTCAATACAGACTCGAAAGACCTGGTCCGGGCCGTCGATGAAGAGCTGGCCCGGTTCAAACAGACAGAGGCGTGGCGGCAAATCATGGCCCGGCATGGCTTCAGCGAAATAGACGCCGAGGAATCTTTCGAACGCACGCGCGAGCAATTGTGCGCAGCCCATTGACCGGCCGATGATCATGGACGAACCAAGACACCCGTGCACCCGCCCAGGCACGACGCCCGCGGCCGAGCCGAGGAGACCGACATGCAGTGGATGAACTATATCGTGCCTTTGCTCGAAGGCGCATGGGTCACCGTCCAGCTGACCGTCATCTCGACCATCGGCGGCGCCTTCTTCTCTTTTCTGTTCGGCGTAGGCCGGCTCTCCCCGAACCGGGCCGCCCGCTATCTCTCCGTAGGTTTCATCGAAGTGTTTCGCGGCACCTCGCTGCTGGTGCAGCTGTTCTGGCTGTACTTCGCCCTGCCGCTCATCGGCGAGGCGCTGGGCATCAATCTGCGCCTGCCTCCGGTGGCGGCCGGCGCGCTGGCCCTCAGCCTGAATATCGGCGCCTATGGCGCCGAGGTGGTGCGCGGCGCCCTGCAGGCCGTGCCGCGCGAACAGCACGAAGTGGCCAAGGCGCTGGACTTCACGCCGCGCCAGACCCTGTGGCGCATCAGCCTGCCCCAGGCCATTCCCGAAATGATGCCCAGCTTCGGCAACCTGGCCGTCCAGAACCTGAAGGACACGGCCCTGGTTTCGCTGATCAGCCTGGGCGACCTGGCCTTCAAGGCCGAGCAGATCCGCAACTTCACTCAAGACAGCACCACCATCTACGCCATCCTGCTGCTGATGTACTTTGGCATGGCGCTGGTGCTGACCGCCATCATGAAGCTGCTCGAGCGCTCGGTCGGGCGCTGGCGCGCGGGGGGTGTCTAATGCTTTTCGGCATCGAATGGGACACGAGCAACGACTGGCTGTTCGCCGCCTCGATCCTGCCCATCCTGCTGCGCGGCCTGGTGGTCACCATCCAGGCCACTGTGCTGGGCTTTCTGGTGGCGGCCGTGCTGGGGCTGGTTCTGGCCGCGCTGAAGGCCGCGCGCTCGCGCTTCATCGCCTGGCCGGCGCGCGCACTGACCGAGTTCCTGCGCGACACTCCCCTGCTGGTACAGCTTTTCTTCCTGTATTACGTGCTGCCCGAATACGGAATATTGCTGCCCGCCTTCCTGACCGGCGCGCTGGCCCTTGGCGTGCAATACAGCGCCTATATGTCCGAGGTATACCGCGCCGGACTGGAGTCGGTGGCCAGAGGGCAGACCGAAGCCGCGCGCGCGCTCGACCTGTCGCCGCTGCGCACCTTCGGTGTCGTCATCCTGCCTCAGGCCGTGCCGCGCATCATTCCCGCGCTGGGCAACTACCTGGTCTCCATCATGAAGGACGTGCCCGTGCTGTCGGTCGTATCGGTGCTGGAGATGCTCAAGGTCGCCCAGATCATCGGCGACCGCAGTTTCCATTACGTCATCCCGCTTTCCATGGTGGGCGCCCTGTATCTGGTGCTTACTCTGATCGCGTCGGCGGGGGTGCGCTATCTGGACGCCCGCCTTCCAAAACGAGGATTGCCGCTGAAATGAACGAACAAGCCATTATCCGCTTCGAGCGTGTCGTCAAGCGCTTCGGCGACGTCACCGTACTGGACGAGCTGGATTTCCACGTCGACAAGGGCGAGAAAGTCACCATCATCGGCCCGTCGGGCTCGGGCAAGTCCACGGTGCTGCGCATCCTGATGACGTTGGAAAACATCGACCAGGGAGTCATCTACGTCGCGGGCAAACCCCTGTGGCATGAAGAGCGCAACGGAAGCCTGGTGCCCGCCGGCGAGGCCCATCTGCGCAACATGCGCAAGGAAATGGGCATGGTGTTCCAGCAGTTCAATCTGTTTCCCCACATGACGGTGCGCCGCAACATCACCGAAGCGCCCGTGCACGTGCTCAAGCTGTCGCGCCAGGAGGCGCGCCAGCGCGCCGACGAATATCTTGAGCTGGTCGGGCTGAGCGAGCACGCCGACAAATTCCCCAGCCAGCTTTCAGGCGGCCAGCAGCAGCGGGTGGCCATCGCGCGGGCGCTGGCCATGCGGCCCGGCATCATGCTGTTCGACGAACCCACCTCGGCGCTGGACCCCGAACTGGTGGGCGAGGTGCTTACCGTCATCCAGCGGCTGGCCCAGGAGCACGACCTGACCATGTTGCTGGTCACGCACGAGATGCAGTTCGCCAAGCAGATATCGGACCGCATCTGCTTTTTCGACAAAGGGCGCGTGCTCGAGGACGGCCCGCCCGAGCAGCTGTTCACCGAACCCCGCGAAGCGCGTACCCGTGAATTCCTGAGCGCCTTCCTGAATCCGGCTTGAGGGCCCTTCCACAGGGAAGCGACCGGCCGCTCCCTGCAGAAAATGCCTCCACGCCACGCAGGCTACGCCTGCTTGCTGCTCCCAAAGGGGGCCGTTTTTTGCCGGGGCGCCGAGCCTTTGGGCGGCCCGGCGGCAAAAAAGCCCGAAGGCCGCAAACGGCTTCGGGCTTTTCGATCGTGCGGGGCTCGCCGCAAGGCGAACCTTCAGGCCGTCACGCCACGGCGCTGGTCGCGTCGGCCGGCTCCAGCGGCGAGAAATCCTTGCGCGCGGCAATGTATTCGGGCCGCGGCTTCAGGCCGTACTTGGGCGGATTGAGCGTGTTTTCGACGCTGTTGTACACCATGAACACGTTGGCGCGCGGCCAGGGCGAGATATTGCCCGTGGAGCCGTGCATGGCGTTGCAGTCGAAGAACACCACCGAGCCGGCCTTGCCGGTCATCTGGCGGATGCCGCCCTGGTCGGCCAGCAATTGCAGGCTGAGCGGATCGGGCACGCCGTATTCCTGGGCCCGCAAGGACTTCTTGTAGTTCTCGTCGGGCGTCCGGCCCTGGCACGAGATGAACTGCATGTGCGAACCGGGAATCAGCATCAGCGGCCCGTTGCACTCGTTGTTGTCGGTCAGCAGTACCGAGCAACTCAGGGCGCGCATATTGGGCATGCCGTCCTCGACGTGCCAGGTCTCGAAATCGGAATGCCAGTAGAACTCTTTGCCCTTGAAGCCGGGCTTCATGTTGGCTCGCGATTGATGCATGTAGACTTCCGAGCCCAGTATCTGCCGCGCCACGTGGATCAGGCGCGGATCGCGCGCCAGCGCGGCGATGCGGTCGCTCAGTTCGTGCACGCGGAAGATGGAGCGCACGGCGTCGCCGCCCGGCTCGCGTATCGCTTCCTTCAGGCTGGTGATGTCGGCGTCCACGCTCATGCGCTTGACCTCGTCCAGCAGGGCTTCGACCTCGTCGTCGCTGAAGAGATCCTGCAGCATGATGAAGCCGTCGCGGTTGTAGCTCGCGATCTGCTCGGCGTCCAGCGCGTCGGCGTAGCTGCCGCCCTCGTATACGACCGGGTCCTGCCGGGCGATGATGGCCGAACCACGGTCCGTTCGCGAAACGTATAAATCACCCATAGTCATAGCTTGCTCCTTTCAAGGCGGGGCCGGATCGGCGCGGCGGCTTGCAAACCGCCGGCCGCCCCGCCCGCCCGATGTTCGAAAGCCTAGGCCGCGTCGGTGACCGCGGCCGGATAGACTCCGTCTTCGTCATGAACCTCGAAACCCGTCAGGGGCGGATTGAACACGCAGATCACCCGCAGGGGCTCCTTGCCCCCACGCAGCCAGTGCTCGTCGTGCTGATCCAGCGCATAGACCACGCCCGGGCCCAGCGCGTACTTCTTGCCGTCGGCGATGGTTTCGACTTCTCCGTCGCCTTCGATGCACCACACGGCTTCCAGATGGTTCTGGTAGTGGATGTGGGTCTCGGTGCCCGGAAAAATGACGGTTTCATGAAACGAGAAACCCATGCCGTCCTTCTGCAGCAGCACGCGGCGGCTGAGCCAGGTCTCGGTCTTGACTTCGTGTTCGGTGCCAATCACGTCCTTCACGTTCTTGACTATCATCGACGCTTACCTCCAAATTTCAAAACATGGGCGCTGGAACTCACGCCCTTTTCCTGTAGAACCTGCGCCACGCTGCGCTCAATAATCTCCAGCCCGGCCTTGAGCTGCTCCTCGGGGATGGTCAGGGCGGGAAGCACCTTCAGCACTTCGTCATTGGCGCCCGAAGTCTCGATGACCAGGCCCTGTTCGAACGCCTTGCGCGCGAATTGATTGGCCATGTCGTCGCCCACCGGCGTGACCAGGCCCTGTATGAGGCCGCGGCCGCGCACGCTCAAGTCAGCCATGGGATAGCTATGAACGAGATTCTCGAGCCAGTCGCGCACCATGCCCGCCTTGCGCTGCACGTCGGTGGCGAATGCTTCGTCGGCCCAGTAACTATCCAATGCCTGCGAGGCGGTCACGAATGCCATGTTGTTGCCCCGGAAAGTGCCGCTATGGGCGCCGGGCTTCCAGATATCCAGTTCGGGCTTGAACAGCACCAGCGACATCGGCAGGCCGAATCCCGACAGGGACTTGGACAAGGTGATGATGTCGGGGCTGATGCCGGCCGACTCGAAGCTGAAGAAGCTGCCCGTGCGGCCGCAACCCACCTGGATGTCGTCCACGATGAGCAGCATGTCGTGCTGGCGGCAGAGTTTTTCCAGGTCCTTGAGCCAGCGCACCGTGGCGACGTTGACTCCGCCCTCGCCCTGCACCGTCTCGACGATGATCGCGGCGGGGCGGTCCATGCCGCTGCTCGGATCCTCGAGCATGCGCTCCAGATAGCTGATGGTGTTCACGTCCGGGCCGAAATAGCCGTCGTAGGGCATGAACGAAGTGTTGGCCAGCGATACGCCTGCGGCGTCGCGGAACTTGGCGTTCGCGGTCACGCCCAGCGAACCGCCGCTCACGCCGTGAAAGCCGTGCGTGAACGAAATGACGTTGGGACGGCCCTTGACCAGGCGGGCCAGCTTCAGGGCGGCCTCGACGGCGTTGGTGCCGGTGGGTCCCGTGAACTGCAGCTTGTACTGCCAGTTGCGCGGCTTCAGCAGCACGCGGTCGACCGTTTCCAGAAAATCCTTCTTGGCCGTGGTGGCCATGTCGAGGCCATGAATCACTCCGTCGGAGTTCAGGTACTCGATGACCTTGGCCTTCAGGATGGGGTTGTTGTGGCCGTAGTTCAGGGTGCCCGCGCCGCTGAAGAAGTCGATGTACTCTTTGCCGGTTTCGTCCACCAGCACCGAGCCGCGAGCCTGATTGAAAATTACCGGGAACGACCGGACGTAGCCACGGACCTCGGACTCCATCCGGTCAAAAATATTCAAATCCATAATCATCTTCCTCTCAAGTTATTGGGATTCACGTCTCAGAAACAGCCAGGGCCCTCGCGGACCCGAGCCGCCCCGCCGGGCGGCGGCCGAAAAAACCGCAACAGCTATATATCGGGGGGAGGCAGGCGCAATGGCCCGATACGGATCAGCCGCTCGTCGTCATGGCCCGCATCGCCGAACAAGTGGCTGTCGAAGAAAGCGCTCTCCGAGACATCGGCTTGCAAGTGGCGGGCCAGTCCCGCGAACATGCCCCGCGAGGCCGCATTGTCGGGCCCCACAGTGGTCTCGATGTAGCGTATCTCGGCAAGCTGCGGCCTTGCCAGAAGGTCGAGCAGCATGCGCCGCCCGAGACTGCGTCCGCGCGCCCGCTCGTGCACCGCAACCTGCCATATGAACAGCACGTCGGGCTTGCCGGGGGGGATGTAGGCTGAAATGAACCCATCCGGGCCTTGCGGCCCATCGGCAAGCACGCAGGTCTGCCGGAAGTGCTCGGAAAGAAGCAGGTAGGTGTAGATCGAGTTCAGGTCCAGCGGCGGACACTGCTCGATGAGCTTGTGAATGGCAGAAGCGTCTGCCTTGTTGGGAAGGCGCAGTGCTGTGTCGTGTCCGGTTTGCGTTTGGCTCGTGCCGGACACGGTATCGGGCTGCGCGGAGAGATAAGTTTCTGTGTCGTCAATCAAACTACCAAACCCGATTCAGGCGGGATGCGCCCGTCGGGAACCTCTAGTATTGGGGAAGCAAGCTCGGCCGACACTTCGACCGGGGTCACACCGCCGGACTCCATGAGATCGACGATGCGCTCGAGCGAGAGCGTAATCGTGGCCTGCTCCAGTTCAGGTAGCTCGTTCAGGGCGTCCGCAAGCTTTTTTTGCAGCGGCGAAGGCGTTTCCCGAGCGAGCGTGATACCGGCCTGAGTGGCCGAAACGAATACGATGCGGCGGTCTTCCCGTCCGCGTTCGCGCCGAATCAGTTCCTTGTCTTCCAGACGGTCGAGAATACCCACGACCGTGCTGGCGCTGACATGGATTTCGCGGCTGATGGCCGTGGCCGTCATGGGGCCTTTCTCGACGATCGCGCGCAGGCAGATGAGCTGCGGGGCAGTAATGTTGCTGCCCGCCGCCAGCTGCCGCGAATGCAGCGCAATGGATCGCGTAATGCGGCGCAGGGCACGCAAAATACGCAAATCGTACGCTTGGGGTTCAACGAAATCCGTCATGATAGGAAATAATTCAGTTAAATTGATTTCTACTCAAATCATATTGTCCAGAACCATTCGAGTCAACCGGATTACCGCCGTATTTGGGTAAGGTTGCGGGTTCGAAATATGCTGGAAACCCCCGCCCTGCAATGAAAAAAGCCGCTGCGGACCGCAGCGGCTTCAGATACAAATGGTAACTCTTTTGGGAGGTGCTTCAGGCCGTCCCGCCGACAGTCAGGCCTTCCATCCGGATAGTGGGCATGCCGACGCCGACAGGCACGCTCTGGCCGTCCTTGCCGCAGGTGCCCACGCCCGAGTCCAGTTCGAGGTCGTTGCCTATCATGCTGACCTGGGTCATGGCGTCCGGACCATTGCCGATGAGGGTGGCCCCCTTGACCGGATAGCTGATCCTGCCGTTTTCGATCATGTAGGCCTCGGAGGCCGAGAACACGAATTTACCGTTGGTGATGTCGACCTGTCCGCCCCCGAAGTTGACGGCATACAGCCCCTTCTTGACCGAAGCGATGATTTCCTGCGGATCGTCCCGGCCCGCCAGCATATAGGTGTTGGTCATGCGGGGCATGGGCAGGTGGGCGAAGGATTCGCGCCGGCCGTTTCCGGTAACGGCGGTCTTCATCAGGCGCGCATTGAGAGAATCCTGCAGATAGCCTTTCAGAATGCCGTCTTCGATCAAGACATTGCGCTGGGTGGGGTTGCCTTCGTCGTCGATATTGAGCGAGCCGCGCCGGTCGGCCAGCGTGCCGTCATCGACCACGGTGACGCCTTTGGAGGCGACCCGCTCGCCCACCCGGCCGGCGAAGACGCTGGAGCCCTTGCGGTTGAAATCGCCCTCCAGGCCGTGCCCGACCGCCTCGTGCAGCAGGATGCCGGGCCAGCCGGACCCCAACACCACCGTCATTTCTCCGGCGGGCGCCGGACGGGCGGAAAGATTGGTCAGGGCTTCGTGCGTGGCGCGTTGCACATAAGAGCGCAGGACGTCGTCGGTGAAGTAGGCCAGGCCGGCGCGGCCCCCGCCGCCTCCGTGCCCCATCTCGCGGCGCCCATCCCGCTCGGCGATGACGGTCAGCGACAGGCGCACCAGCGGGCGCACGTCGGCCACCAATCTGCCGTCGCTGCCCGCGACCAGGACCACGTCGTATTCGGCCCCCAGGCCGGCCATGACCTGGATGATGTGCGGGTCGGCGGCGCGGGCCATGGCTTCGAGGCGTTCGAGCAGCGCCACCTTGTCCGGCGCCGAAAGCGTGTTCAGCGGATCGACGGCCGGATACAGATCGTGGCCGGCCGCATCGGGCCGCGCGACGATCTTTTGCCGGCCGGCCCCCTGGCGGGCGATGCTGCGCACCGCGCGCGCGGACGACAGCAAGGCATCGGGAGAGAGCGTGTCCGAGTAGGCAAAGGCGGTTTTCTCGCCGCTGAGGGCGCGCACGCCGACACCCTGGCCGATGGAAAAGCTGCCGGTCTTGACGATGCCCTCTTCGAGGCTCCAGCCTTCGCTGCGCGTGTATTGAAAATAGAGGTCGGCATAATCGACCTTGTGCGTGAATATCTCGCCCAGGGCACGCGCCATGTCGGCCTCGGTCAGACCCCATGGGTCGAGCAGCAACGACTTGGCAGTGGCAAGGGCGTGGATGGCAGGATCGGCGATTTTCATAAATTAACGGTGTGATTAGTGTGGGTTACAGCGTTCGGTGCCGCAGGGCCGGCAGGGCCTGCCGGACGTCGTCCAGGCGGCCCTGGTTCACGACGCCCACGGCAAGGCCCGGGCCTTCGGGCAGGCAATCCAGCACCTCGCCCCAGGGGTCGATCAGCATCGAATGCCCCCATGTCCGGCGACCGTTCTCGTGCTTGCCCCCCTGTGCGGCCGCCAGCACGTAGCATTGGTTCTCGATGGCGCGGGCTCGAAGCAGGGTCTCCCAATGGGCCGAACCGGTCGTATACGTGAACGCCGCGGGCACGACAATGAGGCTCGTTTCACCGAAGGCCCGGTACAGTTCGGGAAACCGCAAATCGTAGCAGATGGAGAGCCCCACCTTGCCGCAAGGGGCATCGAAAGTGCGCGGCTGCAATTCGCCCGGCCGAATGGTGACCGACTCGTCGTAGGACTCATCGCCGCGCCGGAAACCGAAAAGATGGATCTTGTCGTAGCGCGCCACTTGTTCGCCCTGCGGGTCATAGACCAGCGTCGTGTTATAGATGCGGCCGGAATCGGGGCTTTCAAGCGGCAGCGTACCGCCCACGAGCCATATGCCATGGCGCCTGGCCGACTCGCGCAAAAATTGCTGGATGGGCCCCGTGCCGGGCTGCTCGCGCAGGGCGACCTTGTCGACGTCGCGCCGCCCCATCAGGCAGAAATATTCGGGCAGGACGGCCATCTGCGCGCCGCGTTCGGCCGCTTGCTGTATTAACGCTGCCGCCTGTTCCAGATTATCGCGCACGTCCGCGCTGGACACGGTTTGTATGGCTGCCACGCAAAAGTCATCGATATTGCTCATGTTGTCCATTTATTCAATCGCCGCATCGAAAGAATTACAAAAAATGTCGAATGTAATAATAAAACATCTTTCGAAATGACATCTTGATTCATTGAAAATTAATATGCCGCGCAAGAAAATCAAATATCGGTATAGGAAAAATTTGAATATAAAGTTTCGGTAGGCGTGCATATTCAAAAAGCCCGCTGGAACGTTTTGCTTTGGCGCCTTTTATTAATAATGCAATTGAATTAATATACGGGCACATAATAATACGTCTATTCGCAATCCCCTTTATTAATGGATTATCTGGCAAGGAAAGATAATGACGCGCGACACGTACGCCGCACTTCAGTTGAAAATCCAGAAAGAAATTACCCGTCTTCAAAAGCAAGCCCAGGCGCTTCAAACCAAGCAACGCTCGCCTGTCATAGCCTCCATCGTGCGTTCAATGCGCGAATACGACATCTCTCCCGAAGAAATCACCGCCGCCTATACCAAGAAAAAACCGGCCCGTTCAACCGCCCGCCCTGCCCGGGCCGCCACCGCGGCCAAACGCACCGTGCCGCCCAAATACAAGCACCCCGAGACAGGTGCCACCTGGACCGGCCGCGGCAAGGCGCCGCGCTGGATCAGCGAAGCCGAAGCCGCGGGTAAAAGCCGCGATCAATTCCTGATCAAACGCTGAGAAAATCCGCCCGAGGGCGCCCGGCGCCCTCGAAAAAGCCCTGCACAGGCGTTGCGGCGAGCATAATACGCTGCGATTTCCGGCCTCGTTAATGTTGCAGCTCGTAAGTGATATTGCGGACCTGGCCGTTGTTGCCCGGAAAACCGTCGAATACCGCCTGAGCCAAATAAGGCATGACTTCAACCAAGCTTCCGGACGTGCTGACGGCCGTCGATTTATATACCTGCGCACCCTGGCGCTGATTATCGTTGATGGTGACGGTAAGGGTATTTTTATTGACCCGTACCGGCACGTTCACGACGGACGGCGTGTAATAGATTCCGCCGCCCCAACCCCTGTACCCGCCGTAATAGCCGCCCCAGCCCCAAGGCCCGAAGCCGTCGAAATACGGATCATAGAAGCGCTGGACCCATTCCTGCGACGTCGTGCTGCCATATTCGAAATGCACGTCGAAACGGGGTTTCTGGCCGCCCTGCGCTTCGACCAGGCCGGTGCGTCCGATCGCCGCGCGTATCATGTCCGAAAACGCCTGGACCTCGAGCGTATCGCCCGAAGGGGGCACGATGCGGTAATGGGCGCCCTGGGAGTCGGCAGGCCATTGCTGGAAGGTCGTAACGCGCGCCGATAAAGTGGAGGCGCAGCCGGCCAGAAGCATGAGGGCGGCCACGCCAAAAAGCATGCGCGACCATGCGGCCGCTTCTCGTATTGTGCGTTGCAACATACCTTGCTCCCAAAGATGGCGATCACCAGAACTCAGACCCGCGGCGGCGTAAAAGGTTGCACCGCCGCAGCGGTACCGCAGGGGACACCCTGCCACTACAATACATTGTATTCACGAACCCTTTGGCCGATCGATTTACATGCGCACAGACACCGCCCCCGCCATCTCACGCCACGATTATCAGCCTTACCCGTATAAGCTGCCTCAGGTGGCGCTTCAATTCGATCTCGATGCGGAACGTACCCGTGTGCACGCACGCTTCGAGGTCGAGCGCAACGTTGACGGCGGCTTGCCGCCGCTGCTGCTCAATGGGCAAGAACTGAGCCTGATATCCGTCGCCATCGACGGCGTCGAGCTCGGGCCCGGCGAATACCGTCTCGACGACGAAACACTGACACTGTTTCCAAAAAGCCCGCGCTTTACCGTCGACGTGGTCAGCGAATGCCGCCCCGCCGAAAACTCCGCCCTGATGGGTCTTTACGTTTCGGGCGACAGCCTCTTTACCCAATGCGAGGCCGAAGGGTTTCGCCGCATCACCTGGTATCCCGACCGGCCCGACGTCATGTCGCGCTATACCGTTACACTGCGCGCCGACAAGGCCTCTTACCCCCTTCTGCTGTCCAACGGCAATCTGGTGGCCGGCAGCCAGCTCGAGGACGGGCGGCACGAAGCCGTCTGGGAAGACCCGCACCCAAAGCCCAGCTATCTCTTTGCGCTGGTGGCCGGAGACTTCGACTGCCTCGAGCGTCGCATCCGCACCGGCGGCGGGCGCGATGCGCTGCTGCAGATATACAGCGACAAGGGCTCGCGCAACAAGACCGAGTGGGCGCTCGACTGCCTTCACAGGTCGGTGCAATGGGATGAACGGCGATTCGGCCTGCAGCTGGACCTGGACCGCTTCATGGTGGTCGCGGCGCGCGACTTCAACATGGGGGCCATGGAAAACAAAGGCCTGAACATATTCAATTCGTCCTACGTGCTGGCCGACCCCGACACCGCGACCGACGCCAGCTACCACGGCATCGAAAGCGTCATCGGCCACGAGTACTTCCACAACTGGACCGGCAACCGGGTCACCTGCCGCGACTGGTTCCAGCTGTCGCTCAAAGAGGGGCTCACGGTTTTTCGCGACCAGGAGTTTTCGGCCGACATGATGGCTCACGGCCTGTCCGAAGAGGCCGCCCGCAGCGCGCGGGCGGTCAAGCGCATCGACGACGTCACGGCTTTGCGCGTCGCGCAGTTCCCCGAGGATGCCGGCCCCATGGCCCATCCGATCCGGCCGGAAAGCTATCAGGAGATCACCAACTTCTACACCGCCACCGTCTACGAAAAAGGCGCCGAAGTCATACGCATGCAGCACACGCTGCTGGGCGAAGAAGGCTTCCAGGCCGGAATACGCGAGTACTTCCGACGCCACGACGGCCAGGCCGTCACCTGCGACGATTTCGTCGACCCCATGGATTCGGTCTACCGTGCGCGCCACCCCGGCAAGTCGCTCGACGTCTTCCGCCGCTGGTATTCGCAGGCGGGCACCCCGCGCGTGCATGTCACGCTGCAACACGATGCCGAACGCCGCGAATGCCGCATCACGCTGCGCCAGCAGTGCGCGCCGGTCGGCATCGAGAAACTGCACAATCCACCCCTGGAAAAACCGCCGCTGCACATTCCCTTTGCCCTGGGGCTGCTCGACTCACGGGGAGGCACGCTGACCCTTCGCCACGAAGGGCGCGACCACGAAACCGTCGTTCTCGACCTGTGCGCCGAATCACAGAGCTGGACCTTTCCCGACATTGCCGAACGGCCGGTGGCCTCGCTGCTGCGCAATTTCTCGGCGCCGGTCATTGTCGAGTACGAGCGGGACGACGCCGAGCTGGCCTTGCTGGCGCGCCACGACACCGACCCATTCGCCCGCTGGGAAGCCGGACAGGAGCTGGCCACGCGCCGATTGCTGGCCATGGCGCGGTCCGCACACAATGAGCAAGGCGAAACCATACTGGTGCAAACCTGGCGCGCCTTGCTTCAGGACGAAAGCCTCAACGATGCCTATCGTGCGCGGGTATTGACCCTGCCCGCCGCCAAAGTCCTGCTCGAAAGAACCGACCCCATGGACCCCTTGGCCGTGGCACAGGCCCGCGAAGGCCTTCGCGCGCACCTGGGCCGCGCACTGGCCGATGCATGGCTCGACACCTACGAGGCCTGCGCCGCCGCCGAGCC
The DNA here is from genome assembly GCF_003545815.1 of Pusillimonas caeni. GTDB lineage: Bacteria > Pseudomonadota > Gammaproteobacteria > Burkholderiales > Burkholderiaceae_B > Pusillimonas > Pusillimonas caeni. The sequence goes on from NZ_PDUW01000009.1 coordinate 159,386, forward strand.
CGAAGACTATAGCCCCGATGCGGTCGCGTCGGGCCGCCGGGCCCTCAAGAACCTCGCCCTGGCCTATCTGGCGGCGGGCGAGCACCCTCAGGCAGAAAGCCTGGCGCTGGCGCAGTACGAAGGCGCCCGCAACATGACGGACCGCATGGGTGGCTTGTCGGCCTTGGTGGCGCGGGGCGACACACCCGCTGCGACGCGCGCCCTGCAGCACTTCTACGAACAGTGGCAGCACGATCCGCTGGTGGTCGACCGCTGGTTCGCCCTGCAGGCCACGGCCTGCTCCACCCGGACCGACACCGTTCGCGCCCTCATGCTGCATCCGGCCTTCACGCTGCGCAATCCCAATCGGGCCCGGTCATTGATTTTCCAGTTCTGCATGAACAACATGCTGGGCGTGCACCGGCCTGAAGGCTACGATTTCTGGGCCGAGCAGGTGCTGGCCCTGGACGCACTCAACCCCGAGATCGCCGCGCGCCTGGCGCGCGCCTTCGACAACTGGGCCCGTTATATCCCCCCAAACCGCGATGCCGTGCGCGATGCGCTGCAGCGCATACAGCAACACGAGCCGCTCTCGCGCAACGTCGCCGAGATCATCTCCAAAGCCTTGAACATCTGACAGGAGTCCCTCTTGAACCGCAAGACGCTTACCCAATATCTGGTTGAACAGCAGCGCACCCACCAGACCGTGCCGGCCGAAGTCCGGCTGTTGATCGAGACGGTGGCCCGCGCCTGCAAGGCGATCGGACACGCAGTCAGCAAAGGAGCGCTGGGCGGCGTGCTGGGCAGCCTCGACAGCGAGAACGTGCAGGGTGAAGTACAGAAAAAGCTCGACGTCATGTCGAACGAAATTCTGCTCGAGGCCAACGAATGGGGCGGCCACCTGGCGGCCATGGCTTCCGAAGAAATGGAAACCCTGCACCGCATTCCCAACCGCTATCCCAAGGGCGAATACCTGTTGCTGTTCGATCCCCTGGACGGCTCCTCGAACATCGATGTCAACGTCTCGATCGGCACCATCTTTTCGGTCCTGCATGCACCTTCGGACGCCCCCGGGCGCGACATCGAAGAAAGCGACTTCCTGCAGCCGGGCAGCCAACAGGTTGCCGCCGGCTATGCCGTGTACGGCCCGCAAAGCATGCTGGTGCTGACCCTGGGCAACGGCGTGGCGGCCTTTACGCTCGACCGCGAAATGGGCACCTGGCTGCTGACGGAAGAAAACCTGACGATTCCCGAGGACACGGCCGAATTCGCCATCAATATGTCCAACATGCGGCACTGGGAGCCGCCCGTCAAGCGCTATATCGACGACTGCCTCGCCGGCTCGACCGGGCCGCTGGGCAAAGACTACAACATGCGCTGGATCGCCTCCATGGTGGCCGACGTGCATCGCATCATGACGCGCGGCGGCATCTTCATGTACCCGCGCGACGAACGTCCCTCGGGCAAGAAAGGCAAGCTGCGCCTGATGTACGAGGCCAACCCCATGGCCTTCATCGTCGAGCAGGCCGGCGGTGCCGCGCTGGACGGCGAAACCCGCATCCTGGACGTCAAGCCTCAAGCTCTGCATCAACGCATCGGCGTCGTCCTGGGCTCCAAGAACGAAGTCGAGCGCGTGCGGCGCTATCATCAAGAAGACTGAACGCGGCTCCGCCTCTTGTTTACCCGGCCTTTAATCGGGCAGCAGGACAGTGGCGCCGATGGTCTGACGCGAAGCCAGGGCCTCGTGCGCGCGGCCTACATCGCGCAGGGCGAAGCGCTGGCCGATCTCCATCCGGATGCTGCCTTTGCCCACCAGGCTGAACAGGTCTTTGGCGGCGGCGGCCAGTTTCTCCTGCGTCGGCGTGTAGTCGCTGATGGTGGGACGTGTGACGTACAAAGACCCTTTCGCCGCCAGGATGCCCAGGTTCACCCCGTCGACGGGCCCGGAGGCATTGCCGAAGCTGACCATCAAGCCGCGGGGCTGCAGGCAGTCGAGCGATGTCAGCCAGGTGCTCTTGCCCACGCCGTCATACACCACCGGCACCTTGCGCCCGTCGGTCAGCTCCAAGACTCTTGCCGCCACGTCTTCCCGCGAATAGTCGATGACCTCCCAGGCGCCATGGCGCCTGGCCAGCTCGGCCTTCTCGGGTCCGGACACCGTGCCGATCAAACGCACCCCCAGGGCTCGGGCCCACTGGCAGGCGATCAGGCCGACGCCGCCCGCGGCGGCATGGAACAATATGGTTTCGCCGCCTTGCAGGCGATAGGTCTGGCGAAACAGATACTGCACCGTCAGGCCCTTGAGCATCATGGCCGCGGCCGACTCGAAATCCACGCCCCGCGGCAGCTTGACCACCTGCCAGGCGGGCATGGTGCGCACCCCGGCATAGGCGCCCAGCGGGCTCTGCGCGTAAGCGACCCGGTCGCCTGCTTTCACGTGCGTGACGCCCGGGCCCACCGCCACCACTTTGCCGGCCGCCTCGAAGCCCAGCCCGTGCGGCAGCGGATGGCGGTACAGGCCGGTGCGAAAGTAGATGTCGATGAAGTTGAGCCCGATCGCCTTCTGTTCGATGGTGACCTCGCCCTCTCCGGGTTCGGGCACGTCCTGGACGGACATCTCCATGACTTCGGGTCCGCCGTGGCGCATAATGCGTATAACTTCGGTCTGCATTGCAAAACTCCGGATGAAAACAGGGCAAAGGGTTCAGCGGCGGGAGACCAGCGACCCCAGCACGCCGCGAATCAGCTTGTTGGCGGCCTGGCGCATCATGCTCTTGGCCACCGACTGGACGGCCCCTTCGCGCCGCCCGCCTCGGGGCCCGGTCGACCCGAACAAGAAGTCGTTGACGGCGCCGAGCATGCCGTTGTCCGCCGTCTGAGCCGCGGTTGCAGGCCGGTCCGGGCGCGCCGTCCCGCGGCTTGCCGCGTTCGCCCCGCCTCCGGACTCGGCGCGCTTCTGCAGCAATTCATAAGCCGATTCGCGGTCTATCGCTTTATCGTATTTGCCGGCCAACAGCGAGGCCTGGCGCACCGCCTGCCTCTCGGCGTCGGTGGCCGGGCCGATGCGGCTGCCCGGCGCCGCCATCCAGGCGCGCTGTGTCACCCCGGGGCTGCCCTTTTCGTCGAGCATGGAGATCAGCGCCTCGCCTACGCCGAGCTCGGTGATGGCCGCGGTGATGTCCAGCGCCGGATTGGAACGCATGGTTTCGGCCGCCACCTTCACGGCCTTCTGGTCGCGCGGCGTGAAGGCGCGCAGGGCATGCTGCACGCGGTTGCCCAACTGGCCCAGCACACTGTCCGGGATGTCGGCCGGGTTCTGTGTCACGAAATAGACGCCGACTCCCTTGGAGCGCACCAGCCTGACGATCTGCTCGATCTTTTCGAGCAGGGCCCTGGGCGCATCCGAGAAGACCAGATGCGCTTCGTCGAAGAAGAACACCAGCTTGGGGCGGTCCAGGTCGCCGACCTCGGGCAGGGATTCGTAGATTTCAGCCAGCATCCACAGCAGAAACACGGCATACAGGCGAGGCGCCTGCATGAGTTTGTCGGCCGCCAGGATGTTGACCATGCCCTGGCCGCCGGCATCGACCCGCAACATGTCGTGGACGTCGAACATGGGTTCGCCGAAGAAAAGCTCGGCGCCCTGCGCCTCCAGGCGCAGCAGACTGCGCTGTATGGCCCCGACCGAGGCTGCCGATACATTTCCGTAGCGCGGACGCAATTCGGCCGCGCGCTCGGCCACGTGCTGCAGCATGGCGCGCAGGTCCTTCATGTCGAGCAACAGCATGCCCTCGTCGTCGGCCACGCTGAACACGACATTCAGCACGCCCTCCTGGGTGTCGTTGAGTTCGAGCATGCGGGCCAGCAGCAAGGGACCCATGTCGGACACGGTGGCGCGCACAGGGTGGCCCTGCTCGCCGAAGACGTCCCAGAACGTGACCGGACATGCGCCCCATCGCGGCTCGGGCAGGCCGAGCTTCTCGAGACGCGCCTGCAGCTTGGGAGTGTTCTGCGCGGCCTGGGACATGCCGCTGAGGTCTCCCTTGACGTCGGCCATGAAAACCGGCGTGCCCAGCCGCGAGAAGGCCTCGGCCAGCACCTGCAGCGTGACGGTCTTTCCGGTGCCGGTCGCGCCGGTGATGCAGCCGTGGCGATTGGCCAGCCTGGGCAGCATCACGACGGGCGCCTCGGCGCTTTGTGCAACAAAGATCGGTTCAGCCATTTTTCACCTTGTCGATAGCTTGGGACGGCAGCCGTAGTGTAATTCCGGCACCGCGACGATGCACGCGTTAAAATCCCCGTTTATCTTCTGCATTTATATTGAGTCATTAACTATGGCCGGTCACAGTAAATGGGCGAACATCCAGCATCGCAAGGGTCGCCAGGATGCAAAACGAGGCAAGCTCTGGACAAAAATCATACGTGAAATCACGGTAGCCGCCCGCGAGGCCGGCCCCGACCCGGAGAGCAACCCGCGCCTGCGCCTGGCATGGGACAAGGCCACTGCGGCCAATATGCCCAAGGACAACATCCAGCGCGCCATCACGCGCGGCGCCGGCGGCGCCGACGGCGACAACTACGAAGAAATCCGCTACGAAGGCTACGGCATCGGCGGCGCCGCGGTCATCGTCGACTGCATGACCGACAACCGCATGCGCACCGTGGCCGAAGTACGCCACGCCTTCTCCAAGCATGGCGGCAATCTGGGCCAGGAAGGTTCGGTGGCGTTCATGTTCAAGCATTGCGGGCAATTCATCTTCGCGCCCGGCACGTCCGAAGAGCAGGTCATGGAGATCGGCCTCGAAGCGGGCGCCGACGACGTCCAGACCGACGAGGAAGGTGTCATCGAGGTTACCTGCCCGCCATCCGACTATGCCGCCGTCAAGGCAGCTTTCGAGGCCGCCGGGCTGACGCCCGAAGTGCAGGCGCTTACCATGAAGGCGCTGAACGAAACCGAGCTTGCCGGCGACGACGCCGAGAAGATGCAGAAAATGCTGGACATGCTCGAGGGCCTGGACGACGTGCAAGAGGTATACACCACGGCCGCCTTCGACGAGTCCGCCGAATCCGCCTGAGCCGCAGCGGTGCGCGCAAGGCGGGCGGGCACGGCATGACCATGCTGGAAAACGATATATTCCTCCATAGGTTTTTCGCGTTACGCTTTCCGATAATCCGTTTACAACCGTGCGCTTCGCCCATGGCGCGGCGCACAGCGTCATTTTGAGCTTCCAACACCCATGAAACTTCTTGTTATAGGCGGCGGTGGCCGCGAACATGCGCTTGCCTGGCGCCTGGCCCAATCGCCGCGTGTCCAGAAAGTGTTCGTCGCGCCCGGAAACGGCGGCACGGCGCTGTCCGAACGCCTCGAAAACCTCTCTCTCACCGGCGCGGACGAGCTCATCGACTTCGCCCGCAGCGAAGGCATCGCCTTTACCGTGGTGGGGCCGGAGGCGCCATTGGCCGCGGGCGTGGTCGACGCCTTTCAGGCCGCGGGGCTGAAGATATTCGGGCCCACCAAGGCCGCCGCCCAGCTCGAAAGCTCCAAGGATTACGCCAAGGCCTTCATGCTGCGGCACAATATCCCCACGGCGGCCTACCGCACTTTCACCGATGCCGACCAGGCCAGGCAGTATGTCCGTGAACAAGGCGCCCCCATCGTCATCAAGGCCGACGGCCTGGCCGCCGGCAAGGGCGTGGTCGTGGCCGCCACTGTGGAAGAAGCCATCGGCGCCATCGACGACATGCTGTGCGACGCCAGCCTGGGAGCGGCAGGCGCCCGTGTCGTCATCGAAGAATGCCTGCAGGGCGAAGAGGCCAGCTTCATCGTCATGTGCGACCGCCGGCAGGTGCTGGTGCTGGCAAGCAGCCAGGACCACAAGCGGCTCCTGGACCGCGACCAGGGGCCCAATACGGGCGGCATGGGCGCCTACTCGCCGGCCCCCATCATTACTCCCGCGCTGCACAACCGCATCATGCGCGAAGTCATCCACCCCACCTTGCAGGGCATGGCCAAAGACGGCCATCCCTACACCGGCTTTCTGTATGCGGGCCTGATGATAGGCGAAGGCCCCGACGCCACCCGCCCCCTGAAGGTGCTGGAGTTCAATTGCCGCATGGGCGACCCCGAGACCCAGCCCATTATGATGCGCGCCAAGGGCGACCTGGCCACCGTCTTCGAGCACGCCGTCAACGGCACCCTCGAACAGGCCCAGCTCGATTGGGACAGGCGCACCGCGCTGGGCGTGGTCATGGCCTCGGCCGGCTATCCGCAGTCGCCTCGCACCGGCGACGCCATCACCTCGATTCCCGCCAATACAGACGAATGCACCGTCTTCCATGCCGGCACGGCGCTGGACCCGGACGGCACGCTCAGGACCTCCGGCGGACGCGTGCTGTGCGTCACCGCGCTGGGCGACTCCGTGAAGCGTGCGCAGGAAACGGCCTATGGCGTCGTGCAGCAGATCCGCTTCGAAGGCAGCCAGTATCGCCGTGACATCGGCTGGCGCGCCCTGCCCAACGCCGACTCCTGACCGACACGATCGCCGAGCGCAAACAAGGAAACGACCATGTCCGTGCCCATCTCTCTAGCCTACGACTACTTCACCAGCCTGCAGGCCCGCATCGTGCAGGCTCTCGAAGAAGCGGACGGCGCCTCGTTCCAATCCGACAGCTGGACCCGCGACGAAGGCGGCGGCGGGCTCTCCCGCCTGCTCGAGGGCGGCGCGCTTTTCGAACGGGCCGGCGTGCTGTTCAGCCATGTGCGCGGACGCGCCTTGCCCCCTTCGGCCAGCGCCCACCGGCCCGACCTGGCCGGACGCCACTGGGAGGCCATGGGCGTGTCGATGGTGCTGCACCCGCGCAATCCCTATGTGCCCACCACCCACATGAACGTACGGCTGTTCGTCGCCCGAGCGCCCGAAGACGGCAGCGGCGACGACGTATTCTGGTTCGGCGGCGGGCTCGACCTGACTCCTTACTATCCCTTCGAAGAGGACGTGCGCCATTTCCATCGCATCTGCCACGATGCCGTGGCGCCCTTCGGAGACGACAAATACCCCGCCTACAAAAAGTGGTGCGATCAATACTTCTTCCTGAAGCACCGCAACGAAACCCGGGGCGTGGGCGGCCTGTTCTTCGACGACCTCAATCAAGAAGGCTTCGACGACTGCTTCGATCTCACCCGCTCGGTCGGCGACTGCTTCCTGCCCGCCTACATGCCCATCGTCGAGAAACGGCGCGACACCTCCTACGGCGAACGCGAACGCGACTTCCAGGCTTATCGCCGCGGCCGCTACGTCGAGTTCAATCTGGTCTACGACCGCGGAACCCTGTTCGGCCTGCAATCGGGAGGTCGCACCGAATCCATTCTGCTGTCCATGCCGCCGCTCGCTTCGTGGCGTTACGACTGGCAGCCCGAGGCGGGCACGCCCGAGGCCGAGCTGTACGACTATCTGCGCCCCCGCGAATGGCTGTGAGGTCCATCGGCCTGCTGGGGGGCAGTTTCGACCCCGTGCACCTGGCCCACGTCGCGCTGGCCCAGGCGGCCCTGCGCGAGCTGGCCCTCGACGAAGTCCAGCTGCTGCCCGCCAGCGCCCCCTGGCAGCGCGGCCCCCTGGCGGCGACCTCGGCCCAGCGGCTGGCCATGCTGGAACTGGCCCTCTCCGGCACGGCCAAGCTAAGCATCAATCCCATCGAGATCGAGCGCGGGGGCAAGACCTACACCGTCGACACCCTGCGCCAGCTTCCCGCGGGCCCCGAATACGTGTGGATACTGGGCGCGGACCAGCTGGCCAACTTCTGCACATGGCACCAGTGGCGCGAGATCGCCGCCCTGGCCCGCCTCGCGGTGGCCCGGCGTCCCGGCGCCGATGCGGCGCCGCCGCCGGACCTGAAGGCGCTGCTGGACGCCTCGCAGCGGCCGCTGCTGCAGATACCGTTCCCGCCCATGCCGGTTTCGGCCTCGGAGATCCGCAAGCGGCTGGCGGAGGGCGCATCGGTCGACGGGCTGCTTCACCCGGCCGTCGCACAATACATCGAACGCCACGGGCTATACCGGTCCGCCGTTTCCTAAATCGACGCCCTTCACGTTATAGTCACCCTATGGATATTCAGAAACTGCAACGACTGGTCATCGACGCCCTCGAAGACGTCAAGGCTCAGGACATCAAGGTGTTCAACACCAGCCACATCACCAGCCTGTTCGACCGCGTCGTCATTGCCAGCGGCGCGTCCAATCGCCAGACGCGCGCACTGGCCGAAAGCGTCGCCGACAGCGCCAGGCGCCACAAAGTCACCATCGTGGCCTACGAAGGCCAGGACACCGGCGAATGGGTGCTGCTCGACCTGGGCGACATCGTCGTACACTGCATGCAGCCCAGCATCCGCCAGTACTACAACCTCGAAGAAGTCTGGGGAGACAAGCCGGTCCGGGTCAAGCTGCTGCCCCAGTCCACCCAGCCCGTGTTTTCGGGCTCGTTCGACAGCGGCGACGACGCCTGAGCGCCCCGCCGGAAGCGCGTCAATGATCCGCGCCCCAACATGAAGCTTCTCGTCATCGCCGTCGGAGTACGCATGCCTCGCTGGGTCGAAGAGGCGTGGAAGGATTACGCCAAGCGGCTGCCTTCCGACTGCGCGCTCGAACTCCGCGAGATCAAGCCCGAGCCCCGCAGCAGCGGAAAAACACCGGCGCAGATGATGGAGGCCGAAGCCAAGCGCATCGAAGCGGCCATTCCGGCCCAGGCTTTGCGCATCGCGCTTGACGAGCACGGCCGCGACCTGACCACCATGGCTCTTTCCGCCGAGCTGTCCAGCTGGCGAGAACAGGGCCGCGACGTGGCCCTGCTGGTCGGCGGTCCCGACGGTCTGGACGGCCAACTCAAAAAAACCTGTCATGCCATGATCCGGCTCTCGTCCCTGACCCTGCCCCACCCCATGGTGCGTGTCGTCCTGGCCGAACAGATCTACCGGGCGTGGGCTATCATGGTCAACCATCCCTATCACCGCGCCTGATCGCGGCGCCCCGACGGAGGCCGTTTCCGCATGCTACAACGCCGCACCAAGATCGTTGCCACGCTGGGCCCGGCCAGCTCCAGCGACGAAATCATCGAACGACTGATCCTGGCCGGCATGGACGTGGCGCGCCTGAATTTTTCGCACGGCTCGGCGGACGACCACCGTCAGCGCGTGCGTCAGTTGCGCGCCCTGGCTGCGAAGCACGGCCGCTACATCGCCATCATGGGCGACCTGCAAGGGCCCAAGATACGCATAGCCCGCTTCCGCGACAAGGCCGTTACACTCACGGCGGGCCGGCCCTTCACCCTGAGCAATGCGCACCCGCCCCAGCAAGGCGATGAGCACATCGTGGGCATCGACTATCCCAGCCTGGTGCAGGACTGCGCACCGGGCGACGAGCTGCTGCTCGACGACGGCAAGGTCATATTGCGCGTGCAGAGCGTCGACGGCCTGGCCGTGCACACCGTCGTCGAGCAAGGCGGCCCGCTGTCGGACAACAAGGGCATCAATCGGCGGGGCGGAGGCATCTCGGCCGACAGCCTCACCGACAAAGACCGGGCCGACATCAAGGTGATGGCCGAGATCGGCGTGGACTACGTCGCGGTGTCTTTCCCGCGCTATGGCCGCGACATCCACCAGGCCCGCAAGCTGGTGCGCGAAGCGGGCAGCCAGGCGTGGATCATTGCCAAGATCGAACGCGCCGAAGCGGTCGCTGACGACGAGGCCCTGGACGACCTCATCCATGCCAGCGACGGCGTCATGGTCGCCCGCGGCGACCTGGGCGTCGAAGTGGGCGACGCCCGCCTCGCGGGCATCCAGAAACGCATCATCCTGCATGCGCGCACCCACAACAAACTGGTGATTACGGCGACCCAGATGATGGAATCCATGGTGCACAGCCCGGTACCCACCCGGGCCGAAGTCTCGGACGTCGCCAACGCCGTTCTGGACTATACCGATGCCGTGATGCTGTCGGCCGAAAGCGCTTCGGGCCAATATCCGGTCGAAGCCGTCGGCGCCATGGCCCGCATCTGCCTCGGGGCCGAACAAGAGCCCGGCACCACGCGTTCGCAGCACCGCGTAGGCGAGGTGTTCGGCCGCTGCGATGAAACCATCGCCCTGTCCGCCATGTATGCGGCCAACCATTTCCCGGGGGTCAAGGCCATCATCAGCCTGACCGAAAGCGGCCACACGCCGCTGATCATGTCTCGCATCCGCTCCGGCGTGCCCATCTATTGCTACACGCGCCACGCAGCCACCCAGCGCCGCGTGGCCCTGTTTCGCGGGGTCTACGCCATGCCCTTCGATCCGGCCGCCATGCCGGCGGACAAACTGGGCTCCCTGGCGCTGGCCGCGCTGAAGGACAAGCAGCTCATCCAGCCGGGCGACTGGGCCATCCTGACCCGGGGCCGAGTCCTGGACAGCGACGTCGGCACCGACAGCATGACGCTGATCCAGCTTGACTGAGGAACGGCCGATGATCTACCTGGCCTCCGCCAGCCCCCGCCGGCACGAACTGCTATGCCAGGCCGGTATCGCCCACACCGTGCTGCACGTGCCTTCGCCGCCGGGCGAGGACGAGCCGCGCCTGCCCGGCGAAAGCCCCGACGCCTATGTCCAGCGAACGGCGCGCGAGAAGGCTTTGCGCGCCCTGCACTGGCTGGGCGTGGACGTCGCTGCGGCCGAGCATGCCTGGCCGCGGTCGCCGGAGCCGCTGTCTCTGCACCCGGTGCTGGCCGCCGACACGACGGTGATCATGGGAGATGAAATCCTGGGCAAGCCCGCCGACGCGGCCGACGCCGCAAGCATGCTGCAACGCCTGTCGGGCACGCGCCATGAAGTGCACACGGCCATCGTGCTTGCATCGCCCAGCGGGCGCAATGCCCCGGAATCCGTTTTCTGCGATGTGTCGCGCACCGAAGTCAGGTTCAAGGCGCTCACGGAAGCAGAAATCGCCGCCTACTGCGCCACCGGCGAACCGATGGGCAAGGCCGGCGCCTACGGCATCCAGGGCCGGGCCGCCGCCTTCGTCGAACACATCAGCGGCAGCTACAGCGGCGTGGTGGGCCTTCCCCTGTACGAAACCGCCCGCCTGCTCAGGCGCGGCGGCATCAAGGTTTGATTCGCGCCAAGGCGGCTCATTGCACCAGCTCGATCTTGCCGTCGTCGATCTTCACCAGATAGCTGGTGGGATGGCTTTGACCGCTTTCCTTGCCTTTGGGACCCTCTTTGAAGAAGGTGATGTGTCCGGTCAGCGTATGGAGGTCGGTCTGCCATAGCGCCTTGCGAATGGCCTCCGGCTCGACCACCCCCGCACGCTCTATCGCTTGCGCAATGACGAGCGTTCCCACATAGGCCCGCGCGCCTTCCGGCATGCCGTAGGGATCATAGCCGTGGGCCTTCCAGGACGCTACAAAGCGGCGCGCGGCTTCGGGATCGGGGGTGGCGTCGGGAAACCAGGGCGCGAACAGCATGATGTGGTATGTGCCGTTGGCCGCCGTGCCGGCTTGAGCGATCAGTTGATCGGGTATGGCGCCGCCCGACGTGATGACCTTGCGCTTGATGCCCAAGGCCTGCAGCTGCTTCATGATCAGCATGGCCTGCTCGACGCTGCATGTCAGGAAAAGCGCGTCGGCATCGCTGGCCTTGATGACGGCCAGCTGCGACGACATGTCCTGCGCCGTGGCATCCATCATTTGCACCTGTCCGACCTCAACTCCTTTTTCACGCAGCACGCTGCCGAACGCATCGACGGCATTGATGCCCCAGTCGTTGTTGACGACCAGAAAATCCGCCTTCTTTATGCCGAGCTTGCCGATATGCGGCGCAAAACTCTGCGCTTCCATGAGATTCGTCGGAGCCACGCGGAATACGTATGGATTACCGTTGGTCGTGACCTTGGTCGAGCTGGCTATGTCGACGACCATGGGTACCTTGTACTCCATGAGCTTGGGCATGGCGGCCAGCGTATAGGTAGAACCCCACGCGCCCTGCATGACGGCCACCTTGTCTCGAACGATGAGCTTTTCCGCGACGTTGGCGGCCTCGGTCGGATTGCTTTTATTGTCTTCGATGATCAATTTTATGGGCCGGCCCAGTACACCCCCTTTGGCGTTGATTTCCTCGACGGCGACCTTGACGCCATTGGCCACGAAGTTTCCGGATGCGGCCACGACGCCCGTCAGTGGAAGGTTCACGCCCAGCTTGATCGGCTCCTGAGCCAAAGCGGAGCCCGCGATAAAAAAGCTTGCAATGACACTGGACAGCAGTTTGCTTGTTGCTTTCATTGCTTTCTCCCGGAAAGGAAGGATGAAGCGGCATGCCGGCGCGCCGAGCGCGCGGGCTCGGGCGCAAGCCGCCGGCGATGTCAGTCGGCGTTGACGATCTTGCCGTCTTCGATCTTCACGAGATAGGTCATGGGCGTGCTTTGGCCGCTTTCTTTGCCCGCGGGCCCTTCTTTATGGAACTTGACGTGGCCGGTCAACCCATCGAACTCGGTCTGCCAGATCGCTTCAGTGATCTTGGCCGGGTCGGCGTCCCCGGCCCGTTCGATGGCGGCGGCAAGCGTGTGTATGCCGTCGTAGCCCCGCGCGCCTTCGGGCATGCCGGCCGGGTCGAGCTTGCGGCTTTCCCAGCGGCTGATGAAGCTCTTGGCCCCTTCCGGGTTGAGCGTGGCCTCAGGGAACCAGGGCACGAAGAACATGACGTGATAGGTGTTGTTCGCTGCCGCGCCCGCCTGGTCCAGCAGTTGCTGGGGCATGATGCCGCCCGTGGTCACGACCGGGACATTCAGGCCGAGCGACTCGGCCTGCTTCATGACCAGGGTAATCTGTTCCGTGCCGCTGGTGAGGAACACATGGCTGGGAGGCGGATTGGCATGCTTTATTGCCGACAACTGCGAGGTCATGTCCTGAGCGGCGGCGTCCATGATGTGGGTTTTCCCCACTTCGACGCCCTCCTTCTTCAACATGTCGCCATAGGCTTGCGCCGCGCCCAGTCCCCAGTCGTTGTTGACCACCAGGAATTCCACCCGCTTGATGTCCATCGGCTTGACCCGCTTGGCGAAGGTCTCCGCCTCCATGGCGCTGGTGGGGCTGATGCGGAAGACATACGGATTGCCCATCTGGGTGATCTTGCCGGAACTGGCGGTTTCAACCAGCATGGGCATTTTGTATTCCATCAGCTTGGGCATGGACGCCAGCGTGTAAGTCGAGCTCCAGGCGCCCATCATGGCGGAGACCTTGTCCCGCACGATCAGTTTCTCGGTCACATTGGAGGCTTCTGTAGGGTTGCTTTTATTGTCCTCGATGATGAGTTGAATCTGCTTGCCTAGAACACCGCCGTTGTCATTGATTTCGGCTGCGGCAATTTTCGCCCCTTCTGCGACGAAGGTGCCGGCGGCGGCGACAACGCCGGTCAGGGGCTGGTTCACGCCGATCTTGATGACGTCGGCTGCGTGCCCCTGCGACGCGCCGACTATCGACAACGCTGCGACCACTGCTTTGATACCAATACTTCTCATGATTGTCTCCTGGTTTTTTTGGAATGGCTCATGCTGCTTGGTATTGCGTGTTGCGTACTGCGGAACAGCCTGGTCGCATTCAGCCCGTTGCGGCCACTCCCACTCTGGCTGTCGAAGCCTCGTGGCTGCGTTTCTCCTCCTCTATCAGTTTTTGCACCATCCTGGCCATGCGGGTCGGCGCGGCATCGATTCCCAGCATGACGCGCTCGGCATTCGGATTGCGTTCCTCTTCTTTTTGAATGCGCTCGAGAATGACCTTGTCCTCGTTGAAGGCGAACGCCAGGGCGGCATTCATTTCGGCGTCGATCTCCGGCTCGTCGACGCGGAAGTTCCGGACATGGAACCAGTACTGCAACACAGTGCGCTCATCGACCGGCGTCAATACATGGCACGAGTGCATCTGCACGGCGGTATGCCGCAAGTCGGGGTCGGTGATCGAGCCCGCCGCACAAGTGCCCATGTCGATGTCGAAGAAGCAAGGAGTCGTGTAGTTGTAGTAATGCCAGCGATCGACTTTTCCGGTCATCTTGGCAAACTTCTCGAACAGCGGAATGGGCGCCGCATCGGGTATCCAGCGCCATACCGAAATGGCGTTGTCCTCGAAATCGTTATGAACCGGAATGGTGGCGCCCGCCGGCGTACCCAGCGTCGACTTATGCACGAAGGTGACGTGGGCGGGGTCGAGCAGGTTTTCGACCAGGCTCAGATAGTTGCACTCGATACGCAGGACGCCGCCTTGCACCGCGCGCCATCCTTCTTGACCGTACTGGGGCAGATTGAACATTTTTTCAGGATCGGCCAGCGCCGGATCGCCGAGCCATATCCAGACCAGACCGTATCTTTCCTCGATGGGATAAGAGCGCACCACCGCCTTCTTGGGAATGGTCTCCTGCCCTGGAATGCGGACGCAACGGCCCGAACAGTCGAATGTCATGCCGTGGTAGCCGCACTCGATGGTGTCGTCGATCAGCGTCCCCAGCGAAAGCGGCGCCAGCCTATGCGGACACGCATCGTGCAAGGCGGCGACCGTGCCGTCCTTGCGCCGGAACACCACGACAGGCTCGTTGGCGATAACGTGGCGGGTGAGTGTTCGATCGACCTGGTCCGACCACACCACCGGATACCAAGTGTTCTTGACAAATTCCATGGTCTATTCCTTTGCGCTTGTACAAGAGTCCGGTCCGCCCGCGACTGCCGCGAACGGAAAGGGCTTTAGTGAAAGTAGGCTCCGCCGTCGACGACCAGTGTCTGTCCCGTGATGAACGCGGAGCCCGGACCGGCGAAGAACGCTACAGCGCCCACGACATCGTTCGGCAGCATGTCGCGCCTCAGGGCGCGGCCCTTGATGGAAAACTGGGAAGATCGTTCTGCCAGTTCGGGGTTCTTGAGCACCCCTTCGCTAAGCGTAAAGCCGGGCGCCACGCTGTTGATCAGCACATTGTCCTCGCCCAGCTCGGTGGCCATGGCGCGCGTCATGGATACGACGGCGCCTTTGGTGGCCACGTAGTGCAGCATATTGGGGTTGCCTTTGAAAGCGACGCCCGACGAAATGTTGATGATGCGTCCGCCGCCCTGTTTCCTGAAAGCGGGCAGAACGGCACGACAGCATAGGAACTGGCCGATGACATTGACATCGAGTATGGAGCGCCAGTCCTGCACGCTGAGCTGCTCGAAGGGCTTCTGCTGGATGGTCGAAAATATGGCCGCGTTGTTGACCAGCACGTCCAACGCGCCGTAAGCGTCGAGCGCCGCGGCCGCTACGTTCTCGGTATCGCTTTCGCTGGAGACATCGGCGTCGACGCCAATGGCGTCAAAGCCGCGCGACTTGAGCTTTTCCGCCGCCTGCCCCGCATTGGCGCGGTCCGCGACCACGATTCGGGCCCCTTCCTCGGCAAGATGTTCGCAGATGGCATATCCGATGCCCATCGCTCCGCCGGTGACTACGGCAACCTTGTTCGACAACTGCATGTCTTCTACCCCTCATTGTCAAAAAGACCGACCGGGGGACAATAATGCCCCCGGCCTATCGGTGTGTCGGCTCCATCGCGATGCAGGATGGCCAGGTTGATGATCGGCGCCAGGCCTGTGGCCTTTATGCGCGCCGGATCAATACAGCCTGTGCTCTCGTCCAGAATGCGCTGCGGCCGGGACGTGGCGTCGGCCGGAAGATAATCCCGCCACTCCTCGAGCAGCGCGGGGGCATGGACCAGCGCCTGGCCGCCGAAGCCGCAGGCGTCCACGACGGCGCTGTCGCCGATGGCGCCGAGCGACTCGGGGGCAAGTTCGGGCTTGAAGTACGGGCCGCTGGGAGGCGGAGCGGAAACGGTATTCCAGGCGTCATCACCGTTGAGCTTGATTCCGAAGGCCAGGCCGTTTCCACCGATCGCTGTGATGGCACTGTCGCTGCTGCGCAGCTTCCAGCTGCAAAACGCCATCCACACGGTCAGCGCAAAGCCGGGATTGGCAAGAATCTCTTCCTTGAGCGTGGCGGGCAAATCGTGCAAGGCATCGACGATCAAGCGGGTTCCCGCTTGCACCTGGGCATGCCCGTCATCGCCCGATGCGTGAGCCTGTCGCATCAACGCTTCCGGGTAAATTGCGACTCGCTCGAGCAAAGGATTGGCATGCTCGGCCAGCTTCGCGCACCAGTCCCGCGCCCTTTGCCTGCAAGCAGGATCCGAAGACCCGAAACGCAAGGCGGGCGGGCCTCCCTCGCTGACGAGCGAATAGGCGCAATGATCTGCATCGCCGACCTCCACGCACCACGTAGAAGGCGACGCTACTTGAGCAAGGGGAACGACCAGGCCGTAATCTTGTGCGGGACGCAGGCCGATGCTCGCCCCTATCAGAGCGCGAGCACTTTCCAGGTCAGGCGCCCACCCTTCCAACACAGCGGCCTGCGCGGCCGCATTGACGACCGCGCCGGGCGGCGCGCCGTCATAGGGAGGCCCCGCATGAAACAGTGTGCGAGCGGGCAGATCTGCGACCGCTTCTTCGAGAGGAACCAGGCGTCTGAGCCGGGCTTTACGGGACATCGCTACTCCTCCGATCCAAGGCGGTTGCAGCGCAACGGCCGGCGCCTCTTGTGGCGGCACAGCATGCCGGATTCTGTAGTTGCTAGAAACCGCTTTGCCACCGATAAGGCAATCTAATTTACTAACATCCCATCTTTGGAACGATTCTAATTATAGTTCTTTAGCAATGTCAATAGACACCGGGCAGGGCAAAACGAGGTTTCGATCGTGCCTCCTGCGCAAGTCTCCCGGCGCATTGTGTCGATCTAGGGAAAATACTGAGTAAACAGAACGCCCGACATGCGGGCGCTCTAGAGGCGCTTCAGATAGCGCCGCATGCGGTGACCGTCAGAAAACGATCTCGACCGATGGCGCGCTGCGTTGCGCCGGGCCATGGAAAACCGCCTCGATATTGTTGCCGTCGGGGTCCAGCACGAAGGCGCCATAATAGTCGGGATGGTAAGGCCGGTACCCCGGCGGGCCATTGTCGCTGCCGCCATTTTCGAGCGCAACCTTGTAGAATGCTTCGACCATGGCCTTGTCCCGCGCCTGAAAAGCCAGGTGATGGCGGCCGGTGAGCTTGCCGGCAGCCGCTTCGCTGTCCACCGAACTGATCACCAGTTCGTCGGCCCAGAAAAAGCCCTCGCTCTCCCCTCCGATAGGAACGCCCAACACGTCGAGCACGGCGGTGTAGAACCTTTTACTGGCCGGCAGGCTGCGAACGACCAGTTGGATGTGGTCCACCAGGCGGCCTCGGTGCAAGGATTGCGTCTCCATACTTTTCCCTAAGTAGTTTTGTGTCCGTGGCACTGGAACACGACGGGGCAGAACGCATTCCAGAAGCAAAATCGTACCACCGCAGCGCGGGTTTTTGCACGTCGCCGGCGCAATGCCGCAACCCCCTCGTAATCCCCAATACACAAGTCCGAGACGAAAACTCTAAGGTAAATCATCCGCTCGAGCGGACAGCGCGCCTCGCCATTCCCGGTGCGGCACGCTTTTTCAAGGAGCAGAAATGCGCAATACACAAATATTCAGTACCCTGAAGGAAATCGCCGACCCAGGGCACTCTGCGCTGATCATCATCGACGCCCAGCACGACTTTTGTTCCGAAAAAGGCGCCATGGCGCAGCGCTTCGGCTTCGACATGAAAGAGATCCGCGAGGCTGTGCCACGCCTGAACGAATTCATCAAGGCCTGCCGGGAAGCGGGTGTCTTCGTCGTATGGGTGCGCGAAATTTTCTCCGACAAACGCATGCACAACAATCAGAAGTCGCTATGGGGCGCCGGCGACGACATCTGGCTGATACCCGAGGGCGGCAAGGGCATCGAGTGGTACGAAGGCATGATTCCGCCGCTGGAGTCTGAGCCGGTGGTGACGAAGTGGCAGTACGATGCGTTCCAGGGCACCGATCTGGAGCGCCTTCTGCAAGCCCACGGCATCAAGACGCTGCTGATGACGGGCTTTACGACAAATGTCTGCGTCGAATCGACCGCGCGCCATGGCTACGAAAAGGGCTACTACATCGTATTGGCGTCGGACTGCTCCGGCACCCCGACCCCGGCAGAGCACGAGGCGGCGGTGTTCAACATCAAGACCTACTATGGTCAGGCGGCGCCAAGCGGAGAGATCGTGCAGCTGTGGCAGGACAGGCAGGCCAAGGCAGCCTGAGGCGCTGGAGGCGGGACGGCAGCTCGGGCGCTTGGGCGGGCCGTAGGCGGTAATGCAACATGCGCCACGCGCCCACAAAGGACAAAGCCCCTGCATCGATGGGATGCAGGGGCTTTGCGGAGTAAGAGCCTGACGATGACCTACTTTCACAGGCGAATGCCAACTATCATCGGCGCAAAGGCGTTTCACGGTCCTGTTCG